>NZ_JACBYQ010000001.1 GCF_013408295.1 Psychromicrobium silvestre
GCACCGGGCCGCTAAACCGCTTGCGCGGGAGGATCGATAGCCACTTGAGCTGGTTGACGATTGCGGTGTTGGCGGTGCTGGCTGCTTCCGTGGGTGTCGGGATGACCCTGACCGGAACGGATGTGGGCATCGTAGCGGTGCTCCGCGAGCACGAGCAGCAGTCGCAGATCGGCATTGTCTTTGTGTTCTGGTGCGCGGCATCCATTGTCGGCGGACTGATTTACGGTTCTCTGCATCGGAAGATCAATCCACTCTGGCTGCTCGCAGTGATGGCTCTGCTCACGGTGCCGATGGGCTTCGCCACCGAGACCTGGGCGCTTGCCCTGCTCAGCATTCCGGCGGGTTTGCTCTGTGCCCCGGTACTTTCTGCCAGCTCGGAATGGGTGGCAAACCTGGTCCCGGAGGAACGCCGAGGGGAGGCAATGGGCTGGTACGGCTCCGCTATCACCTTGGGCAGTGCCATTGGCGCACCGCTGGCCGGGGCGGCCATCGACCTGGTGGGACCCTGGGGTGGCTTTGCCGCCGTCGGAGTTTTCTCCGCCGCACTCGCGCTGGTGGGACTGCTAGTCCAATGGTTACGACGGCGACCAGCGGCTAAGTTGGCCAATAACTAAGCCCCCCGGCCAACGATTTTTACCCATCTGTCCCACTGTGCACACCCATCTGTCCCACTGGGTGGTGCAGGTGTTGCGGAAGTTGCTTGTCCGAGTGCACATCTGCCCCACGGGTAACACCGAATGGGATAGCTGGGTTGGCTGAAGGGACAGATGGGTGGAGGGGATAGTTGGGAGAGTTAGTTGACGGGGCCGGTGAACTTTTCTCCGGGGCCTTGCCCAGGGGCATCGGGCAGCAGGGATGCTTCGCGGAAGGCCAGCTGCAAGGACCGGAGACCGTCGCGCAAGGGTCCGGCGTGTTGGCTGCCGATTTCCGGAGCGGCGGCGGTGACGAAGCCGGCCAAGGCGGTGATCAACTTACGGGCCTCATCGAGATCGGTGAGAGCTTCGGCATCGGGACCTTCGGCCAGGCCAACCTTGACCGCGGCCGCGCTCATCAGGTGTACAGCTGCCGTATTGATCACCTCAATGGCCGGAACTTCGGCGATATCGCGAATCACCGCTGCTTGTTCAATATCTTCCGGACGGGGAGCCAGATTATCTTCGGAGCTGCTCATACTGCTAAGCTTGTCATAGACCGGCTGGAAGTCGTTATTTTTCTGTGTCTGCTCAGGTTTCCTTGAGCTTTGCAGAGCGGCCCTGGCTAGCAAGCGGAGAACTCTCCCACCTGTCGACCCGAATGCGCTGGCTCTTAGAGTCGGGCCGGAGTTGCCAGGTACAGGTCGGCAACTCGGTTTCGCCCGGGTTAGCCTGATCTTTGAGGCCTTCGATTGCACCGGCAATTGGAGGCCTTCTCTTATGTCCGGTGTCTGGACCTGACCTAAGACCTACAGGAGTCACACATTAGCGAGCCACGAATCAATGATCGAATCCGCGTCCCGGAGGTGCGGTTGGTAGGACCAGCTGGCGAACAGGTCGGCATTGTCCGCATCGAAGACGCCCTGCGCCTGGCCGCCGAGTCGGATCTGGATCTCGTTGAGGTTGCGCCGATGGCCAAGCCGCCGGTCGCTAAGCTTATGGACTTCGGCAAGTACAAGTACGAAGCTGCCGTGAAAGCCCGTGAAGCCCGGAAGAACCAGACCAATACGGTTTTGAAGGAAATTCGCTTCCGACTCAAGATCGACAAGCACGACTACGAGACGAAGACCGGTCACGCGCTGCGCTTCCTCGGTGCCGGAGACAAGGTCAAAGCCATGATCCAGTTCCGCGGTCGTGAGCAGCAGCGCCCCGAAATGGGAATCCGCTTGCTGCAGCGCTTCGCTGAGGACGTCGCCGAAGTAGGTGTGGTGGAATCCACCCCTCGCATCGACGGCCGGAACATGGTCATGGTGATTGGGCCGCTGAAGAACAAAGCCGAAGCTAAGGCGGAAGCCCGCAGAGCCGCTCAGCGAGCCGAAGCGAAAGCTGCGAACGAAGCTAAGGTCAAGATCGACGTCGACGGCTCCGGCCCGATGACGCAGAGCTTGGGAGATTTGCTTCCCGAAGCGCTCAAGCCAAAGGCTGAGGAAGTAGTAGAGTCCGAAGCCGTAGAGCCGGAAGCCGAGGCTGTTACAGCCGAAGCACCCGTCGAAGCAGTTGAAGCCCCGGTTGAGGAACCCGCTGAGGTTGTGGAGGAATCCCAGCCCGAGGTTGCTCAGCCCGAGGCTGTTCAAACCCAGGCTGCTGAGCCCGAGGTAGCCCCGGAGCCGAAGGCACCGGTCAAGCCTGCTGCTGTGAAGCCTGCGGAGGCTAAGCCTGTCGTCAAGCCGGCGGCTGCGGTAAAGCCCGTTGCGGCGAAGCCAGCAGCCAAGCCTGAGGCGGCTAAGCCTTCCGCGGTCAAGCCTGCGGCTCCGCGAGCCAGCACTGCTAAGCCAGCTGCCGCCAAACCTGCGGCCAGCAAGCCCTCGGCAGCCAAGCCAGCAGCAAGCAAACCGGCAGCCAGCCGGAGCAGCAAAGATTCAACCGAATAATCAGTACCAAGAGCTTCGCCCCGGCTCAGCAGAGCCCGGCGGCATAGCGCAGCACAGAAAAAGGAGATCGGTTCCCATGCCGAAGATGAAGACCCACAGTGGCGCCAAGAAGCGTTTCAAACTGACCGGCAGTGGCAAGCTGAAGCGTCAGCAGGCTAACCGCCGTCACTACCTGGAGCACAAGCCCAGCACGTTGACCCGTCGTCTGGCTTCGGACAAGATCGTCGCGAAAGCAGATACCAAAGCCATCAAGCGGATGCTGGGCGTCTAAAACCAACCGACCGCCTCGGCGGTTACTAAAGCCTTCTCGGTAGCGACTGCACTATCTGGTAGTCAGCGTTAGGCCGAGAGCATGACATGAAGGAGTACGCACGTGGCACGTGTGAAGCGGGCAGTCAACGCCCATAAGAAGCGTCGGGTTATTCTTGAGCGCGCCAAAGGCTACCGGGGTCAGCGTTCGCGCCTGTACCGTAAGGCCAAAGAGCAGCTGCTGCATTCGTTCGTTTACAGCTACGGCGACCGCCGCAAGCGTAAGGGCGATTTCCGTCGGCTCTGGATTCAGCGTATCAACGCTGCTTCCCGCGCCAATGGTCTGACCTACAACCGTCTGATCCAGGGCCTCAAGGCTGCTGAGATCGAGGTTGATCGTCGGATGCTGGCCGAGCTGGCCGTCAACGACGCCGCTGCTTTTGCAGGCCTGGTCAAGCTGGCCAAGGCCGCGCTGCCCTCGGATACTTCCGCTCCGGTAGCCAGCTAACGCTGTGAATCGTGAAGGGCGCCCACTCGCGGATGCCATGACCAACCCCCGAGCAGATCGGGTTAAGGATGTGGCCAAGCTGGTCGGGCGCTCTTCGCGTACCCGGCGTCGGCAATTCTTAGTCGAAGGTCCGCAGGCAGTCCGGGAGGCACTACGTGCGCACCGAGACTGCTTGGTGGCCGGTGGCACCGCCGTTGTCGATGAGGTCTACGCTAGCCGCGAGTGTCTGGACCGTTATCCCGAGTTCGACGAGTTCTTCGAATCGACTCAGGAGTCCGGCGGATCACAGCTGCAAATGCGGATTGCCAGCGAACTAGTTCTGGCAGCCATGTCGGACACCGTCAAACCGCAAGGCATTATTGCGGTTTGTCGCTTCGTTGATGTACCCCTTGGCGAGGTGTTGGCCGCAAAGCCTCTGCTGTTGGCCTTGCTTTGTCGAGTGCAAGACCCCGGGAACGCCGGTACTTTACTGCGCGCGGCTGATGCTGCGGGTGCCGATGCGGTGATCTTCAGTAACTCCAGTGTGGATGTTTACAATCCGAAAGCGGTGCGCTCCACAGCGGGCTCGCTCTTCCACCTGCCGGTAGTGCTTGGCGCGGATCCGAGCACGGTTGCCGCGCTATGCCGCAAGGCCGGACTAGGTGTGTTGGCCGCAGATGGCTACGGGGCACTCAATCTCGATCAGTTGCAGGATGAATCCGCGGCTAGGAGCTTTGAGCAGCAGACGCCGGAATCCGCTTATCAGCTAGAGTCACCGACGCTTTGGCTCTTCGGCAATGAAGCGCAGGGGCTCTCCGCAGCGGAGCTGGAGCTTGTCGATCATCGGGTGGCGGTTCCGGTTTACGGGGCTGCAGAAAGCCTGAACTTGGGAACCGCAGGCACGGTGTGTCTTTATGCCAGTGCCAGGGCGCAACGTCGGCCAAGTTAGCCACCGGATTTGGCTGAGCTTAGAGCCAAATTCCAAAACAGAATTAAAAAGAAGGGCCGGTGCAATTGCACCGGCCCTTCTAGCCTTAACATCAGGCGAGTATGAAAATCAGGCGTTCGATTTTCGTCCGGTAATGGCTCCCCAAATACCGGCAACAACCAAGCCGCCGACAATAGCCAAAATCCAGGAACCGAGGTTGAAGAATTCCATTTTTCCGGAATTGAAAAGCAAGCTTCCAATCCATCCGCCCACAACGCCGCCGACTAATCCAAGAATTAGACTTGTCAGCCAGCCACCGCCGACTTTTCCGGGCATGATCATCTTCACAATGACTCCGACCACCAAGCCCAGAATGATCCATCCAATGAAACCCATGATTCCTCCTATTGGTTGAACTGGTATAGCTATTTTACTCCGCTGCCAGCGAAAGAGCCGCTAGCTTGGTGAAATTCCTTTGCTCTCGCTTGGGAAGATCGGCACCGCACGGTAGCGTTATTGCAGCCGCTCATTACGAGCAAATGAATCAGTAGAAGAGGAAAACCAGATGTCCACCGAAGGCGGAAGTCGCGCAATTGTTGCGGCTCTCATTGCGAATCTCTCGATCGCAGTGCTCAAGTTTCTGGCGTTCCTACTAACGCGTTCTTCTTCCATGCTCGCCGAGTCGATTCACTCCGTGGCGGACTCTGGAAACCAACTGTTGCTGCTCGTCGGTGGCAAGCGCGCGGCACGGCAAGCTAGTCCGCAGCACCCCTTCGGCTACGGCCGCGAACGCTACCTCTACGCTTTTATCGTCTCCATCGTGTTGTTCAGCGTCGGCGGCTTGTTCGCCCTCTATGAGGCTTGGGAGAAGTTTCACGACCCACACGGCTTCGAGGGTCCCTGGTGGTGGGTTCCGCTCGTGGTGCTGGTCGGCTCCATTGGACTAGAGGGGCGTTCCTTTTACGTCGCGATCAAGGAATCCAACCACACCCGAGGCAAGCGGAGCTGGGTCAACTTCATTCGTACCGCCAAGGCACCTGAGCTGCCGGTGGTACTGCTGGAGGACTCGGCTGCGCTGATCGGCCTGCTCTTTGCTCTCTTCGGTGTTTCGATGACTCTGATTACCGGGGATGGGGTTTGGGACGCTGTGGGCACCGCCCTGATCGGTCTGCTCTTGGTGCTGGTCGCCATCGTGCTGGCCATTGAGACCAAGTCACTGCTGCTGGGCGAATCCGCTACCGCAGAGGATGTTTCGGCGATTGAGGCCGCCCTGGTGGGCCCCGGCGTGAGCCGGATCATCCATCTGAAGACTATGCATTTGGGTCCTGAGGAATTACTAGTCGCGGCGAAGATCGCCGTGGACGATGCTGCCACCGGGGCCAGCATTGCGCGAGCCATTGACGAGGCTGAAAAGCGGGTGCGCAGCGCGGTGCCGATTGCCAAGGTGATCTATCTGGAACCTGACATCTTCAGCTCTCCTGCTCGGCCTGAATCTGCCGAGTCTGAGCCTACTGAGCCTGCTGAGAGGCTTGACGGCGATCAGCCCAGCCACTGAGCAGGGCGATGCCAAGGCCAAGCACGGCTAACACGGCTCCCACCAAGGCAGGAGCCACATAACCCCAGCCCCAGGCGATCACTAGGCCACCGAGAAAAGCCCCAAGCGCATTGGCAATATTAAGCGCCGAGTGATTCATCGAAGAGGCCAGGGACTGAGCGCCGGGGGAGGCATCAAGTAACCGGGTTTGTAGCGCGGGGACCAGCATTGAGCCGGAGGCGCCGATTAGTAGGACCATCGGCAGCGCCGACCACGCCTGATGCACCGCCAGGCTGAATACCAGCAGTACCACCGCGATAACGCCCATCATCAGGTAGATGCTGCCCATCACGGACTTATCCGCGAGCCGGCCGCCCACCACATTGCCGATCACCATCCCTACCCCATAGAGGGCGACGACGAAGGGCAGTACCGAGGAAGGCAAGCCAGTGACCTCGGTCATGGTCGGAGCGATATAGGCGTAGGTGGCGAAGAATCCGCCGAAGCCAACGATGCCAATCAGCAGGGCAAGCCAGACCTGCAGACGCTTGAGTGCGCGCAATTCGCCGCGGAAGGAAGCATCGTGCGCCGCCGGCTGGTGTGGGATCACCCACCAAATACTCAATACCGTGATCGCGCCGATCACGGCCACCATAATGAAGAGCAGTCGCCAACCCCACTGTTGGCCGATGAAGGTGGCTAAGGGAACACCCACCACATTGGCGATGGAGAGCCCCAACATCACCATGGAGATCGCCCGGCCACGCTTGGTCGGGGCTACCAGGGAAGCCGCAATCACCGCAGCCACCCCGAAGTATGCGCCGTGCGGTAATCCGGAGAGGAATCTGGTGAGCATCAGAGTGGGGTAGTCCTGGGCAAAAAAGGAGGAGAAATTGGCCAGCGTAAAGAACACCATGAGAGCCAGGACTACCTGCTTGCGGGGCAGCTTCGCTGCCGCTGCCGCGAGTATTGGTGCGCCGACCACCACTCCTAGGGCGTAGGCCGAGATGAGATTCCCGGCTTCCGGAATGCTTACCCCGATGCCCTCGGCGACATTAGGCAGCAGCCCCATCATGGCGAATTCAATGGTGCCGATGCCAAAGCCGCCAATCGCCAAAGCCAAGATGGCTCCGGCGACCCGTCTGGGGGAGTATTCGTGTTGTGGCATCTAGTTTCTTCCGCTGGTGAACTGACTCTACTCATCCATCATCGCCCATAGACTGGGCTGGTGATGCAGAAGCTAATTGTGGGCGCCGCGCTGCTCGACGATCTGAGCAAGCCAACAAGGCTCTTGGTAGCACGGCGGACCGCGCCGGCGGCGCTGGCCGGGCTCTGGGAATTTCCCGGTGGCAAGGTTGAACCTGGCGAAGAGGCCGAGCAGGGATTGCTCCGCGAGCTAGTCGAAGAACTGGGAATCGAAGCCGTGCTGGGAGCTGAACTGCCGGTGCGAGCGGCCGCCCTCAAGGGACTGCCTATTGCAGCCGATGCAGCCTTGGGTTCTGCAGCGGAGGGCTGGCCACTCAGTGGAGGTGCCGTGATGCGGCTCTGGCTTGCGGCGATTGCCGACGGCGTGCCCACACCTTTGGAAGATCACGATGAGTTGCGTTGGATGCCGCTGAGTGATCCGGAGTTGATCATGGCGCTGCCTTGGATCCCGGCTGATTTCCCGATTGTCGCCGAATTGCTCCGGGTGCTGGGCTGATTGCTCCGGGTCCTGGGCTGAGCCCGGCCGCCAGCCCAACACCAGATCCCCCTGAGTTGGAGATCTGTCTGGGCTGGAACGCCCCAGCCCAGTGAGTTGGCTGACTCGGTGGGACTGAGTTCTTAGTCGATTCGGTGAGCGAAGCGGAGCAGATTGCCGTCTAGGTCAACATGTGCGCCTTCGCGGAGTCCATATTCGGTATCCACCGGGAGACTGGTGGGGCAGTTCAAGGTGGAAGCGTCGGAGACCTTCTTCCAATCCGCGGCTAGTGCATCGGCATCGTTGACCTCAATGAACGCCGAGGAGAAATTGGTCTCCGGATCGATTCCCGGAGCTTGCCACAGGTGGACCCGAACCCTATCTCTTTTGGCGTAGGCGTAGTCCTCGTCGCCTTCGTATTTGGTCACCTCGAAGCCGAGAGCCGAATAGTGCGCAATGGAGCGCTCCAGATCGGTGACGGGGAAGACCGGAGCGATTTGTTCGAAGCTGATGGTTTTGACCTCGTTGACCATGCTGCGAGCCTAGCGGGCTGCGGCGGGCATAGCCAGCACATGCGCCGCGAGTCCGGACTGTGCCAGACTGGGGGACCTAGTAAGTTTTCCAGCGAGGAGAAGTCTGTGTCAGAAGCTGAAGATAGCCAGGAGCACGCATCCACAAGCGAGGAGACCAAACGGAAGTTCCGGGAGGCCTTGGAGCGGAAGAATGCTCAGCATCACGCCACTGTGGAGGGCGCGAAGAGTTCGAAGATCGGCCATGAGCATGCCTCTGCGTCGACCAAGCGCGAATTCCGCCGGAAGAGCGGCTGAGCCTAGTGCTCTAGAACAAGGTAGGTTCGGCGACCTTCCGAGGCTTGGCCTCAATCAGAGGCAAGCTGCCTTCTGGATACTGTGCCTCCTCGGTCCGGGCGTCCAAAACGGTGCGGTGCATATAGGCCTGGCTACCCGCAAAGCCGTGTCTGGCCTTGGCTGCGTGGACCTTCTGGCCGAGCCACTGCCGATATTCCTTAGGCGCGTAAGAGCCCGAACCGTAGAGTTGTCGGTATTTACCCACCAGTTTCGGCTGCTGCTTGGCTAGCCAAGCCATAAACCATTCCCGGGTTCCGGGGCGAAGGTGCAAGGCCCCCGCCGTGACACCGGTGGCTCCTGCGGCCGCGAGCGCGGAAAAGAGAGAGTCCAGGGCTTCATCGCTATCCGTGAGCCAGGGCAGGATGGGCATCGCCATCACACCGCAGGGCAAGCCGGCCTCGCGTAACCGGGAGATCAGGCTCAAACGAGCCTTCGGTGAAGGCGTGCCCGGCTCCAGAACCTTTGCGATTGTCTCGTCGGTGAGGGCCAGTGAAATACCCATCCCGATAGGAACCTGCCGAACCGCTTCCTTGAGCAGCGGAAGGTCTCGGGATAGCAGAGTTCCTTTGGTCAAAATGGAGAATGGCGTACCCGAGTCAGCCAGGGTTCGAATGATGCCGGGCATCAACTTGTAGCGGCCTTCGGCCCGCTGATAGGGATCGGTATTAGTGCCCAAAGCCACCTGCTGCCGTTGCCAGCTGGCCTTCATGACTTCGCGGTGCAGAACTTCCACGGTGTTCACCTTCACCACCACCTGGGAATCAAAGTCCAGACCGGGGTTGAAATCCAAATAAGTGTGCGTGTTCCGGGCGAAGCAGTAGACGCAGGCGTGGGAGCAGCCGCGATAGGGGTTGATGGTCCATTGGAACGGCATGGAGGAGGTTTGCGGAACCTTGTTCAGCACCGATTTGGAGAGCACCTCATGAAAAGTCACACCGGCAAAATCCGGGGTGTTTACCGAACGCAGGAATCCTTTCAGCGGCATCAGCGCGGTCTGGAGAACCTGCTGTTCGGGCAGGACCGCACCGTTCTGGGCGGAAGGTGGCTCCGCCGTCGAGATCTGCTGGGATTCCCATCGCATGAGAGTATTCGAACATATATTCGAAAATATTTCAATATCTGAGGACGGATCTCTAGACAGGGGCGCTACGATTAAAGAACAGGATCTAAATTGCTTTGATAAAAATATCTGATTGCCGATCCGAGCCAATTGCTCGCCGCGTCAAAGGAGACCACCATGCCAAATGTGGCAAGCATCCTCAGCAATAGTGCCGCCCGGCAGCCGGAAGCGACGGCGATCAAACTGGATGAGATAGAGCTGAGCTACGCGGCCCTTGACGGGCTCAGCGCCAAGGTTGCAGGTCTTTTGGCGAAGCGCGGGGTGAAGCCCGGGGAGCGGGTGGCGCTCATTAGCCCGAATCTACCGCAGATGCCGGTGATCTACTACGGAATCTTGCGTTATGGTGCCGTGGTGGTGCCGCTCAATCCGCTGCTCAAGGCTCGTGAAGTGGAGTACCACTTGCGTAACTCCGAGGCGTCCTTGGCCTTCGCCTGGGAGGGGGTACTAGATCAGGTGACGCCGGGAGCCGAAGCCGCCGGCACCGCCGTCGTACCTCTTGACGCGGAACTGCTGCCGTTGCTGGCTGGCACCGATCCAATCAGTGAGCTCGCGGAGGTGGAGCCGGATGACACCGCGGTGATCCTCTACACCTCGGGCACCACAGGAAGGCCCAAGGGGGCCGAGCTGACCCACGCGAATCTGCTCGGCAATGCGGAGCTCTCGCGGGACCTTTTTGATATGGGCCTGGGGGATGTGCTCTTCGGAGGCCTGCCGTTCTTCCACATCTTCGGCCAGACCTGCGCCCTCAATGCCGCGATTACCGCAGGTGCCATGGTGACTTTGCTACCTAAATTCGACCCCGTGAAGGCCTTGGAGATTATCCAGCGGGACAAGGTGACCATCTTCATGGGTGTGCCCACCATGCACATCGCCACCTTGCGCACTCCGGACAAGCAGAACTACGACCTCTCCTCGCTCAAGGTGGCGGTCTCCGGTGGGGCGCCGTTGCCGGTGGAGGTACTGCACGAATTCGAATCGACCTTCGGGGCTACCATGCTGGAGGGCTATGGGCTCTCCGAAACCTCACCGGTGGTCGCCTTCAATCAGCGCGACGGCATCCGCAAGGCCGGCTCGATCGGTACCGTGGTGCGCGGTGCCCAGCTCAGAGTGTCCGACGACGCCGGTCATGAAGTTCCGCGCGGAGAGGTCGGCGAGTTGGCGGTGGCTGGCCCGTACGTGATGAAGGGTTATTGGCGGAATCCCGAGGCCACCGAGACGGCGATTCGAGATGGCTGGTTCTACACCGGAGACCTGGCAAAGCAGGACGAGGACGGTGTGTTCTTCATCGTCGACCGGAAGAAGGACATGATTCTGCGCGGCGGTTACAACGTCTATCCACGCGAAGTGGAGGAAGTCCTCTACGAGCATCCGGCGGTGGCCGAGGCCGCGGTCAAGGGCCGTCCGGACGAGGTGCACGGCGAAGAAGTGATCGCCGTGGTCTCGCTCAAACCCGGCTTCGCTGGCACCGCCGAGCTGAGCGCGGAAATCCGAGATTTCGTCAAGGACCGGATCGCCGCCTATAAGTACCCGCGCGAGGTGCACATTGTTGACGCACTCCCCAAGGGCCCAACCGGAAAGATTCTGAAACGAGAAATCAGCGTCTAGCCCCTGTAGGTTCTTCCCAGCTATCCCACTCGATGTTGCAGATGTTGCTGGTGTGACAACATCGAGCGAACTTTTGCCTCATGAGCAACATTCAGTGGGACAGCTGGGAGGCAGGACAGCTGGGAGGCGGGACAGCTGGGAAGTGGGACAGATGGGTTGGGAACGGTAGGAAATTTGGGCGGGTGATGCTTGGTGCGGCGGTTTCGAGTCGGGCTAAGCCAGTTCCCAGGTCACTCGGACGCTTGCGGTTACGGCGCTTTCGCCCGCCTCAATCGGCATGCTGATGGCACTAAAAGTCACCTTGTCCATCCGCTCGAGCGGATGCGGGGAGTGCTCCTGGCTTTCGGCAATCTCCAGCACCTTGCCCAGGCTCCGACCGGCTAATTCGGCGAAATGGGCGGCGTTCCGGGCCGCATCTGCCCAGGCTAAGGTGCGGGCCTGTTCGGCCACCTCGGCTGGATCGGAGATGCTGGGCTGCAAGCCGTTGAGCCGCACATCATCACCGCCCGCTTCGATGATGGCCGCGATTGCCTGCTCCGCGACCCCTTGCAGGGAGAGCCGGACCGTCAGAGTACTGGAACAGTTGTAGCCGGTGGTCACATTGCCCTTACCCTCCTGCCAGGCGGTTTCGGCACGCAGTGAGAGCCCACTGGTGCTGCTGTCCTTGCGGTCCAATTCAAGCTTGTCCAAGGCAGACTGCACCGCCCGCATCGACAAGGCGGCATCCTGATAGGCCTCGGTCAGGCTGGCACGAACGGTCTCCACACCGATATTGAGGGTGAGGGTATCTGGTGCCTGGCTAGCGGCGCCGTGACCGGTCACCGTGATCGTATTGCTCGTCTCCATCGGGCAGTCCTCTCCTGGAGTCGGACGAAACGCGGAATGGTTTCCCTCTCACGGTAGCCGCCTTCGGCGAGTCCTGCCCAGCGTTCGAAGGGATTCCTGGCCCCCACCTCTCCGCAACGCCACCAGGACCAAGCAGCTCCAGCGCAGTAGAGCGGAAGAAAGGGCAGGCCCAGACAGGCCAAATACTGACTGGCGTGCCGGGATTCATGCTGGAGAAGAACCGGATCGAGGTCAGCATCCCGGAGCAACACCACATTGCCCACCGTAAACGCCTGGGCTTTGGGCCAGGACCGACTGTAGCCGGGGGCGAGCAGTAGGCCGAACGGGCCTTTCCGCAGTCTCCTGTGGTTTGTTACTGCGAGCAAACATCCCAGTGGCGTACTGAGATTCACCAGGTTGATGGCCTGTCTACACCGGGCGAATGCGGTCATGGCACGATGCTATTGCATAGACTGGAGCAGGCATCTCCACCGATTTCGACGTTTTTCAACCAACCTCATCGTGCAAGGTACTTTTCTATGACCGAACAGCTGGACCAACAGGTCCCAGATCCGACCGACGAGGCCGCGCTCCAAGCGGCCGTGCAGAACGCGCTCGCGGCCATCGCCGCAGCCAGTGACTTGGAAGAGCTTAAAGCCGCTCGATTGGCGCACAGCGGGGAGAAATCTCCGCTCAGCCTGGCCAACCGCGGCATTAAGGGCTTGCCCAATGAGCTGAAAGCAACGGCGGGCAAACTGATGGGAGCCTCCCGTGGAGCCGTCAACCAGGCGCTCGCGGCTCGCACCGAAGTGCTGGAGGCCGAAGCGTCCGAGCGGATTCTGGTCGAGGAGACCGTGGACGTCACGGCCGCTCCGCGCCGCCGTCGTGCCGGTGCCAGGCACCCGCTGTCCACCCTGCAGGAACGGGTGGCCGATATCTTCGTCGGGATGGGCTGGGAAATCGCCGAGGGGCCCGAGCTGGAATCCGAATGGTTCAACTTCGACGCGCTGAACTTCAAGCCGGACCACCCGGCCCGCGAATTGCAGGACACCTTCTTCGTGGAGCCACCGGAAGCGCACCTGGTGCTGCGCACGCACACCTCACCGGTACAGGTGCGTTCGATGCTGGAGCGTGAGCTGCCGATCTACGTGCTCTGCCCAGGAAAGACCTTCCGTACCGACGAGCTCGATGCTACCCACACCCCGGTGTTCCACCAGTTCGAGGGCTTGGCTATCGATAAGAATCTCTCGATGGCGAACCTGCGCGGAACCCTGGAACACTTCGCGCGCCAGATGTTCGGTGACGAAGCGCAGATCCGCTTGCGGCCGAACTATTTCCCCTTCACCGAGCCTTCCGCCGAGCTGGACATCTGGCACCCGGGAGCCAAGGGTGGCCCGCGCTGGATCGAATGGGGCGGTTGCGGCATGGTCAACCCCAATGTGCTGCGCGCCGCTGGCATCGATCCGGAGGAATATTCCGGATTTGCCTTTGGCATGGGCATTGAGCGGACCTTGATGTTCCGCAATGAAGTCTCCGATATGCGCGACATGATCGAAGGCGATGTACGGTTCAGCGAGCACTTTGGGATGGAGATCTAATGCGTATTCCACTGACTTGGCTGCGCGAGTTCGCAGCAGTTCCTGCGGAAGCGACCGCAGAAGATGTGATGGCCGAACTGGTCAAGGTTGGCCTAGAAGAAGAGGCCGTGCACCGGCCCAGCGATAGCCTCTCCGGCCCCATCGTGGTGGGCCAGGTAATCTCGCTGGTCAAAGAGCCACAGAGCAATGGCAAGACCATCAACTGGTGCCAGGTTCGGGTGGTTCCCGAGGGCTCGACGCAGACCCTGGAGGGCGAAGGGATTTCGCCCGACGGCGTGCAAGGCATTGTCTGCGGGGCGCACAACTTTGTGGAGGGAGACAAGGTTATTGTCACCCTGCCCGGTGCCGTGCTGCCCGGCGACTTCAAGATCTCGCCGCGAAAGACCTATGGTCACGTTTCGGCCGGTATGATCGCCTCCTCCCGCGAACTCGGCATCGGCCAGGATCACGACGGCATCGTAGTGCTCTCCACCCTGGGTCTGGACCCCGAACTGGGTACCTCGGTGTATGAGTTGCTCGGTTTGCACGATCAAGCCGCGGAAATCAATGTCACCCCGGATCGGGGCTACTGCTTCTCGATCCGTGGCATCGCCCGCGAATACGCGCACGCCACCGGCACCGCGTTCACCGACCCGGCCTCGCTTCCGGTGGTGCCGCCGTCGGACGGACAGGGGTACCCGGTACGGATCGAAGATGCGGCCCCGATCCACAGCAAGCCCGGTGCGGATCGCTTCGTAGCCCGCGTAGTCCGCGGTATCGATCAGTCCGTGCCGAGCCCGCAGTGGATGGTTTCCCGCTTGCGGCTGGCTGGTATCCGGTCCATCTCCTTGCCGGTGGATATTTCTAACTACGTGATGTGGGAGCTGGGTCAGCCGCTGCATTTCTACGATGCGGATAAGCTGCGTGGCGCCATTGTGGTTCGGCGTGCCGCCGCGGGGGAGACGATCACCACCCTGGATGAGAAGACCAGGACCTTGGACGTCGAGGATCTGCTGATCACCGACGATTCCGGTCCGATTGGCGTGGCCGGGGTGATGGGCGGTGCCAGCACCGAAGTGAGTGCGGAAACGACCGACATCCTGATTGAGGCCGCGCACTTCGAAGAGGTTTCCATCGGTCGCTCCCGCCGCCGTCATAAGCTACCTTCCGAGGCGTCCAAGCGCTTCGAGCGCGGGGTGGATTGGCGGGTTGCCGATATCGCCGCACAGCGAGCCGTTGACCTGTTGGTCGAGCTGGCCGGAGGCGTGGCGGACCCGCATGGAACCGACGTCGGAGTGGAACCAGAGGCGGCGCTTATCGAGCTTCCGGCGGACTACCCGAGTGCCCGCATTGGCCTGGACTTCAGCCCGGAGCAGATCGAAACCAGCCTGCGTGACCTCGGCGCTTCGGTTTCCGGTTCGGGTTCTTCTTATCAGGTAACGGCACCTAGCTGGCGTCCCGATCTGGAGACCAAGGACGATCTGGCCGAGGAAATCGCCCGGCTGGTCGGCTACGACAAGATCCCCTCGGTGCTTCCGGTGGCCCCGCCCGGCCGTGGCCTGACCCGGGTACAGCAGCAACGCCGTCGACTGCTCCAGGCACTTGCCGATTCGGGACTCATCGAGGTCTCTGCTTACCCCTTCGTCTCGAAGGCCGCTAATGAGCTCTTCGGACAGGGTGTGAAGGCCGTCAAGCTGGCCAATCCGCTGAGCGAAGAGTTCGGCTATCTGCGCACCGCGGTGCTACCCGGCTTGCTGGAGGTGGTCAAGCGGAACCTCTCCCGTGGCTTCCGTGATCTTCAGCTTTTCGAAACCGGTGCAGTGTTCCTGCCCGGCGAGACGATGGGCACCAGTTCGATTCCGCCGCTCGGCGCGCGGCCCAGCGATGAGGTGCTGGACGGGCTGTACGACGGCGTTCCGGACCAGCCGCTGCACCTCGCCGCGGTGTTGACCGGGAAGAATCCGGGCGGTGCGGCGTGGGACTATGCCGATGCTCTTGACGTTGCGTTCCTGGCCGCCGAGGTTTTGGGCGTGGAACTGCTCAGCGTTCAGGGCAGCCACCCTGCTTTCCATCCGGGACGGACGGCGCAACTGAGCTTGCGCGACGGCACCGTGATCGGGGTGGCGGGTGAACTGCATCCCAAGTTACTGGCCGAATCGGACCTGCCGGAGCGCACCGTCGCGGTGGAACTGGATGCCGATGCGCTGTTCGCCGCTGCCGCCGATGTGATTGTGGCGAAGTCGATTTCCAGCTTTCCGGTAGCTACTCAGGATGTGGCTTTGCTGGTTTCCGCAGAGGTGCCTGCCGGTGAGTTGCTGGAGGTGCTTCGTGCCGGGGCTGGCGAGTTGCTGGAAGATGTTTCGTTGTTTGACGATTATCGCGGAGTGGGCATTCCGGAGGGCAAGAAATCCCTGGCCTTCGGCCTGCGCTTCCGGGCGGATGACCGGACGTTGACCGCCGAAGAGGCTACCGAGGCTCGGCAGGCTGCTGTGAGTGCTGCGGCAGAGGCGTTCGGGGCCGTGCTGCGCTGAGTTTCGTGGTTCCGTTGAAACTGGGGGACGCCGTGATCTCGGCGGTGCTGCTGGCCGAGGTTATGCCTCGGACGGAGTGGTTGTCTGCCGCCGAGTTGGCTCGCGCAGAGCGCTATGCGACCGAGGAATTGCGTCAGCGATTCCTGGCTCGCAGGACGGCTTTGCGGAGTTTTGTGGCTAGCCTCGCTGGGTTAGCTGCGGATTCACTGGTGCCGGATTATTCTTGTCCGGATCATGGTCGGGGTGTCGATCATGGTCGGCCGGGGTTTGTTCTGGGTTCTGGCGAGCCGATTCCCTGGGCGTTGAGTAGCTCCGACAGCGGGCCGTGGGCGGTTTTCGCCGCTCATCCGGGAATTTCGACGCGCCTCGGCGTTGACCTGGAACGAATCGATAGGGTTTCCTTCGCCGGGTTCGACGACGGCGTACTGAGTGCCGCGGAACGGCTCGCTTTGGACGCACTACCGGTGGCCGAGCGCGACGGTTTTCGGGCTCGATGCTGGGCCCGCAAGGAGGCTTTAGTGAAGGCCTGGGGGAGTGGTCTGCGCGTTCGGCCTACTGGCATCGATTCTACGAATTCCGGGCTTGTTGATCTTGAACCGCGATCGCTCGGGCTGCCGGAGGAATACGCCGTCGCACTGGCTGTTCTGCGCTGAGCATCGGCCCAAATCAGCTCGATCGGCTCAAATCAGCCCAAATCGGCTCGAATCGGCACCCGTTTCCCTTCGATGCGCCCGTAATTACGGGCGCCGAAAGGGGAAACGGTAGCGGAAACGGCGAGATCCAGACTGAGGGGATGTCTGCGGGCGGGAAACGGGCGCATTTGAGGGAAACGGTAGCTGAATAGGTGACGATGCAGCTCGCTCGATCGAGGCCTGAGTTCAACGCAAATTATTGACGGACGCGGTTCACCAAACGAGGAAGCATTTGGCCGAACAACGTCACCGTCCGGACACTGCCGCTCGAACAACGCCGCCCCTCAGAAACCATCATCGTCCGGAAACCATCCCGTCCATGAGGAATCGGCACCCGTTTCCCTTCGATGCGCCCGTAATTACGGGCGCCGAAAGGGGAAACGGTAGCGGAAACGGCGAAATTCGAAACAACCGCCAAGAACCGAACGGCAAACAACCGCCGAGAACCGAACCGCCAAGAACCGACGGCAAACAACCGCCAAGAACCGAACCGCTAAGCACGCCCGCCCAGACTCGGTAACTCCGCCCGATACAACCAGGGCTCCAACACCGAAGCAGCCCCGCAACCGGGAATCAGCTCGTCGGCAAGAGCAATCAAATCGGATGTTTGAACGTTGCGATGCGCAAAGCGCGCAGTCCACTCCCGGAGCAAGCCGAAGAACGCCTCCTCACCAAAGGCCTCTCGCAAGGCATGCACGGCCAAAGCGCCACGTTTATAGACTCGATCATCGAACATCAGCTCGGGGCCGGGGGCACCGATCACCAGGTCTTCGGGCTGTCCGGCAAGCATCCGATGTGCCAGCCGAGCCCGCTCAGCCACCTCCATCGTTCCGGAAGCCTCGGACCAGATCCATTCCGCATAGCAGGCGAAGCCCTCGTGCAGCCAGATGTCTTCCCAGGAAGAAACCGTGAGCGAATTACCGAACCACTGATGCGATAGCTCATGCGCCACCAGCCGCTGCGCCTCCCAGCTACGATCCAGGTGATTGCGGCCGATAATCGACAGGGTCTGCGCTTCCAAGGGGATGTCCAGCTCATCCTCGGTGACCACCACGGTGTATCCGGGGAAAGGGTACGGTCCAAAGCAGTATTCGAAGGTGTCCATCATGGCGCGCTGTTTGGCCAACCCGGCCAAGGCTCGGGCCCGCAAGCGAGGAGAAACGGCGACGGCCAAGGGGACTTGCTCGGTGTCCATTCGATGCGCGCCACGCGGCTGATCGGAGAGCGGAACCAGCTCGTAGCGACCAATCTGCACGGTAGCCAGGTAGCTAGCCATCGGTTCGAGCTGCTCATAGACCCAGGTCTCGCGGCTCGATTTCACGCTGTGCGCTACCAGGGTGCCATTGCAGACCGGTCGGTAATTCGCATCGGTGCTGACCGAGATCCGGTAGCTTGCCTTCTGGCTCGGATGGTCATTACAGGGGAACCAAGTAGGCGCTCCGGTCGGTTGGCCCGCCACCAGTACCCCGTCAGCCAACTCTTCCCAGCCGACGTCGCCCCATAGCCCCACACTGGGCACCGGATTGCCCTCGTAACGGATCTGGGTGCTGAATTTTTTGTCTTTGCCGATGGGTTCGACCAGGGTGATCAGCAATTGCTCCTCGCGCTGTGCGTACTTGGCCACCTTGACGCTTTTGCCCGCGCTCTTCACCGAAATTTTTGAAGCCCGCAATCCCGCCAGGCTGAGCACGATGGTTTTGAGCTTGCCCCGGGAAACTGCTGTCATCACGGATTTGCCGATCAAGCGATTGCTCGCCAAACGACAGTCCAGCTCCAGATCGTAGTGTTCTACTCGGTAGTCGGCGCAGCCATGACCGGGAGTGTAGCGGTCGAGCGGTTCTTCGGAGCTCATTAATTCCTTCGTGGTTCCCCAGGGCGGACCGGCCCGCTCCAGGGCGAGACCGGATTGCCCATCCAGTAGCTTCCGGCGGGCACGGTCTCTCCGCGCATCACCAGCGACGCCGGCCCGACGGTTCCGCCCCGAGCTACTCGAGCTGCGGGCAGGATTACCCCATGCGGGCCCATCGTGGCGCCGTCCTCCAGAGTAACGGTATCGAGCGCCATGATCCGGTCGTGGAAAAGGTGAGTCTGCACCACGCAGCCGCGATTCACTGTCGAACTCTCACCCAGGGTCACCAGATCGGCCTCGGGCAACCAGTAGGACTCACACCAGGAGCCGTGGCCGATTTTCGCGCCGAGCGCCCGCAACCACCAGACCAAGGCCGGGGTGCCGCTCGCGGCCCGGGCGAACCACGGTGCGGCCACCAGCTCGATGAAGGTATCCACCACCTCGTTGCGCCAAATAAAAGAACTCCAGAGCGGATGCTCACCCACCCGGATTCTGCCGACCAGCAACCATTTGGCCACTACGGCACTACCCGCGGCCACCGCACCGGCCAGCATGATCACGACGCCGCCAAGCACCGCCGCGCTCAGGTAACCCCAGTGCTCGGCTAGCCAGGAGAACAGACTCAGCACGCTGATTGCGATCATTACGGTCAGCACGGTGGGTACAAAGCGGCAGATTTCCCAGAGCGTGCGGGCCAGCTTAAGTTTCTGGGATGGGTCGAAGGTCCGCGAGGAATCCGAATCCTGTGCCACCCGGCGCAATCGCACCGGGGGAGAGCCCAGCCAGGAGGAACCGGCCTTGGCCTTCGCCGGAGTTGCGGAGAGCACCGCAACGAGCGAGTTCTTCGGCACCGAGCGGCCAGCAGCCGTCATTCCGGAATTGCCCAGGAAGGCTCGTTTGCCGATCTTGGCCGGGGCGATATGCACGAAGCCGCCGCCGAGCTCGTAGGAGGCGACCATCGTGTCATCCGCCAGGAATGCGCCGTCGCCCACCGTTGTCATCGAAGGCAACAGAAGTACCGTGGAAGCCTCTACGTTCTTGCCGATCTTGGCACCTAGCAGCCTTAACCAGACCGGGGTGAAAAGCGAGGCATAGATCGGGAAGAGCAGGTCTCGGGCTAAGTCCAGCACTCGTTCGGTGGCCCAAACCTGCCATCCGATCCGGCTGCGGATCGGATGGAACCCCTCGCGCAGACCCAGGCTGAGCAGCCGAACCGTTCCCAGCACCAGCAACATCAGCACCAAGAACCAGAGTAGGGTGGCCAGCGGTGCGGCCAGGAGCAGCCGGAAATAGTTTTCCTGAAGCGCAGCGGGACCAGCTAGTAACAGAGCCAGCCAAGCTGCTGCTGCCGCGGCCAGGAACGGAATCATCGCGAGGCCGGTGGAAGCGAGGGCATAGATGCCCAGCCAGAGCCGGTTGCTGCGTTCCGGTGCCACCGGCCAATCCGGACGTGCCTTGCCCACTCGCTCGGCGGGGGCACCGGAATATTGCTGCCCGGACCGTACCTTGCCTAGCACCGCGGAGCCGGCGGCCACCTGGGCGCCCCGACCCACCCGGGTGCCGGGCATCAGCGTGCTGCGCGCGCCGACCGTGGCATGTGCGCCCACCGAAATGGCCCCGATATGCACGTTATCGCCGTCGATCCACCAACCGGAAAGATCGACCTCCGGCTCAATGGAACTGCCTTCGCCCAGGCTGAGTAGTCCAGTCACCGGAGGTACCGAGTGCAGGCTGACGTCCTTGCCCACCTTGGCTCCGAGTGCCCGGGCATAGTGCGTTACCCACGGGGCGCTGGCCAGCGAGACAGCCTGAGCCAAATCGGCTATCTGCTCGGCCAGCCAAAGCTTCAGATGCACCCTGCCGCTGCGCGGATAAATGCCGGGACCAACCCCGCGCAGTAGGAATCGGGCGGCGAGTACCGAAATACTCATCCGGCCCCAAGGGCTGACAAAAACTGCCCAACTGACCAGCACCCACCACCAGCTAATGGTCGGGAAGTTGACGGCGGGGGCGTACCAACCGAGCAGATTGTTCAGAATCATTAAATAGGTCAGCCAGCGCATGCCCACCAGGATGTGTAGCGGGATTCCCATCAGGGTCTGGAAGACCTGAGATTTACGCGTGGTTCTGCTGACTTCGCGGACGACGGCGGGTTCCCCAGCTTCGTACTCCGGTACGGTTTGGCGGGCCAAGTCCACCAGGGCGCCGAGCCTTGGGTGGGCGTAGATATCGGCCACCGTAATGGTGGGATAGTGTGCGCGCAAGGCGGAGACCAGTTGAGCCGCCGCCAACGAGCCGCCGCCTTGTGCGAAGAAATCTGCGTCCAAGCTGCTAGCCGAACCACCCAGTATGGCGTTCCACTGGTCCATGATCCATTGCGCGTCCGGTGCCAGATTAAGTTCCTTGGCGTCGTCGGCGGAATCGCTTCCTGGCAGTGGCCAAGGCAGGGCGGCGCGGTCGACCTTGCCACTGGTTTTGCTCGGCAAGGTCTCGGTTACTGTCAGCAGCGGAATGAGCGGGGCGGGTAGAGCCTTGCCCAGCGCTGCCCGATAGCTGGCCAGATCGGGGAGGGCTTCACCGTTGCTCACCCCGGCTTCGGAGCTCGGGGATGCCAGTACCAGGTAACCCACCAGGATCTGGTTCCCAGCCGCCGTCGTTTTGACCGCTGCTGCCGCTCCGGCCACCCCGGGCAGGGCCTGTAGCGCCGCATCGATCTCACCCAACTCGATCCGGCGACCACCGAGTTTGATCTGCTCATCGGCCCGGCCCATAAAAACTAGCCCTGCGGTTTCGTAGCGAACCAAGTCACCGCTGCGGTAGGCCCGTTCCCAGCCGAGAGTGGGCATCGGAGCGTACTTCTCGGCGTCCTTCGCTGGGTCCAGATAGCGCGCCAAGCCGACACCGCCAATGATCAATTCGCCAATCTCGCCCGCCGCCACCGGCTTGCCCTCGGCATCGACCACCGCGAGATCCCAGCCGTCCAAGGGCAGACCGATCCGGACCGGGAGCTGCCCGGTGAGCGGGGCAGCGCAGGCCACCACGGTGGCCTCGGTGGGGCCGTAAGTGTTCCAGACCTCGCGGTCCGGCACGGCGAGCCGTTCCGCCAACTCCGGCGGGCAAGCCTCGCCGCCGAAGATCAGCAATCGAACGTTCTCCAGCGCTTCTACCGGCCAGAGCGCCGCCAGGGTAGGCACCGTGGAAACCACCGTGATGCCCTGGGAGATCAGCCAGGGACCGAGGTCCATTCCGGTGCGGACTAGCGAACGGGGTGCGGGCACCAGGCAGGCACCGTGCCGCCAGGCCAGCCACATCTCCTCGCAGGAGGCATCGAAGGCCACCGAAAGCCCGGCTAAAACCCGGTCGGAGGGGCCGAGCGGTCCGCCTGCTGCCTCGGATTGCAAGAACAACCGGGCCTCTGCGTCGACAAAAGCCGCCGAGGAACGATGACTGACCGCCACCCCTTTGGGTGTCCCGGTGGAACCGGAGGTAAAGATCACCCAGGAATCATCCTCCAACCGGGGCGGCCGTGGAGCCGGAAAAGGAGCGGTACGGTTCTTGCCGGTAATGATATTTGGCCGGGCATTCCCACCCTTTTTGGCGGCATGCAGAATGCCAGCCACCTGGGCTTCGGCGAAGACGAGCTTGGCCCGCTCATCCGGGTCGTCTGCATCCACCGGGACGTAGGCGGCGCCAATTAGTAGCACTGCGAGGATGGCGATGTACAGTTCCGCCGTTCCGGACGGGATGCGGACTCCGATCTTGTCCCCGGCTCCCAGCCCAGCCAGGTGCAACTCCTTGGCGTAGGCCTTGACCTCGGAAAGAAGTTCCGCGTAACTCAGCGAACGGCGGCCGTCGTCCAGGGCAGAAGCATCGGGAAAGGCGGCGGCCGTACTATTCAGGATGTCGATCAGCGTCCGGGCGGGCGGAGTGGCTTGGGAGCCGGGCAACTGGGGCAGATACGAGTTCATCGCCGTCGACTCATGGCAGCAGCAACAGCTTTCCGGTGGTCTTGCGCCCTTGTAGATCGCGATGCGCCTGTGCAGCCTCGGCCAGCGGGTAGCGGCCACCGATCCGCACTCGAAGCGAACCGTCGTCGGCGGCGTCGAAGATTTCCGAAGCTCGCCACCGCCGCTCTTCTGCGGTCAAGGTGTGGTGCGCCAGGGTGGGACGGGTCAGGAAGAGCGAACCACCGGAGTTGAGTCGCTGAATGTCCAGCGGCGGCACCGGGCCGGAAGCTGCCCCGTAGAGCACCAGGGTGCCGCGGATTGCCAGCGTGGCCAGCGAGCCGTCGAAGGTGTCCTTGCCCACGCCGTCCAGCACCGCGTCCACTCCTCGACCATCGGTGATTTCCCGGACCTGCTCGGCGAAGCCGCGACCCTGCTGATCTTGATAGTGCAAGACATGATCGGCGCCGGCGTCTTTGGCCAAAGCAGCCTTCTCCGCGGTGGAGACAGTGGTGATGACCGTGGCACCTTTGGCCTTGAGCAGTTGGCTCAGCAGCAAGCCAACTCCGCCAGCGCCGGCATGGGTGAGGATGGTGTGTCCGGCCTCCACTTTGAAGGAGGAATTGATCAGATAGTGCGCGGTCATGCCTTGTAGCGGCAAGGCTGCGGCAACCTCTAGGTCCAGCGCCTGCGGAACTGGAAGCGCTTTTTGGGCATCGATCAGGGTGTATTCGGCGTAGGACTTGCTGCCTTCGGCGGTGGCTACCCGGTCACCGATAGCAAAGTCGCTGACTCCCTCGCCGAGCGCTTCCACGGTACCGGCGGATTCCGCACCGGGAGTGAAGGGAAGGGCAACCGGGTAAATGCCCTCGCGCTGATAGGTTTCGATGTAATTGATCCCGGCGGCCGCTACCTTGACCAGTAACTGTCCCGGCCCGGGAACGGGCTTCTCGACGTCGGCAATCTGCAGAACTTCCGGCCCACCAGGGGTCTGGGCGATGATGGCTTGGCTCATACCACCATGCTATGTGCTTGTGGTGAGATAGCGGCGGAACCGGCGCTCGCCGTCGCGCATCACGGCCCCATGTGCCCAGCCAAAGATCGGGGCCGCCACGGGTGACAGTAGATTCATCCAATGGCGGGTTGTCTGCACCGTCCAGAAGATCCGCAAACGGGTTCCCTGCTGTCCCGAGGGTAGCTCTTCGGCTCGAAAGTAAGCTCTGCCCTGGCCCTGGAGATCGCCGCTGCCCGTCACCTTCAAGAAACGGTTAGTTGCTAGCTCGACGACGATCAGGCTCACTCTGAGCCGGTAGCCAAGTGGACTGCGCACCGTCAACCGTAATTCTGAGCCGGGCAGCAGTGGAGTTTCCACCCGATCGGTATCGCGTAGCGCGGGCCACCAAAGTCGCCAGCTGTGCTGCACCACCAGTTCCTGCCAGCAGCGTTCCGGGGCGACCGGGAGCCGCCAATCGGTTCGGAAAGAATATTTATGCATAAATATTTACACCAATGTATATTTGCAGAAAACTGAGCTACGATCTTGTTATGACAATTTCAGTTGCGGTCTCCGGCGCGAGCGGATACGCCGGTGGTGAATTGCTGCGCTTGCTCAGTAACCATCCGCAGGTCAGCATTGGTGCCATCACCGCGCACAGTAACGCTGGCTCAAGACTAGGCGCACTGCAGCCGCATTTACATAGTCTGAGTGATCGACTGCTCGAAGAGACCACCGCGGCGAACCTGTCCGGGCACGACGTTGTGTTCCTGGCCTTGCCGCACGGCGCCTCGGCGGAACTGGCCGCGCAGCTACCCGCTGAAACGCTCGTGATTGACGCTGGTGCCGATCATCGTCTGGAAGACCCGGCCGCCTGGAAAGCGTTCTACGGTAGCGAGCATTCAGGTTCCTGGCCTTACGGTCTGCCCGAACTGCCCGGCCAGCGAGAGAAGCTCCGGGGCAGCAAACGGATCGCCGTTCCCGGTTGCTATCCGACCGGATCCTTACTCGCACTGGCCCCCGGGTTCGCCGCCGGTATGCTGCTACCCGAGGACGTGGTGATCGTTTCCGCCTCCGGCACCTCGGGCGCGGGCAAATCGCTCAAAGCAAACCTGCTCGGCTCCGAGGTAATCGGCTCGATGAGTCCCTATGGCGTGGGTGGCGGGCACCGGCACACCCCGGAGATCGAACAGGGACTCAGCCAGGTGGCGGGGGAGGCCGTGACGATTTCCTTCACCCCCACGCTGGCACCGATGAGTCGTGGCATTTTGACCACGGCGACCGTCAAGGTGGCTCCGCAATTGGTGAAGGGCGGCAACGTCGCCGAGGAACTGCGCCAGATCTGGGCCGAAGCCTATCAAGATGAGCCCTTCATTCATCTGCTCCCGGAGGGGCAATGGCCAGCTACCCAGAGCGTTTACGGCTCCAATCACGTGGCCCTGCAGCTTGCCTTCGATGAGCATGCTGGTCGCCTGGTGATCTGCGCCGTGATTGACAATCTGACCAAAGGCACCGCCGGTGGAGCGGTGCAGTCGATGAATATCGCCCTTGGTCTGGAAGAGACCCTGGGCCTGGGACAGCAAGGAGTTGCACCATGAGTGTTAGCCACGCCCAAGGATTCCGCGCCGCCGGGGTGACCGCAGGTTTGAAGGCTTCCGGCCGTGCCGACGTCGCACTGGTGGTCAATGACGGGCCACTGAAGAACGCGGCCGCCGTCTTTACCTCCAATCGGGTGGCCGCCGCCCCGGTGCACTGGTCGCGTCAGGTGATTGGTGATGGCCGGGCGGACGCGGTGCTGCTCAACTCCGGTGGTGCCAATGCCTGCACGGGCGCCCAGGGCTTCCAGAACACCCATGCCAGTGCGGAGAAAACCGCTGAACTGCTCGGTATTTCGGCGGCCGATGTGTTGGTCTGCTCCACCGGGCTGATTGGCGAGCAATTGCCGATGGACAAATTACTCCCCGGCGTCGAAGCTGCGGCTGGGCAGTTAGCCCACGACGGCGGCCCGGCGGCAGCGCTGGCGATTATGACCACCGATACGGTGCCCAAGCAGGCGCAGTTCAGCGGACAAACCAACGGTCGAGAATGGAAGCTGGGCGGCATGGCCAAGGGAGCGGGCATGCTCGCCCCGGCGCTGGCCACCATGCTGGTGGTACTGAGCACCGATGCGGTGCTCAGCCCGGAGCAGTTGGACGCTGCCCTGCGGGAAGCCTGCAGGCTGAGCTTTGACCGCACGGACTCTGATGGCTGCATGTCCACCAATGACACCGTGATCCTGCTGGCCTCCGGTGCCAGCGGAGTCACTCCGGAGCAAGACGAATTTCAGGCCGCGCTCACCGAGCTCTGCCAGGATTTGGCTCGTCAGCTCATCGGCGATGCCGAAGGAGCCAGCCACGATATTGCGGTTCGGACCTTCAATGCGGCGAGCGAGGAACAGGCCGTGCTGGTCAGCAAAGCCGTGACTCGCTCCAATCTGTTCAAAACCGCAATCTTTGGTAAGGACCCGAACTGGGGCAGGGTGCTGGCCGCCGTTGGCACCGTGCCAGAAGAACTGGCCAGCTTTGATCCAGACCGGATCAACGTCAGCATGAACGGCGTGCAGATCTGCCGCAATGGCGGCATCGGAGACTCGCGGGACCTGGTCGATCTAGACCCCCGATTGGTCACTGTGGAGATTGACCTAGCCGCAGGCGATGCGGAAGCCACGGTATGGACCAATGACCTGACCCACGATTACGTTCACGAGAACAGCGCGTACTCGTCCTAGGCCCATTGGGTGGGAGGACTGACAGCTTGAGGAGCAAGATGACGAAGAAGCAAGCTCAGGATAAGGCCGCGATCCTGGTCGAGGCACTGCCCTGGATCCAGCGCTTCGCGGGAACCGTAATGGTGGTCAAGTACGGCGGGAACGCGATGATCAGCGAGGAACTGCGCCGCGCCTTCGCCGAGGACATGGTGTTCCTGCACCACGTCGGCATTAAGCCCGTAGTGGTGCACGGCGGCGGACCCCAGATCAACGTCATGCTGAGCAAGCTCGGCATCGAGTCAGAGTTCAAGGGCGGGCTGCGGGTGACCACGCCGGAGGCCATGGACGTGGTGCGAATGGTGCTGACCGGTCAGGTTGGCCGCGAGCTGGTAGGCCTGATCAACACCCACGGCCCTTACGCCGTCGGACTCTCCGGTGAGGACGGCGCACTACTTCAAGCCCGCAAAACCCAGCCCGAACTTGGCCAGGTTGGCGAGGTGGTGGGAGTCAACCCCGGCTCCATCCTGGACCTGCTCGACGCCGGCCGGATCCCGGTGATTTCCACCATCGCCCCGGAAATCGGTGACCCTTCCAGCGTGCTCAACGTCAATGCCGATACCGCAGCCGCCGCCCTGGCCGTGGCGTTGCAAGCCTCCCGGCTGGTGATCCTGACCGATGTGGAGGGACTGTACCGGAACTGGCCGGATAAGGACTCCTTGATCAGCGCGCTGAGCGCGAGCGAACTGCGTGAGCTGCTGCCCAGCCTGGCTTCCGGGATGATCCCGAAGATGGCCGCCTGCTTGGAAGCGGTTGACGGCGGGGTGCAGAGCGCCTCTGTGGTGGACGGACGCAGCCCGCACTCCATGCTGCTGGAGATCTTCACCGCGGCGGGCAATGGAACCCAGATCTTCTCCGATCAAGTGGAACAGCCCGAGGAGCAAGGATGACCCCGATGAATACCCCAGCAAGCGGCGGGGAGAGCTCCGCCGAGCTACTCCGGCCAGAGGTTTCAGCCCCGGTCCATGAATTGGTCCACGAATCGAGCAGCGCTCAGTGGTTGGCTCGCTATCAGCACTCTCTAATGGGCGTTTTCGGTACCCCACAACGCGTCTTGGTGCGTGGTGCCGGAGCCTTGGTCTGGGACGCCGATGGCAAGGAGTATCTGGATCTACTCGGCGGCGTCGCGGTCAATGCACTGGGCCACGCGCACCCCTTTGTCACCTCGGTGATCACCAGCCAGCTGGCCACCCTGGGGCACGTCTCCAATTTCTTCACCAGCCCCACCCAGGTGGCGCTCGCGGAGAAACTGCTACAGATTACCCAAGCCCCCGAAGGTTCCACGGCGTTTTTCACCAATTCGGGCACCGAAGCCAATGAGGCGGCTTTCAAGATTGCTCGGGTCTGGGGGAATCAGAACGCTAAACCCCGCATCCTGGCTCTGGAGGGGGCTTTCCACGGGCGCAGCATGGGAGCCCTCGCGCTGACCGCCAAGGAGGCTTACCGGAAGCCCTTTGAGCCGTTGCCGCCCGGGGTGGAACACCTGCCCTTCGGCGACCTCAATGCCCTGCGGGAAGCCCTGGCCTCCCAGGATGTTGCGGCTCTCTTTGTGGAACCCATCCAGGGCGAAGTAGGCGTTCGCCCGCTGCCCACCGGTTACCTTAAGGCGGCCCGGGAACTCACCCGGCAGGCCGGGGCACTGCTGATTGTCGACGAGGTGCAGACCGGAATCGGACGTACCGGGCAATGGCTGGCGACCCCGGAGATCTACGGTTCCGGATTCAGCCCCGCGGAACTGCCCGACGTCGTGACGCTGGCTAAGGGCTTGGGCAGCGGCTTCCCGATTGGCGCGCTAATCGCGGTAGGCTCCAATATCTCGGGGCTGCTGGGGCCGGGCTCCCACGGCACCACCTTCGGTGGAAATCCGGCGGCCACGGCTGCCGCCTTGGCTACTCTGCACACGATCGAATCCACCGGGCTGCTGGGCCAAGTCCGCACCCGCGGTGAGGCACTGCGGAAGGCGCTGGCCGACGTCGAGCACGTCACCGAAGTGCGGGGCAGCGGCCTACTGATCGGCTTCGACCTCGATCTGCCGATCGCGGCCGCTATGGTGCAAGCCGCCCTGGACGCCGGATTCATTATTAATAGCCCAGGCCCGCAGACCATCCGGTTGGCCCCGCCGCTGATCCTCAGCCAAGAACAATCGGATAGTTTTATCACAGCGCTGCCGAAGATCATCGGTGCCGCCCAGACCCCAGGAGAGTCAGGAACGAAATGACCCGTCACTTCCTTGTCGATACAGACCTGAGCCCGGAAGAGCAGAGCGAGGTGCTTGACTTAGCGCTGCAGCTCAAGCGCAGCCCTTATCTGCGTCAGCCCTTCGCGGCAGAAGGCGCCGGCCGAAAGACCGTTGCGGTGATCTTCGATAAAACCTCCACCCGAACCCGGGTCTCCTTCGCCACCGGGATCGCCGATCTGGGTGGATCACCGCTGGTGATCAATGCGGGGGAGTCCCAACTGGGGCATAAGGAGTCCGTTGCGGACACCACCAAGGTCCTGGAGCGGATGGTCGCGGCCATTGTCTGGCGTACCTTCGGCCAAGCCGGTCTGGAGGAAATGGCAGCGAACTCCCGGGTGCCGGTGATCAACGCGCTCTCCGATGACTACCATCCTTGCCAACTGCTCGCGGACCTGCTCACCGTCAAGGAACATAAGGGTGAACTCAAGGGTCTAACCATGACCTACTTGGGTGACGGCGCCAATAATATGGCTAACTCCTATCTACTCGCCGGGGTGACTGCGGGCATGCATGTGCGGATCGGGGCGCCTGCTGAGTATCAGCCGGATGCGGCCGTGGTGCGCAGTGCACAGGAACGTGCCGAGCAGACCGGTGGTTCGGTGCTGGTCACCGACGATCTGCGGCTCGCCGTCTCCGGGGCAGATGTGCTGGCCACCGATACCTGGGTATCGATGGGACAAGAAGAGGAGAAAGCCGAGCGGACGGAAATCTTCAAGGCTTATTCGCTGGACGCCGAGGCGCTTGCGCTGGCGGCCCCCGAGGCAATCGTGTTGCACTGCCTGCCCGCTTACCGGGGCTACGAGATCTCTGCCGAGGTGATCGACGGCCCGCAATCGGTGGTTTGGGACGAGGCGGAAAACCGTTTGCATGCGCAGAAGGCTCTGCTGGCTTGGTTGATGGAGCGATCGTGAGCTTCGCCGCCGAGGAGCCCGGAATAGCCGGAGCGGAAGACACTCACAGCCTTCCGATTCAACTCATGCCCGCCACCAAGACCGCCCGGCAGGCCAGGATCGCCGCTCTGCTCACCGGCCGCACGGTACGCTCTCAGGCCGAGTTGGCGGAGCTACTGATCGCCGACGGCGTACAGGTCACCCAGGCGACTCTCTCCCGTGATCTGGTCGAGCTTGGTGCGGTCCGGGTGCGTAGCGAAGCCGGATTGGTCTACGCGGTGCCGCAGGCTGGGGTGGACCGCACCCCACACGCCGCGGTGTCCAAGGAGTACCTGGATGCACGCTTGACTCGGCTTTGCGCTGAGTTGCTGGTCACCGCCGAAGCTTCGGCGAACCTGGCGGTACTGCGTACCCCGCCGGGAGCCGCGAACTTCCTGGCGATGGCCATCGATCACTCGGTGTTGCCGGAGATTCTGGGCACCATAGCGGGTGACGATACCGTGCTGATCATCGCCCGGGACCCGCAGGGCGGCGCGGAAATCGCCGACCGCTTCCTGCAATTTGCTCAAGATCCCTCAAACACTCAATAGATTTCTGACTCAGAACCGAAAGGAACCTTCAATGACTGGCTCTAATAACAGGATCGTGCTTGCCTACTCCGGTGGCTTAGACACCTCGGTAGCCATTGGCTGGATTGGCGAGGCCACTGGTGCCGAAGTGATCGCGGTGGCGGTCGACGTCGGCCAGGGCGGCGAATCGCTGGAAACCGTCCGGCAGAGGGCGCTCGGCTGCGGTGCCGTGGAGGCCTATGTGGCCGATGCCCGCGACGAGTTCGCCAATGAGTACTGCATGCCCACTTTGAAGGCAAACGCTCTTTACCAGGGGCACTACCCGCTGGTTTCTGCCATCTCCCGTCCGGTGATCGTCAAGCATCTGGTCAAGGCCGCCCGCGAGTTCGGTGCCACCACGGTGGCTCACGGCTGCACCGGCAAGGGCAACGATCAGGTTCGCTTCGAAGTTGGCATTCAGACCCTGGGACCGGACCTGAAGTGCATTGCCCCGGTTCGGGACTTGGCGCTGACCCGCGATAAGGCGATTGAGTACGCCGAGCGGAACAACCTGCCGATCGAGACCACCAAGAAGAACCCCTACTCCATTGACCAGAACGTCTGGGGCCGTGCCGTAGAAACCGGTTACCTCGAGGACATCTGGAACGGTCCCACTAAGGACATCTACGATTACACCGCAACGCCCGAGTTCCCGCCGACCCCGGACGAGGTAGTGATTTCCTTCCAGGCTGGTGTGCCGGTCGCCGTGGACGGGGTTGCGCTTTCCCCGCTGCAAATCATCCAGGAACTCAATCGTCGGGCCGGTGCCCAAGGCGTGGGCCGGATCGATGTGGTGGAGGACCGCCTGGTCGGTATTAAGAGCCGCGAGATTTACGAAGCTCCCGGTGCAATGACCCTGATCGCTGCGCATAAGCATCTAGAAGATGTCACCATCGAGCGAGAGCAAGCCCGATTCAAGGCCACTGTGGGCCAGCGCTGGTCCGAACTGGTCTACGACGGCCAGTGGTTTTCGCCGCTCAAGCGCTCGCTGGATGTGTTCATCGAAGACACTCAGAAGTATGTTTCGGGGGATATCCGGTTGACCCTGCACGGTGGGGTAGCACAGGTGAATGGTCGCCGCAGCAACACCGGTCTCTATGACTTCAATCTGGCCACTTACGATACCGGCGATACCTTCGACCAGTCGCAGGCTAAGGGCTTCATCGAGCTCTGGGGAATGTCCGCTAAGACGGCCTCCAGCCGGGATCAGCGGGTTGCTTCATCCGGTGCGGGAGCATGAGCGAATCGTCTTCCTCGACCACTAACAAGGGCTCCCTCTGGGGCGCGCGCTTCGCTGGTGGACCAGCCGATGCGCTGGCAGCGCTGAGCAAATCCACCGATTTCGACTGGCGCTTGGCCCGCTACGATTTGGCCGGTTCCCGGGCTCATGCCCGGGTGCTGGGCCGGGTCGGGCTGCTGAACGAAGCCGAGCTGACCGGCATGCTGGCCGCCCTGGATCGGCTTGATCAGGACGTCAGCTCTGGTGCTTTTGTGGCCGCCGAATCAGATGAGGATGTGCACGGTGCGCTGGAGCGCGGGCTGATTGAACGTGCCGGGGCGGAACTGGGTGGCAAGCTGCGCGCCGGGCGCTCCCGGAACGATCAGATCGCCACTCTGGGACTAATGTTCTTGCGCGATCATGCTCGTTTGGTGGGTCAGGGCGTGCTAGCCACCATTGATGCGTTATTGGCTCAAGCCACGGCGCATCATGGCGTGGCGATGCCCGGTCGTACCCATTTGCAGCACGCCCAGCCGGTGCTTTTGAGTCATCATTTGATGGCTCATGCCTGGGCTTTGCTGCGCGATCTGCAACGTCTTCAGGACTGGGACCGGCGGGCCGCCGTCTCGCCTTACGGCTCTGGTGCATTGGCTGGTTCCTCACTCGGCCTGGACCCGAACGCCGTCGCGAGTGAACTGGGCTTTAATTCGGCAGTCTGGAACTCGATTGACGGTACGGCCGCGCGGGATGTTTTCGCCGAATTCTCCTGGATTACGGCCATGATTGGGGTGAATCTCTCCCGGATCAGCGAGGAGGTCATTCTTTGGGCTACTAAGGAGTTCTCCTTCGTCACCCTCGATGATTCTTACTCCACCGGATCCTCGATTATGCCGCAGAAGAAGAACCCGGATGTGGCCGAGTTGGCGCGAGGTAAGGCTGGCCGACTGATCGGTGATCTGACCGGGCTGTTGGCTACCTTGAAGGGCTTGCCGCTGGCCTACAATCGGGATCTTCAGGAGGATAAGGCACCGGTTTTTGATGCCGCCGATAACCTCGAACTCCTCTTGCCCGCGGTTTCCGGGATGATCGCCACGCTGACCTTCAACACCGAACGGCTGCAAGAGCTTGCGCCGCTAGGTTTTGCGCTGGCCACCGATATCGCCGAATGGCTGGTGCGGCAGGGGGTTCCCTTCCGGGAGGCACACGAGCTCTCCGGGGCAGCGGTAAAACTGGCCGAATCGCGAGGTGTGGAGCTCTGGGACTTGAGCGATCAGGAATATGCCTCGATCTCGGCACATTTGACGCCCGAGGTGCGCAGCGTGCTCTCCACCGAGGGATCGCTGGCTAGTCGCAACGCCCAGGGCGGGACCGCCCCTTCGGCAGTATTGGAACAGCGGGCGGCGTTCGAGGCGCAGCTTGCCCCGATCCGGGATTTCGTCGCTCCGGCCTAAGACTGGCTTAGTCTGAGTGGATGAGCGATGAACTCCGGCGGCGCCTCCGAGGACTACCCGTCTTCCCCGAGCAGTTGCCAGAACTGGATTTGAAGAGCTCCCCGGCGCAACCCGGGGAGCTCTTCCTGGATTGGCTGGAACAAGCCATTTCGGCAGGTTTGCTTCAGCCGCATGCCTTTTCTTTGGCGACTGCTGCTGTAACCGGCGCACCCTCTTCACGGATGCTGATTTTGAAGAATCTAGAGCAGGATCGTTGGTACTTCGCCACCTCACGGCTCTCGCGTAAGGGCCTTGAATTAGCACAGAATCCGCAGGCCGCGATGAACTTTTACCACGCCGAACCGGGGCGTCAGGTGCGAGTCTGCGGCCCGGTTCGCTTGCTGAGCGCGGAGGCGAGCGCCCAAGACTGGCAGGAACGGCCCAGCTCCGACGGAGCCAAGAACCCGGATTGGCAGCTCTACGCCTTGGAAGCCCTTGAAGTGGAATTTTGGCAGGCCCGGCACGACCGGCAGCATCGTCGGTTGATTTATCGGCGGGATGCTCCGGATGCTGCCTGGTCCTCGACACCGCACTCCTAGACGCTTCGCTAGGTTTAATTCCTCGCTTCGCCAGCCTCCCTTCCTCGCTACCTCGCTTCGCGATAGCTCTCTGACTTCGCGATAGCCCACTGCGGCGTCATTGGGCTATCGCGAAGCTAATGGACTATCCCCAGGCGCAAGGGGCCACGCGATAGCGCCTATCGTCCTCCCAAAACTCGCGAGCTCGTTTCGGGGCCCTCGGACTGGGGCCACGCGCCCGAGGGACCCGCGTCGAGGGACGAGACGTGGGAGGGAGTGGGGATAGCGCCTATCGTCCTCCCAAAACTCGCGAGCTCGTTTCGGGGCCCTCGGACGATAGGCTGGGGGGATGACACTCAGCGAAGAGGCTCCGCTCCGGCTCGCCATCGGCGAAATGAACGACTCCGCCTGCCAAGTGCGGCAGTGGCTGGAAGCTCACAGCGACGACGAGATCCGCGAAGCTTCGGCCTTGCCTGCATGGACCCGTGCCCAGGTTTACGCTCACCTGCGCGGCATTTCCGCGGCAATGGCTAGGCAGCTGGAGTACGCGGCCAGGGGAGAACTGATCGAGCTTTACGACGGCGGCATGGACGGTAGAAATGCGGATATCGCCAGACTCGCCGCGCTTGAGCAACCTGAATTATTGACCGCCGTGCAGGAAGCCTTCGGGAGCCTGGCCGCAGCCATCGACGCGCTCAGCGACGCCGATCTCGGTGCCAGGGTCAGCTACCGTGAAGGCAATGTTAGCGATGCGCTGGAGGCGCTCTGGCGTGAGTTGGTGATTCACCATACCGACCTGCTGATCGGCTTCACGAGTGCAGCCTGGTCCCCAGCCTTCTGCCGCCATCTTTTTGAATTCCTGGAAGCCAGGGTTCCGGAAAAGACTCGTCTAGTCCTGCAACCTCTCGGCCAGCAGCCGGTTACCCTGAGCAATGGGAACACTTCCGGCAAAAGCTATGTGATCACCGGCCAACTGACCGATATTGCCAGCTGGCTGGCCGGACGAGCGCCCCTCGGTCAGCTTGAAGCCTGGGCTGCGGCAGACGCCGTCGAACTTCCTGCACTCCTACCTTGGCCCTCCGGAGTTCCGGTACCGCAGAAGTAATAGCCGGAAGCAGGCTCAAGCCCGTTTCCGGCGCAGGTAGATCTGTTTGCGCATGGTGGCCACGATTTCGCCCTGCTGATCTATTACATCTGCGCTGAACCACTCCAGTACCTTGCCGCCGTCCGCTGCCTTAGCGCGTAGCTCGACCAGCTGTTCTTGACTGAGCCGGAATTCAGCGCGCACCTTGCCTCGGCCGGGTCTGCGGAAGTCGATTTCGGCCGCTTTGTCCCAGACCACGTGGTCACTGGCCAGATGCCGGATGATCAAGAGCATCCAGAAGGGGTCGGTCATGGCGAAAAGCGATCCGCCGAAGTGGGTGCCCACCACATTGCGGTTCCAGGGCAGCGATTTCATGGACACCCTGGCGTAGCGGAAATCCGCAGAGATTTCCTCCACCCGAATTCCAGCCCCTAGGAAGGGCGGCCAGAGGTTGAGCGCGTGCCGCACGGTAGAAGCCTTGGTCCCCAGCAGTTTCATGTTTTTAGCCTAGATTAAATTATTCGCTCCGGTGACATTCCGGCATTCTCGGCTTCGCGGCGCAGTAAGCTCTCCTTGATCTGTAGACCCCAGCGGAAGCCGCCCAGGCCGCCGTCGAGCCGGACAATCCGATGACAGGGCACAAAAAGGGCGGCGGCATTCATGGCACAGGCACTTGCTGCGGCCCGGATGGCTCGCGGATTACCGGCGCGCTCGGCGTACTCGCTATAAGTGACCGGCTGGCCGGCCGGAACTCGACGCAGCACCTCCCAAGCATGAGTGCGGAACGGGCCGGACTTCTGCGCAACCTCTATGCCGTCGATCGCGTTCAGCTCTCCGGCGTAGAAGGCATCCACGGCGGCCTTGATATTCGACTCCGCACTGCTTTGCCGCAATTCGGCGGGTCTTAGGCTGCTATGGATCTGCGGAGTTAGCTCGGCGGGCTCATCCGTCCAGCCGGAGGCCAGCACCACCGGCTCCGATGCCCGGGTGATGACCGTGAAGGGGCCGTCGGGGGTTTTCAGCGTGAAAATACGGCCGACTGAATCCTCGGTTAACTGCGGATTATTCATTTTCTCTGTTTCTTTCCTGGGGAGTTCTTGCGCTGAGGGGTGGTTTCGGCGGCGCTGCGCCAGAAGTGCACGGTGGCATAGGAACGCCAGGGGCTCATCGACCCGGTGTCCTGGGCGCTCAGCCCTACCGTTTCGAGGCCCTTGCGGACTGCGACATCGCCGTCCAGATGGATATCGGTGGCACCAAGTAGGCGCATGGCCAGATAGTTAACCGTCCACGGGCCGATGCCGGGTAGCGGCAGCAATTTGGCGCGTAGCGAGTCCGGATCGTCATCCAGGCCGAGGTGTAGCCCTCGGTCCAGCTCGCGCATCGCATTCAGGATCGAGTCGGTGCGCCGCTGAGGGCCACGCAGCAGTTCCGCACCGCCTTCGGCCAGTTGCCGAGGTGTGGGGAAGAGCCTGTTCAATTGCGGCTCGGGGCCGACAAAGGACTCACCCAGGGTGGCCAAGCGGTGCAATTGGCCCCGAGCGGCAACCACGGTGATCTGCTGTCCAACCATGGCTCGGAGCAGCATTTCTGCGGCATCGACGGCGCCAGGTAGCCGGATTCCGGGCAGTTGTTCAACGCGTTCTCGCAGTGCAGGGGACTCGGCCAGCTGGGTGTCGATGGCCACCGGATCGGCGTCCAGGTCGAAGACTCGGCGGACTCGGGCGAGCAGGCTTGGCAGATCTTTGAGGTTCTGGACTGTTGCCCGCAATCTCAGATGGTCGGTGGCCCAGGCGCGTTCCGCCGTCGTGAGCCCCTCGGCCAGCTCGGGCAGCGTTACCAGTACGCTGGCTGTCCCATGCGGCAACGCCAGGCTGCGAGCGTAGCTGCTCGCGGTACCGATTTCTACCCCATCCACCGCCCTGGCTGCCAGGAAAGCGAAAATTCCGGGATCGTAGGGTGGGCGAAGCGGCAATCGGAGGTCCAAGGTGGTGCCCTCCACGGTGCCTGGCTCGGCGTGTTCTTGTCTTTCCGAGTGTCTTTCCGAGTGCCGATCCGGATGTCGATCGAGCGCGGCGGCCCGCAATTGGCTCGGACTCAAGTCAAAGACTTGCTGCACCGTCTCATTGAACTGCCGGATCGAAGCGAAGCCGGAGGCGAACGCGATTTCGGAGAACTTCATCCCGGTGGAGGTAAGTAAAGTCCGGGCTGTCTGGGCCCTGGCCGCCCTAGCCAGGGCAAGCGGTCCGGCACCGAGTTCCGCGCGCAGGATGCGCCCCAGTTGGCGGGAAGAATAACCCAGCTGGGTGGCGAGTTGATTGACTCCGCCGCGATCGGCATTTAGCTCACCGTCGATGATCAACCGCATGGCTCGGGCGGCGACGTCCGAGCGTAGATTCCACTCCGGGGTGCCGGGCGCGGCTTCCGGTAGGCATCGTTTGCAGGCTCGATAGCCGGCTTCATGGGCGGCTGCGCTGGTGGGGTAGAAGCTGACATTCTGCCGGAGCGGGGTTCTGGCGGGGCAGGATGGTCGGCAGTAGATGCCGGTAGAGCGGACCGCAGTGTAGAACTGCCCGTCGAAGCGGGAGTCCTTGGCATCGATCGCCCGATAGCTTTGTTCGAAGTCCATAGCAACTATCGTGGCAGCATTTTGGACCTAGCACTAGCGGAAATCGGACATCACCAGTCCCCGGACCAATCCAACAGCAGAATCCCCCCCCCGAATCTCTACCCATCTGTCCCATCGACTGTGGCGGGAGTGACAGATGTTGCATGAAATCGATAACTTTCGCCACAGCAGTAACACCGAGTGGGACAACTGGTCGGGGTGAGGGGGTGTGGGGGAGGGGTGGCGTGAGGTTCGCTGGGGTGGGGTTTGGGACGTGGCAGGATGGTGGCTATGAAGATTGTGATTGCCGGAGGGCATGGCCAGATTGCGCTTTTCCTCGGAGAGCAGCTTGCCGCTGCGGGTCATCAGCCGCAAGGCCTGATCCGCAAGGCTGAGCAAGGCTCCGAGCTGAACGAACGCGGTATTGAGCCGGTGTTGTTGGATTTGGAACGGATCGATTCAGCAGAGCTGGCAACCGCGCTCAGCGGTGCCGACGCTGTGGTTTTCGCCGCCGGTGCCGGGCCGAACAGCGGCATCGCCCGCAAGGACGCAGTGGACCGGGCAGGTTCTGTTCTGCTCGCGGATGCGGCGGTGGCCGCCGGAGTTCCGCGGTTCGTGCAAATTTCCTCGATGGGCGCAGAATCTGTACGTGGCGGTGCTCATCCGGAGGGAATGGACACCGAATTCCATGCCTATTTGATCGCTAAGCTTGCCGCCGAAGACGATCTGCGCAGCAGGGATGCTCTGGACTGGACCATTGTGCGTCCGGGGCGGTTGACCGACGAAGCGCCGAGTGGCCGAGTGCTGCTCGCCGATACCACCGGCAGAGGTTCCGTGCCGCGAGCGGATGTTGCCGCCGTCGTCGCCGAACTATTGCAAACCGGAGCTGCCTCCGGACGCGTGTTGGAACTTATCGCCGGCGATACCCCGGTGAGCGAGGCGGTTGCAGCGTTCGACGGTCAATGAGCGCTGAACTATTTGAGCTCCTGAGTCAGGATGCGCTCACCATCGCACCCTTGCTTTTGGGCGCCACCGTGAGCAGTGAGTACGACGGCGGCCGGGTCACCGTGCGCCTGACCGAGGTCGAGGCTTATCTGGGACCGGAAACCTCGGCTGCTCCCGATCCGGGATCGCATTCTTACCGCGGCCGGACACCACGCAATGAGGTCATGTTCGGGCCACCAGGGCATCTCTACGTTTATTTCACCTATGGCATGCACTTCTGCGGCAATGTGGTGTGTTCGCCCGAGGGCACATCTTCCGCAGTATTGCTACGCGCGGGGGAGGTTGTGGAAGGCCTGGAGCTGGCTCGAAATCGGAGGTCGGCGGCACGAAAAAATGTGGCTCCGATCAAGGCTGCTAAGGATCATGAGTTAGCTAATGGGCCGGCGAAACTTGCCAGCGTGCTGGGCTGGGACCGAAGCGCCAATGGGCAGGACCTATTGAATGGAGGGGCCGTTCAGCTGAGCTTGGCTCCAGCCCTGGGCACGGCATTGATTGCCAGTGGTCCCCGAGTGGGGGTCTCCGGCCCAGGCGGTACGGAGAGCTATCCTTGGCGATTTTGGATCGACGCTGACCCAACGGTTTCCCGATATAAAGCGGCGGTGCCTCGGGCTAAGGCGACCCGGAGCAAAAGGACAGACGTACCGCACTAAACCCCGTAGTCAGAGCCGTCTGAACAATTTGATCAGACGGCTTCCGACAACATGGTTCAAGGGGTTAGGGGCACCAGGGGGTGCTGACCCAGACCTTTACCGAAGGATCGCGCGGAGGGCAGACCCAGTAGGTGGGCATCGGGCTGGTAGCCCCACACATTGGAGTGGCTTCGGCGCTCATAGTTACTCCGCTGGAAAGCGGCTCGGAGCCACAGACAACGGCCGCCTGTGCTGGGGTGGTGGCGAACATGGCTAACCCTAGCAAGGTTATCCCAGCGCCCAGAGAAGCAGCCTTTTTCAAAGATTTCATGAGTATTCCCCTAATAATTCCACTTATGTAGCACCGGATCACCGTGCATTCCGGCTCGTCATTACCGTAGCGTAGGGTTCGACATCTGACCAGACAGGGGTTTTGCTACGCTGTTCTGGAAAGCCTCAGCGGAAGCTCCAGTTGAAGCGCTAATGAAAGGTCGGAGAATTGAGCGCAATGCCATATCCGCTCCCACCAGCACCGCCAAGAGCGGGACAAAGGAATGTACTGGGGGCGCTGTCCCTGGTAGTTGCCGCTTTTGCCGCAGTCCTTAAACTGGCGGTTGGGCTGGTCAGTTATTTTCTTCCCAGCCTGGTGTATAGCTGGCATCTTAGCCTCAGTTCGGTAACGCTGTTCTTTAACCTCGCCTCGGGCTTCGAGGCGGTGCTAGCGGCTATCGCCATCGTGCTCGGTGCGGTCGCTCTGGTACGTCGAGGATATGCCAAACGCGCCGGGGCTGCCGGGCTTGGCCTGGGCACGGCGCTCCTGCTGGGATATCTGGTGAACCTGCTCATTCAGCTGTTCTTTGTGGCGGGGGCGAACTAATGACGCAGGATCCCAACCAGAATTTCTACCAGCCCGTTCCCGCGCAACCCGCTCAACCCGCTCAAGACGCACAACCCGCTCAGGACACATCGTTGCAACGCCCGGCCGTCATAGCTTTAGTGCTCGGCGCCCTCGGGATACTGCTGGAGTTGCTCGCACAAATCCTGAGCAATCTGCTGATTCGCCACTTGGTGATGGGACTGTCGGCATTGAGCATCGTGTTCTCAGTGCTTCAGTTCTTATTCTTTGCCGCCTCGATAATCCTGGCGATCCGGCCGATGACCGCTCACCCGACAGCCGGGAGATCTGGCTCAGCTCTAGCCTCTGCAGCTTTTACGATCTCGATCTTCGGCCTACTCGGTGCGCTCTTCGCTTTGTACGGCTATCTGCGCTATTGGCTGGGGTAACGGTGAGTGATCGCGAATCCATCGAGGAGCTCATCCTCAGGCTGTGCGCCACCGTGCCCGACTACCCCAAACCAGGAATTGTGTTCCGCGATCTAACTCCTGTTTTCGCGGACGGCCCGGCACTGAGAGCCATCGTGAATGCCCTGGTGGAACCCTTTGCCGGCCAGTTCGATGCGGTCGCCGGAATCGAGGCCAGAGGCTTCCTGCTCGCGGCCGCTGCGGCTTATGCCACCGGAACCGGGGTCGTCACAGTTCGTAAAGCGGGTAAATTGCCGCGCCCAGTTTTCACCGAGAAATACGAGTTGGAATACGGCGAGTCTGCGCTCGAACTTCACCAGGATGATCTGCAGGCTGGTTCCCGGGTGCTCGTCCTGGATGATGTGTTGGCCACCGGCGGCACGCTGGCTGCGGCCTCTAGGCTATTCGCTCAGGCCCAGGTACACATCGTCGGCTATGGAGTCGTCTTGGAGTTGAGTGAATTGCACGGTCGTTCTGCCTTGCCCGGACATCGAGTGCGCTCTCTGCTCAGGTTGAACTGAGGCTGAACAAAGGCTGAATGAGGGTCATATCGCACGGTGGCGTGTCTTTGAAGAGGTAGAATGGACGGTCTGCTGGCTGAAAGGATGGCCCAATGCTTGAGGCCGAATCAACACATCACCACCCAGGAACAAGCCACGAAGAGCTCGAGCACGAGCGCGAATATGTCGCCGGACTTTATGCCCGGTTAGATGAACTGCGCGAGGACAAGGTTCGCCAGCTCGCCGAGGTCCGGCGCACCGCCTCAGCCGGATCCCATCAGAACCGCTCGGAGCGAGACGCCTTTGCCACCCTTTATGAGGACCGGCTGGCCCAGCTCAATGCCGTGGACGATCGACTTGCTTTCGGCCGGCTGGATCTGGACGACGGCGAGCAGCGCTATATCGGCAGGATCGGCTTATCCACGGATGACCTTCGCCAGCTCATGGTTGACTGGCGGGCTCCCGAGGCAGGCACCTTTTATCAAGCTACCGCTTTTGAACGCCAAGGGGTGCGACGCCGTCGGCATCTGATTTTGCAGCGTCGCGAGGTGAAGGCCATCGAGGACGATGTACTGGACCCCAGCATGCTCACCGAAGGCGAGGCTCTTCAAGGTGAGGGTGCCTTGCTGGCCGCGTTGAACTCGAAGCGCACCGGGCGGATGAGCGATATCGTCGGCACCATCCAGGCGGAGCAGGACCGGATTATTCGCTCCCCGCTGGCTGGAGCCTTGGTGGTGCAGGGCGGGCCAGGCACCGGGAAAACCGCCGTTGCGCTGCATCGCGCCGCCTATTTGCTCTACACCCATCGGGATCGCTTGCGTTCGGCCGGGGTTTTGCTGGTGGGTCCCTCTTCCTCCTTTATGACCTATATTGAACGCGTGTTGCCCTCTTTGGGGGAGACCGGCGTCGTAATGGCGAGCGTGGGCCGTTTGATGCCGGGGATCAATGCGATTCCGGAGCAGGATCCCCGGGTCGCCGAGCTTAAGGGCCGTTTGTCAATGGCCGAGGTGATCGGCAGGGCCGTGGCTAACCGGCAACGGGTACCAGCCCAAGATCGGGTGCTGGATATTGAGGGCCAGAAGCTGACCTTGAGCCCGAAGCAGGTCCGGCGGGCCCGGGATAAGGCTCGGGCCACCGGGAAACCACATAACGAGGCGCGTTTGACCTTCGTGAAGATCCTGCTCCGCGAACTGACCGAACAGCTCACCGAACAGGTCGAATCGGGCTCGCTCGGCAACACCGCTGATCGCAGCTACCTGGCCGAGGACGTTCGTTCCTCTCGGGACGTTCGGGTGGCACTCAACCTAGCCTGGATGCCGATGACCCCGGAGAAGCTCGTCCGGGAACTGTTCGCTAAGCCCGCGCTGCTGGAGGCCGCCGCCCCTGGACTACGCGAGGCAGAACGCGCGCTGCTAGCTCGTGACCCGGAGTCGCCGTGGACCGAAGCCGATGTACCTTTACTGGACGAGGCGGCGGAGTTGCTCGGCGACCTGGATGCTAGCGGGGGGCGGGACGGGGCAGCCCGAGAAGCTGACCGCCGTCGTGACCTTGCCAATGCCGAGCGGGCTTTGGAAAACATGCATCAGTCGCTCGCGGATTCCGGCGTGGATGGTGTGCTTAGCGCCGATGACCTGGCCGATCACAATGCCGTGCAGGATGACTACGCCACTACCGCGGAGCGCGCCCTCCTGGATCGCAGCTGGGCCTTTGGGCACGTCGTGGTGGATGAGGCGCAGGAGCTCTCGGCCATGCAGTGGCGACTGTTACTGCGTCGCTGTCCGCTCAAATCCTTCACCATCGTGGGTGATATTGCACAGACTTCGGCGGCAGCCGGCGCGAGTTCCTGGCAGCAAGCACTCGCTCCACATTTTGGCGACCGTTGGCAGCTGGAAGAGCTCACCGTGAACTATCGCACCCCGGCGCAGATCGCCGAGGCCGCGGTACGGATGGCTAATGCAGCCGGTCAGGTTGTTTCGGCACCCAAAGCGGTCCGCGATGGTCGCTGGGCGCCGATTATCGATCGGATCGGGGGAGTGCAGCCGCAAACCGCCTTAGTGAAGGCGATACCCGAGGAATTGGCGGCGCTCGACGGCGGTTTGTTGGCTGTGATTGCCGCTCCTCACCGACTCGGGGAGCTAAGCAGTGCGCTGCGCAAGATGTATGGTCGCCGGGTGGGCCATGGCGCGGGTTCACTGGAGCAGGACATTGTGGTGCTGGACCCCAGGGACGCCAAAGGCCTCGAATTCGATGGCGTGGTGATCGTTGAACCCACGGAGTTGCTCGGTTCGGGCCGAGTGGGGGATCTCTATGTCTCGATGACCAGGCCGACTCAACGGTTGCGGCTGATCAGTAGCACGGAGCTTCCTGAAGGTATCGAAGCTTGAGCTGAGGACCGGTTCGGAGCTCTGAAACTGCTACCGTTGTGCTGTGCCTGATGCAATGGATTTTTTGACTCAAAAGAATGACGAAACTTTCGCCACGATCTGGCAAGAGCTGATCTGGCGTGGCCTAGTCCAGGTCTCCACCGATGCTGCGGAGCTGGAAAAGGCGTTGAGCACCGAGACGGTGACCTATTACTGCGGCTTCGATCCCACTGCGGCAAGTCTTCACTTGGGACATCTGGTGCAGCTGCTCTTAATGCGGCGCCTGCAATTGGCAGGGCATAAGCCGCTGGCCCTGGTTGGCGGTTCCACCGGCCTGATCGGTGACCCGCGGCCCACCACCGAACGTTCGATGCAGACCAAGCAACAAGTTGCCGAGTGGGTGGCGGATATTCAAGCCCAGGTGCAGCCCTTCCTTTCCTTTGAGGGAGAGAACGCTGCACGGATGGTCAATAATCTGGATTGGACCGCGCCGCTAAGCGCTATCGATTTCCTGCGCGATATTGGTAAGCACTACCGGGTGGGCACCATGATCAAAAAGGACATTGTGGCTTCTCGGTTAAATTCGGACGAGGGTATTTCCTACGCCGAATTCAGCTACCAGATTCTGCAGGGCCTGGATTTCCTTGAGCTTTACCGGCAATACGGCTGCACCCTGCAGTCCGGCGGCTCCGATCAATGGGGCAATCTCACCAGTGGCACCGAATTGATTCGTAAGGCTGAAGGGGGATCGGTGCACGCCATCGGCACTCCGCTGATCACTAACTCGGACGGCACCAAATTTGGCAAGAGCGAGGGGAATGCCATCTGGCTCAACCCTGCAATGACCAGTCCTTACGAGTTCTACCAGTTCTGGCTCAATACTGCCGATGCCGATGTTGCGGAACGGCTCAGGATCTTCACCTTCAGATCCCGGGAGGAAATTGAGGAACTGGAGCGTGCGACGGCGGAGCGGCCCCATGAGCGGGCGGCCCAGAAGGCGCTGGCTTGGGAAGTGAATTCGTTGGTGCATGGCGTAGAAGCAACCGAGAAAGTAATCGCGGCCTCCGCTGCGATTTTTGGGAACGGGGAACTAGCCGAACTCGATGAGGCAACGCTGGGAGCCGCAACTGCCGAATTGCCACACGCGACCGTGGATGTAGCGGCGCTTGGCATTGTAGAGCTCTTGGTTGCCGCAGGTCTTTCGGAAAGCAACTCCGCTGCGCGTCGCACCGTAACGGAAGGCGGCGCCTACGTGAACAACAGAAAAGTGCAGGACCTTGAAAGTGTGATTGACGCCACCGAGCTATTGCATGGGCGTTACCTGTTGTTGCGCCGTGGAAAGCGCACCATGGCCATGGTTGAGGTAGCCACGAGCTGATCGCTCTCACAGGCTGATTGCCCTGAAGTTTAGGCCCAGACCGCGGCCGTCCACCATGAGTTGTGGGCGGCCGCGGTCTGGTTTTTGCGGGGGAATCAAGGGCTAAGCGGGGCGATTTGCACGAGCGCGAAGTGCCGTGTAATGTTTTCTGAGTCGCCCGCTGAGGGGCACGATTACGACGGTCTGGAACATGGCCGGGTAAAGTGTCGGAGCGGGGGCCAAACCCCTACTAATTAGAGTTGCGATTCTGTGTGTGCCATTACGGCCAAAAGCAGAAAAGCTTCAATTTTCTGTGGGATCATTCATGAATTTCTTATGAATTCGCGAAAAACGCGGATTTGACAAGAAAGAAATGAATGAAATAAGCTAGTAACAACGCAGCAAGGAAAACTAAAGAAAAGAAAGTAATTAAATTACTTTCAAATGTATTTAGAGAATTACTTGGATGCGCCTGTTGTTTGAGAACTCAATAGTGTGTTTTGTTTTTTGTTGATACCAATGTTTTTTGTTTTTGGTATTTGCCTGCTGATGCTGCGCCCCTGTGTGGTGTTGGTGGGTTGATGCTGGGAATCATTTTTTGTAATGAATTTTACGGAGAGTTTGATCCTGGCTCAGGATGAACGCTGGCGGCGTGCTTAACACATGCAAGTCGAACGATGATCTCCAGCTTGCTGGGGGGATTAGTGGCGAACGGGTGAGTAACACGTGAGTAACCTGCCCTTAACTTCGGGATAAGCCTGGGAAACTGGGTCTAATACCGGATACGACCATCGAAGGCATCTTCTGGTGGTGGAAAGATTTTTTGGTTTTGGATGGACTCGCGGCCTATCAGCTAGTCGGTGGGGTAATGGCCTACCGAGGCGACGACGGGTAGCCGGCCTGAGAGGGTGACCGGCCACACTGGGACTGAGACACGGCCCAGACTCCTACGGGAGGCAGCAGTGGGGAATATTGCACAATGGGCGAAAGCCTGATGCAGCGACGCCGCGTGAGGGATGACGGCCTTCGGGTTGTAAACCTCTTTCAGTAGGGAACAAGGCCATCTTTTTGGGTGGTTGAGGGTACTTGCAGAAGAAGCACCGGCTAACTACGTGCCAGCAGCCGCGGTAATACGTAGGGTGCAAGCGTTATCCGGAATTATTGGGCGTAAAGAGCTCGTAGGCGGTTTGTCGCGTCTGTCGTGAAAGTCCGGGGCTCAACTCCGGATCTGCGGTGGGTACGGGCAGACTAGAGTGATGTAGGGGAGACTGGAATTCCTGGTGTAGCGGTGGAATGCGCAGATATCAGGAGGAACACCGATGGCGAAGGCAGGTCTCTGGGCATTAACTGACGCTGAGGAGCGAAAGCATGGGGAGCGAACAGGATTAGATACCCTGGTAGTCCATGCCGTAAACGTTGGGCACTAGGTGTGGGGGACATTCCACGTTCTCCGCGCCGTAGCTAACGCATTAAGTGCCCCGCCTGGGGAGTACGGCCGCAAGGCTAAAACTCAAAGGAATTGACGGGGGCCCGCACAAGCGGCGGAGCATGCGGATTAATTCGATGCAACGCGAAGAACCTTACCAAGGCTTGACATCAACTAGTAAGACCTAGAGATAGGTCCCCCACTTGTGGCTGGTTGACAGGTGGTGCATGGTTGTCGTCAGCTCGTGTCGTGAGATGTTGGGTTAAGTCCCGCAACGAGCGCAACCCTCGTTCTATGTTGCCAGCACGTAATGGTGGGGACTCATAGGAGACTGCCGGGGTCAACTCGGAGGAAGGTGGGGATGACGTCAAATCATCATGCCCCTTATGTCTTGGGCTTCACGCATGCTACAATGGCCGGTACAAAGGGTTGCGATACTGTGAGGTGGAGCTAATCCCAAAAAGCCGGTCTCAGTTCGGATTGGGGTCTGCAACTCGACCCCATGAAGTTGGAGTCGCTAGTAATCGCAGATCAGCAACGCTGCGGTGAATACGTTCCCGGGCCTTGTACACACCGCCCGTCAAGTCACGAAAGTTGGTAACACCCGAAGCCGGTGGCCTAACCCCTTGTGGGAGGGAGCTGTCGAAGGTGGGATTGGCGATTGGGACTAAGTCGTAACAAGGTAGCCGTACCGGAAGGTGCGGCTGGATCACCTCCTTTCTAAGGAGCACCGAACATCTAGCTGCAGAACGCATGTTTTGTGGTGTGGGTGTGAGGAGTTAGCCCATAGCAGGACCGTTCGTGTTCTGGTGGGTGCTCATGGGTGGAATATCAACAACACGTTTTTGTGTAAACAATTGAAGTGAATCTTGTCGTTGTGGTGATGGCTGGGTTTCTTAGTACTACTGATCGGGTTCTTGCTTTCGGGTGAGGGTTTGGTGGGTGTGGAAAAGGGGCTTGGTGGTTGCTGGATGGGGTTGGATGAAACACACTATTGGGGTTCTGAAGCAACAGGACCTTCGGATTTGTGTCCTTTTCCTTTAGGGGGAGGGGGTGTGGGTTTGGGGGGTTTGTTGTTTTGGTTTCCTCTCTTTCACTGATCGCTGGTGATGACTCTTTAGGGGGTTGTTGTTGGTGTGTTGTGAGGGGTGGGGTTGTTGTTTGAGAACTGTATAGTGGACGCGAGCATCTTATAGAAGCATGCCCTTCGCCGCACGTTGATGATGGCTGGCTTTCCCTTTTGAGGGTTGGTTGGTTGTTGGAGTGTTTGGGTGTGTCTTCTGGTTTTTGTTGTTGTAAGTTTTTAAGGGCGCATGGTGGATGCCTTGGCATTAGGAGCCGAAGAAGGACGTAGGAATCTGCGATAAGCCTCGGGGAGTTGATAACCGAACTTTGATCCGAGGATGTCCGAATGGGGAAACCCCGCTGCCTGTTATGGGTAGTGACCCGCAGCTGAACACATAGGCTGTGTGGAGGGAACGTGGGGAAGTGAAACATCTCAGTACCCACAGGAAGAGAAAACAATAGTGATTCCGTCAGTAGTGGCGAGCGAACGCGGATCAGGCTAAACCGTGTCTGTGTGATACCCGGTAGGGGTTGCAGGTACGGGGTTGTGGGACGCATTGTCCTGGTTCTACCGGACTAGGGGGGTGAGTGCACGAGTATAGGTGAACGGTTTTGAATGGCCGGCCATAGAGGGTGGGAGCCCCGTAACTGAAATATTTTGTGCCGCTCTATATGTGTTTCCCAAGTAACACGGGGCCCGAGAAATCCCGTGTGAATCTGTCAGGACCACCTGATAAGCCTAAATACTTCCTAATGACCGATAGCGGACTAGTACCGTGAGGGAAAGGTGAAAAGTACCCCGGGAGGGGAGTGAAATAGTACCTGAAACCATGTGCTTACAAACCGTCAGAGCTAGCTTGTTCTAGTGATGGCGTGCCTTTTGAAGAATGAGCCTGCGAGTTAGTGCTCAGTGGCGAGGTTAACCCGTGTGGGGCAGCCGTAGCGAAAGCGAGTCTGAATAGGGCGTATGAGTCGCTGGGTCTAGACCCGAAGCGGAGTGATCTACCCATGGCCAGGTTGAAGCGACGGTAAGACGTCGTGGAGGACCGAACCCACTTCAGTTGAAAATGGAGGGGATGAGCTGTGGGTAGGGGTGAAAGGCCAATCAAACTCCGTGATAGCTGGTTCTCCCCGAAATGCATTTAGGTGCAGCGTTACGTGTTTCTTACTGGAGGTAGAGCTACTGGATGGCTAATGGGCCCTACAAGGTTACTGACGTCAGCCAAACTCCGAATGCCGGTAAGTGAGAGCGTAGCAGTGAGACTGTGGGGGATAAGCTTCATAGTCGAGAGGGAAACAGCCCAGACCACCAACTAAGGCCCCTAAGCGTGTGCTAAGTGGGAAAGGATGTGGGATTGCTTAGACAACCAGGAGGTTGGCTTAGAAGCAGCCACCCTTGAAAGAGTGCGTAATAGCTCACTGGTCAAGTGATTCCGCGCCGACAATGTAGCGGGGCTCAAGTACACCGCCGAAGTTGTGGATTTCAGATAGTGACAAGCCTTCGTGGTTCAGTCGTCTGGAGTGGTAGGGGAGCGTCGTGTGGGCAGTGAAGTCGCGGTGTAAACCAGCGGTGGAGCCTACACGAGTGAGAATGCAGGCATGAGTAGCGAATGACGGGTGAGAAACCCGTCCGCCGAATGATCAAGGGTTCCAGGGTCAAGCTAATCTGCCCTGGGTAAGTCGGGACCTAAGGCGAGGCCGACAGGCGTAGTCGATGGACAACGGGTTGATATTCCCGTACCGGCGAAAAACCGCCCAAGCTAATCCAGTGATGTTCGATGCCCGAGCCCGGGCCTGTTACACCCTTCGGGGTGTTTGGTTTCGGGGGAGCGTGTTGTTCTTTGATCTGGTGCGGTTAGCGTATTAACAGGTGTGACGCAGGAAGGTAGCCGAGCCGGGCGATGGTTGTCCCGGTCTAAGCAGGTAGGCCGTTTCCTAGGCAAATCCGGGAAACATGAAGGCTGAGACGTGATGGGACCCCCGTAGGGGGGAATTCGGTGATCCTATGCTGCCAAGAAAAGCATCGACGTGAGGTTTTAGCCGCCCGTACCCCAAACCGACACAGGTGATCAGGTAGAGAATACTAAGGCGATCGAGAGAATTATGGTTAAGGAACTCGGCAAAATGCCCCCGTAACTTCGGGAGAAGGGGGGCCCGGACTGTGATGAGAATTTACTTCTCGGAGCGGGCAAGGGCCGCAGAGACCAGGGGGAAGCGACTGTTTACTAAAAACACAGGTCCGTGCGAAGTCGCAAGACGATGTATACGGACTGACTCCTGCCCGGTGCTGGAAGGTTAAGAGGACCGGTTAGCAATTTATTGCGAAGCTGAGAATTTAAGCCCCAGTAAACGGCGGTGGTAACTATAACCATCCTAAGGTAGCGAAATTCCTTGTCGGGTAAGTTCCGACCTGCACGAATGGAGTAACGACTTCCCCGCTGTCTCAACCATAAACTCGGCGAAATTGCAGTACGAGTAAAGATGCTCGTTACGCGCAGCAGGACGGAAAGACCCCGAGACCTTTACTATAGTTTGGTATTGGTGTTCTAAGTGGTTTGTGTAGGATAGGTGGGAGACTTTGAAGCCATGACGCCAGTTATGGTGGAGTCATCGTTGAAATACCACTCTGATCACTTGGGATTCCTAACTTCGGCCCGTAATCCGGGTCAGGGACAGTGCCTGATGGGTAGTTTAACTGGGGCGGTTGCCTCCTAAAAAGTAACGGAGGCGCCCAAAGGTTCCCTCAGCCTGGTTGGCAATCAGGTTTCGAGTGTAAGTGCACAAGGGAGCTTGACTGTGAGAGAGACATCTCGAGCAGGGACGAAAGTCGGGACTAGTGATCCGGCGGCACATTGTGGAATGGCCGTCGCTCAACGGATAAAAGGTACCTCGGGGATAACAGGCTGATCTTGCCCAAGAGTCCATATCGACGGCATGGTTTGGCACCTCGATGTCGGCTCGTCGCATCCTGGGGCTGGAGTAGGTCCCAAGGGTTGGGCTGTTCGCCCATTAAAGCGGTACGCGAGCTGGGTTTAGAACGTCGTGAGACAGTTCGGTCCCTATCCGCTGCGCGCGCAGGAAATTTGAGAAGAGCTGTCCTTAGTACGAGAGGACCGGGACGGACGAACCTCTGGTATGCCAGTTGTACCGCCAGGTGCATGGCTGGTTAGCTACGTTCGGAAGGGATAACCGCTGAAAGCATCTAAGCGGGAAGCCCACTTCGAGATGAGATTTCCATACACTTTATGTGTGAGAGGCCCCCAGCTAGACCACTGGGTTGATAGGCCGGATGTGGAAGCGAGGACTAACGACTCGTGAAGCTGACCGGTACTAATAGGCCGATAACCTACAACACACTTTCTTTATGCGTGAATATAATCCTTCAAAAGAATATTCACACCATGCATGAGAAGAAAACCTGCTTGCACGCGTCCACTCTACGGTCCCCAAACAACAAACCCACCAAAGGGTTAGTTCGTTCAAGGGAAACAACCGTATAACTACATAACACGATACTAAGCACCACAACTCCAACAATTTTCCCACCCACACCCCACCAAAGGGGGTCACGGGTCGGGGTTAGAGTTACGGCGGCCATAGCGTGGGAGAAACGCCCGGACCCATACCGAACCCGGAAGCTAAGACCCACAGCGCCCATGGTACTGCACTCGGAAGGGTGTGGGAGAGTAGGACACCGCCGGACAACCAGTAAAGAGAGCCTCTACGAAGACGTAGAGGCTCTCTTCCTTTAACAAACAACAAACAAACCAACAACCAAACCACCAAACCAATGTGGCAGGCCTGGACAACCACCCAAACCCACCACATTGCTGAGGACTTTCGGTTAGCTGGTGACTAGAGAGATGCTCTCCGCAGCGTTCCCCGAGGAACTCTTACTTGCGACAATCCGCACGGTCTTGCCGGTAGCCAGATCCGAAATGGATCCGGTGCTGGTGCCGGAGTTCGTTCCGGTACCTGAATTGGTTCCAGTTCCGGTACCTGAATTGGTTCCAGTACCAGTACCAGTTCCGGAACCGGGAGCTCCACCCGGAGCACCGGCTGCCTGGCTGCTGGTGCTTACCGTGGTGCTGGAACTGACCACATAGGTCTGGCTAACGCCGTCGGCGCTCTTAATCGTGACCGAGGTAGAGCTGAGCGCGGTGATTTCGCCTGTCTGCATGAGCTTGGTGACGTAACTGCCGTTCTCCTCAACGACGTACTCACCGCGCACAGCGCTTCCCAGACCAGCGGACATGCCGGTGCCGCTCATCGGCCCACCCATACCCTGTCCACCTTGGGTTCCGCCGGGCCCCTGCGTTGTGCTGCTGGAGGAGGAGTTCGTGGCAGCGTAAACCGCTGCCCCGCCGCCACCGGCGATGACCACTGCGATTCCGGCAGCCACTAGTCCACGCTTTACCGTCCAGCCCTTACCCTTCTGCGTGCTGGGAGCACCCCAGGCTGCCTGGATATTGCTTGGGTCTGTCCCGGGAACCGGTGAACCCGGCTGCGGGGCGCCCGGAGCTGCGGTGTTACTGGCGGCCGAGGGTAGTACCTGGGTGGGATGGGTGGCATCGCTGCGCAGGTCCTCGTTAAACGGTTCGTCCTCTGGCCGGTACGTGTTTTCAGGTGTGTTCGTCATGATTCTCTCCTTGACGGTCGGTAGTTGATGATCTTGTACCTTTAGCTTCCGCAGAACTCATTTGCCTAGGCTGTGCTGAATTTCTCGCTATTCTGTGATTGAGAAAATGTCGCCCCTTGAAGCTGTGCGTGCACAGCCTGCGCACAGCTGGGGATTAAGATGGATGTAATGGGGCAAGGGAGACTTTTAGCATGAGATCAGAAACAGATAACGACGCTTTCCTGGAACGTTTCCGCAATTTATCTCACCCCGACGGTTCTCCGATCCGTGCGCTGGTGGTAGACGATGAGCCGAATCTGCTCGATCTGATCAATATCGGGCTAAGGATGGCTGGCTGGACCGTGCGCACCGCAGTTGACGGTCCAAGTGCGGTCGCCGCCGCTAGGGAATTCCGTCCGGACATTATGGTGCTGGACATCATGATGCCTATTTTTGACGGCCTCGAAGTACTTAAAAGGGTCCGAGCCTTCCAACCTGGGGTACTCGCCGTCTTCCTCACCGCCAAGGACTCGGTTGCCGACCGGGTGGAGGGGCTGGCCGAGGGGGGCGATGACTATGTCACCAAGCCGTTCAGCATGGAAGAACTGGTGTTGCGGCTCTACCGACTGATCCAGCGCTCCGGTATCGCCGACGTCGGTGGGGCAGAGCTGGTGGTGGGAGACTTGGTGCTCAACGAGGACACCCGCGAGGTGCACCGTGGTGGCCGTGACATCACGCTCACCACCACTCAATTTGAACTGCTCCGCTATCTGATGGAGAACGCCCGGACGGTGGTCAGCAAGAACCAGATCTTGGATCAGGTCTGGAAGTCAGATTTCGGTGGGCATGCAAATATTGTCGAGCTTTATATCTCCTATCTGCGGAAGAAAGTAGACGCGGACCAACCGCCCCTCATCCACACCGTGCGGGGCGCGGGCTACGTGCTCAAAGTGGCCACGTGAGTTCTCTTTCGGGTGCCGTCTTTACCTCGAAGAAGCGTAAACCGTTCTCCAGATGGAGACTGCGCAGCAAGCTCATCCTGGTCTCGTTGGTGCTACTTGCGCTGCTTGGTAGCGGAATGGGCGTGGCCAGTTATTTCTCGATGGATTCCTATCTGACCGCTCAACTCGACGATCAGCTAGACCGATCGGCGCATGCAGCGGCCCAATTCGTGAATAAGAATCCTCCGCCTTCCGGTACCGATACGAAATCCACCACCCGCCCCAACCCCTTGGACGCACCTGGCCAGGGGGAGGGCATCCTGAGCGCGCACGTCACCGGTGGGGTACTAGATACCGCCGACGGCGGCTGGGTGGATGTCGATCCGCAACGCACTCAGCATAGTTTCGCCAGTTCGGACATCCCGGTGCTTACCGCAATTCAGCCCGGCAGCGGACCGAAAAATTACACGCTCTCAATGGGGGAGTACCGGATTGAGGCAGTGGTGGCCTCCGACGGCAGCACCGTGATCACCGGGCTGCCACTGAGCGCCAAGAACAACACCCTCTCCTCATTACGCAACACTCTCATCCTGGTGGCTTTGCTCGCGCTGTTGCTCAGCGGCGTGCTTGGAACCTTGCTGATCAGGCGCAGCCTACGACCGCTGGAACACGTTTCAGAGGTGGCCAATAGAGTGGCCGGGATGCCACTCGACGCCGGTCAGGTGGCGTTGGTAGAACGCGTTGATCCGAGCGATAACGAGACCGAAGTGGGCCGGGTGGGCTATGCGCTCAACCGGATGCTCGACAATGTTGAGGGCGCGCTGGCTGCTAGGCACCAGAGCGAACTGAAAGTCCGGCAGTTCGTGGCAGATGCCAGCCACGAGCTGCGCACTCCTTTGACCTCTATTCAGGGGTACTCCGAGCTGGTGGTCCGGACCGAAAAGCTCTCCGAGCAAGGCAGGGAATCGCTCGAACGAGTCCGGTCCCAAGCCGGCCGGATGTCCGGTCTGGTTGACGACCTGCTGCTACTGGCTCGCTATGACGAGTCTCGCGAACTGGCGCTAGCCGAGGTTGACCTGACTCAGCTGCTGATCGAAACTGTCAGCGATATGCGGATCTCAGACTTGAGCAGGCCCAACTCGGCAACCGGTGAGGCAAACCCCCAGCCGCATCGCTGGGAGATTAAGGTGCCGGAAGAGCCGCTGTTGGTTCGTGGTGACGAGAGTCAACTTCACCGAGTACTGATGAATCTGCTGTCCAACGCTCGTAAACACACCGACCCGGGCACCGAGGTAGTAGCCGGCTTGCAGCGTTCCGCAGACGGCAGCGCCGTGATTACGGTGACCGATAACGGAGCGGGCATTGCCCCTGACTTTCTGCCGGAAATCTTCTCCCGCTTTGCCCGCGCCGATGTGGCGCGCTCCGGCGTCGACGGCACTACTGGGCTTGGTCTGCCGATCGTCAAGGCAATTGTGGAGGCGCACGGAGGCAAGGTTCGGGTGACTTCGGTGCCCGGTAGGACCGAGTTCCTGGTCCGCCTTCCGGAGCTGAAATCAGAAAAATAGCCCTTGGCTGACTCCCACAGCTACCACAAAGGCTCGATCTAAGCTGGGTTAACAAGTTCGTCCGACAGTGAAGTATGACCATCACAACTTCACCCCAGAGAGCGCAAGTGGAGCATGCAGCCACTTCTCCGGCACTACACCAGCCGATCCACGCCGAACCGGGTATTGCGGTCCTCGACGTCACCATCCCTGTCTATAACGAAGAATTGGACCTCGCCGAATGCGTGCGCAGGCTGCACCTCCATCTGACTCAGCATTTTCCCTACAGTTTCGCAATCACCGTCGCGGATAATGCCAGCACCGATGGCACCTTGGAGATAGCGGAAGGGTTGAGCCGGGAGTTCGAAGAGGTTTCCGTGATGCATCTCGCCGAGAAGGGTCGAGGGAATGCCCTGCGCAGCGTCTGGGAAGCTTCCAAGTCGCCGATTCTGGCCTATATGGATGTGGACCTGTCCACCGATTTGAAAGCCCTGGAGCCGTTGGTGGCCCCGCTGGTCTCCGGCCACTCGGACCTGGCCATCGGTACCCGGCTCTCGCGCGGCTCCCAGGTGGTTCGTGGCCCGAAGCGGGAAATCATCTCGCGTTGTTACAACCTGCTGCTCCGCGGCCTGCTGCAAGCGAACTTCTCCGACGCGCAGTGTGGCTTCAAAGCGATTCGATCCGATGTTGCTCAACTGCTGCTGCCACACACCTCGGATCCGGCCTGGTTTTTCGACACCGAGTTGCTGGTGCTGGCCGAACGTTGTGGCTTGCGAGTTCACGAGGTCCCGGTGGACTGGACCGACGACCCGAACTCCAAGGTGGATGTGGTGGCTACCGCGGTGGCCGATCTGCGCGGCATGGCTCGAGTCAGCAAGGAACTGGTGAACGGCCGGATCCCGGTTCAGCAACTGCGTTCCGCGCTGGCTAGGCCGTCGCTCGTTTCCGAAGCCGAAGAGCCAGGTTCCACCGCTAAGCAAGGGCTGCTCGGGCAGCTGATCCGCTTCGGCGTGGTCGGCGTTGCCTCCACCGTGCTCTACCTACTGCTCTTCGTCATGTTCCGCTGGGTGGCGGACGCGCAATTAGCCAATGCAGCCGCGCTGCTGCTTTCCGCGATCGCCAACACCGCGGTCAACCGCACCTTCACCTTCGGCCACCGGGGCACTACCGGCGCGGTCCGGCACCAGTTCCACGGCCTGCTGGTCTTTGGGTTGGGCTGGGCGCTCAGCGCTGGTGCCCTCTGGGGCGTACACCAGTTGGGTAGCCCCAGCCGGATGGTCGAGATCATCGCGGTGGTGCTCGCCAATCTGATTGCCACCTTAGTGAAGTTCCTGCTCTTCAGACTGTGGGTTTTCAGGGCGGCTCCCGATCAAGAAACCACGTCAATTGGCACCGAGAAATTGCTCAAAAAAGGCATCAAGCACATCCAGGAAGAAGCCTAATATGTCTACCACCGCACTTACCGAGATCGTCCAAAGAACCGAACGCCCCGAAGAATCCGAGCTGCCGAGCAGCCCGATGCGTAAGGACCGGCTGCGAAGCGAGAAGAAAATCAAACAAGCCCGTTGGGTCCGGCCTTCGGCCATCGCCCTGCTACTGGCCACCGCTGTTTTATACCTCTGGAACCTGACCATTTCGGGTTACGGCAATAGTTTCTATGCTGCCGCCGTGCAAGCGGGAACGAAGAGCTGGACCGCTCTGCTTTTCGGCTCGCTCGACGCAGGTAACGCCATTACCGTGGACAAACCACCCGCCTCGCTCTGGCTGCCTGCACTGCTGGGCCGGGTCTTCGGATTCTCGTCCTTCACCGTCTTGCTGCCGCAAGCGCTGATGGGGGTGGCCGCCGTCGCCCTGCTCTACGCCGCAGTGAAACGGGTGTCCGGACCGGCGGCCGGGCTGATTGCCGGTGGCGCGCTCGCGGCCACTCCGGTAGCGGCCCTGATGTTCCGGTTCAACAACCCGGATGCCATGCTCACGCTGTGCCTGGTAGCGGCCGCTTATGCTGTGGTGCGTTCCATCGGGAAACCGCGCTGGCAGTGGATGGCCTTTGCCGGAGCCTTAATCGGATTGGCCTTTCTGACCAAGATGCTGCAAGGTTTCCTCACCGTACCGGCCTTGGGGCTGGCCTATCTTTGGGCGGCAAATACTGGTTTGGGACGGCGGATAGCGCACCTCTTCGCAGCCATCGGCGGCATTATTGCGGTGACTGGAACGTACCTACTTATTTTCCAGCTCACCCCGACCTCTATTCGGCCCTATATGGCAGGTTCCGAGGACAACAGCTTCTGGGAACTCACCCTGGGTTACAACGGCCTGGGCCGGATCTTCGGCGGCAGTGGTAACGGCGGCGGAGGCGGCGGTATGACCGGTGGACAGAACACCGGCTTCGGCGGTGCGACCGGGCTACTCCGGATGTTCGGAGCGTCATTTGGTGGAGAAGTCTCCTGGTTCCTCCCTGCTGCTCTGCTTGCCCTAGTAGCTGGTCTATGGTTTACCCGGAGGGCAAAGCGGACGGACGCGGTGCGCGCTTCACTCGTGCTCTGGGGCGGCTGGCTACTGGTTACCGCACTTACTTTCAGCTTTATGAGCGGCACCATTCACCCTTACTACGTGGTGGCACTGGCTCCCGCGGTAGCAGCCTTATTAGGCATCGGCTCGGTTGAATTGTGGCGCGGACGGGCGCAGCTTTCGGTGCGCATCGTGTTGGCACTGATGATCGGCGGCTCGGCGGTATGGTCTGCGGTGCTGCTCAGCCGCGACGCCAGCTGGTTGCCCTGGCTGAAGTACCTCATCCTGGCGCTCGGGGTGCTTTCCGCGATCGGAATGGTGCTCGGCGTCGATCGTTGGCGAGTATCCGGTCTGAAGGCTGGTGCCGCGGCGCTCATCCTGGCCTCCGTACTCTCCGTGGGTCTTGGCAGCACGGCGTGGACCCTGGCCACGGTTAGTCAAGCCCATACCGGTTCGATCCCCACTTCCGGTCCGACGGCGTCGGCCATGGGCGGCGGAATGGGCGGAGCCGGCGGAGCTGAGGGTAGTAGCTCCAGCGCACTCTCCGAACTGCTGAGCAAAACCACAACCAAATGGTCCGCGATTACCAGCGGTGCTTCTTCGGCCGCAGACCTAGAGCTGTCCTCCGGCACCTCGGTGATTGCCTTGGGCGGTTGGAACGGCGGAGATCCTTACCCCACCCTCGATCAGTTCAAAGCCATGGTGGCCGCAGGGGAGATCAGCTATTACATCTCCGGCGGACAAGGCGGCGGCGCTGGCGGCGGCACGGGAACGAGTTCGGTCATCACCTCCTGGGTGGAGCAGAACTTCACGGCAACCACGGTGGGCAATAGCACCGTCTACAAGCTCGTGGGCTAGGCCCGGAAAACCTGGAGAGGGAAAAACATGGCTTCGACATTACGAAGATCTCTATTAGACCGCCTCGGTATTTGGGTTTTGCTGATCGGCACCGCGGGTCTGTACCTGTGGAACCTCAGCGCCTCCGGCTGGGCAAATGCCTTTTACTCCGCCGCTGCCCAGGCTGGCTCCGCGAACTGGGAGGCCTTCCTCTACGGTTCCTCGGATGCTGCCAATGCCATCACGGTGGACAAACCACCGGCCTCGCTCTGGTTCATGGCGCTCGCCGTCAAGCTCTTCGGTTTGAGCTCTTGGAGCATCCTGGTGCCGGAGGTACTGATGGGTGTGGCCAGTGTTGGGGTGCTCTACCTCGCGGTGAAACGAGCCTTCCCGGCCGGATCCACCGGTGCTACGAAGGCCGGGTTACTGGCTGGTTTAGCGCTAGCCCTGACCCCGGTAGCGGCTTTGATGTTCCGCTACAACAACCCGGATGCGCTTTTGGTGCTGCTCATGACATTGGCGGCCTACGCCACCCTCAGAGCCGTGCAATCGGGTGCCTGGCGGTGGACGATCATGGTGGGGCTACTGGTGGGATTTGGCTTCCTAACCAAGCAACTGCAGGTCTTGCTGGTGGTTCCGGGCTTCGCCCTGGCGTACTTGCTTTACGCCCCGGTGGGCTGGGGTAAGCGGCTCCTGCAATTGCTCGCCACCGGTGCTGCCGCGGTAGTGGCTGCGGGCTGGTGGGTTCTACTGGTGGAACTCACTCCGGCCGATCAACGGCCCTATATAGGAGGCTCGCAAAGCAACTCCATTCTGGAATTGACCTTCGGCTATAACGGTCTGGGCAGGATCGATGGTAGCGAATCGGGCAGTGTGGGCGGTAATGGTGGCTGGGGAGAGACCGGGATCGGTCGGCTGTTCAGCTCAAGCTTCGGCGGGCAGATATCTTGGTTGCTGCCTGCGGCGTTGATCCTCTTGGTGGCCTCGGCGGTGCTGCTCTGGCGGCAACGAGCCGTGCCGCGAACCGCTGAATCCGGGTCCCCAGTAGTCTCGGGAGCTTCTGCCACCGGAAACTCATCCTTGAAGGCTTCATTGTTTATCTGGGGTGGTTGGTTGCTGGTCACCGCGGCGACGTTCAGCTTTATGGCTGGAATCATTCACGAGTACTACTCGGTGGCGCTGGCTCCAGCGATAGCGGCCGTGGTTGGACTGGGTGCGGCGCTGCTTTGGGAACGTCGTAAGAGCCCAGCGGTGTCTCTGGTCCTGGCGGGGGTGCTCTTCGTCACCGCGATCTGGAGCTGGATCCTGCTGAACCGCAGCTCCGACTTCCTGCCCTGGCTCAAGTGGTTCGTGGCCGGAGTAAGTCTGGTGGCCGGCGTCGGACTGATCTTGAATGCCTTCCTCCCGGTTGCCGGGCGCCGACTGGTGGCAACCGTGGCGGTGTTGGCCGTGCTGGCTGGGCCGGCGTCCTTCACCGTGGCTACTCTGACCACTGGACATAGCGGGGCGATTGTCACCGCTGGCCCATCCGGAAGCTCCAATGGTCCGGGCGGCGGATTTGCCGGTGGCGCTCAAGCCGGTGGCCGTCCTGGTGGGACTGGGACAGCCGGAACCGGCGGTGGCGGTGGCGGGATAGGTGGATTGCTGAACTCGACCACTCCGAGCTCCGAACTGGTCAGCCTGCTCGAATCGGATGCTTCGAAATACACTTGGGCGGCCGCCGTGGTTGGCTCGAACAACGCCGCCGGTTATCAGCTAGCTACCCAATTACCGGTGATGGCGCTGGGAGGCTTCAACGGCACCGATCCGGCCCCGACCCTGGACGAATTCAAAGCCTTGGTGGCGGCGGGGAAGATCCATTTCTTGATTGCCGGGACCATCTCCGGGGCGAGTTCCTCGGGCAGCGATGCTGCCAACGAGATTAACAGCTGGGTGGCCGCTAATTACACCGCTAGCACGGTGGGCGGGGTGACCGTCTATAACCTGTCGGCAAGTTAATCGGAAGCGGTATCTGCCGAATCGTGACTAGGCTGAGTAGATGGACGGATTGTTTTCAGACCAGCCGGTCATCGAACCGGTTAGCGAGGCGGAGCTGCCTGCTCGGGAGACATCGGTAAGTGTGCCGGTGCCTCCCGAGCAGGCCTTCAAGGCTTTTACAGACCTCATTCATCTTTGGTGGCCATTAGCCGAGTACAGTGCCTTCGGGGCGGAGAGCCACTTGGGCTTCGAACAACAGTCATTGCTGGAGGAATCCGCTGCGGGAGAGCGGTACCTGTGGGGAACGGTGCTGGAGTGGCAGCCTTCAGCCAGCGTGTTATTGGACTTTTTTCTCGGCGGCGATCCGGCCCGGCCAACCAGGCTGCGGGCGGATTTTGAGCCCGACGACGGCGGCTCTCGGGTTCGGCTGGTTCAGGATGGCTGGGCGGCGGGTCAAGCCGGCGCCTCGCAGTATGAGAAGTACTCGGATTGGCCGTTCATCCTGGGCCGATACGTCCGATTTATGGGCGGCTGATCCTCCGAGTTTTCCTTGGGCGCAGTGCTTGCTTTTGCTCCTGATTTTCGTGTCCGCGAAGTCATCCCCACTGAGTTGGTCATCTCCCTGGGCGATGCTGCCAGAACCCACTGAGAACCCGAACTCGATGGGTTCTGCTTTCGGGCTTTCGCCGTCCACTATTCCTCCCCAACTGGGTAATTCAACCCGATTCCTCACAATCAGGTGACTGCATCTGGTGGCTGATGGAACGCTGGCGAAGACTGTTCAGATGACCGATCCAATAGCCGTCCTCAGAGCACATGGTGGTGTTGCGCGATGGAGAACGTTGATCAACTCGGGGGTTTCGTCCTCGAGTTTAGGGCGTGCCGTTGAGACCGAGCAGATCTTGCACTGCGGCTATGGAGTGTATAGCTTGCCGCAGGCGAGTCAGCGACGCAGAGAGATGTACCTGGCCGGTGGGGCAGCGGCGTGCCTAACTGCTGCCCAGGATCGCGGATTTTGGGTGCTGAGCACACCGACGAAGCCACATCTGGCAATTGATCGTGGCGGGACCGTGCCAGGATTTATTAAGCATCGTGCGAAGCTCCCGCTGAGCGATCTTGATGTCTTGCTTCAGGTGCTGCGCTGCGCCGAACCTTTAGAAGCCTTGGTGGTGCTGACCTCGGCGGTTCGGCAGCGGCGAGTTCAGCTTCCTGAGCTTCAGCTCAGAATTCGAGGCCAGCGCGACCAGAAAGCACGTTCGGTACTCGCCCGTGTGGATGTTCACGCCGAATCTCCGCTTGAAGTCGCCTCACGTTACCGATTGGAGGAGGCTGGGTTTGTGGTGAGTTCTCAGGTGTTCTTGGCGGGTATGGGCAGAATGGACCAGTGTGTTAACGGCGTCCTGGCGCTTGAGCTCATGGGCAAGGAGTTCCATCTCAGCGAAAGTGACTTCACCGAGGATCTACGCCGCTTCAATATGTATACCTTGCGAGGCTTTCCCGTCTTGCGGGTCGGCTACGCTCTCGTTGTACACCGACCGGCGGAGTTCGTTGACTTAGTACGGAGAGCACTGAACCGGATCTACCACGACGCCGCCTCTGAGAAACTCCATCCCGGTGAGTCGGAGCACTCACTGGGATCTAGCAGCTGGTCCCAGTGAGACCCCGAACTCGATGGGTTCTGCTTTCGGTTTGGAGAAAGCTCGAAGGAAGTGCCGCCCGAGCGCAAGGTCGCCGTGCTGAAGGAGCAAAATCCCGCTCCAGGGCGGGCCAACTCAGACCGGGATAGAGACCAGGGAGGGCGGTCGATGAAGAAAGGGAAGGATTCGCTTAGAATAGAAGCCTAATCAACTAATAAATAGGGGAGAACGGGCCAATGGCGCCGTTCGCGGGACGAGGAGTACAAATGGCTGACCACGGTGACAACGACCGGAGCCGTGCACCTCGAACCGGCGATTCCCGCGGTGGGCGAGGAGTCGATCGCTCCTCTTTCCGCTCCGGCAAAGATGCCCCGCGGAGTTCTCAAGGACGCTCGCAAGGGTGGAATTCATCGGCTAGCTCGCAGGGCCGGACCTCGCAGAATCGTTCTCAGGATCGTGATGCTCAGGGCGGTGCTCACGATCATTCCCAGCGGCGGGACTTCCGTGCCGGTGAAGGACGTGCCGATCAGGGGCGTGCCGGTGAGAGACGTAATGGGGAGGGGCGCTCTGCGGAGAGCCGTGGTTACCGCGAAGGCGATTCCCGTGACGGTCAGAGCCGTTACGACAACCGTAGAACTGAACAAAGCACGGCCGGCGGTCGCCGTGACAATGATCGTGGGGGCAGCGGTGAGCGTCGCTACGGCGAACGCTACGAGGGTCGCAGGGATGACAACCGCCGCGATGACCGTCCGAACCACGATCGCCGGGAACCACGTCGAGAGGACAGGGGTTTCCGCTCGGACCGGGAAGGACAATCACGTCCGAGCCGTCCGGAGAGCAGTGGTGCGCCGCGAAATGGCCGCCCAGTTGGCGGTCGCTCCGATGGCGATTGGAACCGTGGCGGGGCGCGAACCCCGGACGGTGAACGTCGGGCTCCCTGGAAATCTCGTGAAGACCGTCCCGGGCAGCGCCCTGCGCAGGAGCGCGACGCCAACGGATATCGACGGTTCGACAACTCCGATCGGCCCCCAAGAACTGACCGCGACTCGCGAGGTGCCCGTCCTTTCGGTTCGGAGCGTTCCTCCGGCGCCGAACGCCCGAGAAACTCGGAGCGTGGCTTCCGTGCCGAGGGTAACCGCCAGTCTGATCGGGCTCCCCGAGGAGCCGGCGCCCCTCGCACTGAAGGTGGCTGGCGGCCCGAGCGCACTGAGCGTACTTCCCGGCCCCAGAACGGCGCCTCTCAGAACGGTTCCTCGTACGGCGGTGCCCCTCGATTTGGGGGTCGCCGTGAGGACAACGAGGCCCCGGCCAAGGTCCACAACCCGCGCGATCTGCGCAGCGCGAACCGGCCAGATCGTGAGCGTTCGCCAGATATCGAAGAAGGCGTGACCGGTGCGGAACTGGACAAGGTCACCCGTGCCCAGCTTCGCACCCTGGAGACCCGTAACGGCGAGTGGGTGGCCAAACACCTGGTGATGGCCGGCCGCTTGATTGATGAAGACCCCGAGCTGGCTTTCCAACATGCTTTGGCCGCAAGCCGTAGGGGAGGCAGACTGGCCGCGGTACGCGAAGCGGTAGGGCTTACGGCCTACGCCGCCGGGCACTACGGCGAGGCCCTACGCGAATTCCGTACTTTCCGGAGGATTTCGGGCTCTAATGTTCATCTGCCGCTAATGGCGGATAGCGAACGCGGCCTGGGACGTCCCGATCGCGCCCTTGATGTGGCCCGGAGCGAAGAAGCCGCCGAACTGGATACCGCCGGCCAGGTGGAACTGGCCATGGTTGTTTCCGGTGCCCGCGCAGATTTGGGCCAGCAGGATGCCGCCCTTGCCGCCCTGGAGATTCCACAACTGGATAAGAATCGAGCTTTCTCTTATTCACCACGACTTTTCCGTGCCTACGCCGATGCCTTACGGGCGGTTGGCCGGGAAGAGGAAGCTAAATCCTGGCTCCGTCAGGCCGCGCTCGCCGATCAAGCGTTGAGTGGAGACGAAGAACCAGAGATCATCGATCTAGACGAGGATGAGGACGAAACCGAGGAATCGGAGCAAGCCGAGACTCAGCTTAAGGAATCGGAGCTTGTCGAGCGGCCGCTCAGCCAGCCCGGATCAGAATCCATGGAGAATCCGAGCAATGACTGAAAGTCTGATCGAGGCTCATGACGCTCTACTGAGTGATTTGGACGGCGTGGTTTACGCCGGTCCGGACGCCATTCCAGGAGCCATCGAATCCCTCCAGAAACTCGAAAAATACGGCATAGCCCTCGGCTATGTGACCAATAACGCTTCACGTACTCCAGAGCAGGTTGCCGGGCATCTGCGGGAATTGGGCGCCCCCGCCACCACGGAACAGGTCTTCGGATCTGCTCAGGCCGGTGCCGCGCTACTTGCCGAAAGGGTTCCGGCCGGAGCTAAGGTTCTGGTCACCGGCAGTGCGGCCCTGGTCCGCGAGGTGGAAAGCCAAGGCCTGAAAGTTGTTTCCACTGCTGAGGAATCGCCCGAGGCAGTCATTCAAGGATTCGACCCAGGACTGGGCTGGGCTGACCTAGCCGAGGCTGCGTTCGCCATTCAGGCCGGTGCGCTTTGGGTTGCCACCAATACCGATCTGACCCTTCCGCTGGCTCGCGGTATTGCACCTGGCAATGGCTCCCTCGTGGCCGCCGTCGCCAATGCGACCGGAGCCAGCCCCGTAGTGGCAGGCAAACCGGAGCCGACTTTGTTTACCCTGGCCGCCAGTCGACTCGCTGCGGATAAGCCGCTGGTGGTGGGGGACCGTCTGGACACCGACATCCTCGGTGGCAATCAGGCAGATATGCCGACCGTCTTGGTGTTGACCGGTATCGACACGGTCCAGACTGCCTTGGCGGCGCGCAGCGTCGAGCGGCCTGATTATCTGATCGCAACCCTGGCCGGGCTCTATCAACCGTATCCGCAGATCGTCCAAGACGAGGCTGGCTGGCACTGTGGCCAAGCCACCGCCACGGTAACGGAGCAGCGCCTGAGTATCACGGTCCCGAGCCAGGATAACGGGCAGAATCCAGACTGCGAGCTAGACGGCTGGCGGGCTGGATGCGCTGCTTGGTGGGCCGCGCTGCCCAATACCGAGCAGCCCGTGATGCCGACGATAGACTGGCGGCATGGCTGAATCCGGAGAATTTCCGCTCCCCGGCGAGCAGGGTTCCTTGCTTGAAACGGAGCCGGCGAGTTGGCCCGAGGCAGTGGCCGCCACCGGCGACTCTGCCGTTGACAACGTTTTAGTGGGGCTCGGACAACTACCGGATTTGCCCACCGAGGCTCATCCTGCGCTGTATCAGCGATTGCATGATGATTTGCTCGCCGAATTGGATTCCAGCCCGGACCATGCCTCGTCTTGATCAGGAACTCCTCGCTCTCGGACTCGCCCGCTCCCGGACCCAAGCGGCCAAGCTGATCGCGGAAGGGGCGGTGCTGATCGGTGGTCAACCCGCGCTGAAACCGTCCCAACTGGTGAGCGGCGATGAGCAGATCACGGTGCGGACTAGCGAATCTAACCGCTACGTTTCCCGCGCGGCTTATAAGCTTCTCGGCGCACTCGGCAGTTTCCCGGCGATCTCGGTGCTGGGGGAGCGATGCCTGGATGCTGGTGCTTCCACGGGAGGTTTCAGTCAAGTCCTGCTGGAGGCGGGAGCCCGCGAAGTGGTGGCGGTCGACGTCGGGCACGGCCAGTTGGTACCGGAGCTGCGGGAGGACCCACGGGTCCAGGTACATGAAGGACTTAACGTCCGTCAGCTGAGCGCCGAGCAGATCGGCGGCCAGGCTGGGCTGACGGTAGCGGATCTCTCCTTTATCTCGCTGACTTTGGTCATCGAGCCACTGGCCCAAGCCACCGCTCCGGGAGGCCAGCTACTACTCATGGTCAAGCCCCAATTCGAAGTGGGGCGGGAGAGACTATCAAAGACCGGGGTAGTGGGCTCCGAACAGGAACGACGGCGGGCCGTCCAGACAGTGGCCGAGGCCGCCCGGAGCGCTGGACTCCAGCTCCGTGGCCTGGCCTCCAGCTCGCTGCCCGGACAGGACGGGAATGTTGAATATTTCCTTTGGTTGACCAAAGGAGAGTCAGAGGGACAGTCTAAGCTCGGAGTGCAGGAGTTTTTAGAAGAACACTGGCCAGCCGGAGAACCGGGCGAGCAAGCCAAGAAACAAATAGGCAAACAGGCGAGCAGAAAGGTAGTTGGATGACGCTGGATCGACGTGTGCTGATTCTTGCCCACACCGGCCGGGAAGATTCGATGACCGCAGCGCTGCAGGTATGCGAACAACTGCGCTCCGCTGGCCTGCAAGCGGTGATGACCGCCGAGGATGTTGCCGATATGGTGGCTCACTTTGGCCCTTTACACGTTCCTGCGCAGACCCTCGGCGAGGATGTTGAGCTCACGGAGCTCGAACTGGTGATGGTGCTGGGCGGTGACGGAACTATTCTGCGCGCGGCCGAACTGGTCCGCGGACTCGATGTGCCGCTACTGGGTGTGAATCTGGGGCATGTGGGCTTCCTTGCCGAAAGCGAGCGGGCTGATTTGGCTCAGACCGTCGACTGGGTGGTGCGCCGGGAATATACGGTGGAGGAGCGCATGACGATCGATGTCACGCTCTGGGTGGACGGTGAAAAAGCCGCCCATACCTGGGCCTTGAACGAAGTCTCGGTGGAGAAGAGCGACCGTGAACGGATGCTCGAGGTAGTTACCGAAGTCGATGGCCGCCCGCTGAGCGCCTTCGGCTGCGACGGTGTGGTGATGGCAACCCCAACCGGCTCAACCGCCTACGCATTTTCCGCCGGCGGACCGGTGGTCTGGCCCGAGGTGGACGCCATGCTGATGGTGCCGATCAGCGCTCATGCCCTCTTCGCCCGTCCCCTCGTGGTCTCCCCACAATCCCGCCTCGCGGTGGAAGTTCTGGAACGCAATGGCGCTCACGGGGTGATGTGGTGCGACGGCCGCCGTTCCTGGCCACTACCGCCGGGCTCACGCATCGAAGTGACCCGGTCTAAGACTCCGGTGCGGCTGGCCCGTACCTCCACGGTGCCATTCTCCGCGAGGCTGGTACGCAAGTTCCAGCTCCCCATTCAGGGGTGGCGTGGCCCCGTTCCGGAAGCCGATCGCGCTGGCACCAGGCCAATCCCCGTCGTGCAAGCCAAGCGGAGACTCCCAGCCGGTCAACTCAGCCAGGCCAAGGACCGGACGGCGAGTCCGGAGGAAGAGCCGACGCCGTGATCGAAGAAATCCGAATCCGAGACCTCGGCGTCATCGCCGAGGCGACTCTGCCCCTGGAACCCGGTTTCACCGTGGTGACCGGCGAGACCGGCGCGGGTAAGACCATGGTGGTGACCGCCGTCGGACTTCTGCTGGGTGGTCGCGCCGACTCCGGTGCGGTGCGCTTGGCGGCAAAGGCGGCTTCCGCGGAGGCAACCGTGCGGCTGCCCGCCGGTCACGCCGCGCTACACCGGGCTGAGCAGGCAGGGGCGGAGCTGGAGGTTTTCCAGGACCAGGCGGAGCTGCTGCTGGCTCGCAGCGTCGGTGCGGACGGTAGGAGTAAGGCTTTTATTGGCGGCCGGAGCGCCCCGGTTTCCGTGCTGGCTGAACTTGGCGAGCAACTAGTTGTGGTGCATGGACAATCGGATCAGATTCGGTTGAAGAGCGCGGCCGCTCAGCGGGAGGCCCTGGATTCCTTTGCGGGTCCGGATTTCGCCGTTTCGTTGGCCGAGTACCGGAGCCTCTACGAACGTTGGCGTACCGCACAGAACGAGCTGGACGAGCTACGCGAAAACGGCCGGGAGCGGGCCCGTGAGGCCGCGGAGCTATCCCAGGCGCTCGCTGAAATAGATGCCCTCGATCCGCAGCCAGGGGAGGACGAAAGCCTCAAAGCCGAGGCCGTGAAGCTGGCAAACCTGGAATCTCTCCGGCAGGCGGCGGGGCAGGCTCATCAAGCCTTGATCGCCGAAGATTACGGTGACGCCCTGGACGCTAGCACCCTGGTTGATTCCGCGCGGCGAGCCTTGGATCAGGTGGCTGAACACGATGAGGCACTGCGAAGCTCGGCTGAGCGAGTGACCGAACTCGGTTACCTGCTGGCCGATGTGGCGGCGGAACTGGCCAGCTATCTCTCCTCGCTTGATTCCGATGCGCCGGGGCGGCTGGCCGCTATCGAAGACCGGCGAGGGGAGCTGGGAGCACTGACACGTAAGTATGCTCCGAGCATCGACGAGGTGCTGAGCTGGGCGGAAGCCTCCCGCGCCCGCTTGGATGAGTTGCAGGATGACTCCACGAAAATTGAAGAGCTACAGGCCGAGGTAGAGGCCTTGGATCGCCAGCTTTTGGTTTCCTCGGATGCCTTGAGCACGGCCAGACGGGCCGCAGCCGAAGAGCTGGGGCAGCGAGTCACCGCTGAGCTTGCGGCTTTGGCGATGGCCGATGCGGCTCTTCACCTGGAGGTGACCGAGGCCGCTCGTGGACCGCACGGTGCCGATGAAATAGCGATCCTGCTCCAACCGCATCCCGGGGCGCCGGCCCGGCCCGTCGGCAAGGGGGCTTCCGGCGGTGAGTTATCGCGGGTGATGCTGGCGCTCGAGGTAGTGCTGGCCGCCATCGACCCGGTGCCGACCTTCGTCTTTGACGAGGTGGATGCCGGGGTGGGTGGTAAGGCTGCGGTGGAGATCGGCCGCAGGTTGGCCATGCTGGCTCGGCATGTCCAAGTTCTGGTGGTCACCCATTTGCCGCAGGTGGCGGCTTTTGCCGATAGTCATATCCGGGTGCTGAAAACTTCTGAGGGCGGTTTCACCTCTTCGGATGTGCAAGCCCTTGATGAGGCCGAGCGGGTGCGAGAATTGGCGCGAATGCTGGCCGGACAAGAGGATTCGGCGAGTGCCCAGGCTCATGCCCAGGAGTTATTGGACGAAGCTCGGAGTTAGTTCGCGACAAATAGCAGCCGGAATCGGTACCCCGCAGGCCGTGTAGATGATAGGCTTGAACTCCGTGGTGCAGCGATCATTCTCCCGGTTCTCAAGTCCCTCCAACGGCTCTTCGGCGGCTATTACCCGCCATATTTTTGTCACTGGTGGTGTGGCTTCTTCCCTTGGTAAAGGTTTGACCGCCTCCAGCCTGGGACATCTCCTTCGAGCTCGTGGTCTTTCCGTGACCATGCAGAAGCTCGACCCCTATCTCAATGTCGATCCCGGCACGATGAACCCCTTCCAGCACGGCGAAGTCTTCGTCACTGAAGACGGCGCCGAAACCGATCTGGATATCGGCCACTATGAGCGGTTCCTGGACGAAAGTCTGGAAGGTTCAGCCAATGTGACCACCGGTCAGATTTACTCGACCGTGATCGCTAAGGAACGCCGCGGCGAGTATCTCGGCGACACCGTTCAGGTGATTCCGCATATCACCGACGAGATCAAGCGTCGGATGCGGCTTCCCGCCACCGAGCACCTAGATGGCCCGACGGCGAGCAAGGCTCCCGACATCATCATCACCGAAATCGGTGGCACGGTGGGCGATATTGAATCTCAGCCCTTCCTGGAAGCGGCCCGCCAGGTCCGCCAGGACATCGGCCGATCCAATGTCTTCTTCCTGCACGTTTCCCTGGTGCCCTATATCGGTCCTTCCCAGGAGCTCAAAACCAAGCCCACCCAGCACTCCGTGGCGGCGCTACGGTCGATCGGCATCCAGCCGGACGCCATTGTGATCCGCTCCGATCGGGAAGTGCCGGATGCGATGCGTGCCAAGATCGGCCGGATGTGCGATGTGGATACCGATGCAGTGGTCAACGCGGCCGACGCCCCGAGCATCTACGACATTCCCAAGACCCTGCACTCTCAGGGCTTGGATGCCTACATTGTGCGTGCCCTGGACCTGCCGTTCACCGATGTGGATTGGAGCACCTGGGACAAGCTGCTCGATGCCGTGCACAACCCCTCACACGAGGTGGAGGTGGCACTCGTCGGCAAGTATATTGACCTGCCGGACGCCTACCTTTCGGTGACCGAGGCCTTGCGGGCCGGTGGCTTCGCCAATGCGGCCAAGGTAAATATTCGTTGGGTTCCTTCGGACCTCTGCGCTACTCCGGAGGGCGCTGCCAAGGCGCTCGACGGCGTGGACGCGATCTGCGTGCCCGGCGGCTTCGGCATCCGCGGCCTGGAAGGCAAACTCGGGGCGCTCAAATTCGCTCGCGAGAATCAGCTGCCGGCGCTCGGGCTCTGCCTGGGCCTGCAGTGCATGGTGATCGAATATTCGCGCAATGTGGTTGGCTTGGAAGGCGCATCTTCCTCCGAGTTCGAACCGGATGCGCCGCATCACGTGATTGCCACCATGGAAGAGCAGCTCGACATTGTCGATGGCAAGGGCGATCTGGGCGGCACCATGCGGCTGGGCCTGTACGAAGCCAAGCTGCTGGAAGGTTCGGTAGTTGCCGAGACTTACGGTTCGAATACCGCAAGCGAGCGGCACCGGCATCGCTACGAGGTGAACAACAAATACCGCGATCAGCTCGCTGCCGCTGGTTTGGTGTTCTCCGGAACCTCCCCGGACGGCAAGCTGGTTGAATATGTTGAGTTGCCGCGCGAGGTACACCCCTTCTACGTGGCCACCCAGGCGCACCCGGAATTGTCCTCCCGGCCCACCAGGCCAAACGCCTTGTTCAGCGGACTGATTAGGGCTGCGCTTGTCCGGCAAAGCGAAACCCGGCTACTGGAAGTTTGAGGGAGCCTCGAGTGCCGTTACAGGATGTCCCGGACCCTCGTACCGTCCTGAGCCAGGAGGTAGCCTTCCACGGCAAAATTTGGGATGTGCAGCGGGATACCTTTGAGCTGAGTGCTGGAGGTGAGCAACTCACCCGGGAGTACATAGCTCATCCGGGCGCGGTGGCCGTGCTGGTTTTGGACGACGACGGCCGGGTGCTTTTGTTGCGCCAGTACCGGCATCCGGTGCGTGCTTCGCTCTGGGAGATCCCGGCGGGTCTTTTGGACGTTGAGGGTGAGGATTTTCAAGTTGCCGCCGCCCGAGAGTTGGCGGAGGAAGCCGATTTGCTGGCCGCCGACTGGAAGCTGTTGCTCGATGTGTATAACTCAGCGGGTTCTTCCTCCGAGGCGGTACGGATCTACTTGGCCCGTGGCATCTCCGAGGTGCCCGAAGTCGATCGTCATCAGCGCACCGCGGAGGAATCCGAAATCGCACTGCGTTGGGTTCCGCTTCAGGAGGCGGTTGCTGCCGTTCTGGCGGGTCAGCTGCACAGTTTCAGCGCGGTGAGTGCGGTACTCGCCGCGGCAGCCGGGCAACCCTCCGGATTCCAGGGACTGCGTCCGGCGGATACGCCCTGGCCCGAGCATCCAAGTCAACAACCCAGCCAGCAGTCCAGCCAATGAGTAGCGCAGCGCCGGAACCCGCCGAAGCCATCGAGCTTCCGGTGGCGCTCAGTCGGGCGCTGCGCGACTACCTGCAGCACCTCGCCGTGGAGCGGGGGCTGGCGGTCAACACGATGGCTGCTTACCGGCGCGATCTGAATCGATATTTGAACTTCCTGGCCGCCGAGGGCCTTCGCACCCCTGGGGAGATCGTTCCTCGGAACGTCACGGATTTTGCCCAGGCTATCTCTACTGGTTCCGATGGTGCCAGCGCGCTTGGTGTCCGCTCGGCTGCGCGCACAGTGGTCGCGGTACGCGGCTTGCATAAGTTTTGGGCGCTGGAAGGGATCAGCACGGCGGATCCGGCCAGCGAGGTGCATCCGCCGATGCCCGGGCGCCGCTTGCCGAAGGCGATTAGCGTTTCCGAGGTAAGCAGCATTCTGGAAATGGCTGGAAACGATAGTCCCACCGGGCTGCGTGATCGGGCACTATTGGAATTCCTCTATTCCACCGGGGCTAGAATTTCCGAGGCCATCGGTCTCGACGTGGATGACGTGGTAGGTGCCGGGCGTGATAGCGATGAGACCGCCGTCGTAAGGCTTTTTGGCAAGGGTTCCAAGGAACGCGTGGTGCCGCTGGGCTCCTATGGCGCGCGCGCCGTCGAAAACTACTTAGTCCGGGGCCGTCCGCTGCTTTCCGCTAAGGGCAAGGCAACTCCCGCTCTTTTCCTGAATGCGCGCGGCGGCAGGCTGAGTAGGCAAAGTGCTTGGACCATTTTGAAGGCTGCCGCGGAGCGCGCTCAGATCACCAAGGACGTTTCTCCGCACACGCTGCGGCACTCTTTTGCCACTCATCTGTTGGAGGGCGGCGCGGATGTGCGGGTGGTACAGGAGCTACTTGGCCACGCCTCGGTCACCACCACTCAGGTGTATACCTTGGTAACCGTTGATACTTTGCGGGAAGTGTATGCGGCCGCGCACCCGCGCGCAATGGGTTGAACTCTCCTCAAACTAATGCCTGAAAATGCATCGGATCGATTTATGATCGGTTGAACTATTTCGCGCATTCTGGGGAGAGCCTAATGAGAATAGCCAAACGTATTGCTGCGCTTTTCGGAGTGCTCTTTTTCACCTTGACGGCCGCCGCTCCGGCGGCTTTTGCCGACTCACCCAGCCAGATCGTGGTCGAAGACACTGCGGGAGTTCTCTATCAGCCGCAGCTGATTCCCGCACTTCAGAAGCTAGATTTCTATGTCCCCACCAAAGTGGTGATCTATACCCGCAACGGCGACTATTCGGACAATCTGAACGAGGAAGTTCTGAACTACGCACGCTCCAAACATCCCGAATGGCTCAGCGCCGATCAGCAAAAGTGGGCGGATGGTTTATTTATCTTTGCTCTGGATCCGCAGGGGCGGCAGGTCGGTACTTACTTCGGTGAGGACCGGAAGGTTTCATTGGATCAGCAGGAGGAGATTCAGGAAGCCACTAAGAAGCTTTTCCGGGAGGCGCAGTGGACCGACGGCACCGTCGAAGGGGTGAAGTCCGCCGCGGGCTTGATTGCCCGGCCCTGGTATCGAGCCCCGGCACTGCTCTGGACGGTTGGCATCGCCGGTGGCGTGGGCGTCGTCGGAGTGGGTAGCTGGCAGCTACATCGGAGCAGTAACCGGAGAAAGTTCGCCGAATCGATGGCCGAGGGAGGTCGGTCCTATACCTCGGTCACCCTCAACCTGGAGGTGACTGAACTCAATGCCAGCACCATCCCGTCCTCCTCGGCCTACGGTTCCAAGGTGTTGGAGCGCTGGCATAGCTTTGCCTCAAGGTACCGAAAGCTAACCGAGTCGAAGACCCGTTTGGAGGCGATGGAGAAACCTGAGCAGTCCGGCAGCGAGGGAGTGCGGTTGGCTGCAAAGTATGCGAGCGACTGTGCCGAGTTGGATGGTCTGGATGATGTCATCGCCGATTCCAATGCTTTGCTCAATATGTCCTCCACCTGGCAGCAGGCCTGGCAGTCCCAGTCAGGTAAGCTCACCATGGAACTGGACAATATGGCGGAGATGCTAGCTACCGGAAGTACCTCCGGGTCCGCAGAGAGCCGGGCAGCCTTAGAGGCTCAAGCAGCGCAGACTAGGTCATCGATTGAGGAATGGGGCGCCGGTCTGGCCGATGGTTCACTGACTCCTGACCAGGCACTCGACGGTTTGCGCGATGCCCGGTCCAGCCTGGCCGGCCTGCTCACTCAACATTCCCAAACGGTGATTGCAGCGAATACCAAGTCTCAAAAGGAGGCGGAGCTGATGAGCCAGAAGATGAAGGAACGCCAAAGCGAAGAGAGTAACCGACTCCGGCGGAGTTCTGGCAGCATCTTGGACGTTAGCTATCCGAACTTGCCCTTTATCTCGATCTGGAGCTTCCAGAGCGGGGTGGATGCGGGGCAGAGCGCAGTGCAGAGCAGCAGATCGTCTTCCTCCGGCAGTTCCACCGGTTACGGCCACAGTGGCGGTAGTTTTTCTGGCTCGGGTAGCTCCTCGCACTTCTAATTCGGTAGCGAGCCCTAGACTGAGGCCATGACTGCTGCTCCGGTGACTTTGGTGTTCTTGCTTCGTGAAGATCAGGTACTCCTCGGCTTGAAGAAAACCGGCTTCGGCCAAGGGAAAATTGTCGGCATCGGTGGGCATGTGGAACCGGGGGAGAGTACGACGGCAGCCGCTGTCCGGGAGGTTTTCGAGGAGACTTCGGTGCGGGTTGAGGAAGCCGAGCTGGTGTTCCGGGGAACGGTCAAGTTTAGGTTTCCGGCCAGGCCGGACTGGGATATGGATACCTCGGTTTTTAGCGCCACAAGGTGGTTAGGGACGCCGGTGGAGACCGAAGAAATCGCACCGCAGTGGCATCCGCTTGAAGAGCTGCCGTTGAACAGCATGTGGCAGGATGCTGAGCACTGGCTGCCCGCGCTGCTCAAAGGCCCGGAGCGGCACTTCACCGTCTTGATGGCAGCGGATAGTGAAGGCGTGGAAGCAGTCTCGGCGGAATAGCCCGCCCCTTAAAGCCGCTGAGTGTGGAGATCTGCACCTTAAAACCCTTTTATAAGGTGCAGATCTCCACACTCGATGGTGTGGTTTGCAGTAATGGCTTAGAGGTGCCGCTCGTCAACACCGTTATAGGCGCTCAGTGGGCGAATCAAGGAGTTCGACGCCGCCTGCTCCATAATGTGTGCAGTCCAGCCGGTGATCCGGGAGGCCACAAACAGGGGAGTGAAGGTAGGAGTGTCAAAGCCCATCAGGTGATAGGTTGGCCCCGCCGGGTAGTCCAGATTGGGCTTGATGTTCTTCGCTGCACCCATCGCCGATTCCAGACCGGAGTAGAGCTCCAGCAGGTCCGGACGCTGATAGTGCGCCGACATCTTCTCCAATGCGGCCTTCATCGTCGGCACCCGCGAATCACCGTTCTTATAGACCCGGTGGCCAAAGCCCATGATTTTCTTCTTTTGCGCCAGGGCCTCTTCGAGCCAAGCCTGAGGTGCTACCCCGGTGGACTGAATCTCCTCGAAGGTGTGCATCACGGCTTCATTGGCACCGCCGTGCAGCGGTCCCTTGAGTGCACCAATCGCACCGGTTACCGCCGAGTGCAGATCAGCCAGGGTGGAGGTAATAACCCGGGCGGTGAAGGTCGAGGCGTTGAAGGAGTGCTCGGCGTAAAGGATCATCGAGACGTTGAAGGCGTCCACCACCTCCGGTGCCGCCTCCTCCCCGAAAGTCATCCAGAGGAAGTTCGCCGAGTAGCCCAAATCTTCGCGAGCTTCCACCACGGCCAAGCCGTGCCGACGTCGTTGGTCATAGGCGACGACGGCGGGCATCGCGGCAAAGAGTTCCTGAGCCTTGCGCAGATTGGCCTCGGGGGAGGAATCCTCGGCCAGGGCGTGGTTGGCTCCAATCACCGAGGCGGCCGTGCGGCAAACGTCCATCGGGTGGCAGCTGGTGGGCAGCAGATCAATGGCGGCCTTCACATTGCTGTCCAAGGCGCGGTTGGCACGCTCTAGCGCCTCGAACTCGGTGAGTTCTGCCTCAGAGGGCAACTCGCCATTCCAGAGCAGCAAGGCCACTTCCTCGAAGCTCTTCTCGGCGGCGAGTTCCTGCACGGGGTAGCCGCGGTAGAGCAGTGAGTTGCTTTCCGGATTGACCTTGGAGACTGCCGTGTAGTCGACGACCACACCGGCCAAGCCTTTCTTGATCTCTTGGGTTTCTTCAGCCATTGATGTCACTCTCCTTCGAGTCGGGGTTGGCCTTCAAGTTTGGGTTGGCCTTCAAGTCGGATTGGCCTTCGAGCTGGGTCACGAACTGCTGCGGTGCGGAAAAATTGAACACAGCAGAATCGAAACGGTTATATCCCTCGTAGTCTACGAGTTCGTAGAGCCGAGCGCGCGTCTGCATCTCGGCGACGGCGGGCTGCTGGGTTCCGGCGGCCCGAATCGTCTCCAAGGTTCGCTCGGCCGCGCCCATTGCACTACGCAGCAGAGTGACGGGATAGATCACCATATTGATGCCAACGCCGGAGAGCTGTTCCGCGGTGAAGAGCTCGCTTTTGCCGAACTCGGTCATATTGGCCAGGATAGGAACCTCGACAGCGTTACGGATCGCCTCGAAATCGGCGAGCGTGTGCATGGCCTCCGGGAAGATCGCATCCGCCCCGGCATCCACCAGAGCCTTCGCCCTGTTTACCGCAGCCGCGGTACCTTCGACGGCGGCCACATCGGTGCGCGCCATGATCAGGAAGTTCTCATCCCGGCGGGCATCGGCGGCGGCCCGAATCCGCTTGAGCGCGGTATTCAGATCCACCACGGCTTTGCCATCGAGATGGCCACAACGCTTCGGATTGATCTGGTCCTCGATATGCAGCCCGGCGAGTCCGGCGTCCTCGAATTCCTGCACGCTGCGAGCAACGTTCATCGGCTCACCGAAGCCGGTGTCGGCATCGACAATCGCGGGCAGATCGGTCATCCGAGCGATCTGCTTGGCTCGGCCGGCCACTTCGGTCAGTGTGGTCAGGCCGATGTCCGGCAGACCCAGATCTGCCGAGAGCACGGCACCCGAGATATAGACGCCGTCGAAACCCTTGTCCTGGATCAGCTTGGCGGACAGCGGATTGAAGGCACCGGGGAACTGCTGTAATTTTCCGGAATTCAGTTTGCTACGCAGATCGATTCGCTTCTGCGCTGCGGTGGTCTTCGCGTACAACATTTAGAACAGTCCCTTCGTGGTGTTCGTTACGACGAAACCGTCCTTGGCCTTGATATTTAGCTGATCCAGTTCGCCAGCGGCGAGTTCGGGCAAGCGTTCGACGGCGGCCAGGAACCGATCCAGCTCGGCCGGTTCGATGGCCCCTGTATTGTCCGGCCCCAGGGCTAGCGTACGCAGCTTGTTCACGTAGTTCTCCCGGGCGAACGGCCGGGCACCGAGTGGGTGTGCGTCCGCGACAGCGATCTCGTCAACGATCTTGGTGCCGTCGGTCAGCTCAATTTCAACCCGACCACCGAAGGCTTTTTCCGCGGGGTCAAGGGAGTGGTAGCGGCGAGTCCATTCGGCGTCCTCGGCCGTGCTGATTTTGTTCCACAGCTCCACGGTGTCGGCGCGCTGGGCGCGTTCCGGGGTGTAGGAATCCACGTGGTGCCAGCTACCATCCTGCAGGGCTACCGCGAAGATGTAGGGGATCGAGTGGTCCAGGGTTTCCCGGGAGGCGGTGGGATCGTACTTCTGCGGGTCGTTCGCGCCGGAACCGATCACATAGTGCGTGTGGTGACTGGTGTGCAGCACTACAGCCTTGACGTTTTTGGGGTCCGCCAGTTCCGGATGCTCGCCATGCAGTTTACGAGCCAGGTCAATCCAAGCCTGCGCCTGGTATTCGGCCGAGTGCTCCTTGGTGTAGGAATCTAGGATGGCTCGCTTGGCTTCGCCAGCCTCGGGTAGCGGAACCTCGTAGGCAGCATCCGGTCCGTCCAAAAGCCAGGCGATTACGCCGTCTTCGCCTTCATAGATCGGCTCGGGAGAGGTCTGGCCGCGCATCGTCCGGTCCACGGCCTCGATCGCCATCTTGCCAGCGAACGCCGGGGCGTAGGCCTTCCAGGTGGAAATCTGGCCTTTACGGGACTGCCGGGTGGCGGTGGTGGTGTGCAGTGCCTGGCCGACCGCCTGGAAAATGGTCTCGGCGTCGAGACCCAGCAGGGTTCCGATGCCAGCGGCGGCGGAGGGGCCGAGGTGCGCGACGTGGTCGATCTTGTGCTTGTGCAGGCTGATCGCCTTGACTAGATCGATCTGGATTTCGTAGCCGGTTGCCAGACCGCGAATCAGATCCTCGCCGCTCTTGCCTGCGTGCTGGGCAACCGCGAGGATCGGCGGGATGTTATCGCCCGGGTGTGAGTATTCGGCGGAGAGGAAGGTGTCGTGGTAATCCAGTTCGCGGACCGCAACGCCGTTGGCGAAGGCGGCCCATTCCGGGCTGGACTTCTCCTCGATACCGAACAGACCCGCGCCCTTTCCGTTCTTGGACGGCTGGTGGCTCAGCGCCTGATCGCGGGCTGCCACAATGGGTGCCCGGTTGAGGGAGGCAATAGCCACCGAGGCGTTGTCGATGATCCGGTTAATGATCATTTCAGTAACTTCTTCGCTCACCGGGACCGGGTCGACGGCGACCTGGGCGATCTTGTAGGCGAGTTGGTCCTCGCGGGCCAGGTTCTCTTCGCTCTTATAGACGCGAACGGGATGGTTTTTCACGGCAGTGCCTTTCTAGTTCTGGTCTTCTTCAGTCTGAGGGGGATTGCTATCCAAAATGTGTTGCAAGGAGTTGCTCAGGTGTACCGTTGTGGTCGCTGCCGCCAGGTGCGGATTTCCGGCCGCGACGGCGGCGCAGATCGAGGCGTGTTCGGCGGCGGTGGCTTCCAGTCGTCGCGGGTGTTCCTGAGCCATTCGACGGGCGCGGGCTAGTAGCGGGCGCAGATTCTTCAGGGTGCTCACTAGGAAGGGATTGCCACAGTGTTCATCGAGGGCGGCGTCCAGATCACCGGAAAGCCGGTAGTACTCCTCGATGGATTTGCCCGAGGCTAGGTTCTCGTGGGCTAGTTCGAAGCGTTTTTGCAGCTCGGAAAAGACTTCGCCGTGGCCTCGTTCCGCGGCTAGCGCGGCGGCTTTGGCTTCAAGAGTTTCCCGGAGTTCGTAGAGTTCGCGCACGGTCTCTAGCGAGACTTCGGTGACTACGACGCCGCGGCCCCCTTTCGCCGTCGTCAATCCTTCCGCGGTGAGTCGGGAGAGTGCCTCCCGCACCGGGGTGCGGCTGACTCCGAGGCGCTCGGAGAGTTCTACTTCGGCCAAAACAGTGCCGGGGAGCAGACGCCAAGCAACGATGTCCTCATGCAAGTTCTGGTAAGCCTTCTCGCTGGCGCGCATAGGGTTAGTGTATACACAATCATAATATTTGGCGATATTTCTCTCATTCATTTCCTTCCAGGTATACAAAGAGAGACTTCTAGTCATATTGGTACCGCATTGGTATCATTGAGGTATGGCTATGACTCTTAGATTGCCGGATGACCTAGATCAAACACTGGAGAAAATCGCTGCAGAACAGCACGTCTCCAAAGCGGCATTGATTCTGCAAGGTGCTGAGTTGATTGCCGAGCGTCACGCTCGGCGACGAGAACTAGGAGGCGGCTTGGAATTTGTACTCTCTCACGACGCGGAATTATTGAAACGGCTGGAAGATGCCTGATCGGAAAGCTGTGTCTTGACTCAGTATCTTGAACTTGACGATGCTCTGTGGGTTATCGATAAATTCGGTTTTATCCCACGAGAGGTTGGCTTACTGGCCTCTGCGCTTGCCCGGCCGGCAACAACTGTTTACGGGCAAGATGCTTATAGTTCCTTGGAGCTCAAAGCAGCGGCGCTCTTTGAGTCGCTTTGTCGAAATCACTCTCTCCTTGACGGCAATAAGCGCACCGCTTGGACCTTGACGGTGTTGTTTTTCTGGATCAATGGGTTCCAGCATGACTTTGATACTGATCAAGCAATGGAACTGGTTCTCGGAGTGGCTACCGGAGGGATAGAAGTTGCTGACTCAGCGGCGATCTGGGCTAGCCACCTTGTTCCTCGCCAGTTCTAGCCGACAGGTCCTCGGGTTCTAGCGGCGGGGCCTAGACTTTTCGCATGTGCCGGAACATTCGAACCCTTCATAATTTTGAGCCGAGCGCCACCTCAGCGGAGGTGGACGCCGCCGCCCTGCAATATGTCCGCAAGATCAGCGGCACCACGAAGCCCTCACAGGCGAATCGAGAAGCCTTTGATCAAGCGGTTCACGAGATCGCTCACATTACCCAGCACCTGCTGGAGGCGCTGGTGACCAATGCCCCGCCGAAGAACCGGGAAGAAGAGGCGGTCAAGGCTAAAGCCCGCTCCGCCGCTCGATTCGGCGCGGCTTAAGAATACCTACCCGTATTGAGGCAACCACCGGCTCAAATCCAGTGGTACTCGTTCTCCGGACGCCCCGGAGTGCCGTACCGCGGGGTGCGTCGCGCCGAGCCACGGTCCGCCAAATACTCCAGATACCGCCGCGCGGTGACCCGAGAGATGCCCAGTCTCTCGGTGACCTCCTGGGCGGAAACCGCCAGGCTCGCGGACTTCAAAAGTTCGACAACGGCTTCCAGGGTGCCGGCTGAAAGTCCCTTAGGCAGTTCTGCAAGTACCGGAGTGCGTAAACTGGCCAAAGCCTGATCGACCTGTTCCTGAGAGGCGGCCGGGGAAGCCTCTAATTGCTCCCGAAATTGCCGGTAATTTCCCAGCTTCTCCGCGAAGGCTGGGAAACCGAAGGGCTTGATCAGGTACTGCACCACGCCAACCGAAATGGCCCGGCGAACCACCGGTAGCTCGCGCACCGCAGTGATCGCGATGATGTCCACCGGAAGCCCGGAGGATCGCAGTCTGCTGGCCACCTCCAGACCGTGTAGATCGGGCAGATTCATATCCAAGAGGAGAACGTCAATGGGGTTTCCGGCCGTTGCCGCGGCTGCGATGAAGTGCAGGGTGCTCTGCCCGTCGAAGCAAATCCCGGCAAGTTCGAAGCCTTCGAGTCGCTGCACATAGAGACCATGCGCTTCGGCCATAATCGGCTCGTCATCGACCACAAGAACCCGGATCATGCCTTCCCTCCTTCGATTCTCAGCGGCAATCGAACGCTGAAAACAGTTCCGGATTCCTCGGAAGTCACGGTCAGTTGCCCGCCCAGCCGTTGGACGGATTGGCGCACCAGGGCCAGTCCGATGCCTCGGCCGGTCTCGTCCGCTTCCTTGGTGCTGAATCCGCGCTGGAAAATCACCGAAGTGTCAGCTAGGCCGATTCCCGGGCCGTTATCGCTCACCTTTAGCAGCGCCTCGGTGTTTTCCTTACGCAGTTCTAACCGGATCAGCCGGGAACTTTCGGGCCCCTCGTTGAGGGCTACCGCATCCATGGCATTGTCCAGCAGATTCCCGACAATGGTGAGCACATCATGGGGGCTGATGCTCTCCAGTGAAACGGACTCGTCCCAGGAAACCTCCAGCTCGATGGCTCGTTCAGAGGCCTGGGCAAGCTTGCCCATCAGTAAGGCCGCGAGCACGGGTTCCTTTTCCGCATCGATCACCTCATCAACCAGATGCTGACTCAGGCTCAGATCCTCGGTAGCGAAGGCCAGGGCTTGGTTGGTGCGCCCCAACTCCAGCAGAGACACGACGGTGTGCATTCGATTGGCGTGTTCATGGGTCTGCGCCCTGAGCGCATCCGTAAAGGTCCGGGTGGAGCGCAGCTCATCTCCCAACCTCCGCAGATCGGTGTGATCCTGCAGCGTGGTCACGGTGCCTTCCGCGAGGCGTCCGCCGGGCAACACTGCGGGGTCTTGGCTGACCACGAGCAATCGTTCCTCGGTCAGATGGATCTCATCCCGGACGCTCCGGCCGCTGGCCAACAGATCCTTGAGCGAGGCCGGAATCTCCAGGGTGGCTAACGCCGGTGGCTCGGTGTTATCGGAGGGCCGGGGGATCCCCAGCAGATCAGCGGCTTGATCGTTGTACATCACCAATTCGCCGGATCGGTCCACCAGCACCAAGCCGTCGCGCACCGAATGCAGCACCGACTCGTAATAGGAGAACAACTGGCCCAGCCGTTTGGGACCCCAGCCCAGGGTGACCCGCCTTAGGTATCGGCCAAGCAGCCAGGACACCAATCCGCCGACGGCGAGTAGCCCCAGTCCCAGCCCAATGATCACCGGGATGCGCGCATTGAGGGTAATCTCCACCGTGCTCACGGTGACGCCTACCGCGACCATTGCCTGGACCTTGCCGGCGGAGTCCTTGACCGGGACGATGCTGCGTACCGAAGGTCCCAGGGTGCCGGCGGTAATTTCGGTGAAGGTCTTTCCGGCCAGGGCCTGGTCAACCGAGCCGATATAGGGTTTGCCAATTTGGCTCGGGTCCGGGTGTGTCCAGCGAGTCCGGTCCGGGGCCATAATGGTCACGAAATCGACCTTGGTACCCGCGATGACGGAGAGTGCATAGGGTTGCAGGAGGGCCGAGGGATCACTGCTTTTCGCAGCCTCAAGAAGCAGTGGCGAGTCGGCAATGGTGGTGGCGATCGCCGTCGTATTCTGGGTGGCTTGCGCGTAGGCGCGGTCGCGGGAGTCGAGAAAAGCCAGGGTGACCACGACGGCGGTGATCACCGTGACGAAGAGCAGCGAGCCGAGGAAGAGCTGCCGAGCGATACTCCAACCCCGCATAATTCCCTCCCGCCCCAACTCGCTATGAACAATATGAACGCAATGGTGACCCCAGTCACAATTCTAGGCAATCTGATAGAAGCGCGATCACAAGACTATCGGAGGAAAAGATGAGTTCTCAGCGTAGAGAATCGACCACGGCTAGGCCCGGTGGCACCCGGCGAAGGCTGGATAAGACCCATTGGCTCTATATCGCGGTGATCGCCGCGGTGCTGCTCGGCGTGGTGGTGGGTCTGTTGGGGCAGGCCAGTGCCGATCCGAAGACGCCGACCGTCAACTTCGCCACCGCCCTCAAGCCGCTAGGTGATATTTTCGTCAACCTGATTAAGATGCTGATTGCGCCGGTGATCTTTTGCACCATCGTGACCGGCATTGGCTCCATTGCCAAAGCCGTCACGATCGGCAAAGTGGGCGGATTGGCGCTGGGCTACTTCTTAGTGATGTCCACCTTTGCTCTGGCCATTGGCCTGGTGGTGGGCAACTTCCTGCACCCGGGCGAGGGGTTGAAGCTTCAGGCTTACAAGCCCGCAGGCAGTGGTGGCACTGGCAATGCCCTCTTCGACTTCCTGATTGACATCATTCCGCCGGGCATCCCGGTGCTGCCGACGCTTTTCGTGGCCATCCTGGTCGGCTTTGCCGTGCAGCGAATGGGCAAATCGGGCGAGCCGATTCTGCGTGCCGTCCGGACCGCTCAGGCGCTGGTTTTCCGAATCCTGATGATGGTCATGTGGATGGCTCCGATCGGTGCCTTCGGTGCCATTGCAGCCGTCGTGGGTGCCACCGGCTTCCAAGCGGTGCAGTCGATGTTGATCCTGATGATCGGCTTCTACATCACCTGCATCCTCTTCATTGTGGTGGTGCTCGGTGGCGTGCTCTACGCGGCAACCCGGATCAATATCTTCAAGCTGATGAAGTACCTGGCGCGCGAGTACCTGCTGATTTTCTCCACCTCATCTTCGGAGGCTGCACTGCCCCGACTGATCGCCAAAATGGAGCACTTGGGTGTTTCCAAACCGGTGGTTGGCGTTACAGTACCCACCGGATACTCCTTCAACCTGGATGGCACGGCGATCTACCTGACCATGTCCTCGCTTTTCGTTGCCAATGCCATGGGAGTACATCTCGACCTAGGGGAGCAGATCTCCTTGCTGGTCTTTATGATCATTGCCTCGAAGGGGGCTGCAGGAGTTAGCGGTGCCGGACTGGCCACCCTGGCGGCCGGTTTGCAGGCGCATCGCCCCGAGCTGCTCAATGGTGTTGGCGTCATCGTGGGCATCGACCGCTTCATGTCGGAGGCTCGGGCTCTGACCAACTTCACCGGAAACGCAGTGGCTACCGTTTTGATGGGTACCTGGGTCAAGGAAATCGACCGGCCCAAGCTGGACCGAGTGCTCAGCGGGGTGGAACCCTTCGATGAGGCGAGCATGGATACCGACGGCCACACCGCGGAAGAGGCACCCGAGGAGGGCGAAGGTTCCGGAGAGAAATCACGGCAGCCTGTCGCTGTGTGACTTCTCACATTTGCCGAACACGGTTGTCCAGTCAATTGGAGTTAAGTAAGGATAGTCTTACCTAACTCCGACTGCGAAGGTTCTCCCGTGCCCGGTTCCCCCTCGATCCAGATCACCCTCGATTCAAGCGATACTCACCCAGCCCAGGAGCTGCTGGAGGAGCGGTCCGCGCAGGACCAGCTCTTCCAGCAGCGCACGGCCGCCGACTATCTGCTCAGCGTGCAGCAAGCCGCCACCGCAGTGGCCTTCAAAGTAGCCAGCACAGACCGGCCCTTCACGGGGCAAACTCCGCAAGACCTCAAAGCGGTGCTCGATCGGATTGACCTGGAAAGGCCGCTGAACTCCCTGGATTCTGCGCTCACGGAACTTGAAGAGACCTATTTCCGAGATGCCATCTACTTCCACTCACCGCGTTATGCAGCCCACCTGAACTGCCCGGTGGCCATTCCCGCGCTAGCCGGAGAAGCTGTGCTCAGCGCACTCAACTCTTCGATGGATACCTGGGATCAGAGTGCCGGAGCCACCCTGATTGAGCGCAAGCTGATCGATTGGACCGCTGACCGTCTTGGCCTGGGGGAGGCCGCCGACGGTGTTTTCACTTCGGGTGGAAGTCAGTCCAATCTGCAAGGCCTACTGATGGCTAGAAACCACGCGGTAGCGGGGATTCGAGAGAATTACGACGCCGGGTTACCTGGCTTTGATGGGCAGCCACCCAGACTGCCGGTGCTGCTGGACAAGTTCCGGATCTTCGCTTCGGAGATCGCACACTTCTCGGTGCAGAAGTCTGCCTCCATACTCGGACTGGGCTATGACGCGGTGGTTCCGGTCGCCGTCGGTCCTGATCAGCGAATGGACTTAGCCGCGCTGCGCCGCGCCCTGCAAGAGTGCCAGGCATCCGGTCTGCAGGCGATGGCTATTGTGGGCACGGCGGGGAGTACCGATTTCGGTTCAATCGACCCCTTGCTAGGACTTGCTGGGCTGGCCCGCGAATTCGGTAGCTGGTTCCATGTTGATGCCGCCTACGGCGGCGGGCTGATCACCTCGGCTAAACACCGGGGGCTGCTGGAAGGAATAGCCGAAGCGGATTCGGTCACGCTGGATTACCACAAAACCTTCTTCCAACCGGTCTCTTCTTCCGCAGTGCTAGTGCGGCACCGCGACTCGCTGAGCTATGTCACCTATTACGCGGACTATCTGAACCCAGCCTCGGCAGCGCTCGCCGAAATCCCCAACCAGGTGGACAAGTCGATTCAGACCACCCGGCGTTTTGATGCACTCAAACTCTGGCTGACGCTGCGCGTGATGGGTCCCGATAGCATCGGAAGCCTGATTGATCAGGTGATTGAACTTACTGGACAGGTGTATGTCGAGCTTGCCTCCGACCCCGAATTTGAGGTGCTGGCCGAACCCGCGCTGAGCACCATCGTCTTCCGTTACCGGCCGCTGGGTTCAGCGGACGGGAAGCCCGCCTTGGACGGCGCACAGCTCGATGAGCTTAACCAGCAGATCCGGGCCAGGCTTTTTGCCTCAGGGGAGGCCGTCGTTGCGGGCACCGTGGTCCAAGGTGCTGCCTATCTCAAATTCACCTTACTCAACCCGGAGGCGCGGCTAGAGGATCTGACTGGCGTTATTGAGCTGCTCCGTGGCCACGGACGGGCGCTGACCGACCTCACCTTGACCACAAAGGACTCCTAACCGTGGCCGCTACCGTGAACACCCCCGTTTATGACCTGTTGGGTATCGGTGTGGGCCCCTTCAATCTAGGACTGGCCGCGTTGCTGGAACCGATAGCCGAGTTGGAGGCGCTGTTTTTGGAGAGCCGTCCCGGTTTCGACTGGCACCCGGGCATGATGCTTGAAGAGGCTCATCTACAGGTGCCTTTCATGGCCGATTTGGTCAGCATGGCGGATCCCACCTCGCCCTATTCCTTCCTCAACTACCTCAAGAGCGTCGGGCGGCTCTATCCCTTCTACATTAGGGAGAACTTTTACCCGCTCCGTTCCGAGTACAACAAGTACTGCCAATGGGTGGCTTCGAAGCTGCCCAGCGTGCGCTTCGGCACCGAGGTGATCGAGGTGCAGCACCAAGCGGGCCTTTACCGGATAAACGTACTGGGGCCTACGGGACCGGAGACCTTCCAAGCCCGCCGCCTGGTGCTCGGAACCGGAAACGCTCCCTTCCTTCCGGCCGCGGCGCAAGAGTTGATGGACGCTGCCGCTGATACCGCTGCGGCCGGTGCTGCCGTCGCCGCTGATACCGCCGTCGGGAAAGCGGGGTTATTGCTGCACAACGCGGACTATTTGAACCGCAAGGCCGAACTGCAGGCCGCCGAATCGATCACCGTGGTGGGCTCCGGGCAGAGTGCGGCCGAGGTGTATTTCGATCTACTCAGCGCACAGCCGGAACACGACTACCTGCTGAATTGGGTCACCCGCTCGCCACGATTCTTCCCGCTGGAGTACACCAAACTGACCCTTGAAATGACCAGCCCCGAGTACATCGACTACTTCCATGCCTTGCCCGAAGGCGCGCGTTCCCGGCTGGGAGCCGAGCAGAAGGGGCTCTACAAGGGCATCGACGCAGAACTGATCAATGGCATCTACGATCTGCTCTACCAGCGCTCACTGGACGGTCCGGTGCGCACCCGATTGCTGAGCAACACCACGGTAGAAGCCGCGAGCCTGACGGATGTTGGCATCCGGTTGGAACTCAAACAGCTTGAGCAGGGCACACGCTCCACGCTCACGACGGCGGGAGTGGTCTTTGCTACCGGCTACAGTTATCGCGAACCCGCCTTCCTGGAAGGGATCAGCGAGCGCATCAATCGTGATGAACAAGGCCGTTTCGCGGTGGATCGCTGGTACTCGATTTCCACGGAACCAGGAGAGATTTACGTGCAAAACGCTGAGCTGCACAGCCACGGCTTTGCCGCCCCGGATTTGGGGATGGGCGCTTACCGGAACTCCTGCATTATCCGCGAAATCCTCGGCTGGGAGTATTACCCGGTGGAGCAGCGGATCGCCTTCCAAGAATTCGGCTTTGCCGCGGGAGATAGCGATTCCGCAACACCTCAAATATCCCTTCCTACGGCAGGAGCGAGCCGATGAGCAACTCAACCCTTGACTTCGGCTTGCGGCGCTTTGACCCCGAACAGGACTCTGAGTTGTTGCACTCCTGGGTCTCTCAGGAGCGAGCCAGGTTCTGGGGCATGCTGGGCCAGAGCGTAGAAGAAGTACGTGAGGCTTACCGGCAGATCGACGCCGCCCCTGGGCATCACGCCTACCTAGGTACCGCTAACGGTAGCCCCGCCTTCCTGCTGGAACGCTACGATCCTGCGGGAGACGCCGTCGGACGCCTTTATCCTGTGCAGCCCGGGGACATTGGCATGCACTTCCTGGTGGCTCCGGCGCAGGGCCCCGCGAAGCCTGGTTTCACCACGGAGGTGCTGCGCTTTATTATGGCGGACACCTTCGAAGATCCGCAGGTGCGGCGGGTGGTGGTGGAACCCGATGTACGCAATGAAAAGGTACACGCGCTCAATGCCAAGGTGGGCTTCGTGAAGGATTCCATCGTCAGCTTGCCGGATAAGGACGCCTGGCTCAGCCTGTGCCGCCGGGAAGATTACCTGGCCGCGCTGCCAGCCGGCCGGATGCTCGCCGATTATCTAACTCCGGAGCGCTGGCAACGTGCCAACCGACATCTGGTGCGCAAGGCCATCGCCGAGTTTTCCCATGAACGGCTGCTGCAGCCGGTGCACTGCGGTGAGCACTACGAATTGCGCTCACCCGCGGGGGACCTCTACCGTTTTGAGGCGCAAAGGATGCGCCTGGAACACTGGTCGATCGATGAGGTCACGTTGAATCGGTTCGCAGCCGCCGGTGAGCCACTGGAGCTCGACGCCCTGGAGTTCATTACCGACTTCTCCGAGGTACTGGGCATCAACCCGGTGCAGTTGCCGATCTATCTTGAGGAAATCAGCAGCACGCTCAGTTCGCACGCTTTCAAACAGTCACATTCCACCCTCAGCTCCGCCGAACTGGCTGCCGGGCAGGGCGTGGAAGCGTTCCAGAGCATTGAACGGTCGATGACGGAAGGGCATCCTTGTTTCGTTGCCAATAACGGTCGGTTGGGTTTTGGTGGCAGCGACTTCCTAGCCTTCGCCCCGGAGACTGGTGCCGCCGTCCGCTTGGTCTGGGTGGCGGTGGCCCGCAGCCACGCGATTTTCTCCAGCGTTTCCGGGCTCAGCTATCAAGCGCTAATGGAGGCTGAGTTCGACGGCGATCAGCGGCAGAGTTTCGAGGTGGCCTTGCGGGGGCGAGGACTGGAGCCGGAGGATTATTACTTAATGCCGGTGCATCCCTGGCAGTGGGATAACAAATTACAGGTAACCTTCGCGGCCGAAATCGCCCAACAACGCATTGTGTTCCTTGGCCACAGCCACGATGACTATCAGGCGCAGCAGTCGATTAGGACGTTTTTTAATACTTCGGTGCCGCAGCGAAACTATGTGAAGACCGCCATCTCGGTGCTCAACATGGGCTTTATGCGAGGGCTCTCGCCGGAATACATGGCGGCGACTCCGGCGATCAACGACTGGGTGCACTCCCTGGTGGCTCAGGACGAGGTGCTGCAGGCCCGCGGCCTGGTGATCCTCCGTGAGGTGGCCGCCGTCGGCTATCACAATCGGTACTTTGAGGCGGCTGCGCCAAAGGGATCGGCCTACCGCAAGATGTTTTCCGCGCTCTGGCGAGAGAGCCCGCTGCCACAACTGGCGGAGGGGGAGACGCTGGCGACAATGGCTTCTCTACTCCATCTGGATGGCCAGGGCAAGAGTTTGGTGGGTGCCTTGATCGCGCGGTCCGGGCTACATGCCGAGGACTGGTTGCGCTGCTATCTTCGCTGTTATTTGCAACCACTGGTGCACTGCCTGGTGAAGTATGAGTTGGCGTTTATGCCGCACGGTGAGAATGTGATTCTGGTGCTCCGGCACGGGGTGCCGGTCCGTGCCATCATGAAGGACATCGCCGAGGAAATCGTGTTGATGGGCGAGGGCGTCGAGGTGCCCGAGGCGGTGCACCGGGTGAAGCAGCAGATACCGGAATCCGAGCGAGTGCTGGCGATCTTCACCGATGTCTTCGATTGCATCTTCCGGTTCCTGGCCGAGATTTTGCAGCGTGAGGGACTGTTGAGTGAGGAGGCATTCTGGGCTTTGGTAGCCGAGTCGATCCGGGATTACCGTTCGGAAGTGCTGGGGAAGCAGCCGGAATTGGTAGAGGCCTTTGAGCGTCACAACTTGTTCGCTGAAGAGTTTGATTTTTCCTGCCTGAATCGCCTGCAACTGCGCAATAACCAGCAGATGCTCGACCTAACCGATCCTTCTGGCGGTCTGCAATTCTCCGGGAAGCTGGCCAATCCGATGGTTTGAGTGTTTAGGCGTCGTGCGTCGTTCGTCGTGCGTGGGGCCTGGTTCGCGCATCGTCCTTCGGTTCGGCATCCGTTTCCCCTAAATGCACCTCTAATTTCGGACGCATTTAGGGGAAACGGATGCATTTTTGACGACAACCGATGAAATCGTGCCTGCTGGTGCTGGTGCTGGTGCTGGTGCTGGTGCTGGTGCTGGTGCTGATGCCGATGCTGATGCTGATTGTCGAATGACGGCGGCAAAGATTGGACATTGGGGGTAAGGGTGCTGCAAGCGCATCGCGGAGCAACGTCGCGGAGTAGCGTCTGCTTCGCAGATTCGTTTCACACCCTGTTCCGAGCTTCAACAAAATCCCCGCTGGCTCCAACGACACCCATTCCGCCTCACCCATTGCACCTCATCGATTCCGGCACCCGGTTCCCCTATCGGCGCCCGAAGTTAGGGGTGCATTCGAGGGAAACGGGTGCATTTTTGGCAGCAAGGAGTTAGAAAAGCGGCAGGGGAACATAGCGAAAAGCGCAGGTGGAGGAACCCTAGAACAGCCCCCGTGGAGCTTAACCTTAGACCTTTACTGGAGGGTCAAGGCTCGCGATGCTTAGCGCCGCATTTGCCAAACTTGCCCGGTCTCGGACGGTAACGTAACGAAGAGAGCATGAGCAGGAACAACCGAGGAAAGCGTGATCAGGTGAGCAGCGAACAAGGGTCCGGCACTCTTGCCGAGACGGACACAAGCATCGACCTTGAAACCGTACTCGGCCCCACCGGCCGTCCGATGACCGAGTTTCCCGAGCCTCCCGTGTTGGTCTCGCACGGCCCAGCCCGGGTGATCGCGATGGTCAATCAAAAGGGCGGAGTGGGCAAGACGACGTCGACCATTAACTTGGGTGCAGCGCTCGCCGAGCTAGGCCGCCGGGTGTTGCTGGTGGATTTCGATCCGCAGGGTGCCCTCTCAGCGGGCCTGGGCACCAATCCGCATGAGCTGGATCTGACCATCTATAACGTACTGATGGATCGCAAGATCGATGTGCACGAGGCCATTCAGCGCACCGGCACCGAGAATCTAGACCTGCTGCCGGCCAATATTGACCTCTCCGCCGCTGAAGTGCAATTGGTCAACGAGGTAGCCCGTGAGCAGGTACTTGACCGGGTGCTGCGCAAGGTGGAAGACGAATACGACGTCATCCTGATCGACTGCCAACCCTCGCTCGGACTACTCACGGTCAATGCACTCACCGCGGCGCACGGTGTCATCATCCCGCTGATCTGCGAGTTCTTCGCTCTGCGCGCGGTCGCATTGCTGGTGGAGACCATCGAGAAGGTGCAGGACCGGATCAACCCCGGGCTACAGATCGACGGCGTACTGGCCACGATGTATGACTCGCGGACCCTGCACAGCCGCGAAGTGATTTCCCGGCTGGTGGAAGCCTTTGGCGACAAGGTCTTCGAAACGGTGATCAAGCGGACCATTAAATTTGCCGATGCCACCGTGGCTGCCGAGCCGATTACCTCCTACGCCGGGAATCATCAGGGTGCGGAAGCCTACCGGCGCCTGGCCAAAGAACTGGTGGCTCGTGGTGGCGCTCCCTGAGCCAAACCAGGAGTTAGGCCAGGAGCCAAACCAGGAACCAGGCCTGGAGCTGAACCAGGACTCCGGGAAGAAGCCGGGCTTCGAGGTCCGGCTGAAGAACTTCACAGGCCCCTTTGACCTGTTGCTGGGCTTGATCAGCAAACACGAACTCGATATCACTGAAGTGGCTTTGGCCACGGTGACCGATGAGTTCATCTCCTATATCCGCGCCTTGCGGGAGGCCGGAGAGGATTGGGCTATCGATGAGGCCAGCGAGTTCCTGGTCATCGCGGCTACTCTGCTTGACCTCAAGGCTGCCCGGCTATTGCCCGCGGGGGAGGTCGAAGATGAAGAGGATATTGCGCTGCTGGAAGCGCGAGACCTGCTCTTCGCCCGGCTCCTGCAGTATCGCGCCTTCAAGGAGATGGCTCGGATGATCGGCAGCACCTTGGAATCGGAAGCGGAGCGTTTCCCCCGGCAGGTTGGCCTGGAACCGGCCTTCGCCGCACTGCTTCCCGAATTAGTCTGGCGGCACAGTCCGGAGGATTTCGCGGCGCTCGCCGCCAAGGCCCTCACCCCGCGAGAGGCTGCGCCCACCGAGGTCGGTCTGGAACATCTGCACGCCCCGCCAGTGAGCGTCAAAGAGCAGGCGGAGCTGATCGGGAACCGGCTCAAGGCTGGTAAGCCGATGTCTTTCCGCGCTTTGGTGAGTGACGCTGGGAGCACGCTCGTCGTCGTCGCCCGCTTCCTGGCTTTATTGGAGATGTTCCGCGACGCAGTGATCGCCTTTGACCAAGCCAGCCCGCTGGGGGAGCTGACCATTCGCTGGACCGGGGCACATGAAGAGTGGACAGCGGAGAGTCTGAGTGAAGAGTACGAAGCAGCTGCAGAGCAGGCGAAAGGAGCGGACGAATGACTGAGCAGAGTGAGCCGACGGCGGTCGCGGAGCAAGTACCGGAGCCCGGGCAAGAAGCCGAGCCAGAACCATTAGCGGTGGAAGATCTACCCGGCGGTCTTCCGGCCGCGCTGGAAGCGATCTTGATGGTGGTGGATCAACCGGTCAGCGAACTTGAGTTAGCTGCCGCACTGAACCGCCCGCTGGCACAGGTGCGTGGGGCGCTGGACCAATTACGGGGCGAGTACGACGGGTATACTGGTACAGCCGTTCCTGATGCTGACGGCTCAGATCCGCAAGGTACCGTTTCGATGAGGCCGCGGGGATTCGAGTTGCGCAGTGTTGCCGGAGGTTGGCGTTTCTATTCGCGGAGCGATTTTGCACCGTTGGTGTCCCGCTTCGTACTGGAGGGTCAAACCGCTCGGCTCACTCAGGCGGCCTTGGAAACCTTGGCGGTGATCGCTTACCGCCAACCGGTCTCCAGGGCAAGGATTTCGGCGATCAGGGGCGTCAATGTCGATTCGGTGGTGCGCACGTTGACTCAGCGTGGGCTGATCACCGAGTTGGAAACCGATCCGGAAACCGGGGCGATCCTGTACGGCACCACTAGCTATTTCCTGGAACGGCTCGGCCTGAAAAGCGTCGATGAGCTGCCCCAGATTGCACCACATTTGCCAGGGCTTGAGAACCTGGACGATTTTACCCAAGACTAAGGACTTTGCTCATGACACCGACTCCCCACTCAGGTTCCCAGGGGCAAGGCCGTGGCGGCAAGGGCCGTTCCGGAAAGCCAGGGGCGCCGAAGAAGGACGGCCCCCGCGGTGCGCAGAGCCAGCGCGGTGCGCAAAGTTCTCGCGGTGCGCAGAGCACTCGCGGTTCCCAAAGCCCGCAGGGCGCCAAGCGCGCGCCCAAGACAGCTGCCTTTGGCCGGGAGCGCTTCGGGCAGAGCCTGGGACCGGTGAAGAAGAACCCGCCGAGCCGTTCACAGCCGGTCCGCGATGTGCACGATCCCGAGGGCATTCGGCTGCAAAAGCTGATGGCCCAGGCCGGGGTGGCCTCTCGACGGGTCTGTGAGGAAATGATTCTGGAAGGCCGGGTTGAGGTGGATGGCCAGATCATCACCGAGCTGGGCCTGCGCGTCGATCCGAAGGCCGCTGTGGTTTCGGTGGACGGCATCCGGCTGCAGCTCAAAGAGAACATGATCTACCTGGTCTTCAACAAGCCCAAGGGCGTGGTTTCCACGATGGATGACCCAGAAGGCCGCCGCAGCATTAGCGACTTCCTGAAGAATAAATACTCGCAAGAACGGCTCTTCCACGTTGGCAGGCTGGATCAGGCCACCGAGGGGCTACTGCTCCTGACTAACGACGGCGAGCTAGCCAACCGCCTGACTCACCCCAGCTACGAGGTGCCCAAGACCTACCTGGTGCAGACCAAGGGCCCGATGGAAGCTGGAGTGGGCAAGCAGCTCAAGCAGGGCGTCGAGTTGGAAGACGGAGTCTCCAAGGTCGATTCCTTCAAGCTGGTTGATTCAACTCCCGGCCATGTGCTGATCGAGGTGGTGCTGCACTCGGGCAAGAACCGGATTGTGCGCCGGATGTTTGACGCCGTTGGCTACCCGGTGGAGCGGCTGGTCCGCCTGCAAGTGGGTCCCATCCGGCTGGGTGACCAGAAGCAGGGCAGCATCCGGGTATTGGGTCAGCAGGAAGTCGGGCATCTGCTCGCCTCCGTCGGGCTCTGAGCCGGAACCGCAGCTAGCCCGAGGCAGAACGAGAGACAGTGATGACAGAGCACGAAACCTATTTGCGCGGCCCTGTGGTGGTCTTCGGCACCGGACTGCTGGGCACCAGCATCGGTCTCGGACTGAGCCACCGGGGCCTCCAGGTGCTGCTCTCGGATCCCTCGCCCTCCTCGCTTGCCGTAGCCGTTGATATTGGCGCCGGGACCCCGCTCAAGGATAGCCCTGGCGTCTGGCCTGAACTCGTCGTCGTCGCGGCCCCGCCGGACGTTTGCGCTGCCGTGGTGGCGGACGCGCTGGAACGGTTCCCGGCCGCCGTCGTGGTTGACGTTTCTAGCGTCAAAGGTGCAATTTTGCGCGAGCTTGAGGCGCTCTCGGCCCGGAACCATCTCGATCTGAGTCGTTACGTTGGCACTCATCCAATGGCGGGGCGGGAACGGGCCGGTGCGGTCTCGGCCCGCGGTGAACTGTTCAACGCGATGCCTTGGGTGGTCTGTCCGCATCAGGGAAGTACGACGGCGGCCATCCAGGTAGCGCAGAACCTCGCCTTGGATTTGGGCGGGCTGCTCAGCCGGTTCAGCCCGGAGGAGCACGACGAAGCGGTGGCCCTGGTCTCGCACTTCCCGCAGATGATGTCTTCTTTGGTGGCGGCTCGTCTACAGGAGGCTGCTCCGCACGCGCTGTCCCTGGCGGGCAACGGCTTACGCGATGTCACCAGAATCGCGGCTAGCGATCCGAGCATGTGGGTGCCGATTATGGCGGCGAATGCGGAGTCCATTGTGGGCATCCTGCACGCCGTGCACGAGGATTTGATCAAGCTGATTGGCACCCTGGACGCGCCGGCCGCGCCCGGGGCTAGCTTGGCGATGGCGAAGGTGATTAGCGCGGGAAATGCTGGGCAGGCTCGGATTCCGGGTAAGCACGGTGGCCCCGCGCAGCCCTATGCCTGGTTGAGCGTGCTGGTGGCCGATGAGCCCGGGCAGATCGCTCAGCTACTCACCGAGATTGGTGAGATCGGGGTGAACCTGGAAGATCTGCGCTTGGATCACTCCTCGGGCCTGAATGCAGGCATTGTGGAGATTTCGGTGTTGCCGGCGAAACGTGATTTATTGATCGATGAGCTCACGGTGCGGGGCTGGAAGGTGCTGCAATGAGTTCGACTACCCCTTCGATTCCGCTGCGGCTGGGCAAATCATTGGTGATTGCCATTGACGGTCCGTCCGGCTCGGGTAAGTCCTCGGTGGCTCGTGAGGTCGCCCGGCGGCTGGGCCTGGCTTACCAGGACACCGGCGCGATGTACCGGGCTTTGACTTTGGTATGCCTGGAGAGTCAGCTGGACCTGCAGAATCAGGCCGCGGTAGAGGCGTTGGCAAAGCGGTTCTTCTTTGAGCAATGGTTTGACCCGGGCGTGGGCATGGTGTCCGCCGGAATCGACGTCGAACATGCGCTGGATGTCACCGAGGAGATTCGCTTGCCGCGGGTTTCCGAGGCAGTTTCCGCGGTAGCGACCAATCTGGGTGCCCGCACCGAACTGATCCGCCGGCAGCGAGCCGCGATTGAATCGGTGCGCGGCCGGATGGTGGTGGAAGGCAGAGACATCACCACCGTGGTGGCCCCACAGGCCGAGGTGAGGCTTTTGCTGACCGCTTCAGAAGAGGCCAGGCTGGCGCGCCGAGGTGCCCAATTGGCGTCCTCGGGGGAGACTCAGTCCGCAGCGGATGTGGCCCGCCAGGTATTGGCTCGCGATGCTAAGGATTCCACCGTTGTGGAGTTCCAACGCGCTGCCGACGGCGTGGTGACCATTGATTCTTCCGATCTGGATTTTGAACAGACTGTTGCTGCGGTGATCCGCCTAGTAAAGGAGAATGTTGGTGGTTGAGTCGAAAAAGAATTCCGTGGCTAAATCGCCGACGTCCAAGGCACCTGCGGCTTGGGGCACCTGGTGGTCCCGCCCGCTGGGCAGGGTGCTAGACCATGTCACCTATCGGACCACGGTGACCGGCCGGGAGAATATCCCGCGCAAAGGTGCCGTGATCTTCGCGGCCAACCACCTGAGCTACCTGGATGGTCCGGTGATGGTGGGGGCCAGCCCGCGGTACATGCACGTTATGGTGCGGCACGATATGTTCAAGGGCTTTCTGGGCTGGGTGCTGCGCTCATCGGGGCAGATTCCGGTGGACCGCGCCGGGGATCGAGCCGCACTGCAGGCTGCCAAGGCTGTGCTGGAACGCGGGGAGTGCGTTGGCATTCTGCCCGAGGGCACCCGGGGCAGCGGCGACGCCGCCTCGATGAACAGCGGCGTGGCTTGGCTGGCACTCAACTCCGGAGCCGTGGTGGTGCCGGTTGCCGTGCTGGGAACCCGGATCACCGGGGAACATAAGGACACCATTCCGCCGCTGCGCCGTCGATTCCAAGTCGCTTTCGGCCCAGCACTGAATATTGAACGGCAACCCGGAATGTCCGGGCGTGCTTCAATGGATGCGGCAGTGGAGCAGATTCGCGAGGCACTTTCGGGGCACATCCGTGAAGCCGTGAAGATTTCCGGGCAGGAACTGCCGGATGATGAGAAGAGTGGAAATGACTGAAGAGGACTTTGAGCCCCAGGGCGACGATAAGGTGCTGGAGAAGATCTCCGCACTAGATGACGCCGAGGCCGAACAACGAGCCGAATCGCTGCGCGCCGGGCTATCCGATTACGAACTAGACGAAGACGATGCGGCTCTGCTGGCCGGTCTGGACTCGGATTTTGACGACGACGGCGCAGCGGGCTTAGACCCGGTGCTCGCCATTGTGGGGCGTCCGAATGTGGGCAAATCTACCCTGGTGAACCGCATTCTGGGCCGCCGTGAGGCGGTAGTCGAGGACACCCCCGGGGTGACCCGCGACCGCGTGATGTACCCGGCGGAATGGAACGGCCGTAACTTCACCTTGGTGGATACCGGCGGCTGGGAATTCGATGCCAAGGGCATCCATCAGCGGGTAGCCGAGCAGGCCGAGATGGCGGTGGAACTTGCCGATGCCGTGCTCTTCGTGGTCGATGCGACCGTGGGGGTCACCGCAATGGACGAGTCCATGATGAAGATGTTGCGGCGGACCAAAAAGCCAATCATCCTGGTGGGCAATAAGGCCGATGATCAGCGCACCGATTCCGATGTAGCCACGCTCTGGGGCCTGGGTCTGGGGGAGCCGTGGGCTGTTTCCGCGCAGCACGGCCGTGGTGTGGCCGATCTGCTGGACCAAATCATGGAGGTGCTGCCCGAGTTCTCCGAGGTGGAGACCACCGACCGCCGCGGCGGTCCGCGCCGGGTGGCGTTGATCGGACGCCCGAACGTGGGCAAATCCTCGCTGCTGAATAAGCTGGCCGGGTCCGACCGGGTGGTTGTTGACCCCTTGGCCGGGACCACCCGTGACCCGGTAGATGAGTTCATTGAGCTGGGGGATCGCACCTGGCGGTTCGTCGATACCGCGGGTATCCGTCGTCGTCAGCATATGGCTCAGGGTGCCGATTTCTACGCCTCGCTGCGTACCCAGTCCGCGCTGGAGAAGGCGGAGGTCGCCGTCGTACTGCTGGCCGTGGATGAGGTGCTCTCCGAACAGGACGTGCGCATCTTGCAGCTGGCCATTGAATCCGGCCGCGCGCTGGTGCTGGCGTTCAATAAATGGGACCTGCTGGACGATGAGCGCCGCCGTTACCTGGAGCGCGAGATCGAACAGGACCTGGCGCATGTGGAGTGGGCGCCGAGGGTGAACATCTCCGCGCTGACCGGCTGGCACAAGGACAAGCTGGTACCGGCCTTGGACACCGCCTTGGAGTCCTGGGATAAGCGGATTCCCACCGGCAGGCTGAATGCGTTTCTGGGCGAGCTAGTGGCGGCGCATCCGCACCCCGTGCGCGGTGGCAAGCAACCCAGGATTCTGTTCGGCACCCAGGCTTCCTCCCGGCCGCCGAAGTTCGTGCTCTTCACCACCGGCTTCCTGGACCCGGGCTATCGCCGGTTCATCACCCGGCGACTGCGTGAAACCTTCGGTTTCGAGGGCAGCCCCATCGAGGTTTCGATGCGAGTGCGGGAGAAGCGCAAGCGGAAGTAACTGTTGGCCGGAGGAGACTTCGGTGAAATGAAAGAGGGCGGAACCTGTGTTCAGGTTCCGCCCTCTTTCATTGTGAGCTTTACGCAGTGCTAGCTGGCTTCACCGCTATCGCGCTGAGTGCTAACTTCCTCGTTAGCAGTTTCCACGGTGGCAGCTTCGCCTTCGGCAGGCTCGGCGGGCTCGGCGGGCAGCGAAATCAGGCCGAAAACCTCGCCTTGGGCGCCCTGAACGACGGCCATCCGACCGAAGGGGCTGTCTTCCGCGGGCATTAGCACGGTGGAACCGAGTTCCTGAGCCTTGGCCAGGGAGGCATCTACGTCGTTGCTGGCGAACCAGGTCATCCAGTAGTTCGGGGCGCCTTCGGGCAACTGGGTGTCGTGGTGGACACCGCCAACATCTTGGCCGTCGGAGGCACGCTTGATGGTCGAGTAAACGAAGCCCTCGCCACCGATGTCGTTGTAGCTGAATCCGAAGACGGTGGCGTAGAAGTGCCGGGACTGCTCGTAGTCACGGGTGTGCAACTCGTTCCAGCACAGCGTGCCGTCTTCGTTGAAACGGCCAACACCCTTGTGGTTACCGGCCTGCCACACGCCGAAGACCGAACCAACGGAATCTGCCGCCACCGTCATCCGGCCAGAGTCCATCACGTCCATCACCGGGGCGAGGATCTGACCACCGGCAGCGGTGACCTTGGCCGCGGTGGCGTCTACGTCGTCGGAGGCAAAGTAGGTGGTCCAGACGGTGGGCTGCTGGCTATCCTGCTTCGGTCCGAAGCCAGCCACCGAGGAGCCGTCCTTCTGCGCCAGCACGTAGCCACCGGATTCTTCGCCGCCGGTCTCGTACTCCCAGCCGAAGAGCTCGGTGTAAAAGGTCTTGGCCGCTTCGATGTCATCGACGCCCAGGTCGATCCAGTTCGGGGTGCCTTCGGGCCAAGCCTCATTGCGAGTGGGCATATCTTCTCCTTAGATGGGGTAGGGCCGCGATGGCACCTACCCATTAGTAGCTTTAGCACCGGGATCGTGACGTGATTGCGGGCACAATTCTTCAGTGGAGCGATAACTTATTGCGGCTTTGGCGAGGATGTCTGCGCCCTGAGACATCTTTTGAGGTTTACTTCCTGCTGCGCAGCCACTCCGATTAGGCTGGAACGATGGAACAGAGCGCGGAAACACCGGATGTGAAGATCGTCGTGGAGACCTCGGAAACCGTTGTCGCTGAGGCGCGGAGCAAGTTCGCCGCGCTACCCGAGCGGATCAGTCCCGAGCAGTATGTTCAGGAAGTGGACGTCGAGCAGGTGCACTATGCCCAGCCGGATCTGGATGATTGGCTGAAGAACTCCGCTGGCTAGGGCGTTTCAGGGCAGGCGTTTCAGGGCAGGTCAAAGAGCCGTGTAGCCGGAACCACAATGGCTACGAGGTGATCGCCGATCCGCCAGGAGTCGTCTCGGTCCTTTTCAGCGGTCGCTTCGAAGGTCTCGAAGCCGGAGCCGCTGATCTGAAGTTTCAGGATCATTAGGTTATTCGACTCTTCGCCGCTACTGGCTAGTTTGATGTGTTCAATTTCCGCGCTGGCAGGCACTCCGTATTTGGTGAGTTGCTTGTCCTCGTCGCGTCCAACGGCCGCAGTTATCAGAATGATCACGCCAAAGAAGCAGCCTATTACGCCGCCGATGATCGCCCCGATGGTGCCAGCCTCCGAGTCGCCCGGATCGTCTGGTAGCAGCAGGATCCCCGGGCCAATCAGGAACAGGAAGACGGCGACGGCGAGGTAGACCCCAAGCACGCCTTTGCTGACCCGGGTGGCTTGCACCGCCGTCGTATCCCTGCCGCTTTGCATGGCAGCATTTTACTCCGGGATTGAACTAGTTAGTTCCTCATCATTCGGTTAGTTCTTCATCATTCGGCCGACCATCGGGATCACCAGATTGCGTGGGGCTACCCGGCCGAAGAAGCTGAGCAGCTTATTCGCGGCGCCGTCGATGGCGGTGTGCTTGCCCTTTTCGAGAGCCTTCATGGTGGTGTTCACTACTTGGTCGGCCGTGCGCATCCGGCCGACGGCGGCGCTCTCGCTGCCTGCCTCGACGAAGAAGTTGGTTTTGGTGGCGCCGGGGCAGATGGCTAGCGCGGTGACGCCGGTTCCTTGTAGTTCGCCCCAGAGGGCTTGGGTGAAGGAGAGTACGAAGGCTTTGGTGGCCGAGTAGACGGCCATATAGGGGGAGGGCTGGAAGGCGGCGATGGAGGCAACGTTCAGAATGAAACCTTCGTTGCGTTGCAGTAGGCCGGGAAGGTAGGTTTGGGTGAGGTCCACGAGAGTGCCGCAGTTGAGTTGGATCTCCTGGTTGACCTTGGCGGCGTCCTGGTCTTGGAGGGCCCCGTGGGTGCCGAAGCCGGCGTTGTTCACCAGGCCGTAGATCTCGGGGTGCTTCTGGAAGAGTTCGGCTGCCGCATTGGCAGTGGAGAGGTCCAGAACGACGACGTCGGTCTGGACCTTGTGCTTTTCGCTCAGCTTGGCGGCGAGCTTCTTGAGGGAGTCTTCGCTGCGGGCGACCAGGATTAAATTGGCGCCGAGGCTGGCGAATTTCTCCGCGTAGGATTCGCCAATGCCGGAGGAAGCTCCGGTGATCAGGATGGTTTTGCTGTAGTAATCCATAAGGGTCCTTTGGTTTTGTTGGTTCTTCCGGGTCTTTCCGGGGTCTTGATGTACACCGTATAGCAATTCCTATACATGGTAAAGTTAGAGTGTGAACAAGCCCGCTTTGAGTCGAGAATCCGTGCTGGATGCTGCCCTGGCCTTGGCCGATCGCGAGGGGTTGCCGGCAGTGACCGTGCGGCGGCTGGCGGGGGAGTTCGGCGTGACCCCGATGGCGATGTATTGGCATTTTGCGAATAAGGACGAGTTACTGGCTGCGATGGGGCAGGCTGTGCTTTTTGAGCTAGAGGTGCAGGCTGAGGCTTCGTTCTCGGAGCTGTTGCGGGGGCTGGTTACTGTTTTGCGAAAGCATCCGGCCGCTGTATCGCTTGTTCCGACCCAGATGTTCGCTACCTCGCAGGGCTTGCAGGTCACCGAGCGGGCTTTGGCGTTATTAGCTGAGCTGGGATTCTCCGTCGGCGAGGCGGCAAATATCGCCAGGACCGCGATGGATCTGTGCGTCATGCTGGTGGTGGGGGAGCCCGGTCGAGAGATCGGCATGGACGAGTGCGAGCGGGAGAAGCATTTGGCCGGGAAGCTCGCGGCGATTCGTGGCTTGTCCGCCGAGCAGTATCCTCATGTTCTGGCCGCTGCGGAGCCGCTGACCGGGGTGGGAGATGCCGAGGAGTTCTATCGGAGTTCGGTTGAGTTGTTCGTGGCCGGGGTTGAGGCGCGGGCGTTTGCGCTTCGGTAGTTGTTCTTCTGGCTGCTTGTTCTCGGTTAGAGGTCTGCGCTCGGTTAGAGTCCGGCGCGGCTGTACTGTATGATTTTCAAGTTGGCTTTCGCCGGGTTTTACTCGGCAAAGTTGATGTTCGGGCTGTAGCGCAGCTTGGTAGCGCACCTGACTGGGGGTCAGGGGGTCGCAGGTTCAAATCCTGTCAGCCCGACCGAAAAGCCCTGGTGAGAGCATGTTTCTCACCAGGGCTTCGTCGTTTCCGGACCCGATTTTCCTGGTCCCCCTCTGGCCCCCCGAGCGAGGTCGACCAGTCGTCCATCCACAGGCAGAGCGCCCGACCAGACCCATGCCGAACCGCACCCTGGCGACAACGCCGAAGCGACCGCCCGGTCCGTGCTCTACGGAGTCCTGCAACACGTCGGTGCAGAACTCTCCGCACACGAGACAATCACCGCCGAGCACGAAGCGTGGAGCTCGATCGCGCAACTCGCCGCCGAGTACGAAACCATCGCCGCCTCAGCGCAAAGCTACCGGTGGGCCAGCCTCATCCACGCCAGCGGACTCACAGACGACGAAGCCGAAGACGCCATTAGGTCCGAGGCGTTCGGACCGTTGACCGGCGAACTGCGCAGAGCCGAAGCGAACCACCACGACGTCGAAACGCTGCTGCCGCGGCTCGTCCAAGCTCGTGGGTTCGCCGACGCCGACGACATCGCAGCCGTCCTGCACTACCGAGTCGCTAACGCCACCGCCCGGCCGGCCGGCTCCGGACGCAACCGAAAGTCACCTCGCCTCATCGTCGGTCTGATCCCCGAAGCAACCGGAGCCATGCCAGCCGAGATGCGGCAAGCGTTGACCGAGAGGCGCGAGTTGATCGAGGCCCGCGCCGATGCGGTACTCGATCAAGCACTCAATGACCACGAGGGCTGGGTCGGCGAGCTCGGCACACCACCTAGTGACGTACGGGCCGCAGCCATCTGGCGACACCAGGCACAGACCGTAGCGGCCTACCGAGATCGGCACGCCATCACCGGCGCAACCGCACTCGGAGCGCCAGCGGAGAGCACGGCACAGAAGATCGATGCCGCGAGAGCACGAGCAGCTCTCAACCGGGCGCGAACCATCGTCGGTACTCCCGAACAAGACGAAGAACGCCGACCAGGACGGCAAGCGGCGGGCCACTCGATGTAGCAGGGCTGGATCTAAACGCGCCTGGCATTAGCGGGGGAGTACGGACCTGGCCCTGCCCGTCACCCCGGTAGTCCAGATCGTCGTGCGCGCGTGAGCAACACGTACGCGCAGCATCCGAGCGCGGCGATGATGGCCGCAGTGAGCATCGCCGCTGTACCCCCGGCGTCAGTTTGCTGGGCGGCGATGAGGGCACCCATCACGGCGACGCCGATTGTCGCGCCCATCTGACGGACGGCATTGAGAATGCCGCCGACACTGCCTGCAGTTCCCGCCGGCGCCGCCGACAGCACCGCAGAGATCAATGCGGGCAGGGTGAACGAGACCCCGAAGCCCGTGACGGCCAAGCCCATGGCGGTGAGAAGTGTCGGGAAGTGATCGGCTACCGCCACGGTAAGGACAGCGCTGCCCACCGAGAGCAGCGCAAGGCCCCCGATGATCGGAGGTCGCGGTCCGTAGCGGGCCACGATCTGGCCAGTGAGCAGAGGGTTCAGCGCGCACGGGATCGTCAGTGGCAGCAGGAACAGGCCAATCTGGATCGGCGTCAGGTTCAGGCTTTGTATCAGCAGCAGCGGCAGCGCAAAGATCGCGCCGGTGAGAACGAAGTTCACCGCTGCACCAGCGATGAGCCCCGCGAGGACACTCCGTGCTCGGAGTATCTGTGGCGCGAACACGGGGGAGTCGCTGCGTCGCTCAACAACAACGAGTGCCGCTGCGACGACAATCGCAGCCACCCCCAGCGCGGTGGCCAGCGCGATGTCCCGGCCGCCGAACGCGATCAGCGAGCCGCTGAGAAGGGCCAGCGTCACACCAGCGAGCAGTTGCGCGGCAACGTCGATCCGTCGTTTGGTCATCGGGGCGGCGAATCTGGACCCGGTAACCAGCACGAGGACCACCACGGCGATCGGCACGTTGACGGTGAACACCGCTCGCCAGCCCGCGAAGGCCACCAGTGCGCCACCGATGATCGGTCCCGACGCGAGACCGACACCGCTGATCGCTGTCCAGGCTGCCAGTGCCCGCGAACGTGCGGCGGGCTCGGGATACAGGCGGGTGATCATCGCCATCGACGACGGGATGCACAGCGCGGCCGCCACGCCCAGCAGTGCGCGCAGCGCGATCAGCAATCCGACCGACGGCGCGAAGGCAGTCAACAAGGAGAGGAACCCGAACCCGGCGATCCCGTACCGGAAGACCCGGTGGGCACCGAGCCGATCGGCGACCGCTCCGGCCGACAGCAAGAATGCTGCCAGCGTGATCGTGTACCCGTTGACCACCCACTGCAGTCCCCCGACCGACGCGCCCAACGATTGAGCGATGTCCGGCTCCGCAACGGAGAGCACTGTTGTATCCAGGAGAACCATGAAGTAGCCAAGCGACAGACCGAGCAGCGCCCGGAAGCGTCCAGGGTGCGCCGCCGTGCCACCTACCTGACTACGTGACTGCTGCTGACGAGCCTCCACCATGTGTTGTTGTCCTCCACAGAATTGAATCGACCGATAAGCCAATCCTGGGCGGGACGAGTCGGCTGAGCCACCGGCTGAGCCGTATGCTGGTTTCGGAAAATCCGAACGGAGAGGCGCGGGGTGGAACTCAGACAGCTAGAGATATTCGAGGCCATCGTTCGCGCAGGAACCGTCGGCGCGGCGGCGAACGCGCTCGACCGTGCGCCCTCGTCGGTGTCCGAACAACTGCGGACTCTCGAACGATCTCTCGGCGTCACGTTGTTCGAACGGAAATCGCGCGGCATGCAACTAACACCAGCCGGTCAACGGCTACAAGGCTGGGCGCGCAGACTCCTCGAAACGTCCGGCGACGCGCGCAGCGACGTGGCCGCCACCCCAGTCGAGGTCCGGCTCGGCGCCCTCGAAACCGTCATGGCGATCCACGTACCCCGCATGCTCGGCAGGCTCAGCGCTCGACGACCGGGCATCCACGTGAAAACCGCCCCAACAACCAGCCGAGTCACCCTCCTCGACGACATCAACAGCGGCGCGATCGACGCGGGACTGCTGCTCGACCTGGGTAACGACCTCGGCGACCTCGGGTTCGACCCTCCACCAGGTGACTTCGCCTACCTCGACATCGAGACGGTGCCGCTATCGCTGGTGGTGGCAGCATCACACCCACTGGCACACCGGGGGAGTCCGGAAGTCGATGACTTCGAGGTCTACCCGCTGGTCGGCAACAGTTCTGCTTGCTCGTTCTGGCTCGCAGCCAACCAGATGTTCTCCCCACGCATGCGACGAACCGAAGCTGGCAGTGTTGTCATCGCGAAGGCCTGGACCATCCAGGGCGACGGAGTAGCGCTACTTCCTGACTTCGCCATCACCACGGAGCTCGCGGCCGGAGAACTGGTCCGCCTTCCGGTCGAGACTCCGCGACTTGAACTGCGCCTGGTCTGGTGCGCCGACCGCGAAGACCGTCCCGGCGTCCGTGACCTCCTCTACGCGATCGCTGATCCGGGCAGATAGAAACGCTGAGCGGGACACCCCAACCAGTTCACGCAGGATCTTCCGACCAAACGGCGGTGAACCTGGCGTCATCCGAGGGCTACCGGATGTCACTGGTCGGAGCTACAGTGGCGAACTAGGCAGTCTCAAATACGCGCCGCCGCTCGTCGCGGTGGCATGACCTTCCGGCGACGGTGATGGTCCTTTCGGGTTCTCGCTGCCGAACTCTTGGAAAGGACTGTCCATGTTCCGACTCATCTGGGCCGCGAGCGTCCACACGCGCTTCCTGCGCCGCTACATGCCGACGAATCGCCTGCTTGATGCGATCCGCACCCGCCGTGGCCTGAAGTGGGGCATCCCCGCGATGTTCCTTGCTGTGCCGTACCTGTTCGCCGCAAGCATCTGCACCAGCCTCATGGCAGACGGCGGACCGGGCTGGCTCAACCTGCTCGTCCTGCTGTTCATCTGGAACGCGATGAAGTTCATCGTGATGGGACCAATCACTGCTGTACTCCTTGCCCGCACGCGCCTGGGAAAGGCTTCCTCGCACGGTTCTCCAACACTCGTGCACTGACTTGCAAACGGGCTAGGCGTAGGAATGCGCGGAGCGCTGAATCGGGGGCGCCTCGCGGGGCGGGGGACTCGAACGGATGTCCGAGGCGGCCGATAGATTCGAGCTAGGCGGCGAGGTGCTTTGACCTGTGCCGAGGCTGGCTGGGATGATAAGCCTATGCACGGCCTCTAGGAGCACACCCGCTCGTGCCGGACGTACGAGTCGAAGGAGTCCTTATGGTCGCACGGACGATCCACCCGTTCCCGGCCAGGATGGCTCCCGACATCGCGATCGACCACCTCCGCGAGACGTCATTTGACGACCCGCTGGTGGTCCTCGATCCCATGTGCGGTTCGGGAACAGTGCTCGCGGCGGCTGCGGCGCGCGGTCACACGGCGCGTGGCTTCGACGTCGACCCACTCGCAGTGCTCATGAGTACGGTTGCCACCCAGCCCGTGGAAACCAGCACAGTCGTTGCCGAAGCAGAGCGAGTACTAGCCAAGGCAAAGGCGTCCTCGGTCGACAGGCCGCGCTGGGCTGATCCAGAGACGACCGCGTTCGCGGAGTACTGGTTCGGGGCGGAACAACGAACACAGCTCAATCGGCTATCTCGCGCACTTGAGAAGGTTGACGACGTCACCGTAAGGCGGGCTCTACAGGTAGCCCTAAGCCGGATCATCGTGACAAAGTCTCCCAAGGCCTCGCTCGCGGCCGACACGTCACATAGCAGACCACATCGCGTCGTCACAGAGTCGGACTATGACGTCTATCAAGGCTTTGAGGCGTCGGTCAGCGGTCTCACACGGCTTCTCGACCAGAGGGAGTTCATTGGCGACGCGTCAGTCGAGCGCGGCGATGCCCGATCGTTGAACCTTCTTGACGGGTCCGTGGACCTAGTCATCACGTCGCCTCCGTATCTCAACGCGATTGACTACCTTCGCGGGCACAAGATGTCCCTCATCTGGCTAGGTCACACGATCCCTGAACTTCGGGAAATTCGATCTGGCAGCGTGGGTGCTGAGCGTTCACTCGGGGCTGACGCGAGAGAGCATGTCCAGCAGATGGTCGACTACATCGAGACCAGTGTTGATCATCCTGATCGTCTTCCAATCGCGACGATCACGCGATACGCACACGATCTGTCGAAGTTTGCACTAGAGCTCCATCGCGTGTGTAGAGCAGGCGCGGAAGTCGTAACAGTGATTGGGAACTCCACCCTGAAAAGCAACTACATACGAAACGACGAACTTGTGCGGCTCGCGTATGAACATGCCGGTTTTCATACTAAGGATCGAACCGAACGTGCACTGCCTGAGAATCGTAGATACCTCCCCGTAAACACTCACAACAAGTCTTCGTCGATGGCAAAGCGGATGCGCACGGAAGTCGTCATGGTGATGGAGAAGCCACTGTGAAGTGCGCGGGAGTGCCCAGAACTTCATCGGCAATGCCCAGTGGCGGGCGATCAAGTCTGCGCCACCGTGCGGCGTGTGGAACGCCATCGAATGATTGGCAACGCGGGGAGAGGAAGCACAGATGACGAGTTCTGTCGACCAGGCGGTCGAGGACCAGACTGACCCTAGCAAAGTCGAAACGGTCGAGGTTGTCGAGCTAATTCAGAGTGACGATCATATCGGTCTCATTCCAGTGAAGATTTCGTATGGAATCATCGAGCGGTTTTCTGAGGGTCTCTACAGCTCGCCGAACAAGACCTTCGAAGAACTGATTACAAACTCATATGACGCCGGTGCGCGAAAGGTGTGGGTCTACCTCTCTTCGGACCTTTCTTTGCAGGGTGCGACCCTTCTTGTTGTCGATGACGGCGAGAGTATGGACCTGGAAGGACTCGCCGATCTCTGGAAGATTGGTGAGTCCCGGAAGCGGACCGAGACGCCGCCGCCAGGCAGAAGAAAGCCTGTTGGCAAATTCGGCATCGGCAAGCTTGCAACCTACGTCCTTGCGGAACGACTTACGTACATCGTTCATCGCGACGCCGAATACATGGCAGTCACGATGGACTACGGTCGGGTCTCACACACAGCCGAAATGCTCGACGGTGTCGATTTGGCTCTTGATGTTGTCAGGCTTACCAAGGACCAGGCGATCGATGCGATTAAGCGATCCCTTGCTGGCACCACTGTCGCAAATTCAGCGAAAGTGCTCGGTGGACTTTCCAAATCTGACCACTGGACGGCAGCCATTCTGTCCAATCTCAAGCCAACTGCGCGCGATATTAAGCTGGGCAGGCTTCGTTGGGTGTTGCGCAGCGCGCTTCCATTGAATCCTGAGTTTCTGCTCTGGTTGAACGACGAAAAACTCGAATCGTCCAAGATCGATGGCGAAGAGTTGTGGACTTTTACTGTCGGTGAAGGTGAGGCGACGCTCCCGAAGAGTAAGGATCGTCCTTGGGGTCCAGTCGAGAAGACTGAGGTCGAAGTCGAGGTCGAAGATGAGGACCGCGAGGACGATGAAGACGACAGTGACGACGAGGGCGAGGACAAGAAGTCCGTCAAGATAGTCAAGATTGCCGCAGTGCGACTTCCAAACGCCGGAGTTATTTGGGGGAAGGCCATCCTCTACAAGCAACCGCTCGAGCGGGGGCGAAGCGAGGATTTGGCGAGAAGTCACGGCTTCTTCGTTCGGGTTCGGGGACGCCTGATCAATTTGTATGACGCTGACTTTTCGGTCGGCCCTGAGCTCCGGCACGGAACGCTCACTCGATTCCGCATGGAGATCAACGCTGACGATTTGGATGAGCAGGTCGCAAGTGCGCGCGAGACGTTGAAGGAATCGGCTCAACTCCAGGAACTAAAGAACTATCTACTGGCCGTCTTCAACAAGGCACGGGTCGCGTCGGCCGAGGAAGATGATGGAGATGTCATCTCCAACATTGGCAAAAATGGAAGGCTGGCCAAGCCAAGTACAGCTCTAAGCCAAGGACCGCTGCGCCGAATGCTCCAGCGGGCTGTCGCGGGGGAATCGGCAGTTGCGGACAGCCTTGGGCTAGATGAGGCTGCAGTCGAGGACACGGAGAAGGTCCTCGCTGAGGGCGGGGACGTCATCGAAAGCGTCTTGTTGGAGGAGCAAGACTCCAGCGGTCCGATGGCGGTCTATGACCCCATCCGGCGCGCCGTCGTCCTCAACCAAACCCACCCGTTTGTCAACAACTACATCGGCGGCAAAACGGTCGCAGAGCCACTTAAGTTGCTCGGGCTGAGCGAAGTATTGACCCAGGCGTACTTGCTCGACGAAAACATCTCTCCTGAAGTGATCGCGAGGGTCATGCGCAGGCGAGATGCGTTCCTACGTGAACTCACGCTTCGTTTCCCACGGTCGGCCCCGATCATCGCTCAGCGTTTGCGTGACGCTACAAACGACGAGAATGCACTTGAGGACGCCGTTGGTGACGCTCTCGAACTCCTCGGTTTCTCTGTGACTCGCCTAGGTGGCGCGAGTCACAGCGCAGACGGCATCGCGACTGCTCGTCTCGGAAAGCGCGGTGAGCTAAGCGCGTCGTACGCATTTACCTACGACGCGAAGTCAACCAAGGACGCCGTTCGCGCAGTGCTGGCAGATGACTCAAGTTCGCAGGTGAAGGTTCCTGGCAAGATTCGGGCTGACACCGCACGAACCTCTGTGCTGCGTGTGCACCGCGACAGGGCGGCTGAACGGCACAACCTTGAGGTAGCGCCAAGCTTCACCTTGCTGGTGGCGCCAGATTTCCAGGGTGCAATGGATGAGGAAGGCTTGATCAACGACGTATGCGTGAATGATGAGATCACCGCGATCCGCGTCGATGATCTTGCCAGGCTCGTCGAGCTCTTCGCGCTTCAAGGTCTAAACCCATCTGACCTCCGCCCCTTGTTCGACACGCGCAAGCCGGAGGAGACCCGTGCGTGGGTGGATACGCAGTCGACTCAGGCACGCGTACCACGTCCGCCAGTCGCAGTGTTGGTCGAGACCTTGGTCGAGAACAGTGAGCGCAAGGCCCCGATTGTGTTCGAGAGTCTCGCCGCGTTCTTGGCAACCAAAGGTCATGACATGGACGTTCCGGAGATTGAAGCGCTGGTCCGAGGTCTAGCAGCGCTTGCGCCCAAGTCTGTGTTCACCGATGGGCGCTATGTAGCGTTGAACGCGACGCCTGCCGCCCTATATGTGGAGATCCGGGAGTCGCTCGACGTCTTTGACCACGACCTTGTTGCTGAGTACTTGGAGACCGTTCCGAGCAGTAGCGGGTCTAGCTGACCGGTCGCAGCCATGCCGACTGGGCTGATGTTCCAGGGGACCAAAAGGGGGACCAGAATCATGGTTTGCTGCATCCCATGGCGCGCAGATGGGCCACTAGCACCGCAGAACCACGCGAAAAACAGGTCTGATCAGGCTGTCGCGCCCAAGCGATCGATACCCTTTTGGCAAGCGCTCTCGGACCTTAACAGCCAACCCCTAACGGAGGACCCCGCATGAAAAGTGATGTGAAGAAATGGCGAGTCTCGCTGCCCCTTCACGAGGCGTTGCAAGTGTTCGCAGGTCAGCACGCATCAGCGATTTACGAACTGAATGATGCATCCGCAACCCCCGAGGCAGAGTCCTTCGTGGCTGCATGTGCCAGCCAACATGCGGGAGCTGCTATCGAGCTTCTTTCTAAGTCGATCCTTGCTCGAGAACACCCCGCGCTCATCCTTCAGAACCTCCCCGACGCTTTGCCGCGCCCCGTCACCGTTAACGACCTCGTTGGCAAGCGAACCAGCGATGCCAACGAGCTGTATGCATTGGCGGCAAGGCATCTATCTTTAGACAAGAGGATCGTGAATCTTGGCAAGTCAATACTTCGCGATAGGAACCAAGCCGTTCATTTGGGATACTCAGACCACGATCTGGGCGAGATTCTGGATCGCATTAGCTTGTGGATTTACTACCTACAAGAGAGTTCAGGGCTGAAAGAATCAGACTGGCTATCCAGTTCAGCATCCGCTGCACAGTACAGCCGATTCAACGCCTTCACTGTCGGCATCCGTGAAGCAATAACAGACGCGCGGGCCAAATTCGAAAGGATGAAGAGCGCGATCATTGATGCGCATCAAAAGGATGTTTCGAGGCTCAGCTTCAGCAAGTGGAGGCAAGATCGCGAGCAGTCAAAGCTCGAACTTCATGAGTTAGGAGATTTGATTGCGGAGGTCTGCCCAGCATGCGAGAGTCAAGCTCAAATTGTCGCCATGATAGATGACGTTGAGTATGAATATGAAGGCCCTGATGAGGTCTCGACAAACGTTTTCTACTCATTCGCGTTTGAATGTCCAGTTTGTGAGCTCGAGTTCGACGACACTGAAGTCACATTCGTATTCAAGGACGGCCAATCCTTGGCTGAACTTCAAGATCGCTTTGCTTTGGGTATTTGAGACCCGGCCATCGTTCACACGAAGGTTATCTGTCCGCGGAATCGCCGACCTCTTCGGCAGGAGCGTCGAAGGTGCCACCCGCTACCTCGCCACGATCGAGCACCCGGACATGAAGGGCCGGGCCGGAAACGAGTCCAGCCACGAATCCCGCGGTCATAGGCTGGAGCAGTGCAGATCCGACCGCTCCGAGTTGCCGCCGTCAACGCCGCCCCGTCACTGGTGACATTGCCGCGAACATGCAGTCGGCTGCCGGATGGTGCGAGCAGGCAGCCGACGCCGGCGTCGAGCTGCTGGTCTTCCCTGAAGCCTGGAACAACACCGGTTACGACACCGAGTTGTTCGAATCGGAACTGCCGAGCGCAGAGGACCTGAGTTGGCTGGCGCCGCTCCAACAAGCCGTCGACCGCACAGGGATCGTCGTTCTCCTCAATGCCGCTCTCAGCGCGCCGAGCGGAAGCAAGAGGTTAACGACGATCGTCCTCACCACGGGTGTGGACCCTCGGCCGGTGTACGACAAGCAGCATCTCTTCCCGCTCGAGGTCGGCACCTTCACCGCGGCGATGCCGGAGGCAGCATCACTTGGGCGGACACGAGATCGCGCTGTCGGTCTGCTATGACGTCGACTTCCCGGAGCACGCGGCGGCAGCGGCCTCCGATGGCACCACCGTCTACGTCAACTCCGGCGCTTACTTCCCCGGGAGTGAGCAGCGGCGCGCTCTCCGCTACGCGACCCGAGCGCTTGACAACGGCATGTACGTGCTCTTCGGTGGGCTCACCGGGGAGTTCGTTGGAGGCTCGGCCGTCTACGACCCGCTGGGACAACCCATCGCACGGATCGGACGGGAGGCGGGCCTCGCGATCGCCGACATCGACCCCGCCGCGGTGCACCAGGCTCGCGACTCCCAGCGTGCCTGGGCCGACCGCCGCTCGACGCTGGGCCAACGGCACCGCACCGACCTCCGGCACCCAGCGGTTCAGTTGCATACCGGACCCCCGAACCACTACCTCGGCGCCGACGCAGTCATCGAGACCGACCACGCCGACGTGATCGCCCTCGGCAAGCGGCTCCGCGACGAGCACTCCGACGACATCAGCCTCGCGCGTGCCGCCTTCAACTGGGTGCGAGACAACATCGCCCACGCGTACGACACCCAAGACCACCGCCTCACCCTCACCGCATCCCAGGTCCTCGCCGCGGGCGTCGGCCTCTGCAATGCCAAGTCGAACCTCCTCGCAGCGGTCCTTCGCAGCCAAGGAATCCCCACCGGCCTCTGCTACCAGCGCCTCGGCGACCCCGAGGACGGACGCGTCCTCCATGGCCTCGTCGCCATCTACCTCGACGGCGCCTGGCATCGGCAAGACCCACGCGGCAACAAGGACGGCATCGACGCGCGGTTCTCGCTCGACACCGAGCAACTTGCCCACGTTATCGACGAAGCCAAGGGCGAGCGGGTCTACCCGCACGTATACGTCTCCACCGCGGACGAGGTTGTTAACGCGCTGCAGGACGCCGAGGACATCCTCACCTGCCCTCTCCCAACTGAGCTCTCGACGCAGCGCGACTGAGCCCGCCGCACGAACCTCGAACCACGCCCTCGCTCTAGGGTGGGCACCGTGGAACTCTGGGGGAGCGGCCCTTTTCCGCGAACCATGTCGCGAATGCGGCTTCGGTTGGTCGATCACCCCGCAGGAGGCAGTCACCTGGGTGCGCGGCTTCGAGGAACACGCCCGGCAAGCGGCTGACTCCCTGACCGGCGACGAACGCCTTGAGGGTTGGTCGATTGCCGAATACGTGTGCCACGTGGGCGACAACCTCCGCCAATGGAGCGAGCGGATCCAAGCCGCCCGATTGGCAGGACAACGAGACGTCGCCGGATACGACCCCGATGCGCTGGGCGACGCGAGAGGCTACCCTCCATCCCGCTCGAAGTCGGGCTGTGGTCGGCGGGCAATGCCGCCGCGCGATGGGCCGACGTGCTCGCCACGGCGATCGAGGAAGGAGTGGAACTGCAACACGCCACGCACGGACTCCAACGTGCCGAGAACGTCGCCCGCAACAACTGCCACGACGCCTACCACGACATCTGGCGAATCGATACAGCAACCGCCACGCGCGGCATATGAAGGCCGACCGAGGCCCTACGAACAGGCAAATGGGGCGTCCCCGCAATGCTTCTCGCGGTCCCGTATCTACTCGGCGCGAGCATCTGCACCAACCTGATCGAGAGGGACGGTCCAGGATGGCTCAACCTGCTGGTGCTGTTGTTCATCTGGAACGCACTCAAGTTCCTCATCATGGGACCGGTCAGCCTCGTCCTGCTCGCACGGGTTCGCATGAAGGAAGCGACCGCCCGCCGCGGACCTCTCAGCACGCGCGTGGGGGACCAAAAGGGGACCAGAACCATGCATTGCAGGCATCCCATGATGTGCAGGTGGGCAGTTAGCGCCGCAGGATCACGCGGGAAACCGGCTCTGAGCAAGTGTTTTGACACCTGGGGGTTAAGGGGTTCACCCCTTCCAGTCGGCCCGAAGTAACTGAAAATTGAAGCCACGGGCTGTGGCGCAGCTTGGTAGCGCACCTGACTGGGGGTCAGGGGGTCGCAGGTTCAAAGAGAGCGGAATTCTGGGACAATTCATCAGGATTTCGCAATAAGTCGTTTACCAAGTGACCAGATTCATGCCTAGGCTGTTGGCGATAGTCCGGGTTGAAGTGAACAGCATGTCTGCTGAGCAGAGGTTCCCCCCCCTGATCATGCACTGATCCGCAGCCAGTCGTGTGCCCGGTGATGACTGCCTGGATCATACCCACAGCGCCAACCGTTCCGTTAGAGAGCGGCATGAGGACGGGTCCACCACTGTCACCTTGAATAGTGGCGATCTGGCCTGCCGTCTGCTGGTAGGCCTCAATAGTATTGGCGCCACCGTAGCCATCGTTCCACCAGTAGTTCATGCCGATGATCTTGATATTGCAGTGAACTCCTGAGTTACCACCACTGGTGCAGACCCTGTCACCTAGAGCAACGTCTTGGAACCCCGAGACCCCTTTTGCGTATCCCGCACTGTTGTTCCAAACGCCGTCGAACATCCATTTGCTCCCGGTTCCGTCAAGCAGAGATGCTTGGCCGTCGGGCGAATCCCGGAGTTCATAGCCTACATAGACTCCTGGGTTATCGCGATCGTAGTACGAGCCCTGTGGACAGTGCCTGGCAGTAACCGCATAAGTGCGTCTACTGTCCGCGAGCGAGAAACCTGTGCTGCAAACATGACCTGATTCGATCATGTAGCCACCAGAGTCGAACGGCGCGGTGTCATTGGAACGAGTTGCGGTCGCGGGAGTCGTCCGGCGGTTATCGGTTACTCGCACTGGTCCGCCTGCGGCTAACTGTACGATTTCTGACACTTTGCTTAGATTCGGTGTCAGCTGGTCAAGCGGGTGGCCTTCAATGGCAATGGCCCCGTCGTCGTCGCGCACACCGGCGATTCCATCAATTTGGAATCCAAGTTCCGCAAGGACCTTGCTCTGAGCATCAATTTTTGTAATGGCAGTCCGGATTTGCGGTAAGGAATATGGCCGCTCTGAAAAGGTTGTGATTATTCCACGCGATAGCCCCTCAGCGAGGACGGTTTCACGTAAACGAGATGGTCCTTTCCAAAGAATCTTCGTGGACAGGTTTTCTGCGTCGTTGACCTGCTCGACATAGCCCGCCTCTTCAATACCGGGCACCAAGGCGACCCAATGCTTGAAGTCCGATAATTTTTGTTGGTTAGCTATGAAAGTAGGACCAGAATTAGCGATGAAGCTATCTATCTCGCTGAAACCTGGAATGTTAGGCGAGGTACTTGCTGCAAGAGCGGTGCCGCTTCCGATCCCGGTGGATACCAGGAAAGCCACTGCCGAAACACGGACTGCATACGATATGAATTTCAACTTGTCCCCCGTTTGATTAGTTCACACATGGGTCGGATACAGATATTTTGTTTTGGTCCAGGATTCAGTCCGCGGGACAGTCATCTGCTTTTGAAGCTAAGGGTGTCCGTTCCGCTGGTCCAGGTCAACACATTTTGGCTAAAGGTCATGGTTATGGGCTGTTTCAAAAACTGCATCATCCATTGCTGTTGCTGTGACTGGTCTCCTACACATCCCGCCGCTCCAACGGCAAGCTTCCCAACAGTGAGAGAGTTTCCGCTAAGAGTTGCAGGCCCGCTGATCGGGTCACATGGAGTTTTTGCGGTGAACTGAAGCCCGCCATTGACAGATGTCAGACCCACGATGAGCCCGCCTTTCGCGAGCCAAGGCAAAACCACGCCATGTGATGCACCTGAAACGCTGACATATTGAGAGCACGGAGTCGCGGGAAGGAAAACGGCACAGGATTCCTGAGGCGGTGTAGAACTGCTTGCAGACGGCGTGTTCACCGCCGTTCCTGGTCCACCAACCGGACCAGATCCGCAGGAAGTTAGGAGCAGACATAGGAATAACGCGGAAAATGCTTTTGACCACCACAGAAAATGCTTCATCGAACCCCCTGAATTGGGCTTGCTCGAAAGCTACGCGCAGATATGCGACCTGTCAAGGTTTTCACGCTGTAGCCAAATGTTGTATTTTTAATCTGGGTTGTTATAAAGGCAGCCAGGGTGATCAAATGGGTACACATCAATTGGTCCTGGCGAACTCATGTGAGGCTGACATAATCACTTAACCGTCGCCGATTCTCACAGTCGTTGTTTCGGTGCTTTCTCACGGACAGTCCGTTGACCCGCGAACGCACCTACCCCAACGCCGGCGGAGCGAGATGCGTCGAAACCCCGATCCTATTCCACAGGTTGATGGTGCCGATGGCCAGAATCAGATCGGACAGCTCGCGCTCCGAGAAGAGCCTTGCCGCTTCCTGCCAGGTCTTTTCATCCACCCCGGAGGAAATGAAAGTCACCTGCTCGGTGAGGGCGAGGGCAGCCCGTTCACGGTCGCTGAAGAAGTCGGTCTCCCGCCAAGCGCTCACCGCGAAGATCTTGCGGCTAGGCACGCCAGTTTTCTCCAGGTCGGTCGCATGCATGTCCACGCAGAAGGCGCAGCCGTTGAGTTGGGAAGCGCGCAGTTTCACCAGATCCAGCAGCACATGGTCGATGTTCTTGGTGACGTACTGATCCAGCGCCGCAACTGCCTTATATCCTTCGGGGGCATGTTGATGAATGGGGAGTCTAGTCATAATTCCTCCTATTTAATGGCTGTCCGGGACGTCCCGGACAGCCAACATGGCGATAACCGGGAGGGCTTTTCGATGATGGTTCCAGCCTATCCGAGCCCATGGTGAAAGCTCGCCCGGACAGGAGCTAAGCAAACACAAGAGGCGGCATCAAATCGAAAATCCCTAAGAATCAAACCTCTCAGCTGCCACTGACAGTTTCCCCTCGAATCCTGCAAACTAGACTGTGCCGCCTGGCTTAGCTCGCCGTCGTACACAAATTGTCGCAGCCGCACGGCGCGGAAACTCACCAGTGCCAGGCCTGGCCGCCCACGTTCTTGATGGTCCGTTGTAGCACCGTAATGGTGGTCACGAAGTCTTCTTCGCTAATGCCGTGCATCCGCTCGGCCTGAAGTTCGGCTTGCAGCCCAGCTGCCCGAGCGAAGATTTCAAAACCAGCCTCGGTGGGAACAAGCAGCTCACCGCTCTCCACCAGCCAGCCCTTCGATGCGGAGGACGCAATCGCGATTTCAATGGCTTCCAGGCTCTCATTAGGCCCCACCACCTCAACCATCGCCGCACGCTCGATCCCCTCAGGGTGCTGCGAGAGCTGATGCAGCACCCACCATTCCGGTTGGCTGACGCCAAGGCCCGCGAGTGCGCCGCGCGTGCGGTTACGAATTGCCTCCCCGGCGCGCGCAGTCCAGAACCCTAGCGGTTGACGAATGGCTGGCTGCATAGGCTTTTCATTGTCCATAACAAGGACCCTAGAACCTCAAGTCTTCTTGAGGTCAAATGCTCGGCCAAGTTAGCGTTCCCGCCGAGAAGAATCCTAAGGACGATCGACGAGCGGACCAAGACCCAGAGTTCGGAGAGTCAGCTCGGCCATCTCCAGGTGCCCTGCCGTATTCGGATGCCGCGGATCGTCGAGCCAGGGGATAGGTTCCTCGGAACCAAAAGCCTCCGACCAATGCGCGTAGTGGTCCACCAGAATCGCCCCGGACTCCGAGGCGATATCCCGGGCAATCTGGGCATAGTCTGCCAGCAGCGGATGCTTCTGGCTTGCGCTCAGCGACATCGTGACCGGGGTGTGCAGGATAACTTGCGCGCCGCCGTCGAGAGCCCGCCTGGCCAACTCACTCAGGGACGAACGGAAACCCTCAAGATCAGGACTTTTAGCATCATTGGTGCCGAGCGAGATGCTAACCACCTCTGGGTTGAAGCGGCCAACCAGGTGCTCAAAGCTGCCGAGCACCTTGGGTGCCGTCCAGCCGGACACCCCGGTATTAATCACCACATCGCTCAGCCGGTCGAGCTGCCAGCGGATTCTCTCGTGCAGATGCTCCACCCAGCCGCGGGCACCGTGCGTGTGCAGCACCGCCTGAGTAATACTGTCGCCGGTAAACACCCACGTCATGGGCGCTTCGCTCAACTGAATAGACATCTGTACTCCTTAGATCGAGTTAGATCGGCTTAGATCGAGACCTGTGCCCTCTGATCCTCTCATCTAGACACCCGGCGAGTTTTTCGCTGCAAGCTAGGCATCCGACCAGCAACTCTCTTTCCACCAGGGCTGCCAGCTGCCTTTGAAAAACAAGAAAGCGGCCGCGCATTGCCGCCTGCAGTTCAAGCGCTGAACGCAGAATGCTGAATGCTGGCGACGGCGCTTGGCGCAACGCGCCACTGAGCCTCTAACGATTACTTCGTTTATCACCTTGATGGGTCACCTTCCGCTTCAACCTGAGTAGCTCGGCTAACCGGGGATTGTCGTTCCCTGGATTGAGCTAGGGTCCAAGGTCAAGGCGTGATATTTTCTCGACTATGGGTACTTGGGATGCAGGAAATTTTGACAACGATGACGCTATGGATCAGTTGGGCGGCCTGGTCTCTGAGATGGTCCAGAAAATTGAATTTGCGATCGATAATGAGCTGCTTGAACCGGATGAAACGCAAGGAGTTTGGCTGCCCTGCCAGGTTGAAATCTTGACGTTATTCGCCCAACGGTTCAACGTGACCCTGCCATCGGTCGAAACGATCACGCGATGGCGGGACGAATACATTGAGGTGTGGGAAGGCTACATTGACGAACTGGAACCGGACCCAGACTATCGACGGGAGCGCAGGACAGTCCTCGACTCAACGTTCAATGATGCGATCCAAGAGAGCGCCAAGCAGCATAGCCCCTGATAGGAGTCGAGCCCGCCCTTCCGCCGCGGTGATCGTTTCAGCCTCTTCGTTAGGGTGCGCAAGATGGTCGGATGTGACAATGGGGGAATGACGAATGAAGACGCTAAGAAGCCCACAGCTGGGGTGGTTGAGTGGCCTGAGGACTTCTACGAAATGCTGGATCTGATCCGGCAGCGTCCAGCCATGTACACCGGGCAAACTAGTCTTCGTGCTCTCGATACTTGGCTGAAAGGCTTCTCCTTCGCGCGTCAAGTAGCTGCGCTTCCTGCACTTCCTCATGAAGAGCACTTTGCTGGGTTTGACCGGTTCATTCAAGGTCACTACAACTGGCGAGATTCCGGTGGCTGGGTCGCAAAAATCGAGTACTACGAGCGTGACGGCAAGCACGCGCTGGATGAGTTTTTCCGACTCCTTGACCTATACAGATTGACCAGTTCAGATTGACCAGTACAGACGGCTAAGAACGGGTAGCTAAGAGAAGACGCTCCACACGGCCTAGCTAGCCCTTCTTGCGCGATTTGAGCCAAGGGAAGAGCGAACCGATGATCACTCCCACCACGAGAGCCACCAGAATCACCACCCAGAGCGGGGAGTTCACTGTCCAGAACAGCAATTGCACCCTGGCCGTGCCGAGGTTAGTGAAGACGAAGATCAAAGCGAGCGCGGTCAGCACGACGGCGGAGATCACCGTGGGTGTCAGCCAAGCCGAGCGCTTTGCTTCTGGGCCGCTGGGTGAGGTTGCCATCAGGATGCCTTTCACTCGATAGGTGCAGATCTTGCTTCAAGCCTAGACCTTGCCGAGGAGAACACTGGCAACAAACAGCTAGACCGACGCCGTTCCCCGCAGCACCCTCACGCACGATCCGGAGACAGCTGCTCGAATCCCTTGCCCGGAATCCCAGGCGGTGACCCGCAACTGACTGGGCCTGCCCAACTCAAGGCCCTGAACGACGTCGAACTCGCTTTCCTTGCCGCCACTTAGCGAATAGAGCAGACCAGCCAAGGGGGTATTGGCGCTTCCCGTCGCCGGGTCTTCTGGCGTTCCGCTGAGCGGAGCGAACATCCTGGCTCGCAGCAGCGAGCCCTCACGTGCATAGAGATGCAGCGAAAATCGTCCGCCCGGCTGAGGGTTCGCAGCTTGGGCGGCTTGGAAGGCTGACAGATCCGGCCTGGCCCGGGCAAGCGCCTCCGGGGTGACTTGGGCCAGGATGAAGGCGTTCCCCATTGAAGCCAGGACGGGGGAGTGCGCGCTAAGAACCACATCCTCCGCCGAAAGGCCCGCGCAGGCCGCGATGCTCTCCGCGGCGAGCTTCGCGCCGAGGCTGAGCGGCTGTGGCGCGGTCACTCCGGCACTCAAGACAGTACCGGCAGCATCCCGTTGCACGGTGACCGTGGTCAGACCTGCCGGCAGTTCGAAACGGATCGCCCCGTCCTGATCCAAGCCGCGAGTAGCCAACACGAAGGCCGCACCAACGCTGGGGTGCCCGGCAAAGGGCATCTCAGATTTCTTACCGAAGATCCGCAACCTTGCCGTATTCGCGGGGTCCTCGGGTGGCAGCACAAAAGCCGTCTCACTCAGGTTGAACTCCGCAGCGAAGGACTGCATGAGCTCGTCACTCATCCCTTGGGCATCGGTAAAGACTGCCAATGGATTCCCACCGAATCTACTGCCGGTGAAAACATCCACGGTGACGAAATCGAATTCCATAACCCTTGTTCCCTCTGCTCACTCCGGCCTAGCCTACCGGCAGCGATTAGGAGATCATCGCGTCCACGGATTTGCTGAGCTGTTTCAGAATGAACTTCGGAGCCAAGCGGTTCATGAATCGCAGCTGCGCGCTTTGGCCGGGGCAGATTTCCAGCACATCCTTGGCTAAGCCATCAATAGCCACGGCAACCATCTCCTGTACCGGCATGACCTTGGTGCCTTCCATATCGCGGCCGTCAAAGCTGTCCAGCAGCGGCGTTTCGGTGGCGGGCGGCAGCAGCTCGAAGACCTTGACTCGGCTGTTCTTGAGCTGAACTCGCAGCGATTGAGTATAGGAATGCACGGCAGCCTTGGTGGCGCAGTAGACCGGGGAGATGGGTAGCGGAACAATGGCTAGGCCGGAGGAGACATTCATAATGGCCGCCTCGGGCTGCGAGGCCAGCAGCGGTAAGAACTGGGCGACCATCCGGATTGCGCCAATGAGGTTGGTATCGACTTCCTGGGTCAGCCCGGCCAGATCATCCGTTGACTTGTTTAAGTTGATGCTGCGCATCTGCCCGGCGTTATTGATCAGGATATTGAGATCCGGAGCAATGCTCTCGACCTCTTCGAACAAGGCGGTGATCGCCGCGGGATCACTGACATCGCTCACGATGGTGACGAGCCCTGGCAGGCGATCCTTGGCGGCGTCCAACTTTGCCTGATCGCGGCCGGTGATGATGACCTTATTGCCCCGGCTGGAGAGCTGGGTGGCCAGTTCGAATCCAATGCCACTGGCGCCGCCGGTGATCAGGACGGTGTTTCCGGAAAGCTTCATGCGGGTGGTGCTCCTTTTGCTTATTCGCCGCGAAATACGCGGGCGAGCTGGCCGCCCAGCACTTCTGCAGCGAGATTCAAAACTGGGTCATGAGCAAGAATGCTATATGAATCGTATAGTTCCTACAATGTGATCGAGGTATTCTTTTGCTATGCCTTCACGTAGCTACGGTGAAATGTGCCCGGTCGCTCGTTCGCTCGACGTGGTGGGCGAACGTTGGACCTTGCTGATAGTGCGGGAGCTGCTGCTCGGGCCAAAGCGCTTTACCGAGCTTCTCAACCAGCTCCCCACAATGGGGACCAATCGGTTGTCCGAACGCTTGTCCGCGCTACGTGGTCACGGAATTATTGAGCGGCATTCATCAGAGGCCTCAAATACTGTCTCGCTCTATGAGTTGACGCCGCTAGGGGAAGGCCTGCGTCCCATAGTGCTGGGCTTAGCGAGGTGGGGCTTCGGTCTACCTGTTGCGGAGGCCCCGAGTGCCCCGCCCAGAGCCGAGCTGATCGCCTTAGGACTCTCCGCCGCCGCCGTGCCTTCGGCGGAAACTCAGGAGATCTACCAATTTCGCATTGGGGCGGAGCAATTCCATATTTCGGTCGACGGTGCCAGCGTACGAGCACGGTCGGGAGTCAGCCCGGAACCGGTGGCCGCTACTGTTGCCGGCAGTCTTGACGCCTTTCTAGCCGTGGTGTCCGGAGATATTGCACCCGGTCAGACGGGTGGTTTGGAGATAACGTCCGACGCCGGAGCTCGGCTCAGGGTGGCCAATCTCCTGAGCGCGGTGGCGGCTGCCCAATAGTGGTGGTGTAGGGACAGAGAGGTCGCTACACTTGCGCCATGACTGACACACCATCGCTTTTCGACTGGGCCGGCGGCGCGGAGGCCTTCCGACGGTTGATCGATGCTTTCTATAACCGGGTGGAAGGCGATGAACTATTGAGCCCGCTCTTTCCCGGTGGGGTTAGCGAGGCACATCGGGCGCATGTCACGCTGTGGTGGATCGAGGTTTTTGGTGGTCCAGCCAGCTATACCGAGGAACTCGGTGGTTACGAGCGAATGGTCAATCACCACCGCAATCTGAACATCAGCCAGGAGCAGCGGTTCCGCTTTGCCTCCTTGATGAGCTTGGCTGCCGACGATGCGCAGCTGCCGGATGATCCCGAGTTCCGGGCGGCCTTCGTGGGGTACGTCGAATGGGGGACTCGGCTGGCGTTGTCCAACTCTCAGCCCGGCGCCAAGGTTGCCGAGCATGCGCCAACGCCGCGCTGGGGCTGGGGAGTGGCGCCGCCGTATCAGCCCTAAGCCCGCCGTGTGGTGCCATTCGCCTTGAACAAAACCAGCCTTGCGGAATGCGTTAGTGATGACTAACCTATTACTATGCTCGATCTGCTGGAGGTGGCGTCCGAACCGAACCGCCGTCGCCTCTTGCAGCTCCTCGGCTCAGGTGAACGGACGGTGAGCGAACTCAGCGAGAATTTCTCGGTAAGTCGCTCCGCCATCTCACAGCATCTGTTGCTGCTCGCCGAAGTTGGCTTGGTGTCCGCCCGTAAGGAAGGACGCAATAGGTTCTACGCCCTGAAACAGGACGGTATGGCTCGCCTCAAGGCGGATATCGACTCGTTCTGGACGAATGAACTCGACCTCCTGGTGGCCGAGGCGCTGGCCCTCAACTCCCATTCCCTTCAAGGAGATTCCTAAATGTCTTATGACAAAACAGTCACCCTTCCGGTCAGCCCGGATGCGGCTTTTGAGCTGATCACCCGGCCGGAGCGGCTACGCCGCTGGCAAACCGTTGCAGCCCGCGTCGATCTGCGTGTTGGCGGTGAATACCGCTGGACCATCACGCCCGGACACAACGCCGCGGGTACTTTCACCGAGATCGAGCCGGGTAAGCGGGTTGTCTTCACCTGGGGTTGGGAGGGCGACGGCGAGCTGCCGCCCGGTGCTTCCACGGTCTCCATTACGCTGGAGCAAGTTCCGGAAGGTACCGCGGTCCGCCTAGTCCACGAAGGCCTGAACGAAGCACAGTCTGCGAGTCATGCCGAGGGCTGGAACCACTACTTGGAGCGGCTCACCGCGATTAGCACGACCGGCGACGCCGGACCCGATGAATGGGCAGCGGCCCCGGACCCGATCGATGAACTCAGTAGTGCGGAAGCGGCTCTGGCCGTGGTGCTGCGGGTATTGCGCGGCGTCACCGAGGAAGATCTGGACAAGCAAACACCTTGTGCGGACTTCACCGTGGCTCAATTGGTCGAGCATCTGCTCGGCTCGGTGAACCACATTGGTGGTGCGCTGGGAGCCCAGCTCAGTGATGACGCAAGCGCCGCCGTCGAAGTTCGGATCGCGGATGCTGCACAGCCCACCTTGGAAACCTTCCGCGCTCGCGGCCTTGAGGGCACCGTGGATATGGGCTTTGCCCAGCTTCCTGCACCCATCGTGGCGAACATCCTCAATATCGAATTTCTGATCCACGCCTGGGACCTGGCCACCGCCACCGGGCAGTCCATCGCCGTCGCCCCTGCCCTGTCCGATTATGTCCTCGGTCTTGCCCAAGCCACCATCACCCCTGAGCAGCGCGAGCGAGGCAGCTTCGCGGAGGCCACCGTGGTGGATGAGACGGCCAGCAGCCTGGAACGCCTGATCGCACATTCCGGACGCGCCGTACCGGCAGCAAACTAGCGACGCCGGAATCACAGAGACCACTGAAGAAAGATACGGAACTATGGCTCACGCCGAGAGCAAGATCGTCATTAGCCGAACCGCAGATGAAGTTTACGGATTTCTGGCCGACGGGCTGAACAACAAAGCCTGGCGTTCCGGGGTTCAGCAGATTGAGCTGAAAAGTGGCAATCCGGGTGAAGTCGGTGCGGTGTATCGCCAGATCCTCAGTGGCCCGGGCGGTCGAGCCATCGACGGCGACTATGAGATCACTGTGGCGCAGGTCGCTAAGGAACTTCGGTTCCAGGTGGTGGCCGGACCCGCTCGACCAGTGGGTGCCTAGACAATGGCTTCCGAAGTCGCTCAGCTTTCCACCCTCAAGAACGTGCTCGAATCCTGAAGTACCACAACAACTAACTGAAAGAAGTGTGATTGATATGCCAACTCGTGACGAAGCGTGGCCCCAAGGAACTCCCTGCTGGGTCGATGTGCAGGTCGATGATCTGGAGGCTGCACGGGCCTTCTACTCCGGGCTTTTCGGCTGGGACATCCAGGACAGTTCCGAAGATGCTGGCGGCTATTTGATGGCCTCGCTCAAAGGAAAGTCAGTGGCGGGTCTTGGCCCGAAGCCGGAAGGCATGCCGGTTCCTTCCGCTTGGACCACCTACCTTGCGGCGGATAGCGCCGACGAAGTGGCAGCCAAGATCACCGCGGCCGGTGGGCAGAACTTCATGCCGCCCTTCGATGTGATGGATGCGGGCCGGATGTTTGTGGCCACCGATTCCACCGGAGCTGCCTTCGGCGTTTGGGAGGCTAAAACCCATACCGGTGCCGGAATCTTCAATGAGCCCGGAGCCTATGTTTGGAACGAGCTACACACCCGCAACTATGCGGCGGCGAAGAAGTTCTACACCGAGGTCTTTGGCTACTCCTACAACGAGGTTGGCGACGGCGAGCACATGATCTACTCGACCTTCGCGCTTCCTGGTGCAGCCGGCCCGGAGGACAATGTTGGCGGATTTGGCGATGATTCTAAACAGCCTGGCGAAGGTGCCTACTGGCTGACCTGGTTCGCCTCCGATGACACCGAAGCAACCATTGCTAAGGCTCAGGAGCTCGGAGCCACCGTGATGATGCCCGCGGAGGAGACTCCTTTCGGTCACATGGGTATCGTGGCTGGGCCGCAGGGAGAGGTTTTCGGCGTGATTAACGTCGGGCGTACCCAGGCTCCGGCCGCGCAGTAATCTCCGATAGCAGGGCCCCGATGTTTGGCAGCGCCGTTGGGTGCAGGCTGGGCATTGGGGCCTCTTGCTTTAACGAGGATTCTTAACGACGGCTCTAGCGGCGACGATGCAGTTGATCAAGTTCCTGCAGCGCCGTGGTAAAAGCCTTTGCTTCCGTTCCGAGTTGGCCAAAGAACGTCTGATCCACGGCTTCTACCTCGGCATTCGCCCGATTCGCCAACGTGCGTCCGCGTTGGAGTAGCCCTCGCCGCAACTGGTATCTCAGTTTGTTTCGGCGGTTAGATCGAGGATGTCAGGCACAGCCGGGAGCGCGGTGATTTTCTTATAGTGGACCCGACGCCGGAGAGGGTGGAAATCGCCGTCCTCCGTGCCGGAGGCTCCCTTTTGCCGGGTGGGGCCTGTCCTATTTCTAAGCTGACTGCTCGCCGTACGTGTTCGGCCGTGATGCGGTGCTGATTATTTACATACTGCGCACGCTCATCAAATGAACGGCAGGGGTGGGGTCGTTGCACTTGACTTTCTGGAAGCGTTTCCGAATACTTAGGCATATGCCTAAGTATTCGGAAACGCTCGACCGGATGTTTCGCGCGTTAGCTGATAGCAGCCGTCGCGCGATGGTTGAGCGTTTGGTGCACGGCCCCGCCTCGGTGACCGAATTGGCGAAGCCATTCGAAATGTCCCTGCCAACCGTCGTCCAGCACTTAGGAGTTCTTGAGACAGCTGGCATCGTCAGCTCAACGAAACTCGGACGGGTACGCACCTATCAGCTGAATGCTGAGGCTCTGACGCCAGCGGCGAACTGGATCGGTGAACAGCGGCTTCCCGTGGAAGTGCGACTGGACCGGCTCGGAGCGTTTCTCGAAAACTCAGTTCAAGCCAAGAAAACCCCAGCTAAGAAAAACCAGGACAAGGAGTCCAAAAAATGAGTAATGACACCGAACGCAGCCAAGTCCACGCGACCTTCGTCGTCGAGCGCGAGTATCCGGCACCCATCGAGCAGGTATGGCGGGCGCTCAGCGACAATGAAGCCAGGGACCATTGGTTTGGCGGAGGATCAGCCTTTGATACAGAAGAAAAGTCCCATGATTTCCGGGTCGGCGGGCACGGTGTTGAAGCGGGGCAATGGCATGGTGGACCGAAGTCCCGATTCTTCTCCACCTACACCGATATCATCGACCAGCAGCGCATGGTCTTTACCTACGATATGTGGGTCGATGATCAGCACCTTTCCACTTCCTTGACCACTATCGCCGTCGAAACCCAGGGGAGCGGGACCCTGTTGACCTACACCGAACAAGGCGTCCACTTCGATGGCCTGGACAGTGTGGAGGGTCGTGAAGAAGGCACCAAGGGGCTGCTCGATATTCTGGGTAGCTATCTCAGTGGAGGCCAGTGATCACCCTGTGGGCTGCACATCCTCGAAGTCCCGGGCCGAACGAGCAGGGCTGAGGAGTAAGAAGATCGGAGCCAGCGCTGTGCCGACCACCAGCGCCAAGAGTAAAGCGCGCGGGCTGCTGGCGCTCGCGACCAAGCCTGCGGCCAAGCTGCCCAGGGGGAGAGCGCCCCAGGAAACGAAGCGGACCGTGGCCATCACCCGGGAGAGTAACTCCGGCGGGCTGGCGAGCTGCCGGTAGGTACGAGTGGTGGTACTGAAGACCACCACTCCGGCCGCAAATAGCGCATTTCCCAGGGCAAAAAGAAGCCAGCCGGTGGCTCCGGAACCGCAGGGAATCAGGGCGGCTCCAGCCACGGCAAACAGTCCGGCTAGTAGGCAAGATCTGGCTGAGCCAAGTTGTTGCACCAGTCTGGTGCAAAGAGTTGCGCCGATCAGGGCGCCAACGCCCTCAGTGGCGAGCAGTAGCCCGATGAGCGAGGCTGGGGTATTCAGTTCGTGCACCAGGTAGAGGGGAAAGAGAGTGAGTTGGGCGCCGCAAACGAAATTAATTGCGGTGGCTGACCACATGCAGGGCCCCATCACCGGGTGCCGAATCACATAACGCCAACCCTCGGCGATTGCTGTTCTCATGGGAGTTTGGGATACCCGTCGAGGTGCCTTGCTGCTGGGGATGGACCACAGTAGTAATCCAGAGATCAGGTAGCTGAAAGCATCGGCCAGCGTGGTCAGCACTGCGCCGAAGAGCTGGACTAGTAAGCCGCCCAGTGAGGGGCCTGCCATGCTCATTGCGGCGTCCGTCCCGCTCATTAGGCTATTGCGCTTCTGTAGTTCGGACGAGGGCACGATGGAGGGAAGAAAGACCGAGTTTGCGACGTCGAAAAGGACGGTGGCGAAGCTCATCACCAAGGAGACCAGGATTAGTTGAGTGACGCTGAGAACTCCGAGCAGCCAGGCGACCGGAATGCTGGCCAGCGCGATGCCGCGGAGTAGATCAAGGCTCACCTGAGTTGCCTTGAGTGGGAGGCGCTCCACGATCACTCCGGCTGGCAGACCGATGACTAGCCAGGCGACATTCGCCGATGCCGCTATTAGACCCAGCTGCAAAGGGCTGGCCTGGAGGGTCACTAGTGCCACCAGTGGCATGGCGACCGTGCTGATCGCAGATCCGAGACGGGTGGTGCCGGTGGCCACCCAGAAGCGCCAGAAACGCGCCGTGCTGGTGTCTGGGTGTTCCTGGGTGACTACTTCCATCAACGCCTCCAAGTCAGTTCCATTATGGAACTTAATAAGTTCCATAATGGAATGTACTACACTCGGATCGAAAGCGTCGAGAAGGAGGCGGCTGATGAAACAGGAGGATCTGCGCGACGCCGATTGTGGCATCGCACAGGCTGCCGCGGTGATCGGCGACTGGCAATCTCTCTTGATTCTTCGTGAAGTGGCCGGCGGAAACGCCCGTTTTGAAGGGATCCAGCGAGAGCTAGGGATTAGCAGGAGGGCGCTCACCGAGCGGCTACTTGCCCTGGTGGAGGACGGCGTGCTCCACAAACAGCAGTACCTGCCGAGGCCGCCACGCTTCGATTATCTGCTCACCCAAAAGGGCGAGGGCTTCTTACCAGTCCTCATCGCTTTGCAGGATTGGGGAACCCGTCATATCGCTGGTGATGGGGAACTGACCGCCACTACCAGCCCCGGATCGCTGGAGTTCCATCGGGTGCACGAGCTGATCGGGACTGCTCTTCCCGCACTGGCGCTCCCTGGCCACGATGGAGAGCTTCACCCCTTGGCGTCAGCGTCTTGGCAGGTGCTCTATTTTTTTCCGGGCGCTTATGCACCCTCTGAGAATGGTTATCCGCGGGGTTGGGAGCGGATTCCAGGTGCTCCCGGATGCACTCTGGAATCCAAAACTTTTGCCCAGCACTATGGCAGTTTTCAAGCTCTCGGGGTTGAGGTTGCGGGCGTCAGTATGCAACGCCCTGATCAACTCGAAGCCTTTGCGAAGTGGGCGGAAATACCTTTTCCCTTGCTTTCGGATCAGGACGGCAAGCTGGCTGCCACGCTCCGACTGCCCACTTTCCGAGCCTCCGGGCTGGATAGGTTCAAGCGGTTTTCCCTCATGGTCGATCCTGGCGGGATTATCGGGGAAGTGCAGTTGCCTATTACGGATCCGGCGGGGTCGGTGACCGAAGCACTCGGATACTTCCGGGAACAGCTTTCGGTGTCTCGGTAAGGCGGGTGTCTCGGTAAAGCGGGTATGGAGAGAAATGGAGTGGAAATGGACAACAAAGGCTCGACGCTACCAATTGTCTTCGTGCACGGTTTAGTTGGAGGTCTCGCCGATCCAGAATGTCTTGAGCACCTGGATGCCGTCCAGGTGATTAGCCCGGACTTGCAGGGCTATGGCTGCAATCAGCAATTCCAGAACATTTCGATTGAAGGCCAGGCGCTGGAGCTTCAGCGGGCCATAGAGCAGGCGGGCATCAACGGGGCGGTTAACCTGGTGGGCCACTCAGTTGGCGGGGTGATTGCCGCGGCCTTTGTGCAGCAATATCCGGGTCGGGTAAAGTCCTTGGTCTTTGCCGAAGGGAACTTCACCCTGGTCGACGCTTTCTGGTCAGCGAGGCTGGCGGAAATGACCAGCCAGGAAGCGGCCGCCTCGCATCAGGAAAGCGTCCAGCATCCCGAGGCGTGGCTTGCCCAGGCTGGGGTTCTAGTGACAGCCGGTCGATTGCGGAAGGCTCGTGAAGCCTTGGCCTATCAACCGGCCGCGACGAGGCAGGCGACCGCGCGCGCCGTCGTCGAGTATACCCGGCGACCCGAATATCAGGTGCTCCTAAAAGAGGTCTTCGATCGGGTTGAGGTGCATTTGGTGGCGGGGGAACGATCCCGTGCCGACTGGGATGTCCCAGCCTGGGCGCTCCAGCGGGCGAAAAGCTATGCCGAGATTGCCGACACCGGGCATTTGCTCATGCTCGAAGCTCCGGAGGAGTTCGCTGGGGCGATCAACGCCGCCTTCCAGTAGAGACGTCAGTTGATTGTGGTGCCGCCGGGTAGGCATTCTCGATCAATTCGAGCCGCTAAGCCGATAAAAACGCCTAAAGTCCTACCCGGCTGCACGCTTCTACTTGGATCTATTCGAAGCTGAGCGCCTCGCCGGTCTCAAGCAGGGACTTAAGGCTCGCCAGAATGCTCGGCCAGCCCTGGGAGATGCCCGCAAGAATGGCGCTGCCGTCCTTGAATCCGGTCTGCTTGACGGTGAGCTTCACCAATTCACCGAGCGTCTCCAGCTCGAAGCCGACCACTGAGCGGTCCTCCGAGCCCATCGCGATGAAGTCCTCGCTACCGCCACCTACCGCGTCAATAAACTCCGGAGTGACGGTGTGCCAGGTGTAAGAGAGTCGATGCGGCGGCTCGGAGATCAGGATGGTCTGCTCTGGGTCGGCAATCGAGATGCCTGCCACTTCCCAGGTGATGGTTGAGCCGGTCTTCCAATCGGAGATTAGGGCTACATGCCAGTATTGCTTGGTGAAGGCCGGCTCGGTCAGAGCCTGCCATAGTTGCTCCGCCGTGGTTTTGATGTAGGTGACATAAAGGAACTCGGGAGAGGTGCTCATAGCGGGTTGCTCCAATGCTGTTTTGAGATCGGCGAGTACTTCCACTCGTCGGCGGTCATAACGGGTGATCCATCGATCGGCGATGGCGTTGATTGGTTCGGCGTTGAGGAAATGTAGCTTCTCTCGGCCTCGCTGCACGGTGGCAACCAGATTCGCGGTCTCAAGGATGGCGAGATGCTTGCTCACCGATTGCCGGGTCATGCTGAGTCCGGCACAGAGTTCGCGGAGCGTCTGGCCATTCTCTTGATTGAGGCTATCCAGTAGAAATCGCCGATGTGGATCCGATAATGCGCGGAACACATCGTCGAACGCATTGCCGGGTTCGTTCATGGGTTTTGCTCAATGATCGTTTCGCTGCTGGATGCCGGGTAACATCTGCCCAGAATAGGCAGCCATTCGGCTGCATGTCAAGAAGATCGACTCGCATTGCTAAGTAAATGTGCCAGTGGCGCTCCCGAGGCGGTGAGGGCTCTGGCTGTGGCGGTAATGAGCTTTTGCATGGCCGCGGCGGCATGGGTTGCCTGCACATCGGCGCGGCTCGCAATGCTGATTGTCCGGCTCAGGTGCGGTTCTGTGAGGCGCGTTGAGCTGAGTAACGGGCGGTCTAGGAGAACCATGGCAGGCACCACTGCGACTCCCATACCTCGTTCGACAAATCGCAACACTGCGTCCATCTCCGCCCCTTCAAGGGCGACGACGGGGGTCAGCCCCGCGTTGCGGAAAGCCTGATCGGTGGTGGTACGCAGGTCATAGCTCTCGGAGAAGACAATTTGGGGGAGCCGGGATAGCTCACTAAGGCTGATCGTGCCTCCGGAACTGAGGGGACGTTGCGAGGCCGAGGAGATCACCACCAGCTCCTCGGTCAGCAGAGGCGTGCGGTTGAGGCTTGCCGTCGTTGGCCGCCCGCTTTCGGTGGCTGTAATGAGCGCCAGGTCGAGCGCGCCCTCGTTGAGTTCCTCAGTCAGCCCGCGGGAGCCGCGCTCGGTGAGCTGAAGTTCAATCCCTGGATGCGCGGTGCGGAAGGCGCTGAGTACCTCGGCGACCAGGCTGACACACAGTGTGGGGGTTGCGCCGAGTCGCACCCGTCCTCGGCGAAGCCCGATAAGTTCTGCCATTTCCCGACGTGCTGACTCCGCGTCGGCGAGCATGCGTCGAGCTAACGGTAACAACGTCTCGCCCGCAGCGGTGAGGGTGATGTGTCCGCGAACTCGGTGAAAAAGACCCACTCCGAGATCGTGTTCCAGGGTGGCGATTTGTCGGCTGAGCGAGGGCTGCGCTAGATGTAACTCTTCGGCGGCTCTAGTGAAGTGCCCTAGCCGTGCCACCGTGTCGAAGCCGCGTAGCTGTTCGAAGTTCATGACGATAGCTTATGTGCATTGTTATGACTCAAATAATTCATTGGAGTAATCGTGGGGATCTTCCTAGCATCGAGTTATGAACACATCGCACAGCACCGAACGTCAGCTAGCCACGAATGTTCTTGTCATCGGCACCGGCGGAGCCGGGCTCAGAGCGGCAATCGAACTCACCGAACGGGGCGTGCAGGTAATCGCCGTCGGCAAACGTCGTAAGCATGACGCCCACACCACTCTCGCCGCCGGTGGGATCAATGCGGCGCTCGGCACCATGGACCCTGAGGATAGCTGGCAGCAACACGCGGCCGATACGCTCCGGGAGTCCTATTTCTTAGCGGATCCAAACATTGTGGAGATCGTGGCCCGTGGAGCCGCTCAGGGAATCGATGATCTGGTGCGCTGGGGGATGCCCTTCGCCCGCGAAGAGGACGGCAGGCTAAGCCAGCGTTACTTCGGCGCTCATCGATACCGGCGCACCTGCTTTGCCGGTGACTACACCGGACTTGAAATCCAGCGCACCCTAATCAAACGAGCCACCGCTCTGGACATCCCGATCATCGACACTGTCTACATCACTCGTCTTCTGGTCACCGAAGGCAAGGTCTTTGGAGCCTACGGATTCGACGTCGTAGACGGCACCCCGGTGGTCATCCACGCCGATGCGGTCATCCTCGCCGCTGGTGGGCACACTCGTATTTGGCGGCATACCTCCTCTCGACGGGATGAGAATACCGGGGATTCCTTCCGGCTAGCCGCGCTGGCCGGAGGTCGCATCAGGGACGCGGAACTGGTTCAGTTCCATCCCTCCGGCCTTTTGGACCCAGAGGAAGCGGCCGGCACTCTCGTCTCCGAGGCCGCACGCGGCGAAGGCGGAGTGCTGCGCAATACCGAAGGGGAGCGGTTCATGGCCCGCTACGATCCCGAACGGATGGAATTATCCACCCGCGACCGGGTGGCGCTGGCCAGCTACACGGAGATTGCCGAAGGGCGGGGAACTCCACGCGGTGGCGTCTACCTAGATGTCTCCCATCTACCCAGGGAACAAGTTCTGTCCAAACTGCCCCGGGTTTACCGAACGCTGATCGAACTGCAAATGCTCGACATTACCGAGAGCCCCATCGAGGTAGCACCCACCGCGCACTATTCGATGGGCGGAGTCTGGGTTCGGCCGGAAGATCACGGAACCGGAGTTGAGGGGCTATATGCCATTGGAGAGGCCTCCAGCGGCTTGCACGGAGCTAATCGACTCGGCGGAAACTCACTGATTGAACTCCTCGTTTACGGACGCATCGTGGGGCAGGAAGCGGCGGAATATAGCCGCGGACTAGAGACGGTCCGGCGGGATGCTGCGGCCGTCGCGGAGGCGCGTCAAGAGATGCAGGGTCTTCTAGGCGGCGACGGCACGGAAAACCCTAGACACCTGCAGCGTGCTGTTCGCGATCTGATGACCGCACACGCTGGCGTGGTGCGCACCGAGAGCGGGCTTCTTCAAGGACTAGAGCGGTTGACCGAAGTGGAGGAGAGGCTGCCCAATCTGACAGCCAAGCCCGATATCGCTGGCTTCGACGATCTTGCGCACGCCTTCGATCTGCTTGGTTCAATACTCGCAGCGAGGGCAACATTGGAATCTGCCCTGGAACGGCGTGAGACTCGGGGCTGTCACAACCGCGCCGACTATCCCGAACAGGACGAGGCGCTACGCGGAAATATGGTCTGGAGCATCGGGGAGCGAGTTCGCTTCGAACCGGCAGCGGAGGCACCAGAGACTTTCGGCGAGCTGGCTTATGCGGCGGCAGATGACTCGGTTACAGGAAAGCTAGTCGAGTAATCGCATCTACGTAAGTAGCAGCAAACCAGGCGGGGGTCCGGCCACGTGCCGGACCCCCGCAAACTCCAGAATCAGGGAACAATCACCAATTTTCCGCGAGTGCGCCCGGAACGGCTGAGGTCAAGGGCCTCGCCCACCCCGTCCAAACCAAAGGTCTGGGCTACTTCGACCTTTAGCTTTCCTGCATCCGATAGCGCGGCAAGGCGGCTCAGTCCCTTGGCATCGGAACGTGCCCAGAGCAAGGCACCGCCATGCTCTAGCACGCTGCCGTCAACAATCGAGGCGTGGCGGCCCCCTTCGGCGAGTACCGCCGTCGTCACCGTTTCTACACCGCCGACAAAGTCGGCCGAAGCATCCACGCCCTCCGGAGCCAGCGCGCGTACTCGCTCAACCAGCCCCTCGCCGTAGCTGACGGGCTCGGCACCGAGGCTGCGCAGGTAGTCGTGATTGCGCTCGGAAGCGGTGCCGATCACCCTCGCCCCGGCGGCAACGGCAATCTGCACGGCTAGGCTACCCACGCCGCCAGCAGCCCCGTGAATTAGCACGGTTTTACCTTGGCCTTCGGGGTCAATACCAATATTTTGCAGGGTTTTCAAGGCACTCAGCCCGGCCAGCGGCAAGGCTCCGGCTTGTTCCCAGGACAGCGAATCAGGCTTGCGGACAGCTGCTTCGGCTGGGACGGCCACCAATTCGGCGAAGGTTCCGCCACGAACTACTTCTTTACGGGCATAGGACATCACCTCGTCGCCAACCGCGAATTCAGGGGTATCGGGGCCAACCGCCCGGACCACTCCGGCCACATCCCAGCCGGGAACCGCAGGAAACACGGTGTCTATCAGGCCATCGAGATAGCCCGCCAAAACCTTCCAGTCCACCGGGTTGACTCCGGCAGCCTTCACCTCAACCAGCAAGGTACCCGGCCCCACCTTGGGATTGGGGAGATCGCCGAGCTCAAGAGATGAATTATCGGTGGCGTAGTGCGAAAAGCTGATGGCACGCATGGATGCTCCTTTTCGAGGCGGGCTGAGCCCGGCTGGCTGTTCCTGATATTGAGGCCCAACTGAGAATGCGTGGAGGCTATTCCGGTTTTTCGCAGCTTATCGGACGGAGTGATCATCCTCACGTCGCAGCGGGCAAAATCACGAATTGCCCTAGCCTGGTAGCTAGGCTTTGGCCTCCAGCCAGAATCGTTGCTTACCGCTCGCGAATCCGATAGCGAGCCGGTGACTCGCCAACTAAGGCAGTGAAGTCGCGGCTGAAGTGAGCCTGATCGTACCAACCGAGCGAGGTGGCGAGATCCGCTAAGGAACCCTGGTAACCGGCGTCGAGCAGGCTCATCGCGTCATGCAGTCGATAGCGAGCCAGTACCCATTTCGGGCCAACACCGACGTATCGCTCGAAGAGTCTTTGCAAGGCCCGGGCGGAGAGGCCATACCGGTTCTCGAGTTGGGATACCTGCACCAGCGAGCGTTCCGAGAGTATGTCCGCGATGATGGTCAGCAGCTGGTCATAGCGCGGATCTTCGCCGTGCGGCAAGCGGGAGAGTGCCTCGTGCAGCTGGTTGACGGCGACTTCTGTGCTCATCGGCTCATCGATCTGCATCAGCTTGGTTACTAAATCGGCCGGGAGCTGGTCCTTTGCGGGCAGTGTTCGGTCAGTCCAGGAATGAGCGCTCATTCCGGTCAGTGCAGCCAAGCCGCCCGGCCTGAATTTCGCCGCGACCACCCGGCCGTGTCCACGCAGCTCCACTTCGAAGCGTTGGGTGACAATCCCGGTGAGCACCACTGGATCGTGCACCTCCGGCCGGGTGTTGCCACGTTCGATGCTCAAGGTGCAGGCGGGATGCGGTGCGGTATTGCTGAGGAAACTTTTGCCTTCGGGAAGATCCCAGCTGAGCGTCCAGAAGTTCTCCACCCAATTGCCCAGTGGCCCCATGCACTCGTGGCGCTGCAAGGAGGTGAAGGCAGCAAGTTGCTCTGGCCGCAGCACCCCAGAGTCGCTCGACGTCGGCCGCTCCCGGGCGCGCTCGCCTTCTGTCGCATTTGTCCAAGCCTGCACAACACCATCGTAGGCATACTGTTTGTACGACTGTTCTGCAGAGTCCCGAAACAGTCTGGAGCATCGATGAAGGAGCAATAATGACAAGCACTCGGGTGGCTATGGTGAACATAGACTGCGCCGATCCCGCCGCGATGGCGACTTTCTGGTCTGCCGTTCTCGGCTGGGAGATCAGGTATTCGGCCGAAGAGTATTCGGGGTTACAAGGTCCGGATTATGTACTGGCTTTTGGAAAGATCCCTGATTATCAGCCGCCAGCCTGGCCTAATGAACGCGGCAGCAAGCAATTCCATCTGGATCTGGCGGTGGAGGACATTGCGGCCGAGGAACAGCGGTGCCTCAGCCTGGGGGCCACGGTGGCATCCGATCAGGAGGAAGGGCAGAGCTGGCGGGTACTGATTGATCCGGGCGGACACCCCTTCTGCCTGACCAAACCGCAGAACTGAGAGTAGCCAAGGATGATTAGCGAAAGCATTTTCACGGTGTCGGATTTCACCCCGGTGGACACCGTCACCGAAATTGTCAGTGCCCTGCCAGCGGGCTACGCCCGGATGAATAAGACCTACTCGGGGGAGGTGGTTGGGCGCAGCATCACACAATTCACCAGTGCCTTCGATCAGGATTCCGGTACCGGCAGCTACTTCGCCCTGGAAACGTTCGAGGGCACGGTGGCGGGCAAATCTGGTGTCTTTGCCTTTTTGCACAGCGCTTCCACTACCGGTTCGGACCGCTCGGACGAATTCAGCCTGATCGTGCCGCATAGCGGGACCGGGGAGCTGACGGGAATCGCGGGCAACGTGCAACTGATCATTGACGACGACGGCACGCACCGAATGATTTTCGACTACACGCTCTGAGTGGGCTGGTTCAGTGTCCTTCCTTTCGTCGAGTGTGGGGGTCTGCATGTTTTGGGTGTTGTTGAGCGTGTAGATCTCCATACTCGATGTGGGTGTTTGGGTTGTTTGTGGTGTTTTGGGGTGGGGTTGTTTTCTGTCTATCGTTTTTATATTCTTAATGGACTTTGCGGTTTCGGATCAGCCGGCACCCGCTGAATCCTTGGGAGTTTGTGATGGCGAATTTGAAGGTTTCGTATGGTGAGTTGGATGCTGCCGGTACGCAGTTAGATAACGGGCGGGCTGATCTGGAAGGGAAGCTCTCTGAGTTACAGCGTCAGATCCAGTCCCTAGTCGCGTCGGGGTATGTGACGGACTCTTCCTCGAAAGCGTTCGAAGCCGAGTATGCCCAGTTCACTCACGGTGCACAGCAAGCCGTTAGCGGTCTGGAAGGTCTTGCCGCGTATCTACGTCATGCCTCCCAGACCCTGGAATCCACCGATCAACACCTCGCCTCCAAGCTCGGCAAATAAGAGAACCACCTCTAGTTCACGAGAAGGGGTGGTGATGGGTGGCTGTTCTTCAGGTTCAATACCAGGCGTTTCATGCTGCTAGTGCTGCCCTGTCCTTAGTGAGTCATGAGGTGGATGCGGCTGGTCCCGCAGTGACCGGCGATGTGGGACATGCCCTCTTGAGGGAGGCTAGTGAAACGTTCACTAAGGTTTGGGACCAGGACGGACCGAAACTGGCTGACGCGATCACTTCCGATAGTCAGCAGACTCACGACACAGCAGCACAATTCGCGCAGGTCGATGCGATGCTCAGTGGACAAGTAAAGGGGAAATGATGGGCAGAGGCGGTGATTGGTCGCTGCTCGGCGGCTCAGACCCAGCCCCAGGGTGTGTGGAGGACGTTCAACGGATCTCGATGAACTGGGGAGATAAAGCCGGGAAACTCTCCGACGCCCAGAACCTGTTAGAACGCACTCATGTTGCTGGTTCCGGGGCTTCCGTGGAGGCGGCCCGGACGTTACTGGCCCGTGATGGGGCGTTACTGAAAGTTTATGGTCAGGGCTGTGAGAACCTTGCGAACGGCTATAAGTCCTGGACTGCCAGCCTGCAAAGTTTTCAGGATGAAGCCGACCGACTCCTGACCCAAGCACACCAAGCTAATGACGACCTCAATCAAGGGCATGCGCTGGTTGAGGCGGGCAAGCAGGAACGCATCGAAGACGCCGCGAAACGCTCCCTACCGGAAGCCATCACTGAAGCCGCGATAGAAACCATCCTGCCCGGTCTGGCACAAATCTTTTCGGATACTCGCGGGCAATACATGATCAATGACGCCCAGCAACGCCTCGATCACCTCAACCACCAAGCCGATGACCTCCGGGAACGCTACAAAGCCGAAGGGGACCGGATCGCTACCACTACCGCTTTCGTTACCAGCCCCGCCGCAGCAGCCTACAAAGCCGGACTCGACAATAACATCCCGATCGGACCCGGCTCTTTAGCAGCCCTGATACACCAGGACAAAAACCCGAAACTCACCAAACTCGATGCTTTACGCAAAGAACTCGACAGCGGCAACTCCACCCACCGCCAGGAATACCTCAACCAACTCGGCAACCTCACCCCAGAACAACTCGTGCTGTACGGGCTGATGAACCCAGGGCAAGCAAGGAATCCCTTGGTAGTGAATCCGGGGGAGAATGTCAACGCCGTAAAGAGTTGGTGGTCGGGACTGGACGAAGCCAAGAGAAATCTGCTGATCGCCACGATGCCTGGAATTGTTGGCAACCTCAACGGCATCCCCTATGCGGACCGAGGCAGGGCTAATAAAACGAATATTGAGCTAATAGACGCCGATCCGGGGACTAGTCCGGAGGTCCATACCGCGATCCAAAAAATCAAGGACGCCCTCAAAATCCCCGATAAGCAGGGCGCGCTGCGATCGCTGATTTCCTTTGACCTGAACAACGGCAAGCCGCTCGGAGCGATAGCCATTGGGAATATGGACAAGGCGAAGAACGTGACCTGGAATGTGCCCGGTATGGGAACCACTCTTTCGGACGGCATTGAGTCATGGACTAAATCGGCCCAGGATCTCTATAAAGGTCAGTATGCGGCAATGGGGTATGAGGCAAGAAAGCAGGGAGTCGTTGTCGTGTCCTGGGTTGGATACGAGACTCCGGATAAACCTCCCAGTTCTGCTGTGCTGTCCATGAGCGCCGCCAATACCGGTGCGGAAAAGCTGCAAATTGCGCTCGATGGCTTTCAAGATACTCGTGGGCCGGGCAGTGGCTATCACCTCAATGTGGTGGCGCATTCCTATGGCACCACGACCAGTTCCGTTGCTCTTACGCACACTAAATACCCGGTCGATACCGTCTGTTTCTTCGGCTCCGCAGGCATCGACCCCACCCAAGTGCCTCAGGCGAGCCTTATGCACGTCGCCCATCCTGGTGGACAGCCTGCCGTTTACGTCACCCACGCCGGCGGCGACAATGTTGCACCGCTCGGGATCTATGGCTCCCAATTGGGTATCTGGTCTCCGCCGCTGGAAGCCCTCAATGGTGGCAATATCCATCCGCGGTTCGATCCCACCGAGGCTTGGTTTGGGGCGCATACCTTCTCTTCCGAGGGTGGTTATGATGCTGACGGAACTCCCTATTATGCAGTAAACGGCCATGATGCGAACGGCCCCAAGGATAGTCAGGAGCTCTTTTTTGCCAGCAAAGAACACGGCTATCTCGATCTCAAAACAGAGTCTGCCCACAACATCGCCCTCATTACTACAGGCCAAGAAGACAAAATTCAGCCACTGATACCGTTGACGGAAAAATACATCGATACCGGTCACGGGCTGATCGATCAAGGCCCGGACGAGACTCATCAATCGCCGGAACAACTTAAGGGCAAGATTCCACGGAAGGTGCCATGAAAACTAGCTATGTTCGAAAACGACTCTTCCGCGGCGGGGTGACCCTATTGTGTATCGCTTCCCTGGTATTACTCAGTGGCTGCGGACTATGGAATTCCGGAGCAGGAACGGATGGCGGAGGGAATATGGAAACACGCAGCGCTAAGGTGGTTTTTCAGGACTTCCTGGACACTATGGACGATACTGTGAGGCATTCTGGTACAGAGTTCTCCACCTGGGACAAGGGGGATATTGCAGGTTATAACGCTGAGGCTTGCGGCATTAAGAGTCAAGAAGATGGCAGGCAATACACTAGCCAGATCGTCGGTGGGCGAGTGGCGAATCCTGATCTGGCTATTCAGCAGATGAAGGCTTATTGGGAGTCTAAAGGTTACGTTATTGAATCTATTTTCACTAACATGGGCGATAACGTCACCGGGCGTCAGATTAATGCAACGAGTCCGACGGGTATTCTTGTTCAATTCACTCCCGCCAAGGAAGCGGAGAGCGTGATCAATGTGCAAAGTGATTGCACTCTCGATCCGCTGGCTGCGGAAACCACCACCGAGACCATTCCACTAGGTGCACCGGCAACACCTAGTGGAACTTCCACCAAGACCCCGTAGTTCGGAGTCCTGGGAGATGAGGAGTCTGTGCCAGTGATGAGCGGGCTGTTTGCCTTGAACGGGATGCCGGATCGACACCGCGAACCGGCCTCGCCTCGCGGCCGGTGCAAGACTCGAGCCACCTCGGGGACAGGCTTAGCCCTCGTCGGTGTGTTGGTGTTCTTGGCCACCTCCTTAGTGGGGTGTACGACGAGTTCTGTCGACCCGGGATATCCCTTCGATGGAACCCGCAGCGCGAAGGTGGTTTTTCAGGACTTCCTGGACACTATGGACGATATTGTGAAGCATTCTGGCACGACGTTCGCTGATTGGGATCGACAGGATGTCACGGGCTACGTTGCCGAGGGCTGCGGTGTTAGAAACCAGGAAGATGGGCGACTATATGGACGTCAGATCGTCGGTGGGCGAGTGGTGAATCCCGATCTAGCTGTTCAGCAGATGAAAGCCTATTGGGAATCCAAGGGCTACGTTATTGAATCTATTTTCACTAACATGGGTGGCAACACCACAGGTCGACAGATTAATGCAACAAGTCCAACAGGGGTTTCAGTGCAGTTCACTCCAGGAAAGACCAGAAGCACGATCAATGTGCAAAGTGACTGCACTCTCGACCCACTGGCCAACGAAACCACCACTAAGATCATTCCCTAAGCGGCTTTAGGTTGAGCTAAGCCCGCGAGCCCTCACGGCTAGCTGCCTTCAGTGAGCCAATCCTCTAGCAGAGCCAGGAAATCGGCGGGGCGTTCCATCGACGGCAGGTGCGCAGTATCCGACCACCGGACCAGTCGAGCATTCGGAATCTCGGTAGACACCCGTTCTGCGGCCCGGTGAATCGCCTCCAGATCGAGCTCACCCAGCAAAACTAGAGTGCGCGAGCGAACCTCCGTCAGCCGATCGAGTGCCGCTGGCTTCAACTCCACTTCTTCGAGGTCATCCCAATCCGCCGTCAGTTCGAAGGCGCGACGCTGCATCCGTCCGACTAGCTCGCGTACCTCCGGGGCGACTCGTCTGGCCGGTTGCCGGGGGCCATCTACCCAGTAGCGAAGATTCGCTTCGACGGCGGCATTCAGATCGTCCTTGACCAGAGCAGTCCGTTCGGCCTCGAAAAACGATTGCAGGTCCGGCGTCAGTTCGGGCATCAGGGATCCGCCGGGCGCGCTGAGCAGTAGTGATTCCACCAGCGCGGGCTTGCTCAGCGCCAGTTCCACAGCAACTCCGGCTCCGTAGGAAGCGCCGACCAGGTGGCAGTGTTCGATACCGAGCTCGCTCAGCGAACCGAGTACATCGTCAACGGGGGAGAGCTGGCCCTCCGGAGGTGCTACGGAGCCGCCGAACCCCCGCAGATCGAGGCGAAGAACGTCTCGGGTAGCACTCAGGGCGGGCCACAGCTCTTCCCACATTCGGCGATCCGCCACCCCGGCGTGGATCAGCACGAGGGGCACTCTGCTCGCGGGCCCGGCTCGGTCGTAGGCGATCCCAGTGGAAGTGCGGGCATCCGGTGGCACGAAACTCCTCTCGTAAATGCAAATAGCTGCTGAATCCGGGCCGCTGCTTAGCAACCAGTGCTCAGCGTTTACTGCGCATAGCGGCGATGACCGCCACTGGGCCGCCATCCGGTGCGCTGCCCGAGGCTAGGGCCTGATATTCGGCTGAACCTACGCCGTACAAGCCACTCGACCGTCATGGTCAGCATGGATTCCCCAACCATATCGTTTTGCCAGATCGCTGGAGCGCAGGCAGGGCTGGCCCTTGGCGTAGAACTCGGCCCAAGCCCGCTCCCGTTCCGCCTCCGGGATGTCTCGACGATCGGCCCAGACGGTGAAGATGACCTCCGAGGAACGCCAACGATAGGGCTGCCGGAAGATCATTTCAAAACTTGCCGAAGACACGGTCTCCTTACCGGCTCGCAGCGGTGGTTCGCTGGCGCTACTCGCGCCGCTATCCGGGGCCACGGTAATGAAGGTGTCGAAGTAATCGACGCTTTCCGGTTCAGTTTCCACCGCTGGATTCCCCCGGCTGGTTCTGCACAATATTCGCCACCAACTGCTCCATAAAAGTTGCGCGTGCCTCGCGACTGGAAGGACGCCCGGGCACTCCCGGTCGCTGCTGCCAGGACAGCGGTCCGGTGGCTCGTCGATACTCCACTCCCAAGGCGTCCAAACGAGCCAGATGCTCTTCTAGGCGGGGACGAAATTCCTCAACGTCGCGATCTCCGGTGATCCAGAGCGCCTCAGCGATGGCACTGAGTCGGGGGAAGGCAAAATAATCGACGGTTCGCGGGGAGTCCATATGTTCGGTCCAGATATTGGCCTGCCCACCCAGCACATGCATGGCCTCTTCGGCGCTCAACTCGGCGGGTACCGGTTCAAACAGATAGGCGTCCTCGACGCTCACCGCAATCGCCACCGGAATGGGTTCCTCAGCGGATTCCGACTGTCGATAATCCAGGTAGACCATATCGTCGGGACAGGCGATCACATCGTGCCCCCGTTTGGCGGCCGAAACCGCACCGGTGAGGCCGCGCCAAGAGGCGACGAGCGCCGTCGTAGCTAGTTCGCCTTCCAAGATTTCATCCCAGCCGAAGATCCTGCGGCCCCGGGCGGTGACATGCTCGGCCAGCCTGCCGATGAACCAGGCCTGCAAGCCCTCGCCGTCAGCGACGCCTAGTTCCGCCATTCGCTCAAGGGTGCGCGGATCGGCCAGCCATTGCTCTTTGGGACATTCGTCGCCGCCGATGCCAATAAACGGTGAGGGGAAGAGGTCCATCACCTCATCGAGCACATTCTGGAAAAACTCCACCGTGGATTCCTCGGCATTGAGCACATTAGGATTCACGCCCCAACGGGTGAAAACCGGTAACTGTTGGCCGCTGACTCCCAACTCGGGGTAGGCAGCCAGCGCAGCTTGCACATGGCCGGGGGATTCGATTTCCGGAACCACGGTGATCTGCCGCTGCTGGGCGTAAGCCACGATTTCGCGAATATCGGCCTGGGTGTAGGAACCACCGTGCGGGCGGCCATCGCTCGGGGAGCCATCCACCGCACCGACCTGGGTCTCGGTGCGCCAGCTGCCGATTTCGGTCAGCTTCGGATAGCGTCGAATTTCAATCCGCCAGCCCTGATCCTCGGTCAGGTGAAAGTGCAGGATATTGAGTCGGTGCATGGCCATTAGGTCGATGAAACGCAGCACCTCGTGCTTGGGCAGAAAGTGCCGAGCCACGTCCAACATGGCACCGCGCCAGCGAAAGCGAGGCGCATCTTCCACCAGGCAAGCCGGAACCGACCAATCCGTGCCGGTGACGAGAGCCCGTCGATAGATCTCCGGCGGTAGCAGCTGGAGTAGAGCGACGCAGCCGTAAAAGACCCCAGCTTGGTCGCCGCCGGTCAGCTGAACGCTCTCCGGGGAGATCTCCAGCCGGAAGGCCTCTGCTGCTAGCTCCGTCGAAAGCGCTAACCGAATATTGCCGTCCTGACCCTCTTTGAGAGGAAAGCCACTGGCCGGGCGCAGCGCGGATTGCAGGTAGAAAAGTACCGGGTTCAGCTCATCCGGAGCCGTAACGGAGGTCAAAGCGGTGAACTGGAAATATCCGGTGCGGGGCACGAAAAGGTTAGGCCTAGGCAGCAGAGTCGGCATGCCACTAACCTACCGGCAGTGCTTCTGGTGCGCTCCAGCTCACCGGAACATGACGCATTACCAGCGCGCTATCGAGGGCGACGGCGGCCGTCGGCAAGGCTTCGAAAAAGGAAGATCGCAGCTCCAAGACTTCACCGGGCTCGGTCCTCCATCGATCTGTCTGCAGCTTCATGTCTTCGAAACGACCCGTTTGCCGGGCGGGTGACCAGCCGGTGCAGCCTTGCTGGAAAAATTGCGAGGCTTCCTCGGGACTGCTGAACAGCTCACTGCGCCAGGTGCCACCAAGAGCCACTTCCGTTTTGATCCGAGCCTGCCGGGAGGACATCTGCACCTTGAAATGCGAGTCCTTTTCGGAGACTTTGAAGTTGGCGTGTTGGTGCACCCCGGGGAACAGTCTGCCCCCGGCCAGCACGGGGAGCCAAGAGCCGCTGTGCCGTTGCAGGATAAAGACTCCGGACTCGGGCCCGGCCTGCCCGTCCCATTCAACGGCGATTCGATGGGCCGAATTCTCCGCCCGCCAACCAATACGCTGGGGGAGTCCAGTCGGTCGGAGAGAGCCCAGGCGGATCAGGCAAATCCCGGCTACCGCCTCACCCCGCACCAGTTGCGGTCGGAATGGAGACGGCAACAGTCGTCGAGCTAGGGCAGGGTCAAGCCGGTAGTTGATGAGGAGCCGTCGTTCGACGATGGATTCTAAGGACAGTGCCATTGCTCCAGTCAACAGCTAACGAACGATCATTTTTGAACGCTCAACCCCACTTTTGCCCGGCGGTTGCGCCGCAGCAATATTGCTCCGATTCCACACATTGATGGCCGCAATGGATAACACCAGGGAAGGGTGCTCTTCCTCGGTGTAAAACTCGGTGTAAAAAGAGGACACCTGAGGTCATAGCCCATAGCCCAAAGCGCATCCGGGACCAGATCGGCTTGGTCAGCAATCCGAGTCAGGGCTCCTGGAACGGTGATAGCGGGTATCAGGCAATACTTTGCGCCTTCTGGATGCTGCCAGCAACTTGGGTATCGAGGGCACGCCAGCCACCGAGTTCGTACGATACGACCACGGCGACCGGGGATAGCACTACGGCGAGTAAGCACACCCACAGCGGCCAATCCGCTGCAGCAAGGAGTATCCCCAGCACCGGCAAAGCGAGAGTTCCTGCCTGCAGGACGGCGTGCTTCGGAAGTCCGGAGACGAGCCAGGCATGGAGCAGGTAAAGCCCGGCCATAAAAACCAGCACCGGAATGGCAACAGCCCAGATCGCAGTGAGAGTGCTGAGGTGGTAATGCTCATCGTAAACATAGGCAATTACGTGCAGCCCCGCACCCACAGCGGCAATCGCTGCGAAGACGACAATGTGCCCGTACCCCCAAGCCGTTATTTTTTCCCGTCGAGCCGCCAGAACCGGAGCGCTCGGAACGAGGAAGTAAACCCACCAGAGCGCGAAGGTCATCACCACGCCGAGTCCGATCACCATCACCGTTGAAAAGGTCCAGCCCTCGGCATCAGAGATCGCTTGGGATGCTGCGAGGGTGCCCATCACGGTCTCACCGAGCGCGATGATCGCCAGTAGGGAATAGCGTTCGGCGATGTGATGGGCATGCCAAGGGGTCGCGCCGTCGTGTCGAACCGCCTTGGACTCCGCAATAATCGGGCCCATCCAGTCGATGGCGGCCACCACAATGGCGCAGATCAGGAACTCGATAGGGCCAAGGGGAAGCAGAATGAGGGCAACCCAACCTAGCTGGGCCACGCCAATGAAGATGACATAAGTCATGGCCACCCTGCTGAATTGCGGATTGCCTTTGGCTGCGCGCAACCATTGTGCGATAACCGCGACGCGCATGATGACATAGCCCGCGACCATGACCTCGTTTGCCACCGCCTCACCATGCTCAATAGAGGCGAACATTTGGGGGAGGCCGATGGCTAAGACAATGACTCCGACCATCTGCACCATAGTCAAAACACGGAACAACCAGTCATCGGTATCGAAGGCTGAGGCAAACCAGGAGAAGTTGATCCAGGCCCAGATAATCGCCACCATCGAAAAGGCAAAGCCACCCACGGCAGCTAAGGAGAGGTTTTCGGCGATGCCATGGGCGAGTTCGCCGCCGGCTACGCCGAAGGCGGCCACAAAGGTTAGGTCGAAGAGCAACTCAAGCGGTGTTGCCGCGCGGTGCGACTCGTCTTGTCGACGCCCCAACATTCGTCGTAGTCCGTGCCGGTAATAAGTGCTCGGTTCAGCCAAAATTCCCCCTTATGAATGGCTCAAAATATTACGCTAATGCCCTCAGCGGGTGCTATAGCGGGTAGCTAGCTCATGGCTTTGCGAGCCAAAAGCGACCAGATCCGCATCGAAAACGGCTTGAAGTACGCCATAGTCGTCCACCCCTGGGGCGCACACCACTTCGCCGAGTTCTAAGCCGCGCATAGCGCCGGTAACCACCTCGGAGGCGCTCATCCTGGGGATTGAGGAGAGGTCCATGCCCTGAACGGTGTGGAACTCGGTGGCCACCACGCCGGGGCAAACTACTTGTACCCGGACGCCGGTTCCTTCTAGTTCAGCGCTGAGAGTTTGGGACATCGCCACTAGATGAGCCAGCGTTCCGGTGTAGACGGCCCGCCGCGGCATTTGTGAACTCGGGGCTGGACCGGAGAAGGCGATCATGCCGGCCACGTTGATGATAGTCCCCGAAGAGCGAGTGAGCATTCCCGGAACGGCAGCATGAGTGAGCATGGTCGGCGCTACAACTTTGACGTTCACCAGTTCGCGGGCTTGCTCGGCGGAGAGCTCCGAGATCGGCATATAGTGCGCCACTCCGGCATTGTTCACCAGTAGCGTGAGAGGCTGGCTGGCACATAGTTCTGCCACCGAGTTGAGGCCATCATCGGTGGCTAGGTCAGCGACCACAACCCGGACCTTCACCTCCGTAAGCGAAGCCGCGAGCTCCTCGAGCCGGTCCTTGCGACGGCCCACGACGATCAAATCGTAGCCCTCGGCGGCGAGGTATTCAGCGAACGCTTTGCCGATACCCGAAGAGGCTCCGGTGACGAGTGCGAGTTGAGACATGAGAATCTTCCTTTGCAATAAACTTGGCAACGTGAAGCGATGAGTGAGGGCAAACGTTGGAGCCTGGAGAAGCCCTAATAAGCCACTCCCACCGGGTGCCGGAAAGTGGCTGGATCGTCAATCATGGACAGCATGGCAGCGGCCACATCGGCTCGGCCGATGCTGCTAGCCGCACGCGGATTGCCGTCGATCGCGCTTCGGTAGTTACCCCGCAGGGGCTTATCCAGCAGCCTGGGCGGTCGTACCGAGGTCCAGTCCAAGTTGCTGCTGGCCAGTTCCGCCTCCATTGCCCGCAAATCGTCATAGTTCCCCTTTAGGATTGCGCTAATCAGTGGGGTGGCGATCTTGGCTAGCCAGAACGGTTCATCTACCGGCGTCGGCCCCAGCGGTGCCGCGCTGACCACTAATAGCCGCTTAACGCTCTCCGCCTCCATCGCTTGCACTATGGCCCGGGTGAGTGGGGTGGTAATCCCGGCGTCCTTGCGGCTGCGCGGCCCTAAACCGGAAAGCACCGCCTGCCGCCCGGCCACTGCGCGCCGAAGGTTCTCGACGTCGTCGCGCACCGGGGAGCCAAAGACCTGCAAACCCGCGCCGGTCAGCGGAAAGTCCCCGGGCTGGCGAACCACCGCGGTCACCTGATGCCCGGCCGCCAGAGCCTGGGAAACCAACTGCTGGCCGATCCTGCCGCTTGCCCCAAATATTGTCAGTTCCATCGTTGACTCCTTGTCACATTTCCTCGAATTGCTCCGTCACTACAATGACGGATAAGAGCGAAGGAATGTGACAGATGAATCAGAATCTCTTGGCTGGGCAGTTCGAACAGGCCAGGCCGCGGCTCCGGGCGCTCGCCTACCGGATGCTCGGATCGCTCAGTGAAGCGGACGACGCCGTTCAGGAGGCTTGGCTGCGGCTGTCCCGTACCAGCGGCTCCGAGCAGGCGGAACAGATCGACAACCTTGACGGCTGGTTGACCACGGTGCTCGGACGGATTTGCCTGGATTTTCTCCGCAGCCGTTCTTCACGGCGGGAACAACCCTGGGAGGCAGGGGAGGAGCCGGAAGGCTACAGCGGGGTGCATGTGCCGGATCCGATCCTGGAGTTTGAGGAAAAGAGCAATCCGGAGCATCAGGCGCTGCTGGCCGACTCGGTTGGACTGGCGCTCCTGGTGGTGCTGGAGACCCTGCCGCCCGCCGAACGGCTAGCCTTTGTGCTACACGACGTTTTCGCGCTTCCTTTCGAGGAAATCGCAGACATTGTGGACAAGACTCCGGCGGCCGCCCGCCAACTGGCCAGCCGGGCCCGTCGCAAGGTGCAGAGCACCGCAAATACTCCGGACCCGGATTTGTCCCGGCAGCAACAGGTGGTCAAGGCTTTCCAAGCGGCTTCGCGCAGCGGAGATCTTGAAGCTCTAGTATCCGTACTGGATCCGGACATTGTGCTTCGGGTGGACTATGGCCCCCGCAATAAGCAATCCAAGCGGGTGCGGGGTGCCGCCCAGGTGGCAGCTCAGGCACTCACCTTCTCCAAATTCGCGCCGTTTGCTCGGCCAGCTTTGGTCAACGGTGCGGCCGGAATGGCTACCGTCGTCGAAGGCAAATTGTTTTCCGTGACGGGCTTTACGGTGGCCGATGGCAAGGTTCAGGCGATAGACATCCTGGCCGATCCACTGCGACTGAGCCAACTAGAGTTGCCACAGCGCGAGTAGAGTTCCTGTTGATGCTTTCTCATGCCCAGATCACCGATAGATTGCGTGCGGCAGGTTGCGTTTTTGCCGAGGAGGAAGCCGACTTGCTGCTCTCCACCAGCCAGGACCTAGCCGAGCTGGAGGAACTGGTGAGACGCCGGGCTGAGGGCTTTCCGCTGGAGTATTTGCTGGGCTGGGCAGAATTCTGCGGACTGCGGATCGCCGTCACTCCAGGGGTGTTTGTGCCTCGTCGCCGAACCGAGTTCTTGGCGGCTCAGGCGATTGAATTGGCGCAGCGAGCTGAAACTGCCGTGCTGCTTGATCTGTGCTGCGGTGCCGGGGCAGTGGCGGCCGCCGTTGCTGCCGCTTTGCCCGGGGTGGAGTTGTACGCGGCCGATATCGACCCCGAAGCGGTGGGATGCGCCAGGCGTAACCTGAGCGATCCGGGAAACGGAACGGTTACCCGGGTTTTCGAAGGCGATCTTTTCGCCCCGCTGCCGGACTCACTGGCCGGCAGGATCAACGTGATCGCGGTCAATGCACCCTATGTGCCCACCGAGGAGATCGCGTTGATGCCCCCAGAGGCTCGATTGTATGAAGCCAGGGCAGCGCTCGACGGCGGCACGGACGGTTTACAGGTACAGCGCCGGATCGCTGCCGAGGCTTCGCGCTGGCTGGCCCCCGAGGGGCATCTGCTGATTGAGACCAGTGAACGACAGGCACCGCAGACAGCCGAAATCTTCGCGGCCCGAGGGCTGAAACCGCAGATCCTTGAATCCGAGGAGTTCTACGCCACCGTGGTCATCGGAAAGAAAGCAGGGCAACGGCAATGAGCATCGTGGTGCTGGGCAGCGCTAATTTAGATCTGGTGTACCGGGTGCAGAACATTCCGGGGCCGGGGGAGACCGTACTGGCAGCTAGCCGGGCTAGCCACCCCGGCGGCAAGGGCAATAATCAGGCCACCGCAGCCGTGAGGGCAGGAGCTGCCGCCAGTTTCATCGTCTCGGTGGGTCAGGACGAGGCCGGGGCGATGTTGCTGGACGGGCTCGAGAGTGATGGCGTGAGAGTCAGCGCTCGCCGGGTTACGGAACCCACTGGCACCGCCCTGATCACGGTGGCGGATTCCGGGGAGAACAGCATCGTGGTGGATTCGGGAGCTAATTCCTTGCTCGCCGAGCTCACCGAGACGGAGCTCGGAATCATCGAAGAAGCCGGAATTTTGCTGATGCAGCTGGAAGTGCCGGTGGAAACCGTCGGCCGAGCCGCCGCCGTCGCCCACGCCGCAGGCGCTCTTGTGGTACTGAATGCAGCACCAATCCGGGAGCTGGAAGCCGAGTTGTTGGCCGCCGTCGACCTCTTAATTGTTAACGAACACGAAGCGTTTCGGCTGCTCGCCGATACCGGCCTCCAGGCCACCGAGGCGACGGTAGCGGCCGAACTTTTGCTTGAGCTGGTGCCTGCGGTGATTATCACCCTGGGGGCGGCGGGGGCGTTGGTGGCCGAACGAGGCAAATCTGTGCGGACCGTTCCTGCCTTTGAGGTAACGGCGGTGGACACTACGGGAGCCGGAGACACCTTCTGCGGCGCATTGGTTGCTGCGCTGGAAGCGCAACGGGAGGCCGGTGCCAACGATCTTGAGCTGGAGAGTGCGGCGCGTTTCGCTAGTGCTGCGGCGGCAATCTCGGTACAGCGGGCGGGTGCGGTGCCATCCATTCCCGGACGTCAAGAGATTGAAGACTTTCTTGGGCATCGACAATCCTAGTGAGGCAGAATGATCCGATGGGCCATTATCAACTAGGGACTCTCCAGACCACACCGGCGCTGGAGCAACAAGATCTGCTGGCAACGCGGACCGCAGCCTTTTTGCACAATTTTGCGGCTGCCGGGGAGGTGGGCGTGGTAGAAATCGATCCCGAAATCTCCGATACCGCGGCCACCATGGAAGCCTTTCAACTCGATCCCGAGATGCTGGTCAACTGCGTTATCGTCTCCGGCAAACGCGAAGGCGCAGAACGCATTGCTGCCTGCCTGGTTCCTGCCACTAAACGGGCGGATATCAACGGCGTAGTGCGGAAACGGCTCGATGTGCGCAAGGCGTCCTTCTTGCCCCGTGAGCGTGCTGTAGAGCTCAGCGAGATGGAATTTGGCGGCATTACCCCGATCGGCTTGCCTGCTGAGTGGCCGCTGCTGGTGGATGCCGATGTGGTGGGCCTGCCGCTGGCGCTCATCGGCTCGGGAATCCGCAAGTCCAAGCTGATTTTGCCCGGGAGCGCCATTGCGGCGCTTGAGCATGCCGAGATTATCGAGGGTTTGGGGCAGCTACTTCCGGTGTAATTGCTTTAGGGAACGCAGCCTATCGGGGCAGGCTATTCATTATGGCCGAACTAGTGGCGGCCAGATCTTCCCGCCAGGGCATGTGTGCCACCCCGGGTAATAGGACAAATTCCGCCCCCGGAGCCTGCTCCGCAAGCTTTTGAACATTCTGAAAGGGGCGCGGATCTTCCGCTCCGTGGATGAAGGACGCCGGAACTCGCAGGGATCGAGCCAATTCAAGCAGGAAAGACTCCTCCCAGCCGCGACACTCATCCCAGATTTCCCGATGAAGTTCGTAATTCAGCGCCCGCAATTCTGCAGCATCCCTGTGGGCAAGCCGTCGCCCGAACTGCAGATCCGCATAGTCGGTGGCCCAGCTCAGAGCGCGGTAACGGATCTCCTCCGACTTGCTGCGCTGGGCTAGAACGGAAAGGCCATCGAGTTCCTGCTGATCTTGGGCGCTATTTTTTGACCGCAGGTTGCTCCGGAATATACCGCGCCAGTCGCCCGGACCCAGCCCGCTCAAATAGCACAAGGCCGCGGTGGATTCGGGGTGTTGGGCGGCATAGGCTAGCGCCAAATAGGCGCCAAAAGAATGGCCAACGACGGCGATCTTCGGCTCTCCCGCCCAGCGGCGCAGAGCCTCCAGATCGGCATCGAAACGAGCCATCGTGTACGGCCTTAGCTGCTCGGACTGGCCGCAGCCACGTTGGTCGTAGCTGTAGACCCGAGTGTGCCGAGCCAGATCCAGCGCCAGGTCTTCAAAGTAGTCCCACATTCCCGGTCCGCCATGAATCAGAACCAGGGCCGGTAGCTCGGTGCGCTCGCCGAAACTGCGTACCGCGATCCGGCAACCGTCGTCGGCCTCGATGAACTCCGTGGAACGCGATGAGATGGCCATCGATGGAGTCTATCCAGCCAAAATCGGGAAATCTCAGAGTTTTCATAGTTTTTAGCCCGGATCCCAGCGTTGGCGGGGATTTTCTGCCGCACAGTATCGACTCCAAGCCCCGTTCTGACCGTTATCAATTTGTGATATTTGCTTAATCTGCGTAGCGTCGCTGGAAAGTCTTGGGCCTAGCCCGGACTGTTCCGTCGTTTCTCGCCTTTGCCGCCAGGGAGCGATTGTTACGAAATGTCATCGATAAGGAAGGGTGGGCGGCGTGGTTTCCGGGTTGATCCCGAATATCGCAGGCAACCGACTTGAATCACTATGTTGAACACGAAAATCACTCGTACCGCTGGACGCGTTCTGGCGGTAGCCGCGATTGCCGGTGCAGGCTTAGCGATCAGCTCCACCTCGGCTCAGGCGGCCGACAGTGGAACTTGGGACGCACTGGCGCAGTGCGAATCCGGGGGGAACTGGGCTATTAACACCGGCAACGGTTACTACGGTGGCTTGCAGTTCACCCAGAGCACCTGGGCCGCAAATGGCGGCACGGGTAGCGCTCAGAACGCCAGCCGCGCTCAGCAGATCGCGGTGGCGGAGAACGTGCTGAGCACGCAGGGTTGGGGTGCCTGGCCGGCTTGCTCGGCTTCCTTGGGGCTGAGCGGTACCTCCGGTGCCACCACTCAAAGCAGCACGCCGGTCCAGCAAACTCAGGTCCAGCAGGCTCCTGCCCAGCAGGCCACTACGCAGGCTGCTACCACCACTCCGGTTCAGCAAGCTGTTCCGCAGCAAGCAGCTGTTCAGGCTGCCCCGCAGCAAGTTCAGCAGTCGAGCCACGTTGGCACCGTAAAGCTCTCTGGCAAGACCTACACGGTTAAAGCCGGGGACACCCTGAGCGCGATTGCCAAGTCGCTTAACATTTCCGGTGGCTGGGAGCTGTTGGCTGACGCCAATGCTTCGGCCATCTCCAATGCCAATCTGATTTTCCCGGGACAGGTACTCAACCTGCCTGCCTAAGTCAGAGCTACAAATGGCCGGGTGGTCGGGGTAATCCCGATCGCCCGGCCATTTCAGTATCCGCTCAACTGCTGGAACGAATAACCAGCTCGGGGGTAAGCGAAATTGTCTGCCGGGCTGAACCGGGACTCTCGATGAGATCGAAAAGCAGCTTAGCTGCGACCCTTCCGGATTCCTCGAAGGGCTGGCGTACGGTACTGAGTTGCAGAGCGTCGGCCAGCGGGCCGTCGTCATACCCCAAAACCGCAATCCCTTCCGCTGCTTTCGCGTCCAGTTCACGCAGGCCGGCGAGAACGCCCGCAGCTAGATCATCATGGTTACCGAAAAATGCGGTCGGAGCCTTGGGGCCGGAGAGGAATCCGGCGAGTCCTTTCTGTGCCGACTCAACCTTTCCGTCCGGGATTTCGCAGTCGATCAGGACATATCCCGCATCGTTGCCGCCAACTTCGTCGAGGGCTCGGGCAACGCCGTCCCGGCGGAGCATTCCGGCAGAGATATAGCTTGAGGAGCGCTGGCGCTCGTGCAGGAAGCCAATCCTCCGGTGCCCTCTTTCGATCAAGTGCCGCCCGGCCAGATAACCGCCGTGCTCGTCATCTACCAACACCTGGCTGAAGAAATCCTGTAATAGGTCAACCGTCACCACGGGTGCACCCCACTTCAGGATGCGTTCCGCGCCGCTGGGGGAGAAAGGAAGCCCCATCACGATGATTCCATCGATATCTCCGCGTAGGGGGAGGGAATCCAGAAGCGGAGAGGCGGAGCTGACCACGGCCTCGTGATCAAAGACGCTGACCTCGATACCGCGAGCGGAGCAGGCCTCCAAGATGCCCATTAATCGGCGCCGGTACGATTCGTAGCTGCTGAAGGGGGCGAAAGTAGCGATCCGGGAAACCCCCTTTTTGGCTCGCGCGCTCGGCGTCCGGGCTGGCTGGTATCCGAGTTCTCCAGCAGCATCCAGGATTCGCTGTCGGGTGGCTTCATTGACCCGTTGGGGATGGTTGAAAGCCAGCGACACCGTGGAGATGCTTACTCCCACCCGCTCCGCAACGGCGTGAATGGTGGTGTCTGCTGCTCTGGGCATGAAGGTAACTCTAGCAATCGCCCTAGCCCGTTCCGGTAAGAGCGTCAGCGCAATGCTTGACATCGCTATCAGGTAGCCGCCGAGGAGCTACGGAAGCATCTTGGTACTCCCGTCCTGGAACAACACGAGGCACTGCGGAAAGGGATATGAGATGCGGTTGGATCACACCGTTGCGCAGGCTGCGCAGCTGCTTGCTTCCCGAGGACTGGCCGAGGTTGAACAAAACGAAGATAGGCTGCTCTACCGACGCAATTTCCAGGAATTCGAGGAAAAATCCTGAAAACTTCTCAGCATCGACGATCCCGAGGTGCCGGTTCGCGAGGTGGCCGTGGCAGTGGCGGGCCATCCTGACGTTCCACTGCGGCTGCACTATCCGCCGGGCTATGATCCGCGGAACCCGGCTATGGCTGAGCTGCTACTGGTGCTCAGCTTCTTTGGTGGAGCCTTCGGCAAGGTGGTTTTGACGCCCCCGGAACATCCCTGGCTCGCCGCAGCAGAGCAAGGCTATGCAGCCCTGGACTGGGTGCATCGCAACGCCGAACAGCTAGGAGCTCGCGCGGATCGAATCGTGGTGGCCGGAGCCTCCTCGGGGGGGGGGGGGGGCAAATTTGGCTGCCGTTACCACCCTGATCAACCAAGATCGAGCCAAGACCCCCTACCGCGCAGATCCTGGAGGTGCCATCATCCGACCTATCCCGAGGGCATCTGGACTTTAGCATGTTGGCCGAACCTGGCATAGATCCGGCAGCCACAGAGGCCGGGCTGCGGAGAGTGATTGAACACTACCTGCCGGAGCCGGAGGACAGGTTACATCGCGATGCCTCACCCTGCTGGTTCAAGACCTCTCAGGTTGCCGCCAGCCTGGCGACGCTCGGCGCGGGTGGGGTAAGCGTGCAGCTGCGGCTCAATGAGCTAGTTCCGGACACCAAGAACCAGGTGCTCGCCATTATTGTCGGAATCTTGGAGCTCAACCTTGCTGACCGCCGTCGGCCTAGTGGTGGCCATCAGCGCCAGCGAGATGCCGCAGTTCCTGGTCGGCATCGCGATTGCTGGGATGGCTCAGGGCGCGTTTATCTCGGCGGAGGTGGCGATGATGACCGAGGTGCTGCCCAAGGGCACCGAATCCGGTAAGTATCTCGGCGTGGTCGCACTGTCCTATCTCTTGGCGCAGATCCTGGTTCCGGTGATTTCGGTACCTTTGCTAGCCATTGGCGGAGGTGGCAGTAACTATCGGGCGCTTTTTGTTGCGGCCGTGGTGATGGCGGTACTGGGTGCGCTCTGCGTGCTGCCCATTAAAAAAGTTCGCTAACGAGGGGGATTAACGGAGTAAGCCGTTGATCAGAATCTCGGCCAACATCTCCGCCCAGGCTTCAATGCTCAGGGGTGGTCCGTCCGCTAGTAGAGTCAGCAGCGGGGCTTGGGCGGTGAATGAGGTCATTGCACTGACGGCGAACATCATCACGCCGATGGGGAGTTCTGCCACCCGCCCGCCCGCGGCGGCCTCGGTTAGTAGCGGGGAGAGAACCTCCTGGAACGGCCGGGCATAGCTTTGGATTAAGAAACGCAGCCGCTCCGAATCTCGGCTCGCTTCGTCATGGGCGATTCTTGAAGTCTCGGGGTGTCGGGCGGCCGCGAGCAGAAAAGACCGGACTACCTCGGCCAGCCGGTTCTCGGGACTGCCTGTGGCCTGTTCGAGGCTTTGTTGCACCTCCGTCCAGAGCTCGTTCTGCGCGTTCCCGACGACGGCTTTCCAGAACGCCAGCTTGGAGCCGTAGCGGTCATTGATGAAATTGTGGCTGACCCCTAGCCGGGTGGCTAGTTGGCGCACAGTGGTCCCGTCGTAGCCGAGTTCCGAGAAGGCTGACAGACCCCGGTCCAAGATTTCCCGCTCCTCGAGCACCGCGTTATCGGGAGTGGGGCGCCCTGATCCTCGCTGTGACATCTCTTCTCCTAGCTAACTTGACACCTGTCTGATATCGTAGCATGCTGATTTTATTAAATCTGACAGGCGTCAAGTTGGGAGCATGGAAATGGAACAACAAGCATTGGCAAGGACCGCAGGAGAAGATGCGGATTACCTCCGACTGGGAATCGCTAAGGACCGGATTGAACCCTGGGAGGATGGTGCTCGCACCGATAATAGTGCCGGTACTTACGAGTGGTGGTACTTCGATGCGCATCTCAGTGACGGCTCAAAGGTGGTGGTGAGCTTCCTGAACAAGATGATCTCAGAGGCGGATAAGCCGCTGGACCCAACCTTGATGCTCAACCTGGACCTCCCAGACGGTCGCAGTTTCGAGAAGGTGGCAAAGTTCGAAGCGAGCGAGTTCAGCGCGGCAAAGGACCATGCCGAGGTGCGGTTCGGCGACAATTCGCTGATCGGTGATCTGCGCAGCTACCGGATTGTTGCGGAGATTGAGGAAGTCAGCGTCGATTTCACCCTGCAGGCCGAAGTCCCTTCCTGGCGCCCCAAAACCGGACACATGTATTTCGGGCCGGGGGAGGAGAAGCTCTTTGCCTGGCTACCCTCCGTTCCGCAGGGAAAGGTGACCGGAAGCTTCACGGTGGCCGGGCAGCGCGCCGAGGTGACCGGCGTCGGCTACCACGATCACAACTGGGGCAATGTTGGACTGCCCAGCGTGATCCACGACTGGTACTGGGCGCGGGGCCAGGCCGGGCCGTACTCGGTGATTGCCTCCTACATCACCGCCCACGAGAAATTCGGCTACGAGGCCATCCCGATCTTCATGCTGGCGCAGGACGGCACAATCATTGCGGATGATTCGAAGCTAGTCCGTTTCGAGACCGAAGACATCCGGATCGATGATGTGACAGCGAAGCCGGTGGCAAATATCACCCGCTATAGCTACGACGACGGTGCGGATCGCTACCAGGTGACCTTCACTAGGAAGAACGATCTGAGCCGCAGCAAGATGATTGATGATGTACACGGCCCCAAGCGCGTTCTGGCCAAACTGGCCCGCTTTGACGGCGCCTATTTGCGCTTTTCCGGCGAGCTATCGATCAAACACTTCCGCGATTCAGAGCTGATCGAGGAGTACCAGGACGAGGCGATCTGGGAATTAATGTACTTCGGTCACGCCCGTTAGATCGCTTGTCTTAGATCGCGCGGTAGTCCTCGGAAAGCGCCGGGTAGTAGTCGTCCCAGAGCACGGAATTGACGTCCTCTCCGGCTTCGGCGGCCACTAATCGGTCCAGGTAATATTCCCAGCCTGGGCCGATGCTCGCCGCATCCATATCCGGCTCATAACGCTGCGCGAATCGCAGGGTGGTGCCGTTCTCGGCAGTCCGCAGGCTAATCGCCAATTGCCACACCATGCCCATATATTCGGACTCCACTACGTAACGCTGCTGTGGAGTGCATTCGAGCACGCGGTAGGTATTGGCGTCGGTGGAGCCTTCGGCAGTCATGTAGAAGTCTACCTGGCCGCTCGCCGGATCGCCTTCCCAACGGCCGATGAACCGATCTAGCGAGGCTGAATCGGTCACGACTCGCCAGCTTGCCGCGAGATCGCCCGATAGCTGGCGCTCAAGGACCATCCAGTCTGCGCCGTTTTCGGTTTCCCGGTGTCCGGTCATCTGAGCCATCTTTCCTCCTGAATAGCTTGTCTCATTCTTCTGTTGAATGAATTCTAGAGCCTCGCACTTGCTTGATCGCCCGGCTCGCTGTTGACTGGATGCAGCATACCGTTGGATCGAGAATGATCCAGGAAATCTCCAGAGAGGCCCCCGATGAGCAACGTTCCTGCCGACTTTTCCTACACCGCCGAGCACGAGTGGGTTTCGGCCCCCAGCGACGAAGGTGTCATCCGGGTGGGCATCACTGATTTTGCCCAGGATGCCCTGGGCGATGTGGTCTATGTTCAGGTTCCCGAAGCGGGCAGCAAGGTGACCGCTAATGAGGTCATCGGCGAGGTGGAATCGACAAAGAGCGTGAGCGATATCTTTGCCCCGCTCAGCGGTGAAGTGGTCGCCCGCAATGAGGGGCTCGACGGCGATCCGGCCTTGATTAATACAGATCCCTATGGAGATGGCTGGCTGGTTGAGATCAAACTGGAGGATGCTTCCTCCTATCACAGCTTGCTCAGTGCATCGGAGTACGAACAACAGGTAGGCTAGTCCAATAGCCGCCGGAGTTGGCGGTTTTATTTTTAGTTTTGTTTTAGTCGGTCTGATGAATTGAACGGGGAGAAGCGACATGGTTGGCAATGAGGACGACGCCGTGGATACGACGCCGGAAGAGGGCTCCGTGCCCACCGCCTCGGAGACCACCTCGATCCATTTTCCCGCTCGCGCCGTGGAGCAGGCGATCCCGCCGAATCTCAGCGCTGAAGAGCTTTCCGCGGTGGAGGCTTTGCCTCAGGGTTCCGCTCTGCTGATTGCCCACTCCGGTCCGAACCAGGGGGCGCGGTTCCTGCTCGATTCGGATGTCACCTTGGCCGGTCGTCATCCTGATGCCGATGTTTTCCTCGACGATGTCACTGTTTCCCGTCGGCATGTTGAGTTCCGGCGTGAAGGCAACGGTTTCCGGGTGGTGGATGCCGGTAGCTTGAATGGCACCTATGTTAATGGTGATCGGGTGGACTCCTTACTTTTGCGCAGCGGCAATGAGGTGCAAATTGGCAAATTCCGCTTGACCTACTACGCAAGCTCCGCTGCGTAAGAAGTGTCAATGAATCTGCAAAGCGCAAGGAATTTCGGCCCCGTCCGGAACCGCACCCCGCGGCCGGTCATTTTCAACATTGGTGAGGTGCTGGCTCAGCTGAGCGAGGATTTCCCCTCGGTGACGGCATCGAAGATTCGGTTTTACGAAGAAAAAGGATTAGTCACCCCGCAGCGGACCCCCGCCGGGTACCGACAGTTCACGGATTCGGATATTGAACGGCTGCGCTTCGTGCTGGCACTGCAGCGGGACCACTATTTGCCGCTAAAGGTGATTAGGGACTACCTGGATGCCATCGATCGCGGTGAGGGTCCGGAGAACGTGCCGCCCGGAGTGAGCGCCTCCATTGCTCCTCGGATGGTCAATCAAGAACTGAGCGCCGAGCTGACCGGACGAGTCCGTAAGCTCAGCGCAGATCAATTGCGTAGTGAATCCGGCGCCAGCGCCGAGTTGATCAATGCTTTGGTTAGTTATGGTTTGATCGAGGGTTCTGGTGGGCTTTTCGATGACCATGCACTTCGCGTGGCCAAGGCCTGTACTGCGCTTTCCGCACACGGTTTGGAACCGCGCCACCTGAGGCCCTTCCAGGCCGCTGCCGAGCGCGAATTCGGTTTGGTGGAGCGGGCCGTAGGCCCGCTCGTCTCCCGTCGTGACGGTGCTTCTCAAGCCCGGGCGGCAGAGGCGGCACGGGAAATCAGCGAACTCTGCCTCTCCCTGCATTCAGCTCTAGTGCAGGGGCATATCGCCAGGATGGACAGCTGAGCCGGATAGCGAGGGAGTCCAATGATTGAACTGGAACTTGTCGGCGTTCGGATCGAGATGCCCTCCAGCCAGCCGCTGGTGCTACTCAAGGAGGTTGCCGGTGAGCGGCATCTTCCAATCTGGATAGGCACCCCGGAAGCCTCCGCGATCGCTATTTCTCAGCAGGGCATGAAGCCGCCTCGACCGCTGACCCACGATTTGCTCTGCGACGTGATTACTGCGCTGGGCCGGAGTATCTCCCATGTCACCATTTCTGCGGTGGAAGATGCGGTGTTCTTCGCTAAGATCGTGCTCGACGACGGCACTACGGTGGATTCCCGGGCTTCCGACGCGCTTGCCCTGGCGCAGCGCGTCAAATGCACCATCTGGTGTGCAGAGGCCGTGCTGGACGAGGCGGGTGTGCTGATCAGTGATGCCGACGAGGATGCGCCGGACCCGGAAGAGGCGGAGCAAGAAGTGCAGCGATTCCGGGCTTTTTTGGATGATGTTGACCCCGAAGACTTCGCGAATTAGAGCTGGGTTCAAGTTAAAGCTGAGGCTTAAACTTTCGACACGCCCCAAGATTTTCTCGCATGTCTTTGACCAATCACTCTTGCGGTTCTAACGTCGAATAAGACAGTTCCCATTGCATGTCCGCGATTGTTTCGTCACACTGGAGTGAGAGTTACACCGATGAGCTTTCATCACAGTGACCACGAGACCCGGATATGCCTTCCGCGGGAACTTGATCAGAGCTTTAACAATGAAGCTTGAACAATGGAGGGTCCGATGAGTCCGAAAGGCGAGGCTGGCGAGCTGAAACACGCCGCCAATCCCAGCACAGCCATACCGGCTGGCGCACAGGGGTTGCTTTTCACCGAGGATTTACCTCTCCTGGATGAGGACGCAGGCTACCGTGGGCCTACCGCCTGCAAAGCCGCAGGCATCACCTACCGGCAACTCGACTACTGGGCGCGCACCGGCCTGGTCGAGCCAACCGTGCGAAATGCGGCCGGTTCAGGCTCACAGCGGCTCTATGGCTTCCGTGACATCCTGGTGCTCAAAGTCGTCAAACGTTTGCTCGATACCGGGGTATCCCTGCAGCAGATCCGGGCAGCCGTTGATCACCTGCGCGAGCGCGGAGTGGATGATCTGGCGCAGATCACCCTGATGAGTGATGGTGCCTCTGTCTATGAATGCACCTCGGCCGATGAAGTTATTGACCTGGTCCAAGGTGGACAGGGTGTTTTCGGCATCGCCGTAGGCAAGGTCTGGCGGGAAATCGAAGGAAGTCTCTCCGAACTGCCCAGCGAGCATGCTGAGGATCAGTCCTTCCCGGATGATGAGCTGAGCAAGCGCCGCGCGGCGCGAAAGATCTCCTAACTCACTCCGATGACGGCTGGCCTTCGAAGCCAGCCAACTCCAATCAGCGAGCGCTCTTAGCGCTGCCGCTGACCGCCGTCGAGAACCTTCTGCAGCAACTCGTCAAAGCCCGAGGCCGCCGTTTTGGCGCTCTCTCCAGGCCAGTGATGGATCGCCCGGGCAGCGCCCTGGATCTGTTGCCAATTGGATTGCTCGGCAATCGTGGGATTGAGCAAAAGCGAGCCAAACATGGTGGACATCTCATTGAGCCGGTAGCTGTGCTCGGCGGAAGACTGGCGAACCCGATTGGCCACAATGCCTGCCGCAGACAGCCCGGGCGCAAACTCATTACGGAACAAATCGATGGCCCTTAGGGTGCGCTCGGTACCGGCCACCGAGAAAAGGCCCGGCTCGGCCACCAAAAGCACCCGGTTAGAGGCGGTCCAGGCTATCCGGGTCAAACCGTTGAGCGAGGGCGGGCAGTCGATCAGCACCAGCTGATAGGGCGGCTTGGAGCTAATTGTGCGCTCCTGACGCCCCAGCCCAGCCAAAACGGTGGAGAGCCTGCGTAGATCTCGCCGACCCAGATCCGGGCGGTCGTAGATGCCTGCGTAGGCTGAGCCGACGGCGACGTCGAGTATTCGGGGCCCCTCGCCGCCGCGGATTGCTGCCTGAGCAACCCAGCCGCTTGGCACCACCTGGGCAGCTAAATCGGCGCGTCGCGGATTCCGCAGCAACTGACCGATGTCCTGTTGGGCGCCGGGTGCGACGCTCAGACCGGTGGTGGCATCGGCGTGCGGATCAAGATCGATCACCAGGGTAGGGATTCCCGCTGCAAGAGCTGCCGAGGCCAGCCCAAGGGTTACCGAGGTTTTGCCGACGCCGCCCTTGAGAGAGCTAATACTGACTACCTGCACTCGAGATCCTGTCATTGAAATCAACTTCACACTGCGCCCTATGTGTCGGAGAACACCAAAGCTCCACATAGAATACTGTGGAATCTTCGCGCAGCCTCTTCTCATCATATGTTGAGCGCCTGCAGATGCCGACAGCTTGCTAAGGGGAAAGACATGTTTTCCAAGATCTTGGTTGCCAATCGAGGCGAAATCGCCATTCGAGCCTTTCGGGCGAGTTATGAGCTGGGCGCTAAAACCGTGGCCGTTTTCCCACAGGAAGACCGGAACTCAATCCACCGCCAGAAGGCAGACGAAGCATATTTGATCGGTGAGGAGGGTCACCCGGTCCGGGCTTATCTGGATGTCGCGGAGATCGTTCGAGTGGCCAAGGAATCCGGGGCGGACGCCATCTATCCGGGTTACGGCTTCCTCAGCGAGAACCCGGATCTGGCCAGGGCCGCAAAAGAAGCTGGCATTACCTTTGTCGGCCCGCCCGCGGAAGTCCTGGAGTTAGCCGGTAATAAGGTTTCGGCACTCAAAGCAGCGCGCGCCGCCGGAGTCCCGGTGCTCAACTCCTCCGAACCCTCCAAGGATTTGGACGAACTGATCGCCGCGGCGGATGAGATCGGCTTCCCGATTTTCGCCAAAGCGGTAGCAGGCGGTGGCGGTCGCGGGATGCGAAGGGTGGAAAGCCGGGAGGAACTGCCGGAGGCACTTCGTGCGGCGATGCGGGAGGCAGATGCCGCCTTCGGCGACCCCACCATGTTCTTGGAGCAGGCGGTATTGCGGCCACGGCACATCGAGGTGCAGATTCTGGCCGATGCGCAGGGCAATGTGATGCATCTTTTCGAGCGCGACTGTTCCTTGCAGCGCAGGCATCAAAAGGTGATTGAGATCGCACCGGCCCCGCAATTGGACGATTCGATCCGGCAGGCGCTCTACCGGGATGCCGTGGCTTTCGCCAAGGCCCTGGGCTACGTCAATGCCGGGACCGTGGAATTCCTTGTCGACACGGCGGGGGAGCGAGCCGGGCAGCACGTCTTCATCGAAATGAATCCGCGAATCCAGGTGGAACATACGGTGACCGAGGAAATCACCGATGTGGATCTGGTGCAGGCACAGCTCCGGATCGCAGCCGGTGCCACTCTGGCGGACCTGGGGCTGAGCCAGGAGACGGTGTTCATCAAGGGTGCCGCCCTGCAGTGCCGGATCACCACCGAGGACCCAGCGAACGGCTTCCGGCCCGACGTCGGCAAGATCACCGGCTACCGCTCTGCTGGCGGCGCTGGGGTGCGCTTGGACGGCGGTACGGTGTACTCCGGTGCCGAGATTTCCCCGCACTTCGACTCAATGCTGGTCAAGCTCACCTGCCGCGGACGGGATTACCCCGCTGCGGTGGCCCGTGCCCGCCGAGCGCTGGCCGAGTTCCGGATCCGCGGAGTCTCCACCAACATTCCTTTCCTGCAGTCGGTGCTGGACGATCCGGATTTCATCGCCGGTAACGTAGCAACCTCCTTTATTGAGGAGCGTCCCGAGCTACTCAAGACCCACGCTTCGGCGGATCGTGGCACCAAGCTACTGAGCTGGCTGGCTGACGTCACCGTGAACAAGCCACATGGCGAGCTCAAGGTGCATTCCGATCCGGCCTTGAAACTGCCCTCCTTGACCGGCCTGACCGGCTTGCCCGGCGGGGAGGCGGCATCCGGCTCCCGGCAGCGGCTTGCGGAGCTGGGCCCCGAGGGCTTCGCCGCCGAGCTACGTGCCCAACAGGCCGTAGCGGTCACCGATACCACCTTCCGAGACGCCCACCAGTCCTTGTTGGCCACCCGGGTGCGTACCCGGGATCTGGTTGCCGCTGGTCCGGCGGTATCGGCGCTGACTCCGCAATTGCTCTCCGTGGAGGCTTGGGGCGGCGCTACCTACGATGTGGCGCTGCGATTCCTCGGCGAGGATCCCTGGGAACGGCTTTCCGCGCTGCGTCGCGCATTGCCCAATATCTGCCTACAGATGCTCTTGCGTGGTCGCAATACAGTCGGCTACACGCCCTACCCTGAGGAAGTCACCGAAGCCTTCGTGCAGGAGGCAGCGGCCAGCGGCATCGATATTTTCCGTATCTTCGACGCGCTCAACGACGTCAACCAGATGGCTCCGGCCATCAAGGCGGTACGAGCCACCGGTACCGCAGTGGCCGAAGTGGCGCTGTGCTACACCTCTGACATGCTAGATCCCGAGGAAAAGCTCTACACCCTCGATTACTACCTGGAGCTTGCCGATCGGATCGTGGCAGCCGGGGCTCATATCCTGGCGATCAAGGACATGGCTGGGCTGCTGCGCCCCGCCGCCGCCGCGAAGCTCGTCTCCGCGCTACGTGAGCGCTTCGACCTTCCGGTGCACCTGCACACCCACGACACGGCAGGTGGGCAGCTAGCAACCCTGCTAGCGGCTGTGGATGCGGGAGTGGACGCCGTGGATGTTGCCTCGGCAGCGCTGGCTGGCACCACCAGCCAGCCTTCGGCGTCGGCCTTGGTAGCGGCGCTGGCCCACACCCCGCGAGACACCGGGATCTCGCTGGCGGATGTGAGCGCCTTGGAACCCTACTGGGAAGCCGTCCGAAGGGTTTATGCGCCCTTCGAATCCGGTCTGCCGGGGCCCACCGGGCGGGTCTACCAGCACGAGATTCCCGGCGGGCAGCTATCCAACCTCCGCCAGCAAGCCATCGCGCTAGGACTGGGGGAGCGCTTCGAGGCGATCGAGGACATGTACACCGCTGCGGATCGGATTCTGGGCCATCTGGTCAAGGTCACTCCGTCCTCCAAGGTGGTGGGCGATTTGGCTCTGCATCTGGTTGGCTTAGGGGCAGACCCGCGGGACTTTGAGCAGAACCCACAGAACTATGACATTCCGGATTCGGTCATTGGCTTCCTCTCCGGAGAGCTGGGCGACCCGCCCGGAGGCTGGCCGGAGCCGTTCCGCACCAAAGCTCTACAGGGCCGGGTGCTGAAATTCCGGGATGTTGAACTGACCGAAGAGGATCAAAGGGCGCTGGCAGCCGACTCGACGAGCCGTCGTGCGGCGCTCAACCGATTGCTCTTTGCCGGGCCTACCAAGGACTTCCTGACGGTCAGGGAGAGCTTCGGAGACGTTTCGGTGCTGGACACCCGGGATTACCTCTTCGGCTTACAGCGCGGCCAGGAGCATGTCATCGCCCTGGGCAAGGGTGTCCGACTGATCGCTTCCCTGGAAGCTATCTCAGATCCGGACGAAAAGGGCATGCGACTGGTGATGTGTACGCTCAACGGCCAATCCCGGCCGGTCAGCGTGCGGGATAAGAGCATCGAGTCGAAGGTCAAGACAGCCGAGAAGGCCGACCCGAATCAACCCGGCCAGATCGCCGCCCCCTTCGCCGGCGCGGTCACCCTGGTGGCTAGTGTTGGCGATGCCGTTTCTGCGGGTGACACGGTAGCCACCATCGAGGCGATGAAGATGGAAGCCTCTATCACCACGCCGGTGGGCGGCAAGATTGGCCGTGCCGCCATCGCTCAGGTGGAACATGTCAACGGTGGTGACCTACTCCTGGTGGTGGAGCAGTAAGACTTGGACGGCCTGGGTCAGGGTAAACCTGGCTCAGGCCGACTCAGCTTGGCTCAGACGGGCTTCGGTGCGGAGTAGATATCCTCGATCACCGCGTCGAAATCCTTAAGCACCTGGGCGCGCTTGATCTTCAGCGAGGGGGTCAGGTGCCCGGAAGCTTCGGAGAAGTCGGTCGGCACGATCCGGAAGGACTTAATCGCCTCGGCGTGCGACACCGATTCGTTGGCATGATCGACAACTTTCTGGATCGCCGCCAGCACCACCGGCTCCTGCGCGGCAGCGGCAACGTCAATTTCGGCGGAGAGACCGTGATGGGCCGCCCACTGAGGCAAGGCTTCTTCATCTAAGGTGATGAGCGCCGCGATAAATGGCTTACCCTCACCCAGTACAACACACTGAGAAACCAGCGCATCCGCCCGGATCTGGTCTTCCAACTGAGCCGGGGCGACGTTCTTCCCTCCGGCTGTGACAATGATTTCCTTCTTGCGGCCGGTGATGCTGAGGAAGCCCTCCTCGTCTAGTTCACCGATATCTCCGGTATGGAACCAGCCGTCCACAAAGGCTTCGGAACTGAGGTCATCGCGACGGAAGTAGCCGCGCATCACGCTGACGCCCTTGGCTAGGATTTCGCCGTCCTCGGCAATTCTCACGGCATTACCGGGCAGCGGCCTACCCACGGTGCCGATTTTGATTTGCCCCGGCTGATTTACGGTCACCGGGGCGGTGGTCTCGGTGAGTCCATAACCTTCCAGCACGGTAATGCCGACGCCGTAGAAGAAATGCCCCAATCGCTTGCCCAGCGGTCCGCCGCCGGACACAGCATATTCCAGCTGCCCACCCATGGCGGTACGCAGTTTTGTATAGACCAGCTTGTCGAAGATCCCGTGTTTGAGCTTGAGTAAGAAGGGGATCTTGCCTTCCTGCCGGGCCCGCGAATACTCGATGGCGGTTTCGGCGGCCTTGCCGAAGATCTTCCCGCGTCCCTCCGACTCGGCTTTCAGCACCGCGGAGTTATAAACCTTCTCAAAAACCCTCGGCACCGCGAGGATATAGGTCGGTTTGAAGCTCTGGAAATCGGCGAGCAGATTCTTGATATCGGGAGTGTGCCCGGTCCGGGAACCGGCGGCGACATTGAGAATCGAGATAAAGCGGCCAAAAACGTGTGCCAAGGGCAAGAACATAATGGTCTGGGCGCCTTCGCTGGCGACGGCTCCGGCAAGCACCCCCAGGGCATTCTCCGATAGCTCAACGAAGTTGCCGTGAGTCAGTTCGGTGCCCTTGGGGCGTCCAGTGGTACCGGAGGTGTAGATAATGGTAGCGAGATCGCGCAGGCCGGCTGCCGAACGACGTCGTTCAACCTCTTCAGCGGGCACCTCGCGTCCGGCTTCACGGAGCACATCCAGCCCGGCGTCGGCCATTTTCCAGAATTGCTTCATGGTCTGGAGGTCTTCGGATTCGACAGCTGTGCGGGCGGTGGCCAGATGGGCTTCGCTCTCGCCGAAGATTGCCACCGCACCGGAATCGGCCAGGTTCCAGGCAACCTGGCTAGTAGAGGAGGTTTCGTAGACCGGCACCGAGATTGCCCCGGCATACCAGATGGCGAAATCAACCAGGGTCCACTCGTAGCGGGTGCGGGACATAATGCCGATCCGGTCCCCGGGCTCGATGCCGGAAGCAATCAGACCCTTGGCCAGCGCAATAACGTCATCACGGAATTCCGCGGCATGGATATCTCGCCAGCCATCATTTCCATCCCGTACCGCGAACAGCGCCAGATTGGCGGGATCCTTCGCCCTTCTTTCCAACAAGTCAGTGCAGTTGCTCTGCTCCGGAATGTTGACGACGGCTGGTACTGAAATTTCTTGCACGATAGCTCCCTCGATATCTACTGATCAGTAACTTTACTGTGCAAAACCCGGTTTCCCAACTACCTCTTAGAATAATGCTGTGACTGTGCAAAGCCCCCTTTCGGCCTCGACTTCCTCCCGAGGCTTGGCCATCGGCATCGATATCGGAGGCACTAAGGTGGCCGCCGGAGTGGTGGACGAACAGGGGGTGGTGCTTGCCGAACAGCGCCGACGTACTCACAGCAGTGACGCCCGGGCAGTAGAAGCCACCATCGTCGATCTGGTCCGTGAGTTGGGCAGTGTTCACCCGATCAGCTCGGTCGGTATCGGGGCTGCCGGCTGGATGGATCTGAGTGGCGGCACGGTGCTGTTCAGCCCGCACTTGGCTTGGCGGAATGAACCGTTACGAGAAAACCTGGAGCGGCTGCTCGAACGCCCGGTGATGTTGACTAACGACGCCGATGCTGCCGCCTGGGCGGAGTGGAAGTTCGGCAGTGCGCGGGGGGAGAGCAGGCTGGTCTGCGTCACCCTGGGCACCGGCATCGGCGGCGCCATGGTGATGGACGGCAGGGTGGAACGCGGACGCTTTGGAGTCGCCGGAGAATTTGGCCACCAGGTGATTATGCCCGGCGGCCACCGCTGCGAATGCGGCAACCGAGGCTGCTGGGAGCAATACGCTTCAGGCAACGCCCTGGGCCGGGAAGCACGTGAGCTAGCCCGGGCGAACTCCCCGGTGGCTCAGGAGATTCTGCGCGCCGTCGATGGCGAGGTAGACGCTATTACCGGAGCAGTAGTCACCGAGCTGGCCAGGGCAGGGGACGCGGCATCCATTGAATTGATCGAGGACGTCGGCTCCTGGCTCGGACTGGGCCTGGCCAATCTGGCGGCCGCGCTGGACCCCGGGATGTTCGTGGTGGGCGGCGGACTCTGCGAGGCGGGGGACTTATTGCTGGAACCGACCAGGCGAGCTTTCAGCCGAAATCTCACCGGGCGTGGATTCCGCCCAGCGGCGAGCATAAAGCTGGCCCAGCTTGGGCCTGCTGCCGGGCTGATTGGGGCCGCCGATCTCTCCCGGTCACCACTGACCAACGGGGCACGACAGAGCTAGAGCCGCGCGCCGTCGTCGTCGTTTTCGCGTTGACCAGGTAGCCGATAGATCAAGTAGCCCACCGCGAGGATGAACACCAGAATCAAAGCGATAATGGCAAGCAAGGGCGCGTTGCGCCAGAAGATCGCCGCGCAAAGCAGGGCAATTGGGGCGCCCGCTGCGCCTACCCAGGCCAGCGCAATGGCTGGCTCGACGGTGGAGAGCGAGGCTGGTTCCGCGGGGACGAAGTCCTCATCATCCTCCGAGGGGCTGTAATCGCGGGGGCCCGAGAACTCAGGATTGGTGGGCTGAGAGTCGATCCGGCGCACATTGAGCGGGTCGAATTGTTCGAATCCCGGCCTCTGCCGCGGTGTCGAGCCCCGGGGAGATTCAGAGTCCTGACTGCCGAGTAAAGTCTGATCGGAATCTTCCTGCAAGCGGGCTACCAGATCTCGCCAGACCTCGTCCTCTTTCGGGTTTTCCGGTTGCTCGGGATTACTAGACACCGGCAATCTCCTTGAAGAAGGCGCTGGACTGGGCAAAGATTTCCGGGGCATCATGATCAAGAGTGGCCACATGGTAGCTATTGGCTAGTTTCACGATGCGCAGATCCTTGCTGCTTATCCCCTTCTGAATGGCACGCAGCGAAGAATCCGGCACCACATGGTCCACGGTTGACCGGAAAACTATGGTCGGTGCGTTCACTTTGGCTAATCCGGCCGTGGTATCCCGGAACAACTGATTGAGCTGGTGAACCGAAGCCACCGGAGTACGCGGGTAGGCGTGTTCCTCCACCCCCGGCTTGACGATGTCATTGCCAATCGCTGGCACGCTCTTAACGAAATGTTTCAGCAGCCCGGCGAAGCGTGCGCGTGGATCGGCAGCCGTGAGACCCGGATTGACCAGTGCCAAGCCGGCGAGCTGATGGTGTTCGGCCAGTCGAAGTGAGAGTGCCCCGCCCATCGACAGACCAGCGGCAAAGACCAGTTCACAACGGCTGGCAAGTTCCAGATAAGCAGCCTCGACGCCGGTGTACCACTGTTGCCAAGGGGTCTGGCTGAGCTCCTGCCAGCTAGTGCCATGACCGGGCAAGAGCGGCATATTGACCGCAAAACCTTGGGCCGCCAAATCTTCCGCCCAGGGCCGCATGCTCTCCGGCGATCCGGTGAAGCCGTGCGTGACGACCACGCCCATCCGGGACAACTCGCCGCGACCGGCGCTAATCAAAGGTTCGTGCATGGTGCTCGCCTCTAAGGTGCTGTTTTGGTCCAGGGGGTATCCCCTTCAGCAGATTATCTCACTAGAGTAGGGTTGCAGAGTGCTTGGCCCCGATCGAGGAGGCCAGCGGAGCAGTTCTAGAAGAGGCGAGACGTGTTTTATTGGGTAATGAAGAAGATCTTTCTCGGTCCTCTGCTCAAGCTGCTCTTCCGGCCCTGGGTCAAAGGGCTAGACAATGTGCCGGAGACCGGCCCGGCCATTCTGGCGAGTAACCACCTGTCCTTCTCCGATTCCATTTTTATGCCGCTGATGGTCCCGAGGCCGGTGGTTTTCCTGGCCAAATCCGAATACTTTACGGGAGCCGGTCTAAAGGGGCGGCTAACCGCCTTGTTCTTCCGGCTGACAAATCAATTGCCAATGGATCGCTCGGGAGGCGCCGCCTCCGCCAACTCCTTGAGCACGGGCGCGGATGTGCTGGCCAAGGGTGGGCTACTAGGGATTTACCCAGAGGGCACCCGGAGCCCGGACGCCAAGCTATACCGCGGAAAGGTAGGGGTGGCGAAGCTCGTACTCAGTTCCGGTGTGCCGGTGATTCCGGTGGCGATGATCGGCACCGATAAGGTGCAGCCGATTGGTCGCAGGATCCCCAATATTCGCAGGATCGGGATGATCTTCGGCGAACCGATGGACTTCAGCCGTTATCAGGGCATGGAAGAAGACCGCTTTGTGCAGCGCAGTGTCACGGACGAGATCATGTACGAGTTAATGCGGCTCTCCGGCCAGGAATATGTCGATGCTTATGCCAGCACCGTCAAGGAACGGCAGGCTTCCCGCAAGCTTGAGGCGCAGAGCGCTGCGAAGTCTGAGAAGGCTCAGGCGAAGGCTGAAGCGAAAGCCGAGGCGACGCCGTCGTCCGAATCTCCCGCTGAACCTTCGGCTGAACCTTTAGCCGAACCTTCGACCCAAGTAGAGCCAGAGAGCCCGCAAGCCGGTAGCGGAGAAGCCGCTGACTGAGCCGTCATATTATCTGCCTGGAGCGTAGATTACGGCCCCGAGGTCTCATTGCGGGCGCTGAGCAACTAGGCTTATTCTGTGCAAGATCTGACGCAAACCCAGCCAACCACTTTCCCCGACTCTGCGGCCCGGCTCGGCCAGGCCGGTGCAGCGAACTACCCAGGTCTGGACGCCTGGCGCTCGCTGCCGATCTCGCAGCAGCCGAGCTGGCAGGATGAGGGCGTCTATCAAGCATCCGTAAAGGAACTCTCTGCCTTGCCGCCACTGGTTTTTGCCGGTGAAGTGGACGTGCTGCGCGAGCGCCTTGCCCAGGCAGCACAAGGAAAAGCCTTCCTGCTGCAGGGCGGCGACTGTGCCGAGACCTTCGACGCCGCCACCGCTGATCGAATCAGCGCCCGGGTGCGTACCATTTTGCAGATGGCTGTGGTGCTGACCTACGGCGCTTCGCTTCCGGTGATCAAGATGGGCCGAATGGCGGGGCAATTCGCCAAGCCGCGCTCCTCCAACGATGAGACTCGTGACGGTGTCACGCTTCCGGCTTACCGCGGCGATATGGTCAACGGTTACGACTTCACCCCGGAGTCCCGTGGACACGACGCATCCCGCCTGGTCAAGGCGTACCACACCTCGGCATCCACTTTGAATCTGATCCGCGCTTTCACTCAGGGTGGCTTCGCCGATCTGCGCCTGGTGCATCACTGGAACAAGGGTTTCACCCAAAACCCGGCGCACGCTCGCTACGAATCGCTTGCCGCTGAAATCGACCGAGCCATCCGGTTCATGGAAGCCTGTGGCTCCGATTTCGAAGCGCTCAAGCGGACCGAATTCTTTGCGAGCCATGAGGCCTTGCTGCTGGACTATGAGCGAGCCTTGACTCGGATCGATTCCCGCACCGGCAACCCTTACGCCACCAGCGGTCACTTCCTCTGGATCGGAGAACGAACCCGTCAATTGGATTCGGCGCACGTAGATTTCCTGTCCAGGGTGCGCAATCCGATTGGCGTGAAGCTGGGGCCGACCACCACCGGCGACGATGCCTTGCGGCTGATTGACAAGCTCGACCCGAACCGGGAGCCCGGTCGGTTGACCTTCATCACCCGGATGGGCGCGGAGAATATTCGCCAGAAGCTCCCCGCTCTGGTGCAGAAGGTTACCGATTCGGGAGCTCAGGTACTCTGGGTGACCGATCCGATGCACGGCAACACCGTGACCTCTCCCAATGGCTACAAGACTCGTCGCTTCGATGATGTTATCGATGAAGTTCGTGGCTTCTTCGAGGTGCATCAAGGTCTGGGAACCTTCCCGGGCGGTATGCACGTAGAGATGACCGGCGACGATGTGGCGGAGTGCTTGGGCGGTGCGGATCCGGTCGATGAAGAGGCTTTCCTGACCCGGTACGAGTCCGTATGTGATCCTCGTTTGAATCACATGCAGTCGCTAGAGATGGCGTTCTTGGTGTCCGGAGCGTTGTCCCAGGCTTCGCGTTAAATAACGGACGTTCTTCGCCGCGCGTCGAACGCCGCTCGCGATAGGCCAATAGCTTCGGGATAGCCCACTGTAGCGACAGTGGGCTATCCCGAAGTCGTTAAGGTATCCCGAGGCACGTCATACGGTGGTGGTGTGGAGCGGAGGGCAGCGCGTCCACCGGATGAGGTTGCTCCAGAAGGCCGACCCGGTTATCCACATTGGCTCTTTCAGAGCTGTTTTCAACGCGGAGACAGCAGCACACTGGGACGATGGAATTCACACCAGCCTGTTCGGTCATTGCACCCAGAGACGTTCGTTATGGACATCAGGATCATTCGCGCCAATTGCTCCGGAAGTCCCGTCGAGGAACTTTAGTGCGGCTGCACAAAGCCCGTTATGTTGAGACGGGGCAATGGCAAAATCTGGATCAGGGTGACCGGCATTTGCTCGCCATGAAGGCGGTGGCCTCGGCTGCGAGGGAGTGTGCGCCGCTGTTTAGCCGAGAGTCCGCCGCTTTATTGTGGCGATTGCCCATTGGAGTGCTCCCGGAAACGGTGCAAGTGAATATTCCACCGGGGAGTGGCCAGCGGAGTCATGGTTTGGTCCGGCGGAGGCTCTTTCCCTGTCTGGAGGACGGCGGTGATCTGATCGAGGGGCTAAGTGTGACCGGTAAGATCCAAACCGCAGTGGAACTCACCATTTCGCAATCTTTTCCCTGGGCGATTGCCGCGATGGATCGTTTGCTGGGGGACGGCGCAAAGGTGGAGGAAGTCCGAGTGGCGATTCTTAGAATGCCAACTCGTCCCGGACCACGCAAGCCCTCAATGGTGCTCGAACTGGCATCCGCTCAATCCATGTCGGTGGGCGAATCGATCAGTCGCGCCAATATTAACTTGGCTGGTTTGCCTGCGCCGAGTCTGCAGCGATGTTTTCTGGATGGTCATGGATTGATCGGATTTACCGATTTCTACTGGGAGGAGTTCGGCTTAGTAGGCGAGTTCGACGGGCGGATGAAGTATCGAAAAGACGAATATCTCCGCGGACGAGATCCCGCAGAAGTGGTAATAGCGGAGAAAGAGCGGGAAGATCGGCTGCGCGCACTGGGCTTGAAGGTGACTCGTTGGACCTGGGAGACGGCAATTTCATCGGAGAAGCTCCGAGCTCATTTGCTGCAGGCCGGCCTCAGACCCGTCGGGTCCTCACAGAATCGGCGTTCGCGATAGGTCGCTGACCTCGGGATAGCTCATTGGCCCGACGGTGGGCTATCCCGAAGCTATCGGGCTATCGCGAGAAGTGGGTGGGTGGTGGTGGGGGGAGCACCACTGCCACGGAGCGAAATCCTAGACGACGGTGAGCTCGATGACCGTGCCCTCCGGAACCGACGTGTTAATCGGATCCTGCGCTCGGACGGTGCCGAAGAAACCACCCAGAATCTCGGTGACGTTGTACTTGAGGTTGAGCTTTTTGAGCTCGTCGATAGCCTCATCGAGCTGCTTGCCTACAAAGCTGGGCACTTGAACCATCTTCGGGCCCTTGGAGACCACCAAATTCACGGTATCGCCCCTGGTCAATGTTCCCGAACTCGGGTCCTGAGAGACAACTGAACCTGCCGGTATATCGGCGTCGAAAACCTGATCCGGAGCCACCACGACCTTCAAGCCTAGATCGCTCAGAGCTTTGCTGGCGGCGTCCTGGGTCTGGCCAACCACCGCGGGAACCGAGATAGGCTTGGGGCCCTGGGAGACCAGCAGATCGATCGGTGTGTTACTGCGTTTCTGGCTGCCCGCTGCTGGATTCTGGCTCAGGATTTGCCCAGCGGGCACCTTCTCGTCGTATTGCTGGCTTACCTTACCGAGGGCTAGATGGTTCTGGCTTAGGGTTGTCTTGGCCGCGTCAAGTTTACTGCCCACCAGATTTGGCACCTCGTAGAGCTGCGGGCCAAGCGAGACCTGAAGAACCACAGCCTGAAACTTGCGTTGTTCCACGTAAGCCGGAGGGTCGGTGCGGATCACATGGTCAACTGCTATCGCCTCATCATTGACCTGATGCATAGTGGAGTTGAAGCCCAGTCGCTGCAATTCGAGCTGAGCTTCCGCGACGGTTTTGTTGCGCAAATCCGGAACCGTCGCCAAGGCTCCCGGACCTAGCCCGAAGAACCAGCCTGCACCCGCACCAAGAAGCGCCAGGATAAGGATCAGGATCAACCAAATCAGCCCCCGTCGACGAGGGTGTCCTCGCCGCAAGGTGGTTAGCGGAGTGGAGGCATTCCGGACCGCCTCGCGTTGAGCCGCCTTATTTGCCTTTTTCTCGGCTTTCCGCTCGGCTCGCGGACTGAGCGGAGCAAGCTCCTCCAACTCTCCGGTTGCTGTGCTCAGCGGCTGCCGGTTCATCACCGTGGTTGGTTGAGGAGCCCGATTGAGTAGTTCCGTTGGATGTGCCGCAGCGGAGATCAATTGGGTGGGCCTGACCTCAGGCGGGAAGGCCTGGGTAGCTTGCACCTGGGAGGTAGGGGCGTACGACGGCGGTATGGGTGCCTGGCGCTGTAGCGGAGAGTAATCGAGCTGCTCATCGCTCAGCGTGGCGCGGATATGCCTTAGTTCGCCCAGCAGCGCATCGGCGTCATGCGGGCGATCCTCCGGATCGGCTTCGGTGCACCAACGGACCAGCTCATCCAGATCCGGAGCTAGGCCCGGTAACACCGAGGAAGGCGCGGGCACGGTGGAATTCACATGCTGATAAGCCACCTGAATAGGCACTTCGCCTCGGAAAGGCTGTTCGCCGGTGAGTAATTCGTAAAGCATGATGCCCACTGCATAGATATCGCTGCGCGCATCTGCGGTCCGCCCCATCACCAATTCGGGGGAGAGGTAAGCTACCGTGCCAATCAGGGTTCCGGTGTTGGTTGAAGTGGTTACTGCCCGAGCCAAGCCAAAGTCGCCGATCTTGATCCTGCCGTCGTCGGCGATCAGAACGTTTTCCGGTTTGACATCGCGGTGCACCAGACCAGCTCGATGCGCGGCGGCCAGCCCTTCGACCACGGCATCCAGATAGGCCAAGGTCAGTCGAGGTGTGAGCACGTGGTGTTGGAGCAGCACATCGCGCAGGGTGTGACCGGGAAGGTACTCCATCACCAGATAAGCCAACTGATGGCCGTCCCGTTGTTCCTCGCCTTGGTCCAGCACTCCGACGACGTGTGGGTGGGAAAGCTTGGCAGCCGCCTTAGCCTCGGCTCCCAGCCGATCTAAGAAGGACTCATCCATGCTCAGATGAGGGTGTAGCACCTTCAGGGCTACTGGACGATCCAAGCGCAGGTCAGTGGCAAGGTAGACAGTGGCCATTCCGCCACGTGCCACCTTGCTCAGCACTCTGTACCGTTGGTCGACAATCGACCCTACCAACGGCTCTTGAACCTTCTCCTGCACCCTTTGATACTAGGCGGTGATGCGAAAAGAGCCTGGATTCAACACTCAATTCACTGCTCAAAGCCGAAGATATTCAGCCGGGACTAGTTAACCGAAACTAATTACCGGAATCGTGCCTGTAAGGCTAGTACCGAGGCGACGTACTGCTTGGTGTCATTGAACATGCCGTGCTTGGACACCGAATACTGGCCCTGGTAATAGCCAGCGACCGCAAGTTTGACCGAGGGTGAGGTGGCAACCAGTGCCCTGATGATCGCGATTCCGGCCACCACGTTATCTCGCGGGTTGAGCAGGTTTAGGTGCCGTCCCACCAACTGAGAGGCCCATTCGCCGGAGGAGGGGATCACCTGCATGGCACCGATGGCGTTCGCGGGAGAGACGGCTTGGGCATTAAACCCGGATTCTTGCCAGGCAAAGGCCAGGGCAAGCGAGGGATCCACTCCCATCTGCTTCGCGGTGCTGGCGATCAGGGCCTTCATCTGGCTTGGGCTGGGTACCGGTGCGGCCATTAACGCGGCCTTGTTCTTATTGGCTTGGGCGACCACGGCCTCCGGATAGGTGTAATTCAGGAAGGTGCTGGGCACCAGTTGTTGGGGAGTGGCATTGGTGCTTCCGCTGGCGACCGTGCTGCCGGGGATCTTCAGCGTCTTTCCCGCATAGATGATGCTGCTCAGGCTGAGTCGGTTGGCTTGTAGCAGGCTTTGCAGACTGATTCGGTATCGCGCTGCGATGCCGCTGAGGGTGTCTCCGGCCTTGATTCGGTAGCTGCCGGCCGTGGCTTGAACTGGCACGGCGGCTGGTTTGCTGGCCGTGGGCTTGCTAGCGGCTGGCTGCGAGGCTGCCGTGCCGGGAATCTTCAGGGTTCTACCTGTGTAGATGATGCTGCTCAGGCTGAGTCGGTTGGCTTGTAGCAGGCTTTGCAGGCTGATTCGGTATCGCGCTGCGATGCCGCTGAGGGTGTCTCCAGCCTTGATTCGGTAGCTGCCCGCCGTGGCTTGAACCGGCGCCGCTGCCGGTTTGCTGGCCGCGGGCTTGCTGGTGGCCGGGCGAGGTGCCGCCGAGCCAGTGAGCTTGATGCGTTGCCCCGGATAGATCAAGGTCATGGTGCCGAAGCCATTCAGCTTCAGCACGGTGTTCATATTTAGTCGATACTTGGCGGCGATGGCGCTGATGGTATCGCCGGGGCGAACGACATAGCTACCGGGAACATTCGAAGCGGGCTTGAGAGTTGGCACCTGGCTGGCCACCGAGGCAGCCGGAATCCGGTTGGTTGAGGACTGGGCGGTAACAGCGGTGCTGAGGGTTCCAGTGGAACCGAGACTTTGGGGGAGCCCAGTCGGTGCAGGGGCTGCCATTGCGGGCTGAGCCAGCGCGAGCGAAGAGAGTGCAATGACCGGCAGGGCAGCAGTGCCCACCATGACCATTTGCTTACGTTTAGTCGTTTCGGATTTGAGCTGCCGCGCGGGTGTCATGACCTGTCCTCACGTTTGTGGCTGATGTTGCCAGAGTTATCTATGTTTCTAATGTGACCTATGTGAATTTACACCAAATTTCGCATACCACAAGAGAATGTTGGTGATCGGCATTGAAGATGCGGCGTGTCGTCAACTGTGATATGCAAGGCAAAACGGAGTGGAATGGCCGAAAATATGGCAGGCTTATGTTGTGAGCACTGCTGAAAACAATCCGATAGAAGACGCCGCAGGCGATGCCCTGCGGTCGGCCAATAAACTCGAAGCACTCGTCGGGAACTGGTTGCCGTTGCCTGATGTGGCCGAACTGCTAGACATCTCGGTTACCCGGGTACATGCCCTCATCGGTGATCGCTCGCTTTTGGCTCTGCGGATAGGGGAACGAAAGATCCGTTCGGTACCCGCGGAGTTCTTCACCGAAAACGATGTGCTGGACAGCCTCAAGGGCACTCTGGTGGTGCTTGCCGACGCCGGGTTCAGTGACGAAGATGCGCTTAGCTGGCTTTTCACCGAAGATGAGTCTCTTCCCGGGCGTCCGATCGATGCTTTGCGGTCCGGACGAAAGACCGAGATCCGACGCCGGGCACAAGCCTTAGCCTGGTAGTCCTAGGCGTTGCGTTGCACGGCGGCTTGAGCCATGGTGCGCAGCGCGAAGCCGGTGAAATCGTCCACCGTTAAAGTGTCAAGGGCTGCGAAGGCCCGTGAGCTATATTCCTCGATTAACTTTTCGGTAGCGGCAACCGCTCCGCATTCGACCATGATTGCCCGAATCCGGGTGATATCGGCTTCCGGCAAATCAGGAATGCCCAGCCCCTGGTCCACAAACTCTGCGTCTTCTGCGCCAGCCAGTTGCAGGGTATAGCCGATCAGTACGGTTCTTTTGCCTTCGCGCAGATCATCACCGGCGGGTTTGCCGGTGGTCTGCGGATCGCCGAAAACCCCGAGCATATCGTCTCGCAACTGGAACGCCTCACCGAGAGGCAAAGCGAAGTCCGAATAACCACTCAGTAACTCGGCAGAGCCGCCAGCCAACGCCCCGCCAAGTACCAGCGGGTGTTCGGTGGAGTATTTCGCGGCCTTGTAGCGGATGATGGCCTGAGCCCGCTCCACGGCAAGTGCAGGCCCGCGTGAGGGGCCAGCAACTTCTTCCAGAATGTCCAGGTATTGCCCGGCCATCACCTCCGCCCGCATGGTGTTGAAAACTGTTCGCGCGGTGCCGCTGCCCTCTCCGGCCACGCTGGCAAAGACCTCCTCGCTAAACGATAAGCACAGGTCTCCGGCCAGGATGGCGGCGGCGTGACCAAAGCGCTCTGGGTCCAAGGCCCAGCGCTGTCGTTGATGCAATTGGCTGAATTGGCGATGCACGCTGGGGGCGCCTCGGCGGATATCGGAACGGTCGATAATATCGTCGTGAATTAACGCAGCCGCTTGAAATAACTCAAGGGAGGCACCAGTGGCGACAATCGCCGTCGTATTAGCCGGATCGCCTCCGGCACCTCGCCATCCCCAGTAGCACAGCAGTGCCCGCATTCGCTTTCCACCGCTGGCCAGGTCTGCAATGGTGTCGATAAGTGCCGTGGCATCCGCGGAGATGGCGGTGAGTTCTTCACGCTTGAGCGCCAGAAAACCCCGCAACTCATCGGCAACCGCATGTACAAAATCGCCCTGAGTCTGGTTCAGCAGTTCCGCAGGATCGCCGTGACTCACTTGAGCGAGGCCGTCTCTACACTTGCTCCTAAGGTAAAGGTATTAGTTCCCGCGTCCGAGCTGATCGAGAGATTAATGCTCTCTTTGCCGTCCTTACGGACGAAGTCTTTGCTCACCACGGATCCGATATCTCCGCCCGCGAGTAGCGTGAATCCCTGGGCTTTGAAGCTCTTGGTATAGAAATCGACGATGGCCTTGGACGTACTCTTGGTGGTGCCAACCAGTGAAACGGTGGCCGGGGAGTTGCTCTTATCCACGGCGCTCAGTTTGATGCTGGCACCGGGCAGGAGCGGGAGTAAAGTCTTAGGAAAATCGGCGACTAGCGCGCCCACCGTGGACTGGGTTTTGGACGACGGGGTGCCGCTTGCGGTCGCCGTTCCGGTGCTGCTGTTGCTAGCGCTGGAACTACTGCTTGCGCTTTGAGTGGAGGCGGCGGTGCTCGAAGCGGTCGAGCTTTCGCTAGCTTGTGGGGCAGGGCTGCTACAGCCGGCAACGGCCAATAGAGACAGCAGGATCCCGGCAGCAGCCAGGGTGGACTTAGGCGGTATCGAGGCTCGAATCACCTCTCCATTCTAAGCGAGGAGCCGCCGGTGCCGAGGAAGGCAAGAATGCCAGCCGGAAACTGTCGGTGCTCAGAACTAAACTGAAAGAGCCATGACCGCCAAGAATCCACGCAATACTCAGCCTCCTGCTCGCCCTCCCTCGGCGCGCCAGGAGACTGCCAACCGAGAAGAATATCGGGACTGCACTATTCTGCACGTCGATATGGACGCCTTCTTTGTTGCCGTCGAGCAACGGGAAAATCCGGGGCTACTGGGGAAACCGGTGATCGTAGGCTTCCCTCAAGGGCGTTCCGTGGTGCTTTCCGCCTCCTATGAGGCCAGGGCTTTCGGTGTTCGTTCGGCGATGCCGATGTCCGCGGCGATAAGGCTCTGCCCGCAAGCGGTGATCGTTGAGCCCAGACATCAACAGTATTACCAGATGTCGAAGGTGCTGATGGAACTGTTCTCCTCCATCACCGACAAGGTAGAACCGCTGAGTGTGGACGAGGCATTTTTAGATGTGGCTGGGGCGATGCGGCGGCTCGGCCCACCGCTGCAGATTGCGCAGCTAATTCGACGACGAGTGAAGGCAGAGCTCGGAGTAACCGCCTCCGTGGGGATTGCGGCGAGCAAATTTGTGGCAAAAATAGCGTCCGCGCGTTGCAAGCCCGATGGCTTGCTGCTGATCCCGAAGGCGGACACCGTGGCCTATTTGCACACCTTGCCGGCCAGAGCGCTGTGGGGTGTGGGGGCTAAGACCATGGTGGTGTTGGAGGGGCTGGGAGTCCATACCGTGGAGCAAATCGCCAATACCCCGATCGCCGTGCTGCGCCGCGCGCTGGGCGCCAGCGGCGAGCACGTACATCGACTAGCGTGGGGCATCGATCCACGCGAGGTGACGCCAGTTCGGGTGGAGAAGAGCATTGGGGCGGAGGAAACCTTTGCGGTCGATACCGCGCAGGAGGCTCCCTTGCGCCGCGAGTTGCTGAGGCTAGCCCATCGAGTCGGCGGGCGTCTGCGAGCCAGCAGTTATTTCACTCGCACGGTGGCATTGAAGCTGCGCTATGCGGATTTCTCTACGATCAGTCGCTCCAGAACCTTGGCGGTTCCGGTGGACAGTGCGCAATTGATCTATCAAACCGGAATCCAACTGCTCGAGGCGATAGGGGAACGTCCTATGGCGGTGCGGTTGATTGGATTGCGGGCGGAAGGTTTGGAGCTTTCCGGCCAGACCTCGGTGCAACTGTCTTTAGAACGCCGGGACGATAACTGGCGTGGTGCCGAAGCAGTGATTGACGCGGTCAGTCAGAAGTTTGGAAACGCGGGAGTTCGGCCCGCTAGTTTGCTGGAAAAACCTGGGTCCGAAGAAGGCTAAATGGTGACGGTTCGGTTGCTTTTCCGCAATGGCTTTTAGTTCTGGGCGGAGGAGCCTATTCTTAAGGGGAGGGCGAAGATTCGACGATTTTCGCCAACACCGGAACCAGTAGCATGCCGGTATTCGTTGATAGGGCGAGACCGGCACATGACGGTATGTTGCTGGGGGGACCTGAAGGAGGTCGTGATGCCACTGTCGGAGCACGAACAGAGGCTGCTCGATCAGCTCGAACAGCAGTTGCATGACACTGACCCCAAGTTTGCCCATGCCCTGGGAACTGACCAGGTTCGCAGACTTTCAGCCCGGCACATCGCCCTTGGTGTGCTGATCAGCGTTCTCGGTATCGTGGTACTCATCCTTGGTGTAGCCACTCAGCAGATCCTGCTGGGCGTACTCGGATTCGTGATGATGGGTGCCGGCGTCTTCGTCGCGACGATGCGCCGTGGAACGGCCAAGACCCCGGCTTCGGAGGACGGAGCCAAGGTTTCCGGACCGAAGAGCGGTTTTATGACGAACTTGGAAGAGCGCTGGGAACAGCGTCATCGAGGTGAGTAACCTCCTTTGAACGTTTCTGGTGTAGCTCACCGACCCGGCTAGGCGTCCGGTCTGTGCGTTTGGACGTACTTTGAAACCCTTGTGGCTTAGGCCCAAGGGTTTTTTGGTTTAAGCGGGGTTTTGCTTGGGTGTTAGCCCGGTTCAAGTCTTCGGGTGTTTGTGCTGATGGCGCGCGCGAGGCATCCTCCACTTCGCTCCCCGGCCAATGATTGGCTTGGTCAAATCAGCTAAAAAGCCCATTTTTAGACGGTTGGACCAGCAGAGGTCAGCGAATCCTGGCTTTTCGAGCCATTTTCCCTCCACTTCACTCCCCATCAATTAAAGGCCTGGATTCGCGCGGAATTTGGGGTGAAACTCATCCCGACACACGGGAATAAAGTCGTGCTGGGCGTTGACGGTGGGGGATTGTGGGGTAAAGTGGAGCGAGTAAGAGGGTAGTGGTGAGAGGGGTGGTGGAGTGTTCCTAGGAACTCATTCGCCACGCCTAGATGAGAAGGGTCGATTGATCCTTCCAGCTAAGTTCAGGGATGAACTGGGCAACGGTTTGGTCCTCACTCGAGGACAAGAGCGTTGCATCTACGTCTTCAGTCAGCGCGAATTCGAACGTATTCATGAGCAGATGAGAGATGCACCCATCTCGAGTCGGCAAGCTCGCGACTATATTCGAGTTTTCCTCTCTGGAGCCTCGGACGAAATGCCGGACAAGCAGGGGCGCGTCACCATTCCGGCGGCGCTTCGGTCCTATGCCGGCTTGGAACGAGAGCTAGCCGTGATTGGCGCTGGCTCACGGGCCGAAATCTGGGACGCCACAGCGTGGGCGGACTACTTAGAAGAGAAGGAAAACTCCTTCTCGGATACCGACAGTGTGGACAACGCAATTCCAGGCATTTTGTAGAGCTTCTTGAGCGAGATCTCCAGCCGCCCTGCGCCACCTGACTCACCTTCCCCGGAGTCAGGCGGAGGGCATGGCGCGGATGGGGATCTGGTTTAAGAAGGCTCGATATGGCCGGAGCAATGGCCGGCGACGGCAGAACATGAGGGGGCAGCAGTGGTCACACCACCACCGTCTGCGGCTGCCTCTCGGCACACTCCGGTTTTGCGCGAGCGTTGCGTCAACTTGCTGGCGCCAGGAATCGAGTCGGCTAATGCTCGCGGTGAGCGCGCCGTCGTCATTGATGCCACCCTCGGCATGGGCGGCCACAGCGAAGCCCTCTTGGAACGCTTCGACAATCTTCACCTGATCGGCATCGACCGTGACACTCAGGCGCTCGACCTCGCGGGCGACCGACTGGCTAAATATGCAGAGCGGATCGACCTGGTTCACGCGGTCTACGACGAGATCGACGAAGTGCTGGAAGACCTTGGCTTAGCTGCCGTGGCTAGCGTGCACGGTGTGCTGATGGATTTAGGGGTTTCCTCCTTGCAGCTCGACGAGGCCGAGCGTGGCTTCGCTTACTCTTACGACGCACCTTTGGATATGCGGATGGATACCAGCCGCGGACAGAGTGCCGCCGAGGTAGTCAATGGCTACAGCGAAGCCGAACTAGCGTCGGTGATCCGCCGCTGGGGAGAAGAGAAATTTGCTTCTCGGATTGCCCGGCAGATCGTGGCGGCTCGGCAGCAGAAGCCCTTGCAGAGCACGAGCGAATTGGTCGAGGTGATTAGGCGGGCAGTCCCGGCTGCCGCCGCCCGAACGGGAGGTCACCCCGCGAAGCGCACCTTCCAAGCCTTGCGGATCGAGGTCAACGAGGAACTTGAGGTTCTTCAACGAGCGGTTCCCACCGCGGTAGCGGCTCTGGCCATCGGAGGTCGAGCAGTGGTCATGTCCTACCACTCGCTGGAGGACAAGATCGTCAAGAAAGTGTTCAGTGCGGGAGCTACCTCCAGCGCGCCTCCCGGGTTCCCCGTGGAACTGGAGGAGCACAAAGCAGATTTGAAAATTCTTACCAAGGGCACTGAAGTGCCGACCGAGGCGGAAATTGCGGAGAACCCGCGAGCCGCCTCGGCACGGCTACGAGCAGTAGAGCGCATCAAAAAGAGGAGAACCCCGTGACCCAGCCACAGGCCACCCGGACCAGCCGTCCCACCGCAACGTCATCCCGACGTGCACCGAAGGCCCCGATCCTCAGAACCGATCAACGGGTTAGTGCGCCGAGTGCAAGCCCCCAGAATAAGAGTCCACAGAGTGGGAGTGCCCAGGGTAGGAGTGCACAGAATCAGGGTGCACAGAGCAAGGGGCCTCGGAGCACAAGCCAGAGTAAGAATCTTGGCGATATCAACCTGAACGCTGCAACAGCCGGAGCGACCGCCCGGGTGCTGAATCCGCTCAGCTCACCGCTTGGCTCGGAAGCCGCACCTTCCCGGGCACGCACTCCGCTCTCCCTGGTGCGCTCCCAGCCGGGCCGACGTCGTGCCCCCTTTGTGGTTTTCTGCTTCTTAGCGCTGGTCGCGGCGATGGCTACCGTGTTGGTGCTGAATATCTCGGTGTCCTCCGGTCAGTACGAACTAGTGCAGTTGAACAATAAGAAAGACACCCTGGTCAAGCAGAATCAAGTTCTGACACAGCAGGTACAAAACGCCCAAGCTCCGCAGAATTTGGTCAAGCGAGCGCAACAATTGGGAATGGTAGCTGCCAACACAACAGGACAGATCAATGTGGACACCCAGACCATCGCGGGATCGCCCGCACCTGCAACTGCTCAAGCCAAGCCAATGCCGTTAATTGCGGCGCCGGAAATCGGTGGAATGCTGCCGGCCAGTGCCACCACGACCGGGACCGAAGCGAGTTCCAAGACGACCAGCAACGCGGCACCCTTGGCCGCCAGTGCTGATCTTGGCAGCGCGCCGTTTAGCAGTAGCTACACCCCAGCTCCGGAAACGGCGCCGGCAGCGCAGACAGTGTCTCAGCCAGACTTGCACGGTGGCACCATTCCTTCCCCCGAGCAAAAGACTCCGAACCAGAACTAAAGCGCGGACCGAGCTCTTCCTAGCGCGACGCACCACCGACAGAACTAGTCTGAAACGTAACGAGGCCTCATCGTGAAAGCATTCTCCACTGCAGCACCATCGGCCAAGCAGAAGAAAAAGCAATCCCTGAAGGCTCGACGTCGGCTGCGGCTAGGTCTGGGGCTCATGATGGCCTTGCTGCTCATCATCTCCGGGAAGCTGATTCTGGTGCAGGGCCTGGACATCGGCGGCTATGCGGAGGCCGCCAACGCCCAGCTGACGCAGACGCAGACGCTGGCCGCCAGCCGCGGTGAGATTGTGGATGCGAATGGCAAGGTGCTGGCACAGTCCATCGTCCGCTACGACATTGTGGTGGACCAACTGAACAATGTTGGGGCTTCGGACTTCAAACGACTTAGTGCGGATGGTAAGACGCTTGAAACGGTAACCCGGGATACTGGCATCGACGAACTAGCCAATGCCCTGGGGATCGACTCTATGCAGGTACGCAAGCTGGTGACCGGCACCTCCCACTACAATGTGGTGGCTAAATCGGTGACCCCGGAGCTGGAAGCCAAGATCGCAGAACTACGGATTCCCGGTATCGCCTCCCAAGCGGTGTCCAAGCGGGTTTATCCGATGGGGCAGGTGGCCGGGAACGTGGTGGGATTCATGGGAGCCAACGGCGGTGGTTCCGGCATTGAGCAGACCCTGAACGATCAGCTCACCGGAACGGACGGCAGCCGAACCTACCAGATGGGTAAGGACGGCATCGTGATCCCGAGTGCGCCCACCACGATCAAGCCGGCCGTCAACGGGCAGACCGTCAAACTAACCATTAACTCGGACCTGCAGTATTACGCTCAGCAGGCCATCGCCAACCAGGTCAAAGCGCAAGGCGCCGACTGGGGAAATATTGTGGTGGTCCAGGTGAAGACCGGCAATATTATCGCGATGGCCGAGGACACCACTGTTGACCCGAACAATCCCGGAGCCACGACTCCGGATGACCGCGGCTCCAGAATCGTGACTAACGCCATTGAGCCCGGCTCGACCGAGAAAACCGTCACGGCGGCGGCCGCCATTCAAGAAGGAAAGATCACCCCGGAATCACATCTGGTGATCCCGCCGACCTACACCATCGACGGCCAGACCTTCCAGGATGCCGAAACTCATGGCACCATCAATATGACCTTCTCCGGAGTGATCGCCGAGTCCTTGAACACCGGTACGGTGATGGTTGGCTCCAAGCTCACCCCACAACAGCGATACGATTACCTGAGCAAATTTGGTATTGGTAAAAAGACCGGAATCCCGCTGCCCGGTGAGAGCGCTGGAATCTTGGCCACTCCGGATAAGTGGGATGGCAGGCAGCAGTACACCGTGCTCTTCGGCCAGGGTGTGGCACAGACTCCGCTGCAGACCGCGATGATCTACCAGGCGATTGCCAACAACGGGGTGCAACTGCCGCCGAGGCTCATCGACTCCTATACGGATGCCAATGGTGTGGAAACCAAAACTCCGCAGGCTGCCGGTACCGAGGTGGTTTCACCGCAAACGGCACAACAGGTCAAGGGCATGCTTGAAGGTGTGGTGACAGCGGCTCACTACAACGACATCAACGTGCCAGGCTACCGGGTGGGCGGCAAGACCGGCACCGCCGAGTCACCTACCGCGGGTGGTTTCAGTGGCTACACCGCGTCCTTCGTGGGAATGGCGCCGATGGAGGACCCGCAGTACGTTGTACTGGTTACGGTGCAGCACCCGAAAGGTAATATCTTCGGCATCACCCAAGGGCCGCTCTTCAACTCGGTGATGGGTCAGGTGCTTCAGACTTATCAGGTGCCGCCGTCCACCACCCCGGCCTACAAGCCCAAGCAGACCTTTTAGATCGTACGGAGTATCAGATTGAGTGAAAGTCAGCCTCTCGCTAGCGGCGCATCGCCCGGCCTGCGGCCCCGAAACCCAGCCGGACTGCGGTTATCCGCCTTAATCGAGCTGTTGAATATCGAGGGCGACTTCCCGGACACCCTGCTGACCGGGGTCAGCCTGGATTCACGGAGCATCCGGGCAGGGGATCTTTACCTTGCGCTTCCCGGAATGAGCAGCCACGGCGCCCGATATGCGGAAGCGGCTATCCATTCAGGTGCCACTGCTGTGCTGACCGATCCCGAGGGATTGGAGCTACTGGCGGAGAGCGGATCGGTGACGACGCCGGTGCTTGTGGTCTCGGAACCCCGATCCTGGGTGGGGACCATTGCCGAGCGCATTTATCGCACGGAGAATCCCTCCGAAGCGCCCCCCATGCAACTCTTCGGGGTCACCGGAACCAATGGCAAGACGACCACTAGCTATCTGATTCGATCGTTGCTGGCGGCGCTGAATCGTAGCAGTGGTTTGATCGGTACCATCGAAACCCTGGTCGGGAGTCAGCGGGTAGCCTCCACTTTGACCACTCCGGATTCCACCGATCTGCATGCCCTGATGGCGATTATGCGGGAGAATTCACTGGACGCAGCGGTAATGGAAGTTTCCTCTCACGCGCTGACCCTGGGGCGAGTGGACCAGGTGCTTTTTGAAGTGGCTGGCTTTACTAATCTGACTCAGGACCATCTTGATTTGCACGGTGAGATGGAGGACTATTTTGCCGCTAAGGCGATGCTCTTCAACGCCGAGCATAGTGGCCGCGCGGTGATCACGGTCGACGACGAATGGGGCCAGAAGATGGCCGCCACCGCGAACATCCCCACCCTCACGCTCCGAACCACCATCGGGACCCAAGAGCAAGACATTGAGCACGAAGCCGATTGGTGGGTGAGCACAGCATCGCCCCGTGAGTTGGGGTGGGACGTCGAATTGCGCAGCGCCGAGCACAGCTTGCGCTTCCACACCTCTTTGGCTGGCGAGTTCAATGTCTCCAATGCGGCTCTGGCTGTTTTGATGGTCCACGCCTCGGGGGCAAGTATCGAGGAGTTGCAAGCGGCGCTCGATCAGCGCGACCCGCTGAGCCTGCAGGTTCCCGGACGGATGCAACTGATCTGCCGTGCACCCATCGCTGTGGTTGACTTCGCACATAACCCCGATGCCTTACTGAGGGCGATGAAAGCCGTCCAGCCATCACCCGAAAGCGGCGGAAGGTTGATCGTGGTCTTTGGCGCCACCGGACAGCGTGACCAGACTAAGCGCGGGATCATGGGGGCACTGGCTGCGAATAATGCCGATGTGGTGATTGTCACGGACGATGATCCGCACGATGAAGATCCCGGCCAGATTCGAGAACAAGTGTTGGCAGGTGCCCTGCTAGCTCTCGAGGAATCGACCGATCGGAGCACCGTACTGGAGAGCCTTGCACCGCGCGGCGCAGCCATTGATCGGGCGGTAGAAATGGCAAACTCAGCTGACACCATTCTGCTGGCCGGACGGGGCCACGAGGTCTGGCAAGAAGTACAGGGAACGGCTCTAGCCCTCGATGACCGAGAAGAACTTCGAGTGGCGCTGCGTAAATATGGATTCACTCCCGAGCCAGTTCCCGAGATAGAGTCCTAAATCGAGATGATTGAACTTTCTGCTGCTGAAATTGCCGCTGTAACCCAAGGCCAGCTGAGTCGGACGGCGCCTGCCGAACTCTTGATCGATCTAGCCGCGATCCGCACGGATTCACGGGAATGTGTTCCTGGATCGGCCTATATTGCCAAGCCGGGGGAGCACTCCGATGGGCACTCCTTCATTCCGACCGCCATCCAAGCGGGCGCGGTACTGGTGCTGGCCGAGCGCGAGATATTGGATCCTCAGGGAGAGCCTTATCCTGCCGTGATCGTTCCCGACGCGGTGCTGGCGATGGGACAGTTAGCCGCCGAGGCGGTACGCCGGATTCGGGCCGCCGGAGACCTGACGGTAATTGGAATTACCGGCTCTGCTGGAAAGACCACGACGAAGGATTTGCTGGCTGGAATCCTGCAGGAAGCCGGCCCGACGGTAGCTCCGGAAGGTTCTTATAACGGAGAGATCGGGGTGCCGCTCACCGTTTTCCGAGCGGACCTAAACACTCGTTACTTGGTGGTCGAGATGGGCGCCACCGGAATTGGGCACATTAACTACCTGACCAGTCTGGTCAAGCCGGATATTGGTGTTGTTCTTGGGGTGGGCAGCGCCCACGCCGGAGAGTTCGGTGGAGTCGAAAATATTGCAGTAGCCAAGGGTGAGATGGTCGAAGCTTTGAGCGCTCAGGGTACCGCGGTGTTGAATTTCAATGATGGTCGAGTCCGTGCGATGGCCGAGCGTGGGCCCGCGGAGGTGCTCTGGTTCGCCGAAGGAGGATCGGCGCTCCCCGAAGGTGCCCGTGCCGTGGTGGCCTGGGACGTGCGCAGCAACGCCGAGGCGCAGCCCGTTTTCGACCTTGAGTTCCCAGCGAGCAGAGGGGCGAAAGCTCTCCGCTGGCCGGTGCGCAGCGGGCTGATCGGTCTGCACCATGTGCCGAATCTGCTGGCCGCCGCAGCAGCAGCCTGGCAGGCCGGGGTGCCGGAAGAAACGATCGCCAGCGCCCTTGATGGGCAGGGCCCGAAGAGTCGGTGGCGGATGGAACGCACCGAACGCGCCGATGGCGTGACGGTGATCAATGATGCCTATAACGCCAACCCGGAGTCGATGCGTGCCGCGCTGCGCACGCTGGCCGAACTTGGCCACGGTGTGGGCGAATCCCGCCGCACTTGGGCCGTACTAGGGCCGATGCTCGAACTGGGTGAGGAGTCGGTTCTGGCCCATAGCGCGCTGGGTCAGACCGTGGTTCGACTGAACATTTCCCGGCTCATCGTGGTTGGTACCGAGGCTAGAGCCATGCATATTGGCGCCATCAATGAAGGCTCCTGGGGCGAAGAGTCGCGTTTCGTCGCGGATGTGGACGAAGCATATGAGATTCTGGAGAAGGAATTGAGCCCCGGGGACCTCGTACTCTTCAAATCCTCCAGAGACGCAGGACTGCGCTTTTTAGGCGATCGGATAGCATTGGCTCCAATACCGGGGGCTGACCGAAACAAACAGGAAGGACCGAGCGGGCGATGATTGCCATTTTGATGGGTGCCGCTTTCGGACTTGCTCTGGCGATGATCGGCACCCCGCTTTTCATCCGTTTGCTGGTGCGCAAGGGCTACGGACAGTTCGTTCGCGACGACGGACCCACTTCGCATCACACCAAGCGTGGTACTCCCACCATGGGCGGTGCCGTGGTGATCGGCTCGGTAATCCTGGCCTACCTTTTGGCGCACCTTTTCATCTGGATCTTAAACCCGAAGGCTCCCGGTCCGACGGTTTCTGGATGGCTGCTCATCTTCCTGATGGCGGGCATGGGCTTAGTCGGGTTCCTGGACGACTTCATTAAGATCTCCAAACAAAGATCCTTGGGTCTCAATGCGCGAGCCAAGCTTATTCTGCAAGCCTTGATTGGCGTTGTTTTTGCGATTTTGGCACTCAACTTTGCGGATGAGAAGGGCCGCACGCCGGCCAGTATGACAATCTCCTTCTCCCGGGATATCTCCGGACTGAACCTGGCTTTTGCCGGCGCGGGCCTGGGAGTGGTGCTGTTCATTATCTGGTCGAATGCCATCATTACCGCCGCGACTAACGGCGTGAATCTCGCCGATGGTCTGGATGGACTGGCCGCAGGCGCCTCGGTGATGGTCTTCGGCGCCTACACCTTAATGGGCATCTGGCAGTCCAATCAGAGTTGTGGCTCGCCTCGGGCGAACGGTTCACCGGCCTGCTACGAGGTTCGTGATCCGCTCGATCTTGCCTTGCTCGCTGCCATTATCTGTGCGGCCCTGATTGGGTTCCTCTGGTGGAATACCTCGCCAGCCAAGATCTTTATGGGAGATACCGGATCGTTGGCCATTGGTGGTGCCATCGCAGGCTTCGCGATCCTCTCCCGGACCGAGCTATTGCTGCCCATCATCGGCGGACTGTTCGTGATCATCACCCTTTCTGTCATCCTTCAAGTGGGCTTCTTCAAACTCAGCGGCGGCAAACGTATCTTCAAGATGGCGCCCCTGCAGCATCATTTCGAGCTCAAGGGTTGGGCCGAAGTCACCGTGGTGGTGCGGTTCTGGATTCTCTGCGGACTGTTCGTGGCGGTTGGCCTCGGTGCCTTCTACGCCGAGTGGGTCGTTCAGCTTTGAACGCAGAGTCGATGGACAGTTCAGCTTTGAACGCAGAGTTGATGACGGGTACCTCCCGCGTCGACGGGCTGCGCAGCTGGGATTCCGACTGGTCCGGACTGCGTATTGTGGTCACCGGGATCGGCAAAACTGGCTTCTCTATCGCGGATACTCTCGCCGAGCTGGGAGCACAGCTCGTGGTGGTCGCGGCCTCCGACGACGAAGCGGCCAGGCAAGCTGCGGACACCCTGAAGATCGTCGGGGTACAGCAGGTGTTGCTCGGTGAACAGAGTTCACAGAAGTTGCCGCTGGTAGCAGGCCAGCAGGCCGAACTGGTGGTCACCTCACCCGGGTTGCCGCCGTCGCACCCCCTGCTGAGCGAGGCCGCCGCGCTGGGCATCCCGATTTGGGGTGATGTTGAGCTTGCCTGGCGGGTTCAGCAGCGCAAGGGACGCAAGAGCGCCGACTGGATCACCATCACCGGAACGAACGGCAAAACCACAACCACAACGATGGTGGCGGAAATGCTACGGGCCGCCGGACTGCGGGCCATTGCGGCCGGAAATATTGGCACTCCCATCTTGGACGCGGTCCGCGACCCGGAGGGCTTTGATGTGCTGGCTGTGGAGTTATCCAGTTTCCAACTGCACTGGACCGAATCCGTTTCGGCAGTGTCCAGTGTGTGTCTCAACCTCGCCGAGGATCACGTCGATTGGCACGGTTCGCTGGCTGATTATGCGGCTGATAAAGCCAAGGTTTATCAGCACACTCAAAAGGCCTGCGTTTACAACGCGGAACAGCTGGAAACCGAGAAGATGGTTGAAGAGGCCGACGTCGTTGAGGGCTGCCGGGCGGTTGGGTTCACCACCGGAATGCCTGCCATCAGCATGGTTGGTGTGGTCGAAGGTCTGCTGGTGGATCGCGCCTTCATTGCGGAGCGAAAAGACTCAGCCGCTGAGCTCGCACAGCTTTCGGATATTGGTGACCTAGTTCCCCGGCATTTGGTGGCTAACGCCGCTGCTGCGGCTGCTCTGGTCCGCGCCTATGGTGTGCCGCCGACTGCGGTTCGCGCGGGCCTGCAGAATTACGATAACGGTGCGCACCGGATTCAGGCGGTGGCCCAGCAGGACGGTGTGCTCTGGGTCAACGACTCGAAGGCCACCAACCCGCATGCCGCTGCGGCGTCGCTCGCGGCCTTCAACCCGGTGGTCTGGATTGCCGGCGGAGACTCCAAGGGCGTGAGCTATCAGGAGCTGGTTGCCCAGCACGCCGCCCGGCTCAAAGCGGTGATCTTGATTGGCCGCGATGTCCAGGAACTGAGGACCGCCCTGGCACGACACGCACCGAATGTCCCGGTGATCGAGGCGCGGGCGGGCCAGACTGGAGAGGTGCAGCAGTCCTCCAGCACCACGATTCAGCAGGCTGAGCCTGCGCTGCGGACCCTCGAAGGTCCAGCGGTGATGTATCGGGCGGTGCAGGCGGCAGCCGGGGTGGCTGCTGACGGTGACACTGTGCTGCTGGCTCCGGCCGCAGCCTCCATCGATCAGTTCTCTTCCTATGCCCAACGCGGTGAGGCTTTTATTGCCGCCGTGCGAGGGCTCCTGGAAGGGCAGGCGAAGAAGCGCGAAAGCGGAACCGAAGGGCAATAGGTAGTAGATGGTCAACGCGCCCGCTCGGCCGAAGTCGGATAGTCCCAGGCCAACCGCAGGGGGCTCGAATCCCGCTGCTGGTATTCGTGCCAAATTCAAAAGTTTCAACGAATCATTCTGGCCTCGGCTGGAAGGCCGAAACAGCTCTCGTGGCTCCAGCTATTACCTGATTCTGGGCTCCACCCTTGCTCTGGTATGTATTGGGCTGATGATGGTCTTTTCGGCCTCCGCGGTGGAATTACTCTCCAGCGATAACAATCCCTTCAGCCTGGGCTTGCGGGAGAGCATGTTTGCCGGCATCGGGGTGGTGGCCATGTTTGCACTCTCCCGGTTCCCGGTTCGCTGGCTCAAGGTCCTGGCCTGGCCCGGGCTGGCGCTGGCCTTCCTGCTCCTCGCCGCAGTGCTTGTGGTCGGCGTCAATATCGGTGGCAATAAGAACTGGATTCAAATCGGAGATTTCTCCTTCCAGCCCTCCGAACTTGCCAAGCTCGCCATTGCCCTATGGATGGCTTCGGTACTGTCCAAGAAGGAGCCCTTGCTCGGCAGGCTCCGACATATGATCATCCCGGTGGTGCCGGCCGCTGCGCTCGTCGTGGTGCTGGTGCTCGCCGAAGGCGATCTAGGTACTTCGGTGATCATGATGTCGATTGTCGCCGCCGGACTTTACTTTGCCGGGGCGCCCGGGAAGCTCTTCCTGAGCGCGGGTGTGCTAGGTGCCATTGCCGCCGTCATACTGGCCCTGACCAGCGCGAACCGGCTAGGCCGACTGACCGCCTGGATGGGCTGTGGTGACCCCAATTACCAAGACCCCTACGGCTTGTGCGATCAAGCAACCAACGGCATGTACGCCCTAGCCTCGGGAGGCTGGTGGGGCGTTGGGCTTGGCCAAGGGCGACAGAAATGGAACTGGATTCCGGAAGCGCATAACGACTTTATCTTCGCCATTATCGGTGAGGAATTCGGTCTGCTCGGAACCATTGTGGTGGTGCTGCTTTACGCCGTGCTGGCGATTGCCATCTTCCGGGTGATCGTGCGCTACAACGATCTTTTCGTCCGGATTGTCTGCGGTTGCATAATGACCTGGATGATCGGACAGGCCTTCGTCAATATCGCCATGGTGACCGGACTGCTGCCGGTGATCGGGGTGCCGCTACCCTTGATCTCCTATGGCGGCACCGCCCTAACTATTAGTCTGGCGGCCCTTGGCATCGTGCTGTCCTTTGCCCGCAATATGCCCGCTAAAGCTGCGGGAAACCAGAAAGTTAAGAATTCATGACCGCAGACCGACCGCTCTCGGTGGTACTAGCCGGCGGTGGCTCAGCGGGCCACGTTGCACCTTTGCTGGCGATTGCCGCCGCCTTGAAAGCGCAAGTACCAGATGTTCGACTGCTAGCGGTGGGCACTGCCTCCGGCCTGGAAACTCGCTTGGTTCCGGCCGCAGGCATCGAGCTGGCTCTTATCGATCGGGTGCCGATGCCCCGTAAGCCCAGCCTGGATGCTTTGCGCTTCCCCGGCCGGATGCGCAAGGCGATCAAGGAATCCAGCGAATTGCTGCGCAAGGCCGAGGCTGATGTGTTGCTTGGGGTTGGTGGCTACGTCTGCACCCCGATGTACTCAGCGGCTCGGAAAACCTCGGTGCCGGTGGTGATTCACGAGGCGAATATCAAACCCGGGCTGGCGAATCGCTGGGGTGCTCGTTATACCAAGTGGATCGGCAAGACCTTCGAAACGACCAAGCTGGGCCAGGCTCAGTGGGTTGGCATGCCAATGCGGGAAGAGATCGTCGGGCTTGATCGAGCGGCCACCCGCCAGCAGGCCAGGGCGGCTCTGGGGCTCGACGCCGAAGGGCCGGTTCTGCTGGTCACCGGAGGCTCGCTCGGCGCAGTACGGATCAATAAGACCTTGGTTGACTCGTTACCAGCTCTCGCCGAGGCAGGAGTCCAGGTGCTGCACATCACCGGCCGGGGTAAAGCCATGCTCGACGCCTCCGGGGGACTGCTGAGCGCCCCCGGCTATCGGCAACTGGAATACGTTGACGCCATGGAACAGGCCTATGCGGCCGCCGACCTGATGGTTAGCAGGGCCGGAGCGGGCACCGTTAGTGAGGTAGCCGCCGTCGGCATGCCGGCCGTCTTTGTGCCGCTTCCGGTGGGCAACGGCGAGCAGGCCTACAACGCAGCCACCCTGACCGAACGGGACGCCGCGCTTGCGGTGCTGGATAAGGAATTCACCCCGGAGTGGTTGCGCGCTACCGTGCTGCCACTTCTTCAAGACCCGGAGCGGCTTCAGCAGATGTCCGAGCGCGCCTATCGGTCCGGTATACGGGACGCCGCTGCCAAGATGGCTTCGATGATTGTGCGGGCGGCGCGATGAACGTCACCTTGGCTGAGTTGGGACGAGTGCATTTCATCGGCATCGGCGGAGCGGGAATGTCGGGTATTGCCCGAATCTTACTGGGCAGGGGAGTGCCAGTGAGTGGCAGCGATGCTAAAGACTCCGCCGGACTGGCCGAACTGCGCGCGCTCGGCGGGCAGGTGTACACAGGTCATGCCGCCGAGAACCTGGGCGATGCACAAACCGTGGTGATCTCCACCGCGATCCGCACTAGCAATCCCGAACTTCTTGCTGCTACCGAGGCCGGGCTGCGGATCTTGCATCGCTCCGAGGCTTTGGCCGCCGCAATGGCCGAGGACACCGTGGTAGCGGTGGCAGGCACCCACGGTAAAACCACCACCACCTCGATGATCACCGTACTGCTCCGGGAAGCCGGGCTGGATCCGTCCTTTGCTATCGGGGCCACGGTGCCCGCGCTTGGCGTGAATGCGGCCTCCGGCTCCGGCGGAATCTTTATTGCCGAGGCGGATGAATCGGACGGCTCCTTCCTGAACTACCAACCGCAGATTGCCGTTCTGACCAACGCCGAACCCGATCACCTGGACCATTACGGCACCGGCGAAGCCGTGATGCAGGCCTTTACGGACTTTATTGGCCTCTTACCAGCCGATGGACTTCTGGTGGCCTGCGCGGACGACGCCGGTAGCGCGGCTTTGGCCGCGAAGGCAGCCGAAAGCGGGACTCGGGTTCGCAGCTATGGTCGTGCTCCCGGTGCGGAGGTTCGGCTGGTTCGGGATCGGCTCGAGTTCGAGGGTCAAAGCTTCGAACTGAGACTCAACGTTCCCGGCGAGTACAACGCCTTGAACGCGGCTGCGGCCTTCGCGGTGGCCGTGGAACTCGGGGTGGCTGCGGAAATCGCACTGGCCGGGCTCGCCAAGTTCACCGGTGCGGCTAGACGTTTTGAGCTTAAGGGCGAAATTGCCGGAGTCCGGGTCTTTGACGACTACGCCCACCATCCCACCGAACTGCGGGCGGCACTCACTGCCGCCCGCACGGTTGCGGGCGATCACCGCGTGCATGTACTTTTCCAACCACATCTTTTCAGCCGGACCCGTGAGTTCGCGGCCGAGTTCGCTCAGGCACTTGAACTGGCCGATACCGCCATCGTCCTTGATATTTTCCCGGCCAGGGAGGACCCGATCGCCGGGGTGAGCAGTGAACTGATCACCGCACAGACCCCTAAGGCGGAGCTTGCGAGCAGCTCGGAACAGGGCGTAACGCAGGTAGTGTCACAAGCAGGTGCCGGTGACATTATTTTGACCATCGGTGCCGGTGATGTGACTCGGTTGGGTGCTGACATTTTGGCGGCGTTGGAGCTTCGAAGCAAGGAACTCCGAAGCAGTGAGCTCCGCGCCAGCGAGCAGAGCGGATCGGAGGGCTAATGCCGAGCAAACGTAGGCCGCCGGTGGTCCGTTACGGGAGCCAGGGGGAGGAGCAGCTCCCGAGTGCTCCGCTTTCCAGCCCCGGTAGCGCCAAAGTTTCTGTGCTGCCCTTATCCGCCGAGGAATCCGAAGCGACAGCCAGGGCGCAGGTACTGAACTTCCCGGCCAAAAAAGAACGCCGCGGCCAAGGCTCTGGGCGCCGCTGGCTGCCTTGGCTGGCCGCTGCTGTGGTACTTGTTGTGGTGGCGGTGATTATGGCCGTGGTGCTGTTTTCACCTGCTCTGGCGGTGAAGACGATTACCGTGGACGGCACGAAGCTGGCCACCAATGCCTCGGTGGAAACCGCCTTGGCTTCTTTGAAGGGGAAATCGCTCACTCAGATCAGCCAGCCGCAGGTGCAGCAACTGCTCGCGAAACTGCCGCAGGTGGAATCCGTCAGTATCGAGGCCAGGCCGCCGTCCACACTGCTGGTGCACATTATCGAGCGGGTCCCGGTAGCGGTGCTGAAAAACGGCAATAAATATGTGCTGGTGGATCCGCAAGGTACCCAACTGGGTGTCACAGCGAATCCGGCGACCGCCAAACTGCCATTGATCGATGGCGGCACGGCAGCGATAGGGCAGGTCACCTTTTCCGCCATCACCGCGGTGTTGGCTTCGCTGCCGGCCGGAGTACGAGCACAGCTGCAATCCGCTTCGGCGAAATCCCCATCCGCGGTTGAACTCTTGCTCACTAGCGGGCAGAAGGTCTACTGGGGAGATGCCTCGGAGATGGCGCTGAAATCCAAGGTATTGCAGACCCTGCTGAAAAATCCGCCCAAGGCGGTTCTGGGGAAACCGGACCCGGCACCCATTAATGTTTACGATGTCAGCTCACCTAGGCATCCGGTAACTCGATAAGCACGCTTCCAAGGATGCTAATTTGATCCTAATTTTGGCTGATTCGCACGACACGCGGGGCAGGTTATTGAAAGAGCAGGCAATGACCCATAGCGTCGCATTCAAGAGTTACTTGACATAACTATAACCCTCAAGTAGAGGGTTAGGGTCTGAAAGTTTCAAGCACGCAACGAACAAGGGACACCAACCGTGGCAGCACCGCAGAACTATTTGGCCGTCATCAAAGTCGTCGGCATTGGCGGCGGCGGCGTGAATGCCGTCAACCGGATGATCGAGGTCGGGTTGAGAGGCGTTGAATTCATCGCTATCAATACCGATGCACAGGCACTGTTGATGTCCGATGCCGACGTCAAACTCGACGTGGGCCGTGAATTGACCAGGGGACTGGGTGCCGGCGCCGATCCCGAGGTTGGGCGTAAAGCAGCCGAAGATCACGCCGAAGAGATTGAAGAAGTACTTCGGGGTGCGGATATGGTCTTCGTGACCGCGGGCGAGGGTGGCGGCACGGGTACCGGTGGCGCTCCCGTGGTGGCCAGGATTGCCCGCTCCCTGGGTGCCCTGACCATTGGTGTGGTGACCCGACCCTTCACCTTTGAGGGCCGCCGTCGTTCAAATCAGGCCGAGACCGGCATTGACGGCTTGCGCGACGAGGTGGACACCTTGATCGTGATCCCGAACGATCGACTGCTCTCTATCAGCGATCGCAACGTGTCGATGCTCGATGCCTTCCGCTCAGCTGATCAGGTACTGCTCTCCGGTGTGCAGGGCATTACCGATCTGATCACCACGCCGGGCTTGATCAACCTCGACTTCGCCGACGTCAAGTCCGTGATGCAGGGAGCTGGCTCGGCGTTGATGGGCATCGGTTCGGCTCGCGGCGAGGATCGTGCGGTCAAGGCCGCCGAGCTTGCTATCGCTTCCCCACTCCTGGAGGCTTCTATCGACGGTGCGCACGGCGTGCTGCTGTCCATTCAGGGTGGCTCGGACCTGGGCCTGTTCGAAATCAACGAAGCTGCCAGATTGGTGCAGGAAGTCGCGCACCCCGAAGCCAATATCATCTTCGGTGCGGTGATTGACGACGCTCTCGGCGATGAGGCCCGGGTCACTGTGATTGCGGCTGGCTTCGATAATGTGGACGCCACCAATGCCCCGGCCGGGGACCCGGTGGCCCGTGCCGCTGCCAAGCCCGAGGAAGAGGCCGCTGCTACCAAGCCCGCTGCGGCGAACCTCTCATCCTGGAGCCAGAATGGTGGCGGCCACTCGGGCGGCGAGAACGGCTTCGATATGGATCTGCCCGCCGTGGTTGAACCCGATCTGAGTGGCAGCCGACAGGACGATCTGGACGTTCCCGACTTCCTGAAATAACAGTGTTCTATTGGAATCGTGAAGTGCGGCCCGGCTGGGGCGTGGCTTTCACCGATACCGGGGCAGGCTCGCTAAGCGTGAGCCTGCCCGCAGGTTCGGCAGCCCTCCAGCACCGGGCCGCGCTGCGTTCCACCCTCGGCTTGGCGCAGGACTTCCAGTTCATGACTCAGGTTCATGGCCGGGAGGTACTCACCGTGGAATCCCAGGGAGAGCAACCAACTGCCGACGGACTGGTCTCGACAACTTTGCCGCTCGCGGTGATGGTCGCTGACTGTCTACCGGTGCTGATGCTCGCTGAAGGTGACGATTCGATCTTGACTGCGGCTGTGCATGCGGGGCGGCAGGGGGTGGCTAAAGGAATCTTGCCGCACGCCGTCGAACGACTCAGGCAGCGTGGCGCGGAACGGGTTGAGGTATGGATTGGTCCGAGTATCTGCGGTGCTTGCTACGAGGTGCCGGAAGAGATGCGTGCCGAACTAGCGACCACCATACCGGAGGCATTCTCGGAGACTAGTTGGGGCACCCCGGCTCTCAACTTGCGGGCCGCCGCAACCGCGCAGCTACGCGGCATTGGGGTGACCGTACACCAGGTGGAAGCTTGCACCCTGGAAGAACCCACGCTGTATTCACATCGGGCTAGCCAACAGCAGGGCCGTCCGGAAGGCCGCTTTGCTGGGTTGATCTTTCCGATGCAGAAGGTAGGGGCCGCATGAACGAAGGTCAAGCTAGCGCGCCTGCTGCCGGGGGTGCCGAGAGTGCAGCCCGAAAGTCTCAGCTTGAGGCGAACCTGAAGGCGGTCCACGCGCGAATCGCCCGTGCGGTTGTGACCAGCGGGCGTCAGGATCAGCCCGAGCTGGTGGTGGTCACTAAATTCCATCCAGCCAGTGACGTGTTGCTGCTCGCGGAGCTGGGCGTTCGGGATGTGGGGGAGAACCGGGACCAGGAAGCGGCCGCGAAGCAAGCCGAGGTTGCCGCTGCTGGCTTCGTCCTGCGTTGGCACTTCATCGGTCAATTGCAGAGCAACAAAGCAAAATCCGTGGCTCGCTACGCCGACGCCGTGCATTCGGTAGATCGACCGGGGCTGGTTGATGCGCTCGCCAAGGCGGTACGGGCTGCGGAGCGCCCGGCACTGCAATGTTTTCTACAAGTAGACCTGGGAGAACAGGCCACCGGGGAACAGGCCGGAGGGCAACGAGGCGGCGTGCTACCAGCGCACCTACTCGAACTGGCTGCTCGTGTTGCCGACGCCGAGGAATTGACGCTCGCGGGAGTAATGGCAGTGGCGCCCCTGGGAGAGGGAGGGCGCAGTGCCGATCCCGAGCAGGCTTTCGCCAAGTTGGCTGAGCTCAGTGCTCAGTTGGTCCGCGAACACCCGCAGGCGACGGCGATTTCCGCCGGGATGAGCGCCGACCTCGAAGTAGCCATTGCACATGGTGCGACACACCTGCGTGTCGGCTCGGATGTGCTCGGTCGGCGGGCGGCTGTGCGGTAGCGTCAAAAGTGCAGCAGCAAGTAGGATTTTTTAGTAAACACAGGGAGCAAAAATGGCTGGCGCTCTGCGCAAGACAATGATTTACCTTGGCCTCGCCGATGGCGAGGAGCAGTACGAGGCTGAACTGGATTCCAAGACGCCTCGGCAAGGTCAAAAAGAGACTCAGAAGAACGAGGAATACGCAGTGGAATACGATAATCGTCATTCTGAACCGACCGCGCGCGTCGAAGAGGAATACCGTGCTCCGGTAACGCCCATCAAGCGGGCGGCTTCCAGTCGAGACGACTCCACCAGCCTGCGTCAGATCACCACGGTGCATCCGCGTTCCTACAACGATGCCAAGCTGATCGGCGAGAGCTTCCGCAACGGCATTCCGGTGATTATGAATGTCACCGATATGGGCGAGGCCGATGCTAAGCGCCTGGTCGATTTCTCCGCCGGTTTGGTCTTCGGTCTGCATGGTGCGATTGAGCGGGTGACGAACAAGGTCTTCTTGCTCTCGCCGTCAACCGTCCAGGTGCTTGGTGGAGATGCCGAGGCCAGCGAGAACCAGGCCAGCTTCTTTAACCAGAGCTAGCGCTTAAGCTTATCCTTGTGGGATTGATCTTTACGCTGCTTTACGTGCTCCTGCTTCTGTTCTACCTGGCTTTGGTGTTACGCCTGATTTTTGATCTGGTGCAACAGTTTGCCAGGGGGTGGAGGCCTAGTGGAGTTTCACTGCTTGCTGCAACCGGAATTTACTCGGTGACCGATCCACCACTCAAGCTTGTCAGGCGATTATTGCCCCCGATGAACCTCGGAGGCTTCGCCCTAGACATTGGTTGGTTGCTACTCTGGGTGGCGGTCTGGATCGCCATGGCGATCGTCGGAGCCTTCGCCGCTTGAGGGCTGCCCTTGGCCGGAGTTAGTTTTCGTGGCCGAAAAGTTATACTGTGTTTCACGAATGTATTTGTCAGTACTGTTTTACCAATAGAGAACCTATTCGGTATCGTAGTTGAGTTGGCCACTTGTGGCCGGAACTCATTAAACCCAACGAGGTGACTAGATGGCTTTGACGCCAGAAGATGTTGTCAACAAGCGCTTTCAGCCGACGAAATTTCGCGAAGGCTACGACCAGGACGAGGTCGACGACTTTCTCGATGAGATCGTTGTTGAACTGCGCAGGTTGACCCAGGAGAACGAGGACCTTCGCAAGAAGGTTGCGGAACTGGAATCTGGAGCCCCTGCTTCTTCAGCACCGGTACCGGCTGCTGCTCCTGAGGCGGAGAAGGCTCCGGCTAAGGACGAAAAGGCTGAGGCAGAGAAGCCCGCCGTCAAGGAAGAAGAGAAGCCTGCAAAGGAAGAGGAGAAGCCTGCTGCTGCTCCTTTCACCGCTCCTGCGGCTGCAGCCACTCCGGCTCCCGTCACTTCGGCCGTACCGGAGGCCGCTCCGGCTCCCACCACCGCCGAGTCCGCTGCTGGCGTTCTCACGATGGCACAGAAGCTGCACGACGAGTACGTCAACGCCGGTGTACAGCAGCGTGACAAGATCATCGCCGAGGCTCAGATCGAGGCTTCCAGCCTGGTCAACGATGCTCAGGAGAAGAGCCGCAAGACTCTCGGTGCCCTTGAGCAGCAGCGTTCCGTGCTTGAGCGCAAGGTCGAGCAACTGCGTGGCTTTGAGCGCGATTACCGCTCCCGCCTGAAGTCCTACATCGAAGGCCAGCTGCAGGATCTGGAGTCTCGTGCTTCGGTCGCCGCGCCCGACGTTTCGGACAATGGCGATAAGGCCGATTCCTAAGCTTTCAACGATTCAACACCGAAGCCGGTGGCCGGGCTCGCCCCGCCACCGGCTTTGGCGTTTCCTAGCAATCTCAAAGGCTCATGACTGAAACCCCTTCTGTCCCAGAAACCCCGGACTCCCCAGAGGCTCCGGCTGCCCCAGCACGCTCCCGCGGGAGCCTGTTGGCTTGGTTAGTCGGGTTTGCCGTATTGGCTTACGGCTTGGATCAGCTCACCAAATTCTGGGTCAGCACTACGATGACTATCGGCCAGATCACCGAGGTCCTGCCGCCGGTGTTGCGTTGGTATTACATCACCAACTCCGGAGCCGCTTTCTCGCTGGGCGAGGGATATGCCTGGGTGTTCTCCATTGTGATGGCCGCGGTATCGCTAGCCATCATCTGGCAGGCTCGACGGCTTGGTTCGGCCTGGTGGGCAGTGGCCCTGGGCATGGTGCTGGGAGGCGCGCTCGGTAACCTGACGGACCGCCTGTTCCGGCCGCCGTCGTTCGGCATGGGCCATGTGGTGGACTTTATTTCGGTACCCAATTTTGCAATTTTCAATCTTGCCGATTCCGCTGTGGTTGGCGGCGTGATTCTGATCTGTGTGCTCACCTTACTCGGAGTACCTTTCCGGGGCGGTCCGCGTAAGTCCTCCGGGCAAGAGCCTGACGCGAAACAAGAGTGAGGCGGAGATGACCGAAGCCGAAATGGTTCGGCTCAGTGTGCCGGAAGAACTCGAGGGAGTGCGAGCCGACGCCGCGCTAGCCACCTTGCTCAAGGTTTCTCGTTCCGCCGCGGCGAGCTTGCTGGCCGGTAAGAGGGTGAGCAGCGCCGGGAAGGTGATTGGTAAGTCCTCGAAGCTCACGGCTCACAGCGAACTTGAGGTCTCGATGCCACCCGTACGGGATCCACTGGCCTTCGACGCCGAGCCCTCCGCCGATCTGCATATCTTGCTGGACGACGAAGCTTTCGTTGTGATTGATAAACCGGTGGGCGTGGCAGCCCACCCATCTCCGGGCTGGGTGGGGCCAACCGTGGTTGGCGCGCTGGCCGCTGCCGGCTACCGAATCTCGACTTCGGGAGCAGCCGAACGTGCAGGGATTGTGCACCGGCTCGACGTCGGCACCTCCGGGGCGATGGTGGTCGCCAAAACGGAGCAGGCTTATACCGCGCTCAAACGTGCCTTCAAGGAACGGACCGTGCAGAAGATTTACCACACCGTGGTGCAGGGCATGCCGGATCCGCTGCGAGGCACGATTGATGCTCCGATTGGCAGACATCCCGGTCACGACTGGAAATTCGCGGTGATCGAGGACGGACGGCCTTCGGTGACGCACTACGAGATGCTGGAAGCCTTTGGCCGCGCCTCGCTGCTCGAAGTGCATTTGCAGACCGGGCGAACCCACCAGATTAGGGTGCATTTCTCCGCCTTGCACCATCCTTGCGTGGGGGACTTGACCTACGGAGCCGATCCGAAGCTTGCCGCCGAACTAGGGCTGACCAGGCAGTGGTTACACGCACGGACCCTTGGCTTTGAACATCCGGTGACCGGTGAGTGGGTGGAGGTGACGAGCGAGTACCCAGCGGACCTGGACTACGCAGTCGAGGCCTTGCGTGGCTAACTCAGGGCAGCAACGCTCATTGCGCGCTTCGTTGCCAGCGTGCTAGATTTTCGGTGATCGTGATCTATCGGCAGGAGGTGAGACCCATGAACGCAGTATCCGCAATGGGTGCTCCCTGCAGTCCACGATCGCGCGACTGAACTAGTCGCCGCTGGGAGCGTCCGCCAGGCTATTCGCGAAAGGCGACTCCCATGAACACAACATCTTTTTCAACTTTGCAGGTAACCTCCACGGCGGCCTCTAAACGTCGTAATCCCCATCAAGATCAGCCGCAGGCCGAGGTGATAAGACCGGCGCAGGCTGCAGACAAGCGAGCCCTGGTCCTCGGCGGTGGCGGATCGACGGGCAACGCCTGGTTGATCGGCGTCCTGGCTGGCTTATTTGATGCTGGGCTGGATGTAAGCACAGCCGAGCTGACCATCGGGACTTCGGCGGGTTCAACAGCCGCCGCCCAGTTGGCTGGGGCGAGCCCGACCGAGCTGTTTTCCGCCACCCTTGCAACTGTGCCTCAGCAGCGCGCTGGTTCCGGCGGGGCCGAGCGCGGACGCGGTCCGGCCAGGCCGGTGGTGAACCATTTGGAGAGGATCGGCAAAATCATTGACGCTGCCGCCGATATGCCTGATTTGCGCCGCCGACTGGGTGCAGCGGCACTCGAAATGGATGCGGCCTCAGACGGCTCCTGGCAAGAGCAGTGGCGCAAGACCGTGGCCTCGCGGCTACCCAGCCAGGATTGGCCGCAACGAAGGGTGCTTATTACAGCGGTGGATGCCGGTAACGGTGAGCCGGTGGTGTTCGATCAGCACAGCGGGGTCGATCTGGCGGACGCCGTGGCTGCCAGTTGTGCCAGTGGCCTTCCGTACCAGATCGGAGACGCCCGGTACATTGACGGAGGCTATCGAAGATCCAGCGAGAATGCCGATCTAGCCGCTGGATACGGACGGGTTCTGGTGTTGTCGCCCTTTGGCGGCAAAACACTGCAACCGCTGGACTGGGGTGTGCAACTCGCGAAGCAGGTCGAGGAGTTACGCGCAGGCGGCAGCCGAGTCGAGACGGTCTTCCCGGACAGCAACTCCGAGCACCTGTTCGGCAGTAATGCGATGGATCTGTCGTTGCGACCGCCCGCCGCCCGGGCCGGCTACGAACAAGGCAAAGCCCTTGCCGAACAACTCACCGAGTTCTGGCGCTAACCCTCGAAATCTATTGATCGGTGGGCATGAGGAAACCCGCTCATGCCCACCGAAACCGAGGAATTTGTCGTCGCCTTGTCGCAATTAGTTTCATTTTTGTTAAATTCTGCTAATTTTGCCTGAGCATCACGCGATTCGATTCACTAGCTCGGGGGAGCATTATGAGTTTTCAGACCGAAAGTTATTTATCAAGCGTGCCCGGGCCGATGACGCCGCGAGCCTATGGGCGTTCACCTGGCTTAGTGCTGTGGGCGGTCATCGGGGCTATCTTCGCGGCCGCACTCGTCACCTTGGCAGGCTTTGGAATGCTACCCGGAATCAGCATCCCGATGCGGCAGAACAGGCCTCTCATTACGACGCTGTCCTTCGGGGCAGGGACCTTGGTGCTGATCTTGATGTTGATGGGAGTCCTTTGGCGCGGCCAATTCAAGGTGCTCATTGAGGGTTTTCAGGTCACGATCTATCGGGCCTTCCGGCCGGTAGGTCAGTTTGATGCTCGACAGGCGCTGGTCTCTACGCAGGTGGTGAAAAGATCTACCAACGGTGTTCACTCGGGCACCACAAGAACCCTTATCGTGAACATTAACGGTCTTGAGCAGCGTTTCAATTGCAAGCAGTTCAGCCGAAAGACCTTTAGCGATATGGTGGCCCATCTGCATAGCCTCAATCTGGTGGCGACCTCTGTACTGGAACACGATCCCGCAAGCTACCAGCAGCGGATGCCTCAGCGGGTGCTATTCACCCTTGATCCTTCGGTCTATTCCGCACGGATCGTGAGGTTGAACATTTTGGGCGGAGTAGGGGCGCTGATAGCAGTAATCTCCACCGTTCTGATCTTTATCACTCTGCAAAGCAGTTCCGAGGACGCCATCGACAACGGAGGGATCTGGTTCTTCATTGGGGCCTTCTTGGGTCTTGCCTTCCTCTTTGTCGGTTTCCTGGGCGCGGCATCGCTGGCCAAGACCCGACGTCGAACACCGCGGCAGATCGTGGTGGATGGTCAGGGCCTCAATATTGACCAGCACTATTTTGCTTTCTCCTTGTTGAGCCGGATTCAGGCGACGCCGCCGAATTACGGGCTCAGTCAGGTGCAGAAATTGTCCCTGCAGTCACACCAGGGTGGTAAAACTCAGTTTCTGCTGGGGATTAACCAGGCCAGCCTGGGACGAGTGTTCCCAAACTATGCCGAGTTCATCGGTGCGCTACGCCAAGCCACGGCTCATTTGCCCGGTCTCGTTGTGATGGACCTGCAGTAGCGAAGATGGCTTCCCGCTAAATCCCGAGAATTCTTCGCGAAGACCAGATTCGCCTCCGGGCGGTCCTAGAATGGATGGGTGGCTAGCTCCGATTCCTTCGTCCATCTGCACAATCACACCGAATATTCCATGCTGGACGGAGCGGCTCGGCTGACCGATCTGTTCTCCCATGCGGCTGAGTTGGGTATGGACTCACTGGCTACCACGGACCACGGCTTCGTCTTCGGGGCTTTCGATTTCTGGTCCAAGGCGAAAGCTGCCGGGATTAAGCCGATTATCGGGGTCGAAGCGTATTTGACTCCGGGAACAGCGCGTCAGGATCGCACCAGGGTGAAATGGGGTGACGGTTCGGGTAAGGACGTTGCCGGCGCCGGTGCCTACACCCATATGACTCTCTGGTCCGAGAGTACGGAGGGCATGCATAACCTCTTTCGGATGTCCTCGCTGGCGTCACTTGAGGGCTATCTTTACAAGCCTCGAATGGACCGGGAGCTATTACAGACCTACGGCAAGGGCCTGATCGCCACCACGGGTTGCCCCTCGGGGGAGGTGCAGACCAAACTGGGTCTGGGCTTGTACAAGGAAGCTATCCAGGCGGCGAGCGATTTCCAAGACATCTTCGGCAAGGGAAATTTCTATTGCGAGCTGATGGATCACGGGCTGGACATTGAACGCAATGTCAGAGCCGATCTGCTCAAGCTGGCCAAGGACCTGAATCTGCCGCTAGTTGCCACCAATGACCTGCACTACACGCACGCCGAGGACGCGCCGAGCCACGCCGCCCTGCTCTGCGTCCAGTCCGGCTCCACGCTGGCGGACCCCAAGCGTTTCAAGTTCGATGCCGATGAGTTCTACCTCAAATCACCGCAGGAGATGCGGGCGCTATTCCGTGACTTCCCGGACGCTTGCGACAATACGCTGCTGATCGCTGAGCGCTGCGACGTCAAATTCGATACCTCAGCCAGCTATATGCCGCGTTTCCCCGCGCCCGAGGGTGAGAACGAGCAGTCCTGGTTCGTCAAGGAGGTCGAAAAAGGGCTGCATTACCGTTACCCCATGGGAATCCCCACCGAGGTTCGTGAGCGAGCCGATTTCGAAGTCGGCATCATCACCCAGATGGGGTTCCCTGGATACTTCCTAGTGGTTGCGGACTTCATCAACTGGGCTAAGAACAACGGGATCCGGGTGGGACCCGGGCGCGGCTCCGGTGCCGGTTCCATGGTGGCCTACGCAATGCGCATCACCGATCTGGATCCTATCCAGCACGGTTTGCTTTTCGAGCGATTCCTTAACCCGGAACGTGTCTCGATGCCCGACTTCGACGTGGACTTCGATGATCGTCGCCGCGGTGAGGTGATCAAGTACGTCACCGAGAAATACGGTGATGAGCGGGTCGCCATGATCGTCACCTACGGCACCATCAAGGCTAAGCAAGCCCTCAAGGATTCCTCCCGCGTACTCGGCTACCCCTATTCCACGGGGGAGCGGTTGACCAAGGCGATGCCGCCGGACGTGATGGGCAAAGGGATGCCGCTCACCGATGTGCACAATAAGGAGGCCAAGCGTTATTCCGAGGCGGAAGAGCTACGTGAGTTGATTCGTAGCGACGCCGATTCGCAAAAAGTCTTCGATATGGCGCTGGGCTTGGAAGGCCTCAAGCGGCAATGGGGGGTACACGCTGCCGGCGTCATCATGTCCTCGGATCCGCTCATCGATATCATCCCGATTATGCGTCGTGAGCAGGACGGCCAGGTCATCACGCAGTTCGACTACCCGACCTGTGAGGGCCTTGGCCTGATCAAGATGGACTTCTTGGGGCTTCGGAACCTGACGATCATCTCGGACGCTATTGAGAACATCAAGCTCAATAGCGACGTTGATCTGGAATTAGAGACGCTAGAACTGGACGATAAGGAGACCTACGAGCTGTTGGCTCGGGGCGATTCGCTGGGTGTTTTCCAGTTTGAAGGCTCCTCCTATCGCCAGCTATTGCGGCTGATGAAGCCCGATAACTTCGAAGATGTCTCGGCGCTGGGCGCCATCCACCGCCCCGGCCCGATGGGTGCAAACGCGCATATCGACTACGCAATGCGTAAAAACAAATTGCAGGAGATCACCCCGATCCATCCGCAATTGGCCGAGCCGCTCGAAGATATCCTGGGGACCACCTACGGCCTGATTGTCTATCAAGAGCAAGTGATGGCGATTGCGCAGAAGCTCGCTGGCTACTCGCTCGGTCAGGCAGATCTACTCCGCCGTGCAATGGGCAAGAAGAAGAAATCCGAGCTGGATAAGCAGTACGAAGGCTTCGCCCAGGGCATGCGGGACAACGGATACTCCCAGGAAGCCGTGCAAAAGCTCTGGGACATCCTGCTGCCCTTCTCCGACTATGCCTTCAACAAGGCTCATTCGGCCGCCTATGGTTTGGTGAGTTACTGGACGGCCTACCTCAAGGCGCATTACCCGGCGGAATACCTGGCTGCCCTGCTGACCTCGGTTGGCGATGACAAAGACAAGATGGCCATCTATCTCAACGAGTGTCGCCGGATGGGTATCACCGTGCTGCCGCCGGATGTCAACGAATCGGCACTGAACTTCACCCCTGTGGGCAGCGATATCCGCTTTGGCATGGGAGCCATTCGTAACGTTGGCGCGAACGTCGTCTCTGCCATGATCGCAGCTCGGGAGGAAAAGGGTGCCTTTGAATCTTTCAGCGACTTCCTGCTCAAGGTGCCCGCCGTCGTCTGCAATAAGCGAACCATTGAATCCCTGATCAAGGCTGGCGCCTTCGACTCGCTCGGTCATCCACGCCGCGCCCTGGCCATGGTGCATGAAGAAGCCATCGATTCGGTGGTGGTGCTCAAACGCAACGAGGCCGTTGGTCAATTCGATCTGTTTGCCGGGTTTGGCGAAGAAGAGGCGGAGCCAGGCTTCACCACCGATATTCCCGATCTGCCGGAGTGGGAGAAGAAGGACAAACTGGCCTTCGAGCGGGACATGCTGGGCCTTTACGTCTCGGATCACCCCTTGCGCGGCATGGAAGGTCTGCTGAGCCAGCATGCCGAGCACACCGTGAGCTATCTAATGGGTGAAGAAGGGCCGTCCGACGGCGCAATTGTCACCATCGCTGGCATGATCACCTCGCTGTCCCGGCGGATCGCCAAGGCCAGCGGCAATGCCTATGCCCGCGCCGAGGTGGAAGATCTGGGCGGCTCCATGGAGGTGATGTTCTTTGGGCAGGTCTACGGTCCGATTGCCACCATATTGGCCGAGGATCTGATCGTCACGGTCAAGGGGCGGCTGCAGAAACGCGATGATGGCTCCACCACGCTTAACGCCATGGAGCTTACGGTGCCGGATGTTAGCGATGATGGCTCCGGCCCCGTGGTGATCTCAATCATTGAGCACAAGGCGACCGAATCGGTGATCACCGCTCTCGGCGATGTGTTGGGTACTCACCCGGGCACCTCCGAGGTGCGCCTGCAATTGACCGGGTCCTCCTCGATCAAGGTGATGAAATTGCCCTTGCATCATCGAGTCAACCCGAATCCTGCACTCTTCGGAGATCTCAAGGTACTGCTCGGCCCCGCCTGTCTGGAGGCCTCCTGAGATGTCGGAGAAGGCTCAATCTGCCCCCTATGGATCGCAGCAACAGATTTACGCCAGTCCGACTCCTGCCGGGCTGACAAGTGCACCGCCCGCTTCCTTGCTGCGCTGGTTCTCCTCAACCGCTGCTGCGGGAATCTTGGTCGGACTGCTCTGGTGGTTCAGCGCCCCGGGTGGTGCTTTTTACGGCAAGGGTACTGACACCACGATTTGGCTGCCTAGGGACCTGACTCTCGGCTTGCTGTGCATCCTGGCCGGAGTGCTCACCGGCGCTCTGCTGGTCCGGCAACGCAGGCTAAGAGGTGCCTGGGCTAAACTTATCGCGGCCGTCCTGGGCAGCGGTTTAGGAGCGGTGGCGGCTTGGCTCATCGGAACCTTCTGCGGGGTGCTGTGGGGGCCCAGCAGCTCCGGTAATGTCAGTGAATCGATTGCTTTTTCGCTCCGCACTTACAGCGTGCTCTTACTCTGGCCCTTTGCGGCCGCGCTGGTATTCTTTGTCATTACGCTGGGATCGCTGCTACGTTCACCGCCCGCAGATAGCCTGGAAGAGCAGTGAACCTCACGTCTCCAAAGTAATTCTTTCAGTCAAACCGGGTAAAGTTTCCGCTGTGACCAAGCAACTTTTGCGCTCCATTGACCTGCGCGGACAACAACTCACCCTCGCCCAGCTGCGCCGCGCGGTTCCCCGGGCAGCCGCCGATGATACCGCTGGGGTGGAAAGCCGGGTGCGGGAGATCATTGCCGCGGTTCGGGAGCGCGGCGCGCAGACCCTTCGAGAGCTGGCGGCCAAGTTCGACGGCGTTGAGCAAGCCGAGGTGCGGGTTCCGGAAGCTGCTCTGGAACAGGCTCTAAAAGAGCTGGACCCGGCAATCCGAGAAGCTCTGGAAGAATCCATCAAACGGGCCAAGCTGGTGGCCGAAAGGCAACGTCCGGAAGATGTTGCCGTGCAGGTCGCCAGGGGGGCACGGGTCACCCTACGCTGGCAGCCGGTGGGACGGGTGGGGCTCTATGTCCCCGGCGGACTGGCCGTTTATCCCTCCTCAGTGGTGATGAATGTGGTGCCCGCGCTCGCCGCAGGGGTTAGCTCGATAGCACTGGCCTCGCCGCCGCAAAAGGAATTCGGCGGCCTTCCGCACCCCACCATTTTGGCCGCTGCGGCCCTGCTCGGCGTCACCGAGGTCTACGCAATGGGCGGAGCTCAGGCGATAGCCGCCTTTGCCTACGGGGTGGACTCCATAGAGCTAGAGCCAGTCGATCTGATTACCGGTCCGGGCAACGCCTACGTGGCCACCGCGAAGCGACTCGTTAAGGGTATGGTGGGCATCGATTCGGAGGCCGGACCGACCGAGATCGCTGTGCTGGCGGATCACACCGCGTCAGCCGCCCTGGTTGCGGCCGATCTGATCAGCCAGGCCGAGCACGATCCCGCCGCCGCCGCCGTATTGGTCACCCCCTCGGTGGAACTCGCCGAGGCCGTGCAGGCGGAACTGCGAAAGCAATTAGCCACTACTAAGCATCAGGAACGGGTCGGGCAAGGGCTGGAAGGTGAGCAATCCGCCGTCGTACTGGTTGACTCACTAGATCAGGGCTTAGCCGTGGTGGATGCCTATGCGGCCGAGCACCTTGAAGTGATCACCGAGGACGCTGCGGCGATTGCGGCTCGGGTGCGCAATGCCGGGGCGATTTTCATCGGAGCTTCCTCCCCGGTGAGCCTGGGGGATTACTGCGCGGGTTCGAACCACGTACTGCCCACCAGCGGAACCGCTGCCTTCAGTTCCGGGCTCGGGGTGCAGACCTTCCTGCGAGGTATCCAGCTGATCGATTATGACCGCGCCGCCTTGGCTCAGGTGGCCGAGCACATCGTCACTTTGGCGCGCGCCGAGGACTTACCGGCACACGGCGATGCGGTCACCGCCCGGTTCCGCGAAGATTCCGGCGAGAGCTTCGGGGAAGTCTGAGGCAAACCACTACATGTGGTAATTACCTCCTTGTAATTCATCTATATGTAGTTGTACAGTAGCAATATGTATTGTCCGTTCTGTCGCCACCCAGACTCTCGGGTGGTTGACTCCCGAGTGGCCGACGACGGTTCCGCGATCCGTCGTCGTCGGCAGTGCCCGCAATGCGAGCGGCGTTTTACCACGGTGGAAACTACCAGCCTGACGGTGATTAAGCGTTCCGGCATCGGCGAGCCCTTTAGCCGCGGCAAAGTGATCAATGGAGTGCGTAAAGCCTGCCAGGGCAGGCCTGTTACTGAGGACGATCTAGCCTTGCTGGCTCAAGAGGTCGAAGAGAGCATTCGAGCCGCTGGTAGCGCCGAAATTGAGGCGCACGAAGTGGGTCTCGCCATTCTTGGACCGCTGCAGAAACTGGACAAGATCGCTTACCTGCGCTTCGCCAGCGTCTATCAAGCCTTCGAATCGCTCGACGATTTTGAACACGCCATCGCCCTGCTCCGACACGAGGCAGAGCTGAAAGCCGCTGACTCCGCGGTAGACGGAGCGCGCGCCTAGACTCCGGTGGTGGTCAGGGAGGGGAAGCCCGGGCCACCACCGGTACCACTTGAGGTATTGGCAGGATGCTAATGGACAAGTACGATCTGAAAAAGGATCTGAAAAACCTCTATTCGACCAGTGCCAAGGATTTTCAACTGGTGGAAGTCCCTGAGCTGGGTTTTCTTATGGTGGATGGCGAGGGTGATCCGAACACCTCAGCCGATTATCTTAGTGCAGTTGAAGCGCTCTTTAGCATCGCATACACGCTTAAATTCTCCAGCAAGGCCGCTGGCCGCGATTTCGTAGTTACTCCTTTAGAGGGTCTCTGGCGGGCAGCTGACCCGAGCGCCTTTACCAGTCGGGATAAGGACAGCTGGCTCTGGACCATGATGATCGCCCAACCGGAATGGGTCACCGAAGAAGCGGTTAGGCAGGCAGTGCAGCAGGCCGCTGCGAAGAAGGGCTTGTCACCGCAGGCCTCGGCAGCGCTAGAACGCCTGCGCTACCGGCGCTACACCGAGGGCTTATCCGTGCAGATCCTGCACCTGGGTTCCTACGACGACGAGGCGCCCACCTTAAGCAGGCTGCATCACGAATACCTGCCAACGCAGGGGCTCGATTTCAACGGTGACCACCATGAGATCTATCTCTCGGATGCGCGTCGTACTGCCCCGGAAAAGCTGAAAACCATTCTCCGCCAGCCGGTCAAGACCGTCTCGAAGACCTAAATGCTCGAAGCGCTGATACCTTCAGATTGAATTTCAGGCTGCTCTGCGTCTTAGTCCATGCTGATTTTCGAATACTCTGCCTGATCTAGTAGTCCGATGACTTCTTCCGTCGCCCATAGGCGGTCCGCGATCCCAACTGCCGTTGAGTGCACTCGGGGTCGATATAAGCGAGACGCTCGCGGATGTCTGGAAGTAAATCATAGTGCTCGCATTGGCTCGGATAAAGCGGGTTTGTACCTAGGTGACTGGTCGGTTGGGTGAATTCAGCTCATCGGCACTCCTCTTATTCAGAAACGACTCAGGAGTCGGACTCCAAGTGAGCGCCAGGAGGCTTATTCCTCTGTCAGAATTTTGCTAGGTCATTCCCAGACTATTCTCAGCTATTGTTTGGACTATTAGGTACTTCATCAGAGAGGGCGCATGATGCCAAAGCACTCCCGTACTTCTCGTGCAGCTAGTTTCCTCGCTGTTTCTGGTATCGCTGTGGCCCTGTTGACTGGCTGCACCTCAACACCGGCCGCCACGTCAACGTCGTTATCTTCGACCACTTCACCCGTAACATCGATGGCGACTAGCACGAGCAGCGTGCCCGCTGCTGCGCAGTTCTTCAGTTCGCAGTCAAAAGCCCTCGATGAAAAGCAGCCCACAGCGCAAGCGGCCTTTACCAAGGAGGGCACTGGCCCCGGCACTATAGACGTTCCTGCGCTACCTGTCGGAAAGACCCGGATCGGCCTGGTGATCAACTGCACCGAGGGCGTGGACTGGAAAGTAGCGATACCTCAAAAGACGGCCGCGAACGCAGGAGCGCCCTGCTCGGAAGGCATCACCCCGATAGCCGATTTCGCCATTGATTCACCGAAGGGGGTAACGAAACTCGAACTTAGCTTGTCTAGCTCTACCACGTATTGGCTGACCGTCTATTACGTTTAGGAATGAGAGCATGCAGTGAAATTATTCAGAAAACTTGGCGTGGCCATCGCTACCGCCGCCATCCTGTTCGGGTCCGTCAGTGCGGCCCAAGCGGCCCCACAAACCGCTCCGGCGAACATGGTCTCACCGAAGAGCCTCTGTTCCAGCAGCAACGTTGACATAGCCATTAGCCAAGTGGCCAGGCACTACGTCAAAGGCAGTTATCGGCTCGCTGGCTCCCCCGGAGCACATCTAACCATTGCCGCTGGTACAACCTCGACGATTACGGGCACCATCACCCTCTCGACAACCGTTGAAGCGGGCGCGATCTTCGCCAAGGCCTCCGTCTCAGCAGGTGTTTCGTTGGCGCTCAGCAAGGCCACTACCGTCACATATTCGGTATCAGCGACGATCCCGTCCCAAGGTGGATACATCGAGCTAGGCGCTGACGGGCGCTCCTTCGCCTGGACAGCGACGAGATACAACAACAACTGTGTCGTCTCATCACATCAAGTCGGCTCCGCGGTTGGCGCTACGAGCACCCCGTATGGCTACCTGTCCTGGGTCGGCTTCAAGTAAACCGTCAACAAACGTCCGAACCCACACCAGCGCCGTTCCCATCGCGAGCGGCACTGGTGTGTTTACCGAGTCGATGCCGTGGAGTACGAAATAGGCTTTGGCGGAACCGCCCGCTTCGTGTTGGCCTTCTCGCAGCCCACGGCTCTGTCTAAAAAGCCTGCTCTAGCTGGAGAAAAGGACTGAGAGTGTCACCGAGGCGGAACATTAGCTCGTACACTTGGCGGAACTTTTCCGCACTGAATCAACATCCGGAATCTGACTATTGTCAGTGCACTAAGCGATGATTTGATCAGGCGCCCAATTTTCGGCAGAAACAGCTTGTCGAAGTCGAACAAACTAAATGGGGCTTTCAATGGCAATTCAGCTCACGCACATCCATCAATCCGGCTACACGCTCAACCTGCCTCCGATGTGTTAGGTCAAAAATCTCTTCTCTATTTCAAACTGAACCAGCTTCGAAACGCTACCGTCCGCCGCTTACCGGTAGCACGGAGCCTGTGACATAGGAAGCCTCGGGGGAGAGCATCCAGAGCACAGCCTGAGCAACTTCGTCCGGGGTCCCGGCCCGCTGCATCGGAATGAGGCCGCTGAGCCTTTGCACTCTATCCGGCATCCCGGCGTCCTGGTGTAAACGAGTCTCGGTGAGGCCTGGAGCCACCGCATTGACCCTGATGCCCTGTGCGGCCACTTCGGCGGCCAGACCACGGGTCAGCACATCCACGGCACCCTTGCTGGCGGCATAGTGCACCCATTCACCGGGGGAGCCCGCCTTGGTGGCGGTGGAGGAGATGTTGACGATTGACATATTCGACGCCGGTGCCTGCTGCCAGTGCTTGATAGCGGCCTGGCATACTCGCATGGTGCCCAGCACATTCACCTCGAAGGTGCGTTGCAGCACCTGATCGGAAACCTCACTGAGCGGACCGGGTGAATTGCCGGTAATCCCGGCGTTGTTCACCACGGCACTCACGTCGCCCAGGCTCGCTGCAACCTCAAAAAGCCTTGGGATCTCTGCTTGCTGACTGATATCGGCCAGCACCGACGCGGCTTGCCCACCGCCGTGGAGAATCTGCCGAACCACCTGCTCCGCACCAACGCGATCCTGAGTGTAATTGACCACCACTGCATAGCCCGCGGTAGCGGCCTGCAGGGCGACAGCCGCGCCAATGCCGCGGCTAGCACCCGTCACGATGAGTGCGGGAGCGCGACTCATTTGGTTTTAAAATGCCTGGAGGCTTGTAGTGCAGCACCGACGATTCCCGCATTGTTCTTCAGCTCGGCGGGAATAATCTTGGTGCGCAGCTTGAGCTGTGGCAGAAAGTCCTCGCTGCGCTTGGAAATGCCGCCGCCGACAATGAACAGCTCGGGGGAGAACAGGAATTCCAGGTGGGTGAAGTAGCGCTGCAAACGCTCTGCATAGGCTTCCCAGCTCAGGTTCTCGCGTTCGCGGGCGGTGGCCGAGGCGCGGCTCTCCGCGTCGAAGCCGTCCAGCTCAAGGTGGCCAAGTTCGGCATTGGGAACCAGCTTGCCGTTGAAGATGAACGCCGAACCAATGCCGGTACCCAGGGTAATCACCAAAACGGTGCCGTCTTGATCCTGACCAGCGCCATACTTGGCTTCTGCAACTCCGGCGGCATCGGCGTCGTTCATCACGTGCACCGGACGATCCAGGATTTTGGTGAGTAGCGCATCGGCGTCGGTGCCAATCCAGCTCTTATCCACATTGGCGGCCGAGCGGGCCACTCCGTGCGAGATGATCGCCGGGAAGTCCACGCCCACCTGGCTATCCGCCTCGGGAGCTTCGGGTCGACTCATCAGCTCATCAACGATCTGTTTCACCACTGCGGCCACGGCTTCCGGAGTGGAAGGCTGCGGGGTATCGATCCTGAAGCGGTCACCCACCAGCTCGCCCTTTTTCAGATTGACGATGCCACCCTTGATGCCGGTGCCGCCAATATCGATGCCGATGGCGTGGTGGGATTTGGTGTTGTTCTTGGACATTCTGGCTCCGTAGTGATGAGTTAGGGCAGGGTAAGGATTTCGGCACCGGTATCGGTGACCAGGAGGGTGTGTTCGAACTGGGCAGTGCGTTTGCGGTCACGGGTGACGACGGTCCAGTCGTCCTCCCACATATCCCACTCGATCCCGCCGAGAGTGAGCATCGGTTCGATGGTAAACGTCATCCCGGTCTGAATCACAGTGCTGTAGGCAGGAGCGGCGTCATAATGCGGAATGATCAGGCCGGTGTGGAAAGCCTCGCCTACTCCGTGGCCGGTGAAATCGCGAACCACGCCATAGCCGAAACGCTTGGCGTAGGACTCGATAATGCGACCGATGACATTGATTTCCCGGCCCGGGACGACTGCCTTGATGGCTCGCCGGAGCGACTCTTCGGTTCTCTCCACCAAAAGCCGGGACTCCTCATCGACGTCGCCCACCAGGAAGGTGTAATTGGTGTCGCCGTGAACCCCGTCCTTATAGGCAGTGATATCGATATTGATGATATCTCCGTCCTGTACCACGGTGGAGTCCGGGATGCCGTGACAGATCACCTCGTTGAGCGAGGAGCAGAGCGATTTGGGAAAGCCTCGGTAGCCCAGGGTCGAGGGATAGGCATCATGAGCCAGGATGAATTCGTGGCCGATCCGATCCAGCTCGTCCGTAGTGACGCCCGGGACGACGTGCTTTCCAACCTCCACAATGGCCTGGGCGGCGATTTTTGAGGCCCGCCTGATCCGTTCAATGGTCTCGGGGCTCTTGACCTCCGAGCCGGTAAATTTTGCCGGGCCTGGCTTACCGACGTACTCCGGCCGTGGGATCGAGGTGGGAACACTGCGTTGAGGACTGATCGTACCGGGAATGAGGGTACCGAGTGGAGCGTGGGGCATGCTTCCATCCTAAGCAAGGATTAGGCTCGAAGTAGCCATCGATGAGAGGAGCGGTCCATGCCGCAGTTTTGGTACAACGTGAAAACCCATCAGGTCGAGGAGGATGCGCAATCGGATTGGACTCAGCTGATCGGTCCTTACGAGACCCGTGCCGAGGCAGAGCAGGCCTTGCAGAAGGTCAAGGAGCGCAATGAAGCCTGGGATGGCGAAGAGGAGGACTGAACTGAATCAGGGCTCGACGGCGGCCCCGGCCAGAGTAATTCTCGTTAACGGTATGAGCGGGGCTGGCAAGACGACACTTGCTCGTCGCCTAGCGCCGAAACTGGGCTTGCCGCTGTTCAGTAAGGATGACTTTAAAGAAGCGTTCCATGATTTCGGCCCGGCAGGCATCGACAACCGGAGTCTGGGGGCGCTCTCCATGGAGGCCTTGTGGACTGCTGCGGCAGCGGTTCCGATGTCCATGGTGGAATCGTATTGGCATGCCGAGCGGGATCGGGCTTTCGTCCTGACCGGGCTGCGCCGCAGTGGTCTAGAGCTCGGAGTGGAGATTTTCTGCGCGCTGGAGCCCGTTCTGGCTCGTAGCCGGTCGTTTCTCCGGGAACGCCATCAGGTTCATCCGCGCATTGAGCGGGATGAAGAAGCCTGGGCCGAGGGAGTGCGCGGCGCAGTGCCGCTGGGTTTGGGGCCGGTGATCACGGTGGATACCTCGGAGCCTATGGAGCTGGATTCGCTCGTCGCGCAGGTAAAAGCTTTGCTCTGAACTGATGCTCTAAAGCCGATATTCAATACCTCTTGCTTCCTCTGAGCGATCTCGGTACTGTCAATGTAATCGATTTCTCAATGAGGAGACCAGTTATGGGATCACAGTCAATCAGTCGAAAAGCGTTCGTTACCGGTGCCGCGGGAGTGGTGGCCGCGGTGGGTCTGGGCTCCGGTTCTGCGGCGGTGGCACAGGCCGATGGCCTGATTCAAGTAAGCAAGGTGAAGGACCTCACCGGCCCTGGGCTGACCACGGCCTACCGAATGGAAGCGACCGACCTCGGCATTCCCGCCCGTACCCCGGACGGCCGCACTCTCTACGTCTTTGGAGACACCTTCGAGAACGCGAGCGTCGGCAACGGCTGGTGGCGTTCCCCCGTGGCGCTATGGTCAAATACCACTAACTTAGCCTCCGGCGTGACTTGGTCCGGAGCCGTAGGAGGCGCGGCCGCAGAGCAGCTCTGGGCCTATGAGCACAATAATTCGGTGTTCTCCACGGTATTGCCCTCGGACGTGATCACCATCGGAAACTCGATGTATCTGCATGTGATGGTCAACCAGGGATTGGGTAATGTGGTCTGGACTGAAATCTGGCGTTCCGATGACAGCGGTGCGCATTGGGTGCACACCGGAGCGAAATTCCCTGCTGACCTCCATGGTGGTCTTTTCCAGCTACTCACCTGGGGTCTGGGCAACGACGGTTATGTTTACGTTTACTCAACCGGCTTCCAACGCGATAAGCCGATCATCTTGCACCGGGTACTCAGCCAGGACATCGCCAACCCTGCCGCCTACCAGCCCTGGGGCTACCAAGGCGGGGCCTGGAATTGGGGTAACCCGCCCACCCCGATCCTGGACGGGAAGTTCGGCGAGATGAGCCTGCGCCCGCTGGGCGGCAAATGGGTGCTCACCTGGTTCTGCTCGGACAATGACAATTGGCGGATCGATGCTCTGCTGATGGATACCCCGACGTCCAACCTCTATCAAGCGAAGCGGCGTACCCTGATCAACCACGCGGACTGGGGCCAGGAGGACGATAGCCATGTAGCCCAGCTCTACGGCGGCTACATCATCCCGGGATCGACTCTGGACGATCTACACCTCTCGGTGAGTCAGTGGAACACCAGCAACGGCTGGCCCTATCGGGTGATGCAATTCCGGGCCCAGGGGTTCGGTAGTTCCTAGAAGGAGTGCTCCGGTCCCGGGAAAACGCCGGAGCGTACCTCGTCCGCATAACTGCGAGCTGCTTCCGAAAGGGTGGTCCGGAGCTCGGCGTATTGCTTGACGAATTTCGCCACCTGACCGCCACGCAGGCCAGCCATGTCCTGCCAGACCAGGACCTGGCCGGTGGTGCCATTGCCCGCTCCGATGCCCACGGTCGGAACCGCGATAGCGGCATCAACCGCGGCAGCCACGGTAGCTGGGACCATTTCCATCAGCACGCTGAAGGCGCCCGCATCAGCCAGCGCCACGGCGTCGTCAATCACTTGCTGGCCGGTATCCCCACGGCCCTGTACCCGGTAGCCGCCCAGGGCGTGCTCGCTCTGCGGGGTGAAACCAATATGAGCCATCACCGGGATTCCAGCGTCCACGATTGCACGCAGATGAGGAGCGAAACGTTGCCCGCCCTCCATTTTCACCGCGGCCACCAAGCCCTCTTTCATCAACCGCACGGAAGCCGCCACGGCTTGCTCCGGGCTGGCTTCATAACAACCAAAGGGCAGATCCGCCACCACGAGTGCCCGGTGCGCGGAACGCGAAACGGCTCGACAGAGCGGGATCATTTCATCCAGCGTGATCGGCAGGGTGGTCTCATAGCCATAAACATTATTCGCCGCCGAATCACCGATCAGCAGCACCTCAATGCCCGCTTCGTCGAAGATCTGCGCGGTGTATTGCTCATAAGCGGTCAGCATGGCGAACTTTTGACCCTGATCCTTGAACTGCTGCAAATGATGAGTGCGGATCTTGCGCGGGCTAGGCACAGCAGGGGACGACGGCGTTCCGGACTGCTGCGTGCCGGTGCCGTAAGGAGCGGGGATTTCGGCGGAACTCATACCTTGAGCCTACTGGAAAATGACACCCTGGAGCGTGCTAGCTCATCCTCTCGGTAGAGTTGTTACAGCATGGTCGGCAGACCAGTCACCATCAGCACAGCCGGACGCCCCGCAGGGTGAGCGCAGCAGGAGGAAGCTCTATGGATCGCCAGCAGGAATTTGTTCTTCGCACCATCGAAGAACGTGATGTCCGATTCGTCCGGCTCTGGTTCACCGACGTCGTCGGATCGCTGAAATCGGTGGCTTTGGCACCCGCCGAGGTGGAGGGAGCCTTCGAAGAGGGCCTGGGTTTTGACGGCTCGGCAATCGAAGGACTTGCTCGGGTCTTTGAGTCGGATATGTTGTTGCAACCGGATCCGGCCAGCTTTCAGATTCTGCCTTGGCGGGGCGAGAACGAGCCCACATCCAGAATGTTCTGCGACATTCTCACCCCGGATGGACAGCCCTCCACCGCTGATCCTCGCAACGTGCTCAAACGGACCTTGGCCAAGGCCGCGGATATGGGCTTTACCTGCTACACCCACCCAGAAATTGAGTTCTACCTGCTCAAATCCGAGGAACTCGGTGCCGATGGGGTGCCCGTTCCGGTAGATCGAGCCGGCTACTTTGATCACGTTCCGGGCGGCGTGGCCCAGGACTTCCGGCGCACCGCGGTGACCACCCTGGAAAACGTCGGCATCTCAGTGGAATTCAGCCACCATGAGGGTGGCCCCGGGCAAAACGAAATTGATCTGCGCTACGCCGATGCCTTGCAGACCGCGGACAATATTATGACCTTCCGCACCGTGATCAAAGAGGTTGCCTTGCAACAGGGCACCTATGCAACCTTTATGCCCAAGCCCTTCTCGGATCATCCGGGTTCCGGCATGCACACCCACTTCTCGCTTTTCGAGGGCGATTCCAACGCCTTCTTCGAAGCCGGTGCCGAGTTCCAGCTCTCCACCACGGCGCGACAGTTCATCGCTGGGATTCTCAAGCACGCCCCCGAATTCACCGCGGTGACCAATCAGTTCGTCAACTCCTATAAGCGGCTCTGGGGCGGGGGAGAAGCTCCCAGCTATCTCTCCTGGGGCCATAACAATCGCTCGGCGCTGGTACGGGTGCCACTGTACAAACCCGGCAAAGGACAATCGGCCCGCATCGAGTACCGAGGCATCGACTCCGCAGCCAATCCCTACCTGGCGTATGCGGTGCTGCTCGGTGCCGGACTAAAGGGCATCGAAGAGGGGTATCAGCTCCCGCCCGCTGCGGAGGATGATATCTGGGCATTGAGCACCGCCGAACGCCGCACGTTGGGCCATGACCCGCTGCCCTCCAGCCTGCACGACGCGATCCGAGCGATGGAGGATTCCGAAGTGATGGCCGAAATCTTAGGCGAACAGGTCTTTGAGCATTTCCTGCGGAATAAAAGAGCCGAATGGCAGGACTATCGTCTGCAGGTCACCCCCTACGAGTTGCAGCGCAACTTGGGGATCCTCTAAGTTCTGCCGCCATGGTGAAGAGCTTGCAGCGGACGCTGATTGTCCACGGATTTGCGGACCTAGAGAAAAGCACACGTTTTTTGGCTGCTCCGGAGCTGGCCGGAATAGACCAAGAGAAGCTCTTTGCCGGGTTGAGCTTTTCCGCAGATCCCGATCTGGCTCTGCAATCCCTGGTACGCATACTGGCTTCAAATGCTCAGCTGGCTATAGAGGTCACCAGTATTCTTCACGACGGCTCGGCAGCCAGCGAAGCCATGTTTCGGCTGCTCGGTGCCTCTGAAGCGCTCGCGGACTTCCTGATCCGCAATCCACGCCACTACGATGTGCTGCGCACTCCAGTGAGCGCGGAGCCGGTGGGTAGCTCGCCAGAGACCTTGCGGGCTTCGCTGCTAAGGAGCGTGGGCGCGGACCCGGATTCGCTCAACCCGGTGGCCACCACGCCCCATGCGGAGGCTGTGTTGGCGCTGCGAAGCCAATATCGCAGGCATCTGACCGAGTTGGCGATTAAGGACCTTGGTGCGGCTTCGCCGAACGATGTGATGCCGATCATCGGCGCGGAGTTGGCAGATTTGGCCGGGGCAGCCTTGGACGCCGCACTCGCCGTTGCCCGGGCCGAACTGGGGAGTGCTGAATCGAGGGGCACAGCGGGTGGGTTTTCCGCCCAGGAGGTGGCCGCCGTTGACCTGGCCGTGATCGGAATGGGCAAATGTGGTGCGCGCGAGTTGAACTACATCTCCGATGTGGACGTCATCTATCTGATCGAATCCCGCGAGCTGGACGAGGTGAGGGCCAATCTGGTGGGCTCCGCCCTGGCCAGCGCGCTCTCCCGGGCGATTAACGCCCCGGCTCGGGAACCCGGGCTATGGGAAGTGGATGCCAACCTGCGCCCAGAGGGCAAAGACGGTCCGCTAGTACGCACCCTGGAATCGCATTTGGAGTATTACCGGCGCTGGGCCTCCGGCTGGGAGTTTCAAGCCCTACTTAAGGCTCGGACCATTGCCGGTCACCGGGAACTGGGCGCTCGCTACGAGACGGCGCTGACCCCAATGATCTGGAGTTCTTCCGAGCGGGAAGGCTTCGTGGAGTCCGTGCAAGCGATGCGCCGCCGGGTGAGCGATCACATTCCGACGGGGGAGCGTGAGCGGCAACTCAAGCTCGGCGTCGGCGGCCTGCGGGACGTCGAATTCACCGTTCAGTTGCTCCAATTGGTGCACGGCAAAACCGATGAGAGCTTGCACCGGCGGGATACCACCGGAGCCATTCACGCCCTTTCGAACGCTGGATATATTGGCCGCACCGACGCCCAGGAGCTAGACCAGGCCTACCGCTATCTGCGCGTCCTGGAACATCGGATTCAACTCGTCCAGCTCCGCCGAACCCATCTGATGCCTAACTCGGAACCGGCCTTGCGCGCGCTGGCCAAATCCTCCACCGGCTCATTGAGCACCCAGCGGTCCAGCGCGGAAGCCCTGCTGGCCGAATGGCATCAGGTGAAGCGGCGGGTCCGTTCCCTGCACGAGCGGATTTTCTATCGGCCACTACTCAATACCGCAGCACATCTGAGCGCGGCCGAGGCTTCCTTGAGTCCGGAGGCAGCTCAAGCCCGGCTGGCAGCCCTGGGCTACCACGACGGCGCCGGGGCGATGCGTCACATTGAGGCGTTGACTACCGGGGTTTCCCGTCGCGCGGCTCTGCAACGGCAGTTACTACCCGTGCTGCTGGGGTGGCTGGCCGACGGCGTGGATCCGGACGGCGGTTTGCTCGCCTTTCGACGCTTGAGCGAGTCACTAGGATCAACGCACTGGTATCTGGCCATGCTGCGAGACTCGCAAGCTGCTGCCGAGCGGTTGTGCCATGTGTTGTCCAGCTCGCGGCTGATTGCTGACCTGCTGGAGGTCTCGCCCGAGGAAACCTCCTGGCTCGGCTCGGATAAGGAGTTGCGGCCCCTTGGCTTTGAAGCGCAGTGGCAGGAGATTCAGTCCAAGATGTCCCGGCATCCGGAACCCAATGAAGCCATTCGACTGATCAGACTGATCCGCCGTCGTGAGATCCTGCGGGTTGCCATTGCCGATGGTGCCGGCTTGCTCAGCCAGGATCAGATTGGGGAGGCACTTGCCGAGGCGGATCGGGCGGCAGTACTGGGTGCCCTGCACGTCGCAGAGGGAGTTGCGGGGGAACGCAAAACCGAGGTCCTGGTGGTGGCGATGGGTAGGCAGGGTGGCCGCGAAATCGGCTATGGTTCGGACGCCGATGTGATGTACGTACACCGGGCGTTGCCTGGATTCTCTGAGGCGGAAGCTCAGTCCCAAGCCTCGGAAATCGTTGGCCTGGTTTCTAGTTTGCTCACTCAGCCGCTCAAACCGGCCGTTCTGGCGGAGCGAGTGCTGAAAATCGACGCCGATCTGCGACCGGAAGGGAAGAACGGAGCGATGGTCCGCTCCTTGGATTCCTATCGTGAGTATTACCAGCGCTGGTCGCTCATCTGGGAGGCACAAGCGCTACTGCGCGCCCGTCCGCTAGCGGGCAGCGATAGCCTGGCCGCCGACTTCCTGGCACTAATTGAACCGATCCGCTACCCGAAGTCCTTGAGCGATCAGGATGAGCGTGAGGTTCGCCGGATCAAGGCCCGAGTGGAGTCCGAACGCTTACCGCGCGGCGCCGATCCGGCCCGACAGGTCAAACTGGGCCGGGGTGGTTTGAGCGATGTCGAATGGCTTGTTCAGCTCATGCAACTCAAATACGCCAGCCAGTTTGCTGAACTGCGCAGCACCTCGACGCTACCGGTTTTGGTAGCGCTATCCCGCCGGGACTTGATTGACGCCGAGGACGCCGATTTACTGGCTAAGGCTTGGCGGTTGGCCAGCAGAATCCGCTCGGCTAATGTGCTCTGGTCCGGACGTGTTTCCGATTTGCTGCCTTCCTCCCGGCGGGACCTAGAAGCCGTGGCACGTTGGTGCGGGTACCCGGCGGGTCAGGGCGGCGCTTTGGAAGAGGATTACCTTCGGCTTACCCGGCAGGCCAGGACCGTTTTTGAAAAATACTTTTACGGTGAATCACTCTGAGTGCAGAATAATTCTGGGCTGGAGAGGGAGACCATGACCGAAATTGAACTGATCTTGCTCAAAGAGCTTCCCGAGCTGGAACGGGAGGCCGCCGAGCAAGAAATCCGCTGCTTGCGGATCGCTGAGGAACAGGTGGCTTTCGTCGGACGGCCCCAGGAGCTTCTAGAGCTCGCTGAGCTTGAACCGGACCGGGATCTCTTCGCGGTGCGGGAGGGCGGGAAAGTCGTTGGCACCGGGACTCTACATCCCCAAGCGGCGGCTCGGCTTGGTTGGGCCACCGATGACCCGGCCGCCTTATTGCGGGCGGTATTGATCGGCTTGGACTTCCAAGGCCGCGGGCTGGGTGCCGCAGTTGCGGAAGCCGCCGTCGCGCTCGCTGAGCAGCGGTACCCGGAGGCTTCCGGAGTGGTGCTCTCGGTGAACGAAGCCAACCTCGCCGGTCAGCGAGCCTACCGGAGTGCCGGGTACGACGTCGTCGGGCGCTATTTGGGTGGTTCGAACGGGCCGCAATGCGTGATGTTTCGCGAGTTTGCTCACGGGGGCTGACGAGTCAGCGAACAAGCCGGGTGTGAGAAATTCGGTGAAGCCTAGTCCTGGCTGTTCAGGCTTGCTATCTTGAGGGCATGACACGCAAATTATTCGTCAATATCCCCGTCTCAAACCTCGACGCCTCGGTGGAATTTTTCACCGGCCTGGGGTTCACCTTCAACCCGCAATTCACCGACGAGAACGCTACCTGCATGCTGGTGGGTGAAGATGCTTACTTCATGTTGTTGGTCAAGGACTACTTCCAGAGCTTCACCCCCAAACCAATGGGTGACGCCAAGGTAAATGATCACGCGCTTTACGCCATTACTGCCGATACCCGCGAAGAAGTCGATGAGTTGGTTGATAAGGCCCTCGCGAGTGGGGCAACCTCAATCCGTGAACCGATGGACCAAGGGTTCATGTATCAGCGCAGCTTCCTGGATCTGGACGGGCATCACTGGGAAGTGTTCTTCATGGACATGAGCCAGATGCCTGCGGCGGAGAGCTGAGCAGAAACTGGTTTCTTTCCTCAATGAGCCGCTTGAGGTAGCTCTTGAGGAAGAGCTTCTCCGCGAGTAACCCCAGCGGGCCCAATGGTGCGGTGACCTCGATGAGGTCTGTCATCAGGCTGCCCGCTGGGGTGCTCTCAAAGCTGTGTTCGTGCCGAAAACTTTTGAAGGGCCCGCGATGCTGCTGATCAACAAATTTCTTCGGTGCATCCAGCTCGGTGATCTTTGACGTCATGGTCCACCAAATACCGAAGTGTCTGGCTCGCCAGGTGACTGTTTCGCCGAATTGAATGCTTCCACTGGTGGTGCCAGCGATCGCCGTTTCTTCGCTCTTTGACATCGAGGCGAGATGCGCATCGATGCTGAGGGATCGGGTGAAGAGCTCCTCAGGACTGAGCTCCGAGGCAGTGTGCAAGGAGAGGGCGAAAGCCATAGGAATAGCCTAGCGCTCTTTCCAATATTCGAATATATGTTCTAGTATAGTTTCATGTCTCGCCTAGATTTGCTTCCGGATCGTGACCGTTTGCGAGCCCTCCAACTGGTAGATACCGCGGAGGGCTACGCCCGGACGAAGAGTCTGCTGGCTGGTGCGGCGGAGCTGCGGGAAATGGGCCGTAAGCGAGAAGACTTACTCGCCGAGGTGACCGCCTATTTTCTGATTCGGGCTCATGGGAACTTGACCGGTAACGCACGAGCCGCCCTCTGCGTGGCCATGTGCGTTGAGGCTGGCGTAGATACCTTTACGGTGGATCGGCTGATGGCGCGAGAATCCTCCCACGCTGCCTGAGCTGACTGGGTTGCCAGTCATTAGCTCACCAGGTAGCTAGCGGTGCTCCTGGTGATCCACGGTGAGTGGCGTCGGTGTCGACGACTCCCATGATGCCATCGGCATCGGGGTCGACGATTCGGCTGATGAAGCCAATACCTAGGTCATCGAATTGGCTGTTTCCGACCTGGTAGAGATCGAAGTTCGTTTCGTCGCTGATGGCATCAATGAAATCTGGTTTGTCATCGCCGTCGGTGTTCTTGAGGGTGTAGTTGATGACGCCGGAATCTGGTGAGGTTTCAAGAATATCTGCCAGGCCATTCGTGCCGACCGGGAAGTTCGCGTCAATGATGCCGTCACGATTCGTGTCGATTTGTGCGATCAATGCCGCCGGGATGCCGGACTCAAACAAGTCCAGCACCGAGTCGTTATCAGAATCCAGGTCAAGATAAGAAGAAACCCCATCGCCCAGAACTGGAGTTACCAGGATATTTCCGTCGATATCATCGTCAAGGTAGAGGGAATTATTATTGAGGTCCTCGATAGAGTCTGGGATTCCGTCGTTGTCGGAGTCTAGGTCGCAGGCGTCCGTGATGCCGTCCCCGTCGGTATCCAGAGTGGTGGATTTATCGTTAGGAACTCCGCAGGGGCTCTCTGTCGGAGTGGTGGTCGGCGTCGAGGTTGCTGTCGGCGTCGTTGTCGGTGAAGGGCTAGTCGTCGAAGTGGCAGTCGGCGAACTAGAGGCCGTTGGAGTGGAGTTAGCCGTCTGGGATGATGTTGGCGTCTGGCTTGCGGTGCCGATCGACGAGGAGGAAGGGCTTGCCGAGGTGGCAGGGGCGAACGAACTTCCGGAGGTGGAGCATTCCGTGGAAGAGCTGGCTTGTGCATAAGCGTTCGAAGGGGTGCTCATGGAGAGGAGCAGGCCGGCTCCGGTCGCGATCAATAGGCCTAGTCCTAGCGTTGTCACCGTTTTACGGCTTCGTCGCGTGATGACCAGCAGGGCTACGCCCAAGCCGACAATTACCACTGCCCCCAATAGCAGCGGCCAAACTCCAAGGCCCGTCTGGGCCAAACATTCAGTCACAAATCCCCCCGGAATTGTAGATAGTTTTGTACTAATAAGAGATAACATATAGCAGCCCAACACCAGGCAGCTATGCCGAACAACTCAACATTTGGTGTAATGGCTCAATCCGATTGCGCTCTAGGTCAATCATCAACTGTGTGGTGAAGTTTAGGTCTTACCAGGTAGCTAGCGGTGCTCCTGGTGATCCACGGTGGGTGGCGTCGGTGTCGACGACTCCCATGATGCCATCGGCATCGGGGTCGACGATTCGGCTGATGAATCCAGCACCTAGGTCATCGAATTGGCTGTTTCCGACCTGGTAGAGGTCGAGGTTTGTTCCGTCACTGTTCAGATCAACGAAGTCCGGTTTGTCATCGCCGTCGGTGTTCTTGAGGGTGTAGTTGATGACGCCGGAATCTGGTGAGGTTTCAAGAATATCTGCCAGGCCATTCGTGCCGACCGGGAAGTTCGCGTCAATGATGCCGTCACGATTCGTGTCGATTTGTGCGATCAATGCCGCCGGGATGCCGGACTCAAACAAGTCCAGCACTGAGTCGTTATCAGAATCCAGGTCAAGATAAGAAGAAACCCCATCGCCAAGCACTGCGACAGGCCCGAAGACCCCATCAATGTCGTCATCATTGAAGAGGCCGTTGTAATCGAGGTCTTCTGCCGAATCCGGCAGGCCGTCGTTGTCGGAGTCTAGGTCGCAGGCATCTGTGATGCCGTCCCCGTCGGTATCCAGAGTGGTGGATTTGTCGTTAGGAACTCCGCAGGGGCTCTCTGTCGGAGTGGTGGTCGGCGTCGAGGTTGCTGTCGGCGTCGTTGTCGGTGAAGGGCTAGTCGTCGAAGTGGCAGTCGGCGAACTAGAGGCCGTTGGAGTGGAGTTAGCCGTCTGGGATGATGTTGGCGTCTGGCTTGCGGTGCCGATCGACGAGGAGGAAGGGCTTGCCGAGGTGGCAGGGGCGAACGAACTTCCGGAGGTGGAGCATTCCGTGGAAGAGCTGGCTTGTGCATAAGCGTTCGAAGGGGTGCTCATGGAGAGGAGCAGGCCGGCTCCGGTCGCGATCAATAAGCCTAGTCCTAGCGTTGTCACCGTTTTACGGCTTCGTCGCGTGATGACCAGCAGGGCTACGCCCAAGCCGACAATTACCACTGCCCCCAATAGCAGCGGCCAAACTCCAAGGCCCGTCTGGGCCAAACATTCAGTCACAAATCCCCCCGGAATTGTAGATAGTTTTGTACTAATAAGAGATAACATATAGCAACTCGCTAAGACGACTTAGCAGCGGGGGTCTCTGTAACGACGTTGAATAATTCAACATTGGATCTATTGCGTGGTATACATCGGGTGGACGCCGTCTGGGCGGCCAATTGAAGGTCAAAAAACGTGGAGCCCGCACGAAACGCCACTAAAACTCGTGACGAATCGTGCGGGCTCCACGCACTAAGGGGTAGTGACCCCAATAAACAGGCTAGACGCCGTAGTAAAGCTCGAACTCGTAGGGGTTAGGTCGCAGCGAAAGCGGCTTGATTTCGTTCTCCCGCTTGTACTCGATCCAGGTATCGATCAGATCCTGCGGGAAGACCCCGCCGGCCTGCAAGAACTCGTTATCCGCCTCCAAGGCCTCCAGGGCCTCTTCGAGGGAGCCCGGAGCCTTAGGAATGTCCTTTGCCTCTTCCGGAGGCAGCTCGTAGAGGTCCTTATCGATCGGTGCGGGCGGCTCAATCCGGTTACGAATCCCGTCCAGGCCAGCCATTAGTTGCGCGGCGAAAGCCAGGTACGGGTTGGAGGAGGGGTCCGGGGCGCGGAATTCGATCCGCTTAGCCTTCGGGTTGGTTCCAGTGATCGGGATCCGGATACCGGCCGAACGGTTACCCTGCGAGTAGACCATATTGACCGGAGCCTCGAAGCCCTTGACCAGGCGTCGGTAGGAGTTCACCGTGGGGTTGGTGAAGGCCAGGATCGCGGAAGAGTGCTTGAGTACGCCACCAATGTACCAGCGAGCCAGATCGGAGAGTCCGCCGTAGCCCTTCTCGTCATAGAACAACGGCTCGCCATCGCTCCACAGCGACTGGTGGCAGTGCATGCCCGAGCCGTTATCGCCGAAAATCGGCTTCGGCATAAAGGTTACGGTCTTGCCCCATTCGGCGGCGGTGTTCTTAATGATGTATTTGAACTTTTGCAGATCATCGGCAGCGTGTACCAAGGTGGAGAACTTGTAGTTGATCTCGGCCTGCCCAGCCGCGCCGACCTCGTGGTGCGAACGTTCGACCTCCAGGCCAGCATCGCCCAAAGCCACGCACATGGCATCGCGCAAATCTGCCTGGTGGTCTACCGGTGCCACCGGAAAGTAACCGCCCTTGAACGGCGTCTTATTGCCCAGGTTGCCGCCTTCTTCCTCGCGACCGGAGTTCCACGGGGCCTCAATGGAGTCCACCTTGTAGAAAGAGCCTTGCGGGGAGGATTCGAACTGCACATTATCGAAGACGTAGAACTCGGCCTCCGGGGCGAAGAAGGCAGTGTCGGCAATGCCGGTGGAAGCCAGGTAGGCTTCGGCGCGCTCGGCTACGCTGCGCGGATCACGGTGATAAGGATCGCCGGTGCGCGGGTTCACGATGGAGAAGTTCAGCGCCAGCGTCTTCTCAATTCGGAACGGATCGATAAAAGCCGTGGTGACGTCCGGGATCAACTGCATATCGGATTCGTGGATGCCCTGGAAGCCGCGGATCGATGATCCGTCGAAAAGCTGCCCGTTGACAAAGAAATCGGCGTCGACGCTCTGCGCTGGCACATTGAAGTGCTGTTGCACGCCGGGAAGATCGGTAAAACGAATATCGACGAACTTCACCTCTTCGTCTTTGAGGAACTTCAGGACTTCGTCCGCATTCTTGAACATCTATGCTCCTTTGGCACGTCGGCAGAGGGACCGGGACCGGTTTTCGGCAGTCTCGACTGTTACCAGCATAGTCAGAGAGAGTTTCCCGACGGTATCTGCTTTGTTTCCAGCAGGTTACGGTCGACGGCGATCTGGACGTGCGCTTACGGTGCCGTTGTGAGCGGGTAGCCTTGAGGAGTGGTAGATCGCAAAGACCTCGGTTCCTGGCTCTCCGGCCCGGATACCTCGCATTTGTCCAAGTATCCGGGGGAGCGGTTGGGCCTGCCACAGAGCGGACCGACTTCCATTGCTCGGGCCGGGCGGCGGATTCTCGCCTTACTCATTGACTGGGGTCTGTGCTCACTGATCAGCTACTTCCTGTTCCAGGGGGCGGCCTTAGCGACCCTGGGTATCTTCCTGATTGAGCAAGTGGTTCTAGTGGGCACCTTGGGCTACAGCATTGGGCATCGAGTGGCGGGTATCCAAGTGGTGCGGCAAACCCAGCCCGGCCGCCCAGTCTTCCAGCCCGCGGGCTTACTGGCCGGCGTCGTCCGCGGCCTCTTACTCTGCTTGCTGATTCCGGCGGTGATCACCGATCCCGACCATCGCGGTCTGCATGACCGGGCGATGAACACGGTGTTGGTGCGCCGCTAAGGCACTTGCCCGGACACGAGTTCTCGGACCAGTGTTGCCTCAGCTCGGCGTGCTTAAGTGATGCTCCACGATTCGCCACCAGTGCCGCTCTGAAAGCTCCTCACGGGCCTTTTCAACGCTAAGCCAGTGGCCGGCAACGATGGGCTCAAGAGGTTCGGTCATCAGGTACACCGGGACATGAGCCCAGGGCGTGGGGTAGCGGTAGCTGGCATCGGCTTGGGGTACTACATTACGAACGAACCCCACGCATCGATGCGGAATCTGCTGCTGACCAAAAACCTCTTGTTTTAGGTCGGAGAGGCCAACGGAAAGTGGCGTGAAGATCGGTTCTGTCCAGAGGAATCTCGTGGGCAGATCCAGTCCCTTCGCCGCCGGGGTGGTCGCAATAAGGTATTCCTTTTCGACCATCTGTTCAGGCGTGGTGCCTAGCGGCCTCGTGCGGCTTTGCGATCAGGCCTAGCCTTATAGGGATCGATGCCCTTGGGGATCGGTAGCCGGGAGCCTAGCGAGGAAATCCGCTTGCTGACCGCGCCCACTTCGGCTTTGGTCAGTTCGTTTTTGAGCTTGCGGACCTGCTTGGCCACCTTGCTCAGCTCCACCTGACCTTCCTCGCGGCCGGACTGGATCACATGCACCGTGACATTGGGCAGAATACGGTTCAGTTTCTTACGTTCGGCTTCTACCAGGGTGCGTACCCGGTGTCCGGGACCCTCGGTGACCAGTACTACGCCGGGCCGGCCGATGGCACGGAAGATCGCGTCCTGACTGCGCGGATTTACCGCAACCGGCTGCTCTTCGACAATCCAGCCGCGGCGCAGGGTGTTCAAGGCGGCGCCGGAGGCTCCAGGCTTTCCTTCGATCTGTGAGAAGGCGGCCTTCTCTGCCTTACGAGAGAGCACCAGCAGGGCCCCGAGTAGGCCAAGGGGGATACCGATAATCAGTGCGGTGATCCAGTTGTTATTGAAAAACACGAAAGAGACCAGCAGAGCGAGCGCAATCGCGCCGAGGAACACTAACAACATGAGCCAGACCGCGGTGGGGTCGGCGCGCCGGGTCATCTGGAAGACGTCCAGCATTTGTTTCATCCGGCCGGGCTGCTTATCCGGCTTCGGTGTCTTAGGTTTACGGGAGAAGAGGTTGCGGCGCTCTTGAGGGGCATTACTCGCGGAATCAGAGGTTTTGGCCATAGTTCCTTTATTCTATCCGCTCAGCGGGGCATCTGTTCCATCGCCAAATCCGGTGCTAAATCCGTAGTCCAAGGCTTCGGGATAGCTCAGTGACTTGGGGATAGCTCACGGTCGCGTCAGTCGACTATCCCAAAGTCATTGGACTATCGTGAACCGCCGCCGAAACCGCCGAAACACTCGGTCCAACGCTTATACGAGCGAAGCGGCCTCTTGCCGGGTGTGCCCGGAATCTTCGATTCCCTCGGCGATATGAGCCAACTCGGCAGGGATTTCGCGGCCCTTCTTGCGCATTGCGGTGGCCCAGAGTCGTCCAGCTCGGTAAGAGGAACGAACCAAGGGACCGCTCATCACGCCCAAGAAGCCCATCGCCTCTGCCTCGTCGCGCAGGTCCAGGAATTCCTGTGGCTTGACCCAGCGATCCACCGGCAGGTGCCGTTCACTGGGGCGTAGGTACTGGGTGATGGTGATCAGATCGCATTTTGCATCGTGCAGATCCTGAAGTGCCTCGGAGATCTCCTCGCGGGTTTCGCCCATGCCCAGGATCAAATTGGACTTGGTCACCATGCCCAACTCATGCCCCTGGGTGATCACGTCGAGGGAACGCTCGTAACGGAAGGCAGGCCGGATTCGCTTGAAGATTCGGGGTACAGTCTCCACGTTGTGAGCAAAAACCTCCGGCTTGGAATCACAGATCGCCTGAATGTTCTCCGGCTTACCGGAGAAGTCCGGAATCAGGATTTCCACTCCGGTTCCCGGGTTCAGTTCGTGGATCTTCCGAATAGTCTCGGCATAAAGCCAGACGCCTTCGTCTTCTAGATCATCGCGGGCCACGCCGGTCACGGTGGCGTAGCGCAAATTCATGGACTTGACGCTGCGAGCTACTTTGGTGGGCTCAAAGCGATCCAACGGGGAGGGCTTGCCGGAATCGATCTGACAGAAGTCGCAACGCCGTGTGCACTGTGCACCACCGATCAAGAAGGTGGCTTCCTTATCTTCCCAGCATTCGAAAATATTAGGGCAGCCGGCTTCTTCGCAGACGGTGTGCAGACCCTCTTTTTTCACCAGGTTCTTCAGCCCGATGTATTCGGGGCCCATCTTGACCTTGGCCTTGATCCATTCCGGTTTGCGCTCCACCGGGGTCTGGGCGTTGCGGGCCTCGACTCGCAACATCTTCCGGCCTTCGGGTGCCAAGGTCACAGCTGGGCTCCTTCGTTGATTCCAATAAGTGCTTCTTCGCGGGCTTGGAGCTCACGAACGATCAAATCCTTGAGGCTACTGGGGGAGACATCCCGCCCAGCTTCCAGAGAGATGGTGGTGGCCCCGGCGTCGGTGATACCGCAGGCGATGATCTGGCTAAAAGGAGCCAGATCGTTATTGCAGTTCAGCGAGAAACCATGCATGGTGACTCCGTTATGTACCCGGATGCCAATCGAGGCGATTTTGCGATCCGGACCCTTTTCATCGGCGAGCAGCCAGATCCCAGCTCGACCTTCCACTCGCTGCCCAGCGATGCCGAATTCGGCGAGTACTGCTAGCAGCACATCCTCCAAGAGGGTGACGTATTCGCGGATTGCATGCGGGTCACGGAGTTTCAGGATGGGGTAGCCCACCAACTGGCCGGGGCCGTGCCAGGTCAGCTTTCCACCCCGGTCCACCGCAACTACCGGCGTACCGTCAAAGGGGCGCTCGTGATCTTCGGTGCGTTTACCGGCTGTGTAGACGGGGGCATGCTCCAGCAGCAGAACAGTGCTGGGAGACTGGCCATCGACGACGGCGGTATGCAGCTCTTGTTGTTGCTGCCAGGCCTGCTGGTAGTCAACAAAGTGTGGTGCGAACCCGACTTCGGAGAACACAAGCGTCATGCGTACAGCGTAGACCCGTTGCGGGATCGGATTAAATCCGTGACCTGCCGGGAAGGTCCGGCAAGCCGGAAAGCAGCGCCAGCTACGCCCGGAGACCGTCATGTTGTGGTCAAGCTCACAGCTATTACCGTACTTATTGGGGCGGTATGCGGTGCGGATTAGCTCGTGGTTTTGAGCTGACTAGCTACCCAGTCGGCGGCTTCGGCCATGCCCGGATAACCGAACTCGAAGCCGTGCCCCAACAGCACCGCGGGAGTTGCCTTGGTGCTGGTGAGCAACACTTCGCGGGCGGCGGGTTTACTTAGCCCGAGTTCAAGCGCAAACGCCGGCACCGAGAGACGATGCGGCTTAGCTAGGGCGCGCGCGAGTTCGGTGACGACCTGATCGACGTTCGCGGCTTCCGGCGAGGCCAGATTGACTGGTCCACTGATGGGCTGTTCCAGCAGGAATTGCATGGCGGCCAGTAGATCCGGCTGGCAGATCCACGGCCAGAACTGCTCTCCGCTGCCCAATTTGCCGCCCAGACCCAGTTTCATCGGGACCAGTAGCTTGGCTAGTGCGCCGCCACGGGGTCCGAACACCACTCCGGTGCGCATCCGAACCACCCGACTGTGCTGCCGAGCCGCCGTCGTAGCCTCTTCCCAGTGTGCGCAGAGGTCAGCCAGAATGCCTTCGCCCACCGGGCCGCTCTCGTCCTGAGGCTCATCCTGGGCGCCGTAGATGCCGGTGCCGGATTGGCTCAGGAAGACCTGTGGTGGGTTGTCCGCCCGCTGAATGGCCAGTGCCAAGGTGCGAGTGGGGCCAATCCTGGAGGCATAGAGCTGTTCGATAAAACTGCGAGTCCAGCGCCGCGGCAGCTGGATCAATGGTGCCCCGGAGAGATTGACAACGGCGTCTATATCCTTAAGTGCGGCCGGATCGAGTTCGCCGGCGGCTGGATTCCAGGACACCTCCTGGGCAGTGCGAGCCTCGCGGCGCACTAACGGTCGCACCGAATGGCCTTTCCGCTCTAAGGCAGAGGTCAGTGCGCTACCTAGCATTCCCGAAGCTCCGGAGATTAAAACTCGCATTCCTTATTTGACCATTGTTGTCTGAGTATTTGCCCAGGCGCTGTGCTGTCGGAGCGGTATGACTAAGATCGATTCATGGGCCTTGAGAACTCTCACTATCTTCGTTATCCGCACCTACACGGTGAGCTACTGACCTTCGTCGCCGAAGACGATGTGTGGCTGGCACCCTTGTCCGGAGGAAGGGCTTGGCGGATCTCTTCGCTGGGGTTGCCGGCGAAGAATCCCCGATTTAGTCCGGACGGTAGCAGGCTGGCCTGGACCGTGACTCAAGGCACCGCCCCAGAGGTCGTGAGCGCCTCGGTGGACGGTGGCGATGTTGAACGACTCACCTGGTTTGGTCATCTTTCGACCAAGTTGCGTGGATTCAATCCCGACGGCACCGCATTGGTGGTGAGCGCTTTCGAGCAGCCCGAATCTAGGCACACCTTTGGTTATGCGGTCTCTTTGGTTGACGGCTCGCGTACCTCCCTGCCCTATGGCCCGGTTGATTCCGTGGTGTACGGGCCCGCTGTGGGGGACGAGAAGCCTGTCCTAGTGTCCTCGGTGTACTCCCGGGAGCCAGCCTGGTGGAAGCGCTATCGTGGTGGCACCTCGGGCAAGCTGTGGCTGGATCGGGACGGCTCCGGTGATTTCTCCCGCCTGGTTCCCGAATTGGACGGAAATCTGGTCGATCCGATGTGGATTGGAGACCGGATCGCTTTCCTCTCTGATCACGAGGGCTACGGCAATTTGTATTCGGTTGATTCGAGCGGGAAGAGCCTGCGTAGACACACCGATCATGAGGGCTTCTATGTCCGGCACGCTAGCACCGACGGGCAGCGGGTGGTTTTTGAATCGGCGGGCAATCTGTTCTTAGTGGACGGTCTGGACGCCCAGCCGGTGCGTTTGGAAATCAGCCTGGGCTCCGCCTCGACCGGGCGGCGGCCCCGTCCGCTCAATGTCGCCCAGCAACTCGGTGAGGTGCGGCCGGATCATGAAGGCCGCGCGAGCATCGTCGAATCGCACGGCACCGTTCACCTGTTGACTCATCGGGACGGCCCGGCCCGGAAAATTGAATCCGTGCCCGGAGTGCGAGCCCGACTGGCACGTCCCTTGGGGGATGACCGGGTGGTCTACCTGGCCGACCACGATGGGGTCGAAGCGATCTATCTCGCCCCCTTGGCTCCGGCTGGCAGCACCGGCAGCACCGAGCCGGAAAACACGCCACCGGCCGCTCCGGTCTCTCCGGTCGAGGAGGGCTCTGCGGAGGAACTGCCGAGCCCGGTTTCTGCGGCATCCGTAAACAGCTCGGCAAGCAAAGCCGTGGAGCCTCCTGCCGAGGCGTCATCGGCACCGGCGTCATCGGAATCGGCGGGATCAGGTCAGACGGCGGCAAAGAGCCAGAAGTTGGGCTCCGAGGTCCGGAAAATTGACTTCCCAGGCCCAGGCCGAGCCGCGGCGGTAGAAGCCAGCCCGGACGGCAAATACGTTGCGATCGGAACCGAGTACGGCCAGGTGTTGTTGCTAAATGTCGATTCCGGCACTTTGCAGGAACTAGCTGAGACAAAGATCGGCAGGGTCTCTGAGCTGGTGTTCAGCCCGGACTCACGGTGGCTGCTCTGGTCCGAACCCACCTCGGCAGACTCGGAGCGTGCCAGGCTTCGACTCAGCAAGATCGGCGGTGAGGAGATTCTTGAGGTGACCGATGGCCGGTTCAGTGACTTCTCGCCGTCGTTCAGCCCGGACGGGAAGTTCATAGCCTTCCTGTCTCGACGTAGCTTCGACCCGGTGTATGACACCCACAACTTTGACTTGGCTTTCCCCCAAGCCGTCAAGCCCTATTTGATCGCCTTGGCCGCCGAGACTCCTTCGCCCTTCGGACCCTCGATCGCGGGAAGCAACGCTGGCACCGAGCAGAAAGCCAAAGAGAAGGACGAGGACAAGAAGGACGACGCCGCTGGCGAGTCTACTGTTGTGGATCCGGCGGGCTTGGCTGATCGGGTGGTGTCGATACCGGCCGCCCAAGGCGGTTACGAGGTGTTGCGCGCGGTAAGCGGCGGCGTTCTTTGGCTCAGGCGCGAGCTGGAAGGCGTCACAGGGGACGGGCGCGGTAGCAGCAGCGATCAGGAGAAATCGCCTCAACTGGAGCTCTTTGACTTCACGAGCAAAGAAACCACCGTTCTGGTTGAAGCTGCTGACTCCTTCGAGCTGAGCGGAGATGGCAACCGGATTGTGGTGATCGATAAGAACAAGGTTCGGGTGTTGCCGAGCGATAAAAAGGTTGAAGAGAAGTCCCGGGAGAATATTCAACTGGATCTGAGTCGGATCAGGGTTGTTTTGCAGCCGGTGAAGGTCTGGGGCCAGGCTTTTGACGAGGCTTGGCGTCTGCAACGAGACTTCTTCTGGACCGAAGATATGGCCGGTTTGGACTGGCAGGGAGTCTACGACAACTATCGCCCCATCGTGGAGCGGCTCGGTTCGCACGATGACCTGGTAGACCTGCTCTGGGAAATGCACGGCGAGCTCGGGACTTCCCACGCCTACGTCACCCCGAAGGCTATTCAGGAGCCCGGCACTGGGCCACAGGGTCGCTTGGGTGCGGAGATCGTCAAAACGGCTGTGGGCTGGGAGGTGCAGGGCATTCTGCCCGGTGAGTCCTCCGATCCGCTAGCACGTTCGCCTCTGACCGCGCCCGGGGCTGCGGTCAAGGTTGGTGATGTGCTGCTTGCCATCGATGGCGTGGAAGTGGCGCAGGCAGGCCCAGAACCCTTGCTTGCGGGTGCCGCCGACAAGATTGTCGAGCTCACCTTGCGAAACGGCTCAGCTCATGGGGATAAGGCAGGGCAGGAACGCCGTATCGCCGTGGTGCCGATCAGAGACGAGGAGCGCCTGCGCTACCAGGATTGGGTGCGGCGTAATCGGGAGTTGGTTCGGGAAACCTCGGAGAACCGATTTGGTTATCTACACGTGCCGGATATGCAAGCCAGAGGCTGGTCACAGTTGCATCGCGATCTGGAGCAGGAGTTTTCCAAGGATGCGCTGATTGTCGATGTGCGTCGCAATCGAGGCGGGCACACTTCGCAGCTCGTGGCCGAATTGATCGGACGTAAGATCACCGCGTGGACGCGTTCTAGGGCGATCCAGGATATGACCTATCCGAGCCATGCTCCGCATGGACCGGTGGTGATTTTGACCGATGAATTCGCGGGTTCCGACGGCGATATCATCACCCAGGTATCCAAATTGCGGGGCATCGGCCCGGTAGTTGGCGTGCGTACCTGGGGTGGAGTGGTCGGCATTGATGGACGATTTGGTCTGGCCGATGGCACCGCAGTCACCCAGCCTCGCTATGCCTTCTGGTTTACCGGAGGCATTGGCTGGGGTGTGGAGAACTACGGAGTGGACCCCGATATTGAGGTCACTTTCCCACCGCACGCTTACGGTGCGGGGGAGGATCCGCAGCTTGAGTACGGTCTTGGAGTGCTGCGAGAAATGCTCAATGAGATTCCCACCGAACAAGCGCCAGCCCACGAGGGTTACCGCACCCTCCGGCCGGGATCTCTGCCGCCGCGTCCGCAGGGCTAGGAGTGCGCGCCTGGCGATTACCGCCAGGCTGAGCGGCCAAGCCGCTGATATTTGCTGCTGCGGATCTTGTGCTGTTGAGTCGGCTAGCCGGAGATACCGGCTAGCCGACTCAAGCTGGCTAGCTGGCTAGCCGGGCTTCCAGAGTGATCGTGGTGCCAGTTAGAGCGGCGGAAACCGGGCAGCCGATCTTGGCGCCTTCCGCGATGCGCTGGAAATCTTCCTCGTTCAGTCCGGGGACCTTGGCTACCAAGGTCAGGTGGATTCCGGTGATGCCTTCGCCGGGTTGGAAGGTGACATCGGCGCTGGTCTGCACCTCGTCAGGGGTTTTCCCTTCCTGGCCGAGGGCATGGCTGAAAGCCATCGAGAAGCAGGCCGAGTGGGCCGCCGCGATCAGCTCTTCAGGGCTGGTCTTGCCTTCGGCCTGTTCTGCTCGAGCTTTCCAGGTGACGTCGTAGCTGCCGAGTCCGGAGCTATCGAGGGTTACCTGGCCGCTTCCAGTGGGCAGGTCGCCTTGCCAGACGGTATGTGCTGAACGGACTGTGGCCATGATCATGCTCCTTCATTGAGGGGGTTCTACTCATCCATCCTAGGCAGGTTTGCTGGCTTGCTACCATGGCGCTATGCCTGAACTCTCCTCAATCATGATCAACGCACTCGATGCGCGGAAGTTAGCGGAATTCTGGAGCGCCTTCCTGAACACCGAAATAGCCGCTGATCACGAAGATTTCATCTGGCTCAAGGCTACAGAGGATCAAAGCAGGCTCGCCTTTCAGCAGGTCGCCGAGCCAACCGAGGGCCGACGTCGACTGCACCTAGACTTCACTGCGGATGACCCGGAACGAGAACTGGCCCGCGCCCTGGAATTGGGTGCGAGCCAGCTGGAAGACCATACTTCGGGGTCGTTCCATTGGGTAGTGTTGGCTGATCCGGAGGGCAATGAGTTCTGCCTCTCGGCGGCCGAGTGAGCCCGAGATCGCGGCGATTGTTGGCTCTGCGGTAATTAATGCCAGAGGGTGGCAACTCCAATATTGATTAAGGCCATGCCGCCGACGGCGTGAGCTAGGCCGGTTGAAACGGCTTCACCCTTGCGCGCCTTACGGTAGCCGATGATGGCCGGGATCAGCACGACCAAGGCAATGATCAGCTTGACCGTGATCTTGATGTAGTTCAGGGGGTCGTGGGTTGCCCCGGCTAGGCCCACGAGAGCCAGACCGGTAACCAATTGGGCAATGGCTCCCCAAAGCTGGATGGGCAGGACGGTCGGCTTTTTGAAGGTGGCGAACCAGCCACCAACAATCGCGGCCGCACCGAGGATGTGTAGGAAGATCAGCAGGTATTTGACGAAGTCCATATGGGTATTCTACGTGATGTAGAAGCCATTTGGTGACACTTTGTAAATAAAACTTGCTGACCTGAGCGTGTTTTTTCAGGGAGGGAAACTTACGGCAGAACCGACCGATGGAAGGCAGGCTTCTGGAATTGCCTCCAGGCTTTGGTCTGGTTGGTGCTGGGTCGGCTATAGCCGGCGGCGAGGGGTACTTCCGGGGATCATCTGCGTTAGCCGAACAGCTGTTCCGGTGAGACGTCGGTGGGGCCGCTAGGCGCTTATCGAAAGCCCTATGAAATAGACTCCGAACATGGGCAAAATCTTCGACTCCATTGACGACAAACTGAAAGCATGGATCGAGAAGCAGCCCCTGTGGTTCGTAGCGACAGCACCTCTCGGAGCAGATGGGCACGTAAACATGTCGCCTCGAGGCCATGACTCCTTCTCGGTCCTGGACGGCCATCGTGTTGGCTGGGTCGATTACACCGGCAGCGGCGTCGAGACCATCGCACACCTGCGCGAAAACGGCCGGATATGCCTTATGTTTGCCTCGTTCGATAGCAGGCCTCGCATCGTGCGTCTGCATGGGCGCGGCTCGGTTTCCCTGCCAGGAGAGGCATTGTTCGAAGAAGTGGTTGCACTTCATCCGGTCCACCCCGGCACTCGAGCTGTCATTACCGTTGACGTAACTCGGGTTAGTGACTCCTGTGGCTGGGGCGTTCCCGTCATGGAGGTTACAGGTGAGCGCGACTTGCTCCTCTTACAGGCCGAAAAGAAAGGCCCGCAGGGTATGTCCGAGTACCGTGCTGAGAAAAACATGCGCAGCATCGATGATCTGCCCGGTCTTCCTTTCGAGGTTTAGCTAGGCCTGACCGCGCACTAATCGCCTCAGCACCTGTCCGAGATGATCGGTCAGGACGTATTCTTTGAATCATATTGTTCTTCTCTTGCTCTTGGCGTTAGTTCCGAGAGAGAAGAGGAAATTTCACGCTGGAATTCAAGGGGGGGGAAGGATGAGAGCGCTGTTATCGGATCAGTACTCGTGGGTTTGGCTGCGTCGGGCAGCCAAAAGGACATTTTGGATAAGTCTTGGGATTCTGGTGCTGCTTCCAATAATCGCTGCTCTTGTCTCAGACTCAATATGGACGAGTGTATTAGGAGTTTTTGTTAGCATCGCGGCTTGGGTTGCTGCGTTGGCAATCCTCAGTTGGATTGTGTCCCGGATTGCCTTCTGGTGGCTCAAGGGCCCCATTAGATGGGGCATCTTTACCCCAAAAATAAGAAGAGCATACCTCCTTGCGGTTTTCGATAACACCATGCGTCAGACGCAAATCCACCGCCTCCGTCTAGTGCGTGTTATTCACGTCTATCAAGTCAACCGTTCCGGAACCAAATGCGTAGTTGAACATCCAGAGGGGGTCCGCCAAGATGCCTGGTTCTGGAATTTCAGCCCAAAGCGTGGCCACGTATTTATAGTGAGGAGCAGCACCGGGTACGGCCCTCACAACAGCAACGCTCAGGTGATGTACATCGGAAGTAAAGTCACTGGCCCGGGTATTGTCGGCGGTATTCCAGCGGCATCCTGGAAAGCCGCTCACAAGAGACTGAGGGGACGATAGAAGTGCCTGGAATGGAAACTATTAGCAAGACGGCAAAACCTTGCCGACTGGATTGACTTCTCAGTATTGAATCAGGGGTAAGGCTGAATTGAAAAGCCGATTTTTCCGGTCACCAAAGCAAAGTGCCCCATCGAATCCGAAGATTCGAAGGGGCACTTTGACTACTGAACGGTGCTGGCTGCGCTTAGAGGCCTAGATCGGCTTCGAAGGCGCCTTCTTCTAGACGAGCCTTGAGCGTCTGCAAGAAGCGTCCTGCGTCGGCCCCGTCCACCAAGCGGTGATCATAGGTCATCGAAAGGTACATCATCTGCCGGATCGCGATGGTGTCGTCGCCGCTCGCATCTGTAACCACAACGGGCCGCTTCACGATGGAGCCGACGCCGAGGATGGCCACCTGCGGCTGGTTGATGATCGGGGTATCGAAGAGCGCTCCGACCGAACCGAAATTCGTAATCGAGAAGGTACCACCGGACAACTCGTCCGGACCGATCTTGTTGTTCCGAGTACGCGAGGCAACATCGGCGATTTTGGCGGCCATCCCAGCCAGATTAAGGTTTCCCGCATCCGAGATGACCGGAACCAACAGGCCACGATCGGTATCCACGGCGATCGCTAGGTGCTCAGCGTCGTGGTAGGTGATCTCCTGCTTGTCCTCATCGTAGGAAGCATTGACCTTGGGGTGCTGCTTGAGCGCCTCGGCCACAGCCTTCGCAATGAAGGGCAGGAACGTCAGCTTAACGCCACCGTTCTGTGCCTGGAAGGTGCTTTTGGCGACATTACGGAGCTTGGCAACCTTAGTCATATCGACTTCGTGTACCTGGGTTAGCTGAGCCGAGGTGTCCAGCGACTCGCGCATCCGGCGAGCAATAACCTGCCGGATCCGAGGTGCCTTTTGCACCGTGCCTCGCAAGGCAGCAGCGGCCGCGGACGGCGCAACCGAACTTGATGGCGCGGCAGCCGGAGCAGCTGCGGGGGCAGTTGTCGGAGCTGCTGGTGCAGCGGACTTTGCTGCCTCGGCAGCGGCCAGCACATCTTGTTTGCGGATTCGGCCACCCACGCCGGTTCCAGCCAGCGAGGCCAGATCCACACCCTGCTGGTGAGCGAGCTTGCGCACCAGGGGAGTGACATAGCTGGAATCGCCGCTAGCGCTCGGCGCTGCTACGGGAGCGGCAGCCGGAGCAACAGGTGTCTGAGCAACAGGTGCCGGCGCGGCAACCGGAGCGGCCGGGGTTTCGACGACCGGTGCAGGAGCAACGGGAGCTGCAACGGGTGCCTCGGGAACGGGCGCCGGAGCAGCGGCCGGAGCTTCTGCTACCGGAGCGGGGGCAGCAGCCGCCGGAGCGCCGGAACCGATGACGGCCAGCACGGAGCCTACCTCCGCGGTCTCGTCCTCCGGAACCCGAATCTCCAGCAAAGTGCCCGCAACCGGGGAAGGGATTTCGGTGTCAACTTTATCGGTGGAAACTTCAAGCAGGGCTTCGTCAACCTCGACCGAATCGCCCACAGCCTTGAGCCAGCGGGTGACCGTACCCTCGGTGACGCTCTCACCGAGAGCCGGAAGTACGACGTCGTGACCTTCAGTTGCGGCCGGAGCAGCGGTAGGTGCCGCAACCGGGGCGGCTGCGACGGGAGCGGCGGCGGGCGCCTCAGCGGCGGGAGTAACGGGTTCGGCGACGGGTGCTGCAGGTGCCTCAGGAGCGGCTGCCGGAGCAGCGCCATCTCCCGAACCAATCCGAACCAGCGGCGCACCTACTTCGGCGGTCTCATCCTCGGCTACCAGGATCTCCTCGATCACCCCGGCAATGGGGGATGGGATCTCGGTATCGACCTTATCGGTGGAGACTTCGAGTAAGGGCTCGTCAATCTCTACCCTGTCGCCTACAGCCTTGAGCCAGCGGGTGACCGTACCCTCGGTGACACTTTCGCCGAGTGCCGGTAAATTCACGGATTCAGACATGTCGTTCCCGTTTCTCCTTGTTCTTCAAGAACACCTTGTTTGCTTCTCACGCTTCTGTAGAGCCTAGTGCTTAACCGTGCAACGGTTTGCCAGCGAGCGCCATCGCGGTCTCGCCAAGCGATTCGTTCTGGGTCGGGTGGGCGTGTACCAGCTGGGCCACATCCTCTGGATAGGCTTCCCAGTTCACGATCAACTGGGCTTCGCCGATCTGCTCGCCCATTCGGGCACCGATCATGTGCACGCCGACAATGGGGCCGTCTTTCTGGCGCACCATCTTAACAATGCCGCTGGTGCCGAGGATCGAGCTCTTGCCGTTACCGGCCAGGTTGTATTCCTGAGCCTGCACGTTCTCGGCGCCGAACTTCTCCTCGGCTGCCTTTTGAGTCAGACCAACGGAGGCGATCTCGGGGTCGCAGTACGTGACCTTGGGGATATTCACATCTTCTACGATCACCGGATTCAGACCGGCGATCTCCTCGGCGACAAAGATGCCCTGCTGGTAGCCACGGTGTGCCAGTTGCAGGCCGGGGACGATATCGCCAATCGCATAGATGTTTCCGACGCCGGTGTGCAGGCGCTCGTTGGCCAGCACGAAGCCGCGGTCCATCGGCACGCCAGCCTCTTCGTAACCCAGTCCAGCGGTGCTCGGGCCGCGGCCAACCGCAACCAAAAGCAGCTCAGCTTCGAAGGTGGTGCCGTCAACCAAGGTGACCTTCACGCCGTCGTTGTTCTGCTCAACGCCCTGGAAGAAGGTTCCGGTGGAGTATTTGATGCCACGCTTCTTGAAGGCGCGTTCCAGGTTCTTCACAATCGTGGCGTCCTCATTGGGCACCAGCGAGGGCAGACCTTCCACGATGGTGACATCCACCCCGAAGGACTTCCAGACCGAGGCAAATTCGCAGCCGATCACGCCGCCACCAAGAATGATGGCGCTCTTGGGGATGTAGTCCAGGTTCAGCGCTCCGTCGGAAGTGATCACTCGGCCACCGATTTCCAGGCCAGGCAACGACTTCGAGTAAGAGCCGGAGGCCAGCACGATGTTCTTGCCGGTGTAAACAACCCCATTGACGGTCACGGTGTTCTGCGAGGAGAGCTTGCCCTCACCCTCGATCACGGTGATGGCTTTCTTGGACTTGATCAGTCCCTGCAGGCCCTTGTACTTGCCCGCGATGATGCCGTCTTTATAGGCGTTGACCGCGTTGATATCGATGCCCTGAAGCTCGACGTTGACGCCATATTTCGCAGAATCACGAGCGTGATCCGCTAATTCAGCCGAATGCAGCAACGCCTTGGTGGGGATGCAGCCGTTGTGTAGACAGGTGCCACCCACCTTGCTTTTCTCTACTAGACCTACCGTGAAGCCCAGCTGGACCGCGCGTAGGGCCGTTGCGTAACCGGCGCTGCCAGCACCAAGGATAAGGATGTCGAACTCTTGCTCAGTCGGCTGTGCCGCAACGTCACTCACGTGAACGCTCCCTCGCGTTGTGACTGCCAGGTTGTGCAGTCTGCTGAATACCTTCAGGAATCACCTTAGCGTTAGGCGCACTCCGGCTCCAGCCGTGACGGGGTTGGAGACCTCAGGTGTGGCAAGATTCACGTCGCCTTGTGATGCGTAGCGCTCTTCCAAGCCGATATTGATCAGACATTGACCTGGCTTGGAAGAGCGCTTTAGCAGCTTAGTTAGTGACTAGCTAGGCTCTCGGCATAGCTCAGCAAGGTGCGGACGGCGACGCCGGTTCCTTGCTTAGGCGTGTAACCATAGGCGCCGGATTCGTTGAAGGCGGGGCCGGCGATGTCCAAGTGAGCCCAAGGAATTTGCTCCTCGGTGTTCTTGGCCGTACCGACAAATTCCCGCAGGAAGACTGCCGCGGTCATCATGCCCCCCATTTTCTCGCCGATATTAGCCAGATCCGCCACCGGGGAATCCAGGCTGGCTCGGAGTTCTTCGGGTAGTGGCATTTGCCAGAACAATTCCCCGGCGGTGTTGGCTGCCGAAACAATCGCGGCGCTCACCTCGTCGTCACCCATCACGCCCGCGACCCGGTTACCCAGCGCGATCATCTGAGCGCCGGTCAAGGTCGCGACGTCCAGGATCACGTCTGGGTGTTCCGCAGAGCCAGCAGCCAGTCCATCGGCCATTACCAGGCGACCTTCGGCGTCGGTATTGAGCACCTCCACGGTTTTGCCACCAAAGATGGTGATCACATCGGAGGGGCGGCCTGCGGTGGCGGACGGCATGTTCTCCGCCAGGCATAGCCAGGCAGTGATCTTGAGCGGAAGGCCCAGCTCTGCGGCGGCCAAGGTAGCGGTGAGAATAGCTGCCGCTCCGGCCATATCGCATTTCATGGTGGTCATCCCGGTCGGCGGCTTGAGGGAGAGTCCACCCGAATCGAAGGTGATGCCCTTGCCGACTAGCGCCAGGTGTCGCTTGGCCTTGAGCGGGGAATATTCCACTTTGACCAGTCGCGGCGGGCGAGAGGAACCCTTGCCAACGCCCAGGATGCCGCCGTAGCCATCCTTCTCCAAGCGCTTCTCGTCTAGCACGGTGATCTTAACCGGCAGACCCTTGGCCAGGTCCTTGGCAGACTGAGCGAAAGTTTCCGGGTAGAGGTGGCTGGGCGGCTCGTTGACCAGGGTGCGAGTGTCATTGACGGCCTTGCCCACAGCGGTGGCTCGATCGAGTACCGTTTTGGCGGCTCGGGCGTTGACCGAGGTAGCGATGCTGACGTTCTTCACCGCATCTTTCACTGCATCGGGGTTGCTGCGGCGAGCCTGGTAGCTGTACGCGCCCAGCGCCGCGCCCTCGGCAACCGCGGTAAGTTCCGCAACGCCAGGTGCAGGCAGGGCCAGGATTACGGTGTCTAAGCCGGCGAGCTGGCGGATCGCGGAACCGGCGGCCCGGCGGAGTGCCTCACCGCTGGGGGCGCCACCTTCAACTGGGCCGAGGCCAATCAATACCAGGACGCTGGCCTTGATGCTGGAGAGCGAAGGTAGCCGGCGTACCTCATCTGCTGCGCCGCTAATTCCGAGCAGGGGCAGAGAATCGCTGAGTGCAGCGGCTTCTTGTTCGGTTAGTGGGTGGTCCAGCAGGACGGCACCTTCGGCACCTTTCGCTACCCCGATCACCAGCGCGTCGCCGTCGAGAGAGCTAATCGTGCTGGCTTTGGAGCTCACCGAGGTGAGTGAAACGACGTTGTTCTTGACCATGGAAAAGTTCCTCACTGCCGGGGTTCTGATTCCTTTTGATCGTAGCCGCTATCGCTCGCTGGTGTGCAAGGGCTTTGTTCGCTCCCGGAGAACTCTTCAGTGATGCGGAATGATTCGCCCGCTGCGCTACGTTTAGAAAGAGAAGCAGGCTGAAGGATAGGACCGAATGCGGAGATTCCGACGGCCGCCATCGGATGTACGGAGGAACCGGGATGAAAGAAATTAGATACGAGCCCTTTTTAGACCCGACGACTCTCTATGCCACCAACGATGCCTTGCTGCACGACGGCGGGCTCAAGGGTTTGAATTTGCTGATGGGCTTCAGCGGGTTCTCGGATGCTGGTCAGGTGGTCAGTCAAGTGACCGCCGAATTGCTCGGCCAAGTTGATCCCGAACCGATTCCGGTGGCCTCCTTCGATATCGATCAGCTCATTGACTACCGATCCCGCAGGCCGCAGATCAGCTTCGTCGAGGATCACCTCACCGACTACCAGCAGCCCAGGCTGACGCTTTACAAGCTCGTTGATGGCCTCGGCCAACCTTTCCTTTACCTGACCGGGAACGAGCCGGACCTGCAATGGGAACGCTTCAGTGCCGCCGTCGTTGGTCTGGTGCAAAGCTTGGACGTGAATCTAGTGGCCTGGGTGCATTCGATTCCGATGCCCGTTCCACATACCCGTCCGATCGGGGTCACCGTGCACGGCAATCGGCCCGATCTAATCGAGGGCATGTCCTCCTGGAAGGCTACTGTGCAGTTGCCCTCTGCCATCGGACATTTACTTGAAGTGCGGCTTACCGAAGCCGGGCGTAATATCGCCGGTTATGCCGTGCACGTTCCGCACTACCTGGCCGACGCCGAGTACCCCAGGGCAGCGGTGGCCGCACTGGAGTATTTGGGTGCCGCGGCCTCGCTGATGCTGCCCACCGATCGGCTGCGTGAATCCGGGCGAGAGGTGGAACGGCAAATCGCAGCGCAGGTTGAGGGCTCTGTCGATGTGCAGGGTGTGGTGAGCAAACTGGAGGAGCAATACGACGAGCGGCAGCAGGATGTTCCGGTGCGTTCCCTGTTGGCGGGGGAGGACGATGAGCTGCCCGATGCGGACGAGCTAGGGGCGGCCATTGAGGCGTACTTGGCGAATCGGGACGATCAGGGCCGTTAGTGCGGTAGCTGGATTCGCTTGAACCTGTACGCTGCCCCAAAAACGCCTTCTACCGTTTCGGCTGGCGGATGTTCGGCTGGCGAAGAAAATGAGCCGCGAAGGTAATGGCCAGCGCTATTGGGGTTGCTGTGAGCAATGGTGCGCCGAGTGAGGCGTAGTTGATGATCCAGGGGAGTGGTATTACTCGACCCTCGTCGGGCGAATAGATCTGATATGACGGATCTACCGTGACAGCCTGAAGGGTGAATGAAGCGGTTAGCCCGAAGACCGTTAGAGGAATCAGCAGACAGTCCAGTGCCCAGAGCGCAATCAACCAGGGGCTATAAATCCTTCGACCTTCTTCAGCGGGGACTTCCGCTTCGCTCAATGGCTCCCCGGCTTCGTCTACCTCTTGAAATTGGATCAATTCCGATCGCTGATTTTCAATAGCCATGCCCAAGTCTAAGCACAACTGCGCATAACGAACGAGGTCGTCCCAGTCATCGGGATTTTCCTTATCCTTTCGCCAGATACTCGGGGTTGTTCTTAAATAGTCTGCTGATTCCTTGGTGCCCGAATCGATGAGCGGTTGGGTAACTTCTCAGTTACCCAAGCAAACCGCGAATTTTATTGGATTCCCGGGGACGAGCATCGCGAAGGTACAGAAGATCGAAGAGCGTCGTCGCTCTTGAAGACACTGATGTTCACGGTGCTTGACGTGTTGGGAGGTTCTCTTGAAGATGCGGTACAAAAATCCGCCGAGGATGTAGTCGGTTTCAAGTTCGCGGACGTGTTGTCTGGGAATAGGATGCTTTACAGGAGTGCCATCTGATAAGGAGCATGTTGTGGAGGTTGAGAGTGTTGACGAGAGGGACATGGCTCTTATCACGCCAAGGCCATCCTTCCGAGTCATCGATATATGGCTAAACCCAAAGGACGGGACGTGGGATAGGACGCATGCCCACAACATCACCGCCGCCAGTCTCTTCGAGGTTCAGGAGTGGGTTAGATCAAATCACCAAAACTGCGATAAATCCGAAGTCTACATTTACGCTCAATTTACTCTTAGCGAACGAAATTTTATTTTGCTTGAAACCGTTATTCATCGCACTTAGAACCATGCTGGTCGCGAAATAAAACTATTATGGGATTGTCAATAGTATCCGAAGAGTAGGGACTTATACAGCTGAGCGCAGAAGCTCGGCAGTAGGTCGTGGAGCGCCGCAGTGGTGCAGGGAGATCTGGCTGATGGCTAATGGTAAGCTCACGCTATGAGCTTGCGAATAAGGCGTGCAGTAACCGCTGTTATCGTTGTTGTAGTGGGCTTCGCTGCCTATGATTTCGGTAAATACTTAGATGCGCTTCTGGGTCTATTTCTGACACTCGTAATCGTTTTGGCGGGTGGGTTTGTTATTGTGGGCTGGATAAATAAGAAATAGCCTCAATTAAATGTTGACGTGGAAAAATCTTTAGTTAGCCGTTCCTGAGAGATGCACAACCGACCTATTGAAGTAGATGTTCGAGCCCCCGAAGCCTATGGGCGGTAGGGCGCTGGTTTGACTGGTCCTGCACAGGTGCTGGTTTTGTCGGGTTTCCTCACATTGGGGGTGGTGGCTCTTTTGCGGTGGTGAGGGTTCTTGCAGGCTGGGGTGATGGAAGAGGAAAAGCCGTCATTGTTTTCTGCGGGGTCGGGAGATCCGGCTGTGGGTAGTTCTGGGCGGGGTGTTGGGACTTTGTCGATTAATAGTCCTGAGGATCTGCTGGGGTACTTGCCACATGCTTTGGGTTATTGGCCGGAGTGCTCGCTGATGGTTTTGGGGTTGAAGGGTAAGCAGGCGGGTGCGAGTTTGCGGCTGGATTTGCCGGATCGGCACGGTTCCGAAGAGGAGTGCCTGCATTATGCGAGCCAGTTGGTGGCTTGTCTCACCTCGAGTGTGCCTGGTTCTGAGGCGATTGCGGTGGATGGGGTTGTGTTGGCGTTGTTTACCGGACTTGATTGGCGGGACGGCGAAGACCCTGGCTATGACCGGTTAATGACTTGCCTGCTGAGGGAGCTGGATATTGCGGGGATGTCCGTCCGGGAAGCTTGGTGGATCGGCCAAACAAGCTGGCAAGATTCGTTACAACACACACCTACTTGTCAGTGTCTAAGTTGATAGCGCGAACAAATAAGGGGTGTCTGACCAACCGGTCAGACACCCCTTATCGCTGCTAGCGATCTTTCTTGTTTTGGCTCCTTAGCCAAGCTACAAGTCCTACTACAGCCGCAACGATTACTACAACGATTGCAACAATGATGATTATTGTCGTCGGATTAAAAGCTCTCATATATCCATTCAATCACGGTGAGGTGTCCCAGCGGCTTCCATCACGAACATAGAAGGTTAGCGACACCGTAGTGGTGCCTATACCGCCACCGGTCACAAGATAACTAGTCCTGGCTCGGGCAGGGCTGCTACCGACCTGCGTTCCAGTAAGAACTTCCATCGTTGGACCCGACGCCGAGCCTGCTGTGGATATCCAGGCACCGTAGATTCGTGTGATTTTCGCGGCGAAGGAAGGGTTGTTCCCGTTGCTTCCTAGTCGCCCATCGGCTTCAAACTCAATCGTAAGTGTTGCTTGGTCTGTCCGGACCTTGCACCCAGTGAACGGGAAAACGCCAACACCGCTCTGATCGGAACAGCCTCCAATTGAAAAGGGGGTTGCTGCTCCGGGGGTGATTCGCTTGGGTATCTCAAAAGATGACTTTGAGATAGACCCATCTGCGAACGTCTTGGTGGTGACTGCAAAACCGTTCTCGGTCTTCGATGTCTCCGAAACAGGGCTGCCGCTGGTCTGGGAGAGGGGTAATATACCCTTCTTAAGATTTACAATCATCCTGTTGATTGCTGCTTTGTTCATACCAAGATTTGTTGCCCTATCGCGATAGAACTGCTCATCTGCCTGCGATAGTTTGGCGGTCGATGCTGTTGCTGCGGGCGGAGGGGCGGCAAGTGCCGTACTGCCACCAATCAAACTACCCACCACCAATGCACCGGCAAGGATTGATCTACTTAATATTCTCATATTCCCACCTAGTTAGTTATTTTGGTTAATTCCACTATCTCTAACTACGGCTTTATTATCAAAAAATAAAGTCGATGAAGTAATTCGAACATTCAAGTCTGAAAATGGTCTGGGAATGTGCTGGGAAAATCATCGAAATGGTGATTAAATAAAATGGCAGTCCCAACCACTTCTACGGGGTGGTTGGGACTGCTTTTTATGTGAGTGGGATTAATTTGTTAACCATGAGATAGGTTGGCGTGGCAGGCGATCCGGTGCGGTAGCTGATCTGCCCAGCTTGCGCGCCTGATGTGCTTGAGGAGATGAGCAGTGTCCCGCGCCCATCGCCTGTATCGCAGTGTAGAAGCGCTGAGTATAGGGGGTCGGGCTGCTACTGGCAGAGTAGCGTTCCCGGTACCGCCCAAGTCGACTACACCAGTAATCCCAACCGAGATAAGTAGCCTCAAAGTCTCTGCGTCCATGACCACATCTAAGCACGGCACTTGCTGGGGGTACTATTGCGCAATTTTGGGAAAAACAGATTTGCCACGCCGACGACACGCCCAAAAATCTAAGTGCGTAAGTACTCCACAGCTTGTGGATATCTAGATCAAAAGTGGCGGAAGTTCGCGGCTCAGTCGAACCGATAGCTGTGGACTACTTGGGGAAAAATTACATGAATGTAATACATCATGTGGGGGTAGGAGAAAGTGTCGGACACTATATGTAGACTTAAGCACGAAGGGCCAAGCGCTCGAACGCTTGACCCTTCAAAACAGGCAGACCGCCTCATGTTTAAAGGAACATGAAACAGTCTCGAACCGTTTGATTTGTGTTGATTACAAGTCTCAGCCTACGAGTGAGGCTGTCGGAGTGTCAATTAGGCACACCGTCTCGGTGACGGATCGGAAGGTCTACCCCTAACAGAAGGGAGACCCGATAATGAGGATTCGTATCCGCATTCGTCGGACCATCCGAATTCGTCCTGTCCGCCTCTAGCGGGTAGCAGTTGTTAGAAGTAACGGCCTAGCTGAGCTTGCGCTCGGAGCCGGTTAGGTCTTCCAACAATTTTCTATCTGAAAGTGGTAACAAAAATGGCAAATTCGAAGCAGACGAGTCAGGTAATCGCACGCAAGGCAAGCAGCATCCTTCGGGATGGAAGGTCTAGCGCGCGGTCTAAGGCTGTTGCGGGGAGCGCTCTGGCGCAGACCAAGAAGAAGTAATCTGATCTAGAAATTCGGTGGACCCAATCATTCTCAGGGATGGTTGGGTCCACTTCATAATTTAAGAATGACCTCATATATGCTGAATCATTCAAACCTTTAATCTACCGTTATGACCTCTTTTATTAATATTTCAGATTCCTTCAAGGTTGGATTGATGTTCTTAAGGAAGCGGTTAGTTTGCCAACTAGATGAAACAATTAAGAACCAAAGGAGTGTTCAAGTGAGTGGAATTAAGAAACTAATTATCGGGTTGGTTCTGTCTGTAAGTGTCCTCTTCGGAACCGTCGCAGTGGCTAGCCCACCTTCAGGAAGCACAGCAGACGGCAACTATGCTCAGTGCATCCTTGGAGCAACTGTTCAGGACTGGGCGAATAAGAATCCCCGCGACTGTACTACAGCAGGAACCTGCGCTTTACTGAAGGATTGGCAAGTGGTGTTGAGGATCAATGGTGGCAACGGGACTGTGTAGGACAATGTTGCTAGGGGGTACCAGGCTGTTCAGAATTGGTGTGCCTCCAACAGCTTCACATGCGCTATCGTTACCTCAGTTGGGGTAACTCTAACGGCACCGCTGTTGTCTATAGCAAGGAGTTGATCGCATGAAGAAGCTACGTCCTATTGACTGGGTAGCTATGCCAATCACTTTTCTAGTAGCACTAGGAATCTACCTCTTTCTAGGTGGTCCTTTTGGGCTAGGACAACTGCTGGTAATTGCTGCAATTGTCGTAGTTGGCTACCCGCTCATGGTGTGGTGGATCAACACCATGAAGCGAAAAACTTCTCAGCAATAGTGGATGTGTAGACTGTTAGAGTACTCCGACAGCTAGGGGCTGTCGGACTAATTTTTAAGTGAGCGGGAAACTCAGATTGATGTTAACGAAGCTCGGGTTGGCTCTACCCGAGAGGTAGACAAGCGATCCGTCGATATTGATGTAAATATCGGCAAAGCCGAATCCACCGGCTACCCCTGCTGTACGTACAGCGAAAGTTGGGGTCTGCCCAGCGTGCACCGCTTCCGTCAGGAGAGTCACGCTCTGTAATCGCCTCGACTATCCACTCTTGATGCTCCAGCCCTAGCCGAGTTTTCTTAGCGCCTAACTCGCGGACCGTGGCAAGCTCATAGAGGAAATCATCAAGAATGATCTGATCAACCTTGGCGGCGTTACGTGCTAGGTGGTTATGGCTACCACATCGAAGTTCGCCGAGGTCTCACCGTGTTCCTTGCGATTGAACAGGATCATTGCCGCCCCATGAAGACCGCGCTTCACTGCTTCACCTAGAAATCTCCTATACGGATCGTTTTCCTTGCCATATGTACCTGCGTAATTTGGTCTGAAATCTACAGACAGTACAGCAATTGTTCGATTAGCGATTTCGGGGCTGGGGTCAGTCGTGATGATGGTCAATTGCTAGTGTCAGCTCTCAACACTGGTTGAGCCTTGCGGTGATGCGGAGTTTTCCGTGACTGGTCCTGCACAGGTGCTGGTTTTGTCGGGTTTCCTCACATTGGGGGTGGTGGCTCTTTTGCAGTGGTGAGGGTTCTTGCAGGCTGGGGTGATGGAAGAGGAAAAGTCGTCATTGTTTTCTGCGGGGTCGGGAGATCCGGCTACGGGTAGTTCTGGGCGGGGTGTTGGGACTTTGTCGATTAATAGTCCTGAGGATCTGCTGGGGTACTTGCCACATGCTTTGGGTTATTGGCCGGAGTGCTCGCTGATGGTTTTGGGGTTGAAGGGTAAGCAGGCGGGTGCGAGTTTGCGGCTGGATTTGCCGGATCGGCACGGTTCCGAAGAGGAGTGCCTGCATTATGCGAGCCAGTTGGTGGCTTGTCTCACCTCGAGTGTGCCTGGTTCTGAGGCGATTGCGGTGGATGGGGTTGTGTTGGCGTTGTTTACCGGACTTGACTGGCGGGACGGCGAAGACCCTGGCTATGACCGGTTAATGACTTGCCTGCTGGGGGAGCTGGATATTGCTGGGATGTCCGTCCGGGAAGCTTGGTGGATCGGCCAAACAAGCTGGCGAAACTACCTGTGCCGGGATGGGGTGTGTTGCTCCTTCGTGGGTCGGCCCCTGACTGAAATACGTGAGAGTCAGCTCAGTATCGAGCTGATCTATCGGGGGAGTATGTATTGTCCTGATCTTTCGACCGCGGTACAGCCTGCTGAACTATCGGAGCAAAGACAGCAGGATCTACTGAGAGGATTCCGCGAGGCGCTGCCTAGGCTGCGCAATATCCAGCCAGGCGATAAAGCTTTCGACGCGGCTTTAGAGTCCTGGTGGGCGGCTCTTCTGACCGAGACAGAGCAGCAGAGCAAGAAAGTTCAGCTCGCCGAGCAGCAGAGCACGGAGCAACTTGGAACGTTACTCGCAGCTCTGCACAACATCCTCCTCCGGGATGCGGTCCTGATGCTCGCGTTGACCGGGGCAACAGGGCAAATTGGGCTGTCGGATGAGACCGAATATCGCAGCCGGTCAGTTGATGCTGCCAGCCTGATCCTTGGCGATCCCGATTTTTCCCCCGACTGGAAGCGGCTCGACAGGTTCAAGACTTTACTGATGACCCTGATTGGAGTGAATGCACCGAGTGGTCTGCCGCGGAAAGATCTGCTTCGGGCCAAGGCAGCGGCACTCAGCCTTCTTGCTTGGCTCGAATGGTGCAAAGGTCGCGGAAGCACTGCCGGCGCTTTCCTCAAGGAGGCGGAGATCGCATTGCCGGGGTATCGGCTAGCGGAACTGCTCGGCGATATGCTCGCCTCCGGATTGCGTTGCCCTTGGGCGCAGAACCGAAGTAGCCCAGAATGCAGCTGAGAACCGCAGTAATCGAGAACGTAACTGAGAAGAACGAGACCGAACTAGTTGAGGGCGCCGACTAACGCACCAGCACTAAACGCACCAGTACTAGACGCACCAGTACTAGACGCACCAGTCCAGCGCAGCGGCTAGGACACGTGGTGATCGTCCTCAGCGGATTCCCGGACGGCGGGAATTCCGTGAGACACTATTAGGACGACCCGGTTGGGTCCGTGAATGATTCGCATCCTTGCTGAACGGTATTGGACGGCGTTTTCAGATTTCTTTGAGAATTCTGGGAACAAGCTGCCCTTCAGAGTAGTTACTACTATGGACCCTTCAGCTGTGATCGCGGATTTAAATCGATCACGGACTTGACAGGGTCATAGTGGTGTTACGCGCAGGTGGCATCACAGAGAGCAGCAAGGAAAGGTAATCAGTGTCTCCAACTGCACGTAAGGCCAGCACCGCCACCGTGACTACTACCGCGGAAGAACCTGCCGCAAAGCAGAGCAACGCTCGCTCAAGCAGCACCAGTAAGGCCAAGACCTCCTCCGCCGCCAAGAAGTCGGAGGCACTCAAGGATGTGGCTGCCCAGCCCGTCGAGGAGAAGTTGACCGCTACCCAAAAGCGCGCCGCCACTGCAGCGGCCAAAAAGGCTGCTCCGGCGGAAACCGCAGCGCCGAAGGCCACTCGTGGACGTAAGCCCAAAGCAGAGGCTGTGAGCGAGGACGCCGAGAAGTCTGACGATACCGAGGTAGCCGAGGACGCGGAAGACTCCGAGGAGAGTGCCGAGGCAAGCCTGGGCGAAGTGGCCGAAGCCACAGCGGAGGTTGAAGAGACCACTGGCTCCGGCTTCGTCTACTCGGATGCCGATGACGACGATGCCCCGGTCCAGCAGGTTATGTCCGCGGGAGCTACCGCAGACCCGGTAAAGGACTATCTCAAGCAGATCGGTAAAGTTGCGCTGCTTAACGCGGAGCAAGAAGTCGACCTGGCACTGCGGATCGAAGCGGGACTGTACGCCGAAGAGAAGCTCGCCGCAGACGACGGGAAAATTCCGGACAAGCTCAAGCGCGAATACCAATGGGTGATCCATGATGGCAAGCGCGCCAAGAACCACCTACTTGAAGCGAACCTCCGCCTCGTGGTCTCCCTAGCCAAGCGCTACACCGGCCGCGGCATGCTTTTCCTGGACTTGATCCAAGAAGGCAACCTGGGCTTGATCCGCGCCGTGGAGAAGTTCGACTACACCAAGGGCTTCAAGTTCTCCACCTACGCAACCTGGTGGATTCGTCAGGCCATCACTCGTGCCATGGCGGACCAAGCTCGTACCATCCGTATCCCAGTGCATATGGTCGAAGTGATCAATAAGCTGGCTCGGGTGCAGCGCCAGATGCTCCAGGACCTGGGCCGTGAGCCCACGCCGGAAGAGCTGGCCTTGGAACTCGACATGACCCCTGAAAAGGTCGTCGAGGTGCAGAAGTACGGCCGCGAGCCGATCTCCTTGCACACGCCGCTGGGCGAGGATGGTGACTCTGAGTTTGGCGATCTGATCGAAGACTCCGAGGCAGTGGTGCCCGCAGATGCAGTGAGCTTCACCTTGCTGCAGGAACAACTACATTCGGTTCTAGACACGCTTTCCGAAAGGGAAGCCGGCGTGGTGGCCATGCGTTTCGGACTGACCGACGGACAGCCAAAGACTTTAGACGAAATCGGAAAGGTCTACGGGGTTACCCGGGAGCGGATCCGGCAGATCGAGTCGAAGACCATGTCCAAATTGCGCCATCCTTCGCGTTCGCAAGTGCTGCGCGACTACCTGGACTAAGCCCTTTGCTGATAGCGCCTAAGAGCCGGTTCTAAGGACCAGTGTCTCGAAGAATGGCGTGAGCTTGGCTGCCGAAATGGCAGCTAAGCTCACGCCAGCGGCAGCTAAATCCAGATGAGACAGACCAGATGAGACAGAAGAGTTAAGACAAAAGGAGGGCCTCCCACGGGAGGCCCTCCTTTTATGCTCGGGATTCAGTAGCTCAGGAAATTCAGTCGTCCAGCAGAACCGGATCCTTTTCCAGCAGTCTGGAAGTCTCATCGTGCCATTCCGAAGAGAGTGGCTTGAGCGTTGCTTCTACGGCGCGGGCATGATGTCCGCAGAAGAGCAATTCGCCACCGGAGGCTTCCAAGACAACTCGGACATAAGCCTGCGCGCCACAACGGTCGCATCGGTCCAGGGCATTGAGTTCACGACTTACGGTTGCAGTTGTCATGATGTCCTCCTTCGTATCTTCGTGCGGTGCTATATATCCATACAACCATTATCCAGCCCAAAACCGTCCCAAGTGGAGCTTTCTTTCGCTCTGCGCGTATTGCAATTCCATAACCTTGGGATCCCCTCCGATACCCAAGCCGAGCGCTAGCCGAGCGCGCTACGGCATGGCTGCGACGCCGTCGTCCAGCTTCAAGATAGCCTTGAGCAGTGGTACAGCAGAATTCCGGAAGCTCCCAATACACCGCACGGCACCTCTCTGTCTTGGAGGGCTTGGAAGCGGTTCGTAAGCGACCCGGTATGTACATCGGCTCCACCGATTCGCGCGGCTTGATGCACTGCCTCTGGGAGATTATCGATAACTCCGTTGACGAGGCGCTTTCCGGCTTCGGTCAGAACATCACAGTCATTTTGCACAAGGATAACTCGGTCGAGGTGCACGATGACGGCCGCGGCATTCCGGTCGATATCGAACCGAAAACCGGCTTGAGCGGGCTCGAAGTCGTGATGACCAAATTGCACGCAGGCGGCAAGTTCGGCGGCTCCTCCTACGCCGCCTCCGGTGGCCTGCACGGTGTGGGAGCCTCGGTGGTGAACGCGCTCTCGGCCCGCTTGGACGTTCAGGTGGATCGTGGCGGCAAGACTTACCAGATGTGCTTCCGGCGCGGTGAGCCGGGAACCTTCAAGGACACCGGAAAGAGCCCGAGCCCGACGGCGGTCTTCGAACCTTTTGTGTCCAAGTCAGTTCTCGAGGTGGTTGGCAGCACCAAGCGTGGCGTGACCGGCACCCGGACCCGTTACTGGGCGGACCGGCAGATCTTCACCCAAGATGCAAAATTTTCCTACGAAGACCTGGCAGCCAGAGCCCGGCAGACTTCCTTCCTGGTCCCCGGGCTGAAAATGGTGATCCGGGACGAACGCGGCTTGCCGGGGACTCCCGGTGAGAACGGCCCGCACGAGGAGATCTTCCATCACGACGGCGGCATCTCCGAGTTCGTCGATTTCCTGGCCGCCGATGCCCCGGTGACCGATATCTGGCGCTTACACGGCAGCTCCACCTTCAAAGAGACCGTGCCGATGCTCGATGAGAACGGGCATATGACCTCCACCGAGGTGGAACGGGACTGCGAGGTAGATATCGCGCTGCGCTGGGGGATCGGCTACGACACCACAATGCGCTCCTTCGTGAACATCATTGCCACGCCCAAGGGCGGCAGGCACCAGGAAGGCTTTGAGCAAGCCCTGCTCAAGACCTTCCGCAAGGTAGTGGAAGCTAACGCCCGCAAGCTCAAAGCCGGAAACGACAAGATTGAGAAAGACGATGTACTGGCAGGCTTGACCACGGTACTCACCGTACGGCTCGCTGAACCGCAGTTCGAGGGCCAGACCAAAGAAGTGCTTGGCACCCCGGCGGTGCGGGCTATCGTGGCCAAGGTGGTGGAGCGAGAGCTCACCGCGAAACTGAATTCCTCCAACCGCAATGACAAAGCGCAGTCGGCATTGCTGCTGGAGAAGGTCGTCTCCGAGATGAAATCGCGTATTTCGGCTCGAGTACACAAGGAGACGCAGCGCCGAAAGAACGCCCTAGAGACCTCTTCGTTGCCCGCTAAACTTGCTGATTGCCGCTCCGATGACGTGGAGCGCACCGAGCTCTTCATCGTCGAGGGCGATAGCGCGCTCGGCACCGCCCGACTGGCCAGGTCATCAGATTTCCAGGCTCTGCTGCCGATTAGAGGCAAGATCCTCAATGTGCAGAAAGCCTCGGTGGGGGACATGCTCTCCAACGCGGAATGTGCAGCCCTGATCCAGGTGGTCGGAGCGGGCTCCGGCCGCAGCTTCGATCTGGAAGCCGCCCGCTACGGCAAGGTCATCCTGATGACGGACGCCGACGTCGACGGCGCGCATATCCGCACACTGCTGCTCACCCTGTTCTTCCGTTACATGCGGCCGATGATCGATGCTGGTCGAGTCTTCGCCGCGGTACCACCGCTGCATCGAGTCGAGGTAGTGAACCACGGTCAGAAAACCAATGAGCTGATCTACACCTACTCCGAACAAGAGCTGAAGAACTTATTGGTGAAACTGGAGAAGTCCGGGAAGCGCTATAAGGAGCCGATTCAGCGTTACAAGGGTTTGGGTGAAATGGATGCCGACCAACTGGCCGAAACCACCATGGACCCCCGGCACCGCACCCTGCGCCGAGTAACCGCGGAGAACGCCGCGATGGCCGAGACCACCTTTGAATTATTGATGGGATCGGATGTGGCTCCGCGCAAGGAGTTCATTATCGCCGGTGCTGCGGATCTGGATCCGGAGCGCATCGACGCCTAAGCCTCTCGTCTTCTAGCTGTTCTCGGCGGTTCACAGGAGCTTGGCTCGAGCGGTTCGGGCGGAGGTTCAGAGAGCGGGGACAAGCAGCAGCGCGGTCGGTGCAGCCAGCAAGAGCAATGACAAGGCCAACACTGCGCTACGCCCGAGGGTTGAAAGCGGCGGGCGAGGATGGATCAGTCGATCAAGCCTGGCCGTGGTGATGCGCTCGGAGGAATCTTCCGGGCTAGCTGGCTCGGCCAGCTCCACGTTGGCCAATTCCGTGTGGTGAAATTCCTTTTCGGTCCCCGCCCCGACCAGGGCAATTGAACGGATCAGCACGGGTTCTTCTACCACTCGCAGCGCCGCGTCATCGGCCAGCATTTCGATCAATTCATTGACGGAGCGCTGAGCCAATTTCGACGTCGGTAGCCAGGGGAGCGCCGACTTCCAGGCTGCGAAGGCCCAGAGCAACAGATGATGGCGCTGTAGCAGGTGGGTGTTTTCGTGGGTGAGTACGGCTTTTAGCTCTTCCGGTTTGAGCAGTTCGAGCAGACCGTCCGAGAGTACCGTCACGGAGCGGGCTCCCCCCGGTAAGCAATAGGCCACCGGCGCGGAGTGACTAATCACCACAGTTCCGGGTTCGGCCGCAGGGGAGGAGAGCAAAAGCAGTAGCTCGCGGTGTCGGCTGCGTTGTCGTCTGATTCGTAGATAAGTCAGCACCAGGGTGAACACCAGATGGGCACCGAGGAGGGCTGCGGCGCTGAGCGCGAAAACGTGCCAGAACCCTAAGCCGTCCACCGGGGCGTTGAAGAAGACGATTCGCACTAAACGTTCCAGCGCGGAGAGGATGTTATCCCCTAACGGAGCAAGCCCCCAGGTGAGCATGGAACCGATCATAGAAAGTCCGCCGGCTAATCCAATGGCTTGCCAGAGGATCATCGCGGCGGCGGGGGAGCGGCGTGGCCACCGGGCATGGGAAAGTAAGACTGGTGCGGGCCAGGCGAGTAGCACGGCGAGTGCCGCGAGTGCCCAACCTGTCAGGGTGAGGGTGTCAGTGCCCATGGAGCATGAGTCTAGCCTTGGCTGCGGCCCAAGAGCTTGCGCAGGGTGCTGGCTTCATCGGGGGAGACCGAGCCGATGAAGCGAGCTAGCACGGCTTCCCGGTCCGGGGCTGAGCCGAGCACTTCGTGCATGAGCTCGGCGGTGTGTTCTTCCCGGCTAGTAACGGCTTGGTAGCGGTGTGGGCGGATATCGCGCTCGCGCTCGACCAGGCCCTTCTTTTCCAAACGGGACAATACGGTCAGCACCGTGGTGACTGCGAGTTCTTTGCCCTGGGTTGCTGTGGTCACTGAAATTCGAGAGAGCAGATCACGCAGTTCATTGGCGGTGAGTGGTGCGGGCTGCTGCCACAGCAGGTCCATCACCGACCGTTCCAGTTCGCCAAGCGTTGCCATGCCCATCCTCTTGTCCGCAAAACAATTTATCCAACACCTCTACAATAGCGCTTTCCAGGTGGATTCTACAATCCGTAGAAACCGTTCTACACTTTGTAGAAGAACAGTTCTACAAGCTGTAGAAAAGTGAGAGTGATGGAAGCTTTAGATATCGCCCGCTGGCAATTCGGCATCACCACGGTGTACCACTTCTTGATGGTCCCACTGACGATTGGACTCGGCCTCGTGGTTGCCCTGTTGCAAACGCTCTGGTTGCGCACAGGCAAGGCCGAATACCTCAGAATGACCAAGTTCTGGGGCAAATTGTTCCTGATTAACTTCATTCTGGGGGTAGCTACCGGCATCGTCCAGGAGTTCCAGTTTGGCCTGGCCTGGAGCGAGTACAGCCGCTTTGTTGGCGACGTTTTCGGTGCACCGCTGGCAATGGAAGCGTTACTGGCCTTCTTCCTGGAATCCACCTTCTTGGGTCTATGGATCTTCGGCTGGAAGAAACTCCCCGCCAAGATCCATTTGGCCTGCCTGTGGATCGCCGTCCTGGGTTCGGTGGTGAGCGCCTATTTCATCTTGGTGGCGAACTCCTGGATGCAGCATCCGGTGGGCGTGGAAATGGTGAACGGGCACCCGCAGATGGTCGATGCCTGGGCGGTCTTCACCAATAACACCGCCCTGGTAGCCTTCCCCCACACCCTCTTCGGCGCGCTCGCGGTGGCCGGCGGATTCCTGCTCGGCATCTCCTGGTACCACCTCTGGAAGCGTCGCCAACTGGGCATTGACACCGTTGACGAGAAGAAAAAAGTCGTGGTCGGCGAATCCGATCAGCACCCGGGCCGGGACAAGACCGATCACAAGGTCTGGCTGCGTGGCCTGCGGATCGGTGCTGTGGTGGCCATGCTGGCCTTCGCCGGAACAGCCATCAGCGGTGATATGCAAGGCAAGCTGATGTTCCAACAGCAACCGATGAAGATGGCAGCGGCCGAGGCTGCCTGCCAGAACGGCACCAGCTTCTCGGTGCTTTCCTTCGGCGACGTGGGCAGCACCAACTGCGGTGATGTGGTTGCGGTGATCGAGATTCCGGGCTTACTTTCCTTCCTAGCGCACGGAGACTTCACCACCGATGTCAAAGGGGTCAACTCACTGATCCCGGAATACAAGGCAAAATACGGCACCACTCTGCCGGACAATCCAATCTATGGGGACCGCGCCGGACAACCCATCCAATACGTTCCGGTGATGGCGGTGACTTATTGGGGATTCCGAATGATGATCGGCTTCGGCGGGCTGGCCGCTCTGGCAGCTTTAGTAGCCCTTTTCATGGCTAGGAAAGGCACGGTTCCCTCCTCGAAATGGCTGATGCGGCTCGCGGTCTTCGGCATCCTGGCCCCCTTTGGTGCCAATTCGGCGGGCTGGATCTTCACCGAACTGGGTCGGCAACCCTTCGTGGTGGCACCCAACCCACAATTCGACGGCATCGATCCGGTCTTCATGTTCACCGCCGCAGCGGTCTCGCCAGGGGTCAGTGCGGGTGAACTGATCTTCTCGCTGGTCTCCTTCACCACGGTTTACGCGGTATTGCTGGTGGTCGAGGTGGTGCTGCTGGTCAAGTACATCCGCGGCGGTGTGCTCTCCGCGATGCCGGAACTCGCGGCGAAGGACGACTCTCAGGAAGATCCCGAAAAGCCAAAGAAGGATGACGACGATGTGCTCGCCTTCGCCTACTGACCGCCCGGCTAGCTAAGGAAAACGCTATGGACTTCCTACCCACCCTGTGGTTTGTACTCATCGCAGTACTCTGGACCGGCTATCTCTTCCTGGAGGGCTTCGATCTGGGTGTTGGCATGCTGATGAAACTCTTCGCTCGCAATAACACCGACCGTCGAGTGCTGCTGAACACCGTCGGCCCGGTCTGGGACGGCAACGAGGTGTGGCTGATCACCGCCATCGGCGCAACCTTCGCAGCTTTCCCACACTGGTACGCGGCGCTGCTCTCCTCGCTTTATCTGCCGATGATCCTGGTGCTACTCGGGCTGATCTTCCGGGCCGTCGGCTTCGAATACCGCGGAAAGGTTGACTCTGCCCGCTGGCGCACCGCCTGGGACTGGGCAATCTTCTTGGGCTCGGCGGTCTCTGCGTTCGGGGTCGGAACCGCGCTGGCGCTCACCAGCACGGGCCTTCCCCTGGATGCTAACGGAGACCGGGTGGGCGGCGCCTTCGCCTGGCTCAATGGCTACGCGCTGCTGGGAGGGGCCGCCGTCGTGCTGTTCTGCCTGGTACACGCTCTGGCTTTCCTGGCGCTCAAGACCGATGGCGAGGTGCGGAACCGGGCGCGCCGCCTCTTTGCCCGCTGTTTGCCGCTGGGAGTACTCCCGATGCTGGCTTGGGCACTGCTCATCCAGTTGAACGGCGGCAAGGCGTTCGGCTGGCTGTGCCTTGCCGTGGCGGTGCTGGCGGTTCCCGCGGCCGTACTTGCCGCCCGTCGTACCCGCGAGGGCTGGTCCTTTCTGTTCACAGGCATCTTCCTGCTTGCCTCGATCAGCGGGATCTTTCTTAACCTTTACCCGCGGGTACTGCCTTCAACGCTCTCCGAATCCTTCGATCTCACCGTGCAGAATGCCTCGTCTTCGCCCTACACGCTGGGCCTGATGAGCATTATCGCCTGCTTCGGAGTGCCGCTGGTGCTGGCCTATCAAGGCTGGACTTACTGGGTCTTCCGCAAACGGATCAGCAGCAAGCAAATTCCGGGCCAGGTGCAGTCGGCATGAAACCCGCCCTGCTCCGCGGTGCCCTGCCCGGAAAGGCGATGAGCGGTCTTTACCTGCTCGGTGTGCTCAACGCCTTCAAAGCGGCAACCATGGTGGCCTTCGCCGGTGGCTTGGCCGCAGCCTCACTCGAACTGATCCACGGACAGAACGCGAGCGGGAACTTGCTGCTCGCCGCCGTCGCGGCCGTATTACGCGGGCTGGCGGTCTGGGCGGTCGCGGTGCTGGCACAGCGAATTGCCTTGGGAGCCAAGGAAGCGCTGCGTGCCGAGCTAGTAGAACGCTGGATGGACGACGGCGGGGCGGAGCCGGCTGCTGCGGTGCTGGCCACGAGGGGCTTGGACGCCTTGGATGGCTACTACACCCAGTTCCTACCCGCTCTGGTGAGTGCCGCCACTGTGCCACTGATCCTCGGCCTGCGCATTCTCAGCGCCGACTGGGTGAGTGCTTTGATCGTGCTGCTCACGGTTCCCCTGATTCCCCTCTTCATGGCTTTGATCGGCTGGCACATCCAGCAGAAGGTTAGCGAAGCCTCCGGTGCGCTGCTCAGGCTGTCGCATCATCTGGCCGAGTTGGCTCGCGGGCTGCCGGTGCTGATCGGGGTGGGCCGGGCGGCCGAACAACGAGCCGCATTGCGGGAACTGGGCCAGGAATACCGCTCGCGGACGATGCTGACCCTGCGCACCGCTTTCCTCTCCGCACTGGCTTTGGAACTAGCCGCCACGCTTTCGGTCGCGGTGGTGGCGGTGTTCATCGGTGTTCGTTTGGTTTATGGACAGCTCGGCCTGGAAACCGGCCTGCTGGTGCTGATTCTGGTGGCCGACTGTTACCTGCCGTTGCGCGAGGTAGGCACCGCTTTTCACGCTAGCGACGACGGCCGGGAAGCGATGCGCCGGGCGCGGCTGGTGCTGGATGCGGAGCGTGGGCGCGGTGTGCTCTCTACCGAGCAGTCGCATCCGGGCGGGGGAGTGCAAGTCTCCGGACTCAGCGTGCACTACCCGCAACGTAGGGGTGCCGCGATCTCCGAGCTTAACCTCAGCGTTGAACCGGGCACCATCTGCGCCGTGTCCGGGCCTAGTGGCTGCGGAAAATCAACTCTCTTGGCCGCCCTGGCCGGCCAACTCACCAGCAATCAGGCCGAACTGAGCGGAACGGTGAGCGGCATTGACCCCGATCGGCTGAGCTGGCTTTCGCAGCAACCGGGAAGCACCGAAACCACGGTTGCGGCCGAACTCCAGCTCTGGGGAGCCGAGCAGCCCACGGTGCTGCTGGACGCCGTCGGACTCTCCGGAAGAGAAGGACAACATCCGGCCAGCCTGAGCCCCGGTCAGCTACGCAGACTTGCCTTGGCTCGGGTGCTGGCCCGAGTGGAAAGCGGCGCGCAGGTGGTTTTGCTCGACGAACCGACCGCGCATGTGGATGCAGAATCGGCTCGCTGGATAGAGCAGGCGGTGCTGAGCCTGCGGAGCCGGGCCACCGTGCTGCTGGCCAGCCATGATCGTCGTCTGCTGGCGCTCGCCGATCAACATCTGGAACTGGAGCTGACCAAATGAGGCTGCTCTGGAACGTCCTGCAACCCTGGCGCCCGGCCTTCCTGCGAGCCATGCTGTTTGGCACCCTAGCGACTTTGAGCGCGCTGGCGCTGACCGCGCTTTCCGGCTGGCTGATCGTCCGAGCCAGCCAGCAACCACCCGTACTGTACTTGCTGGTGGCCATGGTGGGAGTGCGCTTCTTCGGACTTTCCAGAGCCCTGAGCCGCTACTTGGAGCGGCTCGGCGTACATGATGCGGTTTTTGCTGCAGCCACGCGGGTGCGGGACGGACTCTGGTCGGCACTGAGCCAGAAGCTGCCAGCCAGACGGGAATTGCAACGCGGGGATGCAGTCCTCTCCCAGCTAGTTGGTGAGGTCGATGCCCTGCGGGATCTGCTGCCGCGGGTGGTACTGCCGCCGATTAGCTCTCTGCTGACCGCCGTCGGGGTGATGGTGACCACCGGCCTCCTGCTGCCGCAGGCGCTCCTCCTGCAGGGGGCCGTGCTCTTTATTGCACTCGTCTGCGCCCCGCTGCTGGCGGTGGCCGCCGATCGGCGGGCAGCCAGTGCCGAGCAAGGAGCTCGCAGTGGGATGCTCAGCAGGCTCTCGGTGTTGCTCAGCGCAGCCGCCGAATTGCGCAGCAACCGAGTGTCGAAAGGACCACTCGATAGCGTCCGGGAACTTGACCGGAAAGCCACCGCTGCTGCCACCCGTAGCGCCTGGGCACAAGGTTCCGGCACTGCACTGCTTACCGCCTGCGCGGGATTGAGCGCAATCGGATTCTTGATGATCGGCGGACCGCTAGCAGCCTCCGGCCAGTTACCCGCCGAGGTATTGCTGGCCCTGGTGTTACTTCAACTCGGTCTAATAGACGCCTTTGCACCGTTGAACCAGGCAGCGATCGGACTCCCCGCGGTGCGCGCCGCGCTAAGCACCTTGGCACGGGAACTAGAGAGCAGCCCGGTACCGACGCTGCCAAAAGCCGAGCCTGGGTTTGCCGTGCAGGCCGAAAACGTGAGTCTGGGCTGGGAAGGCCGAGCCGTCGTCGAAGGCTTAGATCTGAGCCTTGCCCGGGGGCAATGGCTCACCGTGACCGGGCCAAGCGGGGCCGGAAAATCCACCCTACTCGCAACCCTGATGGGCAGTGTTCCTAGCCTGGGTGGTCACCTGGCGGTGACCGGGAAGATCGCCTGGTGCCCTCAAGAGTCGCATCTTTTCGACTCCACCCTGCGCGGGAATCTGGCGCTGGCCAGGTCTGCTGCTGAGGCACCGGATGACTCCGAATTGCTGCAGGTGCTCAAGCAAGTGGGCCTGGGGCCGCTACTGGCCGAACTGCCTCAAGGATTGGATACCAAGATCGGTTTAGCGGGGAACGAGCTCTCCGGGGGCCAACGTCAACGGGTGGCGGTGGCCAGGGCATTACTCAGCAAAGCCGAATTGGTGCTTCTGGATGAGCCGACCGCGCACCTGGATGAGGCGGGGGCGCTGGCTCTGATGACGGATTTGCGGAGCAGTTTGCAGGGCTGCACGGTGCTTTTGGTGACTCATCGGCCCGAGGACCGGGACGCCACAGATCAGCTACTGGAATTAGGGCTGCAGTCCGTTTCGGTACACGATACGGTGAAGGTATGAGCAACTCCTTGGAAGTTCTGGATTCTTTTGGGCTGACGTTCCGGGCCATCAACACCGGAGACATCGATCAGTGGTTTGACCTGATTCGCCGGATCGCGGCCGTCGAAAAACCGGCCTGGCACGATCAGCGCGACGATCTGGAGAACGCGCTCTCCTCGAGTAAGAACAACCCGGCCTTTGACACCTTGATTGGCTTCGACGAACAAAATATTGCCCGAGCATATGCCCAGGTGACAAAGAACCCGGACAGCGAGAAGTCTTATCTTTTCGGTGGAGTGGATCCGCAGTGGCAGCGCCGCGGCATTGGGCGAGCGCTGCTGGAATGGCAACAGGGCCGGGCGTTGGAGCGTTTCACTCAGGCCAGTCAGGCACCCGGGATGGTCCGGGTGTTTGCGGACGAGCACGCCCTGGCGGTGAATGCACTGTACCGCTCGGCTGGTTTCCAGGTGGTGCGCTACTTCTCCGAGATGCACCGAGCTCTGAGCGAGGAGATTCCGCAGCTCGAACTGGATTCCGGCGTCCGCATCGAAAGCTACACACCTGAACTTTCCGAACAAATACGGCAAGCCCATAATGAAGCCTTCGCCGATCACTGGGGATCCGAGCCTCGGGACCAGGAAGCCTGGGGTTTTCTAGTCAATCACGAGCAGTTCCGCGCCGACTGGAGCACCGTGGCCATCGACAATGTCAGTGGGGAAGTGGCTGGTTACCAGATTGCCAATTACGACCATGATGTCTTTGAGAACTCGGGGCGCAAAGAGGGCTATACCGAGTTGCTTGGTGTGCGTCGGGCTTACCGTGGCCGGGGGATCGCCCCGGCCCTACTTGCCGATGCGATGCAGCGGTTCATTGCTTCCGGGATGGACCTGGCCAGCCTGGACGTGGACACCGAGAATCCCTCCGGCGCGCTCGGTCTGTATCAGCGGATGGGCTACCAGGCGGTGCATCAGTCAATGGCCTATGACAAGGCTCTCTAAGTTTTCTTAGGGGCTCTGAAGCCGGAGCTAGCCGTCCACATCGTGCAGATGATGCACAATGTCATGCAGGAAATAGCCGGAGAGTGTCTGGACGGTGAAGGCCGAGCCATTGCTGCGTTGCCCGCGGCGTTGCCACTGTTCCGGACGCACTGCGGCGAAACCATCGGCGATCTCGGATCCGGCGGCGAGCAGCTCCACTGTTACTTCTGCGGGGTCCTGCCGGGCATAGTCCCGGTCGAGGGCGGTCTGGTCCTGATCCCAGTTGTCGAACAGCGGGTTATCTTCTTCCAACATTAAGCTCAACCGCTGATTGAAAACCTCGAAGACATCCCGTACATGGCAACCGTATTCCAGCGAGGACCAGCGTTCCTCACTGGGCCGTTCGGCCACCTCAGGGCGGCGCAGCACGGAGCGCCAACGAGCCAGCAGACTGGGTAAGCTGCTGGCCGCCGTCGCCGGAGTAACGCTGCCGGCTTCAAAGCCGCACTCTGGGCATGGTCGCTCCAGGACCCAGGTCCAGTCCTTCTCATCCGGGGTGATAGCCATGAGGGTAGTCTAGGCACAACCTCACCCTGCACAGGAGCCTGCCATGCCTTATGTCTTCCTCATCCTGGCCATTGCGAGTGAAATTGTAGCCACTTCGCTACTCAAAGGTTCGGACGGCTTTTCCAAACTCTGGCCCTCGGTGGGTGTGGTGGCCGGTTACGCGGTTTCCTTCTATGCGCTGAGTCTGGCGCTCAAGGAAATACCGGTCAGCACCGCTTATGCAATCTGGTCCGGGGTAGGAACCGCAGTGATCGCCGTGATCGGTTTCTGGCTTTTCAAGGAGCCACTATCGCTCGCCAAGATCATCGGAATCAGCCTGATCGTGGCCGGAGTAGTAGCGCTAAACCTAGAAGGAAGCCACTAACCCCACCCGTCCCTACCCACCGAGCTTTACCCAGTTGTCCCATTCGATGTTAAACAAGTGGCAGATGTGGCCAAGAATCGTGCGCTTCTGCATCACCCGTAACACTCAGTGGGACAGATGGGTAAGCATCGTGTGGGGAAACGGGCGCCGGGAGGGGAAACGGGCGCCGGGAGGGGAAACGGACTAGAGGGTGGGGCCGATGGCGTCGATGGACTGGGTCAGCGGCACTCCGGAACCGTCGCGGCGGCCGTGTTCGGTGGGCAGAGCTCGAGCCACTCCGGCCGCAGAGGCAGCCTTGGCTGGGCCGTGACCCACCCAGGCTAAGAGCAGAACATCTTCTCCCTTGAGGAAACGATGCGCCCGCACGCCGCCGGTGGCTCGGCCCTTGGCCGGATACTCAGCAAACTCGCTGACCTTGGCCGAACCAGCTGAAGTACCAGGCAAAGCGCCGGAGGTGCTGGCAATGGTCACCACCACGGCTTCCGGGTCCTCGGCTGCCACCACACCGAAACTCAACACGGTATCCCCAGAGGCGAGCTTGATGCCAGCCATGCCGCCCGCCGTACGCCCCTGCGGACGAACCGCAGAAGCGGGGAAACGCAACAACTGAGCCTGCTCGGTGACGAACACCAGTTCATCCTCATCGCCGGCTGCCGCGGCACCGATCACGGCATCGCGATCCTTCAGCGAGATGACTTCCCAGTCTTCCCGGTTCAAGGGGTACTCCGGGGTGACTCGTTTGACCACACCATTTGCGGTGCCGAGTGCCACCACCGCATCAATCGGCACAAAGGACACCAGCGATTCACCCTTGAGTAAGGTGACGAATTCTTTAGCAGGCACCCCGCCGGCCAGATTGGGCAATCCATTGGCCGGTGGCAGCACCGGCGTATCCACCACTTGCAGCCGGAGCATCCGCCCGGCTGAGGTGACAGCAGCTACCTCGCCGCGCGCCGTCGTCGCAATCACCGAGAGGAATACGTCGTGCTTGCTCCGGCCTCCGCCGTCCTGCAAGGCTTCCTGGCCGGTGGTGCGAGCGATCTGGCCGGAAGCGCTGAGTAGCACCCAGCAAGGATCGTCCGGGACCTCAAGTGCCAGCGGGGCGGCCTTGCCGGTGCTCGCAGCGGCTAGTGCCTTGGCTACTGTGGGGGAGATTGCCTCCGACTCCAGCAGCACGGTGCGGCGGGGAGTGGCATATTTAGTGGCGATCTCACCTAGCTCCGAGGAGACCAGCTCACGGAGTATCTGTTCCGAGCCGAGGATTCGTTCCAGTTCCGCGATCTCCCGGAGCAACTCTTCCTGCTCTTTTTCCAGTTCGATCCGGGAGTACTTGGTCAACTGGCGTAAGCGCAGCTCCAGGATGTGATTTGCCTGGATTTCGCTGAGATCATAGATCGCCATCAACCGCTCGCGCGCAGCGGCAACTTCGTCCGAGGATCGGATGATCTGGATCACCTCGTCGATATCGACGATGGCAATCAAAAGGCCTTCCACCAGGTGCAAACGAGCTTGCTTTTTGCTCAACCGGAAGGCAGTGCGCCGACGCACCACATCGATGCGGTGCGCCACATAGACCCGTAGCAGTTCGAGCAGCCCCAGGGTCTGCGGTTGGCCATCCACCAGGGTGACATTGTTGATCCCGAAGGAGTCTTCCATCGGGGAGAACTTATAGAGCTGTTGCAGCACAGCCTGCGGATTGAAACCGTTCTTCAGCTCAATGACCAGCCGTAGCCCGTGATTCCGGTCGGTCAGATCAACGAGATCCGAAATGCCCTGCAGCTTCTTGGAATTGACCGCGTCCTTGATCTTCTCGATCACTTTTTCCGGGCCGACCAAATACGGCAGCTCAGTAACCACCAAACCGGTGCGCCGGGCGGAGAGTTGCTCAACCTCGACCTTGGCTCGGGTCTTGAAAGAACCACGGCCGGTCAGATAGGCCTCGCGGATGCCGTCTAGTCCGACGATTCGCCCGCCGGTGGGCAGGTCGGGTCCGGGGACGAAGCGCATCAGATCGTCCAGGCTAGCCTCTGGGTGCGCGATCAGATGTTGAGCGGCGGCAATTACCTCGCCCAAGTTATGCGGAGCCATATTGGTGGCCATACCAACCGCGATGCCGGTGGCACCATTGACCAGCAAGTTTGGGAAAGCCGCGGGCAGCACCTCGGGCTGGGTCAGCTGATTATCGTAATTGGGGACAAAGTCGACGACGTTCTCGTCCAAGTGGTCGGTGAGAGTCAGCGCGGCGGCGGCCAACCGAGCCTCGGTATATCGCGGAGCTGCCGGGCCGTCGTCGAGCGAACCAAAGTTACCGTGCCCATCAATCAGCGGCAACCGCAGCGAAAAGTCCTGTGCCATCCGCACCATGGCGTCGTAAATGGCGGCATCGCCATGGGGGTGCAGCTTACCCATCACCTCGCCCACCACTCGGGCGCTCTTGACGTGTCCGCGGTCCGGACGCAAGCCCATCTCGCTCATCATGTAGAGAATGCGCCGCTGCACGGGCTTGAGCCCGTCTCTGGCGTCGGGCAGCGCCCGCGAGTAAATCACCGAATAGGCATACTCGAGGAAGGAACCTTCCATTTCCTGGGAAACGTCGATGTCAATGATGTTTTCGACAAAGGGATCTTCCGGTGGCGTGCGCCTGGCCATCGCTGCTTTTCCTTAGTGCTGGTCTGAAATCACTGGAACAAGATACGAAAATGTTTCAGTACAGTTGAGTCTATGGTGACTCAGCCCGTGGGAGACGGATATCCGCACCATTGGGAGGCCGATGTCGTGCTCCGCGACGGTGCTACCGCTCATCTGCGCCCGATTGCCGCCAGCGATGCCGATGCCCTGCAGTCCTTCCATCAGGGTCAATCCGAGCAATCGATCTACCTGCGCTTCTTCACTTACCGTTCGGTGCTCTCCGAAAAAGAGCTGCGCCGATTCACCCAGGTGGACTACCGGGACCGGGTGGCTTTTGTGATTACGGTGGCCGGGGCGATCATCGGGGTGGGCCGCTACGACCGACTGGATGATCCGAAGCTCGCCGAGGTGGCTTTCAATATCTCCGACGCCCATCAGGGCAGGGGACTGGGATCGATCCTTTTGGAGCACCTAGCCGCGGCAGCCCGGGAAAACGGGGTGAGCCGGTTTACCGCCGAGGTACTGCCGGAGAACCGGAAAATGCTTACCGTCTTCGCCGAGGCGGGCTACGAGGTGAGCAGGCATTTCGACGACGGCGTGGTCAGCCTGAGCTTCGACATTGACCCCACCGAACGTTCACTCGCGGTGATGGCCTCCCGGGAGCACCGCGCCGAGGCGCGCAGTATCGAGGGCTTGCTGTCACCGACCTCAATCGCCGTGATCGGCTCTGGGCGGCCCGCCGAGCAGTTACTCGAACACCTCCGCGAAGGCGGCTTCACCGGCCCCATCCACACCGAACTTGATCAGAGCCCACAACTCGCGGTGATCGCCGTGCCTAAAGCCGAGGTGCTGCCGGTAATTGAACGGTGTGGCAAAGCTGGCGTCAAGGGCGTGCTGGTGGTGACCAGCGGGTTTGCGGACGACGGCGAGACCGGGCTTGCGCTGCAAAAGGAGCTAGTGCGCACCGCCAGGGAGCATGGAATGCGCCTGATCGGCCCAGCCTCGCTGGGCCTAGTCAATACCAACGCCTCGGTTTCACTCAATGCCTCACTCGCGGCGGGAATGCCGCGCCCCGGGAAGCTCGGCCTGTTTAGCCAGTCGGCAGCCATCGGAGTGGCGCTTTACGCCTCCACCGCCCGCCGCGGCCTGGGAATCTCCAGCATTCTCTCGGCCGGGAGCAGAGCCGATGTTTCCGGCAATGACCTGATGCAGTATTGGGAGGATGACGCCGATACCGCGGTCTGCGCCATGTACTTCGAATCCATTGGCAACCCGCGAAAATTTTCTCGGCTGGCCCGGCGACTGGCCCGCAATAAACCAGTCATTCTGGCCAAGTCGGATGCCCTGGGCTTGCAACTGCCGCCGGGCCATGTGGTCCGTACCACCCAAGCTCCGGCCGGAGCACTCGACGCAATGCTGCGTCAGTCCGGCATTATCCGGGTGAAGAACATCGACCAGCTCGCCAATATTGCTCAGATTGCGCTGAGCCAGGCGCTGCCGGCTGGGCCCGGGCTGAGTGTGCTGAGCAATTCCCTAGCGCTGGCTCGGGTAGTAGCGGATTCCGCCTCCGAAGCGGGACTGGTCGTGGTGGAGACCATCACCGACGTTGGGCATCAAGAGAACCCAGCCCAGGCTTTAGCCGAGCTACGGGAAAAGTTACTGCTCACCCTGCGCCGCAGCGACGTGGATTCGGCCATCGCGACCCTAATGCCAGCCCGCGGACTCGATGTCGAAGCGCTCGGAGTTGAGCCTATAGCCGAGGTGCTGGCTGCCTGCGCGGCAGAAACCGGCAAGCCGGTAGTAGCGGCCTTCAGCGGTATTTTGGACCCGCAGAGCCCGGTAGAAGGCCTGCTAGCCACCGGAAACGGTGACCTTCCCTCCTTCTCCAGCCCAGGTACCGCCATTACCGCGCTCGCCGCCCTGGTGCGCTACAGCGGCTGGCTACGCCGCGAGCAGGGGAGCTTCGAGCCACCGGAGGGCATCGAATCGGAAGCCGCGCAGGGTTTCTTGGATGGACTCCTGGAACAAGTTGAGGGTGCAGAGCTGCGAACCCTCAGCCCGACCGAGGCTCATCAACTGCTGGGTTACTACGGCATTCCGGTGCTGGAGTCGGTGCCCTTCAACTCCGATCAAGAGGCGGTGCAGGCAGCAGAACGCCTGGGCTGGCCGGTGGTGCTCAAATCCACAGACCCGGCTTTGCGGCAGCGACTGGATCTGGGCGGGGTGCGCTTGAACATTCAAGACTCGGTGACCCTCAAGTACGAAATTGCCCAGATGCGCGGCGCTTTGGCCCATACCGGCGAGGCTGCGCTGGAAGTCCAAGCGATGGCACCTCTCGGCCAAGCTTGTGCGCTACGAGCCATTGAAGACCCCTTGCTGGGTCCGGTGGTCTCCTTCGGGCTTTCCGGAGATGCGGTAAACCTGCTCGATGACTGGGCGCACCGGGTGCCGCCGCTGTCCAGCACAGACGTTTCGGAACTAGTGCGAGCACCGCGCGCGGCCCCGAAGCTTTTCGGATACCAGGGGCTACCGCCTATCAAGATTTCGGCGCTGGAAGACCTGGTAGCTAGGCTGGCCCTGCTCAAGGACGAGCATCCAGAGATTGCCCTCATCGAATTCACTCCGGTGTTAGCCGGAACGGAAGGCTGCACCGTGCTTTCGGTCAAGATTCAGCTGGGCAACGCCGCCCAGCGCACCGATAGTGCTCGTCGGGCGATGGCCAGCTGATGGGCGTTAGGCGGCAGCGCAGCTTTCTGGGAAAATGGGCAGAATGAACGCTTTCCGCTCCGCTGGTTCCCATACCCCGCAAGGCCAGAGCCTGGAACAGGCTCTGCAGAGGGCTGGTTTCTACCCGCTACTGGTGAGCGATGTGGTGGAGGACGCCCTGGACGGTCAGCCCTGCCTGGCACATCTGGCTCACCTGGAAACGCACTTCGACCAGACCGAGATTCATCGGCACATCACGGTGCTGGCTCTGACCGAGCAGATGCTGATCATTGCTCACGTTGATGACCAGCAGCTCGACGAGAACGGCGAGCGGATGATGGCGCAGATCTCCACCGAATCCGTTCCGGTCAAGCAGATCCGTTCCGTGGTGCTCAGCTATATGTACACCCAGCCACAGAACTACAAACCCACTGACCCGGTGCGTGAACTGACCCTCTCCATTGGTTGGTCCGGCAGCCAGCGGATCGATATCGCCCCGGCAGCCTGCGGCGATCCGCAGTGCGAGGCCGATCACGGTTACACCGGCAATATCGCTCAGGAGGATATCGCTTTGCGAATCAGCGCGGAGGCCGATGGCCTGCTTGCCGTGCAGGATGCGAAGATCTTCGCGCGCGTGCTGCGCTCGGTGAACACCCGTGCAGTTGCCATTGCCGATCCCGAAGCAACGGTTCTTCGCCCCGGTCAGGTGGCTCGGGGCAGCCGCTTCGGCCGCAACCAACATCGCTGAGATGCCGGAACTCCTGCCGGACTGGCCCGGCTATGGCACCTCCGCCTCCGCCCCGGGGTCGATTTCAACGGTACTCAGCAGCAGCGCGGCTGCGCTGGGAGCGGAAGGCTTCACTAACCAGCTCGGGCTGCCTACGAGCAATCGAGTGGTAGTGGTGCTGGTGGACGGCCTTGGCGCGGCGCTGTTGAAGCGAAAGGGTGCACACGCGCCCTTCTTGCGCTCCGTGTTGGGCGGCGGCAGTAACTACCGGGTGATCAATTCGGCCTTTCCCTCCACTACCGCGAGTTCGCTTAGTAGCCTGGGGACCGGCGTCGAACCCGGACTGCACGGCATGGTCGGCTATGACGTGCTGGACCCGGATCAGGACAAGATCGTCAACCTGCTCGGCAACTGGGACCATAAGGTCGATCCGCTGCGCTGGCAGCCACAAGCAACGGTTTTCGAACGGCTTGAGGGTGTGCTCCCAACCGCCACGGTAAGCCTGGCCAAATTTGCTAACTCACCGATGACCCAGGCGGCCTTACGGGGCAGCCGCTTTGTGCCCGCGAATTCGGTGCATGCCCGAACCCAGTCGGCGGCAGAGCTACTGGCTGAGGAGAAGCGGATGCTGCTCTACCTCTACTGGTCGGAGCTGGACAAGGCCGGGCACCGTTACGGCGTGGACTCCGTGCAGTGGGAAAACGAACTGGAAGAACTAGATGCGGGGATGCGCCGACTTTCCAGTCAGCTACCCGCGGGAACGCTCCTGTTGCTGACCGCCGATCACGGCATGGTGGATGTCCCGGAGGCAAGCCGGATCGATTTCTCCACGGACTCCGAGCTGATAGCTGGCGTTCGGCATACCGGGGGTGAGCCCCGGCTGGTTCAGCTCTATTTGGAAGCCGACGCCGATCCGGAGGCACTCAAAGCCAGCTGGCAGCGAGCTTGGGGTAGCCAAGCCTGGATTTTTAGCCGAGCGGAGGCGATCGCAGCGGGATACTTCGGCACGGTGCGGCCCGAGGTGGCGCCGCGGATCGGTGATCTGCTGATTGCGGCTCGCGAACCGGTGGCCTTTTATGATGCCCGTCGAGTACGCCCGACGGCGATGGAAGTCGTTGGTCAGCACGGCTCGCTCACGCGCGCAGAGCGGGAAATCCCGCTGATCAGAATTCCGGTCACCGGAACGTCGGGTAGACCGGGGAAGTCCGGAAGGAAAGGCAAATAATGGCAGAGTTGGTTTTTTACTCCGGCACCATGGACTGCGGTAAATCGACTTTGGCGCTGCAGCTGAACCACAACCACAGTGCGCGCGGTCGTGCCGGGCTGCTCTTTAGCTGCAACGACCGAGCCGGGGAGTCGATTATTTCCTCCAGACTGGGTTTGCAGACGGGTGCGATTGAGGTGGCAGAGGGCACCGACTTCTGGGAAGAAGTGGTGCGTCGACGTACTCGCGGCGCTGCGCTGGACTACCTCATCTGCGATGAGGCTCAGTTTTATACCCCACTCCAGATTGAACAACTCGCGCGGCTGGTTGACGAAATGGAGCTCGATGTTTTCGCTTTCGGTATCACCGCCGATTTCCGTACCCGATTGTTTCCCGGATCGCAGCGACTGATCGAGCTGGCCGACCGAGTGCACGTTTTACAGGTTGAGGCATTGTGCTGGTGCGGACGCCGGGCCACTCACAATGCACGCACCTTGGACGGTGTGATGGTGGTTGAGGGCGACCAGGTGGTGGTGGGAGATGTCACTAGTTCCACACCGGAGGGGCGAGTAGGCTACGAAACCCTGTGCCGCCGTCACTATATGCGCCGAGTCACCGCTCATAGCGCCAATCAGCTAGCGGAGAAGGACCAATTGCTACCCTTTGACGTTTCCGACTTTGAGGTATGCGCCGTCCCGCCACAACGCTAAGAGCGGTTCCGCGCCTAGCTATCCGATTTGGTGCCGAAGACAATCTCGTCCCAGCTAGGCACACTGGAACGCTTGGGCTTGATCGGAGCCCGGCGTTCCGCCGGTTCCGGGGTTTCCTCGGCGGAACCGGGCTCGGCAGCTTCTTCGGAGCGAGCGGAAGCGTTCTGGCTGGGTTTGGCTGGATGCGCCGGAATACTGATCTCCCGAGTTTCGGTGCTGACATCGCCGAAAAGTCCGAGCGGATCGTCATTGCCATCGCTCGCCTGCTCAGCCGGGGCCGGAGCCAAGCTGAGTGGCGGGAAGAAGGACTGCTGAGCGGCCTGCTCAAGCTGCTCAGCACCGTCCTGGCTGCCCGTGTTCGCTTCGCCCTCTTCGGGTTCGACGGCGTCTAGGTCACCGGGGCGCGGATGAGCGGCAGGCACGCCTTCGCTAAGCATTAGCGCGAGCGCGTCGTCCTCCTCTTCGGCCACCCCAAGCCGCTGGCCACGACGGGAACGCAGCAAATCCAGCAGCGTCTCGGAATCCTGGGCATCCTTGTCTTGCGCTTCTTGTGCAGCGTCAACGGTTTCCTCGTCCAGCTCGGGGCTGTCCGTTTCGACGTCGAAGGGCCGGTCCGCGACGGCGGAAAGGCGGCGGGCGGGCACCGGCGAATCCAGGGGAGCGATCTCGCTGAGCAACTGAGCCCAACGATTGGCGTTCTGCACGCTCTTCCGTGCGGTGTGATAAATCCACTGAGCCGGCGCAGACTCACCGACGTCAGAGACCTTAGCGGCCTCGGCGTCGAAATCTGCGGTAACAGTCCAACTACCATCTGAACGGCGCCAAGCGTCCCAGACCGCGGTGTCCGGGTTAATGCCTAGCGCGGTGAGCCGATGCGAGACCATATCGCCCAGGCTGGCCGGATCGTCGCCGAAGGCGGAGCGGTAACCGTCATGGTTGGGAAGGGCATCAGCAACCTGAACCCGCTGAGCCTGTTGAGCAACGTACTCGCGTTCGGCCAGTACAGGTCCCTCGTAACGCTGAACGTGCTCCAGCGGTACCCCGGAAGCCTCTGCGACTTCCTGAGCACTGGCACCGCCGCGGATTCGCTGCTGGATATCGCGTGGGGAGAGCCTGGGGGTTTCAGTTTCGCCGTTCACGCTTGGACCCCCACGGTGAGTTGTTCTTGAGGACGCGACGCGTAACGCCTCGTCAATGCGCAGCCGATAGATTTCGCCGCCTGCGCCGCTGAGCAATAAGTGTTGCCCGTCGTCATGAACTCCCACCAATCGCAGATCCTGCATCTCGTACCCACCTATTTCGTGCTGCTTTCCCGCTGCTTCTTACTGATCTTGGCTGATCTTGACTGCTTTGGTATCAGCCTTTGGATTGAAGCACACTAGCTCAGTTGAAACTCTGCCACCGAAAGCCTCGGATTACTACGACCAACGTAGGTGTGGCGGATGTTGTATGGTGGCCTAGTCCCGTTGGTGGGCGCTGCTGGTATTGGGGTCGCCAGAACCAGGAAACTAGTGGTTTTTCTGTGCTTTTCCCCAGTAAATACTGCGCTGTGAGGGAAATCACGGTGAAATATTGCCTGTGAACTGGCATTTGCCGGGGATATGCGCAAAAATCACCCCGTTACCGGGCACAAAATCGCACCTCATGACGTTTGATCTGTGAGGCACCAAGGGGAGCCTGGGCATGACTGAGCATGAACTAAGTATCAAGACCGGAGCGTGAGCATAGAACTATGGCGACAGACTACGATGCGCCGCGGAAGACGGAAGACGACCTCAGTGAGGACTCAATTGAAGAATTGAAGTCCCGCCGGACCGACAAACAGTCGGCGGTCGTTGATGAGGATGAAGCGGAAGCGGCGGATAGCTACGAACTACCGGGTGCGGATCTTTCTGGTGAAGAGTTGCTGGTGCGGGTACTGCCTGCTCAAGCGGACGAGTTCACCTGTTCATCCTGCTTCCTGGTTCGGCACCGTTCACAGATTGCGCGAGAGAAGAATGGCCTGCTTTACTGCAAGGATTGCGAAGGCTAAATCACTCTGACGCGCCCGAGGCGGTCAGGACGGCGACAAGCTGTTCTGGCCGCCTCGTCGAGGTTAACCAGTAAGGAGTGGGGTCCGATTCGTCGGTAATCTCAATTTTCACCACTGGCGAAATCCAGCCGCGTAGGCAGAGGAAGGCTAAGCCGTTGAGCTTGGGTCCGCGTTGAGCGAAAGCCGCGTCGCCACGGAAGGCTTCTACCGAGCCGATGAATCTGCGTTCGATGCTGGCCCGGCCCACCGTCAGGCTGTTCGAATCCACTTCGATGCGCGGGGTGCTGGTGATCAAGAAAGCGCCCTGCAAGAGGAAGAGTACGACGGCGGCCACGTACCCGGCGAACAAGTTGATCGGAGCCAGGATCAAAATCCCGGCTGCCGAGATGCCCAGCACTACAATCCAGATCCAGGGCGAAGGCCAGAGCTTCTCGATATAGCTGCCGGGGTAACTGCTGGGGTTGTTGGGCGGCACAGACTCATCGACGTTCTCAGGCATGGCCTCAGCTTGTCACTTTTCGCACCTTCCCGCGAATTCGTCAGGAATACGTGCGGTTTGGTGGCAGGCTAGAGTAATTGCCGGAGTGACAGCAACACAACAGACCACGATGGAGGCCACCGTGACCGAGCCCACCCTAGGCATTCAGCTTAAAATGCTTGACCCGGACATCGAACCGCCCAGCTACGCCCATCCCGGAGACGCCGGAGCGGATCTGCGGGCTCGGATTGATGTACTGATCGCCCCGGGGGAGCGCGTGCTGGTACCAACAGGGGTTTCTATTGCACTGCCGGAGGGCTATGTGGCGTTGATCCATCCACGATCCGGCCTGGCCACCAAGCACGGCTTGACTATCGTGAACTCCCCCGGAACGGTCGACGCCGGCTACCGCGGTGAAATTGCGGTCACCCTGCTGAACACAGATAGCGCTCAGCCGATCAGCTTGTCCCGGGGCGATAGAATTGCACAAATGGTGATTCAGCGGGTTGAATACGCACAGTTCCTGCCCGTTGAGGAATTGCCCGACTCGGTCCGCGGCAGCGCGGGTTTCGGTTCCACCGGCGGGTTCACCACGACCCTCAACAAGGAGTAGTTCAGCATGGTTTTCGGGCGCGGTAAGCGATCCAAATCTCACCCTGAGTCACAAGAAAGTGCTGAGGTGGAAAAGGATCTAGAGGTTGACGCCGATCTTGAGACGGCGGAAAAAGACACCGAAGACAGCACGGCGCGGGACTCCGATCCTCTGGACGAGGTCTACGAGCGTGAGCTGCATGGCCCCTTCGACCTGGATGAGGCGGAGGAGTCAGAAGGCTATGTTGACCTCGGTGCCTTGCGGATCACGCCGCACGAAGGTTTGCAGCTACGGCTGGAAATTGAGGAAAGCAGCCAGCGCGTCATTGCCGTCACTCTTGACTTGGCCGGTTCATCCCTGCAATTGCAGGCTTTTGCAGCGCCGCGCTCCGAAATCCTATGGCCCGAGATCCGGGAACAGATCGGCAGTTCAGTTGAATCCCAAGGCGGTAGCGTCGAGGAACTCAACGGCAGCTTCGGCCCGGAGGTGCTGGCTAAACTGCCCGCTCAGGCAGCCGACGGCAGCAAGGGGTTCCGTGCGGCCAGATTCATTGGCGTGGACGGCCCACGTTGGTTCCTCCGCGGGGTGCTTGGCGGTCCTGCCGCCCTGGAACCCGATGCGGCCGCTGAGCTTGAAGCTTTGTTCCGTACCGTCGTCGTTATCCGTGGCGACAGCCCCATGCCGCCGCGGGATCTGTTGCCGCTGAGCTTGCCCAAGGATGCGGTGCCGGATGCTCAGGGATCGGTGGCCGCGGACTCCGCCGGAAACCAAGCTGTTCAGCCGAAGATGAGCGCGCCTCGCCGCGGCCCGGAGATCACCGAGATTGGCTAATCCAACGGCCAAAACCGAACTGAGCACTATCGGTAAGTTGCCGGCACGCGGCCGGGCGCTCGGCCGGGGGTATATCGAATCGATCACCATCGTGCCGGTTAACCAAGCCCCGGAGTTCTCCGCGATCGTGACCGATGTGGACAAATATGCCCAGCCTCAACGGCGCGAACATAAACAAGATAAAAATCAGCTCAAAGTGGTCGAAGGCAGTAGATTGCGGCTGATCTGGTTGGGACAGCGTCAGGTGCCGGGGATCGAAGCCGGTACCGAGGTGCGGTTCGAGGGCATGGTGGCGCTGCACGGAGGATTGCCCACGATCTTCAACCCACGGTACGAGATCATCGGCAAACCAGAATTCCAGGAGTACACCGGATGAGCGAAGCCTCAGAACCTCAAAAGGCACCCGAGCCCGAAGAGGCCACGGCCAAGGAGCTCAGCTTCGCCCAGTTAGCGGAAAGCTATGCAGCCCGATCGGGGTTGAGCCGTAACGAACATGGCCACATCGATCTGATGAAGGCAGTTGGCGGCTGGCGTGGCCTGGCAGAGACCTTAGTGCCGGGGCTGGTGTTCCTCGTGAGTTTCATGATCTGGCAGGACCTCACGGTGTCGATTATCGCGGCCATCGCGGTGGGTTTGGTCTTTGCGGTGATTCGGCTGCTGCAGCGTGGCAGCATCGTGCAGTCCTTTTCGGGATTGGTCGGTATCGCTATCTGTGCGATCTTCTCTCGCTCCACCGGAAATGCCCTGGACTATTACGTTCCGGGTTTCCTGATCAATGTGGTCAGCATTCTGGTAGTCGGCATCTCGATGCTGGTCCGCTGGCCGATTACCGGGCTACTTTTCGGATTCATTCGTGGTGAGAACCTAGAGTGGAAACCTAAGCCGGAGCGTGTCCGGGCATATATGATCGCCGCCTGGATTGTGCTGGCATTATTCGCACTTCGATTGCTGGTGCAGGTTCCGTTGTACTTCGCCGGAAACCTAGCCGCCCTGGGCACCACCCGCCTGGCCATGGGAGTGCCGCTTTACGCCTTAGCGCTCTGGTTGGCTTGGATGGTGTCCCGGCCCGCTGTGGATTCCGCGGAAACTAGCTCGCCGGAAGATCCTGCTCCGGCTGATTCTGCTCCGTCTCCGGTTCAAGACCCTGGGGAGCAAGAAGCGCCCTAAGCTCGTCTTCTGCGGCGATCGTGGTGATGAAGAACAACTCGTCACCACCATCAAACACATCGTCGATGCTAGGAGTGATCGGAGCCTCGTCTCGCAGGATCGCTACCAGAGTTGAATCTGCGGGCCAATCGATCGAACCCACGGTGGCGCCGAGCAAGGGGGAGTCCTGCGGCATGGTGAACTCAACCAGCGAGGAGACCCCGGTTTGCAGCGTGAGTAGCCGCACCAGATCGCCAATCTCCACGGCTTCCTCGACCAAGGCCGTCATGAGCCTCGGGGTGTTCACCGCGACGTCAACACCCCAGGAGTCGTCGAACATCCAGTCGTTCTTGGGATTATTCACCCGACCCACGGTGCGGCCGACGCCAAATTCGGTTTTGGCCAGTAGAGACACGACGAGGTTCACTTTGTCGTCACCGGTGGAGGAAACCACGACGTCGGCCTCCTCCAGTTTCGCTTCACGCAGGGTACTGATCTCGCAGGCGTCGCCGACCAGCCAGCGGGCGCCACGCAAACCGCTGCGACCGATCACCTCGGGCTTCGGATCGATCAGCAGCACCTCGTGGTGGTGGCTGAGCAGTTCACGGGCAATGGAGGAACCGACGCTCCCAGCGCCGGCAATGACGACCTTCACTCTGATTCCTTTGCTGGTGCGGTGCCGAAGATACGTTCGAGCTCAGAGCGTTTAGCTACCTCGAGCATCATGTGCACGGTATCGCCCTGCTGATAGCTGCTTTCGTGATTAGGCAGGATGCCTTCCCCAAAACGGGTCAGGTAGGCCACTCGGGCCCCACTGAGCTTCTCCAGATCTTCCAGGCTGCGGCCAATCCAACCGTCGTGCAGCGGGACCTCGCTGAGGATGAGTCGTCCGGAAGCCTCCCGGAAATCACCGGCGATGCTCTGTTCGGGAAGGATCCTGCGCAGCACCTGATCGGCGCTCCAACGCACCGCAGCCACCGTGGGGATGCCCAGTCGCTGATAGATTTCCGCGCGGCCCGGATCGTAAATGCGGGCGACAACGTGCTCCACGTGGAAGGTCTCGCGGGCCACTCGGGTGGCTAGCACATTGGAATTATCACCGCTGGAAACCGCAGCAAAGGCATACGCCTGCTCGATATCGGCTTGTTTGAGGGTTTCCCGGTCAAAGCCGATGCCGGTCACCTTGCGGCCGCTAAAGCTCTTGCGCAAGCGGCGGAAGGCACGATCATCCTGATCGATGATGGCCACGGTATGGCCGGAGTCTTCCAGCGTGTGCGCCAAGGTGGCTCCCACTCGGCCGCAGCCCATGATCACATAGTGTGCCACTGGATATCTCCCTTTGAATCAGTCGGCCAAGGTCTTGCCTGATCGACGCTTGCTACATCGCAGCCAATTGTAGGCATAGATATGTAGAGTGGGGACGTGCTGACCTTTCTCAATGCCCTGAAACGGGTAGTTGTGGGTCGACCGTTCCGTAATGATCGGTTGGCCCACACCCTTTTACCGAAGCGAATTGCGCTGCCAATCTTCGCCTCCGATGCGCTTTCCTCGGTGGCTTATGCACCGGATGAAATCCTGCTCACCCTGGCTTTGGCCGGTGCCGCGGCGGTGACGATTTCACCCTTGGTGGGGCTGGCCGTGATGATCGTGCTGATCACCGTGGTGGCCTCCTACCGGCAGAATGTGCACGCTTATCCTTCCGGTGGCGGAGATTACGAGATCGCCAATACGAACCTGGGCAAGGGAGCGGGGCTCACCGTAGCTTCCGCGCTACTGGTCGATTACGTGCTGACCGTGGCGGTGTCGATGTCCTCCGCCGCGAACTACCTGGCCACGGCCATTCCCGGTATGCACGGCACTCAGGCTTGGATAGCGGTAATCGGGGTGGTGGTGCTCGCCTTGGTCAACCTGCGCGGCATCAAGGAAGCGGGTAGCGTTTTCGCGGTGCCAACCTATATCTTCATGGTCTGCATCCTGGGTATGACTGTCGTCGGAATCATCCAGGCCGTTACCGGCCATTTGGGCCAGGCTCCGAGCGCCAAATTCGACATCATTCCGGTGCCGGAGTATGAGCAGGGCATCGTCGGACTGGCCGGTGCCTTCCTGCTATTGCGAGCCTTCTCCTCGGGTGCCGCTGCTTTGACCGGCGTTGAAGCAATCAGCAATGGCGTGCCGAACTTCCGCAAACCCAAGTCCAAGAATGCCGCCACCACCTTGCTGCTGCTGGGCGCCATCGCGGCCGCCATGCTGGCAGGCATCCTTTACCTGGCCAACGCCACCGGGGTACACATCGTGCTGGACCCCGCCAAGGAATTCCTGATTAACGGACAACCGCCGCCGGGGGATTACGTGCAGAATCCGGCGATCAGCCAGATTGCGCAGACCATCTTCGGAGCCGGCTCAATACCGTTCTTCATCATTGTGGCGGCAACCGGAGTCATCCTGGTGTTCGCCTCCAACACCGCCTTCAACGGCTTCCCCGTGCTGGCGTCCATCCTGGCTCAGGATGGCTATCTGCCGCGTCAATTGCGCACCCGTGGTGACCGCCTGGCGTACAGCAACGGGGTGCTGGCGCTTGCGGTCGGCGCGATCGTGCTGATCATCGCCTTCAACGCGGATGTCACCAAGCTGATCCAGCTCTACATCGTTGGCGTTTTCATCTCCTTTACGGCCAGCCAGCTGGGCATGATCCGGCACTGGGGGCGGGCGCTCAAACTGGTCAAGGAACGGGCCGACCGACTGAGGATCATTAAATCCCGCACCATCAACACCATCGGCTTCTTCATGACGCTGACTGTGCTATTGATCGTTTTGATCACCAAGTTTGAACAAGGTGCCTGGATTGCGCTTCTTGCCATGTTGGTGCTGTTCCTGGTGATGGGGAGCATTCAGCGGCACTACGAGAATGTCGCCAGGGAACTCGCGGTGGACGAAGACGCTTCGCCACGCGCGCTGCCAACCCGAGTACACGCGGTGCTGCTGGTTTCTCACCTGCGCAAACCCGTGCTGCGCGCGCTGGCTTTCGCACGGGCTTCCAGGCCATCCCAGTTGGATGCCATTACGGTGGACATCGATCCGGAGGAAACCGAGAAAACAATCGAGGCTTGGGCCAAGCTGGAGATCCCGGTGCCGCTGACCGTGTTGGCTTCCCCTTACCGGGAGACCGTGACGCCGATTATGGAGTACGTGAAGAACATCCGGCGGGACTCGCCACGAGATCTGGTGGTGGTTTACATTCCGGAGTACGTGGTGGGCAAGTGGTGGGAGCAGTTAGTCCACAACCAGACCGCGTTGCGGATCAAGGCGCGGCTACACTTCGAGCCCGGCGTTATGGTGGCCAGCGTGCCTTGGCAATTAGCCTCCTCCGAGGCCGCCCGACGTTCCCAGGAACTGCTCTAGATGGCCGCTCTTGAGGTTACTGTCGGCGCGGTGGCGCACGGCGGGCATTTTGTCGCGCGGCACGAGGGCCGAGTCATCTTTGTTCGGCACGCATTGCCTGGGGAACGAGTGCGGGTCGAGCTCACCGAATCTGGTGAGGACGCGCACTTTTGGCGCGCCGACGTCGTCGAGGTCCTCGAGGCCGCTCCGGAGCGAGTGACCCATTTTTGGCCTGCGGCGGACTCCTTGCGGACTCACGCCGCCGGTGAACTGCCGGTGGGCGGTGCGGAGTTTGGTCATATTGAGCGTGGCTTTCAGCGCGAGTTGAAGGGCCGGGTGCTGGCCGAGCAGTTACAGCGGCTCGCGGGTCTTAAGCTTTCGACGCCGGTCCAGGAAGTTCCGGGGGAGCAGCCAGACGGTCTGGGCTGGCGGAGTAGGGCTGGCTTCGCAGTGACTCCGGAGGGGCGGCTGGGCATGCACGCGCATCGATCCAATACCGTGATTGCCGTCCAGGACATGCCGCTAGCCGTGCAGCGGATTCGTTCCCTACCGCTGTGGGAGCTCGACTTCACCGGAATCGAGCGGGTGGAGATTGCCGCTCCGGATTCCGGCGACGGACCGCTGGTTCTGCTGGCCGGGGCGAAAGCAGCGGCCGCGAGGGTTTCCGCAGAGTTGCCTGAGGGTTTGTCGGTGGCGCATTGGGACCCAGAGCACTCAAGGGTGTCTGCGTTGCGTGGCCGGCCGTGGCTGCGCGAACATGCAGTGGATCGTGATTTCCGGGTCAGTGGAGATGGTTTTTGGCAGATTCACCGTTCCGCTCCTTCGGTGCTCAGCGGGGCGGTTTCCGGATTGCTTTCCGAGGTGCTGCGACCCGGGGCTAGGGTGGCGGACCTCTATGCCGGTGTGGGTTTATTTACTTCTATGCTGGCGGAGGCTGTTGGCGTAACTGGTGAGGTGCTTTCGGTGGAGGGTTCGCCGGTGACGAGCAAGGACGCCACGCGAAACTTTGAGGGTCAGCCTCAGGTGCTGGTCCGCCCGGGCAGGGTGGAAAGGGTGCTGGCCGCAGCGGCGCGTTCGGGGAGCTCTGGAAGCCAGCTGGACGCCGTCGTGCTAGATCCGCCACGGGCTGGAGCCGGGAAGAATGTGGTGCGGCAGATTGTAGCCAGTGGGCCGCAGCTGGTGGCTTATGTCTCCTGCGATCCGGCGTCCTTTGCTCGCGATGTGGGGTATTTCGCCGGGCAGGGCTGGGAGCTGGCAGAGTTGCGGGCCTTTGATCTGTACCCGCATACACACCATTTGGAGACCGTGGCGTTGCTACGCCCGAATCGTTAGGAGTGCCCTAGAATCTGGGCATGACGATCCGCCGAGAGGGTTATAGATTCACCCTGATCTTCATCCAACGCTGGACAAAAATCCTGACGATCGCCCTCTGCGTTGGGGTCGCAATAGGATTGCTGCTGGGGCTTTTGAGTGACGTCAAGGGGACTCCGAGGTGGTTGGGGGACGCCGGATTTGTGGTGATCTTGTCCAGCATTGGGTTACCACTTCTGGGTGCCGCGATCCTGGGCGGTGAGTCGATTTTCCGTGGAGGAGGCTTAGTTGGAGCGGGGCTTATCCTAGGCTTTGCGGGCGTGGTCATCGGCCGCACCCTGCAGATTGACTGGATGCCCTGGGCCGGCGGAATCCTCATCGTGCTTTCCATCCTCGGCTTCTGGATCATGGGGTGGGTGGCAAAAGTTCCGATGTTTTTTGGTGTGAAAAGGGACGATCCGTGACCCGATGCCCGCACCTAACCCTGCTTCCGGCTCACCAATTCGGTAATCCAGATCGGGGCGAACGGCGAGGTGCAGTTCGGCGGTGTGGGGTAGTCCTTGAGGACCTCCAGGCGCTCACCAATATCGATGGCTCGGGCACGATATTTTTCATACTCGATGCCAATCTGCGCCAGGCAGTTGTTCATGGCCCACTGCAAACGATCTGGAGCCTGCTTCATCTCGGCTTCAATAATGTCCAGCAGCCCGGACAGGTCTAGACCCTCGGGGTTCTTTACGACGCGCTCGCTAGTCAGTGCCCAACCGGCGCTCGCAACCACCGGGTCCGGATCAGCGAACCAGGCCACCCGAAGTTCCTCGGCGTGCGGACTCTTCTTCACCACATAGTTCACCAGCCAATCGTGCACCTTAGGAACACGCGCTTGGCGCAACATGGCGTCCAGCTCATCAGCCTTGAACGTTTTTGGTCGGCAAATCAGTAAGGCCAGCAGCCTGGCCGCAGTATCACCGGTAGCCCACAGCTCAAGCGCAAGTTCCTGCTGGATCTTGAGCCGTTTGGCGACCCCGCGTAGTTTACCTAGATTCACCCCGTGGTCGTCACCGTGCCTGAGGTTGACCTCACGGACTCGCGGATCCTCAAGAGCGGCCAATTCGGCCATTACCTCGGCCAGCGTCGTATTGGTCGTCATCTGTGCCTCCTGCCCATCGTCTTGAGAATCAGTCTACGAGGGCCCGATTCCTGGCCGAGCGTTCTGCCCGGCTATCGAACCTCCGAAACATCCTTCCTGAGGCTGACGTTCAGCATCACCGGCTCGCATAGAGTTATGAGCACCATGAGCAGCCAAAAGACCGCCACGCCCACCCAGGTAAAGAACTCATCGATGAGTCGCGCCGAAGCTAAAAATGTGGCTCGGCTTACTGCGATCGCCGAAGCCAAACAGCAACTGACGGCAACGGAGCTCTCCACCCGCGGCCTCAGCGAAGCTCAGGTTTCCGAACGCATCGCAGCGGGACTAGACAATGTGGTTCCCAATGAATCCAGCCGCAGCATCCTGCAAATTCTGCGCGCCAATCTGGTCACCCTGTTCAATATCGTGCTGGGTGCCTGCTTCGTGGTGGTCCTCCTGGTGGGGGACTGGAAGGACGCTCTGTTCGGCGTCATCGTGATCGCCAACGCTGCCATTGGCGTGATTCAGGAGTACCGAGCCAAGCGAACCCTTGACAAGCTGGCCGTGCTGCACGCCCCGCACGCAAGAGTGCTGCGTCAGAACTCCCAACCCCCCCAGAATCCGCAGGACAAGCAGAACCAGAGTGAAACACGGGAACTGCCGCTCGCGGAGGTGGTCTATCAGGACGTTTTGGTGCTCCGAACCGGAGACCAGATCCCGGCGGATGCTGTTGTGCTCAGCACCGAAGGCCTGGAACTGGACGAGTCTCTGCTCACCGGCGAGTCCGATCCGGTCGATAAGAGCCCCGGTGATGAAGTGCTTTCCGGCTCCGCCGTTGTTTCTGGCTCGGGTACCGCCCGAGTGGAGCGGATCGGGGTGGAGTCCTTCGCGGCCAAGCTGACCGCGGAAGCCAAGCGCTTCTCGCTGGTCAACTCCGAGATCCGCCGCTCCATTAATAAGATCGTGCTTTACATCACCTGGGCTCTGATTCCCCTAGTGTTGCTCGTGATCAATGGGCAGATGCAGGCCAAGGGCGGCTGGGGGACCGCCCTTGAAACCGGGGCTTGGAAGGATGCCGTGGTCTCCGCGGTGGCTTCCATCGTGGCGATGATCCCCGAGGGCCTGGTGCTGCTGACCAGCATTTCCTTTGGCCTAGCCGCGGTTACCCTGGCCCGTCGCCAGGTGCTGGTTCAGGAATTGCCAGCGGTCGAGGGGCTGGCTCGGGTGGATATTGTTTGCCTGGACAAAACCGGCACGCTGACCGAGGGCGAGATCATCTTCGATGCGGAGTATTCGCTCCAGCAGCCGCCCGGCTGGCACCAGGTGCTCGGCTGGATTGGCGCGGACGAGAACGCCAACGCCACCGCGGCCTGCCTGCGCTCCGAGTACCTGGAACTTCCGGCAATACAGCCCACCGCGAAGGTTCCCTTCAACAGCGCTCGCAAATGGAGTGCAGTGAGCTTCGGCCCGAATTCGGCTCAGGGGAATAACGACGGCGGTAGCCAAGTCCCGCTCGGAAGCTGGGTTTTCGGGGCCCCCGAAATGGTCTTGGAACAGGGCCAGGAGACACATCGGCTGGCTCTGGAACAGGCCAGCCGTCTGGCCGAACAGGGCCTCCGTGCGCTGATCCTGGCGCATAGCCCGGAGCCTTTAGGCGAGGCTCCGGCGGAGGGAGGACTGCCCAAGGAATTACAAGCGGTGGCCATTCTGACCTTTCGGGAGAAGGTCCGCCCGGACGCTTCGGAAACCTTGGCCTACTTCCGCGAGCAAGGTGTCAGCCTGCGCGTTATTTCCGGCGATAACCCACGCACCGTGGCGGCGGTGGCTCGTGAGGTTGGCTTTGAGAATGTCGGCCAGGGCTACGATGCCCGGCAGCTACCGCAAACGTTCAGCGATCAGGACATCGACGAGCTCGGCGAGGTGCTGGAGAAGGAACAGGTCCTGGGTCGGGTAACTCCGGAGCAGAAGAAGTTCATCGTGTTGGCACTGCAAAAGCGCGGCCACGTGGTGGCCATGACCGGTGACGGCGTCAATGATGCACTGGCACTAAAAAACGCCGATATTGGCATTGCGATGGGCTCCGGTGCTGCCGCTACCAAGGCGGTGGCCCGGCTGGTCCTGCTGGATGGACAGTTCTCCCGAATGCCAGGCGTGGTGGCCGAAGGTCGCCGGGTGATCGCCAATGTGGAGCGGGTGGCGAACCTGTTCCTGACCAAAACGGCCTACGCCATTATGATTTCGCTGTTCATCGGCATCATGCTCTGGCAATACCCCTTCTTGCCGCGTCAACTATCGATTGTCTCCTCGTTGACCATCGGCATTCCGGCCTTCTTTTTGGCTCTGTTGCCGAATAAACGTCGATACCAGCCGGGTTTCCTGCGCCGTGTGCTGTTTTTCTCCATTCCGGCCGGGGCAATTATCGCGGTTAGCATCGTGGCGGTTTACGGCTATTCAAGGGCCTTCCCGGATGCGACTCTGAGCGCAGAGGCGCAACTAGAGGCCGGTCGCACTGCGACCACGGCCGCCGTCCTGCTGATCGCACTTTGGGTGCTGGGCACCCTGGCTAGGCCTTTCGACCGCTGGCGGGCCGCCGTCGTCGCCGCCATGGTGCTGGGCCTCGTGCTGGTGCTCGCGGTGCCCTTTGCCCGGGAATTCTTCGCCTTGCAGGTGCCGACCGGTTGGCTGCTGGCGGTTACCATTGGAGTAGTTATTTTGGGCTGCGCGGCGGTAGAAATCCTTTATCGGATCCTCAAACGCCGCGGTGCCGTCTCCGAACGGGTATAAAGTCCGGACTGCTTTGAGTTAGGAACACCTAACTAGCAACCGGACCCCCTCGAGACAAAGATAAATGCTGAGGCGAGAGGAGACTGTAGTGACTTCTACAGCGGGTAATGTGAACAGCTTCGGATCCAAGGGCGTATTAGATGTCGCCGGGACCGAGTACGAGATTTTCCGTTTGAATGCTGTTGAGGGGGCCAAGAATCTGCCCTTCAGCTTGAAGGTTCTTCTGGAGAACCTGCTTCGCACCGAAGATGGTGCGAACATCACTGCGGACCACGTCCGCGCGCTGGCAGCTTGGGATCCCAATGCCCAGCCCGATACCGAGATCCAGTTCACCCCGGCTCGCGTCATTATGCAGGACTTCACCGGTGTGCCCTGCGTTGTGGACCTGGCCACCATGCGTGAAGCGGTTAAGGAACTCGGCGGTGACCCCAAGCGAGTCAACCCCTTGGCTCCGGCCGAGCTGGTGATTGACCACTCGGTACAGATTGACGTCTTCGGTAACTCCGGCGCACTGGAGCGCAATATGGAGATCGAATACCAGCGCAACGGCGAGCGTTACCAGTTCCTGCGCTGGGGCCAGACTGCTTTCGACGACTTCAAGGTCGTTCCGCCGGGAACCGGCATTGTGCACCAGGTCAACATCGAGTATTTGGCGCGCACCATTATGACTCGTGAGATTGATGGCAAACTGCGCGCCTACCCGGACACCTGCGTCGGCACCGACTCGCACACCACCATGGTCAATGGCCTGGGCGTGCTGGGTTGGGGCGTCGGTGGCATCGAGGCCGAAGCCGCTATGCTCGGCCAGCCTGTTTCGATGCTGATCCCTCGCGTGGTTGGCTTCAAGCTCACCGGTGGGATTCCCGCCGGAGCCACCGCGACCGACGTCGTACTGACCATTACCGAGATGCTGCGTAAGCACGGTGTGGTGGGCAAGTTCGTCGAGTTCTACGGCGACGGCGTGGCCGCGGTGCCGCTGGCTAACCGAGCCACGATTGGCAATATGAGCCCGGAATTCGGTTCGACGGCGGCCATGTTCCCGATCGATCAGGTCACCTTGGATTACTTGCGGCTGACCGGCCGCTCGGAGGAGAGCCTGGCTCTGGTTGAGGCTTACAGCAAGGAACAGGGCCTCTGGCACGATGCCTCGCACGAGCCGAAGTTCTCCGAGTACCTGGAACTGGATCTTTCCACCGTGGTGCCGTCCATTTCCGGCCCGAAGCGCCCGCAGGACCGTATTCAGCTGAGCGACGCGAAGGAGCAGTTCCGTAAGGACCTGCACAACTACGTCAAGCCGGTTTCGGATGACGGCAGCGTGGATGAGGCACTGGAAGAGAGCTTCCCGGCTTCGGATTCGCCGTCCTTCTCCGCCGACGCGAACACGCATGTGCACGATTCGGCCCGCTTGGTCTCGGCCGCGAACGGTGCCTTCGGACGTCCGTCCAAGCCCGCTCCGGTGACGCTTGCGGATGGTCGTCAGTTCGAACTCGATCACGGTGCGGTGACCATCTCCTCGATCACCTCCTGCACCAATACCTCCAACCCCTCGGTGATGCTCGCGGCGGCACTGCTGGCGCGCAACGCGGTCGATAAGGGCCTCGCCTCGAAGCCCTGGGTGAAGACCTCACTAGCGCCGGGCTCCAAGGTAGTCACCGACTACTACGACAAGTCCGGACTGACCCCGTACCTGGAGAAGCTTGGTTTCTACCTGGTCGGCTATGGCTGCGCCACCTGTATCGGTAACTCCGGCCCCTTGGAGCCCGAGATCTCCGAGGCTATCCAGTCCAACGACTTGGCCGTGACCGCGGTGCTCTCCGGTAACCGTAACTTTGAGGGCCGCATTCAGCCCGATGTGAAGATGAACTACCTAGCCTCACCGCCACTGGTGATCGCTTACGCGCTGGCCGGTTCGATGGACTTCGACTTCGATACCGATCCGCTCGGCACCGATGATGCGGGCAAGGAAGTGTTCCTCAAGGACATCTGGCCTAGCCCCACCGAAGTGCAGTCCGTGATCGACTCCTCGGTGGATCAGGAGATGTTCATCTCTAGCTACGCCTCGGTTTTCGAAGGCGACGATCGTTGGAAGGCGCTTTCTACTCCCGAAGGCGACACCTTTGACTGGGCGCAGGATTCCACCTACGTGCGGAAGCCACCGTACTTCGAAGGCATGCAGGCAAAGCCGGAGCCGGTCACCGATATCACCGGTGCTCGGGTGCTGGCCAAGCTGGGCGATTCGGTCACCACCGACCACATCTCCCCGGCGGGTTCCTTCAAGTCGGACAGCCCGGCTGGAAAATACCTGCTGGAGCACGGTGTGGATCGCAAGGACTTCAACTCTTACGGCTCACGTCGTGGCAACCACGAGGTGATGATCCGCGGTACCTTCGCGAATATCCGCTTGCGCAATCAGTTGCTCGCCGACGCCAATGAGGGCAATGGAGTTGAGGGTGGCTTCACCCGCGACTTCACGCTCGACGGCGGCCCGGAATCCACCATCTACGATGCCTCGGTGAACTACTTGGCTGCCGGGGTGCCTCTTGTGGTGCTGGCAGGCAAGGAATACGGCTCCGGCTCATCCCGTGACTGGGCAGCCAAGGGCACCGCGCTACTGGGCGTCAAGGCTGTTGTCGCCGAGAGCTACGAGCGGATCCACCGCTCCAACCTGATCGGTATGGGTGTGCTGCCGCTGCAGTTCCCGGAGGGCGAGAACGCTTCGACCCTGGGTCTGGATGGCACCGAGTCGTTCTCAGTGGCCGGTGTGACCGCTTTGAATGAGGGCACCACGCCGAAGACGCTCACGGTCACCGCGACCAAGGAGGACGGTTCGACCAAGTCATTTGACGCCGTCGTCCGCATTGATACGCCAGGTGAAGCCGACTACTACCGTAACGGCGGCATCCTGCAGTACGTGCTGCGACAGATCTCCGCGTAGGGTTCCCCTGGTGAACCGAAGGTTTACCAAGGGGGCGCGGAGATCGATCTCCGCTAGCTAAGTTCTGAGAGGGGCCCCGGTCATCGTTCAACGGTGAGCCGGGGCCTTTTTTCACGCGCGAGTTCGCTTGTCCTTCTCCAATTCGCGGGGTTTTACCGGCGAATTCGAGACTCAAACGCGAACTCGCGGTGCAGAGCGGGGAGGGGCCGGTGGCAAAAACGCAGTAGAATTGCTGTCATAACGCGCTGCGGATAGCAGAGGAAGTGAGGATCAATGGGACTTCTGGAGACCATCCAGCATCCGGCGGATCTCGCCCGGCTCAGTGACGTGCAGATGACGCAACTGGCCACCGAGATCAGGGAATTCTTGATCAGCAATGTCGCTCAGACGGGCGGACATCTCGGCCCCAATCTTGGCGTGGTCGAACTGACCCTGGCGATCCATCGGATTTTTGATTCGCCCAGAGATTCCATTATCTTCGACACCGGGCATCAGTCCTATGTGCATAAACTGCTCACCGGCAGGCAGGATTTCTCCACGCTGCGGCAACAAGGTGGGCTTTCCGGCTATCCAGACCGTGCCGAGTCCCCGCACGATATTGTGGAATCCTCCCATGCCTCATCCTCGCTGTCCTGGGCCGACGGGATTTCCCGAGCCCGGCAGCTGAACGGCGAAGGGGATCGCTACGTTGTCGCGGTGGTTGGCGATGGTGCGCTGACCGGTGGAATGACCTGGGAAGCACTCAATAACATCGCAGCTGACAAGCATCGCCGAGTGGTTATCGTGGTGAACGACAATGGACGCTCCTATGCGCCCACGGTGGGCGGACTGGCGGACTATCTGCGCTCACTCCGGCCCGCAATTGATTCGGTGCGCACCCACAAGGCTTACGAGGAGACCCTCGACTGGACCAAACAAAAGCTGCAACACGGCGGTGTACTGGGCCAGTTCATGTACAAGTCGCTGCACGCTGCCAAAAAAGGTCTCAAGGACTGGTGGGCTCCGCAAGGGCTCTTCGAGGATCTTGGCATGAAGTACATCGGCCCGGTAGACGGGCACAACGAGAAGTCGATGGAGTCCGCACTGCTCGCGGCCAAGAACTACGCCGGACCGGTGATCGTACACGCGATGACCGAGAAGGGCAGGGGTTATGCCCCGGCTCGTGCCCATGAGGAAGACCAGTTCCACGCTGTCGGGGTGATTGATCCGGAGACTGGCCTGCCCGTGGATTCCGTTTCGGTACAGTCCTGGACCTCGGTTTTTGCTGAGGAGATCGCTGAGATCGCCGATGAACGGCAGGACATTGTTGGCATCACCGGGGCGATGCTCAACCCGGTGGGACTCAATATCTTCGCCGAGAGACATCCACAGCGAGTGATCGATGTGGGTATTGCCGAGCAGCATGCGCTGACCACGGCAGCCGGTATGGCTTTCGGCGGCTTGCATCCCGTGGTGGCGCTCTACGCCACCTTCCTAAATCGAGCCTTCGACCAGCTGCTGATGGACGTCGCACTGCACAAGGCGGGAGTCACCGTGGTGCTGGACCGGGCAGGAGTTACCGGCCCTGATGGTCCCAGTCACCACGGCATGTGGGATCTGTCGATCTTGCAGATCATCCCGGGCTTGCACCTGGCCGCGCCGAGGGATGCCTCCCGGCTGCGGGAGGAACTGCGGGAAGCGGTGGCGATCGATAATGCTCCGAGCGTGCTGCGCTATTCCAAGGGCTCCGTAGGCGTCGAGGTCGAAGCTATTGAACGGCTTGAGGATGGCGTAGATGTGCTGGCCAGGCGCCCCTCTGGTTCCACCGAGAACGATGTATTGATCGTCTCGGTGGGCGCGATGAGCGAGCTTTCTCTGCAGGTATCGAATCTGATCGGCGCGCAGGGGATTTCCTCCACCGTGGTGGACCCACGCTGGGTATTGCCGGTTCCGGAGTCCATTCTTGAGCTGGCCGCTCAGCACCGGATCGTGATCGTCATTGAGGACGGCGTTCGGGCTGGCGGAGTTGGCTCGCGCATCCGTCAGGAGATGCGCGCAGCTGGTGTGGACACAGCGCTGAATGAGGTGGGTTTGCCGGTGGAATTCCTGGCGCACGGCTCCCGCTCCCAAGTCTTAGAGCGCGTAGGTTTGACCGCGCAGCAGGTAGCGCACGACGTCGTCGGCCAAGTTCTGGGGACCAAGGTACCTTTCGCTCGGCCACTGCCGACGAGCGACACTCAGGGCGGTGTGACGCATACCGGTCAGCTGCCGCGCCAATGAGCGAGAGCGAAACGACGCCTGCCGTCGGTGACCTAGTCGTGGCGCGTCACCGGAAGTGGGACGGCGGGGCTCACTGGGTGGTGCCGGGGACCTATTTGGGCTCGGATGAAGTCGGTCACTGGGTGCATCAGCCCGCTGGTTCCTTCGTTTCGAAACCAGGTTCCGGATTTATGGCGGTTTCTCCGGCGGTGCTTCTGGTGCCGTTCGAGGGGGAGTGGGTGGCCACTTTCTATGATGATCAGCACCCCGAGCAGTGCTCCTTGTACGTGGATATTGTGACGGAGATCAGCTGGAATCTTTTGACACGGGACGAAGGCTGGGAGATGACCTTGATCGATATGGACCTAGACGTGATCACCGCGCGGGATAGAACCTGGGTGGACGACGAAGATGAATTCGCCGAACATCAGGTGCGTTACGGCTATCCGGCCGAGGTGATCAGCCGGATGGAAGCCGAATGTTCCGCTGTTCATCGTCGTGTGCTGGCCGAGGTTGCTCCTTTCGACGGCCGGGCCGATAGCTGGCTGCGCCGCGGGGCCCTCGCGAGATAGCGCCTATCACGCTCCCACGCCTCGCGAGCTCGACGCGGGTCCCTCGCGAGATAGCGCCTATCACGCTCCCACGCCTCGCGCGCTCGACGCGGGTCCCTCGCGAGATAGGCTTGGAAATATGACTGATTATCGCCCGTTGGGCAATTCTGGACTCATCGTTTCCACGGTTGGATTGGGCTGCAATAACTTGGGCAGACCGGGGACCCCCACCGAATCCCAAGAGGGGACAGACGCCGTCGTGCACGCCGCTATTGACGCCGGGGTGACACTTTTTGACGTTGCCGACGTTTATGGTGCGCGGCCCGGTCTGAGCGAGGAACGGCTCGGTAAAGCACTCGCTCGCCGACGCGAGGACGTGTTGATTGCAACCAAGTTCGGACTGGACTTGCAGGGCGCCAACGGCGCCGACTGGGGCGCACGAGGCTCCCGCCGCTACATCGTCAAGGCTGCCGAGGCTTCCTTGCGGCGTCTGGGCACGGACTGGATTGATCTGTATCAATATCACACCCCGGATGGCGTGACGCCGATCGAGGAGACCCTCTCCGCTCTCGATGAACTGGTTCGTTCCGGCAAGGTCCGCTATCTGGGACACTCCAACCGCACCGGCTGGCAGATCGCTGAAGCCGCCTATGAGGCCAAGATCGGTGGTTACACCCCCTTCGTGTCCGCGCAGAATCACTACAATCTGCTGGATCGTCGCGCCGAGCTGGAGGTCACTCCGGCGGCAGAGGCCTTTGGTCTCGGAGTGCTGCCGTATTTTCCGCTGGCCAACGGCCTACTAACCGGCAAATACGCCGAAGGAAAGGCTCCCGAGGGTAGCCGCCTGACGCATTCGCGGACCAATCTGCTCGAGAAGGCAGACTGGTCCCAGCTCGCGGCTTTCAGCACTTTCGCCAAGGACCGCGGCCTGACCGAACTTCAGGTGGCCTTCTCCTGGCTCGCTGCGCAACCCTCGGTTTCCAGCGTTATCGCCGGAGCCACTAAGCCAGAGCAGATTCGGGCGAACGCTGAGGCAGCCACGGCCCCGCTCAGCGTTGAAGACCTTGCTCAGCTCGAGGAGATCTTCCCGCGCACCCCCAAGGTCGCATTGTTCTAAGCTTTCCCTTCCATCGAGTGTGGAGATCTGCACCTTTTGAGGGTGTTTTAAGGTGCAGATCTCCACACTCGATGGGTGGTGAGGGGTTGGGTGGTGATTGGAATCGGTGGCGAATTGGCGAGGAGGCTAAGCATCATGAAGGAACGACGCTCCGGCGGCAAACGTCGATGGTTTCCGCGCCTGGCCTTCTCCACCCGACTCTTGCTACAGCAGATTTTCGTGATCGGTTTCGTCGTGGTGCTGGTCAGCGGAGTGGCAGGTTGGCTCGCCTATCAGAGACTGGTAGCCGAAGTTGGGTCCAAAGCTTTGGCGGTTTCGCAGTCGATTTCGGAGAACACCTCAATCCGTTCCGCGCTCACTCAGGCGGCCGGAACGATGCCCAGCCAGCAGGTGCTGATGAGTGGTTCGGTCCAGCAGATCGCGGAAGCCGTCCGGGAAAGGACTGGTGCGCTCTTCGTGGTGGTCGCCGACCGGAACGGAATACGTTGGTCGCATCCGGAACCCACCGAACTGGGTCAACACGTCACCACTAGCCCTGATATTCCGCTCAACGGGCAGGAGATTGTGGAAACCGAATCCGGCTCGTTAGGGCCCTCGGTGCGTGCCAAGGTCCCGCTGCGGGGCATCGACGGCGGCATCGTGGGTGAGGTCAGTGTTGGTTACTCTACTCAGGAAGTTCTGTACGGGATGTGGGGTTCGGTGGCTCCCATCCTTGGCGTTGGAGCACTTTCCCTCGGCCTGGGCGTGCTTGGCACTAGCGCCTCCCTGGCCAATCTGCGTCGGCGCACCCGGGGACTGGAACTGGAGGAAATCAGTACCCTGGCGCAGAACCAGGAAGTGGTTCTGCACGGTGTGGCAGAGGGCGTACTGGGCTTGGACGCACAGCGTCGAATCACCATTTGCAATGACAAAGCGCGGGAGTTGCTGGGCGTGCCGGATCCGGTAGGGAAACAGTTTTCCGAACTCCCGCTGCCGGAGACAGTGTTTGAACTTTTGGCTCAGGGCTCCGATCAGAGCGCGCAGATAGTGGTGAACAAATTGGTGTTGCTAATCAATGCCCTCAAAGTGGCGCGTGGGGACCATGATCTTGGCTGGGTGGTGATGGTGCGGGATCGTCGTTCGGTGCAGGCGCTGAGCCGCCAACTTGAAGCCGTCTCCACGCTTTCCTCGGCCCTCCGCGCGCAGCGCCACGAGTTCGCCAATCGGCTGCATGTGGTCACCGGCCTGCTGGACATGGGGCAAGGCGAATCCGCCTTGTCCTATCTTCGGGAAAGTTTGGATAGCGGTCCCTTGAGTTATCCGCTGCAGAACGGCGAGCTCATCACCGACACCTATTTGGCAGCCTTCCTGGGCGCAAAGAGTACTCAAGCGGCAGAACGAGGAGTGCAATTGCGGATAGGTGCCAATACCCTGGTTCACTATCCGGTGCGGGATGCACAGAACGCCACTGCGGTGATCGGCAATCTGGTGGATAATGCGATTACCGCAGCGGTGCATGGCAGCAATACCGAACGATGGGTTGAGGTGGAATTGCTGAGTGATCGCAGTTCCTTAGTTGTCACGGTGGCGGATTCCGGCGACGGAGTGCGCCTTGCGGACAGTGAGCAGATCTTCACCGAGGGCTTCACCACCTCAAGTTCATCCCGAGCCTCCACCGGCCTGGGGGAGGGCATTGGCCTCGGCCTGGCCAGGCAATTCGCTAGGCTCGACGGCGGCGATCTGGTCATTCTCTTCGCTGGCGAGCCGAACGGGCCGGGGGCGGTCTTTATGGCCCGTTTAGAGAAGGTTTTGGAAATGAGTGAGGTAGCTGAAGATGACGACTAATTTTCGAGTTTTAGTGGTCGATGACGATTTCCATGTGGCTCGGCTGCACCGAGATTATGTGGCCCGGGTTCCCGGGTTCACCGCCTTGGACCCGGTGGGTTCGGGGGAGTCGGCCTTAAGAGCAATTTCCGCATTGCGACCGGATTTGGTGCTCATCGATATTTTCCTCCCCGATCGCAGCGGCTTGGACCTGCTCTCTCAGATCGATGTGGACGCTATGGTGCTTAGCGCGGCTCGGGACTCCGAGTCGATTTTGCGAGCACGACGGCGCGGCGCGCTGGCTTATTTGATTAAGCCCTTTGATCCTGAGGTACTTAGCGTGAAGCTGCGCGGCTACGCCCGGTACCGAAAGCTGCTGGATTCCAGTAGCAACCTGGACCAGGAATCTGTAGAACGCGCATCGCGGCAATTTTCTGCAGCCGAGACGAGCAAAAAGCCACGTTCAGTGACCGAGCAGGAAATTCGGGGAGCTCTGCAGCGGGCCTCGGGGCAACATCGGACGGCCCTGGAAGTGGCCCAGGAGATTGGTGTCTCCCGGGCCACTGCGCAGCGCTATCTTTCGGTTCTGGTCGAGGACGGCTCGGTGAGTGTCTCGTTACGATACGGGGCTACCGGTCGTCCAGAGCACTCCTACAGCTTGTCCTCCTGAACCTTTAGACCGGCTTGGAGGCGATTCCGGGGGCGTGGAAACGCTTCCCATTGACTCGTTCAGAGGCGCCCACGCGGTCTAGATAAGGGGTGATGCCGCCTAAGAACATCGGCCAACCAGCGCCCAGGATCATGCACAGGTCAACGTCCTCGGGGCCAGCCACCACTCCCTCGGAGAGCATGAGGCCGATTTCCTCCGCCAGCGCATCCTGGGTACGGAGCAGCAGTTCCTCGCCGCTGATTGGCGAATCACCGAATTCCAGCAGGTCTAAGGTCTCCTGAGATACGAATGGCCCATCCTCTCCGCTTTCCCAGATGCCCTTTTTCCCGGCGTCGATGAGGCGCTGTTGATTGGCCGAGACCCAGAAACGCTCACCGAAGGCGGTGTGCAGGGATTCGGAGACATGCAGAGCCACCGGTACGCCGACCATGGCGAGCAGGGTAAACGGCGTCATCGGCAAACCCATGGGTTTTAGGGCGGTATCCGCAGTGCGGGCATCGGTGCCCTTATCGAAGGCCTCAGCCACCACACCCATCAGCCGCAGCAAAACCCGGTTGACCACAAAAGCTGCCGCGTCCTTGACTAACACGGCGTTCTTCTTCAGTGACTTAGCGGTTTCGAAGGCGGTGGCTAGCACTGCATCGGAGGTCTTCGGGGCGCGCACGATCTCCAGCAAGGGCATCACGGCGACCGGATTGAAGAAGTGGAATCCGACCAGACGCTCCGGATGCTTCAGATCGGCAGCCATTGCGGTTACCGAAAGCGAGGAGGTGTTAGTTGCCAGGATGCAATCTTCGGAGACGATTTTCTCTAGCTCGGCGAAGACATCCTTCTTCACCTGCAGTTCCTCGAAAACGGCTTCAATCACGAAATCCGCATCGGCAAAGACTTCCTTGGACGCCGATCCGGTGACCAAGGCTTTGGTGCGGTTTGCGGCGTCGGCTGAAATTCGCTTTTTGGCCAGCAATTTATCGACCTCGGCGTGGACGTAGCCCACGCCCTTATCCACTCGGGCCTGGTCGATATCGGTCATTACCACCGGCACCTTCAGCTGCCGGGCAAAGACCAGTGCTAACTGGCTGGCCATCAACCCGGCCCCGACCACGCCCACCTTAGTCACCGGCTTAGCCAACGACTTATCGGGAGCGCCTGCCGGGCGCTTGGCTCGCTTCTGCACCAAATCTAGGAAGGCATAGACGGTGGCGTGGAACTCATCGGTTTGCATCAAATCGCCCAGGGCTTCGACCTCGGCTGCTGCAGATTCCTGCTGGCTCCAGGACTTACCCTTCTCCATCAGCTCCACCACCTTCAGCGGCGCCGGGGCCGCATTGGAGGTCTTTGCTTTGATAATGCTCTTGGCAGCCGCAATAGCCTGATCCCAGGCTGCAGATTGTTCCTCAGTGAGCGGTTCCGAAACGGAATGGGGACGTTCGACGGCGATCTCACCGGAGAGTACCTTGGCCGCCCAAGCGATGGACTGCTCCAGGAAGTCAGCGGGCTCAAAGAGCGCATCGGCAACACCGAGTTTATAAGCGGCAGGTCCGGAGAGCGTGCGGTTATTGCTCAGCGGGTTCTCCACCATCACCTTGACCGCTTCGGCCGGGCCGATCAAGCGAGGCAATTTGTAGACGCCACCCCAGCCGGGAACCAGCCCCAGGAAAGCTTCCGGCAGGCCGAGCGCACCCGCTGCTGTGGAGACGGTGCGGTAATTAGCGTTGAGTGCGATTTCCAATCCGCCACCCAGGGCAACGCCATTAATAAAGACGAAGCTCGGCACTCCCAGGTCATTGAGGGTGTCGTAGACATAGTGACCCAGCTGGGCCATCCAGACGCCATTCTCCCGGGCCTTGAGGCCCTTCACCGCGGATAGATCGGCACCGGCCACCAGGAAGTAGGGCTTGCCGGTGATTCCGACGCCGATAATCTCACCGCGGGCTGCCCGCTCACGCTGGGCCTCCAACACGGTGCCCAATTCCACCAGGGTATTGGGGCCCAGCGTGGTGGGGCGTTTGTGGTCTAAGCCGTTGTCCAAGGTGATCAGGGCGAAAGTCCCGATCTTCTCGCCCTTCGGCCCGGAAAGCTCAATGTCCTTCAGTAGGGAGTGGGTGACAATCTCGTTCGGGAACAAATCGGTCAGTGCGCTGAAATCCTTGGCGCTCATGCTGTCGCCGTCCTTTCTGAAATGGCTTCGGAGCTGCTGGCGGTGGTGCCGTCGAAATGCGGGTTTTCCCAGATCACGGTGGCACCCATGCCCAAGCCAATACACATCGTGGTAATGCCGTACTGGACCGAGTGGTCTTCTTCGAACTGCCTGGCCAACTGGTTCATCAGGCGGACCCCGGAGGAAGCGAGCGGGTGCCCGACGGCGATGGCGCCACCGTAGCGGTTGACTCGGGGATCGTCATCGGCGATGCCAAAGTAATCCAGGAAGGAGAGCACTTGGACGGCGAAGGCTTCATTGATCTCAAATAGCCCAATGTCCTCGATGCTCAGTCCGGCGTTCTTGAGCGCCTTCTCGGTGGCCGGGACCGGGCCGATGCCCATTACTTCGGGCTCCACCCCGGCGAAGCCGTAACTGACAAGTTTCATCTTTACCGGCAGGCCCAGCTCCTCGGCTGCCTCGGCGGAGGCCAGAATCGCTGCGGTGGCTCCGTCGTTGAGTCCGGCGGCATTGCCTGCTGTGACCCGGCCATGCGGACGGAAGGGAGTGCGCAGGCTGGCCAGGTCCTCCAGGGTAGTCCCTGGGCGGGGTGGCTCGTCCACGGTGTTGAGGTTCCAGCTGCTACCGGAGCTATTGCCCTCGGCGTCCTTTGGCTCGGCCTTGAAGGATGCTACCGCCACCAGGTCGGGCTGAATCTGACCCTTTTCGTAGGCGGCGGCTAGCTTGGTTTGTGAGTTCATGGCGTAACGATCGGTGCGTTCCTTGGTGATGGCCGGAAAGCGGTCGTGCAGGTTTTCGGCTGTATTGCCCATGTTTAGCGCGGCCGGATCAACCAGACGCTCGCTCAGGAAACGCGGGTTCGGATCGGCGCCGGAGCCCATCGGGTGATGACCCATATGCTCGACCCCGCCGGCGATCACCACGTCATAGGCACCAAAACCAATGCCGGAGGCCGTGGTGGTGACCGCGGTCATCGCTCCGGCGCACATTCTGTCGATGGCGAAACCAGGTACCGAGCGGGGCAGCCCGGCTAGTAGCGCGGCGCTGCGGCCAATGGTTAGTCCCTGGTCGCCGGTCTGGGTGGTTGCCGCGATAGCGACGTCATCAATCCGCTCGCCGGGCAGTGAAGGATTGCGTCGCATCAGCTCACGGATGCACTTCACCACCAGATCATCGGCCCGGGTATTGGCGTAGATTCCCTTTTCCCCAGCCTTCCCGAAGGGGGTTCGGACGCCGTCGACAAAAACTACTTCACGGACTTGCCGTGCTTGTGGGCTCACTTTGGCTCCTCGTATGGGCGAAACGACGGTGTGGCGCAACCTCATTATCGAGCCACTAGGACCATGCTACTCATGGGTAACATGTTGTTTCAAACGCCACAGCCTGCCGAGCCATTTTTTACTCTGGAGCGGTCCCGGCTGCTGTTTTGGTCGGTAGCGGTTCCGGATGCAGGAAGGCCTCCAAAAGGATCGGGGTGACCAGCTTAATCTGCCAGCCGCGAGCACCGAGATCGGCCAGGGCTGAAGCGATCGATTCCAGTTCGAAGAACTCCGGCGGACGCCAGCAGAGGCGGCGCAGGAAGTCAGGGGTAAGCAGGTTCTCCAGCGGCAGATTGAGCTCCCCAGCCTTGGCTGCCAATCTCGGGCGGGCGGTGGCTAGCCTGGCCGCAGCCTCCGGGTCCTTTTCCGCCCAAGCACGAGGCGGCGGCGGAGAGTTGCTGGGTAGGTGTTGCGGAGGTAACTCCTTGAGTGCTTTCGCCGTGGTGATGGCACGGAGCCAGCGGGGAGCTTCTCGCTGGGCTGCCCTGCCGTGAAAACCTGGAATCGCCAAGAGCTGCGGGATGGTGTTGGGCATTGCTTTGGCGGCAACTATCAGTGCCGAATCAGGCAGTAGCCTACCGGGTGCCACATCGCGGTTTTGCGCTAAGGCGTCGCGTTCCAGCCAGAGCTCCCGTACCGCAGCAATCTGCCTGCGGTCCCTGAGCTGATGTAAGCCGGAGGCGCGGCGCCAAGGATCGACGCGCGGGGCGGGGGGGCCCGCCTCCAGAAGGGCTTGAAACTCTTCTTGTGCCCACTCAAGTTTGCCGTCCTCGGTGAGTAGCTCCACCAGTTCCTCGCGCAGCTCGGCGAGTACCTCGACGTCGAGCGCCGCATAGCGCAGCCAAGGCTCCGGTAGTGGCCTGGTGGACCAGTCCGCTGCGGAATGTTCTTTGGCTAAGCCGAAGCCCAGCAATTGCTCCACGACGGCGGCCAGCCCCACCTTGGGCAGGCCAGCAATTCTGGCGGCCAGTTCGGTATCGAAAAGCGCGTCCGGCCACATGCCTAGTTCGGAAAGGCAAGGCAAATCCTGAGTGGCGGCGTGCAAGATCCATTCGACGCCGCGCAGTGCCTGGTCAATGATCTTCAAATCTTCAAAAGGCTCAGGATCGATGAGCCAGCTACCCGCGCCTTCTCGGCGGATCTGGACCAGGAAGGCTCGTTGACCGTAGCGGAACCCGGAGGCCCGCTCGGCGTCCACCCCGGCTGGGCCGCTACCGGCAGCCAATGCCGCGGCAGCTCGTGCTAAGCCCTCAGCGGTGTTGATGATCAAGGGCACGCCGTCTCGTGGGGTGTCCAGAACAATCACTTCGGGCAACTCGGAGAGATCCGGCAGCTCGGAAACTTGGCTTGGCTCGGAGGCTTCGATCGGCTCGGTGGCTTCGGGACTCCCGGAGGCGGCTAAAGGCAATGGGGCAACTTCGATGCTCTCAGCTTTCCTGCGGCTAGGCCTCCCGGAGCGGCTCCGGGTGCGTTTTTCCGAGGATTCTGAGGGATTCACTTGACTCAACTGCGCCGCCGATGTGGCAGTGCGCTGACTCCCTCGGGTAGTGGCGGAAGCCCTGCGAAAGTGCAGACCATATCTGACCAGGCCTCCAGGTGATTCTTCACATTCTCACTTTCCGGAGTCCACGATGCACGCAGCTCAATATCGATGGAATCGGGCCTGCCTGCAAGCGATCCGTAACTTTCGGAGAGAATCCGAGTTGCGGTGCCGCCCGCAGCCCGATAATCGGCACCGTGGCTCTCCAAAGCTTCGACCAACCAGGTCCAAGCCACCGAACCGAGCATGGCATCGGTGCCAATATCGGCTTCCAGCTGAGCCCGGATATAGGTCACAATCCGGAAGGTGCCATCCCAAAGGTCCGAACCCTCCGGATCGTGCAGCAGAATGAATCTCCCGGTGGCCAATTCGGACGGTTCCCGATTCGGCTCGCTGGCAGGCTCAAAGACCTCGGCACCGAGGGCCACCGCGAACGGAGCCAAGCGGGAGGGGGCAGGAATTTCTTCCAACCGCAATTCACTGCGGCAATTGCCCTGGCGCAATGTTCCCAGGGCGGTCAAGAAGTCAGAGGGGACTTGTGCAAGCGCGCTCACCCTGGAAGGCTATGCCTGAGCACCGACAACGTAGCGAAGGCGCGCCGTTAGTGACCTAGCTGTAGCCGGAATCATCGGCTCAACTCGCGCTGACTTCGCTACGAATTGCCGCCAGGAAGGCATCGATATCCGCTTCCGTGGTATCGAATGAGCACATCCAGCGGACCTCACGGCGAGCCTCGTCCCAATCGTAGAAACGGAACTTCTCCCGCACCCGGTCGGCCACCCCCTCGGGAAGGATCGCAAAAACGCCGTTCGCCTGGGTCTGCTGAGTGGCCTGAACGCCAGGGATCTGATCAATGCCAGCGCGCAACCGGGCGGCCATGGCATTGGCGTGACCGGCCGAGCGTAGCCAGAGGTCGCCTTCGAGCAAGGCGATGAATTGAGCCGAAATAAACCGCATCTTCGAGGCAAGCTGCATATTCAGCTTGCGCAAATACTTCAAGCCCGGGGTAGCTGCCGGGTTGAGAGCGATCACGGCTTCACCGAAGATCAGTCCGTTTTTGGTGCCACCGAAGGAGAGTACATCCACACCCGCATCGGTGGTGAAAGCCTTGAAGGGCAGTCCCAAATGGGCGGCCGCGTTGGCTAGGCGAGAGCCGTCCATGTGTAGCACCATGCCGCGTTCGTGCACATGGTCGGCAATGGCTTTGATTTCTTCTGGGGTGTAGCAGGTGCCTAATTCGGTGACCTGGGTGATGGAGACGGCCAGCGGTTGGGCACGGTGCTCATCACCCCAGCCCCAGGCTTCCCGGTCGATCAGCTCGGGGGTGAGCTTGCCGTCCGCCGTCTCCACGGTGAGCAGCTTCAGGCCGCCAACGCGTTCCGGAGCACCGCCCTCGTCCATATTGATGTGTGCGGTCTTCGCGGCGATCACCGCACCCCAGCGGGGCAGGGCTGCCTGCAGGCTGAGCACATTTGCGCCGGTGCCGTTGAATACCGGGTAGACCTCGATGCCCGGTCCAAAATGGCTTTCGAAAACTTCGGTGAGCTTCTCGGTATAAACATCCTCGCCATAGGAAACCTGGTGCCCCTCGTTCGCGGTCGCGAGAGCGGTCAAGATATCCGGGTGCACCCCGGAGTAGTTGTCGGAGGCAAAGCCGCGGAGATTTTTGTCGTGGAGCGATTCAGTCACTTTTTTCCCTGGTTCAAAATAGTTCTTTGGCACCCGACAAGGGCACTGTCCATTCAGTACACTATCGCGATGTCGGTGGGCTAACGCTTAGCTGTGGAGATACGGATGTGGGGTTTAGCTCGCGGTGAGATCGACGATGCTGCCGTTAATCTCCTCGGCTGCTTGGTCAAACAGTGCCGCGACTCGCGTAGCCAGCTGATCAACGTGGGTGTAGCCCGGAAAACGTCGCTCCGGCTGGGCGGCTTTCATCTCATCGGTCAATAATGCCTTGACTCGAAAGACAATGGCAGCTGCCTGTTGAGACGGGTCGCTTTCGGCCTGCTTGGTGAAGCCTTCGGCGGCGGCTAGGGTCCAGGCCTCGGCTGCCGCCTTGGCTGCAACGTAATTGGCATTAGCAGCCGTTGGGTGCGCCAAGGAGGTGGAGGAGACGATGGCTAGGCGACCGGAGTTGCCCGCTAGCTCGGTGCTGAACTCGCGGCTGGTGATTCGTAGGGTGTCGATCACCCCGTGGCTAAGAAAATCCCAATCAGCATCGTTCTGTTCGGCCAAGCCGCCGCCACCGCGCCAGCCGCCGACTAGATGGATCAGCCCGTCGAGCGCACCGAATTCGTTGTTGATCCACTCGTGTAGAGCAGTCACCGCCGTTGGGTTGGCGAGATCAGCGACCCTGGCGGTTGCGCCACTGGCCGCGGCCGCCGTCGTAATCCGTGCCTCCGAGGAACCAACGGCGACCACCCGGTGACCGGCGCCGAGCAGGGCCTTTGCCGTGGCCACGCCGGCGGCGGAGGAGCCGCCGGCGATTAGGATGGTTTTGTTCGACTGAGTGCTCATACCTCAGTTGTACCGGTAATGCTGTCCTTGCCGGTAATGCCGGTGGTGGATTCGATCACCGAGCGCATCTTCTTCTCCAGCGCCTCGTAGAACATGGAGAGCGGGAATTCGTCGTCCAGCACTTGATCCGTCAGCGCACGCGGCGGCTCGTTCAGCGGCAGCGCATCGGGGCCCTTGGCCCAAACCGAAGCCGGATTGGGGGTCACCGTGCCGGAGACCAACTGGTAGGCAGCCAGCCAGTGTGCGGTCTTCGGACGGTCGATGGAGCGCCAGTACAGATCGTGGATCTGCTCACCCAGGGCCACCACGACGTCGGCAACCTCGTCCCAGTCAATGGTCAGTTTGGTGTCAGTCCAGTGCAAAACGTGGTGCTGGTGCATCCAGGCGAAGAGCAGTTGGCCACCCAAGCCGTCGTAGTTGCGCACCCGGCTACCGGTGATGGCGAAGCGGAAGATCCGATCGAAGATCACCGCATACTGCACCAGCTTGGCGTATTTCCGGGCTTCCTCGGAAGCCTCCGGATCCTTTTCGATTTTGACCGATTCGCTGAAAGCGGTCAGATCGCAACGAAGTTCTTCAAGTGAGTACAGGAAGAAGGGCATCCGCTGCTTGATCATGAAGGGATCGAAGGGCAGATCGCCGCGCATATGAGTGCGGTCGTGGATCAGGTCCCACATCACGAAGGTTTCCTGGGTGAGCTTCTGATCGTCGAGCAACTCGGCGGCATCGGCGGGCAATTCAAGCGAGGTGATCTCCGCGGCGGCCCGCAGCACCCGCCGGAAGCGAGCGGCCTCACGGTCCTGGAAAATGGCTCCCCAGGTGAATTTCGGGGTTTCCCGGACACCGACGCTCTCTGGGAAGAGTACGGCCGAGTTGGTGTCGTAGCCCGGGGTGAAGTCCACGAAGCTGATCGGCACGAAGAGCTTGTTCGAATAGGCTCCGGCTTCCAGCTCGGAGATGAACTCGGGCCAGATCACCTGCACCAGAACAGCCTCAACGAAGCGGTTGGTGGAGCCGTTCTGGGTGTACATCGGGAAGACCACCAGATGGCCCAGGCCGTCGACCCGATGTTCCTGCGGCTGGAAAGCCAGCAGCGAATCCAGGAAGTCGGGGATGCCAAAATTGCTGGTGCTCCAGCGCTCAAAGTCCTTGACCAGCAGGTCGAGGTACTCGGCATCGTGCGGGAAGTGCGGGGCGAGCTCTTGAACGGAATCCTTCAGCACGGCGACCAATGCGGTGGCTCGTGCGTGATTCTCGACCTCCGGGATGGAGCCGTCCTTGATTTGCAGGTTCTGCAATTCGGTGGCGGCGGCTTTGAGGGCCTGCCAAGCCGGTCCCCGAGCAATCGTCTCAAGCATTTCCGTGCTGCTGCTTTGCTCGAAAGCATTTATGGTCTGAGTCATTGCTCGAGTCCTTCCTGGAGGTCGATGGATCTTATGAAATCCTAGCGCCAAGAACAGCAATACTTATGAAAAATTGACTCAATGATAAGAAGGTCTGTTGCTTATTTGAGTGGGAATGCCGTCCACAATGAGCATTCTGCGTGCTTGCCCACAACGCTCGGGTTATCGGGGGCTTCGGTGGTTCGGAAAAGCTGTTATTCCACCGGTACTAGCGTCATCGACACCGAGTTGATGCAGAACCGCTTGTCAGTCGGTGTGCCGTAGCCCTCGCCCTCAAAGACGTGTCCCAAATGTGAGTCACAGGCCGCAGGGACACGCAACCGTTTGGGATTCGCTGTTCAACTGTCAGCGGTTCGTGTGGTGGACAGTTTCTGATGGAACCGAAGGTTGTTCCCTAGCTAGTGGTGAAATTCTTGGCCGGTCAGCTGTGCATTGGGATACTTCCGTTCTGGAGCTATACGGGCAACGGGGGACAAACTAGTTACCAGCACTCTGCTGAGATTTACGTCGAGCACGGTTACACGGACTTCGCTGATCCGGTCAAGCATTAGGAACTGAGACTGTTCCTGGCGGCTCGGGCGTGGACGTTGCCGGGGGACCGCTGGGATCGTTTGAACGGGCGACGTTTTGGCTGGGTTTGTGCAAGGTTCTCCTCCTGGTGTCTCGACGTTGACACGTCTGGTTTCAGAGGTCCATGCCGGATCAAATGACCGGCTCTATGTCCATGCTGGTGGACGCAATTGGTCCGGCCTTGATCCACGATTTGAAGCGCCAACAGGTTTGCAGATCACAGTGTTCGAGGAACTGGAAGGCAGTACCGCGAGAACGCAGCCTGAAGGATTCGGAACGGCCAAGAACCGGTGAACCACGAATTCGCAACAACTGTTGCTGATTTCTAGGATGGCAACTCTACGCCGGTTGGCGGAACGCCCCGTGGGACATCAACTGTGCATTTTGCTGTAGCGGAGCAGATTGGGGGTGAATTTGTTCCGCTGGTCGCAGTATTTGCAGTCGGAGTTCGGAGGCAAGACGGGCGACAGGGTGCGTTGCTCTCATCATTGCCCACCCGATATGTCTATACTCGCGATAGCTGCCCCGCAATGGGGCATCACTTTTAGGGGCGGGTATGTCCACAATTCTGCTGGCGCCGGGCGTCGAGTTACCCGTCAGTGGCGAGCCCTTCGGTACTGTACCTGCCCGCGATGTGGACAATCTTCTTTCACGCATGCGCCTGAAGGCCCGCGTCCGCGTGGTGGTTCTTTTGGTCCTGTTGGCCGTAGGGTTCGCGCTTATCTGGCATGTTGGTCAGCCCTTGTGGGGCCAGTGGCCACAGGCGAATGCCAAGGTGACCAGCCACTTTGAATACCAGACCCGGGGAGTTCGTTGCAGCGTTGGACTCGATTTCATTGCGGAGAACAAGCAGGCACATAGCTATGCCACTCTCATGGATTCGTGTAATGATGTAGCCGCTGTTGGCTCTCAGGTTCAGATTCGTTTTGCCCCGGCCGACCCGGGTTGGGTGGTTCTGCCTTCTCGCCCCGGGTTTCCAATGCTCCAGCTATTTTTAACAGCCTTTGGACTGTCCTGGCCAATGCTTGGCTGGGCTCTCCTGACGTACTTCACAGTTCGTCGACTCCGCACGGTTCGTCAGGTGGGGGCAGGTTCGTGGCGCGAAGTGACCGGTGTGGTCGTGAACTCGACACTGGGCAAGGGCGGACTCCGGATCGTTTTGAGGACGACCAATCCCTGGGTGTCCGAAGCAGTGGTAACTTTTGGCACAAGGGGCATTAGCTACTTCCCCATACCGACCGCTGGAAGCACCCTCACGCTACGACTGGCCGGCAATGGAGGCGGCAAAGTACTAGTCGGGATCCCCGGGCACTGGGGAGAGAGTATCGGCAAAATTTCTCCGCCGGATCAGCAATCAGACGCAACGACGTAAGGGAACTTGACCCCAAAACTATTGATAGAACTGGGGCCTGAGGATGCGCGTTACATAACGTCAGGGGAGGGTCTCCCTACGACCGAACAGACCTGCTCCGCAGTGGAACGGTCGAACGGTTAGTTGAGTTTTGAGAGGGGGGCCCGGGCGCTACTGCTTCAATCCGCGGAGGAAACTGCGGAGGTCGTCGATGAGAAGTCCCGGTTCTTCGAGAGCGGCGAAGTGGCCGCCGTGGTGTTCGACGTTGCTTCAGCCGACAATCGTGTTTGCTTGGTTCGAGTGTGAGCGGATGCCGACGTCGTGCGCGAACTGGATTGCCGCGGTCGGCACCCCGGAGTTTACTGGTGCGGTTCCCCAGGAGCTTTGGGCGTAGCCGACGTACGCGGACGATCCGCCGCTGGTAGTGAACCAGTACAGCGAGGCATTCGCCAGGATCCACTCGCGTTCGAGGATCTCATCAGGCGCCGTCTCGAGTGGCCAGGTCCAGGCACGGAACTTGTCGAGCATCCAGGCCAACTGGGCAACAGGGGAGTCGGCAAGGGCGACGCCGACCAGGCCAGGGCGGGTGGACTGGATGGCAATGTAGCCATACTCCTCGTTCATGAACCTGCCGACGCACGCCATCCGGTCCTGGTTGAGGGGGGGCTCATCGCGGCTCGGGCGTCCTCGCCGAGGTCGTCTGGAAAGCTAAGTGCGCCGTTGACGTGCACACCGATCACCTTTTCGGGTGCAATACGGGCGATCTCCGGGGAGATGGAGGCACCGAGGTCGCCGCTTTGCACGGCAAAGCGCCCGTAGCCGAGACGGTCCATCAGTTCAACCCATGCAGCAGCGATGTGCGCTGAAGTCCAGCCGGCGCTATGAAGCGGGGTGGAGAAGCCGAAGCCGGGTAGCGAGGGGACGATCAGATGCATGGCATCTGCCCTGTCGCCGCCGTGGGATTCCGGGTCGGTGAGCGGGCCGATGAGGTGTGTGAACTCGAGGAACGATCCGGGCCAGCCATGGGTGAGGAGCACCGGAGTCGCCTCCGGCACGGCAGAGCGAACGTGCACAAAGTGGATTCGTTGGCCGTCGATGACCGTCGTGAACTGTGGGACCTCATTCAGGCGTGCCTCGAAGACACGCCAATCGAAATCGTTGGCCCAGGCGGTGATGAGTTCGTGGAGGTAGCCGCTGGGGATGCCCGTGTCCCAGTCGTCTCCGGGTAGTGGGGCGGGCGACCGGGTGGCGCGGAGTCGGGCGACTAGATCGTCTAGCTCTGTTTGGGGAATGTCGATGTGGAAGGGAGCGATCATGTTGTCTTGTGTGGGTTCCATAAGGACACACTTTCAGGCAAGGCGGACAGCTCTTGTCCGGCTGATCGGAGATGATGGTTTCTATGTAGGAAACACTCGGACGATTACTGCGGCTATTGGAGCTCCTGCAGCGACGGCGCGACTGGAACGCCGAGCAACTCGCCGAAGAGCTTGACGTGACGCCACGCACTGTGCGGCGCGACATCGGACGGTGCGGGAGCTCGGCTACCCTGTCGCGACCGTGCTGGTCTCCCTCTGGGACATGGTGGCCAATACTGCCACCGACGCCAGCACTACCGAGGGAGCCTTGAGCGCGTTCGATAAACTGCATCGGGTTGTGCCACCTCAGTTGCGGCCCGTCGTCGCGGCGTTCTTAGCCCACACCAGCAGCCTCGACCTGGGGGACAGCAATCGATGCACCGACTGGATCGGTCAATATCACCACGCTCGTGCTGATCGCCCGCGCCTGCCGCGATTGCCGACAAATCCTATGCCAGTACCGCCGCTACTCGGGCGAGACCGGAAACCGGCAGCTCGAACCGTTGCACCTCGTGCACGCAATGGGCCACTTGTACCTCATCGCCTACAGTCTCGAGGCCGCTGGTGGGCGCACCTTCCGTGTCGACCGACGCATCGATGCGGAGATCACGAACAAGCCCAGTTACGCGCGGAAACCGCCAGCCGAGGACCTGCACGATTATGTGACCGCGCAGTTGGCAGCCAGCTGGCAGCATGTGAGCGGGACCGTCCGTGTGCACGCTCCGCGCGCCACGGTCGACGCCTGGATCAAGCAGGGCTGGGGAACGGTCACCGAGGAGACTGCTGATACGTGAATTGTGAACGCGGCTGCTGACAGTTACCAGGCAATGGCCCAATGGCTGCTCCTGATCGGCGCCCACCTCACCGTTCTGGAGTCGGCCGAGCTCCGCACCGCATTCACGGACCTGGCAGCCGAGATCGCCCGCATCGCTGATGACAATCCCGCCCGGGAACCTACCACATGACGGACCGTCAGCGGGCGCTTTGAAGCGAGACTCGGCTCGAGTCGCTGAGCGAGTTGTCCGTGAGGAACCTTTACTGGCAGGGTTTGGGGCTCGACCGATTTAGATTGCTATTCTTGCGATTATGCCAAGCTCGTTGATCGAGGTCCGACGTTCCTATACCTCGGATGAGGAAGTTGCCATCATGGATGCCGTTCACGCGGCTCTGGTGGCGGCATTCAAGATCCCCGACGATGATCGCTTTATTCGCTTCGCTTGCTATGAGCCGCACCGTATGGTCAATGGTCTTGCTGCTGGGCAGGAAGACTACTATACGCGGGTGACTATCGACTGCTTCGCGGGCCGCTCACTTGATGCTAAACGTAACCTGTACCGAGAGATAGTCGAAAGGCTCGAAGCAGTCGGCATTCCTCGTGATGGTGTCTCGATTCTCTTGCGAGAGAGCCCGCCGGAGAATTGGGGAGCCGGCGGACAAGCGGCCAGTGACTACGAGCTCGGCTTCGACATAAACGTGTGAGTGTGAAAGAGCCAGTGCCAAGGAGCGGGAGACTGCATCAAGGAGTTTAGCGCCTTATCCGCGTCATGGCGTCGACCGTCACGTATGTATCGGCGGAGTCTGTCCATTTCGGGTGCCGAGAGGCGCGGTACCTGGCAGTTGCCTGCACTTGGTAACCATTTCCGTATGCGGAACCTTGAACGGACGGATTGGCCGTCTTGGTTGAAATTGTTTCTTGCTAGGGTTGGAGGCCCTCTCCGGCGCTGAAGGCATGCCGGTATTGGCTGGGAGTCAAGGAGGTAGATTTCTTGAAGATGCTGCGGAAGTTGGTACCTGACCCTAGCCCGACTGAGGAAGCGATTCTGTCAATTGGTGCCATCGTCGTTTCGAGTAGCCCCTTGGCGCGTTCGACCCGTTGATTTGCAAGCCATTTCATGGGAGTGGTTCCTGCATGCATCTCAAATCTACGCGCGAGTGTTCTTTCACTGAGTGCGGTCGCGGCGCAGATGTCCGCGATCGTGATCGGTTGGTGCATGTGCTTTGTTGCCCATTCCATGGCAGCTGCGACGTCCGTTGGCTGGTCCGAGTTGCCGAACATTGGCCGGTGCTCAATGAATTGCGATTGGGTGCCTTCACGGCGTGGAGCGGAAACGATCGATCGGGCCGTCAGGTTTCCTTGCGCGACACCCCAGTCGCTCCGGACCAGGTGAAGGCACAGGTCAATCCCTGCCGCGACACCGGCGGAGGTGAGCACCTGACCGTTGTCGACGAAGAGAACATTTTCATCCACAGTGATTCGTGGGAAGAGGCGGGCGAGGTCGGCGGTGGATTCCCAATGGGTGGTGGCTGACAGGCCGTCCAAGATTCCTGCCTGAGCCAGCGCAAAGGCACCCGAACAGATCGAAACCATGCGGGCTCCGCGTTGATGCGCTGCAACCAAGGCGCCGAGGATATTGTCCGGGAGTGGGTCGCGGGAGCGTGTGTAACCGGGAATGATTACAGTGTCGGCTTCGGCTAATAGATCAAGTCCACGGTCTGGAGCCACCGAGAACCCGCCCGAGGCGACGACCGGCCGACCGCCAGCCGCACACGTTGCCACGTCATATAGGCCGGGCGTATTACGCCCAAGAATCTGGATCGGTATGCCAAAATCCAGGGCTAGGACCTCCGGCAGTGCCAGGATCGCGACCTTGATCCGGCTCAGGTCACTCACAAGACCAGTGCTGTTCTTTGGTGAATTGGCAGGATTCTTTTGCATAGTGGCTATCCTGTCACTGTTGGGTCTGCTTGCCCAGTGGAATCGTGGAAACATGACCAAACCTGCTCCGCGTTTTCGAAACCTGCTCATCCGTCTCATCGCAGCCCAGGCCTGTTACTACATGATTGTCAGCATCGACCTGACCCTTACCGGCTTGGTGGGAATGTCGTTGGTGCCCATCCCGGCGTTGATGACACTGCCATTGAGTCTTATCGTCGTGGTCGGCACGGCTTGTTCGTTCATTGCAGGCCATGCCGCTGCCCGCTTCGGGTACCGACCTGTCATGCTTGTTGGGGCGCTCACTGCGATTGTTGGCGGGGTCCTTTCGGCGATCGCCGTCGCATCACACTCATTCATCCTGTTTTGTGTGGGGACTGCCTTGACCGGTGGATACAGGGCGGTGGGCGGATTTCTGCGTTTCGTGGCCTCAGAATACGCGCCACCGGCCAAGCGTGAACCTGCCCTGGCGTTGGTCATGTATGGCGGGATCATTGCGGCGGCGCTGGGGCCATTCGCGGCCATCGCCGCATCACAAGCGGCCGAGCAACCATACCTGGGGTCATGCTTATTGATAGCAATTCTGGGAATCGGCGCACTAATCCTTGCAGCGACCATGCCGCCAGCAACTGGCAGTGGCGTGGGAGTCCATAAGCCCGCGATCCAGATCCGGGACCGCACCGGCAATCCCCAGTTTCAGCAGGCAGTTCTCGTCCTGGCCGGTTCAGGACTTGTGATGACGCTTGTCATGGCGGCAGGCCCGTTGGCGAACGACCACGCAGGCCACGGTTCCGTCATGGGAGCGACAATGATCCAGTGGCACCTCGTCGGGATGTTTGCCCCGTCCGCGCTGAGCGCACTGTTTCTTAAGAGGTTTGGTACCTTCAAGACCAACGTCGCCGGTGCCCTGATCATTGCATGTGGGAGCGCAATAGGAACGATCTCCAGCTCCGGGTGGGGCATGACGGCGACAATGATGCTTGTTGGGGTCGGATGGAATGTTTTATTCGTTGCCGGGTCAGCACTACTGCTTCAGTCATACCCTCAAGGTCGAGGAGCGAAACTTCAAGGCTTTACTGACGGAACAACTGCCGCCATCTCAGCAACAGGATCTTTCGCTGCCGCCTGGCTTCTTCAAGGTTTGGGGTGGGGTGGCATCAATATCTTGGCCCTCACCGTAACCGCAAGCATCCTGTTAGGCCTTACCTGGCTGACCATCCGAGCCAGCAGAAGAAATTCAACCGAGCCAACGCAACCACAATCTTTGGCTACGGCCGACTCTGAGGACTGGAAACCACCTTCCGCCAACAAGCGTAGTAGTCGTGGCGACTTGGACACTGGTAGCGACTTCAAGGTTCCGTAGGTGGGACACCTGCCGCTATTCTTTCGTCCGCCCTGCTGAGTAGGTGTCCGAAAGGGATGTCCCGTTTCGACGTTGCCAATCTGTCCCGCAAGCCGGTGGTTCACAGCTGTGAGTGAACAGGATTTCGGAAATTTTCGAAACCGTGTGTTTTCGCAGGTGTCATACTCCCGTATGTCTTACCCAGGAAAAAACCTAGTGACGGGAGCCTAAACGGTGTACTCAAAACTATCACCGGATACGCGCGTGTATCCACCAATGATCAAGACTTCACGGCTCAGAAGAACGCTTGGCTGCCTCTTGGGGCGTCACCGGAAATGGCTTTCACCGACCGAGGCCCCACTGGCGCCAACCGGGCGCGGCCAGGGCTCGGACAGGCGCTGTCGGGGCGGGGATAACCTCGTCGTGACCAAGCTTGACCGCCTGGCCCGTTCATTGCGCGAGGCAAAGGACATGGTTGCTGAACTCACCCGTCGCGAGGTCAAGCTCAGCATAGGCTGGTTTGTCCACGCTCCCACCGGTTCGGAAAAGCTACTATTCCGCCGGTACCAGCGTCATCGACACCGAGTTGATGCAGTACCGCTTGTCAGTCGGTGTGCCGTAGCCCTCGCCCTCAAAGACGTGTCCCAAATGTGAGTCGCAAGCCGCGCAGCGTACCTCGACCCGCTCCATGCCCAGGCTGCGGTCATGGATATAGCGCACCTTGTCCTCGGCCAGTGGTGCAAAGAAAGATGGCCAGCCGCAGTGCGAGTCGAACTTCTCATTGCTGCGGAACAGCTCGGCCCCGCAGGCGCGGCACTGATAGACACCCTCGGTGTGCGTATCGGTGTACTCGCCCACAAACGCTCGCTCGGTTCCGGCCTGACGGAGCACCCGATACTCTTCCGGGCTCAACTCAGCCCACCACTGCTCCTCGGTTTTCACCACGGTGGGCACGGCAGAGTTCTGGAAATAGCTGGAGTTTGAAGAAGATTCAGTCACGTTGATTCAACGCTCAGGAGTCGCCAATAAATCCCGAGCCGGAGTAGAGGTGCAATACCGGCAGTCCCAGCTTGTCCTGCGCGCGGGTGGCCCAATCGGTATGGAAAGTGTCCTCAAGCGCATGCGGCTCGGTCACCACTACCGCTTGCCGGGCTGAACTGGCCTGAACCTCGGATACTAAGCCTGCGACGGCGTCTCCCTCAATGACCTTGCCGCTCACGGTGGCCTTGCTGGACTTCAAAGCAGCCAGGGAGCTTTCCAGGGTCGCCTGGGCGCGTTCCCGAGCCTCCGCTTTGGTCTCCCGGGAACCGAATTCCTTTAGGGCGGCTGGAATATCCAGCAGGCTCAGCTGATCGATCACATCAACCAGCAAATTCCGGCGCACATCATCCGGTACCAGGACGATCAATTCCGTCTGCTCGTCCTCGGCCAGTAGCCCGCTGATGTTTTCCACGTCGACCTCGCCTAACGGCGCTTCGGTCAGGATGATGATGGTGTCCGTCATGGCTTAAGCGTATCTCCCTACGGTTGTTATTCGTGCCATCGCCTGACACCCTGCGGGTGTTGCTAACTCGACTCAAGCCAATGGCTCGGACAGAATGGGAGCATGGCAGCACCACGCGCTCGGAAGTATTCGGCTTGGCTCAGTTGGCTCGCGCTCGGTGCAGCGGCAGGAGCCGGTGCTGCCTCGATCGCTGCGGCAGGTAGTTCGGCCCTAGCCGGATACTTCGCCCGTAAGGTAGTCACTCCGGAAAAAGAGCAGCCGGAGGATCTACCGATTCTTGCGGTGCTGCGCGAGGGCGAAGAACTGCACATTGTGTTCCCTGCTACCGAAGAGACCATTGTCGACGGACTCTATGGGCTGACCTTTGATGAGGGTCGGGGCAATGCTCGAATCGGCGCGATCCGTTCCTACGTGCCGCGTGAGGGCACCGTGTCTCGGGTGGTCGAAGAGGTGGTTTCGGGGGATCTGCAACACGCGATACGTGGTAAGTGGACCGGGGCGGTTTTCCAGAGTCCGGCCGAAATCGGCCTGGCCGCCGAGGATGTGGTGATCAACTTGCCGGTCGGTCCGGCCCCCGCCTGGCTCATCCGGCCTGCCCAGCAGAGCCTTTCCAGCTGGGCGATTATGGTGCATGGCAGGGGAGCCCGGCGCACCGAAGGCCTGCGCGCGGTGCGTACCGCGCGCGAACTGGGACTGACTAGCCTTTTGATGTCCTACCGTAACGACGGCGATGCCCCCGATGCCGAAGATGGACGCTACGGGCTTGGGTTCACGGAGTGGCGGGATGTGGAGGCAGCCATTGAGTTTGCGCTCAGCCACGGAGCCAAGGACGTTGTGCTCTTCGGTTATTCGATGGGTGGGGCGGTGTCCTTGCAAACTGTAGACCGCAGCCGTTACCGGCGGGAAGTCTTGGCTTTGGTCTTAGACGCGCCGGTGATCAACTGGATCGATGTGCTGGCACACCAAGCCGAATTGAATCGGATTCCGGCACCCATTGGCCGCTATGGCCAGCTAATGCTCAGCCATCCGCTGGGCAGACGAGTGACCGGCTTGGCCGCACCGGTAGATCTGAAAAGCCTGGACTGGGTCAGTCGGGCGGAGGAATTACGTACCCCAACCTTGATCCTGCACAGCAAGGATGACGACTTTGTGCCCTACGGTCCCTCAGTGGAGCTGGCTAAACGCAATCCGGAGCTGGTGACCTTCGTCGAGTTCTCCCAAGCTGCGCACACCAGGGAATGGAATGTGGATCCGGAGCACTGGGATGAGGTAGTGAAAGCCTGGCTGGGACCCCGGCTGGGCCACTATGACTTGCCCCGGGATACGGTTCCCGAGGAATTCTTGGACTAAAAGCCGCTCAGTTTTTGGCGATCCGGGCCAACACCGCGCTGCTCAGCCTGGCCAATTCGGTCGGAGCGATTTCGAGCTCCAGTCCGCGTCGACCAGCGGAGCAGAAAATGGTGCTGAATTCCAGCGCAGACTCGTCTAATACGGTGGGGTGGGGGAGCTTGCTGCCCAGTGGGGAGATCCCGCCCAACACGTATCCGGTACGGCGCTGAGCCAGCCACGGATCGGCAAGTTCCGCGCGCTTGGCATGCAGCGTGGTAGCTAGAGCCTTCAGATCGAGGTTGCCACTAACCGGTACGACGGCGGCAACCAGTTCGGTGCCCAGCTCGGCTGTCACTGCCACCATCAGGGTTTTAAAGACCCGAGGTTCCGGAACACCCAAGGCCTTAGCGGCTTCGATGCCATAAGAAGGTGCAGCGGCATCATGGCGATAGGAATGCAAGTTATAGACCACCCCGGCTGCGTCCAGTGCAGCGGTAGCCGGGGTGCTGCCCTTAGGTTGGCCCTTTTGTTGATGACCCTTGTGCTGATGGGCCCGCGGGGCTGCGCCGGGCTTCACGCCAAGGCGCGCAACTGGCGTTTGATCCTGCCCAGCATGGCGGACATGCCGCGCAAGCGGAGCGGAGTCAGGGCGCGCATCAGGCCGAGCTTTTCGGGCATGTCGTCCGGTACTGCCAGAATCTCCGCCCGAGTACGTCCGTTGAGTCCCTCATGTAATACACTCGCGAAACCGCGAGTAGTGGGCGCCTCAGCCGGGGCCGAGAAATAGAGCTGAACGCCGCCGTCGTCATCCTCTTCAACCGTGAGGAAAAGCGGGGACTGACACTCCACCACTTGTTCCAGTAACTCGGGATGATTCGCCAGCCGCTCGGGGAGCGCCGGAAGATTCCGGGAGAACTCCAAGAGTAGTTGCAGGCGTTCCGGTTCCTCAAGGGCCTGGAAATCGTCCACGATCTCCACAAGTGCTGCGGGCATGCTGGTTTCGGTCACGTTATTCAGAATACGTCTTTCGCGCGGTGCTGTTTAGCGGTGTGACTTATTGGCAGTTCGTCTCTCCGGGGTCAGATCGTGCCCGGAGCTTCTCCCTTTGCAATCGGAACCCGCACGGCATTGCCCCACTCGGTCCAGGAGCCATCGTAATTGCGTACCTTTTCGAAGCCCAGCAGATGCTTGAGCACGAACCAGGTGTGGCTGGAACGCTCGCCAATCCGGCAGTAAGCCACCACATCGTCACCGGCACGCAGGCCGGCACCGTCAAAGTAAATGGCTTCTAGCTCGGCCCGACTGCGGAAAGTGCCATCCTCGGCTGCCGCCTTTGCCCAGGGCACGGAGGCCGCGGTGGGAATGTGTCCTCCGCGCAGCGCGCCTTCTTCGGGGTAAGCCGGCATTGAGGTGCGTGCGCCGGTGTATTCCTCGGGGGAGCGGACGTCGATCAGTGGGCCCTGGCCAAGATGGTTCAGTACCTCGTCTTTGAAGGCTCGGATTTCAGCATCTTCGCGCTGTACGACGGGATAGTCGACGGCGGTTGGTGCTGCCGTCTCGGTGCTCAGCTCGCGACCCTCGGTGATCCACTTATCCCGGCCACCATCGATCAAGCGGACGTCCTGGTGGCCGAAGAGGGTGAAGACCCAGAGCGCGTAAGCAGCCCACCAATTGGACTTGTCACCGTAGATCACCACGGTGGTTTCCCGGGTGATCCCCTTGGCACCCAGCAGTTTCGCGAAGGCTTCACCGTCGATGTAATCCCGGGTATCCGCATCGTTCAGATCGGTATGCCAGTCGATTTTGACCGCGCCGGGGATATGCCCAGTCTCGTAGAGCAGAATGTCCTCATCGGACTCCACCACGGCTAGTTCGCTGGTGCCGAGCTTTCCAGCCGCAATAGCATCGGCCACCCACTCGGTGGAAACTAACCGCTCGGGGTGGGCATAATCGGTAAATTTTTCCGCAGTGTCGGCTGAAACGCTCATGCTCGGATTCCTTATCTAAGAACTCTTGTCAGAGAGGGCTACTGGAAGCTTCCTTCAAGCCTAACCACCGGGCCCGACAAATGCTTCCGAAGGTCACAGAAGGACATATGCACCGCGCCGGGGCGATATCCTAGGCAGTGCACCTACCGCCTTTGCTGTACGCCGGTCACCTCGTGCGGCAGCCAGCTGGGAGTTATCTCAGAGCCATCTCAGCGTCATCTTGGAACGGATTGATCTTGGTCAACGTAGAACATCTCGCCACCCGCACTCCTTCGGTTTCCGTGGACGAGCTGCTCAAAGGGTTCTACCCCTCACCGAGATTCGGCGAGGTGTCCTTTGCCAGTTATCGGCCGGATCCTGCTCAACCTTCGCAGGCAGCCGCAGTACGAGCCCTAGAAACGTTCTCCAGCACCATCGGCGGCTCCGAGGCGCGCGGGCTACGGAAGCTTTTCGCGGCTAAGAAACCCAGCTCTCGCGCCGGGATTTACCTTGATGGTGGTTTCGGAGTGGGCAAGACCCACTTGCTGGCTTCGCTCTGGCACTCCGCGCCCGGGCCCAAGGCCTTTGGAACCTTCGTGGAATACACCAATCTGGTGGGAGCACTTTCCTTCCACAAAACAGTGGAGGCGCTCAAACAGTACAAACTGGTCTGCATCGATGAATTCGAGCTGGACGATCCCGGTGACACGGTGTTGATGTCCCGCCTGATGCGTGAATTGGCCGATGCCGGGGTCAAACTTGCCGCTACTTCCAACACCTTGCCCGGGTCCTTGGGCGAGGGACGATTCGCGGCGGTGGACTTCCAAAGGGAGATCCAGGTCTTGGCCGAGCAATTTGATGTGGTGCGGATCGACGGCGAGGATTACCGGCACCGTGGGCTGCCCACCCCGCCTGCTCCCTTGGAGGAGAGCCAGATAGCGGCTGCCGTTCAAGCCGAATTCGGTTCGGCCGGCGCCCAACGCACCGTTGCCGAAGACGACTTCTCACAGTTGCTTGGACATCTGGCCGGAGTTCATCCGAGCCGGTACCGGCAATTGATCGACGGGATTGACGGTGTGGTCTGGCACGGGGTGCGGACCATTACCGAACAGTCGGTGGCACTCAGATTCGTCGTGCTCGCGGATCGGCTTTACGACAAGGATGTGCCGATTTTAGCCAGCGGGGTGCCATTCGACCAGCTGTTCAGCGCTGAGATGATGGCTGGCGGCTACCTGAAGAAGTATTACCGGGCGGTCTCCCGGCTGACAGCCTTGGCCCGGGAAGCCCAGCTGCAGAGTGCTTCGGAGCTAGCACCCCGGGGCGGGGTAGAGGCAGATGCCGTGGAGACAGATGCCGTGGAGACAACCGGTTCGCTAACGACGACGCAGCAGCCAGCGGACTAATAAGCCGGCAAGCAGCGCCCAGAAAGCCGCGCCAATGCCGAGGAAACTCAGCCCCGAGGCGGCCATGAGGAAGGTGACCACCGCTCCGATTCGCTCGCTAGGCTCGGAGAGCGCCGCGGAAATCGAACTAGCCAGGGTGGAGAGCAGGGCCAGCCCGGCCACCGCCTCAAGTAGGCCGGCAGGAGCCGCGGCCACCAGGGTTACCAGGGCAGCGGAGAGAGCAGCCAACAAGAGGTAGATCCAGCCTGAGGAGAAGGCTGCTATCCAACGTCGCCGCGGATCCCGGCCAGCCTCCTCACCAGCCGCCAGGGCAGCGCTAAGCGCCGCTAGATTAATAGCGTGGCCGCCGAACGGGGCACCCAGCACGGTCCCGGCTCCGGTTACCAGCATCGATGCCCGCCAGGGTGTATCGAAGCCGAAGGACTTCAACACGGCGACTCCCGGAACATTCTGCGAAGCCATCGTGACGATGAACAGCGGCAGCGCGATTCCAGCCATTGCCTGCCAACTGAAACCCGGGGTGGTCCAGACCAAGGTAGGTACCAACTGGGCGGAGGAGAGCGTGCTGCCGGAAACCAGAAGTTGCACTCCGATCACGACGAGCGCAACCAGGAGCGCCACCGGTACCGCCCAGCGTGCGGCGAACTTCATCATCAGCAACCAGGTAACGATGATGGGGATGACGAGTAGGGGAGTTGAGCCCAGAGCCTTGAAGGGGGCTAGGCAGAGCGAAAGCAGCACACCGGCCAGCATCGCTTGAGCCAGCGCTACTGGAATCTTCCCGATAAGACGTCCCAGTGCCGGAATTAGGCCGGTCAGTACGACCAGGACGCCCACGGCAAGGAAGGCTCCGACGGCGGCCGGCCAGCCGCCGTCGACCGCTCCGGTGCTGACCAGCAGGGCGGCACCGGGGGTGGACCAGGCAAGGGTGATCGGAAGTTTGCTGCGCCAAGACAGCAGCAGGATGCCGAGCCCGAAACTCAGGGTGAGGGCGAGTAGCCCCGAGGCAGCCTGCGCATCATTGGCTCCCACCGCGCGTAGGCCCGCTAGCACGACGGCAAAGGAAGAGGTAAAGCCAACTAGGGCGGTGACCACTCCGGCAACGATGGGGCGGGAGAGTTCGGCCTGCGGGGCTGTGGTCGTTGACACGGCTCTCCTGAAAGTGGTTGGAGCTCAGGACACGTCAAAGGCCGTCTGCGCTGCCTCACGGCAGGGCAGACGGCCTCTTTGACTTATATCGTGAGCGAAGGTCGGTTAGGCCTGGGGCTCAGTACCCTCAGCTGCAGGAGCTTCATCCTTGTTCAAGTTGTCAACAAAACCGCCAGCAGCATCCTGTGCGCCGTCGATCTGGTCCTTGAACTTGTCACCGGTCTTTTCGTCGATGAAATCGCCGACTTTCTCGATGCCTTCTTTGAGCTTATCCGCGTTATCGCCGATCAGATCCTCGGCCTTGCCCTTGATGTCGTCAAATAAAGACACGGGCACCTCCCTTCATTCAGCGGGGCCATCTTGCCCCCAACGGAACCCATATTAGACCGAGATTTATCTCAAGCCAAGAGGAATTAAATTTTCTTTACGGTACGGAGGGTGAAATGATGGGCGAGCCGAAGGCACCCGGACGAGGTGCGCCGTACCCGGCCAGCGAAAAGACGGCGCAAGGAGTGAGTCATGGCGTGGGTAATTTTGGTTATTTCCGGAGTCTTGGAAGCGGTTTGGGCAACGGCCCTGGGTAAGTCCGAAGGCTTTTCGAAACTTTGGCCGAGCGTGGTGTTCGGCGTGACAGTAGTGGCGAGCATGGCGGGTTTGGCCTGGGCGATGCGAACCCTACCGGTGGGTACTTCTTACGCTGTTTGGGTGGGGATTGGCGCCACGCTCACCGTAGGCTATGCCATGTTGACCGGAGCGGAGACTGTTTCGGTGCTGAAAATTCTGTTGCTGCTGGGCATCGTGGGCTGTGTAGTGGGACTCAAACTGCTGCACTGAAGCCTGCGAAGCTACGATTCGTAGAGCTCAGGCTGCTGGAGACTGATAACCCCTCTTGGGTAACCGTAGGCTGCTAATCTCGCCCTATGGGAGTTCAAAGCTTGATGCCGCAGGGGCCTTTCGACTTAGCCAATCAGAATTCTTTCTTTGGTGGGTGGCCGACTCTTGCCGCGGATAATAGCGCCCTTGTGGTGGCGTTGCCGATTGAGGGGCGGAGCGCCTCGGCGGCTGTTGTGGTCAGTCAAGATGCCGATGCAAAGATTCAATTCGAAGTTCACGGTACCGACCAGGCCAGTGCAGCGGACCAGGACAACGCAGCGGTCGAGCAGGTCCGGGCCGCGCTGTCTCTTGATATTGATGCGAGAGAATGGCCAGAAGTCGGCAGGAAAGAGCAACAAATCGGCCAGTTGCAAGACAAGTACGGATTCCTCCGACCCGTCCTGTTCAATTCCCCCTATGAAGCAGCCGCTCATTTCATCATTGGGCATCGGGTTTCGATGCAGCAGGCAAGGGTCATCCGGGCTCGGATGGCGGAGCAGCTGGGGGCTCGAATTGAGGTTCGGGGTGAAAGCTTTGCGGCGTTCCCCGATTCCGAACGTCTGCTCGAAGTCACCGAGTTTCCGGGGTTGAATAGTACGAAGATCCAGCGCTTGCATGGTGTTGCGCGGGCGGCGCTCGATGGCGTGCTGAACAGGAATCATTTGCGGAGCTTGTCTGTGGAGGAGGCCTTGGCGCAGCTGCGTACCATCGAGGGCATCGGTCCGTTCTTTGCCTCCGGAATACTCAACCGTGGCGCCGGTGTTGTCGATGGGGTGACCGACGACGAGCTCACCAAATACGCGGTCAAGCTCAGATATGGCTTAGCAGAGGATCCGACTCAGGCCGAGGTGCTGCGTATCGCTGAGAACTGGGCACCGTTCAGAATGTGGGCCGAAGTGTTGCTGCACATCTGGCTCCGGAGAGAAGCAGGCTTGCCCCGCCGTCGTCCGCGTTAGCCGTAACGGACCGTTCTCGATGATCGAAAGGTCAACTGAGGTTGGGGGACTCTAATTTTAGTTGAGCTGTCTCAGGACAAATGTTGTCCGGCATTGCCAGGAGTGGTCAATAACCAGGCAACAAAAAGCCCCCGGAATTCCGGGGGCTTTCTCTGTGGGCGATACTGGGATCGAACCAGTGACCTCTTCCGTGTCAGGGAAGCGCGCTACCGCTGCGCCAATCGCCCAATTCTCTCCAGACGAGAGGTGGGAACGGGATTCGAACCCGTGTACGCGGCTTTGCAGGCCGCTGCCTCGCCTCTCGGCCACCCCACCGGGTTCTAAACTTGCCCGCTGCTACTACTGCTGGCAAACGGGTTACGGTTGACAGTTTCCTGCGAGCGGATGACGAGATTCGAACTCGCGACCCTCACCTTGGCAAGGTGATGCTCTACCACTGAGCCACATCCGCAGAAGGAACGGGTTTTGGCCCTGAGTTGAGTTGTTGAGAACCAGCTTTTTGGGGCTAATTCGCGGTAACTTTCCTCGTGTTCCTGCGAGTAAAAACTCTATCCGACGATCCGGGAAACGCAAAATCACCTCCCTCGACGGCGCGTTTCCGGGCCTTCCGAGGCCCGGGCTCCGGTGCATCGCTCGGTTCCGGGATGGAAGTTCCAAGGGTGGAAGTTCCGGGGGCGGACCCCAAGGAGTCGAGATTCTCGCTGGGGCTGGATGCCTGAGCCCAGTGAGATTCGCATTTCAGTGGGACCAGGTACCTGAAAGTTGGGCGGCGGCCACCTCGGAGCAGTGGACAAAGCGGGGCATAGCAACAGGCCGTTGTGAGGGGGCCACGTCGATTAGGCAGCCTGGCGGAATATCAGATACGCTCTTTGAGCAGTATGCGGGCGATTGGCGCAGTGGTAGCGCGCTTCGTTCACACCGAAGAGGTCACTGGTTCGAACCCAGTATCGCCCACCGCACAGAAATGGCTTTGAACGATTGAACCTCGTTCAAAGCCATTTTGCTTCCAAGGCTGTTTTCGTCAGCCCAGTTCTTGGAGGCTCGCTCCAACTTTCGCACAATCTATGCTTAGCTGCATGGCGCAAAGCACAATCGGAAAATCCAGATACGCCACCGAAGAGTGGTTTCGGCGGCAGGGTCTACCTTATTTCGTGACGCCCCGGGATCGATCCCGGCACCTGCTAGCTCGCTCCGCACCCACGCTGTTTTACTTTGCGTTGCTGGCTTTCGCGCTCGCCCTCACCTCTCATTCCACCCTGCTGACAAAAGATAGTGACGCTATCAGTGACGAGGAAGCGTGGTTGGTACTGGTGATGCTGGCCGCGGTTATCTTGCTTCCGCTGGGGTGTGCCTTGCTAGCTCTCAGGCTTTTGCGGGGACGGACCGGCGCGGCCAGGCTAACCGCACTGGCGTCCTTCTTTCTGCTATTAGTGGTGGATCCTCTGCTCACGCTGGGTGCTACCGCAGACCGCTGGTGGGACGATATTTTGGCCAGCCTCCTTGTTTTGGCGATAGTTCTGTTGCTGATATTGGCGTTGACCTGGTTGGGTGTTGGGTCGCTCTTAGGCTGGAGTCTGCGCGCCGCGATTCGTCAGCTATCCGCCATCTGGCTGCTCGCTGCGATTGCCCTCCCGCTGCTCATCCTGGTGGTGATCTCGGTGTTCTACGCTCAAGAGTTCTGGCAAGTGGCGGCGACCCTGCAGCGTGGTCAGGTGTTCTGGCTTATCGTGTTTTTGCTGAGCATTGGCATGCTCTTTTTGATTTACAGCACGCGCAAGGAACTGCGCGATATGCCGGCCACGCTGAACCACGAGGACGTAAGCAATGATCCGGGGGAGGACGAGCCTAAGCCGCAGGGGAATTGGTCGGAACTCAATCGAGCCAAGCAAGCCAATATTGTTCTGGTAATGGTGCTCGCCCAGTGCTTCCAGGTGTTGATCTTTGGCGTCCTGGTCTTCGCTTTCATTATGGCGCTCAATGCGCTTTCGGTACCTCAATCTTTGGCGGTTCAGTGGGCCGGTAAACCGTCCGTGGACTTGCAGTTGCTGGGCATCAGCCTGCCGGTGCCGGAGGTTCCGGTTCGGGTGGCGGCCTTCCTGAGCGCTATCGCCGCACTGAACTTTGTGGTCTCGATTAACTCGAGTAAGGAGTATCGAGATGCCTTCTTCGATCCGCTGATCGTGCAAACTCAGCGGGCTCTGACCACTCACGCCGAGTATCAACGTGAATTGATACTCGAGAAAAAGAGCAGCGAAAGAGCTCGGGACAAAATAGACAGTGAGGGGTCGAAGAAAGCTGTGGAAGAGCCAGCTCAAACTGCTGCGCCGGAGCTATTGTCGGAGCCAGATGACATAGTGGAACCATGACTCAGCCAGCCTTAGCCCACGCCACCGAGTTCGGACGGATGTACGCCCGTTCGCTGACCGAGCAGCCGGTGGTGCCATCGATCACCACCGTGATCGGGATGGAAGCGATGGATTTGAGCGGCTGGGCGGGATACATGGCGGCCAGCGCACTCGCCGCGAATGCTGGCTTGGCGACGGCGGCGGGCAGCCCGGAACGGCTGCGGCCCTTGGTGCGGGAATCAGCAGGCGCTGCCGAGGCTTATCGCAATGACGCGGCGGCCCGTGGTGACCGGGTGCATTTCTATGCAGAGCAAATCGCTTTACGCAGCCTGGACCGGGAACACGAAGTGGATCGCGCCCGCTCCGAGCTGGCCGAGCACCAGGAAACGGGCTTCGCAGATCGCTTCGATGATTGGTGGAAAGACTATGCGGTGCAAGCCATCGCCCCGGAAGTGACCATTTGGAATCAGAGTGTGGGATACGCGGGAACCATGGATCTGGTGGCACAGATTTCCGGCAGATTGTGCTTGATCGACTACAAAACCAAGGGTACCGACCGGAATGGTGCGATCAAGACTCTAGATCCCAAGGTCGTGATGCAGCTGGTGGCCGGAATGAAGGCAGAAGAAGGCTTGCTGGACGCCGCCCAGGGCGGCTGGGAAGACTGGCGTTACGGTGATCAACCGCTCCTGCTGGCGGTGGCCATCGGGGAGACCGAGGTGCGCCCCTGGCGAGCCAATCCAGAGGTGCTACCGCAGTATTGGTACAAATTCTGTGCGCTGAGAAGGTTGTGGGAACGCAATGTCGAAGCGCATCGAGCCGGGCAGCCGCTTTTGACGGTGGCGCCGCCCGCTAATCCGTCCTAGGTGCCTGAGGCTTCTTTGGTCCCGGAATATTGGCCCTAGGTGACTGCCCCTAGAATATTGGGGACGGTTGATGCAGACAGATAGGGTTCAAGGGTTCATGGCTATTCTTCAGATCCGGCTGATCGGAGACCCGGTGCTGCGCACCGTGGCGGAGCCGGTTACCGAGTTCGGCCCGGAATTGGCCAAACTGATCGCGGACATGATGGAAACCATGGATGATGTGGATGGTGCGGGTCTGGCTGCGCCGCAGATTGGCGTGGGGAAGCGGATCTTCACCTACCGGATCGGTGATCAGTCTGGTCATGTGATCAACCCGGTGATCGAAAATGGCGAAGAAGATCAGCAGCCGGGAGCGGAAGGTTGCCTTTCCGTACCGGGCTTGGGCTTCGTCACCGCCCGTAAGCAATTCAGCCGGGTTCGCGGAGTTGATCTGAACGGTGAACCACTCACCATCGAAGCAGAGGGAATGCTGGCTCGTTGCTTGCAGCACGAAACCGACCACCTCGATGGCAAACTCTATGTGGACCGGCTGAGCGGCGAAGACCGGAAGTCCGCATTGCGGGCGATCCGGGACGAGAATTATGACCAGATCGCGGCTCGCACCACGGCTAAGCGTGCTCAGACGGTAGGGTCCAGTTTCAGTTCCGGCGCGAACTCCTTTTCCACCGCAGCGAACGCCCGTTCCCGAGCATGAAGGTACTTTTTGCGGGTACTCCCGCGGTGGCGATTCCAGCTCTGGAGGCTCTGCTGGCTGCCGGGTTCGACGTCGTCGGCGTGCTCAGCCGACCGGATGCACCACTGGGCCGCAAACGGGTCATGACGCCCTCCCCGGTGGCCGCACGCGCCCAGGAACTGGGGCTTCCGATACTCAAGGCCGCCAAAGTAGACGACGTTGCGCAGTCCGTGATTGCCGCTTGGCAGCCCGAAGTGGCAGCCATCGTCGCTTATGGCGCGCTGATTCCGAAGGCTGCGCTGACGATTCCCAGACACGGCTGGATCAACCTGCATTTCTCGCTGTTACCGGCCTGGCGGGGTGCTGCGCCGGTGCAACACGCGGTGATTCATGGTGACGAGCTGACCGGAGCCTCAACCTTCCTCCTGGAGGCAGGCCTGGACACTGGCCCGGTTTATGGCACGGTCACCGAACCGATCCAGGCCGAGGACACCAGTTCGGTCCTGCTGAACAGGCTTTCGCACTCAGGGGCGGTGCTTTTGCAGCAAACTCTCGCAGCCATCGAGACTGGGTCCGTGGTGCCGGTGCCGCAGAGTGGCGAGGTTTCGCTGGCACCTAAACTTGGCTTGGACGATGCCCGGATTGATTTCACTCAGCCAGCCCTGGCGATTTCTCGCCGGATCAGGGGCGTGACGGCAGAACCAGGCGCCTGGGCGCTGCTGGCCGGACAACGATTCAAATTCGGCCCGGTAACCCTCCGCGTGGAGCAAAGCGATCTGCAACCAGGGCAATTGCGGGTACTGAATGGCAATACCGCCCTGGTGGGAACCGGCTCACATGCCGTAGAACTTGGCCAGGTACAGGCCGCGGGGAAGAAGATGATGCCCGCCGCCGATTGGCTGCGCGGTTTAGCAGTAGCAGACGATATGAGGTTTGAATGAGCGAGCAGGGGCGGCGTAACGACCGCGGACGCGAACGAAATAGGGGAGCTGGTAGACGGGACTCCGAGGCTCCGCGGCGCGGGCAAGCTCCGGCACGGAAATTCTCTGAGGCCACTCCGGCACAGCGGGTTCGAGAAGCCGATCCGGCCCGCTTAGTTGCCTTCGAGGTAATGCGAGCGGTTTCCAAGGACAATGCCTATGCCAATTTGGTGCTTCCGGCGAAAATCCGGCAGTACCGCCTGGATAAGCGCGACGCCGGCCTGGCCACCGAGCTGAGTTATGGCGCCTTGCGGGCGAAGGGCAGTTACGACGCGATTATTGCTCGTTGCGTTGATCGAGCATTGAACGACGTCGAGGAAGCGATTCTGGACGCGCTGCGGCTCGGCACACACCAACTGTTGGCAATGCGCATCCCGCCACATGCTGCGGTCAATCAGACGGTTGGCTTGGCTCGCGCCGTGATTGGTGCGGGTCCGGCCTCGTTCATCAACGCGGTACTCCGCAAGATCGGTACCAAGGATTTAGCGGGCTGGTTCAGCGAACTGGGCGAAGGCGTGGAGGATCCCGTCAAACTGGCGGCACTGGAACATGCCCATCCGGAGTGGATCGTCCGGGCACTTCGCCAAGCTCTGGTGGCTCATGGCAGGCCAGTGCAGGAAATTACTGCTTTATTGGAAGCCGATAATGCCGCCCCGGTGGTTAACTTGCTGGCATTGCCGGGCATCGGGTCGCTCGAGGAAGCTTTTGCTGCCGACTTCACCTCCGGTCCTTTGGCCCCTGACTCCGCCTTGTCTTCCGGTGGGGATCCCGGACGGCTTAGCAGCATCCGGGAAGGTTCGGTACGAGTCCAAGATGTGGGCTCTCAATTGGTTGCGCGCGCGCTGGCTGAAGTCCCGTTGGCATCGAAGGGCTCAAAAGGTGGGGAACGCTGGCTCGATCTGTGTGCCGGGCCGGGAGGCAAAGCTGCGCTGCTGGCCGCACTTGCCTCGCGGAAGGGTGCCCGGCTGCTGGCCAATGAACCTCTGGAGCATCGAGCCGAATTGGTTCGTAAGGCCCTGACCGCGGTCCCTAGCGAAAGCTGGGAGGTCGTTATGGGTGATGGCCGGGCCTTCGGTGAGGAAGCGCCCGAGAGTTTTGATCGGATTATGGTCGATGCACCCTGTAGCGGGCTTGGTGCCTTGCGTCGTCGCCCGGAATCGCGGTGGAGACGGACCCCGGCCGAGGTTGCCGAGCTGAGCCAATTGCAGCGTGAGCTCCTGGGCTCGGCGCTCAAAGCGGTGAAACCCGGGGGAGTGGTGGCCTATGTGACCTGCTCGCCGCACCCGGCCGAGACCACCGCCGTCGTAGATGATCTGTTGTACAAACGCGATGACCTGGAGCTGCTGGACGCCGGAGCCGCCCTGGACGTGGTGGCATTGCAAGGTCTTCAGGCCGGGTTCGAAGGAACTGCTCAGCTCTGGCCCCATCTACATCAGACCGACGCCATGTTTTTGGCCCTGATCAAGAAGAAGGAGTCCTGATGAGTTGCGCCATTCACCCCAGCATTCTGTCCGCCGATTTCGTCAATCTGGAAGCGGAGCTGGCTCGGATTTCCACGGCAGATGCCGTCCATGTGGATGTGATGGACAATCACTTCGTGCCGAACCTGACGCTCGGGTTGCCGATTGTCTCAAGAATTCAGCAGGTCAGTCCGATTCCGCTCGATGTGCACCTGATGATCGCCGAGGTGGACCGATGGGCGCCCGGGTACGCGGAGCTGGGTGCGGCTTCGGTGACCTTCCATGTCGAGGCTTCCGCAGCTCCGGTCCGCTTGGCCAGGGAAATCCGCCAACGGGGAGCCAAGGCCGGACTAGCATTGCGGCCCGCTACTCCCGTGGAGCCCTATCTGGATTTGCTCGCCGAACTGGATCTGCTGCTGGTGATGACCGTGGAACCGGGCTTTGGCGGTCAAGCCTTCCTCGAGGTGATGCTGCCGAAGATTCGCCGGGCCCGGGCCGCCATTGACGGTTCCGGTGCAAGTGTTGCCTTGCAGGTGGACGGCGGGATTTCGGCGGAGACCATCGAGCGCGCAGCGGAAGCCGGAGCAGATGTTTTTGTGGCGGGCTCGGCGGTCTACAACACCCCAGACCCCGCCGTCGCCATCAGCCATTTACGCGCCCTGGGGAATCGGGTTTCCTGAGGGAATCGGCCTTAGCTAGCCGTAGCAGAGCCCACCGAGTTCACGAACTTGGTGGGCTCTGCTGTTTTATCCCGGTGAGAGTGCCGACTCAGTGGGACCTGGCGGTGGGTGGGTACGGAAATATGACTCCGAAGGAATAACAGACGCAGCCTCAGGGTTTTTGCTATGTGATAATCGTTAGATCAACGTGCTCCGGGGTCGGTGTAAGTCCGAACCGGCGGTTATAGTCCGCGACCCGTGCGCCTTCGAAAGAGGGCAATCGGTTGAATCGGTGAAATTCCGATACCGACAGTTAAAGTCTGGATGAGAGAAGCACGTACGATGCCGTGTCTGCGGTGCGCCTAAGGGCGTGCCCGGGCGGCATTGACGCTACCCCGGGGCCATCGCATTCGATGGAAAGGGGTAACTGTCCAATGACAGATATTCTGCGATGGCTCTTTGACGCCAAACTCGAATTCGCCGGTGGCGGATTCTTGCTCTGGCGGGAAGTGCTTGGCAATCTCTTCGGGCTGCTCAGCGCCCTCGGCGGAATGCGCCGCAAAGTTTGGGCCTGGCCGGTAGGCATCGTCGGTAATGTCTTACTTTTCACCGTGTTTATGGGCACCGTCTTCGGCGCGCCCAATCCGGTGAACCTCTACGGCCAAGCCGGTCGGCAAATCATGTTCATCCTGGTCTCCATCTACGGCTGGTACAGCTGGCAGCGGGCCCGGAAGGCAAGCCTGGGCAGCGAAGGCGGGCAGGCCGCCGTCGAACCTCGTTGGGCTTCGTGGCCGGCTCGGATTGGCCTGGTGGTTGCGCTCTTCGCCGGAACCGCTCTGCTCACCCCACTGTTCAAGGCCCTGGGCTCCTATGAGCCGGTCTGGGCGGACGCCTGGATCTTCATGGGTTCCTTGCTGGCTACTTACGGAATGGCTCGCGGTTGGGTGGAGTTCTGGCTGATCTGGGTTGCCGTGGACCTGGTCGGTGTGCCACTGCTATTCAGTGCGGGATACTACGCGAGCGCCTTTATGTACATCTTCTACGGAGCTTTCACTCTCACCGGCTTCTTCGTCTGGTGGCGGATACAGCGGCGCAAAGATCGTTCGGTTTCGGTGGAAACGGGTTTCCCGGATCCCACCGTGAGCATCAAGGATCACTGATGAGCAACGAACTGGAGGCCATGCAGGAAGCCCTGCGAGCCGCGCTAGGCGGGGTTCGGGGAGCGAATCCGTTGGTGGGTGCGGTGGTGCTGAGCCCCGCCGGGGAGGTGCTCAGCGTGGGCAGGCACGACGGCGCGGGAACGGCTCATGCGGAAGCTGCAGCTTTGGCGGCGCTCGCCCCAGGACAAGCACGCGGGGCTACCATGGTGGTCACCCTTGAACCCTGTGCCCATCACGGCCGGACCCCGGCTTGCAGCCAGGCAATTCTGGATGCCGGAATAAGCAGGGTGGTCCATGCGGTGGCCGATCCGCACGGCCCGGCGGCGGGAGGAGCGGAGCATTTACGGGCCGCCGGGGTAGCGGTGAGTCAGGGCCTTTTAGCCGAGCAGGCCACCGAGTTGAATCGGCGCTGGTTCGCTGCTGTGGCCGATAACCGGCCCTACACCAGCGTTCATATCGCCCAAACTCTGGACGGTCGGATCGCCGCCGCGGACGGTAGCAGCCAGTGGATCTCCAGCCCGGAATCGCTTGCCGCTAATCATGCACTACGTGCCAGGGTCGACGCCATGCTGGTGGGCACCGGTACCGTTTTTGCCGATAACCCGCGGCTAACCGCGCGTACTCCGCAGGGCGATCTGCAAGCGCGCCAGCCCCTCCGGGTGGTGTTGGGAGAGCGTGAAATCCCAGCCGATGCTGCCATTCGAGCCGATGATAATTGGCTACAAGTGCATGGCCACGATCCACTTGAGGCGGGCCGGGAATTGCGTGAACGCGGGGTGGAACACCTCATGGTGGAAGGCGGAGCGCAGGTCACGGCAGCCTTCCTGTCCGCCGACCTGGTCGATGAACTGATCATCTCCGTCGCCCCGACCATTCTGGGAGCGGGGATTTCCTCGATTGCCAATCTCGGCATTGAAACTCTCAGCCAGGCCCGCCACTTCCGCTGGGACCCGGCGGCCGACGTCGTCCGGCACGGCAGCGACCTGACCCTCACTCTGATCCCCGAAGGGAAGAATTGATATGTTCACTGGAATCATCGCCGGGCGGGGTACCGTCCGAGAGCTGGAAAACACCACGGACGATGCCGCACGCCTGCTACTTGAGGTAGGAGAATTGGCGGACGACCTTGGCTTGGGTGGTTCGATTGCCGTGGACGGCGTATGCCTCACCGCGACATCTATTGACTCCGGGCTGCTCAGCGTGGATGTGATGGGGGAGACCCTGGTTCGCAGCACCATTGGCACACTCAAGGCCGGTGACTTGGTGAACCTGGAGCGCTGCGTGGCGGCCGGTGAGCGTTTCGACGGCCATGTGGTGCAAGGACATGTCGATGGGGTTGGCAAGCTGCTGGAACGCGAGGACTTGGGTGACTGGCAGCGACTGCGATTCAGTGTTCCCGAACCCTTAGCTCGTTACCTAGCGGAGAAGGGCTCTATCGCCGTGGACGGCGTTTCCTTGACCGTTACCGCAGTCAGCCCGGCGGATACTAGCGAAGAATCCGGTCACTGGTTTGAAGTGGGCCTGATTCCCACCACTCTGGAGCACACCGGGCTCGGAGCAAAGCAACTTGGCGCAGGGGTAAATCTGGAAGCCGATGTGCTGGCAAAGTACACCGAACGATTGCTCGCCTTCGGCGGGGCGTCCGCCGGGCCCGGGAGGCGGTAACGATGAGCCTACTGGACCCCATTGAGGCGGCCATTGAGGCTATTGCCGCGGGCCGAGCGGTGATTGTGGTTGATGATGAGGATCGTGAAAATGAAGGGGATATCATTTTCGCGGCTCAGCACAGCACTCCGGAGCTAATGGGCTGGACCATTCGGCACACTTCCGGAGTGGTCTGCATCCCGCTGACCGCCGAGCGTGCAGATGAGCTGGAACTGCCGCCGATGACCGCGCATAACGAGGACGCCAAGGGCACCGCCTACACGGTCAGCTGCGATGCCAGGGGAGTCACCAGCACCGGGATCAGCGCCAGCGACCGTTCGATCACCGCGCAGTACCTTGCCGATCCGGCCCGCACAGCGGAAAATTTCAGCCGACCTGGGCATATTTTCCCGCTCCGGGCGGTTGCAGGAGGAGTTAGGCAGCGTCCCGGACACACCGAGGCGGCTGTTGAACTGGCTCAACTGGCGGGCTGCTCGCCGGTGGGGGTGATTAGCGAGGTTGTCCGTGAGGACGGCGAAATGATGCGTCGGGATGAATTGAAAGCGTTCTCCGTGACGCACGGTTGCCCGATGATTTCGATTGCTGATCTGGTGAGCTACCTTGAAAGAAGAGAGCACGAGCAAGATTTGGAGGCAGCACGATGAGCACCCCAACACCTACTGACCCCGAGGTTGAGCTGACCGGCGGGCCGGTTGTGCAACTGCCTACCGTACATGGCATTTTCCAGGCTCAAGCTTGGCACGAAACAACGTCCGGAATCGAACATCTCTCTGTTCTGGTTCCGGTACCGGAGGGCAGCACCCCCTTGGTGCGGGTGCATTCCGAATGCCTCACCGGGGATGTCTTCGGCTCCTATCGCTGCGATTGCGGCGAGCAACTGGATTATGCACTGGCGCAGATCCAGCAGCATGGCGGAGCCGTGGTCTATTTGCGCGGGCAGGAGGGGCGCGGCATCGGCCTGTCCAATAAGCTCCGTGCCTATGCTCTGCAGGAAGCTGGAGCGGATACTGTGGAAGCCAATGAACAGTTGGGGTTGCCCGTCGATGCGCGCTCCTATGGGGCCGCCGCAGCGATCCTACAAGAACTGGGCTTCGACAAGATCACCCTATTGTCCAATAACCCGGTCAAGGCTGAGCGACTTCGTGCCCTGGGGATCGACGTGATTGGAACCCAACCAGCCGAAGTTCCGTCCCGGGCCGAGAACCTTCGATACCTGCAAACCAAGAGGGACAAAATGAATCATCAGCTCAATCTGGCCGAATCCGCACAGATTAATGGCCAACTATCGAATGGGCAGTTGGCATGAGCGGGGCTGGTGCTCCGGCCGCCGAAAAAATTGATGCCAGCGGCCTGAAGCTCGTGGTAATAGCCGCATCCTGGCATCAGCAGGTGATGGACGGCCTAGTAGACGGGGCGCTTCGCGCGGCCCGGGAGTCCGGCATCGCCGAGCCCAAGCTGGTCCGTGTGCCGGGCACCTTTGAGCTTTCGGTGGCCGCAGCCAGACTCGCCCCCGATTACGATGCGGTGGTGGCGCTCGGTGTGGTGATTCGCGGCGGTACGCCGCACTTCGACTACGTCTGTCAGGCCGCGACCCTTGGCCTGACCGAAGTGAGCGTCCGGACCGGGATTCCGGTCGGCTTCGGCGTGCTCACCTGCGATAACGAGCAACAAGCTATCGATCGGGCGGGTCTGCCCGGATCGGTAGAGGACAAGGGCTTTGAAGCCACCCACGCCGCGCTGCAAACAGCCTTGGTCTTAGAGGGCTAACAACCTCGCCGAGAGTGGAGATCTGCACGTTATATGACGTTCAGAAGATGCAGATCTCCACACCCGAAGCGGAGCTAGCGGCCAGAACCGATAGAGTATTGCTGTGAAATCTTTCGAAGACCTCTTCGCCGAACTGGGCGAAAAGGCAGTGCAACGCCCCGAAGGGTCCAAAACGGTCACCGAACTGGACTCCGGTGTGCACGGAATTGGTAAGAAGATCGTCGAAGAGGCCGCCGAGGTCTGGATGGCCGCCGAGTACCAGAGCGATCGTGAAACAGCCGAGGAGATCTCCCAGCTGCTGTACCACGTCCAGGTGCTGATGGTGGCCAAGGGACTCAGCCTGCAGGATGTTTACGAGCATCTCTAGCCACCGGCGCAAGCTGGTGGCTTGACGACACCCCTCACCCCAGCAATCTGAAAGACCTCCAATGCCAAACAAGCTCCGGGTAGCCGTTCCCAATAAAGGCTCCTTGTCCGAATCAGCCGCCGCCATGCTCTCCGAGGCCGGATACCGCCAGCGCCGCGACAGCCGCGAACTGGTGCTGGTTGACTCCGATAACGAGATCGAATTCTTTTACCTCCGCCCTCGCGATATTGCGGTCTATGTCGGGGCAGGCACGCTCGACGTCGGTATCACCGGCCGCGATCTGCTGCTGGACGCGGAAGTCGAGGCCGCCGAACTCTTAGAGCTCGGCTTCGCCGCTTCAACCTTCCGTTTTGCCGGGCCGGTGGGTGACTTCAGCTCCGCAAACGAACTTTCCGGTAAACGCCTGGCCACCAGCTACGACGGACTATTACGGCGATACCTGGGGGAGCGGGGCATCGATGCCAAGGTGGTTCGGCTGGACGGCGCGGTGGAATCCTCGGTCCGGTTGGGGGTGGCGGACGCCATCGCCGATGTGGTGGAGACCGGGAACACCCTGCGCGCCGCCGGAATGGAAATCTTCGGGGATCCGATTCTGCAATCCGAGGCTGTACTGATCGGTCGGGTGGGCGCGAACGGAGAAACCCCACAACCGGCCGGCCAGGAGGTGCTGATTCGACGGTTGCAGGGCGTTCTGGTGGCTCGGCAATACGCGCTGATGGACTACGACATCCGGGCTGAGTTGGTGGAAGCCGCTAGCAAGCTCACCCCTGGTCTGGAATCGCCCACCGTCTCGCCCTTGCAGGACTCTAATTGGGTTGCCGTGCGTTCCATGGTGCTCAAAAAGGACACCAACCGGGTGATGGATGAACTTTACGAACTCGGAGCCCGGGCCATTCTGGTCACTTCGATTCACGCCGCCCGGGTTTGAGCGAGAGGAACCCTGCAATGACCGTTGCCATTAGGGTGATTCCCTGCCTCGATGTTGATGCCGGACGCGTGGTCAAGGGCGTCAATTTCGCCGAGCTACGAGATGCCGGCGATCCGGTGGAACTGGCTCAGCGCTACGATGCTGCCGGCGCGGATGAGCTGACCTTTCTCGATGTCACCGCGAGTTCCGGTAACCGGGAAACCACTTTTGATGTGGTGGCTCGCACGGCCGAACAAGTCTTCATCCCACTCACCGTCGGTGGTGGCGTGCGGGAAGTAGCCGACGTCGACCGTTTGTTACGCTCCGGCGCAGACAAGGCGTCCATCAACACCGCGGCGGTGCAGCGGCCCGAAGTGATTAATGAGATCACCAGGCACTTCGGCTCTCAGGTATTAGTGCTTTCCGTCGATGCTCGGCGAGCCGGTGGAACTCCCTCGGGTTTTGAGGTCACCACACACGGCGGTCGCCGGGGTACCGGGATCGACGCCGTGGCCTGGGCTAGGGAAGCGGCGGACCGTGGGGTGGGGGAGATCCTACTCAACTCCATCGATGCCGATGGCACCAAAGAGGGCTTCGATTTGGAGCTGATTCGTGCTGTCCGGGCGGCGGTCAAAGTGCCGATTATCGCCTCCGGCGGGGCGGGCGCTCCCGAACACTTCCCACCGGCCGTGCAGGCCGGAGCAGATGCCGTACTGGCCGCCTCGGTCTTCCACTTTGGTCCGGTGGATGCCATCGCCCAGGTCAAGGCGGCAATCCGAGCGGCCGGATTCCCGGTCCGTTAGCGGTTGCGGAGCGCGAAGGCCCTGCTTGGGTTGCCGACCGAGATTTTCTGCCAGGCTTCGGTGCCTAGCAATCGGGCGATTCGCTGACCGGTGACGCTTAGCAGCGCGGGCATTCCGGGCCCGGAGGTTACCGAGCGGGCTGCCGCCGTCGTGGTGTCTCCACCGAGTAGCAATTGCGGTAGGTGCCCTGCGCTAGCGAGTTCCTCCAGCACCGAGAATAGCCGCCAATCAGTGGCGTGATTCGTCCGGGACGGTCCATCGAAGCAAAGCCAGGCGCCGCTTTGTGCCAGCTCCGTCAGATATCCCGAATCTGGGTTCCGGCCCAAGTGCCCCAGTACGATGCCCTCGGCGGGCACTCCGAGCTGGGCCAGTTCGGCGAGCACCAGTTGGCCCGCGGTGCCGAGTTCCAGATGCACCGCAATGGGCGCCCCGGTGGCTAGCTGGGCATGGGCCGCCGCGTGCAGCGAGAGCCTTTCAAAGTCATCCAGGTGATGGAAGCCGGTGCCGATCTTGATCAGCCCGCACGGTAGGGATTTTGCCTTTAGATCCGCCAGGAAACGAGCGGTAAGTGCATCCTCTGTCTGATAGCGGGCATCCTCCGGATAGTGGACTGCTCGATGCCGTCCGGTGGCGCTGAGGATGTGCACTCCGGTGCGCCGGGAGAGCCTGGCCAGAGCGGTCCGACGGCGGCCCAGCCCGGCGGGCGTCCACTGCACCACGCTCTGGCCACCGGCAGCGGTAAAAGCAGCCAGCTCCTGTTCGCCGAGCAGTTCGTCGTCTAGTTCCTGCTGCGGCAATAGCGGTGAGGCGAAGAAGACGTGATCGTGGGAGTTCGCCAGCCCGAGTCGGCTGCTAGGAAGGTCACCCAAGATGGTCCGGGCCGTAGGCTCCTTGACGTCACTCATCCGGGCTTGAGGAGGCTGGCTTAGAGTCCGACTTCGGCGGTCTGTAGCAACGCGACGGCATCGGGCTGGCCTTCGAAGGTGACCAGAGCATGCTCGGTTCGGCCGAAGGCGTGCATCAGCAATTCTCCGGGGGCACCAACAATGGCCACCGAAACGGGCGCCCGTTTGGCCACATGTCGAGGGCCATCCGGCTGCACCAAGACGATCCCCAGATCTACACTGCGATACAACAGTGCGGCCCGCTTGATCAGTTCATCCCAAAGCGCCTCGGAATACTCTTCATCAAGAGCCCGCGGTGCCCAACGATCGGAAGCTCGGCGGATGTCTTCGGTGTGCACAAAGTATTCGATCAAATTGGCGCTTTCGTCCACCGCTTTGATCCGCATTGGTGAGAGCGCAGGCGGCCCGGCTCGGAACTGCTCGACCAATTTCGCATAGGACTCAGGAGTCGAGGATTTGGCCGCCAATTTGCGCGTGGTGGTATCAGAAGCGCGGGCAAAAGCACGCAGAACTAGTCCCAGTCCAACGCCCGCATTACGCTCCCGCAAGTACAGGTGAGCGGCCAATTCCTGGGTCCGCCAACCGGCGCATAGAGTATCCGCACCTGGGCCGGCTGCGAGCAGCGTTTCGGCCAGGACTTCACGGGACGGATCTACAAAATGCATCCCTTCGAAATTAGCATGATCCGGGCTGGAAAGAGCGATTCGAACCGCCGAAAGTCTTCGCCGATCCTTCCAGTTCCCCTCGATCAGTGGCAGGCCATAGACTTGTTTGGATGCCTGCACAAAACACCCCGGAAAATGAGCTGCCCGCCGAGATTGCCGAGCGGCTTAAGCGTGATGCCGCCGGATTGGTTGCCGCAATCGTGCAACAGCATGACAGCAAAGAAGTTCTGATGCTCGGTTGGATGGATGATGAGGCCTTACGCCGCACCCTCAGCACCGGTCGAGTGACCTTTTTCTCCCGCTCTCGGCAGGAGTATTGGCGTAAGGGTGATACCTCCGGGAACATCCAGTTAGTCAAGTCGGTGGCCCTCGACTGCGACGGCGATGCGCTACTGGTGAGCGTTGAGCAGCACGGCCCGGCCTGCCATACCGGCACCCACAGTTGTTTTGACGGTCGCGAGCTGCCCGCCGTCGTCCTGGGCCCCTGAAGCTTGGGCCCCTGAAGCTAACGAAGGTAAGTCAATGACCGAACAGCACACCGTCCTCGACGGGCAGATCAGCCCTGACCTAGAGGAGTTCCGTAGGCTCGCGGTGGGTCATCGGGTGATTCCGGTGACCTTGCGGGTGATGGCGGATTCCTACACCCCGATAGGGCTCTACCGGGCATTGGCCGACGGGGCACCGGGAACCTTCCTGATGGAATCAGCCGCTCCCGGCGGGGTCTGGTCCCAGCATTCCTTTATTGGCGTCCGCTCGCTGGCCACCCTGACCAGCAAAGACGGCGAGGCGCATTGGATCGGAGAACCACCAGCAGGGGTCCCGGAGTCCGGAAACCCAGTAGAGGCGCTGGCCCGCACCGTCGAGCTCCTACAAACGGAACGGTTGGCTGGATTGCCGCCATTCAGCTCGGGCATGGTTGGCTTCCTCGGCTGGGAGTCTGTACGGCATTGGGAAAAACTCCCTTCCCCTCCGGAGGATGATCTCAAGCTGCCCGAGCTCGCAATGAACCTGGTGAGCGATATGGCGGTTCACGACAACACCGACGGCAGCGTGTTGTTGATCGCCAATGCGATTAACTTTGACGGCAGCGATGAACGGGTCGATGAGGCTTGGCAAGATGCCGTGCACCGGATCCAGTCCATGCTGACTGCGATGGGTGCCCCGCACCAGCCGGTAGTTAACCCGGTGCCACAAGAGTCCGACGGCGACCGGAACGGCGACTATCGCGCGGCGGTCCGGGAACGCTGGGATGAGGCGGAATACCTGGCCGCGATCAAACTGGGCAAAGAGGCGATTGTCGACGGCGAGGTGTTCCAGGTGGTGGTCTCGCGTCGTTTTGAAATGGATAACGCAGCCCAACCACTGGATGTCTACCGGGTACTGCGCGCTTCCAACCCCAGCCCCTATATGTACCTGTACAGCTTTATTGACAGCGAGGGGCAGGAGTACGCGATTGTCGGCTCCTCGCCGGAAGCCCTGGTCACCGTGACCGGGGACGAGGTGATCACTCATCCGATTGCGGGTTCCCGGCCACGCGGCAAAACGGTGGAAGCCGATCAGGCGCTTGCCGAGGATTTGCTCGCCGATCAGAAGGAGCGGGCCGAGCATCTGATGCTGGTCGATCTGGCGCGCAACGACATCTCCAAGGTTTGCGTCCCCGGCAGCGTGGACGTCACTCAGTTCATGGAAGTCGAACGGTTCAGCCACATCATGCACTTGGTCTCCACCGTGGTGGGGACCCTTGCTCCCGGCAAGAGCGCCTACGACACACTGGCCGCCACCTTCCCGGCCGGCACGCTCTCCGGGGCGCCTAAACCACGAGCGATGCGCTTGCTGGATGAACTTGAACCGCACCGGCGCGGGCTCTACGGCGGTGTGGTGGGTTATCTGGACTTCGCCGGAAATATGGACGCCGCGATCACCATCCGAACGGCTCTGCTCCGCGACGGCATCGCCTATGTCCAGGCCGGTGGTGGCATTGTGGCAGATTCCCAAGAGGAAGCCGAAGCCGCGGAGACCGTCAATAAGGCAGCGGCCCCGCTGCGAGCCGTGCACCTGGCACAGCAACTGAGCGAGACCGGCAAAAGCGATGTCTGAGAACACCCGCACCCCCTGGTACCGTAAAAAGAACGTACTGATCCTGCTGGTCCTGCTGTTCGCCATCATTGTCTTTGGCAGCACCACCCAGACGTGGCTACAGGTTCAGGCCGATCAAGGTGTCGTCAAGGCAGCCGATATGGCCGTCCAGGGCTCTAAAGCTGCTACCGCTGTCACCGCCTTTTCGGTGGTTGCCATCGCCGGAGCACTGGCCGCTTCGATCTCCGGCCGGGTGATCCGGATTGCGGCAGGCTGCGTTTTGCTACTCGCCTCCATTGGCATTGCCGTTGCGGTGCTGACCGTGCTGGCCAATCCGCAAGCCGCAGCCTCGGGCCCTGTCGGCGCTCAGATCGGCGTCACCGGAATCCCTTTGCAGGTCACGCTTAGCCCAATTATCTGGCTATCCTTGGGCGCAGATGTGTTGCTTTTCCTAGGTGCTGTTGCGGTGTTGCTCTTTGGCAGAGCTTGGACCGGGACGAAGAAGTATGAGAACAGCACCGCAGGCGGAGCCAAGGTGAGTGATGAGCCGGTGGACGACATCGACAGTTGGGACCGTCTCAGCCGGGGCGATGACCCAACATCTGGCACAATAGAAGACGATTCAGCATCGCACAGCAATCAGGAGAACCCATGAGCTCGAAGACGACCGTCACCGAAGCCACCGCCAGCCAAAAGCAGACGCCGCAGCCGTCGGAAGGTCACGGCAATAGCCCAGCTGCTTGGAGCTGCGTTTTCACCATGCTGGCCGGTGCCTTGCTGTCCTCCATCGCTTTCGTGCTCGCCAATACCCCGCTGTTCATCGCTGGCGTGGTCGTAATGGTGATCGGACTCATTGTCGGCTGGGCGATGCGTGCCGCCGGTTACGGCGTCGGCGGTTCCAAGGTCAAGAACTCAGGCCACTGAGTGGCTGAATCATTGCATACCGGAACAGTTCTCGATGAGATTATCGAGGGGGTCAAGGAAGACCTCTCGCTGCGCATCGAGCGGCTTCCGCTCGCGGAACTGAAAGAGCTGGTCCTCCGGCAGGCACCGGCGCTTGATGGCTACGCTGCGCTGAAGCAACCAGGACTTTCGGTGATCGCCGAGGTGAAACGGCGCAGTCCCTCCAAGGGGGAGTTGGCACAGATTACCGACCCCGCTGCTTTGGCTAGCTCCTACGCCTCCGGTGGCGCCGCCGTCGTGAGCGTTCTCACCGAGCAGCGTCGCTTCTCCGGTTCGCTGACTGATCTGGATGCCGTGCGGGCCGCCGTGAACATTCCGGTGTTGCGGAAAGATTTCACCGTTGATGCTTACCAAATCTGGGAAGCCCGGGCCCATGGTGCGGACCTGGTGCTGCTGATTGTGGCAGCCCTCAGCGACGCTGAACTTGCCGATTTCCTGGCCCTCACCGAGCAGCTCGGCATGAACGCGTTGGTCGAGACGCACACCGAGGAAGAGCTGCAACGCGCGCTGTCGCTCGGCGCGAAAATCATCGGTGTCAATGTGCGCAATCTGAAAACGCTCGAGGTGGACCGCGAGGTCTTCGCTTCGCTGGCGGGACTACTGCCTGCCGGTTCGGTGCTAGTGGCAGAATCCGGAGTCCGCAACGCCGAGGACGTGGCGCATTACGCCTCTCACGGTGCCACCGCGGTGCTGGTGGGCGAAGCGCTAGTCAGCGATTCCACCCCGGCCCAGAGAATCACCGAGTTCCGCGCCGCAGCAACGCACGCCAACTGACAGACAATCGAAGGATCCCTCATGGTCGGCAAGCCGAATCAGCCCACCCTCAAGCATGCCGCAGGCCCGTACTTCGGGGACTTCGGCGGCCGCTGGATGCCCGAATCCCTGATCGCCGCGCTGGATCAATTGGAAGATACCTTTGAAAAGGCCAAGGCTGATCCGGACTTCTTGGCGGAAATTGCCCGGCTGAACAGGGACTATTCCGGTAGGCCATCCTTGCTGACCGAGGCGAAACGGTTCTCCGCGCATGCCGGCGGCGTCCGGGTTTTCCTCAAGCGCGAGGACTTGAACCATACCGGTTCACACAAGATCAATAATGTGCTGGGGCAGGCGCTGCTCGCTCAGCGGATGGGTAAGACCCGGATCATCGCGGAGACCGGCGCGGGTCAGCACGGTGTGGCCAGCGCCACCGCGGCCGCACTGCTCGGCCTGGAATGCGTGGTCTACATGGGAGCGGAGGACTGCCGCAGGCAGGCGCTCAACGTAGCCCGGATGCAGCTATTAGGTGCCACCGTAATCCCTGTAACGAACGGCTCACAGACCCTCAAGGACGCCATTAACGAAGCCTTACGGGACTGGGTGGCCAATGTGGACACCACCCACTACCTGCTCGGCACAGCGGCCGGGGCGCACCCCTTCCCGGCCATGGTGCGCTTCTTCCATGAGGTGATTGGCGAGGAGGCTCGGGAGCAGATCTTGACCCAGACCGGCCGCTTGCCGGATGCGGTCTGTGCCTGCATTGGCGGTGGCTCGAACGCCATTGGCATCTTCCACGGCTTTCTCGATGATGCCTCGGTCAAGATTTATGGCTTCGAGGCCGGGGGCGACGGCGTGGAAACCGGCCGTCATGCAGCCACCATTACGCTTGGCAGGCCCGGTGTGCTGCACGGTGCCCGCTCTTATTTGATGCAGGACGAAGATGGGCAGACCATCGAATCACACTCCATTTCGGCGGGGCTGGACTATCCCGGCGTTGGACCGGAACACTCCTATTTGGCCGATATCGGACGGGTGAGCTACGAGCCGGTCACCGATACCGAGGCGATGGATGCCTTCGCTGTGCTTTGCCGCACCGAGGGTATTATTCCGGCCATTGAGTCTGCCCATGCGCTGGCCGGAGCCATCCGGATTGGCAAGCGGCTCGCCGAAGGGGTCGAGGATCCCAGCGAATTGATTGTCTTAGTCAACCTTTCCGGTCGTGGCGATAAGGACGTCGGAACGGCCGCGGAATGGTTCAAACTCGGAAAGCTCGACCTGGGCGAACCGGCAAGCGACCGGCACCCAACGCCGGCAAAGAGCGAGTCCGCAACGGAGGAATCGAAATGAGCCCACAAGCTCCCGCTAGCAAGGCTGCAGCGGCGATTGATCGGGCACATGCGGCAGGTCGGGCTGCCCTGATCGGCTATCTTCCGGCCGGTTACCCCGATCTGCAAGCCACCATTGACGCCGGTATTGCGATGGCGCGCAACGGTGCCGATCTGATTGAAATTGGCATTCCCTACTCGGATCCGGTGATGGACGGTCCGGTGATTCAGGCCGCCACCACGGAAGCCCTGGCCGAGGGGTTCAAGGTCTCTAGCGTCTTTGACGTGGTGGCCGCGATCACCGAACAGACCGATGCCGCCGTTTTGGTGATGACCTATTGGAACCCGGTGCTGCAAATGGGAGTGCGGGAATTCTCTCGACGACTCGCAGCAGCCGGGGGAGCCGGGCTGATTACCCCGGACCTGATTCCCGATGAAGCCGGGGAATGGTTCGCAGCCTCCGATGAATTTGGGCTGGATCGAGTTTTCCTGGTGGCGCCTTCTTCCAGCCCGGAGCGGCTCACTCAAACCGTGGCTGCCAGCCGAGGCTTTGTTTACGCGGTCTCCATTATGGGCGTTACCGGAGCGCGTCAGCAGGTTTCCTCAAGCGCCGAACGGCTTGTAGCGGCGACCCGGCAGGCGGGAGCCGAGCGGGTCTGCGTTGGACTGGGCGTCAGCAACTCCGGACATGTCCGAGAGATCGGAGCCTACGCCGATGGTGTGATTGTCGGTACCGCACTCGTGGCGGCTCTGCGCGACGGCGGTGTGCCAGGCGTGGCAGCACTGACGGAAGAACTGAGCACCGGTACCGCACTGCTTACGGCGGACAGCGAACAGCACCAGGAAGGGCGCTAACGTGCACACCCTACAGGCGGTCGGCGTCATGCCGGCCAGCATCCCAAGCCCAAGTTGGTCCGGTTTTTCGATTCCGCTGCCTTGGGGTTCATTGACCATTCATGCCTACGCACTGGCGATCCTCTTGGGCATCATTGCCGCGCTCTGGCTGACCAGTGTCCGTTGGAAGCGCCGTAATCCGCCGGCTGGTTCGCTCTGGGATATCGCTATCTGGGCAATTCCTTTCGGCATTATTGGCGGTCGGCTCTACCACGTCTTTAGCTCCCCGGACGCCTATTTTGGCCCCGGTTACAGCGGTGGCGGCGATCCCTGGCGGATTCTACGGATCTGGGAAGGCGGCCTGGGGATCTGGGGTGCAGTGGTGCTCGGCGTGGTGGGTGCCTGGATTGGTTGCCGCCGTGCTGGAGTCAAGCTGACCGCGCTGATTGATGCGGCCGCTCCCGGGCTGCTCCTGGCACAGGCTATTGGCCGTTGGGGTAACTACTTTAACCAGGAGCTCTTCGGCGGCCCCACCACGCTGCCTTGGGGTTTACAAGTTGATCCCAATAACCCGAATTTCCCGGCTGGCTATGCTGCGGACACGCTGTTTCACCCGACCTTCCTCTACGAGTCCCTCTGGAACCTGATCGGGGTGGCGATTCTCTTGCTGCTCGACCGGCGCTTCCACTTCCGCCGGGGACGCTTGTTCTGGCTCTACGCGATGTATTACACGCTGGGCCGGGTTTGGATCGAATCGCTACGCATTGATACTGCGGAACAGATCACCTTCTTTGGCATCACCACCCGCTTGAATGTCTGGACCTCGATCCTGGTTTTCGTGGCCTCGCTCATCATCTTCTTGGTGCTCAGCTTCGTCGGACGGAAGAACGATGCCACTGCCGGGGTAATGCTGCCCGGACGAGAAGTTCCGGGCGAGGAACTGGAATCCGGAGAAGAAGCGGCCGACGGCGACGAGTCCCTCGCTGCCGAGGCCTCGGAACCAGCAGCGGCGGCTTCGAAAACGGCCGAAGGCGATCTCAAAGTAGCCGAATCAAGCGTTGAGACCGAAGCAGCAGAAGTCCAGAATGTGGACTCCGAGTCTCAGAGTGTGACCCAGGTAACGGCGCATGATAATCTGCCGGGTAACCCTTCGGAGGCACAGACCAGTGCCGAATCCGAGGATGAGACGCAGGGCGGAAGTACCGAGAAACCCTGAGTCGCCAAGGCCCATCACGGCCAATGGTGAAAAGCACGTCATTGCGTTAGCTCTGCCTAGCGCGGGGCCAACGTTGTCCCCTTGCTACGGTTGTTCCAACCGTGAGCTAAGACAAGGGGAAGGACTCAGCTATGATGCATCATCGTTCCGCAGTGGCCAAGACTGCGGTCCACCCAACGGCCGTTAGGTCCCCCTTCGAGCGGTTCGCCGCACATCCCGAAGCGAGCGGACTTTATTCGCCTGAGGATGAGAAGGACGCCTGTGGCCTGGCCATTATCGCCACCCTGCGGGGCGAACCCGGCCATGACATCGTCGATGCTGCGTTGACCGCACTGCGTGCCCTAGAACACCGCGGCGCGGTGGGCGCCGACGAGGGGACCGGTGACGGCGCAGGCCTACTCACCCAGATTCCCGATGAGTTCTTCCGCGCCGTCACCGACTTTGAGTTGCCAGCCGCCGGAGGCTACGTCGTCGGTACTGCTTTCCTGCCCGTGCAAGATCAGGAAGCCAAGATCGCCATCGAAGGTTTGGAGGCATTGGCCCAGGAAGAAGGGCTAGCCGTGCTCGGCTGGCGCAAGGTTCCGGTGGTTGCCGATTTGGTGGGATCAATGGCGCGGGCTTCGATGCCGCGGTTCCTACAGCTTTTCCTGAGCCTGCCGGAAGGTACCACCACAAGCTCTCCGACCGAACTTGCGGTGGCTCTGGATTCCCGGGCTTACCGGGTCCGGAAGCGCGCACAGAACAAACTTGGGGTCTACTTTCCCTCCCTTTCCAGCCGGACCATCGTCTACAAGGGCATGCTCACCACCGCCCAACTGGAGCCCTTCTACCCGGATCTGTCCGATAGCCGCTTCAAGACCAAACTCGGCATCGTGCATTCGCGATTCTCCACCAATACCTTCCCCTCCTGGCCGCTGGCTCAGCCCTTCCGCACCATCGCGCACAACGGCGAGATCAATACGGTCAAGGGCAACCGGAACTGGATGCGCGCCCGGCAATCCACCCTGTCCAGCCCTTTGCTCGGGGATAGCCCGGAAGAGCTGTTCCCGATCTGCACCCCCGGTGCCTCAGACTCCGCCTCCTTTGACGAGATAGCCGAGCTACTCTGGCTTTCCGGTCGGCCGATCACTCAGGCAATTATGATGATGATCCCGGAAGCCTGGGAGAACCATGCCACGATGGACCCGGCGCGGCGAGCCTTCTACGAATATCACTCACTGCTGATGGAGCCCTGGGACGGGCCAGCTGCTGTCTCCTTTACGGACGGCACCCTGGTGGGTGCCACCCTGGATCGCAATGGCTTGCGCCCTGGACGGTACTGGATCACCGAGGACGGCCTGGTAGTTTTCGCCTCCGAGGTCGGCGTGATTGATATCGAACCCGCCAAAGTGGTCAAAAAGGGCAGGGTCTCGCCGGGAAAAATGTTCCTGGTGGACACCGACGCCGGCCGGATCGTCGGGGACGAGGAGATCAAGGCAGAACTGGCCGCCGCCGAGCCCTGGGCTGAATGGCTTGAGCACAATCTGATCAATCTGAAGGATCTACCCGAGCGAGAGCATGTGGTGCATACCTCTGCCTCGGTCAATCTGCGCCAGCGCACCTTCGGCTATACCCAGGAGGAGCTACGCATCCTGTTGGGCCCGATGGCCCGTACCGGAGCCGAACCGCTTGGCGCAATGGGATCGGACACCCCCATAGCCGTGCTCTCCAGCCGTGCCCGCTTACTCTTTGACTACTTCGTGCAGTCCTTCGCCCAGGTGACTAATCCACCGCTGGATGCGATCCGGGAGGAACTCGTCACCTCGCTGCGTACCTCGATTGGACCGAACGGGAACCTGCTGGCCACCAGCCAGGTCAAGCAGCCGCAAGTTTCACTCGATTTCCCGGTGATCAATAACGACGAATTGGCGAAGATCGCCAATATTGAATCGGCGGACGGCGACCGGCTTGCCATCAAGGTCCGAGGACTTTACCGGGTCGACGGCGGCGAAGCAGCTTTGCGTTCCAGGCTCACCGAGATCTGTGAGCAGGTTTCCGGTGCGGTCAATCGGGGAGTGCAGTACCTGGTGCTCTCCGACCGTGATTCGAATGCGCAGTGGGCTCCTATCCCTTCCTTGCTGCTGATCAGTGCCGTGCACCATCACTTGCTGCGGAGCGCCAATCGGACTAAAACTGCTTTAGTGGTGGAGGCTGGGGACGTCCGCGAGGTGCACCATGTTGCCCTGCTGATCGGTTATGGCGCGGCCGCGGTCAACCCGTATTTGGCCATGGAGAGCGTCGAGGAGCTGATCCGTAGTGGCGATATTCCCGGTGTCAGCCCCGAGCAGGGTGTCTACAACCTGATTAAGGGCTTGGGTAAGGGCGTGCTGAAGATCATGTCCAAAATGGGTATCTCCACGGTGGCCTCCTACTGTGGCGCCCAGACCTTCGAAGCGCTTGGTCTGGCTCAGGATCTGGTGGACGAGTTTTTTGCGGGTACCCGCAGCCAGTTGGGTGGCATCGGGCTGGACGTGATCGCTACCGAGGTGGCCGCCAGGCACGCAATGGCTTATCCGGCCGATGGTGTGGAACAGCCACACCGACCGTTGCTGGGCGGCGGCGAATACCAGTGGCGGCGGGAGGGAGAGCCGCATCTGTTCAACCCGGATACGGTTTTCCGGCTGCAACATGCCACCCGGGAACGTCGCTACGACATTTTCAAGAATTACACTCGCGCTGTCGACGATCAGTCGGAGAACCTAATGACGCTGCGCGGTCTGCTGCAGTTCAAGCAGGACGCACGGCCAAGCGTACCCATCGATGAGGTGGAACCGGTCTCCGAAATCGTCAAGAGATTCTCTACCGGTGCCATGAGCTACGGCTCGATCTCAAAGGAGGCGCACGAGACCCTCGCGATCGCGATGAACCAGCTAGGCGCCAAATCCAATACCGGTGAAGGCGGCGAAGATGTGGATCGGCTACTCGATCCGCGACGTCGGTCCGCGATCAAACAGGTGGCCTCGGGACGCTTCGGCGTGACCAGCCTTTACCTGACCAATGCCCAGGACATTCAGATCAAAATGGCTCAGGGCGCCAAGCCGGGCGAGGGCGGCCAGCTAATGGCGCAGAAGGTTTACCCCTGGATCGCCTCGACCAGGCATTCCACCCCGGGGGTCGGTTTGATCTCCCCGCCGCCGCACCACGATATCTACTCAATCGAAGACCTCGCTCAGCTCATCTACGACCTCAAGCGGGCCAATCCTTCGGCGCGAGTGCACGTCAAGCTGGTCTCCGAAGTCGGGATCGGCACGGTGGCGGCCGGAGTGACCAAGGCTAAAGCCGACGTCGTACTGGTTTCCGGGCATGACGGCGGCACCGGAGCCAGCCCACTCAACTCGCTCAAGCACGCGGGGGCACCCTGGGAACTTGGCCTGGCTGAAACCCAGCAGACGCTCATCCTGAATGGCTTGCGAGACCGGGTAGTGGTGCAGGTTGATGGGCAGCTCAAAACCGGCCGTGATGTGGTGGTGGCGGCGCTGCTCGGGGCCGAGGAATACGGCTTTGCGACCGCGCCCTTGGTGGTTTCCGGCTGCGTAATGATGCGGGTTTGCCATCTGGATACCTGCCCGGTGGGGGTTGCTACCCAGAATCCCGAGTTGCGGGCCAGGTTCTCCGGGAAGCCGGAATTCGTGGTGAACTTCTTCGAGTTTTTGGCGCAGGAGGTACGGGAGATCCTCGCCGAGCTGGGCTTCCGCAGTCTGGAAGAAGCGATTGGCCATGTGGAGACGCTCGATGCCCGTAAGGCCGTGGAACATTGGAAGAGCGAGGGGCTGAATCTGGCTCCTATGTTGCACAGCCAGGGCTTCGACGCGGAAGTTCCGCTGCGCAATCTGGTGCCACAGCACCACGAATTGGAGAAACACTTCGATCAGCAGCTGATTTCGATGGCCGCCGAGGCACTGGCGGATCGAAGCCCGGTGAAGATCAGCGTGAATGTGGTGAACACAGATCGCTCGGTGGGAACCCTGCTGGGCCACGAAGTGACGAAGAAATTCGGCATCGAGGTGCTCGGCACCGACACCATCGATATCACGCTGACCGGTCAGGCCGGCCAGTCTCTCGGTGCCTTCCTACCCGCTGGCATCACGCTGCGGCTCTTCGGTGATTCCAATGATTACGTGGGCAAGGGCCTCTCCGGAGGCCGGATTGCGGTCCGTCCCGAACGCAGCAATGTTTTCGTGGCTGAAGAGAACGTCATCGCCGGAAACGTGATTGGCTATGGCGCTACCAGCGGTGAAATGTTCTTCCGCGGCCAAGTGGGTGAGCGGTTCCTGGTACGCAATTCCGGAGCCGTCGCCGTGGCCGAAGGTATTGGCGATCACGGCTGTGAGTACATGACCGGAGGCCGGGCGCTCGTGTTGGGCCGGACCGGCCGAAACTTCGGGGCAGGAATGTCCGGCGGCGTGGCTTATGTGCTCGATTTGCGGCCCAGCAGGGTGAACCGACAAGCGGTGGATTCCGGCGAACTGCAATTGCTCAGCCTGGATCAGGACGATCAGGAGTTTGTCACCGGGTTGCTCCGAAAGCACCACGAGGAGACTGGCTCCACGCTGGCAACTCGGCTGCTGGACGATTTCGGTACCGATCCGCAGGCGGCCGCCGCGCGCTTCACCAAGGTGCTGCCACGAGATTACGCGGCGGTACTGAAGACCCGGCAAGAGGCTTCGAACGAGGGCCTGGATCCCGACGGTGATCAGGTCTGGCAACGCATTCTGGAGGTGACCGGTGGCTGATCCCAGGGGTTTTTTGAAAGTTCGCGAACGGCAGACGCAGCCACGTCGTCCCGTTCCGGTGCGGATCATGGACTGGAAAGAAGTCTATGAGGCGCAGGAAAAGGGCGTGCTTGCAGCCCAGGCCGGGCGCTGCATGGACTGCGGTGTGCCGTTCTGCCATCAGGGCTGCCCGCTGGGGAATCTGATTCCGGAGTGGAACGATCTGGTGCGGCGGGATAAGGGGGAGGAAGCCATTGAGCGGCTGCATGCCACCAATAACTTCCCCGAGTTCACCGGACGGCTCTGCCCGGCTCCCTGCGAGTCTTCCTGCGTGCTGGGGATCAATCAGCCAGCCGTGACGATCAAACAGGTCGAGGTTTCGATCATCGATGAAGCCTGGGGCAATGACTGGGTCAAGCCCTTGCCTCCGGCCCGACTCACCGGCCGTACCGTCGCCGTCGTCGGCTCCGGACCGGCTGGCTTGGCCGCCGCCCAGCAGCTGACTCGGGTTGGTCACACGGTGGCCGTCTACGAGCGGGACGATCGAATTGGCGGTTTGCTGCGCTACGGCATCCCGGACTTCAAAATGGAGAAGGAACAGCTCGACCGCAGGCTGGAGCAGATGCGGGCCGAGGGCACCCGGTTCCGAGCCGGGGTGGAGGTTGGCCGAGATGTCTCTTGGGAGCAGTTGCGCCGCCGCTACGACACCGTGGTAGTTGCCACTGGTGCTACCGTGCCACGCGACCTGCCAATTCCCGGACGTGAGCTTTCCGGCGTGCACTTTGCCATGGACTATCTGGTGCAGGCCAACCGAGTGGTGGCCGGGGATAGCGTCGAGGAGCAGATCGACGCCCGTGGCAAGCATGTAGTGATCCTGGGCGGCGGCGACACCGGTGCGGATTGCCTGGGTACCGCACATCGCCAGCAGGCCGCTTCGGTGACCACGCTAGCGATCGGTCAGCAGCCGCCGTCGGAACGCCCCGGGCACCAGCCCTGGCCGATGTTCCCGACCCTCTTCGAGGTGGCTAGCGCCCACGAGGAAGGTGGCGAGCGGACCTATCTTGCCTCCACCGTGGAGTTTGTCGGCAAGGACGGGGTACTGACCGGGCTGAAGATCGCCGAGACCGAATACGTCGACGGTAAGCGCCTGCCCAAGGCCGGTACCGAGCGTGAGATTCCGGCCGATCTGGTGTTCCTTTCGCTGGGCTTCACCGGTCCCGAGGCAGCCTCGATCAACGAGCAATTGGACGCCGAGGTGGCAGGCAATGGCAACCTGGTCCGGGATGGCTACTACATGACCAATACCGACGGCGTTTTCGTCGCAGGGGACGCCGGTCGCGGCCAGTCGCTCATCGTCTGGGCGATTGCCGAGGGCAGGGCTTGTGCTGCGGCGGTGGATAAGTACCTCAGTGGTGCCACCACGCTGCCCGCTCCGGTGGCGCCGAGCGATGTTTCCATCGCCCCGCTGTAGCGCAAGATTCACCCAAGATTCATTGAAAGAACGACTAAAGAAATACGAGCATTCTTGGCTCAGACTAGGGTAGGTATATGAGACGCGCAAAAATCGTTGCAACATTCGGACCGGCCATTTCCGGCTTTGAGCAGACCCTAGCGGTGCTTGAGGCTGGAGTGGACGTGGCCCGGATGAATATGAGCCACGGAGACTATACCGTTCACAATGGCACCTACGAGAATGTGCGCAAGGCTGCTGCACAGCTCGGCAAACCGGTGGCCATTATGGCCGATCTGCAAGGCCCCAAAATTCGACTGGGTCGTTTTGTGGATGGTCCTCACGCGCTGGCCCCAGGAGATGTTTTCACCATCACCACGGAAGATGTTCCGGGCACCAAGGAGATCTGCTCCACAACGCTCAAGAGCCTCACCGAGGATGTTAAGGTGGGGGACTCACTGCTGATCGATGACGGTAAGGTGTCGCTGCGAGCCACTGCCGTGGATGCCGTCAAGGTGGTCACCGAGGTAGTTGTTGGTGGCATGGTCTCCAACAACAAGGGCATTAACTTGCCAGGCGTCGCCGTCAACGTTCCCGCGCTCAGCGAGAAGGATGAAGCCGATTTGCGCTGGGCGATGGGTCGCGGTGTCGATCTAGTGGCGCTCTCCTTCGTTCGGGACGCTATCGATATTGTCCGGGTGCACGAGATCATGGATGAGGAAGGTCGCCGAGTTCCGGTGATCGCCAAGATCGAAAAGCCGCAGGCAGTAGAGAACCTGTCCGCCATTATCGATGCCTTTGACGCCATTATGGTGGCTCGTGGCGATTTGGGTGTTGAGCTCCCACTGGAGGAAGTGCCGATTGTGCAGAAGCGCGCCATCGAGCTGGCCCGTCGCTGGGCCAAACCGGTGATCGTGGCCACGCAGGTGCTGGAATCCATGATTGAGAACCCGCGGCCGACCCGTGCGGAAGCCTCCGACTGTGCCAATGCGGTGCTCGACGGCGCAGATGCGGTAATGCTCTCCGGCGAGACCAGCGTGGGTAAGTACCCGATTGAGACGGTCAAGACCATGGCCCGGATCATCGAATCCACCGAGGAGCACGGCCTGGAGCGGGTTCCCGCCCTAGGTACCGATCCCAAGACCCGCGGCGGCGCTATTACCCGTGCGGCCGTAGTGATTGCCGATCAGCTCAACGCCAAATACGTTTGCGCTTTTACGCAGTCGGGTGACTCGGCGCGGCGGCTTTCCCGGCTCCGTCCGATCAAGCCGATCGTAGCTTTCACCCCGGACGAGCGGGTCTGGAATCAGTTGTCCCTGGTCTGGGGCATCCGGCCGATTATGGTTCCGATGGTGCACCACACCGACGAGATGACCGAGCAGGTGGATAACACCCTGCTGGAAAAGGGTCTGGTCGAATTGGACGATCTGGTGGTCATCGCTGCCGGTTCGCCTCCAGGACAGGCAGGCTCCACGAACTCACTCAAGGTACACAAGGTGGGGGACTTGGCGGACTTCTCCGCGAGTGGCCGCAGCAACCGGGAAAAGGTTGGCCCCTGGCCCACCGCTAACTAACGCGTCATTTCCAATTCGGCTACCGTTTCCCCTTTCTGCACCCGGTATTAGGTGCGCAGAAAGGGGAAACGGTAGCCGATTTAGTTGGAGGTGTGTGAAGCTAGTTGACCTGGCTGATGATGGTTTCAGCGACCTCGCGCATGCTCAGGCGACGGTCCATCGAGGTCTTTTGAATCCAGCGGAAAGCCTCGGGTTCGGTCAGACCCATTTTGGTGGTCAGTAAGGACTTTGCCCGCTCGACTAGCTTGCGGGTCTCAAATCGATCCTGCAGGTCGGTGACCTCGGCTTCAAGCGCTTTGATCTCCTCGTGCCGGGAGAGTGCGATCTCGATGGCCGGGATCAGATCGGCTGGGGTGAAGGGCTTGACCACATAAGCCATAGCACCGGCGTCGCGCGCCCTTTCAACAAGTTCCCGCTGGCTGAAAGCGGTGAGCAAAACTACCGGGGCAATCCGTTCTTTGACGATTTTTTCCGCCGCGCTAATACCGTCCATCACCGGCATCTTGACGTCCATCAACACCAGATCTGGGTTGAGCTCGCGAGCCAGCTCAACGGCCTTTTCGCCGTTATCGGCTTCGCCCACCACATCGTAGCCCTCACCCCGGAGGATTTCGACGATGTCCAAGCGAATCAGGGTTTCATCCTCGGCCACAACGACACGCCGTGGAGTATCGATGGGGGCGGATGGTTCCGGGGATTCTGACACGTGAGACTCCTTGTGCTGGACTGACTTTCAATAAATAGCCTATCTGCATGTAGAGTTGTTTCTCGCATGCGAAGGAATACTCAGCCAAAAGCTGAGAGAACTTTCGCGGCCTCCAGTGTTCGCCCGAGTGGCGGAATTGGCAGACGCGCTGCACTCAAAATGCAGTATCGAAAGGTGTGTGGGTTCGAGTCCCACCTCGGGCACTGGGCTCAACCGCCGGTTTGGAACGATGAGTTCCGGGCCGGCGGTTTCTTTTTGCCTTGCTAAAGGGCGTAACGATCCGGTTAACATTTAGGGCTGCTGTGGATTGGCCGAGATCGCTGTGATTGCCTGAACGTACAAATCACGAAAACTTTGGGGGCCAAGGAAAGAGTGATCAATGAAAAGCAGTTCCAAAGCCGCAATAGCGGCACTGGCCATCGGAATCCTAACCTTCAGCACAGCGGCCCCGGCCATCGCCGCTAAAACACCAGCAGAAACAAGTTGTTCTGCCGTTGATGCGGCGGCCGGAAACTGTCTTACCGTAGTGGCTCCGAGCGGGACGAAGAATGTTCTGGCATTCGGTGTGAAACAGGCACTGTCCCGGGGTGGGGATACCTCGGCGATACAGGCATTTATCGCAAAGCGCGGGCAGAAGGGGACGCACGACGGTGCGCAGCAGCAGCTTGAGGCACTTGCCCAGGCTGCCAAAACTCCGGCACCGCCCCGATCGTTAGCCGCGGTAGCTCTGGCTTCTGCCTTTGCCTCGCCTCGAAACCCCGGTGGTCTGGGCACGATCTCCGACAATACCCTGACCGTCGAAGAATTGATGACCTACTTCAACTGCACCACCGAGTGCGTGCAAGTCGGCACTCTGCAGTTCCAGTTCGTAATGACGATCAACTCGGATCGTAATTTCAGTCTGAACGGTCAGCTCACTGTGACCTCGGGTCCCAATGTGGTCTTCAACCAGATTGATTGCCTCACGTATCGTGACGATCCTTCTTTCCTCGACGAGCTTGTCCACACCTGGGGCAATTGCGATGCCGCGAGTGCTTCTCCGTTGCCGCGTTCCTCGGCGACGATTGGCTCCGCGAACTGGATCGGTGGCGTGCGCGGGGAGACCTATCACCCGCAGTACAACATAAAGTTCACCCCGGCCATTCTTGGCGACCCGGAGTACTACGTCGAGTTCACCGGCAAGGAGTATCTCGTCGACGAGCTGAGTAACACTTACTGGCTCTGAGCGGGTAGAAAACGAATCCTTCTCTCCGGTTCCCGATCGTCTGCGGTCGGGAACCGGAGTGCTTTGTGCCGGAATTTTACGGTTCGAGATAGCTCATTGACTTCCCGATAGTCCAGTGCACGGCCAGTAGGGTATCGCGATGCCATTGGGCTAACGCGAAGCTGGCGTACGACGGCGGCAGCGGGCTTGATCTCGGCCATTCCGGACTGATATATTCCAGTTGGAATAGTTCGGGAAAAATAATCAATTTTGAATCGCCTCTGAACGCCAACTCTGGAGCGTGGGTTCCGTCGACGCGGATCAACAGATCGCTTGAAACGAACCCTACGAGCTCAGACAACAACGGAAAGGACTGCCATGGCTGAACGATGCACACCCCTAGGTGGCGCAGTCCTAGCCTTGCTGATGGAGCGGAGCATGCATCCCTACGAGATGTATCAGATCTTGATCGAGCGTCGCGAGGACCGGTTGATGAAAATCCGTCCGGGATCGCTCTATCACGCGGTGGATCGGTTGCTTGCTCAAGGGCTTATCCAAGCAGAGGGGACCGAGCGTGAAGGCAACCGACCCGAACGCACCACCTACTCGATCCTGCCCAGCGGCTACCGTGCGCTGGGCGATTCGCTGAGCGTGCTGCTGCGGGAAGTGGCCGAGGAATATCCGGCGTTCCGCCGCGGTGTGGCAGAGGCTCATAATCTCCCCAAACAAGATGTGCTGGGCCTGCTGCGGGAACGAGAATCGAAGCTGCAGGAGAGCCTTGAAGATCTAGAGAGCAATTCCGCGGCTTTGGTGGCCCGCGGCCTGGAACGTCAGCTCTGGCTGGATGTTGGCTACGACATCGAAATGCAGAAAGCTGAAATCAACTGGATCAACCGAACCATTTCCGAACTCGAAGGCGGCGATTTGGAGTGGACAGCTCACTCGCGATTCCTCGCCGATAACCCCGGCTTGCAGCCCGAAATCACTGATAACAACATTAACTTCGCTAAGGAATTCTGATGGACCAACACACAAGAGCATGGCCGGCGCTTTGGTCGCTTGTCATTGGCTTTTTTATGATCCTGGTCGATTCGACCATTGTTTCGGTCGCCACTCCGGCGATTATGGATCACCTTAATGCCGATATCAATCAGGTGGTCTGGGTGACCAGCGCATACCTGCTTGCCTATGCGGTACCGCTATTGATTACCGGACGGCTGGGCGACCGCTTCGGCCCAAGGAACCTCTATCTGATCGGTCTAGTGATCTTCACCGCGGCTTCGGCGTGGTGCGGTTTTTCCGGAAGCATTGAGGTACTCATCATTGCCCGAGTGGTCCAAGGTCTTGGCGCGGCCCTGATGACGCCGCAGACCATGGCCGTGATCACCCGAGTCTTCCCGCCGGAACGCCGTGGCGCCGCGATGGGTCTTTGGGGATCCGTCGCCGGGGTAGCTACCCTGGTGGGTCCGATCCTTGGCGGTGTACTAGTGGACTCTCTTGGCTGGGAGTGGATCTTCTTTATTAATGTCCCGGTCGGCGTCGTCGGCTTCATCCTGGCTGCTCGGCTGGTACCGAGCCTGCCCACTCATTCGCATCATTTTGACTGGCTCGGCGTGCTACTCAGCGCGGCAGGAATGTTTTGCTTGGTCTTTGGTATCCAGGAGGGTGATAGCTATAACTGGGGCACCATCGTCGGGCCGATCAGCGTCTGGTCGCTTATCATCGCAGGGCTGGTGCTGATGGTGATCTTCGTGCTCTGGCAGTACTTCAACAAGGCCGAACCGCTGCTGCCGCTCAAATTGTTCAAGGACCGCAATTTCTCGCTGGCAAATATTGCGATTACTGCCATGGGCTTCGCAATTACCGCCATGGTGCTGCCGCTTATGCTCTATGCACAGAATGTGCGCTCGCTGACCCCTACGGAGTCGGCTTTGCTGATGGTTCCGATGGCGGTCATCTCCGGCGGCCTGGCTCCGGTGGTGGGCAAGTTGCTGCCCAAGGTCAATCCTCGGTATTTTGCCGTCGCGGGCTTCGCTATTCTGTCCATTGCGTTGTTCTGGCTCGGTTCGATCCTGACCGCCGATGTACCGATCTGGCAGCTATTGTTGCCGATTGCGCTCTTTGGCTTCGCGAATGCGGGAATCTGGGCTCCTGTCTCGATGACGGCAACCCGGAACCTGGATCCCTCCCAGGCGGGCGCTGGCTCCGGCGTGTACAACACCACCCGACAGGTTGGTGCGGTGCTGGGATCGGCTGCTATCGCCACGCTGATGAGCTCAAGGCTGACCGCCAATATGCCCGCTCTGCCCGCTGGTGCTTCGGCTCCAAAGGGCGACGGCGGCACGCTACCGGAAGCCCTGCATGCGGCTTACGCCACCTCGATGGGACAGTCGCTGTATCTACCGGCCATTGTGATTCTGGTGGGTGTGCTGGCCGCAATTTTCTTTGCAAAGCCCAAACAGTGGTCGCGGGTTACACCGCAAGCCGCACTGCAGACGGGTGACCGGACCGAGGAAGAACCGACTGAAACTGTCAGTACCCAGCCCTAAGCTGCTGGCATGGGAAGAACTCAGTATTATGTGGCCAGTTCAATCGACGGTTTCCTTGCGGACGACGACGGCGGCCTAGCCTGGCTGCTTCAATTCGAAGGTTTCGAAGGACAAGCCGAAAGATATCAAGAGTTCCTCTCGGGTGTCGGCGCCGTGATCATGGGCGCCGACACCTATCGCTTCCTGTTGGAAGAACAGCCGGAGGACTGGGCCTATCCAGGTCTACCCACCTGGGTTTTCAGTCATCGCGAGCTAGCTGGCTACCCGGGGGAGGACATCCGCTTCGTTCAGGGCAGTCCGGAAGAAGTGCATGCCCAAGCGGTACGGGAAGCTGGGGAACGCAATGTCTGGATGGTAGGTGGTGGAAAACTTGCCGCTCAGTTCCAGCAAGCGGGGCTGCTGGATGAGTTACTTTTGACGATCGTTCCGGTGCTGCTGGGCTCCGGCAGAAGGCTTCTGCCGGATTCCCCTTTGAGGGAGCCGCTGAAGCTGCTGAGCCAGCGAACTTTCGGCAAGGGGGTGATTGAGCTTAACTACCAACTGCGTCGCTGAGTGAGGCGAGCCAGCGGTCAGTTTGATCCGGATGCTTGAAGAGCAGAACCCGCGGGGCGGAGTGGTCCATCGCAGCTTGAGCCGCGAATTCACGCATGGCTCGACGCTTGCGAGTGAAACTCTTGAAGTGCCAGATCAGGATGGAATCCGAGGAGAAAACTTTGGCCCAAGTCTCGACATTGCCATTGCAGACCTGCTCACGGCGCACAATGCGGCGAACTGTCCGCCGAATCAATCGAAACAACGTGAGGCTCCGAGGATAGTCCAAGCCAATAATGAGCTCTGTCCGGGACAGCAGCAAATCTCGGAACTTGCTGTAAGTCGAATCGAAGATCCAGGACTCTCCGGCGGCTAATTCCGCGGCAAGCTCGCGCATCTGCGCTTCCGGGCGCCCCTGCCAGCCGGGAAGCCAACCGATTTCCTCGTCAACCAGGTGCGCCTCGAATCCGGTTAGCGTGGAAAGTCGAAGCGCCAGGGTTGATTTACCCGAGCCCGTAACACCATAGATCAGAACCCGATGGGCATTTCCCGGTAAACCCGGCCCCGAAGGGTTCAAAGGAGCCGGCTCCGGCAGAGCGCTGGCCATTCCGAGATTTTGGTTCGCCTGGCGTTGCTCATTCCCCGGCATTGGGCTGGGCGGTTTCCCGGATCAGATTGGTGATCCGTGCCGTCGAAAGTCGGCGACCTTCCTCATCGGTCATCACCACTTCGTGGGTGGTCAGGGTGCGTCCCAGGTGAATTGCGGTGCAGGTTCCGGTCACCAGACCGGAGGCTATTGACCTGTGGTGGGTGGCACCAATTTCGATCCCGAGCGGCTGGCCCCGAGTACCGGCGTGCAGGCCCGCGGCAAAGGAGCCAAGGGTCTCGGCCAGCACAAGGTGTGCTCCACCGTGCAAAATGCCTGCCACTTGGGTGTTTCCCTCGACCGGCATGGTGCCGACCATTCGTTCCGGGCTCAGTTCCAGGAATTTAATTCCCATCCTGACTACCAGGTCACCCACCCCGTATTGACTGAGCATCTGATGCATCGCCGGGGGAATTCCGGCATCGAGAAGCTGTTGCGTATAGTCCGTCATGAACCTAGGCTGGCACGGCTTGCCCTAAGATACAAAAGGGTCTGTGATCGCGAAGCCAACCATAACCCTTCGGGAAATGCTTCGTCGGCCGGATGAGCTGCACACGCTAGGTGAGGAATCTTGTGGATTTACTAGTCATTGTTGTCTTAGTCATCGCGGTGGCGTTGTTCTTTGACTTCACCAATGGTTTTCACGACACCGCTAACGCCATGGCCACCCCGATCGCCACCGGGGCAATCAAGCCCAAGGTCGCCGTCGGACTGGCCGCATTGCTGAATCTGGTGGGTGCCTTCCTCTCCACCGAAGTGGCGAAAACCATCTCGGGAAACCTGATTAACGAAGGCCCCAAAGGCATCAATATCACCCCGGCCATTATCTTCGCGGGACTGCTCGGCGCGGTGGTCTGGAATATGCTGACCTGGCTGCTCGGGCTGCCATCCAGCTCCTCCCATGCACTCTTTGGCGGGCTCATTGGAGCCGCTATTGTCGGCGCCGGGTTCGGCGTGATCAATTACGCAGTGCTACTGAGCAATGTCATTATCCCGGCGCTATTGGCACCCCTGGTGGCGGGTTTCGTCGCCTTTGTTTGCACCCTGGTTGCCTATGCCATCACCCAGCGGGTCGCCGATGACGGCGCCAACCTGCGTAATCGACGCGGCGGCTTCCGCTACGCGCAGATCTTCTCCTCCTCGCTGGTGGCCTTAGCCCACGGCACCAACGACGCCCAAAAGACGATGGGCGTTATCACCCTGGTGCTGATCTCGGGCGGATATCAGAACTCCGGTACTGGCCCGCAGCTTTGGGTGATCGCCGCCTGTGCGGCAGCCATCGCACTCGGCACCTATTCCGGCGGCTGGCGGATTATTAAGACCCTGGGCACCGGATTGACCGAGGTAAAACCCGCTCAGGGATTTGCCGCGGAAACCTCGACCGCGGCAGCGATTCTGGCTTCCTCGCATCTTGGTTTTGCGCTGTCCACTACTCAGGTTGCCTCGGGCGCAGTGATCGGTTCGGGGCTCGGGCGTCCCGGCGCCGTGGTGCGCTGGAGGCTAGCCGGAAAGATGGCGGTCGGCTGGCTCTTTACCCTTCCTGCGGCAGCCGCCGTTGGCGCTCTCGCCGCCTTTATCGCTCAATGGGGGTTGACCGGTTTTATCTTGGATGCCGCGCTCGGACTGGGCGCGATCCTGACCATCTTCCTAATTTCCCGGCGCAGCGAGGAACGTGATCTGGCCGGGGTCTCCGAGGTTGAGGTGGCCGCGGATATTGTCAGAAGGCCGGAACGGCGTAAGCGAGTGGTGGCGAGGAAGAAATGAATATCAACTGGAACGCCTTCGTTATCGTCGCTGTGGCCACGCTCGCCGCGGCCCTCACCGTGGTGACCCTGTTCTCCTTTGCGGTCCGCTTGCACGCCGCCAGCCTGGACCGTACCGGCCCGGATAAAACCCGGATTCGCTTCGCCGAGTACCTTTGCTACACGCTTTGCGCGGCGGCTGTGCTCTACGGCGTGTATCTGATCGTGCCGTTTTTCCACGGCAAGTCGTAGGCAAGTCCTCAACCGGCCTCAAGAGGCTGCGGTGAGAGAGCCCGGGACGATAGGCTGAGCCTGTGAGCGAAACAACTTCTCAGCCTGACCAGACACCCAAACTGCTTGTCCTGGACGGGCATTCGATGGCCTTCCGGGCATTTTATGCGCTGCCACCGGAAACCTTCGTCATCGATACCGGCCAGCACACCAATGCAGTGCACGGCTTCACCTCGATGCTGCTGACCATGATTCGGCAGCAGAAGCCCACCCACGTGGTGGTGGCTTTCGATCTGGACACCCCAACCTTCCGCTCCGAGGAATACAGCGAGTACAAGGGCGGTCGGAACAAGACCCCGGAGGAGTTCGGCGGCCAGATCGAGCTAATCACCAAGGTGATGGAAGCCATGAACGTGCCCACCATCACCCTGGACGGCTATGAAGCCGATGACATTATCGCCACCCTGGCTGCCCAGGCTGAGGCTGCTGGCTGGGAAACCCTGGTGGTCTCGGGGGATCGCGACGCTTTTCAGCTGATTACCGAAAAGACTCTGGTACTTTACCCGAAGAAAGGCATCTCAGACATTCCACCGCTGGATGCCACCGCGATTGAGGAAAAATATTTCGTCCGCCCGGATCAATATTCGGATTTGGCCGCGCTGGTCGGAGAAACCGCCGATAACCTGCCCGGCGTACCCGGCGTGGGACCAAAGACGGCAGCCAAGTGGATCAACCAATACGGCGGCCTGGAAGCCATTCTGGCCAATATTGACTCGATTGGCGGCAAGGTTGGCGATTCCCTGCGGGAGAACGTCGAAAACGTCAAACGCAACCGACGGCTAAATCACCTGCTGCGCGATCTTGAGTTGCCGGTGCCGCTGGAACAGATGGAACTTAAGCACCCGAACCGCGAGAAAATTGAGGAGCTTTTTGATGCCTTGCAATTCAAGACATTGCGCAAGCGACTCTTTGAGCAGTTCGGTGAGGATGAAGAAGACGGCCCTGATCCGGAACACCAGCTCCCCGAGCATACGGTTCTCGGTACCGAACAAGAACTCGCTGCCTGGCTAAGCGACGCTGGCACGGCCAGGGTGGGCCTGGCCCTGGTGGGCGACACCTTGCCCGTTGTGGACCCTGTGGGCCTGGACATAACCGCGGTGGCTCTCAGCACCGAGCACAAGACCGCCTTTGTGCCGCTGAGTAGTCTGGATGCAGCCGCCGAAAAGGTAGTGGCCGACTGGTTAGCCGGTGATGCTCCCAAGGCTGTGCATGATGCTAAAGCAGCCTATAAGGCGCTTTCTGGGCGTGGCCTGAAACTGAACGGCGTGGTGGATGACACCTCGATCTCCAGCTATTTGATCCAGCCCGAGCGACGCAATTACGAGTTGGCTGACCTGAGCCTGTACTACCTGAAGTCTCACCTCGGAGTGGGGGAGGGCAAGCCCTCCGGGCAGCTTGATCTGGGCTTGGACGATGGGGCTAAGGAAGCCGTGGCGCGTGCCTTTGCCACCGAGCGGCTGAGTGCCCAGTTAGAACCTCTGCTGTTGGAGCGTGGCGCCGATAAGCTGCTAGGCGAGTTGGAATTGCCGCTGCTGGGCACGCTGGCTGAGATGGAGTTGGCGGGTGTGGCGGTGTCCAAGGAGATATTGGATACCTTGATGACTGATTTCACCGCGACCATCGATGCTGCCCAGGCTGAGGCCTATGGCGTGATTGGCCACGAGGTGAACCTGGGCTCGCCCAAACAACTGCAAACCGTACTTTTCGAAGAACTCGGGATGCCGAAGACCAAGAAAATCAAAACCGGATTCTCCACCGACGCCGAAGCCTTGGCCGATTTGATGGTGAAGAGCCCGCATCCCTTCCTGCAGCAATTGCAGGCTTATCGCGATGCCACCAAGCTCCGGCAGACCGTGGAGGGCTTGCTCAAGTCGATCGGCCCGGATGAGCGGGTGCACACCACCTACGCGCAGAACATCGCGGCTACCGGCCGGCTCTCCTCGAACAACCCGAATCTGCAGAACATCCCGATCCGCAGCGAGGAAGGTCGCCGCATCCGCAGCGTCTTTGTGGTGGGTAAGGGAGCTAAGGGACAACAGTACGAGACCCTGCTAACGGCCGATTACTCGCAGATTGAAATGCGGATCATGGCGCACCTCTCCGGCGACGAAGCGCTGATCCAGGCGTTCAAGGACGGCGAGGATCTGCACCGTTTCGTCGGCTCACACATCTTCAATGTGGAACCCCAGGACGTCACCTCGGCGATGCGTTCCAAGGTCAAGGCGATGTCCTATGGACTGGCCTATGGACTGAGTTCCTTTGGCCTGTCCAAGCAGCTGAGTATCTCGGTCGATGAGGCGCGCACCCTGATGAAGGACTACTTCGACCGCTTCGGCGCGGTGCGTGACTATCTACGCGGCGTGGTGGAGCAGGCTCGACTGGATGGTTACACCGAAACCATTGAGGGCCGCCGTCGTTATTTGCCGGACCTGACCAGTGACAACCGGCACTTGCGAGAGATCGCCGAGCGCGTTGCCCTCAATTCACCCATCCAGGGTTCGGCCGCAGACATTATTAAGCGCGCCATGTTGGGCGTGGATAAGGCTCTGGCAGAAGGTGGCCTCAAGTCTCGAATGCTGCTCCAGGTACATGACGAACTGGTCCTTGAAGTGGCTCCCGGTGAGCTAGAGCAATTGCAGATCCTGGTGCCCGAGCAGATGGCTGGTGCTGCCGCGCTCTCCGTGCCGCTCGATGTTCAGGTGGGTATTGGCAAAAGCTGGTTCGACGCCGGTCACTGATTTGGCGAGCGCTGCCCGGAAAGTCTGTGGCCGGCGTCGAACACGTGGAGAGGCCGCTAGAAGGCGTTCACCCCAGTGAGCTCGGCGGAAAGGTCCCAGAGCTTACGAGCTTCTTCCGGGTCGACGGCCCACGGCTTGACTCCACCGATGGCAGGGTTGCTATCTACGGCCGGTTCGGCAACGTCGCAGTCCTGGCAGTAAACGCCGCCGTTCCCTTCCAGAAGGGTGGAAGTGGCAGCCCAGACCGAGGTTGCGGCGCCCTGAGCGGGAGTCTTGAAGTGTGCGGCCGCTACCTCACTCATGGTGCCGTCCTCGGCGAGCCAGCCCAGGGCGATCTGATCTTCCTGGGAGAGGTGGCGCTGCAAGGGGGTGAAAATTCCGCCCGGATGCACCGAGAAGGCGTTCAGCCCGGAGTCGCTGCCCAGTGCGTCCAAGTGTGCGGCGAAGAGGGCATTAGCGGTTTTGGCTTGGCCATAGGCTTGCCAGCGGTCATAGCCCTGGGTGAACTGGATATCGTCCCAGCGGATCGGGGAGCGGAAGTGCCCGGTGGAGGAAAGTGCCACCACTCGGCTTCGCTCCGCCAGGGCGGGACGGAGTCGGTTGACCAGGGCGAAATGACCCAGGTGGTTGGTGGCGAATTGGGCCTCCCAACCGGGTCCAACTCGGGTCTCTGGGCAGGCCATAATGCCAGCATTGTTGATCACCAGATTCAGCGTGCGGCCGGTGTCTAGGAAACCTTCCGCGAAGGTCCGGACGGAATCGAGATCGCCCAGGTCCATCGGCTGCACCTCGACGCCGGGCAAGTCCTTAAGTGCCTCTTTGGCGGGTTCCGGTCGGCGGGCAGGTACCACCACCTGAGCTCCGGCCTTGACCAAGGCGGCCGTGGTTTCCAGGCCGAGGCCGGAGTAGCCGCCGGTCACCAGCGCGGTTTGTCCGGAAAGATCCACCCCGGCCAGGACCTCATCGGCCGTGCTGCTGAAGCCGAATCCGCTGTCTAGTTTGTGCTGTTTGTTTGTCATGCCCTCAGGCTAGGTCCTGGAGTGCACTCCAGGTCAAGCTATTTGGGCTGTGTCTCTGCTCATCCAGGCTTGGCGATTGCTGAGTAGCAGGCAGACCCAAGCTGCCAGCCCATTGACCAGTAAGAGGGAAATTAGCACTAAGAGTTGGATCTGGCCTGCCTCTAGCGGGCTGGCCCCACCTAAAATGAGGCCCACGAAGGCGCCCGGTAGGGTAACAGTGCCTGCAGTTCTGGCTTGATCGATGCTGGGAACAACCGCCTCCCCAGCCACTTCCTTACTCACGAAACGTCGTGCCGCTGGCCAGGTAAAACCGAGGGCCACGGCTGCTTCGACCTCGCCACGACGACCCAGTAACTCGGCTTCAATCCGACGTCCGGCCAGGGTGGTGGTAGCCATCGCCCCGCCGATTTGTTGACCAATAATGGCGATTAAGGCCAAGGCGTTCCAGGGCAGCACACCGCTGAAAAACATCAGCAGCGCAACCGGGAGCACAGCCGCAGCGATCGGCAAGGCGGCCATCCACCAACGCCCGTGCTTGCTGATTCTGCGCCCGGAGGTCCAGACCGCAATCACGAACATCAGGGCGATAAAGGCCAGGGCAAGCAAAGGATGGCTGGAGAGCTGGGAGATCAACAGGGCGACGACGGCGAGTTGCAGTAGGGCGCGCACGCCGGCAAGCAGAATTTCCAGCATCGAGCGGCCGAGCAGATAGCGCCACACCGCAGCCGCGGCGAGCAACAGCAGCGCCAGCAGAATCCAGCTGAGCGGGCCGAGGTTCAGCAAAGTGGAGTTCTGCATACCCCATTCTCTCCGATGCGCTGCCGGTGCCCCGGTTTAGCTGCACCGGTTTCCTCGGGCAGCGCCGGGATTCTGGGGGATGTGTGGGGGATACTGCAAATTTTGACTGCGGCCCACCCCACTGAAATTCGGATCTCAGTGGGACCAGGCATCAGGTCCCACTGAGTAGCTGAACTCGGTGGGGCCCGCTTGAGGCTCGAGCAGAGCCAGACCAGCCAGGCAGAACTCGGCCAAGGCGTTAGGCTTGTTTGGGTGAAGATCATTAGCGAAGCGACCCCCGATTTTCCCTACCAACTACGTACCTGGACAAGCACCGAATCGATCGACTCCGCGGGAAAGGTCGATGAACCCGCCAAAGCCTGGAATCGCGCGGTGATCCAAGGGTTCCATGGGGCGGAACCTGAAGAGCAAGCGCAAGAAAAAATAGTTGCCAGTATCGCCAAGGATCAGCAACAAATCTATGCGATCTATCCCTCCGAAATCCGGCCGGGAAGCCTGCCCGCAACAGACCCTGTTGCTACCTATAGTTCCTTCGTGGGCACGCTCAACGTTGGAGAGGCGTTGCTGGCGACCGATATGATCACCGCGGTCACGGTGCGGCCCAGCCACCGCCGCAGGGGGATTCTCTCCCGAATGATTTCAACGGATTTGACCGCGGCTAAGGAACAGGGCGTTCCGATGGCCGCACTAACCGCCTCCGAGGCAACCATTTATGGCCGCTTTGGCTTCGGAGAAGCCAACAGATACCGTTCGATTACCGTCGATACCTCCCTCGGGTTTGCGCTGCGGTCAGCTCCGGTGGGCACCGTAGAACTGGCCCCGGCGGACACCGCAGGGCAGGTTCAAGCCGAACTTTTCAAGTCCTTCCACGCCGCGACCTTCGGCTCAATCTCTCGCCCTGACCACTATCGGGCGATGGTTTCCGGGGAGTGGACCTTTGACAATCCCGAACGGGATAGCAAGGTCAGAGTGGCGGTCCACTACGCCGTTGACGGAAGCATCGACGGTTATCTGAGCTATAAACATCTGGGCTATCAGAGTCAACCGGTCACCCTTGAGGTGATCGATCTGCTGGCGCTGAATCCGCAAGCCTATTTGGCACTCTGGCAATTTTTGGCGGATGTTGACCTTTCGTCCGCAGTGAACTGGGACGGCGCGCCAGCTAATGATCCCTTGCTCTGGGCGCTGGCGGATTCACGCCGCTATAAGGTGAATCGAGAGGTTGATTCGCTCTGGCTACGGCCGCTCGATATACCGGTGTTACTGAACGCCCGGCGTTACTTTGGAGCGGGTCAGATTGTGCTCAAGGTCAATGATCGGCTCAACCTGGCGGCGGGCAGATTCGCTCTGACCGTTCGGGATGGAAAGGGGCACACCGAGGTACTGTCGGCTGAGGGGCCAGCCGATATCGAGATGGATGTCGCGGCGTTGGGCTCTCTTTATCTCGCCGGGGTCAGCGCCAGAACTTTGTGGGAAGCCGGGCGACTGGATTTCGGAACCGAGGCAGCCGCCGTCGAACTCTTTGACGAGATTTTCCGCACTCCGGTGCAGCCGGTCAGTAGGACGGACTTCTGATGAGCTTTGACGAACTGTACGAAATCCGCAGATTCCCGGCGGCTCGCAAGGGCGAGCCCGGTTACGAACAAGCAGTTGAATGGATTCGAGCGGTCAATCGTGGCTTCCATCAGCCCAAGCGTTCCGAGGAGCAGATCGAATCGGCACTTAAGGTCAGAATCGTGGACCGACGCGAGCAGACCGGGGTGTACCAACGGCAGGCGGTGGCACCGCACTCCTTCGGGGCTGAGGCGCCGGTGGCCACTTTCGGAACCCTGCGCAAAGAGGTCAATATCGGGTTTGGCAGGATGCTATTAGCACAGTTGGTGACGGCGGTGACCGTCCGGGCTAGCCATCGACGGCGCGGCATTCTGAGTCGGGTGATGCACGAGGACCTTCAGCGGGCCAAGCAGGATGGGCTCGCGCTGGCTGCGCTGAACGCCTCCGAGGCGGTGATCTACCGACGCTTCGGCTTCGGGGTGGCCACCAAGGAACGCCATATTAAGGTTGACGTTGGCCCGCGCTTCTCGCTGCGACATCGTCCGATTGGCACCGTCGAGGGGGTGCCGCGGCAGGTTCTGCTTGATCTGGCGCCGGAAGTTTTCAGTCATCAGCATGTTCGCAGCCCAGGCTCGATTGATCGGCAGGAGAGCTATCGGTATCAGGCGGCTGGCTTTGGTCCCTGGGCGATCGATGAGGATGAAAACGTGCTCAGCGCCCTGCATTACGACGTCGATGGGCAGGTAGACGGGTACGTCTCCTATCTGTTCCAAGGCTGGGACAGCAAGCCGCAGACGATGTCGATTATTGACCTGGCGGCCGCGAACGATGGTGCTTACCTGGAGTTATGGCGATACCTAGCGTCGCTCGACCTGGTGGAGCAGATCGAGTGGAGTAAAGCACCGAATGACGATCCGCTGGAATGGGCTTTGGAGGATCGTCGCTGCTTGCAGGTGCAAGAGGAAAAGGACATGCTGTGGCTGCGTGTCCTGGATGTTGCCCAGGCCTTGGAGGCTAGGAAATACTCCGCCGACGGCGAGCTCAGCTTGCGGGTCGAGGACAGGCTAGGCCTCAGTGCCGGGAACTTCGTGCTCACCGTGCAGCAGGGGGAACCCCATGTGCGGCTTGAGGCGGGGGAGCGGTCCGTGGATCTGAGTCTCGATATAGCGGAGCTGGCTTCGATCTATCTGGGCGGGGTGTTGCCTAGCACCTTGCTCGCTGCCGGCCAGCTTACCGAGCACACTCCCGGATCCGTATTGCTGGCACAAAGGATGTTTGCGCTGGAACGAACACCCTTCTGCGCAACTCATTTTTGAGACTTGCTTGGAGGCTACCTCCGGGTGGCTGCTCGGAGTTCGGTTCCGCTTGCTGAGAACTTGTCATGTGTTTTGCGTTACTTGCCTCTTCCAACTAGACTAAACGGGCGTGTATTGCGCGCATTCAGTCAAGCTTTACCCACCAAACAATCCAAATCGGAGTCCCTACTACATGACCATCACCACCCCAGAAAAGACCAGTACCCCTGTCGTTGCGATCAACGATATTGGTACTTCTGAGGATTTCCTCGCCGCTATTGATGCCACCATCAAGTACTTCAATGACGGCGATCTCGTCGAAGGAACCGTCGTCAAGGTTGACCGTGACGAAGTTCTGCTCGACATCGGCTACAAGACCGAAGGCGTCATTCCTTCCCGTGAGCTCTCCATCAAGCACGACGTCGACCCTTCCGAGGTCGTTTCCGTTGGCGATGAGGTTGAAGCCCTGGTGCTCACCAAGGAAGACAAAGAAGGCCGCTTGATCCTGTCCAAGAAGCGCGCGCAGTACGAGCGTGCCTGGGGCGATATCGAGAAGGTCAAGGAAGAAGACGGTGTGGTCACAGGTACGGTTATCGAGGTTGTCAAGGGCGGCCTGATCCTGGATATCGGTCTGCGTGGCTTCTTGCCTGCTTCGCTGGTGGAAATGCGTCGAGTCCGCGACTTGGCTCCGTACATCGGTCAGCAGATCGAAGCGAAGATCATCGAGCTCGACAAGAACCGCAACAACGTGGTGCTGTCTCGCCGTGCTTGGCTCGAGCAGACTCAGTCCGAGGTTCGTTCGACCTTCCTCAACAAGTTGGAAAAGGGCCAGGTTCGTCCCGGCGTCGTTTCCTCCATCGTCAACTTCGGTGCCTTCGTGGACCTGGGCGGCGTGGACGGACTCGTTCACGTTTCCGAGCTGTCCTGGAAGCACATCGACCACCCCTCCGAGGTTGTCGAGGTTGGCCAGGAAGTCACCGTCGAGGTGCTCGAGGTCGATTTGGATCGCGAGCGGGTTTCGCTCTCGCTCAAGGCTACGCAGGAAGATCCGTGGCAGACCTTCGCCCGCACGCACGCTCTGGGCCAGGTTGTCCCGGGCCGGGTGACCAAGCTGGTTCCCTTCGGTGCGTTCGTACGCGTCGAAGACGGCATCGAGGGCTTGGTTCACATCTCCGAGCTGGCCGTCCGCCACGTGGAGCTGGCCGAGCAGGTTGTCTCCGTGGGCGACGAGCTGTTCGTCAAGGTCATCGACATCGATCTGGAACGTCGTCGGATCTCGCTCTCGCTCAAGCAGGCTAACGAGGGTGTTGACCCCGAGTCCACCGAATTCGATCCGGCACTCTACGGTATGGCCGCCGAGTACGACGAAGAAGGCAACTACAAGTACCCGGAGGGCTTCGATCCGGAGTCCAACGAGTGGCTTGAGGGCTTCGAGACCCAGCGCGCTACCTGGGAGCAGCAGTACGCTGAGGCTCAGACCCGCTGGGAAGCTCACAAGAAGCAGGTTACTCAGCACGCTGCGGACGACGCCGCCGCCGAGTCCGAGGGCAGCAGCGAATCCGCTGCGACCAGCTACTCTTCCGCTGTCGAGACGCCGACCGAGGACGCCGGTACCCTGGCTTCTGACGAAGCTCTCGCCGCACTGCGTGAGAAGCTGACCGGAAACTAATCCGGTAACTGGTTCCATCGGCGGGTCGGCACTTTCGAGTGCCGGCCCGCCGTGTTTTAACCCTGTCTAATGGTTCGGGATAGCCCGCCGACTTCGGGATAGGTCACTGTCCCGTCACTGGGCTATCCCGAAGCCAGTGGACCATCCCGAAAAGAGGTGCACCATGATTTCTACTGAATGGATCAGCGTGATCCGCCCCGATGACCGTGAGGTGGTTGGCTATCTGGAGATGGTCGACGACGGCTTCGTACCCTATGATCTGCTGGGTCGCCAGGTGTACGGGGAGACGCCGCTGCCCTATCAGGAAGCGGAAGAACTATTGATCGAGCGCGGTCTGAGTTACCTAGCCTCGCGCTGGAAACTTGAGGTTGAGGATGCCGACGAACCCATCGATGTGGTGATCAAGGAGATCAGTCCCGAGCGAGTGATCTTGATTAGCGACGACTATCAGTATGGCAAGGCCATAGGAACGCCTTTTAGTCTGGAGCTTCCGGAGAACTCTGGGCGACTCCAGCCGGGAGCCCCGGGAGCTACCGCCAGGTTTATTAATGCCGTTCCTGGCTACGGCAAGGGCTGATCGGGAAGTCTTGGATTAGCCCTTCTGGAGTTCTAGCCGGACGGTGACCAGTTCGCCGTCGAAAGCTTCCTGTCCGTTGAAGGCGGCGAGAAGGGCGCGGGCGGCGAGATTCCCTCGAGTGGTTTTTGCTAACAGCGTGCTGGCTCCTAGCTTGATGACCTCGGCCTGGAGAAGCGCAAAGGCAGCCGAAGCCATTCCCCGGCCACGGCTGTTCCGTGCCAGCCAAATCCCGGTTTCCAATTCGGAATTTTCATCCTGCGCCAGTCTTATCGAGCCGCGGGGAACACCGTTCTGGCAGATTGCCCAGGTAAGGCAGCGCGCAGGTCCATCCAATCCGGCTCGGGCTGCCCGGTGGAATTCATAGAACCAGGCTAATCGTTCAGGGTTCCAGCCTTGCTGCCACTTTTGGCTGTCCGCCTGAGCAGCACCCAGCGGGGGAGTGACTTCGTCCGCGCTGGCGTTCGTTAGGGCTACCTCTGCCAGCAGGCCGAGCATCTCCTCGTCCACCGGGAGCAGTTCGATGTTCGATACCGGTTCCGCCGACCGTGATTTTCCGGACTCGTCCATCGCACCAGTCTAAAACCGCGATCTCATCCTTTGGGCTGAATTCGGCTGGAAACTGGAGGAAAACCGTGGTCGAGACTGCTGGATTAGAGCTCGGACGGGTACTTTGGAAACATGCGAGTTGTCGATATCTGCGCCCGGAGTCGGGGAGCGGTAATCTGTGCTTTGCTGTTTCTAGGATTTGAAAGCTGGAGCATTTCGCAGATATACGGACAACTGAGTCTGCTGTCCTGGATCGATATTCTTAACCCTATTCCGTTGTTCATTATGGCGATTGCAATTTCGGCAAAATTTTGTCGGAGCGCCCTGGCAGTCATCGTTGTGGTTATCTGTGGGCAATTGCTGTATACCTTCCCTTTGTTTTCCTTTGTGACCTGGTATGGCTACTTCGCGATTGCTCCAGTGGTGTTTTTTGTGGCCTACAACGGAGCTCGATCAACTCGCTGGGCAGCTCTCGTGGTTGCTCTGGGGTCGGCAGCGGCCATTGGTGTACTACTGACATCTCGGCAGTACAGCGGCGGAATCGGTGTGATCAAACCACCTAGCAACTGGCCAGGAACTATTGAGATGTTGGGGGTTTACGCCGTCCAGGTTTCCACCTTCATGATTATTTCTGTAGTGCCCTGGCTGCTTGGGATGTTCCTTCGCTCGGTGCGGGAGCGGGCACTTTTATCAGCAGAGACAGCTCAGACAAAGGCGAAGCTACAGAACGCCGAAGTGGAACTTGTGGTGACCCAGGAGAGGAACCGGATCGCCAGGGATCTGCACGATGTTTTGGCTCATTCTCTCGCCGTGGTGGTGGCTCAGGCCGACGGTGCTCGATACATCGGTAGCCTGCGGCCGGAAGCTGTGGAACGCGCCCTGACGGAGATCTCGAACGCAGCTCGCAACGCCCTGATCAATGCGCAGAACGTGATCGATGACGTACGCCGTGGTGATGTCACAGCGCCACAGCCGGAGCTTGCCGAGTTACCGGCTCTGCTTCGGGACATGCGTGACTCGGGGTTGTTGCTGCATCGCGAAGATCGCGGTACCCCCGGGGAATTCGCTGGGATTCAACAACTGGCGATCTACCGGATTTTCCAGGAATCATTGACGAATGTACTCAAACACGGCGGCCGAGGATCTTCGGTGACCATTCGCTGTGATTGGGAGGGCGATGGTCTCGCCTTGATGATCCGATCGAGTTCACCGCAACTAGACCAGGTGCTGCCGTCTTTGCCCGGGACCGGTCGCGGCATCCCGGGTATGCAGGAACGGGCTGTTGCCGCTGGTGGCAGCTTGAGTGCGGCACCGGACGGGACCGGATTCAAGGTCTCAGCATTCGTTCCGTATCCGGAGGCATCCGAAGCCTCAGGAAGAGTTGTCGTGACAGCAGGAAACACGGCTCACGGGCTGCCCTCTGTCAGCAACGGCACACTATGACCATCAGCGTCATGCTGGTAGATGACCAACCTTCGTTCCGAGCCGGGATCCAGATGCTGATTGAATCGCAGCCCGATCTGCGTTTTGTCGGGGAGGCGGGTGACGGGGCGGAGGCGCTCAGAGTCGCGGCGGAGAGCCGTCCCGAGGTGATTTTGATGGACTTGCGGATGCCGGTGATGAACGGGGTGATCGCTACCGCGAAGTTGCTGGCGGACGCAGGACCAGAAGATCCGCCAAAGATCATTGCGCTAACCACCTTCAAACAGGACAAAGCTATTGTGGATGCGATGCGTGCCGGGGCTAGCGGTTATTTGCTCAAAAGTGCGGAGCCGGAATTTCTGCTAGCCACTATCCGCACCGTGCATCGCGGGCATGCCGTGATAGCCCCGGAGGCTGCTGCCGCGTTCTTCGACCGTTTGATCGGCGCTGGCAACGAGAGCGCTCCCGACCTTTCCAGCATTTCGATGCTTTCCGGACGTGAACAGGAGGTGTTTTTCCTGGTGGCCCGAGGACTTGGCAATGTGGAGGTAGCCCGTGAGCTCTTCCTCTCCGAAGCGACGGTGAAGAGTCATGTACGTAGCACCTTGTTCAAGCTGGGGCTGAAATCGCGGGTTCAGATTGTGGCCTTCGCCTATCAGCACAAGCTCATAGACTGAGGTCATGCTTTCGATTGGTCTGACAGGCGGGATTGCCGCCGGAAAATCTCTGGTTGCCCGGCGACTTGCCGAACTGGGTGCGGTACTGATCGACGCCGATCAGCTGGCTCGTGAGGTGGTAGAACCTGGGACGGTGGGACTGAGCCGGGTACTAGAGGCTTTCGGCCCCGAGGTTCGGGCTGCTGACGGCAGTTTGGACCGGGCCGTGCTGGGGCAAAAGATTTTCGCCGAAGACGCCCTGCGTGAGAAGCTCAACGCCATTATTCACCCCTTGGTTCGCCAACGAGCCGCCGCTTTGCAGGCTGCCGCCGCTGCTCAAGCAGTGGTGGTCCAGGACATTCCCCTGCTTGCCGAGACCGGACAGGGCGCCGCATTCCATCTGGTGCTGGTGGTGGACGCCGCCGATGAGATTCGCTTGGAACGCCTGATCCGGGACCGGGGGATGACCGAGTCGCTCGCTCGGCAGCGGATGGCTGCTCAGGCGAGCAGACAGCAGCGACTCGCGGTGGCCGACGTCGTGATCGACAATAATGGCGAGGTCGAGGACGCGCTTGCTCAGGTCGAACGGCTGTGGAAACTTCGTTTGGAACCTTTTGTCCTGAATCTACAGTTTGGTCGTCGAGCGGATCGACCCGGTCCGGCGATTTTGCGTCCCGCCGATCCAGAGTGGCCGGAGGAAGCGCGCAGGCTCTCGGCAAGGATCATGGCAGCGGTGTCAGGAGACGCGGCGGGAGAGGGTGCAGTCGGTGTGGACCATATTGGTTCCACCGCGGTGCCCGGCCTTGAGGCCAAGGACGTTATCGACCTGCAATTGAGGGTTCCCTCTCTGGAGCTTGCCGATCAACTGGAAGGGAAACTTGCCGCGGCGGGCTTCCCCAGAGTTCCTGGGGTCTACCCCGATGTGCCGAAGTCTTTCGATCCAGACCCAGCTCACTGGCAGAAGCGTCTGCACGGGAATGCTGACCCTGGCCGCGCGGTCAATCTGCACCTTCGAGTGGATGGCTCGGCGGGAGCTAACTATGCCCTGTCATTCCGGGATTGGTTGCGAGCCGAACCGGAGATGCGGGAGGCTTATGCGGTGGAGAAGCGTCGAGTCGCCGCGCTTCACGCCACTGACCAGAGCACGGCTGGTTACGCGGAAGCCAAAGAGCCCTGGTTTACCGAGGTCGCCGAACCGGCACTGGAGGCATGGAAAACCCGGAGCGGCTGGACGCCACCCCGGGTTTGATCCTGCTTGGTTCTAAGCAGCAGTGTTTAGAAACCGAGGAACACGTAATTGGTGTTGTTGAGCTGCGTCGAGATTGACGCCAAGGTAGCAATAGACACGATGATGCCGATGATACCCAGCACGGTGGTGATGATACCGATGATGATGCCCACGAAAGCCGGGGTGTTCTTAAACCCAGCCTTCTTTGACTGATTATTGGCGATGATCGAGATGATCAAGCCGACCACGCTGAACAAGATAGCGCAGACCAAGCCCACAATACCCAGAGTTTTGCCCGGGAAATCCCCGCCCGGGGCGGGAGGGTAATTGCCGTTGGGGGCGTTGTAATTGACGGGCGGCTGCCCGGGTGCGTCACTCATGGCGACCTCTCTTAATGCTCTGAGATGAATAGCGAATAGGTTACTTCAATATTTTATCTAATTTCCAGCATATTCCCTAGGACTCTTCGAAATCAGTTTGTTGGCCGCTGTCTCGCAAACTGTCGGTGACACGCAGTAGCGTAGAGGTATGAGTCTTGCGCAAGAGATCAATCGGGTTGTCGCTCCCTTCGAAGTGATCAGTGAATACCAGCCGGCTGGCGATCAGCCCACTGCGATCAAGGAACTAACCGAGCGGATTAATAACGGGGAAAAGGACGTGGTGCTGCTGGGTGCCACCGGTACCGGAAAGTCCGCCACTACGGCCTGGCTGATTGAGCAAGTGCAGCGCCCCACCTTGGTGATGGTGCAAAACAAGACCTTGGCTGCCCAGTTGGCGAACGAATTCCGCGAGCTTCTGCCGAATAATGCTGTGGAGTATTTCGTCTCCTATTACGACTACTACCAGCCAGAAGCCTACGTTCCGCAGACCGATACCTTCATCGAAAAGGATTCCTCGGTAAATGAGGAGGTAGAGCGGCTGCGTTACTCAGCTACTAACTCATTGCTTACTCGACGTGATGTGATCGTGGTGGCCTCGGTGTCCTGCATTTACGGTCTGGGCACGCCGGAAGAATATGTCTCGGGAATGGTCACCCTGAAGCAGGGCGAGCAGGTGAATCGGGATGACCTGCTGCGGAAGTTCGTCGGTATGCAGTACAAGCGCAATGATGTCGATTTCCATCGCGGTACCTTCCGGGTGCGAGGCGATACCGTGGAAATCATCCCAATGTACGAGGAGCAGGCACTGCGGATCGAGTTCTTCGGGGACGAGATTGAGAAGATCTATACCTTGCATCCACTGACCGGTGAGGTGATCCGGGAAGAGACCGAGATGTATGTGTTCCCTGCTTCGCACTACGTCGCCGGGCCGGAGCGGATGGCGCGGGCGATTGCCAGCATTGAGGACGAACTAGCAGTTCGGCTGAAGGAACTCGAATCACAGAATAAGCTGCTTGAGGCTCAGCGGCTGCGAATGCGGACCACCTACGATCTGGAAATGATGCAGCAGATGGGATTCTGCAATGGCATTGAGAACTACTCGCGGCATATTGACGGACGGGATGGCGGCACCGCTCCGAGCTGCCTGATCGATTACTTCCCGGATGATTTTCTGTTGGTAATCGACGAATCTCATGTCACGGTGCCGCAGATCGGTGCGATGTATGAAGGGGATATGTCCCGGAAACGCACCCTGGTGGACCACGGATTCCGGCTGCCGTCGGCTATGGACAACCGGCCGCTCAAATGGGATGAGTTCCTGGAGCGGGTGGGCCAGACGGTCTATCTCTCGGCAACACCCGGGAAGTATGAACTTGGGAAGGCCGACGGCGTGGTGCAGCAGATCATTCGGCCCACAGGTTTGATTGATCCAGAGGTGATTATTAAGCCGACTAAGGGGCAGATTGATGATCTGCTCGGCGAGATCCGTATGAGGGTGGAGCGTGACGAGCGAGTTCTGGTCACCACGCTGACTAAACGGATGGCGGAGGATCTCACCGAGTACCTCTTGGGACACGGCATTAAAGTGCAGTATCTGCACTCCGATGTGGACACCTTGCGGCGGGTGGAACTACTCCGTGATCTCCGCTTAGGTACCTTCGATGTGCTGGTGGGTATTAACCTCTTGCGGGAGGGCCTCGACCTGCCGGAGGTCTCACTGGTCAGCATCTTGGACGCTGATAAAGAAGGCTTCCTGCGCTCGGCCACCTCGCTGATCCAGACCATTGGTCGTGCAGCCCGAAATGTCTCTGGCCAGGTGCATATGTACGCGGACAAGATCACCGATTCGATGGCCAAGGCGATTGATGAAACTAATCGCCGCAGAGCCGTTCAAGTAGCGTACAACACTGAGCACGGCATCGATCCGATGCCGCTGCGCAAGAAAATCGCCGATATCACCGACTCGCTGGCTCGTGAGGACGCCGACACTCAGAGCCTGCTGGAGAGCGCGGGCAAGGGCCGAGCACGCGGCAAGGCGTCAACCCCGGTGCGTCATGATGGCTTGGCTGCGGTACCGGCTGAGGATCTGGTGGACTTGATCGAACAGCTTACCGAGCAAATGCATAACGCTGCGGCAGAGTTGCAGTTCGAACTTGCTGCCCGGCTGCGGGATGAGGTGGGCGATTTGAAGAAGGAATTGCGCCAGATGCAGAATGCAGGTCACGCCTGAGTCGAAGCAGTAATCGGGGCATCGACCCTGGCGTGTAAACTGGTTAGTGCGTAGGGGAGTATCCCAAGTGCTACGAACGTCAACACGTGAGGCAATGTTGCCCCGCCGGGCGTAGCGGTTGATTCGGAATGAATCAGCGGAGAGACTTACGGCGATCCGCCGTATCTGCTACCCCTGAAAGGTCTTCGATGACCGAATTACCCGTGATTTTTGAGGTCGGAACTTTCGTGGTTCTCGGCTTAGTCCTGCTCTTCGACCTGCTCCTGGTGCTGAAGCGTCCGCACGAACCCTCCATGAAAGAGGCTGGCGGCTGGATAGCCTTCTACATTGGCTTAGCCCTGGTCTTTGCGGTTTTGATGTTTGTCTTCACCGGGGTGGAGCACGGCTCCCAATTCGTCGCCGGATGGATCACCGAATATAGCCTGAGCATCGACAACCTCTTCGTCTTCATTATTATCCTGGCCCGCTTCGGGGTGCCTCGGAAGTATCAGCAAGAAGCCCTAATGGTTGGGATCATCTTGGCTCTAGTGTTGCGTGGGATTTTTATTCTGCTCGGTGCTGCCGTGATCGAGAACTTCAGCTGGGTGTTCTACATCTTCGGGTTCTTCCTGCTCTACACAGCTTGGCAACAAGCCCGAGACTCTGGCGAGGATGAGGAAGACGCCGGGGACAATGCGCTGATCCGTAGACTCCGCACCATTCTGCCCGTCTCCCAGGACTTCGATGGCAGCAAGGTGCGTACCGTCGTCGACGGTAAAAAGATGTGGACGCCGATGCTCATCGTTTTCATCGCCCTCGGCCTGACCGATCTGCTCTTTGCCGTTGATTCCATCCCAGCGATTTTTGGCCTGACCAAAGAACCCTTCATCGTTTTCACCGCGAATATCTTCGCCCTCATGGGTTTGCGGCAGCTCTACTTCTTGCTGGGTGGCCTACTGCAGCGACTAGTTTTCCTCAAACACGCGCTTTCGGTGATCCTCGGTTTCATTGGCGTAAAACTGATCCTGCATGCCATGCACGAAAATGAATTGCCCTTCATCAACGGTGGGCACGGCATTGAATGGGCTCCCGAGATTCCCACCTGGCTCTCCCTAGTGGTAATTCTGGCGACCATTCTGATTGCCACCGTGGCGAGCCTGCTCGTCTCAAAGGGCAAGGTCGATCCGGATCTGGCCGATGCCGAGCAGCGCTCACACCTGGAAGAGTCGGAGAAACCGCAACAGGGCAACGCTTCAGCCTGATGCCAGTCCTTGCCTGTTGCGGCAGGCAAGGACAGTTTCCTCCCAGGGACAGTGACCGCGGCGGCATAGGATGGGCGGGTGACCGAGACCATTGATCCGAAAATCCGTTCCCTTCAGCGCCGAACCGTTGGAGTGCTGGCCGGAGCACAGCTGCTTGGTGGCGTGGGGAGCGGCGCGGCGCTCTCGATCGGTTCCCTGCTTGCCGTGGATCTCAGTGGCTCCGAGGCCTGGGCAGGGTCGATCACCACGCTGCTAACCCTGGCGGCCGCTTTCACCGCGATACCGATGGCTTCCTTGGCCGCGGCACGCGGTCGTCGAATGTCCCTCACCATTTCCTTGCTGATTGCCTTGGCCGGTGCGGTCTTGATGATTGCCGCAGCGTCGCTACGAGCCTTCCCACTGCTGCTTTTGGGTGGCGCGGCACTCGGTCTAGGCACCACAGCCAATTTGCAATCCCGTTTCGCGGCAACGGACCTAGCCTCGACGCACCATCGCGGTCGTGATCTTTCGATCGTGGTGTGGGCAACCACCATCGGGGCGGTGACCGGGCCCAATCTGATCAAACCGGGTGCGCAGCTCGGAGCGCTCTTCGGCCTCCCAGAGATGGCTGGTCCCTTCCTGTTCTCTGCCGCAGCAATGGTCTGTGCGGTGATACTGCTTAATTTCGGTCTACGTCCGGACCCCTTGCTCACCGCACAAGCCCTTGGCCGCCAACCGCTCCGGAACGAAACAACTCAGCCGGATTCCTCCAAATCCGTGCGCCCCGCGCGGAATGCCAACTCCGCACGGAAGGGTGGCTCGTTGAAAGCCGGGTTCGCGGCAATCCGTTCCTCGCCACGGGCTCTTTTAGCCCTGGCTACCGTGATTGCCTCTCATGTGGTGATGGTGTCGGTGATGTCGATGACGCCCTTGCACCTCAAACAAGTCGATGAACATGCGGCGATGGGCCACCAAGGCATGGATGTGCTCGCGATCATTGGGGTCAGCATCTCGCTGCATATCGCCGGGATGTTTGCCTTATCCCCGCTTTTCGGTTGGCTCAGCGACAGGTTTGGCCGTATCCCGGTGATTGTCGGGGGACAGTTGCTACTGCTCGGCTCCGCGGCGGTGGCAGGATTTGGCCAGGCAAACGCCGTTTCGGTTACCGTTGGCCTGGTGATGCTGGGCCTTGGTTGGTCAGCCTCGACCATCGCCGGGGCAACCTTGCTCAGCGAGAGCGTGCCAGCGGAACAGCGGGTACTAGCTCAAGGAGTGTCCGACACCCTGATGGGATTCTCGGCCGCTGTGGGCAGCATACTTTCGGGCTTGGTTTTGGCTTCCTGGGGTTATGGCGGCCTGAACCTGATCGCTTCGGTGCTGGCCGCCGTCGTACTGGCTTATTTGCTGTCAGCTAGCCTTCGCCGCGGGCGAGCTTCAGCAGGGTACTGAAAATCTTCTCACCGTCGGCGCGCAAACCATCATGGTGATACTCGCCGGTTTCCCAGAGCTTGAGCCCGGCTACGACGGAGGCCGTCTCCGAGGCTAGTCCGTGGTCTACGTAGATATCGTCAAAATAAGCGGTGGCCGCGACCGGGACCTGGTTGTGGGAGAGCTGCTCAAGATCGTAGAGCGCGGGCCAATCTTCCTTGCGGGCTAGAATCTCAGCCACCTCGGCGAGCGGGATCAACGCAGGATCTTCCGCAAAGTACCAGGGCATAATGGCCTCGCCGGTGAAATGGAAGGGCACCGATTCGGGCTCCATATCACCGCGCTCGGCCGCGACTCTTGCGGCAGCCCAATTCGAAGCCTCGCCCTGGCAATAGATTGATTCGTGCAACACCGCGTAGAGCGGATTCTGGGCGTAGGAAACGAACTGCGAAGCCTGCTCCAGGAACTTATCGGAGAGCCTTCGGCCCTCGGGGGTTTCGATGAAGGCTTCCTCGAGAAGATAGTGCAGGCCGTCGATCCTGGTGTTGCCACCCAGGAAAGCCCCCAGCATCTGGAACCGATGAGCGGTGAATCGCTCTCCGGTGGGGAGGAACTCGGTGACCTCCGTGAGGTGCCGAGCGATTTGTTGGGCGATTTGCTGATCCGCCGGATAGCGAGCGAAATACTCCGCGTTCCGGGCGGCGACTCGGGCATAGGTGGCGCGGTAGACCCGGTCCGGATGGCCGTGCAGCGGAGCCAGGCCCGCGGTGATCAGCACCTCTCGCAGACCTTCTGGGAAAAGCGATAAGTAGCTGAGCGAGCAGAAACCACCGAAGCTTTGCCCCAGAGTGGACCACGGTCCGCTCCCCAATGCCAGTCGGATAGCTTCGGCATCCGCCACAATCGAGTCGGCACGGAAATGACTTAGATACTCTGCCTGCGCCGCAGCGTCGCCCTGTAAGGGGAGGGTTTGTCGATTAACTGGTGTGGACAAGCCGGTTCCACGCTGATCGAGGAGCAGCACGCGGAACTCCTTGAGCGCCTCTTTCAGCCAGCCGCTTGGCGTTAGCGGACGATCCGCCGGGTGCCCGGGGCCACCCTGAAAGTAGACCAGCCAGGGAGCCTCAGGGGCTGCGATGGCGGACACTTCGCGGGCAAAAACCTCGATCTTCCGGCCATCCGGCGCGGCGTGGTCCAGGGGCAGTAGAAAGCGGTGTTCCCGATAGAGATGGCCGTCCCGTTCTACCGGGACGCCGGGTCGATGTGTCGGGATGCTCATGCCCGGCCGCCGAAGTCTTCGAGCGCGGTTCCGGTGAGCCGGAAGGTACTCCAGTCATCCATCGAAGCCGCACCGAGCGAGCGATAGAAATCGATCGAGGGGGTGTTCCAGTTCAGCACGCACCACTCGACTCGGGCGTAACCGCGTTCGACGGCGGTCTGGGCCAGATGCTTGAGCAGCGCCTTGCCGTGGCCGCCGCCACGAGCCTCCGGGCGGACGTAAAGATCCTCCAGGTAGATCCCGTGGACGCCCTCCCAGGTGGAGAAGTTCAGGAACCACAACGCGAAGCCTTGGACGCCCCTGGCGTCTTCTGCGATGCTGGCGAAAACCTTGGGCTCGGGGCCAAACAGTGCGGTTTCCAACATCGATTCCGTGGTTCTGACCGCGTCTGGCTCCTTTTCGTAGATCGCCAGATCGTGAATGAGTTCGAGAATGGTCGGAACGTCGCTGAGGACGGCGGGACGAATGCTCATACTTCGAGACTATCGCACTCGCATTGCACAATACATATTGCGCAATACTTCTTGTGTATATAAACTTCCGATATGACAGCTTCGGAAAAAGCGAGCGGAACAGCCCATCTTAAAGACGTTACGGCGATGCGGGTGCTCGCTCATCCCACCCGACTACGGTTACTCGGTTTGCTACGCACTCAAGGTGCGCAGACCGCAGCGATGCTCGGGGACATAGTTGATGAGGCGCCGGGCACCGTGAGCTATCACCTGACGAAACTGGCATCCATCGGACTGATTGAGGAAGCCTCGGGGCAGGGCACCGATCGTCGGGAGCGATGGTGGCGTTCTACCCATGAAGTCACTAGTTGGGAATCCGCCGAGTTGCTTTCCGATCCGGAAGCCCTAGCAGCCTCCACCGCGCTTCAGCGCAGCGTCGTGCAGCACTATGCGGCCAGCCTGCACGCCTATCTCGATGCGCTACCGAGTAGCCCTAAGGAATGGGTCGCCGCCGCGGCGAGCTCGGACCGGAACTTGAACCTCACCGTGACCGAGCTTGCCGAGTTGCGCGACGAATTGGCGCAGCTGGTGGCTAAGTACCAGGAAAAGAGCGCTCAGGACCGGGACGGCGCGGAGCACATTACGGTGATTTACCAGGCTTTCCGCACCCCATGAGCAAGTGCGTGGAGCGCGGTCGAGCCAGACGAAGCATCGTCGGGCTACTAGCAGCACACGCCATCTCCCAGACCGGCAATGCGGTGACTCTTTTGGCAGTACCGTTTTACGTCTTGGCCACCGGGGGAAGCGGCTCCGAGGTGGGACTTGCCGCCGCCTTTGCCACCATTCCGGTGGTGATTGGCGGGCCACTCGGCGGAGTTCTGGTCGATCGGATCGGTTACCGCAAGTCGAGCATCCTGGCCGATCTGGTCAGCGGGCTCACGGTGCTTGCCATCCCGGTGCTGGCACTGACCATCGGATTACCCTTTTGGGCGCTATTGGCCTTGGTTTTCTTGGGCGGTCTGCTCGACACCCCAGGCCAGACGGCGCGCCGTGTGATGCTGCCCGCGGTTTCGACGCTGGCACAGATCCGGCTTGAGCGTTCGGTCGGTTTCCTGGACGGCGTCGAGCGCTTGGCTAGCATGCTTGGCGCTTCCGTAGCAGGTTTATTGATCGGTGCTCTGGGGCCAGCCAATGCGCTTTTTTTGGATGCGGCAAGCTTCGGCCTCTCCGCGCTCATCATGGCTTCGCTGGTGAGTAAGGAGCCCGGGGCCGCCTCCGGTAACGCTTCGGATGCCGTAAGGAAAACGAAAGGTTACTGGGCAGAGTTGCTGGAAGGATTCCGTTTTGTCCGCAAACAGCGCCTACTCCTGGCCATCGTGGTGATGGTGCTGCTGACCAACCTCTTCGATGCGGCGCGCACTTCCTCTCTGATGCCGCTCTACGCTAATTCCAGGCTGGGCGGTGCGGCTGCTCTGGGCAGCCTGCTCGCGATTTTCGGAGCTGGGGCGTTACTGGGCACCATCGGCTTCGGAATGATTGCTCACCGGATGCCTCGGCGGATGACTTTCGCACTCTGCTTCATCTTGGCCGGCCCGCCCGCCATCCTGGCTTTCGCCGTCGGGCTTCCCTTTGGCTGGTTGTTATTCATCTGCGCACTCTCCGGTCTTGCCTCCGGTGCGCTCAATCCGATCCTCGGGGCTTTGCAGCTGGAACTTGTGCCGGAGGGGATGCGAGCTCGGGTCTTTGGACTGAGCCGGGCCGGTGCTTGGCTTGGCATTCCGCTTGGTGCGCTGCTGGGTGGCTTGGCCGCAGACCGGCTTGGGCTCAACCAGTCCTTCGCCATCATTGCGGCGCTGTACTTGCTGGTCACTCTGGCGCCGCTGGTGGTTCCGGTGTTCAAACAAATGGACCGAACCCCCGCTCCGCCCTCCGCGCGATTTCGCGCTTAGCTGCGGCTGAAGTCCAGAAGTTTGACGACGGCGTAGCCCTCCTGGTCGGAGGCATCAAGGTCCACGGTGGCTCGGATCGACCAGTCATGATGCCCTGCCGGGTCATCAATGATCTGCCGAACGGTCCATTGCCGCGGACCGTTCTCCTCGATCTCGAAGAGCGCGGGTCCGCGCGCGGCCGGCCCTGCGTTGATGTTGTCGTGTTCGTCCCAGTAGTCGCCCAGCGCGTCTTCCCAGCGATCGGAATTCCAGCCGGAGTCGCCGTCCAACTCACCAAGCGCGGGGTAATCATCCCGCGACGCTAGCTCCACCCGGCGGAACAGCTCGTTGCGCACCATCACCCGGAAGGCTCGGCCGTTCTGGGTGAGGGCTGGGGGAGCATCGCTCAACACCTCGGCTTCCTCAAGCGCCGATTCCTTCCCCGAAGCTAATGCCTCCCACTCATCGATCAGGCTGGAATCTACTTGCCGGACGGTTTCGCCCAGCCACGCGATCAGGTCCGAGAGATCCTCGCTGAGCGCACTGCTCGGCACGGTTTGCCGCAGTGCCCGGTAGGCGTCTGCCAGATAGCGCAGCACGATGCCTTCGCTACGAGCTAGCGAGTAGAAGCGTACGAATTCACCGAAGTTCATCGCTCTTTCGATCATGTCCCGGACGATCGACTTCGGGGCCACCTCGAAATCGCCTAGCCAAGGCGCGCTCCTTCGATAGGTATCGAAGGCCTGGTGCAAGAGCTCACCGAGTGGCTGCGGATAACTGACCTCATCCAAGGCGGCCATTCGAGCGTCGTAGTCCAGACCATCAGCCTTCATTGCGGCAACTGCCTCGCCACGGGCGTATTTAAGCTGCGCGGAAAGAATCTGCCGAGGGTTCTCCAGGGTCGACTCGATCACCGAGACAACGTCGTAGGCGTAGCTGGGCGAATCCGGGTCTAAAAGCTCAAGGGACGCCATCGCGAAGGGGGAGAGCGGCTGATTGAGGGCGAAATTCATTTGCAAGTGCACGGTCAGCCGGAGCGTTCTGCCATCAGCGGTCTGTTCCTCCGGTGGAATGCGTTCCAGCACACCAGCGGTAAGCAACTCACGTAAAATGCCGAGCGCCTTACGCATCAGCGCGAGTTGTTTAGCACGGGGCTCCCGATTCTCGGTGAGCAGCCTGCGCGCCGCCGCGAAAGGATCTCCTGGGCGTTCCAAGAGGTTGAGCAGCATGGCGTGGGTTACCGTGAAGCTGGAGGTCAGTGGTTCCGGCTCGGCCTCGACCAGTCGGGTGAAGGTGGGCTCGCCCCAGCTGACAAAGCCTTCGGGCGGCTTTTTTCGAACCACCTGGCGGAGCTTCTTCTGGTCATCGCCGAATTTGGCCTGAGCCTTGGTCATCGCGCGGACGTTTTCCACTACGTGTTCGGGTGCTTGAACCACCACGGTGCCCGCAGTATCAAAACCGGCGCGCCCTGCCCTTCCGGCAATCTGGTGAAACTCACGTGCCTGCAGCACCCGGGTGCGGACGCCGTCGTATTTGCTCAGTGCGGTAAAAAGCACCGTTCGGATCGGCACATTAATGCCGACGCCCAGCGTATCGGTGCCACAGATCACCTTGAGTAGCCCCGCTTGGGCAAGCTGTTCGACCAGACGCCGGTACTTTGGCAGCATCCCGGCATGGTGTACGCCGACGCCGTGCCGGACCAGCCGGTTCAGGGTTTTGCCGAAGCCCGAGGAGAAGCGGAACTGGGCGATGAGCTCGGCGATCCGTTGCTTCTCTTCCTTGGAGCACATATTGATACTCATTAAGGTCTGAGCGCGCTCGATCGCTTCGGCCTGGCTAAAGTGCACCACATAGATGGGGGCCTGATGAGTGCTCAGCATCTCCTCAAGGGTTTCGTGCACAGGAGTCTGCACATAGTAGAAGTGCAGCGGGATGGGACGCTGTGCGGAGGAGACTGTTGCGGTGGCACGGCCGGTGCGTTTGCGTAGCTCGGTTTCGAAGCTACTCACATCGCCCAGGGTGGCGCTCATCAGCAGGAATTGAGCCTGCGGAAGCTCTAAGAGGGGTACCTGCCACGCCCAGCCGCGTTGCGGGTCGGCGTAGTAATGAAACTCATCCATCACCACGGTGCTCAGACGGGCGTTGGCGCCTTCACGAAGCGCAATATTGGCGAGAATCTCCGCGGTGCAGCAAATGATCGGTGCATCCTGATTGACCGCGGAGTCTCCGGTCACCATGCCGACGTTCTGCGCCCCGAAAATCTCAATCAGGGCGAAGAACTTTTCCGAAACTAGAGCCTTGATCGGGGCCGTGTAGTAACTGCGCTGACCGCTGGCCATCGCCACGAAATGCGCTGCGACGGCGACCAGAGATTTTCCGGAGCCGGTGGGAGTGGAGAGAATGACGTTGCTGCCGCTGGCGAGTTCCATCACGGCCTCGTCCTGGGCCGGGTAGAGTTCCAGGTCCCTTTCCAGGGTCCATTCCAAGAATGCCTGGTAGATGGCGTCGGCGTCGGTGGCAGGCAACTGGTCCAGGAGATTCATCAGCTTCAGTCTATGGCCCCACCCCAAACCCGGCAGTTCTGACCCAGTTGTCCCACTGGATGTGGCCGGAGTTACTGTTGTGACGAAATCGATGCATCATCTGCCACATCCTTAACACTCAGTGGGACAACTGGGTAAGGGTTTGGGATTGGGGAGGGATGGATTGATGGGTTTCGCGATATTCTCTGACCGGAACTACTCATAGTGGAGGAAACATGGCGTTGACCTGGGATCCGAAGAAGTATGTACAGTTCGGGGATTTTAGAAACCGACCCTTTTTCGATCTGACCTCACGGATCTTGGCTACCGAGCCTCAAAACGTGGTGGACTTGGGGTGTGGACCAGGCAATCTGACCGCCACCCTGGCTGAACGCTGGCCAGGCGCGCAGGTGCAAGGCCTAGATTCCTCTGCCGAGATGGTAACCGCGGCCAATGAAAGCGACCATCCGGGAAACCTGTCCTTCGAGGTCAGCGACGTTGCCGAGTGGACCCCCGGCCAGGACCTCGATGTGGTAGTCACCAACGCAGTTTTGCAATGGGTCCCGGGGCATCAGGAGATGCTCGCTGCTTGGCTTCAAGCCCTCAAGCCAGGTGCCTGGTTCGCTATGCAAGTGCCCGGAAACTTCGGTGCGGATTCGCACCGATTAATGCGCGAACTCGCCGAATCGGAACAGTGGCGGGAACGGCTCGACGGCGTGCTGCGGCACCGGGATGCGGTGAGCGAACCGGAGGAGTACCTGGAGATCTTCCTGGCTGCCGGGATGCGTGCGGACGGCTGGGAGACCACCTACCAGCAAGTGCTCCAGGGGGAGAACCCGGTGCTGAACTGGGTTCGTGGAACTGGCCTGCGGCCGGTACTTGGTGCGCTGAGCCCCGAGGAAGCGGCAACCTTTGAAGCAGAGTATTCGGCTCAGCTCGACGAGGCCTATCCGGCAACCCAATACGGCACGGTTTTCCCGTTCCGCAGGATTTTCGTGGTTGGCCAGAAGCTCTAAACCGAAAAAATCACCAACCGCGGGCCTTCCATTCAACCAGCTTGGGACGCTCCGCTCCCAAGCTGGTTCCCCGACCGTGCCCGGGATGAACCAAGGTCTCATCGGGAAGCACCTCGAAGATGCGCTCGCTGACATCGCCGAAGAGCTGAGCGAAGCGCTCCGGATCGTTTCCAGTGTTCCCTACGCCATCGGGGAAGAGGGAGTCACCGGTGAACAAATGGTCTGGCCCATCCGGCGTCCGGTAGAGCAGGGCAATAGAGCCGGGAGTGTGTCCGCGCAACTGGATGGCTTCCAAGGAAAAACCATCGAACTCGCCCACGTCTCCGTGATCCACGGCTGCGCTGGTGGGTACCTGGATATCGGCCGCGTCCAGACTGCCAGCAACCGTCATGGCGCCCGTGCTCTCAACAAGCCCAGCCAGGGCTCGGACATGGTCCCAATGCGAATGAGTGGTGATGACGGCAACCAAACGCGCTTGCACGCCTTCGTCGGTGTCTTGTTGTCCGGCAGCCAGCAATCCTTGGATAGCTGGTAGTTCGTCCGCCGCATCGATGATCACTTGGGCACCGCTACGACGGGCAGTAAGCAGGTAAACGTTGTTATCCATGCTGCTCACCGAAATGCGTCGAATAGTGATTTCAGGCAAAGCCCACAGCGAATCCTCCATCCAGCGATGCTAGCAGGACACCGGCTTCCATCCCGAGGGGTATATAGTTGACTATGTCAAGCATATATTTTTGGAGGCAGGATGGCGGTCGAGGATCAGACCCTCGTCGAGCTGGTCAGTGAAGTGTTCAGGCTCTTCCGGGCGCTCAAAAGCGCCTCGCACGAGCCGTCCATTGATGGACTTGGGATCGCGCACATTGGGATTATCGGCTTACTTTCTCAATCGGGGGAATGCCGGGCTACTGGCTTGGCTGAAGTTATGGGGATCGGTCCTAGTGCATTGAGCCGACAGCTCGCCGAACTGGATGAGCGTGGCTATGTGATTCGGCGGCCCGATCCCGAAGATGGCCGGGCTACTCTGATCGAGGTTTCAGAGAAGGGCACCGAGCTGCTCGGTAAGGTGATGGCGCGGCGTTCAGAGCGGTTGCGTGCCCAGCTGAGCGACTGGGAAGAAGCCGATGCACGTGAGGCGCTTATCGCGGTCTCTCGGCTGACGGATGCACTGCATGCTTCCTCAAAAGGCTAATTGCGCTATCTGTGGGAGACCGTCGCATCTCTAGAGGAAGTTCATCATGAAGACCACGATGGAAACACTTGAGCAATGGCGACCGAAGGCCGATTCTACAGTTCCGCCCTTCGAACAACTGCGGCTAAGAATCATCGAACTGATCGATCTCGGCGGGCTCGCCGTAGGGGCTAAGCTACCCACTGTTCGTGCGCTCGCAGCCAGCAGTGGGCTCGCCGCCAATACGGTTGCCCGGGCTATCCGTGAACTCGAAATTGCGGGCGTGCTCAGTACCCAGGGCCGCAAGGGTACCGTGGTGGCTGCCGCCGGAGACAAGGGGAAGGCTCGGGTGGCCGAAGCTGCGGAGGCCTTTGCCGCCGTCGCTCATCAACAGGGAATGAGCTTAGGGGAGGCTTTGAAGATCGTCTCCGCCGCGCTGAACCAATAACTTTTTTCATTCGAAGACATTTTCGATTAGGATGTGCGTGTGCCCAAAGCAGCTGAATCCGACCTGATGAACTCCTTGTCCGAGGACCTAGCCCCGGTGAAGAAACCGGATATGTCCCGCCTGCTGGTCAAGGGAGCCCGGGAACACAATCTGCAGAATGTGGATCTCGATCTGCCCCGCGACTCGATGATCGTCTTCACCGGCCTTTCCGGCTCCGGTAAATCATCGCTCGCCTTCGACACCATCTTCGCCGAAGGGCAGCGGCGCTACGTCGAGTCGCTCTCGGCCTATGCCCGGCAATTCTTGGGCCAGGTGGATAAGCCCGATGTGGACTTTATCGAGGGGCTGTCTCCAGCCGTCTCCATTGACCAGAAGTCAACCTCCAAGAATCCGCGATCCACGGTGGGTACTATCACCGAAATCTATGACTATATGCGCCTGCTCTGGGCCAGGGTGGGTCGGCCGCATTGCCCGGTCTGTGGCGAGCTGGTCACTCGGCAGACCCCGCAGCAAATTGTGGATCAACTACTCGAAATGCCAGAAGGCACCCGCTTCCAGGTGTTGGCTCCGGTGGTGCGCGGCCGCAAGGGCGAGTTCGTTGACCTCTTCAAGGAGCTAACCGCCAAGGGCTATTCGCGGGCCAAGGTGGATGGCGAACAGATCCAACTCTCGGAGCCACCGAAGCTGGGCAAGCAATACAAACACACCATTGAGGTGGTGGTGGATCGGCTCGTGGTGCGCTCGGGAATCCAGCAGCGCCTCACCGACTCGGTGGAAACGGCCTTGCTGTTGGCCGAGGGTCGGGTGCTGATCGAGTTGGTCGATCTGGAGGACGGCGACCCAGCCCGGGTGCGTGCCTTCTCCGAAAACTTGGCGTGCCCCAATGAACACCCGCTGGCCATCGATGAAATCGAGCCGCGATCCTTCTCCTTCAATAATCCCTTCGGTGCCTGCCCGGCCTGCAGCGGTATCGGCACCAAGCTGGAGGTGGATGAAGAACTGGTAGTTCCCAATCCGGAACTCCCCCTTTCCGAGGGGGCCATTGCGCCCTGGTCCTTGGGCACCGCAACAACCGAATACTGGAACCGTTTGCTGGAGGGTCTAGGCAAGGACCTGGGCTTCAAGATGAGCACTCCTTGGCAGGGGCTCTCAGACTTGGCAAAGCAGTCAATTCTGTATGGCAAAGACCATAAAGTGACGGTGCAGTATCGCAACCGCTTCGGCCGGGAACGCAAGTACAGCACCGGCTTTGAGGGGGTGGTGCAGTACATCCACCGCAAACATGTGGAAACCGAGTCCGACTATGCGCGGGACCGTTACGAAGAGTACATGCGGCAGATTCCCTGCCCGGAGTGCGGCGGAGCCAGGTTGAATCCGGCCTCGCTATCCGTGCTAATCAACGGCAAGTCTATTGCCGCAGTTGCCGCCATGCCGATGCGAGACTGCTACGAATACCTGTCTACCTTGGAGCTGAGCAATCGGGAGGCTCAGATTGCCGCTCAGGTGCTCAAGGAGATCCAGGCGCGGCTGAAGTTCCTGCTCGATGTGGGCTTGGAGTACCTGAACCTCGAACGGGCTTCCGCCACGCTCTCCGGCGGGGAAGCCCAGCGAATTCGTTTGGCTACCCAGATCGGTTCCGGCTTGGTCGGGGTGCTCTATGTGCTCGACGAGCCATCGATCGGCCTTCATCAGCGAGATAATCGACGCTTGATTCAAACCCTCACCAGGCTGCGCGATCTGGGTAACACACTGATCGTGGTGGAGCATGACGAGGACACTATCCACGAGGCCGACTGGATCGTGGACATTGGACCCGGAGCAGGGGAGCACGGCGGAAAAGTCGTACACTCCGGATCCTTGGCGGGCTTGCTGGAGAACACCGAATCGTTGACCGGGGATTATCTCTCCGGGCGGAAGAAGATCGAGATTCCGGCGAAGCGCCGGAAATACGATAAGAAGCGTGAACTCAAGGTAGTCAAGGCGCGGGAAAACAATCTACAGAACGTGGACGCGACTTTCCCATTGGGGCTATTCACCGCCGTGACCGGTGTTTCCGGCTCGGGCAAATCTACCCTGGTCAACGAGATCCTCTACAAGGTGCTGGCCAATAAGCTCAATGGAGCCAAGCAAGTAGCCGGCCGACACCTGAAGGTGGAAGGCTTAGAGCACCTGGACAAGGTGGTGCATGTCGATCAGAGTCCGATCGGGCGTACACCGCGCTCCAACCCGGCAACCTATACCGGCGTTTTCGATAACATCCGTAAGCTTTTCGCGGAGACCACCGAGGCTAAGGTCCGTGGCTATCAGCCCGGCAGATTCTCCTTCAATGTCAAGGGTGGGCGCTGCGAGGCCTGTTCCGGTGACGGCACCATCAAGATCGAAATGAACTTCCTGCCGGACGTCTATGTGCCCTGCGAGGTGTGCCACGGCGCGCGGTATAACCGGGAAACTCTGGAAGTGCACTACAAGGGTAAGACGATTGCCGATGTGCTGAATATGCCGATTGAAGAGGGGGCTGAGTTCTTCGCGGCCTTCACTCCGATTGCTCGCCACCTGAAGACTCTGGTCGATGTTGGACTCGGCTATGTTCGACTAGGCCAGCCAGCCACCACGCTTTCCGGTGGTGAAGCGCAGCGCGTCAAACTGGCTTCGGAGCTGCAGAAGCGCTCCAATGGCCGAAGCGTCTATGTGTTGGATGAGCCGACCACGGGCCTGCACTTCGAGGACATCCGGAAACTCCTGCTGGTCTTACAAGGGCTGGTGGAGAAGGGCAATACCGTGATCACCATCGAGCACAACCTTGATGTGATTAAGAGCGCCGACTGGATTGTTGATCTGGGCCCGGATGGTGGGTCCGGGGGAGGGCAGATCATCGCCACCGGAACTCCAGAACAGGTAGCTAAATCGGAGCAAAGTTACACCGGCAGCTTCCTGCGCGAGATCCTCTAAGTCATTTAGTGCGAACATATTCCTGTCCTGGAATGCTTCTGCGCTCATGTTCTGCGTCCGCGGTGACTCGTGAGAAACTAAGTCGGTGATGATGAATTTGCCGGTCGATTCCACAGATACTAAGCCAGCTGTGCTGTTCGATCTGGACGGCACTCTGATTGACCCAGCGGGCGGCATTACCCAGGGCATTGCATATGCTCTGCGGAGCATGGGTCTTGCCGTTCCGGAGGAAGCCGTGCTCAGCAACATGGTGGGGCCGAAGCTTTCCGAGTCGCTCCTCGCATTGCCAGGCTTTCCACCCGAACAACTGGCTGCGGTGGTGGCCAAATACAGGGGCTGGTATTCCGAGCGCGGGATCGCGATGGGCAAGCCCTATCCGGGTATCCCCGAGTTATTGAAGAAGCTACAAGAGCAAGGCTTCCTGATCGCCCTGGCAACTCAGAAACCTCTTTCCTTGGCGCACGTGCTGTTGCAAACGCACGGCCTGGCACATTATTTTCAAACCGTCTCCGGTGCTGAAGAGAATGAAGCCCTGAGCGACGACGACGGGATGCCGCCTAAGCAGCGCATCATCGCGCTGGCTTTGGCCGGGCTTTCCCAGCCGCAGCGGGCAGTGATGGTGGGCGATCGGGCGCATGATGTGCTCGGTGCCCGAGCCAATGACCTGGACTGCTTCGGGGTTTCCTGGGGATTCTCGGCTGCTGGCGAGCTCGATACTGTGGGCGCACTCCGAGTGGTCAGCAGTGCAGAGGAATTAGCTACCGGCTTGCACGAATACTTCGCGGCGGAGGTGGTCCATGGCGCTCTATGATGCGGCTCGCGGAACCACACGCGGTCTGATTGCGCTCTCCTGTCGGCCGACTATTACGGGTCTGGAGAATGTCCCCACCGAGGGGCCTTTCATCGTTGCCCCCAATCATCTATCCTTCCTCGATAGCGTGCTGGTGCAAACCCTGATGCCCCGCAAGGTTGCTTTCTTTGCCAAGGCCGAATACTTCACCACCAAGGGCTTTAAAGGCCGGATGATGAAGTCGTTCTTCGAGTCAGTGGGTTCCATTCCAGTGGAACGAGGGGAACAGGCGGCTAGCGTCGCAGCACTGAAGTCGTTACTCGACATCTTGGCCGCGGGCGACGGCGTCGGAATCTATCCGGAGGGCACCCGATCCCGCGACGGCAAGCTGTACCGTGGCCGTACCGGGGTGGGTTGGCTAGCGCTGACCACGGGCGCCCCGGTGATTCCGGTGGGACTTAAGGGCACCGAGAAACTGCAAGCTGCGGGTAGCAATATGATCCGCCCGCAGCATTTCTCCATGGTGATTGGTAAGCCGCTCAGCTTTCAGAAGACCGGCCCTGAGCACTCACTTCCGGCGCGCCGAGCTGCCACCGATTCGATTATGGATGCAATCGCTGAACTCAGCGGACAGCAGCGGGCGGAAGGCTATAACCAGAGCAAGAGCATCTGATTCGATCCCGGACCTGAGCTTGCCTGGGCGGGGCGCGTGCCGCCGTTGACTGTCGGTGCGCCGCACTAGGATGGTTCTGTGGCAGATCCCGTAAGCTACCGGCCTAAGACTGGTGAAATTCCGACCGATCCCGGCGTGTATCGGTTCCGCGACGAGCACGGTCGGGTGATTTATGTCGGTAAAGCCAAAAATCTACGCTCCCGGCTGACTTCATATTTCGCCAATCCGGCCACCTTGCTCCCTAAGACCTATGCGATGGTTCATACCGCTGCCAGCGTTCAGTGGACCATCGTGGGCAGCGAATTGGAAGCTCTGCAGCTTGAATACACCTGGATCAAGGAATTTGCGCCGCGCTACAACCTGGCTTTCCGCGACGATAAGAGCTACCCCTACCTGGCCGTCACAATGGCCGAGGAGTTCCCGCGGGTTCAGGTGATGCGTGGTGAACGACGGAAAGGGACCCGTTACTTCGGCCCTTACACAGCGGGGGCGATCAGGGAGACCGTAGACACCCTTTTGCGAGTCTTCCCGGTGCGCACCTGCAGCCCGAGCGTGCTCAAACGCGCCCAGCAAACCGGACGGCCCTGTCTGCTGGGTTATATCGATAAATGTTCGGCACCCTGTGTGGGCAAAATCAGCCCGGAAGGGCACCGTGAGTTAGCGGAAGAGTTTTGCTCCTTTATGGGTGGCGAGGCCAAGCGCTTCATCTCCTCGCTGGAAAAGCAGATGGCAGAGGCAGTTGCCGTGCTGGACTATGAGCAGGCCGCCCGCTTGCGCGACGATGTCATTGCCTTGCGCAAGGTCTTCGAGCGGAATGCCGTGGTCTTGCCGGAAGACACCAACGCGGATATCTTCGCGGTCCATCAGGACGAATTGGAGGCAGCCGTCCAGGTCTTCTATGTCCGGGCCGGCCGGATCCGCGGTCAGCGTGGCTGGGTGGTGGAAAAGGTTGAGGATAGCGAGCCGGACGAACTGATCGAGCATCTGCTCTTGCAGGTCTATGGCGAGGAAAGTGGACAGAACGATGTGGGGGACAAGATCCCACGTCAGATTCTGGTCCCCGAGCTGCCCGCCAACACCGAGCAACTCACCGAATGGCTCAGTGGCCTTCGGGGCTCCAAGGTAGAGATCAAGGTTCCTCAGCGCGGGGATAAGGCCGCCCTCTTGGAGACCGTGGCCTCTAATGCGGAGCAGGCTATGAAGCTACACAAGTCCAAGCGGGCCGGCGATCTGAACCAGCGTTCACTCGCTTTGAAGGAACTGCAGGATGCGCTGGATTTGCCGCTGCCGCTACTGCGGATTGAATGTTATGACATTTCTCATGTGCAGGGCACCAACGTGGTGGCTTCTATGGTGGTGGTGGAGGATGGACTGGCAAAGAAGAGCGAGTACCGCCGGTTCTCGATTACCGGCGCCGCTGCACAGGACGATACCGCCTCGATGTATGACGTGATCAGCCGCCGGTTCCGGCATTATCTGCAAGAGCAACAGGAGCGTGCCGAGGCGATGGCCAGTAGCGAGGTGAGTTACGAAATCACCGAACAGGGCATCGAGGCCGGAACCAAGAGTAAATTCGCTTACCCGCCCAATCTAGTGGTGGTCGACGGCGGCCCGCCCCAGGTTGCCGCGGCTAGCCGGGCGCTGGTTGATCTAGGCATCAGCGATGTAGCCGTGGTTGGACTGGCTAAGAGGTTGGAGGAGGTGTGGCTACCGGAGGACGAATTCCCGGTGATCCTGCCCCGTACCTCGCAGGGGCTCTATCTCCTCCAGCGAATCCGAGACGAAGCTCACCGCTTCGCGATTACCTTCCACCGACAGAAGCGTGGCAAATCGATGACGGCTTCGCTGCTGGACGAAATTCCCGGCCTAGGGGAGTCAAAAAGTAAGGCTCTGCTCAAGCATTTCGGCTCGGTCAAGAAGCTGCGTGCCGCCTCTATTCAGGAGATTACCGAGGCCAAGGGGGTTGGTCCGGTGCTGGCTCAAGCCATCCACGAGTCCTTACACAGCGAAGAGCCAGCGCCTGCGGTGAACATGACTACCGGCGAAATCTTGGAAACTTAGCTAGGCTAAAAGCTAGCCGGGTTTCAAAACGCGGTTAATTGGCGTTGAGCAATGAGGATGAGGAATAGGTGGCAATGACAGATCTCACCCCGGTGAAACCACAAGAGTCTGAGTTGCTCGTGGTGACCGGCATGTCCGGCGCTGGCCGCAGTACGGCCGCCAATGCTTTAGAGGACCACGGCTGGTACGTGGTAGAAAACCTGCCGCCGCAAATGCTGAGTACACTCGCTGAGCTGGTGGCTCGCACGCCGCAGGCGCTGCCCAAGCTTGCCGTGGTGGTCGATGTGCGCGGCAAGGCGTTCTTCGCCGATATTCGGGATTCGCTCAATATGTTGGCCGCCAGCGGGATTAGCTACCGGGTGCTCTTCCTCGACGCGGATGACGACACCCTGGTGCGCCGCTTTGAGCAGGGTCGCAGGCCGCACCCCTTGCAGGGGGACGGCAGAATGCTCGACGGGATTGCTGCGGAACGTGAGCTGCTGGCTCAGCTCCGTGATGCCGCGGATGTGGTGATTGATACCTCGAAGCGGAATGTGCACGAATTGGCTAGTCAGGTCACCGAGTTGTTCTCGGATTCCGGGCCGGTCGTACTGAGGCTCACCGTGATGAGTTTTGGCTTCAAATACGGGCTGCCGGTGGACGCCAATTATGTGGCTGATGTCCGGTTCATCCCGAACCCGCACTGGGTGCCCCAGCTCCGTCCGCATACCGGGCTGGACAAGGATGTCAGCGATTTCGTGCTGGTTGATAACAATGCTAACGAATTCGTGGGTCGTTATGTCCGAGCCCTCGAACCGGTGTTGGAAGGCTACCGGCGCGAGAATAAGCACTACGCCACGATTGCCGTGGGCTGCACGGGTGGGAAACATCGCTCGGTGGCTGTCGCCGTCGAACTCGCCAAACGCCTAGCGCAACTTCCACGGGTTGCGGTCAGCACCCGGCACCGTGACCTGGGGCGCGAGTAGTGGGTTTGTTGACCGGGCCGCTGCCACTTATCCCGCCGAAAAACCGGAGCAGTGAAAGCCGGGACAGCCAAGGTAGCGGAAATGACACCTCGGTGGTCGCTCTGGGCGGCGGGCACGGACTTTCCGCCTCGCTCTCCGCCTTGCGCCTGCTCACCAGTGAGCTAACCGCCATTGTGACGGTAGCGGACGACGGCGGTTCCTCCGGCCGCTTACGAGATGAGTTGGGTGTCTTACCGCCGGGCGATCTTCGGATGGCGCTTTCCGCACTCTGTGACGATACCGACTGGGGCCGCACCTGGCGTGACGTGATGCAGCACAGATTTAGCGCAAAGCCCGGAAGGGAGAGCTCCCTCGATCAGCATGCGATGGGTAATTTGCTCATTGTCACCCTCTGGGAACTGCTGGGGGATACCGTGGATGGGCTGAAATGGGCCGGTGCGCTGCTCGGCGCACGTGGTCAGGTGTTGCCGATGGCGAGCGTGCCGCTGACCATTCAGGGGCGCAGCCGCAGCCTCGGCCCGGATGGTCAGGAAATTATTAATACGGTGACAGGTCAGGCGGCCCTGGCTAGCATTGGCGTGGTCGATGATGTCCGCTTACTTCCGGAGAATGCTCCGGCGTGTGTCGAGGCGCTGGAAGCGATCGAGCTTGCCGATTGGGTGATTGTGGGTCCAGGCTCCTGGTATACCTCGGTATTGCCGCATCTGCTGTTGCCGGAATTGCGGCAGGCACTGTGCACCACCCCAGCCAAGCGATGCCTGACCATGAATCTGGACGTCAATGACAAAGAGGTGGCCGGAATGAGCGCCGCCGACCACCTTCGGGTCATCGCTAAGTACGCTCCGGATTTTGGGGTGGATGTAGTGTTAGCTGATCCCACCAGTGTGGGGGATCGAGCTGAATTCGAGTTGGCGGCCTCCGCTCTCGGAGCCGAGGTAGTGCTCAGCCGAGTCAGAGTGAACAATCGGCAACCGGTACATGATCCGTTACGATTGGCGGCGGCGTTTCACGACATTATCGTCGGGGGATAGCGGGTACTGAGATTTACGGATATACAAGACGGGAATACAGATGGCATTGACAGCGGCAGTGAAAGAGGAGCTGTCCCGACTCGAAATTCGCAAAGCCCCGGTGCGGAAGGCCGAGGTCTCCGCGATGCTGCGTTTTGCGGGTGGATTGCACATCATCTCCGGGCGGATCGTGATCGAGGCCGAAGTGGACCTGGCGGCGACGGCCCGCCGGCTGCGGGTGGCGATTGCCGAGCTCTATGGACATCAGAGCGAGATCATTGTGGTTTCCGGCGGTGGGCTGCGGCGCGGCAATCGCTATGTGGTTCGGGTGGTTCGGGAAAGCGAGGCGTTGGCTCGGCAGACCGGTTTGCTGGATAGCCGTGGTAGGCCCGTGCGTGGGCTGCCATCAGTGGTTGTCAATGGTTCAACCGCCGATGTTGAAGCGGTCTGGCGCGGGGCTTTTCTGGCGCACGGTTCACTCACCGAGCCCGGTCGCTCCTCATCCTTGGAAGTCACCTGCCCTGGACCGGAGGCAGCACTTGCTCTGGTCGGTGCGGCACGACGGCTTGGTATTGCGGCCAAGGCGCGAGAAGTGCGTGGAATTGATCGGGTAGTGATCCGAGACGGCGATACCATCGCGGCGCTGCTGACCCGGATGGGCGCGCATCAGACCCTTTTGGTCTGGGAGGAATCCCGGATGCGTAAGGAAGTGCGGGCGACGGCGAATCGCTTGGCGAATTTTGACGATGCAAACCTGCGTCGTTCGGCCCAAGCTGCGGTGGCCGCCGGGGCACGAGTGGATCGGGCCTTGGAAATCCTGGGCGAGGACGTTCCGGAGCACCTGAAATACGCCGGAGAGCTGCGAGTAGCGCATAAGCAGGCATCGCTTGATGAGCTGGGGCGGTTGGCCGATCCACCGATGACCAAGGATGCGATTGCAGGCCGAATTCGTCGGCTCTTGGCGATGGCCGATAAGCGGGCCGCTGATCTGGGAATCCCAAGCACCGAGGCAAATGTGACACTCGAGATGCTTGAGGAATAGCCTGGGAGAGAAGATAACGTCGGTTAGTTCTGCAATCCAGAAATAGATCACAAAAATGTGACGTTATTATGGGCAGTGGCAGTTGCTAGGCTACTGAAAACATCTCATTCAATGGAGGAACCGTGAGCGCAACACAGTACACACTTCCCGATCTACCCTACGATTATGCGGCTCTGGAGCCCCATATCTCCGGACGGATCATGGAACTGCACCATGACAAGCACCACGCGGCCTATGTCGCCGGAGCCAATAATGCTTTGGCGCAATTGGCTGAGGCACGGGGAAAGGGCGATTTCGCCAATGTGAACCGATTGTCAAAGGATCTGGCCTTCCATACCGGCGGTCACACCAACCACTCGGTGTTCTGGAACAACCTTTCTCCGGACGGCGGCGACAAGCCCGAGGGTGAATTGGCTGCTGCCATTGACGACGCTTTCGGCTCCTTTGATGCCTTCCGGGCACATTTCAATGCTGCTGCGCTGGGCCTGCAGGGTTCCGGTTGGGCTTTCCTGGCTTATGAGCCGGTCGGCGGCAACCTGGTGATCGAGCAGCTCTATGATCAGCAGGGCAATGTTGCCGTGGGTACCACGCCCTTGCTGATGCTGGACATGTGGGAGCATGCCTTCTACCTGGATTACGTCAACGTCAAGGCTGACTACGTCAAGGCGTTCTGGAACATCGTGAACTGGGCTGATGTGGCTAAGCGTTTTGACGGCGCTCGGACCAATGCCAGCGGATTGATCCTGCTCTAAGCTTCTACAGGACTCCTTGGGCGATAACCCCGGGGTGTTAGTCGCGTCACATAACTGTTTGAACTGCACAGGTTTGCCCTCGCAATTGCGGGGGCAAACCCAGTTAAACGTAAGATGTATCACGGAGGACTTTTCGCCGCCGTTACTTGGCGGAAACCTCCGGCTGGTAAGTAATCTCTGCCCAAAGTCGTGCGAGAACCGTTATCTCAAGGGCCCGCAACGGACCATTGAACTAGGCGTGCTGATAACAGCACCAAGGAGATTGAACCGTGACCACAAAGATTGGCATTAACGGCTTCGGCCGGATTGGACGCAACTACTTCCGCGCAGCTCTTGAACAAGGGGCGGACCTGGAGATTGTCGCAGTCAACGACCTCACTAGCCCGGAGACCCTGGCTCAACTACTCAAATATGATTCCGTGACTGGCCGAATCAAGGCCACCGTCGAGGTGGTAGACGGTCACCTCGTGGTAGATGGCAAGACCATTCAGGTGCTCGCCGAGCGCGACCCCGCCAAGCTGCCCTGGGCTGAGCTCGGCGTCGATATCGTAATCGAATCCACTGGTTTCTTCACTAAGGCTGCCGATGCGCGCAAGCACATTGAAGCTGGAGCTAAGAAGGTGCTGATCTCCGCCCCGGCTTCGGATGAGGATGTCACCATCGTGCTTGGCGTCAACGATTCCGATTACGATCCGGCCAACCACCACATCATCTCGAATGCTTCCTGCACCACCAACTGCCTGGGACCGTTGGCCAAGGTGCTCAACGACAACTTCGGCATCGAGCGTGGCCTGATGACCACGGTGCACGCCTACACCGCGGATCAGAATCTGCAGGACGGCCCGCATAAGGACCCGCGCCGTGCGCGTGCCGCCGCGATCAACGTCGTGCCCACTTCCACCGGTGCGGCTAAGGCCATTGGTCTGGTGTTGCCGGAGCTCAAGGGCAAGCTGGATGGTTACGCGCTGCGCGTGCCGGTGCCGACCGGTTCGGTGACCGACCTGACCGCCACAATTTCCCGTGAGGTCACCGTCGAGGAAATTAACGCCGCCTACCAGGCTGCCGCCACCGAAGGCCCGCTCAAGGGATACCTGAGCTACACGGAGGATCCGATCGTCTCCTCCGATATCGTGACCGATCCCTCCTCCGCGATCTTCGATTCCGGGCTGACCAAGGTTATTGGCAATCAGGTCAAGGTGGTTGCCTGGTACGACAACGAGTGGGGCTACTCGAACCGTTTGGTCGATCTGACCGAACTCGTCGCGTCTAAGCTCTAAGCTCATCGAGTGTGGAGATCTGCATCTTAAAACACCTTCATAACGTGCAGATCTCCACACTCGACGGACTAGGCTGGGAGCATGACTTTACACACCCTTGACGAACTGCTCGCCGAAGGTGTCCAGGGGCGGTACATTTTGGTCCGAAGTGACCTGAATGTGCCGCTTTCTGGCGCTGAGGACGGAAATCAGACGGTCACCGATGATGGCAGGGTTCGCGCCTCGCTTCCAGTTATTGAGAAGCTGGCCGCTGCCGGCGCGCGGGTCTTGGTACTGGCCCACCTGGGACGTCCTAAGGGCGCTCCGGAGGCGAAATACTCTCTCAAGCCCGCTGTTGATCGACTCGCCGAATTGGCTCAGGTACCCGTCTCTCTGGCTGGGGATACTTCGGGTCCTTTGGCACAGGCTGCCGCTGCTGCGCTTGGCGATGGCCAGGTTCTGGTGCTGGAGAATGTCCGCTTCGATCCGCGGGAGACCTCCAAGGTCGACGGCGAACGGCAGGCTTTCGCTGCCGAACTCGCCGCCCTGGGCGGCAGCAACGCCGCTTATCTGGACGATGCCTTCGGCGCGGTGCACCGTAAGCACGCGAGTGTCTTCGACCTGGCATTGTTGCTGCCGTCCTTCCAAGGCGATCTTGTGCGTACCGAACTGGACGTGCTGCGCAAGCTCACCGAATCACCGGAGCGGCCCTACGTTGTGGTACTGGGTGGCTCAAAGGTTTCGGACAAACTCGCGGTGATCGAGAATCTGATCGGAAGGGCTGACACCATCTTGGTTGGTGGTGGCATGCTCTTTACCTTCCTGGCCGCGCAGGGACATTCGGTGGGCGCGAGCCTTTTGGAGAGCGATCAGATTGACGTGGTCAAGGACTACCTAGCCCGTGCGGAAGCCGCCGGTACTAGCTTCGTGCTGCCGAGCGATGTCGTGGTTGCCGAGAAGTTCGCTGCCGATGCGGCACACGAGCTTGTCGCGGCGGAAGCGATCGAATCTAGTAGCTTCGGTGCCACGGGCATCGGCCTCGACATCGGCCCGCAGACCGGTCAAAACTTTGCTGAGCATATCCAGGCCGCCAAGACGGTGTTCTGGAACGGGCCGATGGGCGTCTTCGAGTTCCCCGCCTTCGCTGCGGGCACCAAGGCTGTGGCACAGGCTCTTGCCGACAGTGAGGCCTTTAGCGTGGTGGGTGGCGGAGATTCGGCTGCCGCCGTGCGCACTTTAGGTTTCGCAGAGGATTCCTTTGGACATATTTCTACCGGTGGCGGAGCGAGCCTGGAATTCTTAGAGGGTAAAGAACTTCCGGGGCTGACCGCCCTGGAACGTGACTGAGTAGTTTCCTCAGAAAGATTTGTAACAGCCGGCGCTGGGGTTTCGTTTTGGAGCCCGCCGTCGGCTGTTGCGTTTTAAGTCGCTGTATTTCCTGAGGTTGCCTCGGTATTGCTTGGCTTCCGGGGGCGTGGTTCTCTGGCAGAAGAGAACCGTCTTTGAGGAGCGAACGTGACTTTATCCCATGACATCACGCCGCAGAGAATGCGCACCGTGCTCGGCCATTTCGCCACCGGGCTCACCGTGGTGACTGCGCACGATAGCACTGGCCCTGTTGGGTTTACCTGCCAGTCCTTCACCTCGCTGTCTCTGGAACCGCCGCTGATCTCGATCAACCCCACCAAGGGATCCAGCACCTGGCCCAAGATTCGACAACTCGGAAGTTTTGCCGTGAATATTTTGCCGGCGGGCTCTGAGCAGTTGGCTCTGGACTTCAGCCGTAAGGGAATCGACCGCTTCGACCGCGTTGATTGGGAGATCTCGGCGGCCGGGCACCCACACCTCGGTGGTGCCCTGGCCTGGGTGGACTGTGAACTTGAGGCTGAACATGAGGCGGGCGATCACAGCATCGCGATTGCCCGGGTGCATCGTCTGGAAGCGGCTGAGGCGGGTGGGCATCCGCTTTTGTTCTTCAAAGGAGGATTCCTTCCGCTCGCTGCTGAACTCGCCGCCGAAGCGGCCTCGAGCGTTCATCAGCTGCCCCGGCGGATCGGAAGAGACGAACCCGGGCGGAACGAACAGCGCGCGAGCGCCGGGCAGGACGTGCTGAGCGCATGAAGTTCCAGCTCCTGGACATCATTGCGCACCAGCCTAATCCGGTCACCGGCAGGCAAGTCAGTGCGGCCGAGCGGTTGGCCCAGACCTTATTCCTGGCCCGCCGGGCCGAGGAACGGGGTTTTGACGCCTTCGCCGTGGGTGAGCGGCACGCTGGTCCCTTCCTCTCCAGCTCACCGGTGGCGATCCTCGGTGCCATCGCGGCCAGCACTTCACGCATCCGCTTGCAGACCGGAGTCACCGTGCTTTCCCTTTTGGACGCCTTCCGGGTGGCCGAGGACTACGCCACCATCGATCAGCTCTCCCGGGGGCGGCTGGAGATCACCATTGGCAAAGGCAACGAACTCGCACATTTTCCGCTCTTCGGTCTGCAAGCTGCCGAGCAGTATGAATTACTGACCGAGAAGTACGAGCTGCTCCGGGAGCTTTGGAGCCGGGAAGAAGTCGATTGGAGCGGGCGGTATCGCCCGTCCTTACTCGGTGCGACCTCGCAGCCGCGGCCCTATGCCGGACCGATCCGCATCTGGCACGGTTCTGCCACCTCTCGTACCGCCGTCGAACTCGCTGCCCGCTGGGGTGACCCGCTCTTCAGCGCGAACGCCATTCAGCCCCTGGAGGCTTATCAGGAATTGATTGCTCACTATTTTGAGGAATACGAACTGCACGGGCATGACCCGGCAGGCGCCTATGTTGGTGCCGGTTCAGGGGCCGGGGGATTGTTCCTGGCGGATAGTGCCCGGGAAGCAAAACGGCAGTTCGGCCCGGTCTACGAAGGACTGGTAACCGCACGTAACGTGCCCGGAAACAATACGCCGTTTCGCAGTATTGATCACGCGATAGCGGAAGGGCCGGCGCTGGTCGGCACAGCCGAGCAGGTAGCAGAGAAGATCTTGCGTTTTCACGATGCCTTCAGCCATGATCTGCAATCTATTTCGCTGCCCAGCACGGTCCCGCTGGAACAGCAGCTGGACATTCTGGAAGGCTTCGCTACCGAAGTTATTCCGGCGGTCCGGGCCAAGGTCACCACCACGCTCTGGGAGGAGGGCGACCCCTATGCGGGACGCCCTGCTTTCGCCGGCGGCAAGGCCGGAGTTCCGCTTTTGCTCTCCGGCGTTTAGCGCCGTCAAGACAGCTTAGAACCATCAAGGTTCGAAAAAATCGACGCTGAAGCAGCCGAGTGCCTAACTAGGCGCTCAACCGCTGTAGTTCGTGATCCTTCTCCGACTCCGCGATCTGAGCCGTATCGTTGAGTAACCGGAGCAGGTCCCGGGCCAGAGCGTCATTTTCCCTGAAAGAGGGGGCATTGCTACCCGGCCTGACGAAGGCCCCGCCCGCAGCGGAATCGGTGAAGGCGCCGAGAGCGAATCGGCGGGCTGCCGGAATTCCGTCCCGATCAAGTATCCGGAGCTGAGAATCCACGGTAACCCGTTCGGCAAAGCCGCCCCCCGAGATCAAAGGATTGGCCGAATAAGCTGCAGTTTGCCGGGGCAGGAAAGCATCGATGAGCGCCTTCGCCCGGATCGGTTCGGGCAGAACGGCCGAGCTAGCTTGGAAGTTCCCGCTCTGCTCATCGGCGGTAATGCTCAAGCCTGCTCCTAGGAAGGTGATCAGACCGGCGTCGTGCAGGGCCAGTAGCTCCCGCAACCGCTGGGGTGGTGGCCCGCTGGCGATAAAGCTGAAGAAACCGTGCCAGCGTTCCCGTAACCCCGGTTGCAAATCGAGCCGCTGTCGAGGGATCTGGCTGAGCGTTCCGTAACAGTTCAGCAGGGCGAGGAAAAGCCCAAAGGTCTCACTGTGCCGCTCGGAGGTTCGGCGTCGCAGATCCTCTTCCAGATAGCTCCGCAGCCAGCCCTGAAGGTCCGCAGGCTGAGCATCGGTGAATGGACGATCCAAAGCGGCTAGGTCCAGGTAGTCTTGCGAGTCAACCAGAAGCGCCTGAAGCGCTTGTTTGGCGGGCAGCCCGGGCTGATCGAAGAGCTGGCGGAAGTCTGACCAGTCGCCGCGAACCCGCTCTGGATGGCCGGTAGCCAGTTCTCGGTAATAGCCATGCAGCAGTTCTTTAGCTACCAGTGGCCAAAGCTGGGTTTCGAAATCTAAAGTGGGGTACCGCTCAAGTAGCTCGGCGGTCACCGCGGCGGTGAAGTACGACGGCGTATAGGGCTCGCCCTGCAGTTCGGTACGGGTCTTTGAATGATATGGCACGCCGCGGCGGGAGCCAACGTGCAGTCGTGGTTCCTGGCCGGAAGGTAAGTAGCGCAATCCGCCCTCGGGAAGCTCCTCGAAACGGCCACCGCGGCCTTCCATCAAAAGCACCATCAAATCAATAAAGGCCAGCCCCATGCCTCGCACTAGGACGTCCTGGCCGGGCCGCACCGCGGAGAGATCTGCATCAGCGGTGTAGCACGGCGGTAAATACCAAGCTCCTTGCCGGGAGGCAAAGTCCAGTAGCTGCCGAGTGGGCTGATCGGGTAAGGCATCTGTATGCCCCAGTGCCAGCACCACGGCGTCGACCAATATCGGCTGTTGTTGGGGGCCGGAGTGGATGCGCTGGCGGCCGCCGGCTATGGCATCAAGCTGATCCACCAAGCGACGGTGGTGCTTAATCTCGGCCCAGGGCGCCAGCCGTCGCGCAGCACGGCGATAACACCATTGCAGGTATTCGGACTGCAGTCGTCTGCTCGGGAAACTGCCAGGAAGCAACGTTGCTACTTCGGCTCGGAGCTCTTCGCTCTTCAGCACAACATCGGTGATCACACCGGACCGGATAGCCGTCGCCCAGTCGATCAGGCTGGGGCCAGGACTGATCGGCCCGTCGATCTGAACCGAGGAATCGGTGAACATGGTGACATCTGCGGCCGTCGAGTTGAGCTTTAGCAGCCCCGATTGTTCCCGCCGCCAGATTCGTCCCGAGCCGGGGTCGAAGGGGTCGAAGATATGCACGGTGAACCTCTCCACCGGGAACTCCTGCAGATTACTGGCCAGCCGTTCTAGCACACCGGTCATCCTGGGCCCACCGCCAATGAAGGCAATGGATAAGCCAGGCTGCGGTTTGAGTGGGCTACTCAAGGAACTCCTCCAGATCAGAATTGGATGCGATATCGCTAGCGGGGAAGTGGTCTTGCGCTGGACTGTACCGAGCTGCGTGAGCGCTGTCAGTCCAGCCGTCAAAGAGCGTAAGAGCTCGTCATCGGCCGGTCATAAAGCCGTCACGAGAGGTCACGAAAGGTCACTCGGAGACCCCTTAGGTCCGGCGAAGTCACGGTGTTTGACCGGCACCTCGGCGGAGCCATAGTTTCGAGCCACGATCAGCCGGTGATTGACCGGCCTCACCGCCAAGCAGGAGGAGCAGCGCAATGACAGTTGAATTTCTGGGAATGGGTGCGCTCAATGATGGCACCGAAACCAATGCCCGGAGCGGTCCGGTTTTCGATAAGGAATACACCGCAAAGCTAGCTCAAGTGCACGAGCAAAGCGGTTTTGACCGGGTGCTCTTTGCCTACGGTTCGGGCAGCCCGGACCCCGCCCAAGCGGCGGCTTTTGCCGCCGTGCACACCGAGTCTTTGGGGCTCTTGGTGGCACACCGGCCCAATGTCTCGGCACCGACTTTCGCGGCCAAGACCTTCGCTACTTTGGACCATATTTCCGCCGGCCGAGTGGCAGTGCATTTCATCACGGGAGGCTCCGCCGCGGATCAGGCAGCAGAAGGTGACTTTCTCAGCAAAGATGAGCGCTATCAGCGTACCCGTGAATACCTGCAGATCATTAAGAAAGCCTGGTCTGGGCAGGAGCGCTTCGACTACCAAGGCGAGCACTACCGGATTGAAGATTTCGCGCTCGACTTTCAACCCTTTCAGCAGCCCAGGCCGACCATCTCTTTCGGAGGTTCCTCTCCGGCGGCTTACCGGGTAGGTGCCGCTGAGGCCGACGTCTTTGCGCTATGGGGCGAGACCCTGGAGGGCACCGCCGAGCAGATCGAATCGATCCGAAAGGCCGCGGCCGACGCCGGGCGGGCAGAAGCTCCCAGAATTCAAATCGCTTTCCGCCCGATCCTGGCCTCCAGCCAGCAAAAGGCCTGGCAGCGTGCCGAGCAGATCGCCGTTCAGCTGGAACAGCGGATTCAAGGATCAACAGTCTTTCGGCACCGGAGATCCTTGAGTAACCCGGAAAACAGTGGCTCGCAACGTCTCTTGGAATTGGCCAGCCAGGGCGAGCGGTTTGGCGCCGCGCTCTGGACCAAAACGGCTCAGCTGACGGGTGGAGGCGGAAATTCCAACGCACTAGTTGGCACTCCAGAGATCGTTGCGGAAGCCCTGCTGGAATACCTGAAACTGGGAGTAGACATTATTTCGGTACGCGGCTATGACACCTTGCAAGACGCCAAGGACTTCGGTGAGCAAGTGATCCCGTTGGTACGTGAGGAAGCGGCGAAGCTTTCAGCACAGGGCACTGAAGCGAACCTAGCCAAAAAGGCGGTGGCCTAAATGGCGGCGACCGCTTTGGAACGAATAATTCCAGCAACTCAAGCCGAAATCGTGGTGCGTCGACTCGAACAGGACGATCCGCTGGCCCAACCACTACTCGCTGAGCTGGCGATGGAATACAGCAATCGCTACGGCCAACCCCGTCGCGAAGTCCATCGAGAGTTACTTGACTACCCGGCCACGGAGTTTGCGGCTCCTGACGGGGTGCTGCTGGTGCTCTTGGAAAACGGTAAGCCCGTAGCGGGTGGGGCATTTCGTCGTTATGACACACGGACCGCTGAATTGAAGAGAATCTGGACCCATTCCGCCTACCGCCGTCGGGGCCTGGGCCGACGAGTGCTGGAAGAGCTAGAAACCGAGGCGCTCCGTCGCGGCTATCACGGAATCTATTTGACCACGGGCCCTCGGCAGCCGGAGGCGAAGGCACTTTATTTGGCGGCAGGTTATCGGGCTGAATTCGATCTAGAGGCCGATCCCGAAAACATCGGACCGTTGCCCTTCCGAAAGGAACTACGCCCGTGACCGCCACCTTGAGCCCGCCCGTACAGGGCCTCGCTCTTGAAGCCCGGAGTGCTCCGATACGGCGGATTGTCCCCACCAAGCATCCTGTCCGCACCGTGGTGACTATCGCCGTCGTCCTTGTCCTGATACCGATCCTGCTCTCCGTGCTGGGAAATCCACGCTGGGAATGGGGCGTGGTGGCACAGTGGTTTACTGCCGAATCGGTATTGCGTGGCCTGGGCGCCACCTTGCTGCTGACCACAATCGCGGGCAGTGTAGGTTTCGTACTCGGGCTTCTGCTCGCGCTGATGCGGATTTCCGCCTCGCCGGTACTGCAGGCGGTGTCCTGGACCTATACCTGGATCTTCCGCTCGGTGCCGTTGCTGGTGCAATTGTTGCTTTGGTACAACCTGGGCTACCTCTACGAAAAGATCCAGCTGGGTGTTCCTTTCGGCCCGGTGTTCTTTGAAGTTCAAACCACCACCTTGATCAGCCAGTTCGCCGCAGCCGTGCTCGGGCTCACCCTGCACCAAGCCGCCTATTCATCGGAGATCATCCGTGGCGGCATCCTCTCGGTGGACCAAGGCCAGCTGGAAGCGGCGGCTGCGCTGGGCCTGCCGCGCCGCCGTCGAGCCCTGAGGATCGTGTTGCCCCAGGCGTTGCGAGCCATTCTGCCGAGTGCGTTCAACGAGATTGTCGGCTTAGTCAAAGGCACCTCGGTGGTCTATGTACTGGCCTATAACGAGTTGTTCTATACCGTTCAGGTGATTTACAACCGGACTCAGCAAGTCTTGCCGCTCCTGTTGGTGGCTACGCTTTGGTATGTACTGATCACTTCGGTGCTGAGCGTGGCCCAGTATTACATCGAACGCCGGTTTGCCCGCGGTGCGCTGCGCTCGCTGCCGCCCACACCCTGGCAGCGCCTACGGCGAGTTATCGGTTCCCGAAGTCTGGGGATTCAACCATGACGACGTCGGCCGGCACCGCGGTGGGCCGAGTGAGGATCGCTGGGGTACAGAAGAACTTCGGCGAAGTCACCGTGCTCAAGGGCATAGATCTGGTGATCGAACCGGGCGAGGTCACGGTGATTCTGGGGCCATCGGGCTCCGGTAAATCGACCTTGCTGCGCACCATTAACCACCTGGAAAAGTTGGATCAGGGCAGCATAGATATCGACGGCGAGCTGATCGGCTATCGGCAGCGCGGACAGACGCTGCATGAACTACCGGAGCGAGAGGTGCTTCGGCAACGTACTCGGATTGGCATGGTCTTCCAGAACTTCAACTTGTTTCCGCACCTGACCGTGCTGGAGAACATCGTGGAGGCACCGATTGCCGCCCTCAAACAAAGCAAAGCTCAAGCCACTGCCCGCGCCGTCGAGTTGCTGGAACGGGTTGGTTTGGCAGACCGGGCCGATGCCTATCCCCGCCAACTCTCCGGCGGACAACAGCAGAGGGTGGCGATTGCCCGGGCACTCGCTCTTGATCCCAAGGTCTTGCTCTTCGATGAGCCCACCTCGGCGTTGGATCCCGAGTTGGTCACCGAGGTGCTCGATGTGATCAAGGATCTGGCCCGTGGCGGACGCACGATGATCATTGTCAGCCATGAAATTGGCTTTGCCAGGGAAGTAGCGGACCGAATCGTCTTCATGGACGCTGGCCTGGTCATCGACCAGGGTAGCCCGGAACACCTTTTCGGCCCCGATGCACACCCCCGAGCTAAGGCCTTTCTAGCCAAAGTCCTCTGAACTTCTCACGCGTCCTCGCGAACCGACTCAAACCAATAAGGAAACCATGAAAAACAAAGCTGTCGCCGTGTTTGCCGTTCTGGGTCTAGCGCTTCTCGGACCCGCTCTGGCAGGCTGCGCGGATCCGGGCAGTACCGGGGGAGCGCAGGACCTGGCACCGACCGCGGTGAGCGAGGCCAGTAGCGCTGAACCGATCCGGGCCAAACCGAATCCGGAGGCTGCGGCGCTGCTTCCGGCAGCGATCAAAGAGCGAGGAACCTTGGTCGTCGGGAACTCTCCGGGTTCTGCTCCCTTGAGTTTCTATGCCTCAGATAACACCACGATCGTGGGCTCGGATCCCGCTTTCGCTCAGCTGGTGGCGGATGCCCTGGGGCTGAAGCTGGAGCTCCAAGCGACCAGTTGGGCTGATTGGCCACTCGGGGTGAGCTCAGGAAAGTATGACCTGGTGATTTCCAATGTCACGGTGACGGAGGAGCGAAAGGAAAGGTTTGACTTCTCCACCTATCGCAATGACACCTTGGGTTTCTACGCTAAATCAGACAGCAAGATCGGTGAGATCAAGGAGCCGGCGGACATCGCTGGGAAGAAGGTCATCGTGGGCTCGGGAACGAATCAGGAGAAAATCCTGCTCGCCTGGGATGCGCAGAACAAGGCGAAGGGATTAGCGCCGGTCGAGTTGCAATATTACGACGACGTCTCGGCCAGCGATCTGGCGCTACAGTCCGGTCGTGCCGACCTGACCTTCGGACCGAATGCCACTGGAGCGTATAAGGCTGCGATCAACGGCAAGACCAAGCTTTTGGGGCTGGTCCCCGGGGGCTGGCCGCTGACCGCGGAAATCGCGGCAACCAGCAAGAAAGGTGCCGGATTGGCCGATGCCGTCACCGCCGCGTTCAATGGCTTGATTAAGAGCGGTGAATATCAGAAGGTGCTTGATCGTTGGGGGCTGAGTAGCGAGGCAGTGACCTCTTCGAGGACCAATCCCCCCGGTTTGCCGAAGAGCTGAGCGGTTGAATGACGCTGTGGAGAAAATAGAGAAGCGGAGTAATGGACGGAAATCCGGCTGGCGGGCGGTCTAAGATGTATCCGTGACCACATCGACAAACGGTAAATTTGACCGCACCCCGCTGATCGCCGGCAACTGGAAGATGAACATGGACCATGTCCAGGGCATCACCCTCCTGCAGAAACTGGCTTGGACGCTCTCCGATGCGAACCATGACTACTCGCGGGTGGAGGTGGCTGTGTTCCCTCCTTTCACTGATCTGCGCGGGGTGCAGACCCTGGTGCAGGGTGATCAGCTCAAGGTTGTCTACGGGGCCCAGGATCTTTCCGATCAGGATTCCGGTGCCTATACCGGCGATATTTCGGGTGCCTTTCTCGCCAAGCTGGCCTGTCGCTACGTCTTGGTGGGTCACAGCGAGCGTCGCACCATTCATGGCGAGTCCGATGAGTTACTGAACCGTAAATTACTAGCGGCTTACCGGCACGGACTCACTCCGATACTTTGCCTCGGCGAGGGCTTAGAAGTGCGCCAGGCTGGCACCCATGTGGAACACACCCTGACTCAGCTGCGCGCCGACGTTGTTGGTTTGACTGAGGAGCAGGCGGCCGAACTAGTGATTGCCTACGAGCCTATCTGGGCAATTGGCACCGGCGAAGTTGCGGGCCCGAATGATGCTCAGGAGATGTGCGCTGCAATCCGTGCCGAGTTAGTGGAGATTTTCGGTTCATCAGTGGCGCAGAAAGCTCGGCTGCTCTACGGTGGTTCGGTCAAGGCCAATAATGTCGCGTCGATTCTGCGTGAACGCGATGTCGATGGCGTGCTGGTCGGCGGGGCGAGCTTGGACGTAGCCGAATTTGCTAATATTGTTAAGTTCGAGTCGCATTTACTGACCGATTGATTTGCTGATTCGTCTTCGATTTCTCGACCCGGTTTCGCCGGGCGCTCCGGAAGGGCAACTGTGCAAGTTCTCACCATCATCCTGCAGATCCTGCTGGGCATCACCTCGCTCTTGCTCACCTTGTTGATCCTGCTGCACAAAGGCCGGGGTGGTGGCCTCTCCGATATGTTCGGTGGCGGTATGTCTTCTTCGCTCGGTTCCTCCGGCGTCGCTGAGCGGAACCTGAACAGGTTCACCGTTATTCTGGGGTTGACCTGGGGCGTGGTGATCGTGGCGCTTGGCCTGGTGATTAAGTTCTCGGCGGTTGCTCCCTCCTGAATAATTTGTGCTTCTGCAAGGCCTCTCCGATTGAATCGGAGGGGCCTTGTTGTTTTGTTACCGATTGGATAAATCAATCTCCTATTGAAGGATTAATATGTTATCGTTGAGTAAAGCTCAACGATTGGAGTAATTGTGTCGGGGCACTTGAAGATCGGATCCGCCGATCTGGAAGCGGCATCAGCAGCATTAGCAGCCGTTGATGAGGAGCTTTCGGCGATACCGGCGGCACCGTCCGGAAGCTTTGGCGATGCCATGGTTAGCGGAGCGGTGGAAACCGGTAGCGGTGATTGGGCGAAGTCCCTGGATGGCATAGACGGTAGCCTGAGTGCCCTGGCCGTGGCTGTCCTCAATGCCAAAGATGAGTTTGCCACTGCGGACAGCGGCCTCTCCGGTCAGCTCGAGGGCTCACGTTAATGGCCAGGCCCTCTGATTGGTCTTTGCTAGGCGGCAGCGATCCCGCGCCGGGACGGGTCGAAGACGTCAATCAGTTGCTGTCCTACTGGGCAAATACTGGGGCGGCATTGGTTCAGGGGCAGTCGAGGTTGAGTACGACGTCGGTCAATGGACTCGGTCTGACAGTCACCCAGATCAGGACTGCCATGGCCCAGGTCTCGGCTGCAATCGGTAACTACACCTCACAGGCTCATGATCTTGAGTCTGGCACCCGGAGTTGGGCGGGTAGTCTGCAATCGATTCAGGAGCGCGGGGATGCGCTCTGGTGGAAGGCCCAGTATGAACAGGATGAATTAACTCGTTTGGCTGGGGTGCAGACTCAGCTCTCGGCGGTTCCTGTTGATCCGGAAGCGCCAGCAGATCACGATCATGCGCAGCAGGTGGCGCGGAATGCTCAGGCTCTTCAGGATGCGCAAAACGCTCTGGCTAAGTTCCGGTTCGAGTGCGATGCACTTCGTGAGGAATATCGAGCGGCTGCCGGGACCTTTGCGGCCGGGTACAAGGTGGTTTCTTTCGATCAGGTACTTGCCCAGGTTTCCGGTGGTGGAGATGGCGAGGGAGTGCTAGGCGATATTTTCCATCACGTATCCAAGGTTCTTGGTCTGGATACCCCTGCTGGCGCCGGAGTGGGATTGAGCAGCGCCGCGGTGAAAATCGCGGATGACATCACCACTTTGTTGCGCAAGACCGGCGATCACCGGATAGGTGGTTCGGTTTGGAGGCTGTTCAATCCGGGAGCCGGTCAGAGCGGGCCTTGGGGCCGGTTCAAGGAATGGTTCAAGAAGGTAGGTATTAAGTCTGAGCCCATTCCGGGTAGCCTGGGTGCCGCGTTGCCGGAGAATGCTTCGAAGTTAACCAAAATCGGCACCAGCCTGATCAAGGATGTCGCTCATGATGCACCGACCCTGCTCAAACTCGGAGCCGGGGCAACCAAGGTTCTGGGGCCCGTTGGTGCTGTTGTGGGAGCCGGAGTGAGCGGCTGGCAGCAATGGGAGAGTGATTCGCAGGCTCATCCAGATATGCCGCAAGAGGAAAAAATTGTGCGGACAGGGGCGGTCGCTGGTACCTCCGCTGTACTTGGTGGTTTCGGGGTGTGGGGTGGTGCAGCTGCGGGTGCGGCGATAGGTTCTATTTTTCCCGGTCCTGGAACTGTGATCGGCGGTATTGTGGGTGGCGTGATCGGGGGCCTGGTGGCCAGCGGAGTGACCGATATGGCATCTAGTGCCATTGCCGATGCTGGGAGTTCTGTAACTAACGGTGTCAAGAACATCTTTAGCGGATTATTCGGAGGAAATAAGTGAATACTGATCCCAGGTTTTGGTTTGGTGTTCCCTTTATGTTTTTTTGTTGGTTCGTTGTTTGGCTGACTTTCTCCGGTAAAGATCGCGCTATGAGTGGCAAACCTTGGCTCGTTGATCGCGGAACCGCGCTTTTCTGGTCGGGCGTTGCAATCGTCATGTTCTTGGGTAGTTATCTTTCCCAGCTCTATCTAGGCTTACCGAAAGCAGTGGCTTTTCCCTTCGGTCTCATTGGTATTCTTCTGCTCCCTGTTGCCTTTGTTGGTCTTTTGGGTATGCCGCTTCCGTTTTTGCGCGCTCCTTGGTGGCGGGAACTTCATAAGGTGCGTAAGGCTTGGGGAAAGCTCGACCCAAACCCGGAGATCGTTCCTGTGCAGGAAAGATATACGCCTCGGGACTCAAGCAACGGAGCGATATTCGGCTGGGAGGTCGGCTACCAGAGCATCGGCACCACGAGCGAAGATTTGGCTCGCGGGGCTTTTGGGCTACCCCGAATGATTAGATTCCGGACCAAGGGAGAGTTGAGTGGTGACTTCGCGCTTAGCCAAGCTCCTGTGGATGCGGAGATGCTGGTAGATGATCGCCAGGTGATCTTTGTGCAGCGCCCTCGGTCCGACTTTGCAAATTCGAGAGCCTGGACCCTGGTGCTTTCCGCGACCGGACCGGATCAGCTGAGGACTATCCAGCAGGACGGCGTCCACGCGGTCAACTTAGGAGAAGCGGTATTCACCGTGAAGGGTTTTAAACCGCTGCTAGGGTTCCGGCTGAAACGTGCGCTCCGGCCGCGCTGGTTCCGGCAGACCACCGATTCGAGAACCGGTTTGCGAAACTACCGAGAAGACTTCGTTCAACTACGCGAATACGGTCCGCTGGGCCGCCCGCCGGAAGCCCGACCCAAAGCGTTCAATCCCCTGAATCGTAAACAGGCCAAGATCGCCTGGGCTGCCGATAATCGAGCCCGCCAAGGTTCCCCAGAATCAGGGCCTCAATGAGTGTGGACGAGGAACTCCGGATCGTTGAGGACCCGGCTTCCGGCGCTGTTATCGCCATACCGGGGTGGTGGGAATCAGCCATTCGACTAACACCTGCTGTGGTGATTTCCGGGCAGGAACCCCTAGCCGCTGAGCAGCAACTGGGTCGGATGAACTTTCAGGTCACGGTCGAAGCGCCACCCGCAGACTTCAGCGGCCTACATAACTACACCCGGGAACAGATCCGTGGTTTTGCCGAGTTCAACGGCGGCGCAAGAGTCCTTGGGCTGCGAACGATTCACGGTTCGTCCAAGGGCGGTGAATGGGAAGGCCGGGTGGTGACCACGAGTTACCGCGTGCAAACTCAATTCGCCGAGGACACGGAGCTGATCGCCATTCAAACCTGGACGTTACTTGGCCCAATTGCCACCGCTGTCACCCTGACCGGACGCCTACTGCACTTCGACGGTTTATTGGCGCTACACGAAGCCGCCTTGCCCTATTTCGTTCCGGCCAGCCAGCTGGGTGCAGTAAGCCCGGAAAGTCGAGGGTATTGAGATGGCTATGACCTATTCGACCTCGATGGTGGAGCTCAGCGCGGAGACCTCGGCGCGGGTTCTCGATCTGCTCAATGATCCACAGCGAAGTAAACGCAGGGCTCTGCCGGTGGATTGGGGCCAGCAAGAGGACGCAGCGCTTCTGGAGACTTTAGGCTTGCTCACCGAATCAGGTGCCTTCACCTCGCTGGGCTGGAAGGTCGCAGGAATCGTCCGTAACCCACTCGGCCGGATCAGTCTCAACGGTCTTGGATTCTCCTCAGCCCGCAGTTTTGAACTCTTTTTGGGCTCGGAGTTAGCCGTGGTCTTCTCCAGTGCTCCGCCGGGAACCCCTCAGGAGGTGGTTGAACCAGGAAGTAGATTCTTTGCTGTGACGGGCTTGGAACGTTCGCTCATGCATCTCACCGGATGGCTAAATATTTCACCTCGCCCGGAGTATCAACTCTCCGCTACCAGGGTGCGCTGGGATGAACTTTGCCGCCGAATCGAGAGCAATGTAGCACCCTTGCCGCTCGGCGTGCCCACAGAGGCAAATCAGCCCTGGCGAGTGATCCTCTTAGAACATGACAAGGGTCCTGAGGGCGGTGAAATGATCATAGACGCAGGTAGCGCAGGCTGGTGGTCCGCCGAGCGAGACGGTGAGCAGGCCAACCTTTCGCCACAAGACTCCTTGGGTCTCTTCACCGCGCTGCATGGCCTTTGGCGCAGTTACCTGCGCCAATAACCGTAAAGCCTAGCTCGCGCCACCCAGGAAAAGATTCTCCGGCACCTTCGCTGCGGCGTCTTGATCGATCAGCCAAAGTGTTTTGACCCGCCCGGCCGGACCCGCGGCCGGAACCTGTACCGGATTTGCACCGGCAAGAGCTAGTCCAACGGCACCGGCCTTATCCGAACCCGAAACCACCATCCAGACCTCCTGTGCGGAATTGATGGTCGGCAGGGTCAGCGAGACCCTCGACGGCGGCGGCTTGGGGGAGTTGTCCACTCCTACCACCAGTTCATTGCGCACCCGAATACCGGCCATCTCCGGAAAGAGCGAGGCAATATGCCCGTCCGGGCCAATGCCGAGCAGCAGCACGTCGAAGCGCGGCAACGCGTTCCAAACGATGGCAGTGGTGTCTAGATTCTCTTCTTCGGTCCCGGGATGCTCGGCTGCAGCGGCTACCGCCAGTTGCCGGGCATAGTCGGCAGCTGCGGCTTGAGTGTCGGCGAACTGATCCGGGCTACCCATCGGATGCACCCGAGCCGGATCGACGCCGATCTTATCCAGCAGCACATCGCGAGCCTGCTTGGCGTTCGATTCCGGATCGCCCACCGGCAGGAACCGTTCATCGCCCCACCAGAAGTTCACCTTCGACCAGTCCACTGCGGAACAGGCAGGGGAGTCCACCACTGCCTTGAGAGTGGCAATGCCGACGGTGCCTCCTGTGAGAACTACGGTCGCTTCACCGCGTTCGTTCTGAACATCGAGGAGCTTGGTGATCAACCGGGCGGCTGTGGTGGCGGCCAGCACATCGAAACTGGGATGGATGTTGATCCGGACCGGACCCGGTGCGGGACTCATCGTGCAACCACCACTTCCTCGGCGGCTTCCGCAGCCAGCAGACTACCGAGATTCTCCGTGATGACTTCGCCAAAGACCTCGTCAGGATCCAGCCGGCGCAGTTCCTCAGAGAGACAATCCTGGAGTGAGCGCCGCGGCAGCGAGATATGTTGCACCGGCTGCTCTGGCTGAGTCAGCGTTGCTTCTTGGGTTCCCGGCCTGAGTAACTCGATGGAACCTTGCTCCCTTTGCAACACCACTCGACGGATACCGGTACCAGCCGGATCTTCGATCACCGTGGTGGGCACGTTGAGCGCCCCACGCAGCCAGGCAGCCAACAACAAGGTGCTAGGGGAGTCGGAGGCACCTTCCACCAGCAAAGAGGTGATTGGTTCGTCATCGAGCTGATCAAAAGCCGCAGCCAATTGGATCCGCCAATTGGTCAGCCGGGTCCAGGCCAGATCGGTGTCACCCTCGGCGTAGCTATTGCTGATTCGGCGAAGTGCTTCGCGGGGATCGGGCTCGTTGGCCGAATCGGTGATTCGACGATGAGCGATCTTTCCGATCGAGGTCTGCGAGGCGGATTCCGGGATGCCATGGGGCCACCAGGCCACAATCGGCGCATCGGGCAACAAAAGAGCGGAGACCAAGGACTCGCTCTGATTGGCTAGTTCTCCATAGCCGTGCAGCACCACGACCTCGGAGGCACCGGCGTCGCCACCCACCCGGATCTGCGCGTCCAGGCGAGTGACATCTTGCCCCGAGGCATCCGCAAGCACAATAATCCGGCAAGGATGCTCGCGGCTAGCCAGGTTGGCCGCCTCGATGGCTTCCTCCTCGTAGCCGCTCTTAGTCAGTACCACCAGGGTCAAAACCCGGCCCAGCGTTACTACGCCACCCTTTTCCCGCATCGATTGGATCTCCTTGGAGATCTTCGAGGTGGTTGTATCAGGTAAATCAATAATCACGGTCTTCTCCAGCTTCGTCCGTCTCGCGCCAGCAGTTCGTCAGCCGAGGCTGGCCCCCAACTCCCTGGCGGATATGCTTCCGGTTGCTTGGCTTCCTGAGCCCAGTATCTTTCGAAGGGATCGAGGATCTTCCAGGACAGCTCCACTTCTTGATGCCTTGGGAACAGCGGAGGTTCACCCAACAGCACATCGAGGATGAGCCGTTCGTAGGCTTCCGGACTGCTCTCGGTGAAGGCATGACCGTAACCGAAGTCCATGGTCACATCGCGTACTTCCATCTGAGTGCCCGGCACCTTCGAACCAAAGCGGATGGTGACGCCCTCGTCGGGTTGCACCCGAATTACCACGGCATTCTGCCCGAATTCGTCATCGCTGTGGTCGGTGAAGAGTAAATTCGGTGCTTTTTTGAAGACAACGGCGATCTCGGTGACCCGGCGCCCCAGTCTCTTGCCGGTGCGCAGGTAAAACGGCACACCGGACCAACGGCGGGTGTTGATGTCTAAACGGACCGCGGCGTAAGTCTCGGTGTTGGAGTCGGCCGGAATGCCGTCCTCTTCCAGATAGCCCAAGACTTTCTCGCCGCCTTGCCAGCCACCCGCGAACTGGCCGCGAGCAGAATGGGTGGAAAGATCCGCAGGCAACTTCACGGCTGCCAGTACCTTCTCCTTCTCCGCCCGCAGATCTTCCGCGTTGAAAGAGATGGGTTCCTCCATGGCGGTCAGCGCAAGGAGCTGCAACAGGTGGTTCTGGATCACATCGCGAGCCGCCCCCACGCCGTCGTAATAGCCTGCCCGGCCGCCGGTGCCAATATCTTCGGCCATGGTGATCTGCACATGGTCAACGTAATTGGCGTTCCAGATTGGCTCGAAGAGTTGGTTGGCAAAGCGCAGCGCCAAAAGGTTCTGCACGGTCTCCTTACCCAGATAGTGGTCGATACGGAAGACCGCATCGGGCGGGAAGACCGATTCCACGATGGCGTTGAGCTCCCGAGCCGATTCCAGGTCGTGCCCGAAAGGCTTCTCAATCACCACCCGGCGCCAGCTATCGTTCTCCGACTGAGCCAGGCCATGCTTGGAGAGCTGGCGACAGACTAACTCGAAAGCCTTCGGCGGAATAGACAGGTAGAAGGCATGATTGCCCCGGGTACCGCGATCCGCATCCAATTCCTCAAGGGTTTCCTTGAGCCTGCTAAAAGCGTCATCGTCATCGAACTCACCCTGCACAAAACGGATGCCTTCGAGCAATTGGTTCCAGACTGCCTCGTCGAAGGGGGTTCGAGAATGGGCTTGCACCGATTCCTTGACCTCCTGGGCGAAGTCCTCGTCCTCCCACTGCCTGCGAGCAAAACCCACGAGCGCAAAGCTCGGCGGCAAGAGGCCCCGATTGGCCAGATCGTAGACGGCTGGCATCAGCTTCTTGCGGGAGAGGTCACCGGTCACTCCGAAAATCACCAGCGAGGATGGCCCGGCCACCCGGGACAACCTACGATCCCGGGGGTCCCGCAAAGGATTGCTGTGCTTTGCGTTTGGTGAGACAGTCTGCGTGAGCGCTGCTGTTTCAGTCATGTGTTTCTTAGGCTTCCTGTTGCAATTGGGTGATCACGGCTTCCAACTGAGCCACGCCATCAGCGCGCTCGGTCAGGTGCAGGCGGAGTACCGGGCGACCATGCTCGAGCAGCACCTGAGCGTCGCCGGCGGCCTGGGCTTCGATTAGTTCACCGAAGCTAAAGGGGCGGTGCGGAATGGCCAAATCTTCGGTGGCTGCAGCGGTGATCTGCAAGAAAACACCGATAGCCGGGCCGCCCTTGTGGAACTGGCCGGTGGAATGCAGGAAACGCGGACCCCAGCCGAAGGTCACGGGGCGGTGGGTAATCGCGGCCAGCTGATCCCGGGTGCCTGCCAGTGAGGCGTGCGTGAGTCGGTCAAAATAGGCCTGCACACTCAGGTAGCCGTCACTTCCAAGCTGACCGAAGAGAGCTTTGAGGGCCTCAGCCACGGTGCTCGCGGAGCCAAGCCATTCGCCGCCACGGACCTCGATGGCCCCATCGCTGAAGTTTGCAGCTACCGGTTCCGGGCGGGCATCGAGTAAACCTCGAGCCGCTTTTTTGGCCGCCTCAACATCGGGCTGGTCGAAGGGGTCGATGCCGAGCAGCCGACCGGCCACCGCGACGGCGAATTCCCAGAGGATCAATTGAGCGCCCAAGCCACCGGAGAGCACCACCTGATCGCCAATCGGTTCGACGTCGTCATCCTGGCCAACCACTCGAACCACCAGAATGTCCGGGGCTCCGGAAGTCACTTCGGGGGAACTCGGATCGGCGACTACCGGGAGCACGCCGGTGCCCAACTTTCCGGTGGATTCTGCAATAAGCTGCTCAGCCCAGTCGGCGAAACCAACGATGCCGGAACCCTCATCGACAATCACGATCTTGTTGCGCAAAGGATTGGTACCGCCCAGTGCGCTGCCCAGAGCCAGACCGATATTGTCTGCGTCGTTATCGCGGAGCAACTCACCGGCTTCTTCGGCATCATCGAGTAGGGCTTGGATATCGACTCCGGCCAAACCGGAGGGTACCAAGCCGAAAGCGGTCAGCGCGGAGTAGCGTCCGCCGACGTTCGGGTCCGCATTGAAAACAGCCCGGTAGCCGGTTTCTCGAGCCGAGGCGTCCAGCGGAGAGCCCGGGTCGGTCACCACAATAATGCGACGCTTGGCATCGATTCCGGCAGCAGTGAACTCCTGTTCAAAGATGCGTCGCTGCGAATCGGTTTCCAGCGTGGAACCCGATTTCGAAGAAACAACCAGGGCGCTCTGCGCGAGTCGGTCCTGTACGGCGGCCCGTACTTGCTCGGGATCGGTGGAGTCCAGGACGGTCAGTTCCACACCGGCGGTCTTAGTAATCACCTCGGGAGCCAGCGAGGAACCGCCCATGCCGGCCAGCACGATATGGGTCACGCCTTCAGCCTGCAATTCAGCCCGTAGCGCCAGAATCTGCTCCACCAGCGGTGCGGAGATCGCCGGGGCTTCAACCCAGCCGAGCCGGATGGAAGCCTCGGATTCGGCGTCCGGCCCCCAGAGGGTGTGGTCCTTATCGAAGATTCGGGAAGCAACCTGATCTGCTACCAGGGTTGGCAGGTGCAGATCGGCTGCGGCCAGTGCCGCTCCAGAAGCGGCCAAGGACAGGCTAGACATCAGGCATCCTTCTTCGCATTATCGAGAGCCTGCTGTACATCGGCCAGCAGTTCATTCCAACTGGTCACGAACTTGTCCAGGCCTTCCTTCTCAAGCTGCGCTACGACGTCGTTGTAATGCACGCCCAAGCCCTCCAGGGCATTGAGTACGGCGTTCGCCTCCTCGTAGTGCGCGGTAACGGTGTCCCCGCTGACCGCCGCATGATCGAAAGTGGCGTCCAGGGTCTTCTCCGGCATGGTGTTGACCACGTTCGGAGCCACCAATTCGGTGACGTACAGGGTGTCCGGGTAAGCCGGGTCCTTCACGCCGGTGGAAGCCCAGAGCGGCCGCTGTGGCAGCGCTCCGGCGCTGGCCAACAGATTCCAGCGCTCGGAGCTGAACTGCTCCTGGTAGATCTGGTAAGCCAGCCGGGCATTGGCGACGCCAGCCTTCCCCTTGAGTGCGAGGGCTTCCTCGCTGCCAAGAGCGGTCAGCCGCTTGTCGATTTCGGTATCCACCCGGGAGACGAAGAAGGAGGCGACGGAGTGGATCTGGGAAAGATCATGACCGTTTTCCTTGGCCTTCTCAATGCCCAGAAGGAAGGCGTTGATCACCGCACGGTAGCGTTCAAGCGAGAAGATCAGGGTGACATTGACGCTAATCCCGGCTGCCAGGGTCTCGGTAATCGCTTCCAAACCCTCTTGGGTGGCCGGGATTTTGATGTGCACATTGGACTTGGCAACGGCGGCGTGCAAGCGCTGGGCCTCGGCGATGGTGCCCTGGGTATCCCAGGCCTTGCGGGGATCCACTTCAATGGACACCCGGCCGTCAACACCCTGGCTCGCCTGAGCGACCGGGGCGAACAGATCACAAGCGTCGGCGACGTCGCGGGTGGTGATAGCGAAGACTGCGGCCTCCGCATCGTTACCTTGCTCAGCCAGCTCGGAAACCTGCGCTGCGTAGGACTCGCCTTGGGAAATGGCGGCTTGGAAGATCGAAGGATTAGTGGTCACACCGACCACGTTCTTCTCTTCGATCAGTTTCTGTAAGCTGCCGCTGCTCAGCCGTTCGCGGGAAAGGTCGTCGAGCCAGATCGATACACCGGCCGCCGAAAGTTGCGCTGTGGGGGTTTGCTCAGTCATTGCGTCTCCTAAGATGCTGCTGCGATGGAGTCTTTGGCCGCCGCGGCGACCGCTTCTGTGGTGATGCCGAATTCGGCGTATAGGCGCTTGTAATCGGCGGAGGCTCCGAAGTGTTCCAGCGAAATGGAACGTCCGGCGTCGCCGACGAATTCCCGCCAAGGCATCGCGATTCCGGCTTCAACAGAGACCCTGGCCTTTACGGCCGAGGGGAGTACCGAATCCCGATAATCCGCATCCTGCTTGTGGAACCATTCGACGCTGGGCATCGACACGACGCGAGCGGCGATGCCCTCTGCGGCCAAGGTCTCCCGGGCCTGCACGGCAAGCTGTAGCTCGGAGCCGGTGCCGATCAGGATGACGTCCGGGGTGACAACAGCGCTGTTCCCCGATTCATCGTCACGAACGGCCTCGGCTAGTACATAGCCGCCGCGCAGCACGCCCTCGGCGGAACCGAACTCGGTAGCGGTAGCCGTTCCTTCGCCACGCTGATAAGTGGGGATGTTCTGTCGGGTCAACACGATGCCCGCTGGGTTCTGGCGGTTCTCCAGGATGCCGCGCCAGGCCTGTGCCACCTCGTTTGGGTCACCGGGGCGCACGACGTCGAATCCCGGGATAGCGCGCAGGCTCGCCAATTGCTCAACCGGCTGGTGGGTCGGACCGTCCTCGCCGAGGCCAATCGAATCATGGGTCCAGACATAGATGCTGGGAACACCCATCAAGGCGCCAAGCCGGATTGCCGGACGCTGATAGTCGGAGAAGATCAGGAATGTTCCGGAGAACGCCCGGGTCGGTCCACCCAAGTGGATGCCGTTGACGATGGACGCCGCAGCGTGTTCCCGAATGCCGAAGTGCAGCACTCGGCCATAGGGGTTGCCGGACCAGGCATTGGTCTGTCGGTCACTGGGAACGAAGGAAAGCGCCCCTTCGATCGTGGTGTTATTCGACTCAGCCAAATCGCAGGAGCCACCCCAAAGCTCGGGGAGTTCGGTGGCGACCGCGTTGATCACCTTTCCGGAAGCGGCCCGGGTGGAGACTTCCTTACCTGCTTCAAAGCTCGGCAAAGCCGCGGTCCAGTTCTCCGGAAGCTTGCCGGACTCCATCCGCTCCAGCAGCTTGGCGTCTTCAGCATGCGCCGTCTGCCAGGCTGCGAAGTCGGTATTCCAGGCTTCGTGCTCTGCTGCGCCGCGAGTAGCGACTTCGCGAGCGTGGGCTAGTACCTGGGGATCGACGTCGAACGTCTTTTCCGGATCGAAACCCAGGATTTCCTTGAGCCCGGCTACTTCGTCCTTACCCAGCGCCGAGCCGTGGATCTTACCGGTGTTCTGCTTGGTCGGCGAGGGCCAGCCGATGATGGTGCGCAGGGCAATGATGGAGGGCTTGGAGGTTTCGTTCTTGGCCTCCAGCAGAGCGCGGTGCAGCTCTTCGACGTCTTCGACGTAATCGCCGGTCTTGGTCCAATCAACCCGCTGCACATGCCAGCCATAGGCCTCGTAGCGCTTGAGCACGTCCTCGGAGTAGGCGATATCGGTATCGTCCTCGATCGAGATGTGGTTCTGATCGTAGAGCACCACGAGATTGCCCAGCTCCTGGTGACCAGCGAGTGAGGAAGCTTCGGAGGTGACGCCTTCTTGCAGGTCGCCGTCGGAGGCGATGACCCAGATGTTGTGATCGAAGGGGCTGCTACCGGGTGCGGCCTCGGCGTCGAAGAGACCGCGCATCCGGCGTTGCGAATAGGCAAAGCCCACCGAGGAAGCCAAACCCTGACCCAGCGGGCCGGTGGTGATCTCTACGCCCTTGGTGTGCTTGTATTCCGGGTGGCCGGGTGTCAGTGAACCCCAGGTGCGCAGTGACTCCAGATCGCTCAATTCCAGTCCATAACCGGAGAGGAAGAGCTGAATATAGAGGGTGAGCGAGCTATGCCCGGGGGAGAGAATGAAACGGTCGCGGCCAGCCCACTGCGGGTCTGCCGGATCATGTTTGAGGAACTTCTGAAAAATCAAATAAGCCGCCGGAGCTAGGCTCATCGCGGTTCCAGGGTGGCCGTTACCAACCTTCTCCACCGCGTCCGCAGCCAACACCCGAATGGTGTCAACTGCCTGCTGGTCTAGCTCTGTCCATGAAAATTCTTGGCTATCCTGTGGCATCGAAAACAGTGCCCTCTCTTGCGGAAATAATGGATCGTTGAACTCCGCCTCTCAGCTTAGTGCTTAAGGCCTGTGGCTTGGGTAACGCAGTGAAGTCTGACTCGTCACAGAGCGTAGGCCTGGCGTCCCGGGGGCTGTGTGCCTGGCGTATAGAATAGGGAAGACAACAGCGTGGATAGAAACATGGGTGAGACGTGCGTGTGACGCAGGCAGCAACGAGGCCGGTGGAGTCGGGTGCTCCGCAGAAACTTAGCTTCGGGGCGAAGGCAAAGGCTTATCTTGCGCTGACTAAACCGCGCGTGATTGAACTGCTGCTGGTCACCACCTTGCCCACCATGATCTTTGCGGCGCGTTCCTTCCCGGATATCTGGCTCATTGTGGCCACGATGGTCGGTGGTGCCCTCGCTGCGGGGAGTGCCGGTGCCTTCAATTGCTACATTGATCGCGATATTGACAAGGTCATGCACCGCACCGAGAACCGCCCGCTGGTCACCGGCGCCATCAGCCCTCGGGAAGCCTTGATCTTCTCCTGGGTGCTCGGTGTACTTGCCATCGCCGTCCTTTGGTTCGGTGCCAATCCGCTGGCCGGTTTGCTCGGCGTGGCCGCTATTTTCTTCTACGTTGTGGTCTACACCCTGATTCTGAAGCGGCGCACCGCGCAGAACATCGTTTGGGGCGGAGTGGCCGGTTGCATGCCGGTGCTGATCGCCTGGGCCGCCGTGACCAACGGTCTGGACTGGCCCGCCGTCATCCTCTTCCTGATCATTTTCCTCTGGACGCCACCGCATTACTGGCCGCTGTCGATGCGTTACAGCGAGGATTACAACGCGGCCAAGGTTCCTATGCTCGGTGCGGTGGCCGGTGCCCGCATCGTCTCCGTACAGGTGGTTCTCTACGCTTGGGCGATGGTGGCCTGTTCACTGCTGATGATTCCTTTGGGCCGGGCTGGCATTGTCTATACCGTCGTCTCGCTGGCCGCGGGTGCCTGGTTCCTGGTGGAGACGCATCGTCTGCACAGCAAGGCTCAGCACGATGAGCTCACCAATAAGGGCGCCATGAAGGTTTTCCATGGCTCGATTAGCTATCTGACCCTGGTTTTTGTGGCCCTCGCGGTGGATCCCTTTGTGGGCCTGCCACTGATGAGCTAATTCTTTAGCCAGTCGACCGACGCACTCGCTTTTACCATTTACGCGCCCCACTCGCTTTTACCACTCGACCGAGCCACTCGCTTTAACCACCCACGCGCTGAGTTGTGCCTGAGTTGTTCCGACGCAGCTACCCGCTCGCGATAGCCCAATGACTTGGCGATAGCCCAATGGTGGGCGATTGGGCTATCCCGATGCCAGTGAGCTATCCCGAACGCTGGGATGAGTCCTAGGGTGGGGAAAGTGCGGCTAAGAAACTAAGCCGCTAAGAGATTATGCCGAGCGGCGCGAACGCAGCGCGATATCGGCAACATTGGTGCCAGCGGCCAGCAGCGCTGCCGCACCCAGCATATGCAGCCCAACTAGCACGATCGGCAAGCCCGTGAAGTACTGAGTAAAGCCAATAATGGCTTGCAGAACCACTGCGAGCAGCAGCCAGATAATGGCCGAGCGGAGCAGATCGCCGCGGCCGCGCCGCCAGCAGAGCACGAGCAGCAGCAAGGTGCAGGCCACCAGCAAATACACCGGTAGCGCGTGTACCCGGGTGATTAACTCGGGATCCAATCCGTTCCGAGGTGCCTTTGCATCGCCCGCATGTGGCCCGGACCCGGTCACCATCACGCCAAGAATCACGGTGATATAAACCAGCACGGCGGCTGCCACCGAGAGCTGCCGAAGAGTGGAGCGGACGGCTTGCTGAGTTTCCGGCGGTCGCCCATAAGCTCTGTTGACCAGCAGCATGGAGAACACCACCAGGGTGGCGGAGACCAAGAAATGTAAGCCAACGACCCAAGGGTTGAGGTTGCTGAGCACCGTGATGCCGCCGATGATTCCCTGTGCCGGAATGCTGGCCAGCAAGCCGAAGGAGAGCCAGAACATATCCGCGCGTTCCTTGCGCAAGTTCAGCAAGGACAGCAGCATAGCCAGCGCGACAATAGCCAGCGCGAAGGTCAGTGTCCGGTTTCCGAATTCGATAATGCCGTGAATTCCCATCTCGGGAGTGTTCACCAGCGATCCCGAGGTGCACTTGGGCCAGGTGGGGCAGCCCAGGCCGGAGGAAGTGAGACGAACAGCACCGCCGGTGCCCACCAGCACAATCTGGCCAATCAGCGAGGCGATGGTCAGCCGACGCACGGTGTTATTGACCGTGGTCGGGAGTTTGGCCTTCAGCGACCGATACAGGGTAGTCATCTCAACTCCATTTGAACCATTTCACTGCGGCCGCCGATGCGACCACAGCCCAGAGAAGCAGCACAATGACTGCGAGAACATTGAGGCCGCCGCCCAGCATAGCTGTCCGCATCGCCTCACCGAGAGCACCGGAGGGGAGGAACTGCACAATATCCGTCATTAGCCCCGGTGAACGGCTGGGCGGCAAAACGATGCCTCCCAGGGCTCCGAGCAAGATCCAGAGCAGATTGGTGAGAGCCAAGGTGGCTTCGGGACGCGCGGTGCCGGCAATTAGCAAGCCCAGTGAGGTAAAGGACAAGGCTCCCAGAATAAGCAGTGGAATACCGAGTAGCAGTCCCGGGAAATCGGGGTGCCAGCCGAGGAAAAGGGCGACGACGGTTATCACCAGTGCCTGAATCACCAGTACAGCCAGAACGGCGATCACCTTACCGGCAATCAAGCCACCCCGTCCCAGCGGGGTGGTGGAGAGGAATCGCAGCACCCCATACCTGCGGTCAAAACCGGTGGCAATGCCCTGGCCGGTGAAGGCAGTAGACATCGCACAAAGCGCCAGGATGCCCGGAGTGGCGACATTGATCCGGCTATTGCCGAGATTATCGAGCAGCGGCGTGACCACTAGGGCGATCAGCCCGAGCAAGGGCAGCACGATGGCTAAGATGAGCTGCTCACCATTGCGGAGCATGGTGCTGGTCTCATAGCGGCTCTGTAATACGATCCGACGCGTTAACGAGGCGGGTCGTGCCGTTTTCAACTGGCTGAATTCGGCGCTCATCGCTGGCTGCCCTGCTGGTTGGATTTGGCTTGACGTGCTTCTACCCGCGCCGCTTCGGCGGTCTCGGCAATGTCCAAGAAAACGTCCTCAAGCGAATGTGCAGCCAGGTTCAGCGCACTCGGCATTACTCCTTGAGCCGCCCATTCGCTCGTTAGCGCGGCCAGATCGGTGGGAAGCAGTGGGCCGCTTAGCTGATAGCTGCCGGGACGAGTCTCCTGCAACCGCAGTTCGGGACGTAGCACCTTGGTCAGCTCCAAGCCCGCGGGAGCATCGAAAGTGAGGGTTCTATTGGCCTGCGGGTCGTTTGCGGCACTGAGCAACTCCGGTACGGTGCCCTCGGCAACGGTCCGGCCGTCGTCGATTATGTAAACATAATCGGCCAGTCGCTGGGCATCGTCGAGAAGATGGGTGGTGAGCACCACGGCCACCCCTTCGCTGCGCAGCCGACGAATTAAATCGAAGACTAACTGCCGGGATTGCGGATCCAGTCCGGCACTGGGCTCATCTAGAAAGACGATTTCCGGTCGGCCGAGTAACGCGGCGGCTAAAGCAACTCGTTGCTTCTGCCCGCCGGAGAGCCTGCGGATGCTGGTGCTGGAAAAGGAAGCAATATCCAGCAGTTCCACCAATTCCTGCACCGGCCAGGGGTCCTGATACATTCCGCTGACATGTTGCAGGAGCGGGATCGGTCGCTGCGCGGGGGGCAAGCCGCCGTCCTGCAGCATTACCCCGACCCTGGCGCGCAGGCTAGCATCCGCATGCTCCGGATCATGGCCAAGCAGTGAAATCGTGCCACCTTGGCGACCTTGCAAACCTTGTGCACATTCCAAGGTGGTGGTCTTGCCAGCACCATTGGAGCCGAGTAAAACGGTCACCTGGCCGTAGTGGGCGGTGAGTGAAAGGCCACTCAGAACACGTTTCATCCGGCCGTCCAAGGCGGGAACTGGCCCGACATCTTTGACGAGCCCGTCGATCACGAGGGCGGGGGAGAGGGCTTCGGGCACGCCTTATAGTCTACGACACTGATTTCTACAGCAAGTAGTAATCAGAATTGTCGTTTGATTTGAGATACTGGGCGAGTGCGGAAAAGTGGATTGCGGAAATTTAAAACCCTGGCCCTTGCTTTGCCCGTGGCGCTGCTAGCGCTCACGCTGACCTCTTGCGATGGGGGTGATGACGGCGCCAAGGACGCTGCCCAGAAACTCGCAGAGGCCCTGAGCTCGGGAAATCTCAGCTCACTGAGCTTCGCCAATTCGGTCAGTGCTGAGACAGCCAACACCTCCTTCACCGAGCTGATTAAGCCGCTTGGCGAGGTCAAGCCGAAGGTTAGCCTCGGCGAGATTCAGGTGGATAAGGATAATAAGGATAATAAGGACAAAATTTCCGCCACCCTGAGCTACGAGTGGAGCTTTGGCAAAGAAAGCTGGAAGTACAACAGCACCGCCTCGCTGAGTAAAACCGATAAGACCTGGAGCACTCTCTGGACCCCGGAACTGATTGTTCCCGGATTCCAGGAGGGTGATGTTCTGCAGCTCCAAACTACGGCTGCGCCGCGCGGAAAGATTTTGGGCGACGGCGGTCAGGTGCTGGTGCAGGACCGGCCGGTGCTGCTGATCGGTATTGACAAGACCAAGGTCAATACCGCTGGCCAGCCAAGCTCGGCGAAGGCCCTAGCGACTCTGGTCGGAGTGGACCCCGCAGCCTTCGCTAGCCAAGTTCAGGCCGCCGGACCGCAGGCGTTTGTGCAGGCCATCTCGCTACGCGATGATGCCAATAGAACCGTGACCGATGCTCAGATCGCAGCCATTCCCGGTGCCGTCGGACTTAAAGACACGCTTCCCCTCGCACCGACCCGGAGCTTTGCCCGCCCGGTGCTGGGCACGGTGGGCGAAGCCACCAAGGAACTCATCGAGAAGTCCGATGGACGGCTCAAAGCAGGTGACCTGACCGGCCTGAGCGGGTTGCAGGCACAATATGACGAGCAACTCTCCGGCACCTCCGGGATCGAGATCGTCGAAAAACCAGCGAAGGCTGATGCCGCCGGTACCCCGAGGGTGCTGTTTACGGTGAATGCCAAGGCTGGTAGCGACCTCAAAACCACGCTGAGCCTGAAGACCCAAAACCTGGCCGAGTCGCTACTCAGCGATACCACCTCCCCCTCAGCCATTGTGGCGATCAAACCGTCGACAGGAGCAGTACTCGCGGCCGCTAGCGGACCCGCCAGTAACGGCTACAACACGGCGCTCTTGGGCCAGTACGCTCCGGGCTCAACCTTCAAGACGATCACCTCCTTGGCCCTCCTGCGGAACGGCCTGACTCCGGACAGCACGGTTCCTTGCACCCCTTCGATCGCGGCAGGCGGGACCACCTTCAAAAACGCTCCCGGTTATCCGGAGAGCAGCACGGGGCAGATCACCCTGCGTGACGCTTTTGCACACTCCTGTAATACCGCCTTTATCTCCCAGGCCGGGAAGGTGAGTCAGGCGCAACTTGCCGAGGCAGCCGCGAGCCTGGGCATTGGCACCGGGGGAGCAGAGACGGAGTTCGGGGCCGAAAACTTTAGCGGCAATGTGCCAGCCAGCGGTACCGACGCCGAGCATGCGGCTTCGATGATCGGTCAGGGCAAGGTGCTGGTTTCGCCGTGGACGATGGCCAATGTTGCAGCCAGCGTAAGTCATGGCTCCAAGGTGCAGGCGAAGCTGGTGCAAGCCACTCCGAGCACGCCAAGCACAGCTTCGGCTTCGTCCGGCACCTCCAGTACTGGGTCTGCCTCCACTACCGACAGTGTGCCTTCGAGCCCACCGCTTACCACCGCCGAGGCTGCGAAGCTCAAAGACATGATGAGCGCTGTGGTGACCAGTGGCCACGCCGCAGTCCTGCAGAATCTTCCCGGTGGCGCGGTAATCGCCAAAACCGGCACCGCCGAATACGGCAATGACAACCCGCCGAAAACCCACTCCTGGATGATCGCCGCCCAGGGGGATATCGCCGTCGTGGTCTTCGTGGAGGACGGCGGGCTTGGCGCGGGTACCGCCGGGCCAATCATGGCAGACTTCCTCAACGGGCTGATCGGCAAATAGACAAATAAAATAGACAAATAAACGGATGCCTGGCCTGTAACGCCGTCTGAAGGGCTGCCTTACTAGCTGTCAGGAATCTATTAGGACATAATTGTGTTGTGTATTCCGTGACGGCAAATTCTCAAAAAACCCGGTCGGCGGCAGCCGCTGGGGTGCCGGCGGGGACAGTTTCGTCCGCCAGTGGCACAGAGAGCGATGAGCGCACCCGTGATCGGGTGCGCAGCGCGGTGCTGGAACACGGCCCGGTGAGTGCCGCCCAACTGGGTTCTTTACTCGGACTAACTCCGGCGGCTATTCGCCGCCACTTGGACCACCTGGAGAAAATCGGGGTGATCGAGGTCAAATTGGTTCGTGGCACCGGTACTGGGGCTGGTCGACCGGCCCGACGTTACGTACTTTCCAGTCAGGGCCAATCGGGGCTGGGAAACGATTATCTACAAATCGCCAGAACCGCGCTCAGTCAATTGGTTGCCGCCAATGGCAAGGATGCCATCAAAACCTTCGCGGAGAACCGCTTCGCAGCCATGAAAACGCGTTACGAACCGTTGCTCGCCCAGGCTGGGGACGACGTCGTCCTCCGCGCCGAAATCCTTTCCGAGGCGCTTAGCGCTGATGGCTACGTAGCCTCCTCCCATAAATTGCTGGGCACCGGTCCTTTGCAAGCCGTGCAGCTGTGCCAGGGGCACTGTCCGGTGCTTGAATTGGCGGTCGAATACCCGGAGTTCTGCGAGGCAGAGACCGAGGCGTTTTCTGATCTGCTCGGCTTGGACGTGCGGAGACTTTCCACCCTAGCCAGCGGCGGCCACGTTTGCACCACCCACATTCCTACCGGTCGTTCTTCAGTAGAGGGCGAATCGGGACAGGCACAACTTCGATCTGCAGGAAGGCAGTTGCGATGACAGATCAATTAGCCAATGAGGCTAGCGATACTCTGGTTCCCGACGGGGCAATCACCGATATCCTCGAACGCAATCCGGAGCTGGAGGGCATTGGTAACTATGCCTTCGGCTGGTCGGATAAGAACGAGGCGAGCGAGAACGCGCGCCGCGGTCTGAGCGAAGAGGTAGTTCGGGATATCTCGGCCAAGAAGAACGAGCCGCAATGGATGCTCGATTTGAGGCTGAAGGGCTTGAAGTACTTCGACCGTAAACCCATGCCCAACTGGGGCGCGGATTTGTCTGGTATCGACTTCGATAACATCAAGTACTTCGTCCGCTCCACCGAGAAGCAGGCCGAATCTTGGGAAGACTTGCCCGAGGACATTCGCAACACCTACGAAAAATTGGGTATTCCGGAAGCCGAGCGCAACCGTCTGGTCTCCGGCGTCGCCGCTCAGTACGAATCCGAGGTGGTCTACCACCAGATCCGCGAGGACCTGGAAGCGCAGGGTGTCATCTTCCTGGACACCGATACCGCGCTCAAGGAGCATCCGGAGATTTTCCAGGAGTACTTCGGAACCATCATTCCGGTGGGGGACAATAAATTTGCCTCGCTGAACACTGCCGTCTGGTCCGGCGGATCCTTCGTCTACGTGCCGCCGGGCGTGCATGTAGAGATCCCGCTGCAGGCTTATTTCCGGATTAATACCGAGAACATGGGCCAGTTCGAGCGCACCCTGATCATCGCCGATGAAGGCTCCTATGTGCATTACATCGAGGGTTGCACGGCACCGATTTACACCTCTGATTCACTGCACTCCGCAGTGGTTGAGATTGTCGTAAAGAAGAACGCCCGGGTGCGTTACACCACCATCCAGAACTGGTCGAACAACGTCTACAATCTGGTAACCAAGCGTGCGATTGCGCACGAAGGTGCAACTATGGAGTGGATCGACGGCAATATCGGTTCCAAGGTCACCATGAAGTACCCGGCCGTCTACCTGGTAGGCGAGCACGCCAAGGGCGAGACCTTGTCGATCGCCTTTGCCGGTGAAGGCCAGCATCAGGACACCGGATCCAAGATGGTGCACATCGCACCGAACACGAAATCCTCGATTATCTCCAAATCGGTGGCTCGCGGCGGTGGCCGAGCAGCCTATCGAGGCCTGGTCCAGATCCGCGAGGGCGCTCATCACTCGGCCAATACGGTGCGTTGTGATGCGCTGCTGGTGGACACTATCTCCCGTTCGGATACCTACCCCTATGTGGATATTCGCGAGGACGACGTGTCAATGGGTCACGAGGCCACGGTCTCTCGGGTTTCGGAAGAGCAGTTGTTCTACCTGATGTCCCGAGGCATGCCCGAGGACGAGGCGATGGCAATGATCGTGCGTGGCTTTATTGAGCCGATTGCCCGCGAACTGCCGATGGAATACGCGCTGGAGCTGAACCGGCTGATTGAACTGCAAATGGAAGGCTCTGTTGGTTGATGGAGAAGTTAGTAGTGAGCGCACCAGTAGAGACTGCAAATAGCAAGGCTGCCATCTCCGGGATGAGCGAAGAAGGGGAGACCCTGCTCGACTCGAAGGTGGATAAGCACCATAGTCACGGCACCGAGGTAATGGCTTCCCGCGCCGAGCGGTTGACCAGCTTCTCGGTAGAGGATTTCAAAATCCCCAGCGGCTTCGAGGAGGAATGGCGTTTCACCCCGGTGAAGAAGCTCGCCAATCTGTTCTCGGAGACCCCGGGCGAGGTGGCCGCGGTTGACTATGCCATCGAGCTGCCCGAAGGCGTTGTGGAAGGGAGCCTGGCCATTGGCCAAGCCCCCCGGGGCACCGCGTTGGTTCCTGCCGACCGGGCTGCCGCAGTTGCTTCGGCCGACGTCGCAGCAGCGCATTACTTCGGCATCCCGGCGGGGCAGGAACTCTCCGAGCCGCTTAAACTCACCATTACTGGTCAAGGTGAAGGCCTCCGGGCTAATTCGCATTGCGTTTTGGAAGCCGGCGCGAACTCGCGTGCTGTAGTGATCCTCGATCATCACGGAAGCGCCGATTTCAACGGAAACCTTGAGATTATTGTGGGCGAAGGCGCCGAGTTGACCGTGGTCAGCGTGCAGCGCTGGGAGGACACCGCCAAGCACCTGGGGCAACACGATGCCCTGATTGCTAAGGACGCGAAGTACAAGCATGTGGCAGTCACCTTGGGCGGGGCCATTGTGCGGCTCAACGTGAACGCCCGTTACGCGGGTGAAGGCGCAGAAGCAGAGCTTTTCGGACTCTACTTCGCCGATGCCGGTCAGCACTTGGAACACCGCACCTACATCGATCACAATGTGCCGAACTCGAAGTCCAATGTGCTCTACAAGGGCGCTTTGCAGGGCGCGCAGGCGCATACCGTCTGGGTTGGCGATGTACTGATCCAGAAACAAGCCGTCGGCACCGACAGCTATGAGAAGAACCAGAACCTGATCCTGACCGACGGCGCCCGGGCCGATTCGGTGCCGAACCTGGAAATCGAGACCGGTTTGATCGAAGGAGCCGGCCACGCTAGCTCGACCGGGCGCTTCGACGACGAACACCTGTTCTACCTGATGGCTCGTGGCATCTCGGAGCGGGACGCTCGGCTGCTGGTGGTTCGTGGTTACCTCAACGAGGTTATCCAGAAGATCAAGGTACCCGCGCTCGAAGCGGAACTCGTCGAAGCGCTGGAGCGCGAACTCGAGGCTTCGGGAGCACTGTAGATGGCTGCGGAGCTGGTGTGTCGAGTGGATGAAGTTGAGGTTAAAAGCGCACTTCGCGTGGAGATTGACGACATCCCGGTGGCTATTGTGAAGGATTCCGAGGGTGCCTTGCACGCCATCGGAGATACCTGTTCTCACGCTGAGATCTCGCTCAGTGAAGGCGACGTCGAAGGGTGCACGATCGAGTGTTGGGCACACGGCTCCAGCTTCGATCTGAATTCCGGCCAGCCGCTCACCTTGCCCGCCTATGAACCGATTCCGGTATTCGCCTTGAGTGTCGAGGGTGATGACGTCTATGTGGATGTCGCCACCATACTCAACGGCGTAGAGCCGATCAATTAGAGACCTTTAAGGAAAGAAGAAGATATGTCCACCCTGGAAATCAAGGACCTGCACGTCAGCATTGAGACGGAGCAGGGCAAAAAGGAAATCCTCAAGGGCGTTAGCCTGACCATCAAAACGGGGGAGACGCACGCCATTATGGGCCCCAACGGTTCCGGCAAGTCCACCCTGGCCTCCACCATCGCCGGGCACCCGCGTTATTTGGTGGATTCCGGCACGATTACCTTAGACGGCGAAGACGTACTGGCCATGAGCGTGGATCAGCGCGCCCGGGCCGGTCTTTTCCTGGCCATGCAGTACCCGGTGGAGATCCCCGGTGTCACCATGAGCAACTTCCTGCGCACCGCGAAAACTGCCATTGACGGTGAGGCTCCCGCGCTGCGGACCTGGACCAAGGACGTCAAAGCGGCAATGACTCAGCTCCGGATCGATCCGGACTTTGCTCAGCGCAATGTCAACGAAGGCTTCTCCGGCGGTGAGAAGAAGCGTCACGAGATCCTCCAGTTGGAACTCTTCGCGCCGAAGTTTGCCGTGCTTGACGAGACCGACTCGGGTCTGGACGTGGATGCGCTCAAGATCGTTTCCGAGGGCGTCAACCGCGCCCAAGAGGGCGGCAAAATGGGCACCCTGCTGATCACTCACTACACCCGGATTCTGCGTTACATCAAGCCGGAGTTCGTGCACGTCTTCGTTGATGGCAAGGTTGCCGAAGAGGGCGGGCCGGAACTTGCGGACCGCTTGGAAGAAGAAGGTTATGACCGCTTCCTGGCCGAGGCTGTTCCGGCCGTGGCCGAGCAGGCTTAAGCTGAGATTATGAGCGCAACAGTAGAACTGCCGGAGCTGGAAGAGGCTCTTAGGGACGTGATTGATCCCGAGCTGGGGGTCAATGTGGTCGATCTGGGCCTGCTCTACGGCCTCAAATACGCCGAAGACGGCGCCTTGCTGCTCGATATGACGCTAACCACGGCTGCTTGCCCACTGCAAGATGTTATCGAGGAGCAGGTGGAGAGCGCCCTGGGCGGCTTAGTGGACGAGTGGCGGATCAACTGGGTCTGGATGCCGCCGTGGGGTCCAGAGAAAATCACCGAGGACGGTCGCGATCAGATGCGTGCCCTAGGCTTCAACATCTAAGCAACCGCGAGTGCACAGTTAAGGCCCATGTTCAACCATGAACATGGGCCTTAACTGTGCACTCGCGCGGAGGGTTTGTGGCGCGGAGGGTTCGATCTTGAAGGCGCTAGGGCGTGGACACCGCGAAGGTGTCGCACTTTGTCAGGCTGCCGTTCTGGAAGCCGATGGTCAGCCACTTTTGTCGTTGTGCGCTGGAACCGTGGGTCCAGGACTCCGGATTACTCTGCCCGGTTGCAGCTTCCTGAATCCGGTCGTCACCCACCGAGGACGCCGCCGAGAGCGCATCATTGAGGTCTTTCTGGGTGATCGACTTCAAGAAGGGCTGTCCGGTGGCTGGGTCCTTCGTGGTGGTGGCGTACTTGATCCAAATTCCGGCGTAGCAGTCGGCCTGCAATTCCACCCTGACCGAGCCCGAGCTGGCACCCTGCGGGTCGTCCTGAGCCTGCGAAATGTTCCCCAGAACGTCCTGGATGTGGTGACCGAACTCGTGTGCCACCACATACTCCTGAGCTAGCGGACCGCCCGAGGAACCAAAGCGGTCGACCAGCTCTTGGAAGAAGCCGGGGTCGAAGTAGGCGGTCTTATCGCCGGGGCAATAGAACGGCCCGACGTCGGTGCTTGCCGGTCCACAGGCGGTGCTGGTCTGTTGGCTGAAAAGTACGGTCTTGATCTTGCCGTAACTCGCTCCGCCGTTCTGCTTCAAATAGCTCGGCCAGAAGGCATTGAGGCTATTCACGGTTGCGTTGATCCGACAATCCAGACGATTGTTCGCATCTGCACCAGTTTTACACAGTTGCGCCGCGCTACTGGCACCGATGGCTGCGGTTTCCTGTTGGCCACTGCCGCCGTCGATAGCTCCGGCAATGCCATTGAGTAGCCCGGAATTAACTCCGAAATAACCGCCGACCAATAGGATCAACGCGCCCACAATGCCGATGCCGGTTTTGCCTCCGCGGCCCATTCCGGGGCCACGACGATCCTCGACCTGCGAGGAGTCAATTTGGGTGCCTTCGTTAAAACTCATGCACCAAGGATGCCATAGCAATCGAGTGCGGTAATATTCTGGACGGCGGAGTTGATGGGCAATTCTGCCGAAAACAGTGAGGACACAGTGAAAATTCTGGTTACCGGCGGCGCTGGATATATTGGCTCTCATACCGTTCTGCAGCTCTTGGAAAAGGGGCATGAACTGGTGGTGGTGGACAATCTACTGAATTCCTCTGCCGAGTCCCTGGACCGCGTTCGCCAGTTGACCGGTCGGGAAGTAAGTTTTCACCAGATCGACCTGTTGGATGAGCAAGCAGTGGAAGAAGTCTTCGCCCAGGAAGCGCCGGAAGCCGTGGTGCATTTCGCCGGTTTAAAGGCCGTCGGGGAGTCGGTAGCAGAGCCGCTGCTCTATTACCGCAATAACTTGATCGGTACTCTGAACCTGCTGCAGAGTATGCAAAAACATGAGATAAAGAAACTCGTTTTCAGCTCCTCAGCCACCGTCTATAGCGCGACGGCGAGTAGCCCGCTCGTGGAAAAATCGGAACTAGGTGCGACTAATCCTTATGGCCGCACCAAGCAGCAAATCGAAGAGATTCTGAGCGATTTAGGAGCCTCCGACCCGCAGTGGCGGATCGCCCTGCTGCGTTACTTCAATCCGGTGGGTGCTCATGCCTCGGGCCGGATCGGTGAAGACCCCAGCGGCATCCCTAATAATCTGCTGCCCTTCGTGGCTCAGGTAGCGGTGGGTCGCCGTGAACAAGTCACTGTCTTTGGGCATGACTATCCGACCACGGACGGCACCGGAGTGCGCGACTACATTCATGTGGTGGACTTAGCGGACGGGCACTTGGCCGCGCTTGATTACCTGGAAGAGAACGCCGGAGTGTATCGCTGGAACCTCGGTACCGGTCGTGGCTATTCGGTGCTTGAGGTGATTGCGGCCTTCCAGAAGGTCTCCGGGCGGAAGATCAACTACGTGCTTGGCGATCGGCGGCCCGGTGACCTGGCTACGTCCTTTGCCGATGCCTCGGCAGCCCTAGCGCAATTGAGCTGGTCGGCGACTCGCGATCTGGAAGAAATGTGCGCCGACCACTGGCGCTGGCAGGAACAAAATCCGCAGGGCTATCAGTCCGCCTGATCGCCGATTCCCCGAGCGGCCAGGGCCTCCCCGGTGGATTGAGCCAAGGCCACGGTGGCAATGACGGTGGGCAGCAGATGGGCACGTGGGCTGCGTTCCAGTCCGCGTGCCTTGGCTGCGTCATGCACATCGGCATAAGCACCTAGCAGATACGGCACGCTGCGGAACATGATGCTCACGGTGAGCGCGAAGCGTTCGGGATCGGCGCCGAGGAAACGCAGTGGCCGGATCAGCGAGGTCAAACCGTCGAGAACTTCCTGCGGCTTGCTGCTGAGGCTCAGCAGGCTAGCAGCGTAAACGCAACTGAGCATCACCAAGACTATATTGGCGGCAATCGGTAGTCCCGCCGCCCAGCCGTTCAACAGGCATTGATAACCGGAAAGTATGAACAACACCGGCCAGAGCAGTTTGAGCGGAGCGAGCAGAACCCGCCGGGGGAGCCTGGCGCTGATGAACGCCAGCAAAATGATGAGCAATAGCGCCGAAAGGGCCAGCCAACCCGGGGGCCAGAGCAGCGGGAGTAAGTAACACAACACGCCGACCACGGCCATCCCCAGCAGCTTGAGTAAATAGGGGCTGCGATGCAGGAAACTATCGCCCGCAATATATTGACCCACCAGGAAGCTATGCCCGCGCATTCAGGCCTTCCAGGTCTTCGCCCTGGCGAGGGCCAGTTCTCGGTACTGCCGAACACCCGCTACCGGATCGCCGTCGTACACCACCTTGGCTTGATCGATCACCAGCAAACGTTCCGCGCGGCAGGCCAGCTCCAAATCGTGGCTGGCCAGCACCACTTGTTGCTCCAGCCCGGCCAGCAACTCGACCAGCCGATGCGTGTTGACCAGATCTAGCAGCGTTGTTGGCTCATCAAGGACCAGGATTTTCGGTTGAACCGCAAGCACACTACTGAGCGCCACCAGTTGGCGTTCGCCGCCGGAAAGCGAATACACGCTGTGTTCCGCCAGCGATTCCAGCCCAAAGCGCTCCAGCACCTGCAATGCCGCAGCTCTTCGCTCCGGAGCTTTCGGATGGCTTCGACGCAACGAAAGTTCGACGTCTTCTAAGGGGGTGGGCATCACTAGTTGAGAGAGGGGATCAGTAAACATGAAACCCACCTGACGGCGGACGGCGGCGCCCTCCCGAACGGTATCCAGCCCGTTGACCTCAACCGAACCAGAGCTCGGCGCAATCAGACCATTGAGCAGTCTCAGCAGGGTGGACTTACCGGAACCATTGGCTCCGATAACGGCTATCCGTTGTTCGGTCAATTCCAGCGTGAGCTCTTCGAGCAAGGTGAGTTCGCTGCCGCCGTCCGGGGACTTCACCCGAACGGCGGCAGCCTTCAGCTCAATTGTCACAGCAGTTCAATCGACACGCTAGTTCAATCAACACCACTCAGCGGTCTCGTAACAGCCGAGGGAAGGCGCGGTGCAGGCTGAGTGCCAGCAACACGGCTAAGACGATTTTGATCAGGTCGCCGGGGATGAAGATGATATCCGCAGAGAAAGCCGCGCCGAGGCTTAGCTTGCCGTTGATCATCATGCCCACGATGCCGAGTGCATGATTGAGCACCAGGCCGACAACTCCGGCAGCTGCGAAGAGCACCGGAGCTAGCCGCCAGGCTCGACGAACGATCAGCAAAGCGAGAGCACCGACCAGGGCTGCGACCAAGGGGAAGCTCAGTAGGTAGCCAGCGCTGGGGCCAGCCAACAGGCCGATACCACCGCGGAACCCGGCGAAGATCGGCAAGCCCACTAGGCCGAGTATGAGGTAGAGACCGACCGCCGCGAAGGCTCTGCCCGGTCCAAGCAGCAAGGCGGTCAGGGTGATCACCAAGGTCTGCAAGGTCAGCGGGACGCTGAGTAGATTGCCGATCTGGATGGGTGGAACCACGGCAACAACGACCAGCAACGCGGCGAAGACCGCGATCAGTGACAGGTCTTGGGCTCCCCAGCGCCGCCGGACCTTACCGGTTGTCGAAGCGGGGTTCTGCTGGCTCTTCTGCTGGTTGAGCTCGGCGGAACGTGGATTCACAGGTATCTCCTCAATCTCAGTTTGTAGCATGTGGACAATGAATCGTGATGGTTTCCCTGACTTTACCGGTTGCGGCTGCGTTGGTAATTGTTTGTATTACACAAGGTTAGGGCTGCTTTGTTGATGAAGCTCGGCCGCGGGCGGCCAGCACCAAGAATCAACTTAGAACATCAGCTCAGCGCGGCATCCGCAGCCAGCACCTCGCGATCCCGTTCACTGAGTTCCGCCTCCGTGACCGTAGGTGGTTGCTGGAGCCGGTATGCCAGATAGTACAGCCCGGCGGCCAATAGCACCGTGATCAACGGAGCCAGCTGAGCTAGCACCGGAGCGGCAGTCTGTTCGGTCAACGCAATTCCGGTACCAGCACTGAGTATCCAGGCCAGCGCGCCAGCGTTGAGTAGGGGCAATTTGCGCACCCTCACCTCGGGAAGCTGATCTTGCTTGCCGCGGTTGAGCGCAATGTAAACCAGCGCAATGGACACCCAGGCGGTGACAAAAACGCCCTGCCAGGCCAGCGCCTTCAAAAGGTAGCTCAGCACATCGGTGAGCATCAGCAAGAAGACCACGACCCCGGAGATGATGGCCCAGAAGTATCTGGGCAGCCGCAGTCCGAAGCGCAGTGCGAGCGCATCGAGATTGCTTGAGGCCAGGTAATAATTCGCAGTATTGATCCGGGTCTGCGAAATGAAGATCACCAAGACGCCAATGAATCCGAGTGAGGAGATGAATGCTTGGACCACTCCGGTCTCGCTGGCTTCCAAACCCCAGGCGCTCATAATGTAGATTCCCACCAGCCCACTGAGGCCGAAGGTACAGAGGTAGAAGACCCAACCGAAGCTTGCTTGGCTATGGAAGTTCTGATCCTTCTTCTTGCCCAATCGGGCATAGTCGAAGGTGTACATCATCATGATGTACACGCCCATGTAGATCAGATAGGAACTTAGCCAACCCGGCAGCGCACCTTGTGGGGCGGCCTCTCCAATCCAATGGCTGGGCACGCCACGGATCACGGTGGCTGCAATAACGACGGCGACCAGGCCGGCAAAGTAGAGCGGCAACAGGATACCGTTCAGCCGGTCGAGCCAGTTCCGTACTCCGCCAATGGCCAGCGGAACCGCATAAGCCACCACCAAGGCGTACCACATGACAATGCTTCCACCGAAGAACTGCTGCAGGGCGACGGCGATAATGGAACCTTCGAAGACCGCATAGTAGATCGCGGTGGCAGCGAAGATCAGCGCGGCCAGACCGGAGCCGATGACCCCGAAGAGGGTTCTAGAGAGCAGGTTCACCGAGAGCCCGGTGCGGGCAGCATAGCGGGAGAGCACCAGGTTAATCAGCCCGTAGGTCACCACGGTCAGCACAATGCCGATCAGGGTATTAGTTACTCCCACCGCACTGGCCGAAGCCACCGCGATATAGATCCAAAACATTGCTGAAAACAAGGCCCACCAAGCCATAAAAAGCGACCATTTACCGGCCCGATCTGCGGCCGGCAGAACGTAATTTGAGTACGACAAAATAACCCCCAGGGGTAAGTGATATTGCGGGATGAAGTGAACCGGCTTGGATGGCGCGGTCGGGGGATTCCTAGACTTGGTGTGTCCAGAGTTGTTCGCGAAGTTTCGCGTTGTTGCCACGGGCTGCCAAAGCTTGATCCATGGAAACCTCGGTAAAGCGGGTTTTTGTTCCGGGCGCGCTACGAGCCAGCAGATCCAGATCGGCGCTGATCACGGTGGCCACCATGGCGTAGCCGCCGCCGGAGACCGCGTCGCGATGCAGTACGATCGGTTCTTTTCCGCCGGGGATCTGAATCGATCCAACGGCGTAACCGGCATCGACAATATTAGAGGGATCGGAACCGGCACCGAAGGGCTGAACCCGCGGCTTCCATTCGACCTCCGGCCCGGAGTAACGTAGCCCGGTGCGGTCTGCCACCGGGGTGAGGTTCCATTCCGCGCTCACCAGGGTGTGCCAGCCAGCCTCACTGAGGAGATGGTCGTAGAGTCCTCTGAGCACCCTGACCTCAAGCTGCTTGCTGAAGCTGGGGCGTAGTTCCTGCGGGCACTGCTGGAAACCTTCGCCAAGCACACGACCCACCGGTAGCAGATCTCCGGCCCGCAGGGTCCTGCCCTGGAAGCCTCCTAATTTGCCGAGCGTATAGGTACTGCGGCTTCCTAGCACCACCGGTACGTCAATACCGCCGGAAACCGCCAGGTAGAACCGACTCCCGGCTTGGGCGGGTCCGAAGGAGACCTCATCGCCCGGCTGCAAGGATATTCTTTCCCATTGCGGCTTCGTGACCCCATTGATGGTGACTGTGACCGGGGCGCCGGTCACCGCGATGTTCATCGAAGAGAGCGCTTTCAGCCGTGGACCGAGGTAGGCGGCTTCCAGCACGGCTTCCTTCACGGTATTGCCTACTAGTGCATTGGCTACCTCGGCGCTGAACTGATCCATTGCCCCGCCTTGCGGGATGCCGACGTTGTACACACCGGGCCGTCCTTGGTCCTGCACTGTGGTGGAGAGGCCGGGTTCGATTATTTCAATGCTCATCGAGACCACCTAGGAGTTGTTGGTTATAAGTGTGCGGATCGGCGAGCGCCTGAGCCAGATCGAAGGTGACCGGCAGCTGTCGGTATCGGTAGCTTCCGGCCTCTACTTGAGCCTGGATGCTGCGATACTCGGCCTCGTTCACCGGTTTGAATTTCACGATGTCCCCGGGTTTGAAGAACACCATGAAGTCTTGGAAATCGGGGAGTTGCTGTGCCGGATCGAAGATTGGTACCGCAGCGATGCCGAACATCTGATAGCCACCAGCGCCACGAACCGAATAGATGCAGGCGAAACAGCCGCCGTGACCCACGGTGAGCGGCGGAGTGTCGGTTCTCGGACTGAGATATTTGGGGACCTGCAGTTGCTCTTCCGGCGGCACGATTTGGAACATAAAAGGCAGGCCGGCCACAAAACCGACCATGGAGACCAGCCAGGGGGAGCTGTGGTGCCGTTCGATGAACTCCTCCGCGCCGGAGAGTTGGTTCTGTTCGGCCGCGAAATCGAGGTCGCTGCCCTCCGGACGCTGATGCCCCTTTCGGAAACGTGCCGCGGTCTCCGAGGTGTATGGATCCTGATACCAGACCGGAACCTCGATCAGCCGGGTCTGAAGGGTTTGCAGGCTTGAACTGCGCACCTTTTGCTCAGCCTCACGAACTGTCGCTTCCAAGCGATCAGGAGCCAGCAGATCAGGATTGAAGCGGATGAGTATCGAGGCATTGGCCGGACAGATATCGACGACGCCGGGCAGCTCGCCTTCGGTCAGCACCTGAGCCATGCTATTGGCCAGGAAATTGGCTGCCAGGCTCATTGCCTCGTCTATTTCCACGAACAGGAACTCGTCACCGCCCCAGGTGTAGCGGGCCGCGGTGGGGATGCCGAGGGTTCCGGGACTGCTCATGCCAGTACCTCCCAGAAGTCGGGGTTGGTTTCGATGAATTTGGAGTGATGGGAGACCTCGGCCAACTCGGCTCGTGCCGCGAGCGCCTTCAGTAACGGAAGCGTGGTGTGCACTCCTTCGATCTCGGCTTCACCGAGCGCCCTTCGGGCTCGACTCAGTGCAGTTTCCCGACTTTCATCCCAGACGATGATTTTGGCCAGCAGGGAGTCATAGAAAGGTGCCACCGCAGAACCTACTCGGACTCCTGAATCCAAGCGGATACCCGGTCCTTCTGGCCATTGAAGCCGGGAAAGCGTGCCCGGACTGGGCATGAAATTATTGGCGGGATCTTCGGCATTGAGTCGGAACTCAAAGGCATGGCCGTTGAACGTCACATCTTGCTGGCCGAGCCGCAGCGGGTTTCCGGCGGCGATCAGCAATTGCTCTCGCACCAGGTCTAGACCGGTAATCAGCTCGGTGACCGGGTGCTCAACCTGGAGTCGGGTGTTCATCTCGATGAACGCGGCTTGGCCGCTGCGCGGATCGTAAAGGAATTCCACCGTGCCGAGTCCGCTGTAGGAACACGCCAGGGCAAGCTGCACCGAGGAGTTACGGATCTCCGACCGGACTTCCTCGGGTAGATCGGGAGCGGGTGCTTCCTCGACGAGTTTCTGTTGCCGGCGTTGTAAGGAACAATCCCGGTCGCCCAGGTGGATCACTTGCTGGCCGTCGCCGAGGATCTGTACTTCGACGTGACGAGCCTGTTCGATGAACTGCTCCAGGTACACATCGGGACTTCCGAAGGCTGCCGCAGCCTCGGCTCGTGCCAGGTCGACGGTCTGGACCAGATCCTTCACCGAGGTGACCAATCGAATGCCCCGCCCGCCGCCACCAGCCGAGGCTTTAACCACTAACGGGAAACCGATCTGCTCGCCAAACTGCTCAACTTCTTCTGGCCTGAGCGCGGGGTCGAGTATTCCGTCGGTGCCGCGCAGAGTGGGTACCCCGGCCCCTCGAGCGGCTTGCCGAGCTTGGGATTTATTGCCCATCTGCTCAATAGCTTCCGGGGAGGGCCCCACCCAGGTGATTCCGGCGTCGAGCACCTGACGGGCAAAGCCAGCGTTCTCGGACAGGAATCCATAGCCGGGATGTATGGCATCGGCGCGGGAACGCCTGGCTGCCTCCAGCACCGCCTGCTGATCGAGGTAGCTCTTGCTGGCCGGAGCCGGGCCGATGACGGCAATCTCATCGGCAAGCTGAGCGGCAAGAGACTCTCGGTCAACTTCACTGCAAGCCAGGATGGTTTCGATGCCCATCTCGCGTGCGGTGCGGATGATCCGGACCGCGATTTCCCCTCTATTGGCCACTAATAGCCGGTGCATGCTGCTCACTTCTCTCCGTCTTCATCGACGACTGCTATTGAGTCGCCGGGATTGACCGCCCCGAAATCCTCTACCGAAAACTCCCGGAGCACTCCGGCCACATCGGAGCGGATCTCGCTGAATTGCTTCATGATTTCCACTACCCCGATGACTTGGCCGACTTCGAGCCGGTCACCGGGTTCGACATAGGGGTCCTTGTCCGGCCCAGGCTTGCGGTAGAAAATTCCGGGCAGAGCGGATGAGATGTGATGGGTCACGGGATTCCTCGGTTTCTTTGGTTTAAAGTGCAGGTTTTAGCGCAGTGCGTCGCGGACCGCGAGAGCGACCGCTGGAGAGTTGTTCGCATCCGAATGAACACAGATGCTGTCGAAGTCCAGGCGTAGTTCGGTGCCGTCCTCGGCGAGCACCACTCCCTCTTCTAGCGCTCGCCGGACTCGTTGGGCGGCAGCTTCGGGATTGGTTGGTTCCGGGCGCCTCTTGATCAGAAGTTGACCTTCCGAACCATAGTTCAAATCGACATAGAGCTCGGCGATGAAGGGGATTCCCAGTTCGGTACAGACCTTCTGATGCTCAGTGCCGGCGAGTCCGAAAAAAGGTACCTGAAAAAGTTCGCAGACCTTCGCTGCCGCGGTCATCAGCTCTGCATTGCGAGCCAACATGCCGTAGAGCGAGCCATGTGGCTTGAGATGATTGAGTTCCGCACCGGTGCGTCGCAGGAACGCATTGAGGGCTCCCACTTGATAGAGCAACAGTGACTCCACCTCGCTGGCCGTTAGTTTCATCTCTCGGCGACCAAAGCCCACCAGATCCGGAAGGCCTGGATGCGCCCCGATCTTGACGTTCTTTTGATAGGCCAGCTCGACGGTCTGAGCCATCGTCTCCGGATCGCCCGAATGGAAGCCGCAAGCCACATTGGCCACATCGATGGTCTCCAAAAGTGCGGCGTCATTGCCGAAGGAGTGCAAGCCGAAGGACTCACCGAGGTCGGAATTGATAGAGATCGTCCGTCGAGGAGTGCTCTCAGAAGAGAGCTGGGTCACAGTTGTTCTGTCCATCGTCCCAAGCTATGCGCCAAGCCGGAGGATCAATATATGTAACTTGCACATAAAATATGTAGATCATTGTGTAGTCGGCACTAGGAGAAGGTGTGAAAGTAGCGGATCTGCTGGTCGAACAGGTACTTCAACTCCGTTTGCACACCCCCTCCTCGGCGGAGCGAATGGCTCGTGGGATCAGCTATTGCGCGCCTGCGGAGTTCATGGATCCCACTCCCTTTCTGAGCCCCAATGCCCTGCTCTTGACCAACGGTATGGGTTTGAACATCTCTGACGATAGAACCTGGGATGCCTATGTGGAGCGGCTCGCTAGGGTCCCGGTTGCGGCCATCGTCTTTGGCACCGGGCCAGCTCACCAATTGGTTCCGCCGGGCTTGAGTAAGGCTGCGGCAGCTCATGGTGTGCCGCTGCTGGAGGTGCCGGGCTCGGTGCCTGGCCTGCAAGTTCACCGCTATGTCAGCAGCGTATTGGAGGCTGAAAGATTCGCGCTGACCAAACAATCTTGGGAACTCGCCGAACGCTGTTCCCAACTGGTCCGTGGACGAGGAAACCTCAGCCCGATGCTCCGTGCGGTAGCGCAGGCGGTAAGCGGTGAGGTTGCCGTGGTCGACGCCGGAGGTTCGGTGCTGCTGCAATGGCCTAAGGAGGGTGATTGGAAGCCTCAGGCCAGAAGAAACCTTAGCGGGGGAGCGCAGAGCACCTTTCCGCTGCCGGCGAGCGACGGCGGTAGGTTCTCGCTTTTGGTGCGCAATAGTCCGATCCTGGACTCGCTGCCCGCGCTGCTCGGTCCGGTTTGTTCGATTATCGCCGTCCACCTGAGCTCGGCCCTGAACGAGCAGTCCGGCGAACGTCAGGCCATCCAGAAGTTCCTGAGTGCCCTGGACGATTGGCATGCTGCCACAAGCGCAGATCTGGCTCGGTTGATGCGCTCTACCGGGCTGTCGAATCGTCAATCTAGTTATCTGATTGCCGCGGCTGCCGACCCGGATTCTCCGGTTCCGCTATGGCTGATGCGATTGGCTTTGCAGGAGGCCTTCGGTACCGTTCGCTTTGCCATGGAAGATGGCGTGTTCTTTGCTTTTGGCCAGGAACCAATCGATGCGGAACCGCTTGTCGCGTTACTGAAGCAATTCCGCGAGGAGTTGCCACAATTGAGGGTGCTGTTAGCAGGCCCGGCGGAAAGTCTCGACCAGCTCCGTTTGGACGCTGCCCAAGTACGTCATCAGCTAGATCAAGCCGGTGGCTCAATGATCGTGCCCGGACTAGGGCTGCAAGCCCTGATTGCGGCGACGGCTGGCCGCGGGGCGCAGGCCGCGGCGCAGAGATTGCTCGCTCCGCTACTGGACTATGACCGGGCGCATCAAGGACGATTGCTCGACACCTTGGAGGCATATCTGGCACAGGATGCGCATGCCGATCGCAGCTGTGCGGAGTTGTTCATCCACCGCAATACGCTCAACTACCGTTTGAAGCAGATCGAAGGGCTACTCGATATTGACCTGAAATCCTTGGAGAATAAGGCCAATTGCTTGATAGCGCTTAGGCTGTACCGGGCTGCTCGGTGAATCGCACGGTGAATCGCACGGTGAATCGGGTGGCGCTTGACGGCGTAGACTGGATAGGCCTTCGCAGCAACTTCTCAGAACTTCTCTAAACTTCTCGGATCCGCTGTGAGTCACGGGCCGCCACCGTTGGCATCCATCGAAGCAAGGAAAGCAGGAGAAGACTGTGATTATCGTCCAAGACCTCGAGCTACGTGCCGGGGCGCGTTTGCTCATGGACGAGGTGTCTTTCCGCATCGACAAGGGTGACAAGATCGGCCTGGTGGGTCGCAACGGAGCCGGTAAGACCACCTTGACCCGAGTATTAGCCGGAGACGGTTTACCCGCGGCAGGCAAGGTGACCAGGAGCGGCGAGATCGGCTATCTGCCGCAGGACCCGCGCACTCCGGATATGGAGCAGCTAGCTCGGGACCGGATTCTTTCCGCCCGCGACCTGGACAAAGTCGTCACTAAGCTCCGCAAGGCTGAGACCGAGATGGCCAGCGAGGATCCGAAGATTCGCGATAAAGCGATGGGGCGTTACGACCGGCTGGAACAGGAATTTCTCAATAATGGTGGCTACGCCGCCGAATCGGAAGCCGCCGCGATCTCCTCGAATCTTGCTCTTCCGGAGCGGATCCTGAATCAGCCACTGCGTACCCTTTCCGGTGGGCAACGCCGTCGTGTCGAGTTGGCCCGGATCCTGTTTTCCGGCGCCGAGACCATGCTGCTCGATGAGCCGACCAACCACTTGGACGCCGATTCCATTAGCTGGTTACGGGACTTTCTCAAAGCGCACCAGGGCGGTCTGATCGTGATTAGTCACGACGTCGAACTGCTTGAAGCGACCGTCAATAAGGTTTACCACCTGGACGCCAACCGGGCCACCATCGATCAATACAACCTGGGTTGGAAGAAATACCTGGAACAGCGCGAAACGGATGAGCGAGCTCGTAAGCGCGAGCGGGTCAACGTGGAGAAAAAAGCTAGCGTGCTGCTGGATCAAGCCAATAAGATGCGGGCAAAAGCCACCAAGGCTGTGGCCGCACAGAATATGGCTCGACGAGCAGAACGGATGCTGGCCGGGCTGGCGGAGGCGCGTACCGCGGATCGAGTGGCCGCGCTGCGCTTTCCCGATCCGGCGCCCTGTGGCAGGACTCCGCTGACCGCCGAAGGGCTGAGTAAGTCCTATGGTTCGCTGGAAATTTTCACCGACGTCGATCTAGCCATCGACCGCGGCTCAAAAGTTGTTGTGCTCGGGCTCAACGGTGCGGGTAAAACCACTCTGCTGCGGATGCTGGCTGGAGTGGATAAGCCCGATACCGGCACCGTGCAACCCGGACACGGCCTGAAAATCGGCTACTACGCCCAGGAACACGAAACCCTTGACACCTCCCGAACCGTGCTGGAAAACATGCGCTCGGCCGCACCAGAGCTTCGGGACGCCGAGGTGCGTGGCGTGCTGGGTTCCTTCTTGTTCTCCGGTGACGACGTCGATAAGCCCGCCGGTGTGCTCTCTGGTGGGGAAAAGACTCGATTGGCGCTAGCCACCATCGTGGCCTCTAGCGCCAATGTGCTGCTGCTTGATGAGCCAACGAATAACCTCGACCCGGCCAGCCGCAATGAGATCCTGGGTGCGCTGCGTAACTACACCGGCGCCGTCGTACTGGTCAGCCACGATGAAGGCGCGGTAGAAGCGCTCAATCCGGAGCGCGTGGTGCTGCTTCCTGATGGCGTAGAAGATCACTGGAACGAAGATTACCTGGATCTGATTACACTGGCCTAGTCCTTCGCGGCTCGAATTTTGGGCCTGCGAACTTAGCGCACTCGGAGTGGTTCTGCCCCGGTGATCCGGAGCAATTCTGAGTAGCTACTGGAGAACATCGAAAGATGATCGCCTGCGCCGGCCCAAATTCGAGGGTGCGCGGCCAGGGATTCATCGAGAATGCTGCGGATGGGCTGTGGGTGCCCCAGCGGCGCGACCCCGCCAATCTCTTGACCGGTGTGAAAAGATACGAAATCGGGACTGGCGCGGCGTATTTTTGAGCTTCCCAGCAGTGTTGCCACCAAGGAGGTATCCACTCGCGCCGCTCCACTGGCCAAGATGAGTAGGGGCTCACCGTCCATCTCGAAGATCAAACTGTTTGCGATTGCCGCCAGTTCACAGCCCAAGATCCGGGCCGCGTCCTCGGCCGTGGGTACCTGTTGATCAAGTGTCAGCACGGTATCTTCGGCCCCGGCAGCCAGTAGGGCGCGGCGGACCAGCTCGACCGGCGGCTTGGCGAGATTTTGTTCAGTCACGGACGGATTCCTTAGCCGCGGGTAAACCGCCCTGGAAGCCCTGCGCATCGAGCAAGGCATCCTCCACATCTTCGGCACTGGGCTTACGACGTCCGGATGGCCGTGACTTTCCGCGCTGTTGGAAGGCGGAACTGCGGCCAAGGGAATCCAGCTCGGAGAGGCCTTCTTCGGCGTCGAGGCGATCGATTTTTGCCTGCTGCCGGACCACATAGCCGTAGCCGATCAAGAAGAGCACACCGAAGGCGAACCATTGCAAGGCATAGCTGAGGTTGGTGCCATTATCGAAACTCGGTACCGCGAGTGGGGCTGGCGTCGTCGCCGGAGCGGGAGTCTCCTGATACATCGCCGCGTAGGCGCCGGTCTTGAGCGGGTAGCCGAGCTGAGCCGCATAATCGGGTAGATCGATGGAGGCGAGTTGACCGGCCGGGGCTCCGCGCTGCAATTTGATTTCCCCTGGCCGGAGCCTGGCGAGCACGGTCACGGTGCCGGAAGGCGGCGCCGGAATGGAGTCGGGGTGACCTGGGTCTTTATCTCCGATGGGCAGCCAACCGCGATCGATCACCACCGAATCACCATTGCTCAGTTTCAACGGAATAACCACTTCATAGCCCGGCTGACCGTTAAGCGGACGGTTCCGGACGACTCGCTGACCGGACAAGTCGTAGACTCCGGTTAGACTCACCGGAGTCCATTCCTTGGCGGGGTCCAAGCTGCCGAATTGCGCCGCAGCCTGATCGTAGCTCAGCGGGCTAGCTGAATAATTATTGGTCACCTTGTTCTCCGCGGCGTCCACTTCGGCCTTGCGGGAAAGCTGCCACAGCCCCAAGCCTAGGCAGGCGATCGCGAAAATAATCGCTACCAAAAGATAAGTCAGCCATTTTCTGCTGAAAATAAATTTGTACATCAGCCCTCTCCCTCGGCCGACGGAAACGCTATGGTGTCTCGGAAAAAACCACGGACACGCAGATAGTCTTCCAGCCATGCCCGGTGTTCGGAGCAGGCTAGCCAAATTTTCAAACGTTCCGGGGTGTGCAGTTTGGGATTGTTCCAGCGCAGTTGCCAGCTCGCCGCTGTGCGGCAGCCCTTACGGGAGCAACGCGGTAACTCGGTGGCTCCGGTCCCGGCCAGCGAGTCCAGGAAACTCATGCTTTGTCACCCTCTGTTCCATGCAAATCGGGCGTTCGGTGTAGCTCTGTTCGGTGTAGCTCGGGCTGTACCGGTTCAGAGTCATTGGACTCGGGCACTACCTCGCCTTGTAGCGTGATGGGTTCCTCATCGGTGACCGCGGGAGCCTCAAGTTCTGCCTGTGGTGCGTGATCCAAAAGAGCTGTGCTTTCCGCGTTGCTGGTATCGCTACCCCCATTGGCGATAATCACGGCGAACCAGGGGATGAAGACCGCTCCAATAATCGGCACTAGTTTCCACCAGCCATCGACGACGAACAAAAGGCCGAAGCAGAGCAGCCTGATTCCCATCGCAATGGCGTATTTGATCATTCTGCCGCGCATCTCATCACTATGAGAGGTCCTGGCCGTGGTGATGTTCTGCACATCGTCCGGCTGCATCGGGGAATGGTCTTTACTCACTGTCTCTATTCTCCCACCGTGCTCACGGCGGTCCAAACAGAGACCCGCTGAGCGCTCGGAACGGATAAGATTCAAGGCGGGTAAATTTTTCGAGCACAGATGGGTAGGCGAATGGCTGATTCCGAGCAGGGCAGAAGCGTTTTGATCACCGGCGGTAACCGAGGCATCGGCTTAGCTATTGCGAAGTCCTTCCTGGCCAAGGGGGACAAGGTCGCGGTCACCTACCGTAGCGAGAGCGAATTGCCGGAAGGCATCCTCGGAGTGCAGGCCGACGTCACGGACGAGGCCAGCATCGATGCCGCCTTCAGTGTGGTTGAGGCCGCTCACGGTCCCGTGGAGGTGTTGGTGGCTAATGCTGGAATCACCAAGGACACCCTGCTGTTGCGAATGAGCGAAGACGATTTCAGCTCGGTTCTGGACACCAATCTGACCGGGGCCTTCCGAGTGATCAAGCGTGCTTCGAAGGGCATGATCCGGCTGCGCAAGGGCCGAGTGGTGCTGATTTCCTCGGTGGTGGGCCTTTACGGCTCGGCCGGGCAGATCAACTACGCTGCGTCTAAGGCGGGCATGATCGGCATCGCCCGCTCGTTGACCCGCGAACTGGGCTCTCGCAATATCACGGCCAATGTGGTGGCCCCCGGTTTCATCAATACCGATATGACCTCCGAACTGCCGGAGGAGACCCAGAAGCAGTACCTGGCTTCCGTGCCTGCCGGTCGTTTCGCCGAGGCTTCGGAGGTGGCAGATGTGGTCCGTTGGCTGGCCAGCGACGAAGCTTCTTATATCTCCGGCGCGGTGATCCCAGTCGACGGCGGCCTGGGCATGGGCCACTAGATTTCATCCGATAAAAGAAAGGCTTATGATGGCAGATTTGAAGGATAAGACGGCGATCGTCACGGGTTCCTCACGCGGTATTGGTGCGGATGTGGCGAAGTTCCTGGCGGCTCAGGGCGCCGCGGTGGTGGTTAACTACCGGCAGAAGGCACCGCGGGCCAATAAAGTGGTAGCCGAAATCGAAGCGGCTGGCGGGCAGGCCGTTGCGGTCGGTGCAGATCTGACCGCGCCCGAGGGCGTGCAGGCTCTTGTCGATGCGGCGCTCTCGCTGTCCGGCTCAGGCTCCCTGGATCTTTTGGTGCTCAACGCTTCCGGCGGCATGGAAACCTCCATGGGGGAGGATTACGCCCTCAAACTTAACCGGGATGCCCAGGTTGCCATGTTGCAGGCGGCGACGGCAGTCATGCAGCCGGGCTCCAGGGTGGTCTTCGTGACGAGTCACCAGGCGCACTTCATTAACCAGGTTTCCACCATGGATGCTTACGAGCCGGTGGCTCGCAGCAAACGAGCCGGTGAGGACGCGCTGCGCGAATTCATCCCCGAGCTGGAAGCCAAGGGAATCAGCTTTGTGGTGGTCTCCGGAGACATGATCGAAGGGACCATCACGGCGACCTTGCTGGACCGGGCGCAGCCCGGAGCCATCGAGGCGCGGCGTACTGAGGCGGGCAAGCTGTACTCGGTGTCCGAATTCGCAGCTGAAGTGGCGAAGGCAGCTACCGCAGAGGTACCCACCGGCCACACCGAATACGTCGGCGGAGCCGTCGGCTTCCTGGAGTAACCCTCCAACAGTTGCTTTACCGCCGAGTTCGCTTGTGAGTCACCAATTCGCCTGTTTTTACGGGCGAACACGAGACCCGCAAGCGAACTCGGCGGTTAAAAAGCAAGGCCGGAGAGCTCGAGGGCTTGGTCGAGGCGGTCGAGTTGGGCGTCGGCGGCCGCCTGCACAGCAGGCTTCGCCCGATAGGCCAGGCCGAGTCCAGCGGCAGCCAGCATGTCCAAGTCGTTTGCGCCGTCACCAATCGCTACCGTTGCCCCGAGCGGGATACCCGCCTCGGCGGCCCACTCCCGCAGCGACTCCGCTTTTGCAATGCGATCCACGACGGCGCCGCTCACCCGCCCGGTCAGCAAGCCATCGATAATCTCCAGTTCATTGGCCCGTGCCCGGTCGAGGCCGAGACGAGCCGCTAGGGGATCAAGGATCTGTGAAAAGCCCCCGGAGACGGCAGCGACCAGATGGCCGGCGCGATGGGCGCCCTCGATCAATCGCTCGGCACCTTCGGAGAGCCTGATGGCGTCCTGAACTTCCGCGAGCACCCCGATCGGTAGCCCCGCCAGAGCGGCGACTCGTTGATGCAGACTCTGCGCAAAATCCAATTCGCCCCGCATCGCGGCCTCGGTCACCGACCGTACCTCGGCTTCCCGCCCGGCATGCGCGGCGAGTAACTCGATCACTTCCTGTTGGATCAGGGTGGAATCGACATCCAGCACGAAAAGTTTCCGTTTGGCCTGCAATAGCTCGGTGGGCACCACGGCAATGCGGAGGTCGACCCCGGTCATCGCCCGGACGAGGGCCGCCCGGAACTCCGGGAGGCCGCCGTCGAACTCAAGATCTGCCCGGAACACCGCATAGTTGACGTTCTCGCTGCTGCTTTCAGCCACACTGCGGGCGCCACAAGCTGTCAGCGCCGCACGCAGAGAGGTGACGGCCTCGGCGGTCAGAACGGGGGCATAGCCGAAGGCGGCGTAATTGACGGGCATAGCCTCAGTTTAGCCAGCGGAGCGGGCCAAAGAACTTTGATCGGGCCGCACCGGGTAGCAGTTCGCCATCTTGCCCGGCTTTGGCCTAATGTCTAGTGCTATGGGTGATGTTCTCGAATTGGCTTCCGTGCGCGTGGTCCGCGGCAATAAGACCCTCCTGAATAACCTGTCCTGGCAGGTCAAAGAGGGAGAACGCTGGGTCATTTTGGGGCCCAACGGAGCTGGTAAGACCACCTTGCTGCAGATTGCTGGTGCCCGGATGCATCCCAGCTCCGGGGTGGCCGGAATCTTGGACGAGGTGCTCGGTGCGGTAGATGTCTTTGAATTGCGGCCAAGGATCGGTCTGGCCTCGGCCGCGCTGGCTAACCAGATCCCGGAGCACGAAAAGGTACTCAATGTCGTGGTCACCGCCGCTTATGGTGTGACCGGACGCTGGCGTGAACAATATGAGCGCGACGACGAGCGCCGGGCTTTTGAGCTGCTGGATGCCTGGGGGATGTCGACCTTCCTGAACCGTCCCTTTGCCTCGCTGAGCGAGGGCGAGCGGAAACGGGTGCAGATCGCTCGCGCCCTGATGACGGATCCGGAGCTGCTGTTGTTGGACGAACCCGCTGCCGGACTGGACCTGGCTGGTCGAGAAGATTTGGTGCAAAGGCTGAGCACGCTCGCCGCAGACGAGGATGCTCCGGCGATGGTGCTGGTCACCCATCACCTGGAAGAAGTTCCGCCGGGCTTCACTCACGCTTTATTGATGCGCGACGGCGGGGTAGTGGCGCAAGGGCCGCTAGAGGCTGTACTGACCGAGGAAAACCTCTCCGCCACCTTCGGCTTGCCGCTTAGCCTGAGCCGTCAGAACGGTCGGTTCAGCGCGGTTGCCCGCCGGGCTTAGGGGCGGTATTAGCCGTGGATTTACTGCACGGCGCGATTATCGCGCTGGCTGGCCTGTGGGCTGGCACCATCAACTCGGTCGTGGGCTCGGGAACTCTGGTCACCTTCCCGGTGCTGGTGGCTCTGGGCTACGCTCCGGTGGTTGCTTCGATCTCCAATGCCACCGGACTGATTGCCGGTAATGCCGCCGGTGCCTGGGGTTATCGCAAGGAATTGACCGGCTTGGGCGGGCAGGTCCTGCGATTATTGCCGGCCTCGGTTCTGGGTGGCATTGTTGGCGCCTGGCTGCTGCTCCATCTGCCGGAAAGTGTTTTCGGCTTGGTCGCCCCAATACTTATCGTGATCGCGCTGCTAATGGTGATTTTCCAGCCTCGTTTGCAGCACTGGGTAGCCCGACGGCGGGAGGCTGGGCTGGGAGATCGCAGACACGCCGTCGCCCTGGTTCTCGCGGTGTTCCTGATTGGGATCTACGGCGGTTACTTTGTTGCCGCGCAGGGCATTCTGCTGGTGGCAGCGATGGGGATTTTGCTCAATGGCAGCCTGCAAGCCGCAAATGCGATGAAAAATGTGCTGGTACTGGGCGTGAATCTGGTGGCAGCGGTCTCCTACCTAATTTTCGCTTTCGACCGGATCGCTTGGCCTGTGGTGGCCGTGATCGCGGTGACCTCAACGATCGGGGGCTTCCTGGGCGCGAAGATTGGCCGACGGCTCAAACCTGCGGTTTTACGCACCGTTATTGTGCTGCTGGGCTTGGTGGCCTTGTACTTTATGATCGCTAAGTTACTGGGGTATTGAGATGCTGATCCGCTTGGAGTCCGCCCAGGACGAGCGAGTGCTTGACTACACCCGGCTCACCGAGGTGCAGCTGAGGCTAAGCCTCGAGGCGGAACAAGGACTCTACATCGCGGAGAGTTCCCGAGTGTTGCGAAGGGCGCTGGCCGCCGGACACCGACCCAGATCCTTCTTTATGGCCGAAAAATGGCTTGCTGGTCTGCAGGACGTCTTTGATCAGTTTCCCGAAGTCCCGGTCTTTTACGGTTCCGATCAGGTGCTGGAATCAATTACCGGGTTTCATTTGCACCGTGGTGCCCTGGCCGCAATGCACCGACCCGCCGCGGTGGAGCCCCGTGAGTTGCTGCGGAATGCCCGTCGAGTGGCGGTGCTGGAAGACATTGTGGATCACACCAATCTGGGTGCCATCTTTCGTTCGGCGGCGGGCCTGGGCATCGATGCCGTACTGGTGACGCCACGCTGCGCCGATCCACTCTACCGGCGCAGTATCCGGGTCAGCATGGGAACCGTTTTCCAGGTGCCTTGGGCTCGGTTAGAGTCTTGGCCATCCGCTTTGTTCCAAGAGGCGGGATTTACGACGGCGGCACTCGCCTTGGGTGAGGATTCGATCAGTCTCGATGTGCTTGCGGCCGAACCGCCGGAGCGGCTAGCTCTTATTTTGGGCACCGAAGGCGACGGGCTGAGCGCTGAGACGCTGGCCGCCGTCGACCGGAAGGTGATGATTCCGATGAGCGGGGGAGTCGACTCGCTCAATGTTGCGGCCGCCTCGGCAGTAGCTTTCTGGTCGATGCGCCTCCCCACACCCTAACCCCACCCCTTCCTTCTCCCTCCTGTCCCACCCTGTTTTCCCTCCCGTCCCACCCGGTGGTGCAGGAGTTAACGATGAGTCGCCAAAATTGCCACAGCAGCAACTTTGGTAACACTCAGTGGGACAGCTGGGAGGGTTCCTCGGGGTGGGGCCACACGGTGAGGGTCCCTGGGCGAGGTACGAGCGCTAGGGAAACCGTGGGGATATCGCATAGCGCCCTCCCAAACTTCGCTAGCTCAGTTCGGGTCCCTCGGGCGCTATGCTGGGGCAATGCGTAAAGGTGACCTCGCCGAGGACTTCGAACTGCCGGATCAGAATGGCAAGCCGCTCCGCTTGAGCGCAGTGCTGGCTGAAGGCCCTGCCGTACTGTTCTTCTATCCACTGGCAATGAGTGGTGGTTGCACCTTGGAGTTACAGCACTTTCGGGATCGTCAGCACGAGTTCACCGAATTGGGTGCCAGACTGGTGGGGGTGAGCCGGGACAGCGTGGAACGTCAAGCGAAGTTTGCCACCGAGAATCAGGTTTCTTTCCCGCTTTTGTCCGATGCCGAGGGGCTGGTGGTGGAAGCCTACGGGGTGAAGCGTCGATTGCTGGCAAAAACTCTGCCGGTGAAAAGGTCAACCTTCGTCATCAACTCCGAGCGGCGCATTGTCGAGGTTATTTCTAGTGAAACCGATATGAAAACCCATGCCGATTCCGCCCTGGCGGCATTGACGACCCGCCAGCTCTGAGGTATTTCGCAGTTTTCGCGTTGAGCGGCTAACATTGAGTGTTGGTCTGCGCCCGGTTTGCGGGCATTGCAACCGTCATCCGTGTAGCACCGTGTCTGGCAAAATCCAGGCCCACCTATGAAAAGGCACAAACGTGAAGAGCGATATCCACCCGAAGTACGAAGCAGTTGTGTTCAACGATCTGGCTTCCGGTACCAAATTCCTAACCCGGTCCACTGTGACTTCTGAGAAGACCATTGAATGGGAAGACGGCAAGACCTACCCGGTCATCGACGTCGAAATCTCCTCCGAATCTCACCCCTTCTACACCGGTAAGCAGCGCATCATGGATAGCGCCGGCCGTGTGGAGCGCTTCAACGCTCGCTTCAAGGGCTTCGGCAAAAAGTAGTTTTAGCCGTTTCGGCGGAAAGGGGTGGATGCTGCGGCATCCACCCCTTTTTCTTGTCCTCCGCAGATCGTTGTGGAGTAAAAGCGGTGCCCAGGGTGTTCCCACAGAGGAACCCATAGGAGGAGAGAAAAGTGTCCCAGACGGATCGTTTTCACGGCGAGTACAAGGTACCCGGCGGAAAATTAGTGGTTGCGGATCTGGCGGTTGGCGACGAACGCTTACACGAGGTATCGATCAATGGCGACTTCTTCTTGGAGCCCGATGAGGCGTTGCAGGATATCAACGAAGCACTGACCGGGCTGCCGGTGGAGACTTCCGCCAAGGACCTTGCCGCTGTCATCAGCGACCGGTTACGCCCGGAGGCTGTGCTTTTCGGGTTTTCTCCCGAGGCTATCGCGATTGCCGTCCGACGCGCGCTCAAGAAAGCCACCACCTGGGCCGATCACGAATTCGATATCATCCCTCCCACGGCCTTAGATACCTACCAACATGTTGCCCTGGACGAGGTATTGACTCGTCAGGTGGGAGCAGGGCTGCGAAAGCCAACGTTGCGGTTCTGGGAGTGGGAATCGCCGTCCGTGGTGATTGGTAGCTTCCAATCGATGCGCAATGAGGTCGATCCCGAGGGTGTCGAGCGCTTCGGGGTGACCGTGGTACGGCGGATCAGCGGTGGCGGTGCCATGTTCATGGAGCCTGGCAATGCGATCACCTATTCCCTCTATGTTCCGCAGAGCCTGGTGGACGGGCTGAGCTTCGCCGATGCTTACCCATTTCTGGACGCTTGGGTGATGGCCAGCCTGCAGAAACTCGGCATTGCCGCCCAATATGTGCCGCTCAATGACATCGCTACCGAACAAGGCAAGATCGGCGGTGCTGCGCAGAAACGAACCAGTAATGGCGGTCTGCTGCACCACGTGACGATGTCCTACGATATCGATGCGGACAAAATGACTCAGGTGCTGCGAATCGGCCGGGAGAAGCTGTCGGATAAGGGCATTACCTCAGCCAAGAAACGGGTAGATCCGCTACGCAGGCAGACCGGCCTGGCCAGGGAAGAGATCATTAAGGTCATGATGGAGACGTTCCAGGAGCTTTATCCCGCGCAATTCATTGAGCTGAGCGCGCAGGATTTGGAGGCCACAAATGATCTGGTGCGCGCCAAATTCAACACCGAAGCCTGGACTTATCGGGTTCCCTAAACTTTTCTAGCTAGAGTTGAGTGAATGGACGTCCGAACTGAACGCCTCGACCTGCGCCCGGTAACCCCGAATGATTGCCAGGAGCTCTTTGCCATCTTTACTGACCCCGCAGGGTGGTGGTTCGAGCCGGAAAACAGACACCTTGAACTGGTCACGACCGAGCGGTTCATTGAGCGGGCAGCTGCACGGTGGACTAACGATGGCTTGAGTTACTGGAGCGTGCGCCTGCGCGATGCCGACCAGGTAATCGGGATCGGTGGCGCGCAGCGACACCGCACCGGGGCTTGGAACCTGAGCTACCGGATCGCAACCGATCAGCAAGGCCAAGGCTACGCCGTCGAACTGGGAATCGCGGGTCTCGAAGCCGCTCGGGCCTGTGACAATAGCGTGCCGGTGATCGCCTGGGTGGCCGAGCAAAACACCCCATCCCGACGAGTCGCTGAGCGGATCGGCTTACAGAATCGGGGCCTTTTCACCGATCAGAACGACGGGAAACAGCGCTTGGCTTTTGCTGATCGGGAGTATTCCGGAGTCTAAGCCCACTCGGTCAGTGATCTCGCTGGGCAAAGACAGCTGGTCCCACCGAGAACGGTGTCTCGATGGGACCAGCTTCGGTAACCGACTCAGGACGGCCCTACTGCTCCGAACTCCCGACCGCGACGGCTTCGACCTCCACTAGCTGTCCCGGGTAACCCAGTACAGCAACTCCTAGTAGCGTGCTGGGCGCATCATGACTTCCCATTGCCGCCCGCACCTCATTCCAGGCCTCAACCAGATCTTCGCGCCGATCACTGGCCACGAAAACCGTGGTCTTGAGCACTTGATCGAGGCTAGAACCCGCTTCAGTCAAGGCAACGCCAAGATTCTGCATACAGATCTTGGCTTGAGCGGCGTATCCCTGCGTGCTTATCTGACCCTTTTGATCGAGAGGGCAGGCACCAGCGGTAAAGACCAATCGAGAAGCCTGAACCGAGGCTGCATAGGCGTACTCCACCTCGGCGCTCAGCGTTTCACTGTGATGCAGGCGAATCGGTTCCATCATTCAGCCCAGTTGCGCTCGAAGCGCGCGCCGTAGATTGTCGAGTCCCTCGATCACGATTCGGCGCAGTGCAGCCGGAGCCTCGGCATTGGCCTCAAGCCACTCGGTGGCGAGCACCACGACGGGCTGCTGCTCAAGAGCCAGACCGGGCTGTGCATCCTGCTCCGGGAAAAGTTCGCCGACGATCCGGCTGGCGATTTCAATACTCCGGGAAGCCCAGATTTCTCCGATCTGAGCAAAATACCGGGAGCGATACTCTTCGCGCAATTCCTCGGGCCCCAGCAGGAACCCTGAAATCGTCGCGCTCAGCAATTCATTGGAGAGCGAACCATCCTGCCAGGTAGAGTTCCACGCTTGTGCCTTCACCTCAGCCTCCGGACGCGCAGCCATCGCAACCGTGAAACCAACCAAGGCCCGAGAGTTTGACTCACGAGCAAGCTCCGCTTCCAATTCGGCCGGAGCGGCCAGGCCGTTTGCGGCCAGGGCTCGCCAGATCTGCCAGCGCGGATCAGTGTCGATCTGCAGCCCGATAGGTCCTTCACCGTCGAGTAGCTGGCGCAATAACCCCAGCTGCCCGGTGGAGTTCCGCGATACCGCGGCCAGCGCACGGAACCAGGCCAATTGCAGATCGGAACCCGCGACGGCGAGCTTCAGCTGCTCGGCAATGGTGCCCAAGAGCTCTTCTCGTAGATCCGAGCGTTGCGCAAGCGGAGTGAAAGATTCGACGGCGGTGCTTGCGGTTTCTAGCAGATTGGACAGTATCCCAACGCCCGATTCGGCCGGGGCAAAACGCCGAACGGCTTCTACATAGCTGGCGGCCGGGAGTACGGCATCTCTGGTCATATTCCACAGTGTGGACCAGCAGAGTACGCGAGCCAGTGGGTCGTTGAGTCGGTCCAGCGAGGTGAGTACCGTTTGTAAGGAATGATCGTCGAAGCGAACCTTGGCGTAGCTGAGATCCTCGTCGTTGAGCAGCAGCAAATCTGGCTGCGCAACACCCTGCAAGGCAGTTACCTCGGTGGAGGCGCCGTCCAGGTCCAGGCTGTGAGATTCAGTGAGTGCCAAGGCGCCTGTTGAGTCAAAGGTATAGCAGCCCAGACGAAGCAGATGGGGACGGTCGGCGTTCCGTGCGGTGACCGGATCCATCGCTTCCTGTTCGATCCGCACCGAGCCTAGAACGCCGTCGTCCGCTGTCACCGAAACGCTCAGGGTGGAGATTCCGGAGGTCTGCAACCAGCGTTCGGACCAATCGCTCATGTCTCGGCCGGAAGCCGCACTCAACTCCACAAGCAGATCCTTCAGTGTGGTGTTGCCGAAGGCGTGCTTGCTGAAATATTCACGGGCCGCGCTGAAGAAGGCATCCTCGCCGACGAAGGCCACCAACTGCTTGAGTACCGAGGCGCCCTTGGCGTAGGTAATGCCGTCGAAGTTCTGCTTGGCGGCTTCCAGATCCACAATATCGGCAACGATGGGATGGGTAGTCGGTAGCTGATCCTGCCGGTAGGCCCAAGCCTTGCGACGATTAGCAAAGCTCACCCAAGAGGCATTTCCCCAGTCGGTGGCCTGCGCAACAGCGAAGGTGCCCATGAAATCTGCGAAGGACTCCTTGAGCCAAAGATCGTCCCACCACTGCATGGTGACGAGGTCGCCGAACCACATGTGCGCCATTTCGTGCAATAGCGTGTTGGCCCGCTGTTGGTACTGGATATCGGTGGCCCGGGAGGTGAAAACGTAATCGTCGGTGAAGGTCACCAGACCCGGGTTTTCCATCGCCCCAAGGTTGTATTCGGGGACGAAAGCCTGATCGTATTTGCCAAATGGGTAGGGGTAGCCGAAGACGGAATGGAAGAAGTCTAGGCCCTTGCGAGTTAGTTCGAAGATCGTCTCAGCGTCGAAGCTCTCCTTGATGGAGGCTCGGCAATAGGCACCCAGCGGAATGGCTAAGGAACCGCCGTCCGGGAGCACGGTTCCCGACCAGGAAGAACTGAAGTACGAATACTCTCCGGCCAGCACGCAGGTGATGTAGCTGGAGATCGGCTCGGTCTGCGCGAAGCTCCAGCGGCTCAGTTCGGGCGTGCTGCTCAGCGGCTGAACCGAGACCTCAGCGCCATTGGAAGCCACTCGCCATTCGGAAGGAGCGATCACCTCGAAGCTGTAGCGGCCCTTCAAATCGGGCTGTTCGAAGTTCGGATAAACCCGCCGAGCATCCGCGGGCTCGTATTGGGTGTAGAGGTAGATCTTCCCATCGGCGGGATCGACAAAGCGGTGAAGACCTTCTCCCGAGCGGGAATACTCGCCGGTTGCCGTGACAATAACCTGGTTTTCAGCAGCCAGCTCGGGCAGCGAAATCCGGGCACCCCGATAGAGCTGCTCGACCGGCAGATCCCGTCCGTTCAGATTGATCCGCTGTACGGACCGTCCAACAAAGTCGAGGAACGTGGACGAACCGGGGACGGCACTGAAAGTGATGATGCTACGGGTGGTAAAGCCCGCTTCGGGATCCTGCAAGGCGGTGCGTAGGTCCAAACTGACGTGGTAGTCGTGGACTGTGACGGTCCTGGAGCGCTCTGCGGCTTCTGCACGGCTCAGGTTAAGGTCTTGAGAAGTAAATTGTGACACCAGAACATCTAATCATGTGCGGATTAGCTATCCATGAGCCGCACGGCCAGCAGCCCCAGAAAAGCAATCAATAGCCAGGACAGCAGCGCGGTCAGTACTGCTCGGAGCCCGGTGCCGAGGAGTTCGCGGACCCGAACAGCCGAGCCCAGGCCGAAGAGTGCGGCGCCGAGCAGCACATCTTGAAGGATCGCCCCCGTTTCCAAAACAGGCGCGCCGAGCCAACCCGTGCTGCGCAGCGCCATCATGGCCAGGAAACCGATCACGAAAAGCGGCACAATGGCAGGCATCTTGCTGCCTGCCGGACGGTTTCGGCGTTCCAGAAGTGAGCTGGTGGCAACTATTGGGGCAAGTAGCACCACCCTGGTGAGTTTGACCAAGATGGCGGCTGCTAGGGCTGCTGCACCCGCTGTTTGCGCGGTCGCAACTACTTGGCCGACGTCGTGCACCGAGGCACCGGCCCATTGGCCGAATTCCAGCGGGCTGAGTCCCAGCGGCTTGCTCAGCAACGGCAATACGCCAATGGCTAAGGTGCCGCAGAGCGTCACCAACGCTACCGGCATCACAGTGTCCTTCTGCGCAGTGCCCCGAACCGCAGCCATCGCGCCAATTGCCGAGGCTCCGCAGATCGAGAATCCGCTGGCAATCAGTACAGGAGAATCACCGGGCAGCCGAAACGCCTTGGCTATTAGCCAAGTACCAAGGAAGCTGAGTAGAACCACGGCCACGATCAGGCCGAAAGTTTTCCAACCCAGGCCGAGTAGGTCCGTCAGCACCAGCTTGAGCCCCAGCAGTACGATTCCGGCTCGCATCAGGTGTTTGCCTGCCGAGTTTAACCCCGGGCGAAGAATCCCCGCCACCGCTTGCGAGCTGCCCGGCAGGTTAGCGGCCAGAATGCCGAGCACCACCGCGACCGTCATAGCGGGCAGCGCTGGGATGAGCAGATGGATACCCATGGCGAGGACGACGGCGGCCAGGCTGCTGAGCAGGCCGGGCACGAGTGGGCGGGCAGCGGCGAACGGAGCAGCGGGCACCGTTCAACTCTAGTCGGCCGGAGCAGATTGGAGCGCGTCAAATAGTGTATTACTTGGCAAAAGGTGGCAAGGTAATCCCATGTCTGAGCTTTTCAAGGAATACGACGCGGCGATTGAGCGCACTGGCGCCTTCGACGAGATGTTCACCGCCCAGCTGCAAACTCGCGGCTCCTACGCTCAGGTGGCTGACGCTCTCAATGAACTGAACCTCACCGATGTCACGGCCCGGGCCGATTCGATGGCCCGCACCTTCCTGGACCGTGGCGTGACTTTTGACTATGCAGGGGAGGAGCGGCCGTTCCCGTTGGACATTGTGCCGCGAGTGATTGCCGCCGATGAGTGGAGCGTGCTGGAGCGCGGAGTGGCGCAGCGAGTGCGCACCTTGGAAGCCTTCCTCAACGATGTCTACGACAAGATGAATGTAGTGGCTGACGGCGTGGTGCCGCGAGCGCTGGTGACCACCAGCGCGCACTTCCACCGGCAGGTTTCCGGCTTTACCCCGGCAGGTGGAGTTCGGGTGCACATCTCCGGCATCGATGTGATTCGCGATCAACAAGGCACCTTCCGGGTGTTGGAAGACAATGTCCGGGTGCCCAGCGGGGTGTCCTATGTGCTGGAGAACCGCAGGGCGATGGCCAAGGGCTTGCCGGAGGCCTTCGGGCAACAACTGGTGCGGCCGGTTGAGGAATATCCCCGAAGGTTACTGGCTGCCTTGCGCAAAACCGCACCGGCCGGCGTCGACCATCCCAATGTCGTGGTGCTCACGCCGGGAGTGTTCAATAGCGCCTACTTCGAACACACCCTGCTCGCGGGCCTGATGGGCGTGGAACTTGTGGAGGGGCGAGACCTGATCTGCCGCGGCAACCGGGTCTATATGCGCACCACCGCCGGTGAGGAACGCGTCGATGTGATCTATAAGCGGATCGACGACGAGTTCCTGGACCCCCTGCAGTTCCGTTCCGATTCGATGATCGGCTGCCCGGGCCTGGTCAACGCCGCGAGGGCGGGCGGGGTGACCATTGCCAATGCGGTGGGGAATGGTGTGGCGGACGACAAGCTGGTGTACAGCTATCTGCCGGATTTGATCAAGTACTACCTGGGCGAGGAACCGATTATTGCCAATGTGGACACCTTCCGGCTGGAGGAACCTGAGGCGCGCGAACAAGTCCTGGACAGGCTGGATGAGCTGGTAGTTAAGCCGGTAGATGGCTCCGGTGGCAAGGGTCTGGTGATCGGACCGGACGCCTCACGTGAGGAATTGGATGCCTTGCGGGAGCGGATTCTGGACGATCCGCGGGGTTGGATTGCCCAGCCGGTTCTGCAGCTTTCCACGGTGCCGACGCTTTCCGGCGATAAATTTGGTCCGCGCCACGTGGACTTGCGACCCTTTGCGGTTAACGACGGCGACGACGTCTGGGTGCTTCCGGGCGGGCTCACCAGGGTGGCGCTCAAGGAAGGCTCACTCATCGTCAACTCCTCGCAGGGCGGTGGTTCGAAGGACACCTGGGTGCTTTCCGATTCCGCCGCGCAACCCTTTGAGCGAGTGCCGCGCGAGTCCATTACGGTCCGCGAACGGGTTTCGGTGTGGCCCATTGAATCCAATTGGCAGGACCGGCAAAGTGACCAGTAGAAGCAGATGTTCAATGCGAGGTGGAGGTCAAAATGCTTAGCCGAATCGCCGAGTCGCTGTTCTGGATAGGACGCTATGTTGAGCGTGCCGATGGAACCGCGAGAATCCTAGACGTGCACCTGGAGCGGCTGAACCATATGCCCGCCGAGGAACGCCGGAGCGTGGCCGAGGAACTACTTGCCGTGATGGGGGTGAGCGTAGAAGGTGAAGAGTTCGGGCTGAACGAATTGCTGCACGCGCTGGCCTATGACCGGCAAAGTGCCACCTCTATCGCTGGTTCCTTAGGTGCTGCACGGGAAAATGCGCGTCGTGCCAGGGAAACCGTGTCTTCAAGTCTGTGGGAAAGCCTCAACACCACCTATTACGGACTCAATCAGCATCGTAAGGACGTGGTGGGAACCTATCGGTTCTGCAATTGGGTGCTGGAACGGACCGCGATGGTTCGCGGTTTAGCGGATACCACCGTTTCACACGATGAGTCCTGGCAGTTCTTGGTGCTCGGTAGATCCCTGGAACGAGCCGATATGACCGCCCGGATGCTCTCTACTCGCGACGTCCTTTCGGTCGGTATCTCCTGGGTCAATATGCTGCGCAGCGCTGGTGCCTATGAGTCCTTCTTACGCACTCAGCGGGTCTCCTTCAACGATCAGCACGCCGCGGAATTCCTACTCTTGGATCGACTTTTCCCGAGATCGATTGTCTATGCGCTGCGAGATGCCGATGAGTGTTTGGAGACCCTGGACCCCTCGGCCCAGCGGGTTGGTTTCATCAACGATGCCCGCCGGATTGTCGGTCAGGCTCGGACCTTCCTGGAGTTCCACCGCACCGATGATCTGCTGGCCGAATTGCCCGAGCATATGGAACGCGTGCAGCGGGCGGTGGCTCAGGCCTCGGACGCGATATCTAATAAGTATTTCAATCAGGCGGCCGAGCTGTCCTGGGTGGGGGAGGTTTCATGAGTCGGCTGCGCATTGTGCACAGTACCGGTTACCAGTACAACAAACGCGTGACGCTCTCCTATAACGAAGCGCGGATGACGCCGGTCACCGATCAGCATCAGGTGGTGTTGGAGTCCCTGGTAAAGGTTTCGCCGAGTCAGGCTGCGGTGAATACTTATCGGGATTACTGGGGGAGCAGGGTCACAGCCTTCGATATGCAGGCCGCGCACGAACACCTCGAAGTGACTGCGACCTCCACCGTTGAAGTACACCGGACCGAGCGGTTTGCGGGCGAGGATGAGGTACTCGCCTGGCAGGAGCTGCGCTCGGCTAAGGTCGCCGATACTTTCAGCGACTGGCTGCCGCAGACCCCGCTGAGTAGTACGGGAGGTGAGGTGGAGACTCTGGTCCGGGACGCCGTCGTCGGGCTGAATCCGCATCGCGCCGCCTTGACCGTCTTTGAATGGATGCGCGGAGAGATGGAGTACGTCAAAGGCATCACGGGCGTGCATACCTCGGCCGAAGAAGCTTGGCTGGAACGTAAGGGCGTCTGCCAGGATTTGGCGCATGTGGGCATTGGTTCGCTGCGTGCCCTGGGCATTCCGGCCAGATATGTTTCGGGCTACATCCACCCCAAGGCCGATGCCGTGATGGGGGAGACCGTTGCCGGGCAATCGCATGCCTGGCTTGAATGGTGGGACGGCGAATGGCGTTCCTGGGATCCGACGAACCATAAACCCGCGGGAGATCTGCACGTTTCAGTGGCTCGCGGCCGGGACTACCGGGATGTGCCGCCGCTGAAGGGGATTCTTTCCGGTGGCGGGGGCTCGACCTTGAAGGTGACGGTGGAGATTACCCAGTTGGTGTGACTTTGAATTGAATGAGGGGCGGTGTCAAGGACAGGGACACCGCCCCTCAGCTTTGGGGAGCTTTCTCTAGCGCTGTTGTACAGGACGTCGCCGGGCGAAGAATACCGCGGCGGATCCGACCACAATGAGGAACAAGCCAATGAGTGCTGGCGTCGAGTTACTTCCGCTATAGGCAAGTTCTTCGGTGCTTGAGACTGGGACGACAGCTGGGTCTAGAGTCGGCGCTGTGCTGGGGCTGATGCCCGCTGGCTGCTTCGCCGGAGCAGTAGCCGCCGCAGTGACGGTGAGGCTTAGGTCCAGATGATCGGCGCCGGCAGGGCCTGCTGAAAACGCAGGCTGGGAGCTTTTTAGCCAGCTGAGACCGATCACATGCTTGCCGATGGAGACACCGGAGGCTTTGAGAGCGAAACTCAGGTTGCGCTGTGCATCGACCGTTACGATTCTGGGGTACTTCCCATCAATAGTCACCGTTACCTGCGCCCCCACTGGGAAGAACGTTCCGGTAATAGTGGTACCCGTGGAGGCAAGACTTGTCGTGGAGATAGTGCTGGGAGAGAGCTGGGCCCCGAAGCTTGGAGTGACGACCAAATCGGCGGTAGCCCAGAAGGCAGCGACATGGAAGGTGATACCACCTTGAGCAGGGATAGATTCACCTTTGAGAAGATAAGAAATATTTCCGCTGGCATCAGATACCGTGGTGCCCATCGGCAGACCTGAACGAGCACCGACGATTTCAACGGTGCTATTCGGCGGAAAACCACGCCCGGTCGCCTGCGTTCCCGTGAAATAGAGATCCGCAGCAGAGATAGTACTGGGGCTGAAGGAGACCTGAGGAGCAGCTGGCGTAGGCCCGGTGACGGTAAGCGTGGCTTCGGCGAGATTGCCATAGCCGTCGTCGAAAGCCAGAACATAGCTGCCAGCGTCGATGATGGTCTGGAAGTATCCACTGGTGAAACCGCCATTTTCATCACAGCTGGCAAAACCGAATTGCTGCCCGTTGAGTGTGAAGCTCATGGAGCAATACTTCTCGAAGTTGCTGCCAGTGACACGAATGCCCTTGGTTGCCAACTCCATTGAGGTGATGGTGGGTGTGTCTAGGACAACCTGCAGGAGAGGGCCAGGAGTCACGGTAATCGCCACCGAAGCAGGACTGCCATCAAAAGGCTCTAACGTTATGGTGTGATCGCCCGGTGTAGCGGTGAGTCCGCTGACCTGATACTCAACGTGTCCGTCTTGATCGGAGAACGTGCCTTGGCCCGTGGGCTGATTATCTAGGAGTACGGCGATGTTTTCGTTCGCAAGAAATCCATCGCCGGTGACGTTCAGCCCGGAAGAAAGCAGTTCCGCTACCGTCAGAGTCGTCGGGGTGGCGAGGATGCTTGGCGTGTCAACGGGTGCCGCGCTCGCTGAATTGGCTGTGAACGTGAGGCTCAGTAGAGCTACTGCGAGAGTTGCAGCGAGCTTCAGGGCAAAGGACATCTTGCGTGTAGCTCGTACCAGCAAAGGTCCACCTCCTTGTTGATGTGATGCGATTACTTGGCCCTAAACACCTCAAGGCTGATCACAATCTAATGCACAGCTTGCACCCAGGAAACCCTCAGAAGGCGTTCTGGAACAAACTTCCAGTTACTTCCAGAAAAACTTCCAATCGTGGCTCTTCTTGCTCCTAGTGATAGATCTATGTACTTTCTGTGGCTCAGCCCTTGTCCTGCTGGTCATTTCGCGGGTCGTATCCGGCACAATTGCTCGCTTCATCTTCCCGAGCAGGCTTAACGTCCGGTACTCGAACCCGAGGTCTTGCTTCTGTAGTTGTCGGAGCGATGTCTTTGTCGGTATTTGTTGGACTTACAGCTTTTGCGGATGCCTCAAGCCCAGTACCAGCCACGGAGTTAGCTATCGCTCATTCTGATATGCCCTGTACTCGGACGGTGAAATCGAACTGGTGGGGTCGTAAATTGGGACTCTCGCTGGTGGGGACCGTATCTCCTTGGACTTTGTGGCGAGGACCATCAACGGGGAACAAGTTTTGGTATCCATGGTGGTTCCGGCCAAGATTACTTTGAGCAACGGTGGCACTGAGCAGATAGCAACGAACAGTAAGCAGAATGGTCATTCCACTGAGCAGCCGTGGCATTTTCACAAGTTAACGACTCCGACAGGTGGTGGGAATATGCAGACTTATTTACAGATGTTGCCGGGGAGCACCTGGTGTAAATAGCAGGCAAGACAGGTGTCCGTCAGACACTCAAGATTTAAAGGACTATAGAGAAGTTGATTCCACACAGATAGAGTCTATTTGTGTGGAGTTAAGAAATCCAGAACAAATGATTCTTCTCGAAGTGGAAAAATGGGATGATGAAGGATCAAGATGGGGGCTGGGATGCAGGATAGGTGAGAAAACCCCTCCCGCCTCTGGCACCTTCCTGGGAGGAGCCAAAGAGAATCTGGGAAGTTTGTTGATTTTTGAATTCACTTGTGAGAATACGGAGATTTATGATGGCTGAATTGGAGTTGATCTCTTCGGAGATTATACGGTTTAACTCGTACGATGATTTAGATTATCGATACATTGAACTAAGGCGCGTAAGACTGATTGAATTGACTGAAAAAGATATGATTGGGAGGATCATAAATAGCATCTTCTATGTTGATGATGTCATTAGGATTGGAGATAAGGTTCCTTATGATCTGCAGGTTGCTCACGGATATTTCCGTCTGAATTATATAGATTCCGAAAGTTTTGAGATTTTTGATGCAAGAATTTCTTGGGATGAATTAATTGTATGGTTCTCTATGTATGGCCCCCTCCCGGAAAACCTTAGCAATAGACTCGAACAGTTGAAAAGTCAAGTTTTTAAGCCGAAGCATCGCTGTTATCGCTTGATAAATCCGGATCGCGATGAGTCAGAACATTCTTATGGATCTTCGATTGGGGAAAGTGGATTTTATGAGTACATGATCTTTAATCCAGAGCAGGAAGAGGTTTGGGTGGTTACTTGTACTGAAGACTAGCCAGGACCCGGCTATAGCGGAAGTTGAATGCTCAATGGACCTAGGTGTCCTTACATCGGAGAACTGTCATTTTGAGAAAATGATAAAACTGTGGAGTTCCATAGGCGTGCGCGCCAAGGATGCTTGGCCACTTTCCAAGGCTAAATAATTGAAAAAATTTGGACAACTCGAGAATTCTCATTTTTTCAAACAGGGACCTATGCTTGCTAGCAAGATGTCTGGGTGAGATTCAAAGAAGAGTTGAAGATTCTGAATTTTCAACTCGAATAAGTGTAGAGAAAGATATCTGCGCCCGTCTCGAGAAAAGACTATTGACTCTCCTCTCTAGTTTTTCAAATAATTTAGTACGTCTAGATTTGTCATCAATAGAAGTGAAGATACGAAACTCGGCATTGAATAAAGTTGTGAATGGCTTGAATATTGAAAATTTCGTGAAATCCTTGACAGGTACCTGGCTGGAGATCAGCGAACTATTCAGACGGTTCAGAGGTCAAGTAAACCCGTCAAACATATAGCCCTTCCTGCTCCTTGATAGCTGACCCGATGTCAGATTAATCTCCTGAAAGAGAGCCGTTCAGTTTCTTATCTCCTTAATAGCATTGGGGAATTAGGTGATGTTCGACTTGCTGGTTTTTGTGGGAGTGCTGGGGAGTTACGGGTGAACTCCTGAAAAGCTTAATTTTTTTCAGGTCTTTGAATCTACATGGTTGGTTATTGTTGCTACATCAATATAGTCCAATTCTGGAAAGGCTGGGGGATGATGCCCTGATAGGTCAGGCAGCCGACTTCGAACTGAGTGAGCACGAGGTGAAGTCCATCGTTAGGATTTTGCCTTCCGATGTTTCGCTCAAATCGACTTTGAGCAATTGCCCGGTTCCGGGAAGGTATTTTTCGCGCTTTGACGACGGCTCGCCGGAGGGCGAGGTCATTGTGTTTGTTCGAGATGGGATGCTGAATTTCATTGTGTATTCCTGGTACCGCGATGAGATGCCAGCCGATTGGCCGCTGCCAGTGCGGCTTCTTTTTGAAGACTCTTAGGCGTTGCACCGCTAGGCTAGCGGTCAACGTATAGAGAACGTTGGAATCCAGAAGGTGGGAAGATGTTCAGTGAGGTCTGTACCGCAGCAATGGCTCGGCTTAGGAGTCAAGCTGAGCTGCAAATTCGATCGGGAATTATTGATCCTCGCATTCGGGAGCAGATGCGCGAGCCTCTGATCATCGACGAAGGAAGTCTGTACTTTGAAGACGAGATCCGGAACGTTGGTCGGGTCACATTGGAGTCAATGTGGTACGACGTTGATCGTGAGGCATTTGTTAACAAATTAGCCCTCGATTGGCTGATAAATCAACCAGATCGGGTCGTGCAGAAACCTACCGCGGCTGACTTCGAAACTTTCGGAGTGCGTTGCGCCGCACAGGGCGTTATCCTTGCTAGAGCGGTGCTGACTTCGGCAAGGGCTATAACGGAACGACCGCAAATTGTGTATATTACTTTAGATTTTGAGAAGGGCGAATATGATGCCTGGTTCCCTACTGCAACATTCAGATTTACTGCTTATAGATTTGGAGTGACTCCCGGTGGCGAATGGATAAACATCGACCCAAAAGATCGCTCCTCGTATGTGATGTCGATCAGGCTTGAATGAAGCCGAGAGCCCTTATTGGTTCTCGATTTTCTGATAATGGCGGAGTTCATAGAAAGTAAGAGAACTTTCTATGAATTTGCGAGAAAGGGTGGAGGGTAACGCTTAGAGCCAGTCATATTATAAGGTATTTTCTGTTGAGTTTTTTGTGAAAAACTTGGCACTTAGGATTCGCGTTGGATAACAATTTCGTTTGTTGATATTTTCTGGGAGTCGACTTGTTGTCGTATTTAGGAAGTAAAATAATAAAATTTCTTGATTATAACTATGCGGATTTTCGTTGGGTGGTAGTGAGGAGGTTTTCCCTGGATTCCACCTTGAAAGAGAGGGATGTCTTGAGTGCTGTAGTAGCGCACCCCTATTATAGGGATGACTACTACAGCCCACTGGATGTTCTTCCCTCCGGAAGCGGGGAGGTTCATGGACCGTACATGGCCAGTTCGATTAGTTTTGGTAGCTTCGTTCGTGAGGGAGTCACGGATGCGGTTTCGAAAATATTGACGTGGGCTAGGCAGGATGGCCCTCTAAGTGCGGAGTTAGAGGGCATCCTAGATAAGGATATTTTAACTAATTTTTCAGCAGGTCGATCAATATTTAGATTAGATATTTCCTCAATAGAGCTAGAATCGCCGCCCGTGGTTTCCAGATTAAGTGGATTTGTTGAATATGTGGTCTTTGATAAATCTAGTAGAAATCTGGAACTTATAGTTTGTTCAGATGATTAGGTTTTGCGCGTTAATGCGGATCATACCTCGAGTCAAGTGTCGTGGGGCGGCGCGAGGTGCCTTATTGATAATAAAACCTTAGCCAGGAGCACCAACGGTTAAACGGCAGTCGCTGAGGCGGCTCTTGAGATCGGTGACGCCTTAGGCAGCGGTCTGTGGCGGGGAAACCGCTGGGGAAATCGGTGCTGCGAGCCAAAGCCGTTCAGGAACACGGCCTAGTCGTAGCGATCCTAGAAGGGTGGAATTCGACTCGCATCTATCCAATAATTTGGTGGTACTGAAGAGCAACGGTGAGCTGCTGCTTCAGCCAGATTTCACCCGATTTGGATTGCCAGATTTTTTCGTCGATTCAGATGTTGATGACAATGGATAACTTTGGGTCAATGATCTTAGCTGCGGTCACCAGGGACTCACCTTGTAATCCTTCAAGAAGCTCCCATGCAGATCCACCCCGGCCTCGCCCATCACGATCGGGTCGTAAACCCGCGCAGCCCCGTCCACCAGGTCCAGCGGTGCGTGGAAGCCCTCTTCGGCCAGCCGAATTTTGGTTTCATGCGGTCGTTCGTCGGTAATCCAGCCGGTGTCGACGGCGGTCATCAGGATGCCGTCGCTCTCCAGCATTTCGCCCGCCGAAGTCCGGGTCATCATGTTCAAGGATGCCTTGGCCATATTGGTGTGCGGATGTCCCGGCCCCTTATAAGCCCGGGCGAACTGCCCCTCCATCGCCGAGACATTGACGATGTACTTCCGCCGCGCGGCAGAGCGTCGCATGGCCGGGCGCAGCCGAGACACCAGTAGGAACGGCGCGGTGACATTGCACAATTGCACCTCCAACATTTCCAGCGGATCAACTTCCTCCACCACCTGAGTCCAAGAGTTGATGTGCCCGCGGTCAGGAATCAGTCCGCCAGCGTCAATAGCGGTCCCGGATAAGTGTCGATCCAAGGACGCCGAACCGCTAGAAAGCGCGAGCGAGGTCAGCGCGTCCGCAGCCAACACAGGATGCTCGCCCAGTGATGAAGCCAAAGCCAAGGGATGCTTATCGTGCGCATGCCCGAAGGTCAGCAGCCGGGGCCCGCCCGCAGCCTCGCTCAACGACGGCGGCAGGGGAGCGTTCTCCGCTTCAACGAGCGGTTGATAGGCGCCGGGACTGCGCCGCACGGTCTGCGCCGCATTATTGATCAAGATGTCCAGCGGCTCGGCGGACAGCGAATCGGTCAGCGCAATTACCTGAGAAGGATCGCGCAGATCTATACCGACGATCTGCAAACGATGCAACCACTCAGCCGAATCCTCCATGGCCGCAAAACGCCTAGCCGCATCGTTCGGGAAGCGAGTGGTGATCGTGGTGTGGGCGCCATCGCGCAGCAGCCGCAGTGCGATATACATACCGATTTTGGCTCGGCCGCCGGTCAGCAGGGCACGCTTGCCGCTGAGGTTGGTGCGAGCGTCGCGCTTCGAATGGTTAAAGGCCGCGCACTCCGGGCAAAGCTGGTGGTAGAAGGCATCCACCTGGGTATAAGGCTGCTTGCAGATGTAGCAGGGCCGGGCGCGTTGCAGGAAGCCCGCCACCTCACCCGTCGCCGAGGAAGCCAGCTTATTGCCCCGAGTCTCGTCATCGATCCGGTCCGGCGCGGCCGTTGCGGTCAGTGCTATGACGGCCTTATCCGCTTCGGCCACAGCGTCTCGCTTGACCACCCGGCGATGGCGCTTGACCGCCTTGAACATTTTGCCGGTGGCTCGGCGCACGGCAACATAACGCGGGTCTTCCTCGTCCAGCAGGTGGACGCTGCCCAACACGCGCAACGCGGTCTCAATGTCCTCGGAGCTTAGATCTTCGGTATTACTCACCCATCAACTTTAGACGCTGCCAGCTACTGCGAAGTATCGGACTGAAGTTCCGGAGCGCTTTCGACGCCGGCCCCCACCTCAGGCGAGCCACCAACCGTGGCATCAGTCGCCGTCGAACCCCCGGCAGGAGTGGCCGCCTCGGGAACCAATTGGCCCTTGGTAAGCACGGTAATCCCGGACTCTGTCACCTTGAAACCCTGGGCAGCATCCTGCGCCGGATCAACGCCAATGGTCGCCCCGGCAGGAACCCGCACATTCTTATCCAGAATCGCCTTGCGCACCACGGCTCCGGGCCCAATGGAAACCTTATCCATTAGCACCGAATCCTCAACCACAGCTCCCTCGGCCACAAAAACATCGTGCCCCAGCACGCTGCCGGTCACTGTTCCTCCGGAAATCACCACGCCATTGGAGACGATGGAATCCTCAGCGGTACCGGGGAAGGATTCACCGCGCACCAACTTGGCTGGCGGGGAAATGGACTGCCGGGTGTAGATCGGCCATTCCAGGTTGTACAGATTGAAGACGGGCAGCGGCGAAATGAGATCCATCTGCGCATCGAAATAGGAATCCAGGGTCCCCACATCCCGCCAGTAATAGCGGTCGCGCTCGGTAGCACCGGGAATGTCATTGTGATTGAAATCGTAGACCCCGGCCTCGCCGCGTTCCACGAAATAAGGAATGATGTCTCCGCCCATATCGTGCTTGGTGTCCAGCCGTTCGGCATCGTGCTCCAGGGCTTGAAGCAGATCCTCGGTGTTGAAAACGTAGTTGCCCATCGAGGCCAAGAACTGGCTGGGATCCTCGGCGAGCCCGGCGGTGGAAGCAGGCTTTTCCACAAAAGCCGCGATTTTCGCCGGATCAGCCGGATCGCTTTCGATCACACCGAAGGACGGAGCCAGTTCCAGTGGCTGCCGCACTCCGGCCACGGTGACCGGCAGCCCGGAGGCAATATGCGCATCAACCATCTGGGAGAAATCCATCCGGTAAACGTGATCGGCGCCCACCACCACCACATAATCGGGCTGAGCATCGTGGATCAGGTTGAGCGATTGATAGATCGCATTGGCGCTGCCCAGGAACCAGCTCTTGCCCACCCGTTGCTGGGCGGGCACTGAAGCCACATAGTTGCCGAGCAGATTCGACATCCGCCAGGTCTCGGAAATGTGCCTATCCAGCGAGTGCGATTTGTACTGCGTGAGTACCACCACTTGCCGATAACCGGAGTTGACTAGATTTGATAAAGCGAAATCGATCAGCCGGTAACCACCGGCAAAGGGCACTGCGGGCTTGGCCCGATCAGTGGTCAACGGCATCAGCCGATTCCCCTCGCCACCTGCCAACACAATAGCCAGAACCTTCGTTACCGCCATCCTGATGCCTCCACGCCTGTCCCCAAATTCGGGGTGATAAGTTCCACATCGAACATCTTCACAGTAGAACACGAACTGAGGAAGCACTACCGTATGAGCATGCGCATCGACATTGTGACCAAAGAATTCCCGCCCGAGATCTACGGCGGAGCCGGAGTACACGTCGCGGAGCTAGCCAGAGTGCTGGCACCGCAGCTGGATTTGCGAGTCCGGGCCTTCGGCGCGCCGCGCCCAGAGGATTACGCCGGAGCCAAGGTTTCCTCCTACCAAACGCCCGCCGATCTTGCCGGGGATAATGCGGCCCTGCAAACCCTCGGGGTGGATCTGCGCATTGTGCCAGACATTGAGGGCGCAGATCTGGTGCATTCGCATACCTGGTACGCAAATATGGCGGGCCATCTGGCTTCCTTGCTACACGGCATTCCGCATGTGCTCAGCGCGCACTCGCTGGAACCGCTTCGACCCTGGAAAGCCGAGCAGCTAGGCGGAGGTTATGCGCTCTCTTCCTGGGCGGAAAAGACTGCCTATGAAGCGGCGGCCGCCATTATTGCGGTCTCAGCGGGGATGCGCGAGGACATTCTGCGCAGCTATCCGGCAGTCGATCCGGCCAAGGTCAAAGTGGTGCACAACGGCATCGACGTGCTCACCTGGCAGCCCGCTGAGGATGAAGCGGAAACGGTCGACGGCGTGCGTCGGCTGGGAATTGATCCCTCCCGTCCCAGCGTGGTGTGGGTGGGCAGGGTCACCCGGCAGAAGGGGGTTCCCTATCTGCTGCGGGCGGCCCGTCTGCTGCCACCGGAGGTCCAACTGGTGCTGTGCGCCGGGGCAGCCGACACTCCGGAATTAGGTGCCGAGGTGAACGGGCTGATCGAGGAGCTGCGCGAAGCCCGCGGTGCCGATGGTGTAGTGGTGATCGAACGAATGCTGCCACGAGCGGAACTCATCCAGGTGCTCTCTACGGCCACAGTTTTCGCCTGCCCTTCGATCTACGAACCGCTGGGCATCGTCAATCTGGAAGCGATGGCTTGCGGCACTGCGGTAGTAGCCAGTGCCACCGGCGGTATCCCCGAGGTGATCGACGACGGCGTGACCGGGCTTTTGGTGCCTCTAGAACAGGTGAGTGATGGTACCGGAACGCCACTGGACCCGGAGACCTTCGTTCGTGACCTCGCCGCCGCGCTGACCGCCGTCGTGAGTGATCCGGCGAAGGCAAAGCAAATGGGGGAGGCCGGTCGAGTGCGCGCCAAGGAGCACTTCTCCTGGGACACCATCGCGCAAGAGACCATCGCGGTCTATCAAAGCGTGCTGTAAATCCCCAGCGAGTTCGCTCGGCGGGCGTCCAGCAGAACTATCTCCTGGACGCCCGCTCGATAGGCGTCTCCGGCACCAGGCCTTAGCGCTTCTTGCTGGCTTGCTTCTGCTTGAGCAACAGGATCTTCTCGTCAATCGGGGCCGAGCCCGAGGCACGCTGCTTCCGGAAGTAATCGGCCGCTTCATCCTGGCGCAGCTTCTCCGCGCCGGAAGCAATCGGTGCCCGCAGATGCTCCTGGCCGTAACCGAAGGCATCCACCAAATCCAGAGCATGTGGCCGGATCTTCGTCAGCAAGCGGTTGATGTAGTCGCCAACGGTGCGTGCCCGCTGCATGGAGAGCCTGCCGTTCATCAGGTACCAGGAGAGGTGCTTCTCGATCAGGCCCAGTCCGAAGAGGTCACGAACCCAGGTCAGAACTTCCTTGGTCTGCGGATCGGAAACCTTGGTCAAGCCCTCGGTGAAAGCCTCCCATTGCAGCAGCTCGGCGTGCGCTCGGGCGGCCTCAACCAGCTCATCCTGGTGCTGGTTAAAGATCGCGGCGGCCTTGGCCTGCGGCAGCTTCGCCGCGTCCTTGAGCGCATTGCCCACCTCGGCCACCATCGCCTCGACCCGCTCGGTCAGCAGTGCCCGCTGGCTCTCTTCATCCTTCAGCGCGATAGCGGAGCGTTGCACACTGCCGGTGTCGGCGACGAATTGGGCCACCTGGCGTAGACCGGTCTTGTTTACCGCCACATCGGCGGCTTGGTTGAAGGCAAAACGGGCCAGCACCCCGAAGTCCACATTGCGGAATTCTTTGGCGTAATCTGCCAGCAGTCGCTTGGCCACCAACTGCAGCAAGATCGTATTATCGCCCTCGAAGGTGGCATAAATATCCAGATCGGCGCGCAGTGAGGCAAAGCGGTTCTCGATCAGGAAACCAGAACCGCCACAGGCTTCACGAGTCTCTTGCAAGGTATCCAAGGCGTGCCAGGTAGAGAGAGATTTGAGCGCTGCCGCCAGAGTCTCTAGGTCCTGCCGGTCTTCGTCTGTGTCATGCGCGCCGGAGAAAACGTCGTCAAACTTCTTGAGTAACTGCTCATGTGCAAAGCTCGCCGCGTAGGTGGTGGCCAGTCGGCTGAACAGCCTGCGCTGGTGCCGCTGATAGTCCAGCAGCACCTCTTCTTCGGTATCCGAGCTGGCGTTGAACTGGCGGCGCTCGGAGGCATACTGGATGGCGATTTTGAGGGCGACCTTGGAAGCGGCGACGGCGGCTCCGTCCAGCGAGACACGCCCCTGCACCAAGGTGCCAATCATGGTGAAGAAACGGCGCCCCGGGCTGGCGATGGGGGAGCTGTAATTGCCTTCCGCATCGACGTTGCCGTAGCGATTGAGCAGGTTGGTGCGCGGTACCCGAACCTGGTCGAAATGCAGTCGGCCGTTGTCGATGCCGTTTAGCCCACCCTTAATGCCGTCGTCCTCGCCGCCGACTCCGGGCATGAACTCATGCGTCTGTGGATCGCGAAGCTGCACATAGAAGGCGTGCACGCCGTGGTTGACGCCCTTGGTCACGAGCTGAGCGAAGACGACGGCGGCCAGACCGTCGATCGCGGCGTTGCCAATGTAGTCCTTCCAGGCCGCACGGAAAGGTGTGTGGATGACGAATTCCTCGGTGGCCTCGTCGTAGGTCGCCGTGGTGGCGATGGACGCCACATCGGAGCCGTGCCCGGTTTCGGTCATCGCGAAACTGCCAGGGATCTCCAGGCTCATAATGCCGGGAAGCCATTTATCCTGGTGCTCCTGGCTGCCCAGGTGCATCACCGCGGCGCCAAACAAACCCCACTGCACGCCCGCCTTGATCTGCAAGGAAGGATCGGCGGTCACCAATTCCTCAAAACCTGCGACATTACCGCCGTGATCCTCGCTGCCGCCCAGACGCTTCGGAAATGCTCGATGCACAGCCTTGGCATCTACCAGCAACTTGAGCTGGCCAAAGGCTCGCTCCCGATGCTCGAAATGGGTCAGTCCCTCGATCTTGTGCACATCCGGCAGAGCCGCAAGTTCACGAGCTAGCTTGCGAGTTTCAGCCCATTGACCCAAAAGGATCTCGCCGAGTTCGGCAACGTTGATGCTCTCGTCCGAGGTGTGTGTTTCAGTCATGGAGTCCTTCATTCTTCCTTGAGATACTGCCGGGTTCAGGTGTTTTGAGTTGAGATTCAATGCCATTGAAAAGCCAGTGAGTAATCTGTTCCGCCATCTCTTCGGCGTTGGGACGGGCGTTGGAGCCACTGGCCGCACTATTGAGCCAGGATTCCCCCGCCGTGCGCACTAAGCCGATGGCCGCCGTCGGCCAATATCTGGCCAGCGGGGTTTCGGTGCCGCCCAGGTGCTCCCGCATGGGAGTGGCCACCATCGAGATGATCGCATCGAAGAAGCTACCCAATGCCCCGCTGGCGTGACCGATATCGGGTACCGGAAGGGCCGGGTTGGAGGAGCCTTGCGGGGAGCCGCTCTGGGTGGCGAAAGCGTAGACATTGGGGGAGGTCTGCGCCATCTGAAGATAGGCCGAAACCATGTTCTGTAAACCTTGCTGCGGGCTGCGAGCCGTTTTCGCGGCGGAGAGCACGGCCTCCTGCATTTGCCCGATCACCAAATCGCCCACCGCTTGCTGCAATCCGGCCTTATCCCCGAAGTAGCGATAGAAAACGGACTTGGAGGTTCCAGCGGCTGCCGCGATGTCCTCCATTGAGGCGTCCGGGCCTAGCCGGTGTACGGCTCGGCGGGCCGCTTTAATCAATTCGACCCGACGTTGTTCGCGATGGTTTGCCCAGCGCGCGGAGCGGCCATCTACGGATGGCTCGTCGATCAGCTGGGCGGTGTTCATGATACCCAGCGTATCAGGTACGCTAGGTATCAGTAATCCACTCGGGTGGGTCTCCGCCCGCGCCTTCGAATCAGGAGTCCTTCATGGCCGCTCAGAACAATTCCCGCCAGAAAGCCGCCGGTGCTGCTACCGCTCCGCTGCGTAACGCCGTCGTGATTGGTGGTAACCGGATTCCCTTCGCTCGCAGTGGTGGTGCCTATACCTACGCCTCTAACCTCTCCATGCTGACCGCCGCGCTGGATGGGCTGATCGCCCGCTTCGGCTTGCAGGGCGAGCGGATCGGTGAGGTTGCTGCCGGCGCGGTACTCAAGCACTCCCGTGATTTCAACCTGGCCCGCGAAACGGTGCTAGGTTCCGCTCTGGCTCCGGAAACCCCGGCCTACGATCTGCAAATGGCTTGTGCCACCGGCCTAGAGACGGTGCTCGGCTTAGCCGACAAGATCAAACTGGGCCGGATCGATTCGGCCATCGCCGGTGGCGTGGATTCCGCCTCGGACGCGCCCATTGCTGTCAGCGAAGGCCTGCGAACCGCCTTGCTGGACCTGAACCGAGCCAAAACCCTCGGACAGCGTTTGCAGATTCTCAGCAAGCTGCGCCCCAAGGATCTCTCCCCGAGCGCGCCCGGCACCGGTGAACCGCGCACCGGGCTCTCGATGGGCGATCACCAGGCGATCACCACGGCGGAGTGGAAGATCACCCGTCAGGCGCAGGACGAACTCGCTTTGGCGAGCCATCAGAATCTGGCCGCCGCTTACGAGCGCGGTTTCTTCGACGACCTGCTGACCGGTTACAAGGGGCTCAGCCGGGACTCTAATCTGCGCGCAGATTCGACCTTGGAAAAGCTCGCCAAACTCAAGCCTGCTTTCGGCAAAAACCTCGGCGACGCCGCCACCATGACCGCAGGCAATTCCACCCCGCTGACCGACGGTGCCGCCACAGTGCTGCTGGGCTCCGAGGAGTGGGCCACCGCCAAGGACCTGCCAATTCTGGCCAAGGTGATCGACGGCGAGGCGGCTGCCGTCGACTTTGTGCACGGTAAAGACGGCCTGCTGATGGCCCCCGCTTTCGCGGTACCGCGTTTGCTGGCCCGGAACGGTCTGAGCCTGGCGGACTTTGACTTCTTCGAGATCCACGAAGCCTTCGCCGGAACCGTGCTGAGTACGCTAGCCGCCTGGGAAGATGAGACCTTTGGCCGCGAACGGTTGGGGCTCGATGGTGCCTTCGGGTCCATCGATCGCAGCAAATTGAATGTCAACGGCTCCTCGCTTGCGGCCGGGCACCCCTTCGCGGCTACCGGCGGCCGGATCGTGGCCAGCTTGTCCAAGATGCTGTACGAAAAGGGCCTGGTAGAGGGACGTCCGGCGCGCGGCCTGATTTCGATTTGCGCCGCCGGTGGCCAGGGCGTAGTAGCCATTCTGGAAGCCTATGTTCCGGAGGCTAAGTAACAATGGCGCAGCTCAAAGCAGATAAGTACACCCAGTTCGTCTCCGCAGGATTCGGAAAGGACCTAGCTAAGAAGCTCGGCCTGCCGCAGCCAGCGATCCTGCGCCGTTTCGCTCCCGAAGAGCCCTTGATCACCGGCCCGGTGCTGGTGGTGGGCAGTAGCTCCGGCGCGGAAGCTTTGGCTAGTTCGCTGCTGGAGTGGAATCTCGACGTACGCCGGGTTGCCACGCCAAAGCAGAAGCTCGGCGCGATCATCCTGGTGCTCGACGAACTCTCCGATCCTAGGGAATTCTCCGAGCCGATCCGTACCGTGGGCGCTTCGCTCCGCGATCTGGCCGCTAATGGCCGTTTGGTGACCGTTTCCCGACCTGCCTCGGCGGAACTGGAACCCACCGTCGCTTCGGCGCGAAATGGGGTGGACGGCATTCTGCGTTCGCTTGCCAAGGAACTCCGCGCGGGCTCCACCGCTAACGGAATTCTGCTTGCGGACGGGGTGAGTACGACGGCGGTCAGCAGCTTGGGTGCGCTGCGTTACTTCCTCTCCGGACGTTCCGCCTTTGTGGATGGGCAGTTCCTCACCGTCGGTAGCGATTCCGGCGCGCAGCCCGCAGACTGGACTCGACCGCTGGAAGGTAAGGTCGCCGTCGTCACCGGGGCGGCGCGGGGGATTGGTGCCGCCATTGCGAAAACCCTGGCCCGGGATGGTGCTCGGTTAGTGGTGATCGACGTGCCGGCCGCCGGTGATCATCTGGCCGCCGTCGCAAATCAGGTCAAGGGAACGGCTCTGCAACTAGATATCACCGCCGAGGATGCTGGGCAACGGATCCTGGCGCACGCTGCGGAGCGCTATGGTCGCTTGGACATCGTGGTGCATAACGCGGGTATTACCAGGGACAAACTGCTGGCCAATATGGATCAGGGTCGCTGGGACTCGGTGATCGCCGTCAATATTTCCGCTCAGCTGCGCATTAACCAGGCGCTGCTAGCTTCTGAACTATTCAACGGCAACTCGGTCAACGGCAGCTCGGGCGCTCCGCGAATCGTCTCGGTGGCTTCCACCAGCGGTATTGCCGGGAACCGCGGGCAAACCAACTACGCGGCCTCCAAGGCTGGGGTAATCGGGATGGTGCGTGCCACCGCTCCGCTGCTGGCTCCGGCCGGCGGCACCATCAATGCGGTGGCTCCGGGCTTCATCGAAACCGATATGACCGCGAAGATCCCTTTTGCTACCCGCGAGGTGGCGCGTCGGCTCAATTCTCTGCAACAGGGCGGACGTCCCGAGGATGTTGCGGAGACGATTGCCTTCCTGGCCAGTGACTCAGCGGGCGGGATCAGCGGGAATGTGCTCCGGGTTTGCGGGCAGAATCTGGTCGGACAGTGAGTAAAGTGCCTGCCGAAGAAGTGCCTTCTGAAGAAGTGCCTGCTGAAGATACAGGACAGGAAGCCGGAGCATCGCGGCGGGTTATTGAGCTGTCCGAGCCGCCGGTGCTATCCAAGCTCTATGCCAAGGCGGCAACCGCTCCGGCCTTCGGCGCACTCGGCATCCGTAAGTCGGGAAAGAGTTTCCCGGCCGTGGAGTACCGGCTGTCCGGACTGCGCGCCGAGCTAAAACAGCTGCGTGATTTCAATCGTCTGATGCACGGTAGCGACCGGGACGAACTACCCGCCGGTTTTGTGCACATTATGGCCTTCCCGAGCGTCATTGCCCTGATGTCCGCGGACGGCTACCCGTTGCCTTTGCTGGGTGCGGTGCACTTGGAAAATCGAGTGCAGCAGCATCGTCGGATTGATCCTGCCGAGCGGCTCGCGGTTCGGGTTTGGGCGCAGAATCCCGCCCTACACCGGGTAGGCACCCAAGTTGAGCTCGCCGTCGAAGTGAGTGCCGAACAGGCCGGGGACGTGGTCTGGACCGGAGTTTCGACCTATTTGTCTCGCGGAGTGCGGTTAGCTGGGTTGGATCAGGTGGAGGGCACCGAACACGAGAAGTTCACTGCCCCCGACGCTAACGCTCGCTGGACGCTGGGCTCCGATATAGGGCGTCGCTACGCGGCGGTCTCCGGGGATATAAATCCCATCCATCTGAGTTCCTTGAGCGCCAGGGCACTGGGAATGAAACGGGCGATAGCGCACGGCATGTACCTGGCTTCGCGGGCTTTGACCGATGCGAAGCCCGCCGGACTGGATGCTTTTGGCTGGGATGTTCGCTTTGCCACGCCGACCTTTATCCCGGGCACGGTGGCGCTGCGCTTTCAGGAGCAGCCTATTGATTCAGTTGCTCCGGAGACCGGCGTTTTGGGGAGCCGCGGCGCGGTGGCCTTTCAAGGTTGGAACCAACGCAACGGTAAGCCGCACTTCTCCGGTAGCGTTCATCCACTATCTTGATCCCGCTGGCACTATCTTGAGCAATCCGAGCGAAAGGGATCTGCATCTTAAAACCCGCTGAAAAGATGTAGATCTCTTTAGCTCGATGCGGGGATGGTGCGGTGGCTTGGAGGGAATATCATGAGGGCATGAATGCTGATTCCGCCAATGACGTCGCCAATGCAGCACCTGCCCCGGGCAATCCCGGCAGCTCTGAACCGTTGAGTTTCGACTACGCCCAAGAACTCGACCTCGCCGATCCTCTACAGGAACACCGGGACGCTTTTATCGGCAGTGACGATCCTGCCCTGGTGGCCTATCTGGACGGAAACTCCCTAGGACGGCCCTTACAAGCTAGCGCCGACCGGATCGGCAGCTTCATTACCGAGCAGTGGGGGAGCCGACTGATTCGTGGTTGGGATGAAGGCTGGCTCACGCTGCCCGCCCGCATCGGAGATGATCTGGGCGCAGTGATGCTCGGTGCCGCGCCGGGACAGATCACCATCGGGGATTCCACCACGGTGCTGCTCTACAAACTGTGCCGCGCCGCCGTCGCCGCTCGTCCGGATCGTCGGGAAATCGTGTTGGATACCGAGAATTTCCCCACCGATAGATTCGTGCTGCAAGGCATCGCCGCCGAGTGCGGACTGGAGCTGCGGTGGATTACCCCAGCCTACGAAGGTGGCGTGACGGCGGCCGAACTGGAAGCCGCGGTGGGGGAGCACACCGCGCTCGTGCTGCTCAGCCATGTCGCCTACCGCTCCGGATACCTCGCCGACGTTCCGGCGCTGACCGAGATTGCACATCGCGCCGGGGCGCTTATCCTCTGGGATCTTTGCCACTCCGCCGGGGTGCTGCCCAGTCAGTTGGATAACTGGCAGGTGGATCTCGCCGTCGGCTGCACCTATAAGTACCTCAACGGTGGCCCCGGTTCGCCCGCCTTCGCCTACGTGCGCCGGGAACACCAGGAATCGCTACGGCAACCGATTCAGGGTTGGCTGGGCAGCGACGATCCTTTCCGGATGGGAGAGGACTACCAGCCCGCCGCGGGTATTCGGGCCTTCACCTCCGGCACGCCACCAATCTTGGGCATGCTGGCGCTACAGGACATGATCGCGCTAATCGAATCGGTGGGCATCGAAGCGGTGCGGTCTAAGTCCATTGCCTTGACGGATTATGCAACGGATCTGTACGACGGCGTGCTGGCGCCTCTGGGTGTGCAGCTCGCCTCACCACGGGACAGTCAGTGGCGTGGCGGACATATCACCCTGGACCATCCGAGTTTCCGTGAAGTGACGGCCAAGCTCTGGGAGCAGGGCATCATCCCGGATTTCCGGAATCCGAACGGTATTCGGCTGGGGCTATCGCCGCTTTCCACGAGTTTCTCGGAGATCTGGGTCGGCGTAGATGCGATTCATCAGGCGCTATGAGCCGTCCGAACGGTTTACGAGTGAAGGCCAGTGTCTCCTGGATTTAGGAGGAACGTACATATGTCAGCACCTCAACCTCAATGGCGAGCGATGTCGATCCGATCTTGGCCGTGGCTAGGTTTTTTGCCGCCTGAGGATCGGTGTCCGATAGCAGGTAAACCGTCATACCGCCACCCCAATTAGCCTGAATCTTGCTGACTCCGCTCAAGGCGAGAAACTCTGGAACCATGGCGGCAAGTTCGGGCCTCTGGGGATCCAATTCGACCGAGGCTTGGCCCTCACGTCTGGGGCTAGCGATTCTCCATCTACTACCACCCATCATGGCGAAGTCGTATCGATCGGTTAAGATTTTGACCGCATTGACTGCGGCTAACGGCGTCTTATAACTAATCTTGGGGTTGCCAATAGCCGTGGCGGACTCAAAACCTGGGATCTTTCTCAACGTAAAAATGAAATCGAGGTCTAACTCTAGGGAAGGGTCAAATTCGATGGTCCCCCAGTTTACCGATTTGATGAAAATATCGTCCTTCGTCTTAGTTAGTTCCAAGGCGGAGCTATAACTTTGTCGGAAATCCGTTTCGGAGGTCTTTTCATCGAAGAAAATATCGATAACGGCACCAGTGCCGTAGGTACCGGTAAGAGAGACATGCGTACTCTTGACGCCCTTGAGCTGATCGATTTTTTCAGTGATCTTGTGTGCTTTCTGATCCAGCAGCGCCGGGTTTTGGCAACCCGTAAGGACCAGCGTTGAGGCGATAGCGAGGACTAGAAGTCGCCATCGGACTGTTTGCCACTTTAATGACCTCAAGACAGCTCCAGTCGGAGGTTGGACGAATCGGTTAGCTGATCATAACGATGGAATTATGTATTTTCAAGCTTCGGTGAAGGGCTTTTTCTTTGGTATAACTCTTTAGAGGGTTGTGCCTTGTAGTTGTGGGATTAATATTCACCGGCGAGGGAAGGACTGCTGACTTATACACCGGACGGCTGATCATCAGAATAATGTCGACAACCCGGAGTCGCTGCTAGCGGTGTTCGGGAATTTGTGGGGCGAATTGAGACTGAGCCAGCCACTCGAATTGGTTCACGATAGTCCACTGACTTGGAGATAGCTTAATGCCGCGACAGTGGGCTATCGCGATGTCAATGAGCTATCGCGAACAGATTCACGCCGTTGGACGAAGGCTGGGCGCCGGGCGCCGGAAGGGGAAACGGGCGCCGGAAGGGGAAGCGGGTGCGCAGGAGGGAAATAGCTCCCAAAAACAATGGTCCCGACTCGATATACGAGCCGGGACCATCTTGTGTGCGCGGAGGGGGACTTGAACCCCCACCCCGTTTCCAGGACTAGCACCTCAAGCTAGCGCGTCTGCCATTCCGCCACCCGCGCAGGTGGACTTTTGTCATCTTTTGAAACGTTCGCAAACCCCTCAAAAGCCACAAAAGCAGCGAGAAAAACCATAGCACGATTTGGCGTGAAAACCTGAATCCATCCGGCGGTAGGGTGAGTAGGGTAGAGGCATACCCCGATGGCGAATGTAACAGGAGAGTGCTGCATGGAACAGCTCAAGGCCGAAGACGAAGTGGTAGGAATCTGCCAGGAGCTGATCCGCTTCGACACCTCGAACTACGGAGACAATACCGGCCCGGGGGAGCGCAAGGCGGCCGAATACACCGCCGCGCTAATAGAGGAAGCGGGCTTGGAGACCACGCTCTTCGAGTCGGAGCCGGGTCGCACGTCGCTGGTGGCCAGGATGGCAGGTAAAGATCCTTCTAAGGGTGCCCTGGTGGTACATGGACACCTGGACGTGGTGCCGGCTCAGAAGGAAGACTGGTCGGTAGACCCCTTCGCGGCCGAGTTGAAGGACGGGCTGATCTGGGGCCGCGGCGCCGTGGATATGAAGGACATGGACGCCATGATCCTCTCCGTGCTGCGTTCGATGGCCCGCGAGGGCAGGACCCCTGAGCGGGATTTGATCTTTGCCTTCTTTGCTGACGAGGAAGCCGGGGGAACCTACGGCTCGCACTGGGCGGTGGATAACAAGCCGGAGCTCTTCGAAGGCGCAACCGAGGCAATTAGCGAGGTCGGAGGCTACTCAACGGAAATCGGCGGTCAACGCACCTATCTGCTTCAAACCGCGGAAAAGGGCCTGTCCTGGCTTCGGCTACTGGCTCACGGCCGCGCTGGGCACGGCTCGCAGATCAATACCGATAACGCCGTGACCCGTTTGGCTGGGGCGGTCACTCGGATCGGAGAGTACAAGTGGCCGGTGGAACTGACCAAGACCACGCGGCAATTCCTGGACGGAGTCACCGAGCTGACCGGAGTGGAGTTCGATCCGGATAACCCGGACGAACTACTCAAGGAACTGGGCACCGTGGCTCGCTTTGTTGGTGCCACCCTGCAGAACACCACTAACCCGACCGTGCTGCGTAGCGGCTATAAGCACAATGTCATTCCGGGCACGGCAGAAGCGCTGATCGATGCCCGCACCCTGCCCGGCCAGCAAGAGAAGGTGCTGGAGATCGTCCGCGAACTGGCCGGGGCCGGCGTCGAGGTCAGTTACGCACACCGTGACGTGGACCTGGAGGTGCCATTCTCCGGGAACCTGATCGACTCCATGATTGATGCCCTGCACAGCGAGGATCCCGGGGCTAAGGTGCTGCCTTACACTCTCTCCGGAGGGACCGACAATAAGGCGCTCAGCAAACTGGGAATCACCGGCTACGGCTTCGCGCCCTTGCAATTACCCAACGACCTGGATTTCACCGGGATGTTCCACGGCGTGGACGAGCGAGTGCCCGCCGACTCGCTCAAATTCGGCGTCCGGGTCTTGGACCGGCTGCTGAGCAGCTACTGAGCCAGACAGGGAGCCACAGTGATTGATCTGCTCAGCGATGAACTGCTGGAGCGTTTCAGGGCAAGAGCGGCGGTATACGATGCCGAGAACCGCTTCTTCAGCGAGGACCTGGAGGAGCTCAAGGAGCTTGGCTATTTGAGACTATTCACCAAGCCCGACGGCGGTTTGGCGGCTGCGGCGGCAGCTCAACAGCGCCTCGCCACGGCGGCGCCGGCCACCGCGCTTGCGGTGAATATGCACCTGGTCTGGACCGGGGTGGCCAGATTGCTCAAGGAACGCGGTGATGACTCGCTGCAATTCGTGCTTGACGAGGCCGAACAAGGGGAGGTTTTCGCCTTCGGTAACTCCGAGGCTGGCAATGACTCGGTGCTCTTCGATTCCACTACGGTCGCGGAGCCGACGGCGGAAGGAGGCTACCGCTTCAAAGGAACGAAGATCTTTACCTCGCTTTCGCCAGCCTGGACCCGGCTGGGCATTTTTGGCAAGGACAGTAGCGGTCCCGAACCACGATTGGTGCATGGGTTCATCCACCGGGAAACCCCCGGTTATCGCATCATGGAGGACTGGGACACCCTGGGGATGCGGGCCAGTCAATCCAATAGCACCGTGCTGGACGGCGTGCTGATTCCGCGGGAACGGATATTCCGGAGTCTGCCGGTAGGCCCGAACGCCGATCCGCTCATTTTCGCGATCTTCGCCTGCTTTGAGACGCTGGTCGCCTCCGTCTACGCCGGAATAGGGGAGCGGTCGGTGAACCTGGCCGCGGAAGCCGCGCGCCGCCGTCGTTCACTAAAAAATGAGGCGAGCCTGGCCAAGGACCCCTTGGTTCGAGCCCGGGTGGCCAGGGCCGCGTTGATCATGGACGGTATTTACCCGCAGATCGAAGCGGTAGCGCAAGATGTTGATCAAGAGGTGGATCGAGGCAAACAATGGTTTGCCAGCCTGGTTGGACTGAAAATTCGAACCACCGAGGCGGCCCGAGAAACCGTGGACCTGGCGATTAAGGTGGCCGGTGGAGCAAGTTATTTCAGCGGAAGCGAGCTGAGCAGACTTTACCGAGATGTACTAGCCGGGCAGTTCCACCCCTCCAGCGAAGATTCGGCATTGAACACCATAGCTACAGCCTGGCTTGGACCCGCACTTTAGACGGTCCGCTCGACGCGCAACACCTTCCGACGCAACCAGAACTGCCGAGCACCTCCGGTGTACAAGCGGCTACGCTGCAACTCCCACTTGCCGTACTCGGCGTGTTCGGTCAGCCTCTGACGTGCCTCGTTGACGGATTCCTGGGCGCTTACGGTGAGTACTAAGTACTCGTATTGCCGCGCGAAATCTCGCTCCCGACGGACCGATCCGGATTGTTCTTTGGGGCTGCGTCCCGGAAGTTGCCAGCTGAATTCTTCTCCCATGACTCCCCATTTTGGCCCCTAAGGGCTAACGTCGTATATATGAGCATAGATCCGCGTGTCGCGTTGCAGTCCCTGACCTCAGCGCTTGAGGAGCATCTTGCCGCCTCCGTATCCCGTCGCGGTGACGACGATCCTTCGGTGGAAGCAGCATATCTGGCGATCGCGGATGCTTTCGAAGTTTATGAAGAAGTGCTCTATGACTCTTACGGTGAGGTCACGCCCTTGGTGATCTACGAAGAGGACGAGGATGAGCAGGACGATGAAGACGAGGATCTAGAGCCGATTCAAGGCTAGCGACCGGTCCTAGAACGGTCCGCGGCTGAAGCGGGAGTTTCAGCGGTTCAAACCCAGTTCGGCTCCGGCACCCAGCGAAACCTCATCCAGCACGCTCACGATCTGCTCCGGTAACGCCTCTAGGGTGCCAGCCAGAACGGCTTGCAACTGTTCCGGAGTACGCGGGCCGATAATCGCGGTGGCCACAGCCGGACGCTGCACTAGCCAACTGAGCGCCACATCGCTCGGATCGCGATCGAGTCCCTTTGCCGCGGTCAGCACAGCCTCAGTGATCCGACTGGCTTTGCCGGATAAATATGGTTCGACATAGCCGGCCCAACGATCGGAGGCCCCTCGCGAGTCAGCGGGGATCTGGCCCCGATACTTTCCGGTAAGCACGCCACGGCCCAAGGCGCCCCAGCACATCAGCCCGCTGCCGGCGTCTTCCGCGGCTGGCACCAACTCAGCCTCGGCGCTGCGATTGAGCAAGGAATATTCAACCTGATCGGCAACCAAAGGGGTATCTACCAGTTGTGCCGATTTGGCCAGCTGCCAGCCCGAATAGTTCGAGACCCCGGCATAACGGACCCGGCCCGAGGAGACCGCGTAATCCAGCGTGTCCAGGGTTTCCTCTAGGGGTACATGCGGATCCCAGGTGTGGGCCAGCCAGAGATCGAGATAGTCGGTACCGAGCCGGGCCAGCGATGCGTCCAAGCCCGCAAGTAGGCCGCGACGCGAGCAATCCACCATCCGTCTACCCTGGCGGCGCTCAATGCCCGCTTTGGACACCAGGACCAGATCGGCCCGGGCTACCAGATCGCCGATCAACTCGCCCAGAATGGCCTCACTGCTGCCCTCGCCGTAACTAATCGCGGTATCCAGGACGGTGCCGCCCGCCGAAATATATCCCCGTAGAAGTTCACGGCACTGATCTTCATCGGTGGAAGTGCCCCAGGACATGGTGCCCAGGGTCAGAGCGGAAACGCGGAGGCCGCTGTGGCCAAGAAATCGCTGTTGCATGAGCCAAGTTTACGTGCCGCAGAAAGTGTCACGTGCTGGGTGCTCCGGTTTCGATGGCATAAAGTCATCTACGTGAACTGGTTAGAAGCTGCCTTTCTGGGCCTGGTGCAAGGCTTGACGGAATTCCTTCCGATTTCCTCAAGCGCTCATCTCTTCATCGTCGGGAAACTGATCGGTTTAGAAGACCCGGGGGCAGGCTTCACCGCGGTGAGTCAGCTCGGCACCGAAGCCGCCGTGGTGGTCTTTTTCTGGCGGGATATCGTCAGGATCGTCAAGCACTGGTGGCTATCCATTATCGGAAAACTGCCGCGTAACGACCCGGATGCCAGGATGGGTTGGCTGGTGATCGTGGGTTCCATCCCGATCATCGTGATTGGTATCTTCTTCCAGAACGCGATCGAGGGATCGTTGCGAAATCTCTGGATTGTCGCCACCACCTTGATTGTCTTCGGCGTCATCTTGGCGATAGCGGATGCGGTGGGTAAGCACCAGCGCAGCATCGATCAACTGACCGTGAAACACGGCATCATTTACGGCCTGGCACAGTGCCTGGCATTGATCCCCGGAGTATCCCGCTCCGGCGGTACCATCACCGCTGGCTTGCTGATGGGCTATACCAGGGAAGCAGCCGCCCGATATTCCTTCCTGCTGGCGATCCCCGCCGTACTGGGTAGCGGTTTCTACGAGCTCTTCAAGGTCTACGTGAAGCACGACGGCGTGCAAGGCCCCTTCGGCTTCGGCGAAACGGCACTGGCTACCGTGGTGGCCTTCGTAGTGGGTTACTTCATCATTGGCTGGTTCCTGAAATTCATCTCGACCAATAGCTACCGAATTTTCGTTTGGTACCGCATTGCCCTTGGCCTGCTGGTGTTCGTACTGCTCGGCTTCTCGGTGATTTCCGCATGAGGGCCTGGGGAAACACTCAACTGCCCTCATTGCCGGGACGGCTGAGCCAACTTGAGCTCTTCGATACGGCCAGTAAGCGGCTTCAACCGGTGCCCCTTCAGGGCGAGGTGAGTCTCTACGTCTGTGGCATTACACCCTATGACGCCACCCACTTGGGGCATGCGGCCACGTACCTGGCCTTTGATCTGCTCGGCAGGGCTTGGCGGGATGCCGGTGCGAAGGTGCGTTACGTGCAGAACGTGACAGACGTGGACGATCCGCTGCTGGAGCGAGCGGAGCGGGACGGCATCGACTGGCGTGAGCTCGCGGTGGCGCAGACCGATCTGTTCCGCAGCGATATGGAAGCGCTCAGGGTCCTTCCGCCGGAGCGCTATATCGGCGCGGTGGAAGCCATTGAGTGGATTGTTCCCGAGGTAGAGCGCTTACTCGCCGAGGGGTTAGCCTATGCGCTGCCGGACGGTGATATTTATTTCGACGTCGTAGCCTCCTCCTCCCATGCGGCCCCGGATGCTTGGTGGCTGGGTCAGATCTCCGGACTCTCCGAAGCCCAGATGCTGCCGATCTTTGCGGAGCGCGGTGGAGATCCGGAGCGGACGGGGAAACGGAATCCACTCGATGCTTTGCTCTGGCGAGCAGCCCGGGAGGGCGAGCCATCCTGGCCCGGAGCTTCGCTGGGGGACGGCCGTCCGGGTTGGCACATTGAATGTACGGTGATTTCTCGACGCTTCCTGCCTGCCCCCTTCACCGTGCAGGGCGGGGGATCGGACCTGATCTTCCCGCACCACGAAATGGGTGCGGGGCATGCCTGGAGTTTGAATCATCGTCCAATGGCCAGGCTCTATGCCCATACCGGCATGGTGGGCCTGGACGGCGAGAAGATGAGTAAGTCCAAGGGCAACCTGGTGCTGGTCTCCAAGCTGCGTCAGTCCGGTGTGGAGCCAGCAGCGATCCGGCTTGCGGTCTTGGCTAATCACTACCGTTCCGATTGGTTCTGGACCGAGCAGCTTTTGCAGGTAGCCCAACGGCGGCTGGCGAATTGGCGGCAGGCGCTGAACGCCGTCGAAACCGGTTCGGCTGAACCCTTACTGGCGGAGATCCGAGCCGCCCTAGCTTCCGACCTGAACGCACCGAAAGCTCTGGCCGCGGTAGATCTCTGGGCGGCAAGAAGCGATTCTGGGCGCGGGAATCAAACCGGTAATCAGCACAGCGAAGCCGATGCGGCGCTGGTGGTCGCAGCAGTCGATGCCTTGCTAGGCGTGCAGCTCTAAGGGTTCCAGGGGTTCAAGCCTCAACGGGACTAGTTTTTGTCCTTGCCGCGTCGGCGCAGATAACGCTCGAATTCACGGGCGATTGATTCTCCGGTGGCTTCGGGCAGGTCTGCGGTGTCCTTGGCCTCTTCTAGCTGTCGGACGTAGGCAGCAATTTCCGGATCATCGGCGGCTAGCTCATTAACCCCGCGCTCCCAGGCCTCGGCCTCTTCGGCGATATCGGCCGTTTCCAAAGGAGATTGCAGCAGCTCCTCGATCTGATGCAGCAAGGTCAGCTGAGCCTTGGGTGAGGGGGACTGAGCCACATAGTGCGGCACAGCCGCCCAGAGTGAAAGGGTGGGTAAGCCGCGCTTGGCGGCGGCATCCGCCAATACCCCCACAATCCCGATAGGGCCCTCATACTGCGGTGCTTCTAAGTTGAGTCGTTCCCTGAACCGGTCGTCATCGCTCGTTGAGGTCACCGGGATGGGGCGGCTGTGCGGCACATCGGCCAGCAGGGCACCGACCAGCACCAGGCAATCAACCCCTTGTTGCTGCGCATGCTGCAAAAGTTCATCCGTGTAGGAACGCCATTTATAAGACGGCTCAATGCCGTGCACAAACAACACGTCAACCGGGCTGCTCGTCAAGGACACTCGTGAGAGCTTGGTAGTGGGCCACTTCACCCGGCGTTCACCCTCGGAATTTCGTTTCACCACGGGGCGAGTGAACTGGAAATCGTAGTATTCCTCGGCATCAATCCTGGCCACCTTGCGCGCGCCCCACAGCTTGTGCAGATACTTCAGCGCATCACTAGCCGCGTCACCGGCATCATTCCAGCCCTCAAAAGCCGCAAGCATCACGGTGACCCGCTCGCCGGAGGTATTCCCAGCGGCTGGGACGGGCAGAAAGCTGCCGGGTTGGGCGTCGTCGTCAAATCTGCTCACAGCACCACCCTACGGCCCTGATCCGAGGAGCGAAGGCTACAAGCGCATCTGCCGCCGCCGATTCGCTGAGAGCTTAGCTTTTGGACACTGGACTTGGGCCGTCGCCCTGGCCGGTAAAATAGACCCATGCATTCATCCTCGCGCGAGACCGATCTGTCCGAGCATGCCGAAAGCTCGGTGCCTCATCGGTCCACCGGGGAACCCGATCCGGCTACGCTCAAGGCCGTACTTTGGGATATGGATGGCACCCTGGTTGATACCGAGCCCTACTGGATTGCCTCCGAGCAAGAGCTAGTAGAGGAGCACGGGGGAAGTTGGTCGCATCAGCAGGCTCTGACCTTGGTGGGCCAGTCATTGTGGTTCTCGGCGGGGGTCCTGCAAGAGGCCGGGATCGGCCTGGAGAGGCGGGCCATCATTGATGAGCTCACTCGGAGGGTCATCAATCGAATTCGAGGGGTACTGCCCTGGCGTCCAGGCGCCAGAGAACTGCTGGCAGATCTGCGTCAGGAAGGCCTGCGCTGCGCTCTGGTCACCATGAGTGAAGGGCCCCTCGTCAGGGAAATCCTGGCGGCGCTTCCGAGCGGCAGCTTCGAATTCACCGTGACGGGTGATCAGGTGGAGAACGGTAAACCACACCCTGAACCATATTTGCGTGCGGTGGCACTACTAGGCCAGAGCGACCCCACCCTAAGCCTGGATAATTGCATAGCGCTGGAAGATTCGGTCCCCGGCGTTCAATCTGCCCTGGCCGCCGGGTTGACCACGATTGGTATTCCGCACTCGGTCCCGCTGCCGGAAGATGAAGCACGTATCACCTGGACCACCCTGAGTGGACGAAGTGCAGCCGATTTGCTGGCTCTGAAAGCGCAGGTTGCGCGATGAGCGATATTCACGAGCCCGGAGCCGAAGCTAACGGTGGGCCTCCGGTACGCCGAGAGGGCATTCCACTGGGCCGGATCGTGGGCATCCCGATTGTGCTGGCTTACTCTTGGTTTCTGATCGCGGCGTTCACCGTACTGGTCTTTGGCCCGGTCATTTCGGTGACCTTTCCAACTTTGGGTATCTGGTCCTACGGCATCGCCCTAATTTACGCGCTGCTCCTATTGTTTTCGGTGCTGATCCACGAACTTGCACACGCCCTGATGGCCAAGGTTTATGGCTGGCCAACGCAGAAGATTGTGCTCAACCTCTGGGGCGGACACACTCAGTTCGAGAACTTCACGGCAACTCCCGGCCGTTCGCTCGTCGTGGCCTTCGCCGGGCCAATAGCCAACTTCCTCCTTGCTGGACTTGGCTGGCTGCTAGTGCTCAGCTTGCCGGGCGTGACAAGCGTCGGCACCGCCCTGGTCGCCGCGCTAGCCAATATTTTTGTCTGGGCGAACTTCCTGATCGGTGCCTTCAATATCCTGCCGGGCTTGCCCTTGGACGGCGGAAGGTTGGTCGAATCCATTGTCTGGCGGATCACCGGAAGCCAGGAAAAGGGCACCGTGGCCGCGGGCTGGGCGGGCCGCGTCGTCGTCATACTGGTGTTAATTTTCGCCCTGGGTCTGCCCTTCGTGCTCAACCAGTCGCTCAATATTCAGACCGCTCTCTTCACCTTATTTATTGCTGGGTTCCTTTGGCTAGGGGCTAGCCAGGCGATCACCACGGCTCGAATGCGACTGCGGTTGCCGGAGATCAGTGCGGGCAAGCTGTGCAGCCCGGCCATTGGTATGCCCGACGACGTCTCGGTGGCTCAGGTGCTCTCCACACTGTCCCGAAACCAGGGAGTGAGCGTCGTACTCACGCTCAAGGATGGTAGGCCAAGCTATCTGGTTGACCCGCTGATCCTCGCCACGGTGCCGCTTACCGCTGCCGCCTCAACCCCGGCTACAGCGGTTTCGCACACCTTGGCGGCCGGCGGTTACGTGCCCGAATCCGCCTCCGGGCAGGAACTCATCCAATATCTAGCTCAGCTTTCCGGCAGCGAATATGCGGTGATCGATGCCCGCGGCCAGGTGACCGGTCTGCTGCGGCAACAGGTTGTGGTTGCGGCCGTGACAGGTAAGACCCTTCCGGATGTTTAAGACCATCGGGAATCCAAAGCCTCTTCCCCTTCGCAGATAGTTTCCCGGCCTCCGGGCCACCCAGCTTTCAGGCAGCAACAGGACGGAACCAGTAATGACTCCTCAGGATCTTCAGCCCGAAGAACTTCCGCACGGTGCGGCCGCGCGTCGCGGACCTTTCAGGGCCGGTGAACGCGTGCAGTTGACCGACGAGCGCGGTCGAATGAACACCATCACCCTGACACCCGAGGCAGCCTTTCACACCCATAAGGGCTTCCTCAATCATGCCGAGCTGATCGGCAAACCAGAGGGCTCGATTGTGGCCAATACCACCGGGCAGCTTTACCAGGCATTGCGTCCCCTGCTCAGCGACTTTGTTCTGTCCATGCCACGTGGCGCGGCTGTGGTCTATCCCAAGGATGCCGGTCAGATCGTGACCATGGCCGATATCTATCCCGGAGCCCGAGTGGTGGAGGCCGGGGTCGGTTCCGGTGCTCTCTCCATCTCGTTGCTGCGCGCCGTTGGCGATCGGGGCTATTTGCATTCCTTCGAGCGGCGCGAGGAATTCGCCGCTATTGCTCGTGGCAATGTGGAGACCATTTTCGACGGGCCGCATCCGGCTTGGCAGATTTCCATCGGTGACTTCCAGGATGAAGTGGTCAAGGCCGAGGAACCTGGCAGCGTGGATCGCGTGGTGCTGGACATGCTTGCTCCATGGGAATGCCTCGATGCCGTGGCGACCGTGCTAGCCCCGGGTGGCGTCTGGATTAACTACGTGGCAACCGTGACTCAACTCTCCCGTACCGCGGAGGCGATCCGCGCCGATGGTCGTTTTACTGAGCCGGAGTCTTGGGAATCGATGGTGCGTGGTTGGCACCTTGAAGGCCTCGCGGTGCGGCCCAACCACCGGATGGTGGCACACACGGGTTTCCTGTTGGTCACCCGTAAATTAGCCGACGGCGTCACCTCCCTGGCGCTCAAACGGCGGCCCTCCAAAACCGAGTTCAGCCAGCAGGATCTTGATGCCTGGACACCAAGTTCGGTCGGCGAGCGCGCGGTTTCCGATAAGAAACTACGTCGAGCCGCACGAGATGCCGTGGCCACCACCCAAACAAGGGGACATGTAGCTCCTGCCGTGGACGAAAATACCGCCGGCGGGACCGCCGATGAGACCGCGGATGATGGAAGCGTCGAAAACTAGATTCGCTCTGAGCCGGGATTCAGTGGATTTTCCGGCTCGCGATAGTCCAATGACTTCGGGATAGGTCTATGTCGCGACATTGGGCTATCGCGATGCCGCTGGGCTATCGCGAAGACAATCTTTTTTGGGGTAACGGGGGGGGGGGGCGCTGGGACGCCAATATTTGGCGGAAACTGTCCACAATGGGGACAGGGATCAAACTCCACGAGCATAGTGTTCTAGATTGGTAGTAGGCGTAAAGGAGCTGATCAGATGACGCAGGATTTCCAGTCACAACCCACTGAGCGGGACTACCAAGCCCTAGAACGGCAGTTCAACGTACTCCGGGACAAGCTCCGGCAGATCGATAAGCAACTTGCCAGCGCCACCCAGAACAACACCCGGATGGTTTCCATGTTGGAGACCGCTAAGGCCGAGATTCTCAAGCTCAAAGCCGCCCTAGAAAAGGACGGCCAGGCACCCTATAGTTTTGCCACGCTGACCCAGATCAATCCTCGCAAGGCTGAAGCTTTCGGTGCTAACGCCGTGACCGAGGAGACCGTGGACGTCGCCTACCAGGGACGCAAGGTACGGGTGGGCCTGAGCCCACTGGTCAATATCTCCTCGCTGAGCCCCGGCCAAGAAGTCCTGCTCAACGAGTCGCTGACCGTAGTAGCGGCCCTCGGCTTTGAACGGACCGGGGAACTTGTCACCGTCAAGGAACTACTCGGCACCGATCGTGCCTTGATCACGGGCCGAGCCGATGAGGAACGAGTAGTCAAGCTCTCCGGTGCTTTGTTGAGCCAGAAGGTTCGAGTAGGGGACGCACTCTCCCTCGATTCACGAACCGGCTATGCCCTGGAGAAGGTACCCCGTTCCGAGGTGGAGAACCTGATCCTGGAGGAAGTCCCAGACATTTCCTACCACGATATTGGTGGCTTGGGGCCGCAGATCGAACAGATCCGTGACGCCGTCGAACTTCCCTTCCTGCACCCCGATCTTTATCGTGAGCACGGCCTCAAACCGCCGAAGGGCATCCTGCTCTACGGCCCTCCGGGTTGTGGCAAGACCCTGATCGCCAAGGCCGTCGCTAATTCGCTTGCGGCGCGCGCGGCAGAACGCAGCGGGCAGAAGGAAACCAAGAGCTACTTCCTGAACATCAAGGGCCCCGAGCTGCTGGATAAGTATGTCGGTGAAACCGAGCGGCAGATCCGGCTGATCTTCGCTCGGGCCAGGGAGAAAGCCTCCGATGGCAGCGCCGTGGTGGTGTTTTTCGACGAAATGGACTCCCTCTTCCGAACCCGAGGTACCGGGGTATCCTCCGATGTGGAGACCACCATCGTGCCTCAATTGCTCAGCGAGATCGACGGCGTGGAGCGACTGGATAATGTGATTGTGATCGGTGCCTCGAACCGTGAGGACATGATTGATCCGGCTATTCTGCGGCCTGGTCGGCTGGATGTGAAGGTCAAGATCCAGCGCCCGGATGCGGAAGCGGCTGCGGATATCTTCGCTAAGTACGTCACGGTTGACCTGCCTTTTCACCAAGACGATGTGCAGGCTCACGACGGCGATCCGCAGGCAACCGTGGACGCAATGATCCAGCGCACCGTCGAGGCAATGTATTCGACCGATAAGTCGAATGAGTACCTCGAAGTCACCTATGCCAATGGCGATAATGAAATGCTCTATTTCAAGGACTTCAATTCCGGTGCGGTGATCCAGAACGTAGTTGATCGAGCCAAGAAGTACGCGATCAAGGACTTACTCACCACAGGTGATAAGGGGATCCGGATAGATCATATGTTGCGTGCCGTGGTGGATGAGTTCCGTGAGCACGAAGACATGCCCAACACCACGAATCCGGATGACTGGGCCAGGATCTCGGGCAAGAAGGGGGAGCGGATCACCTATATCCGCACCATCGTGCAGGGCAAAGCGGGGCAGGAGCCGGGCAAGACGATAGATACTGCGCCCAATACCGGGCAATATCTGTGATCGTTTTGATCGGCTTGACTAGCCGGATCGGGGTACGGCATTGACAGCAAACCGAGTGATGGGTGCGGAAACCGAATACGGTATTCACGCGCCGGGGCAGAGCGGGCTGAACGCTACCTGGCTCTCCGCGCAGGTGGTGCACGGCTACGCTCGATTGAGTAGCGAACACGCGGTGGGCGGCGCAGAAACGCCCTGGGACTACAGCGATGAGTCGCCGCTCGCGGACGCTCGTGGCTGGACGATGCCTAGGGCTTCGGCGCATCCTTCCCAGCTGACTGATCAGCCTGCCGTGCTGACGGCAGCCGCGGTGGCTCTTTCCGATTGGGATTCCGCCGAGGGACCGTTGGACAGTTCGGATCCGGTGGACGCTCCGGCAGCCGTGATGAACATGGTGCTGGGGAATGGCGCCAGGCTCTACGTAGACCACGCACATCCGGAGTATTCCTCGCCCGAGGTGACCAATCCGGAAGATGCGCTGATCTGGGACTTTGCGGGCGACGTCGTGGCGCGCCAGGTACTGGCCGATCTCGCCGCCCGCCGGGCTGCTGGGGAAGAGGGGGTGCCCGATATCCAGCTCTATAAGAACAACACCGACAGCAAATCCGCCTCTTACGGTAGCCATGAGAACTATTTGATGCCGCGGCAGGTTCCTTTCGGGCGCATTGTCTCCGGGCTGACGCCTTTTTTCGTCACCCGGCAATTGATCTGTGGGGCGGGGCGGGTTGGTCTTGGTCAGGACGCCTCAACACCGGGGTTCCAACTGAGCCAGCGGGCGGACTTCTTTGAAGCTGAAGTTGGCTTGGAAACAACCATCCGGCGACCGATTATCAATACCAGGGATGAGCCGCATGCGTTGGCGGATAAATACCGACGGCTGCATGTCATCATCGGTGATGCCAATCTTTCCCAGGTCTCGCACTACCTCAAGTTCGGTACCACCGCCCTGGTACTGGATCTGATCGAGCGCGGGCTGGCCCCCGAGCTGGAAATTTGGGAACCGGTGGAGGCGCTTCGGGCGGTTAGCCACGATGTTTCGCTGACCCGTCTCTACCGGTTGATCGATGGACGGCGAGTCACAGCCCTGGATATTCAGTGGATGTACCTGGAGGCAGCGCAAGAGGCCGTGCAGACGAGTGATCGGCACACCAGCACGGTATTGGCGCGCTGGGAGGAGGTGCTCAACGGCTTAGCTAAGGGACCCGAAGCGGTGTCCGGTCAGGTCGAATGGGCGGCAAAGCTCGGCTTGCTAGATCAGTATCGAGAGCGTGATGGCCTGGCCTGGGATGACGCTAGGCTGGCGTTGATCGACTTGCAATGGGCCGATATCCGCTTGGACAAGGGGTTGGCGAACCGATTGCAGGCTCGGGGGCGATTGGAAAAATTGGTCAGCCAGAGCCGAATCGATGCGGCCGTGCAGGCACCCCCGGAAGATACTCGAGCATATTTCCGTGGCGAATCGATCCGCCGCTTTGGCGCCCAGATAGTGGGTGCGAGTTGGGATTCGGTGATTTTCCAGTTGCCGAGTCAAAAACGATTGCAAAAGGTACCCACCCGGGAACCGCTACGAGGCACGAAAGCGCTCATTGGCGAGCTTTTTGAGGCCCATCAGGATGTAGAAGACTTCCTTGGTGCCCTGCTGGGAGAACACTGAGCCGGACGCTCGGACAATTGCCGAGGTACGTGGCAGGATGATGAAGAGAACTAAGACAGTTTGAGGAGCGTGACATGGCAGGCCAGGAACAGCAGAACTATAGCTCTCGTGATGAGGAGCAGGACGTTCCCGATATTCCCCTCCCCACCCCAGGGGTTCCGCAGAGCAGCGCACAGACCGAAGGTCTTGATGACCTGTTGGATGAAATCGACGGCGTGCTCGAATCGAATGCCGAGGAGTTCGTTCGCGGCTTCGTGCAAAAGGGCGGACAGTAGGCGCAGATGCGGTACCGCGACCAGGGTGAGCGTGCCGTCCGGGAGCTGGCGGCAGCAGCGACGTCGTCCTTCACCGAGCATTTGGCGCAGTCTCGACCGGAGCTACTACCCTTCGGCCAGCAGCTAGACCAGCAGCTTCCCGCCGGTTCGTTGCAAGCCCCGCACGCCACCACGATTGTCGCGTTGAGCTTTGCCGGTGGGGTGCTGATGGCTGGTGACCGGCGAGCCACCATGGGCACCATGATCGCCAGCCGGAGGATCGAGAAGGTCTTTCCGGCGGACCAGTACTCGGTGCTCGGCATCGCGGGCACCGCGGGTCTGGCCATCGACATCACCAAATTGTTCCAGGTGGAACTCGAGCACTACGAGAAAATCGAAGGAACCACCTTATCCCTGGAAGGCAAAGCCAATCGCTTGGGCGCGATGGTGCGCGGCAACCTGCCGATGGCGCTGCAAGGGCTCGCCGTGGTTCCGCTTTTTGCCGGTTACGATTTGGGCCTCTCCCAGGGCAGGCTGTTCTCTTATGACGTCACGGGCGGCCGCTATGAGGAGCTAGAGCATCACAGCGTAGGCTCGGGTTCTGTCTTCGCCCGCGGAGCCATGAAGAAACTCTGGAAACCGGGCCTCACCGAGGCCGAAGCCATCGAGGTCGCGGTGGAATCATTGGTCGATGCGGCCGATGACGATTCGGCCACCGGGGGACCGGACCTGGTCCGAGAGCTCTGGCCCATTGTCTTCACCGTGACCCGCAGCGGCGCGCGTAAGGTGCCCGTTGGGGAACTCGGCGACGTGGTGCGAGCCGTGGTGGCGCGGCGCACCGAGCTAGGCAGGGAGGCCTGATGACGCAGCAGTTCTACGTTTCACCCGAGCAGGTGATGAAGGACCGCGCGGATTTTGCTCGCAAGGGTATTGCCCGCGGCCGTTCCGTAGTGGTGATCTCCGCGGCCGATGGCATTGCTCTGGTGGCCGAAAACCCCTCACCCTCGCTGCACAAAATTGGCGAAATTTACGACAAGATCGCCTTCGCCGCAGTAGGGAAGTACAACGAATTCGAATCCCTGCGACAGGCCGGTGTGCGCTACGCCGATGTCCGCGGCTACTCTTATGATCGCGAGGACGTCACGGCCCGAGGCCTCGCCAGCGTCTACGCGCAGAGCCTGGGCGCGGTCTTCACTGCCGAGCAAAAGCCCTTCGAGGTTGAGCTTGCAGTAGCGGAGGTGGGTAGCAGCCAGGACTCGGACCATCTGTACCGGCTGACCTTTGACGGTTCGATCGCCGATGAGAAGGGGTTCATTGCGATGGGCGGTCAGGTGGAGTCGGTGCATGCCGCCGTCGCCACTACCTGGGCTCCTGGGCTCGGGCTTTCCGAAGCGATTAAGCTCGCGGTGCACGCGCTTAGCGCCGGCCCGCAGCAGAACAGCGAGCAAGCCGCCGGCCGGGTTCCCGCTGAGCTTGGCGCGGAGACCTTGGAGGTGGCAGTGCTGGATCGCGACTCGGAGACCACTCGCGGCAAGGCTCGGTCTTTCCGCCGACTGGGCTTCGAAGAGATTACCGCAGCGCTGACCTAGTAGCTGCGGACAGGGTGGATTGGGGCCGAGGAGAAATAGATGGATCGTAGGATTTTCGGTATTGAAACAGAGTTCGGCATTGCCTTTTCCAGCCGTGATTCGCGTCCGCTTTCGCCCGAGGAAGTGGCCAGATACCTGTTCCGGAAGGTGGTCAGCTGGGGGCGCAGCTCCAATGTTTTCCTCGCCAATGGCTCCCGGCTCTATCTCGACGTCGGCTCGCACCCGGAATATGCCACCGCGGAATGTGACGACGTCGGGCAGCTCATTGCGCATGATCGCTCCGGTGAGCTGATCCTGAATGAGTTGGTGGGCGAGGCGGAGAACCGGCTGTCGCTGGAGGGTTTTAAAGGCCAGGTCTTCCTGTTTAAGAACAACACCGATTCTGCCGGAAACTCTTATGGCAGCCACGAGAACTATCTGATTAGCCGGCGCGGTGAATTCAGCAGACTGGCCGAGGTACTGATCCCCTTCTTAGTCACCAGGCAGCTGATCGCCGGGGCCGGGAAGCTGCATACCGTGGGCGGGCAGCCGCATTTCTCCTTCTCGCAGCGAGCCGAACACATCTGGGAAGGTGTTTCCTCCGCAACCACCCGCTCTCGACCGATTATTAATACCCGAGATGAGCCGCATGCCGATGCCGAACTGTATCGGCGCTTGCATGTGATTGTGGGGGATTCGAATATGTCGGAGACCACAACGATGCTCAAGGTCGGGACTGTGGATTTGCTGCTGCGGATGATCGAATCCGGGGTCATTATGCGTGATTTGCGGATGGAGAATCCGATTCGGAGCATCCGGGAAATCTCCCAGGATCTAACCGGCCGGGTGCCGGTCAAACTTGCCAATGGGCGCGTTCTGAGCGCGTTAGAGATCCAGCGAGAATATTTCGAGAAGGTGAGTGCATTTTTGGACTCCGCCGGGGCCCACAACTCTTTGGTGCCGCGGATCATGGACCTTTGGAAGCGGGCACTCGAGGCGATCGAGAGCCAGGACTACAGCGGTATTGACACCGAGATCGATTGGGCTATTAAGAAGAAGTTGCTCGATTCGTATCAGAAACGGCACGGGCTCAGTCTGGATTCTCCCCGGCTGGCGCAGATCGATCTGACTTATCACGACATCTCGCCGCGGCGCGGCCTGTTCTACCTTCTGCAAGCCCGCGGTGATACCGCCCGGGTGATTGAGGATACCGATGCGCAGCGGGCCGCAGATGAACCGCCGGAGAGCACCAGGGCTGCTTTGCGTGGCCGATTCGTCCGAGCCGCACAGGCTGCTGGCCGGGATTACACCGTGGACTGGGTGCACCTGAAACTCAATGATCGAGCTCACCAAACCGTGCTGTGTAAAGATCCTTTCCGGAATCAGGATGAACGGGTCGATGCTTTGATTGAGTCGCTGGCGGCGGAGGCCGCGGGGGAGCGGCAAAGTTGATTCTCAGGCTGAGCCGCTAAACTGGGGGCTGCCCGCAGCGGGCGAGTTCCGATCTAAACCCGACAGACTGATGAAGAATTGAGCGTTTGTGCGTCGATCACTGGCCGTAGCGGCCGCTATTGTCCCCCTGACCATCCTATTGGCCGCCTGTGGCAACGCGGCGAGTAGCTCAAGCGGCTCGGATAGTTCAGCCAGTTCGACGGCGTCTAGCAGCACCTCGGCTCCGGCGGCGAACGCTGCGCTACTTAGCAGCGTTAAGTTGACTCCGACCAGCGCGGGCAAGGCACCTAAGGTGGAATTCACTAAGCCGCTTGCCGTGCCTCAGCCGGCGATCAAGGTGGTCACCCAGGGTACCGGTGCGGAAATTAAAGATGGGCAGCTGATCGCGATCCACACCGCTTTCTTCGCGGTAGCCGACGGTAAGGTGCTGGCGGATAACTTCAGCAAGGCTGCTAGCAGCATCGTGATTGATAGCTCATTCAAGACCAATAACCCGCTTATTTATGGTGCGGTAGTAGGGGCCAAGGTAGGCTCCGAGATCGCCTATGCAACCCCGGCGTCGACCCAGAGTGGGCAGACTCAAGCTGCCCAGCTGTTGATCTTCCGGATTGAATCCGCAAAGGCTGCGCCGACCAAGGCAAGTTCTGATGAGGTAGCCAAACTCGACTCCGAGGGCAAGCTGCCTACGGTGAGTTTCAACGCCAAAGCTGTGCCCAGCGTGAAGATCCCTTCGGGCGCCGCTCCAGACAATCTCATCGTCAAGGTGCTTAAAGAGGGCACCGGCGATGCGCTGCAGGCCACCGACTCGATTAAGGCCAACTACACCGGCTGGAGCTGGTCCACCAGTAAGCAGTTCGACTCCAGCTATGACAAGGGTCAACCGGTCACCTTTGCCCTCAATCAGGTCATCCCAGGTTGGACTCAGGGTTTGACCGGCCAAAAGATCGGCTCAACCGTGCTGCTGGTGATCCCCTCCACGATGGCCTACGGTGACGACACCACGAGCGGACAGCCGGCCGGTCCCCTGGTCTTCGTGGTCGACATTGTTGGCAAGGGCTAAGCAAGAACCGCCAGCAAAAGCTGCAACAATATTCTCAAGAACAACGACGAACAGGAGCATCATGTCATTCGGAGAGCGCAATTACGATCGGGAAAAGCCGGAAATCGACTTTCCTGACCACGAAGTTCCTAGCGAACTGGTGATCAAGGACATCGTTGAAGGCAACGGTGCCGAAGTGGGCAAGGGCGATACGGTTTCCGCGCACTATGTGGGCGTTGCCTTCTCCACCGGGGAAGAGTTTGACTCCTCCTGGACCCGAGGGACCCCGCTCGACTTCAAGGTAGGCGTTGGCCAGGTCATTAAGGGCTGGGATCAGGGCTTGCTGGGGATGAAAGTTGGCGGCCGACGCCGCCTGGAAATCCCCTCCGAACTCGCTTATGGCGAGCGTGGGGCGGGCGCTTCGATCGCCCCGAACGAGGCACTTATTTTCGTGGTGGACCTCGTCGGCGTTCGCTAAATACGCTAACTGCACAAACGCAAGGGGAAACGGAAACGGAAGCGGACACGGTCTCAGCACGGGCTTTCTATTAAGTAAGCTGGTGCCGTGTCCGCTACCCGTACCGAGCGTCTGCTCAATCTGCTGATTGCCCTGCTGGAAACACGCTATGGGCGGAGCAAAGAGTTCCTCCGGCTCAATATTCAGGCCTATCGAGAGTCACCCTCAGAAGAAGCCTTCGAGCGGATGTTTGAGCGCGATAAGGTGGATCTGCGGGCGATGGGAATCCCCTTGGAGACCGCCACCGAGCACGGCGTTTTTGAAGACGATCTGACCACTACGAGCTACCGCATCCCCAAGGATAAGTACCGACTGCCGGAGGTCCGCTTCAGCGTTGAGGAAGCCGCAGTGCTCTCCTTGGCCGCTAGGCTCTGGGACCGGGCCGCCTTGGGTACCGCGGCGGCAAGAGCCGTTCGCAAAATTGAAACCCGGGGTGGCTTGCCCGAGGACTTTCCGGCCGAGCCACTGCTGGAACCACGGATCAGTACGAGGGAACCAGCCTTCGAGGATCTGTTAGAGGCGGCTACAGCCCGCCACGAAATCAGTTTCGACTATCAGGGCACGGCGGATCAACAAGCCCGCAGCCGCCGGGTGCAGCCCTGGGGACTGGGCCAGAAATTCGGCAACTGGTACCTGGTGGGCTTGGACGTCGATCGAGGTGAACAACGCCTCTACCGGCTCTCACGGATTAGCGGAGCCATTACCGTGCTGACAACCTCCAGCTTTGGCCGTCCGGAAGGCTTTTCCGTGGTCGAGGTTCTGGATCGGATGGAACTGCCCGCTCAGAGTCTGGCGAGGATTGCCGTCCGTCCGGATCGTGCACAAGCCCTCCGTGACCGAGGGACACTGAGTGGTTCCGAACCGGGCTGGGACCTGCTGGAGCTGCCCTACAACTCCTTGACCGCGCTGGCCGGTGAGCTGGCCGCCGTCGGGCCGAACGTCATTGTACGAGCTCCCCAGCAGCTTGCCGAGGCTGTCCAAGCCAAGCTGCAGGCCGTGCTGGAGGCCTCAAACAGTCCGCTGCCGGAGTTCGCTGAGGAACCGGGGAACAACCGTTTGGGTCGAGCAAAATCGACCGCTCAGGATCATCTGCGCCGACTGGTAGATCTGGTGCCGTTTCTGGTGCATCACCAGGGCATGCACCTGGACGAGATCGCCACCGAATTCGGCATTAGCCGGCGGCAGCTGGAAGCCGATCTGAACTTAATGATGGTGAGCGGGCTACCGGGAGGATTCCACGGTGATTTGATGGACGTCAGCTGGGACGACGGTCACGTCTATATCGCCGATGCCGAGGAACTTTCCGAACCGGTGCGTTTCAGTCTTGATGAGGCATCCGCGCTGTTGGTTGGTTTGGAAACCCTCAGCGCGTTGCCGGGCTTGGCCGGAGATTCAGCGGTTCGTACTGCGATGGCCAAAATCAGTGCGGCGACAGGGGAGGCGGCGAGCGGTATCACCGGCACCATCGGGGTGCGTCTCAGCCCGCCGCAGCATGCTGGCTCACTCGAGCTTCTGCAGCAAGCGATGCGGGAGAAGCGCCAGTTGCGACTGAGCTATTTGGTGCCGCATCGCGATGAGGTCACCGAGCGCACTGTCGATCCTTTACGAATCTTCTCCGATGACCAGGCCTGGTATCTGCAAGCATGGTGTCACAGCGCCGAAGCTCAGCGGATCTTCCGGCTGGATCGGATTCGGAACGCCGAGCTGGCAGGGTTCATTGAGGACGCCGTCGAATCGGCTTTCCCGGAGCGGCTGTTCACTCCGGGGGAGCAGGACGCCGAGGTGACCTTGCTGCTGGATCGTTCGGCTCGCTGGGTGGCTGATTACTACGACGCTCAATCCGTCCGATTGGCGGTAGATGAGAGCGCCCGCTGGCACGCTTTGGTGACCATCCAGGTGGGTACTACCGATTGGTTGCCGCAATTGGTGGCCCAGTACGGTGGCGCGGTGCGGCTGCTGGCGCCGCCGCAGGCCGCTCAGGATGCTCTGGACTGGGCCAGGGAAGCTCTCAAAAACTATTCTTAACCGCCGAGTGTGGAGCTTTGCATCTTAAACCGAGGTCAAAAGATGCAAAGCTCCACACTCGATGCGGGCTTATGCTGCGGATTTATCCTGGGCAGGTTTAACTAGACGGCGCTTAGCCCGACGGACCAGGCCGAAGTAGGTGGCGATCATGATCAGATACCAAACCGGTGCGGCATAGAGCGCGATCCGAGTGTCCTCGGCGAAACCGAGCGCCACAATGACCAAGGCGAAGAACACCAGCACCACCCAAGCCATTACCTTGCCACCAGGCATTTTGAACTTCGACTCGGCGTGCCGCTCCGGATGCTTCTTCCGGTAAGCGAGATAGGCCACCACGATGAAGCCCCAAACGGTGATGAACAGGATGGCTGAAATCGAGGTCACCAGGGTGAAGGCCTGACCGACCGAATCACCGGCGTATAGCAGTATCACGCCGGGTAGCAGGCAGACACAGGAGAGCATGAGCGCCCGAGCCGGTACGTGATTCTTGGAGAGCTTATTGAAGGTCTCCGGTGCTTCGCCATCGCCCGCCATTCCGTACATGATCCGTGAGGTGGAGAAGATCCCCGAATTGGCACTCGAAGCCGCCGAGGTGAGCACTACGAAGTTCACTACGCCTGCCGCGCCAGCCAACCCGGCTAGGGCAAACATCTCCACGAACGGACTCTTGTCCGAGCTGGCGTAGTGCCAGGGGGTTACGGCCATGATGACAATCAGCGAGCATACGTAGAACAGCAACACGCGGACCGGAATGGAGTTGATCGCCTTTGGCAAGGTCTTCTCCGGGGATTTCGTCTCGGCGGCGGCGGTACCTGCCAGTTCGATGCCCTGGAAGGCGAAGATCGCGATTTGGAAGCCTCCGATGAAGCCCATGAAACCCTTGGGGAACATGCCGCCGTCGTTCCACAGGTTGGCGAGTGACGCAACATCACCATTAGGGGAGCGGAAAGCAATAGCGATCAGCACGACGCCGGTCACCACCAGGGCCACGATGGCGACCACTTTGATCAGGGCGAACCAAAATTCGAGTTCACCGAAAAGTCGGACCGCTACCAGGTTCAAGAGCAAGAAGAGCCCGATGGTGAGCAGTGCCGGAACCCAGAGCGGAAGGCCAGGAGCCCAAACTGCCACATAACCGGAGATGGCGATAAGGTCGGCGATGCCGATGATGATCCAACAGAACCAGTAGGTCCAGCCCACCATGAACCCGGCCCAAGGCCCGATCAGGTCACCGGCAAAATCCGCAAAATTTCGGTAGCCAGAATTCGATAGCAGAACTTCGCCCATGGCTCGCATCACGAAGAACAGCATGAAGCCGATGATCATATAGACGAAGATCACGCTTGGTCCGGCCACCGAAATGGTCTTACCCGAGCCAAGGAAGAGTCCGGTGCCAATTGCTCCGCCAATGGCAATGAGCTGAATGTGTCGGTTACTCAGGCCGCGAGTTAGACGCTCGCCGTGGTCGTTGTGTTGCATAGCATCGCCCGGAGGGGCGGTCTGTGACAGTGTGGTTTCTGGCTTCGTCGGCATATTTCCTTCATTGTCTCTAGACTGGATCCATGCCTTGGTGGTCATGGATCGTGATCTGGGTCGCACTAGTGGCCCTCTCTTTGTTATACGTTGTGCTGCTGGGAATCAAATTGTGGCGGCATTTTGTCGCCTTAGGACGAGAATTCACGGCCGCTAGCGAGCGGATCTCCTTTTCGGAACCGATTGCTGCCGCCGAGCTGGTACTCTCTAACGCTGATTCCGCTGCGACAGGCAATTCCAGCCGCGAACCAGGCTGGGCGGTACACGCCGATCCGGCCGAAGTGCGCTCCGAATACGCCCAGGGCAAACAAGATCGCCGCGCCGCGCGGCGCGATCGGCGGATCGAGCGGCGCACCGCGCGGGGACAAGCGCAATCGCTCAGTGATCTACGGCACGCCGGAAGAGATTTGACGCGGTAGGATATTGATCAATAAACGAAAGGACTACCGTGGGACGACTTTTTGAGAACCCGGTTGTAATTATTGTCATTGTCGTCGTGATCGTCTTGCTGATCGCGGCGCCGAAGTTACCTGCGATGGCACGCAGCCTGGGCCAGTCATTCCGGATCATTAAGTCTGAGGTCCGTGAGTCGAAGAACGATGGCCAGGATGCTGCTGGAACCGCGCAGTCCACTGGAACCCCGGCCGAGGGGCCGGTCGAAGGTACTATCGTTACCCCGGTGAACCCCCAGGCTAATAACGGCAATAACAGCGGGACAAGCACGCCTCCCGGCAACACCACTGTCTAAGGACCGTGGCTCTTTTCAAGGGACGCACATCCAACCCCGAGGGGCGGATGTCCCTCAAATCACACCTCGTCGAGCTGCGCAATAGGCTGATTAAATCTGCTATTGCTTTACTGCTCGGAGCTATTGCTGGCTGGTTGCTCTACGATCCGCTTTTTGCAGCGATTTCGGAGCCGATCAAGAGAATCGCGCACGAAAAAGGTTTCGACGCGAAAATCACCTTTGGCGGCATCACCACCGGCTTTGACCTGCACCTGCAAGGCGCCTTCTTCATCGGGGCGATCGTCTCCTCGCCGATCTGGATCTATCAGATCTGGGCATTCATTGTCCCGGGACTGAACGCGAAAGAGCGTCGGTATACCTTCGGCTTCATGTTCGCGGCTATCCCGCTTTTCGCCGCTGGACTCTACTGCGGCTGGTGGGTGATGCCCAATGTGGTGCATGCCCTGATGAGCTTCACTCCGAATGATTCCAGCGCCGCCAACTATATCCAGGCTGGCGACTACATCACCTTCATCATGCAGCTGATCTTGTTCATGGGCATCGCCTTCCTGGTGCCCGTGGTGTTGGTTGGGGTGAATATGGCCGGTGTGCTGCGCGGCAAGACGATGTTCAAGAGCTGGCGGTTCACCGTCTTGGGCGTTACTCTCGTATCTGCGATGGCGGCCCCCGGCAATGACGCGTTCACCATGTTCCTGCTGGCCGGACCACTGCTCGTACTCTACTTCGGCGCAATGGGCTTGTGCGTCTTGTTGGATAGGCGAAGGGACCGCCGTCGGGCCAAGCAAGCTCAGGAAACCGAGGAGACCGCAGATTCGGCCACCTCCTTGGGTGACCTCGAAAATCTTTGAGTGGATTTGAGCCGAGGAGAATTCTCGGCCTGATCGGATTAGACCCGGCTTAGCCGTAGGCTAAGAGCATGCCCTCACTTTCTCCGGCCGAACGCTATCAGGCAGCCAGGGAACGAATGGTTGAATCCCGAACCCAGTTTGCCGCGTTCAAGGAAACCTTCGAGTTCGACTTAGACGATTTTCAGCTGCAAGCCTGTCAGGCCATTGAGGCCGGGCAAGGCGTTTTGGTGGCGGCCCCCACCGGTGCAGGTAAGACCATCGTCGGCGAATTCGCCGTTTATCTAGCCCTTGCACGCGGACTGAAAACGTTCTACACCACGCCGATTAAGGCGCTGAGCAACCAAAAGTACGCTGAGCTGGCCGGCAAATACGGATCAGCCGACGTCGGGCTCCTCACCGGCGATACCTCGATCAATCCCGAGGCAGCGATCGTGGTGATGACCACCGAGGTGCTGCGCAATATGCTCTACGCCAGCTCGGAAGCCCTGGACGACCTGGCTTTTGTGGTGATGGACGAGGTACATTACCTAGCCGATCGCTTCCGGGGCGCGGTGTGGGAAGAGGTCATCATTCACCTGCCCAGCGAGGTGCAGGTGATTTCGCTCAGCGCAACGGTCTCCAACGCCGAGGAATTCGGTGCCTGGCTGGATACCGTACGAGGATCCACCGAGATCATCGTCTCGGAGCATCGTCCGGTGCCACTTTGGCAACATGTCATGGTGGGCAAAGACATTGTTGATCTCTTCGCCGGTGACACTTCTTTCGATCAGTTGAACGTCCAGTCGGAGGCGGTCCCAGAGGTCAACACCGAACTACTCCAGCTAGCCAGGACCGAGGCGCAAAACAGAATGCGCGGACGTTTTGCGCACGGCGGCCGCGGCGGACACCGGAAGAACAATGTCAATCGGCTGGCTCAGAGCCACCAGGATGCCGGGCAATCTCCCGTTCGCAAGGCCAGCCGAGCCCAGGTGATCCTCGCTTTGGATCGAGCCGATCTGCTGCCTGCCATCACCTTTATCTTTTCCAGGGCGGGTTGCGATGCAGCGGTGCGCCAGTGCGTGGATTACGGCCTTATGCTCACCACCGAAGCCGAGCGGCAGGAAATCTCCGCCCGAGTCGAACAAGCTAGCCAGGATATCCCCAGCGATGATCTTGAGGTCCTTGGCTACTGGTCCTGGCGGGAAGGTCTTCTGCGTGGAGTAGCAGCCCATCATGCCGGAATGCTGCCCACCTTTAAAGAACTCGTCGAATCGCTCTTTGTGGACGGTTTGGTTCGGGCAGTTTTCGCTACCGAAACCTTGGCCCTCGGGGTGAATATGCCGGCTCGTTCCGTGGTTTTGGAAAAGTTGGAAAAGTACAACGGTGAATCGCATGTGAATGTCACCGCGGGGGAGTACACCCAGCTCACCGGCAGGGCAGGGCGGCGAGGCATCGATGTTGAGGGTCACGCCGTTGTGCTCTGGCAACCGGGCACAGATCCAGGAGCCGTGGCGGGGCTCGCCTCACGGCGTACCTATCCGCTGAATTCCAGTTTCCGCCCCACCTACAACATGAGTATCAACCTGATAGCCCAGTTTGGACAGGGCCGGGCGCGCGAAATCCTAGAATCCTCCTTCGCCCAATTTCAGGCTGATCGCTCGGTGGTTGGCTTGGCCCGTCAGGTGCGCAGCCGGGAAGCGGCGCTGCTGGGCTACCAGGAATCCATGACCTGCCACCTGGGCGATTTCGGCGAATATGCACAGCTCCGCCGTGAACTGAGTGAGGCGGAGTCCCAGGCTGCTAAGCAAGGCGGCCGGGCCCGGCGCGGGGCGGTGGACGAATCGCTCGCTGCCTTGCGGCCGGGAGACGTGATCGAGGTGAGCGCCGGACGTTCGCCGGGTTACGCCGTCGTAATAGCCACCGATCCGCAAGCCCATGAGCCAAGGCCCACCGTGCTGACAACGGATAAGGAGACCAGAAGAATCGGTCGCCACGATCTGCAAGGCCCGGTGGCGGCGCTTGGTCGGGTGCGAATCCCCAAACAGTTTAATCTCCGTCAGCCTAAGGATCGAAAGAACCTGGTGGCCGCGCTTAACTATGCGCTGAGTACCTTCCAGGACGCCCCGAGCTCCAGAGTGGGTGCCTTCGCGGATAATCGCAGTGCTGCCCAGGAGGAACAGATCGCGGCCTTACGCAGAAGATTGCGAGCTCATCCCTGTCACGGTTGCAGCGATCGGGAGGCACACGCCCGATGGTCGGAGCGCTGGTGGCGCTTGCGCCGTGAAACAGATTCCTTGGTGCGGCAAATCCAGGGCCGCACCGGAACCATTGCGAAAACCTTCGACCGGGTCTGTGAACTGCTGCGCCAGGACGATTTTCTGGAGTCCCTGCCCGGTGGCGGATTGCGACCCACCGTGGCCGGCCAGCGCTTGCGCAGGATTTATGGTGAAAAAGATCTGCTCATCGCGCTCTGCCTCCGGGAAGGCGCTTTTGAAGCCTTGGACGCAAACGAACTAGCTGCCTTCGCCTCAGCCCTGGTCTATCAAGCCAAACGTGAGGAACGCGGCTTGCGACCGCGGATGCCCAGCCCGGTGTTGGAGCATTCGGTAGATGTGTTGGTTCGGCAGTGGTCGATGCTGGAGGATCAGGAGTCCCAGGCTAAGCTGCCACTCACCTCAGAGCCCGAGTTGGGTCTGCTGTGGCCGATGCTGAAATGGGCTAGAGGCAAGCATCTGGAGGCCGTGCTGGAGGGTACGGATCTTGCGGCCGGGGACTTCGTCCGCTGGGCCAAACAAGTCATTGACCTGCTCGATCAGTTGGCCAGCGTTCCAGGACTGGCGCCAGGAGTGCGCAAGACCTGCTTGCAAGCCATTGAGAGGGTGCGCCGCGGGGTAGTGGCCTACTCCGCTTTGGCCGCCTGATCAGCAAGTTCGGAAACTCAACAGAATCTCAACGGAAAGAACTCGCTATGTCACTCACGCTCTACCGCAATGGTTCCGTCTACAGCTCTGCTGATCCGTTGGCGACGGCGATGTTGGTGGACGGCGGCACCGTGGCTTGGGTGGGAGGTGAGCATGCGGCTACTTCGCTACAGGATTCCCGGATGCAAGTCATTGACCTGCAGGGCGCTTTGATAACCCCGGGATTTGTGGATTCGCATGTTCATGTAACCGAGACCGGACTGGCTTTGGAATCACTGGACCTGACGAGCGTTACCTCGGTCACGGAGCTTTTGGCGAGGGTGAGCGCTGCGGCGCAGGGGCCAGGAGCCTTGCTTGGCTTCGGCTGGGATGAGACTCATTGGCCTCAGCCCAGGCCACCGAAAGCCACCGAATTGGATCGGGCTAGCGGCGGGCGTGAAGTGTATCTGGCTCGTATCGACGTGCATTCGGGCGTGGTGTCATCCGCCCTAGCGGAGCGGCTTGGCTTATCCGCAATGGACGGTTGGCTGGGGGACGGCCTAGTAGTCCGGGCAGCGCATCTGGCTGCCCGTGATGCGGCGAGGCAACTCACACCTCAGCGACGGGCTCAGCTCCAGGAGCTTGCTCTGCAAGCGGCAGCCAAGGCTGGTTATGTGGCCCTCGCGGAAATGGCGATTTCTGGCACCGACGCTATGGAGGACCTGGCGCTGCTGATGAGCCGATCCGAGGCGGGCACTAGTCCTCAGATTCTGCCCTACTGGGCGGAATTGATCTCCGATGTGGAGCAAGGCACGGAACTGCTCGGCAGACTCAGCGAGGCTGGAATTAGACCCTTAGGCTTTGCCGGGGACCTCAATATTGATGGCTCAATAGGTTCCAGAACGGCCGCGTTGCGCGCCGACTACTCAGATCAGCCCGGGCAGTCTGGAACGCGGTATCTGAATGCTGAGCAGATCGCCGATCATCTGCTGGCCTGTGCTCAGCTGGGTCTGCAGGGCGGATTCCATGTGATTGGCGACGGCGGCATGGACTTAGCTGTCGAAGGCTTACGGAGGGCTGCCGAAAGGTCGGGAGCTGCCGCCGTCCGAGCGGCTGGGCATCGCCTGGAGCATGTTGAGATGGCCGATGCCGAAACGATTTCGGTTCTGGCCGAGCACGCAGTGACGGTAAGCATGCAACCGGCCTTCGATGCGCTTTGGGGCGGTCCGGACGGACTGTACGAGCGCAGGTTAGGAATCGAACGGGCCAGCGGGATGAATCATTTAGCGGATATGTTCGCGGCTGGGGTTCCGGTTTGCCTGGGCTCTGATGCTCCGGTCACGGCTTTGGATCCCTGGGCGAGCGTGAAGGCGTCACTGGGGCACCATCAGGGTGCGCAACGGATTTCTGCTCGAGCGGCCTTTATTGGTCATAGCAGGGCGGGCTGGAGGGCCGCGCGCGAGCCCGATCCAATGATGGGACAATTGGTACCGGGTGCGCCCGCGAGCTACGCCCTCTGGCAGGTGGACGAGCTGATGGTGCAGGTGGCGGACGAACGAGTGCAATCCTGGAGCACCGACCCCCGCTCGCGAACTCCGCTGCTCCCAGCTCTCGATACCGAGAACTCCCCCTATTGCCTCAGCACGGTGCACCGCGGACGGTCATTGTATTCAGAAACAGAATTTGCCCCAGACCTCGCGGATGCATGACCTTCCACTACGCGACACGCCGAAGGCCATGAAAAATCTGAAAAAATCTGAAAAATTCCTCTTTCTAAACCCCCGTTCTGACCTGCGGAAACGCACAAAGCCGCTGGTCAAGGCCAGATTGACAGTCAGCACACAACACGTAGGCTGTTACTTCAACGGGTTCCTTCTTGAGTTCTTCGGAATGGCCTGGTCGCCGTGAGATCCGCGCATCTACGCGTTCCGGCGGCTCTTGTAACGGGTAGGTTCACGCGTCAGTAGAAAACAGTTTGAGTGCGCCAGGACGGTTGCATTGGAATTGGCCCGAAGGCGCGTGAACCTACCCATTTCTCTGCCCGTATAATGGTTTCCTGTGCCAAAAATGCAACGAAAGGCCATTGGGTGCGTGTTCTGACTATCATCCCGACCTATAACGAGCTGGAATCACTGCCGCTCACCCTGGCTCGGTTGCGTAAAGCTGTGCCCGCTGCCGACGTGTTGATCGTCGACGACAACAGCCCGGACGGTACCGGTCGTCTGGCCGATGAGCTCGCCGCCGATGACCGCCAGGTGCACGTTTTGCATCGCAAGGGCAAAGAAGGCTTAGGTGCCGCCTACATCGCAGGCTTTGGCTGGGGCTTGGACGCCGGCTACGACGTGCTGGTGGAGATGGATGCAGATGGCTCCCACCAACCCGAGCAGTTGCCTCTTTTGCTTGACGCGGTCGAACAAGGCGCAGATCTGGTCCTGGGCTCTCGTTGGGTGCCCGGCGGGAAGGTTGTCAATTGGCCTTGGCAGCGCAAACTGATTTCGCTTGGCGGCAGCCTGTATTCCAGGATTCTGCTCGGCGTAAAGTACCGCGATATCACCGGCGGTTATCGAGCCTTCAAACGCGGCACCCTCGAAGCGATTGACCTCTCGAAGGTCGATTCGGTTGGTTACGGCTTCCAGGTTGATCTGCTGTGGCGTACCGTGCAGCTTGGCCTCAAGGTGGTTGAAGTACCGATCACCTTTGTGGAGCGCGAATTCGGAGCCTCCAAGATGGGTGGCGGCATTTTCAAAGAAGCGATGGTCAACGTGGCGAAATGGGGCTTGACCGCTCGTTGGAGTAAGCTCACCGGCAAACGAGGCTAGGCCTAGTTCGACACTCGGTTGCGATACCATCGGGTTGATGGGGGATGGCGGTTCCACATCAGGTGCTGCCCTGTCTAGCGGAGGTCGAGTATTGTCCTGGTTTCTCTCCATTAATGTTTTCGCGAAATCGACCCTGCTTCCCGTATATCTGCTCAGCGGCCTACTCATAGTTCTGCTGATTGTCCGGCTACCCCGCCTTGATCGTCCTAAAGGCAAGAATGTGGGGCGCGCCCCACAACTCAGTCGATGGATCTTGCTGGCTTTGCTCGCACTCATTCTTGGTGGGGCAACCGGCTTGTTGGTGCTTTGGCTTGTTTTGATTGTCTACGATACTTTCGGGGGACCGCTAACCCCGGAGACCTGGGGCTGGGCGATTGCATTATTTGCAGCCCTTGGGCTGGTCATTGCGAATTTTTTCCGGACTAGGCTGTGGCGCAAGGCGATAGCTCTCTTGACCGTTCCAATTATTCTGGTTACTGCAGCACTAGGCATTAATGTCAGCTTTGGCTTGAACCCGACAGTGGGGGCAATGTTGGACATCTCCTTAGAACCCAGCTTTCGCTTACCAAGCCCAGCAGCGCTCCGGATCCAAAAGAACCCTTGTGGAAGTTCTGGAAAGCACCAGCCGATATGCCCGCCGTTGGCAAAACGGGGGTTGTATATATCGATCCCAAGGCTTCGGGGTTCAAGGCCAGACCTGCAGGGGTCTACCTCCCACCGGCGGCTCTCACAGCGCATCCGCCAAAGCTGCCTTTTTACCTGTTGATGATGGGGCAACCGGGACGGCCTGACCCACACTATGTTGAAGGCATCTTCAATGACTATGCGAAAAAGCACCGTGGGTTGGCACCCATTGTGCTGGTCGCCGACCAAGTTGGTCCCACGCAGTCAGACACGCTTTGTCTCAACAGCGCTAAATTTGGTCAGGTAGAGGATTACATCGCGAAAGATGTTGTCAGCTGGGCTAAGCAAAACCTAAATATCCTCTCCGAACGCAAATATTGGACGGTGGCTGGATATTCCAACGGCGGTCAGTGCGCTATTTCATTCGCTGCAAAGTACCCGCAGGTTTGGGGCAATGTAGTGGATATTTCGGGGGAGGAATATCCGGGAGCAGAACATCCTGCGAGCAACCTGAGTTCAATCTTTAATGGCGACCAAGCTGCCTACGACGCTGAAAAACCGATTAACATCATGGCTAAGCATCACTATCCGGACACTCACGCAGTTTTTACCGTAGGCTCCGATGACTCACTTTATGTGGCACAAGCCAAACGGGTTTCTCAAGCAGCCCGTGAAGCCGGAATGATCGTTGATTACCACGAAGTGCTCAATGGTGGTCATCTGATTAAGGCATTGGCTGGGGGGCTCACTCGAGGCTTACAGGTGCTTGACAAGCGTTGGGGGCTGAGCCAATAGCTGCGCCCAAGCCGATGTGCTTTTTGTTCAGCCTAGGCTGAGCAAAAGGGTGGGGCGGGAACCATTGGTTCCCGCCCCACCCTTTTAGGTTCTGTTACTTGCTGGCCTTGACTCGTTCTCCACGGCGTTCGCGAAGAATCTTCAAACGGTCATCCAGAATGGTTTCCAATTCGGGCACCGTGCGACGCTCCAGCAACATATCCCAGTGCGTACGGATCGGCTTCTCGGAAGGATCGATCGGCTTCTCGCCGTCAACCAGAATCGCTTCTCGTCCGGTTTTGGAGACCCACACCGGGGGGATTTCGGCCTCTGCGGCGAAGGTCACGAAAACTTGCTCGCCATCGTTGCAACGGTACTCGACCCGCTGACGGGGTGCCGGTTCAACACCGGACTCGGTTTCCATGCTCTGGGCGCCCAAACGCATTCCGCGCAGACTGCGGTCACTCATGTTTTCTCCCTCGCTAAAAACTTACCCTAGTAACAACGCTAGAACGCGGTGTTGTGTTCCCGGGTATCCCCGGAATACGGGCAAAGCTCCATTATATCCGACCTTGCTCGACTCTGCTTAGGCGCTGTGGCTACCGGAGTTGCCCGCCTCGCTGCTTCCGCCGAAAGTAGTCGTTTCGGGAGCGGCCTCGGAGTCTGCTCCCGGACTGACCTGACCGAGTATACTGCCGATGCCCTTGAGCGCCTCACCAACCTCGCTCGGGATGATCCAGAGCTTATTGGCGGAGCCATTAGCCAACTTGGGCAAGGTCTGCAGGTACTGATAAGCGAGCAGCTTCTGGGTGGGGTTGCCCTTGTGGATGGCGTCAAAGACCTTTTGAATGGCCTGGGACTCACCATCAGCGCGGAGGATGGCTGCCTTGGCGTCACCTTCAGCCTTAAGGATTGCAGATTGCCGCTCACCTTCTGCGGTCAGGATCGCCGATTGCTTAGTACCCTCGGCGGTCAGAATCGCGGCCCGGCGGTCACGTTCGGCGCGCATCTGCTTCTCCATCGAATCCTGGATGGACAGTGGCGGATCAATCGCCTTCAACTCGACTCGGGACACCCGAATGCCCCAGCGTCCGGTGGCTTCGTCGAGGACCCCGCGCAGTTGACCGTTGATCTGGTCACGGCTGGTGAGTGCTTCTTCTAGGTTCAAGCCACCGACCACGTTACGCAGCGTGGTGGTGGTCAACTGTTCAACGGCCTGAATGTAATTCGCAATTTCATAAGTGGCTGCTCTGGGGTCGGTGACCTGAAAGTAGACCACGGTGTCGATGGAAACCACCAGGTTGTCTTCGGTGATAACCGGCTGCGGCGGAAAGGAGACGACCTGCTCGCGCAAGTCCAGTAGCGGCAGCAAACGGTCGACGAAGGGAATCAAAATGGTCAAACCGGGATTGAGAGTGCGCTGGTATCTTCCCAGCCGCTCCACTACCCCCGCACGTGCTTGCGGAATGATACGAACGGATCTGATCAGCACGATCACCACGAAGATGATCACCACCACCAGCACTATGGTCAGAGCCACAGCACCTGCACTGTTGTCCATGTTGTCCTCTTCTATTGTTACTAGTTGTCGCTACTTAGTTCTTCTGTTCGTTCCGGGTAGAAACTTATAATCCAGCCGGAGTTGCCGGTGAGCCCTGGGATGATGCGGTGGGCAGCGGGGTAACGATCGCGGTGGCACCTTCTATTTGGATGACCTCGACGTTGCTTCCCGCTGGCAAGGTGGTCTGGCCACGGGTTCGGGCGCTCCAGGTATCGCCGCCTATTTTTACCAGCCCGCCCTCTGTGCTGACAGCCTGCACCACGACGGCGGGGTGTCCGATGAGCCGATCAATATTAGTGCGCTGATCGTTGGGGCCCTTGTGAAGGTGGCGGAGGGCAATCGGCCGCACAAACAAAATCATGGCGAGTGCCACTACACAGAAAACCACGACCTGGAGCCAGAGCTGGGCGCCCAGGAAATAAGAGATTAGAGCTGCCAGAGCGCCGACGGACATTAAGATGAAGAACAGATCGAGGGTAAGGATCTCGATTCCGGCCAGAATCAGAAACACGATGAGCCAGAGGGCCCAGCCGTTCTCGAATAGCCACTCGAACATTTCAGTCTCCTGACCCTGCGTTTTGCCTGCGATCCAGGCCCTTGCCTGTTTCCAGCCTACTACGTCATGAGCTGGCGCACAGAAGTTTAGCCCAGGGAATGTAAAAGAGATGAGATTGAGACTAAATCGAGACTGAGGAGGTTTCTAGCGGCCTAGATAACAGCTTGTAGGGGCATTCTTCCGGGCACGCTACCCACCGAGCGGGAGGCACGGACCAGCGCCTGAACACCCGCCCTCAACTCATCGTCGCGGTAGGTAAAAGGTAGTCTCAGGAATCGTTCAAAAGCACCTTCTAAGCCGAAGCGGGGTCCGGGGACCAGGGCAAGGCCTTCCGCCCGCGCGGCTAGCGCCAGCGCGGAGGAGGAGGTTTCGCCCGTATTGATCCACAGTGACATCCCGCCGTCGGGCAGATGCACCGGCCATTGCGGAAAGTGTCTAGCGAGCTCCGCGGCCAGCAGATCACGTCCGGCACGCAGCCCACGGCTCCGGTTGGCTGCCATTAAATCGGTCTCGCCGAGCAGATGTATCGAAGCCAATTGCTCAAGCAGCGGGGTGCCTAGATCCATCGCGGGCCTGGTGCGCAAGACCCGGGCCAGCAGGTCTCGGGAGCCTCGGATCCAGCCGATGCGCAGCCCACCCCAAGCCAGTTTGCCGAGCGAGCCGACCGTGACGATGCTGCCGGAGAAGCTGGCCATCGGTGGCATCGAGCCCCGATCGATGTCCAATGAGGCGGTGGTCTCGTCCACCACTAAGGTAGTTCCTTCACGCGCTGCTAGCCGGGCTAGCCGTTCGCGGTCGTCGGCGCTCATGCTGGCCCCGGTGGGATTCTGGAAATCGGGCATCAAAAACCCCATGCTGGGCGCTGCTCGACGGATCAGCATCTGACCTTCGGCAACATCCCAGCCGCCCTCCGAGCTCACCGGCATGGCCAGCAGTCGTGCTCCGGCAGCCAAGAAGGTATCGATGGCATGAGGATAGGTGGGATGTTCGATCAGGATTCGTTCGCCGGGGGAGTAGATGGTGTGCGTCAGCAGGCTGAGAGCGTGTTGCGCCCCCAAGGTGATGAGCACCTGATCAGGAGTGGTGGGCAAACCTCGTTCGATGTAATGATCGGCGACGGCGGCCCGCAACTCCGGCAGGCCCTGCATATCGAATCCCTGATGGCTGAGATAGTTCGGTAATTGCTCCACCGCGAACTGATAGGCAGCGGGCAGGCCCGGATAGGCGGCTGCCGCTGCTTTGGTGAAATCAAGCGGAACTTCCTGGGGCAGCGGAATTGCGCCTCGGTGTCCGTCGGGAAGTGAAAGTGTTGATCCGGAGCCACGCACGCTGTGCAGGTAACTGTCCTCACGCAATTGGGCGTAGGCCGCAGCCACGGTGGTACGGGAGACCTGTAGCGCGCTACTTAGCTCACGTTCGGCAGGTAGTCGTGAACCACTGGCTAGCCTGCCGTCGATCAGCATGACCCGGACACGGTCCGCCAGCGCGAGGTAAGCCGCACGATGAGAGCGCCATTCGCCCAACTCTCGGGCCAGTCTGCGGGCGGAGACAATCTGAGTCATAGGGCCACTTTAGGCGATGCATCAGCGGATATCCAGGCCAGATTACGGAGATTGGTACTATTCGGTCAGGCCAATTTCACCGACTCTAGAGTGGTGAAGACTTTCCTGACCACCGAGAACCTTGTCCTCCGGCTGATCCGGCTTTTCCTGGGCTTGCTCGCCTACGGCATTGCTATTGCGTTGATGATCCGCGGAAATCTGGGGGCTTCACCTTGGGATGTCTTCGGCCAGGGACTCGCGCACACCACCGGATTGTCGTTTGGAACCTGCACGATTTTAATCTCCGGAGCTGTGCTCCTACTCTGGATTCCGCTCAAACAGATGCCAGGCTTTGGCACCTTGGCCAATGCGGTGCTGATTGGCTTCTTCGCGGACGCCGGGCTCTCGCTGATCCCGGCACAGCACAACCTTCTCTGGGAAGCCCTCATGTTCCTGGCCGGTTTGCTTTTGCTTGCCTTCGCCACCGCGCTCTATGTCGGTGCCCGATTGGGGCCGGGACCGCGTGATGGTCTGATGACCGGCTTGGTTCGGCGTACTGGCAGGCCGGTCTGGATGATCCGCACCGGGATCGAGGTATCTGTCGTGGTGATCGGTTTCTTCCTGGGCGGGGTAGCGGGCATTGGCACCCTGATTTTTGCGCTCGGCATCGGCCCCATCACTCAAATTGCATTTCGCTTACTCTTCGTCGATCTCAAACCCCGGCAGCGTGCCGCTAAAAAAACTAGGGAGACTGAGGAAGCGGAAGCACCGGCCGCTGGGCTGGCAGCCGAATCGGCCTGAAAGCCGAGATCTGGAAGGCCTCCTGTACTCGATACTCCGCCTGATCAAGGGCAGCGCTAAGGTTATCCGTCGCCAGATGGTGGCCGGAAGGACCCATCATGATCAGGTCTTCGGCAGCTTGCGCGCTCAGTAGGAGTTCGGTGCGTAGCTCCGACTCTTCGATCAGTTCGAAATGCTCCGAAAGACCGTGATGCAGGGCGGCTTGCTTATCTTGCTGCTGGCCCAGCCTCCCGGCGATCTGGGGCAAGCCGGAGAGATGTTCCGGCAGTGGGGTGACCACCAACAGCACACCATCGGAGCGCAGCACCCGGTGATATTCAGCCGCGTTGCGTGGCGCAAAAACTACTAGGACGACGTCGGCCACCTTGGCTGCCAGCGGCAGTGGTCGCCAGAGATCCCACACCACTTGGAGAGTTCCGGGAAGTGCCCGAGCGGCTCGCCGAAGTGCCTCGGGGGATAGATCAAGCCCGAGCGCGGCCACTGCCGGGGCATCTTCGAGCACCGCCTTGAGATAGTAGCCGGTACCGACTCCGGCCTCCAGAATGAGTGAGTCCGCACGCCGCTGAGGGGCGAGTCTGCTGGCCACTCTACTTAATACCCGGGCCAAGCCAGCGAAATGGCCAGCCTCCAGGAAGCGGCTGCGCGCACCGATCATTGTGGCAGTCTCCGGGGTGGCTTTGCTGCGATTTCCGGAGAGCAAATTCAGATAGCCATGGCGGGAGAAGTCGAAGCGGTGGCCGCTGCCGCACAGCAAGCCGGGGGTGCCCTGCTGCTCGGCAGTGAATTGTTCGGCACAGACCGGGCAGATCAACGCCTGGAGAGCTACCGGAGAGATTTCGTCCTGGCGCATGAGTTCATCCTAAGGGGCGGACTCATGGAATAGCGGGCGGAGGGCAAAGGTAGCCGAAAGATTGTCCGGGACTGTCCAGGGCGGGCGGCTCGAGCGTAGGGTGAATAGGGTGAAACCAGAACATCTTCCGCTCATTCACCTTGTCTCCGCTCCCGCTCTGCACCCCACAGCAGAGTACGCCGTGATCAGCGTTAACCGTCCGGATTTCAATGCTGACAGCTACGTCGGGCAGCTCTGGGAGGTGCCACTAGAGCCAGGCGCCAAGCCGCGCCGGATCACCCGAGGATTCCGTGACTCGGCACCGCAGTTTTCCCCGGACGGAGCCGCTCTGGCGTTCCTCAGGTCGGCCCCGGGCAAAGCGGCTCAACTGCATTTGGTCGATGCTCGCGGGGGTGAGCCGCAGGCGATTACCGATCAAAAGCTTGGGGTGGGTTCCTTTCAGTGGTCCCCGGACTCTTCACGGATTGTCTTTACCGCGGCCGTACCCGAAGAAGGCCGCTATGGCACCCTGGACGGCGTTGGCGCCGATGCCGAGGCACCCAGGCTGATCACCGGAGTTAAATACCGGATGAACGGCGAGGGCTTCACTACCGACAAAACTTCCCAGATTTTCGACGTCGAGGTGCCGGCTCTTGATGCGGAGCCCACCGTTGAACCGGTGGGCAGAGCAAAGGGGCAATCAGCGGACTCTTTTAGCCCGGTACCCCAGCCCCGACGGCTTAGCGAATCTCCTTTTGAGCACAGCGCGCCCCGCTACAGCAGCAATGGTGAACGAATTTACTTTATTGCCCAACGTCTAGATAGCTCGGATGGTTGCTCAGAACTATTCTCGATGAGCGCCGAGGGCGGCGAGCTGCAGCAGCTGAACAACTATCCCTTTAGTGGCTTCTCGATCTCCAGTGCCACCGAATCCGCGGACGGGAAGTGGCTCTTTGCACTGGGTGAGGAACTGGGGAGCACCGGGACAGACTTTGTGGCCGCCCAAAGCGGGGTTTTCGTTCGCCCGGTGGGTAGCGATGAATCCGTGAGTTGGCGACGCCTCAGCGACTCGGAGAACCAGGACTTTGGCGAATCTCCCGAATTGGTTCGCAGCGGCCCCGATGCCGTACTGGCCTTTGAACGAGCCCGCGGCAGGCAACGGCTACATCGTTTCGAGGCCTCCGGCGAAACTTCTCTGCTGGTCGATGAGCCGCTGCTCGTCACCGCGGCGGCAACCGCGTCCGGACGAACCGTGCTCAGTTATACCGATGCTCAGAGCTTCGGGGACCTCGCGCTGCTCTCCGATGCGGGGCTGCAGAAACTCACCGATTTCTCCTTCGAGTTCCGGGCTCAAGCCGGAGTCACTGCCTTGCACGAGCACAGCTTCCCCTCCTCGGACGGTTATCCGGTGCATGGCTGGACTTTGCTGCCACCGGGGGAAGGGCCACATCCGGTCTTGCTGAACATCCACGGCGGACCCTTCGCGCAGTACGGTTGCGGAATCTTCGATGAGGCACAGGTCTACGTTGAGGCGGGCTACGCCGTGGTGATGTGCAATCCGCGCGGAGCGGCTGGTTACGGTTATCAGCATGCGCGAGCCATTAAGCACCAGATGGGCACCGTTGATTTCGCCGATGTGCTTGGCTTTCTCGAAGGGGCGCTCGCAGAATTCCCGCAACTCGACGGTGAGCGACTCGGGATAATGGGAGGTTCCTACGGCGGATATCTGACCGCGTGGACGATCAGCCAGGATCACAGGTTCACCGCTGCCATTGTGGAACGAGGGTATCTAGACCCGCTCAGCTTTGTCGGCTCAAGCGATATTGGCTGGATCTTCCCGGATGAGTACAACGGCAGCAATCCGGAGTTAATTGCTGCACAGTCCCCGATGGCTCAACTTAGCGAGGTTCGCACTCCTGCTTTGGTAGTGCATTCCGAGGAGGACTGGCGTTGCCCCATCGAGCAGGCGCAGCGTTATTACGTCGGGCTGAAACGTCTGGGCGTGGAAACCGAGATGCTGATTTTTCCCGGTGAGAATCATGAGCTATCCCGCTCGGGGCGCCCACATCATCGGAAACAGCGCTTCGAATACATTCTGCAGTGGTGGGCTAAATACCTACCCACCGCGCAGAACAACTGAGCGAGCGGGAACTAGAAACCCAGTTCGCGCTGGGCCAGCTCAATCCCGGGCTGTGCCCAGCGTCCGGCGTACTCCGCGTTGTTCGCCAGCGACCGAAGCTCTGCCCGATCGAGGTACAGTGTGCCGCTGAGGTGGTCGGTCTCGTGTTGCACAATCCGAGCCTGCCATCCGGTGAACTCCCGGTAGCTCTGTTGGCCATTGGCTTCGATGAAGTGAAGTCCGACCGAGCGGTGCCGGGATACCACGGCTTGCCATCCCGACATCGAGAGGCAGCCTTCATAGAATTCTGCTTTTTCGCTACCCAACGGTTCATAGCGGGGATTGAGGATGGCAAAGAAGGGCAGCGGCTCCCGCTCCCGAGTGGCTTGAATCTGCTCGGAGACCGTAAAGCTGTCCTCAAGAACAGCCAATTGGAGCGGGATGCCTAGTTGCGGTGCGGCGAGGCCGACGCCGGGAGCGGCGTGCATAGTGCTGCGCATTATTTCAATCAGGGCGGCTAGTTCCTCGGGCTCAAGCTGAGCATCCCAGGGCTGCGAGACCGCACGGAGCGCGGGGTGCCCCGCCTGCACAATGGACGGGAGGGCGCCGTCCTCTGCGGCTTGGATCAGGTTCAGAACCGAGGAGCGCAATGAATCCGGCATCCAACTAGTCTAAGCCGGGCCGCTACAACCCCGGTCTCCGGGTGGATATGCTGAGTTATGAGTTCTTCCCCGCAGGATCGTTTCTTTGTCTATTTCCGGCGGGGCGCTGCCAGCTTGGAAAGCGCCCTGAACACCTTGCCAATGCATGACCTTCAAGCGGCTTCGGTGACCGAAGAAAACTTCTTAGTAAGCGAGCAGGGACTGTCTTTTCTGATCACCCTGGAGGAATCGGAGCAGGTGCCGCTCGCGGCGGCACAAGCCGCCGGTGCCGAGCCGCGCTGGCAGCCGCTCACCGAGTGTACAGCCCGTTTCGCCGTCGAAATCTCTGATCTAGAAGCGGCACTGGAAGAGATTAACACCATGCTCGAACTACAAGGGGCTCTCCAGGATTGCTGCAATGGCTACTTGGTGCTGCCATGGAATGGCGGCATTCTGGAACCGTGGGGCGTGGACTGAACGGATCTCAACTAGCGCTGAGTCGGAGCCGCTGAATGATCTCGGCGGCCTCCTCAACGGGGGAATGGCTGATCTGTACGGTCAATGCCGCCTCGTCCTGGGCTGGCGGTTCCAGCGCCTCGAACTGAGAATCCAGAAGCGCGGGTGGCATAAAATGACCGTGTCGTGCGGACAGCCGCTCGGAGATTTCCTGTTTGCTCCCAGCCAGATAGACGAAAATGACATTGGCTTGCCGAAGCCTGTCCCGATAGCTTCGTTTAAGCGCCGAACAGGTCACCACACCGGGCATCTGATCAGCTTCGTGCTCGCCAATCCAATCTGCAATCTTCAGCAGCCAGGGCCAACGGTCCTCGTCATTAAGTGGGATGCCTGCGGACATTTTGGCTACATTGGCCGCCGGATGGAGATCATCGCCCTCTAAATAATCCCACCCCAACTGCCCGGCAAGTAGGGCAGCCACCGTGGACTTACCGGAGCCTGAGACCCCCATCACCACCAGAACCGGATGGGCGCTCATGCGATCAGCACCGAAAGCAGCATGACCAGGCCGAAGCCGACCACCGAAATGAGGGTTTCCATTACCGACCAGGTTTTAAAGGTTTGCCCTACGGTCAGTCCAAAGAGCTCTTTGACCAACCAGAAGCCCGCGTCGTTGACATGGGAGAGGAAAAGCGAGCCGGAGCCAATCGCCAAAGCCAGCAGAGCGGCGTGTGCGGGGGAGAGCGAACCAGCGAGCGGAGCAACGATCCCGGCCGAGGTAATGGTTGCCACAGTTGCCGAACCGGTGGCCAGTCGCAACGCGACGGCGATCAGGAAGCCCAGCACCAGCACCGAGATGCTGGCACCTTGAGCCCATTTGGCCACCGAGTCACCCACCCCGGCCCCGATCAAGGACTGTTTGAAACCGCCACCGGCGCCCACGATCAGGATCACTGCGGCGATGGGTCCTACGCTCTGCCCAATTTTCTTAGCAAGAGCGGCGCCGCTGAGCCCTACCGCATAGCCAAAGCTGACCATTGCGAGCAGCACCGCCAGGGTCATCGCCACAAGGGGCTCGCCGATGAAATCAACCACCACACGCAGTGTGCTGGGCTGGGCAGAATTGGAATCCAAGATGTCCACCACGGCTTTGACCAGCATGAGTAGAACCGGGAAGACGATGGTCAGCACGGTTACGCTGAAACTCGGTGGGCGTTTCACTTCCGGATCGGTCTCATTGTTCCGAGTGTTCACTCCACCAGCCGAAGCCGGCGCATCGACCGGAACCCAGCGTGCTGCGAGATTGGAGAAAAGTGGACCACAGATGATCACGGTGGGAATGGCGACCAGGATGCCGAAGAGTAAGGTGAGGCCGAGCGGAGCATTGACGGCCTGGATGGCGATCAGCGGTCCGGGATGTGGCGGCACTAGGCCGTGCAGTACGGATAGCCCGGCGAGGGCGGGGATGGCAATTCGCATCAGTTTGGTTTTTGATCGCTGAGCCACCAGGACAATCACCGGTAGTAGCAGCACCAGGCCGATTTCGAAGAACATTGGCAGCCCGATAATGACCGCCACCAGAGCCATCATCCAGGGCACCTTGGCTCCAGATACCTTGGCCAGCAAGGTATCCACCACCTTGGTGGCACCACCGGAATCGGCCATTAGCTTGCCCAGCATGGCACCCAGGGCGATCAGCAGACCGACTTCCTGCAGCACCGAGCCGACGCCCGATTCAAAATTAGTAACCACCTTGCCCAGCTCAATACCGGAACCCAGGCCAACAACCGCGGCGCCCAGAATCAGTGCCAGGAAGGGATGCATCTTAAACTTGGCGATCAGCACGACGATGAGCGCAATGCCAACCGCTGCCAGGATGATCAACAGTGTGTCATGGGAGTTCCAGGGTTGCTGTGCTGCTTCGGAGGCAGCCGGGAGAATGGCCAGCGCGGTCTGAGGAGACATGAAACCTCATTGGTTCGGCGGATGTGTATTGTGAGCCAGATTACCTAGTAAGTATGCTTTATTCAATTTAATGTTGAGGAAGATCCGACTTTAGGGGTGAAAGTGACACCGAGTCATCATCGGGATTTCGTGGACCGGTTCGGTCAGGAGATTGCCGACGGCGTGCTGCTCGCCGGGCAGGTGGTGCGTACCGAGGAGCTGCAGGAGCGCTTCGGCGCTACCCGTTCGGTGGCGCGCGAGGGGATCAGGGTGGTGCAAGCTCTGGGCATGGTATCGGTAACCCGAAACGTGGGGGTCCGGGTGGAAGCCGCTGGACATTGGAATGTCTTCGACCGTCGACTGATCCATTGGCGGCTGAACGGCCCGCAGCGCGCCCAACAGCTGCTGTCGATCACCGAACTTCGACTCGGGGTGGAGCCACTCGCCGCCAAGCTGGCAGCACAACGGATTGAGGTGAGCCGGGGCAGCGAGCTGATGCGACTGGCGGGAGCGCTGGTGGCGGCCGGGAATGCGGGCGATCTGGAGAGCTTCTTGCTAGCCGATATGAAATACCACGCACTCATTCTGCGAGCTTCGGGAAACGAGATGTTCGCGCATTTGCACGAGGCGGTGGGGGAGGTGCTTCGTGGCCGGACCGAGCACGGGCTAATGCCCGAACGGCCTGATAGTCAAGCCCGACATTGGCACTTGGGCGTGGCGGATGCCATCCAGCGCGGGAACCAGGATCAAGCCGAAGAGCAGATGCGTCGGATCGTGCTGCTGGCCGATCAGGAAATGCGAGCCCAACTCGGCTGAGCGGGAAGTGACTTTGCCTCCGCCGAGCCGATACCATCGATGAAGGCTGCCGTGGTCCCCGTATGCCATGGCCCTGAAGCCGTAACGCGCCTGGGAGGCATCCTTGTCTGAACTCATCAATCTCACCGTCGACGGCGAAGCCACCGAAGTGGCGGCCGGTACCACCGCGGCCGAGCTATACCGCGAAAACCGGGCGATCGTCGTCGTCCGCGTTGATGGGGAACTGAAGGATCTTCACCAGCCCTTGACCGCGGGCTCAGTGCTGGAGGCCGTCACGATCGATTCGCCGGATGGGCTCAATGTGCTGCGGCATTCCGCTGCCCATGTGATGGCGCAGGCGGTGCAGCAGCTTCGCCAGGACGCCAAGCTGGGCATTGGGCCGCATATCACCGATGGCTTCTATTTCGACTTCGACGTGGAGCAGCCCTTCACCCCCGAAGACCTTAAGCAACTTGAGAAGATGATGCTCAAGATCGTCAACGCGAATCAGCGCTTCGCACGCCGGGTGGTGACCGAAACCGAAGCCATTGAGGCTATGCGGGACGAGCCGTACAAACTCGAATTGATCGGCCTGAAGGGTAATGGCGCGGAAGCAGCCGAAGGCGCTGCTCAGGAGGTGGGTGCCGGTGAGCTGACCATTTACGAGAATCTCGATAAGGACGGCAACGTGGTCTGGAAGGACCTGTGCCGTGGACCGCACCTGCCAAACACCAAGCTGATTTCCAATGCCTATGCTTTGACCCGTAGCGCGGCTGCCTACTGGCGGGGCGATCAGGCCAATAAGCAGTTGCAACGCATCTACGGAACCGCTTGGCCTACCAAAGACGCGCTCAAGGCCTATCAGGAGCGGATCGCCGAGGCCGAGCGACGCGACCACCGCAAACTCGGTACCGAGCTGGACCTGTTCTCGTTCCCCGATGAACTGGGTTCGGGGCTGCCGGTCTTCCATCCCAAGGGCGGCATTATCCGCAAGGAGATGGAGGACTACTCGCGAGCCCGGCATATTGAAGCTGGCTATGACTTCGTTTACACACCGCACATCACCAAGGGGCACCTTTACGAGGTTTCCGGTCACCTGGACTGGTACCGGGATGGCATGTTCCCGGCCATGCATGTCGATGAGGAACTGAACGAGGACGGCACGGTGCGCAAACCGGGCCAGGAGTACTACCTCAAGCCGATGAACTGCCCGATGCACAACCTGATCTTCCGCTCACGAGGCCGTTCCTACCGCGAACTGCCGCTGCGACTCTTTGAATTCGGCTCGGTCTACCGCTACGAGAAGTCCGGAGTGATTCATGGACTGACCCGGGTTCGTGGGATGACTCAGGATGATGCTCATATCTACTGCACTCGCGAGCAGATGAAGGATGAGCTGACCTCAACCCTGAACTTCGTGCTCGGCCTGCTCAAGGACTACGGCCTAGAGGACTTCTACCTCGAACTTTCCACCAAGGATCCGGAGAAGTACGTCGGCTCGGACGAGGCTTGGGAGGAAGCAACCCGGACCCTGGCTGAGGTCGCCGAGAGCTCCGGCCTGGAGCTGGTCCCGGATCCGGGTGGCGCGGCCTTCTACGGCCCGAAGATCTCCGTCCAAGCCCGTGATGCCATCGGCCGAACCTGGCAGATGTCCACAATCCAGCTGGACTTCAACCTGCCGGAACGCTTTGAGCTGGAGTATCAGGCAGCCGACGGCTCGCGGCAGCGTCCGGTCATGATTCACCGTGCTCTCTTTGGCTCGGTGGAGCGATTCCTGGCCGTGCTGACCGAGCACTATGCCGGTGCTTTCCCGGCTTGGCTCGCCCCCGTTCAGGTGGTGGGTATCCCCGTGGCGGAAGCTTTTGATGAGTACATTATTGAGGTGGTCGCCCGGCTCAAGAAGGCGGGTATTCGGGCCGAGGCCGATCTCTCCACCGATCGCTTCCCGAAGAAGATTCGCACCGCTAGCAAGGATAAGATCCCGTTCGTTTTGATTGCAGGCGGAGAGGATGCCGAGGCTGGGGCAGTTTCCTTCCGGTTCAGGGACGGTAGCCAGGACAATGGCGTACCGGTGGATGAGGCCGTGGAGCGAATCATTCGGCTAGTGCGGGAACGCAGCGACGGCTTGCAATGAGCGAACTGACGGACGATTTTGAGCTGGCAGGCGTGCCGGACGCCTTCCAGCGGCTCTGGACTCCGCATCGACTGGCTTACATCAAAGGCGGCCAAGCACAGTTCAATCAGGGCGAGGAAGATTGCCCGTTCTGCTTAGTGCCGAAGCGCAGCGATGAGGAGTCCCTTATTGTGCACCGAGGCGAGCATTGCTATGTAGTGCTGAACTTGTTTCCTTACAACCCTGGTCATCTTTTGGTCTGTCCCTACCGGCATCTGCCGGATTACACGGATCTAAGCCTTGAGGAAACAGCGGAGTTCTCTGCCCTGTCGCAGACCGCCATGACCGTCCTGCGCCGGGTTTCGAACCCCTCTGGCTTCAACCTCGGTATGAATCAGGGCGTGACCGGCGGCGCCGGAGTTGCCGGGCACCTGCATCAGCATGTGGTGCCGCGTTGGGGTGGGGATGGAAATTTCCTGCCGATCATCGCGCAGACCAAGGCGATCACCCAAACCCTGGGTGAGGTCCGCGAACAAGTGGCCCAAGCCTGGGCGGAGCAGCCGGACCGAGATGCTGAATAAATACGCGCGCGGGCTTTTTGCCGCCATTTTCAAACCGCTGGCGCAGCTTTTGGTGCGTTGGGGGGTCTCGCCGGATCTGGTGACATTGGTAGGCACCCTCGGGGTGGTGGCGGGTGCGCTGATTTGGTACCCCCTGGGGCAGCTCTTCTGGGGAACGGTGGTCATTACCATCTTTGTGTTCTCCGATATTGTCGACGGCCTGATGGCTCGGCAGATGCAGCGCAAGGGCCCCTGGGGAGCTTTTGTTGACTCCAGCCTGGATCGCCTAGGGGATAGCAGTGTCTTCGTCGGCTTGGTGATCTGGTTCTTCTTGGGCGGCAATAACCCGGCTATCGCCATTTTGGCCCTCAGCTGCCTGGTGCTGAGTTCCCTAGTGTCCTACAGCAAGGCCCGCGCCGAGGGCCTTGGGTTGACCGCCAATGTCGGTATTGCCGAGCGTTCCGAACGGTTAGTAGTTGTACTGGTGGCTACCGGCCTGGTTGGGCTGGGGATTCCCTCTGTCGTGCTGTTAATCGTGCTGGTGTTGCTCGCGATCGCCAGCATCGTAACCATCGTTCAGCGCGTACTGGTGGTGCGGAATCAGGCTCTGGCGGTGGAGGGCCAGGAATAAGCTGCTGCTTCGCTCTTGGCTGTGCTGCAAGGCGGCGGACCCTCTCATAGGCATTCAGTTCCTCGAGGTGGCGTTGCGTCGCCGGCGAAGACGCCCCGTTCGACCACAATGACTCAAATGTTTTGCACGGCTAGCTCAGCTGCAAGAGCCAGGCTGACCGGAGCGGCACCAACAGTCGTCACCTCCCCATTATTTGTTCTAGCCACGCAAGGGTCATGGTGTCAGTTTGGCTTGACATTTTCAAGGTGTCAAGCCAAACTGACAACTATGGAATCGTGGGACCTGGAACATTTACAGGCGGCAGACCCCGCCAGTGGTCTTCGTGCCGTGGGGGCATTGCATCGTCTCGCCGAGCGAGTTGAGGCGGTACATGTTCTTGGTGCACGCGAGGCAGGCTGGTCGTGGGAGCAAATCGGTGAAGCCCTGGGCGTCACGCGTCAGTCGGTGCACGCAAAATACGGAAAGCGAGAAGGCAATGTTTGAGAGGTTTGCACGCTCGGCCAGAACAGCGGTGGAGGATGCCCGGTTCGAGGCGAGTCGACGTGGTGACCGAAGGATTGGGACCGATCACCTATTAATCGCCCTGTTACGAGACGAGACGCTTGCCCAGCTCATCGGCGTCGATGCTACGGCAGCTCGGCAGGCCGCCGATCAGCTCGACCGTACAGCACTCGCCGCGATTGGGCTCGCGGTCGGAGAATTTGAGTCCAACGGGGGAGCCGTGCTCAACAGTCGCGTTCCGCTCATGACCGTGAGTGCTAAAACGGTGATCAAACTGGCGCTGAGCAAAGCGGTGGCCGAGAAAGCACGAATCATTAGCTCACGGCACCTAATGCTGGCGCTGTTAGACCGGAGCGAACCCGATCCGGCGGCGAGCTTACTCGCGGCGCTACCCATCGACCCGGTAGCGATACGAGGGCGACTGGCTGCCTAGGCTGTGGTCAGGAGCAGGCCACAGAAATTCCTGTGGCCCTTAACTAATCTGAGGACCCCGAAAACCCTCGGTTTCGCTCGCTGAGATGATTAGGATCATTGCTGTTATTGAGTTTTCGTAGCACCTCGAGGAGCCAAAATGTCCGAAACCACTGAACAATCCGGAAACCTGACCGGCAGCAGCCGGGTTAAGCGCGGAATGGCCGAAATGCTCAAGGGTGGGGTCATCATGGACGTGGTCACCGCCGAGCAGGCTCGGATTGCGGAGGACGCCGGAGCCGTTGCCGTGATGGCGCTCGAACGCGTTCCCGCCGATATCCGCGCTCAAGGCGGAGTGTCTCGGATGAGCGATCCGGATATGATCGACAGCATCATCTCCTCGGTCTCCATTCCGGTGATGGCTAAGGCTCGGATCGGACACTTCGTAGAAGCACAGGTCTTGCAGTCGCTGGGCGTCGATTACATCGATGAATCCGAGGTGCTAACCCCGGCCGATTACACCAATCACATCGATAAGTGGAAGTTCACCGTACCTTTCGTCTGTGGTGCCACCAATCTTGGCGAAGCGCTGCGCCGCATCAACGAAGGCGCCGCGATGATCCGCTCCAAGGGTGAAGCCGGTACCGGCGACGTTTCCAATGCCACCACGCACATGCGCCAGATCCGTGCCGAAATTAAGCGTCTTGGTTCGATGGCCGAGGACGAGCTTTATGTCGCCGCCAAGGAACTGCAAGCCCCGTTCGAACTGGTCAAGGAAATCGCCGAGCGCGGTTCGCTGCCCGTGGTGCTGTTCACCGCTGGCGGCATCGCCACCCCGGCCGACGCTGCCATGATGATGCAGCTTGGTGCGGACGGCGTGTTTGTTGGCTCCGGGATCTTCAAGTCCGGCAATCCGGCCGAGCGCGCTGCCGCCATCGTCAAGGCCACCACCTTCCACGATGACCCTGACGTTATCGCTCAGGTCTCTCGCGGACTGGGCGAGGCCATGGTCGGCATTAACGTCGAAGAAATTCCGGAACCGCACCGCTTGGCTGAGCGCGGCTGGTAAAGGTCTTCTGGCTTGCGCTGCCACAGATTTGGTGATGCGTGGCTGGACTATCACGGGTGTCTAAGGTGAGTATCCACACCCTGATTTGAGCATAAGGAATGGCCGACGAGTCAACGACTCGTCGGCCATTTTGCCGTGAGCCGCCTGGTTATCCGACTCAGCTAGCTTGACTGCATCATCGAAGTCGGCGGACTCACTGGTTACTCGCTCCGTGGTTTCCCGATCAAGCAAGCGAGCAGCCCGAACCACAAAAGCGTTCTAGCAAACTCGCCTAAATATTGTGCTTTAGGATCTGGTGATTGCGAAGAGGGGTATCTTTGCTCGCCCACACTACTATGTGAACCTGCGCTTGAAATCGCTAAGCTCTTCGTGGCCGACCTCGGAAACAGGCTTCATCGCTATGTCCTCCTAGCTAAGCGCACCCCTTTGAGCCCAGCTCGGCGGCCACAACGAACCCTGGATGCCAGGGTGGTAGCTGCGCGGGATGGCTAGCCTGCTAGGCTTTCCAGATCGCTGGCCGTTGCTGTGCTCCGTAGGTGAACTGGGCATACTCGGATTCGAACGCTTTCCAGGAAGAATCCGTCACATAACCGGAAGCGACTAAGGACTGGATCTGACGCTGCAACTCAGAAAGCTTCCCTTCCAAATCAGCCGGCCCGTTATCCAACTGGGTACCGGCGGCAACGAGCTCGCCATAAAACTTTTGACCGGCCAACTAACAACACATCTTTCACATCAATCGCTGTTTACCAAATAAAATCGAACAACTGATCTAAGGCGCTGTGTCTGTCGGGGCATGCCGCTCTGTGGCAGCCGGGTCGAGGGTGCACTCACTCTCGACGCTAATACTGCTGCCGTCCTCGGCGGGTGTGAATTGGACTTCGGCACCGACAGGACTAGTAGCGTTCAGCTGCCGCCCTGTGGTGTTGGCTCCCATGTCTGGGAAGTACAACCCAATGGTGTAATCCAGAGACTCCCAGTGCGCTTTCATGGTGGCAATCGCTTTGTCGGAATCGATAACTGGTCCACCTTCAAGGTAAATCGAAAATTTTGTTCCCTTGTGGTCACCGACCGCACAAGAATCAACCAGGATTACTTTCGGTTTGGTTCGGTTCCAGGTGGGGAATTTCGTCCCGGAGTGTTTCACAACGTCATCAATGGTGTCGTAGAAATCCTTCTCAACCACTTTGGCGGGGCGAGTGCCGTTGAAGGGGCGGGTGGGGTCGGTGCCTCCATTGCTTTCCACGGGGTCTCCATTTGGGGAAGAGGGAAAGATTGCGCATCCGGTCAACATCACCAGCGCGATGCAACTAGCAAAGACGAAGAAGCCCCTTGGGAAGCTTTTCGATTCGAGCCTGAACATGTCCGATTTACGTGGAGGGAGGGTCGGACAGGAAGGGGCGGTCCTTTGCAGATGGGTCGAGGGTGCATTCGCTCTCTGCATAAATGAGAGTGCCGTTGCCGGAAGCCGGCACGAATTGGATTTGGGCTCCTGCCGGGCTGGTGGCGTTGAGTTCCCGACCCGTGGTGTTGCCTCCCATATCGTGAAAGTAGGTTCCGATGGAGTAGTCGAGGGATTCCCAATGGGCTTTCATCGTCTCGATGGCTTTGTCTGAATCGGTAACAGGCCCGCCTTCCAGCGAGACCGAGTAGGAGGTGCCTTCGTGGTCGTCCACGACACAGTAATCCACGCTAAGCCCAGGCGGATTGGCTCGGTTCCAGGTGGGGAATTTCGCCCCGGAGTGTTTGACGACATCTTCGACGGTGTCGTAAATGTCTTGTTTGACGACTTTGGCGGGGCGGGTGCCGTTGAAGGGGCGTGCTGGGTCAGTGCTTCCATTACTAGGCACGGGGTCTCCATTCGGGGAAGTGGGAAAGATTGCGCATCCGGTCAACATCACCAGCGCGATGCAACTAGCAAGGACGAGGGATGCGACTTTTTTGTGACGTGTGGCGGGCATGGTGATCACTTTAGGTTGTTCGGCGTCCAGGTGTTCTGCTTTGCTCATCGTCCTCGGTAGCCTCCGTTATCTGGTGGGGCTGTACTGGGGTTAGGTTCCCCGAGCGGGCCGCTATCCCAGTCGGAGGGTTGCCAGCCATTCGGATGGGTTTTGTCGTGGAACTTTGTGTCATCGTAAGAGCCATCGGGATTCTTATCCAGCGGTGCCAGTGCCTGGATTTTCTCTCCTTGCTCGGTGGTGATTAGTGAGATGTTGTGATTCGACTCAGTATCGATGTTGAGGTATCCGTCCCCTGATGAGGCGTACAGGATGCTCCGATGGTCGCCGCGACCGTTGGCATCGTGACCATCGACGTGGTTGTAGATTTTGTGGTTCTGGTCGTAGCCGCCTTCGGAAGAGAAGTTATGTCCGCCGAACCGGTCCCAGGTCGGATCCTCTCGTGGTACCAGGTCAGCGGGGTTGCCGAGGACTGAGTTGTTGATCGGGGATGAAAATAGCAGTTCTGCGGGGAGTGCTCCTTGGGAGAGGGCAATGCCGGTCGGGGCGATGAGATCACTGCTGGAGTGGGTTTCGTAGACTGCGGGTTGGCCGTCTGTGCCGTGGTTGACGTGCATGGCTGCGGCGTTGGGGACTCGGTCGGGGTCGATTCCGGCGGAGCCGAAGAATGCCACGGTATCTACCGGATACTTTGTGTGGGTCAGGGCTATGGAGCTGGTGGTGGTGCCGTAGGAGTGAGCGGCCACGTTGATCGTGTATCCGTTACCGGGTCCGCGGGTGTCTTGGAAACCATCGAGGGCGACCTGAAGCTTATCGGCTCCCTTGACCGCCGCATCTGTGAAGAGAACACCCCAACTGGCCGGTGGTGCCGGTGGAGTGTCGTACCCAATCCACGCCACCACGGCATTCTTCCCGTCCTTGTGAAGCCGTTTGAACTCCTCGGTCTGGTTCTTGTAGAGGTCTTGGGCGGAGTCGGCCCAGGATTCCATGCCGTCGGAGACGGTGGTGTTCATGCCGGGGACGTTCCAGGTCACGTTCCCGGCTGTGTCCAGGTTCCCGATGGCCAGGGCGGCGAGGGGTTTGCCGTTGTTCGGGTCGAAGGAAATGATCGACCGATCCGGGTTTCTCTTACCGTTGTCAAGGACAAGTTTGTCCTCGATGACGTTCAGTGCTGTGAGGGTGTTTTTGTTGGTGGTGGGGTCGTCTTTGAGTTCTTTCATGAGGGCGTCGTTGGCTTTGCTACGGGTGGTGTAGGGGATGCCGTTGAGGTTGCCGATGATGCCGGGGACGGCTCCCATGAGGGCGAGTTGAATTGTTTTGTTGAGGTTTTGCCACCATTTCTTTGCACTGGGTACGTCTTCGCCGGGGAGGGCGGGGAGTGGGTTGCGGGTTTGTTCTGGTTTCCACAACTTGTAGAGGACGAGTTGTTCTGGGGTGAGTTTGGCTAACTGTTCCAGGTAGTCGTTCCGGGCCGAGTTGTTACCGGTGTTGATTTTGCTGTGTAGGGTGTCAAATTTTTTCAGGTCCGGGTCTTTACCCGGATTCAGCAACGCGGTGAGGGCGCCTGCGCCGACCGGGATGGTTGGATCGATCCCTGAGTCGTGGGTGACTGCGGCGAGGTCGAGGGGTTGCAGGTTTTTCGCGCATGTATTTCCGGCGTCTTGGTGGGCTTGGTGGAGTTCGTCTGCTTGGCGGGACAGGTCATCGAGGTGTTGTTGGGCTTGATTCAACAGGGCTTGGCCACGCTGCCTATCCGCTTCCCGGGCTTGGTCTTCAAGCAACCCCGCCAACCCCGCATCAGTAGAAGCTGGGAACGGGGAAGCCGGTGCGTTCTGGGTGTTCTGGGTAAAGGGTGATTGGAGGGTGGGGGTGGGTATTCCGCCACCGGAGGCTGCCATGAGTGCGAGGGCTTGTTGGCGATCTTCATCGGCCTGGATGGCTTGGGTGAGGAGTCGGTCGGCGTCGGCTTGAAACTGGGTGAGTTGACCACCCCAGGTGAAGAACACGTCAGCGTTAGTTTGTGCTCTGTCGGCGATGGCACCGGCTAGGGCTGCGTTTCGGTTCAGGAGGGTTCGGATAGCGGTGACTGCTTGACCGGTACCGGTGATCCCGGAAGAGGCCAGTCCGGAACGGACCTCGTTGAGAATGTTGTAGTTATCCTGCCACGTCCTCGCAGCAGCCTGGACATCATCGATACTGCCAGGACAAGGATCAGAACCACCCAACAGCGACCAATCACCAGGCCTGACCATGGCGTCCTCCTTGAACGTTCTTCACACTGAGTTCCCGAACTTCCCGGCCAGGGCTTTATCGACCTGAATGAACTCGGTCCCGGCATGGGCGACTTGCTTCCCGGCAGAGGTCAACGCGGCAATAAACGCGGCCGCACCCTTCGACCATGACGGGGCAAGGACAACGATCTGGTGTTCCAGGCCGGAAGCACCGAGATCGCCATCCCTCAAAGGTTTCGTGTCCTGAACCTTCGAACCAGCAGCAGCAAGGGCCTTAGCAGCAGCAATAAAAGCCTGCACATCAACCCTCAAACCCACCACCAAAACACCATCCTCCAAATCATCCAAAACAAGTTAATAACTTAAATAGCTTTAAACGGATTAGTAAACAAGGTCTTCGAACTTAATCTTCAGCACACGTCGCGGGGAGGACTGAATTGGGCAGCGACGTCGCCCCGGTGTGTCTGGATTCTCCCGCGTCTCAAGAGCTCACGAATCAGTACATGGGGAGCCTTAGCCGGCTCAATCAACGTCGAGCGTCTCGGATTCATCGGCACCTGGTCAATGAATATGGATCATTTTTGCTGTCCATTATTTAGGACTTGATGAGCCAATCGCCGGCGGTCCTGAGTGCGAGTCCGCTCAGAATGCCACACCGGCTCGCCGAACGCGGCTGGTAAAGCCCGCAAGAAGCAGAATTAAAGCTGTAACCAGTACGTTCGTCCTCGGCCGATCAGCTCGAAGCCATGTGCGCGGTAGAGCCGCTCACCGGCCGGGGTCGAGTTCAGTACGAGCTGTTGCGCCCCCTGCTGCCCGGCACGCTGGGCCAAGGAGCGCAACAGCCTGCCGCCTAGTCCCTGGCGTTGATACTCGGGCAGTACCAACAGATCGAAGATACCTGCCAACGGCGCAGTCGCAGTTGCAGTTGCAGCGGGGAGAAAGACTCTACCCCGGCCTAGCCACTGACCATTCTGTGTCGCTTCCGCCTGCCAGCAACCCTCGGGTAAGCCAGCCGCTTGCTCGGTAGAAAATCCATCGCTCGTCTCGGCAGCCGGGAACCCGGATAATGGTGCGGCCATCCACCAAGGCTGCCAGCCGACGTCGAACCCTAGCTTGAGGGCCTCGGTGGCCCGGACCGCCGCATTGGACCAGATCCCCGCCGTGGCAGCTCCCAAGCGGACGGCCTCGGCAAGTGCCGGTCGTAGACCAACGGGCTCCAGCGACTCCGGGAATAGCGCCAGCATGGAGCGCTCTTCAGGGTCCCAAGCCCAGCTAATTCGGTGAGTTTTGAAGACCCGGCCACCCCGAGCTAAGGCAAGTTGTCGGAGCCATTCGGCTTGAACGTTTTGACAGTCTTTAATACCGGCTAGCACAGCGTTACTTACCGCAAGCCACGACGGCTCAATAGCGGATCGATGCTGGCATCGCGGCCCCGGAAATTACGGAAAGCCTGCAAGGGATCGATCCGATTGCCAGCCGAGAGTAACTCAGCGCGGAAATGGTCGCCATTGTCCCGGCTCAGCCCGCCATTTTCCTCGAACCATTCAACCGTCTCCGCGTCTAGAACCTCGGACCAGATATAAGAGTAGTACCCGGCCGAGTATCCACCCGCAAAAATATGGTTGAAATAGCTAGTCCGGTATCGGGGTGGCAGCAGGGCCAGCTCGACGCCGGCCTTCCGCAGCGCCGCTGCCTCAAATTCAAGCGGATCACCGGGATCTTCTCCTGCGGCGAGCTGATGCCAAGCCTGATCAAGCAGTGCCGCGCCGAGGTATTCGGTGGTGGCAAAACCTTCGCCCCAGAGTTTGGCGGCTTCCAGCTTCTCCAGCACCTCCTGGGGGAGCGGTTCATTGCTCTCGTAGTGTCGGGCGTAATTGGCAATCACCTCGGGCCAGAGGATCCACATTTCATTGACCTGCGAAGGATATTCGACGAAATCCCTGGGCACCGAGGTGCCGGAGAAACGCGGATAGTGCACCTGGGAGAACAAACCGTGCAGGGCATGGCCAAACTCGTGGAAACACGTCACCACTTCGTCATAGCTGAGCAGGGTGGGTTCACCGGCCGGTGGCTTAGAGATATTCAGATTGTTGACCACCACTGATTGCCAGCCGGTGAGCCCCGATTGCTCGACGAGCGGGTTCATCCAGGCTCCGCCGTTCTTGCTGTCCCGGGTGTAGTAATCACCAAGGAACAAACCGAGCCCGCTGCCGTCCTCGTTCTTGACCTCCCAGATACGAACCTCGGGATGGTAGCCCTGCAGGTCCTTGCGTTCGATAAAGCTCAGGCCATAGAGCTTGTTAGCGGCGTAGAACACGCCGTCCTGCAGCACCCGATCCAGCTCAAAATACGGTTTGAGTGCGGCCAGGTCCACGTCGTAGCGGGCCTTGCGTACTTTCTCCGAATAGTAGGACCAGTCCCAAGGCTCAATGGAATGTCCGGCGGTCTCCGCGAGTGCCTCCGCCTCGGCCTGAGCGTTGCGCACGGCCGCTGGCGCGAGCTGGGAGAGCAACGAATTAATGGCTCCGAGTGAGGGAGCGGTTTGATCGGAGGTCTCATAATCGGCATGTGAGGCGAAACCGAGGAGCTGTGCCCGCTCGGCGCGTAGCTTGGCCATCTTGGCGGCTGCCTCCAGGGTCCGGACATCGCCGATACCCTGACCGCGATTGACCGAGGCTTCAAAGAGTCGACGACGCAAATCTCGATTGTGGAGCGATTCGAGTGCTGGCTGCGCGCTGGGCTGGATCAGAGTGAGCAGATGCTTTCCAGGCTGCCCCGCTTGCTCCGCCGCCACGGCAGCCGCAGCGAGCTGATGCGCTGACAAGCCCTCAAGTTGCTCCGGATCCTCCACCAAAACCGCTGCTGAATTCAGATTAGCCAGGCTGTCCTGACTGAACTGGGTGCTGAGTTCGGAAAGCGTTGAGTTGATCTCGCGCAGCCTTTGCTTGGCCGCTTCCCCCAGGGTGGCTCCAACCCGCTTGAACTCCGCTAGATATTCGCTCACCAGGCGTTGAGATTCCTGGTTCAACCCGGAGAGATCGATGGCGGCGAAGCGGGCAAAGAGCTTGCTGTCCAATTGGATGGAATCCATATGTGCGCTGAGCTGAGGTGCCACCGAACTCTCGATGGCCTGGATCTCCGGGCTGCTATCCGCCGAGGAGATATTGAAGAACACCAGGGCGACATGCCTTAGCAGGGCGCCCGAGCGTTCCATCGCCTCGGCGGTGTTCTGGAAATCAGCGGCTTCTGGATTGTCACGGATCGCTGCTATCTCGGCAAGATGAACCGTGAAAGCCTGCTCGAAGGCCGGAAGGTAATGCTCGGTCCGAATAGCGGAGAACTCCGGTAGACGATAGGGCAATGAGCTCGGTACGAGCAAGGGATTTTCCGGCGTTTCCTGGGAAATTTGCTGCGGGGCAATCGACATACGTTGACTCTTTCATGCCGGATAGAGCGGCACAACTCCGGGGGACTAAGGACTTCCACGGTTCAAGGATGGAAGGGAATCCCGAAGTAAAAAACGCCTGAGCCCTATCGGAACCTGAAGGCCCTCTGCAACACTGGTGTCCTGGGGGACATCACCGGAAACTACGGTTTCCGCGAACAGAAAAGGGAATGTTATGGCAGGAAAATTCGAACTATACGAAGACAAGTCCGGCGACTTCCGGTTTCGCCTCAAAGCGGGTAACGGTGAAGTGATTGCGACTTCCCAAGGCTATAAGAGTAAAGCTAGCGCCCTGAACGGCATTGAATCGGTGCGCAAAAACGCCGACGCGGCCGTGGTTGAGGTAGAAAATTCCTGACCATTAACCACGACGGCGGTCCGGTACAGCAATGCTGCTGCCGGGCCGCCGTCGTTCTTAGAAGGATTTAGCTTTGTAGGAAGACCAGAGACATTGGAGTGGTCTCGGTGGTCTGCCCTTGCGGATTGTCCTTGAAGATCCCCTCCAGAACGCTCTTGCTGAGACCGGTGTCATGTCCTAGAGCCACTACGCCGAGGTCATTGGCATCCATAATCGCGGTGCCACCGAAGTTCTTTGCCAGTTCCTCGGGCAACATGGCGCGTACCTTGGCACTCAGCCGGCGGGCCACGCCGTCGGGATCCTTGGGTGCGTACTTGACCGAGTGCGTTGAGGTACCCACCTGGTACCCGGCTGCGCCGTCAATGGCGTTGATATTGTGACCAACCACCTCGTAGAAAACCCCGGACTTGCCCTGCAACTTGCCCAGCACGCTACGCGCGGAGGCGTAGGCAATACGAGGCAGTCCCACCTCATCGATGGCTAACTGCATTGACCAGGGGCTAGCCAGGCCGATGCCTCCAGGATTGCGGGTGACGAACTTGGAGAAGAACCGGGCGGCATTGGAAACCTTGATATCCCAGACCGGAATGGACCGTCCCTGAGTCATAGCCACGATTTTTTCGGAGATGAACAGGTACCAAGGGGTTCCGGCGGTGGCCTGCTGATGTTCCTGATCGGCTTGGGGAAGGCCATCAACAAAACGCTTCACATAACCCAGCAACGCCGGATCCAGATCGGTTTCCTTGTAGAAAACCTCGGTGCGGATGGGGTAACGCCGATAGGTCTTACCATCCTCAGCAAGGGTGATGTTCAGTTCCTTATCGGCATTCGGGGCGTAATCGCTCTTCCCCTCGATTCCAGCCTTGACCTCCGGCTCATCGAAGAATTCACGCAGCCAGAGTTCGGTGTTGAGCAGCCGCCAGAAAACCATCGTGTTCGGCGAAGACTTACCGCTCAGGTACTCCTCAAAGGCGTAGATGACGGCGTCCTGATTCCAGTACGGCCGAGCCTCGAAGGAAGAGGAGAGGAAGATCTCGTAGAGCTTCTCCTTCATGTGCACGAACCACTCGGCCTCGGGAGTGGTGAAACCGATCTTGTTCCGCCGATTGCTGATCATGGAGGGCAGCATGCCGCGGGTGGCATCGCGCAGCACTCGCTTATTCCAGCCGCCCTTGATAATTGATTCATCGCTCAGGCTAAACAGGTATTTGACCACTTCCTTATCCAGGAAAGGTACCCGCCCCTCCAAGGAGAAGCGCATGGTGTTCTTGTCCTCATAACGCAGCACCGAGGGCAAGGACTTGTGGAAGAGATCATCGATCAGACGAAGCTTGAGGTTGTCCGGCACATTGCTGAACCGCTCATCCTTGTACTTCGAAGTGAATGACTTCTGCAGCAAGCTGGAGATGCTCAAGGTCTTTTTAGCGCTAAGCCGGCCGAAGATCTGGAATCGAGCCAGGCGGAACAGAATATCGGTGCTGGAGAGCATCTCCTTGGCCAGCTTGCTGTACTCGCCGTGCTTCCTCAGCTGGCGCAGATAGGCCAGGTAATAAGGAATGTAACCGGCCATCATCTCATCGGCGCCCTGACCGTCCAGCAGCACGGTGACATGCTTGGAAGCCTCCCGCATCACCTGATACTGGGCGTAGGGGCCGGAAGAGATGATGGGCTCCTCCTGCGTGCGCACAAAGTCCATCAGATCTGCTTCAAACTCCGCGGGCTTAGGCAAGATCTTATGGCTGGTGACATTGCCCTGGCACAGGTCCAGCACGGCGTCGGCGTACTTTTCCTCGTCGTTGATCGAGTTCGGGAAGACCGCCGAGAAGGTCTGCTGGCTGCCGCCCAACGAATCGGTGGCGGCAGCGTTCTCCTGCATCAACTTATTGATGGTGACCACCACGGCGGAGGAATCCAGTCCACCCGAAAGCGCGGTTCCTACCGGCACTTCGGACTGAAGGCGGAGCCTAACGCCCTCGGTGAAGCGCTGACGGTATTCGTCAATGACTTCCTTCGAATAAGGAGTGCCGATCTTGGACAGCTCCTTGAGTTCCTCCGGAAGTCGGGTGAACATACTCACCTGGTGGATACCGGTACTGGTATCCACCACCAGCTTTTCTCCGGGCATCAACTTGTCGATGCCCTCGAAGAAGGTCTCGGCTTCCTCATCGTGGATGCGGAATTGCAGGTAGCGGTAAAGGATCCGCTCGTTAATCTTCCGCTCCAGCTTTCCGGTGGCCAGCAGCGGCTTGATTTCCGATCCGAAGAGCAAAGTTGGCTGTTCTTTAGTTCCCGCTGTGGCGAAGTAAAGCGGCTTGATGCCGAAATGGTCGCGGGCCAGCACAAGCTTGCCCTTTTTGACGTCGTGGATGGCCAGGCCGAACATGCCATTGAATTTGTCGAAGGCCTCTTCGCCCCACTCCTCGTAGGACTGCAGCACCACTTCGGTATCCGAATTGGTCAAGAAGGTGCGGCCTAGAGCTTCGAGCTCGGCGCGCAGTTCCAGGTAGTTATAAGTTTCGCCGTTATAGACCAGAACAGTCTGGCCGTCCTGGCTGATCATCGGCTCCTGGCCATGGGCGACGTCGATAATCGCCAGTCGGCGGTGCGCAAAACCGATCTGGTCCTTGGTGTAGAACCCCTCACCATCGGGGCCGCGATGGGCGATGGTGTCGCTCATCGCCTTAAGCATTGCCTCGTCCGCACCATAGCCGAAGTACCCGGCGATTCCACACATAAGCTCTACCTCACAGATAAGAAAGTCCAGCCTCAATCGTACTGGTGCGGTGGGCGATTCCTGCTCAGGCAGGGCCGGGCGCAGAGTATGCTTGCCGGGTGAAAGTGAGCGAGAACCTGATCGGTGTACTGGCCCTACAAGGCGATGTGCATGAGCATATCCGCGCAATCGAGGCTTGCGGGGAGACCGCAGTGCCGATTCGCAGGGCGGCTGAGCTGGCGGGTCTTGCGGGTCTGATCCTGCCCGGTGGCGAGTCCACCACAATGGACAAACTGATCCGTTCCTTCGGCTTGGCGGAGCCGTTGAAGGAATTCATCGCTTCGGGTCAGCCGGTCTACGGGTCCTGCGCCGGGATGATTTTACTGGCGGATCGAATTGTTGATCCGGCAACCGATCTTGGTGGGCAACCGCAGCAAACCCTGGGCGGCTTGGATATTGCGGTGCGGCGCAATGCTTTCGGACGGCAGCGTGATTCCTTTGAAACGGAGTTGACGTTTTCAGGTTTAAGCGATCCGGAGCGTCCGATGCACGCCGTTTTCATCCGAGCTCCTTGGGTGGAATCAGCCGGTGCCGGGGTGCAGCGGCTGGCCACGGTTAGAATCGAAGGAGCAGATCGCGCCGTCGCGGTTCGTTCGGGCAATCTGCTGGCTACCTCCTTCCACCCGGAAGTGACCGGCCAGCGGGGTGTTCCGTCAGAACTGCGGGTGCACGAGTTATTTATTCGGATGATCAAGCAAGAAGCTTGAGTAGCAGGCAGAGGAAGAAGAGCAGAGTATGTCCGGTCACTCCAAGTGGGCTACCACCAAGCACAAGAAGGCCGTTATCGATGGCCGGCGCGCAAAGTCGTTTGCCAAGCTGATCAAGAACATCGAAGTGGCTGCGCGCGTCGGCGGCCCCGATCTGGCAGGCAACCCTGCCCTGGAATTGGCAGTCACCAAGGCGAAGAAGACTTCGGTGCCGAACGACAATATCGACCGGGCAATTAAGCGTGGCTCCGGCCAGCTCGGCGAGGCGGTGGACTATCAGACCATCATGTACGAAGGTTACGGCCCGCAAGGCACCGCGATTCTGATTGAGTGCCTTACCGATAATAAGAACCGAGCGGCCTCCGAGGTACGTCTTGTGGTGGGCCGCAACGGCGGCAATATGGCTGATCCTGGCTCTGTTGCCTATATGTTCACCCGCAAGGGCATCGTCTCGCTGCCGAAGAACGGCTTGAGCGAAGACGATTTGCTGATGGCCGTGCTCGACGCCGGTGCCGAGGAAGTCAAGGTCGACGGTGAGAACTTCGAGGTGATCTCGGAACCTCAGGACCTGCCTGCTATCCGCAGCGCATTGAACGAGGCCGGAATCGAATACGAGAACGATGAAGCTGGCTTTGTGCCGTCCATGCAGGTTGAGCTCGATGTGGAGCACGCGAAGAAATTCGTCCGGCTTTACGATGCGCTTGAGGATCTGGATGACGTGCAGAACATCTACTCGAATGCGGATATGAGCGCCGAAGTCATGGCGCAGCTGGAAGAAGACTAAATGAACCCGAGCGGAGGGGGAGGGCGCTGCGCGTCCTAGGTGTTGACCCCGGACTGACCCGTTGCGGGCTGGGTGTGGTTGACGTCGCCGCTAATCGTTCCGCCACCATGGTCGCCGTGGATGTGGTCGGTAGCAGCGCCTCGATGGCTTTACCACAGCGACTGCTGCTGATCTCCACCGCAATTGAGGACTGGCTGGATCGCTATAAGCCAGATGTCTTGGCGGTGGAACGGGTTTTTTCGCAGACCAACGTCTCCACTGTGATGGGGGTGGCACAGGTTTCTGGCATCGTGATGGCTGCCGCCGCCCGCCGCGGTGTCGCCGTTGCGCTACACACCCCCAGTGAGGTCAAAGCTGCGGTGACAGGTAGCGGCAGGGCGGATAAAACCGCGGTGACCAAGATGGTGACCAAGATTCTTAGGCTCCAGGAAGAGCCCAAGCCTGCCGATGCCGCGGACGCGCTGGCTCTAGCCATCACCCACGCCTGGCGCAGCGGGCCGGGCAGCCTTACCGCGGAGGACGGCGGTCAGCAACTTACGCCGGCCCGCAAACTTTGGCTCGAAGCCGAGGCGAAAGCCCGAAAGAACGCGGAGAAGGCCAAACAACAGTGGCGCTGAGCGTATTCTTCTGCGCGCGGCTCGGATTGGGATCGCTAGTTGTGGCGTGGCGCTTGTCATGAACCACACGGTAGGCGCTAACCTATTCGTAGATATGTTCGGATAGTTTCTTCTCAAAGGCGAAGCGCAATGATTAGTTTTCTTCGCGGCCCGGTGGCCCAACTCGGCCTCTCCAGCGCTGTTATCGACGTTGGCGGTATGGGCATGCTGGTGCAGGCCACTCCGAAGACCCTGGGCACGCTGCGCTTGGGACAGGAAGCCACCGTGACAACTTCGATGATCGTCCGCGAGGACTCGATGACGCTCTACGGCTTTGCCAATCTGGACGAACGCGAAGTTTTCGAGATCCTGCTGACCGTCAGCGGCATCGGACCTAGACTTGCCCTCGCCGTGCTTGCGGTTTTGGAACCCGAGGCTATTAGGGTGGCGGCCTCTAGCGGCGATGGCAAGACCTTCACCAAGGTTCCCGGCGTGGGCCCCAAGGTTGCCGGCCGGATTGTGCTCGAACTGGCAAATAAGTTGATACCGCGCGGCACTTCAGGCGATTCGGCACCCGCCGCCGGAGAGCAGGGCTGGAAACCTCAGGTGGTAGCGGCCATGATCAGCTTGGGCTGGAGCGAGAAGGACGCCCTTAGCAGCATCGATAAGGCGACCGAAGGGGAGCCGGAGCTATTGGCGGAGGGGAATGTCGCGGCGATTTTGCGAAGCACCCTACGCTGGCTGGGCCAAGATGGGGCGCGTCGCGCTGCGGGTGCACCTGCTAGCCGATCCAAGCTGAGCGCGAATGTCTGAACACAATGCCGTTGATGAGGACGGGCGCACCTTAGTTTCCGCCGCGGGGGAGCCCGAGGAGCGGGCGCTGGAGGCTGCGCTCCGGCCGAAGAATCTAGACGATTTTGTCGGTCAGAAACGGGTCCGCAGGCAGCTTTCCCTGGTCTTAGAGGCCTCCCGAATGCGTTCCAGCAGTGCCGATCACGTGCTGCTCTCCGGACCGCCAGGACTGGGTAAAACCACGCTGGCAATGATTATCGCGGCCGAGATGAACGCTCCTTTGCGGATCAGCTCCGGGCCAGCCATTCAGCACGCAGGCGATCTAGCCGCAATCTTGTCCTCGCTAACCGAAGGGGAAGTGCTCTTCCTGGACGAGATCCACCGGATGTCTAGGCCTGCCGAAGAGATGCTCTATATGGCTATGGAGGATTTCCGGGTGGACATTGTGGTGGGCAAAGGAGCCGGTGCCACCGCTATTCCGCTTGAGCTGCCACCTTTTACCTTGGTCGGGGCGACCACCAGGGCGGGCTTGCTTCCCGGTCCCTTGCGGGATCGGTTCGGTTTCACCGGGCACCTAGAGTTCTATTCTGTTGAGGAGCTGGAACTGGTATTGCGTCGCTCCGCCGGGCTCCTCGACCTCAAACTATCTAGTGCGGGCTTCTCCGAGATCGCCAGTCGTTCCAGGGGCACTCCTCGAATCGCCAACCGACTGCTGCGCCGGGTGCGTGACTGGGCCTTGGTGCACGGTCTGGATCGGATTGAAGCTTCCAGCGCCTCTGCGGCCTTAGAGATGTACGAAATCGATGCCCGCGGCTTGGACCGACTGGATCGGTCCGTTCTGCAGGCTTTGATCGGCAAGTTCAATGGCGGCCCGGTAGGGCTTTCTACCTTAGCCATCGCGGTGGGCGAAGAGATGGAAACAGTGGAGACCGTGGCGGAGCCATTCCTGGTCCGAGAAGGGCTGTTGGGCCGGACTCCACGGGGCCGGATCGCTATGCCTGCGGCCTGGCAGCATCTCGGAGTGCCGATGCCGGAAGGTATGTCTGTGGTGGATATGCCAGCCCTCTTCGACACCTTGGAAGAGCCCTCAGAGGAAGCGGAATCCGGTCAAGATTGGTTTACCGGACGCTGAGTTGAACTCAGCTTGCGGCGAATGCAGAGAAATCCTTGAAAAACTGCTCTAGACTGGTATGACGCTCGGCACATCCACGGCGTGGATGTGTGCCCATAATTCCTAGAACGGATTTTTGCTGTGGATATTACGATGGTGCTTCTTTTCGCCGTCTTTGCTGTTTTCATTGGTTTCACTTTCTGGCGGCAGCGTAAGCAGCAGAAGACTCAGCAGGAACAGCAAGCCAAACTGGGACCCGGCGTCGAGGTGATGACCAGCTTCGGTCTCTTCGGCACCGTGCACTCGGTGGACGAGGTTGATAACAAGATCGTCCTGGAACTCTCTCCCGGAAATCTCGCCACCGTACACCGGCAGGCTGTTACCAAGATCCTGACCCCAGCCGAAGCCGCTTCCGAGGAAACCCCGGTGGTACCGGATGATGCTTCCTCGCTGACCGGCCCACTGCCGGAAGCGTCGGCTTCGCAGGACAGCATGAACCATCCCTTGAACGAGACCGCCGAGGAAACCTTGGCCCGGTTGAACAAAGAAAACGACAAGGACAAGTAGCCTTTGTCCATAGTGCGACCGTCCAGGCTTCCGAGCTTGGACGGCGTTGCTATGTTGAACCGGCTTTATCCCTAAGCACGCAAGAAGGAACCGAGAAACTCTTATGGCACGAAAAGGCCCCGCATCACAAGGCCGCAGGGTGATCCTGTGGCTCGGTGCCCTCATTGTGGTCCTGGTGCTGCTGCTTGGCGGCGGCGCCATGTTCGGCGGCGCTAGCTGGGCACCCAAACTGGCCCTCGACCTGGAGGGTGGAACGCAGATGATCCTTGCCCCCAAGGTTGAAGGCGGCGCCACCATCACCGATGAGCAAATGCAGCAAGCGGTATCGATCATCCGCCAGCGTGTGGACGGTTCCGGTGTTTCGGAATCCCAGATCAACACCCAGAGCGGCAATAACGTCGTGGTGAGCATGCCGGGCACGCCGACCAGTGAGCAGCGAGACCTGATCAAAGCCTCGGCAGCGATGAGCTTCCGGCCGGTGATTACCTCGGCTGCCGGTACGGCTACGCCCAAGGCTCAGCTGACCCCGGAGGCCCAGATTCCGAAGCCGACGGCGGCTCCGACGAATGCCAGCGATCCCAATAACGTCACGCCGGATATTTACAAACTCTTTGAGAGCTACTCTTGCGTTCCCCCGGTATCCAATCCGATTGAGAACGCCGATCCGAAGAAGGCCACGGTGGCTTGTGAGCCGGGCACTGGGCAGAAGTACATTCTGGGTCCGGTCGAGGTCTTGGGTAAGGACATCTCCTCCGCTAGCTACGGTCTACAGCAAACCGCTCAGGGTGGCAGCACCAATAAGTGGGCTGTGAACTTAGAATTCAATGGGGAGGGAACCACAGCCTTCCGCAATGTGACCACCCGGCTCAACGGCTACTACCTGACCAATCAGAGCGATCCCAAGGCTCAATTCGCCATTGTCTTGGACGGTCAAGTCATCTCGGCTCCGTCCTCGCAGGCTGTGATTACCGACGGTAAATCGCAGATCACCGGCAGTTTTACCGAGGCCAGCGCGAAGTCACTCTCGGACAAGCTTAAATTCGGTGCACTACCGATTAGCTTCACCATTCAGAGCGAACAGCAGGTCTCAGCTACCCTGGGCACTCAACAGCTTGAGATGGGTTTGTTGGCCGGTGCCATCGGCTTGCTGCTCGTGGTGATCTACTCACTCTTCCAGTACCGGATGCTGGGTCTGGTCACCGTGGCTTCCCTCGTGGTTGCTGGGGTACTGACCTATCTGGCCATTGCGCTGCTGGGTTGGGGAATGGGCTACCGGCTCTCCTTGGCAGGCGTCGCGGGTTTGATTGTGGCGATCGGTCAGACAGCGGACTCCTTCATCGTTTACTTTGAGCGCATTAGGGACGAACTGCGTGAGGGTCGTAGCCTGGCCACTGCGGTAGCCAATGGTTGGCAGCGGGCCAAGCGCACCGTGCTGGCCTCCAAGGCAGTAAACCTGCTGGCCGCCGTCGTACTGTACTTCGTTGCAGTCGGTAACGTGCAGGGCTTCGCGTTCACCCTGGGTCTGACCGCGATTGCGGACTTGATCGTGGTCTTTATGTTCACTCATCCCATGTTGCAGATGCTTTCCACCCGGAAGTTCTTCAGCGAGGGGCACCGCTTCTCCGGGCTCTCTCCGGATCGACTCGGAGCCATCCCGATGTACCGTGGAGCCGGGCGCTTACGCACCCCGGAAGATCGTCCTTCGGTGGCCAAGGGCACCCTGAAAGCTAAGAACGCCGGCGCCGCAGCCGAAGCGGAGCGACGGCAAACGATCGCTGAGCGGAAGCTCGTGGAAAAACTCGCCTCGGGCGATAAAGCGGCCGGAAGCGCTGCTGCTGAAGGCAAAGACTCAGCCAGCAAGACCTCGGTCAGTGCAGCAAAGGACAACGACTAATGGCTAAGTTCACGAACTTCTCAACCTTTGGTAACGAGCTTTACACCGGAAAGCGGTCCTACGATTTCATCGGACGACGCCGGATCTGGTTCATTATCGCTGCAGTCTTGGTGATCGGTTCGATTCTTGTTCCGGTGATCAAGGGTGGCTTCAACCTGGGCATCGATTTCCGCGGCGGCAGTGAATTCACCGTCTCCAAGGTCAAGGACACCAGCACCACTATTGGTGAGCAGGCTGTAGCGGCTGCTACCGGCGGCAAAGTTGCCCGAGTCGCGAATGTGGCCGGGGACAGCATGCAGGTTCAGACCGACACTCTCAGTGACGATCAGACGCTGAAAGTCAAAGAGGCGCTGGTCAAGGCTTATGGAGTCTCCGAAGGGGACGTCACCTCAACCTTCGTTGGCCCAACCTGGGGTGCCGATGTGACCAAGCAAGCCTTGATCGGTTTGGTAGTTTTTGTGGTGCTGGCCACGGTGCTAATGGCGCTGTATTTCCGCACTTGGAAGATGTCGCTAGCCGCGATTATCGGCATGCTCTTTGTACAAATCACCACGGCCGGAATCTATGCGGTTACCGATGTGGAAGTAACTCCTTCCGCCATCATTGGCTTCCTGACCATTCTCAGCTACTCGCTGTATGACATTGTGGTGGTCTTTGACAAGATACGGGAGAACACCTCAGATATCAGGACCTCCAGCCGGCGCAGCTTCGGCTCCGAGGTCAATCTCGCGGTGAACCAGACCTTGGTACGTTCGATCAACACCTCGATGGTCGCCCTGCTTCCGGTGGCCTCGATTCTGTTCATCGGCAGCTTCCTGCTGGGTGCTGGAACCCTGCGTGATCTATCTCTGTCGCTGTTCATCGGCATTATCGTCGGCGCGCTGACCACGATCTTTATCGCAGCCCCGCTTTATGCTCTGTTCCGGCAGAATGAGCCGGAGCTGCTTAAGCAAGCCGATCGCGTCCAGGCGCGGATCGCTGCGCAAAGCAAGGAAGAATCCGAGTCCGGGAGTGTTGAAGCAGTCGAAGCCAAAGCTTAGTCATTAGCAGATGGTGGCCGGTACCCGAGGGTACCGGCCACCATCTGCTTCTGGCGGGCATAGACTGGATGGATCGAATGTTGAAATAGGGTAGGTTTCTAGTTCTTTAAAAGTTCTGAAGGCGGCCAGGGAGGGGGCACCGTGGAAGAGAATGTGCTGGCGACTTCGGCAGAGCATGCCGAGCAGGGCGCTAACCCCGCTAAGGATCCCGGCAGTGTTGAGACACCCGGGCAGCGAACTGTTGTGCCCGGCATCGCCCCCGGTCGTCGTGAACGTACTCGATCCCGGCTGGCTCGGCTCACCGGGCGCGGAACTGTCCAGCATTCACCGATCCTTGAGCCGTTGCTTCGCGTGGTGCGGTCCAATAATCCACGTGAGGACTTTGAGCTCATCCAGCGCGCGTATCAGGTGGCGGAACGCAGCCACGAGGGGCAGAAACGTAAGAGCGGCGATCCGTACATTACGCATCCGGTCGCGGTGGCCACGATCCTGGCCGAACTGGGCATGTCTGGTACCACGCTGGCCGCCGCGCTGCTCCACGATACCGTTGAAGACACCCCCTACACGCTCGATCAGTTGAAAGCCGATTTTGGTCCGGAGGTGGCCATGCTGGTCGACGGCGTGACCAAGCTGGACAAGGTGACTTTCGGTGAGGCTGCGCAGTCCGAGACGGTCCGCAAAATGGTCGTGGCAATGGCTAAGGACATCCGAGTATTGGTCATTAAGCTGGCCGACCGCCTGCATAATGCGCGGACCTGGCGTTACGTTTCGCCCGAGTCTTCCTCCCGTAAGGCCCGGGAAACCCTGGAGATCTTTGCCCCGTTGGCACACCGGCTGGGTATGAACACGATCAAATGGGAGCTTGAGGATCTCTCCTTTGCCGCGCTCTACCCCAAGGTCTATGAAGAGATCGTCCGGATGGTTGAGGACCGCACACCGGAGCGGGAAAAGAGCCTGACAGCAGTCCGCTCGCAAATCAGCGAAGATCTGCGTGTGGCCAGGATCAAGGCAACGATCACCGGACGCCCCAAGCATTATTACTCGATCTATCAGAAGATGATCGTTCGAGACAAAGACTTCGACGACATTAATGATCTGATCGCGGTGCGCGTTCTGGTCGATTCTGTCCGCGACTGTTACGCAGCCCTCGGAGCCATGCACGCCCGTTGGAGCCCCCTGCCCGGGCGCTTCAAGGACTATATTGCGATGCCGAAATTCAATATGTACCAATCGCTGCATACCACCGTGATTGGCCCGGGCGGTAAGCCGGTGGAAATCCAGATCCGTACCCACGAAATGCATCAGCGGGCAGAGTACGGTGTGGCCGCGCACTGGAAGTACAAGAGCCAGGCGGGCGGCAAATCGGTTCCGCCCGGCGAGACCAGGGACAGCGATTTGGGCTGGCTTCGCACCCTAGTGGACTGGCAACAGGAAACCAAGGACCCGGGGGAGTTCCTTGATTCGCTGCGTTTCGAGATTAACGCTCAAGAGGTTTTCGTCTTCACCCCCAAGGGCGATGTGATGGCTCTGCCAGCCGGTTCAACCCCGGTTGACTTTGCCTATGCTGTGCACACCGAGGTGGGGCACCGGACCATCGGCGCCAGGGTGAACGGCAAATTGGTGCCGCTCAATAGCGAGCTGAACCATGGCGATTGGGTAGAGGTTTTCACCTCAAAGGCCGAGGGAGCCGGGCCCAGCCAGGACTGGCAGAACTTCGTCAAGAGCCCGCGGGCGCGGAATAAGATCCGCCAGTGGTTCAGTAAGGAACGCCGCGAAGAGGCGGTGGACAAGGGTAAGGAATTGCTCACCCGGGCGATGCGTAAGCAAAACCTGCCGCTGCAACGGATGATGACGCATGAGGCTCTGCTCGGCGTGGCCGAGGAACTGCGTTATCCGGATATCTCTTCTCTCTACGCTGCGGTGGGGGATAGTCATGTCTCGGCCGCCTCGGTGGTGGAGAAGCTCGTCGATTCACTGGGCGGGCACCGGACCGAAGAAGAGGAGATTGAGAGTATCTCGCTTCCGGCGGTGCACGCTCCCCGGCCGCGGAGCTCCGATTCGGGCGTGACGGTGCGTGGCGTGGGCGATGTGCTGGTGAAACTAGCCCGATGTTGCACTCCCGTTCCACCGGATTCAATTATCGGCTTCGTCACCCGAGGTTCCGGGGTCTCGGTACATCGCAGCGATTGCCGCAATGTGGTGGAACTGCGCGATCAACCGGATCGCATCGTCGAGGTGGAGTGGGCGCCGACTCAATCGAGTGTCTTCTTGGTGGAGATTCAGGTGGAAGCCTTGGACCGGAAGAGCCTGCTATCCGATGTGACCAGGGTGCTTTCGGAGAACCACGTGAATATTCTTTCGGCCACCGTGCAGACCTCCAGCGACCGCCTGGCCATCTCCCGCTTCGCCTTTGAAATGGGCGATCCTAAGTACCTGAACCATATTCTCAGCGCGGTCCGTCGTATCGACGGTGTCTTCGACGTCTATCGGACCACCGGAAGCCAACGCCGCAGCTAAGCCGCCAGGAGCCCTAGCTAAGCCGCCAGGGCGGAGAGTCGTTCTAGAGCCTTGAATCGGTGCGGAACCCGGATCATGGACTCCACCGCACGGCGAACCAACGGTAACGGGCAGCTTAGGCTGCTATCCGCGCACAACTCAGCTAGCACGGCCACCGGATCAGGCCACTCCTCGGAGCTTGGCCGGGGCTGAAAAGCTAGGTCGACGGCGGTCCGCAACGGGGTGGTAACCCGCACGCCCGCTTTGAAAACGGTGTCGAAGCGGCCCAGGGTGACCTCATGGACCTGTAAGGAATTGAAAGGTGGTAGCGCACCCGCGCGGCGCTTATGGTCGATCAAAGCCGTCACCCGAGGCGGCGCAAAACCAATGCCGTAGATCCAAGCGGCGCTATATCGACCCAAAATTAGTTTGCCTTCCAGGTTGGCTGGGATCTGTAAGGACATTGCCACCGCTCGATGTTCGGTGTGAACTTGCCGTCCGACCGGAAGATAGCAAGCATCGTAGACCTGCTGTAGCACCCCGTCCCGAGCCATGGCCTGGAGCTCGATCAGGCTGAAGACGCGGCCCGGAGCGACCAGGCCCAGATCGCCGGGGTAGCGTCGCCGCGGAAGAGGAGAGGGAACGGGAATCAGACTCAAAACCATGGCCCAAGCTTGCCGGTAACTAACAGCGAGCAAAAGTCCTTCAGCAGAGAATGTGGAAAACTCAGAAATACTCCAGAAAAAAGCTGCCCACCGAATACGAGGATTCGATGGGCAGCGAGACTCTGCGACTGGAGCTAAGTATTAGGCCAGTTCGTCAGCGGATTTGCGGATCTGCTCCAGCCAAGCCTGCCGGGCAGCGAGAGCTTCCTCGGCGTTCTTGATCTTCTTGGCGTCGCCCTTTGCCTTGGCCTTATCCAAATCGTCCTGGAGACTGGCGATGGCGGCTTCCAACTGGCTTAGCGCGCTATTGGTCCGAGCCTTCGCCTCGGGATCGGTACGCTTCCAGTGATCGTCATCCGCCTTGCGGACGGCGTCCTCCACGGAACGCAAGCCAGCCTCGACCCGCTGCATATCGGCACGCGGTACCTTGCCTGCCTCCTCCCAGCGATCCCGAATAGACTGCAAGGACTTCTTAGTGGCAGCCAGATCGGTGATCGGAAGTAGCCCTTTAGCCTCGGTGATAAGAGCTTCCTTGACCACCAGATTGGCCGAGTACTCCTGGTCAATCACGGCATTAGCTTGTTTCCGCGCCTCAAAGAACTTCTCCTGGGCGGCCCGGAACCGGGTCCACAGGGCGTCGTCTTCTTTTTTGCTAGCCCGTGGAGCCGCTTTCCAGCGGTCCATTAAATCCCGGTAATCGCCCGCGGTAACGCCCCAATCGGTGGAACTGGAGAGTGCCTCGGCCTCTTCAATCAGCTTTTCCTTCGCGGTTTTGGCGACAGCGTTTGCGCTGTCCAATTGCGAGAAGAAAGCCCGGCGGTGCCGATCAAAAATGGTTCGGGCGGCGCGGAAACGCTTCCAAAGTGCGTCCTCGGTAGCCTTACCCAGCCGCAAACCGTCCTTCTGAGCCAACTTCCAAGCATCGAAGAGCTCGTTCATCCTGGCGCTGCCATTTTTCCACTGCATGCTTGCCGGATCCTGGCCTGCCAACTCTTCCGCCTCGGCCACAATGGCTTCGCGGGAGGCCAACTCAACGGCACGGGCAGCCTCGTGCTCAGCCCTTTCGGCCTGCTGCAGCGACTTGATCCGCTCGTCCAAGACCTCCAGACGAGCTTCCGCGGCACGGACGTCACCGATTGAATGACGTTCGGCCAGCTGCTCACGCAGATGTTTCACCGTCTTGTTCATGTCGGTGCTCGGTGCCTTGGCCTCGACGCGCTGTTCCAGCAGAGTGATCTGCCCGGCAATATCATCGAATTTGCGCGCAAAGTAGGCCAACGCCTCTTCTTTGCTTGCACCGGGGTACTGGCCTACCGGAACTTCCTCGCCGTCCAGCAGCAGGAAAACATGACCGTCTTCCTCGGCTCGGCCAAAGCGGGCAGCCTCTGCCGCCGTCGTACCTGGAGTCAGTGGCACGCTGGGGGCCGCTGGAGCCGTGCTTGCTTCGGTGGGGCTCGCAGCAGGAGCTACCGGCCTGGGCCTAGCGGCAAAAGCCGCTGGCGAAGGAACCGGTGCCGGGGTAGTAGGGGCGTTCGTTGCTTCGTCGGATTGTTGACGTTCGGTCACCGCTAAAACTCTTTCCATTGGATGGGCATCACTTGAGCGTAAACGAGTCTATCTTGATTGGGGTCTTCGGTGCCCCGTCTGCAGATCCATCGGCAGTGCCGGCCTTGGCCAGCTCGGTGACTACGTCCAGGCCGCTGGTCACCTTGCCCACCACGGTGTAGCCACCTGCCGAGTCGGCCGGGATAGTGGTTTCCTTATAGACGATGAAGAACTGGGTGCCGTTGCTCTTGGCATTATTCGACTGCCGCGCCACCGCAATGGTGCCTGCCGGGTAAACATTGTTCTTCGGGGCGTTCTCCACCGGTCCCCAGGTGAAGGTGGTGTCACCGGCTCCCTTGTTATCTATCGAACCGCATTGCAGGACGGCGAAATCTCCCGTGGTCAATCGGTGACAGGTCTTATCGGTGTAGAAGCCGCTATCGGACAACGTTTTGAAAACCGCGGCAGCCTGTGGCGCCTTGGTTCCGTCCAGGCTCACGCCGAGTGCCTTGCCGTTCAGGCTCAGCGAACCGGTAAAGGTCTTTCCCTTCGCTATCGAGGGATTCGGCACGGCAGGTAGCGACGCTGTGGGACTTGCACTGGTGGTGGCGGGATCGCTCAAACCGGCCTGCGCCTGCGCCACCTGATCGGCGGTTGGATTGGAGGCAAAGACGGTCAATTGCAGCACTACTGCCAACCCCAGCACCATCACCACAGCTGCTGCGCTGACGATATTGTCGCGCAGCCGGCGCTTGCGCTGGCCCTGACGCAGTTCGCGCTTGGCTTCCATCTGCGCAATGCGCTTCTTGGTCTCCCGCGCTGTGCTCTTGCTCGCCGCCAATGCAGCTCCTCGTCGTCGTTCTCCGGCAATTGAAACGCAATGTAGCGAGACTCACGGAGTGGTCTGGCTAAACTGGTTGCCGCAGATAGTTTACCCAACAGCGTTACTGCTGTCCTGTGAGAACCTTAGTAGATTCCCAGTGCAAGTCCATGCATTGGCATGCCAGTAGCGCCTAGCGCACGAAGGAGTATGAGTCAGATGGCCCGAAATGCCTCACTATCCGGTTTCCCTGAGCTATTGCCCCAGGAACGGATGATTGAGCAGCACGTCATCGACTCATTGCGTAAGAGCTTTGAACTACACGGCTTCGCCTCGATTGAGACCCGGGCCGTAGAAACCGTAGAACAGCTGCTGCGCAAGGGCGAGATCGATAAAGAGGTCTACGCGGTGAGCAGGCTGCAAGCCGATGAAGGAGCTGCCGAGGCCGCACTGGCCTTGCACTTTGATCTGACCGTGCCGTTTTCCCGCTATGTGGTGGAGAACGCAGGCTATTTGGCGTTCCCTTTCCGGCGTTACCAGATCCAGAAGGCTTGGCGCGGTGAACGGCCGCAGGAGGGCCGGGCACGGGAGTTCACCCAGGCTGATTTCGATGTGGTGGGCGACGGCGTGCTGCCCTTCCGGCACGACGTTGAGATTGTGCTGCTTGCCGTCGAAGCTCTTTCCGCCCTGCCGATCCCGGAATTCAGAATCAGGGTGAACAACCGCAAACTTGCCGAGGGTTTTTATCGGGGACTGGGCTTAGAAGACACCCCCGGGGTGTTGCGCAGCATCGACAAGCTGGAGAAAATCGGTCCGGACGCCGTAGCTAGGCTGTTAAGCGAGGAACTGGGTGCCAGCGAGAAACAGGCTCAGGCCGCCCTGGCTTTGGCACAGATCAGCAGTGCCGATCTGGATTTTGTCCGGCAAGTTCGGGCACTCTGTGAGCAGCACGGCGTGCAGAACGACTTGCTTGAAGAAGGTCTGGAGGAGCTCTCCTCGGTGCTCAGCGCCGCGATGGGCCGAGCCCCGGGAACCGTGCTGGCGGATCTATCTATTGCCCGCGGCCTGGATTATTACACCGGAACGGTGATCGAGACGGTATTGGTGGGGCACGAAGCTCTTGGGTCAATTTGCTCCGGTGGTCGCTACGATGCGCTGGCACGGAAGGGCAACAGGACCTTCCCCGGCGTCGGACTCTCCATCGGCGTGAGCCGATTGCTGGCCCGCATTCTTAGCCAGCAATTGGCCACCGCCTCCCGATCGGTGCCGACAGCCGTCTATATTGCACTGACCTCTGATCAGGATTGGGCCGCCGCTCAGGATCTTGCCGTGACCTTGCGGTCCCGGGGGATTGCCACCGAGGTTGCGGTAGCCGCGGAGAAGTTCGGCAAACAGATTAAGTTCGCCGACCGGAGGGGGATTCCCTTCGTCTGGTTCCTCAACCAGGAGGGCGGCCACGAGGTGAAGGACATTCGCTCCGGTGAACAGGTTCCCGCTGATCCGGAAAGCTGGCTTCCGCCCGCCGAGGATTTGCACGTCCTGGTTCAGCCGAACTAAGGCTTTCCGCCGGTCAAACTGCTGGGGCCGCGCTGTCGCCAGAGCAGCACCAGACCGCGCCCCGCGCAGCCCACTGCGATAACGCTGACCATCCAGAGCACGGCGTGAGCGGGCAGGGTGAAGGCGAGCAGGGCACAAGCAATGAAGCCCAGCAGATTGAGCCAGCGAGGTGCATACCAGGGGCGCTTCGCTAGGGTGAGCGCGCTTAGATTAGTGATGGCGTAGTAAATCAGCACGCCAAAACTGGAATATCCCACCACGGTGAGCACATCTGCGCTCAGAATCAGGGTGATCACCACTGCCGCCACCGCCAGCTCGGCAAGATAGGGAACCCTGAAGCGTTCGCTTACCCGAGAAAATACCTGGGGTAGGTCATGCTGCCTAGCCATCGCCAGGCTTGTTCTGCCCACCCCAGCGATAAGTGCCAGCAGGGCACCCAGACTAGCGGCGGCGGCGCCAAAGGTGATCAGCCCACCAAATCCGTTCCGCTGGCCGACGGTCAGCAAGGGGGTGGTCTCGGCCGCCAGTCCAGCCGGACCCAGATATCGGAGCAGCCCAGTTGCTACCAGCAGATAACAGACCATGGTGAACCCCAGGGCCAGCAGAATGGCCAGTGGAATTGTCCGTCTTGGTGCACGAACTTCCTCGCCCATCGTCGCGATCCGGGCATAACCGGCAAAGGCAAAGAACAAATAGGCGGCGGCTTGGAAAATGCCCCAGAAAGCTTCGCCAGGACTCGGCCAGGCCGGCAGCAGGCTGGTCGGCTGTGGCGGGCTGCTGAAAGAAAACACCACCACAACTGTCAGTGCACCGAGCGTGAGTAGCAGCAGAACGCGAGCCAACCAGGCTGTTTTAGTCACGCCAAGCAAATTTGCCGCGGTGAGGACTACGACGGCGGCTACCGCAAGCGGGCGAGCCAGCTCGGGAGCTAGGTACAGCCCGAAGGTCATCGCCATTGCGGCGCAGGAAGCAACCTTTCCGGAGATAAAAGACCAGCCCGCAACGAAACCGGCCCAGCGACCCAGCCGCTCCCGTCCGTAGATATAGCTACCCCCACTTTCCGGGTAGGCCGCTGCTAGCTGGGCGGAGGCGCTGGCATTGCAATAGGCCACCACGGCAGCTAGTCCGAGGGCCACCAAAAGCCAGGAGCCGGCGGCCCGGGCTGCCGGGGTGAAAGCCACAAAAACACCAGCACCGAGCATCGACGCCATGCCGATCACGGTGGCGTCAAAGAGGCCGAGTCGTCGGCGGAGAGTGGGCTGGCGTGGAGGCCCCATCGTGGACTGACCATTTCTTGTCATCGGAAACTGTAAACTTTTGTCAGAGCGGGAGCGGTTTTACGCCTCTTCCCTCGCTTTCTTCATTCAACCACTGAAAGGACCGCTGTGCTGCGCACTCATGGACTCGGGAGCCTGAACACCGAGTTGATCGGAGAAACCGTCACCTTGACCGGGTGGGTTTCTCGTCGTCGTGATCATGGTGGAGTGGCCTTCGTCGATCTCCGTGATTCCTCCGGGGTGGCCCAGGTGGTAGCCCGCAATGAGGAAGATTTTCACTCGGTCCGCAATGAATTCGTACTGCAGATCACCGGCACCGTACAGCGACGCCCGGAAGGCAATGAGAATCCTGCTCTACCCACCGGTCAGATCGAGGTAGTGGCGGATATCGTCACCGTGCTAAACGAATCCGCGCCCCTGCCCTTCCCCTTGGATGAGCACGGCAGCGACGGTTCGGTGGGCGAAGAAGCCAGGCTCAAGCACCGCTATCTAGACCTGCGCCGCGCACCTATGGCCAGGAACCTGAAACTGCGCTCCGAGGCGAACCGGGTGGCTCGTGAGTTGCTGCACGACGAAGGCTTCGTGGAAATTGAGACGCCGACCATGACGCTCTCCACCCCGGGCGGCGCACGGGATTTTGTGGTGCCCGCTCGGCTAGCCCCGGGTAGCTGGTATGGCCTTGCTCAGTCCCCGCAGCTCTTCAAGCAACTGCTGCAAGTGGGCGGTTTTGAAAAGTATTACCAGATTGCTCGCTGCTATCGCGATGAAGATTTCCGGGCGGACCGCCAGCCGGAATTCACTCAGTTGGATATCGAGGCCAGCTTCGTGGATCAGGAAGACGTCTTGGCGCTGGGCGAGCGGGTGGTGAAGGCGCTCTGGAAGCTCATCGACGTGGAGGTTCCCACCCCGATTCAGCGGCTGCCCTACTGGGAGGCGATGGCTCGCTTCGGCTCGGATAAGCCCGACCTTCGCTTTGGCTTGGAGTTGACCGAGCTGACCGAATTTTTCAAGGACACCACTTTCCGGGTTTTCCAGGCTCCTTATGTGGGGGCTGTGGTGATGCCCGGCGGTGCCTCGCAGGCGCGGCGAACCTTGGACGGTTGGCAGGAATGGGCCAAGCAGCGTGGCGCCAAGGGGCTGGCCTACGTGCTGGTTCAGGACGACGGCGAGCTGACCGGCCCGGTGGCCAAGAACCTTTCCGAGCTGGAAAAGGCCGGACTGGCTGAGGCGGTCGGGGCGAAGCCCGGTGACTGTGTATTCTTCGGCGCGGGGGAACGGGACGACGCTTGGTCAATCCTGGGTGCCACCCGGGTAGAGATTGGACATCGAACCGGCTTGATCGATCCGAAGGACTTCGCCTTTGTCTGGGTGGTGGACTTCCCCATGTTCGAATCGGCGGCCGCTGCCACCGCCTCGGGCGACACCGCCGTGGGAGCGGGAGAGTGGACCGCCCTGCACCACGCCTTTACCTCACCCAAACCGGAATTCCTGGACAATTTCGATGAGGTTCCGGCCGAGGCTCTTGCTTATGCCTATGACATTGTCTGCAATGGCAATGAAATTGGCGGCGGTTCGATCCGTATTCACCGGCGCGATGTGCAGGAGCGAGTTTTTGCCCTGATGGGTCTGGACGAGGCTCAGCAGCAGGAAGCCTTCGGATTCCTGCTGGAAGGTTTCAAGTACGGAGCCCCGCCACATGGAGGTATTGCCTTTGGCTGGGACCGTGCGGTGGCCCTGCTGGCCGGGGTGGAATCGATCCGCGACGTGATTGCCTTCCCGAAGTCCGGTGGTGGCTTCGATCCACTGACTGGTGCGCCCGAAACAATTACCGCGCAGCAGCGTAAGGAAGCCGGGATCGACTTTGTGCCCAAAAAGGCCGAGGCATAGCGAGGTCTAAGCTTTGAGCGTGCCCCGGCAGGAAGCGGATCAATGGGCGGTGTCTTCGGCTGGGTTTGACCTGGTGATGCACCGGAGTTGGCCGGCCTTGCGGGTCATTGAGGATCGAGGTTGGCTGCTTCGCTCCTCCCGTGGGGTGACGAAGCGAGCCAACTCGGTGCTGCCGATGGCTCGTTCTGTCGCGGGGACTTCAGCTGAGGCCGAACTGTCGAGTCTGCTTGCCGCCGTCGAGCGGGCCGAAGATCACTACCGAGCTCTCGGCCTGCCGTGCATCCTTCAGCGTCGGTTGAGTACCGAATCGCCGGGCTTGGCGGGATTGCTCTCCCGGCGCGGGTACTCGGAGCTGGGCCACACCGAGATCATGGCGATGAATCTTGACTCCGAGCCAGCCGCCGTCGAGCATGAGCAGATCGACTATTCCTCCAAGCCGACAGCAGCCTGGTTAGACTTCATGGCCGAAACCGGCGGCTTGGAAGAGGACGCGAAACTGACCCTCGGTGAGGTGCTGGCCGGGGGCCGAGCAATTTACGGCGCCATTAGCCGGCGGGGTCGGGTCGTTTCCATTGCGCGGCTCAGCCTGGATGTGGAAAGCGGCTGGGCAGGGATTTCGAGTGTGGAGACGGCCATTGCCGAGCGCCGCCGGGGACTAGCCGGTGCTTTGATTCGCGGGCTTCTCGCTGCGGGCTACCGGGATGGAGCCCGCAGGGCTTTCCTCCAGGTAGAGCACGTCAATGCCGGAGCCCGCAGGCTCTATGCGCAACTGGGCTTTGGGCACGCCGATGACTACTTCTATTCGATACTAGCGCAGTAATGTCTCAGTAATGTCTGAGGAAAACTGTGGAAGGCTCCGGCAGCGTTTTTTCCGGATCGATGAACCCCAGTGATTCATAAAAAGCGCGTTGTTCCGGAGCCACGCCGGTGATGAGCGCCCGCACCATCAATGGGAAAGGCTCGAAGACTTTCTCTACCAGGGCTTTGCCAATTCCTCGACGCTGGTAGTCCGGATGGGTTGCCAAGCTCTGCAGGAAGCAGATGGACACCGAATCGGAGATCACCCTGGCCAGCCCCACCAGCCTTCCATCCTCGCGTGCTTGGGCCAGTGCGGTTGAATTGGCCAAGGCCTGCATGAGCCTCTCGGGGGCATGATCAAAGGCGTGCCAGCCGACGGAATGATAGAGATCGAGGACTTCCTGAACCTCGATGGCTTCGGCTGCCGCGAGTTCGATAATCAGCATTGATTTAGCTTAGCGCTGCCGGGGAGGGGCCGTCTGTCACCTTAATCCGCACGCTACGTACTTGTTTGGCGGCTTCGGCTAGAACCTTTGCTCGCGGATCTGGGACGTCGAGGAAAGCCAGCCGTTCCAGTTTCGCGAGCGCGCTAACTGCCGGTTCGGCGATGAGCGTCGCGGCCATCGCCTTATCCCCACCAAGCACCAGGTATTCGGCCTGCTCGGTGGGCAGAGCGGCGGCGTGGTCAGCCACCGCCTCGATCATCGCGTCCGCCTGATTGGCTCGACGACGGGCGAAGCGTTGCTGCGACCAGCCACCCGCAGCGGTACGGGACTGCACATATCGAGTGCCTATTTTGGAGGCCAGCACTTGGCCGTCTCGGCAGAGACTCACCGCATAGCCACCACGCCGAATCAGCAGCACGACGACGGTACGGGACTGCTCACTCAGGGAAGCCAGACGTTGCACCGGATCTGCGCCGCGGCCGGGTCTTCCGGCCACCGGCCAAGGTGCGGCAAGTTCCGCGAAGCTACCGTCGAGGGCGAAGAGTGACACGCCGTTCTCACTCTCTTCGATTCGAAGCTGACCGTGCGCTGCCTGAAACCTCTCCAACCAGCCGGACAAGCGCTCTCCGCTCACCCAAGCCAGGCGGCTACGGGTGGCCGGTCGGGGGCTGGGTCCTGGAATAGCGGAGCTCTCGGTGGGTGGGGACATGCTTCCTACGCTATCTGTTGTCGGTGCTGCCAGGTAGCGTAGGGAGGGTGAGCGATCTGTTCGATTTCGACCAAGCCGAGACGGCTGAGCCCCGTGCCGGGCGTGCCAGGGCACCCCTCGCGGTGCGAATGCGCCCTCGCAGCCTCGACGAAGTGGTGGGCCAGCAGCACCTACTCAGCGACGGTTCGCCCTTGCGCCGACTGGCGGCTGCCTCCACCGATTCCGCTGCCGGTCCCAGTTCAGTAATCCTCTGGGGGCCTCCGGGCACCGGGAAGACCACGCTGGCTCATGTGATTGCTCGCGGCCCGGGCAGGTCCTTTGTAGAGCTCTCCGCGATCACCGCGGGAGTTAAGGACGTGCGCCGGGTGATGGATGAAGCGCTGACCGCCCGAGATCTGCACGGTCGCACCACGGTGTTATTTCTCGATGAGATTCATCGCTTCACCAAAGCACAACAGGACGCGCTGCTACCCGGAGTGGAGAACCGATGGGTGGTTTTGGTGGCAGCAACCACGGAAAATCCTTCGTTTTCGGTGGTTTCTCCTTTGCTTTCGCGTTCCCTGCTGCTCACGCTCCAGCCCCTGGACGATGAGGATATCCGTGCGCTGATTGAGCGGGCTGTACTGGATCCACGCGGCCTAGCGGGCTCGCTGGAGTTGAGTGAACCCGCCCTCGACCATCTGGTTCGACTCTCTTCTGGGGACGCGCGCAGGGCGCTGACCACCCTGGAAGCTGCAGCGGGAGTCGCCTTGGATCGTTGGGAGGCCGAAGGCCTGCTTGACGAGTCCGGTCAGGGTGCTGCGACCCTTGAACTAGCAGACGCGGAAAGAGCTATCGATGCCGCTGCGGTGCGTTATGACCGGGCCGGTGACCAGCATTACGACGTAATCAGTGCCTTCATTAAATCGATTCGTGGCTCCGACGTGGACGCTGCTCTGCATTATCTGGCCAGGATGATTGAAGCGGGGGAGGACCCTCGCTTCATTGCCCGACGACTGATCATCTCGGCTAGTGAGGACATCGGGATGGCAGATCCCACCGCCCTACAAACAGCGGTGGCCACGGCGCAGGCCGTTCAACTCATTGGCATGCCCGAAGGCCGAATTCCGCTCGCCGAAGCCGTGGTGCATCTGGCCACTGCACCGAAGTCCAATGCGGCCTATCTGGGTATTAACGCCGCGGTGGCGGATATTCGCGCTGGAAAGGGCACCACGATTCCGCTTCATTTGCGCGATGCTCACTACCCCGGGTCTAAACAATTGGGCCATGGCAAAGGCTATATTTACGCTCACGATGAGCCGCACTCGGTAGCCCGTCAGCAATATCCGCCGGACGATCTGATCGGTAAGAACTATTACCAGCCGACGGCGAACGGTGCCGAACGTGAGGTGTCCAGCCGTTTGGAGAAGCTACGCGGGATCATCCGGGGTAGCTGACCGGGTTACTGATAGTCGCTTACTGGTCGCGGGTGCCCTCCTCATAGCTAATAAACCCTGCGGCAGGCGCAAGAAAGCGATGCATCTGGTGGCGTCGCGGGTGGTAACTATGGCCGAAAGCGTCCTGCACTAATACCTCCTCGAGTTCCTCCTGCTCGGCCAAGGCTTGATCCAGTTCCGCCAAACTATTGAGGTGCTGCACCGATCCGGCTAACCGGACCGTCCAGGAATGTGGTTGCGGGCAGGGGCTGGCCTCCAACTGAAGTGCCTCGAACATCCCGTTCAGCAGAGAAACCGCGCTGGCCGGTGGCAGCCGGTGTAAGGGATAGGACTGGGGACGTAGCTTCTGAGCGCGCAACCAGCTCTGCCGTAACCACGGGAAATCGATCTGCCCGCGAGCACAGCCTAGAGCCAGCCGGTGCTCCTGATCGAAGATCAGCCCGTAACTTAGCCCGTTACGGTCCAGGATGCAGATGGCTTCCGCCGGATATTCGAAGTCCTCCAGAAGCGAGACTTTCGAGGCGTGATAGCGGAACTCGCCGCCGTCGTCCAGGGAAACAAAATCCTGGGTTCGACCCGGCTGCTCCTGAGCCGTGGTTTGGTAGTCTTGGTCGGCAGGACGGGGCGCGCTGGTTTCTGGGGAATAGCTGCTCATAGATCCATTAATGCCACCATTCGGAGCATCCGGAACCTGGTTTTATGTATTCCATACGCGCGGTAGCTGGATCTTTATGTCTTGCTTATTGAGACCCGCCGATCCCCCAAATCTTGATCGCTGAGGGCAGGGAACTACCGGCGGATGGAAATGCTAAGATAGATGCTGCACTGGCAAGCCCTGGCACCAGCCTCACAGTAACTCCCAAACTATTGGCGATGTGAGTATGCCCAGGCGCTGTAGCAGCGGGCCGCAACAGCCCCAGCTCTCCGACGTGGAGGCCAGACTTATCCTGTTGCAGATATTTGGAAGGACACCGTGGCTAACAACACACGTGCCCGCCGTCAGGTTCGCATTTCGCGTGCCCTCGGCATTGCTCTTACTCCTAAGGCCGTCAAGTACCTCGAGCGCCGTCCCTATGGCCCGGGTGAGCATGGTCGTGCCCGCAAGAAGCAGGACTCCGATTACGCCGTTCGTTTGCGCGAAAAGCAGCGTCTGCGCGCTCAGTACGGCATCCGCGAAGCCCAGATGACTCGGGTCTTCGAAGAAGCCCGTCGCACCAAGGGTCTGACCGGTGAAAACCTGGTTGAGCTGCTGGAAATGCGCCTTGACGCCCTGGTATTGCGTGCTGGCTTTGCCCGCACCATTGCCCAGGCACGTCAGCTCGTAGTACACCGCCACATCATGATTGATGGCGCTCGGGTTGACCGTCCTTCGTTCCGGGTTGCCGAAGGCCAGCTCATCCACGTTCACCCGCGCAGCGAGGTAATGGCTCCGTTGCAGGTTGCCGCCGCCGGCGCGCACCGCGATGTGCTCCCCGCCGTTCCCGGCTACTTGGACGTCAAGCTGGAGAGCCTGCAGGCTCGCCTGGTTCGTCGCCCGAAGCGCACCGAGGTTCCGGTGACCTGCGAAGAGCAGCTCGTCGTCGAATTCTACGCACGCTAAGCGTTCCACGCTCAGCACCTTGAGGAAGCCCGCGGCCCAGGTCGCGGGCTTCCTTGCGTCCGGGATACTTTGGCCCACTCTCTTTGCTCGCGATAGTGCACCAGCTTCGGGATAGCCTACGGTCGCGTCAGTAGGCTATCCCGAAGTCGGTGGACCATCCTGAACCAGGGAAGGCTAAGGGGCATAGACCCCTGCACAGGCCAGTTCTCCGTTGTCGAGAGAACTCGGTAAGGTACTGATAGACATCAAGCACAAATTTGAGGAGGCATCATGTCGGGTGGTGACATCGCCGGGCTTATTGCTGCAGGAGTCTTCGCAATTCTGGTGGCCATTCTGGCCGTGCCGGTTTTCAAGCTCGGCAAGGTCTTTGACGAACTTAGCGGCAGCATTCGCGCCCTGAGTGAGGAGACCACCCCCTTGATCGGTGAGGTCACGGCCACCGTGACCACGACCAACGAACAGCTCAAGAAGGTGGATGGAATGACGTCCAATGTCTCCGATGCCACCGCCAATATCTCGGCGCTGTCCTCGCTGATCGCCGCCACCGTGGGCTCGCCGCTGATTAAGGTGGCCTCCTTCTCCTACGGGGTACGCCAGGCCTTCACGAATCGCAAGAAGGACCAGCCGCGCGCCAAGCGTAGCCGCTGAGTGCTGGAGGGAAAGAGATGATTAAGAGAATTTTCTGGCTTGGGCTGGGTGTCACCGTTGGCGTCATCGCGGCTCGTAAGCTCGGCCAAGCCCAGCAATCGATCGGACCGGCCGGACTGAACCGGGCAGTGGGGCGAATCAATGACGATCTGCATAATTTTGCCGATGCGGTCTGGGACGGCATGAACCGAAGAGAAACTGAATTACGTTCGGCCCTGGGCCTGGACGACGAAAACTGACGAGAACCACAGAGAACAAGCGTAAGGATTGCCACCTGCTATGAAGACCCACGAAATTGCCCAGCGTTGGCTTGATTTCTTTGCCGCCCGGGGACACGCCGTGGTGCCGAGCGCCTCGCTGATTTCAGCCGATCCCTCGATTCTTTTCAATATCGCCGGGATGGTGCCCTTTATCCCGTACCTGACGGCGCGCGAAACCCCGCCGTGGAATCGGGCCACCAGCGTGCAGAAGTGCATCCGCACCGGAGATATTGAGGAAGTTGGCAAAACCGCCCGCCACGGCACCTTCTTTCAGATGTGTGGCAACTTCTCTTTCGGTGACTATTTCAAGGAACAGGCGATCAGCTATGCCTGGGAGTTGCTGACCGGCCCGCTGGAAAAGGGTAGCTACGGGCTGGACCCGGAGCGGCTATGGGTCACAGTCTATGAAGACGGTGACGAGAAGGACGAGGAAGCTCGCGCCATCTGGCGGGATAAAATCGGTATCCCGAACGAGCGCATTCAAGGCACCGGCAAAGCCGATAACTACTGGAACACCGGTCAGCCCGGTCCCGGTGGCCCCTGCTCGGAGATCTACTACGATCGCGGTGCGCAGTATGGCAAAGCGGGTGGCCCGGTGGTCGATGAGACCCGGTACATCGAGATCTGGAATCTGGTCTTCATGCAGTACCAGCTCTCCGCGGTACGCAGCAAGGTAGATTTCGATGTGGCGGGCGAACTGCCTAAGCGCAATATCGATACCGGCCTGGGTTTGGAGCGGCTCGCCATGATCCTGCAGGGCGTGGAGAACATGTACGAGACCGATCAGGTCCGCCCGGTTCTTGACGCTGCTGCGGCACTGACCGGTAAGGAATACACCTCCACCGAGGATCCAGCCGATCCGCACCATACCGATGACGTCAGGCTGCGGGTGGTCGCAGATCACGTTCGCTCGGCTTTGATGCTGATTGCCGACGGCGTGGCCCCCTCCAATGAGGGCCGCGGCTATGTGCTGCGGCGGTTGATTCGCCGTGCCGTTCGGGCGATGCGATTGATGGGGGTGGAACGGGCTTGCCTGCCAGATTTGCTGCCCACCTCGCGCGACGCCATGAAGGATTTCTACCCTCAGGTGGCTGAGGATTTCGAGCGGATCAGCCGAATCGCCTACGCCGAGGAGAAATCTTTCCTACGAACCATCGCTTCCGGCACCGCCCGTTTGGATGAAGCCGTGACGGAGTCCAAGGGCAAAAACCTGCCGCTCTCCGGTAGCGATGCCTTTGCCCTCCATGACACCTACGGATTCCCGATCGACCTGACCCTGGAGATGGCCGAGGAAGCGGGCGTCAAGGTTGACGAGGCTGGCTTCCGCGCCCTAATGCTGGAGCAGCGTCAACGTGCCCAGGCGGATTCCCGCGCGAAAAAGAGCGGACACGCCGATCTGAGCGCCTTCAATGAGCTGCTTGGTCAGGGTGAGACAGTTTTCACTGGCTATCAGGAGCTGGAAGGTGAGTCGAGCATTCGCGGCATCCTCAGTGCCGGCCAGCGCGTGCAGCAAGCCGTTGGCGGAGCTGAAATTGAGCTGGTGCTAGCGGAGACCCCGTTCTACGCCGAAGCGGGTGGTCAGGCAGCAGACACCGGCCTGATCAGCGGTGACGGCTTCGTGATTGAGGTGCTGGACGTCCAGCGCCCGGTCAAGGGACTCAGCGTGCACAAGGCTGTGGTGCGAGAAGGTGAAGTGGCGGAGGGCGCACTGGTGCGCGCCGTCGTCGATCGGGAACGTCGACATGCCGCGGAACAAGCCCACAGTGGTACCCATATTGTGCACGCCGCTCTGCATCAGATCCTCGGCCCGGAGGCGCTGCAACGTGGCTCCTTCAATAAGGCCGGCTACCTGCGCTTCGATTTCGCCTGGGGCGAGGGGCTAAGCCAGGCCACTCGTTCGGAGATCGAGGAAGTCTCCAATATTGCGATCCGGAACAACTTCTCGGTGCAGACCGCCGAGATGCCATTGGAGGAAGCCAAGGCGCTGGGTGCAATGGCGCTGTTCGGTGAGAACTACGGCAATCGGGTGCGTGTTGTGGAGATCGACGGCGCCTGGTCGCGCGAGCTCTGTGGCGGCACGCATGTTTCCAATACCGCCCTGATCGGTTCGCTCACCCTGCTGGGGGAGCAGTCGGTGGGTTCCGGAAACCGCAGGGTTGAGGCTTTCGTCGGTCTAGATGCCTTCCGTCACCTGGCCGCTGAACGCGCCTTGGTGACCGAATTGACCGAGTTGCTCAAGGTGCCGTCAAACCTGCTCAGTGAGCGAATTGCTGCCACTCTGAGCAAGCTACGGAATACCGAAAAGGAATTGGAGAAGCTGCGCAAGGAGCAACTCACCGCGGCGGCCGGAACATTGGTGGGCAAGGCTGAGCAACTTGGCTCGGTTCGTTTGATTGCGCACGACGCCGGTCAGGTCAGCGGCGCTGATGACTTGCGTTCGCTGGCACTTGACCTCCGCGAGCGGCTTGGCGCTGATGCCGCTACGGTGGCTGTTGCAGGCACTGCGAACGACCGACCGCTGGTTTTGGTCGCCACCAATGAGGCGGCTCGCGGTGCCGGAGTTAAAGCTGGGGCATTGGTCCGGGTGGCCGCTGGCGTGCTCGGTGGCGGTGGCGGTGGCAAGGACGATGTTGCCCAGGGTGGTGGCAGCGATAGTGCTCAGATACCGGCAGCGCTGGCCGCTATTCGACAGGCACTGCAGGCTTCCTGAGGATTGGTTTAGCAATGAGCAGTAGGCCTGGAGTACGGCTGGGCGTCGACGTGGGCACGGTCCGCGTCGGCGTCGCAGCCTGCGATCCGGACGGTATCTTGGCTACTCCTTGGCGCACCCTGAGCCGGGATAAAAAGAAGAATTCCGATCTGCGGATCATCGTCCAGGAAGCTGCTGAACGCGAGGCCGTGGTGATTTACGTTGGCCTGCCACAGACCTTGCGCGGCGGCGAAAGTGGGTCGGCTCAGCTGGCTAGGGAACTCGCCGGACTGCTGGCTGGATTGCTAGAAAAGGCTGGCATGAGCACTCAAGTCCGGCTCATCGACGAAAGACTTAGCTCGGTCACCGCTCATCAGCAACTACGTTCGGCTGGCGTGGCCGGGCGGGAGCAACGTAAAGTAGTGGATCAAGTGGCTGCTGTTGGCATTTTGCAGCATGCCTTGGAGATGGAAAAGTCTGTGCGTGCGCCAGTGGGGGAACTGGTAATCGCTCACGTCGACGCTGCTGAAACCGAGCGGCTCGACCTCGACGGACAGTGAGGACAACGCATTAAGATCTGTATGAGCCCGCTCAGGGTCGCCCCATGAACCCTATTTTTACCGATGAGCCTGCCGAGCAGGCTCCGGAGGGCCCGGCAAACGTCATCGAGCACTTCGAGCAGACTCCCGCGCACTCCCGTAGAGCCGCCCGCACCTCACGGAAGGTGCGCCGTCGCCGTCGTAGCTTGATTTTCATTCTGATTGTCGCCGCTTTTGTGGTGGCAGGCTACTTCGCCGTGCAGGTAATCAGCCCAATGCTGAACTTCAACACCACCAAGGATTTCCCCGGTCCGGGGCAGGGCGAGGTTAATTACACCTTGCCGAATGGCGCCTCTGCCCGCATCGTTGCCGCTGACCTGGTGAAGCAGAATGTGGTGGCCAGTGAGGGGGCCTTCGTTGACGCCCTGAATGCCGCGAATGGCGCTAGCCTGCTGCTGCCCGGGGTTTACCCCCTCAAGCAAGAGATGAAGGCCGCCGATGTGGTGACCGTTTTGCTGGCTGCTAGCAAGCAAAAGGTGCACTATGCGCCGATTCAACAGAACTTGCGACAATCGGAGGTTTTCGCTGCGCTCGCCACGGCGACTGGCCTACCGCTCAGCGATTTCACCACTCTGGCTAAGACCCCGACTGCCCTGGGTCTACCGGCTAAGGCTCCTTCTTTGGAAGGCTACCTGTCTCCTGGTCAGTACCAATTCGCGGTTGATATGACGGCAAAACAAGTCCTCACGGAGATGATTCAAAAGACTAAGGATGAGTTGACCCAGGCCGGGGTGACCGACCCCGAGGAACAATTTCGGGTGCTGACCATCGCCAGTATTGTCGAGGCCGAAGGTAATGAGGCGAATTACGCGAAGATCTCGGGAGCCATTGAAAACCGGCTGAAGAACACCACCGCGGTAACCGGTGGGCGTCTCGAATCGGATGCCACCGTGGCCTATGGTCTGGGTGTCAAGACCTACAACATCACCAACACTCAAAAACTCGATAAGTCGAATAAGTACAACACCTTCGCCAATCCGGGTCTGCCGATTGGGCCGATTGGATCGCCCACCAACGCAGCCATTCAGGCTGCAGCGCATCCGGAAGCGAATGATTATTACTTCTGGGTGACGGTGAATCTGGATAACGGCGAGACCCTCTACGCCACAACCTTGGCGCAGCACGAGGCGAACGTGAAGAAGTACCAGGCTTGGTGCCAGGCGAACACCGGCAAGTGCCAGTAAGCGAGCGGGTGTTATGAAGGCTGCGGTGATTGGTCATCCGATCGCGCATTCAAAGTCGCCCGCCCTGCATCGAGCTGCCTATCGGTGGCTTGAGCTTGAGGTGGAGTATTCCGCCATTGACGTGCCACCCGAGGACTTGGCTCAGTTCATCGCCCGGCTCCGTTCCGAGCCCGTTTGGCTGGGCCTCTCAGTGACCATGCCGCATAAGGCGGCGCTGGTGCCTCTTGTGGATGAGCTCGACGTCGGTGCCCGCATCTTGGGCGTGCTAAATACCGTTCAGTTCCGTTCGGATGGCAGCTTGCTGGGCAGCAATACCGATGTACTTGGCATTCTCGGAGCGCTGCGGCATGCCGGTCTGCGAAGCATCGATCCGGAATCTGCGCCGCCGGCGATCCTGGGCGGCGGCGGGACCACCCTGGCGGCGCTGGCTGCCTTAGAGCTACTGGGCGCTAGCGCCGTGCAGATCTATTTACGAGACACCACTAAGGTCGGCGCCCTGCACGCAGTGGCGGCAGAACTGGAGCTGGAGTTGGAGATCCGCTCGCTCGGGGAGCTGCCCGGTCAACGACCTGGACTGTTACTGAGCACCTTGCCGCCCAGGGCGGCCGATTCACTGCTCGGAGCCATTGAGCCCACCGGAGGATTACTACTCGACGTGGCTTATGATCCTTGGCCCAGTGCCTTGGCAAAGCATTGGCAAGCCGGTGGTGGAACGGTGGTTTCCGGTTTGGAGATGCTGCTTTATCAGGCAGTGGAGCAGGTCAAGCTCTTCACCGGGATCACTCCAGTGGATCAGTCTGGCTTGCTAAATGTGATGTGTGACTCAATCGGCTTGGCGAATCGGTAACCGACGCTAAGTCACGGCACGGTTAGTGGCAGGATGTATTTATGTTGCGTTGGCTTACTGCGGGAGAATCCCACGGCCCGGCTCTGACCGGGATCATTGAAGGATTGCCCGCCGGAATTGAAATCAGCAGTCAGGACGTTCAGGCGGCACTGGCTCGCCGTCGCCTTGGCTACGGCCGGGGTGCCCGAATGAAGTTCGAAGAGGACCAGGTACGGTTGCTCGGTGGGGTTCGGCACGGTCGCACTCAGGGTGGCCCGGTGGCCATCGAGGTCGGTAATACCGAATGGCCCAAGTGGGAACAGATCATGGCGGCCGACGTCGTCGATCAGGCAGAGCTAGAAGGTCAGGCTCGCAATGCCCCGCTGACCCGACCCAGACCAGGACATGCCGATTTCACCGGTATGCAGAAGTATGGCTTCGATGAGGCTCGTCCAGTGCTGGAGCGGGCAAGCGCGCGCGAGACCGCGATGCGAGTGGCGCTGGGTGCTGTTGCCTCACGTTTTCTGGCTCAGCTAGAGATTAGCTTGGTCAGCCATACCGTTGCCGTCGGCGGTGTTTCGGTCCCGGAGGGAACTGCGCTTCCTAGCGCTGCCGATGTGGCGGCACTCGACACCGATCCGCTGCGCTGCTTTGACCAGCAGACTTCCGCTGCGATGGTGGCAGAGGTAGATGCGGCTCACCGAGAAGGCGAGACCCTAGGCGGTGTGGTGGAGGTGCTGGCTTACGGCTTACCGCCGGGACTTGGTAGTTATGTGCACTGGGATCGGCGCCTAGATTCTCGGCTTGCCGCCGCGCTCATGGGCATCCAGGCCATTAAGGGCGTGGAAGTGGGGGATGGTTTCCGCACCGCGGCCCGGCGAGGCTCCGCTGCCCACGATGAAATCGTTCTGGACGAAGATGGTGCGATCCGTCGATTGAGTAACCGGGCAGGCGGCATCGAAGGTGGCATGAGCATCGGCGATAGCCTGCGGGTGCGCGCCGCGATGAAGCCGATTGCCACGGTGCCCCGCGCCTTGCGTACCGTCGATGTTGCCACCGGACAGCCCGCTAAGGCTCATCATCAGCGCTCCGATGTTTGTGCGGTGCCCGCTGCTGGGGTGGTTGCCGAGGCGATGGTGGCACTGGTACTCGCCGAGGCTGTACTGGAGAAATTTGGTGGTGACTCCCTGGCTGAGACGCAGCGCAATCTGCGTCAATACCTGGCAAATATCCCGCAGGAGTTGGAGTCTCAGCCGCTGTGAGCAATACCGCCCAACCGTCCCGCACCGTGGTGCTGATCGGTCCAATGGCCGTGGGGAAGACCACGCTCGGAGCCGAGTTGGCACAACTTCTGGGCTGGGAATTCGTTGATTCCGACCAAGTGGTGGAGTCTCAGCACGGCAAGATCTCGGATATTTTCGCTTCGCGAGGGGAGAGCTGGTTCCGCCAGCTTGAGGCCCGCACTATTGCTACTTTGTTGCGATCGGAAGCGCCTTTGGTGCTTTCCTTGGGCGGCGGTGCCGTGCTGGACACCGGAACCCAGCAATTGCTGGTTGGACGCACTGTGGTCTATCTGAATGCTCGGCCGGAGACGGTAAGGGCAAGAATTCTGCGTTCCTCGAACCGACCCTTATTGGCGGGGGAGGACCCGATAGCGCGCTGGCAACAGCTCAAAAACTCACGCGAAGGCGTTTATCAGCGACTTTCGGATCTCACCCTGGACGTCAGCCAGGGCAGCGCCCGCGAGCTGGCTCAGAGCTTGCTTGAACAACTTGATTTGCGCACAAATATTCACGATGGAGAGTCTCAATGAGTGTTCCGAACACAGTCATCGATATCACCGGAGCACAGCCCCAGGAGAACTATCAGGTAGTGGTGGGCCGTGGATTGCTGGCCGGGTTGCCCGGCTTGCTCGGAGAGCGAGTGCGCCGGGTGCTGGTGGTACACCCCAGAGCCTTGCGGATGACCGGTGACGCCGTGCGCGACGAACTCGCCTCCGCTGGCTTTACCGCGGTCACCGCAGAAATTCCGGATGCCGAAGAAGGCAAGCATATCCAGGTGGCGGCCTTCTGCTGGCAGGTGCTGGGGCAGAATGACTTCACCCGATCCGATGCGATTGTCTCGGTGGGTGGTGGAACCGTTTCCGATCTGGCTGGTTTTGTCGCAGCCACCTGGCTACGCGGAGTGAAGGTGGTACACCTACCGACCAGTTTGCTCGGTATGGTGGATGCCGCCGTCGGAGGCAAAACCGGTATTAATACTGCGGAGGGCAAGAACCTAGTCGGGGCTTTTCACCCGCCCGCTGCGGTACTGGCAGATCTAGATGCCCTGTCCACTTTGCCGGTCAATGAATTGGTATCGGGTTTGGCTGAGGTGGTGAAGTGCGGATTCATTGCCGATCCGAAGATCCTGGAATTGATCGAGGCGAATCCGGAGGCTGTTAGAGACCCAGCCTCGGAAGTGCTTCGGGAACTCATCGAGCGGGCCATTACGGTCAAGGCGGTAGTGGTTTCGGCTGATCTGAAGGAGTCCGGTCAACGCGAGTTCCTCAATTACGGCCACACCCTGGGCCACGCTATTGAATTGGTAGAGCGTTATTCCTGGCGGCACGGGGCGGCTGTCTCCGTGGGCATGATGTTCGCGGCAGAGTTAGGCCGCAGCGTGGGACGGCTCAGCGACGAGGTGGCGGACCGGCACCGCAGCGTACTGGAATCGCTGGGCTTGCCGACCAGCTACCGACGGGACCGCTGGCAGGGTTTGCTCGACGGGATGCGCCGGGACAAGAAGTCTCGCGGCGATTTGCTGCGCTTCGTGGTTCTTGACGGGCTAGCCAAACCGGGCATTTTGGATGTCCCGGACACCTCATTACTCTTTGCGGCCTATCAGGAGATTGCGGAATGAGCAGCTATTCAGAGTTTTCGGATTATTCGGATTGGCCCGACGCTGGGTTCCCTGGGATCGCCATCAATCCGCAGACGCTGTTATGTGAAGTGATTGACGAGGAGGCCTGCGAGCAGGCTTTTCAGGCTAGTTCCGACGATGGCGAACGGGTTTTCGTCTTGCTGGCTCGTGGGGAGAATAATCGGGCGGCAGAGCTTATCGCCGAAGCCCGTTTGGCCGATCCTGGGTCCTTGAGACTGCGGATTTTGGAAGCTGATCTGGCGCGTTCGGTACACGAAACGGAGCGCGCGATCCGCAGATTGCGAAACCTAGTCACGGAGTACCGTGACAGTCACTGGGAATCGGTTATTCGGCAACATTTAGGCAAAGCGTACTTCGTGGCCGGTCAGTACCAATCTGCCGCGAGTAGCTTTAGCTCGGCCCTCAATCAACGAGTGGCGGCCGGTGCCGAAGCCGCGCTGATCTACTCCTCTACCGTGGCCCTGCAACGAGCCCGGGAAATGGTCGAACGCGCCGAGTCGGTGGCTTGAACCCGGCTTTGAACGGGGTTTTGATCCGGTTTGATCCGGGCAAGGGAAAAACACGATAGAATGGGTGCTGGTTTTTTGACAAGCTGAACATCCGCCGAATATCTCGGCCTGAGTATCTCAGGCTGAACCTCCAGGAAGAGACACAGTGGCAACTACTAACGACATCAAAAACGGAACGGTGCTTAACCTCGACGGGCAGCTCTGGAATATCATCGAATTCCAGCACGTCAAGCCTGGCAAGGGCGGCGCCTTCGTGCGTACCAAGATGCGCAATGTGCTCTCCGGCAAGGTTGTGGATAAGACCTTCAACGCTGGCCTCAAGATTGAGACCGCTACCGTTGACCGTCGCGATTACCAGTACCTCTACCAGGATGGCGAAGATTTCGTCTTCATGGACACCCAGGATTACGACCAGATCACCGTCCCCGGCTCGGTTGTTGGCGATGCAGTGAACTTTATGCTGGAGAATCTGAACGTCAATATCGCCCTGCACGAGGGAACCCCGCTATACATTGAGCTTCCGGCCTCGGTGATCCTGGAGATCACCTACACCGAGCCTGGTTTGCAGGGCGACCGTTCCTCCGCTGGAACCAAGGGTGCCACCCTGGAAACCGGTTACGAAATCCAGGTTCCGCTGTTTGTTGAGCAGGGCACCAAGGTCAAGGTCGATACCCGCGACGGCAGCTATTTGGGTCGAGTTAGCTAGTGGAGTCTGGAACTAGCAGCACTAGATCGCGTAGTAAGGCCCGGCGTCGGGCTCTGGACATTTTGTTCGAAGCCGAGCAGCGGGAGAAGACCGCAGCGGAAGTTTTGCAGGTCCGGCGTGATAGCACCGATCAGATCATTGGTGAGTACACGGTGCAACTGGTGGACGGCGTAGCCGCCCGGCAGGAAACGATCGACGAGTTTTTGCAGACCTATGCCAAGGGCTGGACCCTCGAGCGGATGCCCTCGGTGGACCGAATCATCTTGCGGGTAGGCGCTTGGGAACTGTTGTACAACGATGAGGTCCCCGACGCTGTTGCGGTGAGCGAAGCCGTTGAGCTGGCCAAGACCCTCTCCACCGATGATTCGCCACAGTTCGTGAACGGTCTATTGGGCCGCTTGCAGCAGTTGAAGCCAACGCTGCTCGCCTAATCCTTCCGCTTAGCACCTCCGAGTGTGGAGATCTGCATCTTTTGAGCGCTGTTTAGCGTGCAGATCTCCACACTCGACTCTCCACACTCGACGGAGCCGGAGCGGCTCAGTTCAAAACCATCGGGCGTAGCGCGGTAATCTCATTCAGCAGATCCTGCTCATCGGACTGATTCTGCTTTTGGCTCGCACCCACCAGGATGCGCTGGCGAGTATAGGCCAGCGAGGTGGATTTACGAATGAACTCCTTCATCGGCTGCGTCCGACGGAAGGTTTTAGCCCAATTCATCGCGTTCCGGCGACCGGCCGGGGTAGCGATCATAATGACTTCCTCCGGAGTGAACCAACCGCTCTGCGCATATTCGGCCAACCGCCGCTGGGTGAGCTTCGCCTCCGATTTGCGTAAGAAGTAAATCCCCACGCCCCAGAGCACCAGCAATGGACCCTCATAGACCACCGATTGCAGGAACACCGAGGCCAGGAAACTGGGCAGATCGGTGGGTTCGAAAAGCGTGGGCGCGCTGTTCCAGATGTAATGGAAGATCATCGCAGGCACCAAGCCAATGAAGAAGAAGCCAATGATCATTCCGGTGTTCCCCTTGCGAGCCGCATAACCGACCGCAACACCCGTGCAAGCTGTATAAAGTGCGTGGCCGAAGGGACTGAAGATGCCACGGATGATAAAGATAATGCTCAGGCCCAGAGCACCGCTGTCCGGATCCACGAAGGTACGCCCGAAGTACTGAATATTCTCCGTGAAGGCAAAGCCCGCGGCAATCGTGGCTGCATACACCACACCATCAACCGGGCCATCGAAATACTTCCGTGCGAAGAGGGCTATCAGCAAAATGCCCAGCCCCTTCGAGAATTCCTCCACCGGGGGTGCTTCAAAGCTCGCCAGCCATTGAGAGGCCTCTAGCTTAGAAAGGTCCTGCGGCATGAAGAGCCTGACCCAGGCGGGTTGAATCAAAAGGGTGGTGCCGATCGATCCGGCGGCACCCCAGAGCAGAGCAAATCCCAGCATCCAACGGGGTTCCGGTTCCCAGCGATCAATGAAGTACACCGTGAGCAGCACGGCCGCCAAGGGGAAGAGGGAGAGCAGGAAGCCCACCATAATTCCCGCCGGTCCGGCAGCTCGATAGAGATTGGGTAGCACCAGGAAGATCGCCAGCAAGGCAACCACCAGGCAGGTGATGCTCACCAGCAGCACAATGTTCAGTGTTCTGCCGGTGCGCTTTGCCTGCTGATGGGTCCACACCGGCTGAATTGGCTGAGTCGGAGCGTAGTTAGGAGCCGGGGTGTAGTTCTCCGGCTCTACTTGTCCCATCCAAGTGGGATTGATCGGGGTCACATAAGGCTGCTGATTCTGAAATGGCTGATTCTGCCCCGGCTGGTAGGGTCCACCATAGCCTGCGTTCTGGTCGTAGAACGGCTGCTGCTGACCGTAGCCGCCTTGATGAGGCTGAGTTTGAGCCGGCTGGCCTTGGTAGTAGTTTTGCGTGGCCGGATCAGTGGGATTCTGTCCGTAGAGATTCTGTGGGGCAGGCTGCTGAACGTGCTGACCGTGACCGTACTGTTGTTGGTCGTACTGATCTTGGCTGTAGGGCTGTTGCCCATATTGATTCTGTTGCTGCGGATAGATCGGCTGGCCATACTGATCGTATTGCTGCACCTCTGGCTGTGGCTGCCAGTTCTGTGGATTGTTCGGATCCTGCCAAGGGGTGGTCATAGCCCATACTTTACGGCGTATCGGGTGACTAAACCAAGCAGTTGGGCTAATCGGCGGGGATACTGCTGTGATAGCTTTGAACTGCAACGATCCACTTTTAATTCCGTCCTGTGAGGCGGGGAAGGGGGCATCGGCATGAACAACTCTCTTCAGGCTACGGGAACCGGCAACGGGCGCGTGGTTCTGGGTAGTGCGGACATTGACCGTGCACTGACGCGCATTGCGCATGAAATCCTCGAATCGAATCGAGGTCCCGAGCAACTCGTGCTCCTGGGCATTCCACGTCGAGGCTTTCCCTTGGCGCAACGGTTGGCAGCGAAGATCGCCGCCGCAGAACCCCGGGTTACGGCCGCGGATATTGTTGGTCAGCTCGATGTCACCATGTTTCGTGACGACCTGTCCCGGCAGCCCACCCGCGCTCCACAGCGAACCGAGCTGCCGCCGTCGGGCATTGACGACAAAGTCGTGGTGCTAGTTGATGACGTGCTCTATTCCGGACGGACCATCCGAGCCGCACTGGACGCTCTGGTCGATTTGGGCAGGCCAAAGGTCGTTCGGCTCGCCGTATTGGTCGATCGCGGGCACCGGGAATTGCCGATTCGAGCGGACTACGTGGGCAAGAACCTGCCAACCTCCTCCAGCGAGCGGGTTTGGGTGCAGCTAGCGGAGACCGACGACGGCGCAGAGCAAGTTTTGATCGAAGGCCCGGCCCAGGAGGGGGTGCAGGCATGAGACATCTTCTATCAACACACGATCTTGCGCTCAGCGATGCCCTGGCCATTCTGGACACCGCCGAGGAAATGGCGGCGGTGACCGACCGTGAGGTGAAGAAGTTACCCGCGCTGCGCGGTCGCACCGTAGTGAACCTTTTCTTCGAAGACTCCACCCGAACCAGGATCTCTTTTGAGGCCGCAGCTAAACGGTTGAGCGCCGATGTGATCAACTTTGCGGCCAAAGGCTCCTCGGTTTCCAAGGGCGAATCCCTTAAGGACACCGCTCAGACCTTAGAAGCGATGAGCGCCGATGCCGTGGTGGTGCGGCATGGAGCCTCCGGCGCACCGCAACAGTTGGCGAACTCCGGCTGGATCGACGCGGTGGTCATCAATGCGGGCGATGGCACCCACGAACACCCCACTCAGGCTCTGCTGGATGCCTTCACGATGCGACGGCATTGGGCGAAGCTACACGGGGTGCCCTCAACAGGTTCAGACCTTAGAGGCATGCGGGTGGCCATTGTCGGCGATGTACTGCATTCCCGAGTGGCCCGCTCTAACGTTTGGCTGTTGAAGACGCTGGGTGCTTCGGTGACCTTGGTGGCGCCGCCCACCCTGCTGCCGCTGGGAGTGCGTTCCTGGCCGGTGGAAGTTAGCTACGATCTGGACCGCACCCTCGCCGCGGGAGTTGACGCCGTGATGATGTTGCGGGTGCAGGGGGAGCGGATGAATGCCGCCTTTTTCCCTTCCGAACGCGAATACTCTCGGCGGTGGGGTTTTGATGATGGCCGCCTAGCCAGCCTGGACACCTTGGGACTCAAGGACACCATCGTGATGCATCCCGGACCGATGAACCGGGGCCTGGAGATTTCCTCCGCGGCGGCAGACTCCCCTCGTTCCACCGTGCTGGAGCAGGTTCGCAATGGAGTCGCGGTAAGAATGGCGGCTCTCTATTTGCTGCTCAGCGGTGGTTCCAGGCACAGCTCCGAAAACCACCCGGCAGCAAGCACCGAACAGAGTAAAGGAAGCACAGCATGAGCAACTACTTGATTAAAGGCGCATCGGTGCTCGGCGGCGTGCGGGCTGATTTGCTGATCACCGATGGCGTGCTCAGCGAAGTGAGCGAGACCCCGATTAGCTCTTCGGGCGCACAAGTTATCGATGCCGAAGGCCTGGTGGCGCTGCCCGGACTGGTCGATCTGCACACCCACCTGCGCGAGCCCGGCCGGGAGGACGCCGAAACCGTACTGACCGGCTCCCAGGCGGCGGCCAAGGGTGGCTTCACCGCAGTTCATGCGATGGCAAACAGCACCCCGGTAGCGGATACCGCCGGAGTGGTGGAGCAGGTCTATAGCCTTGGCCTGGAGGCTGGCTGGACCGAGGTCCGCCCGGTGGGCGCGGTGACCGTGGGACTAGCCGGGCAGCGCCTGGCAGAGCTTGGCGCAATGGCCGATTCCCGGGCCCGAGTGCGCGTCTTCTCCGATGATGGAATGTGCGTCTGGGACCCGTCACTGATGCGTCGAGCGCTGGAATACGTCAAGGCGTTCGACGGCGTGGTGGCCCAGCACGCGCAGGAACCTCGCCTCACCGAGGGCGCCCAGATGAACGAGGGGGAGGTCTCAGCGGTCCTTGGTCTGCAGGGTTGGCCCGCGGTCGCCGAGGAGAGCATCATCGCCCGCGATGTGCTGCTGGCCCAGCATGTCGATTCCCGGCTGCATGTCTGTCACGTTTCCACTGCTGGCAGCGTGGAGATCATCCGTTGGGCCAAGGCCCGGGGGATTAAGGTCACCGCCGAAGTCACCCCACATCATCTGCTACTCACCGATGAGCTGGTGCGCAGCTATGATCCGGTGTTCAAGGTCAACCCGCCGCTGCGTACCTCCGAGGATGTCCAGGCGCTGCGGGCCGGGCTGGCGGACGGCACCATCGATGTGGTGGGCACCGATCACGCACCACACCCCAGCGAAGCCAAGGAATGCGAATGGGCGCAGGCCGCGATGGGGATGACGGGTCTGGAGACCGCGCTTTCCGTGGTGCAGCACACGATGGTAGAGACCGGGCTAATCGGCTGGGAGCAGGTTGCCCGAATCACTTCGCAAACCCCAGCCAAAATCGGTCAGCTGCCCTGGCAGGGCGGATCACTGCGAACCGGGGAAGCAGCCAATCTGGTGTTGGTCGATCCCGCCGCGCGTTGGACCGTTGACCCGAAGCTGATGGCCACCAAGGGCCGCAACTCGCCCTTCGCCGGTCTTGAACTGCCCGGTGCCGTGCAGGCTACTTTCTTCCGAGGGCATCCCACGGTTCTGGACGCCGCTTTGAATGCCTCGCTGCCGCAGCAGAACTCCTTGCCGCAGAATCCAGGGGTGCGCAGCTGATGGATAAGGTTTTTCCCACCATCTTCGCAATCATCCTGGTGCTCGGAGTCTTCACCCTGATCTGGTGGGGCTGGCGTAACCGGCAACGTAGGCAGGCCGATACTCAGCCCCTACCCGAGGTGCCGGAGCTCACCGAGCCGCTGGCCGACGTCGAAGGTCAGTATGTGGCCACCACTAGCGAGGGGGACTGGCTGGACCGGATCGCGGTGCACAGCCTGGGCTTGCGGACCCGGAGCCGGTTGAGCGTTCACCCGGAAGGCATTCTCTTCAGCCGTAGCGGTGCCCCGGATCTGTTCATTGCCAAGGAGCAGTACGACGACGTCCGGCTGGAGAGCGGGATGGCCGGAAAGTTCGTCGAAAAGGACGGGCTACTGGTACTTAGCTGGCGACTGGGCGAACAAGCTCTAGATACCGGCTTCCGAACTCAGAAAGCGGCGGAGAGAACCCCGCTTTTCGAACTTTTGCGGAGCATTACCCCACATCACGAATCGCACAGTACAGAATCCAACAACGCAGATTTTCACAAGACAGATTTTCACAGCACAGAAAAGGACGGCTGATATGACTCAGTCCGCAGAACCTCAGAACAGCGCCGTGCTGATTCTCGAAGACGGGACCAGCTTCCACGGCAGCAGCTACGGTGCCACCGGAACCGCCCTAGGAGAGGCCGTTTTCTCCACCGGCATGACCGGCTACCAGGAAACTATCACCGATCCCTCCTACGCCAGGCAGCTGGTGGTGCAGACCGCGCCGCATATCGGCAATACCGGCGTCAACGATGAGGACGCCGAGTCCCGCAAGATCTGGGTGGCTGGGTATATCGTCCGAGATCCTGCCCGCCGCGCCTCCAACTGGCGTTCTCAGCGCAGTCTGGACGAGGAGCTGATAGTTCAGGGCATCATCGGCATCCAGGGCGTTGATACCCGTGCCATCACGAGGCATCTGCGTGAGCGTGGGGCGATGAAAGCAGGCATCTTCTCCGGGGCGGATGCACAGCGGCCTGCCGCCCAGCTGCTCACCGAGGTAACCTCGCAAGCCTCGATGGAAGGCTTACAGCTGGCCGAAGAGGTCAGCGTCTCCGAGGCATACACGGTAGAACCCTCCGATCACGGTTGGCAGGCCCCGGACGGCAGTACGCAGCCGCTTTTCAGCATTGCCGCCCTGGATCTGGGCATTAAGGCGATGACTCCGCAGCGTTTCGCGGAGCGCGGGGTGCGGGTACATGTGTTGCCTGCTACCGCTTCCTTCCAGGACATCCAGGCGGTTCAGCCCGATGGAGTTTTTATGTCCAATGGCCCTGGGGACCCGGCCACGGCCGATGCCCAAGTCGGTCTGCTCCGCGAGGTGCTGGACCAGAAGATCCCGTTCTTTGGAATCTGCTTCGGTAATCAGATTTTGGGCCGGGCGCTCGGCTTCGGCACCTATAAACTGCGCTATGGTCACCGCGGCATTAACCAGCCGGTGATGGACCGAGCCACCGGCAAGGTGGAGATCACCTCGCAGAACCACGGCTTCGCGGTGGACGCACCCAAGGAGCGAATTAGCGACGCCCCGGAGAGCCGTTTTGGCCGGGTCGAGGTGAGTCATATCAGCCTGAACGACGACGTCGTGGAGGGCCTCAACTGCCTTGACCTACCTGCTTTCTCGGTGCAGTATCACCCGGAGGCCGCGGCCGGTCCGCACGATTCCGCCTACCTATTCGACCGTTTTATTGACTTGATGCGCAGCACCGCCAGCGCACACCAGGCTAAGACCGCAGAGGACTCCGAGTAATGCCTAAAAGAGAAGATTTGAAATCCGTTCTGGTGATCGGCTCCGGCCCGATTGTGATTGGCCAGGCCGCAGAGTTCGACTACTCCGGAACCCAGGCTTTGCGGGTGCTCAAGGAAGAGGGTCTGCGGGTCATCTTGGTCAACTCCAACCCGGCCACCATCATGACCGATCCCGAGTTCGCCGATGCCACTTACGTTGAGCCGATCACTCCCGAGGTGGTGGAGAAGATCATCGCCAAGGAACGGCCCGACGCCGTGCTGCCCACCCTGGGTGGACAGACCGCGCTCAACACCGCGATTGCCTTGGATAAGAACGGCGTGCTGGCCAAGTACAACGTCGAGCTGATCGGCGCGAATATTGCCGCCATCGAGCTCGGCGAGGACCGGGAGAAGTTCAAGGGCGTAGTAGAGCGCTGCGGCGCCGAATCCGCCCGTTCGCATATTGTGCACTCCCTGGACGAGGCCTTCGAAGCCGCCGCCGATCTGGGTTACCCATTGGTTGTTCGGCCTTCCTTCACGATGGGTGGCTTGGGTTCCGGGCTGGCTTATAGCGAAGCGGACCTGCGTCGGATCGCCGGGGCAGGCATCCAGTACAGCCCCACCTCCGAGGTATTGCTTGAAGAGAGCATCCTGGGCTGGAAAGAATACGAACTCGAAATGATGCGGGACAAAAACGACAATGTCGTGGTGGTCTGCTCGATCGAGAACTTCGATCCGGTCGGCGTGCACACCGGAGATTCGATCACCGTCGCTCCGGCCATGACGCTGACCGATCGTGAGTATCAGAAGCTGCGCGATATTTCGATTGCTGTGATCCGCGAGGTGGGCGTCGATACCGGCGGTTGCAATATTCAGTTCGCTATCGAGCCGAGCACCGGCCGGGTGGTGGTGATCGAGATGAACCCCCGGGTTTCTCGTTCTTCAGCCCTGGCGTCCAAGGCCACCGGCTTCGCTATCGCCAAGATCGCTACCAAGCTCTCGCTCGGTTACACCCTGGACGAGATCCCAAACGACATCACCCAGAAGACCCCGGCGAGCTTCGAACCGACCCTGGATTACGTCGTCGTGAAGGTGCCGCGCTTTGCCTTCGAGAAGTTCCCGGCGGCCGATCCCACCCTGACCACCACGATGAAGAGCGTGGGCGAGGCGATGGCCATTGGTCGGAACTTCACCGAGGCCCTGCAAAAGGCGCTGCGTTCCTTGGAGCAGAAGGGCACCCAGCTGAATTTCGGCAGCGTCAACGCGCTCGACGTGCCTGATCTGATCGAGGCCGCGAAGCGTCCCACCACCGACCGGCTGGGGCAGGTACAGCGAGCCTTGGCCGGAGGTGCCTCCATTGAGGAACTCTATGAAGCGACCGGAATCGATCCCTGGTTCCTGGATCAGCTGCAGTTACTGAACGAAATCGCGACTGAACTGCGTTCAACCGCTCAGCTTGATGCCGGCGTGCTGCAGCGGGCCAAGCGGCATGGCTTCTCGGATGCCCAGATCGCTGAATTGACGCACAATACCGAAGGCGTTGTGCGTGGTGTTCGGCAGGCGCTAGGTATCCGCCCGGTCTATAAGACGGTAGATACCTGCGCGGCTGAGTTCGCTGCCTACACGCCCTACCACTACTCCTCCTATGACCTGGAGGACGAAGTAGCTTTGCACGAGAAGCCCTCGATTATCATTCTGGGTTCCGGGCCGAACCGGATTGGTCAGGGCATCGAGTTCGACTACTCCTGCGTGCATGCCTCAATGGCGCTGCGCAAGGCCGGCTACGAAACCGTGATGGTGAACTGCAACCCGGAAACCGTTTCCACCGATTACGACGTCTCCACCCGGCTGTACTTCGAGCCGCTGACCCTGGAAGACGTGCTTGAGGTAATCGCTGCCGAGGAACGCACCGGGGGAGTGATGGGTGTTTTCGTTCAGCTGGGCGGGCAAACTCCACTCAAGCTTGCCCAGGACCTGGCCGATGCCGGAGTGCCGATTCTTGGCACCTCGCCGGAAGCCATCGATCTGGCCGAACACCGTGGCCAGTTTGCCCGCGTGCTAGATAACGCTGGCCTGATTGCGCCCAAGAACGGAACTGCGGTCTCCTTTGAGGATGCCAAACGCGTAGCGGACGAAATCGGTTACCCGGTGCTGGTCCGCCCCTCCTATGTGCTCGGCGGACGAGGAATGGAAATCGTCTACGACGAGGCTCAGCTTTCCCGCTACATCGCCGGTGCCACCGAGATCACCCCGGACCATCCGGTGCTGATTGACCGCTTCCTGGAGGACGCCATCGAAATTGATGTCGATGCTCTCTACGACGGCCAGGAACTTTACCTGGGCGGCGTGATGGAACACATCGAGGAAGCCGGGATTCACTCGGGCGACTCGGCTTGCGTGCTGCCCCCCATCACCCTGGGAGCGAATGTTATCGACCGAGTCCGCGAGGCCACCAGGGCTATCGCCGAAGGGGTCGGAGTACGGGGCTTGATCAACATTCAGTTCGCGCTGGCCTCCGATGTGCTCTATGTCCTAGAAGCCAACCCGCGCGCTTCCCGGACGGTACCTTTCGTCTCCAAGGCCACCGGCGTCCAACTGGCCAAGGCTGCCGCTTTGATCGGCACCGGGGTGACCGTCAACCAGCTACGCAGCGCGTACAAGATGATCCCGGAAACGTTCGACGGCGGTTCCCTTCCCTTGGGTGCCCCGGTGGCGGTCAAGGAAGCGGTACTGCCGTTCAGTCGCTTCCGCACCCCGGAGGGCGAGGTGGTAGATTCCCTGCTCGGTCCGGAGATGCGCTCCACCGGCGAGGTGATGGGCATCGACCGGCACTTCGATACCGCCTTCGCGAAGAGCCAGGCCGCGGCCAATAATGCCCTTCCCACCGAGGGCAAGGTCTTCGTCTCGGTGGCGAATCGGGATAAGCGCGCGGTCATCATGGCGGTCAAACTGCTCGCCGACTTCGGTTTTGAGATCGTCTCCACCGGTGGCACCGCGGACGTGCTGCGTCGAAACGGCATTCAGTCCACCACGGTGCGCAAGGTTGCCGAAGGAGCCAGCGCCGAGGGCGAGGGCACCATTGTTGACCTGATCGTGGCGGGGGAGATCGATATGGTCTTCAATACCCCCTCCGGTGGTGAAGCTCGCGGCGACGGCTATGAGATCCGTGCGGCTGCGACCTCGATCGGCATTCCGTGCATCACCACGGTGGCCGAGTTCAACGTTGCCGTGCTAGCCATCGAGGCTATGCGCAGCTTCGAATGGTCGGTGACTAGCTTGCAGGAGCACGCGGAGACTCTGCTGCAAGCCGCAGGGCAGGAGTCCTCGAATGGCTGAGTCCTTCGGTAACCAACTCCGTTCCGCGATGGCCGCCCGTGGCCAGCTTTGCGTCGGCATTGATCCGCACCCCTCCTTGCTACGGGAGTGGGGCCTGGATCAGGACGTGGTCTCGCTTAAGCGATTCTCCTTCACTCTCTTGGAGGCGGTGGCCGATTTGGTGCCAGCGATCAAACCACAGGTGGCTTTGTTCGAGCGCTTCGGCTCCGCAGGCTTCGCAGTGCTTGAGGAACTGCTCGCCACAGCTCGTGAAGCGGGGGTACTGACCATTGCGGACGCTAAACGCGGCGATATTGGTTCTACCATGACTGCTTATGCGCAGGCCTGGCTGGACGAGGCTTCACCGCTGGCCGCCGATGCCGTCACGCTCAGCCCGTACTTGGGTTTTGAATCGCTGCGACCGGCCTTGGACTTAGCTAGCGAGCAAGGGCGTGGTGTCTTCGTGCTGGCGCTGACCTCCAATCCGGAAGGTCCGAGCGTTCAGCATGTCGGCGCTGCCGATCCCGAGGGCTCGGTGGCGGCTCGAATTGTGCGTTCCGCGGCGGAGGAGAACACTCGCGCAGCGAAAACTGGGGGCGGCTGGGGTTCCACCGGTCTAGTGATCGGTGCCACCGTGGGGGAGGCACTGCGTAGCTTGCAGATTGACCTCGGCTCCTTGCAGGGGCCTATCCTGGCTCCCGGTTTTGGTGCTCAAGGAGCCACCGCGGCTGACCTCCGCGCGGTCTTCGGCGCCGCTTATTCTCAGGTGCTGGCTACCTCCAGTCGGGGGATCGCCGTCGTCGGACCTGAATCGGTAGCGCTGCGGGCAGCCACCCAACAGGCGCTGGCCGAACTAGCCGCTTAAAACACCAAGGCTAAAACACCAGGGCACTTAGTATCGCTTTCGATACTAAGTGCCCTGCCTTTTTCGAATTAGTGCGCCGGGGCTTCTACACCCTCGTGTGCCTCGGAGGTCACGCTATCGGCGGGCTTCCGAATGAAGAAGCCGATCACGATATTCGCGGTAAAGAGGATCGCTCCGATCATAAAGGCCAATCGGATACCCGCTGCCGTGGCCACTTCATCGCTTGAACCTGTTGCCGCCAATCCGGCAGCTTGAGAGCTCATCACGGCGATGAAGAGTGCGGTACCAGCCGCACCGGCCACCTGTTGGACGGTGCCAACGATAGCCGAACCGTGCGAGTAGAGCTTGGGCTCCAAGGAAGCCAGCCCCGCGGTGAAGAGCGGAGTGAAAACAAACCCCAGCCCCAAGCTGAGCAAAATATGCATCACCAAGAGGTAGTAGGGCGAGGTGTTCGCGTTCACCATGGAGAGCATCCAGAGCACCGCGGTGACCAGAATGGTGCCCGGCACAATCAGCGGACGCGGACCATATTTATCGAAGAGCCGGCCGGCAATCGGCGCCGAGAGCCCCATAACCAGTCCACCAGGCAGCAGCATCAGCCCCACCCATAGGCTCTCCACATGCAGCACTCTCTGCAGGTAAATCGGCAGCAAGATGATGGTGCCGAAGAGCGCCATCATGGCCACCAACATCATCACCACTGTGGCGGTGAAGGAAGAGTTACGGAAAGTCCGTAGATCGAGCAAAGCCCGATCACTACGCTGCAAGGACAACTGCCGGAAGATGAAGGCGGTCAGCGCAACGACGCCTACGACCAGCGAAACGACGAGAACACCTGGGGAGGCATCCGTGCCGGTATGGCCGAGCTGGCTGAGTCCGTAGACCAGACCGCTGAAACCAAAGGCGGACAAGATCACCGAGGCCACATCCAGAGGTGCCTTGCTCGGTTCGCTGACATTGCGCACCCAACGGTAACCAATCGCCAGCATCACCAGGGCAATGGGAAGTACCACGCCGAACATCCAGCGCCATGAGCCCAGGCTCAGGATGATGCCCGCAATGGTCGGGCCAATGGCCGGGGCCACTGAGATCACGATGCTGATATTGCCCATCGTCTTGCCTCGCGAGGAGGCCGGAACCAACTGCAGGATGGTGGTCATCAGCAGCGGCATCATAATTGCGGTGCCGCAAGCCTGGACGATTCTGGCGATCAGCAAAACGGAGAACCCCGGGGCCACAATGGCCAGCAAGGTACCCGCGCTGAAAAAGATCATCGCGGTGATGAAGACCTGTCGGGTGGTTAGCCGTTGCAACAGGAAGCCGGTAATGGGGATAACCACGGCCATGGTCAACATGAAGGCGGTGGAAAGCCACTGCACTGTATTGGCATCCACATGCAGATCGTTCATCAGTGGGGTTAGTGCCACGCTCATGATGGTCTCGTTGAGAAAAACCACGAAGGTGGCGGCTAGGAGCAGGTAAATGACCTGCATATTTCGGCGCTCCAGATCGGGACTGGGTGGGTGGCTCTGAGTCTCGGTCATGCTTCTCCTCAAGGTTGAATACGGCTATAAAAGTCTAAGAATGTGGTTTTGGAACAAAATTGAGCTGCCGGGATATTCCCCGTGGGGTGATCCTTGTTGAACATGGACGGTTCGAAGTTGAACTCGAAGGGATTCTGCGGTTTGGGAGCAGAATCCAGATGCCAGAACGGGCGCGTGTTAAAAGTTCACCGGTTAACTCTAAAGGTGTAAGGGCTGAAATGTCGAGATTATCTGCCCAAAAATACCTCGGTTTATTCGATGGATTTATATCACCTCATCGGAAATCTGGGCTAAATCGCAGGCTAAGCTGAGCTGGTGACGCAGCTCTCATCCGAGGACCACCTGAAACAACTAGCCAATTCCCTGCACTTCATGAGCGATTGGCTACCGCAAGCACGACAGGCGCCGGAAACTACCGTTCCAGCTTGCCCTGGCTGGACACTCTCCGACCTCTACGCCCATCTCAGCGACGTGCACCGAAACGTCATCCAGACCTTGGCGACCGCGGGAACAGATCGCCGTCCTGAGCCTCGCGGTCAGAATTCTGAACAACACCACTCGGACCCCTTCGATGGCTTCCTGGAATCCTCTCGCGATCTGTTTAAGGCTCTTACGGCAACCGATCCGGGCCTGGCCTGCTGGGGCTTCGGCCCGCCACCTCGGCTAGCTGCCTTCTGGTTCAGAAGGCAGAATATGGAGCACCTAGTGCATGCCGAAGATCTAGCGCAGAGCTTACGAAGCCAAGAACCGGCGATGGCCAAGGAAGCCCACTTGTCGAATGAAACTGCCCTAGACGGGGTCTCCGAGCTACTGGACATGCTGGTACCACAACGCATTCGCTCCGGTACGGTGGAGCAGCCCGCGGCAGCGCTTCGATTTGAGGCAGCCGGACAGAGCTGGATCGTCGGTGCCGGGGAGGTCGTTGCGAGCCTGACCACGGACCCGGTGACCATGTTACTGGGGCTGTGGCGCCGCCGTCCGCTGCTCTCTTTAGCAATCACGACGGGTGATCGAGAAGTCCTTGGGGCCTTCCTGCAAAGTAAAATTGTGCCCTGAACCAACGGGCAAATTCTGCTATGGGATTGATTTTCCAGGGGTAGAGCGGATAGGTTTCAAAGAAAGTTATTAGTCGTCGCCGATGCCTCGGCGTGCGCAAGCGAGGTTAGGCATGGGTGAGCAGTGACTTTAAAACCTTTGACGGCTCAGGAGCGTGCTGCTGCCCTGGCGAAGGCTGCTCAGGCGCGTACCATTCGTGCCGAGGCGAAGAGCAAGCTCAAAAACGGCAACACCAGCATCGCCGCGTTGATTGAGGCAGCAGCCACAGAGGAAGCCCTAGGTCGTTTGAAAGTCACTGAATTGCTGGAATCGCTACCGGGAGTGGGCCAAGTGCGTGCCCGAGCCATTATGGAACAAGTTGGTATCGCCAGCACCCGCCGGCTGCGCGGCTTAGGAATACACCAACGCAAGGCACTCATCGAGCTACTCGACTCCAATATTCTTCAGGCCAGGTCCTAGTGCCTGATCAGCTCCACACCGGACTCACCGTATTAGCCGGGCCAACCGCCGTCGGCAAGGGAACCGTTTCGACCTACATCCGGGACAACTATCCTCAGGTCTGGCTTTCCGTCTCCGCCACCACTCGTCAGCCCCGTCCGGGCGAAGTAGACGGGGTGCACTATTTCTTCAAGACCGCCGAAGAGTTCGATCAGCTCATTAACGAGGGCGCTTTTCTGGAGTGGGCAGTGGTGCATGGGCAGAATCGCTACGGCACCCTGCGGTCCACGGTGCAGGACGCCGTAGCTGCCGGAAAATCGGTGTTATTGGAAATCGATTTACAAGGTGCCCGGCAGGTCAAAGCGGCGGTTCCGGAGGCGCGTTTCGTCTTTCTGGCCCCGCCCAGTTGGGACGAACTGGTGCGAAGATTGATCGGCCGCGGCACGGAAAGCGCCGATGAACAGCAACGACGCCTGGAAACCGCTAAAATGGAACTTGCTGCCGAACCTGAGTTCGATCACACCATTGTTAACGACAGTGTGCACAGGGCGGCAGACGAGCTAGTTTCCCTCATGGGACTTGCCGCAAACCCGCGTTGAGCCCCAGTAATTTTTGGAGTATTTGTGTCTAATCCTGCCGAAGGCATTATCAACCCGCCGATCGATTCGCTGCTGGAAGCAGCCGATTCGAAGTACGGCCTGGTCATCTTCGGTGCCAAGCGCGCACGTCAGATCAATGCTTACTATGCGCAATTGCACGAGGGCCTTTTCGAATACGTCGGTCCGTTGGTGGATACCAAGCTGAATGAGAAGCCCTTGTCCATCGCGCTGCGCGAGGTCAACGAAGGCCTTCTGGTGGCCAAGCCGATTGAGGCTGCTCCGGTCGCGGAAGTTACCGAGTAGACAGTCTCTCGATGCGCATCATCCTCGGCGTTGGCGGCGGCATCGCCGCCTATAAGGCTGCCTCCCTTTTGCGGCTCTTCACCGAGGCGGGGCATTCGGTCACCGTCATTCCCACCCAGGCTTCGCTGAATTTTGTTGGCGCGGCCACCTGGGAAGCACTCTCCGGCAAAACGGTGAGCAATGATGTCTTTGATCAGGTGGAGAAGGTCAATCACGTCCGCTTAGGTCATGAAGCCGATCTGATTGTGCTGGCTCCGGCCACCGCCGATCTACTGGCTCGTGCGGCTGGCGGGCATGCCGATGACCTGCTGACCAACACCTTGCTGATGGCGCACGGTCCGGTGCTCTACGCGCCGGCGATGCACTCCGAGATGTGGGCTAATCCGGCCACCCAGGCCAATGTTGCCACCCTGCGCTCTCGCGGAGCCACCGTGCTCGATCCGGCCGTGGGCCGGCTGACCGGTAGCGACTCGGGTCCGGGAAGGTTGCCGGAACCCGAGGAGATTTTTGCTGCCGCACTGGCATTGGTGGAATCCCACGATAGTGCTGAGAGCCTTGGCCTGAGCGGTAAACGAGTGGTGATCACGGCCGGGGGAACCTTGGAGCCGCTGGACCCGGTTCGCTACTTGGGCAACCGCTCCTCCGGGAAACAAGGAATTGCGCTGGCTCTGGCGGCACAGCAAGCCGGTGCCACGGTTACCTTGATAGCCGCACATCTGGAAGTAGCACTGCCCAGCGCAGCCCTGACGGTGCAAAGGGTGGAAACTGCTCTTGAGCTACAGGCAGCGACCGAACTTGCCGCAGATACCGCCGATGTGGTGATCATGGCGGCCGCGGTGGCGGATTTCCGGCCCGATCATGCCGAAGGTAGCAAGATCAAGAAGCGTGATGACAGTGCTGATCCGGTGATTACCTTGGTGCGAAATCCCGATATCCTGGCCGGGCTGGTCTCTCGGCGCAATGCTCGGGGAGCGCGGCAGCTGATCGTCGGATTTGCTGCCGAAACCGGTGATGAGCGCGGAGATGTGCTGGATTATGCTCTGGCCAAGTTGGAACGCAAGGGTTGCGATCTGCTTGTGGTCAACCAGGTTGGCCAGGATGGACAGGGGCAGGAAAAAGTTTTCGGACAGGATTCGAACCAGGTACTTATCCTGGATCGGGACGGTTCCGCACCGGTGCCAGCGGAAGGCTCCAAGCAAGCGGTGGCGAGGGCCGTCGTCGAACGTATTGTGAACAAAATCGATGCTTTCCAGTGATCGCTACGATCCGGCGAGCACTGCGGAAGTTAGAGTGAAGAAGTGACTTTTAGCAAGGAATCCATGCCTGGTCTGAGACTATTTACCTCCGAGTCTGTGACCGAGGGACACCCGGATAAGATCTGTGATCAGATCAGCGACGCCATCTTGGATGCGCTTTTGCGGGCCGATCCGGAGTCTCGGGTAGCGGTTGAGACGCTGGCCACCACCGGCTTGGTACATGTCGCCGGTGAGGTGACCACTGACGCCTACGTCGAGATTCCGCAGATCGTCCGGGAGACGATTCTTGGCATCGGTTACGATTCCTCGGCAAACGGTTTCGATGGTGCACGTTGTGGCGTTTCCGTCTCCATCGGGCAGCAATCCCCGGACATCTTCGACGGCGTGTTCAACTCACTCGAAGCCAGGGCAGGTAGTACGGATAGCTATGATCTACAGGGTGCCGGCGATCAAGGCTTGATGTTCGGCTACGCCTCGAATGAGACGGGCACCTTTATGCCCACTCCGATCTTCTTGGCTCACCGCCTGTCGGAGCGGCTCTCCGAGGTACGCAAGACCGGTCAGCTGGCGTACTTACGTCCGGACGGCAAGACTCAGGTCACTATCGGGTACGACGGCGACACCCCGGTAAGTGTGCAAACGGTAGTGATCTCCAGCCAGCACGCCGAAAATGCTTCTCTTGATCAGTTGCGCGCCGATCTGGCCGAGTTCGTGATCAATCCTGTGCTAGCCGATTCCGGCTTGGATCTTTCCCAGGTTCGCCATATTCTCAATCCGGCTGGCGCCTTCGTGGTCGGCGGACCGGTGGGGGATGCTGGCTTGACCGGAAGGAAGATCATCGTCGATACCTACGGAGGGATGGCTCGGCATGGTGGTGGGGCTTTCTCCGGGAAGGATCCGTCGAAGGTCGATCGCTCTGCTGCCTATGCCATGCGATGGGTGGCGAAGAACGTGGTGGCTGCCGGGCTGGCCAGCCGCGCTGAGATTCAGATCGCTTATGCCATTGGCCAGGCTCGCCCGGTTGGTACCTATGTCGAGACTTTTGGCACCGAGACTGTCGATCCGGGCAGAATCAGCCAGGCAATCAGCGAGATCTTCGACCTGCGTCCGCAGGCGATCATTAACGATCTTGATTTGAAGCGTCCGATCTATGCGAAGACCGCAGCTCACGGCCACTTTGGTCGCGAAGACCCGGACTTCACCTGGGAACGCTTGGACCGGGTAGAGGCGCTACGCTCTTATTTCGGCGCCTAAAGAGGATCACGGTCCGGTAGTGGGCCGCAGCTTCAGACTGTCACCGGTAGCTGATTGACTTATTGCATCGACCAGCAGGCGGGAGGGAATGTCTTGAGTAGCAATGCGGGCACCGAAGCGCTGCTGCCACTGCCCGAACCAGCGGCAGATGGCGAGCAACTCACCGCTGAGCAATTGCCGATCGCCAGGGTGCTTATTGATTCCTCGCTACCGCATTTGGACCGTCTTTTTGATTATCGAATTCCGCCAGAACTCCATGAAGTCGCGCAGCCCGGCGTCCGGGTCCGGGTGCGGTTCGCTGGCCAGGAACTGGCCGGATTCCTGATCGATCGGGTGGCTCGGGCAGGCACCGAACATAAACTTGCACCGCTGGGCAAGGTGGTCAGTCCACTCCAAGTGCTCAAGCCAGAGATCCTCGCGCTGGCCACTAGCGTTGCCGCTCGATATGCCGGAGCAATCTCCGATGTGCTCAGGGTGGCGGTACCGCCACGAGCGGCGAAGGTGGAACAGGGCTATCTTGGGAAGGAACTGGGAGAACAGGAGATGCCACCGCCGTCGTTTGTGCTAGATCCGGAGTTGTTTCGCGGCTACGACCGGGCCCAGCATTTCCTGGAACACTTGGCTGCTGGCGGATCTCCTCGGGCTACCCTGGGTGCCTTGCGTGGCTACGGTGCGCTGTCCTGGCACCACCAACTTGCTCAAGCCATCGCCGTTTGCGCGGGCAGCGGGCGCGGGGCGATTGCGGTAGTGCCAGACTTACGAGATCTTGACCTGCTCTGCGTTGCTGTTGCCGAACTCCTCGGAGCGGATAGCTATGTCCGACTCACCGCCGACGATGGACCGACTCCCAGATATCGTGGATTTTTGCGGGTACTCAGTGGGGAGTGCCGGATTGTGCTCGGTACCCGTTCCGCAGCCTTTGCGCCGGTGCAGAACCTTGGCCTGCTATGTTGCTGGGACGATGGCGACGATCTGCTGATTGAGCGCCGTGCGCCTTACCAGCACGCCCGCGAAGTTCTCTTGCTACGTGCTGAGCAACAGGGCGCAGCCGTGTTGCTAGCCGGGCATACTCGCAGCACCGAGGCAGAGCGCCTGCTGGAAAGTGGCTGGGCGCAGCCCATCACACCGCAGCGGTCACTGAGTCGGCGAATTGCCCCGCGGGTGGTGAACACCTCGGACAGCTTTGAAACAGAGCGAGATCCACTCGCCACCTTGGCTCGACTGCCGCATCGGGCGTGGCAGGTGGCGCAGCAGGGACTGGAGCGCGGACCGGTGCTGATTCAGGTGGCACGCGGCGGCTATATTCCAGCCCTGGCCTGCGAAAATTGCCGGGAATCAGCCAGATGTACCAAATGCGCAGGACCGCTAGGGCGTTCCGGAGCCGTCGGAGAGGTGCAATGCCGCTGGTGCGGGACCCCGGAGAACAGTTTTAGCTGCCCGCATTGTGGGGGGCGCAGGCTGCGCAATACGGTTAGCGGAGCAGGACGTACCGCGGAGGAACTGGGCCGAGCTTTCCCTAAGGCGCAGGTCATCTCTTCGGCTAATGACCATGTCAAGGCCACCATTCCGGACAAACCAGCGCTTGTAGTGGCAACCGTGGGCGCCGAACCGGTGGCGGCCGGGGGCTATGCGGCGGCCTTGCTCCTCGACGGGGACACCCTCATGCGCCGAGAAAATCTCCGTGCTGCAGAGGAAGCCGTCCGCAGATGGTTTACCGCGGCGGCTTTGGTTCAACCGGCTGAGCAAGGCGGAACCGTGGTGCTGACCGCCTCACAAAGCGAGGCTGCGGCGGCCCTAGTGCGCTGGGATCCCGCGGGATTCGCCGCCCGCGAATTAGCACAGCGTCGCGAACTAGGGCTACCACCGGCGGTGCGCCTGATTGCATTGACCGGGGCATTGGCTGCCGTGACCACGTTTATGACTCGGCTGGAGCTTCCGGATTTGGCCAACCCAAAGGTGCGAGTTATCGGTCCGGCGCTGCTGAGTAGCTATTCAGCGGCTGCCGCCGAGGAGGAATATCGTTCCCTCATTTTCGTACCCTATGCCATGGCCCAGACCGTGCTCGCTCAGGTGCGCGCCGTCAAGGCGAGCCTCTCGGCTTCGCGGCAGACGGAGCCGGTACAGGTGCGATGCGACGGAGTGGACCTGCTCTGATGAGGAGTTCGGGCCGATCCCTTAGCCCTCAGAGTGCAGGGCGGCGGCCTCCTCGGCCATAGCCACCAAGGCCTCTGCCGAGCGTTCCCAGCTGTATTCGGCGGCGCGTTGCAGGGAAGCCGCGGAACGGCGTCGCCACTCTTCGGGCTCGGCTAGTGCGCGTACCGCCGTCGCGAAAGCTTCCGAATCATCCTCCGGAACATAGCTGGCCGCTTGGCCGCCCACTTCACGAAAAATCTCGGTGTCCGCAACCACCACCGGGGTTCCCAAGGTCATTGATTCGACCAGTGGCAAACCGTATCCCTCTGCCTTCGACAAGGTGACCAGCGCCGTCGCTCGTAATACCAGCTCGTCATACTCCTCATCGGTCACCCCATGATGAAACACCACCCGGGCGTCCTGGGGAATCAGAGCTGCCAACTCGGCTTGGCGTTCCGGGGTGATGCGGCTCAGCAGATGCAGGGTGAACTCCGGCAGCCCGGCCATTCCCCGGATCATAGTTTCCACGTTTTTATAGGGCATGAATGAGCCCATGTAGACGAGAGATTTTTCTGGCTGTACGGCGGGATCGCGCGGCTGTTTGCCCGGCTGCGGCGCATTACCGACAATCCGGATGGGCCGCTTGGTGAGCCGGAATTTCTCGATCAGGGACTGTGAGGTCTGCGAAATCGTGGACACCAAGTCTGCCCGGTTGAGTAGCAGCCGTTGTGGCCAGTAAGCCTGGTGATAGAGCCGCCAAAGGATCCGTACCGGAAGCGGCAGGAAACCCGGTGGCTGCGGGTGCTGATAGTAGATCAAGTCCTGCAAGGTCAGGATGAGTCCGTAACGCCTGCCCCAGGAGCCCATGGTTTGTAGCGGGCAGAACACCGCGTCGGGCTCTAGCGGGTTGATCTTCCTGGCGACAAAGAGTTCCATTGGCGAAAGTGGGCTGTTCACCTTGACCCAGGGCACCTCGGGAAGCAGCTTGAGCTGCCGCTCGTCATTGATCAGCATGGTGACCTCGGCGATTTTTGCGGTGGCCTCAATCAAGCTGGCACCGTAGCGGCTGATCCCGTCGTGGAAATCGGTGCGGGTAAAACGGGCGTCCATCACGATCTTCACGAAGCTGCCTCCGAAGGGTCTGGGTGTGCGGCCAGGAAAGCCTTGATGGCTTGAGCGGCTTCGGCCGGTGTCTCATAGTGAATGAGGTGCCCGACGCCGTCAATCACCGACAATTCAGCCTGCGGTAAGCGCTCCAGCAGCGCGTGTTGAGCCGGTAACGCCGCTATTTCGTCCTTCTCACCGGCGATCAGCAAGGTTGGCAGCCGGAGTTGCTCGGCCACTTGACGTACATTACCGCTGATCGAAGCCTTAAAAGCTTCCAGCAGCATGTCCCGATGAGCGAAGGAACTGAAATAGGCGTGGTGTTGGCCGTGGATGAACTCCAGCAGCTCTGGGTCCTTCGTTTTCGCCATACTCACGCTCATCACTTGCACGATCAATTTGCTCCGCAGCAGCGCCTGGCCCAGTTTCTCCGGCAGCTTCGCGGCAGCCCAGTAATAGAACTGCGCTAATTTGGAGAGCACTCCCTTTGGTCCTTCTAAAGCCGGGGCAGCAATCGGGTTGATCAGGATCAGCTCGGCCACCCGTCCGGGGTGCTCAGCCACAAAATGACTCGCCACGATCGACCCGAAGGAATGGCCTAGCAGGACGGTTCGTTCGTCCAATCCCAGCGCGGTCATAAACTCCTGTAGGAATTCGGTGTAACCGGCGATGTTGTGTTCTCGACTGGGGAAGGCTTCTGACTCGCCGAAGCCTGGCAAATCCGGCATCAGCACCCGCAAGCCCGGGAGCGCTTCTACCACTCGTTCCAGTCCGTGGTGATCACCGCGGAAACCGTGTACCACTAATACCGTGCGCAGTGGAGCTGGCGAATTGTCTGCCGGGCAGGGTAGTGCGGGGTATTCCCAGTAGTGAACGGTTGAACCGCTCAGTTCAAGGGAATGCTCACTCACCCTGTCTTGGATCACGGGGGAGTAGCGGTTCATCCTACTGTCCTGGGGTCGGAGCCAACGCGTTGAAAGCGGTCAAGGGCGGCAATTCTGGCCATGGTTTGCGGGCTCAGTTGCATAGTCGGAAGTTCAAGATTCTGCCTAATCCGCGCTTCGCTGGAGGCTTTCGGGATCGCGCTGATGCCCAGTTCGCGCAGCCAGCACAGCACCAGTTGGGCTACCGGTAGGCCCAATTCGGCGGATAACTCCAGTAAGCCCGGATCGTTTAGCACTTGCCCCCTGGCCAGTGGACTCCAAGCCTGAGTGAGAATGCCATGCTGGGCGTGGAATGCTCTCAGCGGACCTTGTTGCAACCAAGGGTGCAACTCCACCTGGTTGAGGGAGGGCCGCACAGTGCATTCCTGGAGCAGCCGCTCAAGGTGCTCGATCAGGAAGTTACTCACCCCTATAGAGCGGACGACGCCGTCGGCCGCCAAAGCCTCGAAAGCCCGGTAGGTTTCTAGGTACTTATCCTGGGCTGGCGCAGGCCAGTGGATCAAGAAGAGATCGAGATAGTCCAAGCCAAGACGTTGGTGGGATTCCTTAAAGCCGCGCAGCGCCGAATCGTAGCCTTGCTGATCGTTCCAGAGCTTGGAGGTAATGAAGAGCTCATTGCGGCTAACCACGCCATCGGAGATCGCCTGCCTGACCGCTTGGCCGACTCCTTCCTCGTTGAGATAGAACGCGGCGGTGTCTATTAATCGGTAGCCGGCGTCGATGGCTTGCCTGACCAGTCGAGCGGTTTCTTGCGGAGGAACCTTATAGACACCGTAACCTTGTGATGGAATCCGCGCACCGGAATTGAGCGTCAGCAACGGGGAAGTCATAGTCCGACTTTACCGGGTGGCTCGCTATGAACGGTTATATCCTCCTGCACCAGACGGCGCGCCGTCGCCTCATCCAGGATCAGTTCGGTGGCCAGACCGGCGGCGAGTGCACCTCGTAGACCATTGATCTTGGAAACCCCGGAGACCACACATATTCTGCGGTGAACTTGGCGCAGCTGGGATAGCGGTGGACCGGAGGCGCGGGTGTTCATGGCGATTCCGTCGTCGCTCCCATCGGCCCGGAAGAACACCGTGGCCACGTCACCCACCACCGAGCTAGCGGCTAGCCCGTCAAGATCTGTCTCATCGAGATAGCCACCGGTATAAACGTGGCTGGGTACATCGGAGTCAATCGAGCCAACACCAAAAACCGACATGGTCATTCGTTCTTGCAGATCCAGAATGCGCTGCACGCTGCGTTCGTTCCACATTGCAGCTTTGGTCTCCGCGCGATCGAAGAAGGCTGGGACTGGGAATTGCTCCACCCTGGCGCTATAGGCCTGACCGAAACGACGAAGGATTTCGGAGGCGTAGCTAATGCCGCTTGTCCTGGTGTTGCCGGAGCCATTCAGTTGCACGATTGTGCAGTCATGGGTGGTTTTCTGCCTCAGATGCCTGCTCACCGCGCTCAGTGTGGACCCCCAAGCAACACCGATCACGGCATTGGAATCCACCAGCGGCGTGATGGTCCGGGCAGCTTGCAGCGCTACTCGATCCAGCACCTCGCCTTCGTTGAGGGTGTCCGGGACCGGAACAACGTGCGCATCGACTTGGTATCGGTGGCGGATTTGCCGCTCTAATTCGGGTGTGAGCTCCTGTGGTGAACGGATCTGAATCTGTACTAATCCGCTGTCTCGCGCTGCCGAGAGTAACCGAGAAACGGTGGAGCGAGAGGTGTGCAATTCATGGGCAATGGCATCCATGGTGAGATCTTGTAGGTAGTACATCTGGGCTGCCCTCAGGCTGTCCGAATTACTCAGGGATGGTGATCGCGACAAAGTTCCCGTCCTTTCTGCACGTTTGTGCATATAGCTTGACTGAATTTTCATTCAGGTTCAAGAATGAAGTATGAATCAGCAAGAACCCGCCACCGTCCCTGCCAGCATCGAACGGAGCACCGTGAGTGCGCTCCGCGAACGACCGCGCGCGCAGGTGCTCATCATCGGCGGTGGGATCAATGGCGTCGGCACCTTCCGCGACCTGGCCTTACAGGGAGTCGATGTGGTGCTGGTGGAGCGCGGTGACTATTGTCAAGGTGCCTCCGGAGCTTCTTCACATATGATCCATGGCGGCATTCGTTACCTGGAGAACGGCGAATTCCGGTTGGTGAAGGAGTCTGTTCAGGAACGTAACGGGCTACTGAAAATCGCACCGCACTATGTCAAGCCGCTGCAGACCACGATCCCGATTTTTTCCACAGTTTCCGGCGTGCTCAACGCCCCTTTGCGTTTCCTCACTCACAAACAGCAAGGCAAGCCCAAGGAACGCGGCGCCTTCCTGATCAAGCTCGGTTTGAGCCTGTACGACTCCTTCTCTCGGGATGGCGGCAGCGTGCCGCGTCACCAGTTCGCTGGTCGGAAGAAGGCATTACAGACCCTTCCGCTGCTCAACCAGGACATTAAATACGCGGCTACCTACTTTGATGCCTCGGTGCATAATCCCGAACGGCTCACCCTGGACGTTTTGCGCGACGGTGAGCAGGCAGGACGGAGCGCGGATACCTCGCGTGCTCGAGCCAGCAACTACCTGGCGGTCACTAGGATCGCTGAGGACGGCGTCGAACTGACGGATCAGCTCACTGGCGAATCCTTCAGCTTCACTCCGGAACTCATTGTGAACACCACAGGTGCCTGGGTTGATCAGACTAATGCGGCAATGGGGGAGGCCACTTCCTTTATGGGCGGCACCAAGGGCTCACATATTGTCTTGGATCACCCTGAATTGCTGGCTGCTTGCGCTGGCCGTGAAATTTTCTTTGAGCACACTGACGGCCGGATCGTGCTGATCTACCCGATGGGTGACCGGGTCTTGGTGGGCACCACCGATGTGGATGCCGATATGCGCAAGGACGCGGTCTGCACGGAAGAGGAGATCGATTACTTCTTCGATCTGGTCAAGCATGTTTTCCCGACCATTGAGGTGAACCGGAGTCAGATTGTCTACTCCTTTGCCGGGGTACGGCCACTGCCGAAACACGATGCAACTCAGCCCGGTTTCGTTTCCCGGGACTATCGGATCGAACGCGCCGACCGGCAAGTTGGCGATCGGAAGATTCCAGTGCTGAGCCTGGTTGGTGGAAAGTGGACGACTTTCCGTGCCCTTAGCGAGCATATGAGCAACGACGTTCTGGAATTGCTCGGTAAGGAACGCAAAGTTTCGACGGCGGGGCTCGCCATTGGCGGCGGAGTTGGCTTCCCGAAGGACGAAAAAGCGGTGGAGAGCTGGATCTTGCAGCACACCGGTCCGCAGGTGGATGCGCAGCGCGCGGCCGTGTTACTGACCCGTTATGGTTCTCGGGCCGAACAGGTCATCGAATACCTTGAGGCCGGTACCGACAAGGTACTAGATTCGACTTATGAGCTGAGCATTCGCGAAGTGGCTTATATTGCAGCCCACGAACAGCTTGGTCATTTGGTTGATGTGCTAATTCGGCGTACCTCGCTCGCTTTCCGCGGCCTGGTCACGGGGGAACTGTTGACCGAATTGGCTGAAGCCTTGCGTGGACCGCTGAACTGGAGCGATGAGCGTGTGCAGTTCGAGCTCAGGCACGCTGAAATTGTCCTGGACCGTTTTCATCGGGTACAGGTACAGAACTTGGTGGTCTGAAGGGCCATGGGGACCTAAGCACCAAGAACGCCGGGTTTCACTCGAAGTCGGCGCAAGATACGTATTGAGGAGTCAAAGACGATGAATCTATTGGAGATATTCCTCTCCGAGCTACTCGGCACCGCCACCCTGATCCTGTTGGGAACCGGCGTGGTGGCGAACGTAGCGTTGAAGGGAACCAAGGGCAACGCCGGCGGTTTCTTGATGGTTAACTTCGGTTGGGGTCTCGGTGTTTTTGCAGGCGTCTATGTAGCGGCTAAATCTGGCGCACACTTGAACCCGGCAGTCACCATAGGCGTTGCGATCAACGACCTAATGCAGGGTAAGCACGAATTTGTACCCGGCGTGGACATCAATCTAGGCACCATTGGGCTCTACATCCTGGCTCAGTTGCTTGGCGCCATTATCGGCGCCGTGGTCTGCTGGCTGGCCTACAAGCAGCACTTCGATGCCGAGCCCGAGGCTGCTAATAAGCTGGGCGTGTTCTCCACCGGTCCGGCAATCCGGAACACCGGCTGGAACCTGGTCACCGAGATTGTTGCAACCTTCGTTCTGGTGTTCGTGGTTATCCTGTTCGCCGGTTCTCCCAGTGGCCTGGGGCCGCTCGCCGTCGCCTTGCTGGTGGTCGGCATTGGCGCCTCCCTTGGTGGTCCTACCGGCTACGCAATCAACCCGGCGCGTGACCTTGGCCCGCGTATTGCACACGCCTTCCTGCCGATCAAGGGCAAGGGTTCCAGCGACTGGAACTATTCCTGGATCCCGGTAGTTGGTCCGATCATTGGCGGCGTGCTGGCAGCTGTCGTCGCTCCGGCTGTCGCAGTCTTGGCCAAGTAATACAGCAGGTAGTTAGACACTCGCAATCTTAAGAGGCAACGACAAAGGAGTTCTTATGCCGCAGTATGTAATAGCTATTGATCAAGGCACCACCTCGAGCAGGGCCATAGTTTTCGATCACGATGGCAATATCGTCTCCACCGGTCAGAAGGAGCACGAGCAGATCTTCCCGAAAGCGGGCTGGGTGGAGCATAACGCCACCGAGATCTGGGACAACACCCGCGAGGTGATTGGCCAAGCGCTCTCCAAGGCGAACCTGACCCGGCATGACATTGCCGCCGTCGGAATTACCAATCAGCGCGAAACCGCTGTGGTCTGGGATAAGAACACCGGCGAGCCGGTGTACAACGCAATTGTCTGGCAGGACACCCGGACGCAGGACATCGTTGATCAGCTAGCCGCTGATGGCGGGGTTGACCGTTTCAAGTCCACCGTGGGCCTGCCCTTGGCCACCTACTTCTCCGGTACCAAGATCAAGTGGATCCTGGACAATGTTGAAGGTGCCAGAGAGCGGGCCGAGGCGGGGGATTTGATCTTCGGTAACACCGATTCTTGGGTCACCTGGAACCTGACCGGTGGCCCGGATGGTGGTGTGCACATCACCGATGTCACCAATGCCTCCCGGACCATGTTCATGGACTTAGAGACGCTTTCCTGGGATCAGTCGATTCTGGATGCTTTCGGTGTCCCGGCTTCGATGTTGCCCACGATTAAGTCCTCTTCTGAGGTCTACGGCACCGTACACACCTCGCAGTTGCTGCGGGAGGTGCCGGTGGCTGGCATCCTGGGTGATCAGCAGGCCGCTACCTTCGGCCAGGCGGCGTTCAATAGTGGCGAAGCCAAGAACACCTACGGTACGGGTTGCTTCTTGATCTTCAACACGGGCGAGGAAATCGTTCGCTCCAAGAATGGTCTGCTCACCACGGTTGGCTATAAGCTCGGTGATGCTCCGACGCACTACGCCCTGGAGGGTTCAATTGCGGTGGCCGGCTCACTCATTCAGTGGCTGCGTGACAACCTCAACATGATCGGATCTGCTCCCGAGGTGGAGACCTTGGCCGCTTCCGTTGAAGATAATGGCGGGGTTTACATTGTGCCGGCATTTTCCGGTCTGTTCGCGCCCTACTGGCGTTCAGATGCCCGCGGTGCGATCGTCGGTCTGACCCGTTTCGTCAACAAGGGTCATATTGCTCGTGCTGCCTTGGAGGCTACGGCGTTCCAGACCCGTGAGGTGCTGGATGCGGTCAATGCCGATTCCGGTGTTCCGCTCACCGAGTTGAAGGTCGACGGCGGTATGGTCGCCAATGAGGCGCTCATGCAGTTCCAGGCGGATATCCTGGGCGTGCCGGTGATCCGGCCGAAGGTCACCGAAACCACCGCGCTGGGTGCTGCCTATGCGGCAGGCCTTGCGGTGGGCTTCTGGAATGGCCTGGGTGAGCTGTCCTCCAACTGGGCAGAGGATAAGCGCTGGGAGCCGCAGCTAGATGTGGCCGAGCGTGATCGTCAGCTCCGACTTTGGAAGAAGGCAGTTACCAAGTCGATGGACTGGGTCGACGAGGACGTCAAGTAAGTAACCTACGCAACATCCGCGCGTGAGTTCGCTTCTGCCTCTCGGATTCGCCTGTTTTTACGGGCGAATCCGAGACCGGGAAGCGAACTCACGCGCTGCTTTTAAGGGACGCTGCGCTTTAGGGCGCTGATCACTCGCCTGCGTAGTGCGGCTGGGCGTTCCAGGTCCGCCCATTCGACGCGGATTATTCGCCAGCCCTCCGCAACCAAAGCCTTCTCTCGGCGTCGCTCCTGGAACACCACTTCGGAGCTAGCGCCGTAGTCAAAGTATTTGCTCCGGCCGTCGAATTCCAGCAGGAGCCGTGCCTCGGACCAGCCGAGGTCGGCCCTGAAGAGCCCTGCCGTGGTCGCAAGCTCTAGCTGAGATGTCGGAGCCAGGTCCGAAACAATCAACCGAAGGCGAGACTCTCCAACAGATTCCGAGCGGCCATCTATCGCCCCCAGCACAAGCCTTGCTCGCCGCACCCCACGGCTTCCCGGGGTAGCAGCGAGTAGCCGCCGCATGTAGGTCAAATCTGCGCCTTTTTGTAGAGCATGATCGCCCAGCACCACAGCTTGTTCAAACCCCAGGAGCCGGGCACAGTCGGTGGCCGTTCGCTCCAGACTGGTTACCCGGAACTCTTGTCCGAGCTCATTTTGTACCAAGCATTCTTGCCGTCCCGGTATCGAATAGCGGTGCACCGTAACGTCATCCCCGAAACTACCTCGCGACCAGCGGTAGGGGATATTAAGGTGGATTCGCTCACCCAGGCCCCAGGTTCGAAGCCCATGCAGACGAGCCGCGCTTTGATGGGTGTAGAGGTGAACACCGCCGCTCACTAGATGGTGCGCCTCAAGTTGCCACTGCGCTCGGTGCCAGGGCTCGGATCCTTCCCAGCGTTCGCGGAGGAGGTAGCCGCCTTTGCGGATCTTCAAGACGATACCGGCCGCAAGACAGTCCTGGAGCAGGAGATGATTGATCCCAGCGAGTTCGAGACTCAATCGGGTCTGGACAATGCCCTCGGGCCATCGTGCGCCGAGACGTTGCTGGAGTTTTAGCCTATCCATCCCAGTAGACTGCCGATCAAATCTGGGTTCCGCTACCCCGGCATACCCCAATGTGGAAAACTCCGCAGCCCATTATGCGCGAGTTCGCGGGTAACTCTCGGGTTCGCCCGTAAAGACAGGCGAACCCGAGAAGCGGAAGCGAACTCGCGCGCTGGTCGCTGCTGGTCGGTGCTGGTCGCGCAGCGCGCTGCTTAGAGGACGGCGTGCGAGATGTTGTCGGGGTTGCCGAAACGGTGTGCCGTGATCGTGACAGCTTGCTCGTGTAGGAACGGCAGCAGTTCGATCCGTCCGGCTTCGGTGACCGAACCAGCATAGATCGCCAGATCGGGGCTACCCTGGCTGGCCGCCAGCAGGGCGCGCTCGGCGCTGCGCTCGGTGTCACCCACCAGCCGGACGCGGATGGGGCCACGGGCGGTCACCCGGGCTGCCCAATCGGCCTCGGACTCAAGCAGGAGACTTACTCCAAGCTGGGTGAGGGCATTCCGCAGTGGGCTCGTCGGCTGCTCAGCCACAGACACCGTTACCGAGGAACCGCTAAGGTAACCTGCCGCCGTCGTACGCAATAATTCGGCAGCAGAACCAGCCACCAAACGGACCTCAACCGGCACCGGCAGGTAGCGGAAAACATTCCGCTCCACCCCGAGCGCGGAGACATCCTTGGCCACACCGAATTCTGCTTCCCACTGGCGCTGATCATCGGCGACGGAGCGCTGCAGATAGGCAAGCTGCTCGGCCGGAAGGTCGGCGGCAACGGCCTTAAGAGCTTGCTCGACGGCGGGACGCAGCTTGAGCGGGACACTCGCCTCCGGCAGTTCCCGAGATTCCCAGGAGCCCAGATGTACCAAGTAATTCGGCCCGCCAGCCTTGGCTCCTGCACCCACAGAGGAGCGCTTCCACCCGCCAAAGGGCTGGCGCTGCACGATGGCGCCGGTGATGCCGCGGTTCACATAAAGGTTCCCAGCCTGCACCTTATCCAGCCAGAGCGCCAGCTCTTCGGCATCCATGGTGTGCAATCCGGCTGTCAAGCCGTAAGCCGAGGCGTTCTGCAGCTCAATGGCTTCTTCCAGGGTTTTAGCGGTCATCACGCCCAGCACGGGTCCGAAGAACTCGGTCAGGTGGTAGTAGCTGTTCGGCCGCACGCCGGTGCGAACACCGGGGGAGTAGAGCCTGCCCTCGGTATCGAGCTTGCGCGGGGCGACCAACCAGGATTCCCCTTCGCCCAGGGTTGTCAACGCGGTCTTGAGCTTTCCGGCTGCGGGTTCAATGATCGGTCCTATCTCGGTTTCGGGGTCCTCGGGGAAACCAACCTTGAGTGAGGACACCGCATCCACCAGTTGGTTCCGGAAGCGATCGGAATCCGCCACCGAGCCAACCAGGATTACCAGCGAGGCGGCCGAACACTTCTGACCGGCGTGGCCGAAGGCGGAGCGCACCACATCCTTAGCTGCAACATCCAGATCTGCACTAGGAGTGACGATAATCGCGTTCTTGCCGCTGGTTTCGGCCAGCAGGGGCAAGTCTGAACGCCAGGAGCGGAACAGCTTCGCCGTCTCGTAGGCTCCGGTCAGAATTACCCGATCCACAGCCGGATGGGAGATCAGGTGCTGACCAATCGGCCCCTCAGCCACATCAGCAAAAATCAGCACGTCCTTGGAGATCCCTGCCGCCCAGAGCGCCTCCACCACAACGGCGGCGCAACGCTTGGCCTGGGGAGCGGGCTTGACGATCACCGAGCTACCCGCGGCGAGCGGGGCCAAGATGGAGCCTGCCGTAATAGCGATCGGGAAATTCCACGGTGGCGTGACCACGGTCAGCTTGGAGGGCACGAAAGTCGCCCCCTGCACCTGGTCCAGCTTCGCGGCACTCATCCCGTAGTAATTGGCGAAGTCGACGGCTTCGCTGATCTCAACATCGCCTTCGGCGAGCGTCTTGCCGGTTTCGCTGGCGGCAACCTCGATCAGCTCACCACGACGGCGGGAAAGTTCGACGGCGGCCTTCCGCAGCAAAGCGGCACGACCCGCACCGCCAAGCGCGGCCCACTCCGGCTGCGCGGTCAGGGCGCGCTCGATCAAAACCTCGACGGCTTCGGTGCTATCAAAGACGGAAGCCTCGACCAGGTCCATGCCCAGCCGCGATTGGGGAACCTTGGAGAGCACTTCGCGGCCCCAAGCCCGCACCACTGGCAGCGATGAATCGGAGTCGTCAGCGTTGTTAAAGCCGTTTTCGGGCTGCTCCGGGGCGCGGTCCGTCTGCTGTTTCCGGTTAGCTTCCGGAACCACTGTGTCCAGAGCCGCCAGCGAATCCAGGAATCGCTGCGTCTCGCGCTGCAGGAGTTGCGGATTCGAGGTCAGTTCGAAGACCGCGGACATAAAGTTCTCCTGGCTGGCATTCTCCTCCAGCCGACGGATCAGGTAGCTGATGGCCACATCGAACTGCTGCGGCTTAACCACGGGTGTGTAGAGCAGCAGTGAGCCGACATCCTGCCGCACCGCATCCGCCTGGTCTTCGGCCATGCCGAGCAGCATTTCGAACTCGACCTTCTCGGAGACGCCACGACGATCAGCCAGCAGGTGAGCGAAGGCAATATCGAAGAGATTGTGCCCGGCCACACCAAGCCGCACAGCATCGGTATTTTCCTTTTGCAGAGCCCAGTCCAGGCAGCGCTTGTAGTTGGTATCGGCGTCCTGCTTGGAGGCGACGGTGGCCAACTCCCAACCGTGTAGGGCGGCATCCACCTTCTCCATGGCCAGGTTCGCGCCCTTGACCAGACGGACCTTGATGCCGGCGCCACCGGCGGCGCGACGTACTTGCGCCCAGCCGGTGAGGTCCTGCAAAGCTCCCAGGGCGTCAGGCAAATAGGCCTGCAAGACAATCCCTGCTTCTAGCTTTTCCAGCTCAGGACGATCCAAGATTCGCTTGAAGACCGCGACCGTAAGGTCCAGATCGTGATACTCCTCCATATCCAGGTTAATGAACTTCGGCTCCGCCGAGGAAGCGGCCATTAGATAGAGCGGGACCAACCGATCGGTGATCTTCTGCACGCTCTCTTCAAAGGCCCACATGTTCAGTTGGGAAACCACAGAGGAGACCTTGATCGAAACATAGTCGACGTCGGGGCGCGCCAATAGCTCTTTCGTTCCGGCTAGACGGGCGTCGGCTTCCTTATCGCCCAATACTGCTTCACCGAGCAGGTTAATATTTAGCCTGGTGTGATCCTTCTTCAGCTTGGCAATTGAGGTTCCCAGCTGGCGGGGGCGGGCATCGACAATCAAGTGCGCCACCATTTGGCGCAGAATTGTTCTGGCTACCGGCACCACGGCCCAAGGCAATATGGGGGCAGCCAGCCCACCCAATCGGACGCCAGCTTTCATGAACCAGGGCAGGAAGGTAGGGGTGTTCTTGGCTAATAGGGTGAGGTTGCGGGCCGCGACTCCGAGATCTTCGGGACGGACCACTCGGTCCACGAAACCAATCGTGAAGTCCAAGCCGTTCTGGTCCTTGAGCACCTCGGCCAGCAACGCTGCCGAACTCGAAGCCTTTTTCGCGGAACTGGATACCGGAGCATCCAACCATTTCTGAACCAAGGCAATAACGTCGTTGGCCAGATCGGCGGGGCGGGGATTGATGGGAGCAAACATTTGAGGCATGTGACGAAGACCTATCAAATGACGGGCCAGCCGGATAACTATTGACGGGTGGCCGATCGGCCGTGGGAGCACTCCTCCTCGGCACGAATGCGCTCGGCATTCATAATTAGGATATCCCTCTCGCGCGGCCGCAGGCGAACATACGCTAATGTTGAATCATGCACTCTTCCTGCACACACAGCGGCTTGATTAGCAACGTGCTTATTTAGCCGTACAGCGCTAGCTGTACGGTATGCCCCGAAAGGCCGTTTGCCCGGCCCGAGGGGCTTTTGTGTGTCCAGTCGTAGTTAGCAATACCAGGTAATACCGAAGAATTCAGTATGGGAAGGCGAGGCAGTGAGCCAGCAGACAGTGGGCCAGCAGAGCAGCGAGCAGCGGAGCTACGACGTCGCAGCCATTGAGTCGAAGTGGTTGCCGCGCTGGGAGGAAGCCAAGCTCTTTGTTCCGCTCGACGACGGCAGCAAGGAACGCCGTTACGTGCTGGACATGTTCCCCTATCCCTCGGGTGACCTGCACATGGGTCATGCCGAGGCGTTCGCTATGGGAGACGTCGTCGCACGCTATCTGAAGCTGAAAGGCTTCGACGTGCTGCACCCCATTGGCTGGGACTCCTTCGGCCTGCCCGCCGAGAACGCTGCGATTAAGCGCAATGCTCACCCCTCGGAGTGGACTTATGCCAATATCGACACCCAGGCGGCCTCCTTCAAGCGCTATGGCATCGCGGTGGATTGGTCTCGGGAACTTCATACTTCAGACCCCGAGTACTACCGCTGGACCCAGTGGCTTTTCCTGCGCTTCTACCAGCGCGGGCTGGCCTATCGGAAGAATTCTCCGGTCAATTGGTGCCCCAAGGATCAGACGGTGTTGGCCAATGAGCAGGTAGTGAACGGCGCTTGCGAGCGCTGCGGCACCCTGGTAACTAAGAAGAATCTGAATCAGTGGTACTACAAGATCACCGATTACGCGGACCGCTTGCTGGACGATATGGAGCCGCTCAAGGGTCACTGGCCGGAGCGAGTACTGGCCATGCAGCGGAACTGGATTGGCCGCTCTGAGGGTGCTCACGTAGATTTCGAAATCAAGGACCTGGCACAGAAGGTCACGGTTTTCAGCACCAGGCCAGACACCCTGGCCGGCGCCACTTTCTTCGTGGTAGCTGCGGACTCCGCGCTAGCATCCGAGCTGGTCACCGATCAGCATCGGGCCGATCTGGAGGCTTATCAGGAGGACGTTAAGAAGCTTTCCGAAATCGAGCGACAGGCCACCGAGCGGGAGAAAACCGGGGTGTTCCTGGGCCGTTACGCAATCAATCCGCTTACCGGTACGGAGTTGCCTGTCTGGGCCGCCGATTATGTGCTGGCGGACTACGGTACCGGTGCGGTGATGGCTGTTCCGGCTCATGATCAGCGGGATCTAGATTTTGCCCGAGCCTTCGGCCTGCCTGTTCAGGTGGTGGTGGAAACGGGGCAGGAGGATCCTGCGATTTCCGGTATTGCCACCACCGGCGATGGCAAAATGATTAACTCCGGTTCTCTGGACGGGCTGAGTAAGGCCGAAGCCATTCCGGCTGCTATTGAACTGCTGGAGGCCGCCAAGACCGGTCAGAAGACTGTTAACTATCGGCTGCGTGATTGGCTGCTCAGCCGGCAGCGTTTCTGGGGCGCACCCATCCCGATCATCCACTGCGCGGACTGCGGTGAAGTGCCGGTTCCTGATGATCAGTTGCCGGTACGTCTACCGGATAATCTTCGTGGCGAAGACCTGTCACCCAAGGGGACTTCTCCGTTAGCAGCAGTTCAGGATTGGGTGAATGTTTCCTGCCCGAAGTGTGCTGGCCCCGCCCTGCGCGATACCGACACGATGGATACCTTCGTCGATTCCTCCTGGTATTTCTTGCGTTTCGTTTCGCCGCACGATGAGCAGTTGCCCTTTGACCCGGAGGCAGTCGCTCGCTGGATGCCGGTGGGTCAGTACGTAGGCGGTGTGGAGCACGCCATCCTGCACCTGCTGTACAGCAGGTTCTTCATGAAGGTGCTCTTTGACTTGGGCATGGTTAGCATGCAGGAACCCTTTGCCGCGCTGCTGAACCAAGGTCAGGTCATCAACGGCGGCAAGGCAATGAGTAAATCGCTCGGCAACGGCATTGACTTGTCCGAACAGCTGGATCGATTCGGCGTGGACGCGGTGCGCATCGCCATGGTGTTTGCCTCCCCGCCGGAGGACGATGTGGACTGGGCTGACGTTTCCCCGGCCGGTTCAGCGAAGTTCCTGGCCCGAGCTTGGCGGCTAGCCCAGGATGTGGCTGCGGCGGCGGACGACGGCGGTGTGAACGCCGACGGTGGGCGTGAAGGGGACGCCGCGTTGCGGGCAGCGACGCACCGAACCGTGGCCGAGGCAGCGGAACTGCTGGATGCCCATAAATTCAATGTCGTCATCGCCAAGATCATGGAATTGGTCAACACCACCCGAAAAGCCATCGACTCGGGTGCCGGTGCTGCCGATCCAGCCGTGCGTGAGGCCGTCGAAGCGGTTGCTATATTGCTGAGTTTGTTCGCGCCCTATACCGCGGACGATATGTGGGAGCAGCTCGGTCATCATGATTTCGTAGCCCGTGCAGAGTGGCCGAAGGTGGACCAGTCGTTGCTGGTGCTATCTACGGTGACAGCGGTGGTCCAAGTCCAAGGTAAGGTTCGCGACCGTTTGGAAGTGCCTGCCGATGTCACGGAGGAAGCCCTGCGAGAATTGGCTCTGGCTTCGGAAAACGTGCAGAAGTTCTTGGACGGCCGCCAGATTAGAACGGTGATCGTTCGCGCGCCGAAACTGGTCAATATTGTCCCTGCCTAATTCTTCCTGCCTCATGGCTGGCTGCTGAGATGGACGAAACCACAGGAGCCTTCGCCTGGTTGCGCCGCAGGTTACATCGTCCGGTGGAGCAGGCTCGGCCTCTTTCGCCGAGGGTTGCCGTTGTGACGGATTCTGCCGCTGCGCTGCCCACCGAGTTGGTCTTCGATCGGCTCGTGGTGGTGCCGATGCCCGTTATGGTGGATGGACAGATTTTCGGTGAGGGGGATGAAGACCTCTCCGCCAAGCTGAGTCTGGCTCTGGCTGCGGGCAAGGAGGTGAAGACTTCCAGGCCCTCGCCGGGGCAGTTTGAGCGGGTCTATCAGTCGCTTGCCGATCGGGGCTTCGATTCGGTTCTCTCGCTGCACATCTCCGGGGAGTTATCGGGCACCGTGGAGGCAGCGCGGCTGGCCACTGACCGGGTGTCGATTCCGGTGCAGGTGCTAGATTCCAGGACCGTAGCGATGGCTCAGGGCTTTGGCGTATTGGCCGCGCTGCGCTCCTCGGCTGGTGGTGAGTCACTGGATTTGGTGGCGACGGCTGCACAACGAGCCCTCGATACCTCAACGGTGTTTTTCTACGTCCCCTCTTTGGAGCAATTGCGTCGCGGCGGACGAATCGGCGCGGCAGCTTCTTGGCTGGGCACGGTCTTGGCGATCAAACCCATCTTGAGTGTGTCCAATGGGCAAGTGGTACCGCTGGAACGAGTGCGTTCTTCGGCTAAGGCGATTGGACGATTGGACGAGTTAGTCGCGGCCGAACTCAGTAGGCGTGACCAGGCGAGCAGCGTTGCGGTGCATCATTTTGGCAACCGTTCCCAGGCCGAGGCGCTTTTGGGGCGGCTTGCTTTGCTGCCCACGCCTCCGGCAGAAGCCGTGCTGAGCGATCTACCCGCGGTATTGGCGGCACATGTAGGATTGGGAGTTTTGGCCGTGGTGATCTCAGCACGGGAGAGCTGACTCTTCCTCCACAATAGGAATCTCAGGTAGTTTCCTCACATTCGCGTTCCTGGCTCTTTCGCGCTCCAGGCAAGCTACCTAATCTCGGGATATGGCAAGCCACAGTAAACACTCCAAGCTGAGCCCCAGACTCACCGAGTTATTCCCCGAGGCCACGGAATCAGATCTACTGCGCGCTAACCAGCGGCGCAGTCCTCGCTGGCGGATAACGACGGCGGCGCTGCTGGCTGTGCTGTTAGTCGCTGGGGCGGGCGCACTACTCAGTTGGCTCAACGGCTCGGCGAGCCTGGCTCATGGTGCCTCAGGGCCGCCGAGCGAATCGGTTCCAATCGCGGTGCCTGCGGCAAACTCGGCTAGCCCGAGTAGCACCGGCAAGGCTTCGACCCCAAGCGGAGCTGTTGTCCAGGTGGTCGGGGCGGTGGCCAAGCCAGGGGTGTTGACCTTGCCTGTCGGTAGCAGAATCTTTCAGGCGATTTCGGCAGCGGGTGGAGCCCTGCCGAGCGCCGAATTGGCGGCGTTGAATCTGGCAGCCATAGTTCAGGATGGTCAACAGATTCGAGTGCCGACCCATCAGGAAGCTGCGGGCGGTAGCGGAGGGAGTCCAGACAGTGCTGGTTCGGGCAAGGGGAGTGCTCAGAACGGCTCAGCCAGCGGCTTGAGTACAGCCAAGGTGGCAGCGATCAATTTGAACACCGCCAGCGCAGAAGACCTTGCTAGCTTGCCCAGGGTTGGTCCCGTGCTGGCCCAGCGAATTGTCGATTGGCGAACAGAGCATGGTGCTTTCAACTCGGTTCAGGATCTCGATGCTGTCGACGGCATCGGGACGAAATTGCTGGAAAGTCTGAGTCCCTTGGTGGTGGTTTAACTGGGACGGCCAGCTTGGCTTTATTACCAGCGCAGCGCCACGGGCGGAAAGCTTGCATCCGAACTAGGCGCTGGCAAGGTTTCCGATGCCGAAGGTCCAGAACACGAAGGTTCAGAACATAAGAGTCTTGTCGAGAGGCGCCACCGTGTACGCCGTGGAGGGTGGCCACAGCTGAGGGGACTCCTCCACTGGCTACGTAATAGGAAGATCTCAGCGGCAGGAACCGCGCCAAAGCCATGGGACCTGCGCCTGCTTCCGGCGACTGCCGGAGTCTGGGTGGGGGCGGCTTCCGGAGTTCTTCTGCAGCAAAACATCGTCTGGACTCTCGAAGTGGTAATTTTTATCGCGCTGCTGCTGGTCCTCGGCTTGGGGTTCTTCGCACGGGCACGGAGTCTTCTTCGTCAACTGAGTCTCGGCGCAGCGATCACCCTCCTGACTTTAGTGCTGGCCGGCACGCTCTCGGCTGAGCGTATGCCCGCACCCTTAACCAACGCAGTTCAGGATCGAACAATCATTTCCGTGCAGCTCACTCTGGATAACGAGCCACGGACCTTGGCCGGGGAACCGGGCGGCGTGCTGATCCAGGGAACCCTCAGCGAAGCGACCGTGAAGGGGAATCGTCTCTCGATGTCGCTACCAATCTCGATCCATGCCGATGGACTCTGGGGTTCGGTGCAGCAAGGACAGCGAATCTCAACCATTGGAGTGCTGGGGTCCGCTGATCCGAGCAATCCTGGGAGAAATTCCTTTACTCCTCGAACAGGTCCCCGATTGCTCGCGGGCGTAACTGATTCTGGTCCCTTCGGCGGCCTAAGAAGGCTTCTAAGAATCTCGGTCCAAGAGCTTTGGAAGGATCGATGGCCGGAGGCTGCCGAGTTGCTGCCGGGCCTGGTAACCGGGGATCGCAGCGCGCAATCCGAGGAACTCAGCCAGTTGATGAAAACGGTAGGAATGACTCACGTTTCTGCGGTCAGCGGGATGAATTGCAGCATCGTAGTGCTGGCTATCATCCTGGCGGCCAGGAGCATTCGGATGCCTCGTGTCTTTGCGGCGCTCTGTGGTGCTCTCGGCTTGCTGTTCTTAATTGGGGTGGTGGGGCCGGATCCTAGTGTGCTTCGTGCCGCAGTGATGGGCACCCTCGGCACGCTCTCCTTACTGGGCGGCCGATCAAAGCACCCTTTGGCTTTGCTCCATACCGCGGTGATCGTTCTGCTACTCGCCAATCCGTGGCTAGCCATAAGCTTTGGTTTTATCTTGTCCGTATTGGCTACCGCCGGCTTGGTGGTCCTCGGGCCTGGTCTGAGATTCTTCTTCGAACGGTTTCTACCCGGCTGGGCAGCTACCTTAATCGCCATTCCGCTGGCCGCACAACTATGCTGCGCTCCCGTGATTGTCCTGCTCACACCACGATTAACGCCTTATGCCTTACCAGCAAATATTCTGGCTGCGCCGCTGGTTTCGCTAGGCACCCTACTTGGAACTTTGGCCTTGCCATTATTGCCACTGTTGCCCTGGCTTGCTACGCCTCTGCTCTGGCTGGCCGGGCTCTGCGCGGGAGGAGTCGTGGCCATCTGTCGTGTCCTCGCCGCGCTACCCGGTTCTTCGCTGCCCTGGCTAGAGGGAGCGCCCGGTGCGATTCTGCTCGGGCTGCTGTCTGCGGCCTTCCTAGGAGTATTCCTCGCAGCAGAGCACTGGTGGCGCAACCCCGAACGGTTCAAGGAGCGAGCTAGCCGTTGGCTACCGTTCCGGGTGCGCTGGGTCTTGCAGGGGACCGGCATGATCGCTGTTGCTTCGGTCGCTGGTTCAATGCTCGCGACTTGGCTGGCCCGCGCCTATTACCGAATGCCACCCTAAAACAATGGCTCGGCATGATGAGCCAATGATTGAACTTCCGATTGTCGGTGCCACATGGCAGGCTTGAGCTGTGCCCGCCGCTAAGACCTCCGCTAAAACCGCAGCCAATCTGGTGAGCTGGCGAGCCATTCCACCCGCCCCGATCATTCTTCTGCAAGGTCCTGAGGAGTATCTTGCCCATCGGGCGATGGAATCGGTGCGCGCCTCGATGCGCCGGGCTCATCCCGAGTTGGAACTCAACCACTTAGAGGCTTCGGGCTATAGCGGTGGCGAGCTTTTAATGGCATCGAGCCCTTCTCTCTTTGGAGAGTACAAGCTCATCGAGGTCCTTGGCCTAGCCAGCATGAGCGATGCCTTCCTCAGCGACGCCCTAGCCTATCTCGCTGCTCCTGAGGCCGACTGCGTCGTCGTGATGCAGCATGGCGGCGGAGTGCGAGGCAAAAAACTTCTGGATGCACTCAAAGCTGCTGGTTATCCGGTCGTCGAGTGTCAGCCCCTCAAAAAAGATGCTGAAAAAGCCGAGTTCGTTAAAGCCGAATTCAAGGATGCTCAGCGCCGCTTTGATGCTGATGCGGTCAGAGCCCTCGTCTCGGCGGTGGGCTCTCAGCTTTCCGAACTGGCCGCTGCCTGCCAACAACTCATCTCCGATGTGGACGGCCCGATCAGTGCGGAGCTGGTGGATAAATATTATGGCGGCAGGGTAGAAGCAACAGCTTTTAAGGTAGCCGATGCCGCTGTCGCTGGGAATGGTGCAGTGGCCTTGTCTAGCCTGCGGCACGCGCTGTCCACCGGCGTTGATCCGGTTCCGCTGGTGGCTTCTCTCGCCATGAAAATACGCGCAGTTGCCAAGGTTTATGGAGCGCGCGGAAGTTCGGCCGGGCTGGCTAAAGAACTGGGCATGGCCCCTTGGCAAGTCGATCAAGCTCGGCGCGAAGCCGAACGCTGGACCGAGGAAGGCTTAGTTGAGGCCCTGCAGGCATTGGCTCTAGCCGATGCTCAAGTTAAGGGAGCAGGTCGTGATCCTGTCTACGCCGTGGAGCGCGCCGTCGTGGTGATTGCGACCGCGGCTCGGGGTCGCTAACAAGGTTTGAAGATTATTCGCTGAGAGCGACATTTATCGTTCGATGCACTGAGTTCGCCCGGGCAGGATCGGGCCGCTCCGAATTATTGCTGCCGTGCTCCCTCCCCATCCCAAGAACTAAGACTCGTATACACTTGCGGGAAGGTTCTTATTTTGGGGAATAAGGTGCGGTGAAACTGCACAAAATTGGGGGATTTGTGTCTCTTTTGACGCGTAACGGGAGCGCGCGCTCTTCGGTAATTGGGCTTATGGCCGTCCTGGCCTTATTAGCTTCACTGCTTGTGATTGTTGTGTCCACGGCCCCGCCAGCTCAGGCGGTCGGTACGCCGCTATCGTGCGATGGCACCACCATCTACTCGGCGCAACGTGGCTCGACGGGGACTACCGCGAGTGACGGCGCCATTTACGGCCTCACCACTTCGGCAGTCGGGAGTGCCGCCGTCACCAATACCTTGATCACGACAATTCCCACCGGTGGTTTTGTCAACGCCATCGGGATTACCCAGGGCGGGACGGCGCTTTACGGTGTTAACCAGTCAACTCTGATTGCCGGGCAGACCATTGTGTACCGATACGACGCAGTGGGGCAGAGCTGGACCCAGTATGTCGGGACTGGCGGACCAGTTGGCGCAACTTATCAAACAGGTGCCGTCGATCCGGCTAACGGCATCTACTACTATGCCACTTATCTTTCCGGAACTGCCACGACTCCGGCCAGGGGATTGCTCTACGGCTTCAATACCAACACGAACCAGGCAATCCCAGGCGTCATCGCTACTTTTGCTTTACCGACGGGAGCCTCCGCGGCGGGTGTCAATGGAGATTTAGCATTCGACTCCACCGGGAATCTGTATCTGTTGACCTCGAATAGTTCGATTTCGGCAATTGGAGTGGTCAGCGGTCCCTTGCCTGTGACCGGGTCTGCGAGTGGGGCTCCACTAACGGATACGGTACTAACGACCTTCCCAGCCACAGCTTCTTACGTCGGAATCGCCTTCGATAATGCCGGAAACCTTTATACCGAATCCGGAGGCGTAGGCTCTTCGGCAATTACTAAGTTCAATCCGAATACGGGTGCTGTCGTTTCCGGGCCAACCCCCACTAGCACCGCTAACAATGCCCAGGCGTTGATGCAGACGGACCTAGCCGCCTGTTCGACCAATCCAACGCTGAGCGTTAGCAAGGATATAGTCGGTAGGTATTCCCCAAGTGATCAATTCACTATGTCTATCACCGGTGGCGGAATCAGCCAGGGAAACACTGCCACCACCACAGGATCAACCACGGGTTTGCAGCCGGAACCTGCTGTCGCTGGGCCGGTGATCGCGACCTCCGGTTCGACGTACACCATCGCCGAGATCGCGAGCTCGGGAAATTTGCTCAACTACGCAAGCACTTACTCCTGTGTCGACACAGCTAACGGAAATGCCCTCATTGCCAGTGGCACTGGGCAAAGTTTCACGCTCCAGTTTCCTGCCACCACCCGGGGAAAAGGCACTCCAAACATTGCCTGCAGGTTCACCAACACTCCACTTCTTAACTCTCTTACGCTCCAGAAATCTGTCGCAGAATCAACTCTGGTAGTCGGTCAGACGCTGCACTATTCTTTCTTGGTCACCAATACGGGCAATACGGTTCTGGCGCCGGTATCTGTCATTGAGGGGCCGTTCACTGGGACCGGGGCGATGCCGGCTGTCAGTTGCCCCGCGGGCGCAACGTCACTGGCTCCCGGTGCCTCGGTGACCTGCACGGCAAGCTACGTCGTCGAGCAAGCTGACGTTGACCGAGGAACCATCCACAATGCCGCCACCGCGCAGGGTGTTACCCCGGCCGGTGACCCTGTTGATTCGAACGAATCAACAGCCGACGTGCCTGAACTACCGGCAGCTTCGCTTACTTTCAAGAAGACTGTTGCTGAAACGAGTCTGGTTGCTGGCGAAACTTTGCATTACAGCTTCCTGGTAACCAATACCGGTAATGTCACTCTCGCCCCGGTTGCCGTCAATGAAGCTACCTTCACCGGGATTGGCTCGATGTCGGCTGTCAGTTGCCCTGCGGGCGCTACATCACTGGCTCCCGGTGCCTCGGTGACCTGCACGGCAAGCTACGTCGTCGAGCAAGCCGACGTCGACCGAGGAACCGTCGATAACTCCGCTACCGCTACCGGAACGCCTCCTACCGGCCCCGCGGTCACTACTCCACCGTCTAGCGCCGATGTGCCCGGAGTATCAACGCCCGCGCTCACCATCGCAAAGACCGCGAGTCCAACCATCATTACCGCAGTTGGACAAACAATCACCTACTCATTTCTGGTGACTAACACCGGAAATGTGACGTTGGCTCCCGTCCAGGTCAACGAAGGTGCGTTTTCTGGAACCCCGGCGAACCTCTCACCGGTTACTTGTCCGGCTGAGGCCGCGTCTCTGGCTCCTGGTGAGAACCTCACCTGCACTGCCACCTATAAGACGACGCAAGTCGACATCGACAATGGAAAGATCACCAATACCGCCACGGCCACAGGAACTCCTCCGAACAGCGGCACCCCAGTCGACTCACCACCCTCAACGGCCACCGTTACCGTGAATACTCCTCACGTTTCGCCGTCACCGACGCCCTCTGCTCCGGCTCAGAGCGCGAGTGTTCCGACTCAGGAAACGAGCGTTCCGACCCAGAGCACGAGTGTTCCGGCTCAGAGCACGAGCGACCTCCAACCTCAGTCGGTGCTCGCCAACACCGGTATCTCTTCTGCACCGATAGTCGAGGCCGGAATCGTCGCCCTTCTCCTCGGCCTCGTAATGCTGCAGCTAAGTCGCCGCCGCTCGAGCAAGACCCGACGCCGCACCTGATGCTCCTCCGGGCACTGCCCGGAGGAGAGGTTGGGTCAGCCGCTGAGGGGAATCGATCAATCTTTCGTCATGCGGCACAACGCTTCGCCTCGATTCAACGGGGAGGACTAGCCTAATAGATGTGAAGAGGCTGGCTGCGGTAACTGGCGCGAGTAGAGGATTGGGCAAGGCTCTTGTAGAGGAGTTCTCGGAGGCAGGTTGGGCCGTCATTGCTGTCTTCCGGTCACGACTCAGCCCGAAGTCTTGGAGGTCATCCGACTTCGTTGAGGTGGTGGTGCACGATGTTCGGTCCGAAGACATTACGGAGCTCTCTTCGGTCGTTGGGAAGCGTCCAGTTGACTTGCTCATCAATAATGCCGTCCAAGGCGCAAAGCATCATGATCTAGGATCCATCTCTTCGAGTGAGCTGATGAACGCGGTCGATGTCAATGTGGGAGGGCCGCTGCGCTTGGTGCAGGCGCTACTTCCGAACCTGTTGGCAGCATCGAATCCGCTCATTATCAACGTGAATTCGCGACTCGGATCCGTTTCTGCTCAGGCGAGGGGCGACTTTTCTGACCTCTCAACCAGCTACGCCTACAAGATATCCAAGGCTGCGCAAAACATGCTGACGATCTCTATGGCTCAGGACCTTTAGGGGCAGGTTAGAGCTTGGGCCGTTCACCCAGGAAAGCTGGCCACAGGTCTGGGACAGCCTGATGCGTCCAAGGACCCCGCCCTTGCGGCGCGCCAGCTACGGGAGTTGGTAGATGCCGGGGACTCGATCTCACCCCGTTTCTGCGCGTTAGGGGACGACGACCTCAGTCGGTGATGCTGGTCTTTGTGCCAACGAATCGACGATGCATGAAGCTACATCATGAAGAAGTAGGCACCTTTTCCCAGTTGTTAGGCGGAAGCTCTAGCGGATACCAGCTCTTCTCAATCGTTCAGATGTTTGCAGCGTGAGCGCGTCCAAGGCAACCGGTGGAGAGCGAAAGAGGCTTTCGCCGCGGGCATTGTGCAATGCGGGCCACAAGCTCGCGGCCCAGGCAACTTCATGCTCCTCCTGGGTAAATGACCTGCCTCGCGCCTGTTGATAAGCATCGATGAATTCCTGCGAGTCTTCGAGCGGTGCCAACGTCGGGATGGTGGTACTGACAAAGGCTCCGGAAGCGGCACCGACGATAGCCGCTTCCGGTAGCGCGACGAGGCTATCCCAATCATGGACCGCCCATGGGAGATCTTCATTCCAGCGTAGGTTCTGACTCTCCCAGTCACCGTGTCCGACAACTAGAGGTAGCACTGTCCGCGACAGCCGGTTCGAGACCGCGCGGGCTACGGTGTGTAGGTGGCTAGGCACGAGGTTTTGATTCATGGCGTCTATGGCGGGATTTTGGGGCCACAGATCGCCGGTTGCCGGATTCCAGTGCATCCATGGTGGGGGTGAACCAAGCCCGGTGGGGGATTGCTTCTCAAGAAGTTCTAGCAGTTCTGCGAGAAGTTTGGCGGATCGAATAGCGAAGGAATTTCCTCCGCCAGAGTACATTTCGCCGCCAGGTCGCCACGTTTCTGCACTTACAACGAAGCCCGATTCAAGGGTGTGAGCATCTGTCACAGGCTGAGCGCACGGGAAATCAGTATCTGCCGCGATGCGCTGAAGCTGAAGGCATCGGCGGACCTTTTCCGTGGATTCAAACCGGAGTTTGACCGCAACAGTACCGAGGTCATCGGAGTCATATTGGAACTGTTGAGACATTTCACCGCCAGCCTCGGGCCGCAAGGGAGTGAGAACACCGTGCCCAAACATGCGGAAACACCATTCCTGGACCCGAACGGAATCTGCTGTTGCCACCATCGTTTGATTCTACAAACAGGGACCAAATAGCTAGTTTCAAAGTTGACCATCGTGCAGGGGCTGGCATCCAGCTGCTGCTACTCGCCCCTGAAGTGTCTTCCACCAAAAAACGAAAACAGACGACGGCGTATCGAACCGTAACCGTCCCGCATACGTTGCCGTTACGGACGGCAAAGTCAACAATAATGAATCCAGACGTGGCTGCGAACAACTAGACCGTAATGCCGTTCTAAGGAGATAGATACTGATGGTTGATAGGTTCCAAGTAGTCCCTGCCAGCTATGTGGTCTTTCGACGCGGGGATCTAGTATTGCTTCAGTTGCGTCATGGCACCGGATACATGGATGGATACTGGTCCACCGCTGCCGCTGGCCATATCGAAGCGAACGAATCTGCCGCTCAAACGGCAATACGCGAAGCCAACGAAGAGCTCGGCGTATTCATTACCCCTGAGCAATTAGTTCCGTTGACCGTGATGCACCGAACTCAAGGAAATGGTCATGCTATTGATGAGCGCGTCGACTTCTTTTTCGTGTGTACTGCTTGGCGGGGCGAGCCTCAGATGATGGAGCCAGAAAAGGTCGCTGATCTTAGATGGTTCCCCCTCGACGACCTGCCGGCTGCCCTGGTTCCTCACGAGCGATATGTTTTTGAGCGTCTAGAATCCGGGCTGACATCCATCACCGCTTATGGGTTTGCGACGAACTAGCTTCGTCCGGCTTCGTCCGGCTACGGTTCCGCGAGCGCACCACCTAAGCCACTAGGCTTAGCGTCGGATATTGGCCTTAACCGCATCGCGGTGCGCTGCCAGCGGGGGACGGGGACATTACTATCAGGTCGATGAGGCAGCAGTTTTCAAACTGACCCTATTGCTTAAAAGACTGTTGGCCAGCCCCCATAAGGGACCAGCCAACAATTCTTGAGGATCAATTAGCCTAGACGGCTGACCTTCTTGGAGATCGCAGACTTGCGGTTAGCAGCCTGATTGGCGTGGATAACGCCCTTGCTGGCTGCCTTGTCGAGCTTGCGGCCAGCGGTGGCCAGGGCCGCGCTAGCGTTTTCCTTATCGCCCGACTCAATCGCTTCGTTGACGGCGCGAACGGCCGTCTTCAGCTCGGATCGGACAGCAACATTGCGCTGACGCGCCTTCTCGTTGGTGAGAATGCGCTTCTTCTGGGACTTGATATTAGCCACGTATGAACTCTCTGTATAAAACGGAATTGGTCTAGAGGGCGTTGAACCAGCCATTGACAGCGGCGTGGGGATGCTCGATTATGGTGAACGTCCGGCTGGTCCGTCGTGCCCGCCGACCTGCGCGGACACACAGCATCAGAGTTTAGCAGAGTATCGCTTCCCTTGCCGCAGCTTCACTGCCAGCCGTGTCGCTGTCTCAAGGCTTCTGCTACCTGCTCGAAACGATCGGCTATCAGCACTGTGCCCTCGCGGCGAATCTTTTCGCTCGCAATCCGCAGGATTCTATCCACCCTAACCTCGCTGGGCCGCCGTCGTTCATCCCAAGCGCCGGTTCCCACGTCAACGTAATCCCGATGCGTGCGTTCATCTACTTCGCTGCCGTGGACATGGTCCTTACTCGTCATCATGAGGCCTAGCAGCCACTCTCGGTCTCTGCCGATCAGGAGCACCGGGCGGTCTTTTCCTTGCGCGGGATCATCCTCGTACGGCACCCAGGTCCAGACAATCTCACCCGGATCCGGTTCACCATCCGGTTTCGGCGCATAACTGACTACGCCACGGCCCTGATAGTCCTCGGGAAAGTCACCCACATGGCTAGCTTATGGGAGAATTGAATTTGCTCCATTGAAGGGAGTGCCTCAACAGTAAGGAAGCTCTGTGTCACCCATGGCCCGCACCGCACCGGTGCCCGCCGCGACCGATCCGGCGATCATCAGGAATTTCTGCATCATCGCCCATATCGACCACGGGAAATCCACTCTCGCGGACCGGATGCTGCAACTGACCGGCGTCGTCGAGCAGCGCGATATGAAGGCCCAGTACCTGGACCGGATGGACATCGAACGCGAACGCGGCATTACGATCAAATCGCAAGCCGTCCGACTTCCCTGGGAACTCGACGGCGAGAGCTATTGCCTGAACATGATCGATACCCCCGGGCACGTTGACTTCACCTACGAGGTATCTCGCTCACTGGCAGCCTGCGAAGGAGCCATCCTCCTGGTTGACGCCGCTCAGGGCATTGAGGCACAGACCCTGGCCAATCTGTACCTGGCGATGGAGAACAACCTCACCATTATTCCGGTGCTGAACAAGATCGATCTGCCGGCCGCTCAGCCGGAGAAGTATGCCGCCGAACTAGCCAATCTGATTGGCGGCGATCCGGAAGATGTTTTGCTGGTCTCCGGGAAGACCGGTGCCGGAGTAGAGGCTCTGCTGGATAAGATTGTTCGCGACCTGCCCGCCCCGGTTGGCGATCCGAACGCCCCCGCCCGGGCCATGATTTTCGACTCGGTCTACGACACCTATCGCGGCGTGGTGACCTATGTTCGGGTGGTGGACGGCAGTCTTAGCCCGCGTGAGCGTATTCAGATGATGTCCACCCGGGCCAGCCATGAACTCCTCGAAATAGGAGTCAGCTCTCCTGAGCCAACTCCCTCGAAGGGCTTGGGCGTGGGTGAGGTCGGTTACTTGATCACCGGAGTGAAGGACGTCCGGCAGTCCAAGGTCGGCGATACCGTGACCAATCTGGCCAAACCCGCCTTGGAGTCGTTGAGCGGCTACGCCGACGCCAAGCCCATGGTGTTCTCGGGGCTATACCCCTTGGATGGCACAGATTATCCGGTGCTCCGCGATGCGCTGGAAAAACTGATGTTAAACGACGCCGCGCTCGTGTATGAACCCGAGACCTCTGCGGCCCTCGGTTTCGGCTTCCGCGTTGGCTTCCTGGGATTGCTGCACCTCGAAATCACTCGTGAGCGGCTGGAGCGCGAGTACAACCTCGATCTCATCTCTACCGCCCCCAATGTGGAGTACCAGGTAACGCTCGAGGACAAGAAAATCGTGCACGTCACCAACCCCAGCGAGTACCCCACGGGCAAAATCTCTGAGGTCCGGGAACCGATGGTGTCCGCCACGATTCTGGCTCCGAACGAGTTTGTTGGTTCCATTATGGAACTTTGCCAAGGGCGACGTGGTCAGATGCGCGGCATGGACTACCTCTCCGAGGATCGGGTAGAGCTGCGCTACTGGATTCCGTTGGCCGAGATCGTGTTCGACTTCTTCGACCTCCTGAAGTCCAAGACGCGCGGTTACGCCTCGCTGGACTGGAAGGCCGACGGCGAGCAGGTCGCCGATCTAGTCAAGGTTGACATTCTGCTCCAGGGCGAACAGGTGGATGCTTTCAGCGCCATCACACACCGCGATAAGGCCTATGCCTATGGTGTGATGATGACGGGCAAGCTCCGCGAGCTCATCCCACGGCAGCAGTTCGAGGTGCCTATTCAGGCAGCCATCGGGGCACGGATTATTGCTCGAGAGAGTATCCGGGCCATCCGTAAGGACGTTCTTGCCAAGTGCTACGGCGGTGACATCACCCGTAAGCGCAAGCTTCTGGAAAAGCAGAAGGAAGGCAAGAAGCGGATGAAGATGGTTGGCCGGGTAGAGGTTCCCCAAGAGGCATTTATCGCTGCTCTAACCACCGACGAGTCCAAGGACAAGGCCAGGAAGTAAATGCCAAGCGTCCTTCCTTTGGGTGATCCTGCGCCCGCGGATGGGCTGTTGCCTCCGCAGGTGCTGACCGACGTCGGTCACCGCAAGTTTGGCCTTTATGTACACATACCTTTCTGCGCCGTGCGCTGCGGCTATTGCGATTTCAATACCTACACTGCCGTTGAACTGGGCGGCGGAGCCTCGCAGGCGGCCTACGCCGGGACGGCTGTGCAGGAGATTGATTTCGCGGCCAAGGTTCTGCAAAAACTGCCGGAACGGAAGCTCAGCACGGTGTTCTTCGGCGGTGGCACCCCTACTTTGCTGCCCGCTGAGGACCTGGCAACCATCCTGACTACCGCCGTCGAACGCTGGGGGATTGAGTCGGGAGCCGAGGTCACCACCGAAGCCAATCCGGATTCGGTGACCCCGCAAAGCCTGGAGAGATTAGCTCAGGCGGGCTTCACCCGAGTCTCTTTCGGCATGCAGTCCGCAGTACCGAGCGTGCTCAAGGTACTTGATCGCACCCACCAGCCGGAGCGAGTTCCGCAAGCCGTCGCCTGGGCTAGGGAAGCCGGGCTAAAGGTCAGTATCGACCTGATCTATGGCACTCCCGGTGAGTCGATGGCGGACTGGCGTACCTCGGTCGAGGCCGCCCTGAACTACCAGCCGGATCATCTCTCCGCTTATGCACTCATTATCGAAGAGGGCACCAAACTTGCCGCTCAAATCCGTCGCGGCCAGGTGCCAATGATCGATGACGACGACCATGCCGAAAAGTACTTACTCGCCGAGGAACTGCTTACCGAAGGCGGCCTGAGTTGGTACGAAGTGAGCAACTGGGCACGCACCCCGGAAGATGCCTGCCAGCACAATCTCGCCTATTGGCGTGGAGACGACTGGTGGGGAATCGGTCCCGGTGCGCACTCCCATGCTGGGGGAGTGCGTTGGTGGAATGTAAAGCATCCGCTGGCTTACTCTCAGCGATTGCAGGGCGGGGTTTCCCCGGCTGCAGGCAGGGAAACCCTGGATCCAGCTACCCGTGAAGTGGAACGGGTAATGCTCGGTGCACGTTTAGCGGAGGGCTTGGAGATTGCATCGCTATCGGCCAGCGGGAAAAAGAGCGTTGCTTCGCTGATCGCGCGGGAACTCATCGATCCCGCCGCGGCTTTCCGGGGGCGCTTGGTACTCACCCTCTCCGGACGGCTCTTAGCGGATGGTGTGGTTCGCGAATTGCTAGCGGATCAGGCGTAGGTTCAGCGGATAGCGGAATGGGTTACCCTTATTGACCTGGACCGCTGCAATGACCGAATAGACGGTGAGGAAAACCCAGATCACCACGGCTAGAATCGCGAAAATACTGCCGAAACCAGGTACTACAAGCGCCAAGACGTTTGCCACCAGAGCCAAAATCGTCGGCGGCAGGGTGAAGTTGAGCGCCTCTTTCGACTCCTGTGCGGTAAAAGGTCCACGATCCTTGAAAATCAAATAAATCAGCAAGGCCGGGATGCAACCGAGGATGCCACCGCAGTGCGCTAAGAAAGCGAACTGCTTGTCTTCTGCTGCTGTCAGTGGCTGAGCTTGGGCGGATGCTGCTTGGAATTGCTGGGTGTGACGCTCCGGATGCCGTGAGCGGTCTTCACCGGGAAAACTCACTATCCTGTCCTCGCTCAATATCATCTGGTTTTGCTGGTCTACGGTGATCTTCTCTTCAGGATACGTCAGCGGTGAGGAAATCTATGACTTCTTCGATCCGTGCCAACAGACTGGGTTCCAGATCGGCGTAACTGTTCACCCGAGATAGCAGTCGCTTCCAGCCTTGAGCAATATCCGCCTGCTCGGCGTGTGGCCAACCAAAGGACTGCAAAATCCCGACTTTCCACTCAATATTGCGCGGAATCACCGGCCAAGCCTCAATACCCAACACCTTCGGCTTGATCACTTGCCAGACGTCAACGTAGGGGTGGCCCACGATGAGTACATTCCCGGTGGCTCCGGATACGGCCATCGCCTGCTCGGCGAGTCGCGATTCCTTGGAATTGGGCACCAAGTGGTCAACCAGAACACCCAGCCGTCGTTCCGGACCGGGCTGAAAATCCCTAATAGCACCGGGGAGGTCGTCGATTCCGCCCAGTGGCTCAACCACGATGCCTTCCAGTCGCAGGTCGTCACCCCAAACCTTCTCGACCAGTTCGGCGTCGTGCTTGCCTTCGACCCAGATCCGGCTTGCTCGCGCCACACGCGCTCGGGCGCCGGTTACCTTGACCGAGCCCGACGCCGTCCGGCCAGTTGCACTAACGGCTTGCCTTTGCGGGGCCACCACTTCAACCGGCGAGCCATCCACCAGGAAACCAAAACCGAGTTGGAAGGATTTGGTCTTTCCGCGCCGATCCTCAAGCACCATAATGTGCATTCCCCCGGACTTCTCGGTGCGCAGCACCGCGCCAACCCAGCCGGATTGAACATCTTCGAAAACCGCACCACGCTCGGCGGCGACCTGGGGCAATGCGGTACGACTCGGGCGCGCTAGCTCTTGGGCCGGGCCCCAGGAACCATAATCGAAGGAGGAAGATGAAGTCACCTGATAAGTCTGACCCACCGGGCGCTTCGCTAGGGGCTGACACGCTTGTCAAATGAATCACGGCTCGCGAAAGTATTAGACTTAGCACTTGAAGCAGGTGAGTGCTAGGTCAACTGCGGTTTGGTACGTTGAGGCGAAGAGGTGAGGGATGAGCGAGTTGCGTAAGCTCGAGGTCCTGCGCGCCATCGTCGAGGACTATGTGAATTCCCGGGAACCGGTCGGCTCGAAGGCTCTGGTTGATCGGCATCATCTGGGTGTTTCCAGTGCCACTATCCGCAACGATATGGCGGCGCTGGAAGAAGAGGGCTTGATCACCGCCCCACACACTTCCTCCGGTCGGATTCCCACCGATAAGGGATATCGGATGTTCGTGGACCGAATCACCGAGGTCAAGCCGCTCTCCGTAGCCGAAAAGCGAGCCATTCAGTCAGTGCTGAGTGGCTCGGCAGATCTGGATGATGTGCTGGAACGAACGGTACGGACACTAGCGCAGCTCACCAATCAGGTTGCCGTGGTGCAATATCCAACCTCCGCGAACGCCATAGTGCGGCATGTCGAATTCGTTCTACTCGCACCGCACCAAGCACTGGTGGTACTGATCCTGGACAGCGGAAAGGTGGAGCAGAGCGTCTTTGACCTTGGACAGCAACTCGACTCCGAACAACTCGCCGGGCTGCGTGGGCAGTTCCTCTCAACGCTTTCCGGCATCTCGGTCAACCAACTGCCCATCGTGCTCGACGCCCTATTGGCGCTCACCCCGGTGCAGCTCAGTGCTGCCGCCCAAGTTCTTGCCAATGGCTTGACCGCGTTAGCCCAAGCAGCCCGCGAGGAACGTTTTATGGTGGCCGGAACCGCGAACCTCACCCGATCCAATGTGGATTTCCCGCTCAGCATTGGCCCTGTGCTCGATGCTTTGGAGGAGCAAGTGGTGATGCTCCGGCTGCTTTCGGAGATGGCTCAGGACGCCAGGGGAGTCTCGGTCAGCATCGGTCGAGAGAATTCCTATGATTCGCTTTCCGAAGCCGCCGTGGTGGCCACCGTTTACGGTGCCGGAGACGCCAAACTCGGTGTGCTGGGCCCGATCAGAATGGACTACCCGAACACCATGGCCACGGTACGCGCGGTGGCCCGGTACCTCTCCCGCATTCTTGCCGGCTAAGCCGGTATCTTCAGTTTCCAAGAGAAAGAGAACGAGCAACATTGAGCAATCATTACGAGGTGTTGGGGGTTTCCCGCGATGCCACCGGTGAAGAGATCAAAAAGGCTTATCGGAAATTAGCCCGTCAATACCACCCCGATGTTTATGAGGGTGAAGATGCCGAGGAGAAATTCAAAGATGTCTCCCACGCCTATGAGGTGCTCTCCGACCCTCAGAAACGCCGGGTTTACGACACCACGGGCAATGAGAATGGAACCGATAACGGCTTCGGCGGCGGAGGGTTCTCCGGCCAAGGGTTTGCGTTCCAGGATATTTTTGAAACCTTCTTCGGCGGTCAGGGCGGCCAAGGTCAAGGCCCTGTTCCACGTACCCAGCGCGGTCAGGATGCCTTAATCGGAGTGCGCGTTGAGCTTCGCGATGCCGTTTTCGGCGTGAACAAGAAGATCGAAGTTGATACCGCGGTGGTGTGCCCCACCTGTAAGGGCTCCTGCTGTCGTGAGGGCACCACCGAACAGACTTGCGAGATTTGCCATGGCAGCGGCCAGGTGCAGCGTCCGGTGCGTTCCATTCTGGGGCAGGTAATGACCGTCGCCAGTTGCACCACCTGCCAGGGCCACGGCACCGTGATCCCGGACCCCTGTAACGAATGCATGGGGGAAGGCAGGGTACGCTCCCGCCGTTCGATCACCATCAAGGTTCCGGCTGGCGTCGATACCGGCACTCGGATCCAGCTCGGCAGGCAGGGGGAAGCCGGGCCGGCCGGTGGACCGGCGGGTGATCTTTATGTGGAGATCCGGGTCAACCGGGACGCTCTGTTCTCACGCGAGCGCGACGATCTGCACGCCAGTGTGAACGTGCCAATGACGGCTGCCGCGCTCGGCACCGAGCTGACCATCGACACTTTCGACGGCGCCCAGCAAGTCGGTGTAAAGCCGGGCACCCAGTCGGGTGAAACAGTGACCCTCAGAGGCCTAGGCGTGACCCATCTACGGGGACAGGGCCGTGGCGATCTGCGTATCGAACTAAAAGTGGAGACCCCCACCAAGGTGGACGCTGCTCAGGAGGAGCTGCTGAAGCAACTCGCCGCGCTACGCGGAGAGCAGTACACGGAGGGAAAGCTGGCGGCTTCCAACGGTATGTTTGCCAAGCTTCGGGACAAGCTCGGGCACCTCTAGAAGCTACTAGGCGCTAAGCTCTCAAGGTGACGAATCCGATCTTTTTCATCGACCCCGACGAGGTCCCCGAAGCTGCCGAAACCAGCCAAGAGCTGGAGCTCGGCGGCACCGAGGGACATCACGCGGCGACGGTTAAGCGGATTTCTGCCGGTGAGTTAGTGGATCTAGTCGATGGAAAAGGCCTGAGACTGGGCTGTACAGTGCTTTCTGCTACTCAGGGAGTGCTGCGGGTGCGGATTGATCAGCGGGTTCTGGAAGCCGCCCCTAAGCCGAGGTTGGTCCTTGTCCAGGCTCTAGCTAAGGACGGCCGAGACGAGCTAGCGATTGAAACCGCGACTGAGCTTGGCGTGGACGCCATCATCCCTTGGCAAGCCGACCGGTCGATCGTGAGGTGGAAAGCCGAACGGCTGCCAAAGTCCCTGGCGAAATGGCAGAAAACCGTTCAGGCGGCTGCTAAGCAAGCCCGGCGAGCCTGGATTCCCGAAGTCTTAGACCCGGTGGACAGCTCTAAGCTAGCGAAACTGGGAAGCACTGCGGCTTTAGTGGTTCTGCACGAACAGGCTTCCACCACTACCGCCGAACTGGCTGGGTTGGATCAGGCCGAGGAGCTTTTACTGATCGTGGGCCCGGAGGGCGGGATCAGCGAGCGGGAACTCGGGCTATTCCAGGAGGCCGGGGGCCATCAGCTAAGGCTTGGCCCACACGTGCTGCGTTCCTCAACCGCCGGGCCGGCCGCCGTCGCCCTGCTCAGCGTAAAGCTAGGTCGCTGGTAAAGCAGCTTCCGCGGAGCTCACTTCCTGCTGGTTATTTTTGGCGGTTATTTCACTGTGAAGGACTTGCTGTCCATATTCAACCGCACGCTCGGCTGTCTCGGATCAACACTGTAAACCAGCAGATCGTACTGGCCAGGTGGGGGATTGATACTAAAGGCAAAGCTCCGGTTTGGATCCTCGGTGAGCACCGGAGTAGTGCCGCTTTGATAATCAGCCTTACCTCCGGCAGGGTCCACTCTGACCACGGTCCATTTGACGGTAGTGGCCCCAACCGGACCCACCCCGGTAACGTCGATCGGACCGTTTTGCACCGTGGTGCCCTGCTGCGGGTAGATGATCCAAATAGGCGCCTGAACCGAAGCATCTCGGCTTAGAGTGCGATCCAATTTCACTTGATCGAAAGCCATGAAGTCGGTGTGTCCATCCACCAGAATGGATACCTGGACCGACTGGTTCGAGCTGATCAACCCGGCATTCGCTGCCGCCCCGGTGGCGGTATAGACCAGCTCTTGTACGGCCAGCTGCGCGGTGGGGTTGTCGATCCGCTGATTGAAGGCATCTGCGGAGATATCCACGGTGATGACGTTATTGGCGGAGATCGACGCCGCAATTTTGGATGCCTTGGACCAGGGCGTTGAGTAGTCCGGATCCAGTGGTTTACCGCTGGTCATTAACTGCAGTGCGGCCTGGATGGGATCGGCACCGGCCTCAAGTGGCAGGAACTCCCGGTAGAGCGCGGACTTATCATTACTGTGACCCAGCCAGTAGACCGGTACCTCGGCACTTGACTCTGCGGTTTCCAAGGAGCTGACCCCAGCAGTACCAACATCCGCTGAGGCATTGGTGGGCACATTTGTTGCCGAACCCAAGCTCGAGGCTTGACCACAGGCAGCGAGGAACAGCACACAGACAAGGGCAGCCAAAAGGCTCACCACCGTTGTTCTAGTGTTCGTTCTCCTGCTAATGCGTCGAATTGTTCGGCCTCTGCTTTCTCTGATCGGATTCGTCCCCCGCAGGGCACGTCCTCCAGCTTTACACAGGGGCAAAGCTGGAATCTGCCACTTTCTGGCCTGCACAGTAAATGCAACCAGATCGCAATAGTTCTGAGACCGAGGTGAGACCAAGGCAGCAGGTTCTCTGAAGTTCGCGGCGAGCAGCGGAATACCTTCCGCGAACACAAGTTAAGATAGTAAAAGCATTTCAGAAGAAATTCCGGACTCTCATGAAAGTGAGCTCAGGCCCTCAGGCCGCTGCTATGACTGATTCAACCGCAAGCTTGACGCCGAGCGACTTCCCACGCACCGTGGCAGGGGTCCGCACCGAATCCATCACCTTCGATAGCACTGAGCAGATGGTCGCCTCCCTGGGCGGTCAGGACCAGGCCTTGCGGGCCATCGAAAGGCACTTTCCGGGAATCGATTTTCACGCCCGCGGCAATGAGCTTTCCATCTCCGGACCAGAAGCCGAGGTTCCTAGGATCGTCCGGCTGTTTGCGGAGATCAGGGCGCTAGTGTTGCGGCAGAGCGTGATCACCCCGCAGGTCATTGAGCAATTGGTAAGCATGCTGGCCACCCAGAGTAATCCGGTGGATGTGCTCACCCACAACATCCTGACTAGCCGCGGCCGCACAATTAGACCGAAGACGCTCAATCAGAAGAGTTACGTGGATGCCATCGACGCCCACACCATCGTCTTCGGCATTGGCCCGGCAGGCACCGGCAAGACCTATTTGGCGATGGCCAAAGCGGTGCAAGCACTTCAGCAGAAAGAAGTTAGTCGGATCATCTTGACCAGGCCGGCGGTGGAAGCCGGAGAGAGGCTGGGCTTCCTGCCGGGCACTTTGAGTGACAAAATCGATCCCTATTTGCGCCCGCTCTACGATGCCCTGCACGACATGATCGATCCGGAGACCATTCCCCGGTTGATGGCTGCGGGCACCATCGAGGTGGCGCCGCTAGCCTATATGCGCGGCCGCACCCTCAACGACGCCTTCATCATCCTGGACGAAGCGCAGAACACCACTGCGGAACAGATGAAGATGTTCCTGACCAGGCTTGGTTTCGGCTCGAAAATGGTCGTTACCGGCGATGTCACCCAAGTGGACCTACCCGGCGGGGTGCGCTCCGGCTTACGGGTAGTGGAAGGTATTTTGCACCAGATCGAAGGCATCGCCTTTTCGAACCTGGAAGCGGCCGACGTCGTGAGGCACCGTTTGGTGGGCGATATTGTCACCGCCTATGCCAACTGGGCGGAAAAGAATCAAGAGAACGAGAGAGCGCGGCAGCGATGAGCATCGAGATCAACAACGAATCCGGTGTAGCGGCTCCGGAAGAGGAACTGGTGCGGTTGGCCCGTTACGTCTTCGAGCAATTGCACCTGCATCCGCAGACCGAACTGTCCATTATTCTGGCGGACCGGGAGGCGATAGAGAAACTGCATCTGGAGTGGATGGATGAGCCTGGAGCCACCGATGTGCTCTCCTTCCCGATGGATGAATTGCGACCGGGTACCTCCGCCCGTCCGGCTCCGGCAGGTCTGCTCGGAGATATTGTGATCTGCCCGCAGGTGGCTCAAGAACAAGCTCAGGCCGGTGGACACAGCACCGAGGACGAAGTGTTGTTGCTGGCGACCCACGGAATGCTTCATTTGCTGGGTTACGATCACGGGGAGCCTGAGGAGAAAGCGGTAATGTTTGCCCTGCAACGCGAGTTGCTAAGCGCGTTCCTGGGGCGCGATGCCCCCGCGGAGACCACCGCGTGATAACTGCTGTCCTCACCGTCATGGGGCTGTTCTTTGTGGCAGCCGCGGGCGTGCTCACAATGGCGGAGGCCGCGCTGAATTTTCTGCCTCGGCACGAAACGGAAGCGATCCAGGAAGAACGCGATCCCGTTCGCCGACGACGGCAGGCGGCTTTGCGGAGCATTTTGGACCATCCAATTGCTCATCAGAATGCGCTGAGATTCTGGCGTATTTGGTTCGAGATGGCGGCTGCCGTTGCGGTCGCCATGCTGTTCTTGAACCTGATCGACAATCTTTGGATTGCGGGGCTACTGGCCACCGTGGTGATGGCGGGCATCGGCTTCGTACTGGTCGGAGTTTCACCCCGCCAGTTTGGACGCCTACATCCGCTTGCCGTGCTGCGTGCCACCGGCTGGCTGGTCCGGTTGCTGTGCTGGGTGCTCGGCCCTATTCCACGTTGGCTGATCAATCTGGGTAATGTGATTGCCCCCGGTGCCCCACGAACCGAGAATGCCTTCGCCTCTGAGGAGGAGTTCCGCGAATTCGTGGATCGAGCCAGCGAGTCCGACATGATCGAAGACGACGAGGCCGAACTGATTCAGAGCGTTTTCGAACTCGACGACACCCTAGTGCGTGCCGTTATGGTGCCACGTACCGATATTGTCAGCATCGAACGCGGCTCAACGATTAAACAAGCACTGGCGCTCTTCATTCGCTCCGGCTATTCCCGGGTACCTGTGATCGGCGAAGACGCGGACGATGTACTGGGCGTGCTCTACCTCAAGGACGTAGTGGCCACCCAGGAACGCCTGACGGCGGGCCAGCCGGAACCTTCTGTGGAGCAACTTAGCCGCGAAGTGCGCTACGTCCCGGAGTCCAAGCCGGTGGGGGATCTACTTAAGGAACTACAGCTGGAATCCACCCATGTGGCCATTGTGATCGATGAATATGGTGGCACCGCTGGATTGGTTACCCTGGAGGATCTGATTGAAGAGATCGTCGGCGAAATCGTAGATGAATACGATTCCGAAGGCCCTGAGGTCGAGGAAATCGCCCCGGATAGCTATCGGGTGACCGCCAAGATGAGCATTGACGATCTGGGGGAGCTTTTTGACCTTGATCTGGAAGACGACGAAGTGGACACCGTAGGCGGGTTACTGGCCAAGTACCTGGGCAGGGTGCCCATCGTCGGCAGCGAGGTACAGATCGATGGTATTAACCTGCGCGCCGAACGGCTGGAAGGCCGGCGCAACCGGGTGAGCCATTTGATCGCCAGCCGAATAGCCACCGAAGACAACGAAGATCAGCAACACGACCCCGACGCTCCAGGAAACGGAAAACCATGACTGAAAATAGCTCCGAAGGCAGCTACCGCGCAGGCTTCGCGGTTCTGGTTGGCCGACCCAACGCCGGAAAATCGACCCTAACCAATGCCTTGGTGGGCCAGAAGGTCGCGATCACCTCCGCCAAGCCGCAAACCACCAGGCACACCATTCGCGGCATCGTGCATCGTGAGGACTTTCAGCTCATCCTGGTGGATACCCCCGGACTACACCGACCACGGACGCTGTTAGGACAACGACTGAACGATTTGGTCGCCGGAACACTCTCCGAGGTGGACACCATTGGTTTCTGCCTGCCTGCGAATGAAAAAATCGGCCCGGGAGATCGCTTCATTGCCAATCAGTTGGCCGCACTGCCGAATAAACCGATCATCGCCCTGGTAACCAAAACCGATCTGGTTTCCCGCGCCGCCCTCACCGAGCACCTGATCGCCGTCGAGGCACTGGGACGTGAGGTTTTAGGTGGCCTCGGCTTCGCCGACGTCGTGCCGGTTTCTGCAGCCGAGGACTTTCAGGTGGACACCGTGGCTAAAGTGCTGGCCGGTCATATGCCGGTTTCCCCTCCGCTCTATCCGGAAGGCGAATTGACCGACGAACCGGTGGCCGTGATGGTAGCCGAGCTGATTCGGGAAGCTGCCCTAGAAGGGGTCCGGGACGAATTGCCGCACTCGCTGGCCGTGGTGGTTGAGGAGATCCAGGAGCGAGAGGGACGCAGCGAGGATAATCCTTTACTGGATGTGCATGTCAACCTCTATGTGGAGCGTTCCTCGCAGAAAGCCATCATCATCGGAAAGGGTGGCGCCAGGCTGCGCGATGTCGGCAGCCGAGCGCGGCTGGGCATCGAGAAGCTGCTGGGTACTCGAATCTATCTCGACCTCCATGTCAAGGTGGCCAAGGACTGGCAGCGTGATCCGAAGCAACTCGGCAAGCTCGGCTTCTAACTCTGCTCATCCCTTCGGCGGGCCTGCACAGGCCCTTCCTAGGCCTGACAGGGAGGTTTCAAGGCCTCCGCCGCGTAGAATAAACGAATCTGTCACCGACGAAGGGTCCCTGCCGTATGGGCGGTCGCCGAGTTCATCCAGGCAAGGAAGCCTCAATCGGGCAATCAACTGAGTCGCCCAACTCTGATGTCTCCACGGACCGCCCGGAGGTTCTCCGCCACCTACGCGACCGCCGTCGTGCGCCCTTTTGGCTCAAGCTCTCGGCAAGTATCGTCAGCGCGTTGCTGGTGGCCTCGCTAGCCCTGGCCGCGATTCTCTTTCTTCGTTTACAGGGCAATATCAAGACCGATGATCTCAACGCCGCGCTGGGCGGCAGCACCGCTCCGGCTGCCGATGATAACCACGATCCGATCCAGATCCTGATCCTGGGTACCGATACTCGTTCCGGAGCCAATTCGAGTTATGGCAGTCAAGCGGATTCATCGGGCAACGGAAACTCCGATGTGATGATGCTGCTCAATCTCTCCGCGGATCGCAAGAACGTCTCGATTGTGAGCTTTCCGCGCGATCTTATGGTGCCATTCCCTGGCTGCAAGAATCCGGCGGGCGGCAACCCGATTCCTGCCCAAGACAGCATTCAACTCAACTCTGCCCTTGCGCTCGGCGGACCCGGCTGCACGGTGGCCACCATTAACGCTTTTACCGGGCTCACCATTGACCACTTTATGCTGGCGGACTTCACCGCGGTCAAGGACCTGACCAGTGCTCTTGGTGGGGTTGAGGTCTGCGTCAGTAAAGCGGTCAAGGACCCCGCCTCCGGACTGGACCTGCCCGCCGGTAAATCCAGTATTTCCGGCGATCAAGCACTGGCTTTCCTTCGTACCCGGCATGCCTTTGGCAATGCAGGCGATACCGATCGAATCAAGGCGCAACAGGCGTTTCTAGCCTCGATGACCCGCAAGATTAAGAGTGAAGGAACGCTGACAGATCTGCCTAAGCTTTACAATATTGCGGATATCGTGACTCGCAATCTGACCGTGGATTCCGGCCTAGCCAGCCCAACGGCTCTCATCACCATGGCAGGTCGGCTAAAAGATATCGATCTCTCCCAGGTTGCCTTTGTCACGGTACCTTCCGGGGAGGATCCGGCCGATACGAATCGGCTGATTCTCAGTGAACCGGCTGCCGACCAGCTCTTCAGCGCGATCAAGCAAGACGTTTCTCTCACCACACCGGCCAAGCCCAGTTCCACCGCCACCGCCTCGACGAGCGCTTCGGCGAGCCCCAGTGCTAGCAGTAGTAGCAAGGCGGCTACTACCAAGGCTCCGGCTTTCGATACCTCCATTCAGCCGGTTATTGTCAGTAACGCCTCGGGAGTAACGGGCAGGGACCAGGAGCTCCTTCAGTCATTATCCGCTGCGGGATACACCAACTCGGTGCTGGGCCAGGTGGTGGCTGATCAGCCAAATACCCAGATTCTCTACGGCACCGGCTTTGCCGATGTGGCGCAGAGCCTGGCCACCCTCTACGGCATCCCGAGCAGTGCCTTACGTTCGGCGCCCGCGCTCAGCGGTGTGCAATTGATGATCGGACAGGACTTTAGCTCCGGCACCAAATACGGCAAGGTCGTATTGCCCAAGGACATTGTTGCCGAAACAGCGGGGCAGCCCATCTCCTGTCAAGAAGTCAATGACCTGCCCCGCTAAGTAAGTTCCGGCGGCAACCGCCAGCTTTAGGGCGCTACCAGATTCGAACCCGGGCGGCAGGATCGAGCCATAGCTCGTCTGTCTCGGTGGTGCCGAAGGTCTGGTGGAAGGTGTCCAGGTTCTTCACCACCTGGTTACAGCGCCATTCTGCGGCGGAATGTGGATCGGTGGAAACTCGTCGGATCGCTTCCTCGGGACGGCTCTTCCCGCGCCAGCACTGCGCCCAGGAATAGAAGAACCTTTCGGTCCCGCTCAACTCATCAATATCCTCGGCGCTCGTTCCGTCCAGAGCGAGTTGCCAGGCTGCGTAGGCAATGCTCAGGCCACCTAGATCGCCAATGTTCTCACCGAGGGTGAGCTTGCCATTGAGCCTATGCTCGGGAGCGGCCACCGGGCTGAGCGCATCGTATTGAGCCACCAACTTGGCGGTACGTTCCTCAAAAGCAGATCGATCTTGATCGGTCCACCAGTTATTCAGTGCCCCCTCGCCGTCGAACTGGGAACCCTGGTCATCGAAGCCATGCCCAATTTCATGACCGATCACGGCTCCGATTCCACCGAAGTTCGCGGCATCGTCTGCTCCGGCGTCGAAGAAGGGTGGCTGCAAGATAGCGGCTGGGAACACAATTTCGTTCATCGTGGGGTTGTAATAGGCGTTGACGGTCTGCGGAGTCATCAGCCATTCCTCGCGATCGATGGGTTGACCGATCCTGGCGAGCTGGCGATTCAGTTCGAAGAGATTCGCCCGTTGTACATTGCCTAAAAGGTCCGCCGCCGAGATCTCCAGTTCGGAGTAATCCCGCCAGACATTGGGATAGCCAATTTTCGGCACGAATTTACCGAGCTTCTCCAGAGCCTTGGCCTTGGTCTCCTCACCCATCCACTCCAGAGAGCTAATCGACTCACGGTAGGCCTCAATCAGACCCGCCACCAAGGTTTCCATCCGCTCCTTATGTGCCGGCGGGAAGTGCTGCGCCACATAAAGCTGACCGAGGGCTTCACCCAGGCCACCCTCAACCAGGGCAACTCCTCGCTTCCAGCGCTCCCGAATTTCGGTGGTACCGCTCAGGGCGGTTCCGTAGAAGGCGAAGTTCTCGGCCACAATGTTTTCGGAGAGGTAGGGCGCTGCAGAGGAGATCACTCGCATGGCCAGCCAGTCTTGCCAAGCTTGTAACGGCTGCTCCGCTAAGGCGGTCTCTAAGGTTCGCAGGAAGTCAGGATTCTGCACCACGATTTCTGCGCTCTGCTGCTCGGAGACGCCCAAGGCGTCCAGCCAGCTGCCTAGCCCGGAGAACAACTCCGTAGCCGCGTCCCGGCTGAGTAGATTATAGGTTTTCTGCGGATCCCGCAGCGTGACATTATCCCAATGGCCCTCTGCTAATGCAGTCTCCAAAGCCATCACCCGCTCAGCAGCGGCTTCGTCTTCTGCCACCCCGGCAAGGCCGAGCATTTTGGCTACATGTTGCTGGTATTTCTGCCGAAGCTCAGCGGATTTCTCCTCGCGATAATAGGCTTCATCGGGCAAGCCCAAGCCGCTTTGGTAGACCTGGAAGAGGTAACGGGTGGGATCGCCTGGATCGTTGTAGACGTAGAAACCGATGGGACCGCTGGTCTCGCCGCGCTGCAGCTTAGCGGCCAAGGTGAGTAAGTCTTTCGCACTCTGAGTTGCATAGACCGCTCGCAGGGTATCCGTCAGCGGCGCGATGCCTGCTGCATTGACCACCTCTTCGTTCATGAAGCTCGCATACAAATCGCCAATCTTCTTCTCCAGCGGCGCCCCGTCGGCGTTCGCAGCGGCGGTTTCAATAATTTCCCGGACCGCGAGTTCCGAAGCATCCCGCAGATCAATAAAGGAGCCGACGCTGGCTCGGTCTGCCGGAATCTCGTTCTCATCCAGCCAACGTCCATTGACGTGCCGGAATAAATCATCTTGTGGTCTGCTCTGCGGTTCAAAAGTGCTCTGATCAATGCCAGAAGAGGTGCCCGACGGCGTCATTGAAACTTCTCCATTCAGTGCGGATGTCATATAAGGAACGGGCATGTGAGCCCGTTCACTTTCATCCTACGCGTCGTGTTACGCTACTTTTGTGCGCACTGGGATTCTCCTTCTTAGCTGCCGCGGCGAGGCCAGTACCCGTTGATTTTCGGGTCCGCTAGGGCGGATCGATTCAGAGGGCAGGCCGATTCCTCGCCGCGGAGTTTTGTTGCACCCCCGGCCAGGAACCCGACAGAACCCAAAGATTAAGGCCCTGACATGCGAAACGCCCAAAAACCTTCCGGAATGCCCGTCCACCGTTACGTTCCGTTCCACGAGCAGATCACCGTTGAACTACCGGACCGGACCTGGCCCACGAAACGAATCACCAAGGCGCCACGCTGGTGCGCGGTGGACTTACGTGACGGCAATCAAGCCCTGATCGATCCGATGAGTCCGGCTCGTAAGCTGAAGATGTTCGATCTGCTGGTCCGGATGGGCTACAAGGAAATCGAGGTAGGTTTCCCCTCGGCATCACAAACCGATTTCGACTTCGTGCGCCAGCTCATCGAGGGCGATCACATTCCGGAGGATGTCACCATCCAGGTTCTCACCCAGGCGCGTGAACACCTGATCGAACGCACCTATGAATCCCTGGTCGGGGCCAAACAAGCAATCGTGCACCTCTACAACTCCACCTCGGTGCTGCAACGCAGGGTGGTTTTCAACGAAGATCAGGACGGCGTGATGGCCATTGCCACGCAGGGCGCGCTGCTGTGCAAGAAGTATCAAGAGACGCTGGGTGAAACCAAGATCACCTACGAATACTCTCCGGAATCCTTCACCGGGACCGAGCTGGATTATGCCGTGAGGGTCTGTAACGCCGTCGCCGATATCTTTGAAGCCTCCGCAGACAACCAGGTCATCGTCAACCTGCCAGCCACCGTGGAAATGGCCACCCCTAACGTCTATGCCGACTCCATTGAGTGGATGAGTCGCAACCTGCACCCCAGAGAGGGAATCATTCTCTCCCTGCACCCGCATAACGATCGAGGCACTGGCGTTGCCGCTGCTGAACTGGGGTACCTGGCCGGTGCCGATCGCATCGAAGGTTGCCTCTTCGGCAACGGGGAGCGCACCGGGAACGTCGATCTGGTCACCTTGGGTTTGAATATGTTTAGCCAAGGAATCGATCCAATGATCGATTTTTCCCAGATCGATGAGGTCCGGCGGACGGTTGAATACTGCAATCAGCTTCCCGTTCCCGAACGTTGGCCCTACGGTGGCGACCTGGTTTTTACGGCTTTCTCCGGCTCACATCAGGACGCGATCAAAAAGGGCTTCGACGCCCTCGAGCGGGATGCTGCGGCAGCTGGCCAGGAGGTTTCCGATACGCTCTGGGCGGTACCGTACCTGCCGGTCGATCCCAAGGACTTAGGCCGCAGCTATGAAGCTGTCATCCGGGTCAATTCGCAATCCGGTAAGGGCGGGGTTGCCTACCTGCTCAAGAGCGAGCACAATCTGGACCTGCCCCGCCGAGCACAGATCGAATTCTCTTCGGTTATTCAGCGGCGCACCGATACCGCTGGTGGGGAGGTCAGCGGCGCAGAGCTCTGGGATATCTTCGTCGATGAGTATCTGCCCAGCCCGGCTGGACTTGGACAGTGGGGACGCTACACCCTTCGATCGACCAATGTGGAAGCTCAGGAAGATGGCTCGACGACGCTGACCGCCACCTTGCAGATCGACGGTGTGGAGCAGCGAAGGATTGGCACCGGAAATGGTCCGATTGCCGCGCTGCTTTCGATTCTGCGTGAGGACGGGGTCGATCTACGCGTACTCGATTACACCGAGCACGCCCTGTCCGAAGGTGGTAGCGCCCAGGCCGCCGCTTATGTTGAATGCGCCGTAGGGGAGAGAGTGCTCTGGGGCGTGGGGATCGACCCAAATACTACGACCTCTTCCCTCAAGGCTGTTATTTCCGCGGTCAACCGGGCTATCCGGGACAGCCGCACGTCCTAAAAGTGGCCGTTGAGAGCCGGTCGGCTGACCGGCTCTCAACGTTTCCACAGAATTGCCGGTCTTTTCCTGAGTAATTCTCAGCCAATTTTCAGTTTGGGCCTATAAATCTGTGACATAGCTCTCATACCTGCGGAGCTAATTGACAGATGAGGTTCATATTATGATTGCTACATCTTCACGCCAGCGGTTACTGGCGGCCGGCGCCGCGTTGGCTCTCGGGGTCGCCGGAATCGGCACAGCCACGCTGCTGGCTAGTCCCGCCTCTGCCGCCCCCGCATCACTTGCGGCAGCCGGTGATACCGACGGGGACGGCTTATTGGATAGCTGGGAGACCCAAGGTTACGACGCCAACGGAGACGGCGTAATCGATGTCAATCTGCCCGCTATGGGAGCGGATCCTAACCGCAAAGATCTTTTCGTAGAGATGGACTATATGCAGGGTCGGCTGCCGAGCAGCACAGTGGCCTTTGACCGAATGGTTAATGTCTTTGCCACCGCCCCGGTCAGCAACCCCAATGGCACCACCGGAATCACTTTGCACTTGGACGCCGGAACAGCGGGAGGTACCACCTACAACCTGGGCGGCGGAAACCAGGTAACTTATGACTCAAACCTCAGCCCGGCGCTGACCGAGACCAATGCCCTCAAGGCTGCAAACTTCGATTCGAAACGAGCGGCGATCTTCTATTACATGCTTTGGGCCGATGACTATGACAGTTCCTGTAGCAGCGGAAACGCCTTCGCCCTACCCAATGACACCTTCATTGTCACGATGGGTCCGCGCTGTGGCTGGACTGTAACCCAGGACATGCAGGTGGGCACCTTCGTGCACGAATTCGGCCACACCCTGGGCCTGAAACACGGCGGCACCGACAACGGTAACTACAAGCCCAATTACCTGTCTGTGATGAATTACTCCTTCCAGTTCTCCGGAGTGCCGCGCGCCGATGGAACCCCCTATTTCGGATACTCAAATGTGGCGCCGGCAACCTTGAGTGAAACGAATCTGAACGAATCGGTGGGCCTGGGCAGCCTGGCTTCCGGATGGCGGACCACCTATTACTGCCCCAACGGCACAGCCAAAACCACCACCACCCCAGCCAGTCAGCCGATCGACTGGAATTGCAATGGCACCTTCACCTCGGGGGTCTCCACCGATATCAATAACGACGGAGCCAAGGGAAGCATCTCTGCCTCGAATAACTGGGCTGAAATCCAGTTTGGTGGCGGCGCTGTTGGCGGCAGCGGAAGCGGAACCCTAAGTAAGAGTGCCAAGACGCCCACCGATGAGCACGAGCTCACCAAGGCCGACTGGGACCAGCTTCGGGTCGGAGTGTTGCCCAGTCACTAAACAGAGCAGTTAGTTGCAGGCTTGGTACATCTCGCTGAGCTGAGCTAAGCAGGAAGGGGCCACCGGTAGCGGTGGCCCCTTCCCTTTGCTATCAAGGATTCTGCTGGCAGAAAACCCTGACTGGTTCTCCGGCGCGGGAGGCAAATGCTGCGGGCAATAGTGGGAGAATGGAGCGGTGTCGGGCCGTTCATCTTTTGCAGCACACACCTATCGGGTGGATGCCGTGGTGCTGCGCACCCACAAGCTGGGTGAAGCCGATCGGATCATCACCTTGCTCAGCAGTCAGCACGGTCAGATCCGGGCGGTGGCCAAGGGCGTGCGTCGTACCTCCAGTAAATTCGGCGGTAGGTTGGAGCCGTTCATGGTTTCCGATCTCCAATTGGTTTCGGGACGTACCCTCGACATCATTTCGCAGGCTGTCACCAGAAGCTCCTACGGACAGCAGATCGCGGCCCACTACGATCGCTATACCGTGGCCACCGCAATGGCCGAGACCGCGGAGAAACTGACCGATGCCGACACGGAGTCGGCCGGAGCGCAGTATCGGCTACTGGTCGGTGCGCTGGCATCGCTGTCCAGGGGAGAGCATTCCTCTGAACTCATCCTGGATTCCTATCTCTTGCGTTCGCTGGCCACGGCGGGCTGGGCAGCCAGCTTTGAAGATTGTGCCCGCTGCGGAAGGCCCGGTCCGCATTCCGCCTTTTCTGCCCCCCTGGGCGGTGCGGTCTGCCATGACTGCAGACCGCCGGGCTCGCCCTCACCGGCAGCCGCGACCATGCTCTTATTAGCGGCGCTGCTTAGCGGAGATTGGGCCGTCGCGGATGCTTCGGAGCTGGTAAATCGTCGTGAAGCCGCAGGCCTGGTGGCCAGCTTCGTGCAATGGCATTTGGAACGCAATGTCCGTTCTCTCCGCCTCGTGGAAAGAGACTGAAGGAAAAGATGGCTCAACGATCCACCCGTCATGCGGGGAAGCCCGCCGTCGTGGCGCCCTGGCCGCACCCTAGTGGTGTCAGCAAACCGGAAATTCCTGCCGAATTGGTGCCTCAGCACGTCGCCATCGTGATGGATGGCAACGGCCGCTGGGCCAATCAACGTGGGCTGACTCGAATAGAGGGCCATAAGGCGGGGGAGCCCGCGCTTTTGGATGTGGTGGCCGGTGCCATTGAGCTGGGGATCAAATACGTGACGGTCTATGCTTTCTCCACCGAGAACTGGCGTCGTTCCCCCGATGAGGTCCGGTTCCTGATGGGCTTCAACCGTGACGTACTCCGTCGGCAACGAGACCAACTGGATGCCTGGGGTGTTCGGGTACGTTGGTCAGGACGACGGCCGCGGCTCTGGGGTTCGGTGATCAAGGAACTGGAAATCGCCCAGGAACGTACCAAGGACAACGACACCATCACCTTGACCATGTGTGTGAACTACGGTGGCCGAGCCGAACTCGCCGATGCTGTGGCCTCTATTGCCCGCGAGGTCGAGGCGGGCAGGCTCAAAGCCTCGGCGGTCTCCGAGCGCACCATACAGCGGCATCTCTACCAACCGGACCTGCCCGATGTTGATCTTTTCCTCCGCTCCAGCGGTGAACAGAGACTATCGAATTTCGTGCTCTGGCAGAGTGCTTATGCCGAGTTCGTTTTCCTAGATACGCTGTGGCCCGACGTTGACCGCCGCACCCTGTGGCAAGCTGTAGATGAATACGCCCGACGGGACCGCCGATATGGCGGTGCCGTGGACGCAGCCAAATAGCTTTCTGTTTTGAGAAGATCCAATCAGGCCCCGGCGGCGACCCGTGGACGTGCGGTTTCTTCGCTCAATTTTCCTTGCTGAAGCCTGAAACGGCGCTCGGTTTTCTGAGCCAAACTCCGATCGTGAGTTACCACCAAAATAGTAGTGTTGTGGTTCCGACTCATCGAGCTCAATAGTTCGATGATGTGTTCCCCGGTCTGCTCATCCAGGTTGCCTGTTGGCTCATCGGCCAGGATGAGCTTGGGCTCATTGGCCAACGCACGCGCAATGGCAACCCGCTGCTGCTCACCTCCCGAAAGCCTGTTAATACGGCGGGACTGTTTCTCCGGATCCAGCTGCACCTGCTCCAGAAGGGACCGCGCTCGCTCTAAACGAGCGGACCTTCGCATTCCGGCAAACTCCATCGGCAACATCACGTTGTCTACCGCGGAGAGGTTGGGAATCAGGTTGAATTGCTGGAAAACGAAGCCGATATCCCGCCGTCGGTATTCGGTGAGTTTACTGGCGGGCAGCCCAGCCAGGCTGACTCCATCCACCACGACGTCCCCGCTGGTGGGCTTGTCTAGGGCGCCTAGCAGGGAGAGCAGGGTGCTCTTGCCGCTGCCACTCTTCCCCACGATCGAAGCGAGAGTGCCTCTTTCTAGTTCGAAGCTCACGCCGTTGACGGGCTTGATGGTGCGGTCACCGGACTTGAACTGGCGGACCAGGTCTTTGACTTCAATCATGGCTATTCTCCTCGAAGGACTTCGATGGGGCGGATGCGGGCTGTCAGGAGCGCCGGTACTAATGCCCCTACGATGGCGACGCCGAAGACTGCGGCGATACCTGCGACGATAATGCCGGGGGAGGCGCTAGCCGTTACCGAGGTCAGCAACTGCGAGGCACCCCCGAACGCACCACCGAAACCGCCTCCTCCGCCACCAAAGCCACCGCCGGGGCCGCGCGTGCCGGTGGCCGCCGTCGAGCTATTGGAGCTGATCAGCGCCGATGCGATGCTGCCGCTGGCAAAAGAAGCAATGGCAGCTCCAATCACGCTGCCGAGCGCCACCAGAACAAGTGCTTCAAGCACGAACTGCAGACCGATGGTGCGATTGCGGGCACCGATGGCTTTGAGGACCCCGATTTCACGGCGACGTTCCCGGACCAGCATGACCATGATGAGCAGGATGATTAGACCGGCCGTGGCGAGAGCAGCGATGAAGGCTACTAGCGAAATATTCTTCACGCTGTTCAGCGAACTGACCGCGGTCTCAAGGTTCCGCTGGCCTTGTGTTACATCGGCTTTGCTGGTTCCCAACGCCGTTTGAAGCGCGGTCTTAGCGGCATCCACGTTTTCCATGCTGTTGACCGTGACTACCATGCTGGAGAGCTCGCCTGGAGTTGCCGCTAGAGCCTGGGCTTCGGCAAGGGTCGTATAGACCGCATTGTTTCCGAAGGTTGTGCCGGCATCGAAAATGCCCGCTACCGTGAACGTCTTCGTCGCAATGGTGAATGTTGAGCCAACCTTCAGGCTGTTCTTTGTCGCCAGGGTGGTGCCAACAAGAGCTTTGGTGCTGGCCGCCGTGTAGTTACCCAGGCCGGTGCCGCTGGTAATGTTCAGGGCTTTGCCGGTGGCGTCCACCTCGGCACCAATACCGGTTGCCGTAATGGGCAGCGAAAACGTCCGAGTGCTTCCGGTATTTCCTGAGCCGTTGCTGCCAGTGGCATTATTACGATTGCCAAGTGTGCCCGCGTCGATTGCTGCCTGAAGGTTCGTCGCTACGCTAGTACCGCCGCCAGGTCCGGCTTGCTGCGATGCACCGCCGGATGTTGAGCTTGTGGCTGCGGTCTCGGTACGCAAGCGAAGCTCCTTGGTTCCCACCACCGAGGCGACGTTCGGTACGGCAGCCGCCGTAACAGCCTCGGCTGCCGTGAGCGGCTCGCCGCCGCCTTCAAATCCCTGGCCGCCGGCTGGATCTACGGTCAGTACCGTACCCACCGAGGCGTTGAGCTCCTGGACCTTGCCACCCACGGCCTGGTTGGCCACGAGCATGGCCAACGCGAGCCCAATTGCGACCGCCAGCACTGCAACTACGGCAGCGGTTCTTATCTTATTGCGGAATGCGTTGCCTACACTCCGGGTGAGAACACTCACGCTTCTCCTTTTAGACCTGGTCCGTCCCAGCGACGTACCTACCGTCTAAGGATGCGCAACGCCGCTGTGCGACCGCGCGGCTAGGGCTATGTGGGGCCTGTAAAGCACTGCCCGACGGCGGTCTAAGGCGGAAAACTAGCTACAGTGCGCTAGCCCCGTAAGCCCGCATCCAATGTCCCAAATCGGCATAGGCGGTCAACCGCACCGACTCGCGGGAGAGGAAAACATCGTGCAGTCCGCCTGAATAGCGATTTACCATTACCCGGCTGCCGATCTGCAGGCCTAGCCGAGCCATCTGATTCACATCGATGACGGCGTCCACTCCCTGCATCTGTTCGGTCCAGTCCGCCTGGATCAGGGTTCGTTCCGAAAGCAGCATCAGGATGGGCACATCGATCTTAAGACCACGCGAGACCTGAGCATGACCATTGAGTACGGCTTTGATCCATCCCGCGCGGAAGGGGAAAGAATTGGCCGGCCGCCAACGCGGATCCAGATCCCATTCACCATGTGCGGTGCTGCTCACCGACTGCCAATAGGCCGTCATATCCGGGTGATTGAAAATCCGGCGTGGATCTGCCCGGACAAAGGGATCCACCAGATGGGTGGCAATCTGACGCAGGAATCTACTGCCTTGCAGCTCGAGCCACGGGCCATTGAGGATCAGTGAGGAAAGCACCCCGGGATGCCGATCCGCCCAGAGGCAGCCGATCAACCCACCCAGCGAATGAGCCAGCAAGTGCACCCGATGATCGGGACCCACATCATTGGCAATGGCTTTCAGAGCCGCGGCAAGATCCTCATCATAGATCTCCAAATCCTCGGCGAATCCCTCGGACTGTCCCGGGCGCAGGCTGCGCCCATACTTCCTTAAGTCGAGCGCATAGAAAGAAATACCACGATTGGTAAAGAACTCCGCTAATTCGGTCTGGAAAAAGTAATCTGCCCAGCCGTGCAGATATAGCACCACCTCGCGTGGCACCCGCGGCTCCGGTCCTTTGAGTTCGACAACGCGCTGCCACCAGGACCTATCCGGCATCAGTCGGGAACGCCCTCGCCGGTGCCGAATCAGAGTGGCAACTACTGCTCCTTCCTCGTCGGTGCCGAGGTCGAGCGTCTGTTTTTGATACTCAGGACCTAGGTAATCTTGTTCCCATCGCGCTCGGGTGGAGGTTTCCGCCGTCGTCATTCCGCCTCGGTTCTGGATCGTTTGTCCGGAGAGTCGCTGAGCATATAACCAAGTAACCATCGTTGCAGCCGCGCATAGGCCTGTTCTCGCACAACCTTTTCCGAGAGCAGCACATCGTGCAGACCGCCGTCGACCTTCTCGATCGTCACACTCTCACCAAGCGTGATAGCTCTGGCCGCCATGGTCTGAATATCCAGCACCGCATCGGCGCTGCGCATCCCCTCACGCCATCGCGGTCCGTTCAAGCTTCGCGCGCTCATCATCACCAGAATAGGCACAGGAATCTTCAATCCGCGAGCTACTTGGGCTTGTCCGGCCAGAATCGCGCTCATCCAGCCCCAGCGCATCGGAAAGGCCAAGGGCGGGCGCAGATTGTCGTCGAGGTCCCATTCTCCCTCCGCCTGGGAGGAGATTGAACGCCAGTAGAAATCTCGCTCGGGCAGCTTGATCTTGCTATGTGGCCACCAGCGTGCCATCGGCTCCACCATTGAATACATGCCGTGCCGGACGAAGGAACTGCCATGCATTTCGAGCCAAGGACTGTTCAGAATCAGGTGACTCACCGTCTCCGGAAAACGGCTGGTCCAGAGCGCGGCAACCAGGCCACCGGTGGAATGTCCCATCAGAGCCACCCGCGGGGCCTCTAGGCCGTCATGCTGTCGCAGATCATCGACGACGGCGTCCAGCGCGGTGCGCAGTTCGGTATCGTAATCCTCCAGGTCACCGACGAAACCGCCCAGGCTCCCGGTGCGCAGGCTACGACCGTGATTATGCAGGTCCAAAGCATAGAAGGCCACGCCGAGGTCGGTAAAGAACTCCGCCAACTCGGTATTGAAGAAATAATCGCTCCAACCGTGGATGAAAAGTACGGCCTGCCCCGGCACCTTGGAGCGTCCTTCCGGCAGGTGCCGGATCAGGGTGGCCACTTCCTTCCCGCCACCGGCATTCCCGCTGTCGGCTCCGCCGTTGGGCCTTCCACTGTTGACTTTTTCGCCAGTGGCTCGGCCGGCTGCAAGCTCGGTCGATTCATAACCTTTGCCGAGGACATCGGGCTTCCAGTTTCGTGCTGTCATCAACACATCACCCGCAAGCCTGCGCAGCCGCCCGCCCGGCCGTCCGTCCGGAGAAGAGACAACCGCCTAAGAAGGTACCTTCCAGCGCACGGTAACCATGTACGCCGCCGCCACCGAACCCAGCGGCTTCGCCCGCCGCGTACAGTCCCTCGATCGGATCGCCATCGTTACCAATCACTTGACCGGCCAGATTAGTTTGGATTCCGCCAAGCGATTTACGGGTCAGCAGGGATAGTCGCACGGCAATGAGCGGGCCGTGTTCTTTGCCAAGCATCTGGTGCGGCGGAACCACCCGCATGATCTTGTCGGTGGCGAAACGCCGAGCCTCCCGAATCGCATTCAGCTGCATGTCCTTACCCAGGCCGCTCGCCACCTGACGGTCCCGCGCTTCGATCAGCTCCCGCAAGGCAACGCCATCGATTAGCTCCTGACCGATCAACTCGTTCATCTTCCGGGCCAGCTCTTCCGGGCTTGCGGCCTGCAGGAAATCTACGCCATGATCCAGGAAGGCTTGCACCGGCCCGGGTACCCCGGCTAACGCCCGCCTGGCCAGCGCCGGAATATCTTTACCGGTCAGATCTGGATTCTGTTCGGAGCCGGAAAGCGCGAATTCCTTGCCGATGATGGTCTTATTGAGCACGAACCAGGAATGCTGATGGCCGCTGGCCACGATGTGCCGCACCGCGCCAAGAGAATCGAAGCCCGGGAAAAGCGGCGTCGGCAGGCGCTGACCTTCGGCATCGAGCCAGAGCGAGGAGGGTCCGGGCAGAATCCTAATGCCGTGCTTCGGCCAGACCGGGTCCCAATTATGAATGCCTTCGGGGTAGTGCCACATTCGGTCGGTATTGATCAGGCTGCCTCCGCTGGCCTGTACTGCATCCTGAAATATCCCGTCCACCGAGGCCGGAACCCCGGAGATTAACTCTTCCGGTGCCGCACCACCTGGCCATTGCTCACGTACTTTCTGATGATTGCCGCCAATACCTCCTGTGGTCACCAGCACAGCCTGGGCGGAGAACTCGAATTCTCCTTGCACCACTCGGCTGCTCTGTTCACCACGAGCCGCCGTGGATGGTTCCAGAATCTCGCCACGCACACCGGTGATCCGGCCCGCCGTCGTGACTAACTCAGTGGCCCGGTGGCGGTAGCGAATCTCAATCCGCCCGGCAGATACTCCTTCGGCTACCTTTGCCAGGAACGGAGCTAAAATTCCTGGACCGGTTCCCCAGGTGACGTGGAAGCGAGGTACCGAATTTCCGTGTCCTTGGCCGTCATAACCACCGCGCTCGGCCCATTGCACCAGGGGGAAAAACCGCACTCCCAGCCGGTGCAGCCAATCTCGTTTCTCGGTGGCGGCAAAATGCACATAAGCCTTAGCCCACTCACGAGGCCAGTAGTCTTCGGCGCGATCGAAGGCGGCACTGCCAAACCAATCGGCTAGGGCAAGTTCTTCGCTGTCCTTGACCCCTAATCGGCGTTGCTCGGGGGAGTCCACCAAGAACATTCCGCCGAAGGACCAGAAAGCCTGCCCGCCGAGTGAGGCCTGCGGTTCTTGATCGAGTAAAAGCACCCGGCGACCGGCATGATAGGCCTCGGAAGCCGCCACCAGCCCGGCCAGTCCGGCGCCTATCACAATAAGATCCGTTGAGTCTGCGCTGAGTGCCATATTTCATGCTAACCCCGGGCTTCGGTTTGGACTTGCAGCCCTGGGGCAAGGAAAATGAAAGCCATGCGCTTCTATCCCACCTTCTTTCGCCTGGTCTTCTCCGGAATGGACGCGGAACGCGCACACCGGATTGGTTTTAGCTTGATCCGGATGGCAGATACCTTTGGCGCCGGGATTGTGCTGCGCCCGTTTTGCAGGCCCGCGAAAGAGCTTCGGGTGCAGGCTTTGGGCCGCACCTTCCCCTCGCCCTTCGGATTGGCTGCCGGATTCGATAAGGAGGGTCATGGCGTAGCCGCTTTGGCCAATCTCGGCTTCGGCCACATCGAGGTAGGCACCATCACTGGCCAGGCGCAGCCCGGAAATCCTCGGCCCCGGCTATTCCGGCTGGTTGAGGACCGCGCGCTGATCAATCGGATGGGATTCAATAACGACGGCGCAGCAACCGTAGCGCCCCGGCTCAGCAAGGCTCGGGGTGTCCTAGAGCGGCGCTACCAGCGGGCTCGGCCGGTTGTCGGGGTCAATATTGGCAAGACCAAGAAGGTTGATCTTGCCGAGGCGGTGGAGGACTATCTGGTCAGTACCCGGGAATTGGCCGCCCAGGCCGATTACCTGGTGGTCAACGTCTCCTCCCCGAATACTCCCGGTCTGCGGCTTTTGCAAGATGTCCGTTCGCTGCGGCCGCTGCTGATCAGGGTGCGCAGAACCGCGGAGGAAGCCGCCGGTCATAGGGTGCCGCTTTTGGTCAAGATCGCTCCTGATCTGAGCGATCAGGACATTGATGCCGTTACCGAGTTGGCCCTCGAAGTCGGTCTGGACGGGATTATCTGCACCAACACCACAATTGTGCGGGATGGTTTGCGGACAGATCCCGAGCAGGTCATGAAGTACGGCGTTGGCGGTCTCTCCGGAGTGCCGCTCAAGCAGCGCTCGCTCGAGGTGTTGCGCAGGGTCCGCCAGAAGGCGGGGGAGTCTCTGACCCTAATCTCGGTGGGCGGGGTGGAAAATGCAGCCGATGTACGGGAGCGGCTCGACGCTGGGGCAACGCTGGTGCAGGGATACACTGCTTTTCTCTACGAGGGGCCCTTCTGGGCGGCTCGCATTAATCGGGAACTTGCCCGCGAGCTATCCCGGCCGAAGAACTAGGCCTTAGCCCAGTTTCTCACCGCGCTTGACCTGGGGCTTAGGCAGTCGCAGCCGACGGAATTGAAGCGAGCGCATCGTCCCATACCAAACCACACCGGCCTCGGCCGAGCCGAATTTGGCGATCAGCTGCTTCTTCAAGCGCCGACCGAGCAGGATCGAATCGACCACCACGGCGAGCACCAGAACCCAGAACACGATGAAGGTCCAAGACACTACGGTGGCGTCCGGGAAGAACAGGCTGAGTACCACAATGGCCAGCGCGATAAACATCACGAACTCGCCGATGCTGGTGCGGACGTCAATAAAATCACGGGCAAAACGCTTCTGCGGGCCCTTATCGCGCAAGGGGAGGTAGCGCTCATCGCCGGTATCTAGGGCAGCCCGGGTCTTTAGCTGAGCCTCGCGGCGAGCATCCCGGTCAGCAACTTTCGCCGCTGAACGGTCGTTAGGGACCAGCGGACGCTTGCGCGCGGCTTCCTGCTCCTTGCGGCTAGGCGTCGGAACACCCTTGCCAACGCGAGGGGCATCGTCCTCGGCTGATACAGCCGTGGATTCCGCAGCATTCTGGGTTGCTTCTTTGTTTCTTCCAAACACACTCCTAGGATACCCGCAATAGTGCTCCTTGGACTCACGGAGGGCTGCAGGTAAGGTTCGAAATATGACCAGCACCCCATTTTCTGACCACCTCAGTGCAGCCCAAGGCGTCGAACCGGATGGCGACACCATCGAAGCGCTCCGAACAGCCGTTCACACAGATTTCCCGCAGACCGTGGAGCAATTGATCGAATTGGCGAAAATTCCGGGCATTGCCTGGGCTGCTTTCGACCCTCAGCAGCTCGACCGTAGCGCTGAGGCGGTGGCTGAATTGATCAACCAGCTGGGACTCGACGACATTCAAATCCTGCGGCTGAACAAGTCCGATGGCACTCCCGGTGGTCCTGCTGTGGTGGCTCGCAAGATCGCGGCACCCGGTAACCCCACCATTCTGCTTTACGCGCACCACGATGTGCAGCCGCCGGGGGAGGAAGCCTTATGGAATTCCTCCCCGTTTATCCCGGTAGAAAAGGACGGCAGACTATGGGGGCGCGGTGTTGCCGACGATAAGGCGGGCGTAATGGCACATATCGCTTCGCTGCGCGCGGTGGCAAAGGTCCTTGGTGATGACTTTGGCCTTGGCGTCACCTTGTTCATCGAGGGAGAAGAAGAAGCCGGTTCGCCGACTTTCCATGACTTCCTCAACACCTATCAGGATCTGCTCCGTGCCGATGTGATTGTGGTGGCCGACTCCGGAAACTGGAAAGTTGGCGTACCGGCTCTGACCACCAGCCTGCGTGGATTGGTCGATGGCAGCATCGAGGTAAGGGTACTGGAGCATGCTGTGCACTCCGGGATGTTCGGCGGCCCCGTACTGGACGCTCCCACCCAGTTGGCGAGGCTGATCTCAACTTTCCATCACGACGACGGCTCGGTCGCCATCGAGGGTCTGCATATCGCCGAAGAACCGAGTATTGACTACCCCGAAGCGGATTTCCGTGCGGACGCTTCGTTATTGGACGGCCTCGCCTTGGCCGGTAGCGGCAGCATCTCCGGTCGGCTCTGGTCCAAACCGGCGCTGTCCATTATTGGTATCGACGCCCCCGCCGTAGCGGTGAGCTCGAATACCATCCAGCCCAGTGCCACCGCCAAATTCAGTCTCCGACTAGCTCCCGGCCAGGACCCTTCCGCGGCGATGGACGCCGTCGCCCGCCATATCGAAAAGCACAGTCCGAAGACTGCCCAGGTAGTCTTCACGCCGGGGGAGCAGGGCAATGCCTTTGCCACCGATACCTCGGCTTCCGCCGCCCAAGCCATGCTCTGGGCGCTCGGCACCTCCTGGGGCGTAACACCGGTGGAATCCGGAATGGGCGGGTCCATTCCGTTCATTGCGGACCTCACCGAGCTCTTCCCAGCCGCGCAGATCCTGATCACCGGCGTCGAGGATCCGGATTCCCGGGCGCATAGCGCCAATGAATCGCTACACCTGGCCGAATTTGAAAAAGCAGTGCTTGCCGAGGCACTGCTACTTAGCACTCTGAACCTTAAGTGACATTGAACCGATGCTGAACTGAAGCCGAGGGGAACAACCGGGCGGATCGGGCGGTTGGAGGTATTATGGACACTATGACGACCACAACTGAGACTTCCACTGAGACCGCCGAGCTGCCCACTCATGCGGTGGCGTTGAGCGAGGTTGCCGCTGGCAAGGTACGGAGCCTGCTCGAGCAAGAGGGCCGCACCGACCTTCGGCTGCGGGTCGCCGTTCAGCCCGGTGGCTGTTCCGGCCTGATCTACCAGCTTTATTTCGACGAGCGGATGCTCGATGGGGACGCGGTCCGCGACTTCGACGGTGTCGAGGTAGTTGTGGACAAGATGAGCGTGCCTTATCTGGAAGGTGCCAGCATCGACTTCGAGGACACCATTTCGAAGCAGGGCTTCACCATTGACAATCCGAATGCGGGGGGTTCCTGTGCTTGCGGGGACTCGTTCCACTAAAGCGGCAAAAAACCTTCTCGAAAGGCCCGGTTCAGCCGGGCCTTTCGGCTGTCTAAGAGGGTTCATCAAGCGTTCAGCCGCCGCGCCAGACACAGTGTGCGCAAAAAGTTCCCGAGCGCGGTAAGCTCTAAGGGAATGCTCTCTACACGCAGTAGTAGAACACAAGTTTGACACGTAAATGTGCAGAAAAAGCGACCGCGGGGTCAGTTCTGCGATCAGCTACAAAAGGAAGGGCCGTCTGTGAGTTCGCAGCATCGAACCGGCAGCCGACGCGCTAAAGTCCTCGCTGTTTCAGCAGTGGGAGTTGCCAGCGCACTGGTTTTGTCGGCATGTACCCCGGAGGCGAAAAACGGCTGGTTGCCGACCACCGCCGGGGTCACGAACCATACCGGTAGCATCATCACTCTGTGGGTGAACTCTTGGATCGCCGCCCTCGCTGTTGGCGTGATCACTTGGGGCCTGATTATTTGGTGCATCATCGCCTATCGCCGTCGTAAGGGCACCACGGGTTACCCGAAGCAGATTTCCTATAATCTGCCGTTGGAAATTTTCTACTTAACCATTCCGCTGTTCATGGTTCTGGTGTTCTTCTACTTCACCGATCAGGATCAGCAGAAGCTCGACGCTCGGGTGGATAGCCCAGGGGTCAGCATCGACGTCCGCGGTAAGCAGTGGGCCTGGGACTTCAACTACCTGGCCGGAAATGACGTCAAAGAAGCCGTCTACGAAGGCGGGGTGCAGGCACACCTGAACGGTAGTGATATCGACAAGGACAAGCTGCCTACCCTCTATTTACCGATCAATCAGACCGTCGAGTTGCAGTTGAACTCACGCGACGTGATCCACTCTTTCTGGGTCCCGGCCTTCTTGCAGAAGCGTGACATGATCCCGGGCAAGACCAATTACATCGATTTCACGCCCACCCAATTGGGCACCTTTGACGGCAAGTGCGCCGAACTCTGCGGTGAGTACCACTCTGAGATGCTTTTCCGCGTCAAGGTGGTTACCGAAGAAGAGTTCCAGCAGCATCTGCAGGATCTGAAAACCGCGGGTTACACGGGAGCACTCGGCAACGAGTACGACCGTAATCCCGACCTGAACGAGAAGAAATAGGGGTCCGGACAGGTGACTACGACCTACGATCACCCAGTGATCGAGCAATCGAGCAGTGAAGAACGCGTTGTGCCGGTTTCCAAGGGGCGCGTTGTCGTCAATTGGATCACTTCGACCGACCACAAGACGATCGGTTACATGTATCTGATCGCTTCCTTCATCTTCTTCTGCTTTGGCGGCGTGATGGCGCTGCTGATTCGCGCCGAGCTCTTTGAGCCCGGGATGCAGATCCTGCAGACCAAGGAGCAGTACAACCAGCTCTTCACGATGCACGGCACCGTGATGCTGTTGATGTTTGCCACCCCGCTGTTCGCAGGCTTCACCAATGTGATCATGCCCTTGCAGATCGGCGCTCCCGATGTGGCCTTCCCGCGGTTGAACGCGCTGGCCTTCTGGTTCTTCCTGTTCGGTAGCAGCATCGCGGTCTCTGGCTTTGTCACTCCTCAGGGCGCGGCATCCTTCGGTTGGTTCGCCTACGCACCATTATCGAATACCACCTTCACCCCGGGTATCGGTGGTGATCTCTGGGTCTTTGGCTTAGCGCTCTCCGGTTTCGGTACCATTCTGGGCGCGGTCAACTTCATCACCACAATCATCTGTATGCGTGCCCCGGGCATGACCATGTGGCGGATGCCGATCTTCACCTGGAACGCTCTGGTTACCTCGATCCTGGTCCTGATGGCCTTCCCCCCGCTGGCAGCTGCATTGTTCGCCCTGGGTGCCGACAGACGATTCGGAGCACATATCTTCGATCCGGAGAACGGCGGTGCCATCCTCTGGCAGCACTTGTTCTGGTTCTTCGGTCACCCCGAGGTTTACATCATCGCCCTACCGTTCTTTGGCATCGTCTCCGAAATTTTCCCGGTCTTTAGCCGGAAACCGATCTTCGGCTATAAGGGCCTGGTCTATGCCACCATTGGCATCGCCGCTCTCTCGGTGACTGTTTGGGCGCACCATATGTACGTCACCGGCTCGGTACTCTTGCCCTTCTTCTCCTTTATGACGATGCTGATCGCGGTGCCTACCGGCGTGAAGTTCTTCAACTGGATTGGCACCATGTGGCGTGGCTCGCTTACCTTCGAGACACCCATGCTTTGGAGCCTAGGCTTCCTGGTCACCTTCCTCTTCGGTGGTCTGACCGGCATCATCCTTTCCTCACCGCCCTTGGACTTCCACGTCTCGGATACTTATTTCGTGGTGGCTCACTTCCACTACGTGGTCTTCGGCACCGTGGTGTTCGCAATGTTCGCCGGGTTCTACTTCTGGTGGCCTAAGTGGACCGGGAAGATGCTCAACGAGCGGCTCGGCAAGATCCACTTCTGGATGCTCTTCCTGGGCTTCCACGGCACCTTCCTGATCCAGCACTGGCTCGGTGTGCTCGGTATGCCCCGACGTTATGCTGACTACCTGCCCGAGGACGGCTTCACCTGGATGAACCAGTTCTCCACGATTTCCTCCTTCGTGCTGGGCGCCTCGCTGATCCCGTTCTTCTGGAACGTCTACATCACCTGGCGCTCCAAGAAGAAGGTAGAGGTCGATGACCCTTGGGGCTTCGGCGCCTCCTTGGAATGGGCAACTTCCTGCCCGCCACCACGGCATAACTTCACCTCCATCCCGCGGATACGTTCGGAACGTCCCGCCTTGGATCTGCACCATCCGGAGCTTTCCCAGGCCTACACTCCGAGCAATCCGGCAGCGGCCGTCTTCGGCCCGGCAGACCAGAAGGACGCATAGATGAAACTCGAATCTCGACTCTTCGGAATTGGTTCTTTCTTCTTTGTTCCGGTTGCTGTGGTTTATGGATTCCTGACCGACTGGAAAGAGTGGGTCGGCATCCTCGGCATCCTGCTGGTGGGCGGCCTGGCCGGCATGATCGGCTTCTACCTGGGGTTCACCGGACGCCGGGTTGGCATGCGCCCCGAGGACCGCACCGACGGAGAAATCCATGAGGGTGCTGGTGAGCAAGGGCATTTCAGCCCCTGGAGCTGGTGGCCGCTCATCCTTGGTGCCTCCTGCGCCACCGCATTCCTCGGCTTGGCCGTGGGCTGGTGGATCGTCTTTATCGCTGCAGGCATGGCCGTGGTTGGCCTGGTCGGCTGGGTGTTTGAGTACAGCCGTGGAGATCACGCGCACTAATTTCAGTACGACGGCGGGTTGCGACTTCGGTGCGCAGCCCGCCGTCGTCGTTTAAGCGGCCGGTAGGGAATGGACGCATAAGATTGGCTTTGGTAGCGGAGGTCGGCAGAGAGGAAGAGGTATGTCCGAATCGATCGATAAGCTGAGCGGGAAGATCGACCGATCCGCCAGGACTCCCATCTATCTTCAGCTCGCCGCGATTCTGCGAGATTATGTCGCCGCCCGGCCGCAGCAAAGCAGCCCGATTCCCTCCGAGCGGGAAATTGCCGGGCACTTCGGTTTGGCCAGGATGACGGTCAGACAGGCTATTGACACCCTGGTCTCGGCCGAGGTTCTAGACCGCGTGGTCGGCCTAGGTACGTTTGTGCACCGGCCCAAGGTCGATCTTCAGGTTAAACTCACTTCGTACTCCGAGGAAATGCAGCGACGCGGGATGGTTCCCGATGCCAAGGTGCTCGATTTTGAGCTGGTTCCGGCAGGAGCAAGCATTGCCCGAGAGCTGCAATTGCATGAAGGTCAGCTGGTTGTCCGGTTCAGACGCCTGCTACTGGCCGATGGCGAGCCTATGAGCGTTGATGAGAACTTTATCCCGGGTTACCGGGTTCCCGGGATCACCGATGACCCGCCGCCCACCTCCCTGTACAACGTACTGGGGGAGCGGTACGGCCTGGTGATGGAATGGGGCGAGGATATGATCGAAGCCGCTGCGGCGGCTCCTGCTGTTGCTCGTCAGCTCAAGGTTGAAAACGGCGCTCCGCTACTCAAGATCCAGCGCCACGCTTTTGTCTCCGGCATTGTGGTGGACTATTCGGTCTCTTATTACCGAGCCGACCGTTACAAGCTCTGGGTGCCCCTGCAGCGCCCCGGAGCCAGAACCTCAAGACCCTACGCCGCCAACCGCCGTCGCTAACCCACTTTTCCCAGCCACATTTCCTTCCCAGCTATCCCATCCGGTGTTACGGAAGTTACCGATGTGGCGAAAAAACTGCCACTCCAGTAACTCTGGCAACATCCAGTGGGACAACTGGGTTCAAGATTGTGGGGGAGGGCGCAAAAGAGGGGGCCGGTTTTGAACCGGCCCCCTCTTTTTGTTTGAAACTAGTGTGTCAGCGACTTATCGCCGGCTGCTTCCAAAGCCTCATGATCAGCATGATCCTCGTGAGCTGCGTGCTCCAGTGCGGCGCGGTGCTCACTCGGAGTCACCGGAGCCACTCGATCCTCGAAGAAGAAGCGGGAGAACTTAGCGCGCCGCTTTTCCTTGCGCACCACGATGCCCTTCTTATTAGGCTCACCGGGCAGTACCTGCTTGGAATCGAAGCTCACCAGCCGGTACATCTTGTACTGGTCCAGCTGAGCGTGCTTCTCCTTGTACTCACCATGCGGCAACCGGATGATCCGGCCGGTCTCGCGACCGTGCAAGACGATCTCACGATCCTTACGCTGCAGCGCCAGGGCAATCCGCTTGGTTACCTGGAAGGCAATGATCGGGCCGATGAAGAACAGGGTACGTAACCAGTAGGTCACGTCGTTGAGCGAGACGTGGAAATGCGTGGCGATCAAGTCAGAACTAGCAGCCGCCCACATTACGCAGTAGAAGGTAAAGCCAGCCATACCGATCGCGGTCCGAGTCGGAGCATTCCGCGGACGATCCAGAACGTGATGTTCCCGGTCATCCTTGGTGATCCAACGCTCGATCCAGGGGTAGGTAAAGAGCACGGTGAACACGATTCCCGCCGGAACCAGAGCCGGCAGCAACACATTCAAGGTTAAGGTGTTGGTACCCCAGGGGAATGGAATATGCCATTCAAAGGGGAAGTCCCAGAGCCAACCGGGCATCAGACGCAGCGCACCATCCACCCAACCGATGTACCAGTCAGGCTGGGTACCGGCGGAAACCGGAGACGGGTCGTAAGGACCGTAGTTCCAGATCGGGTTGATCGTGAAGAACGCCGCCATCAGAGCAACAATGCCGAAGACGATGAAGAAGAAGCCACCGGCCTTGGCTGCATATACCGGTCCCAAGGGATAGCCGACGACGTTGCCGTCGTTACGTCCGGGGCCCGGGTACTGGGTGTGCTTATGTACCACGACCATAAAGAGGTGGATCACGATCATCAGCAAGATGATCGCCGGGATCAGCAGGATGTGCAGCACATAAAGCCTGCCGATAATCGCTGAGCCCGGGAACTCGCCGCCGAAGAGGAAGAACGAAATGTAGGAGCCAACGATGGGAATCGACTTGATCACGCCATCAATGATTCGCAAACCGTTTCCGGACAGCAGATCATCAGGCAACGAATAGCCGGTGAACCCGGCCGCCATCGAGAGGATCACCAGGGTTCCGCCGACGATCCAGTTCAACTCGCGAGGCTTGCGGAAAGCTCCCGTGAAGAACACGCGCAACATATGCACGGCTACCGAAGCAACGAAAAGCAACGCCGCCCAGTGGTGTACCTGGCGAATGAACAAGCCACCTCGAATATCGAAGGAGATGTTCAGCGAGGAGTTGTACGCCACCGACATGTCCAGACCCTTCATCGGGACATACGAGCCCTGATAATGAGTCTCCGCCATCGAGGCGTCAAAGAAGAAGGTCAGGAAGGTGCCCGAAAGCAAAAGGATGATGAAGGAGTAAAGCGCCACTTCACCGAACATGAAGGTCCAGTGATCAGGGAAGACCTTGCGGCCAAATTCCTTGAGGATTCCGGAGCCACCGACGCGCTGATCGACGAAATCGGTGATCCGACCGGCTTTAGTGGACGGTGTGAAGGTCGGCTCATTCACCTTGCTGCTTGTTGCAGTGCTCATTCTTAGCCACGCTCCCAGTAGCTCGGTCCGACAGGTTCGTGGAAGTCGCTCTGCGCCACCAGGTAACCTTCAGAATCAATCGTGATCGGCAATTGCGGCAACGGCCGGTTGGCCGGGCCGAAGATGACCTTGCACTCCTGGGTCAGATCAAATGTCGACTGATGGCAAGGGCAGAGCAAGTGATGCGTCTGCTGCTCGTAGAGTGCTACCGGGCAACCCACGTGGGTGCAGATCTTGGAATAGGCGACAATGCCATTGTAGCCCCAGTTCTCGCGTCCCGCCGAGGGATGCAGCTCATCCGGATTCAAGCGCATCAGCAAGACGACGGCCTTAGCCTTCTCGTTCAGCTTGCCTTCTTCGAGCTCGTTCAAACCATCCGGAATGACGTGGAACGCCGAGCCGATGGTTACATCCGAAGCCTTGATGGGAGTTCCGGTCGGGTCCTTGACCAGCCGAGTTCCCTCTTTCCACATGGTGTGCCGAAGGTCGTTGACATCCGGGGTCAAGTCCAGATCCCGGAACATCACAATGGCAGGCAGGGGAGCGAGAGCAATAGCACCGATTAGCGTATTGCGAATCAGCGGACGTCGCTTGATCCCGCTCTCTTCGGCGATGGTGTCGACGATCTCCATCGCGTCACGCCGGTCGGCTTCGGTCCGCAACTCGTGGCGTTCCTCGGTGACCTCGTGATCGGGCATCAGGGACTTAGCCCAGTGCACGATGCCGGTACCGATGCCGAGCATGGCGAACGCCGTGCCCAGGCCAAGAAGCATATTCTGCAGTCGCAGCGCACCGATGGACTGATCCAGGTGAACGCCAAAGTAGGCGAAGAAGAAAAGCAGCGTGCCCAGCACCGAAATGAGGAAGAGCACCACCACTTGACGCTCGGCTCGCTTAGCAGCGCGAGGATTGGTATCTGCTAGCCGGGGGCGGTGAGGCGGAAGTCCAGGATCTTCGAACTTCTCCACTACCGTCTGACCAGCCTTAGCTTCGACCTCCGAACCTGTCGGTTTGTCGTCACTACGGTCGCCCATTGTCCCTGACCCTTCTGTACGTCCCGTTGTCTGGGAAATCTTGTTAATTCAGTCTCAATACGCCCGATGAATCGGGCAAAAATCTAGGAAGTTCGTGAAGTTAGCCAGATGGTGAAGGCGATAACCAGACCCAAGCCGGCGATCCACACGAACAATCCTTCGGACACCGGGCCAAGCGCACCCAGGTCGTTACCGCCGGGCGAACCATTGGCTTCGATGGTCTCCAAGAAAGTGATGATATTGCGCTTCTGCTCAGGAGTGATGTTGGCATCGTTGAATACCGGCATGTTCTGCGGGCCGGTGATCATGGCCTCGTAGATGTGCTGCGCGGAAACTCCAGCGAGCGAAGGTGCAAACTTGCCCTGGGTCAAGGCGCCACCGGCAGCGGCAGCGTTATGGCACATGGCGCAGTTGACCCGGAAGAGCTCGCCGCCCTCAGCGGCATCGCCCTTACCGTCCAGGAGCTCGGAGGCAGGAACCGAGGGTCCTGCACCAAGGCTGGCAACATAGGCAGCGAGCTGCTTGGTCTGCTCATCATTGAACTGTGCGGGCTTCTGCTCAGCCTGCGGGCCCTGAGCTTGCAGCGGCATCCTTCCGGTGCCTACCTGAAAGTCAACAGCTGCCGCACCAACGCCGACCAGCGATGGTCCGCTAGCGGATCCGCTAGCTCCCATGCCGTGACAGGTGGCGCAGTTAGCGATAAACAGCTTCTGGCCCTCTGTGACGTCATCCGCGCTATAGGTGGTGGTGTCCGCCTTGGCTTGGTTGACCGTCGTCGCAAGGGTGTAAAGACCGCCGGTGAGCAGCAACCCCATGAGCAGCAATGCCAGGACGGCGAGGGGGTGCCGTCGTTTCTGTGAAAGTGCCTTCACCGGTTACTTCCTTTACTTCTTGTACTACTTATCTTGACGGCCACGGTGAGCCGGGGTTCAAATACTGCTGAAAAGTTCTGCTTACTTGAGCACATAGATGACCAGGAACAAGCCGATCCAAACCACATCGACGAAGTGCCAGTAGTAGGAGGTCACGATGGCACTGGTTGCCTCGAAGTGACCAAACTTCTTAGCCGCAAAGGCGCGGCCGATGATGAAGAGGAAGGCGATCAAGCCACCGAGCACGTGCAAGCCGTGGAAACCGGTGGTCATGTAGAAGGCCGAGCCATAGGCATTTGCGGACAGCGTGACATGCTCGCTGACCAGCATGGCGTATTCCGTCGACTGACCGGCAACGAAGAGGCCGCCCAGGATGAAGGTCAGGAAGAACCACTCCACCATGCCCCAGCGGGCGAAGCCGAACAGTCCACCGGTACGGCGGGCTTGCAACCTCTCCGCGGCGAAAACACCCATCTGGCAGCTGAATGAGCTGGAAACCAGAACAATGGTGTTCACCAAGGCGAAGGGGAAGTTCAGCTTTGCCGCTTCCTCGGCCCAGAGGGACCCCGAGGTTGAGCGGAGAGTGAAATACATGGCAAAGAGCCCGGCAAAGAACATCAGCTCGCTAGAGAGCCAGACGACGGTTCCCACGGAAACCATATTGGGTCGGTTCAGCGTGGGGTGTGCCGGGGCGCTGGGGGTTTGGGTCACAGACGTCACATAGACATTATGTCTATAAAACCGCTCAGTGCCCAATGCAAAATGCCCATCCGAGCATCTTTTTCTACAAACGTGCGAATTCTCGCGGAAGTTCCGTATTCACAGGATCGGGTCACATTGGCCCGGCAGGCTCCCGGCTGGATAGCATCATAGGGTGAGTGCCCCTTCCACGCCGCCCGCTGCTAGCTGGCCGCTGCTGTTAAACGAACTGATCGTCGGCCATGATTTGAGCACCGAGCAGACCGCTTGGGCAATGAATAACATCATGGTGGGCGGGGCGAGTGATGCACAGATTGCGGGCTTCCTGGTGGCGCTGAGAGCTAAGGGGGAGACCGTCTCTGAGCTATCCGGTCTAGCTCAGGCCATGCTGGATAACGCGAAGCCACTGAGTTTATCGGGTGAGGCACTAGATATTGTCGGCACCGGCGGGGACCGGATGAACACCGTCAATATCTCCACCATGGCAGCACTGGTTTGCGCCGGCGCCGGAGTTCGGGTGGTTAAGCACGGCAATCGGGCCTCTTCCTCGGCGGCTGGATCTGCGGACGTCTTAGAAGCCCTCGGGGTGAGACTCGATCTTTCCATTGATGCCGTCGCCCGGGCAGCGGAAGAGGTTGGTATCACCTTCTGTTTTGCACAGGTTTTCCATCCCTCTTTCCGTTACACCTCGGTGCCGCGCCGGGAAATGGCTATCCCCACCGCGCTCAACTTCCTGGGACCGCTGACTAACCCGGCCCGGGTGCGCGCCTCCGCCGTCGGAGTGGCTGATGCCCGGATGGCGCCCTTGATTGCAGGAGTTTTGGCGGCTCACGGCAGCCGTGGCTTGGTTTTCCGTGGTGAGGACGGGCTGGATGAGCTAACCACCACTGGCGGGTCAACGCTCTGGGAGATCCGCGACGGACAGGTTCATGAGGAGCGCTTCGATCCAGCCGAGATCGGCATCCCGCGCGCCACTCTGGCTGATCTACGCGGTCAGGATGCGCAATACAACGCCGAGGTAGCTCGCCGAACTTTAGCGGGGGAGCGAGGTCCGGTACGGGACGCCGTCGCCCTCAATGCTGCCGCCGGGCTGCTTGCCTTCGATCAAAATGCAGCGGGAAGTTTGACGGAAAGGTTGGCTACTGCCTTGGCTCGGGCAGAGCAAGCTATCGACGACGGCGCAGCAGCGGATGCGCTATCCCGCTGGGTAAGATTCAGCTCGGCTCAGTAGCGCAAGCTGGAAGCTGAAATCAGGCAGGCCGAAGCTCAGTGTTCGAAGCCGAGCGAGAAAGCCGCATCCAAATCATGCTTGGAATAGGCTCGGAAAGAAATATGGGTTGTGGTGGCTTGCACTCCCTCAACCTTGGAGAGCTGGTCCGCAATCACGTCGGCAAGGGCTTCGTGCTGCTGAACTCGCGCTATTGCGATCAGGTCCCATTCACCGGTCACTGAGTAGACCTCGCTGATCCCTTCGATCTCGGAGATCTCCTGGGCAGCCTCGGGGATCCGGTCCACGCTGGTCTTGATCAGAACAAATGCGGTAATCACCCTCTCAGCGTATCGCAATCAAGCCTTCCGGCGGCGAAGCAGGTAGCCCGCAATTGCTCGATGACCGAGCAGGAACAAGCCCAGCACCACGGTGGCGACCAGCACGAAGCTCAACTCCGCGGTCTTGCCGGTGGAGACCCGGAGCAGCATGCCTGCTACTACGGTGATCAGCCAGAGGCAGATACCGTGTGGCCAAAGCCTTAGCGGGGCGCGCCATACCCTGCCCGCCAGCCAGCCCAGAGCCGCACCGGCCAAGAACGGCCAGGCAGTCTGCAATACGCCGAGCACCGGATCGCCCTCTTGATGGCTGGCCCGTCCGATGGCTGCGAAAACGAGAATCAAGACCGCATCCGCCAGCAGCGCGTAAAGCACAGCGCCTGCACCGGGGCGGACCGTGACAGACTTATTAACAGTTTCCGCATCCATACTCGCAGGCTAGCAGGGCTAGGCAGGCGCTGGCGAAAGGAGAATCCTTGATCGACTTTGGGTGGGGTCTTAGTGGGGCGCTGGCTCAGTGTCCGCCTGGAAGCGTCGCCGTGGTTCACGACATCTTGAGCTTCTCCACCACCGTGAACGTGGCCCTTGGGCGAGGCATAGAGATACTGCCATATCGTTTCGATCCTTCAAATCCGACCGATGCCGCACGCTACGCGGAAGCCAACAATGCCGCCATCGCTGGTACTCGCTGGCAACGCGGAGGCTTAACGCTCTCTCCCGCCTCGATCGCTCAAGCTCTTGGACCATTGCCGGAACGCCTGGTGCTGCCCTCACCCAATGGTGCAACCATTAGCGCCGCATTAGCGGAACAGGGCGTCACCGTGCTGGCCGGCTCCTTGCGCAGCACCACGGCAACCGCACGCTATCTCAGTAGGCTGACATCAGCCCGGGTCATCAGCGTGGCGGCCGGAGAACATTGGCCAGATGGCTCGCTACGTCCGGCTATAGAGGATTTACTAGGTGCGGCGGCACTGATCCACAGCCTCTCCCAACTTTCCGAATCGACGTCAAGGCAGGCATCACTCTCGGACCAGGCTCGGCTGGCACTAGCATGCTATCGGGAGGTCCAGGGTGAACTCGGAGAAGTTGTTGAGCATTCGGAAAGTGCGCAGGAGTTGATTCAGCGGGATTTCGCCGAAGACGTCCGCCTGGCTTGCCAGTTCGACACGAACGAAGTCGTTGCGCTCTACCACCCGGAAACCTCAAGTTTCCGAGCCGCCTAGCCGTGCTCAGAGCACCGCCCGAACCACTACCTTTCCGGAGTTTGTCCAACGCACTTCAATCTGAGCTATCTGGCCGATCGGCGTGAGCACGGTTGCTACTGGGGAGACCACGGAATCTTCCTGCGCATCCCAGCTTGCCGCCACCGTTTCTTTACCTTGCTTGTCAATCACCACCAGCTCAAACGGTTTGGGACCCTCATAGCCGGAGGACTGTGGGGTGCCCTGATAGCTACATTTCCATTCAATTTGGGTTCCCCAGGCGACGCTCAGAGCCTGGCCGGTTACGGCGACGGAGTTAGCATCGACATTGGAGAAGGATAGCGGGACTCCGGCTGCCTGTGCTTGCGATGTCTCGGTGTGGGGGATCAGAGCCGCGGTAATTCCTGCCGCTGAAGCAGCCACTGCGGCGGCGACGGCTGCGGCTGCGAAGCGTCGTCGGATCTTACTGCGTCTGGCCTGGTGAGCGAGCTTCGGTAGCGCAACGGCGGGCTTCTGCGGTGCTCTAGCGGTCTCGGGGAGGTTACTCACCCCCAGTTCAGTCACTGTGCTTTCCGGCAACGTGGACAGCAGCCCGGGCAAGCCTGCAAGCTCGGCGACGGCGACGGCGCAGCGCGGGCAGTCCTCCAGATGTTTTTCAAATTCATGCCGCTCTGCACTCGACAGCGAACCTAGGACGTAGGCGGCGTCCCAGTCAGCGTAACGATCAGGCGTCCGGCCGGATGGATCGGTGTGGCTCATTGCGTCACCCCCCTTTCCTGCAAGGCAAGTTTCATGGCTCGCAAGGCATAGTGCATTCTCGATTTAACGGTGCCTTCCGGGATGCCCAGCAGCGTTGAGATCTCGCGCACCGAAAGCGAACGGTAATAGCCGTGCAAAAGCACTTCACGATGCTCTGCGGACAGCATGGCCAGGGCATCGGAGACCAACCAGGAATCCAGCACTCGGTCGGTGGCATCGGCTTGCTGTTGCTCGGGAGGCTGATCGGTACCGATTTCGTGCCGACGGCGGGCGCTGCGCCAATCATCGACAACTAGATTGCGGGCTACTGTGAAAAGCCAGGCGCGGACTGCCGGTTCCGGACGCTCCAGCACGGCCGGTCGCTGCCAGGCCCTGAAAAGGGTTTCCTGGGTCACGTCCTCGGCATGGCCTCGGTCACCGGTGAGGCGGGCAACGAATCGGCTCAGTTCCGCGGCATGAGCCTCGTGCAAGGCGCGCAAAAGCTCCTCCTGCGCGTCCGGACTGTGCGAATTCATCTTCCCTCCAATCTTGGAAACGGTGCAGTGATCCAGAAAGTTCACCTTGACAGCAGGAGCAGCGGAAACCAAGCCTTACCGACACAGAAATAGTTCTTGACAAATAATATTGTCGGTGACAGTATGGTGGGCATGGAAGAACTCGCAGTCATCGACGATCCGGCAGTGGCCGAGGTATCCCTGGATCCCATCCGCTCCGCGTTGCTGGCCGAGCTTCGCCAGCCGGCCTCAGCCACCATGTTGGCTAACCGACTCGGATTGCCCCGCCAGAAGGTGAACTATCACCTCAAAACCCTGGAACAGCACGGCTTGGTGGAACTCATCGAAGAGCGGCGTAAGGGTAATGTCAACGAACGCATCTTGCGCGCTACCGCACTGAGTTTCGTGATCTCTCCGGAAGCCCTCTCCGGAGTGCAGCCCGACCCGAGAGACTCTCCGGATCGTTTTTCCGCCCGCTGGTTGATCGCCGTCGCCGCCGCTTTGATTCACGACGTCGGTGCGCTGCTGAAGGGAGCGGAAGCGGCTGGGCAGAAGCTCGCTACCTTCGCACTGGACGGGGAAATCCGTTTTGCCAGTGCCGCCAGCAGGGCTGCATTTGTCGAGGAGCTCAGCCAACAGATCGCCACCCTGGCGCTCAAGTACCACGATGCGGAAAGCGTGGGTGGGCGCAAGCACCGGATTGTCGTCGCCCTGCATCCAAGTTTGAAAGCCAGTCCCACCGTAAGTTCAAAAACCATATCGTCTGCCACAACAGCAACGTTGAGAGAAGAGGAAGAAACCCCATGAGCAGGACCTTTGAGATCGTCACCGAAAATGCCATTGATGGCACCCCTGAGCAGGTTTGGGATGCCGTAACCACCGGAAATTCAGGCTGGCTCTGGCCGATGGAAGTTGAGCCGAAGCTCGGCGGTCAAGGCCCCTACGGCAGCGTTGTTACCGCTTGGGAACCGCCGAAGCACTTTGCAAATCACATGGAGGCGGAAGGCGGCTTCTACAACACCCTCGATTACCAGATCGAGGAACGCGCCGATGGGAAGACCTGGCTTCGCTATCTGCACGCCGGAATCTTCCTGCAGGATATGGACGATCCCACCTGGGCCAATCAGTACGACGGCGTCCGGAAACACACCGATTTCTACCAGCACACCTTGGGTCAGTACGTGCACTACTTTGCCGGTCAGCAGGCTGCCTATGCAGACGTGCAGGGCCCGGAGGCTTCTGGGGTGGCCGACGCATTCCAGACGCTACAAAAGGCAATCGGTGCCGATGCGGCACAGGAAGGGGACACGGTGCGGTTCGCGGTCCCCGGAGTGGGGGAGGTCAGCGGCGTGCTGGATTACTCCACCGAGAATTTTGCTGGCGTCCGAACCGAGCAGGCGCTGTACCGCTTCTTCGGCCGTAACGCCTTTGGTGCGGTAGTCGGAATGACCGTTCATGAATTTGGCAATGAAGCCCGGGAATCCGCTTGGCAGGATTGGCTGAACGGGCTGTACTAAACCCAGTAAGGCTGCTCGGTGAAGGTCCGCTCGTCCGCTCTGCCGGGGGAGCGGACCTTCACTTATCCGACAGCCAAGCCGTCCAAGCGAGATTGGGAGCAGTAGGTCATTGACACCGGACTTCTGCATGGATAGCGTCATAAGTGAGATGAAATAAATCCTAAGTTTGGGAGCAATCGTGCCACGTCCAATTACCCTTTTCACCGGCCAGTGGGCCGATCTGCCCTTTGAAGAAGTGGCTCGCCGGGCGGGAGAGTGGGGATTCGACGGTTTGGAGATCGCCTCCTGGGGTGATCACTTGGACGTCTGGAAGGCAGTTGAAGACGACGCCTATCTACAGAGCAGGCTAGACATACTGGAGAAAAATAATCTCAAGGTCTACGCAATTTCCAACCACCTCAATGGCCAGGCCGTATGCGACGACCCGATCGACGAACGACACCAAGGGATTGTGTCAGCACGAGTCTGGGGTGACGGCGAGCCGGAGGGTGTGCGGCAACGCGCGGCAGAAGAAATGAAAATGACCGCTCGGGCGGCCGCCCGGTTAGGAGTGAAGACCGTCACCGGATTCACCGGTTCCGCGATCTGGAAGACGGTGGCCATGTTCCCCCCGGTACCGGATTCAATGATCGAACGTGGCTACCAGGATTTTGCCGACCGCTGGAATCCGATTATTGATGTTTTTGACGAGCTGGGAGTGCGGTTTGCGCTCGAGGTGCACCCCTCAGAAATCGCCTTTGATTACTGGACCACTAAGGCGACTCTGGATGCCATCGATAATCGGCCGGGGTTTGGACTCAATTTCGACCCCTCGCACTTTATCTGGCAAGACCTTGACCCGATGACCTTCCTGCACGATTTCCAGGATCGGATTTACCACGTTCATGTCAAGGAATCGACCAAGCAGCTTAACGGTCGGAATGGCCGAATGGGGTCCCTTTTACCTTGGGGTGACCCCCGCCGAGGCTGGGACTTCGTGACCGCCGGGCACGGCGACGTGCCTTGGGACAAGGTGTTCCGGATGCTGAACTCCATCGGCTATGCGGGCCCAACCAGTATTGAATGGGAAGACGCCGGAATGGACCGGCTAATAGGAGCACCGGAAGCCCTTGCCCTGGTAAAGCAACTGGCCACCATCACGCCGAGCACCGCCGCCTTCGATGCGGCCTTCTCGACCAAATAGTCAGGACGTCCTCTGGGTGGATCAACCGATACGGGCACGTCGGCTTAGTTCTGCTCTCGGGAGCTTTGCGTCTCGGTACCCTTCTCATCGCTAAGTCCCTGCAATTCGCGGAGGATCTCCAATTGTTGACGATTGATCGTCATTAACAGTTCGATTTGGTTCTCGGACTTTACGTTGGTGTCGTAGTCGTGCTGAGCCATCAGCCCGGCAATGGAGTCCTGCCGTTTGGCCGCAATAAGCAAAATTGCTCCCTGAAGACCCGCCAACATGGATAGGAAGAGATTGAGGAGGATGTACGGGTACGGATCCCAGGCTCGGGACGCCAGGGCGATCGTGTTAATCGCCGCCCAGATAACCATGAAGGCAATGAAACCTCCGACGAACGGCCAACTTCCCATCCCGTTGCGCATCAGGTCCGCGGCGCGCTGACCGCGAGTGAGTGAATCCTTGTGCTTGCTATGCCAAGTCTGCGGTTCGTCAGTCATGACTCAGCTTAGCGGCCTGCTGCTTAGGCACAACCTTGGACTTAGCGATCCGGCTCGTGGGTGATTCCAGGAGCCGGATCGCCAGCCAAAACCTAGCCTCGCCGCAGCACCTCAGCGCACAATCTTGAAGTTGAATTCCGCGGTTCCCAAAGTTCCCCAGAGCCGCAACCACACGGGCAGCAGCATCTCAAGGCCACGGGCGCCGAGTAAATCTCCCAGGTCGATCACATCTCGATGACCAAACTGATCCAGTAAGTCGGCCACGATACCCTTGGCTTCGGCATCGTTGCCCGCAATGAAGGTGGAGTGATCGCCGTCGGCTAGCTGTCGCGGGTTGACCATCAGGGGAGCGGACATGGTGTTCAGCGCCTTGACCACTCGTGTTTCGGGAAAGACTCGCTGAATCGTCTCCGCAAGCGAATCGGTGTCCTTGACGAAAAGCGAGGGCGGCAATCCCGCAGAGAAATCGAGCGGATTAGAGATATCCAGGAGAACCTTCCCCGCAAGATGCTCGGCTCCCGCCAAGTTAAGGGCTTCCAGAGCGACCGAGCCGCTAACAGCGTTGACAATCAGCTCAGCCCCCTCGGCGGCCTCGGCATAGCTCAATAAACTGACGCCTGACTGGCCGGACAGCCAGTCAATGATGCTGGCGCCGCCGGATTCCTCGGTCCGTGCCCTCGTTGCTGCCACATCGCGGGTGCCCCAGTTAATCTCGTGACCAAGTTCGGCAAGCCGGGCGGCCAGCGCTCGGCCCACCATTCCGGTACCTAAAACAGCGATTTTCATCAGGTCCTCATTTCCCTAACTTCTCAAGCCGATTGACTTCGTGTTCAGGCTTTAGTGTGACATAAGCTCTCGGTCACCTAAGCCGATCTGAGCGAACCTTCTTTGAAGGCTTAAGGCGAGGTACGACGTCGAGCAAACTGTCCAGTGGTACCGGCACCTTAGTCAGCTCAAGAGCTTCGACCATGACTTGCGCGTAGTGGGCCTTGCGCCCACTGCTGGTGCCCATAAAACGTCTCAGTTGCGCCGATTCCGGACGCTCGCGCTACGCGGGCTGATTTAGGAAAGTCAGCCCGGAGTTCAGATTCGCACAGTCCTTCCACCAGGAGCACGGTATCCAACCTCAGGGTGGCAGACCTCCGGCGGGCGTCCCGCACCGCTTAGTGACAGCGAGGAGCCAGTAGGCATAGGATTCGGAGCACCGACGAGAATGGAGAAAGCCTTGGATTGGACCTTAGAAGTTGTGGTGTTGCCGGTAAGCGATCTGGAGCGTGCCAAGGCCTTTTACCGAGATCAGGTGGGATTCACCCTGGATCACGACACGGAAAACGAGCATATGCATGTGATTCAGCTGACCCCTCCCGGCTCCGGCTGTTCCATTGTGATCGGCACATTGCCATCCCAGAACGAGATGAAACCTGGATCGATGCGCGGCCTGCAACTGGTGGTGGCCGATGCTGAAGCGGCTCGGAACGAACTGATTTCTCGGGGTGTCGAGGCGAGTGAATTAATGGTCTTTGGGCCGGAGGACGGCGGTACCTTTTTCGGTTTCGCAGACCCGGATGGCAATACCTGGGCTGTGCAACAGCTCAAGATCAGGGCGGAGAAACCTCTTATTCCGCTCGAGGCTCGGGGTCGTTTCGGAGCCTGAAATGATTCCGGTGGAGCTAATCAATTAAGCACAAACAAAGGAGCGTCCATGACGGACCCCAGGGAATCAGCTGAGCACCCCGCACCGCTCGGCTGGACTAAAGGAATTTCTGCCATCACGCTTTTTGTGGAGGAATTGCCCGCCGCTAAGACCTTTTATCAAGAGGTTTTCGGTCTTGCCGTGTATTTCGAGGACGAGGTCTCGGCCGTCTTCAATTTCGATGGCACCCTCATAAACCTACTCAGTACTAGCGCAGCGCCCGAGCTGATTAATCCAGCTCAGGTGGCCAGCCAGGCTGCTGGTTCACGTGCTCAGCTGACCCTCGACGTCGAGGACGTCAACGCCACCTGCGCCGAACTTGCCCGCCGCGGCGTTGAGCTGCTCAACGGTCCAATGAACCGACCCTGGGGTATTCGCACGGCAAGTTTCAAGGATCCCGGCGGCCACATCTGGGAGGTTGCAGGTCCGAACAGCTAGATTCCTATTCTGACTCTTCCAGAAGTGCTTGAGCGTAGCGCTCAGTGGAACGGTTATAGCGCGGAAGATAGCCAGAAAGTGCTTCGATTGCCACCGAAAGCCCCTCGCGTTCGCGGCCTAGATCGGCCAGCGCAAGCGCCAGGAAGGTCTTGACCGCGCCCTCTAGATGGTCATGAGGGTTTTTGAGTTCTTCGGTGAGTAACTCCACGGCCTTTTCGGGCTGTCCTAGGTTCCGGATCGAGCTGGCCATTTGGATAACGGCGCGACGGCGGCGCTCACCAGAAAGGCCGTGCTCCAGGGCCGCCTGGTATAGCGGAACTGCGAGATCTGGATATCCGGTGGAATCACGGGCCGCCCCGCGTTCGAAGAGACGAAGTGGGTCGTCGGCCGCTAATTCCTCGGTGACAGCGTCGATGGCGGCAACGAAATCCTGCCTTTCGAGTACATCGATATCTGCCCAAACCTCGCCGAGCTTTCGCTCCAATGCAGCCATCTGGGCCATCTCCCACTCCATTCCGATCTTTGCTTGCGCAGCTAGTTATGAAGCCGCGCTTCACCCCAGTCAGATTACCCGTTACACAGTCCTGAACCAGTTACTGCTGGCCGCCCGCATGCGGAAGACCGGTACGCCGTCGTCGTTCTCTGAATCCCGGCTATTCGCCGGTCCTCAGACCACTTTCCACTGGATCAGGCTCTCTCCGGTGGCCAGCACGGTTTCGGCGGCGGGGCGTGGCTTCCAGCCCAGCAGGCGGAAAGCTTTTTCCGTACTGTGCCGATTGCGCCGCCCCAGTCCCGGCATGATGGGCCGCAACGAGCGATCAAGGAAGGTAGCGGTAAATCGAACGAGGAAGTCCGGCAGATTCCGGGTTGGTACCTTAGCCGCAGCCGTACCAAGCCCCGAGCGTAGCGTCTGGGCGATATCTCGCATCCAAAGGAACTCACCGGTCGCCAAGAACCGCTGCCCCGCAGCGTCCGGCGAGACCATAGCGCGGAGGTGAATATCGGCCAGATCCCGGACATCGACCACCTCCAGTCCGATCCGAGGCGTACCAGGCATGCCGCCACGAAGCATTCGGGCGATAATCTCCACCGAGCCGATCGTGGAGGCGCTCAGCACGGGACCAAAAACCGCTCCGGGAAGAATCGTGGTCAAGGTGGTGCGCCCGCTCTGATTCGCCATAAAGTCCCAGGCAGCCTTCTCGGCGATGGTCTTGGATTTCCGGTAGGGGATTAGCTTCGGATCCTCCGGGTTGGTCCACAGGGTTTCGTCGGTGACGCTTTCGTCCGCATAGGAGGATGGGCTGGACGCATTTGCTGCCGAGGTCATCACCACCCGCTTCACTCCTGCCTCGGTGGCTGCGCGCAATACTCTCAGGGCGCCGTCGCGAGCAGGAACGATCAGATCCTCGGCGTTCGTCACTCCTTCACCGCCCAGGGGAGAGGCGACATGTAGAACGTAGTCGATGCCCTTAACCGCCTCGTCCCAACCCTCGTCCGAGGTCAGGTCGGCGATCGCAAAGCTCAGCTGAACTGGTGGTTCCAGTGCCTGCGGGAGCGCTGCTCGAACCGCATCCTGCTTGGCTTGGCTCCGCACCGTGGTTCGAACTCGGTAACCACGCTCCAAAAGCGTGGCGATACACCAGCTCGCCACATAACCTGTGCCCCCGGTAACCAATACCGTCTCAGTCATAGTAATCCTCCGCGTTCTCTCCGAGATGGCCTCTCCGAGATCCAGAATATATTAAACGGAAGTGTTTTTCCGTTTTTACCGCACTGCCCGTAAGGATGATCGTTCCAACCCATCTTCAATAGCCAGAACGCGGGTCTCGCGGGTGGATAGTAGCCGTGGTAGTCTGCCGATAATGACCCTCAATCCTGCTCTACTCGGCTGGTTGCTTGACGCGGACCCGGCACTGCGTTGGCAAGTTGAACGCGATTTGGCGGGGGCGCCCGCCACGGTGTGGAACGCAAGCCGAGCACGGATTGCCAAGGAGGGTTTTGGCGCGCAGTTACTCGCCTTGCAAGATCCCGATGGTCAGTGGGCAGGCGGTGCATTCTTCCCAAAAGACTTCGATTTTCAGGGCCCGGAAGCCGCTGAGGGCGCAGGGCAGCCCTGGACTGCCACCACCTGGTCGCTCAACACATTGCGCGACTGGGGCCTTGAGTCAGAGGCCCTAGCCGGCACTGCGGAGCTACTCGCCGCAAACAGTCGCTGGGAATACGATAATTTGCCTTACTGGGGCGGCGAGGTGGATTGCTGCATAAACGCCTACACCCTCGCTAATGGTGCCTGGCTCGGCGCCGAGGTGTCCGGGATCGCGCGGTGGTTTCTCGACCATCAGCTTTCCGACGGCGGCTGGAACTGTGAATGGGTCGAAGGCGCCACCCGCTCGTCCTTTCATTCCACACTCAACTCATTAAAGGGTCTGTTGTACTACGAGAAGCACGGGGCCGGCACTGAGGTCCATCGTGCAACCCGTCGAGCCGGCGAGGAGTACCTGCTACAACGACGTTTGCTCTACACCCTTTCGACAGGGGAGCTCGTAGCACCCTGGGCAACACGATTCGCCTACCCGTTCCGTTGGCTCTACAGCGCTCTGAATGCCGCCGATTACTTCCGTGCGGCGGCGCTGCACGACGATTTGGCTCCCGATCCGCGGCTAGCCCCAGCAATCTCGGTGATTCGCGCCGCCCGCAGGCCGGACGGCAGTTGGTTACAAGAACGTCGTCATCCCGGACGAGTCTGGTTCGAAGTAGATGCGCCGCCCGGGGAGCCCTCTAAATGGATCACCTTCTACGGCAGCCGTGTTCTCGATTGGTGGGACGCCGCGATGTCATGAGGTTCCATCGCTATCCGATCGGAGCCGAGGCACTCCAGTTGAAACCATCGGGATCGGTGAAGGCCCCGCCGTCCCGAGTAATGAGCAATCGATGCGAGCCGGTGCCCTCCGGGGAGACTCCGGCGTCCTTAGCGAGGGCACGGCGAGCATAGAGTGCAAGTTTGATAGGGCTGGAGGGAAGCTCGAACTCGATGTACTTGCCGAAGCTCCTGCTCACGGTAAAGCCCTGTTCAACGTAGAACCGCTTACTGGCAGCGACATCTGCTGCCCCCAGCAGCAGTACGACCTGGTCCACCTGCAGACTGGCCGGACCACTATCCTTCTTGGCCGACGTCGCGACCTTCCAAATCGTTCCGTCCGGCGCCTGGACAACACCACCGAAACCCCATAATGACTTCGCCACCGGCTTCAGCGTTGTTGCCCCAGCCGCCACCGCGGCATCAACCAGCCCGCTCACGGTAGAGGGTTGTGACACCACGAGTGACAGCGTGAAGCCGCGAAACCCGGCGGTTTCAGCTTCGGTGGGCTGAACCCGCACGAGCGAACCTAAGCCAAAAGAATTGGCATAAAAATCTTCGGCTGCGAGGGGATCGGCCGCTTCGATGGTGATTGATTCGATGGAAGTCATGTTATTCATGCTAGTCGGAGCCAACCCCGGATACTTCTTGAATCCTGCTCAATATGTTGAACTTGCCTCTACTTCCAATCTATAGCGCACAGGGGGCCTTGCGGCAAGGCCCGGGGCATGCCGCAGAATTGAGAGCCGAGCATGGCGTCCACACTGATCTACCCCTCCGCGGGCGGCACAACGTTGCCCACTGCGGCCAGAGAGGAACTGCTGACGTGAGTAGTAGCGCGTTTAACCTTCCCGACCACCTCACTTCTAAAGCCGAGCCAAGCCTCATTGCCGATGATGAACGGCACTTCACGGCCATTGCCGAAAGTCTTGAACGAACCATCACCGAATTGTCAGATCGTCTCGATACCGCTCGAAAGGCTCCCGGCCGCCTGGGCCAGGAAGTGGTGGAGCGAGACGTGGAAGTGCGCATGCTCGCCTCCCGTCTGCGAGCCCTGCGGCGTTTCGGTCTAGATCTCTGCCTTGGACAGATGGTCAGCGCTGGCAGCCCCGAGCCCGTGTATATCGGCCGGCTTGGTCTCACCGACGGTGCCGGACATCGATTGCTTATCGATTGGCGCTCCCCAGCCGCGGAGCCCTTCTTCGGTGCCACTCATGCCAATCCGATGGGCTTGGTGAGTCGGCGCAGGTATCGCTGGACCCGAGGCTGGATCAGTGACTACTGGGACGAAGTATTCTCCGCGGAGGGTAGCGCCGGAGTTGAGCAGCTGGCCACCCTGGATGATCTATCTGCTTTCATCGCCAGCTTGGGCAGCAGCCGATCTGCCCGGATGCAAGATGTGCTCGGTACCATTCAGGCCGATCAGGATGCCATTATCCGCGCCTCATCCCGGGGTGCTCTCGTCGTCGACGGCGGTCCCGGAACCGGCAAAACCGTCGTCGCCTTGCACCGAGCCGCCTACCTGCTCTACTCCGATCCTCGCCTCGGCCACCACCGAGGTGGCGTCTTGTTCATCGGTCCGCATCAGCCCTATTTAGCTTATGTTGCCGACGTCCTACCTAGCCTTGGGGAAGAGGGGGTCCAAACTTGCACCTTACGGGACCTGGTCCCCGAGGGTACTTCGGCGATGATCGAGCCTGATCCCGAGGTGGCCCGGCTGAAGTCCTCGGCTGAGCTGGTGAAGGCCATCGAGCCTGCCGTCAGGTTTTATGAGGAACCTCCCCGCAAAGGCATGATTATCGAGACAGCCTATGCCGATATCTGGCTCGGCGTTGAGGAATGGACCGAGGCCTTCGAATCGGCGGCCCCAGGCCTTGCACACAACGAGGCTCGCCAGGAGGTCTGGGAAGAACTGCTCAACATCCTGGCGGACAAACCTGGCACCGATGACGTTCCGGCGGATTTGATCCGCAGAGTCTTAGCTCAGAATGCCGAGTTAGTCGATGCCTTCAGCAAAGCCTGGCCGCTACTCGATTACACCGAACTGGTCAGCGATCTCTGGTCCGTGCCCGCTTACTTGCGTAGATGCGCTCCTTGGCTCAGCGCTGCTGAAGTCAAGAAGTTGCAACGCCAGGACAGTCGAGCTTGGACGGTTTCCGACCTTCCGTTGCTGGATGCGGCCAAACAAAGATTGGGCGACGCCGGGGCCTCGCGACGCAAGCGGCAGCAAGCGATTGCCTTGGCTTCCGAGCGCGAAGTAATGGACCGAGTGATAGATGATCTGATCGCAGCCGATGACTCCGAGCTGATGGTTATGACCTCGCTCCGCGGACAGGATATGCAGGACAAATTGGTCGATGACAGCGCCGCACCGCTGGCCGAATCGGACGAACTCGCCGGTCCGTTCGCTCATATTGTGGTGGATGAGGCGCAGGAACTCACGGATGCGGAATGGCAAATGCTGCTACTGCGCTGTCCCTCCCGGAGTTTCACGGTAGTCGGGGATCGTGCTCAAGCTAGGCACGGGTTCACGGAGTCGTGGCAGCAGCGGCTGGAGCGGATTGGATTGGCTCAGCTGAAGCTGGCAAGCCTGAACATCAACTACCGAACCCCGGAGGAAGTGATGGTCGAAGCAGAACCGGTGATCAGGGCAGCGCTCCCCGACGCCAATGTGCCAACGTCCATCCGCAGCAGTGGTACCGCTGTGGTTTACGGGTCCACTTCGGAATTGAGCTCAATCCTCGCCAACTGGCTCGCTGCACATGCCGAAGGCACGGCCTGCGTGATTAGTAGCGGCGAACCCGGCTCGTTCCCGGAGATGCCTCGCGTCAGCTGCTTAACTCCCGAGTTGTCGAAGGGACTCGAATTCGATCTGGTGGTGCTGCTCACCCCGGAGGCTTTTGGCAGCGGAATCGAAGGGGCAGTCGATCGTTATGTCGCGATGACTCGGACAACCCAGCAACTCGTTATCCTGACAGGCTCCGAGGCCCTAGCGAGGTAGATGCTCTTCGGGTGATAAGTTTTGGCACGAGACTCAAGGGGAAGAAGCTGGAATGAAAGCCTATGTATTGACCCGGTACGGCGACTCAAGCGTCATGGAGATGCGCGAGGTCCCTGAGCCTATCGCTGCTGACAATGAGGTGTTGATCAAGGTACAAGCCGCAGCTTTGAACCCGGTTGACTACAAGCTACGCGAGGGCAAGATGCGCTTGCTTAACCATCTAGATTTGCCCACGGTTGCCGGCAACGAGTTCTCCGGCATAGTGGCAGGAGTTGGGGATGGCGTTACTCGTTTTGCGGTTGGGGACCGCGTTTTCGCCCGAGTGGACAAGAATAAACTAGGAGCCTTCGCGCCCTACCTAGTTATTAGCCAGACGCTTCTAGCGAAGATCCCGGAGTCCCTTGATTTTGTTGCTGCGGCGGGGCTACCGCTTGCGGGATTGACCGCACTCCAAGCGCTACGGGACGAACTAGCGGTCACTGCGGGGGACCGGATTTTCATTTCCGGGGGAGCGGGCGGCGTGGGTACCCTGGCGATTCAGCTCGCGACCTGGATGGGAGCGGAGGTAGCGACCACTGCTTCGCCACAGAGTGAAGAATTTGTGCGCTCCTTGGGAGCCTCAACCGTTATTAACTATCGGGAGCAAAGGTTCAAGGATGTGCTGAGTGAGTATGACGGCGCTTTCGATCTCACTGGCGGGGCGGACCTGCAGGATAGCTTCAGTATCCTCAAAAGGGGTGCGAAAACAGTTTCCATTGCTGGATTCCCCGAACCGACCACAGCGCGTGTGGATCTGGAGGCGGGCCCATTACTCACCGCCGCGCTCTGGATTTTGAGTGCCAAGATCCGCCGTCAGGCGCGACAAAAGGGCGTCGGTTATCGATACATGTTCATGCATCCGAGCGGAACAGATCTCGAATTGCTGGCCGGTCTGGTCGAAGAAGGCAAGCTCAAGACGGTGACTGATCGGGTCTTCCCCTTCGAGCAAATTGCCGAGGGTTTCAGCTATCTTGAACAGGGCCATGCTAAAGGGAAAGTTGTCGTTCAGATGTGAACACCACCCTTGACAGGCAAGTACACGCTTGCCTATTGTCTGAAGAGTGACCAACGACGAGCTCTTCAAGGCTCTGGCGGATCCCACTCGGCGGAAGATTCTTGACGAACTTGCCGAGCGTTCCGGGCAGACCTTATTTGAGATCTGCTCGCGGCTAAGTGTGAAGCATCAGCTCACCACCTCACGCCAAGCGGTTTCTCAACACCTCGCGGTACTGGAGGCAGCCGGTCTGGTCGAGAGCCGCCGGGTTGGTCGCTATAAATTCCACGACCTGAAGACGACACCACTTAAAGGCATCGCCGAGCGGTGGATCAGGTCCAGCACATCGGAGAGTAAAACATGAGAATCCATCTATCCAGCGTCTTTGTCGATGACCAAAAGAGGGCCCTGAGCTTTTACACGGAAGTGCTAGGTTTCGTGAAAAAGACCGAGGTTCCAATAGGGGAGGACTGGTGGCTAACAGTGGTTTCACCCGATGATCTTGACGGCACCGAATTGCTTCTGGAACCCTCCGGCCATCCCGCAGTGAAGCCCTATCGAGATGCCTTGATCAAGGACGGCATTCCGATGACGGCATTTGCCGTGGATGATGTGCACGCGGAATTTAAACGCCTGAGTGAGCTCGGAGTTCGCTTCACTCAGGAACCGCTGGAGATGGGCCCGGTGACCACCGCAGTGTTGGATGATACCTGCGGAAATCTGATCCAGATCCTGCACCAGGCGTAGCTAAGCCGTTGACTCACCGCGCGCTAGCACCGGGGACTAGCGCGCGAGCCCCGATCGGGCCAATATTGAAAGCATGAGTGAGCAACCCACCCGATGGACCGAGGCGACCGTCTACCCAGATATGTGGACCGATCCGGACAAAGACCCTCGTAACAGCGATGGAGTCAGCCCGGACGGTGAGCTACCAACCCTGCAGGATTACCTGTCGAGCTATCGACTTACCCTGTTAATGAAGTGTGAGGGCCTCAGTCCGGAACAATTGGCACGCCGCTCGGTGCCGCCGTCGACCATGTCACTGCTTGGTTTGCTGCGGCATCTCGCCGAGGCCGAACGGGACTGGCGCAATTGGATTAACGACGGCGATCCCCTACCGAAGCTGTACGGCAAACGTGACGCTGACTTTGACGATGCAATAGCCGCCCAGGATGTTGTTGACGCTGCCTACGCAAACTTAGCGCGGGAGCAGGCGGCTTTGGATGCGGATCTTGCGGTGCACCCAGATCTGGGGGAGCGGCTGGGAAAACAGCAGATCGCGGTGCGTGAACTGATGGTGCATCGGATCGAGGAATATGCCCGTCATTGTGGACATGCCGACCTGCTGCGAGAGTGCGTGGACGGAAGAGTGGGGCAATAGGAGGTCTAAGTCGCTTGCTCAATGATCCGTTCAGCCAGGGCCACGATGATTCCCTCCGGGCCCCGCACATAAGCCATCCGCCAGGCTCCCTCATACTGACCAATGCCACCGACCAGACCGTAACCTTCATTGGCTAGCCGATCGACCTGCGCTTGGAGGTCATCGACTTCGAACGACAGACTGCGCAGCCCGAGCTCGTTAGCCATCGCAGCGGGCGACCCCTCTACCGGCTCGGGTCGAACGAAGCTGGAAAGCTCCACTGCGGTGTCTCCGTTTGGCGTTCGCAACATAACGATCTCTGTACGGGAATCCGGGATCGCTATCACCGTATCGATGAAGTCACCCTCCACAAAGGTCCTACCCTCGATCTCAAGCCCGAGTCCCAGAAAGAATGCCGTCACCTTCTCTAGGTCTTTAACGGTGATGCCGACATGGTCAAACCGAATAATTCGCGGCATAGGCGCAACCTCCCATTGTTCGTTCTGCTCTGCTGGCTCAGGACTCTACCCGAGCCAAGACAAAGCCTACGGCGAATTCAGAAGGCGAGAAAGACCCGTACCGTCTTATCGGACCAGCTTTGAGGCCAGTCGCATCGAGGCGAGAAGTTCGTCAATGTCGGATTCTTGGTGCGCGAATGAGGTGACAAGCCGGACCACTCCTGGTTCCCAGCGATCATCGTAGAAGGCATAACCACGCTCATGAAGGGCCGCCGATCAGCGCCAGCGGATGCTCCAGGTTACCGAGCCAGGCAAGGAGCTATGGGCCAAACTTCCCGACCCCATCGCGATCATTCAGATAGTTTCGTTCGAGGGAGCGGACCCAGAGGAACTCGCGACAACGCGACGAGTGCTTCAAGCCGCAACGGTGCGCCTCAATACTTATATGGCGACAACCGCTGATAAGCCCTGAGCTGTGGGGGGGGGCGACGGCGGCATATCCACTCAGGTGATTTGGGACATCGTTTCACGCAGTCGATCAATTGCGATCCGAGCGAGCTCGGCGAAGCCTTCCCGATTGCCGGCAGTGATCCAGGCCGCATGGGCATCCGCGAAGGCCAGCATGCCAAGCTCTGCCGCGAGTTTCGCGACCGGCTCCGACACGGAACGGGCAGCCAAGGCTTCGGCTACCGACCGGACCAGGGCGGCATGTTTGAGCTGAGCGCGAGCCTGCAGTTCCGGATTCGACGCGATAAGAGCATTGATTCGAGGACCTAGCTCCTTGGTCACTTCGGTCATAGCCTCGGCCGTTCGGACAACACCCGCAGCTACAGCCTCAAGCGGGCTCGCATCCTGAGCGGCCGAAGCGATGCCCATAACGAGGAGCCGGGTGATGGCCTCCTGACCGGCCGCGAGAACGTCCTTTTTATCGGGAAAATAACGGAAGAACGTGCTCTTCGTCAGTCCCGCACGCGCAGCTACCTCGGCCACGGTGGTCTCCTCGTAGCCGCGTTCGGTAAACAGTTCGATAGCAGCAGCGACTAGTCGTAAGCGAGCATCAGGTTCCCAGCGAGGCATGACATCATCCTATCCGATGGGACTGGGGTCTCATCATGAGCTATAGTGATGGGACAGGAGTCCCATCACTATAGGAGTACATCATGCGAGTATTCGTCACCGGCGCAACGGGTGGAATTGGTTCCGCGGTAGTGTCCGAATTAATTTCTGCTGGCCACCAGGTCCTCGGCCTGGCACGTTCCGCGGCCTCAGCTGAACGCTTGATCGCGGCTGGGGCTGTCCCGCTAGTAGGTGACCTGGCCGACGCCAACTCGCTGCGCACCGGCGTCGAACAGACCGATGGTGTGATTCAGTTAGCCTTCAGCAACGACTTCACCAGAATCGAGGAGGGCATAGCGGAGGAGAAGGCTGCCGTCGAAGCCATCGGCGCCGCCCTGATCGGCAGCCACAAGCCGATCGTTTTCGCCTCCGGAACACCCGCAGCCCCAGGTCGCGTCACAACCGAAGAAGAGCCAATGTCCGAAGAGGGGCCCATGGGCGGGCGCGCCCGCAATGCTCGATACCTACTCGAACTCGCCGAGCAGGGAGTGCGTAGCTCCGTTGTACGTCTTCCTCGCTCGGTACACCAACGTGGCGTGGCGTACGGATTTGCTTCTTTTCTCATTGAAACCGCACGGCACACCGGCGTCTCCGGATATGTCGGTGATGGCAGTCAGCGTTGGCCTGCGGTGCACCGGCTCGACGCGGCTCACCTCTTCCGCATCATGCTTGAAGACGCAGCTCCGGGCAGCATTGCTCATGCGGTAGGGGACGAAGGTGACACCATGCGATCGCTGGCCGAAGCCATCGGGGGAGCGCTGGGGCTGCCGGTGGAACAAGTGGCAGCGGAGCAGTATGGCTTCCTCGGAACAGTCTTCGAAGTCGACCAACCCTCCTCAAGCTTCGCGACACAACGCCGGTTTGGCTGGGAGCCGAGCCACCCGAGCCTGCTTGCCGACCTTGAGGCGGGTAACTACCCTCTTGGGTAAGAAGAATCTCGCTTGCACCGAGCGACGATCGCGGCGTTTATCGATCTGAGGCTAGCCGTTCATGAGAATCACTAGGGGAGTAGTTAGCCGTTCAGCTCGGTTACTCGCCTAAGGCGGAATCCAGATCATCCTGAGCATCGCAGTCGCTATCTAGAACTAAACCTCCGCTATGAACCCGGCACTATATTCTGGGGTGATGAATGAAACCATCGAGCGCGGCCCTTTCTTCCACGGCACAGCGGTGGTTTTACGGCCAGGAGAGCTACTTACCCCTGGCTTTCAGTCGAACTACCAGCCCGAGATAGTGATGAACCACGTTTATTTCACGGCACTTCGTGATGGGGCAGGTCTCGCTGCAGAGCTTGCAGTAGAGCTGCTGGGAGCTGAGGTAACTCCACACGTGTACGAGGTGGAGCCAACAGGTCAATTCGAAGACGATCCGAACGTTACCGATAAGAAGTTTCCGGGGAATCCAACGCGGTCTTATCGAAGCACCGAGCCCCTCAGAATTGTTCGAGAAATCAACGACTGGACCAGGCTCACTCCCGAGGCATTGCAAGAATGGCGTGAGCGGTTAATCTCCAAAGCACCGGAGGAACGTGGCGAAATCCTCAACTAAGGGCGGCTGAGCAGCGCACCTAGATGTGGTCCAACAGAATTTACTGGTAACTGTTATTAATCGATCTTGCATTCTTCGCTGTGGCCGGCTGGATTGATTGGATGCTTGATATCTGGTCGTTCCTGTAAAGCGGGGAGGAGTTGTCTACTCGGCGGTTGCTTGGGACCGTTGGGCGTTCCATCGAGGAGTGGCTTTGGCGCGGCTGCGTGCGCTGAGTTTTTGGAAGTACCAATCCTAGCCGAGTAGTTGTTTCACTCGTGGTATTGCTTTTCCGTCTGGGCCACTGTAGCGGTGGACTTTGTCGGCGTCTCCGTCGATGACCATGTTGACTATCATTTCGTCCGTGCCTGCTGGGTTGGAGCGGACGGTGTTCAGTGTGTTGGAGAGGTTCATCGACGGCAGTTCGCTGCTTCTGCTACTGACTCGCAGCGAGTTCAAGTGTGCAGCCGACAACACTGTCGTAGACTCCGTATTCAGACGCCCGCCGACCATTGAGGTAGTCCGTCACTATCCGAAACAGCAATGCACGCACGAGGTACTGCGGAAAGTCCTTGGCCGGGCTGATCGTTTCCAAGAGGGCAAGCGGTGCACCTTCGAAGCAAACCGCGTCTACTGCGATTATGGCAACCGAGTAGTTCACTGGACGCCAATATATCGTCAGGTCAAGAACAGCTGGAGGGAGAGCGGAAGTGAATAAGACGTTTCCAGTCAGATCGCCATGAATGACCCCAGAGGGATCGAACACCTGCTGCCGCGCTCCTACTAGTTCTGCGACGTGTGGAACATCGCTCAACAGAACGTCAGTATCTTCACCCCAGGCGAAACGGTCAGCCCTGGCCCAGGCATGGGTCCGAATATCGACAAAGGCAGGACGCTCTACCTCAGAGAACAGCTTGGCGAACTCGCGGGCAATCTTTGCGAGTTCAAACCATCTGCCCGGCTGATGTTCACCAGTCAGGTACGGAAAGGCCGTCCAGCCGTCGACAACTAACTTCTCAGATCTGCTTCTGATTGGAAGACTAAGGCGCATCCTGCTGTTGGTGCTCTGTGTACGCGCAACTACATCCATCCAGAGCAACTCTTCGGGAATCACATCGAGAGGTTTCAGCGTTACATCGCCGGCTCTCCAGACCGTTCCTCTGCCGCCCTCCAGCTTTGACAGAGGCCCGGTGGCGTGGAATTCATCTTGGATTTCGATCGAGGGATGCACCTCATCATTTTAGGACTTAAGCACCCCGTTGTGCCTTCACGACATCGACGAAACGGAGGAAACAGTCTTCAAAGGTGCTAATAGTCATGATCAAATCAGGTTTAGCGCACTCTGATGACTATTTTCTCCAGAGACTCTTTCTTTTCACTCCACTGAATTCAGGGGTCGTGAACGTTTGCTGGGCGACACTTCCTCTTCTCATAGATAGACATACCACTGACCTTCCTGCTAGTGACCTAGACTATCGGCCTGAAAGAGCTACCTCCGCTGATGATCGAGCCACATCAATGGAGACTCGCAAACTAACAAACCTGTCATCCAGACGAGCCGAAACAAGAGACTCACCCGAAACGTTCAAAGGTGTGGACGTTAGCCCTCCAGCTTCCCTCACGGTTCTCACCATTACTGAGAATGTGAATGGAAATCTGTAGATTCTCAGTAGTACTGCGAAAATTCTCAGTTTGACTAAGGGCGGCTGAGCAGCGCACCTAGATGTGGTCCAACAGAATTTACTTTACATAATGTGGATTATCGGCGTTTAACTGTCATTGCTCCTGGGATTGCGATTCAGCCGAGATCGCCTGTTTCTTCAGGCAGTCTTCAGGACGATATCTTTCAGCTCGGTCAAAGTTTCGATTCGATGAGTCGCCTGCGAAAAGTCATGTGAGCTCGTAAATTCGTTGTAGACGATGGCGCAGTCAATACCGGCTGCCACGGCAGATTTCAGCCCTCTGGATGAATCCTCAACAATCAGGGTTTCTTCTTTGCTGGCGCCGAGGCGTTTTAGGCCGGTCAGGTACGGTTCGGGATGCGGCTTAGCGAAATCATAGTCCTCGCGAACAAGAACAAAATCCATGAATTGTCTAATTTGACGCTTTTCATGAATAATTTCAAAATCCATACGTTTCGCAGTCGTTACAATCGCCATACGAACGTATTTTGACAGTTCAGCAAGAGTTTCAACGACGCCTTCAATCTCAATGACTTCTGTTCTCAGATATTCCTGATAATAATCATTGCGAACCTCACGCTGTCTGCTGATGGTCCACTCGTCGATCCCTGCCGCCCTGGCTTGATCCCAAGTTCCCGCTCCTTGGCTCATACCCTCCAAGTATTGATCCTTATCCAAGGCCACACCAATATCTGCCAGGGCGCGTTCTCCGGCTTTGTAATACCAGAATTCAGTGTCCACTAAAACACCGTCATGATCAAAGAGTATGTATTTTTTCACGCCCTTTTCCTTTCCGGCCACCTCGGCAACAACGCATCTTCAGGCCGGCTGCTCCCCCGCCAACCGCGTCACAACACCTGACGCAGTTCTTTAGCCCACACACAAACAGAACGGATGCCCAGCCGGGTCCAGGAATACCCGGAACGAGGTACCGGGCTGGTACTCGTGTTTAGTCGCACCGAGCGCTAGCGTGGCCACCTCAGCAGCATCGAGATCATCAACCGTAAAGTCAAGGTGTATTTGCTGCGGCACCTCCTGACCAGGCCATTGCGGTGGCGTGAAATTTTCGACCTGTTGAAAATCTATCGAAGCGCCATAGTCGGCCCGGACGGAGCACCAGTCCTCGCTTTGCTCGACTTTCCAATCAAGTAGAGCGCCGTAAAATTCGGAAAGCGACTTTGGGTCAGGACAGTCAAGAACAACAACCGGAAAGCGTGCGATAGTCATAACTAAAACTCTAAGACCATTTCCGGACAACTAGCGTCCTGATTCTCGGTGTTTTCGAGCGGTGAAAGTATCAGTCCACTCGATTTGCCGCCGGTTATCGCACCGGAGTAACAACCTCATCGAAGTCGATATGATGTCCCTGGAGCCACATCATGGATTTCCCACCGTCCTTTTCAGCCCGCCCAAAGATTAGCGGCAAGAGAGCATCACGGATAACCCGAGCAACCGGTCCCGCAGCCTTACTGTTGGACGAGCGATGGCCATATTTGACGATCTTCGCCGTTCTCGCCTTGCGGAGAGCCTGGAAAGTTTCGAAGGCGGAGGGCAGATCCGGGCAGTCCCGCAGGCATTTAGCCAGCTCCACGGCGTCCTCCAGGGCCATCGAGGCGCCCTGCCCTGCCGAGGGCGATACGGCGTGCGCGGCGTCACCAATGATGACCAGATTCCGGCCATTATGCCAGTGTTCGACGGCGGGCAAATCGTAGGTAGCCCAGCCCACCAGAGGTCCGGGGGCGGCGTCGATGATCTCATGCGCAGGCCCGCTGTCACCCTCCATCAGCTCATGGAGCCACCGTCTCCATTCGGCGTCGGACATATCGGAGAGAACACCACGTTCGGGCTCTTTGAGCATAGGCGGGTTGGCAAACCAGACCGTTCCGCCGTCCGGTGTTGGCGCCCAGGCAAAGAAGGATCTGGTGCCGAACTGCATCCTGAATTCCCCCTGCGGAACATCGACCTGAAAGTTCGGAATGTAACCTCCCGTATTAAGCACCGGGACATAACGGGGAGCTTGCGCCTGCGGATCAATAAGTGTTCGCACTTGCGAGCGCAGCCCATCGCAGCCAATCAACAGGTCCCCCGTCGCATTCGTGCCATCGGAGAAATGCGCTCGCACTCCCCCATCGGCTAGCTCTTCAACCCTGACCAGCTGTTTACCATAATGAACGTCTGCACCGCGTTCCCGCGCGAGCTGGCCGAGCGCAACGTAGAGATCCGAGCGCGGCATCATGAGTGAGAGTTGACCATCGCTGCGCTGAGCGGCCATCGGCATACGACCTAGGCTGCGCCCCTTGCCGTTCACGAAACTGATTGTCTCAACTTCGAAGCCCAGCTCCGTTACCGGATCCGCTGCATCAATCGCCCGAAGTGCATCCATGCCGTTGGCCTGAAAACTGAGCCAGGACCCGCGCTGCTCGGCGCCAGCGAGGTCCCGCTCATACACCGTATTCTCGATACCCACACGGCTCAAAGCCATGGAGAGGACGGGGCCGGCGACACCGGCACCGATGATCAAAGCGTGGGTCATAATGAAACCTCTCGTGAAGCTGACGGAGCGACAGCAGTTGAATACTTGACTATCATGTAACTTGATTGTCAATATATATCTTGATGGAAAGGTAGCTTGAATGTCAAGCGAATCTGCGGAGAAGGCAGTGGCGTCCACATCCTTGGGGCTTGCCATGCAGACTTACCAAGCCTCTGTGCAAGACTTTGACCGTGAAGTAGCCCGGATTCTCGGCGTCAACGAGACGGATCTGAGGTGCCTGGAAGTACTCCTAGAGCCAGATTCGGCCGACGTGACGCCGACCATACTGGCCAATCGGCTCGGTTTAACCACTGGGAGCGTGACCACTATGCTGGATCGCCTCACGAATGCCGGTTATGTCGCCAGGGCCCCACACCCCACGGACCGAAGGCGACTCATCGTGCACGCCACTCAACTTGCTGTACAAAAGAGCAACGAGCTTTACGGCCCGCTGATCAATGCGGCAGCGGAGGACCTACTCCCCCACTTCAGCACCACCCAACTCAAGATCGTCGTCGAATTCCTTCAGGCTGCGACCAAACTCCAACAAACACATTTCGATCGTTTGCGCACCGTCGGCGACTGAGGCCGATTGAATCCTGCTGCGGCGAGAAGATCTCGGTCTGAAATTCGCCAGGGCGGCGGCATACATAGGTAAAGGTATGAACTTGGTAACGGGCAAGCGCTGGAAAGCAACTAGCTAGATGAATTTGGTATCACCGTGTCCGTAACAATATCAAGAACCAACTGCCACCCCGCTTACGGAACTGTTACTGATGGCAGGATTGGCTAGTGCATACTCACCGAGATTTACTCGCAGTTCACGATGACCAGGTGCGCGGAAGCATTGAAGTCAGGATGCCATTAACTTGGACTGCTCAATGGGACGGCCCGCTATTGCGGGTAACGACTCCAGCGCAAGGAATCGCCTTTGCGAAAGACTTAGAGGGGTTGAGCGTTACAGAACTGGATTTACTCATCCAAAGGCTACGTGACTACTTCAGCAAGCGCGGTGAAGCTGTCGAATGGAAAACATATGGACACGATCGCCCCGACTTGCCCGCACGATTGAGACTGGCAGGCTTCAACCCAGAAGAAACAGAAACTGTTGTCATTGGTAATGCAGCAGAGCTAGCCACGGACGCTGAGCCCCCGCATGGTGTAATCATCCGAGAAACCACTGCCCGCAAGGATTTCGACCGGATCGCCTACATGGAATCTGAGGTTTGGGGCAAGGATTGGTCCTGGCTAGCTGAGGATTTAGCGAGCCGCTGCGAGACCTCCCCAGATGACGTAGCCGTCCTGATTGCAGAGGCAGACGGTCAGGTTGTTTCTGCAGCGTGGCTAGTGGGCTTGCCCGGAACTGAATTTGGCGGATTGTGGGGTGGATCCACCCTCAAACAGTGGCGCGGCAAAGGCATTTACCGGGCGCTTGTTGCCCGCCGCGCACAGATTGCCGTCAGCCTGAGAATGAAGTACCTGGTCGTGGACGCATCGGACGCCAGCAGCCCCATTCTGCAACGCCTCGGATTTCAGAAGGTCACCACCACTACCCCCTGGGTTTGGTCTCCAAGAACATAAGTAATCATTGATGGGAGGCCTAGCGAACATCCCCCTTGGTTGATCGCCGTGGCTGCGTAAAAATCTGCAGGACCCTCGAGGAATGAGCTTTGCCAGTCATGGCATGGTGCCGTCCGAGTGACAGCGCCAAGAGCCGCTTGTTCCCGTTGGCTCGGCCCTACCTTGCTCGGTCAAAACGTGCACCGGAAGGTTCCGGTGACAGGGCCAGCAGAACGAGCACGATGAGCCCGCCCACGAACGGAATGCCCAGCAGGAAGTAGAACCCGCCGGATCGCCCAGTGTCATGCAAACGGCGCCAGGTAATTGCAAGTGTGGGGATCAGCGTCGCCAAGTACCATCCCACAACAAGGAACGGGAAGATCGGAAAGAGCGGACCCGGGCTGGAGTGGCCGGAGTCTTCGTTGCTCGAACCGAGAAAGAGGAATGTGTAGAGCAATGCAAAGAGCACGAAGTAAACGAGTGCGTTGAAGAGCACGGCCATCCAGTACTCGCTGAGACTCGCTCTCCCCGAGAATGTTGCGTACTTCTTCCAGAATCGCTTCACCGCGGTTCCCATGTTCGCCCCATAGTAGGGTGCCCACAACGGAGGTTGCATTGTGTTTATAGGAGTATCTACGGATTCAGATGAAAAAGTCACTCGAGCAATGTACCGCAACCGCACCAAACTCGAATTACGCTTCCCAAGATGGGTCGTAACAATGACGAATATTCGGCAGCACGTCCAGGCGCGCCCCTACTTGCCTGTCCTGTAAAGCGTTAGGCGGATTCCCAGGCTATCGAGGCACTAATAGATCTAACGAGGATTGGTGGGCTTATAGCTTCGATCACTCCAAGGAAACAAGGAACAGGCTAATTCGCTCTTAGGGCTACCTGTCGATGCTGGCACGACCAGCATTCGATCCGCGCCTTGGCTATAGGTAGCTTCGGGTGCCCTGCTGCTCTTCGCATGGTTTATAGCCGGCTCTTTCGTAGATAACCCTGGCATCCCGATGTGAGCAGGCAACTATCGACCAAAAGGACATCACTCCACGGTTGATCTGAATCGATGGACCCCTCACATGATGCCTGCCACCTCCCCCCAATGGAACCTCTGCGGGACAATCAAGATTTGAAGACATATATCGCGTGTATTGTTCGTACGATGGCGACTAGCGGCAGTCAGATCTTTGCTTTCTCCGGAATTCTACAATCCAGTGGTGACACCCGTACGAACGCTGATTTGACGGATTATGCGCTTGGGCTCTCGGGCAAGGAATCCGGCCAGAGGGTGTGTTACGTCCCCACGGCAGTTGGCGACTCGCCCGTGGCGGTCCAGGCCAAGTCGAAAGAGTTCGCGGAGCTCCGTCCGGATGTTGCATTCAGCGTACTGACACTGTTCAATCAGCCGAATGTGCCCGACATACGCGACCATCTCCTGACTCAGGACGTCATCCTGGTTGAGGGTGGGAGCGTCGCGAATCTCATGGCGGTCTGGCGGGTTCACGGCGTCGATAAAGTCATGCGCGAATGTTGGCAAAACGGTGTAGTGCTGGCTGGGGCAAGTGCGGGAAGTATCTGCTGGCACACAGGCGGCCCGACCGATTCTTTCGGTGATACATTGGCTCCGTTTGACCAAGGGCTGGGGCTCTTGCCGTTCAGCAATGGAGTACATGACGACTTCCGTGACCAACCCCGCAAGGAGGCCTATCGTGGCATGGTCGCTAGCAAGACGCTAGGCGGTGGCTATGCCACTGAGGATGGCGTAGGCCTGCACTACGTCGGAACCAAGATGAATGAGGCGGTCTCGATCCGTGCCGGCGCAAGGGCCTGGACGGTACAGCCAACTTCTGACTGTGGCTACTTGGAAGAGGCCATCACCCCACGGTTAATCTGAATCGACCGACCCCACCGAATCACCCCTGGCATCTCCCGCAACGGGGCACTCCGCGGGACAATTGGCTTGGCATTGAGAAAGCTGAAAGTTCTCAAAAGATGAAGTGCGACGACGGCTAGCCTGGGTGTATGGACATTCGAGCCGTTCTATTCGATCTGGACAACACTCTGTTCGACCACCTGACATCTGCCCGTGGTGGCTTGGAGACTTTCGTTCGGAGTTTCGGGCTTGAACTTACACCGAAACTTACGCATTTGTGGTTTGAGATTGAACAGGCCAACTACGACCGTTTTCTATCAGGTGAACTCAATTTTCAGGAACAGCGCCGCGAACGACTCCGCCAGTTCCTTCCCTTGATAGAGCATCCTGGTCCGGTTGGGGACACCGAGCTTGACGAAATGTTCGCCAACTATCTGCAAAGTTATGAGGATGCGTGGGCAGCATTTCCAGATGCGGTACCAACTCTGCAATGTCTGCGAGATTCAGGCATCACCGTTGGCGTCGTGACCAACGGCAACCACGAGCAACAAGCGATGAAGATCAGTAGGATCGGCATCGAACCACTCTTAGATCTGTTCTCTAGTTCTGAACAAATGGGCCACGCCAAACCGGAAAGTTCAGCATTCATCCTGCCCTGCGAGAGCCTGTTCCTCTCCCCAGGCCAAGTACTTTATATCGGAGACAACTTCCGTGTGGATATTGAAGGGGCACGAGACGCTGGCCTTCAGGCCATGCACCTTGACAGGGAGGGCTCCGATCAGCCAAAAACCCTGCGTAAGCTGACAGACCTCATCCCGCTGTTGAAGCTCAAAGTGATTGCACCAAGCCTCCAACAATCACATTTCGATCGCCGCCGCACCTTCAACAAGTGAGGCCGGGGCTTCCGCAGCTGCTAAGCGTCCTTATGTGCGACGGCGAAATAGGTAACCACAGGTGGGTGAGCTTCGTCGCTCAACTTGAACCCGGAGGCGGCGGGAATCTCCCGGTCTGAAATTCGCCCCGAGCGACGTTTGAGCACCGTGCTCACCAGGGCTCCAATGGATGCCGGTTCAAAACCAATGATCTTTTCAAGTGAGAGCTCAGCATTTCGTAAGGCCAGCCGAATAGCCTCCGGATTCCTCAACCGCGAGGCGGCATATCGAGGTGAGGGCATGATCTTGCTGAATGGCAAGCGTTGGAAAGCAAGCAGATAGATGAATTTTGCAATCACGGTATCGGCGACGGTATCAAGGATTAACCACCCACCCGGAGCAAGAGCTTTCGCCAGCTGACCCATCATCTGATCAAGGTGATCATGGGTTTCCAAGGTATCGGCGCAATAGACGAGGTCAAAGTCCCCCAAAGAAGGGTCTATTGTGACCGAAGGGGCGACCATGAATCGCGCACCCGGAGTGAGCGATCGGGCAATCTCGACCGCTTCTTCGGAGGGATCGACCACCGTCGTCTCAAAACCTCGATCGAGAAGAGCCTGCGCAAGCGGCGAATATCCCCCACCCACCACCAGCGCACGCCGGGAACTCGACGAGAAATCCCCGAGTAGCTGATCGAGTAAGGCTTCCCGGGCGGGCATGAATGCCAAAGCCCGAACCTGACGCCCATCAAGGGTATTCGGAGCCTGGGTGTTGAGCTTGAGTTCCTGTTTAGCCATATCGGACTCCAAGGTTGCAATCTAGGATCTTCGGCGATAATTGTCAGGCTACTGTATTGAGTTGCTTAAAGATACTCGTTTTACTAGTAGACATGACACGAACCCCTCTCGACGAGGTCAGCTGCTCAATTGCCAGGACCGTCAACGTGCTCTCGGACGCTTGGTCCTGGCTCATCGTCCGGGACACCTACCTCGGTGTGAATCGTTTCGATGATTACGTCGCGGATCTCGGCATAACTAGAAGAGTGCTCAGCCGGCGGCTGAGCGAACTTGTCGAAGCGCAGATCCTGAAGAAACAGCTTTACGCTTCCGGCCCCGACCGCTTTGACTACCTACTCACCGAGAAAGGCGCCGAACTTGTCCCGCTTCTCGCCGTCTTGGCGCAGTGGGGTGATCGTTGGGAGCCCAGCCCCGGAGGCCCACCCATTATCTTTGAACATGGAGAATGTGGCCCCATCCAGGCTGTGGTTGCCTGTAGCTGCTGCGCGGAGGCGCTTAGCGCAGAAAACGTCGCGGCGACGGCGGGGCCGGGCGGCACCGCCGGACCCGGAACCGCGCTCATCGGGCGCTTACTTGCCGCTCAGCGAAGCCAAAAAGAAGTTTTTCCTCCCGAACATGGAAGTTAATTCACGCCGCTAGCGGACCACCAGGAACACCCCCTCGGCAAGTGTGAACAAGAGTTCCTTAAATCGTTGCTAGCTGAGGAGCTCAGGACCGCGGCTGCGCTCTAGCTGATTCCTCAATTCTTCAGATGCAAGAGTTCGAAAATAACGACTGGACAGATTCTTATAGAGGCGGGAGGGTGAAATCAGACAGCCGCTCCCTTGGCTAGCCGCAGTCGCAATTATGGGAAAAGCCCGACAGCTCGGAGAGGTTATCCAGACCATGACCAAGCAAGAGTCATCGCAAGCTAACCTCCGATGGGAACATGACAGCCTGGGAGATCGAGAGGTTCCCGCCGATGCGTACTGGGGCATTAGCACTCTTCGTGCAATAGAGAACTTTCCTGTGAGCGGACGCACGATCGGGAGTATGCGATCCCTGCTATGGGGCTTCGGCGCAATAAAGTGCGCTGCCGCCAGGTCCAATGAAAAGCTCGGATTTCTGAAACCAGATCGATCGGCGGCCATTCAGGTGGCCGCCCGCGAAGTTATGGAAGGATCCCTCGACGAGCACTTTGTGGTGGACAGAATTCAAGGCGGCGCGGGGACCAGCACCAATATGAATGTGAACGAGGTGATAGCCAACCGCGGACTGGAACTGATGGGTCTAACCAAGGGCAACTATTCAGCTTTGCACCCTATTGATGACGTGAACCACAGCCAGTCGACCAACGACACCTATCCAACCGCCATCAAAATAGCGCTGCAGCTCGAGCTGACCGTCTTTTGTGCAGAACATGAACGACTCAGCAACGCTTTCGCAGCCAAGGCTGAGGAATTCGCGAGCATCATTAAGGTCGGGCGGACTCAACTACAAGACGCCGTACCCATGACGCTGGGCCAGGAGTTCGGAGCCTTCGCCGTGACTCTTCGGGAAGACAGGCATCGCCTCCTGGAGCTTTTGCCCCATCTCCGCGAGTCCAATCTCGGAGCCACCGCTATTGGCACTGGAATCACCGCCCCGCCTGGCTACCGTGAGTCTATTTTTGAAGAGCTGAATGCCCTTGCGGGTTTGCAACTCGTCTCTGCGGCTGACCTGGTTGAAGCCACCAGTGACACCGGGGTGTTCATGCTCGTTTCCGGCGTGCTGAAAAGGGCGTCCGTAAAACTCTCCAAAATCTGCAACGATCTTCGTCTGCTCTCCTCCGGACCACAAACCGGATTTGGCGAAATCTTTTTACCGGCGGTCCAAGCGGGATCGTCCATAATGCCTGGCAAGGTCAATCCGGTGATCCCGGAAATGGTCAATCAGGTTGCCTTCCGAGTCATCGGCGCTGACGCCACAATAACCATGGCTGTCGAAGCTGGGCAGCTTCAGCTCAACGCCTTTGAACCTGTTATTGCCGACGCGCTTCTAGAGTCCCTCGCTTGGCTCACCGCCGCATGCCGTCAACTACGTACTCATTGCGTCGATGGCATCAGCGCAAACACCCCTGTGCTCCAGAAGCGCATGCTTGAGTCCATCAGTGTTGTCACCGGTCTCGCCCCGCTCATTGGCTATACAGCAGCTGCAGAATTGGCGAAGGAGGCACTGGCTAACAACAGGACAATCGCAGCGCTCGTGACGGAACGCGGCTTGCTAGACAAACAGAAATTGAGACAGGCTCTTTCACCCAGCGGTCTGGCTGGCTTGGATTAGACGCCATCCGCATTGCCCCATCCAGAGAGTCTTTCTCAGGGGGGGCACAAATCGGACATGATCTCCAGGCTACTAACTTCAAGTCATAGAACGCCCGCAAAAGGAGACTGAGCTGTCAAGCCAAAGGTTGAGGTCCTCGCTGCGGACACAGGCTGGGCTCTGCGGAACGATGATCAAAGAGCATGTTCCACAGAGCCCGCTACCATTGCGGCGGTTTCTAAGAGCGATAGACCTCAAAGGACCAGAGTGAATAACCGTAGCCGGTGGCGCGGGTCGAACCAATCATCCGCACATACCGACCCCAGCCATTCAGACTCTTGAGGTCCTCCACTCCCCCGGCACCGTTGCCCGTCATGTAGACCGTGGCCCAGTTAGTTCCATCATTAGAGGTCTGGACTTGGTAAGCCTTGGCATAGGCAGACTCCCAACTCAGCTTCACTTCACAGATGGCTTGAATCGAGCCCAGGTCAACCTGCAACCACTGCGAATCCGAAGGGGCACTCGACCAACGGGTATTTGATTTCCCATCAGTTGCTAGATCCGGAGTGTAGCTAGTACCCGACTGCACCGAGGAGGCCGTGGTCGGCCGACCTGCTGCAAGATCTGCCGGGGCGTAGACCTCGAATCCCCACAGGGAATAACCGTAGGGGGTGCCGCGCGTCGTGCCATACATCCGCACATAACGGCCCGTTCCGGTCAGATTCTTCAGGTCCTGCACCCCACCAACTCCGGCGCCCGTGGAATAGATAGTGCTCCAGTTCACCCCATCATTAGAGGTCTGAATCTGATAGGCCTTGCCATAGGCATACTCCCAACTCAGCTTGACTCGCCCAATAGATTGCACCGAACCGAGGTCGACCTGTAACCACTGCGGGTCCGCAGAGGCACTGGACCAACGGGTGCTGAGGTTCCCATCAGTGGCCATATTGGCAGTTAATATCTGCCCGGCTTTCACCTCTGAGGAGGAAGCCGTCGTCGGCTTGCCTAGAGCCAAATCAATGGCAGGCTGCCCAGCCTCCGTGAATGAAAGCGTCTGCTCCGCCCCGGTCCGAGTGCCGCCCACGGCGTTCCCGGTACCGTTGGTCCAAGCCCTAGTCGGGGTGGTTTCGGAGAGCCTACCCGCCGCGTCTGAGAGCGCAAGCACCAAGCCGCTATACCTGTTGACCAGGTGATAGCTACCTGTTGCATTGCCGGTAGCCGGGTCGGTATTGGCAACGATGAACCACTGCTGAGTCACCGCTGGAGCACCGCAGCTCACCGTCGTGATCGGCGCTGCACCCCAGGCACGAGCAGCGGTGGTTCCAGATGCCACCGAAAGAACCCGGCCCGTGGCTGAATTAACGATGGTGTAAGTACCCTCGCTTGCACCGTAGACGAACTTCCATGAGTCCAATCCAGAACCGGTCGAGCCGGCGGTGGAGGTAGTTGCCGAAGTGACACCCACTGCCGACAAGACTCTATTGTTGCCAGCACTAATCTGGTAGTTCTTGTTCTGATCCACCGGCAGCACGTTCGCCGGCTGCTCGGGCATCTGGTTCTGCTCAATGGACATCGTTGCCTGTCCCCCTGGTTGTCCACCATAGAGGAAATAGGACTGGAAGTTCTTTCCGGTGATGTATGGATTAGTCAGATTGGCCGCATCAAGCATCCAGCGGTACCAGGACGCCGTCTTGAAGCTTCCGGTATCGCCGATCAGTGACCATTTCTGAGTCACCAGATTGTCGGTAGCGTAAAACTGCTGAGGAGCACCGACGTTCTGATCAAGCACTTCGGGTTCACCGATATACAAGCCAAGATAGGCATCGTAGATGATATTCATCGTGTTGAGCGGGGATCTCGATGGCATGGTGCCAGCCGCTACCTGCTGATCGTTGCTCCCCGGATTTGCCGGGTTGTATTCCTTGTCCACCGGGGTATAGCCGGTCGGATGGGCGGCATCAACCGGGACCATATTGCTTTCCTTACCCCCGATGCCCGGTTGCGACCAAGAGCCGTTGTACCACTTGTTCCAGGAACTGGGAGCAAATTTTGCCGACATCGGCGCTCTCGCAACGTGCTCGAAGTTATTCCACGCTGTGCCGGAGACTCCAGGCTTCTGGATGGACCGCGAGTTGTAGTAGACGTAGAAGTATCCGGAGGCGGTATCGACATAGAGTCGTGGATCACCTTCGCCGTAGTAATAGGTCTGCTGCGGGAAGGCTGAGGTGTCATTACGGGTTGTGCTGTAAGGAGAGGTGAGTATGTGCGCCTTGATCGTCCAATCCTTGCCTTGATTGGTGGAGACCGCGTAGTCAATTGCGTCGTAGTGCATACCCTCGCCAAAAGGTGACATGGTGAATTCGTTGTGCACCAGCCCGTACCAATCTCCGGTATCGGGATCGACCCATACTCCCATCAGGTCGCAGTAGTTGCGCTGATCGCTCGCGTTTGCAGGATTCGGGCTGGCCTCGAGACCGGTGGGGCTGGTATTGCAGCGAGTAGTGGTGTTCGCGTTATCCGGCATCGAGTTGATCGTGCTGTTATCGGTGGAGGTGTTGAAGTTTCCGCCTGAAGAGAATCTCCACCACCGCGGATCATTCGGACCGTAGAGCGCAGCTGCAAGCTGGGCGTAGTAGGTACCGTCCTTGTCGATGTAGGAGCCAGCCGGGGTATCCCCAGTGTGGGGAATGTCGCTCAGCGCTCCCATGGTGACCTTGTAATTGCTCGCCGGCAGCACGGCACTGGCACTTAGCGGAGCTGTGGCAAGTAGTAGCCCCGAGGTGAGCGCTAGAGCGCCTCCCAGGGCTACTGATCTACGAATTTTGGATCGATAAGACATGAGTTCTCCTACTACGGTCAGAATTGCAGCTTCATGAAAGAGCTGGGCCGTACCCGGTCGCAGCAATGGATAACTTCACTGCGCGCCACGAAATGGTCCATTTCGGTACTTCTATGTATCCGAACTCCGGATAGTTGCAGTCGGTCAGTCTGTGACCCGCATCACAGTGAATTGATCGTATTGCTTAATAATGATTAAAGTCAAGGAGAAATAATCATAAGTTTGCACAATTGGCGGCAAAACTTTACTCCGCGCTGAAGGGTCCCGGCCACCATCCAATATCGACAGTTCAAGGGATGACGGCAAGTAGCGGACCGTAGTTGTCCTCAATGGATGCTAATGTCCCGTTCATAGGCATAGGCAATAGCCCAGATTGCCACCGAACCAAGCAGGCAGGGTTGGTATGAAAACCGAAGTTACCGAATACCTTGAGGTGAATAAGTTCCGAGTCCTCCCTGCCAACCAGGCATCGTGGGAGGATCTGTTGGCAATTTTCGGCACTGCAGATTATCCCGGCAGGTGTTATTGCCAGCACTATAAGACCCGAGACTCACAATGGAAAACGGTTCCTCAGTCCGAGCGTGCTCAGCGATTGCGTGAGCAGAGCGCCTGTGACAATCCAGGCTCCCCGTATACCAGCGGCCTAGTGGCTTATCTCGACGAGGAACCGGTCGGCTGGTGTGCCATCGAACCCCGCACCGCCTACCTCCGTTTGCTTTTGACTCGCACTCCATGGACAGGCCGTGATGAGGACAAGACAGATGAGTCGATCTGGTGCGTTACGTGCTTCGTCACCCGCAAGGGTTTCCGTAAACGTGGAGTTACTTATGCCCTAGCCCGAGCCAGTATCGATTTTGCTAGGAATCGTGGTGCCAGGGCACTCGAGGCGTACACCATGATCACCCATCCTGGTCAGGAGATTACCTGGGGTGAGCTTCACGTTGGCAGTCGCAATGTATTTGCCGATGCCGGGTTCACCGAAGTAAGCCATCCCAGTCCCCGTCGCTTCGTGATGCGCATCGACTTCACGGATGCCGAGCAGCTATGACCTCTCTGGATGAACAAGGTCGCCCCGAACCACCGTTGGCGGCGGGCGAAGCTGCCACCCTTCTCGGCTTTCTGGACTATCAGCGCGCCACGTTCACCTGGAAGTGCTCCGGCTTGGATGCTGCGAGCTTGAATGTCACCGCTGCTGCCTCTGCAATGACCCTTGGCGGAATGCTCAAACATCTGGCCTACGTGGAAGATTACTGGTCTTCCACTTCGCTGCTAGGCATCGCTCCCCTGGCGCCATGGAACGCCGTTGATTGGGACGCTGATCCCGACTGGGAATGGAATTCGGCTGCCCAGGATGCACCCGAGAAGTTGAGAACACTGTGGCAGACTTCCGTGTCTCGCTCCCGGATCGCCATTAACCAAGCAATAGACGACGGCGGTCTGAGCCAGCCGGCAAAACGAACCTGGCCGGATGGCCGGGCTCCAAGCCTGAGGTGGATCCTGGTCCACCTCATCGAGGAGTATGCCCGACATAATGGTCACGCCGATCTGATCAGGGAATCAATCGACGGACTTATTGGAGAATAATCTCATCGCCAAGCTATGAGGGATGCTCAGCGCAGGTTCTTGCGATAAATATCCACAGCCACCGCACTAGGCGTCAGGTCTCTTCTGGAGAATTCGAAGCCAAGCCTCCCGGCAACTTTCGCACTAGGGGCGTTATCGGGATGGATCACGGCGGTCAAATACTCTGTTTCGAGATTTTCGACCGCCCAGTCAAGCCAGCAGCCAGCACCTTCGGCGGCATACCCTTTGCCCTGAGCGCCGCTTTCCAAGACGTAGCCAATTTCGAGTTCGTCCCAAAGATCCCAGTAATGCAGTCCGATCCGGCCAATCATTCGAGCGCTGGATTTTTCAAAAACGGCGCTCTGTCCCACTCCCCTCTTGCCCCATTCCGCGGCAAACTTCTCCAGTTGTGCCCTAGTCCCCGGCTCATCGAGCGCTGCACCGCCGATGTATCTGGCGACCTCCTCATCCGAATAAATCCGAACTAAGTCATTCAGGTGTTCGGCTCCCAAAGGACGCATCACTAAGCGACTTGTCTCCAGCACCAATTCCGGCTTCCCTTTTGGCTTGATCGCTTCGCTCATGAGTTCATCCTCCCACTCCGCTTCACCCCGTCCCGCCCCACCCCGCTGACTCGAGGTACTCATTGGGGTCAGATGCCAGGCCCCTTCGGGTACATCGACTCGGTGGGACCTGGTTATAGAAGGCACAAGTTGGGACGGCCTCTGTAGCAGAGCAACAGCAGAGCAACCCTAGACAAACCCTGTATTGAGGCGTGTAATTAATTCATCAATCGATGAATTCGAGGTGTTTCGAATGATTGAGCAAGATTGCGTCATAGCGGGCGGCGGACCAGCCGGCATGATGCTGGGCCTCATCCTGGCTCGCGCCGGTCTCAAGGTCACTGTTCTGGAAAAACACGGCGATTTCCTCCGAGACTTCCGCGGAGACACGGTTCATCCGGCCACTCTCCGGGTGCTGGATGAACTAGGTCTTGGCCCGCAATTCAGGGCTCTCCCACAGAGCAAATTGGGAAATGTGCAACTTCCTGATGGACGCGGAAACACCCTCACCTTTGGCGACTTCGACTCACTCAAGGCTCCTTACAACTATGTCGCCATGGTGCCACAGTGGGATTTATTGAACTTACTAGCGGATGAAGCGGCTAAGGAAAGCACCTTTACCTTAATGATGAATACCGCCGCGACCGGGGTGCTCATCGAACAAGCCTCGGCTTGCGGGATCAGCTACCGAGCTGCAGACGGTACCGAGGGGCAGATCCAGGCCACTCTGACGGTAGCCTGCGACGGACGACACTCTGTTCTCCGCAATGCAGCGGGGCTAGTCCCCAGGGAATTCTCGGTACCTTTCGACACCTGGTGGTTCAGACTGCCACGCCGTCCCGAAGAACAAAGTGCGGTAAGTACACTGATCCCACGGTTAGGGAAAACTGGCCTTGGCCTGTCATTAACCCGGCCGGACTACTTTCAGATCGCCTACTTCGGAGCCAAAGGTATCGATCCCAGCCTGCGCGCAGCAGGAGTCGAGAGTTTTCGAAACCGTGTAGCCGAGTTTCTACCAGACCTGATTGACCGCTTGGACGAGATCAAAAGCATGCACGATGTGCACTTCCTCGACGTCAAACTCAATCGGCTGCCGCACTGGTATAAGTCGGGATTTATAGCTCTAGGTGATGCCGCACATGCCATGTCACCTGCCGGTGGAGTAGGAATCAACCTAGCCATCCAGGATGCTGTTGCGGCTGGCAGAATACTCGCGGAGCCACTCCGGTGCCGAGAAGTGACCCTGCGAGATCTCGCGGCAGTGCAGCGCCGTCGTCAGTTCCCGATGATTGTCATCCAAGGAGTACAAAGGCTTCTGCATCGAGCCGTTTTCGAACCTGTTATCCACGGAAACTCCCGAGGCTTCCCCAAAGTCATGCTACTGGCAGCCAAATATCTTCCCATCGTGAAGAAACTGCCTCCCAGACTCATTGGTTTTGGCCCACGGCCCGAGCATGCCCCGAACTTCGCCCGCCGGGCAGCTTCCTAGCGGGCTAATCCAACCGCCGAGCGTTGTTGCCTATCGTCCGCCAGACAAAGCAATCGCCATCGACTGCCACCCACCCGATGGGTCACTTTCATGGTTCGACGGGAGCGCTCCGGGTGGGTAACCTCCAGTTCCCACAGTTCATATTCGGTAGTATTCAGCCGCCCCTCCGCTCCGAGGTATCCAGAAAGTACAAAAGGCCTACGGCGTCCGGAAACTACCTGGTAACGCTCCCCGCGCCAACGCAATTCGACCGGACGACAGCCGGGACCGCTCTGGATGTCTACCGCCTCACTGAATGTACCCACTGGGTCCCTCCCCGCCATCGAACGCTTCTCTTCTGAATGATTCGAATATATATTCGAATCACAGGATTGTCCAGACCATCCCCCAGGGTTTTCCCAGCTAGTTTCAAGTCATGGCGTAGCACCGCGGCGCTAAATCCGTCTAGCATGGCAGTAGAGTTCGATGACGTCTCTGTATCGCCACCGAGCCCTCGGCTGTATAGAGACGTCATCCCTAGAAAAGGAGCGATCCATGAGCAGCAAAGTCATCCTTATTGCGCGGACCACTCCCCTGCAATTTGAGTTAGGCATCACCACCCGTTCGCCATCAACCCAGGACGTGGAAGCCTTGGGGAAGCTGTACTTCAGCGCTTATGACAAGGGGCTGGCGGAACAGACGCTGGAAGCGGCTACGGCCAATATCGAGGCAAGTTTTGGCGGCAAGTACGGCACCCTCCTCACCGACGCTTCTCAGCTCGCAGTGGACCAGGAGGGCAAGATTATTGCCGGGATTCTGGTAGTTGAGCGGTCGAGTCACGAAGGAACACCAGAGGCACCGTTCCTGATTGAGTTGTTCACCGACCGGGACCATCGCCGCCAGGGACTTGCCGAACGCCTAGTACTGATCTCCACGGACAAGCTCTTCAATGCCGGGTATAAAGAGGTGGCGGTCCGCGTCAAGGACAGCAACTCAGCCGCTCTGGCCCTTTATCTCTCCTTGGATTTCCAGCGCTGGGACGCCGAAGAGGAAGACTAAACCAGGAATAGTAACGGGCCTCGGCCGGTTCTATTTGATGGAAGTTTTGATAAAGGAGCGAAATGTCTGAGGATTACACCCCGGAGACCGGCAAGATCACCATGTTCTCCACCTCATGGTGCGGCTATTGTCGTCGGCTGAAGTCGCAGCTTGATGCCCAGGGCATTGGCTACACGGAAGTGAATATCGAAGAGGTGCCAGGCACCGCCGAGTTGGTCGAAAAACTCAACGACGGTAACCAAACGGTACCCACTGTGATCTTCCCGGATGGCTCTTCGGCCACCAATCCCTCGCTGGCTCAGGTCAAAGAGCGGATCGCGGTCTAACGGCTGCTCTAGCCGAATAATTTCACAGCCCGTAGGCCTCCAGCACCGCCGCTTCGACCGTTTCGACGGTCAGCCCGGGCTGGAGGTCTTCTGCTGCCCCGGCTGTCTGTGGGTCCCACTCTAGACCGAGTTCGCGATAGGTGTCGATGAGCGCCTCCCGCAGTGGTGCTGAATTCTGCACCACGATCGCGGAGCTGAATAGCCAGGCACCCGCAACCACGCGCTGAGCGGTGCCCACTAGTTTGATCTGGGTTTTGGGATTCGACGCCGGGAAGGAACCGTGAACACTAAACTCACCCGGGCAATACTCCCCCGGAATCTCCCCTACCGCAGCGGCTACACCCACTGAGCGCAAGACACCCGCGAAAAGTTCACCAAAGGTAGCGAATCTGCTCCGCGAGCCGAGCATGGCATCGCTCTCCGGCTGCACTTGATCCACCACCAGACAGCCACGATGATAGGCCATTGCCCGGCCTCCAGCTTTTCGCACCAAAGGCGCAAAGCCATGGCTTGCAGCGAGCCGAGAGGCCGCTTCGAAGCCCGGCAGATTGGCGTCACGCTGGCCGAAAGCCATCGTCGGTTCGGGCCGGTAGAGTCGCAAAGTGGCTCCGCGTTCTCCGGTACGAACCTGGTTGAGTAGCTCCAAACCACCTTGCAAATCAGCTTCAGCACCAGCTGAAGCTTCCGGCCGGATTAGTTCAATCAGCGCCCCTCACACCTTTCCAGAATGCCACTGCCAAAAGGCAAGCTTAGGCCCGAATCGCTCGAATGGTGAGGATCTGCTCGGCCCGCCCGAAAGGACCAAGCTCATCGTTGAGTATCGAGGATGTTAGACCTATTCCGTCATCACCGAAGGTCACCGAGGTGTCCAGTCCCAGCCATTTGCCCGCCGGCTGGCGGTAAAGATGAATCGATAGATCGGTATTTGGGTAGAGGTACTCACCCGTGCTGGGATCAACGCGTGGGGCAACCCCATTGGCGGTATCCACCAGACCAACTAGCCTGACCAGATCAGCTGTAGCTTCGCCGTCGACCATCTCGTGTTCGGTATGCAGCCATGCCTGCCCGCGGCCCGGTACTAAACCAGCCACGGCACGCAATTGCAGGGAACGGATATAGCCGCCGGGCCAGACCGTCATGTCCTGTTCCCCGCTGGTCTGCGCGAGGGCAGGCATCGGGGTATCCGCCAGAGCGGCTACCGCAGAAGTATCTGAACGCTGCAGCCGCCAGGCGGTGGCTCGAACGGCAGCCCGGCCGCCCGCAATCAGTTCCGCCTGGACCAGTTCGATGGTCTTGCCGGGGCGAAGTACCTTGCATTCGACGCTGAACTCGCCAGCCGGGATGAGCCCCAAAATATCGAAGCTGATCCGGGCCATCCGCAAATCTTCACGGGGCTGAAAGGCCTCCAGCTCGCGGGTCAAGATCCCCGAAACCGGCGCCATATGCTGCTCGTGCGGGTTCCAGGCGCCCTGCGCGTGGATCGTCGATCGGTACTGGCCTTCGCCTAGTCTGACGTAGTAGGAGTTTTCCTCGGTCTGCACTTGATCGATCTTACCGTCTGGCTGTCGATGCCTTGCGCGCTATCAACACACCAACCACGATCACTGCCATTGCCCCCAGCAGGATCAGCAAGGCGGTGGGCTCGCCTCCGATGGCGGCAATCGCCGCGTCAATAACCGCTAGCCCCACGGTCGCGTAGAGCAGCGCCCATATCACCGAGCCAGTGATCACCGCCGGTAGATACCGACTGGGATACGGCATTCTGCCCACCCCGGCAGCCAAGTTGATTGCGGTCTGCAATCCAATGGTCAAAAAGCAGAGTGCGACGGCGGGAGCACCCCAGCGGGCGATGATCGCCTCGGCGCGGGCCATTGGTGCGGAATCCAGGTATTTCCGGAGTTTGGTTTTCCGGCCTCCGGCCGCTGCGCCCCGCGCAAGCCAATAGGTCGCGTTGGCACGCGCCATCACAATGCAGAACAAGGACAGGAATGCCAGGCCGAAGGGTAAGGAGGTGAAGAAGTCCATCCGTTGCTATCTGCTCCCTTCGCTGGCTTGAAGCTCCATCTTTTCATATGCGCTTAGGTTTGCCTAAGTTGGAGTTAAACCGCAAAGCGCTGGGTCTCCCGAATTATTCGGGAGACCCAGCGCTCCGAAAGAACTTTAGAAGTCCCAGTCCTCGTCTTCGGTGTTCACGGCCTTGCCGATCACGTAGGAAGAGCCCGAGCCGGAGAAGAAGTCGTGGTTCTCGTCCGCGTTCGGTGAAAGAGCGGACAGAATCGCCGGGTTCACATCGGTCACGGTGGCCGGGAACATCGCTTCGTAGCCCAGGTTCATCAGCGCCTTATTGGCGTTGTAGTGCAGGAACTTCTTGACGTCCTCGGCCAGGCCGACGGAATCGTAGAGATCGTGGGTGTACTGCACCTCGTTCTCGTACAGTTCGTAGAGTAGATCGAAGGTATAAGCCTTGATCTCCTCGCGCTTCTCCTCGGAGACCTTTTCCAGGCCCTTCTGGAACTTGTAGCCGATGTAGTAGCCGTGTACGGCCTCATCACGAATGATCAAACGGATCAGATCTGCTGTGTTGGTCAGCTTGGCCCGGGAGGACCAGTACATCGGCAGGTAGAAGCCGGAGTAGAACAGGAAGGACTCCAGCAGGGTGGAGGCAACCTTGCGCTTGAGCGGGTCATCACCCTGGTAGTAATCCATCACGATCTGCGCTTTTTTCTGCAGATTTTCGTTCTCTACCGACCAGCGGAAGGCTTCGTCGATCTCCTTGGTGGAGCACAGCGTGGAGAAAATCGAGGAGTAGCTCTTGGCGTGCACCGACTCCATAAAGGCGATATTGGTATACACCGCCTCTTCGTGCGGGGTGATCGCGTCCGGGATCAAGCTGACCGCACCCACCGTGCCCTGAATGGTGTCCAGTAGCGTCAGACCGGTAAATACCCGCATGGTGAGCTGCTGCTCGTCCGGGGTCAGGGTGGCCCAAGACTGCACATCGTTAGACAGCGGAACCTTCTCCGGCAGCCAGAAGTTATTGACCAGCCGGTTCCAGACCTCAACATCTTTTTCATCCGGAATCCGGTTCCAGTTGATCGCCTGGACGTGATCGACCAGTTTCAGCTTTTCAATCACTGTGAGCTTCCTACTCTCGTTCAAATTCTAAAGGTGAGCTACGACGGCGGTTCGCGCCGCCGTCGTACCCTCTGGTAAGTGCCTGCTTGGGTTTAGAGCATGCAGCTAACGCAGCCCTCTACTTCGGTTCCCTCCAGAGCCAACTGCCGGAGCCGGATGTAGTAAACCGTCTTGATGCCCTTACGCCAGGCGTAGATCTGAGCCTTGTTAATATCGCGGGTGGTAGCGGTGTCCTTGAAGAACAGGGTCAGGGACAGGCCCTGATCAACGTGCTGAGTTGCCGCAGCATAGGTGTCGATGATCTTCTCGTAGCCGATTTCGTAGGCATCCTGGTAGTACTCCAGGTTGTCGTTGGTCAGGTAAGGAGCCGGGTAGTAAACGCGGCCGATCTTGCCTTCCTTGCGGATCTCGATCTTCGAGGCCACCGGGTGGATCGATGAGGTCGAGTTATTGATGTAGCTGATCGAACCGGTGGGCGGCACAGCCTGCAGATTCTGGTTGTAGATGCCGTGCTCCATGATGGAGGCCTTGAGTTCGCGCCAATCTTCCTGGGTGGGAATGTGCACCTTGGCGAAGAGTTCCCGAACCCGCTCGGTCTGCGGAACCCACTCTTGGTCGGTGTACTTATCGAAGAACTCACCGGAGGCGTACTTAGAGTTCTCGAAGCCGCCGAACTGCTCGCCGGTCTCGATGGACAGCAAATTAGAAGCCCGCAGGGCGTGGTAGACCACGGTGTAGAAGTAGATATTGGTGAAGTCCAAGCCCTCTTCGGAGCCGTAGTGCACGCGCTCCCTGGCCAGGTAGCCGTGCAAGTTCATCTGCCCCAGGCCGATGGCGTGCGAAGCCGCGTTGCCCTTGGCGATGGACGGCACCGACTTGATATCCGACATATCGGAGACCGCCGAGAGCGCCCGGATCGAGGTTTCAATGGTGTTACCGAAGTCCGGCGAATCCATCGTCCGAGCGATATTCAATGAACCCAGGTTGCAGGAGATGTCCTTACCGGTCTCGGCATAGGAGAGGTCATCGTTGTAGACCGTGGGCTTGGAAACCTGCAGGATTTCGGAGCAGAGGTTGCTCATGATGATCTTGCCCTCGATCGGGTTAGCCCGGTTCACCGTGTCCTCGAACATGATGTAGGGGTAACCGGATTCGAACTGGATCTCGGCGAGGGTCTGGAAGAACTCACGGGCCTTGATCTTGGTCTTCTTGATCCGGGAATCGTCAACCATCTCGTAATACTTCTCGGTTACCGAGATATCGGAGAACGGCATGCCGTAGACCTTCTCGACGTCGTACGGCGAGAACAGGTACATATCCTCATCGCGCTTGGCCAGTTCGAAGGTGATATCCGGCACCACAACGCCGAGCGAGAGGGTCTTAATGCGGATCTTCTCGTCCGCGTTCTCCCGCTTGGTATCCAAGAAGCGGTTGATATCAGGGTGGTGAGCGTGCAAGTACACCGCTCCAGCACCCTGACGCGCGCCGAGCTGGTTAGCGTAGGAGAAGGAGTCTTCAAGAAGCTTCATCACCGGGATAACACCGGAGGACTGGTTCTCGATCTGCTTGATTGGCGCGCCAACCTCGCGAATATTGGTCAGCGCGAAAGCCACGCCGCCGCCGCGCTTGGACAGTTGCAGCGCGGAGTTGATGGAACGGCCGATCGACTCCATATTGTCTTCGATACGCAGCAAGAAGCAGGAGACCAATTCGCCACGCTGGGCTTTTCCGGCGTTCAGGAAGGTCGGGGTGGCGGGCTGGAAACGGCCATCGATGATCTCATCGACCAATTTGCTAGCCAGATCTTCGTTGCCGCGGGCCAGGTGCAAGGCAACCATGCACACCCGGTCCTCGTAACGCTCCAGGAAGCGCTTGCCGTCAAAAGTCTTCAGCGTATAGGAGGTGTAGAACTTGAAGGCACCCAGGAAGGTCTCAAAGCGGAACTTCTTCTGGTAGGCGCGCTTGTACAGGTCCCGGATGAAATTCATCGTGTACTGATCGAGGGTTTCCCGCTCGTAGTACTGGTTCTTCACCAAGTAATCGAGCTTCTCTTCCAGGTCGTGGAAGAACACCGTGTTGTTGTTCACGTGTTGCAGGAAGTATTGATGCGCGGCTTCACGATCCGCATCGAATTGGATTTTGCCATCCGCATCGTAGAGGTTGAGCATTGCGTTGAGCTCGTGATAGCCCAGACCCTTATAAGCGGTGGGCACCTCGGCCTTGCTCTTGGCTGGCGCGCTGTCCACTGCCGCCTCCTCAGGAAGCTGAATCACTGCATCTGCAACTGTCGTGTCCAAAACTGTTCCAATCCCTGGTGAACCCGGTCCACATCTTCCGCTGTGCCCATGAGTTCGAATCGATAAAGAAGGGGTACCTGGCACTTGCTGGCGACGATATCGCCGGCAAGACAATAGGTCTCCCCGAAATTCGTATTTCCGGCGGCTACTACGCCCCGGATCAGTGATCGGTTTTGCTCGACGTTGAGGAACTTGATCACTTGCTTAGGCACTGCCCCGTGCCCGGAATCCCCACCATAGGTGGGAAGAACCAGAACATAGGGCTGAAGTGCCAGAAGGGTTTCTTCTTTGGTCAATACCGGCAACCTGGCCGCTGAGAGGTTGAGCTTGTTAACGAAGCGGTGGGTATTGCCGGAGACCGAGGAGAAATAGATGATGTTGCTACTGCTTGAATTCATACTGACCACCGTTTTGTAACGGCTGGCGCCGCCGGAAACCGACCTCAGCGACGCCGTCGCACACTAAGCGACCGAGCTGGCGCTCAGTCCGCCGGCCTGAGCCAGCTCTTCGATTTTGTCCGGACGGAAACCCGACCAGTGATCCTGCTCGGTGACTACCACGGGAGCCTGCAGGTAGCCGAGAGCACGCACGCGCTCCAGCGCATCAGGATCCTGGGAGAGATCGACACTCTGGTAAGTAATGCCCTTCTTATCCAGTGCCCGATACGTTGCGTTGCACTGCACGCATGCTGGCTTGGTGTAAACCGTGACGGTCATGGTTTTTCGTCCCCTTCACGCGGCCGGCAAGCCGACCACTTTTGACTTCTTCAGGTATCACTTTGCTGTCCCTCAAGCCACTTGGCTCTCCGATCCAGATCCGTAAGTCGATACTACATATAGTGCAGTCCGATTGCTTGGACCCCAACATGATGTATTACAAGTATGTCATTTTATGCACCGATAGTCCACAGGCCAGCTCAAAAAAATCCGCGAGAATCCGTGCTTTTAAGACCCGATGTCCACAAGCTGTGGAGTACTTACCCACTTAAAATTTCGGGCGTGTCACGACCGCCCTGGCGTGTCGTGACTAGAGTGTCTTGGGAGTATCGGAACACAACAAAGGAGCACCATGGTCAACCCCGTGCACCTGCGGACTCTGTTGGAAGTTACCAGGCGTGGAAGCTTCGCCGCGGCCGCGGCCCAACTGGGTTACACCGCCTCGGCAGTCTCGCAGCAGATGGCAGCCTTGGAGCGGGAGACCGGCGTCGTACTCTTTGAACGCTCAGCCCGGGCAGCGCATCCCACCGCGGCAGCCGCAGTGATGTCCCGGCATGCAGCCAAAGTACTCACCGATCTCGAAGCGTTGCTGGCCGCGGCCAGTCAGACTCCCGGTACCGCCGCGGAGGAACTTCGGCTAGGCATCTTCCCCTCGCTCGCCACCTATGTGCTCCCCCGGGTCCTGCAGACGACGGCGTGGAAAGACATGCGTCTGGGCCTGAGCTTGCGGGTGGGCGAACCTGCGCAGACCATCCAGGGCCTGCGCGGTGGCGGCGAACTGGACATCGCCCTGGTGTACCAAGTGGGGCAGAGCGGTTTGGCTTGGCCACACACCCTGAATCGCAAATGGGTGGCAGACGATGTATTCCGGGTGGTGCTGCCGGCTTCCTGGGGCATCCGGGAGGGCTCTCAGATGTCAGCCTCGCAACTCACCGAGATGCCCTGGATAATGCACCATCCCGGCACTCCGGATGCCACCGTGATCGAGAGGCTCTTCGCCTCCTGCAACCTGCACCCCCAAGTGGTGGCCTATAGCGACGATTTCAATGCGAGCCTGGCCCTGAGTGCGGCGGGCTTGGGCGCTTCCCTGGTTCCGGAACTGGTGCTCCGGCACAGTAAGCAGCGCTTCGTCGTGGTGGATGTGCCGGAGATCAGGTTGGCCAGGACGGTTTTTGCGCTGATGCCGCAAGAAAGTCCCGCTGCCAAGAACACAGCCGCGGCGCAAAGCCCGGCCCGAAAGAACGCAGCCACGCTGGGACTATTCGTGGAGTTATTAGGCACAGCTTTCGCCGAGGCCATCGCGAGGGACTGAAAAACCGACTAAAAGCACCGCCGAGTGTGGAGATCTGCACGTTATTCGCAAGGTTTAACGTGTAGATCTCCACACTCGGCGGTTAAAACGATTGGTGCTTAGACCAACTGGGCGCGTACCTCGCGAGTAGCTGCCACCAGATTGCGCAATGACTCCTCGGTCTCGGCATAGCCGCGAGTCTTCAAGCCACAATCCGGATTGACCCAGAGCTGACGCGCTGGCACATGCTCGACGGCGGTGCGCAGCAACTCGGTGACCTCGGCTTCCCCGGGTACTCGCGGCGAGTGGATGTCGTAGACGCCGGGACCAACACCTCGACCGAAGCCATGGTTCTCCAGGTCATTGACCACCTCCATCTTGGAGCGCGCGGCCTCAATGGAGGTCACGTCCGCATCCAAAGCATCGATGGCATCAATCACCACGCCGAATTCGGAGTAGCACAGATGGGTGTGCACCTGGGTTCCGGTGGCTGCACCGGAGGTGGCGAGCCGGAAAGCCTGCACCGACCAATCCAGGTAATCGGCTTGGGCCGCTTTGCGCAGTGGAAGCAATTCCCGCAGGGCCGGCTCATCGACCTGAATGATCTTGATTCCGGCTCGTTCCAGATCGGAGATCTCATCCCTTAGGGCAAGAGCCACCTGGTTCGCGGTTTCCCGCAAGGGCTGATCATCCCGCACAAAAGACCAGGCCAGGATGGTGACCGGGCCGGTCAGCATGCCCTTCATCGGCTTCTCGGTCAGTGACTGAGCAAAGGCCGCCCATTCAACCGTGATCGGAGCATCCCGAGTGACATCACCCCAGAGGATTGAAGGCCTGGTACAGCGGCTGCCATAGGACTGTACCCAACCGTGCACCGTGACGTCGAAACCCTCAAGGTTCTCGGCGAAATACTGCACCATATCGTTGCGCTCGGGTTCGCCATGTACCAGCACGTCAAAGCCCAGCCCTTCCTGCAAGTCCACCACCCGACGGATCTCGTCCTGCATGAGTTCCCGGTACTGATCCGAGCTGAGCTCACCCTTATTGGCTCGAGCCCGGGCGGAACGGATTTCGCCGGTCTGCGGGAAGGAGCCGATCGTGGTGGTCGGCAGCACCGGCAATTGGAGTTCCTGCTGCTGTGCTTCGGCTCGGGCAGCATAGGCCTCACGCTGGAAATCGGCGGCGCCCAGCGCTGCGGTGCGGGAACGAACCTCTTCCCGGCGAACTCCGGCAGCCTGAGCCCGGGAAGCGATGACGCCGGTGGCCTCGGCAATAGCCGATTCCGCTGACGCCGGATCTGCCAGGTAGCTGGCCAGCGTCACCACTTCCGCAGCCTTCTGATCGGCGAAAGCCAACCAACTGCGCAATTGCGCGTCCAGCTGCACTTCCTCGCTGGCATCGTGCGGGACGTGGAAGGTTGACGTCGAGGTTGAAACAGCTAACTGGATACCCGCAGCCTTAAGCACATCCAATTTCGCGGCGGCGGCGGCCAGGTCATTGCGCCAGATGTTATGTCCATCCACCACACCAGCCACCAGAGTCTTGCCTTGCAGAGCCGAAGCCAGCGCGGCTGGCTCGGCGGGTAGCTCACCCTTGAAAAGGTCCAGCTGAATCGCTTCCACCGGTGCCGCCGCAACATTGTTCAGCAGCTCGCCGAGTGAGCCATAGGGGGTGCTGAGGAGGATCTGCGGCCGCTCCGGGGTCGCCCCCAATGTGGTGTAAGCGGTCTCCAGCGCCGTCCGCAGCTCATCGGTGGAGAACTCACCATCCACCACCAAAGCAGGCTCGTCAAGCTGCACCCAGCCCGCGCCGGCAGCCGCAAGATTCTGCAGCAATTCGGCATAGACAGGCAATAGCTCAGCCAACTTAGACAAGGGAGAGAAGCCCTCCGGAGCCCCGTCGCTAGCCTTGCTCAGCAGCAGGAAGGTCACCGGACCCACCAAATAGGGTCGGGTTTGCACGCCGTTCGCCAGCGCGAATTTGAACTCTTCGACAATCCGTTGAGAGGTGACCGAGAAATTGGTCTCCGGGCCGATCTCCGGAACCAGGTAGTGGTAGTTCGAATCGAACCATTTGGTCATCTCTAGCGGCTGTTGCTCGGCATTTCCGCGGGCCAAGGTGAAGTATCCGTCGATGCTGAGCTGCCCCTCGGCATCGAGCAACTGGCCAAACCGGGCCGGAATGGCGCCGAGATGGGTGGCCGCATCAAGCACTTGATCGTAATAGGAGAAAGTTCCGGGAACGGCTGCCGGCTCGGTCAGGCCCAGCCCGGTGAGCCGTTCAAAGCCCGCCAATTGCACCTGTTTAGCGGCCGCATCCAGCGTAGCCGCATCGATTTTGCCGGCCCAGTAGGCTTCTACGGCTTTCTTGAGCTCTCGACGGCGACCGATCCGGGGGTAACCCAGGATCGAGGCTGCGGGAAAGTTGATGGTTTCAGTCATTTCGGGTCCTCTACAAGGTGGTCGGTGGGGCGTTGGCTCAGGCGGGCAGCGGGCGGAACCGGGCGGAATAGGTCCAGACGGTCCAGTACATCGAGCGCCGCTTGATGTTGGTTGAAGGTATAGAGATGAATGCCGGGAGCCCCGGCGTCCAAGGCTGCTTTGGCGAGTTGTACGGTGGCGCGCACCCCCACCCGACGGCGTTCGCCGTCGTCGCGCGCCGCTTCTAGCTGGGCCAACAGTTCCGGCGCGGGCTGCACGCCGGTGAGCTGGGCCAACCGTTGCAGGCGCTTCAGGCTGGTGAAGGGCATCACCCCGGGAATGATCGGGATACTCACCCCGGCTCTGCGGGCGCGTAGCAGCAGATCCGCGTATTGCTCCGGGTGGAAGAACACCTGGGTAATGGCGAAGTCCGCACCGGAGCGCTGCTTAGCAAGCAACACCTCAATATCGTGTTGCTCGCTGGGCGATTCGGGATGCCGGGTTGGATAGGCGGCCACACCGATCGCTACCTTGCCTGCCGCGAGCATCGCGGAACGCCGCTGTTCTACCCGGCGAATCAGCTCCACCAGGTCCTGGGCGAAGTTGAGCGCTCCGGGTGGGTGCTCCTCGCTGCCGTCGCTCGGATGGTCCCCGCGTAAAGCCAGAATGCCTCGCACTCCGGCGTCGAGTAAATCGGCGATGATTCCGGCCAGCTCATCGGCGGTATTGCCGATGCAAGTGAGGTGGGCCAGCGGTCGCAGCGTGGTCTGGCTTAGCAAGCGGTGCAGCAATTCCACCGCGGTATCCCGATTGGAGCCATTAGCCCCATAGGTCACCGAGACATAGTCCGGATTGGTGCTCTCCAGCTCACGAATGGTGGCCCAGAGGCCATCGACGGCGGCGGGGGAACGCGGTGGGAACAATTCATAGGAAAGCGCTACCGGAGCACTATGCTGCCCGGAAACCCGTTCCCTAGGCTCGGACAGAATACTGGGAGGAGACATTTGCGGTCCTTTGTATAACGGCGCGCCAGCGAGGCAGCACCAACTAATGAACTGTGCAAATGTCAGGCCCACACGGGGGCACCCACACCCCCGGAGCGGGGGTCGCTGACAAGTATGACGTTTCCCACTCTAGGAAGCCATGGGCGGCTGAACAAGTATTTGTCGAATTAAGACAAAGTTTTACGCACGTATACGTGCCGAAAGTGCGGTTTAGGAGGTGTGCAAGCCGAGAAAACCGAATAATGCGATCAAGGGGGCAACGCCCTGAATCAGTACGGGGAGAACGAAGCCGGGTTTGCTGATCAGCAGTACGACGGCGGCAACCACCATGGTGAAGCAGGCCATGGCTACCAGCCCGGCGCCGAAAAGCACGGTCCCGGCACCCCCGGTGCAGAGCAGAATGGCACCGACGATGCTACCCAGCCCAATGGCCAAGTTGTAGTAGCCCTGGTTGAAAGCCATCGGTGCAAGCACCTCTGCCTCTTCCTGGTCCTTCACGCCGAAGCGCTTCCAAGCCGCCGGCTGACGCCAGCGCACCGACTCCAAAAGCCAAAAATAGCCGTGAATCAGGCCAGCCAAAACAGCAAAAATAACGGTGATCCAGGGCAGCCCGTAAGAAGTCATGCCCTTACTTTACGCTGTGCTCCGGCGGCCTTGCGCAGGCTTTACTTCACCACTGCTTCCCATTGGGATCCTGGGGCAGATTACCGACGTCGCTGCCGCCCTGCTTGCCGTCGTTGCGATCTTTTTGCGCCTGTTTTTGCTGCTGGTTGAGCTGATCAATTTTGGCTGGATCACCGGAGGTGCTGGGTTGCGGAGTGGATGAGGAAGGGTCCGTTTGGCTCTGACCGGTGCCTTGCGACTTCTGCTTGAGTCGTTCATTGGCATCCTTCAGATTTTGGCCCTCGCCCTGCTGGTTCCCGTTGCCGCCCTGCTGGAAACAGCCCTGCGGGGCCTCATCAGTCACCTTGACGCCCTGATCGTAGAGCGCCTTGGCACCGCTTTCGTCGCCCGCAGCCTTTTTTGCGTCCCCCAGCTTCTCCAGGGTGAAGGCTAGATTGACCCGAACCTTGCAAGAGTCATCGGCTGAAGCCAACCGCAGGGCTTCCTCAAATTGCGGCTTGGCCGCTTCAAAATCCTGCTGCAGCAAATAGCCATCACCATCGTTGAACCAAGCCTTATAGGGTTCCACAAAGTTGGCGATTTTCAGCACTCCCGCTGCGGAGTGCACTCCCCCAGCGTCGCCTTTAGCAAAGGCTGAGCTCAGTTGTGCCGACGCCATTGGCACACTCAGAAGCTTCGCTGCGAAGAGCAATACCAGAAGCACCAAGGGGATTGAGAAGATCAGCATTCTGCGCCGCCACAGCAACCTCTTGGGTCGCTCCGCGACGCGGTCAGGTTGCTCGGCAGGGAGCTTCTCTGGGGCAAGGCTCGTGCTCATCGGCCCACCTGCTCAGTCGTTTTCTTTCGACGCGGTTGAATACTCCGCCATTGTCGTAGCGTATCGAACAGCTCCCAACCGGCCAAGGCCAGCACCCCCAGGCCGAAAATCCAATACAGCTCGAATTGGGCGCGCGAGCCCGAGGAACCATCCAATTTTAACGCTGCACCGGCCACCGACCCGGTTACCGAATCGACGCCATCGCCGGCTTGACGATGCTGATAGGGAACCCCGAGTTGCTGGGCGATCTGTTTGAGCATGTTCTCATCGATCTTAGATATTGCGTCACCGTGCCCGTCAGAGGAATTGTCCTGAATATAGCCCGGCCCGGGCGCCGCGCCGAATCCCGTATTCTCCTTCATCTTGCCGCCCGCAGCCGTTCCATAGCCCAACACCGCGCCGGCGGAGATCAAGCCCTGCTGAGGTTGGAAGGGCGCCGGTGGGGTGCTGGCGGTCTGCTCGCCATCGCCCAGATAAAACACCACCCTGGCCCGCTCGGGATGCGATTTTTGTGCAGCCGCCAGCCTACTCTGCAGGGTCTTTGCCGCCACCGTGACGGAAGAGCCTCGCGAGTAAAGGGTGATTTCCGGACTCAAGATATCCACCGCATTGTCGAAGGCGTTCCGATCGCTGGTCAGTGGGAGTTTCACCACAGCGTCCTGATCGAAACTGATGAGCGAGAGATGCGCTCCCGGGAGCTTGTCCGCGATGGCCAGCATATCCGCCTTCATTCCGTCCAACCGGGGCTTGCCCTTGGCATAATCTTCAGCCATTGAAGAGCTGGTGGTATCCACCACGAAAATTACATCGAGTTGTGCCGATGCCGCGCTGAGATCCACGGTACCAACGCCGGGCCGCAGCAGGGTGAGCAGCAATAACAAGGTCAGCGCGGTGCGGCGCAGCCAAGCGATCCGTTCGACGCCGGTCAGCGCCAACCAGAGGCAGCCAGCCATCAGCACTGCGGCCAGCGGCAGTAACAACCACCAAAAGATCACCGGGGCGAAGCTCATCGGCGCAACCTCCAGGCCGCGAAGAGCAAGCTCAGCAGGGCCAAGCCTGCGATTAACAACCAGACCTCCGGTCGATCATGCGTCACTAGCTGTGGCCGACCTTGCAGCTTACTGGCCTCTGTGGCTTGAACCTTCTGCACAATATCCGCGGCTGCGGCGGTATCGCTGAGCACGTAGTACTCGCCTCCGGTGCCCCGCACTGCGCTCTTCATCTGCTCCCCCGCGGTAACCCTGGCCGCAGCACCGTCTGGACCGTTGGGGTTAATCCCGTAAATCCGAATACTGGCCTTCGTAGCCAGGGCTGCGGCTTCCGGGAGGGTGAAGAGTTGCTTGCCCGCCACCATGTTGTCGGTAGCCAGCACAATTGATCGGGAGCGCTGCTCGGAGGCTAGCTTGGGAAAACTATTGACGCAGGTGGCCAGCCCGTCACCGATGAGCGAGGAGCCTTTACCGCTGTAGGTGCCCTCAAAGAAGCCGGTACTGTTGCTCTGCTCGGTGAGCGATTTCTTTGCATCGGCGAGCTGTTCGTTGATGAATTCGTAGTCGTCGGTCAAGGGGAAGACTTGCACGGCCGAGGAGTCGAAAATTACCATTCCCAGTCGTTCGCCGTTGAAGTCCTTGGCCAATTGGGTGAAGACCTCCACCAACTTCACATCGGTGTCCACCATCGAGCCAGAGACATCGAGACACAGTACGATGTCTCGATTGCTCTGTTCCGGCCTGATATTGCTCTGCTCGGCGGGCCTTGCGGCGGCCAGCAGGCTCGCCAGCACGAGCACCAGAAGCGATAGCACGGCCACCAAAATCCATAGTCGACGCCGGGCCAGTGCCTTTGCGTAGGCCGGCAAGGCGGTGAGCCGCTCGGCGTGCGCAACGGGGATTGGCTCCCGCTCATTCCGGCCACGGCGCAGGGCGAAATAAGCCACTGCCGCCAAGGCGATTAAGCCGAGTGGAATCAGCCACCCCAGGATTAGGACCATGTTGACACCAGCTGCCGAGCAATATCTGCCGAGTGGCCCAGGCTTTGGGCGTCCTGAACACCGAATTCAGCCGGGTAAAAAACTTCTACGGCATCCCCTACCAAGGGAAGTCCCGCGGAACGCACCTCGGCCAAGGTCATCCGACCGGTCTTCACTCCGGTAAGTTCCTGTGCGAAGCCTCGTACCGCAACGCTGAGCTTCTGATGGGCGGCCCGGGCACTGAGCTGCCCCGCTTGGTGTTGTGCCGCAATCTGATCGATCTGCGCAAGATATCTGGCGCGCAGGGACAGCAGTTTTCGCGGTGGCATCGGAATCTCCCCCACCGGCAAACGTTTCCTGGTCGCATAGAACACCGAGAAGTACCAAGCGGCAACCAGCGCTAAGAGCGCAATGCCCAGCACTAGCCAGAGCATCGCGTAATCCAAGGGTGGGAAGAAGCCGCTGCTATCGCCGGGCACGTCGTTGCCTCTCTAGAAGCGAGAACAAGGTGGACATGACCTCTTCGCTGTGTCCCAACCATTCCAGGGGAATGGCTTGCCGGGACATGAGCTGCTCAATGTCCTCGCGACGTTTCTGCACCGCTTCAGCGTAGGCTGCGGCCAGTTGCGGGTCCTTGGCCAGCAGAGAAACCACCGTGTCCCTGCGGTGCACATCGAAGCTCTCCCGGAGCAGCGCCTCACCATGTGCCAGGTCGGCATCGGAGATAACCAGCCAAAGCAGTTCATGCTGAGCGCGAAGCCTACGCAGCAAGCGCTCTAGTTCAGGGCTTACCGGATGTTCGTCGGCCACCACAAAGATGAGTCGTCGCTGCCGAATGTTCTTTGCGATGTATTCCAATTGAGCGATGAGGTTTGAGCTCCCCGCTTCCAGGGTGGTGCTCGAATCGACCCGCTGGAGTATTGACTCAAGGTGACCTTCGGTACCTCTGGCGGGGATCGCCGTCGTAGCGTCAGCATCTCCGTACACCAAGCCCACGGTGTCATTATGCTTCAATGCCAGGTAACCGATCACCCCCAGAGCCATCACCATGATGTCCTTTTTGGGCTCTCCGCCACCCGCCACGGCAGCCATATTGCGTCCGGTATCTGCTACCAGTAGAACGCTCTGTTTCCGCACGGCCACATAACGCTTAATCAGGGGTGCGCCGTGCCGGGCTGTGGCTTTCCAGTCGATATCCCGGATTTCGTCACCCGGAACGTAAGCGCGCAAATCGTCGAAGTCCAGGCTGCGGCCGCGGAAAATCGCATCGTATTCACCGTCTAGCATGCCGCGCGCCTTGCGGTGGGCGAAGATGAACATCTTCGACTTCACCTTCTGTAAGAGCTGTGCCATTCGATCAGGGAGTCTGTACCGAGCCGAGCACCGCATCGATCACCGTCTCCACCCGCACCTGCTCGGCGACGGCGGCGAAGCCCAGGATGATTCGGTGCCGCAGTACTCGATGCGCCAGCGACTTTACGTCCTCCGGAATCACATGGTCCCGGCCGTTCAAGAGGGCTAGCGCTCGAGCAGCTTGGGAAAAGGCGATGCTGGCGCGCGGGCTGGCACCGAATTCGATGTATTCAGCCAACTGCGGGTCAATGTACTGCTCGGCGTGCCTGGTGACATAGACCAGACCCACGATATAGCGCACAATGGCTGGATCGATATAGACCCGATGAGTGAGCGCCTGTAGTTTGCGTACATCCTCCAGGTCCGCGACGGCGGTCTGCTTCGCCTCGGCCAGGAACACTCCGGCATCGATCCGCCTGATCACCTCGGCTTCTTCCGCCGGGTCTGGATAGTCCAACACATCCTTGAGCATGAAACGGTCCATCTGAGCTTCCGGCAGCACATAGGTGCCCTCTTGCTCAATCGGGTTCTGAGTGGCCAAGACCAGGAAGGGGTCCGGCAGCGGGTAGACCACTCCACCAATGCTGGTCTGCCGCTCCTGCATGGCCTCAAGCATCGCGCTCTGTGTCTTGGCGCTGGAGCGGTTGATCTCATCCAGCAGCACCAGGTTCGCGTGCACCGGCCCCAATTGGGTGCTGAAAACTCCCTTGGCGGCGTCGTAAATCTGGGTGCCCACAATATCGCTGGGCAGGAGGTCCGGGGTGCATTGGATTCGATGGAACTGGGCGCTTACGGTATCCGCCAGGGTCTGCGCTGCCGTGGTTTTGGCCAATCCGGGCACGCTTTCCAGCAGAATATGCCCGCCGGTCATCAAACCGATCAACAGCGTCTCCCGGAGCCTGGCCTGACCAACTACCTTCGTTTCGAAGCTGCGTGAGATCGCGGCTAGTAGGCGTTGCGCTCCCTGCAGATCCGACGTCTCCACCCGCGCTGTGGCCGTCATCTGATTCCCCTGCTGTTCCACTGTTTCCCTTCGGTCAGGCTCGTCCAGTCTCATTCAATCCAACCACAGACCTGCAACGCAATGGGCAGTCCTACCCATCTGGGTCTGCTCGTTATAGCGTGAGAACCATGACTGCAACGACGCTTTCCTACACTTCCGGTGTCTCCAGCACCGCCCTTCTTGGCGAGACCATCGGCGCGAACTTCCTGCGCATCTCCCGGCAATTTGCCAACCGGGAGGCGCTTGTGGAGGTCGAGACGCAACGGCGCTGGACTTATCGTGAGCTCAACGCCGCGGTGGACGAGCTGGCCTCGGGCCTACTAGCCCGCGGGGTGGCCAAAGGCGACCGTGTTGGCATCTGGGCGGTCAACTGTGCCGAATGGATTCTGGTGCAATATGCCACCGCGAGGATCGGTGCCATTCTGGTCAACGTTAATCCTTCCTACCGCCAGCACGAGTTGGCTTATGCAATTCAACAGTCCGGAATGCGGATGCTGATTGCACAGACGTCTTATAAGGCCTCAGCCTTCCGCGAGCTGGTCGAAGCGGTCCAACCGGAGTGTCCCGAACTGACAGAGGTGATTTATATCGCCGACCCAAGCTGGCAGGAGCTGATCACGGCTGGCCGCAGCGTGCCTACCGGGGAGCTAGAAAAGCGGATGACGCAGCTCAGCGCCGACGATCCGATCAATATCCAATACACCTCGGGCACCACCGGCTACCCCAAGGGTGCCACCCTGAGTCATCACAATATCCTCAACAACGGTTATTTTGTCACCGAAACCATTCTGCTCAGCGAGCAGGACCGGATCTGTGTGCCGGTGCCGTTCTACCACTGCTTTGGCATGGTGATGTGCAACCTTGGTGCCACAAGCCACGGCGCAGCCATTGTGATCCCGGCACCGTCCTTCGATCCGGCGGCAACCCTGCAGGCAGTGCAGGATGAGAAATGCACGGCCCTATACGGGGTGCCGACAATGTTCATCGCCGAGCAGAATCTACCGAATTTCAACTCCTACGATCTTTCCAGCCTCCGCACCGGGATCATGGCGGGCTCGCCCTGCCCGGTGGAGGTGATGAAGCGGTGCATGAGTGAAATGCATATGGATCAGGTGGCAATCGCCTATGGGATGACAGAGACCTCACCGGTATCGATGCAGACCCGTCCGGACGACAACGTGGAACGGCGAACCGCCACGGTGGGTCGGGTTCACCCGCACCTGGAGGTGAAAATCGTCGATCCACTCACCGGGCTAACGGTCCCCCGCGGCACCCCGGGCGAGTTCTGCACTCGGGGCTACTCGGTCATGTTGGGTTATTGGACCGATCCGGCCAAGACCGCAGAAGCCATCGACGAGGCTCGCTGGATGCATACCGGTGATTTGGCCGAGATGCGTGAGGACGGTTATGTGAACATCGTCGGCCGAATCAAGGACATGGTGATCCGTGGCGGTGAAAACCTCTACCCTCGGGAAATCGAAGAATTCCTGTACACCCATCCCAGCGTTGCCGACGTCCAGGTGGTGGGTGTACCAGACCAGAAATACGGCGAGGAGCTCTGTGCCTGGATCAAGCTCAAGCCGGGTGCCGAAACTCTGGATCAACAGGCGGTAGCCGCATTCTGCGAAGGGAAGCTTTCTCGTCATAAGATCCCCCGTTATGTGCTGGTGGTGGACGATTTTCCAATGACGGTGACGGGCAAGGTACGCAAAATGGAGATGCGAGTCAGTTCGGTGGAGCTGCTGGGCCTGGGCTAGGCAAGACTGCCAGCTAAGGAGTGCGAACCGCAGCTTAAACGATTCCGCCTGGGATCTCCTTTCGGAGATCCCAGGCGGAAAGGTCTTGCGGTCGTTATTCGCCTTCGGCCAGTACCAGGCTATTTGCGTTCGGACCAAAGGTGTCCTCGAGCACCAGGCAGGCAGCGCCCACGGCACCAACCTCATGGCTCACACTGGTTCCCACTACTTCAAGTCCGTGCACCTTGGAGATCACGCTGAGCTCGTTGAGCAAAGCCGGCAATTTGTCGAGGAATTTAGCTTCGAAGTGAAGCCAGAATGGTCCACCAAAGACCACGTGATCCACATCTAGCAAGTTCGTCAGCACAGAAACTGCGGTACCGAAGCGCTCTGCAACCCGATCCAGCAACGCATTGGCCTTGGCGTCGCCGTCCGCAGCTGCTTTGCTGAGAGCAGCCATGCTCTCCTGCAGGGAGGCGTCCTTGAGCCCGGTGACAGCAGTAATTCCGTCTTTCAAGGCTTCCGCCAGGATGTTCTCCGGCATGCAGGTGACCTTGACGCAACCACGGCGACCGCAGTCGCAGGGAGGGCCATCGGGATCAGCAATGATGTGACCGATTTCTCCGGCGTTTCCTGAACTGCCACGCACCACATCGTCGTCCAGTACAAGGCCTGCACCAATGCCTGTACCCATGTAGACGAAAGCAAAGCTTCCGGTACCAGAAAGTCCACCGGCCCAGATCTCTGCTGCTACCGCTGCGGTGACATCCTTGTCTAGGAGTACCGGCAGCTTCAGAGCTTGATGTAGCTCCTCACGCAATTCAACTCTGCCCCAGCGTGGCATATGCGGGGGTTTGATAACCGAGCCCTCTGCGCCATCGATCGGCCCAGGAGCGGCAACGCCCACCCCAGCAACCTTGCTGCGATCGATCCCGGCCTCGACGATGATTGACTCAATTTCCGCCGCAATCGACTGGATAACCTCGGCAGGCTCACCATCAGGGCGGGCTGGTAAGGTCCGGTGAACCGCTACGGCACCGGTCAAATCGAGCAATGCGTAGTTGGTCTCCACTGGATCCAGATGCACACCTATCGCGTACATCCCGGCGGGGTTCAGCTTGAGGATGGTACGTGGCTTTCCCGGGCCATGACCGTACTTCCCCGCCTCGACAATCAAATTCTGGTTTAGCAGCCGGCGGCAGATATTGGATACTGTCTGCGCGGCTAGACCGACGATGCCGGCCAGCTCCACCCTACTCAAGCCATCCGGACTCCGACGGATCGCGTCCAAGATAACCGAAAAATTAAACTCACCCATGCGCGGCAGATTCGTGCCCCGTCTGCGAATCAGTGCCTTAGTCTCTGGCAATCTAACCTTGTCCTTACTGATCGGAATCCCCGGCCGCCGCTGCGGCAAGGTATTCTCAGCCCTAATTGAAGCAACTGATAGGAATCGTCCCTATGGCCAATATGCCAGCTGCCGAGGTACCGCTCAATGAAATGCTGGTTACCCAACTACTTCACGAACAACAACCCGATCTAGCACACCTGCCAGTTCACACACTAGCGAATGGTTGGGACAACGGGGTCTTTCGACTCGGCAAAGATTTCGTGGTCAGGCTGCCTCGTCGCGAGATCTCAGTGCAACTCATACGTAATGAACAACTATTCTTGCCGCAGATCGCCGAATTGACCAGCCTCAATCTCCCAGTGCCACTCCGGCTAGGGCGTCCGAGTGAGACTTTTGGCTGGCCTTGGACTGTCAGCCAGTGGTTCGACGGCGAGGCAGCCATCCTTTCCGCCCCGCGCGAACACGGTGGTCTGGTGGATCAATTGGCTGATTTCCTGATCTCCATTCATCGCCCGGCAGCCACAGGTGCACCGAGGAATCCGGTGCGCGGGGTACCACTGCGAAATCGGGACCGAGCCTTTCGGGACCGGGTCACTCCCCCAAGGTTCGCCCAACACCGCGAGATAATCGCGCTCTGGGAGCAGTCTCTGCGGGTTCCCGAATGGCACCGAGAACCGTATTGGCTGCATGGTGATTTGCATGCGGCCAACATCCTGGTCCTAGCCGGGCAGGTCAGCGCAATTATCGATTTTGGCGATATGGGCTGCGGGGATCCGGCGGTTGATTTTGCCGCGGCCTGGATACTTTTTGAACGATCTGACCGGGACCGCTTTCGGGCTAAGCTCGACGAACGGATTGGCACCGATGCGGCACTCTGGCAACGCGCGCGCGGCTGGGCGCTGAACTTAGCCACCGTGATGCTGACTCAATCCGATGACAGCCCAGAGTTTCTGGCATTGGGTGAGCACACCCTGCGTGCCGTGTTGGAGAACTGAGCGAAACCTAACCGTGGTTATTCTCGACCCGGTGATCGGCTAAGCGTGACCACAAATTTCTGGTTCTGAGCCACTAGTTCGGTGCTTCCCACGCTCCGTTGCAGGGCAGCTCGATAGGACAGATGTCGGTTGTAAACCGTCCAGAGCTGCCCTCCCGGCTTCAACAACCTTGCTGCCGCATCAAAAAGCCTCAGGGCCACCCCGGAGTGCACCGCCGCACCGGCGTGGAACGGCGGGTTCAAAAGGACCACGTCGGCGCAGAACGCGGGCAGGCTGGCGGCAGCGTCATCCCGCAGGGTCTCTAGGGAGATGCCATTGGCTTGCGCAGTGGCTGCGGCGGAGGCCACCGCGGCAGCGGAACGATCCGTGGCGATCACTTTTAGCTCGGGACTTCGGCGGGCCACCGTGGCGGCGATTACCCCACTACCGCAGCCCAGGTCGATCCCGGTCCCCCGCGTCGGCAGCCTATCCGGCGTCACTTGTTCCAACAGGAATCTGGTGCCGATATCCAATGTGGTACCGGAAAATACCGCGCCGTGAGCACAAAGTTGGAGGTCTAACTCTTCCAGGTAGCGCTGCTGCGGGAAAGTAAGAGGGTCCGAGGGCCAAAGAGGCACCCGGGCAGTCAACAATCTAGATTTCTGTCTAGCCAGCCCTGCCCGAACCTCGCTGAAATACCTTCCCAACACGGCATTCATGGCCAGGGTCATATGTTTTATCCGGCCGCCCGCCAGGAGAACAGCATCCGGAGCAGCATAAAGCGCAATATTCTGCACCAACTCCTCCAGCTCCACCAGCGAACGTGGCAGCTGTAGCAATATCAGCCGGGCTCCACTCAGTAACTGCTCGCCGAGAGGCAATTGATCGAACCGGACTTCACGTTGGAATCGGTGCGCGTTATTGCGCAGCGCTTCCTCCCCGGTAGATAAATCCTGATAGACCCTCAGCCGTGGCACACCGTACCGCTCCGCTAAGCCAAGGCTCAGCGCTCCGTAAGCGTCTCCCAGAACTACCACGCCGTCGTCGCCCATCAAATCCTGGTAGTCCGCTGCCTCATCTAAGAGGAGCAGGTCTGAAGCATCCCAGGCGAACAGATTGGCAGCCTCGATGTCCGGGGCGCGACGCAAGCGTTCAATCTCAAAGTCAGTGGAATTCGCCATCCCAAAAGCCTATCCGTACCAGGGCCTTTGGAGCTGCCACGGGTCTAAGCTGAAGCTATCAAATCTTCTTGGGAGTGACCATGATCGATATTTCAAAGACCTTCAGCGGTTTTTCCACCGATGATATTGCAGCAGCCAAGGTGTTCTATGCCGAGAAGCTCGGGCTCTCCGTGACCGAGTCAAATGGCATGTTGCACCTTGATCTGGGCGGTGGTCGGGAGCACTTAATCTATCCCAAACCGCAGCATGAACCGGCCAGTTACACGGCTTTGAACTTCCCCACCTCAGATATCGAGACGGCTGTTTCTGAGTTACGCGAACGGGGTGTGGTGTTCGAGAGCTATCCTGGGGTCGATGAGGACGGCATCATGCGCCAGGGCGGACCTCGAATTGCTTGGTTCAAGGATCCTGCTGGAAATATTCTCTCGGTGCTCGAGCAGGCTTGATCCGGCGTCTTATTCCGGAGGAGTTATTCAGGTGGGGCTTCGAAGCCGCCTAGCACTTCGGCGGCCAGCTCAGCGAAGCTGATCGCAGTATCGTCCTCATAGAGCGGCCCGACGATTTGAGCTCCAACCGGAAGTCCACGCGCGGTTCGTCCGATCGGAGCGCTAAGCGCGGGCAGCCCGGTCAGTGATGCCGGAGCGATCCAGAACGGCTGAGCGGCATAGGGTTGCTCCCCTTCCGGTGTCCACACTGTCCTTTCCCCGAACGAGCGCTCGTCGTGCGGAAATGCTGCGGTGAAATTGCTGGGGCTCAGGAACACATCGCATCCCTCGAAGTGCCGCTGCCACTGCGATCTGGCGGCCATTCTCCTGTTTTCCTGCTCCACCAATTGGGCTAGCGAGGTGTCATCAGGCTCACCTTGGAACGCGAAAAACATTCCTAACTGGAAGCTGAAGCTCTCCGCTCCGCGCTCGGGATCATAGCCCTCCGGCCAGCCCTGATGAATGCTGACCCCGGCCGCAGCCAGCAGGTCAACAGCGTTGGACAGCAGCCCACCGATTTCACTCGATACCGGAGCAGCCGGATGGTCCAGCACTACAGAGATCCGGAATTCCTTTAGCTCCCGATGCCGGCTAGGCGGCAAGGCCCAACGATAAGCTTTCGACGTCGGTGCCTCAGGTCCGGCGGTTAGCGCCAAGGCCGCGCGCAAATCTTGCGGCGAACGGGCTATTGGACCGTGGGCGGATTGATAGACGTGATCGCTGGGTAGCGCCTGCGGCACAGGAGGCTGGAAGCCTGTGGCCGGGACTATCCCCACGCTCGGTTTGAGTCCGTAGACTCCACAAAAACTTGCCGGAATCCGGACCGACCCAGCCAGGTCGGAGCCATAGTCGAGGAAGCTTAAGCCAGCAGCCACAGAAGCCGCTGCACCACCGCTGGATCCGCCGGGTGCCCGCTCCAAGTCCCAGGGGTTATTAGTCCGCCCATAGACCTCGTTGCTGCTCTGACCGAAATCCCCGAGCATGAAGGCCACGTTACTGGTGCCGAGCACGATGGCCCCGGCATCTCGCAGTCTGCTCACCACGGTGGCGTCCCGATCCAAAACTGCGTCCTTGAACACCGGATTTCCCCAGCTCGAATGAAAGCCCTTGACCTGGAAAGCTTCCTTAATGCTGATGGGTACTCCGTGTAGGGCCCCGAGTTCTGCACCGGAGGCCAGTAATCGATCGGCCTGTTCCGCCGCAGCTAAGGCTTCCTCACGATGCACTTCTACTAAGGCGTTGATCTTGGGATTGATCGCTTCAATGCGCTCTAGCTGAGCTTCGGTGAGTTCCCTGGAACTGATTTTGGATTCGCGGATCGCCCGAGCTGCTCCCAGGGCAGATCCGCTCAACAGGTCCTTCATCTTCGGCACTACCCTTCTCCGGTTTCTTGCCTGAGCCTCTCGGTGTGGAAAATTATTCCACCGAAGGCTATGGATAGGGTCACTGTTATTGAATTTTTAATTCAATATTGTCTCAAATGCCTAGTTCGAACAGCCAATCTCACCTAGAGTCTCAGACATGAGTACCGTTGATCCCCGGGCGCTACGAGCCGAACGAGAAGCACGCGCTCACCGGAGCGGCAGAAATACGGTGACTGCCGCCGTCGTTGGCATCATTCATTTAGCGCTCTGGGCCCTTGCTGGCTACGGCTTCGTTGAGGTAGGCGATACCTTCCGGCTGATGTCGCTCAATCAGGTAGGCGAAGGCTGGGATAGTCAGCTGGATCTTGGCATCCCGATACTCTTCCTTGTCGGGGTATTCACCGGCTCCATCACTGGATTTATTTTTACTGCACGGCTTGGCCGGGTCTTTGGGCTCGCTGCCGGACTGGTCGGCCCCATGTTCACCGGAACACTGGGCATCGCAGTCGGGCTTTTCCTCGCCCAGAAACGCTGGACTGCTCCCCAAGCTGTCGGGCACAAACTCGGCTTCTCTACAGGCGACCCGTCCGAGAATTGGGGATTTTGGGAATGGACAGCTTATCGGATCCCACTCTTATTGCCCGCGATCTTCGCAGGAATCGCACTGCTTATGCTCTTAGGGCTGCTCAGAGCGATCGTGGTTTCTCGAGCTAGAGCACGCCGAGTGAATGAAATCGTCAGCGACGGCATCAAGGTACCGGGGGTAGTCACCGAAGTGCTACCCACCGGTACCGAGATTAACGGCATGCCCTATCTCAGGTTTACCGTGAAATTCGCCGATCACAACCGGGTGGAACGCTGGGTGGAGAAGAAGGGAACCTTCCCGCATACTGCGCTCCCCCGGGCTGGCGATCCTGTACAGGTCTGGTACGACCCTCAGGATCCTGCCAACACCCAGCGGATCATCATTGGACTTGGCCCAGAGGCTCTCTAGCTACTAGCCCGAACAAACGGGGTCACACCTTCTTGCGGATCACACTGACCGTGCAGCTTAGACCATTGTTGTCCTTGGTCTTAATAATGGCTTTCTTATCCAGCTTCGCCGATTTACCGGCGTCTAGCTTTTCCGACAAAACCTGCGAGGCTACAACACTCGTCGTTTTGGTGTTGCTCACCAAGACCTGCACCGAATAGAGCTGTGCTTCCTGTTGGGAGTTCTTCAGGGTCCCAGTGAAGTTCCAGGCGCCATCCGCGTACACACAGCTCTTCTCGCTGAGATCCCCGATAGCACCCGCCACTCCATCCTGGCCAGCAATAGCGGTGGAGGGAATACTCGCTGCCGAAGATGAGGTACCACTTGGGCTTCCGCTCCCCGAGGGCTGATCCGAGCCCGGCGTGCAGCCCGCCAGCAAGAACCCCGTTGCAACTACCAATACCCCGGCGGCCAGCTGGCCTGCCCGGCTCTTCTTCATCATTGTTGTACCCATTTCGGTCTATCCTTCCCCTTGCCCGGCCATCGCTTTCTTGATGATGCCGAGTCCTTTTCAATAACAACACATCAACCCTGCTAAGAGCCAACGCCTCTGACTGAGGCCTGGAGCACTCAGCGAGAGGGGTTCCAGATCCTTGGATCCGGAACCCCCTTCCCGCCTATCAAGCTGCTCAGGCCGCTTTGCGGATCACCTTATTCATCGAGTTGCCCTTCATGGATGAGTTCATGATCGTTCCGTCGGCGCCGGATTCCGATCAGCAAGAGTACGCCAGCAGCGACCACGATCAGACCCGCTATTCCAGCCGGGAACAAGTAGTTTGCTGCACCGGTATTTGCCAGCGGCGGCTCTTCGTTGCCTGTGCCTCCTCCTGGAGCATGCGTTCCCGGAGTGGTTGGCTGTGCCGTAGGCGGCGTGCTGGGCTTCACCGGAGGCGTAGTGCCCTTATTCACCTTGACCGTCGAAGAACCCGGAGTAGAAGTAGGCGGCGTCGAAGGATCAGCAGGATTCACACCCGTCGCAGACGCCGTATTCACCACCGAACCAGCATCAACATCCGCCTGAGTCACCACATACGACCCAGTACAAACCATCGAAGCACCCGGAGCCAACGAACCCGAAGAACCCGGAACACACGTCAACACCCCATTATTCGGAGCACCCGTAATCTTCGGATCAGACACCACCACATTATTCAAAGACACCGAACCAGTGTTCTTCGCCGTAATCGTATAGTTCACCGACTCACCCACATCAGCCAAACCATTACCATTACCATCCACCAACGCAGCAGACTTCGTCGTCGTCAAAGCACCCGCAGTATCCGCAGGAACCGTCGAAGAACCCGGAGTAGACGTCGGCGGCGTCGAAGGATCAGCAGGATTCACACCCGTCGCAGACGCCGTATTCACCACCGAACCAGCATCAACATCCGCCTGAGTCACCACATACGACCCAGTACAAACCATCGAAGCACCCGGAGCCAACGAACCCGAAGAACCCGGAACACACGTCAACACCCCATTATTCGGAGCACCCGTAATCTTCGGATCAGACACCACCACATTATTCAAAGACACCGAACCAGTGTTCTTCGCCGTAATCGTATAGTTCACCGACTCACCCACATCAGCCAAACCATTACCATTACCATCCACCAACGCAGCAGACTTCGTCGTCGTCAAAGCACCCGCAGTATCCGCAGGAACCGTCGAAGAACCCGGAGTAGACGTCGGCGGCGTCGAAGGATCAGCAGGATTCACACCCGTCGCAGACGCCGTATTCACCACCGAACCAGCATCAACATCCGCCTGAGTCACCACATACGACCCAGTACAAACCATCGAAGCACCCGGAGCCAACGAACCCGAAGAACCCGGAACACACGTCAACACCCCATTATTCGGAGCACCCGTAATCTTCGGATCAGACACCACCACATTATTCAAAGACACCGAACCAGTGTTCTTCGCCGTAATCGTATAGTTCACCGACTCACCCACATCAGCCAAACCATTACCATTACCATCCACCAACGCAGCAGACTTCGTCGTCGTCAAAGCACCCGCAGTATCCGCAGGAACCGTCGAAGAACCCGGAGTAGACGTCGGCGGCGTCGAAGGATCAGCAGGATTCACACCCGTCGCAGACGCCGTATTCACCACCGAACCAGCATCAACATCCGCCTGAGTCACCACATACGACCCAGTACAAACCATCGAAGCACCCGGAGCCAACGAACCCGAAGAACCCGGAACACACGTCAACACCCCATTATTCGGAGCACCCGTAATCTTCGGATCAGACACCACCACATTATTCAAAGACACCGAACCAGTGTTCTTCGCCGTAATCGTATAGTTCACCGACTCACCCACATCAGCCAAACCATTACCATTACCATCCACCAACGCAGCAGACTTCGTCGTCGTCAAAGCACCCGCAGTATCCGCAGGAACCGTCGAAGAACCCGGAGTAGAAGTAGGAGGCGTCGAAGGATCAGCAGGATTCACACCCGTCGCAGACGCCGTATTCACCACCGAACCAGCATCAACATCCGCCTGAGTCACCACATACGACCCAGTACAAACCATCGAAGCACCCGGAGCCAACGAACCCGAAGAACCCGGAACACACGTCAACACCCCATTATTCGGAGCACCCGTAATCTTCGGATCAGACACCACCACATTATTCAAAGACACCGAACCAGTGTTCTTCGCCGTAATCGTATAGTTCACCGACTCACCCACATCAGCCAAACCATTACCATTACCATCCACCAACGCAGCAGACTTCGTCGTCGTCAAAGCACCCGCAGTATCCGCAGGAACCGTCGAAGAACCCGGAGTAGAAGTCGGCGGCGTCGAAGGATCAGCAGGATTCACACCCGTCGCAGACGCCGTATTCACCACCGAACCAGCATCAACATCCGCCTGAGTCACCACATACGACCCAGTACAAACCATCGAAGCACCCGGAGCCAACGAACCCGAAGAACCCGGAACACACGTCAACACCCCATTATTCGGAGCACCCGTAATCTTCGGATCAGACACCACCACATTATTCAAAGACACCGAACCAGTGTTCTTCGCCGTAATCGTATAGTTCACCGACTCACCCACATCAGCCAAACCATTACCATTACCATCCACCAACGCAGCAGACTTCGTCGTCGTCAAAGCACCCGCAGTATCCGCAGGAACCGTCGAAGAACCCGGAGTAGACGTCGGCGGCGTCGAAGGATCAGCAGGATTCACACCCGTCGCAGACGCCGTATTCACCACCGAACCAGCATCAACATCCGCCTGAGTCACCACATACGACCCAGTACAAACCATCGAAGCACCCGGAGCCAACGAACCCGAAGAACCCGGAACACACGTCAACACCCCATTATTCGGAGCACCCGTAATCTTCGGATCAGACACCACCACATTATTCAAAGACACCGAACCAGTGTTCTTCGCCGTAATCGTATAGTTCACCGACTCACCCACATCAGCCAAACCATTACCATTACCATCCACCAACGCAGCAGACTTCGTCGTCGTCAAAGCACCCGCAGTATCCGCAGGAACCGTCGAAGAACCCGGAGTAGACGTCGGCGGCGTCGAAGGATCAGCAGGATTCACACCCGTCGCAGACGCCGTATTCACCACCGAACCAGCATCAACATCCGCCTGAGTCACCACATACGACCCAGTACAAACCATCGAAGCACCCGGAGCCAACGAACCCGAAGAACCCGGAACACACGTCAACACCCCATTATTCGGAGCACCCGTAATCTTCGGATCAGACACCACCACATTATTCAAAGACACCGAACCAGTGTTCTTCGCCGTAATCGTATAGTTCACCGACTCACCCACATCAGCCAAACCATTACCATTACCATCCACCAACGCAGCAGACTTCGTCGTCGTCAAAGCACCCGCAGTATCCGCAGGAACCGTCGAAGAACCCGGAGTAGACGTCGGCGGCGTCGAAGGATCAGCAGGATTCACACCCGTCGCAGACGCCGTATTCACCACCGAACCAGCATCAACATCCGCCTGAGTCACCACATACGACCCAGTACAAACCATCGAAGCACCCGGAGCCAACGAACCCGAAGAACCCGGAACACACGTCAACACCCCATTATTCGGAGCACCCGTAATCTTCGGATCAGACACCACCACATTATTCAAAGACACCGAACCAGTGTTCTTCGCCGTAATCGTATAGTTCACCGACTCACCCACATCAGCCAAACCATTACCATTACCATCCACCAACGCAGCAGACTTCGTCGTCGTCAAAGCACCCGCAGTATCCGCAGGAACCGTCGAAGAACCCGGAGTAGACGTCGGCGGCGTCGAAGGATCAGCAGGATTCACACCCGTCGCAGACGCCGTATTCACCACCGAACCAGCATCAACATCCGCCTGAGTCACCACATACGACCCAGTACAAACCATCGAAGCACCCGGAGCCAACGAACCCGAAGAACCCGGAACACACGTCAACACCCCATTATTCGGAGCACCCGTAATCTTCGGATCAGACACCACCACATTATTCAAAGACACCGAACCAGTGTTCTTCGCCGTAATCGTATAGTTCACCGACTCACCCACATCAGCCAAACCATTACCATTACCATCCACCAACGCAGCAGACTTCGTCGTCGTCAAAGCACCCGCAGTATCCGCAGGAACCGTCGAAGAACCCGGAGTAGAAGTAGGCGGCGTCGAAGGATCAGCAGGATTCACACCCGTCGCAGACGCCGTATTCACCACCGAACCAGCATCAACATCCGCCTGAGTCACCACATACGACCCAGTACAAACCATCGAAGCACCCGGAGCCAACGAACCCGAAGAACCCGGAACACACGTCAACACCCCATTATTCGGAGCACCCGTAATCTTCGGATCAGACACCACCACATTATTCAAAGACACCGAACCAGTGTTCTTCGCCGTAATCGTATAGTTCACCGACTCACCCACATCAGCCAAACCATTACCATTACCATCCACCAACGCAGCAGACTTCGTCGTCGTCAAAGCACCCGCAGTATCCGCAGGAACCGTCGAAGAACCCGGAGTAGAAGTAGGAGGCGTCGAAGGATCAGCAGGATTCACACCCGTCGCAGACGCCGTATTCACCACCGAACCAGCATCAACATCCGCCTGAGTCACCACATACGACCCAGTACAAACCATCGAAGCACCCGGAGCCAACGAACCCGAAGAACCCGGAACACACGTCAACACCCCATTATTCGGAGCACCCGTAATCTTCGGATCAGACACCACCACATTATTCAAAGACACCGAACCAGTGTTCTTCGCCGTAATCGTATAGTTCACCGACTCACCCACATCAGCCAAACCATTACCATTACCATCCACCAACGCAGCAGACTTCGTCGTCGTCAAAGCACCCGCAGTATCCGCAGGAACCGTCGAAGAACCCGGAGTAGAAGTAGGCGGCGTCGAAGGATCAGCAGGATTCACACCCGTCGCAGACGCCGTATTCACCACCGAACCAGCATCAACATCCGCCTGAGTCACCACATACGACCCAGTACAAACCATCGAAGCACCCGGAGCCAACGAACCCGAAGAACCCGGAACACACGTCAACACCCCATTATTCGGAGCACCCGTAATCTTCGGATCAGACACCACCACATTATTCAAAGACACCGAACCAGTGTTCTTCGCCGTAATCGTATAGTTCACCGACTCACCCACATCAGCCAAACCATTACCATTACCATCCACCAACGCAGCAGACTTCGTCGTCGTCAAAGCACCCGCAGTATCCGCAGGAACCGTCGAAGAACCCGGAGTAGACGTCGGCGGCGTCGAAGGATCAGCAGGATTCACACCCGTCGCAGACGCCGTATTCACCACCGAACCAGCATCAACATCCGCCTGAGTCACCACATACGACCCAGTACAAACCATCGAAGCACCCGGAGCCAACGAACCCGAAGAACCCGGAACACACGTCAACACCCCATTATTCGGAGCACCCGTAATCTTCGGATCAGACACCACCACATTATTCAAAGACACCGAACCAGTGTTCTTCGCCGTAATCGTATAGTTCACCGACTCACCCACATCAGCCAAACCATTACCATTACCATCCACCAACGCAGCAGACTTCGTCGTCGTCAAAGCACCCGCAGTATCCGCAGGAACCGTCGAAGAACCCGGAGTAGACGTCGGCGGCGTCGAAGGATCAGCAGGATTCACACCCGTCGCAGACGCCGTATTCACCACCGAACCAGCATCAACATCCGCCTGAGTCACCACATACGACCCAGTACAAACCATCGAAGCACCCGGAGCCAACGAACCCGAAGAACCCGGAACACACGTCAACACCCCATTATTCGGAGCACCCGTAATCTTCGGATCAGACACCACCACATTATTCAAAGACACCGAACCAGTGTTCTTCGCCGTAATCGTATAGTTCACCGACTCACCCACATCAGCCAAACCATTACCATTACCATCCACCAACGCAGCAGACTTCGTCGTCGTCAAAGCACCCGCAGTATCCGCAGGAACCGTCGAAGAACCCGGAGTAGAAGTAGGAGGCGTCGAAGGATCAGCAGGATTCACACCCGTCGCAGACGCCGTATTCACCACCGAACCAGCATCAACATCCGCCTGAGTCACCACATACGACCCAGTACAAACCATCGAAGCACCCGGAGCCAACGAACCCGAAGAACCCGGAACACACGTCAACACCCCATTATTCGGAGCACCCGTAATCTTCGGATCAGACACCACCACATTATTCAAAGACACCGAACCAGTGTTCTTCGCCGTAATCGTATAGTTCACCGACTCACCCACATCAGCCAAACCATTACCATTACCATCCACCAACGCAGCAGACTTCGTCGTCGTCAAAGCACCCGCAGTATCCGCAGGAACCGTCGAAGAACCCGGAGTAGACGTCGGCGGCGTCGAAGGATCAGCAGGATTCACACCCGTCGCAGACGCCGTATTCACCACCGAACCAGCATCAACATCCGCCTGAGTCACCACATACGACCCAGTACAAACCATCGAAGCACCCGGAGCCAACGAACCCGAAGAACCCGGAACACACGTCAACACCCCATTATTCGGAGCACCCGTAATCTTCGGATCAGACACCACCACATTATTCAAAGACACCGAACCAGTGTTCTTCGCCGTAATCGTATAGTTCACCGACTCACCCACATCAGCCAAACCATTACCATTACCATCCACCAACGCAGCAGACTTCGTCGTCGTCAAAGCACCCGCAGTATCCGCAGGAACCGTCGAAGAACCCGGAGTAGAAGTAGGCGGCGTCGAAGGATCAGCAGGATTCACACCCGTCGCAGACGCCGTATTCACCACCGAACCAGCATCAACATCCGCCTGAGTCACCACATACGACCCAGTACAAACCATCGAAGCACCCGGAGCCAACGAACCCGAAGAACCCGGAACACACGTCAACACCCCATTATTCGGAGCACCCGTAATCTTCGGATCAGACACCACCACATTATTCAAAGACACCGAACCAGTGTTCTTCGCCGTAATCGTATAGTTCACCGACTCACCCACATCAGCCAAACCATTACCATTACCATCCACCAACGCAGCAGACTTCGTCGTCGTCAAAGCACCCGCAGTATCCGCAGGAACCGTCGAAGAACCCGGAGTAGAAGTAGGAGGCGTCGAAGGATCAGCAGGATTCACACCCGTCGCAGACGCCGTATTCACCACCGAACCAGCATCAACATCCGCCTGAGTCACCACATACGACCCAGTACAAACCATCGAAGCACCCGGAGCCAACGAACCCGAAGAACCCGGAACACACGTCAACACCCCATTATTCGGAGCACCCGTAATCTTCGGATCAGACACCACCACATTATTCAAAGACACCGAACCAGTGTTCTTCGCCGTAATCGTATAGTTCACCGACTCACCCACATCAGCCAAACCATTACCATTACCATCCACCAACGCAGCAGACTTCGTCGTCGTCAAAGCACCCGCAGTATCCGCAGGAACCGTCGAAGAACCCGGAGTAGACGTCGGCGGCGTCGAAGGATCAGCAGGATTCACACCCGTCGCAGACGCCGTATTCACCACCGAACCAGCATCAACATCCGCCTGAGTCACCACATACGACCCAGTACAAACCATCGAAGCACCCGGAGCCAACGAACCCGAAGAACCCGGAACACACGTCAACACCCCATTATTCGGAGCACCCGTAATCTTCGGATCAGACACCACCACATTATTCAAAGACACCGAACCAGTGTTCTTCGCCGTAATCGTATAGTTCACCGACTCACCCACATCAGCCAAACCATTACCATTACCATCCACCAACGCAGCAGACTTCGTCGTCGTCAAAGCACCCGCAGTATCCGCAGGAACCGTCGAAGAACCCGGAGTAGAAGTAGGCGGCGTCGAAGGATCAGCAGGATTCACACCCGTCGCAGACGCCGTATTCACCACCGAACCAGCATCAACATCCGCCTGAGTCACCACATACGACCCAGTACAAACCATCGAAGCACCCGGAGCCAACGAACCCGAAGAACCCGGAACACACGTCAACACCCCATTATTCGGAGCACCCGTAATCTTCGGATCAGACACCACCACATTATTCAAAGACACCGAACCAGTGTTCTTCGCCGTAATCGTATAGTTCACCGACTCACCCACATCAGCCAAACCATTACCATTACCATCCACCAACGCAGCAGACTTCGTCGTCGTCAAAGCAGCTGTGCCTGGTGCATTGATGATGAAGGTGACTGGATTGGAGACCGAGACGTTCCCGAGCGGACTGGTCTGGGTGGCGGTGATCGTGTTGCTTCCGGCCGGCATCGGAGTAGTTGGCGTACAGCTCCAAATGCCATTACTCAGATTGCTCGGATCGGCTGGGTTGGGAACCACTGTCGCGGTGCAGACAGTATTGCCGTTGCCGTCCTTGACTACTTCGGTCGAACCGACATAGCCAGAGCCAGTGATTGTAGGAGTGGTATCAGAGGTATTTGAGCCATTAGTCGGCCCGGTAATCACCGGTTTAGGCGGTATATAGGTATAGGTCCCTGGAGAAGTTGTCCCTTCTGGGGTGGTCACCGTTACCGGCACCGGACCTTCAGCGTGAGGCGGGGTCACGAAAGTCAGCGACTTGCCATCAGAAGCAACAGTCACCTGATTAGCCGGGATCGTGATGCCACCGATTGTCACCGTGGTGGCTCCCTGAGCGAAGTTCTGACCGGTGATAGTCACGGTCTGGCCGCCCGTCGTCGGACCCTGATTCGGGCTGATCGAGGTGAGTACCGGATCACACTGGATTCCCGGGGCAGTTGTCCCCGGAGTCATATTGGCCACCGCGTGCATTGGCAGGATGTCATAGGTAGTGGAAGCCAGGCCCAGTGCGTTAACCGTGATCTTCAGCAGCGGAACAGTGATTTCGGCGTGAGTTCCATCGGCACTGACAACATTCTGAGTCGGCTGGCCAACTGTTACAGAGAACCCACCAACCAGGGGGATGTTGAAGCCGTAGGTTTGTCCCGGTGAGAGGTTCTGAGTTATTCCCGCAATCTTTACCTGAACCGCAGGGAGTGCGTAGTCGGTACTCGCCGTCCCAGGGGTGCCACCGGCAACTGCCTTCACATAAGGGTAGAACCCGCTCCAGGAGAAAGCGGCGGCTCCGCCCAGGATGCTGATGCCTGCAACTTCAGCGGTGGAGGTCGACTGAATTCCGAAGGAATCAGCTGCAGCACCGATGGGAGCCAGCGAAGTCACATCGTAGTTAGTGAAAGCACCGGCATCCATAATGATGCCGTTAAGTACGTCCATCCCAGCCATCTTGCCAATCGATTTGGAGAGCAGACGCGAGCCTGCCGCAAAGATCGGGGGGTGTCCGGGGGCTTGGGTAAATTTGGCGAGGTCCGCATCAGCCTGCGGAGTCGTCGTCGGGCTGGGACAGGCGCTGGCATAACCGTGGGTTAGCGCCGTGCCTGCCAGTGCATCAATCGTCAAGGCGCCAGGGATACCGAAGCTGTTCAACCCAGCGGTCGACGGCGTGGTGTGGTCTGGTGGAGACGTCTGGGAGGCAGCCGTCAAGGGAACGGTCACGCCCTGCAAAGCACCGGAAAGCAACTGCACCGCCGCCGAGGATTGAGCGACGCTCTGCGCAGTGGCAATCGACTTGGTCACCGTGATATTGCCGTTGAGAGCCACCAGAGCGGCGCTCAGGCTGGTGATATAGGAATCGGCCTGAGCGTTGTAAGTCTGTGGGGAAGAATACGCATCCGCAGCAGCCGGCTCGGCCGTCGTTACGACGGTCGCTACGCCGAGCCCAAAAGTGGCCGCAGCGACCAACGATAGGGAGACAATCGGACTGACTATTCGTTGCCTGAAAAAATGCCTATTTTTAGGCTTCGCTAAGTGCCGTTGCATCGGTGTAATCCCCTTAAAGTGATACATCCACGCAAAGCGACTGTGGCTTCGCTGTGGAAACAGGCACCCCAGCCCGTCGCTTCATTCTGAACGTCCTATCGCTTAAAAGCAAGGCGAAAATGCAGTCAGGAGGTTCCGATAATATTTTGCCCAAAATTCCCGGATATTCAACATCATCTTTATTTTCACTCTGAGTGAATAAGTACTCCGAAAATTCAAATTTTGCCACGAGGATCTCTCCAGAAAATCGGCGGAATCGAACTGGCAGTCGAGCTAAATTGCAGGACCATCCAGCCATCCTCATACTGGAAGAAATCCGACGGCGCTTCACGGAGGTAGGCATGCAGGCAACTCGGGAAGTTATTGTCGTTGGCGCTGGCATTGTCGGGGTCAGCCTTGCCCACGAACTTGCGGCCTACGACGGCGTACGGGTGACGGTGCTGGAGCAAGCAGTTGACAGTCCGCTGGGATCAACAACTTTCGCTCCGGGCTTCGTGGGTCTGTATAACGACCTCCCACTGCTAACCGAACTCGCCCAAACCTCAGCTGCGAGCTACTTAGCCGCCGGGGTTGGCTTCACCCAGGCCGGCGGTTTAGAACTCACGACGTCGGAGACCGGTGCGGCCGAGATAACACGTCGTGTAGCCTCCGCAAAGGCCGTGGGTCTGGCCGCTCATCTGCTAGCACCCTCCGAGTTACCCGAATCGGTCGCTGCCTTTGTCGATACGAGGAAAATCCTTGCCGCTGCGCACTTTCCCGATGACGGAGTGGCAGCCCCCGTGCTGCTGATGAGTGAAGCTCTGCTGCCCGTCAGGCCCCGCCCAGGTGGGCGAATCGTCGCGATCAGCTCCGTGTCTGGTCGCAACGGGACGCCCGGGCCAACTACCGGAGATCGCGGAAGCAGTTGCCTACTTCGCGTCACCTATGGCGGGATTCACCACCGGGCAGATACTCGGTGTCGACGGCGGCACACTGCTAAGCCTCTAACCCGAACGGAACTCACCTTCGTCGCGAGATTCGCTCGCGGGGCGGGCGTCTCCGGGCATCGCTGGAGAAGGCGACGCGCCCTGCCTCCCCTCCAGCCCCAAAGGCGCAATCGGGTTGCAAGGGGACAGAACAAAGAACGCTGACCTGCAGTTTCTGCTGATGGACTTAATGCACCGAAGCTGGACGCCCAACGTCGCCTTAAACAGCCGAGTTTCGTATGGGGTAGGGCGAAACGAGCACCGCGAATGAGAGCAGTTTGTGGTGTCCGAACTTGAGCCAGGGCTGCTGTCGAACCCAACGAGAGCCATCCGAGCGCCGCTGACGGAGAAGGAGATGGACGCTATCCAAACTCGCCACCCACATCAGTTTCAACCGATGTCAGGTGTTCTAGTACATCTGAAATGGTGGAAGTTTCGAGAGCACCTTCCAACTCTGCCCCCGGTGGTACCCTCCCTGTCCGAGGGCTACGCTCGGGAGCCACAGCGGGCCAGTCGGAGCAGCCATTGACCCCGCGGGGCCGCTTCCCGGCACTCGGCAGGCACAGAAGCGGCCCGATGAGGCGTCTCGGCCAGTCGGGCTCCCAATCATCGGAAGTGCTGCGCTTCGATGTCTCGGATGGCGCGGTCCGCAATCACCTGGCTTCGGTGAGACCGTGAGCCACAAGAACTCCGGGGTCGTGCCTAACGTCGTTCAGGACAGTCGTGGAGCTCTCGTCGAGCGCATGAACTCTTGGATTGACGCTGACTGGCCTGTCGAGCCTGGCGTAGGGTGCATCACCACGGCGGATAATGACTTCCGTGAGGTTCCTGCCTGCATCCCTACTTGGACTGGTCGGTGATCAGGTAGACCTGCACGCCAGCGTATACGGCATCGCGGACGACCTGGACGTCGACCTTGTCGCCCTCGACGGCGTGACTGTCTTTGGTGAAGCTCCCGATGCAGCACAGTTCCTGCCTCTCGCCCGCCCTAGTGAGGCAAACGCCGTCGTTTAGCGCGACCTTATTGGGCGTGGCCTGGAAGGTGATCGTCCGGTTGTTGAACAGTGCCACTCCTCGGGTGATCAGGGTCACGGTCAGGAGAATCACAACCGCGATCAGAGTCCGAGGTGTCCGGGGCAGAGGTATGTTCCTCACCATGGTTGTCACGTCGACTCCAAGGACTGCTCAATGTAGTCATTGTCGGGCGTGCCCCTGGATCAAACCACTTCATGCTCAATTTCAACTCAGCGAAATTTACGCGTTCGGGCCTGGATGGCAGGACTAAAGGAAAAGCCACCGCCTAAGCACTCGTGACTCATTAGCAAAGCAACGCCAGCATTCCATAATCTGTTCCCCTGCGGAGTGCGTGGCTCTGCGCAGTCAACGTTGATAGGGTTGGGCCAGTTTGGCTGAGACCAGAGTTGCTCGTATTTCGTATTGGAGATGCTCATCATGTACGCACCGGCTCACACGGCTATTGCTCTGGCTGCTAAGAGAATGAACCCGTCCGCTTCACTGATCGGTCTCATGGTGGCCGCGCAAGGCAGTGAACTGTTATGGGTAATCTTCAACTACCTTGGCATTGAGCATTCCACTGTCGACGCGGGAGGCATGCTTCACCTGGAGTATCTGCCGTACTCGCACAGCCTCCTCACCGGTATCGTCGGTGGCGTCCTCCTCTGGGCACTCCTGCGATTTGTTTTCGAACGTAAGGACGTGGCGACCATTTTCGGGTGGGTCTTCGTCAGCCACATTGTTCTGGACGTGATCCAACATGAACCGAACATCCAAATCGCACCCTGGATGCCGACACCAGGTATTGGCTTGGACCTTCAATCCATACCGTGGCTGGACTTCGCCATCGAACTGGCCTTCTGTATTGCTTGTTGGGCGTACTATCGAGGTAGCCTCCGACTGCTGACCGGTTTCATCGCCATCAACATCATCGATCTGCCACTCATGTTCGCCGGGGACGGGGCTGCGAGCCCGCTGGCATCAAACGCAATAATTCTACCGACAATTGTCCTGGTCACCATCATTGCTGCCTGGGCTGTTGTCTACGCGTTTCACAAACCCCGCAAAAGATCAGTTAGCGCCACAGAAGAAGGCAATCTCAACTATGAACGAACCGACGCTCACGAACACAACCCATAATCACAGCCGCCAGCAACACCGAAGCACTCACCACCTTCAACACTCGCCATCGCCGTCCCGCAAGAGGTTCCCCATACGGTGTCATCAGTGGGTAGAAATCGGCCTCGACCTGGACGGCGCCGCAGCCCGGCTGTCGATAATGAATGACCAATTGCGGAAGGACGATGAGAACAGGTGCGACTTAGACTAGAAATGCAGGAAATCCCGGATTTTTGCGCATAGCAATTGAGTGCTTGTAGGGTATCGCGCGGTCACACGACAATTGCCAGACAGCGTCGGGACACAATCATCGATCACGCATCTTAACGTTCCAACAACAACTATCAGGCAACAGAACATACGCAAGGTACTTCAATGCTGCTGTTTCCGTCATCTAGGATGAGTCATCGTTGGCGGAGAACACTCGGTGCCACACAGCATCCGGGGCTGTCTCTTCGCTAAAAGTCCTGACGCCGAGGCAAGGTAGGTCTGCATGGAACTGCTAAAGGCGTAGCTTTCCATAGTAACGAACCACTTCGAGGGCTTCAGGTTTAGCCGGTGATTGTTGTCTTTTGAATTCGTCTTTCGAGCGCGCCTCATAAAAGCCGAATGCGGCGGATATTTCGCGGCTCTAACTCGCCGAGTTCACTTCTCACGACAGACCCTCTCCGGAGTCGACTCGATGTGGGATTCGGGTTTGGGGTGTTTCAACTAATCCAGGGCAGTGAATACCGGGAGGCTTCCATTTCGATGGCTGGTATCGTGTCGCGTTCGCCCCTCAAAAAACGGCGAAACTCTGTCCTCGATCTTCAATGAACCAACCGTCAAGATACCCCTACAGCTTGAGAACCAACAGATACCCTGGCAGGCCGAGGACAATAACATTGTCGTTCTGCTCAGCGACGCGGAGGAGCTCGGGGCTAAGGGGATAACACGAATCGCATCTGCATTCTTCAGTTCGTTGACATTCACGGCGTTGCCTTTACCCTCGTGGAGGGGAGTTGGATGTCGCTGCGTCTTCTTCCACCCTGGACCCTGAAGACGCTATTTTTCGACGGAACCGGTGGCTTCTTGCCAAATGTAGTCGCACGCGTCCGCGGTCGTGGCGAAGAGTCTGGTTGATTCCTGCACGGAATCGCTACCATCGCTACCATCACCGATCATGATGTACCAGCCCTTCCCCGGGAACTGGCGTAAACTCAGGGCAGACGGGTCGAAGCCCTCGGCAGAAGCCTTCACCGGCCAATCATTGATCGGCCGTTCACCGGCCCGCACGAGCTTCTCATTGAGCTCACGAATGTCTCTCTCAGTGGTTTCCGTAGCAGCCTTCAACCCCGCTTCGTAACGCTCAATGCGTTTCTTCCGTAGGACTTCCTTCTCCTCCGGGGTGTATTTGGAAGGTTCCACCACCGGACGAGGAGCCGTTGCTTTCTTCCAGATGTAGTCGCAAGCCGCATCAGCGGTATCGAAAGTCATGATATCCGCCCCACCACCGGGCTTCATCGGCCCATGGTGATAGGCCACGCCACCGCGATCGTCGCTGCTGGCGATCACCCACTTACCGTCTTCGCGCTGCCACAAATTATTGCCGTAGGGATCCAACACGCCGGGAGTGTCATTCACCGGCCGCCGGTCCATCTTGACTAACCGCTCATTGAGTTCACGAATATTCATCACCGCACCTCCTTCAAAAACCCATGCACAATATTTGAAGATCACGATCAACGAATTAGAGTGTTCGGAAGGGTTGCTTTGTTAGGGTCGAACCCATTATCGGACGACCATTTCCAATATGGGCATCCTTTCAGGAGGCCGTCCTTGGCTGTTATGACACAGAAGGCAGTTCAATACGTTTGTAGGTCTCCGGATCACGCACCCAAACTGTCCACGCGGGCGGAAGCTGCTGCCTCACCCGCCGCCCGAGTTCTACACCATCCTCCAAGAACCCTGTGCGCATTGGTCCTGTCGCTGCCGGATCATCCCAATTGAAAGCCTTAGTAAGCTCATCTGCCCAATCGTTGATGTCACTTACCAAACCGGCATCCAACCCAAGTTCACTACCGCCAATGTCATAATTCGCCTGACCCTGACCCGTGATCCACACACCCCAGCACCCGACCTCCGCATCCACACCGACGTCGAGAGGCAAATTATTATCGAAATTATTTGATCTCATAACGTCGCCTTCTAGCCCGGGTTTATTCCGACAATGTATCCATTGCCTGAAACTGTAATAGCCATCTTATGGATCTCTCCGTTGAAGATGTATTCATAAATTATACGCGGGGTGACGCCTTTTCCTTGCGTACCCACGATCTTGCCCTGAGTGATCGCGGTCTCGATAGCTGAAGAGATCTCTCCTTCGGAGATCCCTTCAGCCGCGAACTGCGTACCGTGTTTATTCAAGATATGCTGAAGACCTGAGGCATTATTTCCTTCTTCGAGGAAGATGACCTTCCCATGGGGATCACGGAAGATATTGACGATCTTTTCTGCATTGAACTTTACCCCCTGGGCTTCAAGCTCACTCATCAGGTTAGCTTGCTCAGCTGTGTCGAGGGCGGTTTTGGTGCCCAGAGCACCAGCGAGCCCTCCGGCGCCTTTGAGGAGACCACCAGGGATGGCACCGGTAATGAATCCGTTAACATACGCGTCGCTCAGGCTCGCACCAGGCTCAGTGATCGCGGTAACGATAGTGTTCTCAGCCGCAGACGCAGTACCCCACAACACAGCCCCAGCGGTCGCTTCCCCGACGGTAGACCCAACCAACGCAGCCGCCCCAGCACTAGCCCCGATAAGTTCAGCACCCGCGGCAACAACTCCACCCACCGTACTGCTAACGAACGCAGCGAACTCAGCAATGAACCCAGTAATAGTCGCCGCAGCCCCAGCCGCTTCACCAGCGACCGCACCACCAGCAGCAACATCAGAGATCCCGAAAGTGAAAACCGTCAGTCCAAGCCCGGCCGCGACAGTCACCCCCACCGCCGCGATCGTGATACCAAGAGTGATCTCGGTTTGAGTATGGACATAATTAATTTTCCCGGAAAGATCCCGACAAGCCTGTCCTAACGCCCTCGCCGTGGTCTCCAGGCTCGTAGCAAGGCTTTTCAGATTAGCGACCGCGGCATCAACTTTCGGGATTTCCGGACTCGACACCCCACCCAGAGCCGTACTGATCTTCTCCAGGTCAGTCGCCGCCGTACCAAACCCGGCAGCCAGAGCATCCCAGGTGTTCGCGGCGGCATCAAGTTTGTCACGATCCCCATCAGGCCACAGATCACCAATCAGGTTCGCGACCATTTGTTCGAACCATTCGAAGACCGGATTCGTCTTCGGGAAATTCGGGGTCCCCCCAGACGCGGACGGAACAGCCAAACACATCGACGGCGGATACGCCGCCGGCAAACTCAACCCACCCAACATCAACCCAGCATTCGCGTGTTCAGCCTGATAATAATAAAAAGCACTCTTACCCAGATTCGTTGCTGCCTGACCCAACGCCTCCTGCAACGTCGCACCGCACTGAAAGACTTGTGCCGCAGCGTGGTCATAATCAGCAGCCCAGGAACGACCGTTCTGATCCGAACCTCCCATCTGAGCCGACCCAGACAACCCCGCAGCCGCGGCAGCCAAGGCGTCCGACACCACCGCCGCAGCACCCGAAGCCGCCGACTCCGCATCCGTATACGCCTGCGTATCAATAACCAAAGAAACCACGAAAACCTCACCAGCCCTTCGACACGGCATTGATCGCGCCCTGATAATTCGCCGACGACACCGAAGCTGCGGTGTGAATCTTTTTCAAGCCCTCATTCATGGTTGCGGCGCCGTGAGCCCATTCAGCGTGCAAGGCCAGGAACTGGGCATGCGCCTCACCCGACCAATGATCAGACACCGCAGCGGCTAACTTGTCGACCTCGGCCAGTAGAGACTCGCAAAACACTGCCATCGAGGACAACGACCCAATGGTGTGTTCCAAGTCCTCGGTCACGATCTCAAACCGCGTCACCACCGGCCACCCACCGACGCAGAAGAGCCAAGTGAAGGAGTGGCGGAAACTACCGAAGAACTAGCGGAGGCATTGGTGACCGTGGATTCGGTGGTTTCGTAAGTGATCGCGGCTTCGCCTAACAGGCGGGCGATTCCAGCCAAGGCTTGATGGACTTCCGCAGCACCTTGAGACCATTCAGCCCACCCAGTCCCGAATGCTTCCGAAGCGGGACCAGACCACGACCCGCCAACCAACGCCGAAGCGACCTGGTTACACTGCGTCAATCGTGCTTCGAACTCAGCCACCAACGATCCGGTGCCCGACCCGGCACCACGTATCGCTTCCGAAGCGACCTGAAATTCACTCACTCAAACACCCCCAACACTCAAACCCGCAAGTTCCTCTCGCCTCAAACCCGACACGGATAACCACAAACATTTTTAGGCTGAGAAACGGTACGGGCAAATTCAAAAACACTAACGTCACCACACCAGCGGTGACGGTCTTCGCCGGTGACGCCTATGGGCATCACCGACGTCACCAGTCCCCTTCTGATCATTCCTGGATCGTTCTGGGGGCATGATGTGCCGCGGCACCAGTGGGTTAGGAGCGGAAACCGCTAGTCACGTTGTGTTCGGTTTGCTCGTACTCACGAGCCGCAGCACCAAGTTGGTGAGAAATACCATCCAGGGCCGATTTCAAATCCATGCCCGCACGATGAAACTGCTCATACAAGTCATTGAACGAGGTCGATGCCCCACCCTGCCAATCGTTATCAATCAACGCCTTGACCTGCGCGTTCAGATTCGACAACTTCCCCTCAATATCCGCAGACCCCGACGACAGCTGCGTCGAAACATGAGAAAGCTGCTCAGAAGTAACTTTGTACTCGGCCATGATGTGTATCCCTTTCGGTCACCAAACGGTGAACCAGCCCCCAAAGAGCCGGACGTTAATCTATTGATTTGTTCACGTTAACCCGATCAATATGAATTTCACAAGACTAAACGTGAGAAAATCTGAAAAATAGTATTAGGGCGCCATTTCGTTCGCGGCGGGTGTGGTCACGACCGGCGGCATTGCCCAGCCGGTCATGGTGAAGTCAGCGGTTCCGGTCTCATCCGCCATGGTGAGCCTGAGCGGGTATGGCTTCCCGGTGGTTGCCACCAGCAAAGTGCCTGCAAGTCGATTGTTTTCAGTTATGAGGGCCTGAATGGCCGGGACATTCCCCGAGGTGGTGACCGATCCGGTGGTATAGGTGAGTCCGGGTACGTCGGCTTGCAGGATGTTTTTGATCATGGTCGGTGCGTCAGTGAAGGCGAGCCAGGATTTGACCATGGGGTCCTCTACACCGTATTTGACGAATCCTTGGGCCAGGCGTGGTTCGCCGAGTTGGAGCGCTGCTTGTTGGTTGGTTTTCATGTAGATGACGTTGTTGAGACGGCGCATTTCAATGCTGCGATCCCCAACGATGAAGGTTGCGGTGAATTTGGTTGCAGAGCCGGTCAGGTCGATGGTGACCGCCTCGGAGTGGGGCGCCGGGGTTGGGCTGGGGGTAGCGGTATTGGCGGATGCGGGTGCGGTGAAGGAACCGGTGAGGTGCACGGACTTGGCAACCAACGCGTTGGTGATGGTTTGTGCCACGATGTCGGACCCGTTTAGTTTCTCGATTCCGTTCGGGGTAGCACTGGCGCTGGCCGTAACCGGGGAGGTGCTGGTGAGTTCGCTGGTGCTCTGGTTCGAAGTCGCCGGGGTCGAGGCCTGCGGGGTACACCCGGCGAGGAGAAACCCGACCACTGCGAGTGCGACGACGCCCGCGGCGCGAGCCGCGCTATGCCGTGTTTTGGTGTGATCATTCATGCGCGGTGACAGCTTTCCGGTCGTAGCGGGAAGGGTTAGGGTTTGGGGCATACTTTCGCTGCGCCCTGTGTAGCGAGGTCGGTGTCAGTGGAGGGTGCCGCCGTGGTGGAGGCAACCGTGGCTGGCCGAATGAGATAGCAGGCTCCCGCTGGTGCAAGAGCCGCAGTTTTCGGAATCCAGGCTTCGCGTCCGCGAACTAGGTACGTCAGGTCCGCGACAATCTTGTTGTCTTTGAGTAGCAACACGCTGTAAGGGACGTCGGGTCCGTCCCAGCGCAGATCAACATTCGCCGCACCAGGTGTCGCTGTCAGGTTCGATACGGCTGGTGGCTTCTGGGAATTGACCTGGGCAATGATCAGGACCGCCGCGACGATCAGAACCACCAGTGCCATGCCCGCGGAGACCAATATGGCTGGCCTCCTCCACAGCGGGGTGACACTATTGCCTGATTCTTCCAGCTCGGGCAGAAACGACTCAGAGCTTTGGAGTGCTCGTTTCCGATCGTTGGAGGGAATCTCCGTGTCAGGAAATAACTCGTTGTTGCGTAACGAGCCGAGCATTTCCGCACCCGAAACCGATGAGCGGTTCCGTTGCTGCACAGTGTCCATAACCTCCCCTATCAAGCATCGAGCCCGGTAGCACCAATGATCTCGTGACAAATGTGCGTTGAGATGATTCTCAGTGTAAAGGACAAACGCGCGTCACCAACAAACGCGAAACGTACCACCAAGTAATTGCGTTTTCGTCTGGACTTTTTGCTATGACTTTCTCCTGAAGAAGGATAATTGCTTCACAAGCAGCGTCTTAACTGGGTAAGGTGGTGCGCGGCGCGATATGCCGCCAATGGTTGGGCATCCTCGGACTCACCTCATTCGTCATAATGAGGTTGCTGTCCGTTGGGGGAATGAGGAAAGCATGAAGTTGTCGATACTGCGCCGCTGGGGCGTCATCGGTTTAGTGGCGGCAGGGTTTCTGCTCGGCCCGGTCAGCACTCCAGCTTTTGCGGCCCCTGGTGGCGGCTCGGGTGGCGGGGGCAATCCCTTAGTAACTGCGGTCTCCGTGGACTATCTCGGTTCGACACAGTCTTCCGTTACCTCCGGGGTGACGATCACGGCGTGCCCCAAAGTCCCGACCAGTCCAGAGTTATCGGTCACCTGCGCCCCAGACGGGACGATCACCTTCACCTCGCTGGGATACAACCCCGCGACGGCTCAACAGCCGGTGATGATCGAGGTGACCCCTGCTGGCTCGTCGGTCCCCATCGACTTGGTGTTCAACGTGACGATGAACCCGCCGGCGCCCCCGACGGCCGACTCACGCACCTATGATGTGCCCTTTTCTGAGGGTACCCAGGCGACAGTACCCTTCACTGACATCACCTACACCTGTCCGGGATGCTCGGCTACTGCAGGCCCGACATTCAACGCTGTCGGTGTCAATCCCCCCGGCGCCGGGCAGGTGTCGCTAGATCCGGTCCGCGGGTTTGTTTTTACACCGGCCCCGGATTTCACCGGAACGGTCACTATCGACTTTACGGTGACCGACCCCTTTGGGCAGGCCTCCAAGCCGGCGACCCTGACCCTGAGCTATGTGAAAGCAGCCTCAAAACCGCCTATCGCAGCCATCGATACCCTGTCGATGAAACGCAATACCACGGGCACGGTGAACGTCTTGACCAACGATGTGGACCCCAACGGTGGTCAGCTGACCGTATCCACATGCGGAACGCCAGCCCACGGTCAGGTGACCTGCAACCCTGACGGGACCGCGACCTACACCCCGAATGCAGACTTCACCGGCCTGGACCAGTTCTCCTATGTGGTGGTCAACTCCAGTGGCGACCAGGCCAGCAGCACCGTTGTCATCGGGGTGGAGACTGACCCCTCGACAGTGGTTCAGCAAATCACCAACTCCCACCAAACAGTGGTACGGCCCTCGGTGACCAATTCTTCGACCGTGACTAAAGTTATCCATCAGGGCATCACCGTCCCAGGAGTCGCGATCACTCAGACCGCCCCGGTCGGGGTCTTCACCGCGATGAGTTCAGCGTTAATGACCATCACCGGCCAATTGGCCGAAGGTGGCCCCTCCGGGCACGGTGCCGGAGGCCAACTCGCCTCGACCGGCGTGAACAACCCACTACCGGTGACTGGTGTCGCAGTGGCGATGCTCCTGATAGGTACCGGGATCGTGGTTTTTGTCCGTCGTGCAACGGTCCGGTCCACCCGAGAATTCTCGGCGCCGTCGCAGACTGAGCGCTAGCCCATGACCAACCTGCGGCTCAGCGTCACCGGCCCGTCCACCACCTCCCCCGACACAACCAGCCCTACCGCGTCACACCGGGACGTTGTGGTAAAGGTGTCCCCCGATACCACCGTGGCCGAGGTCGCAGCGGCCCTGGACCTACCGTCCCAAGCCTTCGCAGACGCACCGGGCCTCTTGGTGTCCGAGTCGTCGCTGCGTTCCGGCGCAATTTTGACCGACCGGCCGAGCGGGCACCGAGCGCCGTCGCCCGCCCACCCTCAGACTGGCACCGGGTCTGAGGGAATCCGGTTGGAAGCGGTCTCCGGCCCGTTTGCTGGTGAAACCGTGTTGATCGTCCCCTCGTTGATCCCGGCATCCGGTTGGCGGATCGGCAACGCCGACACTGCCGATCTGCGATTAAACGAACCGTTCGTACACGCCCAGCATGCCACCGTCCTGCCCAGCCATCACGTGACGGCCCGGCTAGGAGACGAAAAGGGAGCACCTGTCCTGCTGGTATTGCGCCCAGATGCTAGCGAGCAATGGCCCGTGATTGTCAATGGGCAGACGATCACTGAACCCACAGCTATCAGCAACGAGGATTTCTTCCAGATCGGCTCCACGATCTTCCGGCTCGGCACCGTTCCGGTCGCTGATGCTGATATCCACCCCGACGGCGCGGGGTTCCTGGCCTTCAACCGAGCCTCACGCATCCTGCCACCGCGAACTGAGCCTGTGCTGTGGTTACCGGGTGACAAACCCGCCTCCACGGACCGCACGCCGATGCCGTGGATCGCGGCTATTGTCCCGGTAGTGATGGCGGTCGTCCTGGCGATGGTCATGCAACGGCCGACCATGCTGATCATGGCCGCCGCTTCCCCCGTGATGGTTGTCGGTTCCTATCTGACCAGCCAACGCCTGGCCAAAAGCCGCGGACGCCGGACCACAACCAGTTGGCGCGTCGAAGCAAAAGCTGCAGCCGAACAACTCGCGACGATCACCACCTCCCAGCGCCAGGCCGCATGGCACCTGGCCTCCAACCCCGTTAAAGCCATCGATACCGCGACGCTGCCGACAGCTAGGCTTTGGGAACGACGCCCCAGTGACGCGGATGCCGCCACCGTCAGGATCGGCGTCGGGCAACAACCTCTCCACGCGCGTATTGAGAACAACAGCGCCAAGGACGAATCACCAAAACCAACCATGTCGCCAACGCCCATCACCGTCGACCTCTCTCAGGGAGTGCTAGGGCTAGCTGGCCCCGCACCCGCGACCGCGTCGTTGGCTCGCAGCATCCTGATTGAAACGGCGACCGCCCGCTCGCCTCGGGAGTCCCGAATCGTGGTGCTGTGCGATAACCGAGCATCCGATCAATGGGAATGGGTGCGGTGGTTACCACACACCGACGGAGATGACAGCGCACACACCCTGATTGGGAACAGTGACGACACCCGGATAGCCCGGTTGGCCTGGCTTAAAGCGGTCATCGACACCCGGGCCGCCTTGACACACACTGGGCGGAACGTGGTGTTCGAAGAGCACCTCTTCGTGCTGATCGACGGCGCCCAGCAATGGCGGACTCTGCCGGGCATGATCGATCTGCTAGCCCGTGGCCCCGGCTGCGGAGTCTTCGTCATCGCCACCGACACCAACCCCAGCCGGCTGCCCGAAGAAACGGTGTCCGTCCTTACCATCGACGCTGATGACCCCACGATGGGGTCGCTCGCATCAGCGTCCCAGCCCTGCCCCGAGGTTCTGTTGGATGCCCTGCCCCTGCCACTAGCGCGGACGGCGGCCCGGTCATTGACCCCGATCGTGCACACCGGTGGTATTGGTGATGACGCCGCGACGCCTTCATCGGTGCGCCTAGTCAGCCTGTTAGGCATTGACCTGGACAACCCCGCCCAGCTCTTGCACCGCTGGGAATCGGCTCCGCGGACGACCAGAGCAATCATCGGCGCCGATGCCCAGGGACCAGTTGCGATCGACCTGGCCACCGATGGCCCGCACGGGCTCATCGCCGGGACCACCGGTTCCGGCAAATCCGCGTTCTTACAGACTCTGGTCTCCTCGCTGGCCTTGGCTAACCGGCCCGACGCGCTCAACTTCCTCCTCATCGACTACAAGGGTGGCGGAGCATTCGCGCAATGCGCCTCGCTACCGCACACCGTCGGCATGGTCACCAACCTCGACGGCCGTGAAACCCAACGCGCCCTGGCCTCCCTAGACGCCGAACTAAAACGCCGCCAAACCGTGCTCGCCGACCTCGGCGTCGAAGACGCCAAAGAAGCCTGGGCCAGAGACCCCCAGACCGCAGCCGCCCGCGGCCTAGCCCGGCTCGTACTGGTCATCGACGAATTCGCAGAATTGAAACTCGAACTGCCCGACCTCATCACCGGCCTGTTACGCATCGCCCGTGTCGGCCGGTCGCTGGGAGTCCATCTGCTGTTGGCCACCCAGAAGCCGTCCGGAACCATCACCCCGGAAATGCAGTCAAACACCAACTTGCGCGTCAGTCTCAGAGTCACTGACAAGTCCAACTCCATGGATGTCATCGACGCACCCGACGCGGCGAACATCAGCAGCAGCACCCCAGGGCGCGGTTACATCCGCCGCGGCGCCGGCCAAGCCCCGGCGATCTTCCAAAGCGGAATGGTCGCCGGGCGACGACCTGGCACCGCATCCGCCCTCCGCCTTCTGCCACAAGTCGTCCCGGTCCGGTGGGACCAACTCGGCGAACCAGTCCGCTTCCCACCCCATACCTCTAGTTCGGTGTCCACCACCCAAGACCGGGACGACACCGATCTACGCGCCATCGTCGAACTGGTCGGTCAGGCCGCCACCGAACTGGGCATCACCCGCAATCCAGCACCCTGGCTCGCTCCCCTGCCAACACAGCTCACCCTCGCAGACCTGCCCAACACCCCCGAGCCCGCACACAAGCAGGACCCGGGGCTGGACATCATCTTGGGACTGGAAGACGTCCCCTCCCAACAAGCACAACGTCCGCTCAACTGGAGCATCACCCACGGCTCCCACCTGATGTTCATCGGCGGTGCACGGTCCGGACGCACTACTGCCCTGCGTGGTATCGTCGGGCAAATCGCCACCTGCGAAGCCACCAACGTCCACCTCTACGCCATCGACTACGGCAACGGCGGCCTACGACCAGCCGCGGACCTACCCCACTGCGGTGCCGTGGTCACCCCGTTGGAGTCCGGTCGACTGCAACGATTCATGACTCGTCTCCTGGCCGACCTCGCAACCCGGCAGAACACCCTCGCGCAAGCAGGCGTCGGAGACATCAACGAACAACGCCGCCTTAACCACCCAGGATCCCCAGCACTGCCGTTCGCGCTCGTCCTGATCGACGGCTACGAACGGGTCAGCTCCGACCTCGGTATCGAAGCCCTCGCTGTCTTCAAAGACCAGCTCATGAAGCTGCTGCGCGAAGGACCGGCAGCTGGCATCCGCATCATCCTCGCCGGAGACCGTGCAGTCCTCACCGACAAAATCGCCGGATTCATCGACACCAAATACCTGCTCCCGATGACCGACCGCGACGACTACCGACTCGTCGGCATCGCCGCCCGTGAACTCCCCGAACACATCCCGGCCGGCCGGATCTACTTCGGTACCCAACCCACCCGAGAAGCCCAGCTAGCGATCCTGGACGCACCGGCCGACGGCGCCGCCCAACACGCCGCGCTCGAAGCCACCGTCGAAACAGCCACCCGAAGACACCATAGCCTCGGAACTACCACCGGGCCACGCCCCTTCCGGGTCGACGTACTGCCCGCCAGCATCAGCTACGCCCACGCATTGAACCTGCCAGTAGCCGAACCGTCGATGTCCACCACGGGGCCAATGATCGGAGTCGGCGGAGACGAACTCACCCGCTACCACCTCGACTGGGCCATCACCCCAGGATTCGTCATTGCGGGTGAACGCGGATCAGGGCGCTCGACCGCCTTGGCCACCCTCGTCCACGGATTCGCCGACCTCACACGCCCCGTCATCGTGATCGACCACCGTGCCTCAATCCTTACCGATACCGCCCGAAGTCACGGCACACCGGTCATCAACCCCGCCAGCCCCGATGCCGCCGCCGATCTCACCCACTACCTCCAAACCACCGCCCCGACCCACCGTATCGCCGTCATCATCGATAACGCCGAAACCCTCACAGACGGCACCCTCACCACGGCCCTCGCAGCCGCAAACAACATCGACTACATCGTCGGCTGCCAAATCGATGACGCCGCTAACACCTTCAAAGGGCCCATCGCCGAAGCCAAGAAACATCGCCAAGGACTTTTCCTGTGGCCCACCTCCGGACTCAGCGGAACCCAAATCCTCAGCCTCACCATCCCCAAACACCACCTCGGACGCAACATCCCCGGCCGCGCTATCCTCCTCAGCAACGGTGAATACACCAGCATCCAGGTCCCTACCCCCTAAACGGTCTGGCAAAACAAGGAACCCGCACCGGGCAGGCTCAGTACCCGGCATGCCTCCCTATTGGGGAAGAGACGGGAAACCGTCGTCGGTCTCCTCCGACCTGCAAGACGCAAGACCGTGGCGCGAACCGCCCGCAGAAGGTTCGTGCCTGAGCGCCGGACACTTCGACGTCACCCTTTCGACGGGCGACATCGACCTGAAGGTTAGCTAGCGACGTATCTGAGGCCGATCACAACGTTCGACCCGCGCGGTCATTTGTTCGCCCTTCGGACCTGCTACGGCTGTCCACAATCTGATTCAAAATGGCCCGCGCCCGGTCCTCTGCTGCTTTGGTCCGGGCGGCATCAACCCGCTGGGTTCTGTCCGAAGTTGCATAGCCGGTGCTAACTGTGGCGACACCCTACCGGTCGCGGTAGGCGGCGATGGTGGATGTTTCGCTCCCAGGCGGTCTGGCGTCTCGGGTCACGAGGCGGTGCGCCGAGGGATTTGATCCAAGGCGCGTCCTTGGTGATCGCGGTTTCGCCCAGCACGCGAGCACGCTGTTCGATCAGCGCTTTGCGTTTGTTGAGCGCGGCACGCATGTCATCGGAGATGGGGCCGGCGTCTTCTGGGATAAGGCTGACGATCGGACGCGGTGTCCCTCGTCCGCGGCTGGTTCCGCTGCGCCTGCTGGTGGCTTTGATAAGCCCGTCCCGCAGGATCCCTGCTACATCGTCGGCATCTGTGAGCTCGCGTGCCGCGATCAGGCGTGGCAGCATCGTAGTTGTTGGCTTCAGCCTGGCACAGCGCAGCTGTGAGTGGTCCGAACGCGTCGGAGGCGATGACCTCTTGTGCCCGTTCGGCGGTGAGGCCGGAGGTTTCGATGAGGCTAGCCCAGCAGTCGTGCTGGGCGGTGGCGGCGCTGGCTTCGTAGGCGGATGGTTCGGCGCCGGAATCCTGGAGCACCCCGAACAGCACAGTACTAGCGGTGACTTCATCGACTAGTTTCCATTAGTGCTGCTCCAGACCTTCCTGATCGATTGCGACATACACAATGTTGCGATCCCGTCCGCGGGTCATAGACACGTAGAAGCTCTCTCGGGTCATCGATGAGGAGTGCACGATCGCGTGCGCGGTGTCCCCGGTTGAGCGTTGTGCCCGGCGGGCAGCCGGCGGTCGTTGCGTCGGATGATGACTAGATCCCCCGTCGAGGCTTCGGTGCCGTCCTAGTCTCCACCGTCGAAACACTCGTCGAAACACTCGTCGAAACACTCGTCGAAACACTCGTCGAAAAGCACTACCACATAGTCGAGCTCTCACCGGAATCGGCTGAAGCACTGACCGGGATGATCGAGGACATCTTTGACCGCATCGACCACGAATCCGACCTCGAACGCCGCGACCTAACCCTTCACAAAGAATGTCTAGAAGCCGAACAACTCAAACTGCTCCAAAGCTTCTATGTCGACACGATCACCCTGCCCATCCTCAAGAAAGAACAAGACCGCATCACTGCCCACCTCAACGACGTCAACCTACGGCTCGACAGCTACCAAGTTTTTTTCCAAGATCATCCTCACCGAGGACAACGACATCAGAGACAAAGAAACCCTGCCCAGCAATACGCCGGGCAGGGTTGGAACTTCGAACAAATGGTGGAGCTGAGGGGACTCGAACCCCTGACCCCCTGCATGCCATGCAGGTGCGCTACCAGCTGCGCCACAGCCCCGTTCATTGCCGAAGCAACTTGTCTATCTTAGAACAGCATTTTGGCCTTGCCAAATCGACACCAAATCGACGCCAGATCGGCTGATTAGGAGCCCGGCTCAGCCTTCCTGGAGCACCACAGGTTCGGGCAAGGACCCGGCATTGTGCTCAGTAAGTCGCCAGTTCAAACCGCTGGCTTGCTCCTCAATCACCGACCAATGACAATTGCCGGCGCCGGACAGAATTCCCCAATACTCGGTGGGAAGTTCAAGCATGGCCACCAGGCCCGAACGGATCGCACCGCCGTGGGTCACGACAATCAGCAGGCCGTCGTCGTCCAGCTCTGAAACTGCCTGGCTGACCGCTTCGGCCACGCGGGAACCCACCTCCAGGCGGTTCTCTCCCCCACCGGGGCGAACCTCAACTGCTCCGGTCTTCCAGGCTGCGGACTCCTGCGGAAACTGCTCATCGATCTGCGCAAACGTCAAACCTTCCCAAGCACCCGCATAGGTCTCCCGCAATCGCGTATCAACGCCGGGCGTCAGCCCTACGGCTTCACCCAAGTAGCCCGCCGTCTGCCGGGTACGTCCCAGATCGGAGCTGAGAATCGCGTCCGGCCGTAAGCCAGCCAGCAATTCGGCTGCCCGCCGCGCCTGCTCGTGCCCCACTAGATCCAGTGGGATATCGGTCTGACCTTGAAACCGTCCGGCCCCATTCCAGGAGGTCTGTCCGTGTCGCCAGAACAGCACCCGCCTCATGCGTCGAGTTGCAGGTCCACCACAGGGCAGTCTTTCCACAGCCGCTCTAGAGCGTAGAAAACCCTATCCTCTTCGTGCTGAACGTGAATCACTACCTCAACGTAATCGAGCAGCACCCAGCGTCCCTCGGAGCGGCCTTCGCGACGCACCGGTCGGAGGTCCTGTTTGAGCAGCTCTTCTTCGATGCCGTCAACAATGGCATTGACCTGGCGCTCACTCGAAGCGGAAGCGATCAAGAAGATATCCGTAATCGCCAACTGTTCGCTGACGTCTAAGGCAATAACATCCTCGGCTAGTTTTTCCGAGGCGGCATGGGCCGCGGTTCGGGCTAAAGTGAGGGAACTTTCGGTGGCAGTCAAGGGACTCCTACTCGGCTCAGCGAGCCATCGATGAAATGATCATTATCAATCCTGCAAGCAGTGCGCCGCCGCCCACTAGGCCAACGCCCCATTGCCAGAGCCTGCTGCGCCGCACCCGGCCCAGACCCGCCGTCACGGCATCCAAGGGCTCCAAACCGTGAGCGCTATTGGCCGGCAGCGGAGCGGTTTCCTGCTCGTCACCCTGGGCGGTAAAACGCGGCCGCACCCGAGCCATCTGCTCAGCCCGACGAAGCACCTGGCCAGGAGTGCCCATCGCTGGCGTACCGTCAGCTACCGTGTTTCCCTTAGGCGGGGTCGACGGCGGCCGGACCGGTTTAGGCAAAACGGCGGGTGTAGAGCGGGTCACCACCGGGACATGGGACGTACTCGGCGGTTTGAGCACCGGACGCTCCACCCCAGGCATCTTGACGAACTGCAAGGGGGTGACCATGGCCAGGTTATGAGCCATGGTCGGATCGTTGAGCTTTTGTCGCGTTCCGGCACTCTCCTCGGCCAGCTTGGCTCGGGTTTGCGCACGTTCGTTCAAAATCGCGGCTCGCTCGGCTAGCGCTTTCTGCTGAGCCAAGACCTCTACATCGACCTTCAGCGGATCTTCTGCCGTCGGCAGGGCATCAGCATGTTCCTGAGCTTGGGCTATCAGCTCTTCTTTAGCCTGAGCGTCCTGAGCCAAAGCATCCCGCTCGGCAAGCGCCTGCGGAACGCTCAGCGCCTGTCGTCCAGCTGGCGCTGGAACCACCTGATTGGCCGCCGTCACCGGGGCCTTCTCGGCCTCGAGCATCTGCTGCCGGAGCAGCCTCCTGGAAGGCAGCGGCTCCGCTGGTGGAGCCGCTTCGGCAACTTCACGGTAAGCGCGTAAGGCAGCCCTGTCCCGGGCCCTGACTTGTGAGCGTCGCTCCTGTCGTTGCACCGGCGCATCAACTGGTGCTTCCAGAGCCCTGCGGCTGCTCCCGGCGGCCGCCGAGGGCGCCTCAGCAGAATCGGCAAGCGCAGCAGGATCGGCAAGCGGCTGCTCGGTAGCTGTCGGTTCTGCGGTTCCAGCCGGGGCCTCGGCAACTGCTGGGGTACCCGCCGTCGGCTGCTCCACACTCTCCGGCACCTCGGCCTGCTGACTTTGCTCAGCCAGCGCGGCCAGCCTGGCACGTTCCTCGGCCCTGATCGCCTGGCGGGTGAGCTGGGCCGGATTGGCATGGCCTTTTCGCTCCCTGGCGGACGCGGCGCTGCCTACCGGAGCAGTGTGCACCGGGGCGCTGGCAACCGAAGGGTTAGTAACCGGCGCGCTGGGAACGGGGGCATCGGATGCCGGAGCGCTGGGAGGCAACAGCGGCACCGTGGGATAGCTCGCTGGTGCTTCGGCGCTGGCAGCCGAAGTGGCTGAACCTTGGGTGCGACGCAGCTCTCTACGGCTGCGTGGCTGCTCGGCGTCCTGGCTCATTCTGCGTCTTTCACGTTTGCTTCGGCTGGCTACTCTTGCTTGTCTTGGTAGAGACCGTACTTCCCGATGTACTGCACCACACCATCTGGCACTAAATACCAGACCGGATGGTGTGAGGCGACCCTATTGCGGCAGTCCGTGGAGGATATCGCCATCGCTGGCACCTCCAGAAGACTGACATCTTTACGTCCGGCATCATCAAGTACATGGCCCGGTCTTGTCACCCCGACGAAATGGGCGAGCGACCAGAGCTCATCACTATCTTTCCATGACATGATCTGAGCCATAGCGTCCGCGCCGGTAATGAAGAACAAATCTGCTTCCGGACGGAGCCTGTGCAGATCACGCAGGGTATCAATGGTGTAGGTCAAGCCCGGGCGTTCAATATCTACCCGGCTGACCGTGAACCGTGGGTTGGCTGCGGTGGCGATCACCGTCATCAGGTACCGGTGCTCGGCCTCGCTGACCCTCCGCCCGGAGCTGGCGGTCTTTTGCCAGGGCTGCCCGGTGGGCACAAACACGACCTCATCAAGCTCGAATCTCGCGGCCACCTCGGAGGCGGCGACCAAGTGGCCGTGGTGAATGGGATCGAAAGTACCACCCATCACCCCAAGCCGGAGCCGCCTGTTCTCGCCGACCGCTGCGGCTTGTTCAGTGATGGGAGGACGCCTTAGCCTCGCCGTGATCGTGCTTATTGGTGTGCTGCTTATTGGGATCTACATGCTCTTCAACCGCCTCATGGCGATTGCCCAGATTCGTGAAAGAAGCCGTGATGAGCATCAGAATCAGCAGAATGGCGAAAATCGAAACCCCGAACATCCAAAAAGGCATAAACAGTGGGGCTGGTTCTTCGTGTTCGCTGGCTGCTGTGGCAACGACTCCGACGAGCTGGGTCAGCATGTTTCTCTCTCCCTTATGGATCCTTAGGCTGGATGGATCCTTAGTGTTTACCGACTATATGTTACGCGGCTCAGCCGCGAACTTGTCCTTCGCCATGCACGATCCACTTCGTTGTGGTCAATTCGCTCAAGCCCATCGGCCCGCGCGCATGCAATTTCTGGGTGGAAATTCCCACCTCCGCACCTAACCCCAGCTCGCCTCCGTCGGTGAACCGGGTGGAGGCATTGACAATCACCGCCGCCGAATCCACCTCCGCGACAAAGCGCTCGGTGTTCGAGAGGTCATTGGAGAGGATCGCCTCGGTATGCCCGGTGCTCCAACGCCGGATATGGGCAATCGCCTCGTCCATCGAATCCACCAGCTTCACCGCGATTTCCAGGCCCATATACTCTCGGGCCCAATCATCATCGGTAGCGAGCTCAGCCTGAACCCCGGCTGGCAGCAGCCCCAGTACCCTCTCATCGGCGTGCAACCGGACTCCGGCGGCGCTCAGCGAGGTCAAGACGGCAGGCAGGGCTGCAGACCCGGCATGCACCAGCAGGGTCTCCACGGTATTGCACACGCTGGGCCGTTGGGTTTTGGAATTCAGCAGAATTTCGACGGCGGAACTCACCGAAGCGGACTGGTCAATGAAGATATGAACATTTCCCTCGCCGGTCTCGATCACCGGCACCGAGGAATTATTCACCACGGTCTGGATCAGCTCATGGCCACCACGCGGGATCAGCACATCGACGCGGCCACGGGCGCGCATCAGCACGGCGGCGCCCTCACGCCCATAAGCGTCCACGCTCTGCACCGCATCGGCGGGAAGGCCAACTTCCTCTAGGGCATCGCGAATTACCCCGAGCAGGGCAATATTCGTCTGGGAAACCGCGCTGCCACCCCGCAGGATCACCGCATTTCCGCTCTTGAGCGCCAGCCCGGCAATATCGACGGTCACATTGGGGCGGGCTTCGTAAATGGCTGCCACCACGCCCATGGGCACCTGAACCTGACGGAGCCGCAAGCCATTGGGCAAGGTCTGTCCGCGCACCACGGTACCCACCGGGTCGGGCAGCGAAGCGAGATTCTCCAGGGCAGCGGTGAGCGCCTTGATCCGCTCCGGGGTAAGGCGCATCCGATCGATGAGCGCCGCACTGGTTCCCGCGGCTTGAGCCAGCTCAAGATCGGCACTATTGGCTTTCAGGATGAGCTGTTCATGTGCCTGCAAAGCGGCGCCCATGGCTAGCAGCGCACGATCTTTCCAAGCGCGATTGGCCCGGGCGAGCTGGCGCGAAGCGCTACGCGCCCGATCGGTGATCGCGTGCACGGCGGTCTGCAAGGATTCCGCCTCGCCGGAAAGCGATGCACCGGCGTTTTCGATCAGCTCTGTCATGGTCCCATTCTATCCAGAGCCGCCCATGCCGGGGAATCCTCAGAGCAACACCAGGTCATCCACGTGCACTACCTCGCGCAGATAGTCGCTGCCCAGATCGGCCGCGAGTTCCTTGGTCCGCCGGCCGAGCATCTTAGGTAATTCCGCGGCGTCGTAATTCACCAGCCCGCGGGCAAAGATCTTTCCTTGTAAATCCAGGAGTTCGACGGCGTCCCCAGCCTCAAAATCCCCGCTCACCGTTTTGATTCCGGCTGGCAGCAGCGACTTGTGGCGCTCCCGGATGGCACGCACCGCTCCGTCGTCGAGAGTCAGCGAACCGTGCGTGCTAGCCAGATGCGCGAGCCAGAGCAGGCGGATTGGTCGGCGCACCCCGTGCATACTGAACCAGGTTCCGACGTCCTCACCGGCTAGGGCTCGAGCGGCATTGGCTGCGGAGGTAACTAGGGCAGGCGTACCGAACCCGGCCGCGATGCTGGCGGCCTGGACCTTGGTGACCATCCCACCCGTTCCGGTACCCGCGCTACCTGTGGAGCCGATCCTGAGCCCCTCGAGTTCGGCCGGTTCGGCTATCTGCGCTACCCGTTGGGAACCTTCGGAGGGCGGACCGTCGTAGAGCGCGTCCACATCGGAAAGCAGCAACATGGCGTCTGCTTTGACCAGATGAGCCACCAACGCCGCCAGTCGATCGTTATCGCCAAAGCGAATCTCGTGGGTTGCCACGGTGTCATTTTCATTGACGATGGGCAGCACGCCAAGGTGTAGCAAGCGTTCCATCGCCCGGTAAGCGTTGGCGTACTGAGTCCGCCTAGTCAAATCATCGGCGGTCAGCAGCACCTGGCTCACCGTTACTCCATGAGCTCCGAAAGCCTCGGTATAGCGTGCCATCAGCAGGCCCTGACCAACACTTGCCGCGGATTGCTGGGTGGCCAGGTCCTTGGGGCGCCTGGCCAAACCCAAGGGTGCTAGCCCGGCAGCGATGGCACCCGAGGAGACCAAAATGATCTCGGTCCCCCGGTTACTGCGCTCGGCGAGCACCTTAACCAGATCTTCCAAGGCTCGCTCGGAGATCCCCCCGTTCACCGAGGTCAGTGAGGAGGAGCCAACCTTGACCACAATCCTGGCTGCGGTCGCCAGCGCTTCACGGCCGGCTACCTGCTCAGCCTTCATCACCGTTGTCCAGCAGTTCCCCGTCCTGAGCTGAAGCGTGCTTATCGGACTGTTCGCGAACAGCCCCGGATCGCCTGGCCGAAACGGACTCAGTCCAGATACCGGCTTTACGCTCTGTTTCCAGTTCCGCGCGAGCCGCAGCTTTAGCGTCCCGGCGCTCCTGGTATTCCTCGCGTTTCTCGCTTCGGGTTGGGCGATCGCCCAGATCAGCAAACCGCAGATCTGTGCCGCGGGGGCCGGTTAGCAATTCGGCGCCGGTCATCATGGTGGGTTCCCAGTCGAAGACCACGGCGTCCTTGCCGTCCTCGCCGATCACCACGGTGTCTCCGGGCTTGGCACCGCTCTTGAACAACTCGTCTTCTACGCCGAGCTTTGCCAAGCGATCAGCCAGGTAGCCAATGGCTTCCTCATTGGTGAAATCGGTTTGTTTGACCCAGCGGACGGGCTTCTCCCCCAGCACTCGGAATAAAGGCTCCAGATTGCGTTCTTCGGGGCGGATGATGAATTGTTTGCGATTGACCGCTCGCGGCCGGAGCACCGTTGGGGTTACCGTCACCGGTTCCACCGCAAGCTGCTGTCTGGCGGCCGTGACTAGTTCAGCCATTGCAAAGGAGAGCGGGCGCAAGCCTTCATGGGAGATAGCCGAGATCTCGAACACCCGGTAGCCGCGTTCTTCTAGCTCACCGCGGACAAACTCGGCCATTTCCTTGCCATCGGGGGTATCAATCTTGTTCAAGGCAACCAGCTTGGGCCGCTGATTGAGCGGCACCACTTCCCCATCGGCCCCCGCATAGCTCATATCGACGGCGTACTTTTCGAGTTCGGCTTCGATAATCGCCAAATCGGAAAGCGGGTCACGGTCCGATTCAAGGGTTGCACAATCCAAAACGTGCACCAGCGCTGCACAGCGCTCCACATGGCGTAAGAAATTATGCCCCAGCCCCTTACCCTCGGAGGCCCCTTCAATCAGTCCTGGCACATCCGCTATGGTGAACCGGACCTCCCCGGCCTCTACTACGCCTAGGTTGGGGATCAAGGTGGTAAACGGGTAATCGGCAATCTTGGGCCTAGCCGCGCTCATTGCGGCGATCAGCGAGGACTTCCCGGCCGAGGGAAATCCGACCAAGGCAATATCGGCGATGCTCTTCAGCTCAAGGACAATGTCCTGCTCATCACCTTCGATGCCCAGCAGCGCAAAGCCAGGCGCCCGCCGCTTCTGCGAGGAGAGGGAGGCGTTGCCTAATCCGCCCTGCCCGCCAGCAGCAGCGATGTACTCGGTTCCTTCGCCCATCAGATCGGCCAGCACTTCGCCGGTCTTTGTCTTGATCACGGTGCCGTCCGGAACCGAGAGGATCAGCGTTTCGCCGTGTTTTCCAGCGCGCCAATCCCCCATTCCGGGTCCGCCGTTACCGGCGTGCCGATGCGGGGCATGGTGATAGTCCAGCAGTGTGGTGGTCTGGTGCGAGACGCGCAAGATGACGTCACCGCCATTGCCGCCATTACCGCCGTCGGGCCCGCCCAGTGGCTTGAATTTCTCCCGCTTAACCGAAACGCAGCCGTGGCCACCCGTTCCGCCGGAGACATGGAGCACTACCCGGTCGACGAAGTTTGCCACTGAAATCTCCTGACTGGAAATGCCGATCTACCGTTGATGGATCGGCTTCCATTCTAGTTTGCCCGCTGAACGCGCTGGTTGAAACAACTTAAAAACAACGGTGGAGCGAGCCGTTTGGCCCGCCCCACCGTAAAGTGTTGAAAATTACTGCGCTGCAGCAACGATGTTGACGACACGACGGCCACCACGGCTGCCGAACTCAACAGCGCCGGCCTCCAGGGCGAACAGCGTGTCATCCTTGCCACGGCCAACGCCGTTGCCCGGGTGGAAGTGGGTGCCTCGCTGGCGGACGATGATCTCGCCTGCGGAAACAACCTGGCCACCGAATCGCTTCACGCCGAGGTACTGGGCGTTTGAATCGCGACCGTTACGAGTGGAGCTTGCGCCCTTTTTATGTGCCATTGTTCTTGCCTGCCTTCAGTCTTGGGTGCTTACGCGATGGAAGTAACTTTGACCTTGGTCAGCGCTTGGCGGTGGCCCTGGCGCTTCTTGTAACCGGTCTTGTTCTTGAACTTCTGGATGACGATCTTCGGGCCACGGAGATCTTCGAGGATCTCAGCCTTGACCTTGACCTTGGCCAGGTCCTTGGCGTCCGAGGTGATTTTCTCACCATCGACCAGGAGTACGGCGGGCAGCTCAATGGTGCTGCCGGCCCCACCGGGGACGCGGTTCAGGGTAACGAAGTCTCCTACGGAAACCTTCTCTTGGCGGCCGCCTGCGCGGACAATCGCGTACACCACTGGGGAACTCACTTCTCTCGACGTTAATTTCTAGCTTTTCAAAAATTGTGTGCGGAATGCTTTTCCGCTGCGCCACTCGCCTGAGGTCTTAAAATCCAGAAGCTTTGAAGCCTTCAGACATGACCTACCAACGGCGTAATGCACCGACAGTCCAGAATACGCTACTGCGGCCCTCCCCTGCAAATGCGGGGATTCTGCGGTAATTCATTGCCACCGGGTGACGCCCGGCGAACCGCGCTCAATAAGTCTACCGGGGGCCAGTTGGCTCACCAAGCCCGCCACGCCGGAAGGCAAAGGCGGGTTCGGTGAGCCAGGGGTTCGGAGATGGCAGCTAGCTAGAGCTCCGAGGCAGGAACACCTACGCCAAGGATCATCGGCTCGCTGCTCGCACTCTTCTTAGCCGTCTGCGCGGCGGGCTTGGTCTTCGCTGCAGCCTGCGGTTCCGGGGCTACCACGGCACCGGTGGACTCGCCGAGAATGGCTTGCACCTCATTGCTATTGGCGGCACCCTGTGCCCTTCCGGCCGCCCGATGACGCCGTCCGCGTGATTTGCGGGCAGGCGCAGCTTCCGTACTGGCTGGTTCAGCTGCCGGAACTAGCTGCTCAAAGACATCACTCAGCGAATCCAAGGTCAGTGAGGGACCCGAGTCAGACTCAACTCGGTGCGGTAACTCGACCAGGTCCTCACCAAAGGCCAACACCGCGGTGCTGGCCTCCTCCGCGCCTAGCTCCGCAGAGTAGGCAGGGCTCTCTTTCTTCGCCGCAGCCTGCTCCATTGAAGCCTGTTCCGAGGCTGGTTCATCCTGATGAGCTGCCATCGCGGCGGCAGCAATATTTGCCAGCGCTGCGCGAGCTGCCGAGGCCTTAGCGGCTTTCTCCTGCTCGCTCAGCTCCTCGACTTCCGGCTCGGGCTGAGTTTGCTGCCGACTCCGATTGCGCTTCTTCTCGCTGCGACTAGGCCGCGGAGAGTCGTTCCGCGGGTGGTGTTGCTCCGCCGCGGCGGCATGAGTGGTGCGGTGTTCCACCGGCTCGGCGTGGGTCACCACACCTCGCCCAGCACAAACTTCACACTGCTCGCCGAAGACTTCAAGTAATCCGGTGCCCATCCGCTTGCGGGTCATCTGCACCAAGCCCAGCGAAGTCACTTCGGCAACCTGATGCTTGGTCCGGTCCCGGCCAAGGCATTCGACCATGCGTCGCAAGACCAGATCTCGGTTGGATTCGAGCACCATGTCGATGAAGTCGATCACGATAATGCCACCGATATCCCGCAAACGGAGCTGGCGCACCACCTCTTCCGCGGCTTCCAAGTTGTTCTTGGTTACGGTTTCTTCCAGATTGCCACCCGAGCCAGTGAATTTGCCCGTGTTCACGTCCACCACAGTCATCGCTTCGGTGCGGTCGATCACGAGCGATCCACCGGAGGGCAAGAACACCTTGCGCTCCAAGGCTTTAGCGATCTGGTCATCGATCCGGTGAACAGCAAAAATGTCTTCGCCACTCTCCCACTTCTGCAAGCGGTCAAGCAGATCGGGAGCCACATAGGTGACATAGGCTTCAACAGTGTCCCAGGCATCCTCGCCGGAGATGATGAGCTTGCTGAAGTCTTCATTGAAAACGTCGCGCACCACCTTGATGGTGAGGTCCGGTTCTCCGTAGAGCATCTCGGGAGCCAGCGTCTTGGTGGAGCTAGACCTGGATTCGATATTCTCCCACTGCGCACGAAGCCGATTGATATCGTGGGTGAGTTCTTCCTCGCTGGCACCCTCGGCTGCGGTCCGGACAATCACTCCGGCGTTCTCCGGCAGGTTATCCTTCAAAATCCGCTTTAGCCGGTTGCGCTCCACGTCGGGAAGCTTGCGGGAAATACCGGTCATCGAGCCGCCCGGAACGTACACCAAGTAGCGTCCTGGCAGCGAAATCTGGGAAGTCAGCCGGGCACCCTTATGGCCCACCGGATCCTTGGTGACCTGAACCAGTACGGAGTCCCCGCTCTTGAGCGCGTGCTCAATCCGGCGCGGTTGTCCGTCTAGCTTGGCGGCGTCCCAATCGACCTCACCGGCGTAGAGCACCGCATTGCGGCCGCGGCCAATATCGACGAAAGCGGCTTCCATGCTGGGCAGTACGTTCTGCACCTTGCCCAGGTAGACATTGCCGATCAGGGAATCCTGTTGGGTCTTAGAGACGAAGTGCTCGGCCAGGATGCCGTCTTCCAGCACGCCAATCTGAATCCGTTCATCGCGCTGGCGTACCACCATCACCCGATCTACCGATTCCCGGCGAGCTAAGAACTCGGCCTCGGTGATCACCTGACGGCGACGGCCGGTGTCCCGGGACTCACGACGGCGTTGCTTCTTGGCTTCCAATCGGGTGGATCCTCGAACCGAAGTGACTCGGTTGGAGGCGGGTTCGGAGGCTGGCCGGGGTGCACGGACCCTGGTAACCGTGTTGGGCGGATCATCCTCGCCACCACCGGTGAGCTCCAGATCTGCTTCACCACGACGGCGACGACGGCGGCGACGTGAGCTGGTGCCTTCTGAAGCTTCGGCGGAATCGGAAGCATCCTCGGCTTCGTCTTGAGTACCGCTCTCCGCTGCTTCAACGGATTTAGTCTTACGACCGCGGGCGCGACGACGACGGCCGCTTTCCTCGCGAACGTCATCCTCGTCTTCCGAGCTAGCATCCTCCGTGTTCTCCCGCGTGTTCTCCCGCGAAACCGCCACCACGGAAAGATCCGGAGCTTGGAAGAGTAGTGATCCGGGAGCCACCGGTTCAAGGAATAGCGATGCCATCGGCTCCGCAGAAGTTTCCGGCAATGATTCCGCTTCCGGGGCTTGTTTGGCTTCGGACTCCGATTCCGGAGCTTCGGCCGGCTCAACCGCAGCCTTCCGGCGGCTAGGCCTCTTGCGTGCCGGTTTCTTGGCCTCTACCGGCTCAGTGGTCGACTCGGTAGTTGCCTCAGCGGGCTGCGCCTCGGCGGACACAAGCCCAGGGGCTGCCTCCGCAATGGGCAGCTCTTGGGCCACCGCGGCTTCTTCCGTGACCTTTTTGCTCCGCGGCGAGCGCCTAGCCCGCTTGACCGGCTGCTCCACCGACTCTTCGGCCGGGGACTCCGCAGGAGCCACTACCTCGTTGTCCGCTGTTTTTGAAGTCTTGCGCCTGGTCCTCTTGACCACAGGCTCAGCTACAGCGGCTACGTTGCTTACTTCGTTTTCTTCAATTTCCATATATGGCTGTGCTCCACCCCTCGCTGCACCGCCACAATCGGTGCCAACGGGGGCCCTTTGTCAACACCCGCAGGCATTGACCGAAATCAGTGGATTACGCTCCAGCTGGCACCGTCCTGCGGGTGCGGCATGTCCGGAACGCCAACGGCTGGTACCCGCCTAGGCCAGTGGATACTGTCTGTATCAACATCTGATAGCAAGGGAACAAACCGTCGGACTGAGCGCTGCTTGTGGAACAGCTTCAGCCACTGTCATTCTCTCACACCCTGAGCTGGGCTCCTGGTAGCGCCGCACAAGCTATGTTCCGCGTTCAGTTTCACAGGTTAGAATCGGCCCCATGTCAACCTCCAAGGTTCCCAGCAGCCAAGACTCAGCAAAACCCAGGTTCACCCGGGATCGCCCCTTCGCCGTCCTGTTGCTCATCACTAGTTTCGTCTCCTTCATTGCGGCGGCCGCACTGGTACTGGATCGCTTGGAGCTCTACAGGAACGCCAATGCTGTTCTCTCCTGCGATTTCAACGCTTTGGTCTCCTGCGGAAAGGTAATGGAACAACCGCAGGCCGCGGCCTTTGGCTTCCCCAACCCATTCATCGGGATCGTCTGCTTTGGCATGGTCTTCGTGGTGGGCATGTCCCTGCTAGCCGGTGCTAAATTTTCCCGCTGGTACTGGATTTGCTTCCAGATCGGCGTCACCCTGGGCATGGTTTTCATCTGCTGGCTTTGGTTCCAGGCGCTCTACGTGATCGCCATCCTCTGCCCCTGGTGCATGGTGGTGTGGGCCATGATGATCCCACTCTTTATCTGGACCACCATCCGGAACCTAGTGCACGGGGTGATCCCGGCACCGGCTGGCTTGGTGAAGTTCCTCTCTAGCTGGGGCTGGACCATCATCGGAGTGCTCTACCTGTGCGTGATCGCCAGCATTTTCTTCCGCTTCATCAACCTCTTCGTCGCCAGCAACGCCTGAGCTCAGCCAGACAGTGCTCAGACAGGGGCCAGAGAATCCGTTCAGTACACCATGCCCATCGCCTGACGGACCTCTCCCAGGGTCTGCTCGGCAAGCTCATTGGCGTGTTCATTGCCTCTTCGCAGTATCTCAAGGGCTACTTCGGGCAGTCGGGCGAGTTCCCGCCGTCGGGCCCGCAGTGGGGTGAAATAGTCGTTGACAGCGTCCGTCGCCACTGCTTTAAGTCGCCCCGCCCCGCCGTCGCCGATCGACTCAGCCAAGCTCTGCGCGCTGAGCCCCAGGCAGACCGCTGCGGTATCTAATAAGGCTGAAACTCCGGGACGAGAATCCGGATCATAGCTAATCCGGCGAATCGCATCGGTGGGCGTCTTACGAATGAGCGCCGCTGTTACCCCAAGGCCAGTACGTGCGCTATTTAGACTTTGGCGAAGGCCCGGAGACCCTAGTGTTCCTGCACGGTTATGGGGCAATGTCCACGGCGTACTTCGCTGAGTTCTGTGCAGATCCTCGGCTAGCGAAGTATCGCAAGCTGCTAATCGACCTACCGGGTTTCGGCCTGAGTGATCGGCCCGAGGAATACTCTTACAGTTTCGAAGCTTTTAGTGGAACCGCCGCGCAGCTCCTGGACCGGGGCCGACGTCGAACACTTTGACCTAGCGCCGATCAGAAAGCTTTCCCCAACGGTTCAACTCGTCAATATCTCGGGGCCGGGCACAATGTAATGCTGGATAACCCCTCCGGCTTTGCCTCAGTGACCTTGGATTTCCTGGGTCACTGAGGTAACTCGCCACTGAGGCAATGCTTTAGAACCAGATGGCGATTTCCCGCTCGGCGGACTCCACTGAATCCGAGCCGTGTACTAGATTCTGCTGAACCTTGAGCCCCCAGTCGCGGCCAAAATCGCCCCGGATGGTGCCGGGCGCGGCCACAACGGGGTCGGTTGCTCCGGCCAGCGAGCGGAAGGCCTCGATGACTCTCTCACCTTCGAAAATTGCGGCCACGATAGGACCGGAAAGCATGAATTCGACCAGCGGCTCGTAGAACGGCTTACCAACGTGCTCGGCATAATGCTCCTCCAACTGCTCCCGGCTCGCCGCGGTCTTCTTCAACTCGGCAAGCTTGTAGCCTTTGGCTTCCACTCTGGCCAGAATTGTTCCGGAGAGGTTGCGGGAAACGCCGTCCGGCTTGATTAGGACAAGGGTGCGCTCAGTGCTCATTGTGCTCCTAGGAGGACTCGAAAGGGTATTTGTTTTAGTCTAAGGCCTGCTCAGGCCTGTTTTTCTTCCGGATGCGCCAGCTCCCAGGCTTTCTGCTCCGCGTCCCGCTGGGCGTTCTCCTTGTCGATCCTTCGGCCGGTGCGTAGCGCGTACCACCAGGCGATGGCGAACAGGATCCCGATCACAAACATCATCGGTTCCACGAACCCCAGGGCGATCAACACCAGTTGGAGCACCCAGCCCAGCCAATTCGCCCAGTTTTTGCTCAGAAAGGCGCAAGTGCCAATCAGTACAACACTCAGTAGCAGGCCACCAATGAGGATAACTGCGCCTGGAATTTCCTTGGAATGCAGACCGAAAATCACCAGGGTGGCGAAGAAAGCGACAAAGGCTTCCAGGCTGAGCACCGTTGAGGCGAACATGACTCGGGTGGAGCGGCGTTTCTTTGGCATTCCGGGACGCCATTCACGCTGTGCCTTGGTCTGTCGTAGCGGAGTTTGTCGAGGCTGATGTTGCTCCGGCTCCTGCTCAGCCGAGTTCTGGTCCGACATGCTCAGGCCTTCCCCAGCAGAATTCGAGCCTCAGCCACCAAGGTGATCGAACCGGTAACCAGCACCGCACCGGAGAGGTCCTCATGTGCTTCCGCACGCTCCACCGCCCAGACCAGCGCCTCGTCCAGCTTCTCCGCGATGTGGATGTTCTGTTCTTCGAATCCGGCATCCAGAGCCAACTCGGCCAGTTCACCGGCTGGAATGGCTCGCGGTGAATCCGACTGAGTCAGGCAGATTTCTTCGGCGAACTCTCCCAGTGAGTCACGGAGCTGCTCCAGAATCTGGATAGCGTCCTTTTCCCGAAGCACACCCAACACCAACACCAACTTGCTGAAGCTAAAAGCCTCCTGCAGGGCCTCGGCGGTCACCTTAATACCCGCAGGATTATGCGCTGCATCAACCACCACGGTGGGTGCTGTGCGCAAAACCTCTAAACGGCCCGGCGAACTCACCAGGGCGAAGGCATCCTGCAGCAGTTCCACCTCAAGTTCCCGCTCCCCTGCCCCGAAGAAGGCTTCCAGCGCGGCCACTGCGACGGCGGCGTTCTCCGCCTGATGCGCGCCGTGCAACGGCAACAGCAGATCGGGATAGCGTCCGGCCAGGCCTTGAATGGTGAGCAACTGCCCACCAACCGCCACAGACCGTTCCTGCACCCCGAACTCGACGCCTTCGAAGCGGTAAGGCACGCCAAGTTCCTGGGCCTTCTCCAAAAGCACCTGGGCCGCGTCCGCTGGCTGAGCGGCGGAGATCAGGAAACCACTGGCCTTGATGATCCCGGACTTCTCCAGCGCAATCTCGCCCGGCGTATCCCCAAGCAGATCGGTGTGATCCAGGGAAATTGGGGTCACCACGGAAACAGTCCCATCGGCCACATTCGTGGCATCGGTAATGCCACCCAAACCAACTTCCAGCACCACTACATCCACCGGCTCATCGGCGAAAATTGCGAACCCCAGCACGGTAAGTGCCTCGAAATAGGTCAGACGAGGATCTCCCTCGGCTTCCAATTCGGCATCGACAATCTGCAGATAGGGATGAATTTCATCCCAAATCCGCACAAAGGTCTCATCGGGAACGGGTTCGCCGTCGATACTAATCCGCTCGGTCACCTTCGAAAGGTGCGGGCTGGTGTACCGTCCGGTGCGCAAGTTATGCGCCCGCAGCCCGGCCTCGATGATCCGCGCAGTTGAGGTCTTGCCGTTGGTGCCGGTCAAATGGATCACCGGATAAGCCTTCTGCGGCTCCCCCAGCAGCTCCATGGCACGCCACATGGGCGCCATTCGGGGCTCCATTTTGTTCTCTGGTGCCCGGGCAAGCAGATCCGCGTAGACGCTTTCCACCGAGTATTCGTCAATCATGCTTGGGCTCCTTGGCTTGCACCCTCGAAAGCAGTACGGGCTACAGTCACGACAATCTCTTCATCTCCCGGTACCAACTCCAGCCGCGCCGAAAGCGTCTCCGAACGTACCAGCTCGGCGTTGGCCTCGAGCGCATCAACCACGCTCTGCGGGGCGCTAACGGTGGTCACGATCCGATCGCTGACCTGTAGATCGGCATCCTTTCGAGCCTGCTGGATGCTGCGCACCATATCCCTGGCCACGCCCTCCGCTTCTAGTTCTGGAGTGAGTTCGGTGTTGAGCACCACAAAGCCCCCGGGCAGCAATGCCACCGAGAAGCTTCCACCTTGGGACTCGGAAACTGCGGTCTCCAGGCTGTATTCACCCGATTCCAGTACCAAACCGCCTGCGGTGACCACTTCGCCGTCGTCGTTCTGCTGCACCGACCAGTCGCCGCTCTTGGCACCCTTGATGGCCAGTTGAACGTCCTTGCCCAGCCGGGGGCCGGCCGCACGAGCATTGACGGCAAGCCGCTGCTCAATGCCGAATTCGGCAAGTGAGGCTTCCGCCGCGTCCTGGAAACGGACCGCCTTCACGTTTAGCTCCTCGGCGATGATGTCGGCAAAAGGCTCCAGTGAGGCAGCGGCAGGCACGACGACGGTCAGTTCCTGGAGCGGTAGGCGCACCCGAAGCTTCGCGGCCTTCCGCAAAGAAGAACCCACCGAGCAGACTCGGCGGATGGATTCCATCGCGGAGACCAGCTCGGCATCGGCGTGGAACTCTTTAGCTGCCGGCCAATCACTCAGGTGCACCGAGCGACCACCGGTGAGCCCGCGCCAGATCTCTTCGGTGACCAGCGGCAGCAGCGGGGCGGCAACACGGCAGAGCGCCTCCAGCGCGGTGTACAGGGCATCGAAAGCGTCCTGGTCCTCGTCGAAGAAGCGCTGCCGGGAACGCCGGACGTACCAATTGGTCAGCATGTCCAAATAGTCCCGGAGCAGATCACAGGCATCGGAGATCTCGTAGCTGTCCAGCGCCGCGGTCATCCCCTCCACCATCGAGGCGGTGTTCGATACCAGATAGCGGTCCAGGCTGTCCGAGTAGCCTTCATAGCGCAGCTTCGCCTCGTAGCCCGCACCGCTATTAGCGGCATTGGTGTAAAGGGTGAAGAAGCTATAGACGTTCCAGAGCGGCAGGATCACCTGGCGAACACCGTCGCGGATGCCCTGCTCGGTGACGATCAGATTGCCGCCGCGCAGGATGGGCGAAGCCATCAGGAACCAGCGCATGGCGTCCGAGCCGTCCCGGTCCAGTACTTCGGAAACGTCGGGGTAGTTCTGCAGGCTCTTCGACATCTTCTGCCCGTCCGAGCCCAACACGATGCCGTGGCTGATCACGTTCTTGAACGCGGGCCGGTCGAAGATCGCAGTGGCCAGGATGTGCAGCATGTAGAACCAGCCGCGGGTCTGCCCGATGTACTCCACGATGAAGTCAGCCGGGTGATGGGTGTTGAACCAGTCTTCGTTCTCGAAAGGGAAGTGCACCTGGCCGTAGGGCATCGAACCAGAGTCGAACCAGACATCCAGCACGTCCTCGACGCGGCGCATCGTCGACTTCCCTTCCCCTTCCCTCCGAGGGTCGTCCGGGTTTGGCCTGGTCAGTTCGTCAATGAATGGCCGATGCAGATCCACCTGACCTTCTTTGTTCAACGGCAACCGGCCAAAATCGGCTTCTATCTCGGCGAGCGATCCGTAGACATCGGTACGCGGGTAATCGGGGTCGTCGGACTGCCAGACCGGGATCGGGCTGCCCCAGAAACGGTTCCGGCTGATCGACCAGTCCCGGGCGTTCTCCAGCCACTTACCGAACTGTCCGTCCTTGACATTGCCCGGGATCCAGTTGATCTGCTGATTCAGCTCGATCATCCGATCCTTGAACTGGGTCACCTGGACGTACCAGGAGGAGACCGCCTTGTAGATCAAGGGGTTACGGCAGCGCCAGCAATGCGGGTAGCTGTGCTCGTAGCTGGCTTCCCGGACCAGTCGGCCGGATTCGCGCAGCACCTTGATGATCGGCTTATTCGCCTCAAAAACCTGCAGGCCGACGATGCCGCTGAGTGGACCTTCACCGAACATCGGCAGGAACCGCGCACCCTCATCCACCGAGACGATCACCGGAATGCCATGAGCCTCGCTGCTACGCTGATCTTCCTCACCATAGGCGGAAGCCTGGTGAACCACACCGGTACCGTCCGTCGTCGTGACGTAATCCTCAACCAGCACCTGCCAACTGGTGCCGGTACCCCACTTCTCGGCGTCCGTGTAGTAATCCCAGAGCGGCTGGTACTTCAGGCCAGCCAGTTCCTTGCCCTGGTAGCGCTTCAGCACGGCTTCCTGGGCGGCATCGGCGGATTCGAAACCCAGATCCTTAGCGTAATTGCCCAGCAGGGCCTCGGCCAGCAGGAATTTCTGCGTTCCGTTGTCCACCACGACATAGTCGATTTCAGGCCCGACGGCGACCGAGAAGTTGGTCGGCAGGGTCCAGGGAGTGGTGGTCCAGGCCATCAGATTGACGCCCTCCAGCTCCTCGCTCAAAGCGAGTTCGCTGGGCAACACCGGGAAGCTCACCGTAACGGTCTGGTCCTGACGCATCTTGTAGACGTCGTCGTCCATCCGCAATTCGTGGTTGGAGAGCGGGGTCTCGTCCTTCCAGCAATAGGGCAGCACCCTGAAGCCCTGGTAGGTCAGGCCCTTCTCGTGCAATTGCTTGAAAGCCCAGATCACCGACTCCATGTAGTCGACGTTAAGCGTCTTGTAGTCGTTATCGAAGTCCACCCAGCGGGCTTGGCGAGTCACGTACTCGCGCCACTCCTTGGTGTACTTCATCACCGATTCGCGGACGGCATCGTTGAACTTGTCGATGCCCATCGACTCGATTTCTTCTTTTTCGGTCATCCCGAGCTGCTTCATTGCTTCCAGCTCGGCGGGCAGCCCGTGAGTGTCCCAGCCGAAACGGCGCTCCACCCGGCGGCCGCGCTGGGTCTGGTAGCGGGCCACCAGATCCTTGGCATAGCCGGTCAGCAGGTGCCCGTAGTGTGGCAGACCGTTAGCGAAGGGCGGGCCGTCATAGAAGACGAATTCATTGGAGCCGTTCTCCCCCGCCGGGCGATGATCAATGCTCGCTTGGAAGGTGCCGTCCGCATCCCAGTATTTGAGGATCTGCTCTTCGAGTTTGGGGAAGGAAACGCTGGCGGGAACGGCGTGGTTCTCCGCGCTGGGTCCAAAGGAAGACTTCGGGTAATGCGGCATCGTGACATCCTGCGGTAGGTCGGACTTCAGGATGCAAGGACGGCGTTTGTCCGGTTTCGGACCCACCCCGCGGTACCACCTCGCTTGTGTTCCGCTCGGCATACGCCGGGCAGAGCACCGCTCATTGCTGCTGTTACGGGCTTACCCGTCCGGTTCTACTGACCGCCCCGGGGGCCGGTGTTCTTCCGGAAGCTCACCGGTGATAGCCGGGTCAACGCTGATCTAATAAGTCTAAGCCATGGGATGCGTAGCTTTTCTCAATCTTGGGCTTCGACTCGCGCGTTTCGAATGACTTTATGGGCGGCGGCCTGAGCCACCGGGCGGAGCACAATCTCGTCCAGGTTAACGTGATGCGGCAAAGTCACCGCATAGCGAACCACTTCCGCCACGTCCTCAGCCGTGAGTGGTGCGGCCACGCCCTGGTAAACCTTGGCCGCTGCTTCTTTGTTTCCAGCCATCCGGTTCAGCGCAAACTCTTCGGTCTGCACCATGCCGGGGAGCACCTCGATCACCCGGAGATTGTGTTCCACTTCTTCTAACCGCAAGGCCTGGGTCAGCGCCCGCTGCGCAAACTTGGCGGCGTTGTAACCGGCGCCGCCCTCATAGGCGACCAGCGCCGCCGTCGAGGTTAAATTCAGCACGGTGCCGCGCCGCTCGGCGCGCAGCATGGGCAGAAATGCTTGGGTGAGTTTCATGGTGCCGAGCACGTTCACCCGGTACATCCAGTCCCAGTCCTCGCTCTTACCCTCGGCGACTTTTTCGGCTCCGCGTGCGCCTCCGGCGATATTGATCAAAGTATCGATGCCGCCGCCCGCTGTGACCTCGGCCAAGATCCTAGCCACATCGGCGTCCTCGGTAATATCGGCTGGAATCACTATGGCCCCGGTTTCGGCGGCAAGACGCTCCAGGCGCTCCGCCCGTCGGGCCACCGCGAAAACCTGCCAGCCTTGCGCGGTCAGGGCACGGACGGTGGCCTGACCGATACCGGTGCTGGCTCCCGTCACCAGGGCACGCTGCGGGACATCTGTGGTCGGTTTATTCAGCTGGGCGTTCACGGTATCAAGCCTAGCCGGGGTGGTAGCAGCTTTGGAATTATTTACCCGTTATCCCGGTTGGCGGACAAAGAAGGTAAAGATCTCATCGAGGAGCGAGCATGCGCATTTTATTGATCGGGAATTCGGGCACCATCGGCTCGGCAGTTGAATCATTGCTGAAGGAACGCGGGCATCAGGTCATTGGGGTCAGCCGGAGCAGCAGCCCAGCGCTGGATACTGCAGATCAGAGTTCCGTCTCAGCGTTCTTCCGAGCTGCTCAGGACCGCGGAGAACAGTTTGATGCCGTTGTGGTCACTGCCGGTGGCACCCCCTTCAAGCCTCTCGCCGAATTGACCGCCGAGGACTTTGCGACCGCGGTGACCAATAAAGGCATCGGTCAGATCGCCGTCGTGCAGGCTGCAACCCCGCTGATAGTCGACGGCGGATCCATCACCTTAATCTCGGGCATACTGGCGGAGATCCCGGTCCCGGATGGGCTTGCCGCCTCGGTGGCCAATGCCGTGGTGGACGGGTTCGTTCGCAACGCCGCTGGTGCGCTGCCTCGTGGACTTCGGATCAACTCGGTCAGCCCCACCGTTCTGGAGGAATCCTGGGAAGCCTACGCTTCCGCATTCCCGGGCGCAGTTCCCGTCTCCGGCGCCGCCGTCGCCAATGCCTTTGTCCGCTCTATCGAAGGCATCGAGACCGGCCAAGTCATCAAAGTCTGGTAACCCCCTTCGTTTTACCCAGTTGTCCCATTGAGTGTTACGCAAGTGACGGAAGTCAACGGTTTTCGGTCACATCTGCACCACCAGCACCACTCAGTGGGATAACTGGGTAAGGCGCGGCGCTGATTTGGCTTAGTGCTGCCCGGATTTGCTCCAGGAATTGTTCCGGTGCAAGCTTCAGTTGCCTTCCGGAGAACCGCAATAACGGTATTCCCCGGCTGCTTAGCTGATTGAGACGCCGTCGATCATTATCGAACTGCGCTTTCGAAGAGTGGAACTCGTAACCATCGATCTCCACCACCAGCACGCCCTCAACCAGGAAATCGACTCGACCAACCCCATAGATAGCCTTCTGAACCTCCACCCGGAGTCCGGCACCGAGCATCAGCACTCGTGCCAGCGACTCCATCGGTGATTCTGAGCTCGGTTCAATCAAATTGATAAGTCTTCTGATCCGCCGGTCTGCCTCGCCCGCAAACCTGCTCAACAATTCCGCTACTTCCAGTTCTTGCCGAACCACCGCAGATTCCGCAATGACCAAGGCTTCTATTTCCGGCAGGCAACGCATAGCGTGAACCACCGTCTCAATAACCGGTAGTACCAATTGCGCTGAGTTCCGGGGGCCTCGGTGGAGCACATAGCCGGGCACGCTTCGCCCCTTATCAACTACCGCGTGGACCTGCGCTGGCGCTCGTAGTACCCATAATTCGTGGTAGATCGCCGCCGTCACACACGTAACCGAAACGTTCAGCCCAGCAGCCCGGACCAGCACCGGGTCCGCGCCAGGGAGCGAATAGGTACCTCGCGCAGTTTTCCGAAGGACTTCTGCATCGACCAAATCTCTGATCTGGAAACGATTTAGCCCTAACCGCCGGAGATGACTGAACCGGCAAATTCCATAATTCCTAGCCATCATTCGTTGAAGTTCGTCCATGCCTCACCATCGCGAGAACAGTCGCAGGATCACAGCCCCGAAGCCCCGTATGTGAGGAAAACCCTCAACAACCACCCCTGTGGAGGACAACCCGCCTCCCAGTTATCCCATTGAGTGTTGCCAAAGTTACTGGTGTCCTAGATTTTTCTTCACTCCAGCAACTTCCTTAACATCCAGTGGGATAACTGGGTAGCGGAGGTAGAGAGGGCTGGGTGGGGTGAGGGGGCTGGGACGTGAAACAATCGGGTATGGCTGAAAACATTTCGGGTACAGACACGCCCGCAGAAAATCAGAACAACGTTCCGGACAAGCCCGCCCTGGAGGGCCTGGAGAGCAAACTCTCCGCCCGCTGGCGGGACGAAGGAACCTACTTGTTCTCCCCCGAAACCTCCCGGGAACAAGTCTTCTCGATCGACACCCCACCCCCCACCGCATCCGGCTCCCTGCACGTGGGCCATATGTTCTCCTACACCCAAACCGATGTGATCGCCCGCTTCCAGCGAATGCGCGGTAAGAACGTCTTCTACCCGCTGGGCTGGGACGATAACGGCCTGCCCACCGAACGCCGGGTACAGAACTACTACGGAGTGCGCTGCAACCCCTCAATCGGCTACGATCCGGACTTCGCCCCGCCCGCTGAGCCGGCGAAGAACGAGCGCGACTTCATCCAGATTTCACGGCGCAACTTCATCGAACTCTGCGAAGAACTCGCGGTAGATGACGAGAAAGTCTTCGAGGATCTCTTCAGCACGCTGGGCCTCTCGGTTGACTGGAACCTGAGCTACCGCACCATCGATAACACCTCTCGGGCGGTCAGCCAGCGAGCCTTCCTAGCGAATCTGGCTGCCGGCGATGCCTATATGGCGGAAGCTCCCACTCTCTGGGACGTCACCTTCCGCACCGCCGTGGCACAAGCTGAGCTTGAGGATCGGGAGCGCCCCGGCGCCTTCCATCGGGTGGCTTTCCATCGCCCCGGGGGCGATCCGGTCTACATCGAGACCACTCGTCCGGAACTAATTCCGGCTGCGGTGGCCCTGGTGGCACACCCCGATGACGAACGCTATCAAGCACTCTTCGGAACCAAGGTCACCTCGCCGCTGTTCGGCGTCGAACTTGAGGTCAAGGCACACCCGCTGGCCAAGCCCGACAAGGGTTCCGGCCTGGTCATGGTCTGCACCTTCGGTGATCTGACCGACGTCACCTGGTGGCGCGAACTCCAACTGCCCACCCGGCCCATCGTCGGCCGCGACGGCCGGATTATTGCCGAGACTCCGGACTGGATCACGGGCGACGGCGTGGCGCACTATGCAGCGCTGGCGGGCAAGACGACGTTCAGCGCCAAAGAGAGCATTGTCGGCTTCCTCCGGGAAAGCGGCGATCTGGACGGCGAGCCAAAACCAATAGTGCATCCGGTGAACTTCTATGAGAAGGGCGATAAGCCGCTAGAAGTAGTCACCAGCCGGCAGTGGTACATCCGCAATGGCGGACGCGACGCGGAGCGCCGGGAAAAGTTGATCCAACGCGGTAAGGAGTTGGAATTCCATCCCTCCTTTATGCGGGCTCGCTACGAGAACTGGGTGGAAGGGCTGAACGGAGACTGGTTGGTTTCTCGACAGCGCTTCTTCGGAGTGCCGATCCCGGTCTGGTATCCACTCGACGCCTCGGGAGAGCCGGATTACGATCACCCGATTCTGCCCGCCGATGAAGCGCTCCCGGTGGACCCGGCGGCCGAAGCAGCCCCCGGGTACCGAGAGGAACAACGTGATCAGCCCGGTGGCTTCGCGGGTGATCCCGATGTGCTCGATACCTGGGCGACTTCCTCGCTAACCCCACAGATCGTTGGAGGCTGGAGCCGCGACAAGAAGTTGTTCAGCAACGTCTTTCCCTTTGACGTCCGTCCGCAGGCTCACGAAATTATCCGCACCTGGTTGTTCTCCTCGATGGTGCGCGCGGATGCCTTGCAGGATGCGACTCCCTGGCGACATGCTCCGATTTCTGGCTGGGTGTTAGACCCGGACCGGAAGAAGATGTCAAAGTCCAAGGGCAATGTGGTGGTCCCCACCGAAACCCTGGAGCAGTTCGGCGCGGACGCGGTGCGCTATTGGTCTGCTTCGGCCCGACTTGGCGTGGATACCGCCTTCGATACCGGTCAGATTAAGATCGGACGCCGACTGGCCATTAAGCTGCTGAACGCCTCTAAGTTCGTGCTCAATTTAGGTGCCACCGAGCACGACGTGCTTAAGCCGGGATCGGAACCCTTAAGCAATCCCTTGGACCTTGCACTGCTGGCTCAACTTGAGGGAGTGATCAAGCAGGCCACGCAGGCTTTCGAGTCCTACGAGTACGCCCGGGCCCTGCAGCTCACCGAAAGCTTCTTCTGGTCGTTTACCGATGACTACGTTGAACTCATTAAGGATCGTGCCTATGGTGCGGCCGGTGCGGAAGAACAGGCCAGCGTGTTGGCTGCGTTGGCGACCACTCTGGACTCCCTATTGCGGTTGTTTGCACCTTTCATTCCCTTCGCCACCGAAGAGGTCTGGTCCTGGTGGCGCACTGGCTCGGTGCATCAGGCAGCTTGGCCGGAAAGCTTCGACGCGAGCTCAGGTGACACCCAAATGCTTGGCACCCTGGGCATCGCACTGAGCGGTATCCGTAAGGCGAAATCCGAAGCGAAGGTGAAGCAACGCACGGAGGTGCTTAGCGCTCGGATCAGTGCACCGGCCCACCAGCTAAAGCAGTTGCAAAATGGCCTAGGCGATCTCAGGGCTGCTGCGAACGCGAGGGAAATCTCACTTAGCGAAGGCACCGAACTCACAGTGGCCGACGTCGTGCTGGTCGAGGCTGGAGAGTCCGTTCAGGCCTAAATCGACAAACGCCGGTGGGGTGCGATGTTTTCTCAACATCGCACCCCACCGGCGTTTTTGCTTCCCGAATCAGTCGAATTGTGGCGATTCGGTCCGGCTACGCTTGAGCTCAAAGAAGTAGGGGAATTCGGCCAGGGCAACCGTGGCATCCCAGATCCGACCAGCATCCTCGCCGCGCGGAATCCTGGTCAGCACAGGTCCGAAGAAGGCGGTTCCGTTGAAGGAAACCACCGGGGTTCCGACTTCCTGACCCACCTGCGAAATGCCCGCTTCATGACTAGCTCGCAACTCGCCGTCGTAAGTATCCTGGCTGGCAAAGTCGATCAACTCCGCAGGCAATCCGACCTCAGCCAAGCCACCGCGGATGGCCTCCAGGTAGTCCTTCTGACCTTCATTGTGAATCCGGGTGCCGATCGCATCGTAGAGCGGCTTGACCACGGAATCACCATGTAGCTGCTGCGCGGCAACTACTACTCGCACCGGCCCCCAGCCACGCTTCATCAAGGACTTATAGAAGTCCGAGAGATCTTCTTTATTTTCGTTGAGTACCGATAGGCTCATCACGTGCCAGTCCACGCTAATGCCGCGGACCTTTTCCACCTCGCCGATCCATCGCGAGGTCACCCAGGCGAAGGGGCAGATCGGATCAAACCAAAAGTCAGCTTTGTTCTCGCTCATAAATCTCCTTATTTTCCTGTCAAATACTATTCACAGCATCGAAGCGCTGGCGGGTGCCGAACTCATTGCTGCACGAAGGTATCTCGACCAGCTTTGGTATCGATGAAAACGGCTTTCACCATTTTGTCGTGCCAGCTTTGTGCCCAACCGGTGCTTGAGTCGAAGAGCGGGGAAAGCCAGAAGAGCAAGCCCAAAAGGCCGCTGGTGATTCCCGAACCGAGGACTACTACAAGACCACGCAAGAAGGCAGGTCCCCAGCCGATGGGCTGGCCGGTCTCCACCGAGACTAACCGCATTCCCATGATCGACATTCCCGGGGTCCGCCCCTTAACCGCGATCAGATACCAATAGACCCCGTAGTAGGCCAGCATCAAAATCCCGTTCAGCAGCAAGCCAACCAGCAAGCTAGTGAAAAAAGCGCTCAGTTCAGCGTCGGACCAGTTTTCGTGCCGCACATTCGCAGAGCCAGCATGCTTATCAATATTTGAAAAGATGGTGAATAGCATCGGCAGGAAGCAAAGAAAGGACAGAATCGCCACCGGAAGCCCGAAAATCACCCCGTCCAGCAGCCAGACCAGCACTTGCCTTCCGCCAGTCACCGGAACGGCACCGTTTAGCGCGGGAAAGAACTGGCGCGGCGCAGGCTGTTGGAACTGTTGTTGGCCGTATGGCATCTGGCTCATGGTGCTCCCTCAGTCCGGCCCGGTCTCAGGCGGATTTGTTCCTGCGTTTGGCTACTACGTCATGAGGAATCAGGGTGGGCTGCCCGCCGTCCCGAACTACTTCGGCGGTCACCACGGCCGAGGCGATATCGTCTCGGCTGGGCAATTCGAACATCACCGGCAGCAGCACCTCTTCCAGGATGGCGCGTAAGCCACGTGCCCCGGTGCCACGTTCCAACGCCTGGTCAGCAATGGCGTCCAAGGCGTCTTCTTCGAAGCTGAGATCCACACCGTCAAGGTGGAACATCTTCTGATACTGCTTGATCAGCGCGTTCTTGGGCTCGGTCAGGATCTGGATCAGCGCATCCCGGTCCAAATGAGACACCGTAGTGATCACCGGCAAGCGGCCAATGAATTCCGGGATTAAGCCGAATTTGAGCAGATCTTCCGGCATCACATCGCCGTAGCTGGCTTCTTCCCCGGAAAGCGCGCCGAGCGGAGCTCCGAAGCCGATGCCCTTCTTTCCGGCGCGAGCCCCAATGATCTCCTCCAGACCGGCAAAGGCTCCGGCCACAATGAAGAGCACATTGGTGGTATCGATCTGAATGAATTCTTGGTGCGGGTGCTTGCGTCCACCCTGCGGCGGTACCGAGGCGACGGTGCCTTCCAAAATCTTTAGTAGGGCTTGCTGCACGCCCTCGCCGGAAACGTCCCGGGTAATCGAGGGGTTCTCGCTCTTCCGCGAGATCTTATCGATTTCGTCGATGTAGATAATGCCTTGCTCGGCCTTTTTGACGTCGTAATCGGCAGCCTGGATCAGCTTGAGCAGGATATTTTCCACATCCTCACCCACGTAGCCAGCCTCGGTGAGCGCGGTGGCATCGGCGACGGCGAACGGTACGTTTAGCCTGCGAGCCAGAGTCTGTGCCAGGTAGGTTTTGCCGCAGCCGGTGGGGCCGATCAGCAAGATATTCGACTTGGCGATCTCGACGTCGTCGTGATGGCTACCATCCGCCAAGGCCTGGCCCTTTGAACCGGCTTGAATGCGCTTGTAGTGGTTGTAAACCGCCACCGAAAGCGAACGCTTAGCTGGTTCCTGGCCAATCACGTACTCTTGCAGGAAATTGAAGATTTCCTTGGGCTTAGGGAGTTCGAAGCTGCCCAAATCGGCTACCTCGGCGAGCTCCTCTTCAATGATCTCGTTGCACAGCTCAATACACTCGTCGCAAATGTACACGCCGGGTCCGGCTATCAGCTTGCGCACCTGCTTTTGACTCTTTCCGCAGAAAGAGCACTTGAGCAAATCCGTGCTCTCACCCATTCGAGCCATCACAATCCCTTTCCCAAATACCACTTACAGATTTCCACTCTAGGGCAATTTCCGCCCGATGCTACGTCAAACGCCGGGGCAAGCCATAAATATGGAAAGCCCCGGCGTCCGAGTGCGTAAAACTAGCGTGGAGCTACTTGGTGATTGCTGAGGGCTTGAGCTTGCGGGACTCCAGCACCTGGTCAATCAGGCCGTATTCACGAGCTTCTTCGGCGGTCAGAATCTTGTCCCGCTCGATGTCATTATTGAGCTGCTCTGGAGTGCGTCCGGAGTGCATGGCCAGGGTTTCTTCGAGCCAGGTCCGCATCCGCATCACTTCATTAGCCTGAATTTCCAGGTCCGAGGCTTGACCGCCCTGGCCGCCGGAAAGCGCGGGCTGGTGGATCAACACCCGAGCATTCGGCAAAGCCAAACGCTTACCGGGAGTACCCGCGGCCAGCAGCACGGCGGCCGCGCTGGCAGCTTGGCCCAGGCAAACGGTCTGAATCTCCGGCCGAATGTACTGCATGGTGTCGTAAATTGCGGTCATCGCGGTGAAGGAACCGCCGGGCGAGTTGATGTAGAGGGTGATATCCCGATCCGGATCGGTGGACTCGAGCACCAGCAATTGCGCCATGATGTCATCGGCACTAGCGTCGTCTACCTGCACGCCGAGGAAGATGATCCGATCCTCGAAGAGCTTGGTGTAGGGGTCCTGGCGCTTAAAGCCATAGGGGGTGCGCTCTTCGAACTGGGGCAGCACATAACGTGAGCTCGGCATGTTCTGGGCTACCGAGCCAACATTCTGCGCCCACATGCTGGCAGATCCTGCCGCGGTGAAATTCGTCGTCATGATTCTCTCTACCTTTACTTCGCGTTGGTTCCGCCGCCACCGGCTACTGAACCGGCGTGAGCGCTGATCTTGTCGAAGAAGCCATACTCCAGGGCTTCTTCCGCGGTGAACCACTTATCTCGGTCATTGTCCTTGAGGATCTGCTCAACGGTCTGCCCGGTCTGCTCGGCAGTCAGTTCGGCCATCACCTTCTTCATGTGCAGGATCAACTCGGCCTGGATCTTGATGTCGGAGGCCGTGCCACCGATGCCGCCGGAAGGCTGATGCATCAGGATACGTGCATTCGGTGTGGCGTGACGCTTGCCCTTGGTGCCCGAGGAAAGCAGGAACTGCCCCATCGAGGCGGCCAGACCGGTAGCCACCGTGACCACATCATTCGGAATGAACTGCATGGTGTCGTAAATCGCCATACCCGCGGTCACCGACCCGCCAGGCGAGTTGATGTAGAGGTAAATGTCCTTTTCCTGGTCCTCGGAGGCCAGCAGGAGCAGCTGTGAGCAGATCACATTGGCATTGTCGTCGCGGACTTCCGAACCCAACCAGATGGTGCGCTGCTTGAGCAGGCGGTTGTAGACATAGTCGTCAGCTCCACCGGGCTCAACAGCCATCCTGGGGGCCGTCGATCCGGAAATTACCAGTTCAGTCATGGTTTCTCACTCATCTCAATAGACCTGTATCACTACTTGGACAGTAGCCGTTTCCGGGATCGATATCTTCCGCGAAACAGCGCTGTTCGCTGACGGCGCACCCATGCTGCCCTTGGCAGAATGGCGAACCAAAACAAGATAAAACGCCGCCGCCCTCTTTAGAGGACGACGGCGTTCAAAGGCTTAGTGCCTCAGCTTAGAAACGAGCGGCACCCGGATCGTCACCGGCGGGCCCGACCGGAACATCCTCGGGTCCTTCAGAAGCGCCAGCAACACCAGCAGCCTCGTTCAGTGCAGACTCCAGATCGGGGTCAACGGCAGGCTTGACGAATTCGGAGAGGTCAACTTCGGCGCCCTCGGTATCGGTCACCTTGGCCTGTCCCAATACGGCTGCTAGAGCCTTGCGACGACGTACCTCACCGACGACCAGGGGAACCTGGCCGGACTGGTCGAGCATCTGCGCAAACTGGTTCGGATCCATGCCGTATTGGCCAGCGGAGTTGACGATGTAATCGATCAATTCGGCCTGCGAGACGCTGATCTCTTCCTTGTCCGCCACGGCGTCCAGGATGATTTCGTTCTTGAAGGAACGCTCGGCGTTCTCACGTACCTCGGCGCGGTGCTCTTCGGTATCGTGCTCTTCTTCACCGTGCGCGTTGGCCGGGTTGAAGTGCTGCTCCAGCTGGTCCTCAATGACGGACTCCGGTACCGGAACCTCAATCAGTTCAACCAGCTTCTCCAGCACCTTATCGCGGGCTTCTACGCCCTGCTCGACGACCTTGGACTGGCCAACCTGCTGAGCCAGATCTTCACGCAGTTCGGTGATGGTGTCGAATTCGCTGGCCAGCTGAGCAAAGTCGTCATCCGCCGTCGGCAGCTCTCGGACCTTGACTGCGGTGACCTTGACGGTGACCTGAGCCTCTTCACCGGCGTGCTCGCCGCCCACCAGCTTGGTGTTGAAAATGGCTTCTTCATCTGCGCTCAGACCAGTGATTGCCTCATCCATGCCTTCGAGCATGGTGCCTGCGCCAACCTGGTAGGACAGTCCGGTAGCGGAGTCCACCTCGGCGTCATCAATCTTGGCGGTAATGTCGATGGTGACGAAGTCGTCGTTCTCGGCCGGGCGATCCGCAGGAACCAAGGTTCCGAAGCGGCCGCGCAGCTCGTCGAGAGCCTTGTCCACGTCGTCGTCAGACTTGGTGCTCGGTGCAACCTCGACGGCGATGCCGGAGTAATCGGGCAGCTCCACCTCGGGGCGGACGTCCACCTCGACCTGGAACTTCAATTCACCCTCGGTGGCGCTGGGGTCCGGGACCTCGGTGATTTCCACCTCGGGGCGGGACAGCGGCTTGATACCGGTCTCGGCAACCGCGCTCTGGTACCAGCCGTTGAGACCGTCGTTCACGGCTGTCTCCAGGACGTAGCCGCGGCCAACACGCTGATCGATCAGTCGGTTGGGGACCTTTCCCTTGCGGAAGCCAGGAATCTGGACTTGCTCCGAGATGGTCTTGTAGGCCTCATCGATGCTCGGCTGCAGTTCCGAAAAAGGAACTTCGACGTCGAGTTTGACCCGGGTGGGCGAGAGGTTTTCGACAGCGCTCTTCACTGAGTATTACTCCTGAGATGGATTCGGTTAGGTTGCGTGCTGGTACTACGGGTCGGGGCGACAGGACTCGAACCTGCGGTCTCCTGCTCCCAAAGCAGGCGCGCTAGCCACTACGCTACGCCCCGTGATGCTCGACAAGTCTACGGCCTCAAGCCGTGCTGCGCACATTGAGCACATCTTGGGTGTTCAAATCCGCTCTTTCAGAGCTCCAAAAGAGATCTTTGCAACCACTTTGGTGGCTCTTCGGAAGACCTTGATTTGGGACTCAGCTTGACAGCCTAGCGCCCCAGTATGATGTAGTTATCTCTGGCCCTCGGGGATGTAGCTCAATGGTAGAGCCTCAGTCTTCCAAACTGATTACGCGGGTTCGATTCCCGTCATCCCCTCCAAATTAATCTAGACCCACCTATCTGAGTGGCTCGGCGCTGAAATACCCTCCCCGTATACTTGGAGGCTCGTGCGCGGATTTTTACCGGAAATACTGCCTCCATCGAGCCGTTAGGGAATAGCCATGCGGGTTGTTGTTTCGTTCTTAGTAACCGTTGCTGCCTGCGTAGCCCTACTTATCGGTGCGTCCCCAGCCCTCGCGGCCGGCGCTGGCGAGGCCGCTATTGCACAGGCCTATGCGGCACCCGGTGTCGCCGCTACCTTAGGAGCTCCAGCAACCGCCGTTATCTGCGGACTAAAAAACAGTGGCTGCTACCAAGCCTTCCAAGGCGGATCCATCCACTGGACCTCCACCACCGGAGCCCACCCCACCCAAACCGCCATCCGCACCGCCTGGATCAACACCGGCACCGAAAAGGGATACCTCGGCTACCCCACCACCGACCAAAAATGTGGCCTCAAAAACGGTGGCTGCTACCAAGCCTTCCAAGGCGGATCCATCCACTGGACCTCCACCACCGGAGCCCACCCCACCCAAACCGCCATCCGCACCGCCTGGATCAACACCGGCACCGAAAAGGGATACCTCGGCTACCCCACCACCGACCAAAAATGCGGACTCAAAAACAGTGGCTGCTACCAAGCCTTCCAAGGCGGATCCATCCACTGGACCTCCACCACCGGAGCCCACCCCACCCAAACCGCCATCCGCACCGCCTGGATCAACACCGGCACCGAAAAGGGATACCTCGGCTACCCCACCACCGACCAAAGCTGTAGCAATGGCATCTGCCGTCAAAGCTTTCAGGGAGGCTCCATTACTTGGACCTCTAGCGGCGGCGCGAAGGTCGTTTATGGTGCCGTAGTGGTGAATAAAAAACGCCCGCTAGTCCCGATCGACTATGCGCCCTCGCCCATCCAAACAGTTGGTTCGGTTCAGCTACAGTACAGTGCGGCAGTGGCCGCTCAGTCGATGATCTCAGCCGCTGCCGCAAGTGGAGTTAAGATCACCACGGTCAGCGGATATCGCGACTACTGGACCCAGAAAAGCCTCTATCAGGGCTATGTCCAGCAATACGGACAGGCCGAAGCAGATCTGATTTCTGCCCGGCCTGGCTATAGTGAACACCAAAGCGGCCTGGCTATGGACATCGGGGATACCTCAGGATCTTGCAGTTTGCAATCCTGTTTTGAGAATACTGCCGCCGGAGCCTGGGCACGCAAGAATGCTTGGCGCTATGGATTCATCATCCGTTACCCCAATGGATATACCGGAACTACTGGTTATGCCTATGAACCTTGGCATTTGCGCTATGTCGGGAAGTTCATTGCTACCGATATGACCCAGCAGGGAATTCCCACCCTGGAACAGTATTTTCACCTTCCAGCGGCTCCGAACTACTGACCGCTCCGGCTCTAGTTAGCCCGCTGACAATTCGGGCAGTAGTAGAGCTTTCGGCCCGCGATTTCGCTCAGTTCGACCACTGTTCCGCACTTCAAACACGGCAAACCGTTCCGCTTGTACACATAGTGCAGGGTTTCGTTCCGCTGCCGATCCTCCGGCTCGGTGGTGATAATCCGGCCATCTCGTACTCCTCGTTCTAGGAGTACGACGGCGTCCGCCCAGAGGGTGGTCAGCTCCCCTGTGCTGAGCTTGGTTCCGGGTAACCAGGGATTGAGTCGAGCCCGGAACAACAACTCCGCGCGATAGACGTTCCCTACCCCGGCCAGCACGCTCTGATCCATCAGTAGTGTCGCGATCGGGGTTCCTTTAGCCATCACCGTTTCCCGGAAAACGGCCTCACTCTCCGGCTCAATCGCCAGCGGATCGGGGCCTAGCTTGGCCAATTGGGTGGCAAATTCTGATTCGGTGATGAGTTCGCAAACGCTGGGGCCACGCAGATCGGCCCAGCCATGTTGGGAAACCAGCCGTAGCCGAACCGCGCCCACCGGTGCCGGTGGGCCGCTGTACTCCCCAGCCTCAGCACCCAGTTCCCGCTCCCCGATCCGGCGTGGAGCACCGATGCTGGAGGCACCGCGGAAATTCTCGTCACCACCGAAGTCCCAGGCTCCGTAGAGGCCCAGATGCACACGCAAGGTGAGCTGGTGGTCAAAGTGTAGAAAAAGTTGTTTGCCACGAGCTTCAGCTTGAAGCAGTTCCTGACCAGTTATTCGTTTCGCCCCGGCTGCGAAACGGCCCTGTGGGCTCGCCGCTTCAAGCCGCTGCCCGGCAAAAACATCGTTGAACTGCCGGGCCAGCCGGTGAATGGTGTGTCCTTCAGGCATCGGAACTACTCGGAGATCGCTCCGGTTTCCTCGAAGCTGGCGATCTTAGCGATCCGGCGGATATGGCGTTCCGCCTCGCTAAAAGGTTCGGCCAGGAAGGCTTCTATCAATGCGGCGGCTTCCTCCACAGTGTGCTGACGTCCGCCGACAGCCACCACATTGGCATTATTGTGCTCGCGAGCCAGCTTAGCGGTGTCGAAATTCCAAGCCAGCGCAGCCCGAATCCCCTTCACCTTGTTCGCAGCAATCTGTTCACCATTGCCGGAGCCGCCCAACACGATACCCAGCGCGAAAACGCCGGCTTCGGTATCGGCCATCACTGCTTGCGCCGCATGAATACAGAACACCGGATAGTCATCCTCGGCGTCGTAGCTCTTCGGCCCGTGATCTACTACCTCGTAGCCAAGTCCGGTGAGGTGTTTGATCAGATGAGCGCTGAGCTCCATTCCGGCGTGGTCGGTTCCAATGTGTACACGGGGATTGGTCATAGAGACAAGCCTATCGCGGTGAGTGTGGAGATCTACACGCTAAATGCGCCCCATAAGGTGCAGATCTCCACACTCGATGGCATCGAGAACCTTCGATGACCTTGGTACCGACATCATTCCTGGGAAGCGCGCAGGTACGCGATAAGCTCCGCTACTTGTTCCTCATCCCGAGTACCGATCAACAGTCCGGCTCGGGGGCCAAAATCGAGCCGGAGCGCCGTTCCCTTCCGAACAATGAACTGCCAGTACCCAGCATGCCGCCGCAGGCCCGGCCCACCCTGCTGCCAGGGATCGCTCGGCACAGCCTCCACGGCGTGAAGCTCGGCGAGTCGATACTTCGCGACCGGAAGAAACCCCGCTACTCGTAACACCAGAAAACGTTCTTCCACGGCGCTGCCGTCAATACTCACCCGCACGAAAAGTGATCCCATCAGCAACAGGATCAGCACGGCCAACGCCAAAGCGGCCCAACTCGACACAATCAGTAGCAGCCCACCCAGCAACAAAAGCATCATGGTCAACAAGACAAAGCTGGAGCCGCGGGCATGCACGCCAAAGTCAATCCGTGGCTGCCCGATCAGCGCTGCGTGTTCTTCGGCTAGCGCCAGGTCGTCGCGCGTACCCCAAATCGGTGTGGGCTGATAGACAAACATCATCACCACGCCCAGAGCCACGGCTGCCCCAGCTCCTAGGGCAAAGACGGTGGCGTCGAGGCTGCCGCCTTCGGCACTGGGCAAACCACGTTGTCCCATCAAAAAAGCGGCACCCAGAGAAGCCAATAAAAGACTGATCATCACCGCCAAGCCCATCAGCAAACGGCGTAGCCAGCGCTGAGCCAGTCGAGCGCCGCCGAGCGCCCCGCACATCGACCCGAACACCCCGATGGCAAGGGTCGCAACCAGTACGAAGGCAGGGAAGGTTAGCAGCAGATCCGGATGCGAACCTTGCCAATGCAGACCCAGTGAATCCGGCACGGTCCGCCGCAGCAATAAGGCTATCGCGGCGAAGCAGAAGGCCACCGCCCAAGGAAAACCAATCCCGAAAGCGAGAAATCTATGGTCGAATCGTTGCTCTTTCATGGGTTCAGCCGCTCAGATGAACTTTCCGCTTGGCTCCGCTAGGCGGAGCAGTCCGGCAAGCAGCGAGCGCGCCGTTAGACCGCTGCTACGCGGCTGTTCCGGATCGGGCTGATTCCGGATCTGGAAGCAGTACTCCCCCGCAGCCCCCTCGGCGGTGATCAGATGCTCGGTCAATTCTGCTTGCGGATCGGCAATCAGCCGGACCCTGACCCGTTCAAGGTCTCCGGTAGCTAGGCCGAGGGCGACGGCGACATTGAGGGAGGCGGGAAACTTCGCGATCGCTTCGGCCGGGGTCCCGCTGAAGACCGTCACCGGCCGGACCGATTGGAGCAATTCGCTGCGCTGGCCGGTATCCATCCAATCCTGAATCAGGGCAGCCGGCTTCTTTCGGGTTTCCAAGTTGACGGTTGTAATTCCGCCGCTCGCCGCGGCTGCGGAAATCAAGTCGAGACCGCCGATGGCTCCCGTGGTGGGAAAGGTTCGCCCCGGCCCGGACTCCAGCACGGCCGCCCGAACGAGGGGATCGGCAAAGGCGCCTATGGAAGTAACCAGGAAGGCTTTTCCGGCAGAGATTATTCGAGCCCCGTATTCCCCCACCGCATCAACTCCGGCAGCTTCCACCAGGACCTCAGCGGAATCCAAGGCTTGGTCCAGATCGAGCCGGGACACGCCGTCGCGCTCGCTGCGAGCCGAGAGCGGATGCCTACTAACAATGCCGACCAGCTTCAACTGCGGGTACCCGTTCAGGTGATTCCGCAGGGCCGTGGCGATGGCCCCATCGCCGATCATCGCAAGGTTGAGTGCCATTACTCCAGTCTGTCAGCTTGGTGGAAGAATGGCTCCATATCCACCCGGTGACCATCCGGGAATCTGTTCTGACGAAAGGCACAACATGCCAGGAATGAACCTCAGCCGGGATGAAGCGCGCGCCCGGGCTGAATTGATCAGTGTCGATTCATATCAGGTGCAACTTGACCTGACTCGTGGCCCCAAGGTCTTTGGCTCCACCACCACCGTTCGATTCAGCGCTAGCGCCGGAGCTAGCAGCTTTATCGATGCCATCACGGACACGGTTCACTCGGTGACCCTCAATGGAGTAGAGCTGAATCCCGCCGAGGTCTCTGATGGTGTGTACATCAAGCTGCCCGAACTTGCTGAGCATAATGAGCTCACCGTGGTGGCCGATGCGCTCTACACCAACACGGGCGAGGGCCTGCACCGCTTCGTTGACCCGGTGGATCAGGAGGTCTACCTCTACAGCCAGTTCGAGGTTCCCGACTCCCGGCGGATGTTCGCGGTCTTTGAGCAACCCGATATCAAGGCCACCTTCAGTTTCACGGTCACCGCTCCGGCACATTGGGACGTGGTATCCAATTCGCCCACTCCGGAGCCGGTCGATGATGGTTCCGATGCCGATGGCGGTGCCCGTAAAACCTGGACCTTTGAGCCCACACCCCGGCTCGCTTCTTATGTCACGGCACTTATCGCCGGCCCCTATCAGAGCGTGCGCAGTGAGCTGACCAGTTCGGACGGCCGGGTCATTCCACTCGGCGTTTTCGCGCGCAAATCGCTCATGCAGTACCTGGATGCGGAGAACGTTTTTGCACTGACCCGGCAGGGTTTTGAGTTCTTCGAGCAGCAGTTCGGCACTCCGTACCCCTTCGCGAAGTATGATCAGCTCTTTGTCCCGGAATTCAATGCCGGGGCAATGGAAAACGCCGGTGCGGTGACCTTCTTGGAGAGCTACGTCTTCCGCTCCAAGGTCACCGAGGCGCTTGTTGAGCGCCGGGCGATCACCATTTTGCACGAGCTGGCACATATGTGGTTTGGCGATCTGGTCACCATGCGCTGGTGGAACGACCTCTGGCTCAATGAGTCCTTTGCCGAGTTCATGTCAACCCTCGCGGCAGCCGAAAACACCGAGTTCATCCAAGCCTGGACCACCTTTTCCTCGATGGAAAAGTCCTGGGCCTACCGGCAAGATCAGCTGCCCTCCACGCACCCCATTAAGGCAGAAATCCGCGATCTGGAAGATGTTCAGGTCAATTTCGATGGCATTACCTACGCTAAGGGAGCTTCCGTGCTTCGTCAGCTAGTGGCTTGGGTGGGCCAAGAGGAGTTCATGGCCGGGGTGCGCGCTTACTTCGCCAAGCATTCCTGGGGCAATACCGAGCTGCGCGATCTACTCTCCGAGCTGGAGGTTTCCAGTGGCCGCGATCTGACGGCTTGGTCCGAACTCTGGCTAGAGACTGCGGGGGTGAACACATTACGCGCCGAAATCACCGAAGAAGACGGGTTGATTACCGGTTTCACCATCCTGCAGTCCGCCGTCGCGGAGTATCCAACCATCCGTCCGCACCGCCTAGCGGTCGGCTTCTATGACCTTGATGGCAGTGGGAAGTTGGTTCGCACGCACCGGGAAGAGCTTGATGTTGACGGCGAACGCACCGAGGTTGCCGCACTGATCGGCCGTCCTCGGCCCGCGCTGGTGCTGCTCAACGACGACGACCTGGCCTATGCCAAGATTCGGCTGGATGAGAAGTCTCTGGTCACCGCCACCGCGCATCTGAAGGACTTCGCCGGCTCGCTGCCCCGCACCCTGGTCTGGGCTTCCGCCTGGGATGCCGCCCGCGACGGCGAAACTCCCGCCCGGGCGTACGTGGATCTGGTGTTGTCCAATATCGGCGCGGAGAGTGACTCCTCGGTGGTGTTGGTGCTGCTCCGTCAGTTGCAGACCACTCTGGGGCTCTATGTCGCCCCGGAAGCGCAGCACGAGACCAAGATCGCGGCGGCTGAGGGACTCTGGTCGCTCTTTACCGCGGCCGCTCCGGGCTCGGATTCGCAGTTGCAGTTCGTGAAGGCTTTCGCGCAGCTCGCGCAAAGCGCCGAGCATCTCGATATTGTGGCGGACCTGCTCAGTGGGAGTTACCGGCTGGAGGGCTTGGAGGTCGATCAGGATCTCCGTTGGGAGTTGCGCAGCTCTCTGGTGGCCGGTGGTCGTTTTACTCAGCCCGAGATCGATGCGGAGCTGGAGCGGGATCCAACCCAGACAGGTCAGCTCGCCGCGGCCGGTGCCTCGGCGGCTATTCCGACGGCGGCAGCTAAGCAGTCGGTCTGGGACGCTGTGGTGGTCAGCGGTGAGATGCCCAACGCGACTCAGCGGGCAGCGATCACCGGTTTTGGCCGGGTCCACGATCTGGCCTTACTGAAACCGTTCGTGGCGCAGTATTTCGGTGCCATTCGGAAGATCTGGGCGGAGAAATCCCATGAGATCTCCTCCACCATCGTCACCGGGCTCTACCCTGTGCAGCTGGTTGAGCAGTCCACCCTGGATGCCACCGATGCTTTCCTGGCTGAGTTGGGTGAAGAGACTCCTGCCCTTCGCCGACTCGTGGTGGAAAGCCGCGACGGCGTGGTGCGGGCTTTGAAGGCGCAGGCCGCCGACCACTAAAGTCAGTCCACTAATTGCGGCCAGTTGATCTGCTAGATCAACTGGCCGCAGTTTTACCCTAGTTTCCCGGCGATAAGGCTTTAGACTATTGAAATGACTAGAACCGACAGTCGGGGCACCTCGGGGGCTCGTGCCGCCGTCGTGCCGGTCTCTGATCTGCTGGCTGCCGGCTTCCTGTTCTGCCGTACGCGCTGGGGCTATCGGTTTCGGAACCGCGCAGCTCTGCTGCGGTGGCAGCAACGCCGCCTCGATAAGATGCTGCAAGGGCGTGGGCTGCACTGGCGGGAGTTGCCGGTAATCGACAAGTCGATCGTCTTGGCTGATTTTGAGCGCTACAACTCGCAGGGCGTCAGCCTAGCGGAAGCGCTGGAGCTGGCGAAGGCCTCCGAACGTAGCCGAGATTTCCGGGCGGAGCTGGACGGCCTGACGGTCGGCCTCTCCAGCGGAACCTCTGGCAGACACGGAGTCTTCCTGCTCAGTTCCACCGAACGCTTACTCTGGGCCGGAACCATCCTGGCTAGGGTTCTTGATAGCGCCGCCCTGCGCCAGATCCTCAGCCCCTGGAAACCCGCCCTACGGATAGCCTTCCTGCTGCGCGCCGACAGCAATCTCTACAACACCGTCCGTAGCAGCCGGGTCGCCTTCGATTTTTACGATCTTCTGGAACCGCTGGAAAGCCATTTCGAGAAGCTCAATAGCCGGCAAGCCGAGTTACTGATTGGGCCAGCCTCGGTACTGCGTGCGCTTGCGGAAGCCCAGCTCTCGGGACGGCTCAGCTTGCGTCCGCGGAAGATCCTCTCGGTGGCTGAGGAGCTTGATGAATCCGATGCCGAGTTCTTAGAGCGCTCCTTCGGAGTCCGGCCTGGGCAGGTTTATCAAGCCACCGAGGGGCTGCTGGGTTTCAGCTGCCGACTAGGCACCCTGCATTTGAACGAGCAGCACGTCCATTTCGAACAAGAATGGCTGGATGCGGAGCGCAGCCGCTTTGTGCCAATCATTACCGATTTCACTAGAAGTACCCAGCTCATGCTGCGTTACCGCCTTGACGATGTACTTCGGGTTGCCGAGCACCCCTGCCGCTGCGGCAATCCGGCGCTGGCGCTGGCTGGCGTGGATGGCCGAGCCGATGCGGTGTTGGTCTTTGACGGCGTCAACATCTTCCCCGACGTACTTAGGCGTGCGATGGCACTGGCGAGCACAGAGTTTCAGGACTGGTCGGTGGCACAGTCCGGTAAACGGTTGTTGATTGGCTTGCGCGCGCCTTCTCAAGAAGCCGAGGAACGAGTTCGGGATGAGTTGACGGCCCTCTTCGCCCGTTATCGACTTTCTGTACCAAAACTAGAATTCGGCAGCTGGCAAGCACCAGCCCCAGGAGCCAAATTGCGCCGAATCCAGCTCCTGGCGGCCGACGCCCGGCGAGAGGGCTCTACAGCATGAACACGGTGCTCGTGACCGGAGGTCGGTCCGCGGTGGCCGTCGAGCTGGCGCGGCACTTCTCCGCAGCCGGTTACCGGGTGATTGCCGCCGAGAGTCAGGTCAATCTGCTCGCCGCGAGTAACTTCGTGGATCGGGCTTACCGGGTACCCGCTGCACGGTGGTACCCCAGGGAATTTGGCACCGCCATTCAAGAGATTGCCCTCGAACACGGGGCCGAGCTCGTACTGCCCAGCTGCGAGGAAGTTTTCTGGTTGGCGGAAGTAGCCGCTCGGGATGGGTTCTCGACCTTAGCCGAGCTACTCTTCGCTGCACCCATCGGCACCTTGCGCACCCTGCATCACAAGGCCGAATTCATCTCGCTCTTGCAATCCCTGGGCGAGAAGACACCACGTACTAAGCTCCTTGAGTCGCAACAACAGTTCGCCGCGCTGGATCGGCAAAAACTCGGAAGCGGCGGATTGCGCTCCCCCGCCCTAGTTCTCAAACCAGCCTTTTCTCGCTTCGGCACGAGCGCCGTCGTTATCCCGGAAGGTGAGCCCCTCGACGCTGCTCCCCGAATCACCCACTTGCAGCCCTGGTTGGCTCAAGAATTCCTGGCTGGGGCAGAAATCTGCGTCACGGCGGCATTCCGTTCCGGGCAGTTGAGAGCCGTCTCGGTCTACAACCCCCGCTGGCGGGCCGGTGGCGCGCAATATGGCGCCGGTACCCTCTTCGAGCCCGTGGACCTCGATGAACCCACACATACCGAGGTCACGCGTTTGGTGACCAAGCTCGGCAGCGCCCTGCACTTCACCGGTTTCCTGAGCCTGGATTTGATTGATACTCCGGAGGGTCCGGTGGCCATCGAGTGCAATCCGAGACCCACCAGCGGGATACATCTGTTTTCGGAGAACTTCGCCTCGGCTCTGCTCTCCGACGACAAGCCACTCATCGCTCAAGGTCCCGCCCGACGACTCAGCTTGGCCGCGCTCCCTCAGGCTCTGTGCCATCCACTGCAATGGCAGCGTTCTGCTTCGGTGCTACGCGGGGCAGTGCCGCTCACTCAGCAGCTTCGCGTCGCGGGAAATCTATTAGGTAGCGCCTGGACCCACCACAGCTCCCCGCTGCAAGCCTCCACAGCTGATCTTCAATACGACGGCCTAGCCTCCGTCCCGGCAACCAAGGATGATCATTGCAACTATCCAGCCGAGCCGGAATCTTCCGATGGCTGGGCAGCCAGTGCGCTAGCTACACTGCGTGAGCCCTCTTTGCTGGGTGGCCAAGGAATCGCAAATATTGACGTTGAAATGCGCGGACTGCGCAGTGCCGGACGGCTATTACCTCTCAGCCTGCCGTCGGTCGCCCAGGCTCAGGCTTATGTGGTCTCCCCCTACGCGCATTACATTAGCTTCAGCAAGGTGGAACTCGATGAATTACACTCGCCGCTGCTTGAAGCGGCGTTGCGCCCGGCGATCGACCTGCTGGGCACTCTACTGCGCTGGGGCAGAGTGGATCAGGCCGCACTAGTCAATAATGCGCTGATCTCGACGAATCTGCACCCGCAGTTTAGTTGCGGAGAGCTTGCCGAGCTGACCGGAGTAGTGCGTCAAGCGCATCCCTCACTTGCGGTGGCCTGGCGGAGCGTGCACGGCAGGGATAGCGCCTTCCCCGAGCAGCTCAGATCACTCGGCTATCGGCTAATTCCGGCTCGCAGCGTGCTTTTTATACCAACCGAAAATCGAACCTTCGAAAAACGTCGGGACTATCGGCGCGACCAAGCCCTCTTTGCGGCCAGTGGCTATCACGTCCGAGAGCTGACCGAGCCAGATCCGGCGCAATGTCAGCGGCTAGCCGAGTTGTATCGAATGCTGTACATCGACAAATATTCCGAGCACAACCCTCAGTACGAACCAGCATTTATTGCGGCCAGCGCCGCTAACGGAATGTTGCGCTTCCTCGCCCTAGAGCGCGATGGCCAGCTTGATGCGGTGATCGGCTATTACCTCGCCGAAGGGTATTTGACGGCACCCTTTGTTGGCTATGATCTGGGCAAAGAACAGCACCTTGGTCTCTATCGAATGCTGAATCTGCTGATCATCGAGACTGCCTGGGAACACGGTGTCACGGTGCATGCCTCCTCCGGTGTGCCGGATTTCAAGAAGTCTCGCGGTGCCGAATCAGAGTTGGAGTACACCGCCGTCTATACCCGGCATCTTCCGTTTCGTCAGAGACTAGCCTGGGCGGCCCTGGATGTTATTATAAATTCGATAGCGCAACCGTTGATCAAAAGATTTGGGCTGTGAGGAAATGATGAGTTGCACCCACCGGATCGCCTCGAAGATCGCCGCAGTTGGCAGCTACCTGCCCGAAACTACTCGCAGCACCGAGGAAACGGAACAGCGGCTGCTGGAGCGCAATCCCGGGCTAAACCTGCCACTCGGTCTGATTCATCGACTGACCGGGGTCCGCCGAGTTCATCTGCGCCCCGATGGATGGCAGACCTCGGACCTGGCGGTGGCCGCCGCCCGGGACGCCCTATCTGGCCGGGATGAGGCGATTGAGTTATTAATTTTTGCCTCCGCCAGCCAGGATCTAATTGAACCCGCTACCAGCCATATTGTCGCCGCTAAGCTCGGGCTCAGCTGCCCGGTAATGGATGTCAAAAATGCCTGCAATTCGGTGCTCAATGCGCTCCAGGTTGCCGATGCGCTAATCCGCACGGGTCAATACGGCCGAGTACTCATCGTCAGCGGTGAACAGCCCAGTCATGCGGTGCGCTGGGATCTGGAGAGCAAGGAACAGTTCCTGCGTTCCTTCCCCGGCTACACCATGAGCGACGGCGGCGCGGCAGTTATTTTGGAACGCACCGAGCTGCCGGCGCAACAGGATGGGCAGGCCAGCCCACCGATGACCCCACACCTGCTAGGAGGTCACTTTGTGGCCGAATCAAAACACTGGCAGGTTGGCACTCTGGGAACCGGAGGGTCAATGGATCCGCATGCCGCGCACGGCAGCTATTTCGATATGGACGGCGCAGCACTGCGCCAGGCTTTTCTGGATCTGGGGCCTGAGCCGGTGGCAAAGGGCCTACGGACCCTCGGGGTGGAGCTGGCGCAGCTTGATTTGCTGGCCATCCATCAGGTGGCTGCCCCGATGCTCGCACCGATCATGGAAACCCTGGGGATCTCCACCGCGCGTTGTGTGGATACCGTGGCCGAGCACGGCAATCTAGCCTCTGTGACCTTGCCACTGCAGCTTCAACTTGGCTGGAAGTCAGGGCAGCTACAGCCGGGCAGCCTGGTCGGGATGATCGGCTTGGCTGGTGGCATCTCACTGGGGTTGATGGTGGCTCGGCTATGACCCCCTCAGCCCGGGGACCCGCCGTCGAACGCTCTGCCTCAAACTCAGCCCGACTCGCAGCTCGCTGGGAGTCGCGAGTGCAGCGCTCCGCGCATCCCTTGGTTTATCCTGCGCTACGGGCCGTTCCCGGCCCGCTTTTGCGGGTGCCCGGGCTCGGAGTGCTGGTGCGGGACCCCGAGTTGGTCCGCGAAGCTCTGATGCGACCGGAGGTATTCGCCAAGAACGGTCCCGGCACCTCCTCCGATCTCTGGACTCCTGTTCTGGGTGAGAAGGTTCTGCTAAACATGTCTGGGCAAGACCATCAGCTCTTGCGACGCAAGTTATCGCCGCTTTTTACCCCGGGTTTTGTTGATGTGTTGAGCCGTAAATCGCTGAGTTCCCCGCTCGCTGAGTTGGGTGAAAAACTCGCCTCCGGGGAACCCGTAGACCTAGTGCAACAGGCGCATTTGTTCTCTTCCGTGGTGATCTCACAGTTGGTGGGCCTTCCCGCCGAGCAGATCCACAACGATCGGCTCTATCAGAGCATTCATGAGATCAGCGGCACCGTCAGCCTGCGCAAACTGAGCCTGGCCGAAGGAGAAGTTATCGCCGCCCGGCGCATTATGGGCGATTTGAGTGAGCACGCCACCTTGGCCTATCGAAACGGTGATCCCGATACTGTGCCCGGCAGAATGCGTGAACTCGGACTTAGCGAGGAAGAGGCACTCGGTGCGGTGGGAGCCTTTGCGCTGACCGGAACCGAGACGCTCACCGCCTATCTTCCCCGGCTGATCGCCTTGCTGATCGACTCTGGCTGGCTGCCCCGCCTGGCCCGGGATCGATCCCTGCTGGAGCCTGCCATCGCTGAAGGTCTCCGAGTGACCACTCCGGTCTTGGTGATGCTGCGCCGGGTCCGGACGGCGGCTCAGCTCGGTAAGCATCATTTCGACGCCGGAGAGCGGCTAATCTTGCTGGGTTTTCGGATCAATCACGCCGCCGGGCGCTTCAATCCAGTGGCGAATCCCTCCGCCAAACTCAAGCAGCTCTGGTTTGGCGCTGGTGCGCACTTCTGTCTGGGGGCACCGCTGGCGATGGCACAGATCCGCTTGGTGCTGGAAACCCTGCTGGATGTTGCGGAGGAACTGGGACCCGAATCAACGCTGCGGATCCGTTCCCGGCAAACCGCCAGGAAAGTGCTCATTCCGGCGTATCGGCAACTGCGGGTCAGCCGATGAAGATCCTGGTCACCGGCGCCAGTGGGTTTGTCGGCTCCGCGATTGCCACCGCGTTGAGTGCAGAGGGACACCGGGTGATCGGCACCGGCCGGAGCACCCCGGGCTGGATAGCACCCCCTGGTTCAAGCTATGTGTATTGGGACCTATTTTCCGAGCCGCCTAAGGTGAGCCCTGACGCCGTCGTACATTGCGCAGCCTTAGTCTCCGACCAGATGGCTCTGGCAGCGGCACTCCGCGCCAATCGGGACGGCACCTTAGCGGTGCGCCGCAGCTTCCCGGATGCCCAAATGATCCATATCTCTTCCTCCAGCGTTTACGACTCCTTCCGCTCGCATCACTTCACCCCGGAGTCGGAAGGACCAGGGCGTAACTTGGCGGGAGCCTATGCCCGGTCCAAGGCGAGTGCGGAACTAGTCTTGGGGCCGTTCCCGGAAACCGTTATTCTGCGCCCACATGCGGTTTATGGTCCGGGCGACCGCACCCTCCTGCCCCGAATAGAAGCCGCCCTGCGGGGGAATGTTTTGTTACTACCCAATGGCGGAAGGGCACGGCACTCACTGACACATATCGACAATCTAATTGCCGCTGTGCGCTGCGCGCTCTTCGGCTCGGTATCCGGAAGTTTCAATATCACCGATGCGGAGCCGGTCCAACTGGCTGAAGCAATGATTGACTTACTAGCCCGACGTCGGCGACGCATCACGGTCAGAAGCGTGCCCTACCGCCTCGCTCAAGGACTTGGAGGTGCGGCCGAAGCAATGGGCGCCATCCTGGGCCCTCGGGAAGGCTCGCTGAGTCGCTATGCGGTGGCCCAACTCGCTTTCGAACACAGCTATCAACTGAGTGCCGCCAAGCAGCAACTGGGTTATCGTCCCAAACCGACTAGCTTTCTCGGAGCGGAACACTGGTAGGCCTGTCCATCGCCGGATCAGGGTCAGGATCAGAGTCGGGGTCGGTAGGATTTGAGCATGAGCCTGATGGAACATCACTACGCCCTGCGCACTGAATGGACCGGAAACCGTGGAAGCGGCACCTCCGGTTATCGGGACTATGGGCGCGATCATCTGATCCGCTCGCTGGGCGTGCCGGATCTTTTCGGTTCGGCAGACGCAACCTTTCACGGCGATAAGGACCGCTGGAACCCGGAACTGCTGCTGCTGAGCGCGCTGAGTGAGTGCCATATGCTCTCCTACTTGCACGTGGCAGTGAACCACGGCGTGGTGGTTACCGGCTATACCGACGAGGCTCAGGGAACCATGATCCTCAATTCCGACGGCAGCGGTCAGTTCAGTTCCGTTCTGCTACGGCCGCGGATCGAACTGGCTGATCCGGCTCAGGCCGAGCTGGCTCTGAGCCTGCACCATGAAGCTTCGCAGAAGTGCTTCATTGCCCGGAGCGTCAATTTCCCGGTGGAGCACGAACCGAGCATTGGCTAACCACACCTCAGCGCTTTAGAGCCTCAATCAGTGCGGTTTCCCGGCCTGCGCTTAAACCGGCGCGGCGCTCGCGGTCGAGGCCGCGGGAACGTTCATCGGCAAGAACTGCCTCAAGTGTTTCATCGAAGGGACGTAGCCTAAGCCCGGCCTGCCGCGCAGCTGCACCGTCGCGCTGCATCATGCCCTGGGCATCTGTCGGAAGCCACAGCGGCAAGGAATCGGGCCCAGCCCAATAGTTCACGCCTTGATCCAGCAGCCAATCAGGGGCTGCGAGCGCTATCTCGCCTCGGTGTCCTGTAAGTTCGACGGCGGCACCCAGCAGAGTCTGGAATGGCACCTTTGGCCCTACCGCATCGAAGATTCCGGTCAGTCCAGACTCAAGGCTGTCAAGTAACCAGCTCGCCAGGTCGCGGGAGTCAATCACCTGAGTAAGAGCCCCCGGCAGGTCCGGTACCAGGACGGGCTCATTGTCTCTGGCGAAGCGCGCCGGCCAGTAACCGTAACGATCACTGGGATCGCCAGGACCGCAGATCAGGCCTGGTCTGGCGATGAGCACTTCGCCTGCCAGGGCGGAACGCAGGATGGTCTCACACGCTACCTTTGCCTCGCCGTAGTGTTCGAGAAGGTCCTGACCTTCGACCCATTCGGGCAGCAACTCCTTGCTTTCGTCACCACCCGGCACGGCATGATCGGCATAGACCGATACGGTCGAAACGAAGGTCCAATGGGACACCCGATCTTGTAGAGCCGCAATCGCGGCGCTGACCTGGGTTGGCACCCGGGAGACATCTATTGCAGCATCCCAGTGCGCCGTCGGATCCTGAAGTAGTTCCTGATAGGCGGCCTCGCCGTCGTCCCGGTTCGCGGTGTACAGCGCAACTCCTGCGGGGGTCGGGTGGGTACCCCTGGCGAGAGCGGTGACCCGATGGCCGCGTTTCACCGCCAGCTTGGCAAGAGTGCGGGAGAGAAACATCGTTCCGCCCAGGATCAGAATGCGCATGCAGCAAGCCTAGCTGCGAGAATAGAAGCCAAGGAACATTCATTCTGCTAAGAGAGGAGCGCTCAGCGAAGTGCTCTGGACAGACGACCCCGTACTCGTAACCTGGATAAGCTCCGCCATCAGTGTGCTCTTCGGATTGCTGGTCTGGTTAGTCGGACGCTTTGTGATCACCCGATTAGTTCGCCGGGTTCGCGAGGGAAACACTATTTTCCACAAGCCCGGGCTGCGATGGGCTCAACCAGTACTCCGGCCCTTGGACTCGGAGCGAAGGGTGCAACGCGCCGAAACAGTGGGCTCCATTCTCTCCTCGCTGCTAAGCGTCGTAGTAGTCATCATCGTGATCGTCTATATTCTGATCGCTTTCCACGTCAATGTCGGGCCGCTGCTGGCTAGCCTGGGCATTGTCGGCGTCGCGGTAGGCTTTGGCTGTCAGCAGCTGATCCGGGACTTCCTAGCTGGAATTTTCATCACCATCGAAGATCAATACGGGATCGGTGACGTGATCGAAACCTCCGAGGTGGTGGGCACCGTGGAGTCGGTAGGCTTACGGATTACCAGGGTCCGGGCCGAGGACGGCGCCATCTGGTACTTACGCAACGGCGAGATCCTGCGCGTCGGCAATCGTTCGCAGGGTGACTATCGAGACCCTGATCAAGATCCGGTGGCGGAAGAGAAACCCGATCATCCGCAAAGCCAACGGGCAGGAGACTAATGATGAGTGAAGAAACCGGCACTCCTATCCCCTCTCGGTTCGGCGAGCCGCTAGCCAAGCTGGTGCCCGTGGGCGGATTCCAAGCGCCACCGGATAATTTCTACGAAGCTGTTGGCGGACACGAGACCTTTGCCGCTTTGGTTCACGAGTTTTATCTGCGAGTGGCGAAGGATGATTTGATCCGGCCAATGTACCCCGAGCAGGATCTTGGCCCGGCCGAACGCCGCCTGCTGCTGTTCCTAGAGCAGTATTGGGGTGGACCACGAACTTATCTGGAGGAACGCGGGCACCCCCGGTTACGAATGCGGCATGCTCCCTTTACCGTCACTCCCCGCGCTCGCGATCGGTGGCTGGAGCTGATGCGGGAAGCTTTGAACACCCTGGAGCTGCCCCCGCTACAGGATGCCACGCTCTGGGATTACCTCGACCGTGCGGCTCATTCCATGGTTAACTCCGCGGACGACTGAGACCACAACCTTTCCCAGTGTTCTTCCCTCGGCAAGGTGACGAACAGCCTCGGAAGCTTCCGCTAAGGGATAGCTGCGCTCCACGCTTGGCACTATCGCGCCATTTTCCACCAGTTCGCTGATCGCCTGCAGGGCCGGTTCGGTATTGAAGGCTATAAGTCCGGTCAGCCGTTGGCTCAGCCAGGGCGAGAGCAGGGCTGCCCGCAGGGAGCGGCCAATACCGCCGGTCAGGTTGCCACCACTTTCCGTCCCGACAATCACAAGTGTTCCGCTCGACTTCAACGCACGTCTGAGTTCGGAGAGCGAGCGACCACCCGCAATGTCCAAAATCAGGTCGTAGCCAGCGGCTTCGCCAATATTCTGTTGCGTGTAGTCGATCACCGACTCGGCGCCCAGCGAGCGAACCAATTCAAGACCCCGAGTGCTGCACACTCCGGTTACCTGCGCACCGGCAGCGGTGGCGATCTGCACAGCAAGGCTACCGACGCCGCCGGAGGCACCAATAATCAATACGCTCTGACCGGAGACCAATTTCCCGGCATCACGGAGTGCTTTGAGCGCGGTCACCCCTGAGGTAGGAAGCGCTGCGGCTTGGTCGAAGGTCAGTTTTGCTGGCATCAGAGCGAGCAATGGCGCTTTGCTAACCGCATATTCGGCGAACGATCCGCGGCAGGTACCGAACACGACGTCTCCGACGTTGAATTTGGTGACTTCCGTCCCCACCGCCTCAACAATGCCGGCCACATCATGCCCAGGGATCGTGACCTTGGGCCGTCGCAGGCCATAGCCAAAGATCCGAAGCAGATAGGGTTTCCCCTCCATAAGGTGCCAGGTTCCCCGATCCACCCCCGCGGCGTGCACCTTGATGAGCACCTCATCGGGTTGCGGTGTCGGTTTTTTGACCGCGCGGAATTCCAGCACCTCCGCTGAACCATAGCGTTCTTGGATGATCGCCTGCATTATGCCCGATTCATCAGTTACCTTGCTCATGCTTTCGCTCCTCATTGGGATACTGGTCATCGGGATACTGAAAAACCTCGTCAAGCGGTCTGTCGAAAACTCGAGCTATTTGAAAAGCCACCTCCAAGGAAGGGGAATATCGTCCCTGCTCAATCGCGATCACGGTCTGCCTGGTGACGCCGATCCGTGCGGCTAATTCTGCCTGGGTCAGTTCACCCCGTAACTTGCGGATTGAATTGGTAATCCGCGTCGGTTTCACCATGTTTGAAAGCCCCTGCGATAGGCAAAAATCTTTGCAGTCGAACTCAGGATCGCGGAAAGCACGAAGGCCAAGTAAAGCAGGTTGGCAATCCAGAAATAGCCGAGTTCGAAAATCGCCAGCAGCAATGCACCTACTCCCCCGATCACCAGGAAAGCTTGCCCTATGTAGTCGCCGAACCTGCCGATTTCACGATCTCGTTGGTCCTTCGTTCCGCTGTCCTGCGGAGAGAAGATTCCAACCAGGATCTGGACCAGGATGGAGAGCAAAATAGAACCCCCAATCGTCCAGAACATCGCTGGCGCATAAGAAATCTCCGTGAGCGGTGTATTGGTGGACATCGAAAGTACGATGACCAAATAGCTGAGATAGCTAACTAAGGCAAGGATTCCGAGAGTCCAGGCATTCTTCTCTTGATACGGCACGATGGCTCCCCGAGCAATTCTGCAATGTCAAATAATATTGACATTTGAAGGCTACGCTCTTATGTACCTTAATGTAAAGAAAATTTTACTTCTTAATGATATTGCCCCACAGATTCCGAACCGGATAGCCTCACGCCTATACGATGAAGGACGAATCTGGGCCGGACCCATCTCGATCGGATGCTCGCAGCAGGCGTGCATCCAGCTCCCAGGAGGAACCGATGCAAACCGAGCAGCAGCTCTCCAAATCACTCAAACCGCGACATCTATCCATGATCGCCATCGCCGGAGTTATCGGTGCTGGCTTGTTTGTGGGTTCGGGGGTAGCAATCCAGCAAGCCGGTCCCGGCATTCTCTTGGCCTATCTGGCAGCAGGCCTGGTGGTAATCCTGGTAATGCGCATGCTCGGCGAAATGGCAGCAGCCAACCCGGAGACCGGATCGTTCTCCACCTACGCGGATAAGGCACTTGGCCGCTGGGCGGGTTTCAGCATCGGCTGGTTGTACGCCTGGTTCTGGATTATCGTCCTTGGCATTGAGGCCACCGCCGGTGCCGCAATTATGCACCGCTGGATTCCCGGCGTCGATCAGTGGCTATGGGCCTTGGCTCTGATGGTTTTGTTGACGCTGACAAATCTCGGCTCGGTGAAGTCCTATGGGGAGTTTGAGTTCTGGTTTGCTTCAATCAAGGTCGCAGCGATCGTTTTGTTCCTGCTCGCCGGGATAGCCGCAATCCTCGGACTCATTCCGGGCGTTCCGGCACCTGGTCTGAGCAACCTTCTAGACCAAGGTGGTTTTCTGCCCAACGGTCCTGGAGCCGTCTTGGCCGGTATTCTGGTCGTCGTCTTTTCGTTTTTTGGCGCGGAAATCGCCACCATTGCTGCTGGCGAGTCGGCAAACCCGGTAGACGCCGTCAAGAAAGCCGTTAAGTCGACGGTCTGGCGCATTTTGATTTTCTACGTTGGCTCCATTGCCGTTGTGGTCACCCTGCTTCCTTGGAACAGCGCGAGCGTGGCGAAAAGTCCTTATGTGGCCGTCATTGAGTTATACGGCATTCCGGGAGCCGGCACCATCATGGACATCGTTGTCCTCACCTCGGTGCTGTCCTGCCTGAACTCCGGGCTCTACACCGCCAGTCGAATGCTTTTCTCCCTTTCTCAGCGCGGCGACGCGCCGAAATCCTGGACCAGGATTTCCAAGCGGGGTGTCCCAGCCGCCGCCGTCCTAGCCTCAACAGTGGTTGGTTTCATCACCGTTGGCTTGAACTATCTGGCTCCGGACACCGTGTTCTTGTTCCTAGTGAATACCTCGGGTGCCATTGCGCTGTTCGTCTGGCTCGTCATCTCAATTTCCCAACTAATCCTGCGCCGTCGCCTGGGTGCTGCAGCTCAAAACCTGAGCCTGAAGATGTGGTTTTTTCCCTATCTCACTTGGCTTGCGATCATCAGTATCGTGGCCCTTCTGATCGGAATGATGATCCTGGACTCAACCCGGGAATCGCTACTACTCTCCGTTGCCCTAGCTGCCGTCGTGGTGGCTGTGGGCGTCTGGAGGTATCGCAAGAGAGCTGTTGTTCCTACTGACGGCTCGGTAGCGGAGCCCGAAGAGGCCGAAACCCTGGCTTAAATTCCTTCGGATTGCGTATCTTGGACTGGTTGCTCAAAGCTTGGCTGGTGGGCGAATCAAAACATGCCCCAGGCTGCTACTCAACCGACTCCAACGCCCCGAGCGGTGAATACTAATCCGTTCCGCTGGCTGCCAGAAACCGAGGGCATAGCCGGCAAAAGCCGCTCCAGCAGGTAATCCGGCATGCTGCTCCATGGCTCGGCCCCAGACCGCGGCGCGCGCATTGTTGACGATCAGAGCGCCTGGATTCACCGGAATAATTTGGGCTATCTCCCGGACACCTTCCTTAGCAACATCAATCAATGCGGCGCCCTCAACCTCACCGAGCAGTACCCAGTCTGCACGAGGGGCGCTCAGAGCTGCCCAGGACTCGTTGACCGTCATCGGCGGAATGGCCAGCTCGGTCTCGCTCTCCCCCATTCGCGCCAATCGATCCGCCACAGCAGCCAAGGGAACGGTCTGGTCGAGCAGCTCTGGCTCAGCCAGGGGCATGGTGCGTAGGCCCAAAATGGTGGGGGTTCCTTCGCCAAGCAGTCGCGGACGCATCGAGCAAACCCAAGCCGCTAGAACGGTTTCGGAGGCTTGAAATCTAATGGCTCCGTCATCGGCAGCCCGGGCGCGGCTAACGAAGGTTCGGAGATCCGCGACCGTTTGAGGGTCGGCAAGGCGAAGACTGCTCATGCCTCATCTTCGCAAAGGCGGGCGATAGGCCCAAAAAGTGTGTTGCAGAACACTCTGGTTGAGTGTCCCTATCGAGGCACAATAGAGTCTGGGTATGACTGATGATGCGCTGCAGCCCCTGCACGACCTTCTGGAGTTATTGAATCTCAGCGATGCTGATGGTGCCCGGACAGATGAAGATGTCTTCGTGGGGATTTCGCAACCACGTCATTCACACCGGGTCTTCGGCGGTCAGGTATTAGCTCAGTCCCTCATTGCGGGTTCACGCACGGTAGTCGAAAGTCGCGCGGTGCACTCCCTGCACGGCTATTTCCTGCGAGCCGGAGACGCTGATCAGCCCATCACTTTTGGCGTACAACGACTGCGTGACGGGCGTTCTTTTTCCGCTCGTCGGATCCATGCCTACCAAAACGGCGAGCCGATCTTGTCCATGATCGCTTCCTTCCAGGAGCCCGATGCCGGAATTGATCACCAAGATGTGATGCCCACCGGCCTGCCTGCACCGGAATCGTTGCCGAGCGCCGCCGAATTGCTGGGACACCTGGACCATCCCTTAGCCCGGGCCACCGCACAACGCCCCTTCGACGTCCGACATGTGGGCAGTAACCTCTATCTCGGCGCGGACGAAAATGATCGGCGACCCTATCAAGCGGTCTGGCTGAAGGCCATTGGTGAAATGCCCGACGACCCTAACCTCCATCGTGCCGCCCTGGCCTTTGCAAGTGATTACACGCTACTGGAACCTTCGTTGCGTCCGCACGGGCTGAGCTGGATCACCCCGGGCATGTCCGTGGCCAGCCTGGATCATGCGATGTGGTGGCATCGCCCCGTTCGGGTCGATGAATGGTTGCTCTACATTGCGCAGTCGCCCAGCGCCTCCGGTGCTCGCGGGCTGAACATTGGCAAGTTCTTTAATCGCGACGGCGTACTGGTCGCCTCGGTGGCTCAAGAGGGCATGATCCGGGTTCCCCAGGCCTAGCTGGCACGCGATCTCGGGATAGCTTAACGACTTCGGGATAGCCCACCGACGCGACAGTAGGCTATCGCGGTGTCGGTGGGCTATCCCGAACGCTAAGACCCTGAGCGCTAAGACTCGGGGCCAGTTAAAGGAACTTAGTCGCGGGTGAGCTTGCGGTAGGTAACCCGGTGCGGACGAGCCGCATCTGCACCTAAGCGCTCAACCTTGTTTTCCTCGTAGGATTCGAAGTTGCCTTCAAACCAGTACCAGTTAGCCGGGTTCTCTTCGGTGCCTTCGTAAGCCAGGATATGGGTGGCTACCCGGTCCAGGAACCAACGATCGTGAGAAACCACCACGGCGCAGCCGGGGAATTCAAGCAGGGCGTTCTCCAGGCTGGAGAGGGTTTCCACGTCCAGGTCGTTGGTGGGTTCGTCAAGAAGTAGCAAGTTGCCACCCTGCTTCAGGGTCAGCGCCAGGTTGAGCCGATTGCGCTCCCCACCGGAAAGCACCCCAGCCTTCTTCTGCTGATCCGGTCCCTTGAATCCAAAGGCCGAGACATAGGCACGGGAAGGCATTTCAACATTGCCCACCTTGATGAAATCCAGTCCATCGGAAACAACCTCCCAAAGGTTCTTCTCCGGATCGATGCCGCCACGGCTCTGATCCACATAGGAAACCCGGACCGAATCACCGATCTTGAGGTCACCGCCGTCGAGCGGTTCCATTCCCACGATGGTCTTGAAAAGCGTTGTTTTTCCAACACCGTTCGGGCCGATGACGCCGACAATGCCATTGCGAGGAAGCGAGAAGGACAATCCGTTGATGAGCTCGCGATCGCCGAAGCCCTTTTGCAGCTTGTTGGCCTCAAGAACGAGCGAACCCAGTCGCGGTCCCGGCGGGATTTGAATCTCTTCGAAGTCGAGTTTCCGGGTGCGATCGGCCTCGGCAGCCATCTCTTCATAGCGAGCCAAACGAGCCTTGGATTTAGTTTGCCGGCCCTTAGCGTTGGAGCGGACCCAGTCGAGTTCTTCAGACAGCCTTCGGGCAAGTTTTGCGTCCTTTTTACCCTGAACCTCCAAGCGGGCGCGCTTCTTCTCCAGGTAAGTGGAGTAGTTGCCCTCATACGGGTACAGGTGCCCCCTATCAACCTCCGCGATCCATTCGGCAACGTGATCCAGGAAGTAACGATCGTGAGTCACGGCGAGTACGGCGCCGGCATAGCTGGAGAGGTGCTGCTCTAGCCACAGCACGCTCTCTGCATCAAGGTGGTTAGTGGGTTCGTCCAGGAGCAGCAGGTCGGGCTTTTGCAGAAGCAATTTGCACAGTGCTACGCGGCGCCGCTCGCCGCCGGAGAGCACCGTGACATCTGCATCACCCGGAGGGCAGCGCAAGGCATCCATGGCCTGTTCCAGCTGGGAATCCAGGTCCCAAGCATCGGCGGCGTCAATGGCTTCCTGCAGCTTGCCCATCTCTTCGAGAAGAGAGTCATAGTCCGCGTCGGGGTTGGCCATCTCCTCGGAAATCTCGTTGAAGCGTTGGATCTTGCCGTAGATCTCGCCGACTCCCTCTTGGACGTTGCCCAAGACAGTCTTCTCTTCGTTCAGCGGCGGCTCCTGCAAGAGGATGCCAACGCTGTAGCCCGGGCTCAACCGGGCTTCGCCATTGGAGGGGGTGTCCAACCCGGCCATAATTTTCAAGATGGTCGACTTGCCGGCGCCATTGGGACCCACCACACCGATCTTGGCGCCGGGGAAGAAGGACATGCTGACATCGTCGAGGATGACCTTATCGCCCACTGCTTTGCGGGCCTTGGTCATGGTGTAAATGAATTCCGCCATGCTTCAAGGCTAGTGGGTGCATGGCGCTAACTCACAACGCAGCCGTTTCGGAGTGGGATCTCAGCGAAGCGCCCGGCGATGGAGGGCTGCTATTTCCTCAGTCTTGATCTCCGACAAAGCACTTTCCAGTCGAAAGCACCGGCTGCAGGGTGATCGAGACTTTCCCTTCCCGGATCTGGCCGATGACGCAGGATTTCTCAACTTTGACCGAGCCCTGGATCGCGTCCACATCAAGTCCGGTGGGGGTTTTCGAAATCGAGACCTCAACGTCCGTTGCAGCAACTCCTAGCCCTTGCAGGGTGCTGCGGATCTGATCTTGGCTGGGTTTCGGGCTCTTCGCGGCCAAGCTAGTCAAAGCCTTATTAACTTTTGTCACCATAGTGCCCACCGGCCCAGGAGATTTGCTGGCCAGTTCGGAAGCTGCCGGAACTGGGTCGCTGGTGGAGCTTGGGGTTGGCTGAGTGCATGCGCTCAAGAGCAGTCCGGTCGTAAGCGCCACGATAGCGACCGAGGTGGCACGGTGAACTTTGTGTCTTGCGGAGAACATCTGCGCACTTTGCTTCTGAGTCACCCGCTTATTCTGCCATTATTCCGAGCTGAACTACTCACCGCGAGTAGCTATCATCGTTGCCCGACTCGTCGTACGGAAGCAGACCAATAGGGCAAGTATCGCCATCAGCAAGGAAAACACGAGTGCTCCGGTCACCGGCCAGCGGCTGTGTTCGAGCTCCGAGGCCGGTAGCAGCGCGGAAAGAGCACCGAAGATCACCCCGACAATAGCCAAGGCTGCTGCAGAACCGATCGAGTCCGCCATGGACATGGCCGAGGATATCTCTCCCTGATTGCTCTGGGAGGCTTGCGACAAGCCCATGGTGCTCAATCGGGCCAGCCCAAATCCCATTCCCGCCCCGGCAAAAATCCAAGCTGCGATGAGCATCGGCGCGGGCAGTGACATCAGCACAGCCCCCGTAATGACGAAAAGTGAGAAACAAAGCGATGCTGCACCCACCCTCACCGCCCGGGCGTGGGACAGTTGCTCTGTGAGCCTGGATTGCGTCACCGAGGCAGCTGTCCACGAAATTCCACCCACTGTAAGCGCCAATCCCGCCAGGGTCGGGCTCAGCTCGTAATGGTTGACCAGCCCGAGGACGATGTAGACCTCTGCGCTGAAAAAGGCTGCCGAAAGAAGCGCTCGAAGCAAGATGATGCTCGGCAGTCCCCGCCGTGATCGCAGGGTTCCCGGCGGCAGCAAAGGACGCACCGCGATCATCACCCCGGCTAGCCCAGCAATGACCAAAAGCAGCGCGGCGATGCCCGAAAATTGCGCAGCCATGCCTAGTAACAAGGTCGCTATCGCGACCAGCAAAGCCCATAGAAGCCGCTTTCGCCAAGGAGTCTCGGCGTTTCCTGGCCCCATCTGACCGGAGTTGGCACGGATACCTGGCAACATCATCATCAAAGCCAGTGGAAGGAGGATCAGCACACCGAAGAAAACCCATCTCCAGTGCAGATGATCTGCGATAAGGCCTGCGATGAAGGGGCCTACCACCGAGGGCACGGCCCAGGCTACCGAAAAGGCTGCAAAGATCTTCGGTAAGAGCCTCGCCGGGTAGATTCTGGCAAGCAGTACATAGATCACCACGCTAATCGCCCCGCTACCGATCCCCTGGACCGCACGGGCAGCTACCAGCATCAACATCGAGGAAGCCAAGCCTGCCATCAGCAGTCCGAGCGCAAAAATTCCCAGCGCTGCAAAAAGCGGCGTCCGTGGGCCCCTGCGATCAGACCAGGATCCCGCCGCCACCATACCAATCACACCGGTGGCGAAGGTCATGGCGAACACCAGGCCATAAAGGGCATCTCCGGAGAGCTCTGCACTAACTAAAGGCATGATGGTCGTCACCGCAAGGGATTCAAAGGCGGTCAGCACCACGATGGAAAACATTCCTATCGTGGTCATCAGATACTGCGGCGACCAGACAGACTCTTTGGCGGCCACAGTATCCTTTCCGGCGTCAATTGAGCGGTCATCAATAGTCATGGACTCAACCTAGAACCTCAAGAACTCTTGAGGTCAAAAAAGCCCCCGCCTGATCACACCCGTTGCTGGCAAGCCTAGCTCTGGTATTTCGCTGTGCGAAACCCTCGGGCAGACCGCCAACAAACTAAAACGGTGGCTCAGAATCGTCACTACTATCGTCCCTTGTTACCGAACTTCTCCCCCTCGGTTTCGGCGCCTTGACAACCTGACTGGGTGGAGCCTCACCGCTTAGTCGAGCGTCGCCGTCGTCCTGCACACTCTCGGTGCCCTCTCCCTGTGTACCTCCGGCTTGAGCGGCAAAGATCAGTTGTTCGGGAGGTTGGGCGGGAGCTTCTTGTGGACTACTGGCTGGCTCTTCAGAACTTGCGTCCCGTCCTTCAGGAGTTCCTGTTTCCACCTGATCTAGCGCCCGAGGCTCAGCAGATGCATCACCAGCGATCTTCTCCAGCTCTGCAGTAGTGCTTGCCCTTTTGAATTTCGCCGTACCCCAGACCAGATCATGCCCCACCGCGTCGGCATCGATTTCTGGTGCAATTCCGTGCCGCTCCCCCTTGGTCCATTGCCGCAGTTTCAATTTCCCGGTGACAATCACCCGTTCCCCCTTACTCACGCTGCAGGAAGCGTTTTGCGCTAGGCCACGGAACATTGACACCGAGTACCAATTAGTTCCGGCGTCAACCCATTGGCTCCGCACTCGATCAAAGCGGCGCTCGGTGGAACCAAGGCGAAAGGTTGCTATCGGCCAACCAGATTCGGTCAGGGTCATTCGCACCTCACTTGCCACAAAGCCTCGGACGGTTACTACATCGTTCATGATCTCTACTCCTGGATCTATTCGGTTTCTCTTTCAGTTGCCTTGATAAGGCCACTGCCAGTTTCCGACCAGGTGAGGAACACCGCCACGATGCGAACACACGATGTGAGGAAAAGGTCACTTAAACGGGTTTGGGGAGGAGGAGTGCCCGCTCATCAGCGGAGCAGTTCGCGGGTGACTTCAGTGTCGAAGTAGCGCCCCTTGGCCAGGTCTTCGAGCAGGCTGGGTTGGGAGGGCTGCCAGCCCAGCAGTTCACGGGTGAGGGTGTTCGACACCGGGACGTCGAGGCTCATGAAGGGACTCAGCCAGCCGAAGTGCTTCTCTGCGGTCTCAGGGGCAACGGAAGTCACCGGTAGGTCAAGGCGGCGAGCGATCATTTCAGCGATATCTCGGAGCGCGACGCCCTCCTCCGCAGCACCATGCAGCGCCGATCCCGCGGGTGCTTCCTCAACGGCCAGGCGGAACAATCGGGCGATATCAAGTCGGTGAACCGCAGGCCACCGATTGCTGCCGTCACCAATGTAGGCGGAGACATTCTTGGCGCGAGCGGTGGCGACCAAGTGCGGTACCCAGGCACGGTCCCCCTCACCGTGGACGGTCGGAGAAACCCGGACCACCGAGGATCTGACGCCGCGCGAGGAAAAAGCGAGAGCAGCCTGGGCGGTGACCGACCGAATTACATAGGGGGAATCATCAACGATGGGTTCATCCCGCTCGGTTACTGCGCGCCCGGTGGGGAAGCCGATGAAACCACTGGCCAACACTAGCGGGCGATCGGTACCTGCCAATGCATCGCCGAAGGTATCGACGACGCGACGATCAGCCTCAGCGGCGCCCAGGTAGTCGCCGGTGAAGGCACGTTCGCCATGAAAGGCAAGGTTGATCACCCCGTCGGAGGCCGCGGCAGTTTCCCCCAACAGCTCGAGGTCATCAAGAGTGCCGTGGACGACTTCGACGCCGGCTGCGCTGAGCGCGGCGGCGGAGGTGGCTGAGCGGGCAAGCCCCACGACCTGATGGCCCGCGCCGATGAGCTCGGGAACGACAGCAGAGCCGATAAAACCGGAGGCTCCGGTCACAAAGATACGCATAAGAAACTCCATTAGTTGACTTCAGTTACTGTAATCAATCTTATGATCTGATTGCAGCAACTGCAATCAGATAGTATCTAGCTATGAGTAGATGGGAGCCGAATGCACGCGGGCGACTGGCAGCAGCAGCGCTGGAACTCTACAGCGAGCGTGGTTACGAACAGACAGCCGTCGCAGAGATCGCCAAACACGCCGGGCTTACCGAGCGAACCTTCTTCAATCACTACGCCGATAAACGCGAGGTGCTGTTTGCCACCGCCGATGAGTTTCGGGACCGGTTTGTGGGGGCCGTGTCCGATGCGCTGAAGTCTGTCGCGCCGATCGACGCGCTAGCCGCGGGGCTTGAGGCGATTGCTGAGATGCTCACCGAGCAACGTGATTTCGTGCGTTCTCGTCAGGCCGTGATCATGTTGAACCCCGAGCTCCAGGAACGCGACCTGATTAAGCTCGCCTCAACCTCGGCTGCGCTGGCCGAAACTCTGCGCCAGCACGGCATTGCGGAACCCGAGGCTAGTCTGGCCGCAGAGTCTGGGATTGCTCTTTTCAAGGTCAGCTTCCATCGATGGATCGCCACAAAGGAAGAACACGAGCTATCACTGTTCATGCGGGAGGCACTGGACGCACTCAAGTCCGTGACCGCTGGCAAGGGTGCTAGATCGGTTACCTAGCTGCCCGATGAGCAGACTGGGATTTTTAGGACCACTCAGCAAGTGCCCGAGAGTTGAGCCAGTTCGTTAAGCGCTCGGCCGGGGGCCCTGATCGCCTGAAAACACTGGCTCCTCGCCTGCCTCACAACGACTATGGGAGCTGGAGAAGCCGGGGCCACTTCGAAAGAGCGATCACGGATGTGTGGTCAGCAGGTGCACGCGGTCACGATGGCCCAACCCTTTCTGAGCTCAGAAAGGGTCCGGTTTTCACCGCAAGACCGCGACTGCATACCTTGTCCGCCCTTCGGTGCCTGTGCGGACAAAGCTTGCGGTGAATAAGCATGTCAGTCGCGGCGATTTACATGCTTGTCCTTTAGGTCCTAAGCGATGCTTCTACCCCAAAGACCCGAACACACTGAACCGGCGCCCACCAAGTAACTAAATGGTTTGCCAGGTGTTCCCACCATCGGTCGAGGAGACCGCCGCTGCCTCGAAGCCGAGCGCATCGGCTTGCTGCTGTACGTAACCAATTGCTCTGTCTTCCTGGGTGGCCGCGATCTCAAAAACCTCACCTTTATTCACCCCGGAAAGATATTTGAGCCCATACTTCACCTGCAAAGTTTCAGTCATACCACCCATTATTGAGCCGGATATTTGAATCGTCAATACCTAATCCTCGACCTTCGGGTGGGGATTTGTTCGTTAGACCATTTCTCGACTATCACTTGGGATAGTTTCCTGTTCTTGGCACCGGGAGTTGAGTCGCGTCGGCAGCGCTCCCCTACCTGCCCTGGCTCTCGACCTAGCAGCCCTGATTCATAACTGTCAGTAAACCGTCAGACAGCAGTCCCATGCGCGCCCATGTTCAGTGTAAATAAAAGAGTATTGTGCCCCGGGCGGGAATCGAACCCACGACCAAGAGATTAGAAGGCTCCTGCTCTATCCGCTGAGCTACCGAGGCTGGTGTTCGCCCATAAGGGCAAAACATCTCTACTACTCTACCGAATCCTGAGGCGATATTGACCGCAGGCCATCTAGCGTCAACTCAGTGGTCACCGGCAGAAAGGGCCAGAGCCTAAAGCGCCGTGAGGATCACTGGCCCCTCGGCGGTCACCGCTATCGTGTGTTCGCTGTGCGCGGCACGGCGACCATCCGGCGATCTCAGTGTCCAGCCATCGGCATCGTGCCGGTAGGCATCGGACCCGCCGGTTATCAGCATCGGCTCGATGGCGATCACCAAGCCCTCACTCAACTTAAGTCCTCGGCCGGGCCTGCCATCGTTAGGCACATGCGGATCTTCGTGCATCGCTCGCCCGACGCCGTGCCCACCGTGATCGGCCAAGATCCCGTAACCGTCCCGTCGGGCTTCTCCACCCACCGCATAGGCAATGTCCCCGATTTTGTTACCAACCCTTGCCTGCTCAATCCCCCGCGCCAGGGCAGCATCACAAGCGTCGATGAGCGCCTGGTCATCCGGATTCACGGTACCCACGATGAAGCTAATGGCCGAATCACCACACCAGCCGTCCAAAAAGGCACCGCAGTCAATCGAGACCAGGTCTCCGTCGGCAATCCGATAACCATTCGGCACTCCGTGCACAATCGCGTCGTTCACGCTGGCACAAATCACCCCGTCAAAGGGCGTCGGCGCCCACCTCGGGTGGTAATTCAGAAAGGCCGGCTTGGCTCCCGCAGCGGCAATCACGTCCGCTGCCACCTCATCCAGTTCTTTGAGTGACACCCCCACCCGCGCTTCCGCACGCACTGCGGCCAGTGCTTGCGCAACAACGCGTCCGGCTTCACGGAGAGCCTGGATTTCACCCGGAGATTTCAACTCGACCATGGCGCAAGTCTACGCAATGGCACCTTACAGATGTTTAATAGTGTGATGCCCAACCAGAAATTGATCGAACACATCCGCCGCGGGCTGCGTGAATCCCAAGACCCCGAGCGTGCCCTAAAAATGCAGGCTTATATGAAGTCCAGCATGCCCTACCTCGGCGTTCCGATGCCGGTGGTTCGCAAATTCACGACGACGGCGGCCCGCAGCTTCCCTTTCAGCGGCGAGGCATCTCTACTCAACACCGCAACGGTACTCTGGCGGGAAGCGGAGTTCCGCGAAGAACGCTATGTCGCGATGGCGCTCACCGGACTCAAGGCCACCCGCGCGAATCTGATTTTCCTGCCGCTCTATTGCGAGATGGTCAGTACCGGAGCCTGGTGGGATCACGTCGATGAGGTGGCTCATCGGATCAAAGATTTGCTCCAAGCCCATCCCTCAACCATGAAACCTCTCATCCTGACTTGGAGCGAGGACGAGGATTTCTGGTTTCGAAGGCTCTCGATTATCAGTCAGTTGCAGGCGAAGGCCGGAACCGACGTCGAACTGCTAACTCAAGTCATCGAACCGAATATGCCGGATTCGGAATTCTTCATCCGGAAGGCCATCGGCTGGGCTTTACGCGAGTATGCAAAAACGGATCCCGAGTGGGTCAAGGAGTTCGTGGCGGTGCGGGAAACCCAGCTCAGTCCGCTCTCCCGCAGAGAGGCACTCAAGCATCTGAGCTGAGGTAGGAACCCGGCACGATGTTATTCTTCCTATGTTCCTGAAGCACCCGCCACCACCACAAGGACCCGCGCTTGTCTGAGACTTTGCAGAAAAAATTCCACCAGCCGCGCGCCCTGTGGCTCACCTTCGGCGTTCTGCACCTACTGATTCTGGGCTTGCTTTCCCCCTTGATCTTCAGCGGGCAAGTGCTCAGTGATATCGGGTACTACCGATTCTGGGCTTTAGAGGGCCTCCAGCAAGGCCAGTGGCAGGGCATAACCCAAGCGTGGGTCTACCCGGTAGGTGCCATGCTGCCGATCTTAATTGGGGCAGTTTTCGGTGGCTACCTGTATCAACTAGCCTGGTTCCTACTGTTCGCGGTGCTGAATTTTATGGCGATCTGGTTCTTGGCGAAACCGCGGTCTCAGAACGGTTACTACGCGGCTTATTGGTGGCTTGGTGCCACCGCCATCCTAGGTACGGTGGCAGTCGGCCGGATCGATGGTTTGACCGCACCGGTGGTAATAACCGCTTTGCTCTTGCTAGCGGCACGCCCCTACCTGGCTGCGGCAATGCTCAGCCTGGCCACCTGGGTCAAGGTGTGGCCGGCTGCCGTGCTGTTTGCCGTCATAGTCGCCAGTAAGCACCGGATTAAGGCGATCATCGCCGGCGTCGTGGTTACCGCAGCTGTGGTGGCTGTAGTGGCTGCCGGCGGCGGTTTGCAGTATTTACTGGGTTTCCTTACCGCCCAGGGCGGGCGAGGCATGCAATTGGAAGCGCCCTTTACTACTCCTGGGCTGTGGCAAGCCATTTTGCATCAGGGTGACACCTACATCTTCGAGGATGTCTCGATAAATACTCGTGAGGTTCGGGGCGGACTCAGCGAGACCATCGGATCGGTGATGAATCCCCTGCTGGCGCTGGCCGCCGTCGTCATTGTTGTTCTGCTGCTCTGGGCTCTGCGCCGTGGCGCCAACCCCCAGCAACTCATCGTGGCGGGCTCGCTGGCGCTAGTTGCTTCCTTCATTGTTTTCAATAAAGTTGGCTCGCCGCAGTTCCAGCTTTGGCTGGCAGCGATTGTGGCAGTCGGCCTGTTCTACAACAAGCAACAGTGGCGCTTCCCGGGCTATCTAATGCTCTGCATCGCTGTGCTCACCACACTGGTCTACCCAATTTTCTACGTACAGCTCTACGAGTTGAATCCGGCTATCGCGGTGATCTTGTCGTTGCGGAATCTGGGTCTATTTATTTTGCTGGGCTGGGCCATCCGAGAGGTGATCCAGTTAGCGCGCAAGGGCGCCGTCCAAGCCAGCTAGATGACATCCAGCGTGGTGTGTTCGGTGCGTAGGAAGAGCTTACGAGTCTTCCTATCCACAAAGACCACGTAGATGGCGAAGCCCAGCGCAATTAGTGCCGCCGCGAGTCTAGCGCTGTCCAGGTTGATCCAGGCGTCCTGTTGCTGAAGATAAGGCCAGACGTTGAGCTGATCCGAGATCGAGTAGATCATGAAGAAGGACAGGATGAAGTAAAGCGTCTTGACCTGCCAGTCATTGCGAATCCCGGTGATCGCGAAGAGCGGGATCAGCCAGACCACGTACCAGCTCTGAATCATCGAAGACAGCAGAACGACGGCGGCAAAAGCCAGCGCCATCCGCCGAATGATCCGCTCATAGCTGCCTCTGAAAGCCAGCCAGACCACGATGCCAACCGCTAGGACCTTGGCTGCGTCCCAGATATGACCGGTGATCGCCCAGCCATCCCAGCCCAGGGCACTGCCCAGACTGGCCACAATAAGGCCGAGCGCCCCCACCGGTGCGTACCAAATCCATACGCTGCCGGGCGCTGAAAGTCCGTTGATCCAGCCGAATCCAAAACCGTTGATCCAGCCAAGTAGCGCCATAATGCCCAGCGAAAGCGCCGCCGTCATACCCCAATAAAGGAATTTACGCGGCCAACTGGCTTTCTTCCCGGCCCAGAGCAAAGCCACAAAAGGTAGCAGAATCACGGTGATCGGCTTGATCGCGATCGAGGCAGTGATCAGTACGATGCCGAAAATATAACGTTTAGTAGCGCAGTAGTAGAGTCCGGCCACGGCCAAGCCGATCATCAGCGCGTCGTTATGAACGGCAGCCAAGAAATTTACCAAAAGCAAAGGATTAGCCACGCTGAGCCACAGCGCCCGATTCGGGTTCACTCCGTGCAGAACGGCCAACCGCGGCACGTAAATAACGCAAAGTAGCACGCCGAAAGCGGAACAAACCCGGAAGAGGAAAACCGAAAGTTCCGGATTGCCTCCGCTGACTGTCACCACAAACTGTTCAATCCATAAGAACACCGGGCCGTAAGGCGTCGGAGCCTCGGCCCAGAGCTTATCGGCGCCCAGGTTGAACCAATTGGAAAGCGCCGAAATACCGTTGACATACGGATTCAGATTCGCCTGCATCAATCGGCCTTGGCCGATATAGGCGTAGACGTCCCTGCTGAACAATGGAATGGTCACCATCAAGGGCAGCGACCACATCAGAATGGCTTTCTTCACAATCCGGCCAGAGGCTGGTGGCCAGTCGGTAAATCGCTGCCCCAATCTGAGCCAAGCACGCACCAAGACCATGCCACCAATTGCGATACAAGCAACCGAGATCACAATGCCCGCTGGCTCGGCCCGCATCCAGATGAATATCGGATTCCGCCAGAGCGCGGAGGACTGCGCTAGCCAACCGATTCCTACCGAACCGAACATTAACAGCAGCGATCCCACTAGCCCCGCGGTCAGCGGTTTCCACGCGTCGTGAAAATCATTCTCTTGATCGGGCGTGTCCCGCACCGGCGAATCAGCGTCCGGGCGCTGTCCAACGCCGGTTGGTGACTCGGGCGTTGTCATAGGGCTGATTCCGATCCGGCAGTATTGTGCTGCTCCTGAGGAGGTCAAGGGCGGAGAGTGATGAAACTCAACTCATTTTAGACCAGTCCAGCTTCCCGGGACCCCTTCAGCACACGGTAGATTGGTCAGGTGGCTAATTCTTCTGTTTCTGCTGAACGCATCGTATGGATTGATTGTGAGATGACCGGCCTCGATCTGAGCGTGGACGCCCTGATCGAAGTTGCAGTCCTGGTCACCGACTCTGAGCTGAATATTCTTGGCGAGGGCGTCGATGTGGTGATCAAACCCGAGCAGGCTGCCGTTGCTCAAATGGGTGACTTCGTCCGGCAAATGCACACCACCTCGAAGCTGATCGATGAGTTGCCCCACGGCATATCAATGGAAGAAGCCGAAGAAAAGGTACTGGCTTACATCACCGAGCATGTTCCGGAATCGGGCAAAGCTCAGCTCGGTGGCAACTCTGTGGGTACCGATCGCGGCTTCCTAGCCCGAGACATGCCGAAGGTGATTGAGCATTTGCACTATCGAGTGATCGATGTCTCCACCATCAAAGAACTTTCCCGACGCTGGTTCACCCGTGCTTATTTTCAATCTCCGGCCAAACAAGGCGGTCACCGAGCACTGGGAGATATCAAGGACTCCATCAATGAGCTTCGCTACTATCGAGAAGCCGTTTTTGTCCCCGCTCCGGGCCCGGATTCCGCTACAGCACAGCAGATCTCGCGCCGAGTTATGAGCACTGCCTCCGAACCTGTAGACTAGTTGTCGCTGCGGGAACGCACATGGTGGGATTAGCTCAGCTGGCAGAGCACCTGGTTGTGGTCCAGGGGGTCGCGGGTTCAATCCCCGTATCTCACCCAGAAGAGTGGTTGAACACTCTCAAGCGAAGGCCGCATCGGTTTACCGGTGCGGCCTTCGTGCTGAAAAATGACGACCGCTGAACAATGACGAGAGGGCACCGGAGATGAAGCGCTCGCTTTTCGAAGAAGATCACGAGCTATTCCGAGAAGTTGCCCAGGAGTTTAATCATCGTGAGGTAGCCCCGCATTACGCGCAGTGGGATGCCGAACACATGATGGACCGGAGCCTGTGGAACGCAGCCGGAGAGCAAGGTCTACTTGGCCTGGCGGTGCCCGAGGACTTTGGTGGCATGGGAATGACGGATTACCGTTTCCGCGCCGTGCTGGACGAGGAATTCGCCCGAGCCAACCATTTAGCGGTTGGCCTGGCCTTCCATTTACACGACGACATGGTTTTGCCGCATCTGCTCGCCTACGGTTCCGAGGACCTCAAGGAACGTTGGCTGCCCGGTATGGTCTCGGGAGAAATCGTCACCTCCATCGCAATGACCGAACCGGGCGCGGGTTCGGATCTGCGGGGAGTACGGACCAAAGCAGTGCGCGACGGCGACGATTGGTTGATCAGCGGTCAGAAGACTTTCATCGGCAATGGGATCTCCGGCGACGCAGCCTTAGTACTCGCGCGGACCGACGGTGGAAGCGGTCGCGGTAATAAGGACTCCTACTCGCTGTTCATGGTGCGCAAAGGCGAGGGCTACAACACCGGAAAACAGTTGGACAAGATGGGTCTAAAAGCCTCCGATACCGCCGAGCTGTTCTTCGATAACGTTCGGGTCCCAGCTGACGATCTGCTCGGTGAGCTTGGCCGCGGGCTGGAGTACGCTGCGGCCCAACTGCCGCAGGGCCGGCTGGCTATTGCGGTGGCAAGCTCCGCCGTCGCTCGCAGCATTTTTGAGGCCACAGTGCAATACACCAAGGACCGGAATGCCTTTGGGGAACGCGTGATCGATTTCCAAAACAGCCGTTTTGCGCTGGCCGATATCCAAACCGAGGTGGAAGTGACCGAAAGCTACGTCGATCGCGCGATTCTGGCCTTCAATGCGGGTGAGCTCGATGCCGTGAGTGCCGCAAAGGCCAAGCTTTGGGCCAGCGAACGGGTGAAGTCCATTACCGACCGCTGCCTGCAATTACATGGCGGTTATGGGTACATCCTGGAGTATCCGGTGGCCCAGGCATTCCTGGCGTCCCGGTTGCTGACGATTTTCGGCGGCACCAGTGAAATCATGCGAGACATCGTCGGTCGTGACATTGCTGGCGGTGCTGCGTGACGATTTATTCGATCCGAGTCCAGGGCGACCCGGTATTGCATCGACGAGCCGCTGAGGTCCGGGATTTCGACGAAGATCTGCTGCGTTTGGTGGCCGATATGCATGAAACGAACGCTGCCGCCAATGGGGTCGGTCTGGCTGCCCCGCAGATTGGGGTGAGCCTCCGGGTGTTCGTCTACGCAATGGACAACGACGACGGCGTTCCTCCCCAGGGCGTCTTGGTCAACCCTTCCTTGGTGTTGGGTAAGATCTCGGGGAACTCCCCCGACCCCGATGACGAAGCCGAAGGTTGCCTTTCGGTTCCCGGCGACCATTTCCCGCTAAAACGAGCGGAATGGGTGCGAGTCAACGGCTTTGATGCCTATGGCAATAAGGTGGAATTCGAGGCCACTGAATGGTTCGCTCGCTGCATGCAGCACGAATACGATCATCTAGATGGCAAGTTGTATGTGGACAAGCTGGTGGATCGCTATAAGCGGAAGGCCCGTCGCTCGGCCAAGGACAACGGCTGGGGCGTTCCGGGACTGAGCTGGACACCGGGCATCGATCCCGATCCTTTTGGACACTGAGTCCATGACCCCTTCCGATTCGATCAATATCGAAGAGATCCTGGAACTGGCTGCGGTGCGGGCGGATGATCGCGTGGAGACCCGCGCATTGCTTGAGTCCGCTCCATCCGCTGAGGTTGAGGCCGCTTTAGCCGTATTGCGTTCGCGGCTGGGTAATTTCGGTGAAAAACCACCCAGCAGTGCTGGGGGTCAACTGGTCTGGATGAGCGCTCTGCTTCGTTTCCTGCCCGAGCAATTAAGCTGGTACCGGGATCGAGGCATTCCCGAAGAAGTTATCCGTGCCACTGTGGCGGATATTGGTAGGCATATCGCGATTTCTCGGGTAACTACAGGCTTCTTTGGCTTGGAGACTTGGAGATGGCTCACCGAGCACGCCACCGGCACTCTTTACCAATTGGGTCGTCTGCAATTCCAGATCCAGCCCGGCCCTGAGGGTATCGCCGACCTCGCTTCCAATGAAGCCGTGCTGGGGATACACATTCCCGAGGAGGAAGGCCGTCCGCTCTCCCCTGCTGCGGTCGAGGACTCCCTTGCCCGGGCGGTCCCCTTCTTTGCAGAATTTTTCCCGAGGCAGCCGGTCCGCCTAGCCAACTGTGTTTCCTGGTTACTTGACCCTTATCTGCTAGAGACGCTTCCCCCGCAATCCAATATTGCTCAATTTGCCTCGCGATTCACGCTCTACGGTGAGCTATTAGATACGCCCAGCGACGCCGTGTACTTTACTTTCCGCCGACGAGACGTTCAGAATATCGCCGCCTTACCCCGTGACACTGCGCTTCAGCGCACGGTGCTCGGCCGAATCGAAAATGGCGGAAGCTGGCAGGTAGGCCAAGGGTATCTACAGCTGAGCTTCTAGGCCTTCAGTTTTCCTTGATAACCCGCTGCAAGTCTTCGATGCAGAACTGACGTAGCTTCTCTAACTGCTGCAGACGTTCCTGACCAATACCGCCCGAAGCAGCCTCCGTCTCGGCCTTGGCGAGCTGACGCTCGGCTTCTTTCAAGTTCTTCTGTGCCAATTCCACGGGGTTCAGTATCTCGTTCATGGCATAAGAATGGACCATTTCCTTAGCTCTTTCCAGTAGATACGCCACGAGATTTGCTGTGTGAATCCTTGAAGTTTTCTGAAGCCGCCCAAACCGGATGAGCAAGTGACAGAAAACCCGCCGCTGGGCCTGTGCTTATGCGCTTATGCGCTTATGCGAAGCGCACTAGCCTAAACCGGGCTGGGCTCGTCCCGGCTCGATTCAGCTCGTCTCGATTCAGCTCAGTTCAGTTCAGTTCAATTAAGCTGGGCTCAGCTCAGGCAGCCTTCCAGGACATCTGCTGCGGACAGCTACTCAGGACCTTCAGCATGGCGGTCTTCTCGGCCTGACTCAACCACAGCCCATAAGCGGCCTTGACTGAGATTTGCCGAGCCACATAATTGCACCTGAAATTTTCCTGCGGCGGTAACCATTCGGCAGCATCGGAGGCGCCCTTCTCCACGTTCTGCGGACCATCCACTGCTAGCAGATTCAATGGATCGTTCGCCAGGGACAGTCGCTGCGCTTCAGTGAGTTGTTGAGCACCCTTTTGCCACGCATCCGAGAGCGAAACTAAATGATCTATCTGAACCGCACTAGAGGTCTCGGCACCACGCTGGAAATCAATGTCCTTCGCGGTATATGGATCGTGCAGGAGTCCTGAGGCAATCTGGCAAGGCGAGCCTCGCACCGACGCTGGGGACTGAAGATCCCGTCGCAGCACGTCGTTCCGAGTGTCACAACCATTGTGATCGAGGTCGTACCAGGCTTCGCCAAAAGCCTCTCGACGGTAGCCCCTCGAAGGAGCTCGATCTTTGACCGCAAGCCGTTGTAAGAGCGCCAAAGCCGTGGTTGGCTCAATAGCGAAAAGCGGTCTGGCTCCGCCCTCCGCTATTGCTTTCACGATAACCGGCGCTGCCGAGGCTGCTTGCCACCGCACGGCACTGTCGGCAACCGTCCACCAACTCAGCACCGCCGTGCTGAGGAAAACGAGGCAAGTCACTATGACCAGTCCGGTGAGGCTGGCTTGTTTGCTTAGCTCCCGAGGTGTTTTGGCTTGGTGAATGTGCATAACACCACGCTAAGAAGCCGCACCGACTATTTGCCCCTCATGATCGGAAAAGGATAAGGAATGTGGATAACTTTTGGGACTATTTTCACCCTATGAGCCTTTATGATGGATCTCTACTATCCGAACGAAAGGACCAGGGCAGTGTCCTTTGGTGAAGCTATTCAAACCGTTTTCCGTAAATACTCCGAGTTCAACGGCCTCGCTACCCGCGCCGAATTCTGGTGGTGGGCTCTGTTCAACGGCCTGGTGCTGAGCGCTCTGAACCTGCTCAACGTTTTCCAGGTTGCGGACAAGACCTATCTCGGTACCTTGATCGCTGGCTTCTGGGGGATTGCTATCTTGTTACCGAGTCTCGCCGTAGCCGCCCGAAGACTACGGGACGCGGGCTATGATCAGCGCAATCTTTTCTGGATATTGATCCCGTTCGCGGGGATCATCATAGTTCTCATCTACTGCTCAAAACCCCCGAAATCTGTAGCGACTGGGCTAGGAGCGGGCGCCCAGTAAGTGCTCGATGAAAAGCTGCTGTAGCCGGACGAAACCGAACCCTTTCCCATCAAAGTAGGCTCCGGCGTCGAACTCCTCGTAGGCACTCCGGTCCTCGATGAGTTCTTTATACCCCTCCCCGGGATTCAAGGTGGGCACGTTGACCTCCGCCACTCTGGACTCGGTCAAGGCGGCCTGGACCTCTGGATCGGCTCGGAACGCTTTGGCACGTTCCTTGAGCAGCAGGTAGGTTCGCATATTTGCGGCAGCGGAATCCCAGACACCATTGATGTCCTCGGTGCGGCTGGGCTTATAGTCAAAGTGCCTAGGTCCCTGATAAGCCGGTCCACCCTGGGGACCACCATTTTCCAGCAGATCCACAAGGGAGAAGGCGTTCTGCAGATCACCGTGCCCAAACACCAGGTCCTGGTCGAACTTGATGCTGCGCTGCCCGTTGAGATCAAGGTGAAAGAGCTTGCCTTGATAGAGTGCCTGCGCAATACCGTGGGTGAAGTTCAGACCTGCCATCTGCTCGTGCCCGGTTTCCGGATTGACCCCGAAAAGCTCCGGCCGCTCTAAAGTTTCAATGAAGGCTAGTGCATGCCCCAAGGTGGGCAGCAGAATGTCACCGCGCGGTTCGTTAGGCTTTGGTTCGATGGCGAACCGGAGGTTGTAACCCCTATCGGTGACATAGTCTGCCAGTAGGTTCATTGCCTCGCGGTAGCGCTCCAGGGCACCGCGAATGTCCTTGGCGGCATCGTACTCGCTGCCTTCGCGCCCGCCCCACATCACAAAGATCTCCGCACCGAGTTCTGCCCCGAGGTCAAGATTTTCTAACACCTTTCGCAAGGCGAAGCGACGCACGCTGCGGTCGTTGCTGGTGAACCCGCCGTCCTTGAACACCGGGTGGCTGAAAAGGTTGGTGGTCACCATCGGCACAACAAGTCCGGTCGCCTCAAGCGCAGCCTTGAGCCTATCGATCTCATTCCGACGTTCGGTAGCTGTCGCACCGAAGGGAAACAAATCATTATCGTGAAAAGTTACCCCATACGCTCCCAGGTCGCTAAGAGCGTTGATGGCTTCCACAGTATCCAGCGGGGGGCGGGTGGCAGAACCGAATTGGTCGCCTGCCTGCCAGCCAACAGTCCAGAGGCCAAAAGAGAACTTGTCGTCACGACTTGGTTGAATCACCATTGAGGGCTCCAAAGTGGAAGGAATGAGATTGACGAGGATCGAGATAAAATGTTCTGTAGACAAACTTATTCATAATCGAGGCAATGTCAACCCCTAGATCCCCACATGTAAGCGAACCTTCAAGAACTCCCTCAGCTTCGACAGCTATCTTTCGGTGCAAATTACCTGTTATGTTGTCTCATGCAGCAAATAAGAAAGTTCCAAGATGTTCCCTTCTGCCAGATACTCCTTGGCTTCTAAGAGGATCGATATCTTGAAACCGAAGAAGCAAGACGGGCTTGGTTCCGGCAGTGTGATGAGCAATACCGCCAACGATCCGGATCCGGCACGGCGCAATAACCTGGCATTGCTGCTGTCCATGGTGCACCATCGCAAGGTGCTGAGCCGGGTGCAGTTGGCCAAGCAGACCGGACTCAATCGCTCAACCATCAGCACGCTGATCGCTCAGCTGGTCGCGCTGGACCTAGTACACGAGACGGCTCCATCCGGGGCCACCCAGGTAGGTCGTCCGAGCCCCGATGTTCACCCCAGTGAGAGCATCGCCGCCCTGACCATTAATCCGGAGATTGATGCCATCACAATAGGATTAGTAAGCCTCGGTGGAAATGTGATCAAGAAGATCCGCTACGAGACCGAACGAATCCCTTCAGCTCAAGAAGCAGTGAGTATTGCAGCCGCCGTTATCGCGGGAATGCGATCCGAGCTGGACGCCAACTATCGGATCGTTGGTGTCGGCATCGCCGTTCCTGGGCTCGTCACCCCGGCAGACGGCGTCGTGCAGCATGCTCCTCACCTGGGCTGGAGGAACGAGCCGGTGGCCGGGATGCTGGCAGCCAGCACCGGATATCCAACGCAAGCAGCCAACGATGCTTCGCTCGGAGCGGAAGCGGAATCCATTTTTGGCGCAGGAGCCGAGCTGCGCAACCTGATCTACCTTAACGGTGGGGCCAGCGGTATTGGCGGCGGAATCATCGCCGATGGCAAGCTGCTCTCCGGCATTTCCGGCTATGCCGGAGAACTCGGACACACCTTCGTGCGGACCGACGGTTCACCCTGTTATTGTGGGGCCCGCGGGTGCCTGGAAACCGAGGTCCAACAGTCCAGACTCCTCGAATTGCTCGGACTCAATGGAGGCGAGCTGGGGCAACTGGAGGAGGCACTCATCGCTGCCGAGCGTCCGGATGCACAGGCGGAGGTAGAGAGGCAACTGGGCTATCTGAGCATTGCCTTGCGCAACGCCGTGAATATCTTCAACCCCGGAGTAATCCTGCTGGACGGATTCCTTAGCGTTCTCTACGCCGCGGCTCCAGCGGTGCTGGATTCGCTCCTGTCCAGCCAGTCCATGTCGGAACCGGCCGGACAGGTGCGAGTCCTGCGGGCCACTCTGGGTTCAGATCTAATGCTCATTGGAGCAGCCGAGCTGGCTTTTGCCCCGCTGCTGATGGACCCAGTTGGTTTTTTGAATAGCCTCGCTAAAGGCTGACTTACGCTTCGGGTTGTTTGGCCTGCAGTTCGGCAATCTGCGCCCGTGCGGCTGCAACCAATTCTTCGTTCGTATTCGCGTGCCCGCCAAGGCCCCAACCGCCGGGCACCGCTTCGGTCAGCAGCACCCAGGTGCGCTCAGCAAGGGTCGAGTCCCCCGCCGCAGCGGCAATGGTTTCGGTGAACTTACTGACGACGGCGAGCTGCTTATCGCGGTCGAGCGCACCGGCGTTGGTAAGCACCTGAACGCGAACATAGTTGCTCTCACCATTAACGTTGGAGAGGTCTCCTGCGGGCAAATCGTGCACAAATCCAGCGGTGTTCTGCCGGAACATGGGGATGTTCGGAACCTCTTCGATTCCCATCAACAAGGTAGCCAGGTCCTGAGCGAGCTGGTGCTTATCCTGGAAGGTTCCTGCGGTGGCGTAGACATCGATCATTGGCATGGTAGTTTCCTCTAAATTAAGATGGTCATCATAATACGGAATTCATCATCCACCATGGAATGAATTTCGTCAACAGAAACTATGATGGATGTCATGTCAACGGGAGAGTACTGATGGTGCGGGGAACAAGACAGTCCATGATTGACGCAGCAGGCAGGCTCCTCGCGGAGCGAGGATTGCAGGAGACCTCGTTTTCCCATGTTGTCGAACTCTCAGGCGCTCCACGCGGATCGATCTATCATCACTTTCCAGAAGGCAAGAATCAGCTTGTCGCCGAAGCACTCGCTGGCGCTGGAGCGCGTGCAATGCAACTAATGGAACAAGCCAGGGGCGAGTCTGCGGGGGTGATCACTCAACGTTTCGTAGAGATCTGGAGCGCTGTGCTGGTCCGATCGAAACTCTCGGCGGGATGTTCTGTTCTTGCCGTGGCAGTTGCCGCAGATTCCGCAGAACTGCTCAATCGGGCGGCCGAGGTCTTCCGTGCATGGCGTGGGTTCTTGGCTGAAATGCTCCGGCAGAGCGGGGTACCGGAGCTCGAGGCTACCCGATTCGCAACGCAGCTGATTGCTTCGATAGAAGGCGCAGTGGTTCTCAGTCGAGCGGAACGGACAATGGAGCCGTTCGAACTCGTCGTGGCTGAACTTCTTTATCGAGCTCAGGAACTTTCAGAGGCCGCTGTACAGGAAGCCTCTTAGCCGTCCCCTCCACAAAGTTCCAGCCCGTCATTTCCCCTATGAGCCAGGTTCAGGGTCGTTAGTTCTAGAGGGCTTCTACGACCTCCAACGCGGTTTCTCTTGGGGTGAGGTTGGTGGTGTCGATGACCTCAGCTTCTGCGTGTAGCCAGGTTTGAGCAGCTTCAGCGTATGGATCGAGGTATTTCAGACGGAAGGTAGAAGGACCCAGTAGTGCGTCGCCCATAATGCGGTTGCGTAGGGTGTCTTGGTCTGCGTGGAGCACGAAATGTCTGACCGGGATCGCCTGTTTGGCAAAACCTTCTTTGATCTCATTCCAGTACTGCTCGACAAGGACAGTCATCGGCATAACCAAAGTTCCACCGGTGTAGTCGAGAACACGGCGTGCGGTCTCGACAACTAGCGGACGCCATGGAGCCCAGTGTTGAAAGTTATCCGTTGCGGGCAGCCCAGGGGTAATGTCCATAAGGGTTTCACCGACTTTCTCGGCATCAAATACCCTGGAGCCCGGAATCAATTGTTGAACGAGGGCGCCTGTCGTCGTCTTGCCTGCCCCGTGTGTTCCATTGAGCCATACGATCATTTCAGAACGCTAACATGGGCTTACGGTCCGGACGGTGACACCTCAATCGCTGCGTTTCTGGCGTAGGCTGCCACTCCGTCGCCTGATGAGGTCATCAGGCATTGCCCTGGCGTTAACCTGCGGCACCTTGTGGTCGTAGCAGACCCAGCCGCCAGAGTGCTGGCGAGCTAGTATGGTCAATCAATCAGCAGTACAAGCTTCCCGCGGACCCGCCCGGATTCGCCGACACGATGCGCTTCCGCGACCTCGGCTAGCGGGAAGGTCTGCCCGATTGGGAGCGAGAACTTCCCGGACTCGATAAGGCTGCCGACCTGTGCGAGGGCGTAAATGGCGCGGCCTGAGTCTCCTCTGCTGAATCGCACACCATACTCTTGCGCACCGCTAAAGTCCGCCATGGTGATGACCTGATCCGGACTGCCGGTGAGATCGATAAGCTCCGGAAGAACCCCGCTGCCGGCAACGTCCAGTGCCAAATCCACGCCGTCGGGAGCGACCGCGCGGACCAGCTCAGTCATCTGGTCACCGTAGGCCACAGGCTCTGCACCCAAGGTACGCAGGTAGTCATGCGTACCAGGGCTCCCGGTTCCGACCACTCGCGCCCCGCGTGCAACTGCGAGTTGGACGGCGGCGCTACCAACGCTCCCGGAAGCACCGTTAATGAGCACTGTGCTGCCGTCACCAACGCCGAGTTGGTCAAGCCCGCGAGCAGCGGTCTCGACTACGGCTGGCAGCGCGGCCGCAGCGGCAAAATCAAGCGATGAAGGGATCGGTGCATAATAGTCAAGCACCGCGCTCTCCGCCTGCGCGGAGCCGCCGCCGCTGAACCCGAATACCCGGTCACCGATGGCGACGCCTGTGACGTCCTCGCCGAGCTCGTCAACGATACCCGCTGCCTCGTATCCCATGGTCTGTGGGAGTTCTTGATCCATCAGACCCTGGCGTTTCTTCCAGTCGCTCGCGTTCACACCGGCCGCGCGTACCGCAATCCGTATCTGGCCGGAGGCTGGGTGCGGCTGCGGGATATCCACGATCTCGAGGACCTCCGGTCCCCCGAACTGGCTGAATTGCGCTGCTTTCATACCTTGCTCCATTCACGATCCGGAGGTCGATTGTCTTTGGAATCTTACTGCCTAAGACTGCAGAGAAATCAAGCCTAAATACGGATGGGATAGCCGATACGCCGGGTTCTGTTCAGCGACGCTGTTACCGGCGACGCCGCGACGACCATCCATCTACAGTCACCGTTGCCGATGCCTTCCAGCAGCCTACCCGGACACTCGGGCGAGCAGCCCTCAAACGCGCCCTGTCTGGCCTTGCTCCGAGTGGGGTTTACCTAGCCCATCCAGTCACCTGGACGGCTGGTGGTCTCTTACACCACCGTTTCACCCTTACCTCACTCCCCGAAGGAAAAAGAGGCGGTCTGTTTTCTGTGGCACTAGCCTGCGGGTTACCCCGAGTGGGTGTTACCCACCACCCTGCTCTGTGGAGCCCGGACGTTCCTCGAGCCATCTGCACTCTAAAGCGCAGATAACGCGCGGTCGTCTAGCTATCCCATCCGTGCTTTAAGTCTAGCTGACCGGAATGGTCTTCAGCCCCGAACCGGCTTTGTGCTCCGGAAAATACCGAGACGGCGGCGCCTGGAAACTTTCGCTGACTTTTCAGCTTGGGCGTAGATCTCCGCAATAACCCGAGGATCTGACAGGTCCGGGAGCTTGGCTGAACGCGGGTGCAGAGCCTTGGCGGTGCCAAAGGGAATAGTTGTCATGCTTCCTCCTCGTTCGTTTCCATTCTATCGGCTATCCGCAGAATTGTCCGGGCTTGCACGAGCGGTTTCGGCAAAGGCAATCGCCAGGATGTTGGCGAACATCTCAATGACGTGAGCGTCATCTTCGGTGAGGTCACCTACATCCGCGGCGTCCAGGGTAAGCATCCCATGTACATCGGTGGAGCTGTTGATTCGGACCGAAATAAAAGTACGGTAGCCATTACCGCTGCCACCGTAGTCTTCAGGCTTTTCCTTCTTCAGATCCGGTATGAACAGATAGGAAGAGTTCGAATTAAAAACAAAATCCAGAGCTTTGTCTCCGCGTCCTGCGTCTTGACCGATGAAGGTTCCGCTCGGCTGCCTCACCCCGGCGTATCTGAAAACCTCCAGTCGGTCGTTAGCAGGTCCCAGTGAATAGGCAATGGCGCGTACATCCTTGGCGTCATGGAAAACATTGACCAGAGCTGTTACCGCGTATCGAGCCAATTCGTTGAGCGTCCCTACCCTCTCAGCGCCGGATTGCCCGGGCATCTCCGCCACCGCAGCCGCCATCTGGGAGATATAGGTGTTCAAGGCATTGCTATTGACCAAGGTACGTGCAGCAAGGCGACGCTCCCAGGCAAAGCTAGTCAGCTGGAGCACCAGACTCAGCAGCAAAATCCCGGCAGCCCACCAGAAGAACGCCGGAGAATCACGTGCCCAGAAAAACAGGATGGTGGCGGCCACCGGTGCCGCAACGCTAAGGGTCTTGGCGACTATCGCGGCCCAGGAGACAAATCGGGACGATGTCCTAGCCCGATCCGTTGACCTCCCGAAAACTGCCATGAAGCTAGGTTAGCTGCAAGCACCGACAGCACCGACAGCACCGGGGCAGTCAGCTCTCACATCGACTCAAGAGTCCCGGAACACCGGAGGCTGGAAACTAGGACTGAGGGAAGGCCGCTGGATGGACTCCAGCCATCTCCTCCATCACCCGCACCACTTGGCAGCTGTAGCCGAACTCATTGTCGTACCAAACGTAAAGCACCAGGTTTTTACCGTGGGAGATCGTCGCCAGACCGTCCACGATGCCCGCCCTTCGGGAACCGACGAAATCCGTGGAGACCACTTCCGGGGAATCAATGTAGTCGATCTGCCGGTGCAAATCTGAGTACAGGGAAACCTCACGGAGATAGCTATTGACCTCCTCTTTCGTGGTTTCCTGCTCCAGATTCAGGTTCAGAATGGCCATCGACACATCCGGGGTTGGTACCCGGATCGAATTCCCGGTGAGCTTGCCAAGCAGTTCCGGCAGCGCCTTGGCCACCGCTTTCGCGGCTCCCGTTTCGGTCAGCACCATGTTCAGCGCGGCCGAACGCCCCCGCCGATCCCCCTTATGGAAGTTATCCGTGAGGTTCTGATCATTGGTGAAGGAATGCACGGTCTCGACGTGCCCGTGCACAATGCCGTATTTATCGTTGAGGACCTTGAGCACCGGGGTGATCGCATTGGTGGTGCAAGAAGCTGCCGTGATGATTTTATCGGTCGAGGAGATCGAGCCGTGATTAATGCCGTGCACAATGTTCTTTAGATCGCCCTTGCCCGGCGCGGTCAGCAGAACCCGCGAAACACCCCGGCTCTGCAAGTGCTGTGCCAGGCCATCCGCATCCCGCCAACGACCGGTATTGTCCACCACAAGGGCATTCTCAATGCCGTAAGCGGTGTAGTTGATCGCCGCAGGGTTATCCGCGTAGATAACCTGGATCAGGGTGCCATTGGCCAGGATCGTATTGTTCTCTTGGTCAACGGTGATGGTTCCGTCGAAGGGTCCGTGCACCGAATCGCGTCGCAGCAGGCTTGCCCGCTTCACCAGATCCTGCTCCGAACCCCGGCGTACCACGATGGCTCGGAGTCGCAGTCCGTTGCCACCGCCAGCGTGCTCGATCATGATCCGAGCCAGCAATCTACCAATTCTTCCGAAACCGTAAAGCACGACGTCAGTGCTCTGACGCTCATCAATACCCTGTTGATCGACGACGTCGGCCAACTCGGTTCGCAGGAAGGTTTCCAGGGGCTGCTCTTGCGCTTTCAAGCGGAGATTGAGCTTGGCTAGGTCAATCGAGGCGGCACCCAGGTTGAGCTCGGTTAGAGCACGCAACAGCGGCAGCGTCTCTTCTAAGGAAAGTTCAACATCGTCGATCTGACGTGCCCAGCGGTGCGCCTTGAGCAGGCCCATCACCGATTGATTGATCAAGGACCGCCCGTACACGCCGGTCACCACGTTGTTCTCCCGGTAGAGCCGGCCAATCAGCGGAATCATCTCTTCCGCCATCGCCTCGCGTTTCGCCCAAGATTGATGGGCTGCATCGGGATTCACAGTCACAGGGGTGCCTTCCTCATTGAAGTCGTTGGTGTGGCTCGGCCGCTGGCCGAGCCAAAGTCGATATCAATTCTAAAGTGAGCCAGGGCCAGCTACCGACCATCGTGGCCAATCTCACGCCGCGGGAAAGGAGCCCGGGAGCAAGCTAAGCTCGATTAGTGCTGATCTTGCTGCCGCCCTCCGAGGGTAAGACCGCCGCGCCCCGTGGCGCGGCGATGGATCTCTCCCGGCTCTCCCATCCGGAACTCACGGCTCCTCGGCTGCAGGTACTGAAGGCATTGGCGGAGGTTTCGGCACATCCTGAGGCACTAGAACGCCTCGGGGTCGGCGCCTCTCTGGCCGCCGAGGTTGCCCGCAACACCAGACTTCTCGAAGAACCTGCTGCCGAGGCATACCGGATTTATAGCGGTGTGCTCTACGATGCACTCGGTTACCGAGGACTGACCCCTGCGCAGCGACGACGAGCCGAGGAATCGGTGCTGGTGATCTCCGGCCTTTGGGGAGCGGTGGGGTTTTCTGACCGGATCCCGGCTTATCGTTTGTCCATGTCGGTCGCGCTGCCCGGCCTTGGGCGGCTCTCCTCCTTCTGGAAGCCTTTCCTCACCGAGGCGCTGACCGAACGGGCCGCTGATCACTTAATGATCGATTGCCGTTCCAGCAGCTACACCTCGGCTTGGACGCCGCCCGCCGAGCAGACCGTTGAAGTCAACGTCTTCCAAGAACGCGCTGGCACCCTCACCGTGGTCTCACACTTCGCCAAGCACACTCGCGGCCAGTTGGCCCGGCACCTGCTCAGCCGGCGGGGTAAAGCTCCAGAAACCCCGCAGCAGCTACTTCGGATCGCGAGGGAAGCTTTCCGTTCGGAATTGGTCCCCGGCACCTCGCGGAAACCCGCAGCCTTGAACATCATCTTGGCGGAAGGCATTAGCTTCGCCAAGCCCAAGCCCGCGGTCAAGGCTAAGCCACCGGCCAAAGCCTAATCAGCCCACCACGATCTCCACTTCGAAGCCCTCGGGGTTCTCCAGATAAGCCCCGTAATGATCTGGGCCGCCAGCATGCGGATGCAGATCCGCGAACATCACTTGCCAGCCATGATCCTTCGATTCGACGGTGATCGCATCGATCTCTCGCTCGCTGGCCACGCTGAAGGCTAAATGGTTCAGGCCTGCATCTCTGCGTTCATGTGCACCACGCACATCCGGGCCGGACTCCAGCACCAGATAGTAGCCCTCGCCCTGCCAGGAAGCCCCATTTCTCCAGCTGTCCTTCAGGACATAACCGAGCCTTTCGAACATCCAACCAAGAGAAGCCCGGGAACGGTCAAAGTCTTTCACCCAGAGTTCAATATGGTGCAGAGTCACCGCGAGCTCGTTTCAGTTCCACTCGGTAGAGCGCACCAGGATGCAGCCCGAATCCGGACAGAACACAATATCGTCTGCGGCGGACTTGGAGATATCAGCCAGATCCCCGGGGCTCAGTTGCATTCCGGAGCCTTCGGAGGTGCCGTGGAACAATCTGGCTGCCCCGATCCCGCGGCGTTCTAGGGTTTTCTCGTAGACACCCAGAAGTCCTGCTTCGAAACTGGCCGCCAGTTCCGCGCGTCGTTCTTGGGTGGCGCTTCGATCCACCGATAGCTCGGCGAGCCCGGCATCAACTTCGTCCTGAACCAGGGAAAGCTGTCCCTGCAGGCCTTCCACCACGGCCTGTTGGCGACCGTGCCGGGCGGTGACATCTTCAAGCCGTTCCATCACTTCGAGCTCGGCATCTTCCAGATCGGAACGTCGTTTCGCCAAGGAGGCCAGATCCGCCTGCAGCGCCATCAGATCCTTGGATAGCCCACCTGCGTTCAAACGGGCCTCATCGCGCTCCATCCTGGTCACGACTTGCTCTACATCTGTCTCGGAACGTTTTAGGTCCAGCTGGGTATCGGCAAGCTCGGTGTGCAATTGCCCCAGGGCGGACTGCGCTGCCGCCACCTCCCCGTGCAGAGAGGTCAGGCGCGGATCAGCACGCAAGGTCTTGATCTGCTTATCTAGGCTTTTAATTCGCCCATCTAAGGCCTGCAAATCCAACAACCTCAATTGCTCAGCAGGAGCCGCTTTCGCCATTAGTACCCTCTTCTCATTCAAACCTGTTACCCAAGCCTACGGCCCTTCAGGCCTCGCCAGGAGTCAAGACGAAATCCCAGGGATCGGTATTGAGCTGGCTGACCTGCAATTCCACTTCGAAGCCTTGATCGTCCAAGACATTCCCTAAAGCCTGTGCGGCCGCCGGCAGCCACAGCCACTCCGAGGCAAAATGCGATAAATCGATCAGATAAGGTCTGCCATCGGTCCGTCCTTCGCGCGCTTCTATGGCTGGATGGTGCCGCAGATCCGCGGTGATATAGACATCGGCGTTGGCCGCCTGAACGGCTGGCAATAAGGAGTCTCCGGCGCCGCCGCAGAGTGCTATCCGCCGAATCAGAGCGTCCCGATCCCCTGCCACTTTAACGCCACCAGCCACCGCGGGCAGCACACTGAACACGAGGGCGGCGAAATCCCCCAGTTGCACGGCCTGCGGCAATTCGCCCACCCGGCCGATGCCTTCCTCCGGTAAGCCATGCTGAGCCGCCTGTAGCGGGCGGACCTCCTGGAGCCCCAGCGCGTCGGCAAGCACATCCGAGACGCCCCCGACGGCGGAATCACCATTGGTGTGCACGGTAAGCAGGGCGCAACCACCCTCGATCAGCTCATGCACGATCCGCCCTTTGCCACTCGTAGCGGCCACCGAGTTCACTCCGCGAAGCATCAACGGGTGGTGCGAGATGATCAGGTCTGCACCCCATTCAAGGGCTTCCTGCACCACTTCAAGGCTCGGATCCACGGCAAAAAGTATCTTGTGAATGCTCGACGTCGGTCGGCCAGCTACCAGCCCCACCGCATCCCAGTCTTCGGCCAGCGATTCGGGCCATAACTCCTCGACCGCTAAAAGCACCTCAGCGAGCGTGGGCCGCACCACCTGCACCGGCCCGCCGTCGTCGTTCGGTTCGTCCATAGCCCCATCTTATGTCTGCCGCTGCGCCGATTCGGGAATCTTCTGGGCCGCCCGGACATTGAAGGAGCGTGAAGACTTTTGTATTGGGTGGAGGCTGCTTCTGGTGTCTCGATGCGATTTACCAGAAAACCCGCGGCGTCAGCGAAGTGGTATCCGGCTACACCGGTGGGCATACTCGATATCCCGATTACGACTCGGTCTGCTCCGGCACTACCGGCCATGCCGAGGTGGTGGCGGTGAGTTTTGACGAAACTATCATTCCAGAGGAAACCATCCTGGATCTGTTCTTTGTCTCTCATGACCCCACCACCTTGAACCGCCAAGGTTATGACGTAGGCACTCAGTACCGTTCCTCGATGTTCTACACGGATGCCGAGCAACAGGAGTCCTTCCACGCCGCCGTCGAACGGGCGCAGCCTTTGTGGGCGCAGCCCATCGTTACCGAGGTGACCGAATTGCCACAGTTCCACCGGGCCGAGGAATACCATCAGGACTTCTATGCCAAACACCCCGAACAGGGTTACTGTCAAGTGATCATCAATCCCAAGCTGGCGAAGGCTAGGAAATATTACTCCTCATGGCTGACCCCTTAGGTCACTGCACCGAGCGCTAGCTACTATGTGCAAGGACCCCGTCCGGGCAGGCTCGGCAACGGAACTAGAACACAGACTCAGACAGGAATCCCATGGCAGCGATTTATGAGAACGTCACCGAACTAGTGGGCCGCACCCCGCTGGTCAAACTGAACCGGCTTACCGAGGGCCTGGAAGCCACGGTGGTGGTCAAACTGGAGTTCTACAACCCCGCAAATAGCGTGAAGGACCGGATCGGCAAGGCCATTATTGACGCAGCCGAAGCCTCCGGAGACCTGAGGCCCGGTGGCACCATCGTTGAAGGCACCTCCGGCAATACCGGAATTGCGCTGGCCATGGTGGGAGCTGCCCGCGGCTACAAGGTCATTCTGACCATGCCGGAGACCATGTCCACCGAACGCCGAGTGATGCTGCGCGCCTACGGTGCCGAAATCGTGCTCACCCCGGGTTCGGAAGGCATGCGCGGGGCGGTAGAAAAAGCCCAGGAAATCGTTGCTTCCACCGAGAACGCGATCTGGGCTAAGCAATTCGCCAATCTGGCCAATCCCGCCGTGCACAGAGCCACCACCGCCGAAGAGATCTGGGCGGATACTGACGGTGAAGTGGACATCTTCGTCTCAGGAGTTGGCACCGGTGGCACCATTACCGGCGTTGGGCAGGTACTCAAGGAACGCAAGCCCGGCGTGCAGATCGTGGCCGTGGAGCCCAAAGACTCCCCCATTCTCAACGGAGGGGCTCCTGGCCCGCACAAAATTCAGGGACTTGGCGCGAACTTCATCCCCGAGGTGCTGGATACCTCGATCTACGATGAGGTACTGGACGCCACCATCGAAGACTCGGTGAGCGTTGCTCGTGCGCTGGGCACTCAGGAGGGCATTCTGGGAGGTATTTCCTCGGGAGCCATCGTCTGGGGAGCCCTGGAACTGGCCAAGCGACCGGAGAACGCCGGAAAACTCATTGTCGCCGTGGTCTGCGATTTTGGTGAACGATACATTTCCACGGTGCTGTACGACGATATTCGGGGCTAGAAAAGATGACGTTCTTTGCCAGATTGCGGGAAGACCTTCAAGCCGCTGGTTCACATGATCCAGCGGCACGCGGCTCGGTGGAGAATCTCTTCGTCTATTCCGGCCTGCATGCCATCTGGGTGCATCGGTTGACCCATAGGATGTGGCAGAACCCGGCGCTGCGCTTCCCCGCCAGAGTGCTTTCTCAACTGGCCAGAGCTTTTACCGGAATCGAAATCCATCCCGGGGCGACCATTGGCCGCCGCTTTTTCATCGACCACGGTATGGGCGTGGTGATCGGTGAGACTGCTGAGATCGGCGAAGACGTGATGCTCTACCAGGGTGTGACCCTGGGCGGCCGTTCGCTGGCCAAAATCAAAAGACACCCCACGCTGGGTGATCGAGTCACCATCGGGGCGGGCGCTAAGGTTCTTGGTCCGGTGACGATCGGCTCGGACAGTGCCGTGGGCGCTAATGCTGTGGTGGTCAAAGATGCGCCGCCCGAGTCCATTCTGACCGGAATCCCGGCAAGCTGGCGGCATCGGGACGCCAAGCGCGAGTCTGCCCCGGCGGTAGATCCGGCGGAGTACATCGACCCGGCCATGTATATCTGAGGACGACGACGGCCGGGACCTCAGCGGAAAAGGCAGAAGGGGTGCCCCTCGGGGTCGAAGAGCACTCGAACACCTTCCTGAGGCTGAGTCTGCGCCAAGGTGGCCCCGCATCTAATCGCCCATTCCACGGCCTCGACCAGATCGTCCACGGCGATGTCTAAGTGCTGGGAGGCGGTCTGTTGCCCTGGCTCACTCGGCCAGACCGGACGGTTATAGAACCGCTCGTATTCCACATTGAGGGTGGGGCCGCTCTCGCCCTCCGGGGGCGCTAGCTGAGCCCAGCCTGCCCACTCGGGTTCGCCGTCGCCTGCTGCTTCTTCGGCTCGGATAGGCCAGCTGAGCAGGCGAGCATAAAACGCCGCGAGTTCCCGAGGGCGGGAGCTGCCGATGGTCAGCGAAGTGAGCCTTAGCGACGGTTTCTTCGATTGAGCCATGGCAGCTCCCTTTCCGAACGGGTTATTCGCTCACGATTATTCGCTTAGTGGCTATCCACGGCGGCGATCTCGGACTGGTCTTCGCCCCAGAGCGTGTGGAAGGTTCCTTCGGTGTCCACGCGCTGGTAGGTATGAGCCCCGAAGAGATCACGAAGCCCCTGAGTCAAGGCGGCGGGAAGGCGCTTGCGGCGCAGCCCATCGTAGTAGGCCAGCGAAGCGGAGAACACCGGTACCGGGATACCTAATTGCACTGCGGTTGCGACCACCCGACGCCAGGCTGGAAGTGCCTGGGCAATGGCTTCGGTGAAAGCGGGCGCGAAGAGCAGATTGCTGGGCTTCTGCTCAGCCGCATAGGCTTTGGTGATTTCCTTGAGCAGTTCTGCCCGGATAATGCAGCCGCCACGCCAGAGCGAGGCAATTTCATCGAGTTTCAGATCCCAGCCGTATTCATCGGCCGCACCGGTGAGCATATCCAAGCCCTGGGCGTAGCTCACTAGTTTGGAAGCATAGAGTGCCTGGCGAACGTCCTCGACGAAGTCTTCTCCTACGCTGATGTCGGCTTCCTGGCCGGAAAGCAGTTCCTGGGCTTCCACGCGCTGCGCAGCCTTGGAGGAAAGTGCGCGAGCGAAAACCGACTCCGCGATTCCGGAAACCGGCGATCCGAGCTCCAGCCCGGAGATGACGGTCCAGCGTCCGGTGCCCTTTTGCCCGGCAGCATCCACCACGACGTCGACAAAGGGCTTCCCGGTCCGCTCATCAACGTGACCAAGCACCTCCGCGGTGATCTCAATCAAGAACGAGGCGAGCTCTCCCTTGTTCCATTCCGAGAAAACCTTGGCTTGTTCGGCGGGTTCTAGACCGGCACCGCTGCGGAGCAGATCATAGGCTTCACCGATCACCTGCATGTCCGCGTATTCAATGCCGTTGTGCACCATCTTGACGAAGTGTCCGGCACCGTCGGTACCAATCCAAGCGCAACAAGGCTTGCCATCTACGTGGGCGGAAATCTTCTCCAGCAGAGGGCCAAGGGCGCGATACGACTCCTCGGAGCCGCCCGGCATAATCGAGGGGCCGTTGAGCGCCCCTTCTTCGCCTCCAGAGACCCCGATACCAACAAAGTGCAGGCCCTTCTGAGCCAGAGCTGCTTCCCGACGGCGAGTATCTTCGTAGTGCGAGTTACCGGCATCGATCACGATGTCGCCCTCTTCGAGCAGCGGTACCAGTTGGTCAACCACCGAATCCACGGGGGCACCTGCCTTGACCATAATGAGTACCCGGCGAGGCTTCTCTAACGAATCCACCAGCTCCTGCAGTGATTCGGTACGGACAAAATCGCCTTCAGTACCGTGTTTGGCAAGCAGTTCATCGGTTCGGCTAACCGAACGATTGTGCAAGGCAACGGTAAACCCGTTCCGGGCCAGGTTGCGGGCGAGATTCGCACCCATAACGGCCAGTCCGGTGACGCCGATCTGTGCAGACATTCTTCCTCCATGGATCTAAAAGTCCTGACCTTACGAGCCTAATGCTTTCCTGGCGCGCTTCGCTGTTCTGGGCTACACCTGGCTCAATATGACCTCCGTTTCAGCAAGCGCTCGATTTGGACACCTATGCAAATCCATGTATATTTATTTATGGCTTCCTGCGCTGGCATCCCCCAATAGTCAGCGCAGGAGGCCTTCAATTTTTCCCCAAAAATTTTGGCGAGAATCCCGCCTTTTAGGCGCAAATTTCGGCTATTTTTCTGGACAATCGTCCAACTTCCAAAAAAATTTTGGCAACTTGCCCTGAGGGCTTTGCATCCGCCGCAGCTATGGCTATGCTTGTGAGTGGCTCCTGACCGTCGTATCCCCCAATAACGACGGTCAGGGCCTTTTTAGTTACCTCTTCACTTCTCCGCTTTATTTCTCCGCGGTACCGATGCAACTGACCGAGCCGGTATCGCTCCCTTTGTCCACGCTCTTGCCGTCAATAAAGATCTCGCAACTCACTTGGTTACTGGCACTGGGGTTTACGGAAGTGACGGAGACGGTAGCCATTCCCAAGAAAGTCTTGGCGGTAAACTCCTTCTCCCAGTTGCCCTTGAACGTCACCTTCGAGCCGCTCTCGGTGCCAGCCGAGAAGCTGACCAGGGATTCCGCCGTCGAAGTCACCACGATCTTGAACTGGTGTTGCTGAGAGATTTCGCTGGGAAAGCCGCTCGGAAAGTTGCTGGGAAATTTGTCCACCGTCGAGTGCACGGCGGCCGTGAGGGCGATGATTGTGATGACCGTGACCACAATGGAAATCACCATGCCCAGCAAACCAAGCGCTCCGCCGATGATCGGCATCGGTTTCGAAGAGCCTTTGCGAGCCAGCGCGATGCCGCCACAGACAATGGCAGCGATACCGAGCAAAACACTCACTAGACCGAAGAAAGGGATGAAAGCTAGCGGGACCGCGACGATGCCCAGAACCAGCGCTGCAATAGCCAGGCCGTTGCTCTGTCCAGGGGACTGCGGGGGCGGATAGTTAGATTGCGGATATCCACCTTGGTAGCCGGGCTGGTAGCCGGGTGGATACGGGAGCTGATTCTGGGCTTGGCCGCCGGGAACCGGCCCTTGCTGGTAGGGCTGCTGTGGCCCAGGAGGTTGCGGAGCTCCAGGGGTACCGGGATTTTCAGACATTATGGCCTCCTCAGTAAAACTGTCTTCAGCTTAACCGAGATAGTGGCTAATTGTTCGGGCTTTTAGTCGCGAATTGTGCCGAGAAACTCTGCGTCCCGGAGATAGTCTTCGGCATGCAGCGAGAGTTCCGGTTTATTTAGCTCAACAGCCTTCTCCCGCGATAAAACCGCCAGATCGTGAAGTCGAATAATCGCCAGCCGAAGCACGTCATTCCAACTCGTCTCAGAGCCATAGGCTTCTAGGATCAGGCGGACTCGATGCCGCGCCTGATCCATCCCCGGCGCATTTTCGGGTGTGACGGCGGTCAGCGGCACCGCGCGAGTGGCAAAGTAAGCAATGTCCCAGAGTCGTGGTCCGGGAGAGCACATATCGAAGTCAATCGCCCCGATTAGCTCGCCGTTTTGGAAGACCAAGTTGTGCGGTGAAAAATCATTGTGGCAGATCACTTCGGCCGGGACCTTCGAGCGCGACTGCCAAACGGCGTCGTCCAAGGCGAAGCCAATACTCGCATCATGCAGTTGCCGGAGGTACCGGGCACCGTCTTGAAGCACCTGCTCCTGCCACACCCAACCCGGTAGCGGATAGATCGGCACCTCGCCCTCCATGAAGGAAAGCCTTTCCCGCTCCCCCTCAATCCCCCTTGGGCTAGGAACCCAATCGACTCCGGCAAGTGCTAGATAATCGAGGTAGCGGTGCACCGTTGGTGTCCAGGGACCGCCGTTTCTGAGGACGGTGTCTCCCGCGCGTTCAACGACGTTCATATGCCCGCCCGCCAGAATTTCATTCACCCGGCGAGTATAGCGATTCCCGGTATTACTTCGTCGCGGCGTTCCCGGGAGGCTAGCTCGACCCCTGCTGCTGTCGACGCAATCTAGCTACGCTTTATCAATACCTGCACCATGTCGGTGTCCCACACCCATCATCGTAGGTGAAAGACTCAGCAACGAACTATTGGAAGGACAACATAAATGCCCTGGTGGGTCACGTTCCTCAACTCTCTGGCAGGGGTAGTTTCAGCAGGCTTCGGCGCCATGTCGCTGGCCCGTCCGCGAGCGCTCGCTCCGCACAGTCAAGCGCATTCGAGTCGATTCTTCCCCGCAATGTACGCTGCGCGCGCCATTCCTCTCGGCCTGCTGATCGGCGTCGTAGTCTGGCTGGTCCCCGTCCCATCAGGATTGCTCCTCTTACTGGGAGTTGCGGCCGTAGCGCAACTGGCCGACATTTCGATCGGCATTTCATACCGAATGTGGGGCATGGTGGCTGGAGCCTCCTTCGGCGCTGCCTGCCACGTCACCGGGGTTTTGTTCTCACTCCGGGCGTAGTAGCCGCTATCTGAAATGGAGCTAAGCAGCCTTCTTTACGGAGCGTGGCTCGGAAAGTTCTCCGGAGGAATATACCCGGCTCAATACTTCACGGCGACGGGCCAGGGAAAAAATAGCGAATGCTATTGCGGCTAGGGAGCCAATGATCGGCAAAATTAACGCGCCTAAGAGGATGACAATTTTTGCGCGCGTACCAGTAGTCCGAAGAAACACAACCACGATTGCGGCAGCAAATCCGACGACCCACAGCAGCAGTGCGGAGGTCTCAAGCGGGGTGAGTTCGAACATAACCACTCCTTTTAGCTAGTTCCTATGGTAACGACCAGGTCGAGTAACCCACCACACTCTTGTTTCTACCCCGCGATCCAGGCGAGCCAAGGACACAGCGACTAGGCTCGATATGCAATCGTCTTCTAACAAAACTGCCACCTTTTCGGAGATAATGAATCATCATGACCTCTCAAAAACTTCCTATTCCTCGCCCGGTAACAGTCTCTAATAGCATCGTTGTGGATCGGAATGATGTAGCCGTGGCGGTTCGGGGTGTTGGAGTCACCGAGGACGGAATTAGCTTCGCCCTCCAAGTGCTGACCAGCTTTAATTATGATTACAGCACCGGGTACCCATTCAACTTGCCCCATGTTCAACCTGACGCTGGGGCGCTGACTGTTCGTGCGCGGTGGAGACTAGTGGACGACGATGCCGTATACGACGACTCGATCTATGGCGAGTTTGCACCAGGATTCCGCCTTGAAGGTGCAACCTGGGGAACATGTGCAGGAGGGGAGATCTGGCGCGGAGACTTTAGAATGACCTATCCAGTTCCGGTACGGAACCTCCATCAGTTTCGCGTTGCCTTCAACTGGGAGAACCGTCAGATCGAAACTGCCCTCGACGTCCCCGTCCAAGACCTCATAGCCGCATTACCAAATATCTGATCGAAGGAGGGGCACTGCTCCAACGGCCGCCTCTCTCCTCGAAATCTGCATGACGGCCGGCAACAAAGAACAACAGGTGAAGGTTCGTGCTGAGGTATGTAGCTCCCTAAACAAGGGTCTAAAGTCAGTTCCCAATAAGAAGCGGTTAGAAGCCTCCTTGTTTCTAGGAAGCGTTACCTCAGTTTGTGGGTCGGTTTCTGTGACGTTTTGTCGATGCCCTAATCCATTTGCCGAGAGGGTATCCCGCTGTTACAACGGCGGCAATAATTAGGAGCTGGGTAAGCCCGAAGGGGCCTCCGATCAGAAGATAAACCAGCAACGCAACTATGAATATCAGAGGTGTTTGCACCCAATCCAGGGTGAGAATCTTCTTCATCTTCTCTGCCTCCTTGGTTAGCTATTGGTCTGCGCGATAATACCTGCGCAAACAGGGCATCAATAGCCGCGACCTTAGCACAAGTGAATGTATTGGATGAGTATTATTGCCGCGTAGCACCGGGCCTCGGACGACCGCAGCCCAAATCTCAATGTGGCCTGAGTTGACGTTTAGGAGGTTCTTACGCCTCAGAAAACCTATTAGACTCCGGATGGGGTGCAAGCCCGAGAGTCTTTCTCCTTCCGGTTTTGATTAGTTGTGCTCACCTGGCAGACCGCTGTGGGAACGCCGCCAGGGTAAGCGGGCGATCTGGTGAACCTGTACCAGCGGCGTCGATAGCTGTTGTTGCATTATTGGGGTCGAACCGGCTGGCGCATTTAGCTGTTACTCAGTTTGGAAGGCGCCGTTGGAGCGCAGCCTGGAGTCCGAAAACCCGTCTAGACACAGAAAATCCCCGCCGTCCAAGGACTAAAAACCTTGAAACGACGGGGATTTTCTCGCTGTGGGTCCTACCGGGATCGAACCGATGACATCCACGGTGTAAACGTGGCGCTCTACCAGCTGAGCTAAAGACCCATTCGCCGCACATCGTGACGCGCAACGATGATCTACTCTACCTGATCCGGGTACCTGCTAGGCAAATCCGGAAGCGCACGGGCCAAATAACTCAGTGATTCACTCGCTCCAGCCTCCAGCTTTATCGAGGCAAGATCATCTCCCCGGGTAGCGCCACGATTGATAATCACCACCGACTTGCCGTCTTTGACCGCACGCCGAGGAAACCGCAGCCCGCTCATCACGGTCAATGAAGAACCGGCAACCAACAGAGCAGAGGCCTCTTCTAACATTTGAAAACTGCGCTCCACTCGGTCCTTGGGTACGTTTTCCCCAAAGAAAACAAAGTCTGGCTTGAGCGTCCCACCACACACCGGACACGGCGCGATCAGAAAAGACCCGATGAGTTCGGCGTCATCCAGTTCGGCATCGGCATCCGGAGCCAGATTGATTCTCCCGCTCGCCTCCGCTCTCTCCACGAAATCGGGGTTGAACTCCTCCATCAGTTCCGCAACGCTATCCCGGCTGAACTCGGTCCGGCAGCTCAAACAAACCACCCGATCGAAACGGCCATGCAGGTCCACCACATTCAGCGCACCAGCTTCCTCGTGCAGTCGATCCACGTTCTGGGTGATGATCCCGCTGCTCAAGCCTCTGCTTTCCAAAGCCGCTACGGCGAAGTGCCCGGCATTGGGTGAGGCTCGGCGCAGGTGCCGCCAGCCCAGCTGATTTCGAGCCCAATAACGACGGCGGAGCTCCTCATCTCCGGTGAACTGCTGGTAAGTCAGCGGGTTGCGTTCGGGAGCTCCCGGGCCACGATAGTCGGGAATTCCTGAGTCCGTGCTCAATCCTGCGCCCGTCAGCACAGCGATGGGCGCGCCGCCAATGAGTTCAGCAATGCCATCCAGCGACTGTCTCAGCGAGGCGGACAACTCGGCGGTTTCGCCAGCGGATTCGCCGGAAACGAACCCCATTAGGCCGAGTCCCGGACGTCCCGCCGTTCCCCGATCAGTCATTCGGTCAGCACTCGCAAAGCGTCCTGGTACTGCGACCAAGGCCTCTGTTCGGCTACACCGGAAGAGAAGCTGGCGCGCAAAATACCCTCTGCATCTATGGCGAAGCTGCCACGTTGGGCCACGCCTCGCTCCCGATCAAAAACAGCATAAGAATCTGCTACTGCTCCATGTGGCCAGAAATCACTGAGCAGATCAAAGGACAGACCGGCTTCCTCGGCGTAGCGACGCAAGGTGTACTTGCTATCGGTTGAAATAGCTAATAGCCGAGTCCGGGCTGAGAAGAACTCGCCTTTCTTCTGTTCTAGCTCCTGCAACTCGGATCCGCACACGGCGGAGAAAGCATAGGGGTAAAAAACCAGCAGTGTGTTCTGGCCAAGAGGAGATTTGAGGCTCAGCTGCTCACCAAACTGATTGGTCAGCAGAAAATCAGGGGCTGGCTCCCCCAGTGCCAAAGGCGTCATTGAGCCCAGCTCATTTGTTTCGGCTCATTTGTTTCGGCGCGGAACCAGTCTGGTGGCAGCCCAATCCTCTGAGACGCCCACTGAGGACGTGACATGTAGCCCCGCCGTCGGTGCGGCTTCCTGGATTTCAGCCGGCGCTAAGTAGCCGTCTCTGCCCGACTTTGGGCTGAGAACCCAGACCACGCCGCCGTCGTCAAGCCCGGTCAGCGCATCCATCAACGCATCGACCAGATCACCGTCGTCGGCGCGGTGCCACAGCAAAATAGCATCCGCCACCTCATGGTCGTCTTCTTCAAGAAGTTCGGAACCAATCAAATCTTCGATATCGGCGCGGAGATCGAAATCGACATCCTCGTCATAACCGAACTCTTGAATCAGCTCGCCTTCTTTGAACCCCAGTCGTACCGCCACATTCGCGGATGTGTCGGCCTCGGCCTCGCTCACTGTGTCTCCCGATCCTTTCTGCAGTATGTGCTTCATCACAAGACAACACCCTAATGCCGCTTGCTTCAAGCTCAGGAGCCTGAGAATACCCGAAACAACTCCTTTGGCGGCCCATCTGTTAGTTTCCCACCATTCTTCATAGTCGAGTCTCGGCTACGCATCTGTCAGTACGGCGGACTAGAGTGGTCGATGGGTTATGCCCACCATTGCTTCGCATATTGAGCTTCACAAAAGCGCTTCATAAGAGAGGTTGAACGTGACTGCTGGGGAAGAAAATTCTCACATTCTGAGCGTGTTGACGAATCAGCTGCCCGACCGCGATCCGGAAGAAACAGCTGAATGGATCGAGTCCCTTGACTCTCTGATCAAGGAACAAGGTACCGAACGGGCGCAGTTCATCATGCGCTCATTGCTTCAGCGCGCGGGTGCGCAGAGCGTGGGCGTACCGATGGTCACTACGACCGACTACGTCAATACGATTCCTGCCGACCAGGAACCCGAGTTCCCGGGCGACGAGGAAATCGAACGTAAATTCCGCGCCTGGCTTCGCTGGAACGCCGCCATCATGGTGCACCGCGCCCAGCGACCCGATATTGGCGTGGGCGGTCACATCTCCACCTACGCTGGCGCAGCGACACTCTACGAAGTGGGCTTCAACCACTTCTTCCGCGGTAAGGATCACGCCGGCGGCGGCGACCAGATCTACTTCCAGGGGCACGCCTCCCCCGGTATGTACGCCCGCGCCTTCATGGAAGGCCGGTTGAGCGAGGAAGATCTCGACGGCTTCCGACAAGAGAAGTCGAAGGCTGGCCATGGCCTGTCCTCCTACCCACACCCGCGTCTGATGCCGGATTTCTGGGAGTTCCCCACCGTCTCGATGGGCATCGGCCCGATGAATGCGATCTATCAGGCTCAGTCCAATAGGTATCTGCACAATCGCGGCATCAAGGACACCTCGGACCAGCAGGTTTGGGCCTTCCTGGGCGACGGCGAAATGGACGAACCGGAATCTCGCGGTCTGCTGCAATTGGCGGCTAATGACAATCTGGACAACCTCAATTTCGTGATCAACTGCAATCTGCAGCGCCTAGACGGCCCGGTACGCGGTAACGGCAAGATCATGCAGGAACTCGAAGCCTTCTTCCGCGGAGCCGGTTGGAATGTCATCAAGGTAGTCTGGGGCCGGGAGTGGGATGACCTCCTCGCCAAGGACAACGACGGCGCGCTGGTGGACATTATGAACACCACGGTCGACGGCGATTACCAGACTTATAAGGCAGAGTCCGGCGGTTTTGTGCGTGAGCACTTCTTCGGTAAGTCCCCGCAGACCAAGGAAATGGTCGCGGACATGACCGACGAGGAAATCTGGAACCTCAAGCGCGGTGGCCACGACTACCGTAAGGTCTACGCGGCTTACAAAGCTGCCGTCGAATTCAAGGGAAAGCCAACCGTCATCTTGGCGCACACCGTCAAGGGCTATGGCCTGGGCACTCACTTCGAAGGCCGCAATGCGACCCACCAGATGAAGAAACTCACCCTTCAGGATCTGAAGGATTTCCGCGATCACCTGCGGATCCCGGTCAGCGACGAGCAACTCGAAGCCGATCCTTACAGCCCGCCGTACTACCACCCCGGGGTGGATTCGCCGGAGATCAAATACCTGATGGATCGCCGCAAGGCGCTCGGCGGTTTTTTGCCGGAACGGCGGCACCAGCACACCGAGTTGGCACTGCCCGGAGACAAGGCTTATGAGGTAGCCAACCGCGGCTCTGGTAAGCAACTGGCGGCCACCACAATGGCTTTCGTTCGCTTGCTCAAAGACCTAATGCGGGACAAGGAATTCGGTAAGCGAATTGTGCCGATCATTCCGGATGAGGCCCGTACCTTTGGGATGGACTCGTTCTTCCCCACTGCGAAGATCTACAACCCCAAGGGTCAGAATTACCTCTCGGTGGACCGTGAATTGGTACTGGCCTACAAGGAGTCTCCGGCCGGACAGATCGTGCACGCCGGTATTAACGAGGCGGGTTCGGTGGCGGCTTTCACCGCAGCCGGTACCTCCTACGCAACGCACGGCGAGCCGTTGATCCCGATCTACGTGTTCTACTCCATGTTCGGCTTCCAACGCACCGGTGATGGCCTCTGGGCCGCTGCCGATCAAATGAGTCGCGGTTTCGTGATTGGTGCCACCGCCGGTCGCACCACGCTGACCGGTGAAGGCCTGCAGCACGCTGATGGACACTCCTTGATCCTGGCCTCGACCAACCCGGCGGTGCTCAGCTACGACCCGGCCTACGGCTACGAGATCGGCCATATCGTCCGTTCCGGCCTAGAACGGATGTACGGCACCGATGCCTCGCTTAGCGAGGAGCAGCGGAACGTGATGTATTACATCACCGTCTACAACGAGCCCATCCAGCAGCCTGCTGCGCCGGAAGAGCTCGACGTCGAAGGTATTGTCAAGGGCATTTACTTGCTCGCCCCCGCGAAGATCGACGGCCCCCGGACCCAGTTGCTAGCAAGCGGCGTTTCGGTCCCTTGGGCCTTGGAAGCTCAGCGTATTCTTGCCGAGGAATGGGGTGTCTCCGCCGATGTTTGGTCGGTGACCTCCTGGACGGAGCTGCGCAGGGACGGTCTTGCTGCCGAAGAGGAGCAGTTCTTGAACCCGGCTGCTCAGGCTCGGACTCCCTTCGTCACTTCGCAATTGGCCGGTGCCACCGGACCAATCGTGGCGGTCACCGATCATATGAAAGCCGTTCCGGATCAGATCCGTCAGTTCGTGCCTAACGAGTTCGCCACGCTGGGGGCCGATGGCTTCGGTTTCTCCGACACTCGTGCGGCCGCCCGTCGCTTCTTCAAGATCGACTCGCATTCCGTCGTGGTGCGTGCCCTGGAGATGCTAGCTCGCCGCGGCGAGGTCGATTGGCAGGCTCCGGCTCAGGCGATCGAGAAGTACCGTCTGCTCGATGTGAACGCGGGAACCACCGGCAACGCCGGCGGCGACAGCTAATCCACGTAACGCTCTGGGGTGACAAGCATCTGCTTGTCACCCCAGAGCGTTTTTTTTGGTTAAGCGTTATGAGTAGCGGCCAAACGGAAAAGTTGTAGAGAAGCACCAAACAATCGCCATGGAAAGCGTTGTTTATACTCAGGCATTGTGCGATTCCTACAAGTCGGAGGCTATGCTCTTACTATGCCTTCTTTGAAACCGGCCAAACAGTCTGCGCCGAGCAACGCGCAGACTCTGGCCAGGCTACGCGCCACTATTGGTGTGCTTTCGACAACCACCACGAAACAACTCGATGTTTCGCTGCCCTGGTACCGGCGGCTGGGTGCCGAAGAGCGCAGCGCCTTGGGCCTGCTGGCGCAAAACGGCATCGCTTCCTTCGTCAGCTACTACGAGAAGCCCTCTTCACCCGCCTGGGTGCTGACCGATATTTTCGGCAATGCCCCTACCGAACTCGCCAGTTCGATCAGTCTGCAAAAAGCATTGCAAGTGATTCGAATTGTGGTTCAGGTGGTGGAGGACCAAGTTCCTGAGCTCGCCGCCCCCGGGGAGGAAGCCGTACTCCGCGAGGCCGTCCTGCGCTATGCCCGTGAGGTGGCCTTTGCCGCAGCCGATGTCTACGCTCGCGCTGCCGAATCGCGGGGAGCCTGGGATACCAGGCTGGAATCACTCATCGTGGATGCCATCCTGCGGGGCGAAAACACCGATGTGCTGCGTTCCCGGATTGCCGCCCTCGGCTGGAAATCCAAGGATCGCTTCACGGTAATGATTGGCTCCGCTCCGGAATCAGCGGGGCAGGGTTTTGTCAACGACCTTCGACGAGCGGCCAGCCGCCACGCGGAGGATGCCTTGGTGGGCATCCAAGGTGATCGACTGATCGTGGTACTCGGCGGCTTGCACGATCAGGAAACCGCCTATCTAAGGATTAGCGAGCTCTTCGGTGCCGGACCGGTGGTTTACGGCCCGGAGGCTGCCACCTTGGTGGACGCCAGCTACTCAGCGCGGGCGGCTTTCGCAGGCCTAGCGGCAGTGCGCGCTTGGCCGCAGGCTCCCCGGCCTGTGGCTGCCAACGATCTCTGGCCGGAGCGAGTGATGAACGGTGATGACGACGCCCGGCGCGCCCTAGTCCGCGGCATCTATCGACCTTTGCTGGCGGCCTCCAATGGCTTGGTGGAGACCTTGAGCGCCTATCTCTCCCTTGGCCATTCGCTGGAGGCTACAGCCCGCGAGCTCTTCGTACACGCCAATACAGTTCGCTATCGGCTCCGCAGAGTCACCGATGTGACCGGTTGGGATCCACTGTTACCCCGTGAGGCCTTTGTGTTGCAAACCGCGCTTGCGGTTGGCCGATTAGCCCAAGCAGCAAAGCCATAATGATGGGTATCCGACTAAAACGGAGGCATCTTCGGGGCTCACTTGCCACACTCTTTGTAGGTTATCTACAAGATGCCAGGAGGAGCTTGGTGTCGGTTCACACCGGAAAAACAGTCATACTTTGGGAAGCTAGATAACGTGTTCGCAATTCTTTGCCCTGGACAGGGCGCCCAGTCCCCCGGTTTCCTCTCCCCTTGGCTCGAATTACCTGGGGTGGCCGAACAACTAGCCACCCTCAGCGAGGTAGCCGGAGTAGATCTGGCCGTACACGGCACCACCTCGGATGCAGAAACCATCAAGGACACCGCCATTGCCCAGCCACTCATTGTGGCCGCTGGGTTGATCGCCGCTCGCGCCTTGCTAGGCGAGCAACTGCTCACTTCCGCTAATCCCTCCGCACTTGCCGCCGGACATTCGGTGGGCGAGATTACCGCCTCTGCCGTGACCGGCGTCCTGAGTGAGCATGAAGCGATGCGCTTCGTCCGCGAGCGAGCAAATAATATGGCTCTGGCCGCCGCCGTCACCCCCACCGGGATGAGTGCCGTGGTCGGCGGTAATCCGGCGGAAGTACGGGCCGCCATCGAAGCCGCCGGGCTAACCCCCGCCAATGTGAACAGCTCCGGTCAGACGGTTGCAGCAGGAACCCTGGAGCAACTCGCTGTGCTGGCTGAGAACCCGCCAGCCAAAGCCAGAGTGATCCCGCTCCAGGTTGCTGGCGCCTTCCACACCAGACATATGGCTCCCGCGGTCGGCGCCCTTGAGGCACTCCAGCCGGAGCTGAACCCGAAGGACCCGGCGGTCACGCTGCTGTCCAATTACGACGGCGCCCCGGTCACCTCGGGCGGAGCCGCACTGCAGAGTTTGATTGCCCAGGTCTCCCGCCCGGTGCGCTGGGATCTGTGCATGGAAACCATGACCTCACTCGGCGTCAATGCGCTGATTGAACTCAGCCCGGCAGGCACCCTGACCGGTCTGATGAAGCGAGCCATACCAGGAGTTGCTACCGTAGCGGTAAAGACCCCGGCAGATCTGGATACGGCCCGGGAATTGATAGCAAACGATGCCTCGGTAGAAGCATCGGAAGGAGAGCAGTGACTACCCCAACCCTCAAACAGTCTCAGCTCCGGGAAAATACCCGGATCCTCGGTCTGGGTTCCTACCGCTCCGAGCTGATCGTGACTAACGACGACGTCTGCCAGTGGATCGATTCCTCCGATGAGTGGATTCGCCAACGCACCGGGATCGTCACTCGCAGGCGGGCTCCCAAGGAGATCGGCGTTATCGAAATGGCCGAGGCTGCCGCGCGCGAGGCTCTTGCTAAAGCCGGCATTGAGGCCTCTCAGTTGGGTGCGGTGATCGTTTCGACGGTGACCCATCAATACGCCACGCCATCCGCTGCCGCTTTGCTCACCGAACGCCTGGGGGCAACTCCTGCACCTGCTTTCGATATCTCCGCCGCCTGTGCTGGTTATTGCTACGGAATCGGTCAAGCAGATGCCCTGGTTCGCTCTGGCACCGCCGATTATGTCTTGGTGGTCGGCGTCGAGAAGCTTTCGGATGTAATCGACAACCACGAGCGCACCATTTCCTTCCTGCTCGGCGATGGCGCCGGCGCCGCGGTGATCGGCCCCTCCGATCAGCCCGGCATCGGCCCGACCATCTGGGGCTCGGACGGCAGTAAATGGGATGCCATTGGAATGACTCATTCCTTGCTCGACGTACGCGAGCTTTCCCTGGCAGCACAGCAGGACGGCGGCCCCTCGGTCGGTTCAGTGTTAGAGACCGAAGCGCAGCTTTGGCCAACCTTGCGCCAAGACGGCCAGACCGTTTTCCGCTGGGCCGTTTGGGAGATGGCAAAGGTAGCAAAACAGGCCCTAGAAGCAGCCGGAGTAACCGTTGATGACCTGGCCGCTTTCGTGCCGCATCAGGCCAATATGCGGATTATTGACTCGCTGGTGAAGGAACTCAAGCTTCCGGAGCACGTCGTTGTCGGACGCGATATTGAGGACACCGGCAATACCTCCGCTGCATCGATCCCCCTGGCCACCACCAGATTGCTAAAAGAAAAGCCAGAACTCAGCGGGGGCCTCTCCCTGCAGATCGGTTTCGGGGCAGGTCTGGTTTTCGGTGCTCAGGTAGTGGTTTTGCCATAAATTAATAGTTTTAGCGGGCTTTCGCGGCAAAACACGTCGAAAGTTCGTGATTCAAGCCGCAATCGTGGTTTGATCGACACTGCCCGCTCAGGATTCTGACCGGGTAAACACTGTAGAAAGGGAGCCGCTAATGGCTAGCAACGAAGAAATCTTGGCCGGTTTGGCCGAGATTGTGAACGAGGAGACCGGCTTGGCTCCCGAGGCTGTCGAGCTGGACAAGTCCTTCACCGATGATCTGGATATTGACTCCATCTCGATGATGACCATTGTGGTCAACGCCGAGGAGAAGTTCGACGTGCGCATTCCGGACGAAGAGGTCAAGAACCTCAAAACCGTCGGCGACGCCGTCAATTACATCGCCGGCGCTCAGGCCTAAGGCGTTCGTATCGGTTTCTCGGCTTGCGGCGTGCTGTTAAGGCCGCCGCAAGCCGCACCTTTTCCACTTTTTAGAGAGAGAAAAAATGTCCCGCAAAGTAGTCATCACAGGATTGGGCGCCACCACACCCATCGGCGGCGATGTCCCGACCATGTGGAAAAATGCGCTGATCGGGGTTTCCGGAGCGCACACCCTGCACGATGACTGGGTTGCCAAATACGAACTACCGGTGACCTTCGCAGCCCGGGTGACCACACCTGCGGACCAAGTGCTTTCCCGGGTCGAAGCGAAACGACTAGACCCTTCGAGCCAGTTTGCCGTCATTGCCTCACGGGAGGCTTGGAAAGACGCGGCCATCGAGGATGTCGACCACGACCGCTTTGCGGTGGCCTTCGCCACCGGCATCGGCGGAGTGTGGACGCTACTGGATGCGTGGGACACCTTGCGAGATCGCGGCCCACGCCGGGTTCTGCCGATGACCGTGCCAATGTTGATGCCCAATGGCGCAGCCGCGGCCGTCAGCCTTGATCTGGGAGCCCGCGGTGGAGCACATACCCCCGTGTCCGCTTGCGCCTCCGGTACCGAAGCCTTACACCAGGGCGTTGAGCTGATCCGCTCGGGCAAGGTCGACGTCGTAATGGCCGGTGGCACCGAAGCCGCTATTCACCCGATGACACTGGCTTCCTTTGCCTCCATGCAGGCACTTTCCCGCCGTAACGACGATCCTGAGCATGCCTCGCGCCCCTATGACCTGAACCGCGATGGTTTCGTCATGGGTGAAGGAGCGGGAGCCTTGGTTCTCGAAGCCGAAGAACACGCCCTGGCTCGTGGCGCTCATATCTACGCGGAGCTGGCCGGAACATCGGTAACCGCCGACGCCTATCACATCACCGCGCCTGACCCTGAGGGCCTCGGTGCCACCCGTGCACTCAAGGCGGCTCTTTTCGACGCCCGGGCACAGCCGGAGGACGTTGTGCACGTCAATGCGCATGCCACCTCGACGCCGGTGGGCGATAAGCCCGAATACACCGCTCTGCGGGCCGCACTGGGAACTCATGTGGACAATGTGGCTGTCTCCGCCACCAAGTCGCAGATGGGGCACCTACTGGGCGCTTCCGGCGCCGTGGAGGCCGTGCTCACCACCTTGGCAGTGGTGGACCGAAAGGCTCCAGTCACCATTAACTTGGAGAACCAAGATCCGGAGATTCCGCTCGACGTTGTCACTACCGCCCGCGACTTGCCGCAGGGCGATATCGTGGCGCTCAGCAACTCCTTCGGCTTCGGCGGTCACAACGCCGTCGTGGTGGTTCGCAACTACTAGAAACACGCTGAGGGGCCCGACGACTCATCTCGTCGGGCCCCTCAGGTTTTTAACGTGTTTGCTGGTGTTGCTCTTAGCCCACCTGATGCAACCAGCGAACTGGAGCACCTTCGGCAGCGTGCCGGAAGGCTTCGAGCTCCTCATCCCAGGCTTCGCCCAGGGCCAGAGAGAGTTCGTGATAGACCTGTGCCGGATCACCGGCGCCAGCCTCGTAGGCGTAGCGGATCCGGTCCTCGGAAACCATGATGTTGCCGTGTACATCGGTCACGGCGTGGAAGATGCCCAGCTCGGGGGTATGCGACCAGCGGCCACCATCAACCCCGGCGCTCGGTTCCTCGGTAACTTCGTAGCGTAAATGTGCCCAGCCACGCAAAGCAGAAGCCAGCATGGAGCCGGTCCCTTGCGGCCCGGTCCAGGACAACTCGGCCCGAAACATTCCGGGCGCAGCAGGCTGAGCGGTCCAGTCGAGATCGATGCGCGCGTCGAGCACCGATCCGATGGCCCACTCAACATGCGGGCATAACGCAGTGGGGGTGGAGTGCACGAAAAGCACTCCACGTGCCATCACAACAGACATTCCATCCTCCATAGCTATAGGTACGTCTTCCCCGACGCCCTGCTAGCTTTTCCAAGGTGGAAAGCACTGTTGCTCTTCAGTTCTACGTTTATTGTGCCGTACTTATCGGAAGAACGCCAGAAAAGAGTCACAGCGATGGAATTTCGCCAGTGGTATTCCCTAAGACTTATTTTCGCCGCTCTTGGTTACGGCTCGGTTTGAGGCAGACGGCTCGGGTCCGATGTGTGACCAACGGTTCAGGCTCGCGGATGAGCCTGCCGATAGCTGGCCCGCAGCCGGTCCACCGAAACATGCGTGTAGATCTGAGTGGTAGCCAGAGATGAATGCCCCAGGATCTCCTGAACGGCGCGTAAATCCGCGCCACCGTCGAGCAGATGGGTCGCCGTGCTGTGTCGCAAGGCGTGCGGGCTAGTAGCGGAGGTGTCCCCCAAAACCTCAAATCCGCGCCCGACGACGGAACGCACCTGGCGCTGATCAACCCGCCCGCCGCGAGCCCCCAGGAAGAGTGCCGCCCCGCTTCCCTGCCGATACAGTGCCATCCGAGAACCGTTCAACCAATGCTGCAAAGCCCCGGCCGCGGGCTTTCCAAACGGAACGGTGCGTTCCTTATTGCCCTTACCGAGTACCCGAACCGTACGGCGTTCAAAGTCAAGATCATCAAGGTCCAGAGCCACCAACTCCCCCACTCGGAGCCCTGCGGCGTAGAGCAGCTCAATCATGGCTTGGTCTCTGACGGCGAGCGGATCGCCTCCCGAGGCATCGGCTTCCAGCGTCGAGATAAGTCGTTGCATCTGTTCTTGGTGGAGTACTCCCGGCAGGGTTTTCTGCCGTTTCGGGGCTTTGAGCCGCAAGGTCGGGTTCTCCTGGATGAGACCCTCGCGAAGCGCCCAAGCCATCAGGGTGCGCACCGTGGCTGATCGCCGAGCCAGGGTGGAGCGAGCCAACCCGGCCACGCTCTGCTCGCCCAGCCATTGCCGAATCGTGGCTAGATCAATATCGGTCAAGGATCGAGCACCGTCCGCAAGGGCGAAGTAGATCAAAGCCTCAGCGTCGGCCAAATAGGCTCGTACGGTGTGCACCGAACGGGCGCGTTCGGCCAAAAGATACCGTTCGAAGCCAGCTAGCACCCCGGCGAAGGGCTCCGGAAGCTCGGTCTCGGTCACTATTCCACTGTGCGGCTAATGGCTTCTACAATCAAGAAGGATCGCCGTCCTCAGCCGATTCAATCGTGCATCGTCCGTTGATCGCGACCTTCCCGGTGCCGATCCCCTCAGTGCTAATATCCTCAGTGCCGATCGCTCAGTGCCGATCGCTCAGTGCCGATCGCTCAGTGCCGATCGCTCAGTGCCGATCGCTCAGTGCCGATCGCTCACCCCCGATCTTCGATGCGAACGCAACCAGCCCTCGGTGCCCCTTTTGGCTAGGCCCAGTACCTCCAAACGACCTAGGCCCGCCCGGACGGCACCCTCCTGGAGCCCGGCAACGGCACTTAGCTTTTCCACCACGGCTTCGCTGCGCAGCGGGAGCGCGTCCAGCAGCATGAGGTCCTGCGGCGAAAGCCCATCTGTTTCGCGGCTCTCCGTCGAACGCTCCCCTGCCATACTGCCGATTGGCAGCACTAGTTCGAGGATCTCGGCAGCATCCGAGACACACTGTGCTCCTTCCCTCAGTAGCCGGTGACACCCCGCTGAATTCGCCGAATACACCGATCCAGGCACGGCGGCCATGGCTCTCCCCAGGCCGAGCGCATGATGTGCCGTGTTCAGCGCACCGGAACGCCAACGGGCCTCCACCACGACTGTCGCGCAGCTAAGAGCAGCGATTAACCGGTTGCGTTGCAGAAACCTATACCTGGTCGGATTAGATCCTGGAGGAACCTCCGCCAAGAGAATCCCTCGCGCTGCAACTTCCCTCAGCAGTCCCTCATTTCCACTCGGATAGAACCTATCCAAACCGCCAGCCATAACGGCAATGGTTGGTAGCCAGCCTCCGGGCTGCACACCGGGCTGCATTCCGGACTGCCTCTGCAGGGCAGCCCGGTGTGCTGCGGCATCGATACCATAGGCACCTCCTGAAAGAATCGTTTTGCCCGAACCGGCCAGGCCATGCACCAATTCGGCGGTGACCGATTCCCCATACCGGGTACTGTCCCGCGAGCCAACCACGGCTATGCAATCCTCTAATTGCGGAATCAAACGATCTGCCGCCATAGCTGCCGATCGGTACCAGAGTCCTATCGGCTCGGTTAGCGCCAGATCGCTCAAAGCCCTTGGCCAGGCTGCATCTTCGGGAATCATTAGCCCACCACCCAGGCGCTGCATCACCCCGAGATCACGTTCTGGCGCCAAATCGGCAAGCCTCGGGCGCCAACGAGCTAAACAGTCCTCCAGACCACGCCATTCCAGTGCGGTCTCCTCATCCAGAAGCTCCGCCACAGCTCTCTCGGACTCAGCATCCAAGCGAATCCGGCCGACTGCCACGGCGAGCGTCTGTACCGGGCCTAGAATCTTCAACAAAGCCATTCCTTGCAGATCCGAAGGTTCCATCAAGCGGCTTAAAGCGGCTCTGGCTATTCTGGGATTCAGCTCGTCCATTCCTGTTGCAGTTCCTTTCATCGCTGAAAGCCGTGCTGTCGCATGCTCAGGGCTTGCCCCAGCTGCTCCGGTCCCGGCTGCGTTTCACTCGCCAAATCGGCAAGCGTCCAGGCCAGACGAAGCACCCGGTCATATCCTCGAGCGGTCAACATTCCTCGTTCTAGAGCATGATCAACAACTCGAGTGGTTGATTCCGGCAATCGCAACGGTCCGCGCAGAAGCTGCCCTGAGATCTCAGCATTGAACCCCAAGCCGAAGCGGACCAGCCTAACCGAGGCTCGTTCCCTGGCCTCGCGCACCCGGGCGGATACCGAAGCGCTACTTTCCGCCGAACCCTGCGCCGAGAGCTGAGCGAGTGAAAGCCTGCCAATAGACAACTGAATATCGACTCGGTCAAGGAGCGGCCCAGAGATCCGATTGAAGTACCGTTTGCGAGCCATCGGCGTGCATTGACAGTCCATTCCCTTGCCGGTGGCATTTCCACAAGGACAAGGATTGGCGGCTAACACGAGTTGGAAACGAGCCGGATAGGTCGCCGTCCCCGCAGCCCGATGCAAGATCAGTTCCCCACTTTCCAGGGGTTGCCGGAGGGCGTCGAGAACCCGACGGTCGTATTCCGGCGCTTCATCGAGAAAGAGCACACCGCGGTGTGCTCGGCTGGCCGCGCCCGGACGCGGCAAACCGGAACCACCACCCACAATCGAGACCATGCTCGCGGTGTGATGAGGCTTTTCAAACGGTGGACGGCGAATCAGTTCCGACCTGCTGGCAACTACCGCGCCGAGGGAGTGAATGGCAGTGACTTCCATAGCTTGCATATCGTCCAGATCCGGCAGCAGCCCCGGCAGCCTCTCGGCCAGCATGGTCTTGCCAGCCCCCGGTGGCCCCAACAACATGAGGTGGTGCCCGCCCGCCGCAGCTACTTCGAGCGCGGCTTTGGCCTCCGGCTGTCCCGCTACCTCCTTCAGGTCTGGCTCCCGCCCTTCCAGCGGACTGGCAATTTCGGCAGCAGCATCCTGGCCGGTATCCAAGATCAGATCGGTAGGGTTCGCTCCGAACTCCAAGGCAACTTGTGCCAAGCCGGGAAAGCTTCGGACCACGGCGCCGGGCACTAAGCTTGCTTCCTCTAAATTGCCGGGAGCCACCACAACCTCGGGGTAACCTGCGCGAACAGCCGCCATCACAGCGGGCAGAACCCCTCGGATCGGTCTCAGCCTACTGTCCAGGCCCAGCTCGGCTAGGAAAATTGTCCGTCCCGGATCCCGGATATCTCCCGCGGCTCGTAGCGCCGCCATCACCATGGCCAGGTCAAAGGAGCTCCCCCGTTTCGGCAACGAGGCTGGTAGCAGATTAATCGTAATCTTACGTCGGCTGAGCGGAATTCCGGCATTATGAGCCGCCGAGCGAATGCGCTCCTTCGCTTCCATTAGTGAAGCATCCGGAAGGCCCAAAAGCTGAAAAGCCGGAAGGGTTTGCCCGATGTCCGCTTCCACTTCCACCAGATGTCCGTTTAGGCCAATCAGCGCCACCGCGAATGTTCTGCCTAAACTCATTAGCCCACACCCCGCAAATGCTCGATTTTCGGCTCTGCGCCTTGGGCCAACAGCACCGCCACCGCATCAAGGCGAAGCCGAGCGGTAAAGAATCCATGATGTCTGGCCCAAAGCACGGCAAGAGTGCGCAAGCGATGCAATTTGCTCTCAGTTATCGCTTCAAAGGGATGGCCATAACGAAGTGAGCGACGAGTCTTGACCTCAATAATCACCAAGATCTCCCCGTCAAGGGCGACTAGGTCAATCTCACCGCTCGGGCAACGCCAATTGGCATCGATCATTTCGAAGCCTCGCCGCTCTAAAAACTCCGCGGCAAGAGCCTCTCCTGCTCTGCCCAACTCCTCTTTGCTTCTCACCACCTCAGCATCGAGGAAACTAAGCCTTAGGAACAGCAAGAATCCCAAATACCTCCGCAATGTGAGGAAAGTGCCCTTTACATGCACTTGGGGAGGAAAAGACAACACTCCCGCTCCGGACCACATAACCCGGTCCGGAAGAGCAGCCTTCCGGAAGTGCAGCCTAGAGAGCAGCCCCCAAAGCCGATAGATAGTGCTCGGCATAGCTCTGAGGAGTAACCGTATCTTGGGCTTGTTGAAGAGCTCTTGCTCTCAGCTCGGAAGCTGAGTCGCTGGCAGGATCTATCGACGCTAGTACCTCGCGTAGATGATTCGAGTCGCCTGCCCGGTAGACCCGACCGGTCTCTTGGTCCTTGACCAGCTCGCTGCTACCACCCTGGTCCGGGACAACCACCAGCACTCCGGAGAGCTGAGCTTCTAGCACGGTGCGCCCCATCGGCTCGCGATGGTTAGCAACCACAACCACGTCCAGGTTATCCAAAACTCGCTCCGGAGCCACCTTGCCCTCATCGATAAAGCGATTACCCAGTTCTGCTTGACCGTAGGCACGAACTTCATCGGAATTATCATTGACGGAACCATCACCGGAACCACGAACGATCATGACGGACTCGTCATTAAGGCCTGCGATAGCTTCGGCAAGTAGTAGATGGTGCTTTTCCTTCACTATCCGGCCAAGGATTCCTATCCTCTTAAACGGCGAAGGTTGTTCAACTGCGGAAAGGGCTTCGGCAGGTCCGTGAATAACATGCACAGCAGGGGCGAGTCCGGCGACTTGATTGGCGGTAAACGAGCTGCAGGCAACCACGCTGTGCACTGATCGAGCAAATAACCTAAGCAACTGAAGCCCACGCTTCCCCGGCAAGTTGTCATGTAGATCAAGCACAAACCTGGCTCTATTACGCCCCAGCAGAAGCCTGGTGAGCGGAAGCCCGACGAGCAAGTAGTAAGTGAAGAGAACCACCCTGTCGAACTCTGCCGCATTTCTCCGATAGGATCGCCAAAGTATGAAATTTTCCTTCAGCTTGGACTCCGTTGGTGGGGCGGATCCGTCAGCAAGTAATGCTGAGCGACCGACCTGCTGCTGCCATTGGGTTTCGATAGTCCCGGGGAAACACACCAGATCTACGGTAAATCCACGATCTTTCAGAGCACGTGCGAGCATGAACATGCTTTGCTCGGCTCCCCATACTGACCGCGCCGACGATATGAACACAATTCTTCGTTTAGGCGCTTGTCGTTTCGCAGCCATCACATTCATTCAACCCCAATTAGCCGTGATATCACCTCTGCTGGCTGATCTCCTACCCGCCAGATCAGCTCGTCCTCTGTTCGGAACCCAACTACACACAGGACCGTTTTCATCATAGTGAACTCTTCGCCTCGCCAAAAATCCAGACTTACCGGAAACATAGTATGGAACTACTTCTCCGGTATTGCCAGCATCGTCGGCTTGCTCTTGCTTTATCCGTTCGCGATCGCCATCTCCGGCGCTGAAGCTTATGGATTGTGGGTTTTGGCCTTCGGAGCGATTCAGCTCTTCACACTTTCAGATTTTGGCCTGGGCACCGGAATCGTACGCTTATTGGCGGTCATCAAGGACCCCTTGGAGCGACGACGATTCGTCACCCTTGCAACGACTATTTTCCTCAGCCTGGGCGTTTTGCTGCTGGCGATTTTTTCCGTGGCCTTTCCGGCCTATTTGAACACTGTCAGCATCAACGCGCAGGTAGCTAAGCTCTTGCCCCTGCTGGTCCCACTCACGGGGTTCACCTTATTTGTATCGATCGCGGGACGCGCCTATAACGCGGTGCTGTGGGCCGAGGATCGACCCGATATTGAGAGAAAGAGCTCTCTGGCTGGTCTGATCTTGCGGGCAGCCGGATACGCTGTTTCCTTCTGGGCGGGCTGGGGGGCTGTTGGCGTGATCCTCTCGGAAGCCATTTCCCTGATGATTCCCGCGGTGGTCTGCGCGATTGCAGTTTTCCGTCGATACTCCTGGCCGGTCTTCCACCGAGGTAGTTTTAGTATTCATGGTTTGCCGCTGCTCAAGATGAGCGGCGTGCTTTTCATTGGTTCCTTTGCGCTTCTGGCCGGATCTCAATTTCCGCTCTACGTGGTTGGCACCACCTTAGGCCTAACCGCAGCCACGGCCTTCGGCGGTTTGATGCGGCTCTATCAAAGTTGCCGCCTGCTGCTTTCTTGGATTGCGAATCCCTTTATCCACCCGATTATGACCAGCACCAAAGAAGGCCTCCTCGCCCTGTACAAACGCTGCGCCGGGCTGGTCTGGTCTCTGGGGCTCCTGTTGGCGATACCCGTCTTTATCTTGTCCAAGGACATTATTGATATCTGGCTAGGCCGGTCGTCCGAGTTTGCTCAGGGCGCACTTGCCATGCTCGGAATCGGTATTCTTGCAGACGCCGTCATTCAGCCGGCTAGCCAACTGGTGAACCTACGTCGCAACCCCTGGCTAATTTCCCTAGCAAATATGGGTGTGCTGCTGTTGAGCATCCCGCTCATTCTGTGGGCCTCTTCAAGTGGCGACATCACCCTGACCACTTTGGCAACCGTCGTCGTACCTTTTGTTGCCTGCCCGCTATATCTGATCTGGGCTTGGCAAACCGTAGGCTTACGCTGGACCAAAGAACTAACGGTAAACGCGGCCTTGCTGATAGCTGCCCTGGCCCTCTTGGTTCTTGTACTTCTCTTGTTTAGGGCGATTCCCATACCGATTCTAGGGCTGGCCTTAGCCGGGTTAAGCGAGCTAGCAGTGGCCGCAGTGGGTTATCTGTTCATTCGACGGCGGATGGGCGCTCAGCTAGCCACCGGCTGAGTTGCGGACTCACTCAGGGGATTCGGATCGTCAACGGGCTGCCGGAGCCGTCTCAAGCCATACGCTAAGCCCGGGAATCCATAGAGCCAGAAGGCGGAGTCATAGCTGATTGCCAAGCCCGCCGCAACGACCCAGATAACGAGTGCGGATAGACCGAGTATTTTCAGCTTTGTTGGATCTCCAAGGATAACGAAAAGCGCCATGACAATAATGATCGGCAAGCCGAAAAGTACGCCGTTTTCAAGCACCAGCCTCAGCAGCACGCTGTAGACATCGGGCAAAACGGTGGAGTGCGGAAGATCATCGGTTCGGATTTTTCCGCTCAGGAAGTACGGGCTGGAGTTACCCCGGCCAATCCCCAAGAAAAAGACCTGAACATCGCTAACGACGTATCGCGCGGCGGCCGTAATTGAACTCCAGCGGTCCACCCAAGACCAATTCACGCTGTTCTGCCGTTGATTCACCACACCCAGCGCAGCCACTCCGGCGGCAAAAAGCACCGGCGGCAGAATAATGACAATAATCCCGCCAAGGCGTTTCATCAGCGGCAAGAAGATGCAGAGGACGATCAGCAGAAGGCTGACAATCGCGGTACCCGAGCCGCTGATGGCAATCACCCAGCAGGTGAGGGCAAGCGCGATCCAGTCGAATAAACGTAACTTACGGCCCAGCGATGAAGCCGTGAGAATCAGTGCGACGGCAACAATACTGAGCGACCCGGCCATAAAGGAAGGTTCCGGAAAGAGACCGAACGGCCTACGAATATAGGCTGCGATGGTTGGGGCGAGGAGCCTGACCGGCGCATATCCGGGGACGTCATAGATCCATAGCCAGGGAACAGTCCCCTGGTCCAGGAAAAAATACTTTTGTACCAGCGAGATCCCGGCGCTGAAGATCAAAATTACTCTCAGCCATCTGAGCAATGCCGATTTGAGCACAAGCACTGCCACGACCATCGCGGAGAGAGGAATGATCGCCAGCACCCAGGTGAGGCTAGTGGCCGGCGACCACGCTTCCCCACCGAAAAACAGTCGGAGGAAGGTCGCGAAAAATGGAGCCAGCAGGGTGAGGAGCGAAAGCCAGAGAATGCGAGAATCTCGGAACCAGCGAATCAGGAGATACGCACCAAAAAGGCTCGATATCGGCATGTTGGTGCTGATGCCTATGGACACGGCAAAATAGGGAAGTACCGAGGTAAGGATTAAGCCGACCGCAACAATCTGGTCGAATCGGTTAAATTTCTGCTCCGTCACGTCTGATTCCGGCGGCCACCCAGGACAGCCCCGGCAACCAACTTCCAGTCACTAAAATCCTCAAGGTCAGCATTCTGCGCAGCCCGCTGGCCAGCCTGAAAAGCCTTCGCCAAGCCGTCAGCAAAGCCTGCCGGGTCGCGGTGATCGGCGAACTCAATGGCCGAATAGTCCCCCGCCTGTTCACGTAACGAGGGTAGATCCGAGGCGAAGATCGCAGCCTTTGCGTGCATCGCCTTGGTCAGCACACCACTCTGTGCGTCAAAGTGAGTGTAAGGGAGGACGACGAGTCGCGCCGACTGTAGATATTGGTCGAATTCGCTGCGCTCAAGGAAGCGATCCTGCAGCGTTACGTACTCTGAGCTGGCGGCTAGAGCAGCGAGCTTCACCCGAGTCTCTTCTTCGTCGCTCTTGCCTGCTACCAGCAGCGGCACCTGCGCGGTATCGGCTGCACTCATTGCGAGCTCAACGCCCTTATTGCTTCGTAGCTCGCCGATGCACAGTGCGCTGTCTTTGAGGTCATAGGCTGATGATTCCGGCTTCGATAGCTCCTGCGGATTCGATAACCTACTGGACATTGGAAGCGAGACAGCGCTTAGCCGATCGCCAACAATCTCGGACAAGGTTTTTCCTTGATTTTTCCCGTGGGTAACCACCCTGTCCGCGGTTTTCATACTGCTGGTTTCTAGTCCCATCAGGAGCCGCTGCCGAAATCCTGCTTCTTTGCGATCGAAATGCGGCTTTGCGTTGTGTACAAAAAGCACCACTTCAATCCGCTTTCCCGCCCGTAGCAAGGAAGCGAGCGGATACTTGCTGGTTTCAAGGACGAGTTGCCCATCGTCACCCATCGTTCGGCTGACCCGGCGGATGGCGCGGTGCTCGGTCAAAAGGTCGATGACCTGGCGCAGCGGGCGAAGCAGATTCTGTACTCGTCCACCGGTGAGCCTCCGGGGAGGGAGAACTTCCAACAGTCTGACGCCGGGCTGTTCCAGGGTTCCTAAGTAGGCGGCTGCTCCCGGCCTGCTGACTAAAAAGCACTGCTCCACGTCTGCTTCGGCGGCGATGGCCATAGCCAGATCAGCCGCATGCTCGATTTGTCCACCGTATTCAGTCGGGCAAATTACAGCAACCTGGCGTTTCTGGTTATTTTCCATTTCCTGCGGTGTTCCCCTTCTGTTGCTTCAGATTCTGTTGCTTCACAGCCTGGGCTTGAGGTTTTGCGGCAGCCGAGGAACTCGCCGAACTCGGTGGCCGGGGCTGTTTCGGCGCTTCAACGCGTACAAGCCCGTTCTCAACCACGGGCAGCGTCTTTCTTTGACCTCGGATCAGCGCAGCAATCAAGCCCACCGCAAAGCCAACAAATCCACCCAGGGCAAGATTCATCGATCGGTTCGGCGAAGAGGGGTCAGTGGGGGTGGTGGCCTCGCTCAAAACGACGATGCTGACCGGGGAGGTCTTCCCGGTGGTGGGGTCCAAGGTTCCGGAATCATCCTTCAGCCTCGCAGTAATCTTGGCCGCGATATCGCTCGCCAGCTTGGGATCTCCGGCTGAAACCTTGACCGTAACCACGGGCGTACTGGGGGTGGATGAGGCGGAGACCATTCCGGTCAGTTGCCCTAAGGTCATCTTTAGATCGAGTTCGTCAATGACCGGTTGCAAAATACTTTGGCTGGTGGTCAAAATCACCAGCGACTGAGCCCTTGCTTCGGCGAAGACTTCTCCTTGTTGAAGTTCGGCTATGGTGCCAGTTGTACGAGTCGAAACGAAGACCTGAGTCTCCGAGACGTACACTTTCGAGGTTATCGTCGTGGCGACCAAGCCGCCCGCAAGGCCAAGAGCGATACCGATAAGAACAATCCACCAAGACCGTCGTAATGCTCCCCAAAGATCTTCAATCCGCATCGCGGTCCCCTTCGCTTGAACTACTGAGTGTGGCCTTCGAGCTCCAACCGCAAGCCGTGGGATGGTCCTCCCACACTCAAACATCCGTGCCAATTATGGTTGTTGACACTTGGAATTAAGAAATCGACTCGAGCCCGGAAGCTCGCTCAGTCGGCTTAGAATCAGTTGCCGAGATCGGTTCCTTTGGGCAATTCCAGGTCGTCATTCTTGGCCAACTCTTCTACGTTTACGTCCTTAAAAGTGATCACCCGAACGTTTTTCACAAACCGTGCAGAACGATAGACATCCCAAACCCAGGCATCCTGCAGACTGAGATCGAAATAGACCTCGCCATCCGCAGATTTCGCCTGCAGATCGACGTGATTAGCTAGGTAAAAACGCCGTTCGGTTTCCACTACATAGCTGAACAATCCGACCACATCCCGATACTCGCGATAGAGCTGCAACTCCATATCGGTTTCATAGTTCTCAAGATCTTCAGCACTCATCTAACCATCATCCCTCAACCTGACCATTCGCCGCATTCGCCCCTGCCGTACCGCCCAGCCGCCAGCTCATCCGATGCCATTTACTGGGGCCGTACTGATCAATCGCGGCGCGGTGTGCAGTGGTGGCGTAACCTTTGTTCACCTTCCAAGCGAACTGAGGGTGATCGCCGTCGAGAGCGACTAATAAAGCATCCCGCTCCACCTTTGCCAGCACACTCGCGGCCGCAACGCTCAGACACTGCAAATCAGCTTTCACTTTGGTGTGCACCGGGACGTCCACACCACCCTCAGAATCCTCCGAAGTGGCGAAGAGGTCCAGTTGCTCACGAGCCGAGAGCCAGTCGTGATTACCATCCAGGATCACGGCCTCGGCTCGAACCCCCGAACCAAGAAGGAAATTCCAAGCTCTAGTGCCGGCTAAGCGCAGAGCAGCCATCAAGCCCAAGGCATCGATCTCATCAGCCGCGGCGTGCCCCACCGCATGACCCACCGCCCACTGTTTGATCAGCGGCACCAGGGCTTCGCGCTCGGCCGCGGAGAGTAGCTTAGAGTCCTTGACTCCTGCCAACGGCTTTTGCGAGGAGGCGTCCACTACCACGATCCCCACGCTGACCGGACCGGCCAGAGCGCCACGCCCCACCTCATCCGCTCCCGCGACGAACCGGCAGCCCGAAGCCATCAGTGCACGTTCGACGGCGAGCGTGGGTGCGGCGGCAACCATAACTTATTGCCCCGTCGGAACCGGGCTGGAGCTGGTCACCGGGGTGGAGCTGGGCGCAGGAACATTGCGGAAGGTACCCGGGTAATTCCCCAGGATGGTCCAACGGTTCAGCGGCCAGGCGATCACCGTCGCGGTGCCTTCAACATCGTTTTGGTCAACAAAGCCTTGGCTTGGCAACTGCTGATGCCAGCGAGAATCAGCGGAATTGTTCCGGTTATCACCCATCACCCAGAGTTTTCCGGCCGGAACCGTGACATCAAAGATCGCATTGGGTCCAAGCGCGTTATTGGAACCCGGGAACAAATATGGCTCGTCCAAGGGCTGGCCATTGACCGTGATCCGGCCCTGGGCGTCGCAGCAGATCACGTGATCCCCGGCTAAGCCGATCACTCTTTTCACCAGGTGCTGCTGTGATTCATCCGGCATTAGACCGATAAAGACCAGCGCTTCCTTGAACCAGTTACCGCTTTGCTGCGGAGTCTGCGTTTGTTCGGCAGCAAGCCAGCCCTGGGTGTCCTTGAACACCACTACATCGCCGCGTTGCAGCGCGAAGGGCCGGGGCACCAGTTCATTGATGAAGATCCGGTCATCGATCTGAAGCGTGTTCTCCATAGATCCGGAGGGGATCACAAAAGCCCGGAAAAGGAAGGTCTTGAGCAGGAAGGAAAGCACCAGGGCAATCGCCACTACGATGACGATTTCCTTGAGCCAGGACAGCGGTCCGCTGGACTTCCTAGCTTTTTTGGCTACCGTCTTCACCGCTAGAGCCTCTTTCTCCGCAGCAGCGGGATCCTCAACCTTTGCCGCAGCGGGGCTAACGGCATCCTCAGAGCCGGCATCCTCAGAATTGGCAGCACTCTGCTCAAGATCGGCAGCTGCGGTGACCGAAGCAACCTCCGGCTCGGCACGCCGTCGCCCGGTCCGCCGATCTGCTGCTGATTCTTCAGCCGGTTCCGGCGTCGGGTGCGACATTACTGTGCGCCTTTCTGTGCATCAGGACCAATCATGATCCGTGGTACGGTTCCGGCCTTGTCTAAAGGCCAGAGAATCTGGATAGGACGACCGATGACCTTGTTGACGGAGATGAGTCCCCCACCGGGAGCGCCTAGGAGAGATCGTGAGTCAGCTGATATCGAGCGGTGATCCCCCATCAGCCACAACTTACCCTCTGGCACCACCACATCAAAGGACATGGCGCTCGGTGCGTCGCCTGAGAAGAGGTAAGGCTCATCAAGTGGCTGACCATTGACGGTGAGCTTACCGTCAGCGGAACAGCACTTCACCTCGTCGCCTGCTACACCGATGACTCGCTTAACGTAGACGGTATCGCTTCCGGCCACACCGAGAAACTGGCCCACTCCGGAGAGTGCATCTAGCAGTGGCCCGCGGCCCGAATTGAGCGGATCGAAGGATCCCCGCCCATCGAAAACCACCACGTCACCGCGGTGTATTGAGCCAAAACTGTAATCGGTACGGGAAACGGCAACCCTGTCTCCGGTAACAAAAAGCGGGTCCATCGAATCTGAGGGGATGTAGTAGACCTCGACCCAAAAGGCTCGGATCAAGGAACTCACCAGCACCACCAAGACGATGGTCAATACGACGAAACGCCAGCCCAGTTTCCTGGACTGACGTTTCGCTGAAAAGTTCAAGCTAGATCCTTCGCAGCAATCTACTTGGCAACGATGGCGTCGCGCTTTTCTTTGATCTTGGCAGCCTTACCGCGCAGATCACGCATGTAGTACAGCTTGGCCCGACGAACGTCGCCACGGGTGACGACCTCGATCTTTTCGATGATCGGGGAATGTACCGGGAAGGTACGCTCCACGCCGACGCCGAAGGAGACCTTGCGGACGGTGAAGGTCTCGCGCACGCCGTTGCCCTGGCGACCCAGGACGAAGCCCTGGAAAACCTGAACACGAGAGCGGTTGCCTTCGATGATGTTCACGTGAACTTTGAGGGTGTCACCGGCGCGGAAGTCGGGGACATCATTGCGCAGGCTGGCTGCGTCGAGGTTATCAAGGATGTGCATAGTGCAACTCCTGGTGAACGCCATCGGTCATTCACTTTAATCGCGACCGCCGAAGCTCACTCCGGTCCGGAGCGGCGACGACTGTCGAAGTGTTATTTCCGGCCCTGATGCAGGATTGCTGGGCCGGTGTGATTGTCCGATGAACCTACTCCCCCGATGGCAGGAAAGGCTCAACAAGCACAGCTACCCATTCTGCCACAATCTCCGGTAGCCGCACTAATCAGAGTTATTCTGCGAGAACCTGACTGAGTTCACCGTCGACGACGGCGTACCCCAGTTCCGCGAGTAACCCCAGATCCGCTTTATTCAGCTCCGCGACACTGAGCTGGGCAATCAAGTCCGGGCGCCGCACCGCCGTCCTCCGTAATTGCTCATCGCGCCGGAACCGGGCAATCTTGGCGTGATTGCCGCTCAGCAATACCTCGGGAACCTGGTTGTCCCGCCAATCAGAAGGTTTGGTGTACACCGGGTATTCCAGCAGTCCGTCCTGGTGAGATTCCTCAATAAGGGACTCGGGGTTACCCACCACCCCCGGCAGCAGCCGAGCCACCGCCTCGACCATGGCCAGCACCGCCACCTCACCACCGTTGAGCACATAGTCACCTAGGCTCATCGGACGCACCCGGTAGTTCTGCGCCGCCCATTCCAGGACTCGCTCATCGATGCCCTCATAGCGTCCGCAGGCGAACACCAGATGTTCTTCGGCTGCGAGTTCCTCGGCGATCGCCTGGGTGAAGACCTCTCCCGCGGGTGAAGGAACCACCAGTACCGGCTGCCCGGCCTCAAGTGTCTCGGTGCCGGGCTTCAAGGATTCCAGCGCCTGCGCCCAAGGCTCCGGCTTCATCACCATCCCGGCGCCGCCGCCGTAGGGGGTATCGTCCACGGTTCGATGCCGGTCATGGGTGAAATCACGCAGATCATGCACCGTGAGTTGCACTAAGCCATCCTGCCGAGCCTTACCGATCAGACTTAACTCAAGGGGAGCCAGATACTCGGGAAAGATGCTGATCACATCGAAACGCATCTCAGCCTTCAGTCCCCTCGGCGTTCTCACTATTGAGTTCGAAGAGTCCGTCTGGTGGCGTGATCCGAATAAAACCCGCTTCGACATTTACCTCGGGCACGATCTGCTCTACAAAGGGAATCAGCACTTCGCTGCCGTCGAGGGCGGTAATTTCCAGCAGATCCTGCGCGGGCATGATGTTCAGTGCGCTCACCTCGCCAACCTTTTCGGAGCCAATTCGCACCTCCAGGCCGATCAACTCGTGTTCGTACCAAGCATCGCCCTCGACTTCCTCGCTCCCGGTTTCATCGAGATCGAAGGTTAGCCGGGTTCCGCGGAGTTCCTCCGCCCGGTTGCGATCCGGGACTTCCTCGAAGCCGAGCAAGAGAATGTCCTTGTTCCAGCGTGCGCTGGCGACGGTGAGCACCTCACCTTTTTCGGTGTTGAACACCTCACCGGGAGCGAACCTTTCCTCGGGAACGTCCGTGAACACCTGCACGGTCACTTCACCGCGAATCCCATGCGGCTTGCCTATCCGGGCTACCTGCACCTGCATGTTTCTCCTGGGGTTTCAGTTACTGGGTTTCATTGTAAAAGTCTGTTAAAAGAAAGGGCTCCGGCACGAATGCCGGAGCCACAATCTTAGCGTGTATGTTTCTAGCGACGCCGGTCGGTGTCAACCACGTCGACCCGTACCTGATCGCCGCCCGCCAAGGCTCCCACCACGGTGCGCAGGGCGCGAGCGGTACGTCCTTGACGTCCGATCACCCGGCCCAGATCTTCCGGATGAACCCTGACTTCCAGGGTTTCACCGCGGCGGTTATTCCGCAGTTCAACCTGGACATCATCTGGGCTGTCCACGATTCCGCGAACCAGGTGCTCCAGAGCCTCGGCTAGCAACTTACTCAGCCTCGGTGGTCTCTGCCGGAGCCTCGGTGGTCTCCTCGGCCGGAGTTTCCTCAGCGGCCTTCTTCTTGGAGGTGATGGCTTCCTTCACGATGACCGAAGACTTCTCGGGAGCCACAAAAGCTTCCTTAGCCACCTTGGACTTCAAACGGCCTTCCTGGCCGGTGAGTCCCTTGAATTTCTGCCAGTCGCCGGTGATCTTGAGGATCGTGGCAACCTGCTCGGTGGGCTGGGCGCCCACGGAGAGCCAGTACTGAGCACGCTCGGAGTTAACCTCGATGAACGAAGGTTCCTCGGTGGGGTGGTACTTGCCGATCTCTTCGATGGCACGACCATCGCGCTTGGTGCGCGAATCAGCCACGACGATGCGGTAGTACGGGGCGCGCATCTTGCCGAAGCGCTTGAGACGAATCTTAACGGCCACTTTTGTGGTCACTCCTGTTTCTGAAAGGATCGAACCTTCCGTCACGCTCCCGTGGGGCGGGCCGATCCTGGAAAGTTCTAAAGGACACGTCGCACACGGAGAGAGGGGCCGCGCGGATCGAGTACCCGTTCATTATGCCAGATCGGCGCAGACCAAGCGAACTCAACACACCGCCACCACCCCGGAGAGCTGCTCACCGAGAAAACCCGAAGAGCCGAGAGTCAGAGGAATGATTCAGCCCAGCAGGAAGTACAGCGCCAGCCTGGAATCCTCCGCCGCCGCAACCACCTTCACGGCCAGCGCGGCAAGCTGGTTGACCAAGGCTTCGGCAAGCTCCAAGGTGCCGTCGAATTCCTCGCTATTGGCCCAGGCAGCAACGAGGTCCTTGAGCTCTTCAGGGTCTTCCAGTCCTGGAAGTTCTGCAAACACCTCGGTGACGGCATCTGGGACCACGAGCAGCTGATCCAGATCCACATCAACCATGCCCAGCTCGTACTCAATGCCGGTGGTATGCACGGTCTTGGCGGCCAGTTCGGCCAGTACCTCAAGTTCCAGATCGCTCACATCACCGAAATCGAGCAATTCAGCGGGTGCGCCCTGCCCACTTCGGGCATAACGGCTGGCTTGCTGATGGTCGGCAATGAAAAGCTGGTTCCTGGCGGACATCGCAATGCCTCTTTCGACGGTGGTTCGAGTCATTCAGTGCTGCGAGCGCAGCTTCGAGTCCACAGTAACCCGGATCTGGTTTCGCCAGGGATCCTCGAAGCGCAGTTCCGCACCCGTGTTGCCATTTGCAATGCCATGATGATCAAGGCGTTCTTGCAAGGCTCCAAGGTCATCGGCACCGGGGAGCGCGATTCGAACCTCTCCTAAGCCCAGGGTGTCGCGCCGCGGGCCCGCTCCTCGGCTGTTCCAAACGTTCATGGCCATGTGGTGGTGGTAGCCGCCTGCGGAGACGAAGAGTGCCTGATCGTGAATGCTCGCGGTTTTCTCAAAACCGAGCGTACGGACGTAGAAGTCCTCAGCCCTCGCTACCTCTCCGACCTGCAGGTGAACGTGTCCGACGGCGGCCTGAGCCTCACGCTGCCCGCTCAGCGCGGTTTCGTCCAGGTTTTCCAGCAGATAGCTCTGCGGGCTGAGTGGGTTACTCGCCATTCGCACGGTTGCACCATCCCAATGCCAACTGTCTCGCGGCCGGTCGAAATAGAGTTCGATGCCATTGCCTTCTGGGTCGGTGAAGTAAAAAGCTTCGCTCACCAGATGGTCGGCACTGCCCACGAAGAGACTGGCATCGAACTGGGCGGCCGTGGCCAGGGTGGCGGCCAATGCAGACCGACTTTGGAAAAGCAGCGCGGTATGGAACAAACCTGCCTCCCCAGCAGAGGGCAGTTGTAATCCTTCGGCCGGAGCCAGCTTCACCAACGCGGTTCCAGCGCGACCCAGCCGGACGCCGTCGGCTGCCTCGGCTATGGTTTCCAGGCCAAGGGCGCGCTGGTAGTAATCGGTCATCCCTGGCAGATTGCCAACTTTGAGGGTGACCATCTCCATGGCCAGCTCGGCTGGCAGCAGATCCTGTGCGGCACTTTCAAAATTCATATTTTGCCTAATTACTTGAAGCTTCAATTTATTCCCTGTGTCGAACTCATCTCTCTTTCCGCTCAGCCACATCTGCTATTCTCTGTTCCATCCACACGGGTGCCCTTGGCAAAGGGCTGAGATCGGGCTGATACCGCCTGCGACCGTTCGAACCTGTCCGGGTCATACCGGCGAAGGAAGTAGGAAATATGCGTAATTCTGCCGAAATTCATCCCTCACATTCACTTTCCTTCCTCGACCAAGAAGGGCTACGCGTCCCGGTCACCCGAATCGCCCTCGAAGATTCCCCCGAAGGGCCAAACCCGGATTTTGTCACTTATCGCAGCAGCGGGCCGGGAAGTGATCCGGTGCGCGGGTTACCGGCTTTGCGAGCCGAGTGGATCGCCGAGCGCGGCGACGTCGAGAGCTATCAGGGCCGCCGTCGAGAGCTTTCCGACGACGGTCGTTCGGCCGTGCGCAGAGGTGCCGCCTCCACAGAATGGCAAGGGGCTAAGGCACAGCCCTGCCGAGCCTTGCCAGGCAAACGGGTAACTCAAATGCACTACGCCCGGGCCGGTATTGTCACTAAGGAAATGCGTTTCGTCGCCTTGCGCGAGGGCTGCGAGGTTGAACTGGTGCGCGCCGAACTGGCCGCAGGCAGGGCGATCATTCCGAACAACATCAATCATCCGGAGTCCGAGCCAATGATCATTGGCAAGGCTTTTCTGGTCAAAATCAATGCCAATATCGGCAACTCTGTCATAACGTCCTCCATTGCCGAGGAGGTGGACAAAATGCAGTGGGCCACCCGATGGGGCGCGGATACCGTGATGGACCTCTCCACCGGAGACGATATCCACACCACTCGGGAGTGGATCATTCGCAACTCCCCCGTGCCGATAGGAACGGTTCCGATTTATCAAGCCCTCGAAAAGGTCAACGGTGACGCTTCCGCGCTGAACTGGGAGATCTTCCGTGACACCGTGATTGAACAGTGTGAACAGGGAGTTGACTACATGACGATTCACGCCGGCGTGCTGTTGCGTTATGTACCGCTGACGGCAAACCGGGTGACCGGCATTGTCTCTCGCGGAGGCTCCATCATGGCTGGCTGGTGCCTGGCACACCACCAGGAGAATTTCCTCTACACCCACTATGACGAGCTTTGCGAAATCTTCGCCCAGTACGACGTCGCCTTCTCCCTGGGCGATGGCTTGCGCCCCGGCGCCACCGCTGACGCTAATGACGCTGCACAGTTTGCGGAACTCGATACCCTGGCGGAATTGACCGCCAGGGCGTGGGAGTTCGACGTTCAGGTGATGGTGGAGGGGCCGGGCCACATACCGTTCCATCTGGTGCGCGAGAACGTGGAGCGACAACAGGAACTCTGCCAAGGAGCACCGTTTTACACGCTCGGGCCGCTGGTGACCGATATCGCCCCCGGCTACGATCACATCACCTCCGCAATTGGCGCAACAGAAATCGCCCGTTACGGCACCGCTATGCTCTGTTACGTCACGCCGAAGGAGCACCTTGGGCTACCAAATAAAGACGACGTCAAGACCGGAGTGATTACCTACAAGATCGCCGCGCACGCCGCCGATCTGGCCAAAGGCCACCCCGAGGCGCACCGACGCGATGATGCGCTGTCTAAGGCTCGATTCGAGTTTCGCTGGCGAGACCAATTCTCACTATCTTTAGACCCAGCCACCGCCGAAGCCTTTCACGACGAGACTTTGCCAGCCGAACCGGCGAAAACCGCGCACTTCTGTTCAATGTGTGGCCCTAAGTTCTGTTCAATGCGAATCTCCCAGGACATCCGAGCCGAGTTTGGTGGGGCATCGGAGCAAGCCACCCTGGTGGCCTCCATCGAAGAAATGCAAGCCGGACTGAAAGCAAAGTCCGCTGAGTTCATCGCAGCCGGTGCGGAAATTTATCAGCCCAGAACCTATCAGTCCAGAACTAGAGCCTAGCCACCATCACCACGCGGGCTCCGAGGCCATCCAGGCCAAGCTCCACCTCGTGTTGCCGAAGCCCGGCGCCCTGGCCAGCTGCCTCGGGACGCACCGAAAGTTGCTCTAGGTGCGCTTCGCCGTCGACCTCTTCGATTCGGGCCAGGCCGATGAGCTTGCCGTCAGCTTCAGCTACCAAGGTCTGCAGTGACTCTTGATATTCCTGGCTGGAGCTGACGGCGGGTAGTCCGGGCATTTCCAAGAGTACGTCCGCCGAACTCTCGATCTCGGGAAGATGCTGAAAGTCAGTCAGCTCCGCGGGGCGAATCCTTATTTCCATCCCAGCAGCTTATCGCCGCAGGTTTGAAGTGATTGCTCTAAGCTGCTGTTTCTCGAAGTCGAGAAAACGATTACTCTTAGATTTATGCGGCCAACTCCGCTAGCTAGCTCTTCCTTGCTGACCAAAGGCGGTTTCTCATGTTTCTCGGTATCGACATCGGCACCGGCAGCACCAAAGGCGTGCTGGTTACCAGTGAGGGGCGGATCCTCGACCGAGAGGCCATTGAACACAACGTCAGCACACCCCGGCCCGGCTGGTTTGAATTCGATGCCGAGCAGATCTGGTGGGCCGAGATTCAGCAGATCAGCCGGACCCTGCTTAGCCGTGCTGAGCTCCCATTGCAGGGTGTCTGCGTTAGCGGAATGGGACCGTGCTTGGTAGTCACCGGCGAAGATCTAAAACCGCTACGGCCCGCGATTTTGTATGGCGTCGATAGCAGGGCCGGTGCAGAAATTGATGAACTAAATCAAGAACTTGGCGCCGAGAAAATTTTCGAACGCTGCGGCAAACAACTCTCCTCGCAATCGGTGGGGCCAAAAGTTCGCTGGCTGGCTCAGCATGAGCCAGAGGTCTTTGCCGCCACACGACGTATTTTCAGTCTCAACTCATTTATCGTGGCAAGGCTCACCGGCGAATACATTCAAGATCACCACAGCGCCAGTCAGTCCGACCCGCTCTACGATCTGCACAGCAATGATTGGATTCCGGAGCATTGGCAGAAAATTGTCGGTGGTGTTCCAGCACCGCGACTAGTCTGGCCCGCCGAGGTGGTTGGCAGCGTCAGCGTAGAAGCCGCCCGGCTCACCGGCATCCCGAGCGGCACCCCGGTCTGCGCGGGCACCGTAGATGCCTGGGCGGAAGCCTTCAGCGCGGGTGTCAGACAGCCTGGAGACACCATGCTGATGTACGGCTCCACGCTCTTCGTGGTGCAGATTCTGCAGAACTATCAAGCGCACGAAAAACTCTGGACCACCACGGCCGTTGAGCCCGGCAGCCTGAGCCTGGCCGCCGGAACCTCAACGAGCGGCACCCTGGCCTCCTGGATGCGGCAGCTCTTCGGCCAACCCAGCTTTGAGCAGCTGATCGCCGAAGCCGAGCGGGTTCCGCCTGGATCGAATGGTTTGCTCCTCCTGCCCTACTTTGCGGGTGAGCGCACGCCGATCTTCGACCCGCAGGCCCGGGGAGCCATCCTCGGCCTCACCACGGCACACCAACGCGGACACCTTTTTAGGGCAGGCTACGAAGGCATCGGTTATGGTGCCCGGCAGATCATGGAATTTTTGGCGGCTAGCGCGGAACGGCCCAGCCGACTGGTCGCCGTCGGAGGTGGCACCCAATCCAAGCTCTGGACCCAGGTGACGAGCGATATCACCGGCTACGCTCAAGAAATTCCGGCCGAAACCATTGGCGCCAGCTACGGAGATGCGCTCATGGCGGCGATCGGCACCGGAGCCGTCGAGGCCAAGACCGATTGGTCGCGGATTACCGAAATAATTCACCCCGAGCCGCGACGGCAGGAGCTTTACCAGGAGCTCTACAGTATTTTCAGCGAGCTCTACCCGGCTACCAGGAAGGCCATGCACCAATTAGCCGCGCTGCAACGTTGAGCGCCGCAGCCAGCTAGTTCTTGCCCAGGAACTTGTCGAAGCCCTTGGGCAGGTTCAGCGCTGAAGGATCGAAGTCTTGATTTTGTGCACCGAAGGCGGCTCCAGTAGCGGCCGCGGTGCCCCGATTGGCTCGCTTCTCCTCGGCCTCACGCAATTGCTGCGCAGCCTTGGCGGGATTGCCGGAACGAGCCTTTTTCTTTGGCGCGTTCTTGGCAGCCTTACGGGCACCGCCGGCACCCGGCCCGGTCATCCCAGGAACCCCAGGCATCCCACCGGCAGCCATTTTCTTCATCATCTTCTGTGCCTGGCCGAAGCGTTCCAGCAGGCCATTCACCTCGGAAACGTGAACCCCAGAACCACGCGCGATACGAGCCCGGCGGGAACCATTGATGATCTTGGGTGCCACCCGCTCGTGCGGAGTCATCGAGCGGACAATGGCTTCCACCCGATCGACCTCCCGCTCATCGAACTGCTCGAGTTGCTGACGCATGCCGGCGGCGCCGGGCATCATCATCAGCATTTTCTTCATCGATCCCATATTGCGGATCTGGTTCATCTGAGCCAGGAAGTCATCGAGGGTGAAATCTTCCTGATCAGCGAACTTCTTCGCCATCCGGGCGGCTTCATCCTTGTCCCAGGCCTGTTCCGCCTGTTCGATCAGGGTGAGCACATCACCCATATCCAGGATTCGGGAAGCCATCCGGTCCGGGTGGAAAACCTCGAAGTCATCCAGTGATTCACCGGTCGAGGCGAACATCACCGGTTTGCCGGTCACCGTGGCCACCGAGAGGGCCGCACCACCGCGAGCGTCGCCGTCGAGCTTAGAAAGCACAATGCCGGTGAAATTCACGCCTTCATCGAAGGCTTGCGCGGTGGCAACCGCATCCTGACCGATCATCGCATCGATCACGAAAAGCACTTCGTCCGGGGAGATTGCTGCCCGGATATTCGCGGCCTGCTGCATTAGCTCGGCATCAACGCCGAGCCGTCCCGCGGTATCAACAATCACCACATCATGCAGTTTCGATTTAGCTTCGGCCAGACCAGCCTGCGCCACCGCTACCGGATCACCGGTAGCGGCCTCAAACTCCGAGGAAACTCCCGGATGCGGAGCGAAAACTGGAACACCGGCGCGCTCGCCATTGACTTGGAGCTGCTTGACCGCATTGGGGCGCTGCAGATCGGCGGCCACCAGAAGCGGCGAGTGCCCCTGCCCCTTGAGCCATTTGGACAGCTTGCCAGCCAGGGTGGTCTTACCGGCGCCCTGTAGACCGGCCAACATAATGACGGTCGGCGGATTCTTCGCAAGCCTGATGCGGCGAGTCTGGCCACCCAGGATTTCTACAAGTTCTTCGTTGACGATCTTGACGATCTGCTGCGCCGGATTCAGGGCAGCATTGACCTCGGCCCCGAGCGCGCGCTCACGGACCTTGCCGGTGAACTCGCGAACCACGGACACCGCAACATCGGCGTCGAGCAGGGCGCGACGGATCTCCCGAACGGTGGCATCGACATCGGCCTCGGATAACCGGCCCTTGCCACGAAGGTTCTTAAAGGTTGCGGCCAGCCGGTCGGACAGTGAGTTAAACACCTATGATCATCTTTCGAAAGAAGTTCAGTGGAACAGCCTTTCAAGGATAGCAAGCCAATGCCATCGCGCCGCCCACCGCACGCTCACAGCGGAACCAATACTGAATGTCTCTCAAGCTCAGCTGCCGAATATGCGTTGGAAAAGCAGATGGTCCTGCCAGCGCCCGTCGATCTTCAGGTAATTGCGAGCCACCCCGATCGCTTCAAAGCCATTACGCCGAAGCACCCGCTGCGAAGCCTGATTATGCAGAAGAGTGCCGGCCTGGAGTCGGTGCAGACCATACTCCTCCGCAACAATCCGGCACACCTGCGCAACCACCGTGCTCATTTGCCCGCGGCCCTGCACATTCCGATCAATCCAGTAACCCAGGTTTCCACTCATGAAAGGGCCGCGCACAATTCCGGTGACCGTGACGGTACCAATGATCCGTTCAGCTTCCGTCAGCACCCACGGCAGGGTCGAAGCCCCGGCAAGCTCCTCAAGTTTGCTAGAAATCGCTTCACGCTGGCCCGCCTCTGTGTAGAACGTTTCGGCGCGTTGCGGCTCCCACGGTTGCAAGTGTTCGAGGTTCCTGCGGTAGGCAGCCGCCAATTCGGCTGAGTCCTCCAAGCGAACCAGGCGGAGGGAACATTGATCCTGCTCGGGGCGATGGTTGCTCATCGAATGAACTTTAGCAATAGCCAAAGTTGGTGTGCCAGGCTTCACAAAGCTGACGTTGGTGGCATGCTTGGGGGGTGACTGGAACAAAGAAAAGTATTCAGAAGAGCTCTAAGCACGCCGTGCGCACCCTGCTCATTCTTGGCGCCTCAGGTGACTTGACGGGCAGACTGTTACTGCCCGGCGTCGCACGTTTGATTGCCGCTGGCCGCGCTCAGAACCTGACCCTCGTCGGGGCTGGGAACGATGCCTGGAGCGATCAGCAGTGGCTAGAACGGGTTGGTACCGTCTTTGAGGCGGCTTCAGAAGGTACGACGGCGACCGGCCAGAAGGCGCTCGAGACGGTCAAAGCGGGCACCTCCTATCACCAGGTGGATGTCACCGCAAAAGGTGAGTTGGCTAAATTATTGGCCACCCTCGAAGGGCCGATCGCGGTCTATTTCGCACTTCCCCCGGCGGTCAGCCAGGCGGCCTGTGAGCTGCTCAGCGCCGACGAGCTGCCGGCGGAGACCCGCTTGGTCATGGAGAAGCCTTTCGGTTCCTCGGCGGAGTCGGCGCATTCACTCAATGAGACACTGGCGGCGCTGGTTCCTGAGGACCATATTCACCGGGTGGATCACTTCCTGGGCAAATCCACGGTTTTCAATATCCTGGGCCTGCGCTTCGCGAATCGACTGCTGGAACCGCTGTGGAACGCCGACCACATCGAGAAGGTCGAGATTGTCTTCGACGAGGATCTGGCCCTGGAGAACCGCGCACGCTACTACGACCACGCGGGCGCGCTACGGGACATGATCCAGAGTCATCTGCTGCAAATCATGGCCATCATAGCGATGGAAGCCCCGGCTACCCTGGGTGAGCAGGACGTCCGCGATGGCATCGCCTCGGTGTTGCGCGCCAGCAGCATCGATACGGATTTTGCTCAGAGCACTCGTCGGGCACAGTACACGGCCGGAAAAATTGGCCGCAAGGCGGTACCTGATTATCAAGCCGAGGAAGGCGTTGATCCGGCGCTGCACACCGAGACGCTGGCTGAGGTGGAAATCCAGATCAAAAACTGGCGCTGGGCAGGTGTACCGTTCATCCTGCGCTCGGGTAAGGCGCTGGGCAAGGCCCGCAAGGAAGCCGTCATCACCTATAAGCAGGTGCCGCACTTGCCCACCGGATTCCGCGGGGTTGACTCCCCCACCCGGCTACATATTGGCTTTGGGCCGGACACCTTGCAGCTTGATTTGGACATCAACGGTCCCGGTGATCTTTTCAGCTTGAACCGGGTGAAGCTGGAGGCGGACCTCTCTGGAGACCCTTTGCTCCCCTATGGTGAAGTGCTCGACGGCGTGCTGAACGGAGATCCGCTGCTTTCGGTCCGCGCGGATACCGCCGAGCTCTGCTGGCAGATCGTGGAGCCAGCGCTCAAAGCCTGGAAGGCGAACAAGGTTCCGTTAGAAACCTATTCGGCTGGCAGCCCTGGCCCCAAGGATTGGCCCACCAGCATCTAACGCCCTTTAAACGCCGCCGAGTGTGGAGATCTGCACGTTAAACCGTGGTTATAACGTGCAGATCCCCACACTCGGCGAAGGTTTTTGGTGCTGACACCGCCTAAGGCTTAGACCGCGGCGTTGCCCCGTTCTCCGGTGCGTACCCGTACTGCCTCGTGCACGCTCACGGTCCAGACCTTCCCATCGCCTGCGCGTCCGGTATTAGAGCTGGAGATCAGCACATCGACAATGTCATCCACCTGGTCGTCGGTGGCGAGGACTTCAATCCGGATCTTCGGCAACAGATCGACAACGTACTCCGCCCCACGGTAGACCTCGGTGTGTCCGCGCTGCCTGCCGTAACCATTGGCTGCGCTCACGGTAAGTCCTTGGACGCCGTAGCTCTCTAAGGCTCCCCGCACGTCGTCGAACTTCTCCGGTCGAATGATCGCCGTGATGAGTTTCATGATTCCACCTTAATCTGCTGCTCTTGCTGAATCTCAACATGCCTGGATCGCAGGGCTTCGTCAAGAGGATGGAAAGCGCTACCAACCCGTCCGCCAAATTCATAGGCGGTTTCCGCGTGCACGGACACGTCGATGCCATTTACTTCGTGCTCCTCGGAGATTCTGAAGCCCATCGTCTTATTGATGATCCAGCCCACGATGAAGGCAACCACGAAGGAGTAGGCCAGTACCACGAAGGAGCCCAACGCCTGCTTGCCCAGTAATTCGAAGCCACCGCCGGAGAACAAACCGCTGACAGCAGCCGGGGATTCCGGGTTTGCCGCCAGCCCGATGAACAGCGTGCCGATCAGGCCACCAACTAGGTGGACACCCACGACGTCGAGCGAATCGTCATAACCGAGCTTGTATTTCAGCCCCACTGCCAGCGCGCAGACGGCACCTGCCAAGATGCCCAGCACAAGGGCCCATGCCGGGGTGATCGCGGCGGCAGCCGGGGTGATCGCTACCAGGCCTGCGACGGCGCCGGAAGCGGCCCCGAGCGAGGTGGCGTGACCGTCGCGGATCTTCTCAACGATCAGCCAGCCCAGGGTGGCGGCAGCCGGGGCAGCCAGCGTGTTGATCCAGGCAAGTCCAGCCGTCGCATTGGCGGCCAAGGCTGAGCCCGCATTGAAGCCGAACCAGCCGAACCAGAGCAGACCGGCCCCGAGCATAACGAAGGGAAGGTTGTGCGGGCGATGGCTCGGATCCTTGCCGAAGCCCAGCCGTTTGCCGAGCACCAGAGCCAAAGCCAAAGCAGCGGCACCGGCGTTGATGTGCACCGCGGTTCCACCGGCAAAGTCGACCACTCCGAGTCCCTGACCAATCCAGCCACCAATATTATTGCCATTGGCGTCCTTATTGAAGTCAAAAACCCAATGCGCCACCGGGAAGTACACCAGTACTACCCAGATGCCGCCGAAGAGCATCCAAGCGCCGAACTTTGCCCGGTCCGCGATGGCTCCGGAGATCAGGGCGACGGTAATAATGGCGAACACTGCCTGGAAGCCGACAAAAGCGATTTCCGGGATGGTGCCAACCAGCGGTGCGCCGTCTCCGGTGCCTAACACCCCGTTTAGGCCCAACTTCTCAAAGGGATTGCCCAGTAGGCCTCCCCCAATATCGGTGCCGAAGGCCATTGAGTAGCCAAAGAGCACCCAGAGCACGGTCACCAAAGCGATCGCGCCGAAACTCATCATCATCATGTTCAGCACGCCCTTGGCGCGAGTCATGCCCCCATAGAAAAAAGCCAGTCCCGGGGTCATCAGCAGAACCAGAGCTGCCGAGACCAATACCCAAGCGGTGTCACCTGCGTTCATGAATACAGTGCCCCACTTTCTCACCTAGTGCGTCAGTGATTGCAGGAACGCAATCAACTCGTACTGAGATTCTGCGGGTGGCGTGTTTCACGCTAAGCGGTTCTAGATGTCGGTGCTGTTACAAGCTTCGGCTGGGAGTAAATGCTAAGTCACCAATAAGTTTCCGCCAGGTTACAAACCATCCGTCCCACTCCCTCCCCCGTTTCACTCCCAGCTATCCCACTGGGTGTTACGGAAGTGGCAGGAGTACACCGAAAATCGTCACAACAGCAACTTCTGCACCATTCAGTGGGACAGCTGGGTAAGGCGGAGGTGGGTCAGTGGGACGGATGGGTTGGGGGTTAGTTGAGGATGGCGTCTACGAATTGCTCTGCGTCGAAGGGAGCCAGGTCATCGGCGCCTTCGCCCAGGCCAATCAGCTTGACCGGGACGCCCATGCTCTTCTGGATGGCCACCACGATGCCACCCTTAGCCGTGCCATCAAGCTTGGTCAGCACAATGCCGGTGATATTAACCACCTCACTGAACACCTTGGCCTGATTGAGCCCGTTCTGCCCGGTGGTCGCATCCAAAACCAGAAGCACCTCATCGACCTGGGTCTGTTTCTCAATCACTCGTTTGACCTTGCCGAGCTCGTCCATCAGGCCAACCTTGTTCTGCAAGCGTCCGGCGGTATCGATCATCACCACATCGACCTCCTGCTCAATGCCGGCCTTGACCGCCTCAAAGGCGACCGAGGCAGGATCTGCCCCATCGACGTCGGACTTCACCGTGGGCACTCCCACCCGTGCACCCCAGGTGGCCAGCTGTTCCGCCGCGGCGGCACGGAAGGTATCGGCGGCACCGAGCAGCACGTCCTTGTCCTCAGCTACCAGCACGCGAGCCAGTTTGCCTACCGTGGTGGTTTTGCCCACCCCGTTAACACCCACCACCATTACGACGGCGGGTAGCTCACCGTGTCGTTCAACGGCCAGTGAGCGATCCATTCCGGGATCAACTAAACGCACCAGTTCTTCGCGCAGCATGGCGCGAACCTCGTCCTGCGTGCGGGAACCCATCACCTTGACACGTTCCCGCAAGGTATCGACCAGTTGCATGGTCGGTTCGGTGCCAATATCGGCCAGCAGCAGCGTCTCTTCGATCTCGTCCCACACGGATTCATCGATCTTGTCGCTGGAGAGCAAAGCCAGCAAACCCTTGCCGAGACTATTATTCGATCTGGCCAGCCGCGCCCGAAGTCTTTGCAGTCGCCCGGCCGGGGGCTCCGGGCGCTCAATGGAGACGGCTTCTCCGGCGGATTCGGGAGTGAGCAGGTCCTCAGAACCGGGTGTCGGTGTGGTCTCTGCCGTGGTTCCGGGGCGATCCTCCAGCAGTGTGCCGCCGGGAGCCGGATCATTGGCGTCCCGGGTGTCGGTGTACTTGGTTCGGTTGCGGGAGGTCCTCAGGAAGACCATCAACAGCGAGCCGATCACCGCAATGCCAACGACGATATAAAGAATCAGGAGCCAGGTATCATTCACGCCTCTAGCTTCTCATAGCCAAGCGTCCCGATGACGGTATGACTACTTAGCGCTCTTCTAGCCCCGTCGAGTCAAAAAGCCCGGCATTGTCCGCCGCAACTGCCAGTTGTACCCGGTTGTCGATTCCCACGCTGCGCATGATTTGAGCCAAATGGGATTTCACCGTCGCTTCACTGATATGCATGAGATTGCCGATCTGACCATTCGTCAGACCATTGGCGATGGCACGCACAATCCTTTTGTCTCGGGAGTTCAGCGCCTGGAAACGTTCCGATTGCGGAGTTCCGGTTCGACGGAGCGAGCCATTCCGGCCGAGCTGCGGCGGGGAAGCGAAAACCACTCCACCGGCACTGACCACCCGAATGATTGAAGCAATGTCCTCCAGCATGGAGCGCTTGTCCAGGAAGCTGCTAACTCCGGCCTCGATATAGGAATCCATAGTTTGCAGGGCTTCTACTGAGGCCAACACCACGACTCTGGTGGGGCTGCCGGAGATCGCTATAGCGGTCAGGATCGCTGTGCTCGCGGAAGCGCCGATCTCGGAATCGATCACCGCCACATCGGGGCATTCGGTCTGGATTCTGCGGACAGCTTCGGATTCGGTGCGGCTAATACCGCTCACCTCGATGAATCCCGAAGCCGAGAAAAGCTGCCCTAGACCGAGCCTGGTGAGGAAATTGCCGCCAGCAATATGAACCCTAATGAGTCCTGCATCGGGAGCTAAATCAACCGATGCAGATTGTTCGTCGATCACCGAGATGATCGGACGAGGACTCGGCTGCAGGCCCAAGACCACTCCTTACCCTTGGCCCCCAAAGCTGGATCTACTGAACTATTACTAGCCTACTGGCTATCCCCAGACTTTCACCACATGGTTATCAAGTCGTAATGAGCTAAGACTATCGGTTAGGTTTCCCCGAAAAGTATGGCCACCTGGCTAATACTTTCTATCCACTTAGCTAGTCATCCGAGAGAAAGCTGATGACACGCTGTAAATCAAAGGCATTTTCCTGTGACAGCTATGAGGAGACGACTAGTGAACATCATTAAGAATCGGGACGCGGCGAAGACAGGGAGCAGGGTCTGGCTCGGCCGCCTGATAGCCGTTCTAGCTACTGCCGCACTGGTAGCGCTGCCGCTTTCACCGGCTCAAGCCGCCGGTCCCTCGGTCTCACAAGGATTGGGAAAGTTCTTTGGTGGCCAAGTGCTGGCAGTCAATCTCGATCAGATAGCCGCCCTCAACGGATCTCTTGCCGATAATCCGAATGGCGCACATCCACTGGGGCCGAATAATCAGCTGAATGTCTCGGCTCTCGGACTCAATGTCGGCCTGGGCGGGCTGCTAAACCTGCTGGGCGGCGCAAACCCCTTGCTCGCCGTCGGCCCGGCAGCACAATACTCCAAGGCGGATAACAACGGCGACGCCGTGGCGGGCTCCGGGGCGGTCAGCGACCAGGGCGCTATCTCGGTTGGCGCGCCCGGAACACCACCTGCTGACGCGCATCTTGACCTTGGCCCCATTCTGGATACCGTTCCGGCCCTGAACTCGGTGCTCTCCACCGCTCGGGTCGACGTCGGCGCACTGGCTTCTCATGCCCAGCAATTGGGTGGGGCCGCTCCGACGAGTAGTTATGCGCTCTCGGATCTGAAGATTCAACTCACCTCACCAGCGATCGGCGGAGTCTACAGCACGCTACGCGACCAAGTGGTGGCGCCCACTAGCCAGGCTCTACAAACTTTTGCTTCCGCAATCAGCGCCCTCAATATCGATCTCAATGTGGTGGCACTGCGGGTCCAGGGCAACCTGAGCGCGAGCCTGCCGGATCTGTCCGCGGTGCTCCCTAGCGGCTTCCTCAACGGCAATGTGGACAATGGCGTCTCGATCAACCTCTCCACCGGCCAGGTAATCCTCGATCTGACCAAGATCCTAACCGCCAATGGGATGGATATTAACAATCTGCCCCCAAACACTCCCCTCCTCAGTGGTCCCATTGCCAATGCCATCGCCACCGGGATTACTTCTACCCTGACCGACCTGGTGCAGAGCACGGTACAGCGACTAACCGCAGCAGTTAGCGCAACCCGGGTTACCGGCACCCTCGCCGTTTCCAGCATTATCGGACCGCTCGGAAATGTCACCGTTGACGCTTCGCTCGCAGAGATCCAGGACAACACCACCACCATCGTCTCCGGCAGTGTCGTCGGTCTGAATTTGGGAGTCCTGAGCACCCTGCTCAAGCCCTTGCTGCGACCGGTCGTCACAACCTTGCTGAACACCGTGGATAATCTTCAAACAACCGTCGTCCAGCCGCTCGTCAACGGACTCTCCGGCTTGGTCAGTCCTATCCTCGACGCACTGAACCAGTTGGTTCCGCTCACTGCCAATGTGCAACCCGGGGTCGGCGATCTCGGGGCAGGCAGCTTCACGGTTCGCGCCCTCCAACTGGGCATCCTCAACTTGGCTTCACTCAATTTCGCCTCCTCCACAGTGCACGGCACGCTGGTACCGGTACTTACTCCTGTGCTCAATGCCACTCCGAGCACGGTCGAGCAGGCCGCCTCTACTCAGTTGACCGGCAGCGGTTTCGCACCAGATGACACGGTCACCTTGACCTTGCCCGCCTCCGGGGCGATCCCCGCAACCGTGGTCAATACCACCACAGACGGCTCCGGCAACTTGGTTCCAGTGAACCTCGGAGTACCCGCCGAGTACCCACTTGGGGCGGTGAATATTACCGCGCACCCGACCAACAGCAATGTGAGCGCGGATCCAACCACTCAAATCACCGTGATCAAACATGTCTACCCCACCACTCTGACAGCTGACCCGGCTGCGCTCCCGCAGGGCGGCAGCAGCACGATCACCGGTACCGGCTACGCTCCCGGGGAAACCGTAACGCTTTCCGGTCCTTGCCTGGTTCCCCCGGTCACCGTGATAGCCGATCAAAATGGCGGCTTCTCCACCCCGGTGACATTGACCGCCAATTGCCCGGTGGGTCCCACCGTCATCACCGGTGAAGGCGACGTCTCACAGACTCCGGCTACCGTCACCGTGACGATCACCGGACCGGCCTTTGACACCGCACTGACCGCCACCCCGAGCGATGTACCACAGGGTGCTACCACGATGGTGAGCGGCACCGGCTTCGCCCCAGGCGAGACCGTCACGGTCACGCTGCCTCTCAAGGGCGGGGTTGGCCCGGTGGTTCTGAACGGGATCACCGTTGCTCCGGATGGGACCTTCAGCGCCGCGCTGACCGTACCGGCAAACTATCCGCTCGGCGCCGTCACACTCAATGGCATCGGTGACCAGAGCAACACTCCGGCCAGCACTTCCTTGAACATCCTTCCCGCGGGTCCGCCGGTGCTGAGCGCCAACCCGGGAACCGTTCAGCAGGGCGGTACCAGCCAACTCTCCGGCACCAATTTCCAAGCCGGTGAGAACGTCGTGATCACCTTGCCTGCGGCGGCACCAGCCACCGCTGTCACCGTAAACGTGAGCGCAGATGCGGCTGGTAACTTCACCGTACCGCTCACGGTCCCCGGAAATCATCCGGTTGGAGCAGCGTTCCCGGTCAATGCTCAGGGCGATCAAGGTTCCACCGCCACCACTACCCTCGGAGTCAGCAAAGGCAGCTGGGATACCTCGATCATCGCTATTCCCTCCACAGTTCCGCAATCCGGTAACACCATAGTTAGCGGTAGCGGTTTTGCCCCCGGGGAGAGCGTAACCGTCACCTTGCCCGCTAAGAATGGTGTGGGGCCGGTACAGGCTACCAACGTCTTGGTGGCAGCGAACGGCAGCTTCAGCACCCCGCTGACGGTACCGAGCAACTACCCGCTCGGTGCTGTTGACATCACTGCTCTGGGACCGATTTCGGATACTCAGGCGGTGACCTCGCTGAGTATTGTGACGGCCGGAGCCGCAAGCCTGACGGCGACTCCCGCCAGCGTGCCGCAGGGTGGCAGCACCCAGGTCTCGGGAAGTAATTTCCAGGCCGGCGAGAATGTCGTGATCACCTTAGCCGCAGCAGCACCGGCGAGCGCCGTAACGGTGAACGCCACCGCTGATCCGGCCGGCAACTTCACCGTAGCCCTGGCTGTGCCACAAAACCACCCAGTAGGAACATCGTTCCCGCTACTGGCAACCGGAGATCAAGCTTCAGCTGCTTCCACCATCATCGATGTCACAAAGGGCAGTTGGAACACTTCGCTCAGCGCCGCACCGAGCGATGTGCCACAAGGAACTGCGACGACGATCAGCGGCACCGGTTTCGCTGCCGGTGAAACGGTCACCGTTACCCTGCCAGTCAAGGATGGGGTCGGACCCGTCACGGTACCGAATGTTCCGGTGGCCGCGGATGGCAGCTTCAGCACTCCGCTGAATGTTCCGGCGAATTACCCCTTAGGCACGGTCTCGGTTTCGGCTCTTGGTCCGATCTCAGATACCGCAGCGACCGTGGAACTTCAGGTCGTGACCGCAGGGCCGGCCGCCATTAGCGCTAACCCGGTGCAGGTTCCGCAGGGTAGCAACACCCTGATCAGCGGAACCGGCTACAGCGCCGGGGAGCAACTGACCCTAGCACTACCCGCCTCGGCTCCGGCTCCGGCGGTGAGCCTGCCGGTGACAGCCAATAGCGCCGGTCAGTTCAGCATTAGCCTCACGGTGCCGCAGAACCATCCGGTGGCGACTGGGGTTACGGTGAGTGCAAATGGACCTGAGCACCAGGCCAGCACACCTATCGATGTCATCCTGGGCGACTGGAATACTAGCCTCACTTTGACCCCCAGCACGGTGCCTCAGAACACCTCAACCAGTGCCTCGGGCGGCGGCTTCGCAGCCGGTGAGACGGTCACCGTAACGTTGCCGGAGAAGGACGGCTCCGGTCCGGTCAATGTCACCACTACGGTCAATCCCGATGGCACCTTGGTGCCGGTGAGTCTGACCATCCCGCAGGATTACCCGCTCGGTCCGGTCAATCTGACGGCAACCGGAACGGTTTCCCAAACTCCCGCCACCGCGGCCGCCAGCATTGTCGCCAACGGCGCTCCGACGCTCACCGCGATACCGGCCAGCGTTCCGCAAGGTGGCCAGAGCCAAATCTCCGGCACTAACTTTGCCGCTGGAGAGAACGTTGTGGTCACCTTAGCTGCGGCTTCACCTGCCGGAGCGGTGAATCTCAACGCCATTGCAAACAGCGCCGGTCAGTTCACTGTGGCGCTCACCGTGCCACAGAACCATCCAGTGGGCCCAAGCTTCCCTGTCACCGCGGTTGGTGACGCCAGCAGCACCGCCAGCACCACCTTGGCAGTGGTAAAGGGCAGCTGGAACCCCGCTCTCACCGCGACGCCTTCTGACGTACCGCAAGGCACCTCAACCACGATTGACGGCACCGGCTTCGCCGCAGGTGAGACGGTTACCGTGACCCTGCCAGCCTCCTCCGGGGTCGGCCCGGTGGTGGTACCTAATGTTCTGGTGGCCGCTGACGGCACCTTCAGCACACCGCTAACCGTGCCTGCCACCTACCCACAGGGGCCCGCCACGGTCACCGTGCTCGGCCCGATCTCGGATACCCCAGCAACCGTACAGCTGAACGTGCTGCCCGCGGGAGCTCCTAGCATCAGTGCCTCCCCGGGGACGGTACCGCAGGGTAGTAGCAGCACGATCTCCGGCACCAATTTCAAGGCCGGCGAAAACGTGACGGTGACCTTGGCGGCTGCGGCACCTGCCGCCGTCGTCACGGTGAACGCGACAGCGGATCCCGCGGGAAACTTCAGCGTTGCGCTCGGTGTGCCGATGAACCATCCGGTGGGTGCTTCCTTCCTTGTACAAGCCGTCGGTGATCAGGCTTCCACGGCCTCCACCACGCTGGGCGTCAGCAAGGGTGATTGGGACACCTCGGTGAGCGCAAACCCCACTGCGGTACCGCAGGGAACCCCCACCACCATTAGCGGCACCGGCTTTGCAGCAGGTGAAACGGTTACCGTCACGCTGCCCCTGGCAGACGGTTCTGGACCGGTAAGCGTCGATGTCCTGGTAGCTCCCGATGGCACGTTCAGCACCCCGCTGACGGTACCGGCGGACTATCCGCTTGGTTCAGCCACCGTGACGGTACTCGGCCCCATCTCCGATACCCCGGCCAGTGTGGAATTACTGATCGAAACCGCGGGACCGGCAGCCATCAGCGCCAATCCCTCCGATGTGCCACAAGGTGAGAACACCACGATCACCGGCATCAATTACGGTCCGGGCGAGGTGCTGCTACTGAGCATTCCCGCAGATGATCCTGCATTAGCAGTGATCGTTCCGGTTACCGCCAATAGCGCCGGGTGGTTCACCGCAAGTCTGCCGATACCGTTGAACCACCCGGTGTCCAACGGCGTCGTGGTGAGTGGCAATGGACCCGATCATCAGGCTCAAACCACCATCAATGTGACCAAGACGGATTGGAACACCGCGATTAGCGCCGTGCCCTCGGTCGTTCCGCAAGGCACCCCCACCACGGTGAGTGGTACCGGATTCGCCGCCGGGGAGAAAGTCTCCTTGACCTTGCCCGCCGCCGGGAACGCCCCGGCCGTGACGGTTACCGACGTCGTGGTGGCGCCGGATGGCACTTTCAGCAGCCCGCTCACGGTTCCGGCTAACTACCCGCAAGGAAGCGCGACCATTAGCGCCTCCGGCCCGGTTTCGGATACCCCGGCCAGCACGGAGATCAACGTGGTCCCGGGCGGTCCGGCCAGCCTGACACCGACTCCCACGGATGTGCCGCAGGGAACCTCCCTCAGCTTGAGTGGCGTTAACTACGGAGCGGGTGAAGTGGTCAATGTGGTGCTCCCGGCAGCTGCCCCGGCACCAGCGGTCACGGTGCCCGTCACGGCGGACAGCGCTGGCCAGTTCACCCTGAGCCTCACGGTCCCCAAGAACCATCCGGTGGCCAGCGGGGTAATGATCAGCGGCAATGGTCCCGAGCACCAGGCTAACGCCAGCATTAACGTAACCAAGGGAGAATGGGCACCGACGCTGAGCAGCAACCCGAGCGAGGTCCCGCAGGGATCGACGACGACGGTCAGCGGCTCCGGTTTCGCGGCCGGTGAGACGGTCACGGTCACCCTGCCCGTTGCCGGCGGGGTGGGACCGGTGACGGTCACCGTCTTGGCAGGCGACGATGGAACCTTCAGCATCCCGCTGACCGTCCCGGCAGACTACCCACAAGGCAGTGCCAATCTGGGTGCTCTCGGTAACATCTCCGATACCCCGGCGGCCGCGGTGATCAATGTGATTCCCGGTGGTCCGGCCAGCATCTCCACGGAACCCAGCGTTCCGCAGGGTGGCACCGCCCATATCGTCGGGACGAACTTCCGGGGTGGTGAAACGGTCACGGTCACCCTGGCTGCCGAGGCACCAGCCCCCGCCGTCACGGTGACTGCGCTAGCGGATGCCGCCGGAAACTTCACCATCTCGTTAGTGGTTCCAAAGAATCACCCGACCGGAGCTAGCTTCCCGATCGAGGCGACAGGCGATGCACAAAGTGAAGCCTCAACCACCCTCGCGGTGACCAAGGGCGACTGGGAAACCGGGATCAGCGCGGACCCGAACACGGTTCCACAGGACACCGCCACCGCGGTGACCGGGACTGGTTTCGCCTCCGGTGAGAGCGTCACAGTCACCCTGCCAGCAAAGGATGGCGTGGGGCCGGTCACCGGCAGTGGCACAGTCAACTCGGAAGGAGCACTCGCAGCTGTGCAGCTCACGGTTCCGCAGGACTATCCGCTGGGAGCGGTCACCTTGACCGCGCTTGGCCCGGTCTCGCAGACCCCTGCTAGCACCGAGATCACGGTGGTACCGAACGGTGATCCCCTGATCAGCAGTGATCCGAGCGATGTCCCACAGGGCACCTCGACCAAGATCTCCGGCCGCAACTTCAAAGCTGGCGATCTGGTCACGGTATCCATACCGGCTGCCGCTCCGGCACCGGCCAGTGTGATCGAAGCGACGGCGAACTCGGCCGGCGCATTTGTGGCCAGCCTCGCGGTGCCGAAGAACCATCCAGTGCAGCAAGGAGTCACGGTGACCGGCGCGGGTGTGGAGACCGTGAAGCATGCGCAGACCAAGATCAATGTGACCAAGGGAGATTGGAATCCGCAGATCACCGCTGATCCGTCTACGCTGCACCAGGGAGACACCACCAAGGTTTCCGGCACCGGCTTTGCAGCGGGTGAAAAAGTAACGGTGACCCTGCCCGCTAAGGGAAGCTATAGCGCGACCACCGTCTCCGATGTGCTGGTCTCCGCTGATGGCAGTTTCGATCCGCCGCTGACCATCCCGGTCGGTTACCCACTCGGCGAGACCGAGATTTCCACTATCGGGCCGGTCTCCAACACGGAAGCGACGACCAAAATCAACGTGACAGCGGCGGTGATCACGGTGGTGACGCCACAAGGTCAACTGCCCAATACCGGTCCCGCCGGTCTAGCGATCCTGTTCTTGCTCAGCGCGGCGATCCTAGTGATGGGTGCGGCGAGCCTGCTGATGAGTGCTCGGCGGAATCATCGGAGTAACTAATTCCGGTATCTAGAAGGTAGCGATAGTCGAGGGGCTTGGACCGCAACGGTCCAGGCCCCTCGACTATTGTTCTCTTACTTAGGCCTCAGCAGCCAATCGTTGCCCAATCACCGTAGATACGCCGTCGCCCCGCATGGTCACTCCGTACAGCGCATCGGCGACCTCCATGGTGCGCTTCTGGTGGGTAATCACAATGAGCTGGCTAGATTCCCGAAGCTCCTCGAAGATCGTGATCAATCGCCCCAGATTGGTATCGTCCAGGGCCGCCTCTACCTCATCCATCACATAGAACGGTGAGGGCCGGGCCTTGAAGATCGCCACCAGCAGCGCGACGGCGGTCAACGAGCGCTCGCCGCCGGAGAGCAGGGAGAGGCGCTTGATTTTCTTGCCCGCGGGCCTGGCCTCCACCTCGATGCCGGTGGTCAGCATGTCCTCGGGATTGGTTAGCACCAACCGCCCTTCGCCGCCGGGGAAGAGCCGCCCGAACACCCGCTCGAATTGAGCAGCGGTATCGGCGTAGGCGGCGGTGAAGACCTGTTCCACCCGTTCATCGACCTCACGGATGATATCCAGTAAGTCCTTCCGGCTCGCTTTGAGGTCCTCTAGCTGGCTGGAGAGGAACTGATGACGCTCCTCCAGGGCCGCAAACTCCTCTAATGCCAGGGGATTTACCTTACCCAGCGCTGCCAGATCTCGTTCCGCCCGCTTGAGTCGCTTCTCTTGATCTGCCCGAACAAAGGGGATGCCCTCCCTGATTGCCTGGCCGTCTTCATCAACCGGAACCCGCAAAGCCGCCCATTTATCGGTCACTTCCCCCGGTCCCAACGGAACCAGGGTGTCCGGACCATATTCAGTGACCAGGTGCTCGGCCGTCAGCCCCAGTTCCTCGATGGCCCGGTTCTCCAGGGCTTCAATCCGCAAGCGCTGCTGCGTCCTGGCAAGTTCATCCCGATGCACGGAGTCCGTCAGCTCGGCCAGCTCCGCAGCGTGCTTATCGTTTTGGCTGCGCACCGCTGTCAGTTCGGTTTCCCGCACGGCCCGGAGTTCCTCTGCGGCGTCCCGCTCCCGTCCAGCCAGATCCACCGAGACGTCAGCGTGTGCGAGCGTCAGGGTGACGGCTTGTGCCACTGCCGCGGCTTTCCGGGCTTGGAACTGCCGGACCCGGGCGCGTTCGGCCGCCTGGGCTCTGGCCTGTCGTTCGGTTCGGGCTGCCCGCTCCAGGGAGGCTGCTCGGTTGGCCGTGCTGTTCAGCTGTTCTTCGGTGCTACGCAGAGCCAAACGATGATCCATTTCGGCTGCCCTGGCAGCGACCGCCGCTGCGGCCAGCTCATCGCGCAAAACCGTCGAGGGTTCCTCATCACTCGGCGCCTCCTGAGCCGCACTCAGCCGAGCTGAAATCTCCTCAAGGCTGGTTTGCTCTCGGGCAATGTTCTGCACGGCTCGTTCTATGGATTGCGCCTGCCGCTCGCTCTCCCCCACCGCCGACCGCAAGGTAGTGCCCAGATGTCCCAATCTTTCGGCGACGGCGGCCATCCGGGCATCGGATTCGTGCAGCTTTTCCAGGGCTGCTTCGGCGGCTGCTTGGGCATCGGCTCGCTGGGCGGCCGCCCCGGACAGTTCGAAGGTGCAGCGTTCGGCCCGGGCGGTGGCTTGAGCGATTTGTTGCTCAGTTTCCTCGACCGCGGCCAGCAACTCCAACTGCGAAGGGGCCGAAGCGGAGCCTCCACGCGCGGAAAGAGCCGTAAAAACATCACCGTTCGTGGTCACCGCGGTCAAGCCGGGATCACTTTCGATCACCGAGCGCGCCTGTTGTAACTCGACCACCACCACTACCTCGGCCAGCGCGGATTGAACCCCGGCTGAAATCCGCTGATCTGTTTGCACTAAATCAAGTGCGGCGCTGGTCCCAGGAATCGATGCCGCTACCTTCCGTGCCTTAGCGCCCGCGCCCTGGCCTGGCGCGGTGGAGGAAATCATCAGCTCCAAGCGGCCGACGTCGTCCGTTTTAGCCCAGTCCAAGGCATTGACCGCGGCAGCCAGGTCCTCCACCACTACGGCGTCGGCGAGCGAACCGAGAGCGGCAGCTATCGCTGTTTCCTGCCCCGCCGCCACAGTGATCAGCGCCGAAACTCGTTCCAGCACTCCCTGTTGTGCGGAGGAAAGCAGCAGCTCGCTGCCGTCCTTGCGTTCCAAGCCAACCCGCAGGGCGTCCCGCCGGGCGGTGAGTGAATCCCGCTCCCGCTCAGCGCCTTGTTGCTCGGCGGTGAGCTCAGCGATCCGTTCCTCAATGGCTTCGAGCGATTCGCTGGCTTCCTCATAGTCGCTATCGAGGGACTCCTCGCCCTGCTCCACCCCGGCGATCTGCGATTCCAGGGCAGTGAACTCCTGTTGGGCGGAAATCCTGCGCTGTTCGGCGGCGCCCTGTGATTCGCGCAATCGGCCCAGCTCGGCTTCTGCCGCCTCAGCCCGAGACCTGGCGGCACCCACCTGACCGGCCAAGCGGGCTAAACCTTCGCGGCGGTCGGCCGCGGCCCGAAGAATCGCGGTAAGCCGCTGCTCCTCGGCCCTAGCTGCTTCCTCGGACTGCCCCCGGGCGTCCACAGCAGCCTGCAGCTCTTGGCGACTGGAGTCCAGTGCTGCCTTCAACCCGGCCTCTTCGGCGCGCACCGAGGCCGCTTGCTGCTCAAGTTTCTCCGGATCCCGGCCATGATCCTGCACCGTATCGGCGGCACCCAGTAGCCGACGTCGTTCGGCGGCCAAGTTGCCGAGCGAACGCAGCCGCTCCCGGTGGGCCGAAAGCTGATACCAGGTGTCTCGAGCCGTGTTGAGTAAGGGGGTGGCCTGTGCGGCGAGTTGCTCAAGTTCCGCTTGGCGGACCCTTCCGGCCTCCAGCGCCGCTTCCACTTCGGCCCGCCGAGCCTTCAGTGCCGTTTCATCGGCAACTTCTTGTTCCAGGGTGCTGCGCAGGGTAACCAGATCGTCGGCCAGCAAGCGGGCGCGCGCATCTCGAACCTCGAATTGCACGCTTTGCGCCCTCCGGGCTACCTCTGCCTGCCGTCCCAGCGGGGTGAGCTGGCGTCGGATTTCGCTGGTCAAATCGCTGAGCCGGGTGAGATTGGCTTGCATGGCTTCGAGCTTGCGCAGCGTCTTCTCTTTGCGGCGTCGGTGCTTGAGAATTCCAGCTGCTTCTTCGATGAAACCGCGACGATCCTCCGGGGTGGCATGCAATACCTTGTCTAGCTGGCCTTGACCGACAATGACGTGCATCTCTCGGCCCAAGCCGGAATCGGAAAGCAGTTCCTGGATATCCAGCAGCCGAGCGGTGACCCCATTGATTGCATATTCACTGCCACCGGTACGGAACAGCGTGCGAGAGATGGTCACCTCGCTGTAATCGATGGGCAAAGCACCGTCGGCATTGTCGATGGTCAGCGAAACCTGAGCACGTCCCAGCGGTGGCCGCCCCGCGGTGCCGGCAAAGATGACGTCTTCCATTTTGCCGCCGCGCAGCGTCTTGGCGCCTTGTTCGCCCATCACCCAGGCGAGCGCGTCGACCACATTGGACTTGCCTGAGCCATTGGGACCAACCACCGCGGTGACTCCGGGCTCGAAGTCGAAGGTGGTAGCGGAGGCAAATGACTTAAAGCCCCTGAGGGTGAGGCTTTTCAAGTGCACTTAGGGTCCCGTTCTGCTCAAGGTGTTCATTGCCAATAATCTACTGGCATCTGGGCCGAATCTGGCTGATATTCGGTCGAAATTGCGCTGTTCTGAGGCTTTTTCTGCTTTTCCGTGCTTACCAATGGCCATTTCGCGGCCTGGGCTGGCATCGCGGGCAGAAATAGGAGGACCGATTCATGAAGGAATCCCGCCGGATCAAGGTCAGCACGCCTTCCTCTTCGCAGCGGTAGCAGGGTTTGTCCTGCCTGCCGTAGACCCGGAGCGAGCGTTCGAAGTACCCGGAGGAACCGTTGACGTTGACATAGAGCGAGTCGAAACTGGTGCCTCCCGCCGCGAGAGCGTCCAGCATCACCCGCCGGGCATTGTCGATAAGCCGTTCCACCCCGACGGTGCGTAAGGTCTCGGTAGCCCTGGCATAGTGCAGCTTGCTGGCCCAGAGTGCTTCATCGGCGTAGATATTTCCGATCCCGGAGAGCAGCGACTGATCGAGCAGTGCCCTCTTCAAGCCGGTCTTGCGCCGTTTGAGTGCCGCTTTAAACGCCGTAAGAGAGAAGTTTGGATCAAGTGGGTCTCTCGCGATATGAGCGGCCTCGGCAGCTATCAGAGCTTCCGACGGCGTGGTCTCACCTTGGTCTCCACCAGGCAATCCGTCGCTGGTGGGCACCAAGGAGGTAACGAATAACCCGCCAAAAATGCGCTGATCCACGAAACGAAGCTCGGCCGGTCCTTCGCCGTCAAGGCTCAGTCGGACGCGCAAATGCTTTTCGTCCTGCCGCGTCGGTTCTTGCATCAGCAATTGACCGCTCATGCCCAGATGCGCCATCAGGGCAACCTCTTTTGGTTTGTCCTGATTCTGATTTTCTTGGGCATCGGTGAGTGGTAGCCAGAGAAATTTACCTCTTCGAACCACCGAGTCGATCCGAGCACCAATTAGCTGCCCGCGGAAGTCCTCGGAACCCAGCAGATGACGGCGAACGGAACGCGGGTCTAAGACCTGCACCTCGGTAATGTTCCGCCCCGTGACCCAACGCTCCAGACCGCGACGGACCACCTCAACTTCTGGCAGTTCGGGCATCGCGGGGACTCAGACCTGAATTCCGTGAATCTCGCGCCAGCTATTGGCGGCGGCATTCTGTTCGGCTTCTTTTTTGGAGTTTCCTTCACCACTGGCGTAGGACAATCGGCCGATCAGCAGGGTAGCCCGGTAGCTGCGAGCATGATCCGGGCCATCGCCAACCACCTCATAGCGGACCTGCCCCAGGTGTTGGCTGGCCGCGTACTCCTGAATGCTGGTTTTCCAGTCGGTGGCCGCCCCGAGCGCAGCGGAGTCCTTGAGCAAGGGACCCACCAAGCGTAAAACCATCTTTCTGGTCACCTCGATGCCATTGCAGAGATAACTGGCACCGATCAGTGCTTCCATGGTGTCCGCCAAGATCGATGACTTATTCTTGCCATCGGTCAGCAATTCACCCTGACCGAGCAGAATGAACTCGCCGATCCCCAGTTCCCGTCCGATCGCGGCCAAGGCTCTTGTGCTCACCACGGCCGAGCGCCGTTTAGCCAACTCACCTTCGGCCAGGTCCGGATTGTCCCGGAACAGGGCGTCGGTGACCGAGAAGCCAAGCACCGAATCCCCCAGGAACTCCAAGCGCTCGTTGGTGGGAATACCACCATTCTCATAGGCATAGGAGCGATGTGTCAGGGCAAGACGAAGCGTCCCGGTGTCGATTTCGACGCCGAGACGCTTCAAAAGCTCTTCGTGCTCCGGTACCGCTTTTCTGGAGGAAGGCATATTAGACGAGATGTTACTGCCGAAACGACAGGGACAACTTAGACGTCCGCAACCTTACGGCCCTTGTACTCCAGGAAAAGCGCGGTGCCTGCGGAGTCGGTGACCACCTTGGCCTGGTGCGGCAAGGAGTAGGTCACCCGGCCGTTTTCCACGGTCTTGACCAGGTTAGGCGCAGTGGCCTTCCACTGGGCACGGCGGGCGCGCGTATTGGCACGGGACATCTTCCGCTTGGGAACAGCCACGGCTGACTCTTTTCTCTCTTCGCGTTGTCGGGCAATCAGCCCGGCAACTCAGTGACGGCTAAAACTAGTTCTCTTGATCCTCAGCAAGTCCGCTCAAAGCAGCCCAGCGAGGGTCCAGATCTTCGTGATGGTGACCGGGTTCGTCTGCCAGCCTGATTCCGCAAACGGAACATAGACCTTGGCAGTCTTCCCGGCATACCGGTCGGAAGGGCAGCGCAGTGACTACCACATCCCGCAACAGAGGTTCGAGATCGATATGATCGTTCTCTACCAACCGCTGCTCGTCGTCCAGGCTTTCATTATCGTCTTCCTTCGCAGCACGCACCGGGGCGAGTCCTTCGAAGAAAAACATCTCCTGAATATCGACGTCGAGGTCATACGCAAGGGGATCTAGGCATCGGCTGCACTCGCCCACTACGTGGACGCTGGCAGTGCCCGAGACAAAGATTCCTTCGTGTACGGCCTCCAAGCTCAGATCCAGGTCAACTTCCGACCCTTCCTGAACACCGATCATTGCAACGCTGAGTTCCCCCGGCGCTGGTACCGTCTCTTCGAGGTTCCGCATTCCACCGGGATTGCGCGCAAAATCCTTGACCGCAATGACCAGTGCTGAACCCGGATGCGTCCGTTGGTTCGTGTTAATGGGGACTCCTGAAGAAAACATATGACCGACGTATCATCTTAGCCTGAAAGCCTCCCCGCCCTCAAACTGCGGCTTTGGTGGGCGTTTCGTCAACGACTTTGATGCTCTGCCAGTTTGCGCTGAACTGCCCTAGGAACATAATCGGCGACGTCTCCGCCCAGCATGGCCACCTCTTTGATCATGGTGGAGGAAAGGTGCAAATAGTGCGATTCTCCGGCCAGGAAAATCGTCTCCACCCCACTCAGCTGCCGATTCATGGTGGCCATCGGCACCTCGTAGTCGAAGTCCGAGGAGGAACGCAGGCCCTTGACGATGGCGCTCGCACCGCGCTGTCTGCAGTATTCCGCGAGCAAGCCCTGGCTCATAGGTTCTATCACAATGCCACGCAGCGAGGCGAAGGTCTCCCCTGCCATCTCCAGCCGCTCTTCCAAACTGAAAAGGTACTTCTTCGAGTAATTAGTGGAGACCGCCACAATTACCTCGTCGAATAGCCCGGCGGCACGCGCAATCACTTCAAGGTGCCCATTGTGAATGGGGTCAAATGATCCGGGGCACACCGCGCGACGCATAAGTCCAATCTATCCTCCCTCCCCCGCGCGAGTGCACACATAACGCCGATGTTTCAGCAAAAGTATGGGCGTTATGTGTGCACTCGCGCTTCGGGGATAGGGTGAAAGGATGAGCATGCCGTGGCAACGCACCGCCGAAGGAGCCAATCTGCTGTCCACCAACGGCCGGCTTGGTGTAACGATCTTCGAGGAAATCACCACCTTGGCTACCCGGACTGGAGCGCTCAACTTGGGTCAGGGCTTCCCGGACGAGGACGGTCCGCAGGAGATCAAGGACCGGGTCAAGGCAGCGGTCGACGGCGGTGCCAATCAGTACGCTCCCGGCAGGGGCATCCCCGAACTGCGGGAGGCTATCTCCAGCCATCAGAAGCGCTTCTACTCGCTCGCCGTCGACCCTGAACAGGAAGTGTTGGTAACCACCGGAGCCACCGAGGCAATTGCCGCCACTATCCTGGCCTTTGCCAGTGCGGGCGATGAGGTCCTGACCTTTGAGCCGTTCTACGATTCCTATGGGGCGATGATCGGGCTCTCCGGTGCCCGTCACGTCACTGCGCCGCTGAACGCGCCAGACTTTCAGGTGGATCTGGAAACCCTGGAAGCCGCTTTTTCTTCCCGAACCCGGCTGGTGCTGCTGAACAACCCGCATAATCCTTCCGGAGCGGTGTTCTCCCTCGAAGCCTTACAGAAGATCGTTGAGCTGGCCACGAAGTACGATGCGCTGATCGTTTCGGATGAGGTCTATGAGCATCTAACCTTCGATGCCCCGCACCGGCCAATAGCCACCTTGCCCGGAGCGGCGGAACGGACCATCACCATCTCCTCGGCTGGCAAAACCTTCTCCTTTACCGGCTGGAAGGTGGGCTGGGCCACCGGTCCGGCCACGCTGATCGCCGCGGTGCGTACGGTCAAGCAGTTCCTCACCTATTCTTCCGGAACACCCTTCCAGGCAGCCATCGCCTGGGGTCTGGGCCAGAACGATGAGTTCTACCAGGGCATCGCAGACTCCTTGCGGCAAAAACGTGATCTGCTTGCGAACGGCCTGCGCGAGGCAGGTTTTACCGTGCATCTGCCACAGGGCGGTTATTTCATCAATGCCGATGTGGCACCCCTGAGCTTGGCTAGCGCTCAAGAAGCTGACGCGGCCCTACTGGCTCGGCAGCTACCCGAGTTGATCGGGGTTGCCGCCATCCCGGTCTCGGTGTTCTGCCACCCTGAGGCGGCCCAGCGGAACCGGAGCCTGCTGCGTTTCGCCTTCTGCAAGAAGACCGAGGTGCTGGAGGAAGCTGCTCGCCGGCTCGGGACGCTCAAGGACGTGCTCTGAACCGCCGGCTGCTGAGTTCACTCGGTGTGCATGCCGAGATTCAGCCGGACGACTTCATTCCCGGCGCTTATGTACTCAGCATCGGCGGAGCCGAGCAATCCCATGTGAATCTGGCCGCCCCGGAACAGGTCTTTTATGAATACCTGCGCCGGATGGCTAATCTGCTCGATGTCTTTCGACCAGGCGCTGAGCCGATTAAGGTGTTGCACCTGGGTGCGGGCGCGCTGACCCTGGCTCGCTACTTAGCCGTCACTCGACCAGGCTCTGAGCAGACCGCCGTCGAATTGGAACGAGAACTACTGGATTTTGTGCTTGAGAGCCTGCCCATGCCCGCCGGTAGTGAGCTGCAGATTGAAATTGGTGACGCCCGTTGGATGTTGCCGAAGGTCGCCGATCAAGGGCCCTTTGATGCCATTGTGCTGGACATCTTTTCCGGTCCGGATGCTCCGGAGCATATCGCCTGTGCAGATTTCTACGCCGAGGCCGCCGCGTTACTCGGTCCGGAAGGTCTTTTGCTGGTCAATGTCGGGGACGAACCGGGGCTGAGCCTGCTGCGCAGTCAATGCACCGCCCTAAGTTCGGTGTTGCCAGCCACGGTGCTCTATGCAGAGAGCTCCATGTTCAGCGGTCGCTACCCGGGCAATCTGATTCTCGCTGGCTGCCTCACCGAACACTGGAATCCGCTCTGGACCGAACGGCTGCTCGCCGCCGGACCGCATCCCTGTCGAGTCCTGGAAGGCGTAGAACTCGACGATTTCCGCCTCTAGACGAAGATCGGGGATCGAGAATCGAGCTTAGAGTTCCGGAGCCGGGGGCTCGACTGGTTCGGCAAACCAGAGCTTCGTTTCACCGTAGCTACGCTCGGAGAACCTCTCGACCCCTAGCGGCCAGCAGGGCTCGGGGCTGCGCGAGGAACGTTCCACCACCACGACGGCTCCCGCGGAGAGCTTGCCACTCAGCTCCGCCAGCACGTCGGCCAGTTCCGACTCGGAAAGCGGGTAGGGCGGGTCGAGGAAGACCAGGTCCCAGGGTCCTCCCGGGCGTGCCAGGAAGGTTTCCACCTTGGAACGGTGCACCGAGACTGCTTTGCCTTTACTACCGCGCAGCTTATTGAGCAGCTCAGCATTCCGCTGACAGGCTTGAGCGGCTCGGTGATCGTTTTCCACCAATTCTGCGCTGCGGGCACCACGGCTTGCGCTTTCAATGCCGAGCGCACCAGAGCCAGCGTAGAGATCCAGCACCGCTGCGTTGCTCAGCAGGTCCATCGCCTCTAGACGGGAGAACAGGGCTTCCTTCACCCGGTCAGTGGTGGGCCTGGTTCCGGTACCTGGCACGCTGACTAGGCTGTGCCCACCGGCCAAACCTGCAATGATCCTGCTCATCGCTCTTCTCCGCTTAGCCGGTGTGTTTTAGCCTCGCTCAAGGAAAGCCTCTTTCTCCGGATTGAGTGAAAGCTCAATCGCCTCGGCCAACTCAGTATGCCTTTCCAACTCTGGGTCGTCGGCAATGATCTGAACCGCATCTGCCCTGGCTTTCTCAATGATTTGCTCATGGTCTAGGACTCTGAGCAAGCGCAATGCGGACCGACCGCCTGATTGGCTCGCACCCAGGATGTCGCCTTCACGGCGAAGCTTCAAGTCCTCATGGGAGAGCGCAAAGCCGTCCGTGGTGGACGCTACCGCGTCCAGCCTCCGTCGGCTGGGGTGTTCGGGCTCCAGCTCGGTGACCAGCAGTGCGGTACCCGGTAATCCGCCGCGACCCACCCGGCCACGTAGCTGATGCAGCTGCGAGATGCCGAATCTGTCCGCGTCCATGATCACCATCAGGGTGGCGTTGTGTACATCAACGCCCACTTCGATCACGGTCGTGGAGACCAGCATCTGCACCTCTCCGGCGGCAAAATCGGCCATGATTCTGGTCTTCTCCGCAGGATCGAGCCTGCCGTGCATGGCTTCGATTCGGCAAGAAGCCAGGGCGGGCTCGTTGCGTAGCTGTTCGAGCAGCTCGATCACCGAGGTGAGCTCCCGGTTCTCCCCGCGGTTACTCTGTTCCGGTTCGTCCCCACTGGGTGCTTCCGCACCCTCGGCCTCACCAATCCGGGGACAGACAACGTAGACCTGGTGCCCGGCATCGATCTCCTCGCGGCTGCGCTGCCAGATTCGCTGTGACCAGGCGGGATTCTCAACAAGCCCCACCACGAAGCTACTGATCGGTGCTCGCCCGGCGGGGAGCTCTCGGAGTACGGAGGTTTCTAGATCACCGAACACCGTCATCGCCACCGTGCGCGGAATGGGGGTTGCCGTCATCACCAGCAGATGCGGTGGATGTGAGGCCTTGAGCCTGAGCGCATCGCGCTGTTCCACTCCGAAGCGGTGTTGTTCGTCCACCACGATCAAACCCAAATCGAAGAATTGAACGTGATCGGAAAGCAGAGCATGGGTACCGATCACAATGCCTGCCTGCCCGGAGGCCGCAGCCAGTAGCGCTTGCTTCTTTGCCGGCGCACTCATCGTCCCGGTGAGCAGGGTGACCTGGGTGCCGCCGTCGTAGCCGCCCAACATGCCGCCTTCGGCGAGCGGTCCCAGGATATTTCGGATCGATTGATAGTGCTGAGCTGCCAGTACCTCGGTAGGAGCTAGCAGCGCCGCCTGTCCGCCGGAGTCAATCACCTGAAGCATGGCACGCAAAGCCACCAAGGTCTTACCGGAGCCCACTTCTCCCTGCAGTAGCCGGTGCATCGGGCCGGGGCCTGCCTTGCTAGCAGCAGCGAGCTCCTCCGATATTTGCACCCCGACAGCCGTCTGCCCGGCGGTGAGAGTGAAAGGCAAGGCTGCGTCGAAGGCGGCTAACAGCCCGTCCGGACTGCCGAGTCTGGCCACCGCGTGCTGAGCCATGGTCTGTGCCCGACGTCGAGCCAGGGCAGTCTGGAGCACCAGCGCTTCCTGAAAGCGAAAGCGGTCCCGGGCCTGCTGCCACTGCGCCGCATCCGCCGGGCGGTGGATCATCCGGTAGGCCGCCTCCATAGTGGCAAAGCCTTCGCGTTCGGCGATCTCTGGCGGCAGCGGGTCACTGAGCTCGGCGAGGTCGACGGCGTCCAGCAAGGCGGAGACCGCATTACCAATTTTCCAGCTGGGCAGCTTCGCGGTGGCCGGGTACACCGGAATGGGGGCGAGTGCTATCTCCCCGTCATCACCGGTGCCATCCAGCAAAACGTAATCTGGATTGGTCAAGGTGAGCGAGCGGTTGAAGAAGCCAACCTTCCCGGAGAACATCGCCCGTACCCCGGGACGCAATTCCTTCTCCGCTCGCCAGCCGTTGAAGAAGCTGATTCTGAGGGATCCGGCTCCCCCGGCGGTGTCATCAGTGATCACCACATCGGTGATGCTGCCTTTGCGTTGCCGCATCCGTCGGCTGGTCAGGCTGACCACTCGGGCAATCAGGGTGGCTTCTTCGTCGAAGGGCAGGCTATTGATCGGGGTTAGTTCGCCGCGGTTGAGGTAGCGCCGCGGAAAGTAATTGAGCAGCTCGGCCACGGTGCTCAAGCCGAGATGTTTTTCCAGACTGCTCGCGGAGGCCTTACCCAGCAATCGCTCCAGCGGCAGCGCGCCCTCAGCCGTCCGCATGGTCATGGGTTGCCGCGCGCAATTCCGCCACCGTGACGTTCATCGGCTCGCCCAGGGCACGGATCGCGGTGAGTGTCGCATCCGGCTCATCGGCGTGTACGTGTACCCGCCAGCGGTAAATTTCCTGCTCGCCCTCTTGAGCCATCGGGCTCATAATCACCGAGTTACCCAGTTCGTCCAGCTTCATTCGCAAATTCGCCGCGTCCAAAGGAGACAGCGCGATCGTGCACATCACCTCGACGCCTTCGATCACGGACATTGACTGGTGGATATGAGTTTTGTGTACGTCATAGCCCGCCAGGCCATCGAGCAAATTCGCTTGTAGCTCCTGATGCAGGATCACCGCGCGCAGATTGTCGAGGACGAGCAGCAGACCAACCCCTCCGGCATCCACCACTTGGGCTCGCTGCAGTTCACTCAATTGCTGTTCCGTGCGCACCACCCCCTCCAGGGCGGCGGCTACCGTGGCATCCAGGGCCACCGATAGCGCGTGATTGCTGTCATCACCGCCCAGTGCATCGTCGGCGGTAACCGCCCCCTCGGCAGCGGCCTCCAGAACGGAGAGCATGGTGCCCTGGATGGGATCGCTGAGCGCCGACCAGGAACGAATCTGAGCCCGGCGCAGGGCAGCGGCCAGTAACGGGGCGCTCAACCGGGTGGCACCCTGCAAGGGTTCGGCCATTGCGGCCAGGAAAACCGCTATCAGGGTCCCGGAATTTCCCCGCGCTTCCTCCATCGCTGCCTGAGCGGCGGCGCTTAGCAGCACTCCGAGGTCTGAGCTTTCGTTCTGCTGGGCCGCCCTGTTGGCTGCCCTCATGGTGAGATAGAGATTGGTCCCGGTATCACCGTCGGCCACCGGAAAGATGTTGATCGCGTTGAGCCGATCACTGTGGTTTCCGAGAGTCTCTTCGCTTTTAGCCAACCAACGCCGAAATGCGGAAGCGTTGGCGGCGATCTTAGTCTGCAAAATGATCCCATCCCACGACGTCGCTGCGCTGACCAGCAACCGTTACCGGAGCCTGCACCCCAGCGGGGTTTGTGTCGTTATCTGCTTTCGAGCGTACCGAGCCTATCACCGTGAATCCAGGTGGCAGGGCCGATCTGGGTCCGAATGTGGATAACAGGCCGTGGTCCTCTCCTCCACCGAGCACCCAATCGACGGCGTTCCGTCCGAGCAGTCGAGCCGCCGGTTCCAACGGCCTTGCTAGCTCTCGGAGGACTCCTGGGTCCAAATCAATCTGAACCTCGCTCGCCAAAGCCAGCCGCCCGGCGTCGCGAATCAGTCCGTCGGAAACGTCAAGCATTGAGGTGGCTCCGGCTCGGGCGGCGGCAGGACCTGCGAGTAAGGGTGGCCGCGGGCAACGAAAGGAATCCAGTAAAGCCAGCTGATCGGCGTTCAACGAGGAGATCGAATTCTCGCTTTCCAGCAGCGCCCAGCCCGCCCCAGCACGGCCCAGAGCCCCACAGATGGCCAGTCGATCCCCCGCCTCAGCTCCCGAACGCAGCACCGGCGCCCGTCCTTCAAGGTCACCGATCACGCTCACCGTCACCACCAGCTCCCGTCCCGAGGACAGGTCCCCGCCGACCACGGCGCACCGATCCGCACCCAGCTCCGTTATTGCGCGACTCAGTCCCTCGGTAAGGTCTCGCATCCATTCCAGCTCGGTCTGCGGCGGCATGGTCAAGCTGACCACCATGCCGGTGGCTACCGCTCCCATGGCGTTAATATCGCTCAAATTCTGGGCTGCCGCCTTCCAACCAACATCGAAGCCTGTGGAGGCGTAGCCGTTGTTCCAGTGCAGCCGAAAGTCTTGGTCTTGGACCTGGGTGTCCATCGAAATCACGGTGCGACCATCAGGGGCAGCAACCACGGCTGCATCGTCTCCGGGCCCCAGCAGTACTGAGGAGGAGTTAGCCAGGCGAGGGAAAATCTGGGCGAGCAACTCACGCTCACTCAATTGACCGACGGTGAGCCGGTCCGCGACATTTCCACTCATCCCTCCACCGTAACGCCTCGAGCTGACAGCCTGCCTTCTGAAACGCCTCCCACCGCCAAAGCTGCCGACGGGAAGGGTCAAAATAAACTGAACGCCGATCAGCTAGGCTGAAAAGTATGTTGAAAGCAGCGCCCGGACGGCTCCTCATCCTCTTCCTCGGCGTGGGAGCCCTGTTGACCGCCTGCACGCCGGCCGTAGAGGTGGCCCCGGCCAAGGACTCCGCCGATCCGGCTTGCGCACCGATGATGATCGCACTTCCGGATGCGCTGGCCGACGCGCCGCTGCGAGAAACCAGTTCCCAAGCCACCGCAGCCTGGGGAAATCCCTCCGTGGTGGTGTTGCGCTGCGGCGTCACCCCACCCCCACGCACCACGACGGATACTTGCGTCGGGGTCAATGGTGTGGACTGGGTGATGAAGCAGAAGGGCGATACCTGGACCCTGACCACCTACGGCCGTCAGCCTGCCACCGAGATTCTCTTTAGTGAGAAGAATGTGGCTTCCAGCACGATCTTGCCGCAACTAGCCGCCTCGGTGTCCAAAATCCCGCAGACTTATAAATGTGTGGGACCGGCGGAGACGCTCCCCACCGGAAGTAGCACCGGAAGCAGCACCAACAACTGAGATTCCAAGCCGAGGTTGGCGCAAAAAGCAGTCGTTAGCGCAGGCCGGTCTTCCGGCTCAGCGCCAATTGGATCAGCTCTTCGACCAACTCGGGATAACTCATCCCGCTAGCGGCCCACATCTGCGGGTACATCGACCTCGGTGTGAAGCCGGGCAAGGTGTTGATCTCGTTGATCACCACCTCCCCTTCGGGGGTGTAGAAAAAGTCCACCCTGGAGAGCCCTTCGGCGTCGATCGCCTCAAAAGCCTTGGCAGCGGCACGCCGGATCTCCTTGATGGCAGCATCCGGCAGCTCCGCCGGGCAGCTCAGCGAGGTACCCGACCCGGCCACGTACTTGGCTTCAAAATCGTAGAAACTGTGATCCCCAGAAGTAACCACCTCACCCGGGAAAGAGGTCCGGGTTGGCGCCCCGTCCCTTCCCTGGAGTACGGCGCACTCCACTTCCCGCCCCGAGACCGCGGCCTCCACAATCACCTTAGGGTCATACTCGCGGGCGAATTCAATGGCTGCTTCGAGTTGCTCGGGGCCGTCAACCTTGCTGATCCCCATTGATGATCCGGCCCGGGCGGGCTTGACGAAAACCGGCCAACCCAGCTCCTCCACGCGAGCCAGCACGGCGGAACGGGAACGCCGCCACTCGTTTTCTCGGATCACCTGATAGGGGTACACACGAAGTCCGGCGGAGGAGAAGATGATCTTCATGTACTCCTTATCCATGCCCACGGCAGAGGCCAGCACCCCGGAACCCACATAGCGGATATCGGCTAGCTCCAGCAGTCCTTGCACGGTGCCATCTTCGCCGAAGGGTCCATGCAGTAGCGGGAAGACCACATCGACCTCACCCAATAACTGAGGTATCTCCCCGGGAGCGCTGCTCACGAGTTCGGTACCGGCACCATTGCTATGCAAGGCCACAGCCTGCGCTGCAGGATCTACCTCGGGGAGACTATCGGCGGTAATCTGCCAGCGTTCCGTTTCCTGGCCGGCCAGCACCCACTGGCCGTTCTTGCTGATCCCGACCGGGACGACGTCGTACTTCTGCCGGTCAATCGCACCCATCACGCCCACGGCAGTGACGCAGCTGACCGCGTGCTCGCTGGAGCGACCGCCAAAGAGCACAGCGATCCGCGGTTTATGCGTTTTTTCGGTCACGCAGATTCCCCTTCTGATTTAAGTTCTCGGGACAATAACCGTGGCCCCAATTCGTCGACGTCGAGTTTGCCAGCCAGCACGGCAACCACTGCCTCGGTAATCGGCATCTCAACGCCCAGTTTCTTGGCGAGATCGTAGACGGCGCGGCCGGATTTGATCCCCTCAGCGGTCTGCGTCATCCTGGCGTTGACCTCATCGAGGCTCAGCCCTTGGCCGAGCAAACGGCCGGCGCTGTGATTTCGACTCAAAGGTGAGGAACAGGTTGCCACCAGATCGCCCAGCCCGGCAAGTCCGGCCATGGTATCCGATTCGCCGCCGAGGGCGAGTGCCAGCCGGGTGGTCTCGGCAAGACCGCGGGTGATCACCGATGCCTTGGTGTTATCGCCCATTTCCCTGCCCTCACAAATGCCGACGGCTAAGGCGATCACGTTTTTTACAATGCCGCCGATCTCCACCCCGACCACATCGGTATTGGTGTAGGGGCGAAAATAGCTGGCGGTGCAGAGCGAGGCGACCCAGTGGGCCACCGATTCGTCGGTGCAGGCGATGACTGAGGCCGTTGGTTCGCAACGCGCGATCTCCATGGCCAGATTTGGTCCGGAGACCACCACGATCCGCTCGGCAGGCAGCCCGAGTCCTTCGGCGATTACCTCGCTCATCCTGGCGTCGGTGCCCAGTTCCAAGCCCTTCATCAGGGAGACCACGACGGCGTCCGGTGCTAAATGTTCCCGCCAGGCGGCCAGTTGCGGGCGAAGGGACTGCGCGGGTACCGCTAGAACCACAAGGGCGGCTCCGCTCAGTACGCTTTCGACGTCGGTGCTCGCCAGGATGTTGTGTGGCAGGTCAATGCCGGGCAGATAGTTCGGATTCCGATGGTCCCGATTGATCTGTGCTACCACCTCTGCTCGCCGTCCCCAGAGCTCAACGCTCAGTTCCGGCTGAGCATCCGCCAGGATTTTCGCGAAAGTTGTACCCCAGCTCCCCGCGCCCAGAACCGCTAGCTTGCTCCCGCCGCTCATTCGTTCATCCCGGAGTCTTTGTCTATCTGCCTGCCACGGGAGGTCTGATTGTGCACACTCGGATCCCAGCGTTCGCCGGGTGGCTGTTCGCCCCGCAATCCTGCCAGCAAGAGCGTAATCTCGACCAGAATCTTCTCCGTGACGGCGTCCAGAAGCTGCTTATCTTGGGGCTTATCGCGGAATTCGTCGAGATCCACCGGATCACCGACGATCATCCGAACCTTCTTTCGAGGAAACAATTTCACCATTTTGGCGTAGCGAGGAAAGACTTCCTGGGCACCCCAATGTGCCACCGGGATAACCGGTGCACCGGTCTGCAGAGCCAGCCTGGCGGCTCCGGTGTGCCCCTTCATTGGCCACAGATCAGGGTCCCTGGTCAGGGTGCCCTCCGGATAAATCACAATGGCGCCCCGTTGGTCTAGGACCTCCTGAGCCACTTCGAGTGAGCGTCGGGCGGTTGGCCCGGCCCGGTCCACCGGGATCTGTAAGGAACCGGCCAGCACCTTCCCCACCACCGGAATCTTAAAAAGTGAGGCTTTGGTCAAAAAGTGCGGTGGAAGGCCATTGCTGTAAAGCATCTGCCCCACCAGAATCGGATCGATTTCGGTGCAGTGATTGGGGCAGATAATGAAACCGGTATCCCGGGGCAGCTTCTCCAGCTGGAGCCATTCCTTGCCGAGCATGATGTTCATCAAGGGCCGCAAGGTATCGGCCAGAATATGAAACATCACCCTCATGCTAAGGGGTTGCGATTCGGTCATCGCCTGGCCACTCCCGCGCTAACATCGACATCGGCACCGAGTGCGGCCAGCTTCTCGGTGAACCGTTCGTAGCCCCGATTAATCACATCGATCCCGGTCACCCGCGAGGTTCCGGTGGCCGCCAGCGCGGCGATCAGATGGCTGAATCCGCCACGCAGATCGGGCACGTCAATATCGGCACCGCGCAGCGGCGCGGGACCGGAAATCACGGCCGAATGCCGAAAGTTGCGCTGCCCGAAGCGGCAGGGCGTGCTTCCCAGGCACTCCCGATGCAGCTGAATATTAGCCCCCATCCGGACCAGCGCCTTGGTGAAGCCAAAGCGGTTCTCGTAGACCGTCTCGTGCACAATGGACACCCCCTCGGCCTGGCTCAGGGCTACTACCAGGGGCTGCTGCCAGTCGGTCATAAAGCCGGGGTGTACGTCGGTTTCCAACACCAGCGGATTGAGCTTACCGCCGGGGTGATAAAAGCGGATGCCGTCCTCTTCGATGTCCATTCCGCCGCCTACCTTGCGGAAGGTATTGATAAAGGTCATCAGGTCGCGCTGAGCGGCGCCCTCGACAAAGATGTCGCCGCGGGTGACCAGGGCGGCGGAGGCCCAGGAGGCGGTTTCGTTGCGATCAGGCAGAGCCCGGTGCAGGTAGCCGCTCAGGTTCTTCACGCCTTCGATCCGGATGGTCCGCTCGGATTGGACGTTAATAATCGCGCCCATCTTTTGCAGCACAGCAATCAAGTCAATGATTTCGGGTTCGACGGCGGCCCCGATAAGTTCGGTGATGCCCTCGGCTTTGGTGGCGGAGAGGAGTACCTGCTCGGTGGCTCCCACACTGGGATAGGGCAGCGAGATCTTGGCGCCTTGTAGCCCCTTCGGGGCGGAGATATGGATGCCTCCGGGCCGCTTCTCCACCACGGCGCCGAACTGCCGCAGCACATTGAGGTGGAAATCAATCGGCCGGTCGCCGATCTTGCAGCCGCCCAGATCCGGGATAAATGCCTCCCCGATGGCGTGTATCAGCGGGCCGCACAGCAGAATGGGAATTCTGGAGTCCCCCGCATGGGCGTCAATCTCGGTGCTTGAGGCGGTGGTGGCGTTTTGCGGGTCCAAGGTCAGGTCCCCATTAATCGGGTCCTTAAGCACGGAGACACCGTGTAGTTGAAGCAACGAGGTGACTACTTCAACGTCCTTAATTTCGGGAACATTGCGCAGCACCGAGGGGGAATCCCCCAGCAGCGCGGCCACCATGGCCTTGGGGACCAGATTTTTCGCCCCCCGTACCGAAATTCGCCCGGATAAAGGCACGCCGCCACGAACTGTCAGTACGCTACTCATCGATCCAGCATAGTTTCTTCTGCCGCTCAGATCGAATATTCCTGCCCGTGCGGAGCGGCTAAAGTTCCTGCTCCAGTTTCACCGGCAGGGTACGGGGCTTCCACGACGGACGCTGAGCCTCGTACTCGGAGATTTTCTCCTCATGCACCATGGTCAAAGCGATATCATCCAAGCCTTCTAATAGCCGCCAGCGGATGTAATCGTCAATCTCGAAGCGAGCTACCACCACCCCGCAACTCACGGTTTTGCTGAGCAGATCAACGCTTACCTCGGTGCCCGGTGCGTTCTCCAGGACCTTCCAGATCAGCTCAATATCGGCCTGGTCAACTTGAGCTGTGAGCAGGCCCTGCTTACCGGAGTTTCCGCGGAAGATATCCCCAAATCTGGAGGAGAGCACCGCTTTGAAGCCATAGTCCCGCAGTGCCCAGACCGCGTGTTCCCGGGAGGAACCGGTGCCAAAGTCCGGGCCGGCCACCAGTACACTGCCGTGTTTGAAGGGTTCCTGATTGAGGATGAAGTCCTCGTTCTTGCGCCAGGAGGCGAAGAGCGCATCATCAAAGCCGGTTTTGGTGATGCGTTTGAGGAAGACCGCGGGGATGATCTGATCGGTGTCCACATCAGATTCCCGTAAAGGGACGCCGATTCCGGTGTGCGTACTGAACTTTTCCATTGTCTCTCTCCTGGCCTAGGCCGCGTTCGCCGTCGTCAGCGGGGGTAGATCCGAAGGCGAGCTGAGGGTGCCTCGGATTGCGGTGGCAGCGGCGACCACCGGAGAAACCAGGTGGGTGCGGCCACCTTTGCCCTGCCGCCCTTCGAAATTACGGTTTGAGGTGGAGGCGCAGCGCTCCCCCGGCTGCAATTGGTCCGGGTTCATTCCCAGACACATCGAACAGCCCGCAAAACGCCACTCGGCGCCAAATTCCTTGAAGACCTTGTCCAAGCCCTCGGCCTCGGCCTCCAAGCGCACCCGTGCCGATCCGGGAACTACCAGCATCCTAATCTCCGGGTCCTTCTGCCGTCCCTTGATAACCTCGGCAGCGGCCCGCAGATCTTCGATCCTGGAGTTAGTGCAGGAGCCCAGAAAGACGGTGTCCACTCGGATGTCCTTCATCCGGGTGTGTGCCTCGAGTCCCATGTAGCTCAGTGCTCGTTCGCAGGCTGCTTTGGCGTTCTCATCCGCAAAGTCCTCGGGGGCTGGAACGCTCTCGTTCAAGGACACTCCCTGGCCGGGATTGGTGCCCCAGGTGACAAAGGGTTCCAGGGTATTCGCGTCCAGGAAGACTTCCGCGTCGAAGTTCGCATCGGCTTCGGTGTGCAGGGACTTCCAGTATTTGACCGCGGCATCCCAATCTTCGCCCTCTGGCGCGTGCGGGCGGCCCTTGAGGTATTCGAAAGTGGTCTCATCCGGGGCGATCATGCCCGCTCGGGCCCCGGCTTCAATGGACATATTGCAGATGGTCATTCGGGCGTCCATCGACAGCTCGCGGATCGCTGAGCCCCGATATTCCAGCACATAACCTTGGCCACCGCCGGTGCCGATCTTGGCGATAACCGCCAAAATAATGTCTTTGGAACTCACACCCGGTCGCAGGGTGCCCTCGACGTTAATGGCCATCGTCTTAAAGGGTTTGAGCGGCAGGGTCTGAGTGGCCATCACATGTTCCACCTCGGAGGTGCCAATGCCAAAGGCCAGGGCACCAAAAGCGCCGTGAGTAGAGGTGTGTGAATCGCCACAGACCACGGTCATCCCGGGCTGGGTCAAGCCCAGTTGCGGGCCCACGATATGCACAATGCCCTGTTCCGCATCGCCGAGCGAATGTAGCCGAACGCCGAATTCTTGGCAGTTCTTGCGCAGGGTCTCGATCTGGGTCCGGCTGGTTGGATCCGCAATGGGCTTATCGATGTCCAGGGTGGGGGTGTTGTGATCCTCGGTGGCAATGGTCAGATCCACCCGGCGCAGTGGTCGGCCAGCCAGCCGCAATCCCTCGAAAGCCTGGGGGGAGGTCACCTCGTGCAGCAGGTGCAGGTCAATGAAGAGCAGGTCTGGCTCGTTGTCCTGTCCCTTGCGTACCAAGTGGTCTGCCCAGACCTTCTCTGCCAGGGTCTTGGGAATGTTGCTGCTCACGATCCGCTCCTGTGCTGGATGCCTTTGTGCTGGAGGTGCTCCAGCCACCGATGGTTCTAGCCATCTACTTACTTCTTTTCATCTACTCTGACAGCGGTACTGGTAACGCGCCAGCACTTCGATGTGCATCTCATATAATGAGACGCTAATATCGCTATATGGACAATTCTCATGGTGTCAGCGGCGTCGGTGTCATCGATAAAGCAGCCCAGGTGCTTGACGCACTGGAGGCTGGACCTACCACCCTGGCGCAGCTCGTGGCCGCCACCGGCCTGGCTCGGCCCACCGTGCACCGGCTGGCTCAGGCCTTGGCTCACCACCGCTTAGTGAGTCGCGATGTGCATGGTCGTTTTGTTCTGGGCGGACGCCTCGTTGAACTGGCTTCCGCGGCGGGCGAGGACCGGCTCATTGCGGCCGCCGGGCCTGTCTTGCTCCAGCTACGCGACGCCACCGGGGAATCCGCCCAGATCTTTCGCCGACAGGGCGAATGGCGGGTCTGTGTGGCTTCGGCCGAGCGTCCTATCGGGCTACGAGACACCATCCCGGTAGGCACCAAGCTGAGCATGAAGGCCGGCTCCGCGGCGCAGATTTTGCTGGCCTGGGAGGATCACGAGAGGCTGCTGGATGGTCTACAAAACGCGAGATTTACCCCCACCGTGCTGGCCGGCGTCCGACGGCGAGGCTGGGCTCAGAGCCTCGGCGAACGAGAGATGGGGGTCGCCTCGGTTTCGGCCCCGGTACGCGGCCCCTCCGGGCGAGTGATCGCCGCGGTATCGATCTCCGGTCCCATCGAGCGACTGACCCGACAGCCCGGTAGGCTGCACGCCGAGGTTGTCGGGGCTGCCGCCCGCGCGCTCACCGAAGCACTCAAAAAGGCGAGCGAATAAGCCAGCCTTACGCCGAACAACGTAGGCTTTTCCCATGGAAAACTTCGCGATTCTTTTGCGCGGCGTAAATGTTGGCGGGATCAATATCAAGATGGCCGATCTCAGAGAGTGCCTGGCGACGCTCCCGGTGCAGAAGGTCAAGACCCTTTTGGCTAGCGGCAATGTGGTACTAGCCTCCGAGCTCCCCGCGGTCGAGCTCAAAAACCGGATTGAGGAGGCGCTCAGGAAGCGCTTCGATTATCAGGCTTGGGTGGTGGTTCTGACCGTGAAAAGGATCGCCGAGCTGATCGAGGCTTGCCCCTACTCCCCTGACTCTGCCGAGCAGCACAGTTACGTCACCCTCTCCTCCGAGCCAGCCGCCGTCGCCCGTTTATTGGAAGAGGGACGGGAACTGGAGGGCCAGCTCGCCGCGCTTGGTCCCGAGGCGGTGGCCTGGTTGGCTCCGGTGGGCGGAACCTTGGAGTCGCCGATCAGCAAGCTCACCGCGAAGGCGGTCTACAAATCAACTACCACGACCAGAAATCTGCGCACCCTGATCAAGATTCGGGACGCCGCGGCAAGCTGAAAGGCGCGGGGCATCAGCTACCAACATACAAGAAGGAGCCCCGGCCAAAGACCGGGACTCCTGAACGTGACCCCAACGGGATTTGAACCCGTGTTACCGCCGTGAGAGGGCGACGTACTAGGCCGCTATACGATGGGGCCGAACGCATCGATTATGCCATAACGCAACAGAGCCAGCCAAACCGAAGCCTCGCCGGAAGCCTGGATGGAAAGCTCCAGAAAAAACAAAAATGGTCTCCCAAAACCTGAGTTTCGGAAGACCATTTCCTTGGTGACCCCAACGGGATTTGAACCCGTGTTACCGCCGTGAGAGGGCGACGTACTAGGCCGCTATACGATGGGGCCGCGGCTTGCCACCGAAATCCACTCCGAAATCAAGTCTCAACCTTGACCGCTACGAGGGGCTTCCGTTAGCGCTGGGATACCAGGACTCGAACCTAGAATGACGGTACCAGAAACCGTTGTGTTGCCAATTACACCATATCCCAATGGCTCTTGCGTGGCCTTTTCCCGGTTGTCATAGACTCCCGAGACGGCCCAAGCGCCGGGATATAACTTTACCCGAGAATCCCCCACCGACAAAACCGAGCCTGCGCCGGCTTCTCCTCAGAAGAACGTAAAGCACGGAAAAAATACCTCAAACTTTTGAACAAAATAACCACGCGAGCCTTGACAGCTAGAGGTTACTCTGCGGTAGGTTACTGTTTGGTAACAACGAAATGTAATCCGGGTCACACTGAAACCATCCGTTCTCCCGATTGGAAACTTCTCGTGTCAACTAGCAGGGTCGCTAGACCTACACCGAATCCACGTAGGCATAACATCGTCATCGCCATTCTCGGACTGCTCGTTCTGGGCTTGCTGATCATGTTCGCGGTCATCACAGCACAGGCTGCCGACGGCGGCCATCAACTGGCCGACGGCACCCAGAAACTCAGGAACAAGGTGGTCAATCAGTTGGCTCCGGGGGTAGACAAGGCACAGGTCGGTGCCCAACAGCTTGCCGACGGCGCCGTGCAGCTCTCCGGTGCACTCACCCCGAGCAGCAGTGGCAAGGACCCACAGAATTTGGCCGACGGAGCCGGTCAGATCGCCAGTGGCGCAGGGCAGCTAAATGCCGGGGCGCAGAAGTTACATGACGGGATTAACGGGCAGCTTGCCCCCGGAGCTCAGCAGCTCAGTGATGGAGCGAGCAAACTTAATGCTGGTGCAGGGCTGCTCGACGCGGGTGCTGTCAAGCTCAACGGGGCTATCAGTAACCAGGTGGTACCCGGCGCACAGCAAATTAGCGATGGTGCCGGCCAGCTTGCAACTGCACTCAACGGAGAGTTTCTAGATGGCGTGAAGAAACTCAAAGACGGCTCCGCGACGATTGCAAGCCGGGTAAAGGTCTACCTAGAGCCGGGGCTGATTGAACTCAATCAGGGCGTTACAGGAAAAATTAAACCTGCAGTTACTCAACTCACCACTGGCGCGGCGCAGGTAGCTGCCGGTAGCGCCTCATTGGCCGCTGGAACACAGCAAGCAGCAGCTTTGATTGCTCCGGTCAAGACAAATTCCACAACGTGTCCCACCGTTCCGGTGACTTCCGTTGACCCTAATTCGACCCTTGCGGACGGTGTAAACAATCTGGCTGGTGTTCACAGCCAAGGTAATGCTGACTACACCAAAGCCTGCGGACTTGCCCAGCTACAAGAAGGTCTCCAGGCTCTTCTCGCAGCGGTCAAGGGGCCTGTAGGGGCGCTTCCTTCTGCGGTACTGCTCTCGCAAATACAGCAACTAGCTGATGGGGCAACCCTCGCCGACCAGGGAGGACAAGCACTCAAAAGCGCGGTAAGTGGTCCCAGCACTCCGAGTCGTCCGAGCCTGGTTGACGGATCCAAGCGAATTGCAGCTGGTGCCCAGCAACTAGCTGCTGGGAGCAAGACTCTCTCCAATGGTCAAGCCCAGTTCGCGGCCGGTTTAAGCGATCCGAATCCGCACGCAGGCTTGTATTCAGGTGTCGCCGCATTGCTCGATGGCATGTCTCATGATCCTGTCAATCATGCCGATCCTGGCTTAAGCCCAGGAACCCAATCCCTTGCCGATGGGAGTGCAGAACTTCTCAGTGCAATGTACGAAGACCCGCATCACCCCGGTGAAGACGGATTATCCCCGGGATCACAAAAGCTTGCAGCTGGTGCGAGCAAGCTGCTCAATGGTCTCACCAACCCTGATCCAGAGAACGGCCTGCTCGCCGGTTCCAGCAAGGTCGCTGACGGAACTACCCAACTACACGATGGTAGCCAGCAATTGGCAGACGGTGCCGCCAAACTCCTCGACGGCGTGAAAAATCCGAATAGCGGCCTTCTTGCTGGTTCGGCCAAGCTGGCGGATGGAACAAAACAGCTCGATACCGGAAGCCAGAAAATGAAGGCCGGTTTTGTCACCCTGGATCAGAAGCTGAATAGCACCGACCCGGCTGCCCCCGGCGTGGTACTCGGCACCAAATTGCTCTCGGATGGCATGGTGCAGATCAAGGATGGAATGCACAATCCAGATCCGGAGAATGGTTTGCTAGCCGGTTCGCAAAAGCTCAACGACGGCGCACACGAGCTTCAAACCAAGGTAACCAATGTCAGTCCCGCCGGAACAGTTGGACTGATCGGCATTATCGTCTGCGCCTTGATCCTGCTCGGTTGCATCCTCTCCATCGTGCTACGAAGACGAGGATTGATTTCCTAAGCTGACAACCTAGAGGAACTCAGGCAGCTCTGCCAGGGTGCTCGTTTGCGGCCCATCCCAGCGCTGACCGTCGACACTCTCGGCGGCTAAGCCCTCCCGGTTGAGCCAGAGCGCCGGTAGACCTGCCTGAGTTGCCCCTAGCGCATCAACTAGCAGATTGTCGCCGACATAAAGGGTCTGGGACACAGAGAAACCCAGCTGCCGAACCCCCTCCTGGAAGATCCTAGGATCGGGTTTGGGCACGCCTACAGTATCTGTTCCGACCAAAACCGAGATCCGGGACAGCCCGGCGATATCCAGTTTGCGTCGTTGGTAGGACTCAACGTTATTGCTCACCGCACCGTAGCGAATACCGGACGCATCCAGCGCATCCAAAACCGGTAAAACATCCGGGTACGGCTGCCAATGCCGCTGTGCTTCACTTTCGTAAGCCGCGTTCCAGCCCTCCACCTGAGCGTCGGGCAATCCCCCACCCACGCTGGCGAACGCCAGCCGAGCCCGAGCCACTCGCTGCCCCACGAATTCCAGTTCACCACGTAGGAAGGCGTCATAGTAGCCCTCCGGATCGGCCTGGAATCCCCAGCACAAACGATCCCACTCCTGCTCGCTGAGTTCGGGCACGAATTCCGCACTCGATGCCCTGACAGCACGCGCCATGGCAGTGCCCAGGTCAACTAGGGTGTCATCAATATCGAAGAGCACGGCACGAATTTGAGCATCCAGGGGAATCACCGGAACAACTCAGCGATCGCGAAAGCTACGGATGCGAGCCAAGGAGGATTCCTTGCCCAGGATGACCATGGATTCGAACAGTGGCGGAGAGATCCGGCGACCGGAAATCGCGGTCCGCACCGGCCCGAATGCAAGCCGCGGCTTCACACCCAAACCATCCACCAGCGCAGTACGCAAGGCAAGCTGAATAGCCTCAGCGGTCCACTCGGAAAGAGGTTCGACGGCGGCAATCGCCGCGTCCAATACCTCACCCAAGTTTTCCGGCAGGCCCTTGAGCGCATCCTCGGCGGGAGCAACGTCGTCGTCGGCAACGAAAAGGAACCGGAGCATCTCCGGAGCCTCGCCCAGCAACTGAACTCGTTCCTGAATCAGTGGGGCGGCCTCGCTCAGGATCTCTTCCTGACGCGCGGTCAGCTCAGCGCCGACTAAGCCAGCGGTCTGCAGGTAAGGCACTAGCCGAGCACGGAAGTCCGCGGGTGCGAGCAAGCGGATGTGGGTGCCGTTAATAGCCTCCGCCTTCTTCACATCGAAGCGCGCCGGATTGCCCAATACATCGCTAACGTCGAAAGCCTTGACCATTTCCTCGACCGTGAAGATATCTTCATCGGCGGAAAGGCTCCAGCCCAAAAGCGCCAAATAGTTCAGCAGCCCCTCTTTTATGAATCCCCAGTCCCGCAAACGGAACAAGCTGGATTCCGGATCCCGCTTCGAGAGTTTCTTATTGCCCTGACCCATGACGTAGGGCAGGTGGCCGAACTCTGGCAGGTATTTGGCCACCCCGATGGCATGCAGAGCACGGTACAGCGCAATCTGCCGAGGTGTGGAGGACAAGATGTCCTCTCCACGCAGCACATGGGTAATGCCCATCAGGGCATCATCCAGCGGGTTGACCAAGGTGTACAGCGGGGCACCATTCGGCCGCACCACCGCGAAGTCGGGCACCGATCCAGCCTTGAAGGTGATCTCACCCCGGACCAGATCATTAAAGGTGATGTCCTCATCGGGCATTCTCAGGCGCAAGGCGGGCTGACGGCCCTCGGCTTTGAACGCCGCAATCTGTTCCTCACTGAGGTCCCGGTCAAAGCCGTCGTAACCCAGTTTCGGATCGCGACCGGCAGCCTTGTGTCGAGCCTCGATTTCCTCCGGAGTGGAATAGGACTCGTAGATGAAATTGCCTTCGCGGAGTTTCGCAATCACATCCTGGTAGATCTCGCTGCGCTGTGACTGCCGGTAGGGCGCATGCGGTCCCCCGGTTTCCACACCCTCATCCCAGTCAATTCCCATCCAGTTCAGGGCTTCCAGCAACTGCTGGTAGCTCTCCTCGCTGTCCCGAGCCGCATCGGTGTCCTCGATCCGGAACACCAACTTGCCGCCGGTATGCCGGGCATAAGCCCAGTTAAAGAGCGCGGTGCGGATCAAGCCGACGTGCGGTGTACCGGTAGGCGAAGGGCAGAACCGTACCCGGACGGGCGTCGAGGAATCAACAGAAGGTATCGTCATGGTTTTCCGAATCTATGGTGTTCGTATCGAATAGTCGGCGAGTTAGCGTCGCACAATCGGGTTAGAGAGCGTGCCAATGCCTTCGATCTCTACCTCGTAGCGGTCGCCTTCGGTGACCAGCCCGACTCCTGCCGGGGTTCCGGTCAGGATCACGTCGCCTGGGAGCAGCGTAAAGGCTTGCGAAACGTAGGAGACCAAAGCCTTTACGCCCCAAATCATTTGCGAGGTTCGTCCGTCTTGGACCAGCTTGCCGTTCAGCCGCCCCTGCACGCCGAGGTCTTCGACGTCGAGCTCGGTTTCAATCCACGGACCCAAGGGGGCAGAACCATCAAAGCCCTTTGCCCTGGCCCATTGGTTGTCGGTGCGTTGCGCATCGCGCGCGGTCAGATCGTTGGCACAGGTGTAGCCAAAGATCACCTCGTCCACCCGCTCCTCTGGAACGTCCTTGCAGATCCGGCCGATCACCACTGCGAGCTCCGCCTCGTAGGAAACCTCATCGGAGAACTCCGGCAAGGCAATGGGATCACCCGGCCCTATCACCGAGGTGTTCGGCTTAAGGAACATCAGCGGGCTGGCAGGAACCTCATTTCCGAGCTCTTTGGCGTGCTCGGCATAGTTGCGACCAATTCCCACCACCTTGGATCGGGGAATGATTGGGGCAAGCAGCCTGACATCATCGAGGGGATGGCTCTGACCGGTGAATTCAACACCGTTGAAGAACGGATCCCCTTTAATGACTCGGACGTTCTCGGCGGCGTCATCTACTACGCCATAGAGGGGTTCGGCATCCACAACAAATCGGGCTATACGCATAGAACAACTATTTCACGATTTCAGGGCAGACGTTGTCCGAGCAAGACGGCGACAGGACCCACGGCGGGTAAAGGAACCGCTCAGACCAAGCGGCGCAACCAGCCGTGCTTGTCCGCCACGGTACCGGTCTGAATGCCGAGCAGCTCCTCACGGATGCTCATGGTCACTTCCCCGGCCTTGGCATCTGCCGAGCCGATCTCCTCGTTCTCATCCATCAGTCGCCCAATCGGCGTGATCACCGCGGCGGTCCCACAGGCGAAGACCTCAGCAATCTCCCCGGAAGCCACCCCGGAACGCCATTCATCCAAGGTCACGGTACGCTCTTGCACGTTGAGACCACGATCGCGGCCCAACTGAAGTACCGAGGAACGCGTGACGCCTTCCAGGATGCTGCCGGAGAGCGCCGGAGTGACTAGCGATCCGTCCTTGAAGACGAAGAACACGTTCATCCCGCCCAGTTCCTCAACGGCGTTATCGTTTTCCTGGTCGAGGAACAGCACCTGCTTGCAGCCGTGGGCTTCTGCCTCAAGCTGCGGCAAGAGCGAGGCTGCATAGTTCCCGCCACATTTCGCCGCCCCGGTACCGCCTCGCCCAGCGCGAGCGTAGGTACGGGAGATCCAGATCGAAACCGGCTTAAGCTCTCCACCGAAATAGTTACCGGCCGGGGAGGCAATGACTCGGAACGAAACCTCTCGAGCCGCGCGCACCCCCAGAAAAGCCTCGGTAGCGATCATAAAGGGACGCAGGTACAGGCTTTCCCCATCGCCCGAGGGGACCCATTGCTGATCGGTTTGAACCAGATTGGTGATGGCATCAAGGAACACCTGCTCGGGCAATTCCGGCAACGCCAAGCGTCGAGCGGAACGGTTCAACCTAGCCGCATTAGCGTCCGGACGGAAGGTCCACACCGAGCCGTCGGCGTGCCGATAAGCCTTCAGACCCTCGAAGATCTCCTGCCCATAGTGCAGCACGCAAGCGGCCGGGTCCAGAGCGATCGGACCATAAGGCTCAATCCGCGCATCGTACCAACCACCTTCACCCTGCTGGTCAACCTTGTAGTCAACAATGGCGGTGTGGTCCGTGAAGTGATCGCCAAATCCAGGATTCGCCAGGATTGCTTCGCGCTCCGTAGCGCTTTTCGGGGTTTCGCTCAATCGCTGATCGAAAACCAATTCACTCGACACTTGAGTCATCGTTGTCCTCCAAGGATGCGGTGTTGCCCCCGGCGGAGCGGGGTTTCAGGCTTAGTTCGGTTATTCATCATTAACTGTACCGCTCGGAAGCGGCTAGTGGGGTGGCCAAAACCATTCTACTGGCCTGAGCAAAGTTCCCCGTTATCGAGGCAGTTCTACTCAGGCACCCACGTAGGCTGCGAGGTGCTCAGCCGTGAGGGTTGAACGGGCCGCGACCAGCTCGGCCGGGGTACCCTCAAAAACGACCTTACCGCCGTCGTGCCCGGCTCCCGGACCTAAGTCAATAATCCAGTCGGCATGTGCCATGACCGCCTGATGGTGTTCAATCACGATGACCGATTTGCCCGATTCCACCAGCCGGTCAAGCAGACTCAAAAGTTGTTCGACGTCGGCCAGGTGAAGACCCGTGGTCGGCTCATCGAGCACGTACACGCCGCCCTTCTCCCCCATCCGAGTGGCCAGCTTGAGTCGCTGCCGCTCGCCGCCGGAGAGGGTGGAAAGCGGCTGACCGATGCTGAGATAGCCGAGGCCTACGTCGACTAGGCGCCGCAGAATGGCATGGGCCGCCGGGATTTTGGCCGCACCCTTACCGAAGAAATCCTCCGCTTCGACCACCGACATGGCCAGCACCTCGTTAATGTCCTTGGCGGTATCCTCGTCACCGAGTTTGTACTCCAGCACCTCGGCGCGGAATCCCTTACTTTCACACTCCTCGCAGGGCGTCTCGACGGTATCCATGAAACCAAGATCGGTGGAGATGACCCCGGCACCCTTACAGACCGGGCAGGCACCTTCGGAGTTCGCGCTGAAGAGCGAGGCCTTCACGCCGTTCGCCTTGGCGAAGGCTTTGCGAATCGGCTCCAGCAGGCCGGTGTAAGTCGCCGGGCTACTGCGCCGATTGCCCTTAATCGCGCCCTGATCGATAGAGACCACCTCTTCACGATGATCCAGCGAGCCGTGAATCAGTGAACTCTTGCCGGAACCCGCAACCCCGGTGATCACCACCAGCACGCCGAGCGGCACATCGACATCGACATTCTGCAGATTATGCGACTTTGCGCCCCGGATTTCGATGGCTCCCTTGCTGGAACGCACCGAGGATTTCAGCTGCGCCCGATCATCGAGGTGGCGACCGGTGAGCGTACCGCTGGCTCGCAGTCCCTCAAGGGTGCCCTGGAAACAGATCTCACCGCCGGCCGTGCCTGCACGCGGGCCAAGGTCCACCACGTGATCGGCAATGGCGATGGCTTCGGGCTTGTGCTCCACCACAAGCACCGTATTGCCCTTATCCCGCAGTCTCAGCAGCAGATCGTTCATTCGCTGGATGTCATGCGGATGCAGGCCAATGGTCGGCTCGTCGAAAACGTAGGTGATATCCGTGAGCGAGGAGCCGAGGTGACGAATCATTTTGGTGCGCTGCGCCTCGCCGCCCGAAAGGGTTCCGGAGGGGCGATCGAGCGAGAGGTAGCCGAGGCCGATATTTACAAAAGAATCAAGCAGCGCCAATAAGTTCGCCAAGAGCGGCGCCACCGACGGTTCTTTGACTCCCCGCGCCCAGTTGGCCAGATCGCTGATCTGCATGGCGCAGGCATCGGCAATGCTGATCCCGGCGATCTTCGAGGAACGGGCGCCTTCGCTGAGCCTGGTGCCGCCGCATTCGGGACAGGAGATAAAGGTGACGGCTCGCTCCACGAAGGCACGGATATGGGGCTGCATTGCCTCCTTATCCTTGGAGAGCATCGACTTCTGGACCTTGGGAATCAAGCCTTCATAGGTCATGTTGATGTCCCCGACCTTGACCTTGACCGGCTCCTTGAAAAGGAAGTCTTGGAGTTCCTTCTCGGTATAGTCCCGGATCGCTTTATTCGGATCGAGGAAGCCGGAACCGGTGAAGATCTTTACACCCCAGCCATCCGCCGTGTAACCGGGAATGGTCAGCGCTCCCTCATTAAGGGACTTGGAATCGTCATAGAGCTGTCCGCGATCGATGTCATTCACGGTGCCCATGCCTTCGCAGCGGGGGCACATGCCACCGGTAATGCTGAAGCTGCGGCGTTCCTTCACCGTCTTACCGGCTTTTTCCAGAGTGACCGCACCGGCCCCGCTAATCGAGGGCACGTTGAAGGAGAACGCGTTCGGTGAGCCGACGTGCGGCTGCCCCAGTCGACTGAAGAGCATCCGCAACATGGCATTGGCATCGGTGACCGTGCCGACCGTGGAACGAGAGTTCGAGCCCATCCGCTCCTGATCGACGATGATCGCGGTGGTCAGCCCGCCAAGCACGTCGACGTCCGGGCGGGCGAGCGTTGGCATGAAGCTCTGGATGAAGGTGCTGTAGGTCTCGTTGATCATTCGCTGCGATTCGGCCGCAATGGTAGCGAACACAAGCGAACTTTTACCGGAGCCGGAGACGCCGGTAAAAACAGTCAGTCGTCGCTTCGGAATCTCAAGGCTCACGTCCTTGAGATTGTTCACCCGCGCGCCCTGCACCCGGATCAGGTCGTGACTATCGGCGGCTTCCAGCTCAGAGGACTGCGAGTCCGTTCCGGTGTCCTGGCTCATCGTGTTTCTCTCCTCTGGGCGGGGCCGGATTTACCAACCCGGTCGCGGCAACGATCATGGTCCATCCTAGTGGCCGCGCCCATCACGATGATTCTAGGCGAAGTACCCCTAACCGAGGCGAGCCAACACCGCATCGCCGATTTGCGCCGTCGTGCGCTGGCCCAGCGAAGCACGCCCCGCAATGTCCGCCTCCACTGCGGTCTCAATCCTGGCGGCCAGCTCCGGCTGTCCGAGATGATCCAGCAAAAGCGCAGCCGAAAGAATTGCCGCACTGGGATCAGCTTTCTGCTGCCCCGCGATATCCGGAGCGGAGCCGTGCACCGGCTCAAACATGCTCGGTGCGCTGCGATCCATATTGAGGTTCCCGGAAGCAGCCAAGCCGATGCCGCCGCTAATCGCCGCGGCCAGATCGGTCAGGATGTCCCCGAAGAGATTGTCCGTGACAATGACATCAAAACGAGCCGGATCGGTGACCAGGAAGATGGTGGCGGCATCGACGTGCAAGTAGTCGACCGCCACCTCCGGGTATTCTGCGGCAATGGCTTCTACCGTGCGCTTCCAGAGATGTCCTGAATAGACCAAAACATTGTGCTTGTGCACGTAGGTGAGCTTTTTCCGCTCACTCTGAGCGGCACGACGGAAGGCGTCCCGCACCACTCGCTGCACACCGAAAGCGGTATTGACAGAGACCTCGGTGGCAATCTCCTCCCCTGTGCCAACGCGCAGTGCGCCACCGTTGCCGACATAAGGACCTTCGGTGCCTTCCCGGACGACGACGAAATCCACCACACCGGGAGCTGCCAACGGGCTTGACACTCCTGGATAGAGCTTCGATGGGCGCAGATTCACATAGTGGTCCAGGCTGAACCGCAGCTTGAGCAGCAGCTCGCGTTCGATCAGTCCGGAGGGAATCCGGGTGTCCCCCGGCGCGGCGCCCACCGCGCCAAAGAGGATGGCATCGTGCTGACGAATCGCAGCGAGCGTCTCCTCCGGCAGAGTCTCCCCGGTGCGCAGCCAGTGTTCGGCACCGAGGGTGTACTCGGTCAGTTTCAATTCCAGATCGGTTTGGCTGGCGACAGCCTTGAGGATCTTGACTGCCTCGGTCACCACCTCCGGTCCAATTCCGTCGCCGGGAATGACTGCCAGATCAATCGATGTGCTCATCCTTCCAGGGTAATGAGGCATCCAAATGCTGGACAACCTGTCTCACCCTCCGGACAATCTGCGGACAGTTGGCGAAGGTTCCGGAATCAGACCGTGGCAGGATGCAAGCGGCGGCCGTCAGGCTCTAAGGTCGAAACATGGTGATGCACAGGGTCTACGAGTGGTTCCGCACTCATCATTTCATCGTGGACATCACCGTCACCTGCCTGCTCTGGTTAGCCTTGGCCTTTTTCCCGAGCTCAGAGCTGGGAATCACGGTGTTTTTCGCCACCTTGCTGATCGCGCCGCTTATCTGGCGACGCACCCGCCCCGTGCTGGCCGGCAGCATTATTGCGGCAGCCGCTATTTTGCAGTGGGCTCTCGACATCACCCCGATGCCCGCCGATCTTGGCGTGATCCTGGTGGTCTACGCTCTTGCGGCCTTTGCCCCGCGCTGGGCTAGCCTCTGCGGTCTCAGCCTAGCATTATTAGGTGGCGCGATGCTGGTTACTCGCTATTACCTCTACCTCGGCCTCGACACCAGCACTTTCACCATTGCAAATCTGCCTTATGCGGTCATCCTAATGATTCTGGTCTGGGTGCTGGTGCTCTTCGCCTGGACCTTTGGGGATCTCACTCGAACCCGCAGGCTACGCGAACAAGGACTGGAGGACAGGGCTCAACGACTGGAAATTGAGCAGCAACAGGAGCGTGCCCTGGCCGCGAGTGATGAAAGAGCACATATCGCCCGCGAAATGCACGACATCGTGGCCCATTCGCTCTCCGTCATCATCACCCAGGCCGACGGCGGCCGTTACGCTGCCGAACAAGACCCGAAGATCGCTACCGAAACCCTGCGCACCATCGCGGAAACCGGGCGAAACTCACTGCGCGAAATGCGTCGCTTACTTGGCGTGCTACGTGGTGACGAAGAAGCCTCTACCAGGCCGCTCCCGGGCCTGGGAGATATCGATGAGTTGCTGCTCGGCTTTCGCTCCTCGGGGCTATCCGTCGAGCTGAATCAGCTGGGCCAGGCTCGCAGACAGCTCCCCGCCGGAGCAGAGCTGACCGCCTATCGAGTGGTCCAGGAAGCGCTCACCAATGTGCTCAAACACGCCGGTCCGCGAGCGCACAGCACGGTAAGTCTGAACTGGCAGTCGCGCGGGCTATCCATCTCGGTGCTCGACGACGGTCGCGGAGCCGCCGCCGACCCGCCCAGCTCCGGGGGCGGAAACGGTCTGCTCGGCATGCGCGAGCGGGTCAAGCTCTACGATGGAACCCTGGAAGCAAAGCCCCAGACCGGTGGCGGCTTCCAAGTCGCCGCATTCATTCCCTATACCGAAGCCTGATCCAGCTAGCAACGAGGCATTGATGACCGATACCGCAGAAAACACCGCCAATGCCGGGATCAAGGTTGCCCTGGTGGACGATCAGCAATTGGTCCGCTCCGGCTTCACCATGCTGATCAATTCGCAGCCCGATCTCGAGGTCGTTCTGCAGGCCGGGAACGGTAGGGATGCCCTCACCGCGCTGACAGCGAGCGCCGCCGACGTCGTACTGATGGACGTGCGGATGCCCGGAATGGACGGCATCGAAACCACCCGCAAACTGATGGAGCGGGTGCGTTCGGCACCTGACGGTTCCCGCTTGGCCGGACTCAAGATCGTGGTGCTGACTACTTTCGATTTGGACGAGTACGCGCTAGCCGCCATTCAGGCCGGCGCCAGTGGCTTCCTACTCAAGGACGCGCCACCGGAGGAACTATTGGAAGCGATCCGCACCGTCTATCGCGGCGACGCCGTTATTGCCCCCTCCACCACACGTCGGCTGCTGGACCATGTGGCTCCCTTACTCAGCGCCCCGAGCGCTGCCAAGGATGAACACCAGCAAGCTGTGCAGCGCCTGACCGCGCGGGAACACGAGGTTTTCCTGTTGATTGCCCAGGGCTATTCCAATCCGGAGATCGCCAGTAGCCTCTTCCTCTCCGAGGCGACCGTGAAGACCCACGTTGGACATATTTTGAGCAAACTCAGTGCCCGGGATCGAGTGCAGATTGTGGTCATCGCCTACGAGACCGGTGTGGTTACCCCGAGCTAGGCGTGCTCAGACCCGTGGCCTCTCATACCCTGGGCTGAGGCTCACCGCTCTGGAGCTGACCGGAATCATTCCCTGGCCCGATTCCCTCGCTATCGAGCCGTCGGTACCGTCGAAGTATGACCACTTTGACTGATACTCACTCCTCGGGGCCAGAAGGCGTCGCTACCGGCACGGCCGTTTCAGCACGCGGCCTGAACAAGAACTATGGCCGGGGCGAGACCGCAGTGACGGCCCTGCAAAATGTTGATGTCGATTTCGCCTCCGGCCGTTTCACCGCCATTATGGGCCCCTCCGGTAGCGGCAAATCGACCCTGATGCACTGCCTGGCAGGCCTCGACACGGTGGACGCTGGCAGCATTACCATGGCCGGAACGGATCTCACCAAACTCAATGATGCTCAGCTCACCGCGCTGCGCCGGGACCGAATCGGCTTCATCTTCCAAGCCTTCAATCTGGTCCCTACCCTGACGGCTGAGCAGAACATCACCCTCCCGGTTGCCCTCGCCAATGGCACCGTAGACCGCGAGTGGTTTGATTTCGTCACCACAACACTGGGCTTGACCGATCGGTTGACGCATCGGCCACACCAGCTCTCCGGCGGCCAGCAGCAGCGAGTCGCGGTAGCCCGCGCCCTACTGACTCGTCCCGAGGTGATCTTCGCTGATGAGCCCACCGGCAATCTGGACTCGCGAGTGGGTGCCGAGGTGCTTGGCATGCTGCGCCGAGCCGCCCAAGAGATGGGGCAGAGCATTATTATGGTCACTCACGATCCGCTGGCCGCATCCTATGCGGATCGGGTGGTGCTCTTGAGCGACGGCAAACTGGTGGGCGATCTAAGCAACCCCACCCCAGAGACCGTGCTGGCTGCGCTGGCCAAATTGGGTGCCTGAGATGCTCCAGGTAGCCCTTGCTCAAGTCAAAACACATTCCCGGCGCTTTATCGCCATCGGACTTGCCGTGATGCTCGCCGTCGGATTTCTGGTGGCCACCCTACTGGTTGGCAGTTCCACTCAAGCAACTCTGAAAGCCAGCGTCGGGCAGTCCTTCAATAAGGCCGATGCCGTCGTTTCCTCGACTAACTACGAACAGCCACTCAATCAAAAGGCGTACGACGCCGTGAAGCAGCTACCCGGAGTCAGCTCAAGTTTCGCTCAGATCAATGCACCGGTAGAGGCCAGTACGACCGCGGGAAGCTTCAACGCCGTATTGCAGAACACCTCCCAGGACCTCTCGCTGGAATCAGCCGTCCTGAGCTCGGGAAGCCTGCCCGGCAGCCCCACCCAGGTGGCGATCGATGAGAAAACCGCGGAGCGTCAGCAGGTGAAGCTCGGGGGGAACCTCACCCTGAGCAATTCGAAGGGCCAGAAACTCGAAGTCACGGTGAGCGGCTTATTCAAGCCGAGCAATGACCCGCATAGTTCCGGAGCGGGTCAGATGTTGGCTCCACTGGCCACCGTAACTCCGTTGGCGACCAGCCCGCTGAGCTTCACCACAATTCAACTCAAACTGGCTTCACCGCTTGACCAGAACAGCCGGACCGCCATTCAGCAGGCCGTCGAGGCGAGCGGTTTCAAAAACATCACGGTCCTCACCGCGGACGAACAGACCACGGAAACCATGAAGGGAATGACCGGTGGAACCGATGTGCTCACCGTCGTGCTCTTGGCCTTCGCCGCAATAGCGCTGATTGTCGCGGCCCTCGTAGTAGCCAATACCTTCGCAGTGCTGGTCGCCCAACGCACCCGTGAACTCGCCCTGCTGCGTTGCGTCGGCGCCAGTAAGAGTCAGATTCGAAATTCTGTGCTGGTTGAAGCGCTCTTAGTCGGCATCCTGTCCTCGATATTGGGAGTCGCGCTGTCCATTGCCGGGATGGCCGCCCTGGTCTCTTCCCTACGCACTATCCCGGACTACCAGTTCGCTACCTTCGCGCTGAATTGGCAGGCTGTGGTGGCTGGGCTCGTGGTGGGCACCTTGCTGACCCTGGTGGCAGCCCTGGTACCCGCCCGGGCCGCGACCGCCGTCGCGCCCTTGGCTGCTATGCGGCCCGCCGATGACGCTGCACTCAACAACCGTGGCGGACGCACTCGCCTCGTGGTGGGCGGGGTACTCCTGGTCTTCGGCGGTCTAGCCCTCACCGCGGGCGCGCTGACCTCGAACCTGCTGATCGCGGTACCCGGCGGTGCTGCAAGCTTTATTGGTCTGCTGCTTTGCGCCAATTTGTTCATCCCAGCTTTGGTTTCCGCGGTGGGTAAGCTCGCCACCCCGGCCGGCGTGCCCGGCAAACTAGCCTCGCTGAACGCGGTGCGGAACCCCAGCCGGACGACGGCGACCGCGGCCGCGCTGCTGATCGGCGTCACCTTGGTCTCGATGATGCTCACCGGCGCGGCAACAGCGCGCAGCACCTTCGATTCCAGCCTGGAGGGACGTTATCCGGTAGATGTCCAGGCGTATGACGGGAAATACACCAGCCAACAACTCGAAGCCGTTAAAGCACTGCAAGGGGTTACTCAAGCGGTGCTGATCCCGCTGGTGGGTAAGCTTGGCGGCGAATACTCAGGCACCCCGGTCTACGGTATCTCCTCCGCAGATGCTGCCCTGCTGCTGAGCACTCCGCAGAACCAGGTGAAGCCGGCCCAGCTGCTGATGCCCAAGGGCACCAAAGCCAGCTCGCTGACCCTGGACTCCGGTAGCAGCCATCAAGATCTGCCCGTGGCCCAGGCCAGCACGGCTGAGTTCCCGGTGATGGTGAACCTGGGGACGGCTCCCGCACCATCCGGTGCCCTGCAACAGGTGTGGATGAAACTGACTCCAGGGCAGAGCACGGATGAGCTGCTGACCCTGCAGAAGAAGATCGCGGCTGCCCTCGGCGTCCAGGACTCCCAGGTTTCCGGCGGGGCCTTGATCAAGGCTGGCTTCAATCAGGTGATCGATATTCTGCTGCTCGTTGTCACCGGGCTGCTCGCGGTAGCAGTGTTGATCGCCCTGATTGGGGTGGCGAACACACTCTCGCTTTCCGTCTTGGAACGCACCCGGGAGAACGCGCTGTTACGTGCCCTTGGTCTGAGCCGAGGTGCGCTGCGTGGCATGCTCGCCCTGGAGGCGGTCTTGATCGCCGGGGTCGCGGCGCTGATCGGAGTGGTCCTGGGCAGCCTTTACGGTTGGCTGGGCACCCAGTCCGCCCTGGGCCCGCTCGGACCGGTGATGCCCAATCTGCCCTGGCTGCAATTACTTGCAGTACTGCTGATCGCCGCGGTGGCTGGCCTGGCTGCTTCGGTAATCCCGGCCCGAAGAGCCGCCCGGCTCTCGCCGGTTGAGGGCCTGGCCACCGACTAATCGGTTGATCGGCTAATCGGTTGATCAACTAATCGGCGCTGAACCCGTTGGCAGCCTACTGGCGTTAACGTAGTGCGCGGTCGTGAGTATCGGATGCACCATTGGGGCGTGGCCGCGGCCACGCCCCAATGGCGTTCTTGGACCATATTTTCGTAAGGGATTTCTGTGAGTTGGTTGTCTCTCGGCTGCTCGACGGTTTACTGTATGTTGTATTGACTATCGTTTGGGTAAAATTCTCGGCGAGTGAGAGAACAACATGTCCGATCTGCTAACGAGTACCGCATTCTTCGAATCCCGTGCGAAGACTGTTCTCGGGGTGTCGGGGGATCTCACTGCTGCCGTCGCCATTCCCGTGATGGACGCCGGTACCGGCGGTTTCGCTCACGCTGTGGAGGCTGTGAACTCGGCGTTGAAGGATCAGATCGCCGAGGCTCAGGAGCTGTTCTATGCAGCGGCACAGGGCATCCGGTCTGCAGCCCAGTCCTTCACTGCTGCGGATCAATCCTTGGCTGGCAAGCTTCCGCACGGGGTGACTTTATCGTGAGCCGGAAGAGCGCTTACAGCGCCGGGGAGTGGAATCAGGCCGGTGGTGATCCGTGTCCCGGAGATCCGCAGAGCATCACGAGTGTCGGTACGTTCTGGAAAACTCAGACGAGCACCTATCAAGGCTACGCGGACCAGATGAAGTCCCTGGTCAGCACCGATGGTTCAGCAGGTCTCACCGTAGAGGCAACGCTCGGTCTATTGACCTCGCTAGCTCGCTTCCTGGAGTCATCGATCAAGGACTTCACCACACTCTCCGGGGTGTGTTCGGAATGCGGGCTCTGGTTGAAGGGCTTACAAGACCGCTCTGAATCGGAGCTCGGAGACTTCCTGGCTGCAAAACAGAAAACGAACCAGATTCAGCAAGTCATCAACGACCCGTCTCAAATGTCCATGCCGGGCATGGATTCCCTTATTCAAGGGCATCTGGAAGACGCGCATGCTGCCCGCGATATCGCAAGCAGGGCTCTGGAACAGATCCGTACCGAATACACCGAAGGTATGAGCGGCTACGGTGCCCGCTATGTGCTCCGCCCAGTCAGCGAACGCGCCCGTATCGCGGGTTTGGATGGTGCTGTAGTTTCCGGCAATCCGGTGTTGAATCAGATGCTTGCCGGACTGGCGCCTGTGTTCGCACGGTTCGAGGTAGACCAGAGCCGTACCAATGACCTGCTGGGCAAAATCAAAGGTGCTGGTGGGGTTAACGCGGTGGGGTATTTATTTGGCGCCTTGTCGTGGATGGGTCCAGGCGTCTACAGCCAGGCGGAGTGGCGGGCGGCTATCGCCGGGCTCAGCGACGACGATCTGAAACAGTTCAACGACTTTCTGACCAATAATGGTGGCGATGGGCCGATGATCATGGCCAATCAACTCTTCAATGCCGCCTCTGCCGTGGACGTGGACCGGTTGCACCAATTTATGCCGGCCCTGGAACCCGGTTCAAAAGGCGACGGCTGGATCAAACCACCTATCGACCTCTCCCAGCGCTTCCAACTCAAAGACGTCCATCAAGGAGCGGCGGATGACTGCTGGTTCAATGCTGGCATCGGTGCGATCGCCGGAACCAGACCAGGTTTCCTTGAAAAGAACATTCGACAAAACCCCAACGGCACCTACACAGTGACTTTCTATAAGGACGACAAGCCCTTCGAAACCACGGTCAGTGGCTACCTGCCTTACCAAAACTTCAAAGGGAGAAAGATCCCTTATTACTCCTATGGTGAGGACGGTCAAGAGAACAAGGGTTGGAATTGGGCTTCAGTGTTTGAGAAGGCGCGGGCTGCTCAGCCCGGATCTGGCACTTATGACAGTCTCAGTGGTTTCTCGTCAGCCTTCGGAAACAAAGGGGTCGCACCTGAAGGTGCCTTGGAACTACTCACCGGACAGGACGCAGACACAATCATCGTGAATGATCCCGCTCACGGCAACCACCTCGCACCCTTGTCACCGACGGAAGAGCAGTTGAAGAAAGCAATAGACGACCACCAACCCATTGCTGCAACCCGATACACCGACGGCTTCCCCTGGGACCAAAACCCGGGTAACCCCGCACTCGTCCCCTACCACGTCTACATCGTCACCGGCGTCCAGAACGGCAAAGTCACCCTCGCCAACCCCTGGGGACCAGACGGCGGCAACCTAAAAGGCACGAAGATCGAAGGAACAGTAACAATCTCGATAGACGAGTTCCGTTCGCGTTTCCGTGACCTGGCTATCGGGGCCAAGCCATGAGCGGCACGACGGAGAATCTGCCCAAAGCTTCGGACATAAACACCACCGATACCGCAGCCACATCAAATTCCCAGCACAAATGGTCCGCACGGCGCCACTGGATAACCTGGGCCAGCCTTCTTGCCGGGCTGATCGTGATATCTGTTGCCGTGACAGGGTTCCCCTTGAACGCCTTCTGGCCAGCGCCCACTATTCCGGAGGCCAACGTAGTACTAACTAATCCCCCGCCAAAGCTATTCAGCTCGGCCCCACGGCTTGATTACCCCGGCGCAACCAGTGACACGAAAAAGGCTGGCTGGATTTACACACAGCCAAACTCTCTTTACGGCTACCACAGCGATCTCAAGACACTGAGTCTGGTATTGAATATCGAAATAGATCAGGCACCCTGGATCGAAGGATCACCCAACAAGGGAAAAGCTGTTCACCTTGAGCATGGCTTCAAGAACGCCCAGGAGGGGCATACCTACACCTACGGCCCGATCACGGTAAAGATCCTAAAATTCTGGAAACCACCTTACCCTTGGTACGAGCCGCCTTGGCCGCCCTACCCCACCGATTACTACCAAGTGACCTTCGACGAAACCAAGATCACCTGGCCAGCTAACACGGCTTCCTGGCAAGCATCCGAAAGCGACTGAAAGAGTAAGGCAACTAAAAACAAGTAGATGAGCTAAAGCTGGCAGCCATCGATTCCAGCTAGTTTTAGCTGTCGCTTGTTGACTCTTCGTAGCGCGGGAAGATCGGCTCCGGGGCCGGAAGCGAAGTCCCCGCCACCAGAACCATAGCGAAGGCACTAAAGTCGCGGGCGCCGTCGTCGTGCGAAACTCCCAAGGCATCCAGCAGCTTAGCTGCGGATTCCGGCATCACCGGCTGAAGCAGCAGGCCGACTCGACGCAGCACCTCCAGGGTCACGTACAGCACGGTCTGCATCCGCTCCGGATCGGTTTTCCGCAGCACCCAGGGCTGCTGCTCGGCGAAGTAGGCATTGGTATCACCCAGCACGGTCCAGATCGCCTCCAGGGCCCGGTGGAAGTCCTGCACCTCGAAATAGCCGCGGTTTAGTTCCAACAGCGCCTCGGCCTGATCAAGCAGAGCGGTATCGGCCGCACTGAATTCGCCAGCAGCGGGTACCTGGGAGTCGCAATTCTTAGCCACCATTGAGAGCGAACGCTGCGCCAGATTGCCCAGATTATTCGCCAGATCCGAGTTCTTCCGGCCAATAATCGCCTCATGGCTGTAGCTTCCATCCTGACCATAGGGCACCTCGCGGAGGAAGAAGAAACGCACCGCATCCAAGCCGTATTCGGCAACCCAATCGGCCGGGGCAACCACATTGCCCAGCGACTTGGACATCTTCACCCCGTTATTGAACAAGAAGCCGTGGATCATCACCCGTTTGGGTAGCTCAATCCCCGCGCTCATCAGGAAAGCGGGCCAATAGACGGCGTGGAAGCGGGAGATGTCCTTGCCAATAATGTGCACATCAGCGGGCCAGTAACGCCACTTCTCCGAATTCTGATCGGGGAATCCGGCCCCGGTGAGATAGTTGGTCAGCGCGTCCACCCAGACGTACATGACATGCTTTTCGTTGCCGGGAACCGGAACACCCCAGTCAAAGGAAGTCCGGCTGATCGAGAGGTCTTGTAGCCCCGACTTCACGAAGCTAATCACTTCATTGAAGCGGTACCGAGGTGCCGCGAATTCTGGCTGCGCCTGATAGAGCGCCAGGAGCTTATCCTGGTACTGCGAAAGCCGGAAGAAATAGGACTCTTCTTCGGTCCAAGTAACCTCGGTTTCGGTCTCCTTGGAGTACCGGATTCCATCCTCACGGAGCTCGGTTTCGTCCTCGTGGTAATAGGCCTCGTCGCGCACCGAGTACCAGCCGGTGTACTTATCCAGGTAGATATCGCCATTGGCTTCCATCCGACGCCAGATCTCCTGCGAAGCCGCGTAATGATCCGCATCGGTGGTCCGCATGAAGCGGTCGTAGCTGCTGCCCACCAAATCGTGCACCTCGCGGATCGCTTCGGAATTCCGATCCACCAATTCCTTGACCGGCAGACCTTCTTTTTCCGCGGTCTGCTGCATTTTCAGTCCGTGCTCATCGGTACCCGACATGTAGAAGACATCGAAGCCGTCTAGGCGCTTGAAACGAGCCAGCGCGTCCGCGGAGACGTACTCATAGGCATGCCCGATATGTGCCACCCCATTGGGGTAGGTAATCGCGGTGGTCAGGTAGTAAGGAGTCTTGGTCACCCCTTGAAAATACCGTCCGCCGGGTGGCTTAAGAAATCGTGACGGTTTTGAGCGGCTCACTACTCAAGGACGCTCCCAGTCCAATCCGAAGTGCTGGTGCAGAGCATCGATTCCGCTGCTCGTGATTTTCAGTGCCCGGCTGCTCTGCCGTTGCAGGATCCAGCCCTGCTCCAGAAAACGCTCGAACAATCCCCGTCCCAGCTTTCCGGCCAAGTGATGGCTCTGCTCGGTCCAGTCGATGCAATAGCGGATCAAGGGTCGGCTGCCCGGTGCGAATTTCACCCCTAGTCTGCCAATGAACTCTTCGCCGGCTGGGGTGAGCTTGTAGTCGTGATCGTGTCCGTGGCTGGCAGGGCGATCGGTACCGCTCTTCAGCGGATCGTAGCTACCGTCGCCACCGCTAAGAAGCCCTTGATTGAGCATACTTTTCATCACCGAGACGCCCAGCCTGCCCGCCAAATGGTCGTAGCAGGTGCGAGCCAGGCTCAATTGTGCCGCTTTGGTGCCTTCGCGAAGCGAGCGGATCGGTCCCTCGGAGGCCAGTTCGGCAAGCTTCTCGATCACCTCGGCAACCTGTTGATTCGCCAAGCGATAATAGCGATTCCGGCCATGTTCGGCGACGGCAAGTAAGCCGCCGTCGCTGAGCTTACGGAGGTGACTACTCGCCGTCGAACGGCTAACTCCGGCCTCGCTAGCCAGCGTACTGGCGGGCAGTTCCTTGCCGGAGTGCAGTGCCATCAGAATGCGGCTGCGTGCCCGGTCGGCAAAAAGCTCGCCAACTCGGGATAGGTTCACTTCGCCTCTCACCACCATCACCTCACTGTAACTCTGTGCTGCGCGGTTTCCCGGGAGACAGTGGCGAAGAAGGTACACACCAGGCCGAGGATAAAGCAGCCCGCCACAATCGCCATGAGTGGTGCCAGCACAGCGGTGCTCCCTGGGTGGCTGCCCAGCACCGCACCCAGTACCGCAATACCAATGGCACCACCCATCTGCCGCGAGGTGTTGAGCACTCCGCTGGCCAGACCCCGATGTTCCTCCGGAGCCGAGTAGAGCGCTACCGAGGTCATGGCTGGCATCGCGAAGGAACAAAGTCCAAGAATCCCCATTCCCACCATGAGTAGTGGAATGGAGTTGCCGAGCCCCGCGAAGAGCACCGTCAATGATCCGACAACTCCCGAGCCAAACCCCAGCATCATTGGCACCCGGGGGCCGAAACGCGCCGCCAAGAACCCGCTGGCTGGTGCACCGAAACAGACCACGACGGCGAGTGGGAAGACCGCGAGGCCACTTGCCATTCCGGTCAGGCCCAGAACGCTCTGTAAGACCAAAGTGACAGAAAGCAGGGTGCCATACAGACAGCAGTTAAAGAGGAATCCCACCCCAATGGCCCAGCTAAAGGATGGCGCCGAAAAAATGTTCAAGGGCAGCATGGCGCCAGGTCTGCGTTCCAGCCGGAAAAAGAAGAACCCGAGCACGACGGCGACCAACAGTAAGCAGAGGTAGAGTAACGGTTCGCCGTGGCCGGTTTCGATGATTCCGGCGGTCAAAGTTGCCAAAGTCAGCACGCCGAGTAAAGCACCTGCCAGGTCTAGGCGTCGGCTCTGTGGCGGCGACTCGGCCGCTAGCAGCCGAATGGCCAAGCCGATCAGCAAGGTGACCGGAAGATTGAGCCAGAAAATTGCCTGCCAGGAGAAATTGCTCAGTAACAGTCCACCGAGAAGCGGTCCAGCGGCGAAGCCGACGCTGGCCACCCCTCCCCATACTCCCAGCGCCCGTGCCCTGGCGGCAGGTGCCGGAAAGAGCTGACTGACCAGAGCTACCGAGGAAGGTAGTAGCACGGCAGCGCCGATGCCCTGGAAAACCCGTCCCGCGATCAGCCAGCCGAATTCGGGGGCCAGCGCACAAAGCACGGAGGCCAGGGCGAAGAGTAACAAGCCGCTCAAGCAGAGCTTCCGGTGCCCAATTCTGTCTCCGAGCGATCCGGCGGTCAGCATGAAGGCCGCCAGCGGCACGGTGTAACCGTCAATCACCCACTGCATGGCGCTCACATCGCCACCGAGATCGCTCCGAATAGAACCCAGTGCGATGGTGACAATCGAGGCATCCAATTGGATAAGCGCGAAAGCCAAGGAGAGGGCGACCAGAGCCATCCAGCGTTGCCGTGACGAAAAAAATGGCTTCTGTAGCACTGGCACTGCGGTTTGCATGGCGACTCCTTGAGCTGGCTTCTTTAGCCAGTCTGCCGCCGAAATGATTCGATCACGGTCGAATCATTCCCTCCGCTGAGCGTAAGCTCAGTCCTCCAGGTCGACCTCGCGGGCGGTACTGGCATTGATGGATGCGCGTAGCTGATCCAGTACCTGCTGGGGCACCGCACTGTCCACGGTGAGCAGGCAAAGTACCTGACCGCCGTCGGCCGCTCGGGAGACCTGCATTCCGGCAATGTTGATGCCCTTCTCGCCCAGGATTCCACCCACCGTGCCCACCACACCGGGTCGATCCTGGTAGATCAGCACAATCAGGTGATCGCTAATCGGGATTTCAACGTCGTAGCCGTTGACCCCCACCAGCTTCTCGATCTGCTTCGGTCCGGTCAAGGTACCCGCCACGGAGATCTGCGAACCGTCCGAAAGAGCACCGCGCAGGGTCAGCACATTGCGGTAATCTTCCACTTCTTCGGTGGTAATCAGCCGCACGTTGATACCGCGTTGCTCGGCGAGGACCGGAGCGTTGACATAGGAAACCTGTTCGGAGACGACGTCGGTAAACACGCCTTTGAGCGCCGCTAGTTCGAGCGCTTTGACGTCCTTCGTGGCGATCTCGCCAGCCACCTCGACGTCGATCTGGGTCACCGAAGCATGGGTCAGAGCGGTGAATACTCGGCCGAGCTTTTCGATTAGGGGGATGCCCGGGCGAACGTCCTTATCGATCACGCCTCCGGCGACGTTCACGGCGTCGGGCACCAATTCGCCCGCCAACGCGAGCCGCACAGATTTCGCCACCGAGATACCAGCCTTCTCCTGTGCCTCATCGGTTGAGGCGCCCAGGTGCGGGGTGACCACCACGTTGTCTAAGCCGAAGAAAGGCAGATCGGTGCTCGGCTCGCTCACAAAAACATCAATACCGGCCCCGGCGATCTCGCCGTCCTGCAGAGCCTGGTACAGGGCGGTCTCATCGATCAGCCCTCCCCTGGCCACGTTGATCACATAGGCGGTGTTCTTCATTTTCTTGAACGCCTCGGTGCTGATCATGCCGAGGGTCTCCGGCGTCTTGGGCATGTGGATGGTGATGAAATCTGACTGTTCCAGCAGTTCATCGAGGCTGACTAGCTGGACGCCCAGCTGAGCGGCCCGAGCGCTGGTCACGTAGGGATCGTAGGCCAAGATCTGAGTTTCGAAGGCTTGCAGCCGAGCGGTGATCAAAGCGCCGATCCGGCCCAGGCCAATAATGCCGACCTTCTTCTCGTACAGCTCTGTACCGGTGTACTTAGACCGCTTCCACTCCCCCGCCTTGAGTGCGGCGCTGGCCGCCGGAATGTGCCGAGCCAGACTCAAGATGTGGCCCACCGTGAGTTCCGCAGCGGAAACAATGTTCGACGTCGGTGCGTTCACCACCATCACACCGGCCTGGGTCGCAGCCTTGATGTCCACATTGTCCAAGCCGACCCCGGCGCGGGCCACCACCTTGAGCTTTTTGGCGGCGGCAATAGCTTCGGCATCCACCTGGGTGGCCGAACGCACCAGAATGGCGTCGACATCGGCGATGGCAGCGAGCAGTTGGGACCGGTCAGCGCCGTCGGTATGCCGGATCTCAAAGTCCGGACCGAGCGCATCAATCGTTGCGGGTGAAAGTTCTTCGGCGAGCAGCACTACGGGCTTGGCGGTCACAGGAGGTTCCTCAAAATTCAATTAGATCCGACAGCAAACTTCAATGCGCGAGTGCACACTTAAAGCCTATGTTGCGTGAAGAACATGGGCGTTAAGTGTGCACTCGCGCGTAACAAAGGGTTAGCGGGCTACGGAGCCTTCGGTGTAGTCGTCTTCGTTCTTGATCCAAGAGAACAGCTTCCGCAGCTCGCGGCCGGTGGTCTCGATCGGGTGCTGTTCACCCTTGAGCCGCAACGCCTTGAACTCCGGAGCTCCAGCATCCTGATCGTCGATGAAACGCTTGGCGAAGCTGCCGTCCTGGATGTCCTTGAGCACGGCCTTCATGTTTTCCTTGACGTGCGGATCGATCACCCGAGGGCCGGAAACGTAGTCGCCGTATTCGGCGGTATCCGAAACGCTCCAGCGCTGCTTAGCAATGCCGCCCTCAACCATCAGGTCGACGATCAGCTTGAGCTCGTGCAGCACCTCAAAGTAAGCAACCTCGGGCTTGTAACCAGCTTCGGTCAGAGTCTCGAAACCGTACTGAATGAGCTGCGAAGCACCACCGCAAAGCACAGCCTGCTCGCCGAAGAGATCGGTCTCGGTCTCCTCGGTGAAGGTGGTCTCGATGACTCCGGCGCGAGTGCCACCAATGGCCTTCGCATAGGAGAGTGCGAGTGCCTTGGCGTTACCGGAAGGATCTTGCTCGACGGCGATCAGGTCCGGCACGCCGCGGCCGGCTTCGAACTCGCGGCGAACAATGTGGCCCGGGCCCTTAGGAGCAACGAGCGCAACGTCGACGTCCGCCGGGGGCTTGATGTAGCCGTAACGGATGTTAAAGCCATGGCCAAAGAACAGCGCATCGCCGGCCTGCAGATTAGCTTCGATAGATTCTGCATAGACGTGCCGCTGTACCTGATCCGGGGTAAGCACCATAATTAGATCGGCTTCGGCCACGGCCTCGGCCACATTGAGCACGCGCAAGCCCTCGGCCTCAGCCTTAGCTCGCGATTTGGATCCTTCAGCCAGTCCAACTCGAACGTCGACGCCGGAATCGCGCAGGCTCAGGGCGTGCGCATGGCCTTGACTGCCGTAGCCGATGACGGCGACGGTGCGACCCTGGATGATGGACAGATCGGCGTCGTCGTCATAGAACAACTCGGTCACAGTGATTCTCCTTTGAGGCCTAAGGGCCTTAGTTGTTGGATAAAAATAAGGGTTATGCGCTGCGCAGGGCGCGTTCGCTCATCGAACGAGCCCCGCGGCCGATCGCCAGGGTGCCCGATTGGACGATTTCCCGGATTCCGAACGGCTCAAGCACATTGAGTAACGCCGTGAGCTTCTCCGGATGGCCGGTGGCTTCAATGATGAGCGAATCCGTGGAGACATCCACCACTGCGGCCCGAAACAGGTCGGCAGCTTGGGTAACTTGCAGCCTGGTTGCTGCATCCGCACGAACTTTGACCAGGATATGGTCGCGCTGTACGGAAGAATCGGAAACGAGTTCAACGATTTTGATCACGTTGACCAGCTTGTTCAGTTGCTTGGTGACCTGTTCGATCAAGTCACCCTCCGCCTCGACCACAACTGTCATCCGGGAAACCCCGTTGATCTCGGTGGGGCCGACGGCAAGGGAGTTAATGTTGAAGGCCCGGCGGGCGAACAGGCTGGAGACCCTGGTGAGTACACCTGGCTTGTCTTCCACCAGAACAGAGAGGGTATGACGCGCCATCTTTTAGTCCTCCTCTTCCCACTGTGGGGTCAGGTTTCGAGCCACCTGGATCTGATCGTTGCTGACACCCGCGGGCACCATCGGCCAAACCATTGAATTGGGACTCACCACGAAATCGATCACCACCGGGCGATCATTGATCTCCAGGGCTTTCTGAATGGTCGCGTCGATGTCCTCTTCGCGTTCGCAGCGCAAGCCCACACAATCGTAGGCTTCGGCAAGTTTCACGAAATCCGGTACCCGAATGGTGTTGTGCCCGGTATTCAGATCGGTATTGGAGTAGCGACCGTCGTAGAAGAGGGTCTGCCACTGCCGCACCATGCCGAGCGAGGAGTTGTTGATGATCGCTACTTTGATCGGAATGTTATTGATCCGGCAGGTGGCCAGTTCCTGATTGGTCATCTGGAAACAGCCGTCACCGTCAATCGCCCAAACCACTCGATCCGGAGCACCCACCTTGGCACCCATCGCGGCGGGTACCGAATAGCCCATCGTGCCCGCTCCCCCGGAGTTCAGCCAGGAATGCGGACGCTCGTACTTGACGAACTGAGCCGCCCACATCTGATGTTGTCCCACGCCAGCGACGTAGACCCCTTCCGGGCCGGTGAGCTCACCAATGCGCTGAATCACCTTCTGCGGCGAAGTTAACCCGTCCTCGGGCTCGGTCCAGCCCAAGGGGTAAGTGTTGCGGAGGTTGTCCAGGAAGGACCACCATTCGGCCAGATCAGGAGTTCCAGACTCGGCGAATTCGGCGGTCACGGCTTGAATAAGATCAGGAATGATCTCTTTGACCGAGCCGACAATCGGGACATCCGCGGTGCGGTTCTTAGAAATCTCGGCCGGATCAATATCCGCGTGGATCACCTTAGCGCCAGGAGCGAAGCTGGCGAGCACTCCGGTCACCCGATCATCGAAACGGGCCCCCAGGGTGATGAGCAGATCGGATTGCTGCAGAGCAGTGACGGCAGAAACCGATCCATGCATACCCGGCATACCAACGTGCTGTGGATGTGAGTCCGGGAACGCTCCACGTGCCATCAATGTGGTCACCACGGGAGCCTTGGTCAGCTCAGCCAGGGCACGGAGTTCGGCCGAAGCGTGCCCTTTGATCACGCCACCACCCACATAGAGCACGGGCTTCTTTGCGGCTGCAATCAGTCGGGCTGCTTCGCGTAACTGCTTGGAATGTCCGCGGAACACCGGGTGATACCCCGGAAGATCGACGCTGGGTGGCCAGGCGAAAGTCATCGGCCCTTGCTGGGCGTCCTTGGCGATATCTACCAACACCGGACCGGGTCTGCCGGTGGACGCCAGGTGGAAGGCCTCGGCCAGCACCCGAGGGATGTCATTAGGGTCGGTGACCAGGTACGAATGCTTGGTGATCGGCATCGTGATGCCGACAATATCTGCTTCCTGGAAGGCATCAGTTCCGATCACTCCGGAGGCAACCTGACCAGTGATAGCAACCAAGGGTACGGAGTCCATATGTGCATCCATAATGGCTGTGACCAGGTTGGTAGCCCCGGGACCCGAGGTGGCAATGCAGACGCCAACCTTCCCGGTCACCATCGCATAACCTTCTGCAGCGTGCCCGGCACCCTGCTCGTGCCGGACCAGAACGTGGTTCAGGTCCGAAGCCATTAAGGGATCGTAGGTGGGCAGGATCGCGCCACCCGGAAGCCCGAAGATATCGGTCACCCCGAGCTCCTCAAGAGCGCGGACGATTGCTTGCGAACCGATCATCTGCGTGGGCGGGATAACCCTATTGGGGCCCTGGACCAGCGAGGCAGCGGCCAAGTCGGCTTTGACGAGGGACCTCGCCGAGCTTGCTTTGGCGGACTGGTGCGAATTCGCCATCAGCGCCGGACTGGCTGTCACCGTCGGGCTGGTGGTCGGACTTTTACTCATGAGACTCTTCTTTCGCTTTCACCGTTGGAAAGCATGACGGTGATCCGGTGTCGCATCAGGTGGAGCTGGTCGATCCAAATAAAAAACCCCTCCAGCCGGTTGGCTCTGCGAGGGGTTTGCGCGTGCTATGCAGCTCGGACTGTTACCAGTCGGACGGTTTGCCTTGTGGGCTAATCCGTCACGCGCTTGGTAAGGACTACGAGAATTCCGATCTGCATACCTTTAGTGTTCCGGTCCTCGCAGAGAGTGTCAACCGACCGGTTACGCATCTCATTATATGGACACAGTGTCCAGTTAGTGGACGTTCACCGAAACGGTGCCGGCCCCGCGCGGGTGAATCCCGCAGCGGACCGGCACCAAACAGTCAGGCGTTTAGCCGCAGACCGCACCCTCGGAAGCGGAGTGCACCAGCTTGGCATACTTGGCGAGCACTCCCTTGGTGAACTTAGCAGGCAAGGGCTGCCAGCCTTCCTTACGAGCCTCCAGCTCGACTGGATCGACCAATAGGTCAAAACTCTTGTTTGGGATGTCCACCCGGATCCGGTCACCATCGCGCACAAAGGCGATAGGGCCGCCGTCGACCGCTTCAGGAGCCACATGGCCAATGCAGAGCCCGGTGGTTCCACCGGAGAAACGGCCATCGGTGAGCAGTAAGACGTCCTTGCCCAAACCTGCACCCTTGATTGCGCCAGTGATGGCAAGCATTTCACGCATTCCCGGCCCCCCCTTGGGGCCTTCGTAGCGGATCACCACGACGTCGCCGGCTTGGATCTGCCCTGCTTTGAGCGCTTCCAGGGCACCCTGTTCACGTTCGAAGACTCGCGCCGGGCCCTCGAAGATCTCGGCGTCGAAGCCAGCGGTCTTTACCACTGCACCCTCGGGTGCCATCGAGCCCTTGAGGATGCTCAGCCCACCGGTCTTATGGATCGGGTTATCCAGCGCGCGTAGGATCTTGCCATCCAGATCCGGTGGGTTGATGGCTTCTAGGTTCTCCGCCAGCGTCTTGCCCGTTACGGTGAGCGCATCGCCGTGCAGCAGGCCGGCGTCGAGCAGCGCCCGCATGATGACCGGCACCCCACCCACCCGGTCGACGTCGTTCATCACGTACCGGCCGAAGGGCTTCAGGTCGCCCAGGTGCGGGATCTTGTCGCCAATTCGGTTGAAGTCCTCAAGCTGCAGATCCACCTCGGCTTCGCGAGCGATGGCCAGCAAGTGCAATACAGCATTGGTCGAGCCGCCGAAAGCCATGGTCACGGCGATGGCGTTCTCGAAAGCTTCTTTGGTCATAATGTCGCGAGCCGTGATGCCCAGCCGGAGCAGATTCACTACCGCCTCACCGGACTGATGAGCAAAGGAATCACGACGGCGGTCGGCACTTGGCGGGGCAGCGGAACCCGGCAGGGACATTCCGAGCGCTTCGCCTATGCAGGCCATCGTGTTGGCGGTATACATGCCGCCACAGGCGCCCTCACCCGGACAGATCGCTCGCTCGATCCGATCTAGGTCACCCACCGACATTTTGCCAGCGGCACAGGCTCCGACAGCCTCGAAGGCGTCGATCAGGGTGACATCCTTTTCGGTGCCATCTTCGAGCTTGACCCAGCCCGGCATAATCGAGCCTGCGTAGAGGAAGACGCTGGCGAGGTCCAGGCGCGCGGCCGCCATCAGCATGCCGGGCAGCGACTTATCGCAGCCCGCGAGCAGCACCGAACCATCGATTCGCTCGGCCATCATGACGGTTTCCACCGAATCTGCGATTACCTCACGGGATACCAGGGAGAAGTGCATGCCCTCGTGACCCATCGAGATCCCGTCGGAAACAGAAATTGTGCCGAACTGCATGGGGAATCCCCCGCCCGCATGCACGCCCTCTTTAGCGCCTTGAGCGAGTCGGTTGAGCGAGAGGTTGCAGGGCGTAATCTCGTTCCAGGAACTGGCTACGCCAATTTGCGGTTTGGCGAAATCCTCGTCTCCAAAGCCCACCGCACGAAGCATGCCTCGTGCGGGAGCAGCGGCAATGCCGTCGGTGACGACACGGCTACGGGGTTTGATATCCGGTTTATCTGATTTAGCAGTCTCCACGCTCATGTGCCGAGTCTATGACTGCGCAAGTCTCTGGGCGAACCGGCACGCTTTGGTTACGCTAACGATCTCAAGGGCGTCCAGCCCTCCTCGGGACCGTAGTTGCGTCAATTTCACAGCCACCCGAAAACCATGTAGCATTACATGTCGTTGCGAATCGCAGAAATGGTCTGTTTTGACCGGGCTTGCGAGAGTGACAATTGCACCTCTAGCTCAACTGGCAGAGCAATTGACTCTTAATCAATGGGTTCCGGGTTCGAGTCCCGGGGGGTGCACAAAGAATCGGTCCTGACCTGCGGAAACGCGGTCAGGACCGATTGTTTTTGGAGTGGGTTTTTGGTGGCTGATCTATGTTCAGCACAGATTGAAAATGGTCTCACCCTGGGCGGCAATTTTGGGCAATCTGCCGGTGATCTATAGACGTCGTAGCCATCGCTGGAACCGGCTTCTGCTAAGCCCAGTTCCAGCGGAAAATCGAGAACGGCGGAACTAACATCGTCTGCATAACTCGTTTTTGGAACTACGGTTTCCATCTGGTCCCTTCCTGCATCCTTTTCGCCAGCAAGGTTGATTTGCCGGCGGCTTAGCCTCGCTTCTTGAGGGCCGAACCGACTACTCGGTCAGAAACGCCACTCCCTGCGTTATCAGGAAAAACACTCCTCCAGGGCACGACAGCGACGCGAGCTGTCTCCGCCTGGTCTGGGCTTGGGTTTAGTGGCGGCGTGGGCGACGACTCCTGCTGGTCAACATGAACGCGAGTCCGAACCCGGCGCTAACAACTCCAGCGACGATAACCCAGATAGTGCTGATCGGTGCCCCCGTGGTTGCTAACGCTTGCGGGGCGGCGCCACTATCTACCCCTGCATCAGAACCCGACGGCACGCTTGCTGGCTTAATCAGAACCGGAGTCGATGACCCCGTACCGGCCGACATAGACGTATCAGTTCCCGACGAACTACCCGTAGCACCGGTCGCGCTTGCCACACCAGTAGTGGTCGGCTTGGGGGTGCTAGTTCCTGTCGGACCAGCCGTAGCACTGGGCTCGGACGTAGTCGTGGGGGTACTCGTTAAGGTCGGTGCACTAGTTGAAGTCGGTGTACTCGTCGCCGTAGCAGTCGGTTCAGGTGTCGGTAACGCATCAACCTGCGCATACCTGGCCGTAGCGCCACTGAGCTTGGCCAGCGGCTGGTCAGAATGCGTGTAATTCACCGTCATTCCGTAATAAGAGCCGATGGGTGCGTTATACGGAACCTGAATCTGAAACGTCGTCACCGTAGTAGCACCTGGCGGAAGATACCCCCGAAAATCCGCGCTCGCATAAGGCTGCAAAAATCCCGCCTGACCAAGAAGAGTGAAAGGACGAACCACCCCACCATCAAAATGACCCATGTTCACATCAGGATCACCCTGAATACGCAAAGACTCAGGAACCAGACCCACCTCCCGATTAGACTGCCACCCATTGCCACCATCGAATTCAGGCCCATAAAGACACGCAGGATCCGGAGCACAATCAATCTTCGGAAAAACACCATAAAGCGAAAGATCCTCAATAGTGGTAGTCGTGTTATTCGTCAAAGTATAGGTAAACAACAAAACATCACCCGGACGAACAGGCTTACCATCCCCTGCCACAGCCCCACTAGTAAGATCACTAATCCGCGCCGTCGCATCAAAACAACCCTGATAAGTAATCTTATAAAAGGGATCACGAAAGTTACAACCATGAGTTTCAACGTAGTCATTGTGTTCTTCAGTAATCACAGCTTGCGCCGAAACCGGAGCCAGAACTCCACTACATAGCAAGGCTATCCCTGCACCGAGGAGAACAGCACTAACCCACCTCCTCACAAAGAGACGTCTACCAACCCAAAAACTTGCCATCAAATTACTAGAGGTATCAATCACGGAACATTTCTCCAAATAGTTGCAATCACACCAACCTACAAAGACGCCTAAGCACTACATTTAGTGACGGCGTGGGCGACGATTCCTGCTGGCCAACATGAACGCGAGTCCTAACCCGGCGCTAACAATTCCAGCGACGATAACCCAGATAGTGCTGCTCGGCGTCCCCGTGGTTGCTAACGCTTGCGGGGCGGCACCACTATCCACCCCTGCATCAGAACCCGAGGACACGCTTGCGGGCTTGACCAGGGTCGAGGGTGACCCCGTACCGGCTGACACAGACGTATCAGTTCCCGACGAACTACCCGAACCACCGGTCGTACTGGATGAGCCAGTACTCGTTGGTCTCGGCGTGCTAGTTCCTGTCGGGCTAGCCGTGACGCTCGGTTCGGTTGTAGTCGTTGTAGGCGTGCTAGTTAAGGTCGGTGCACTAGTTACAGGTGGTGTACTCGTCGCAGTAGCGGTCGGTTCAGGTGTCGGTAACGCATCAACCTGCGCATATCTGGCCGTAGCACCAGAAAAGGAAAAAGGATTCACATCTCCGGCATGTGTGTAGTTCACAGTCATGGCGTAGGTAGAACCGATGGGTGCGTTATACGGAACCTGAATCTGAAACGTCGTCACCGTAGTAGCACCTGGCGGAAGATACCCCCGAAAATCCGCGCTCGCATAAGGCTGCAAAAATCCCGCCTGACCAAGAAGAGTGAAAGGACGAACCACCCCACCATCAAAATGACCCATGTTCACATCAGGATCACCCTGAATACGCAAAGACTCAGGAACCAGACCCACCTCCCGATTAGACTGCCACCCATTGCCACCATCGAATTCAGGCCCATAAAGACACGCAGGATCCGGAGCACAATCAATCTTCGGAAAAACACCATAAAGCGAAAGATCCTCAATAGTGGTAGTCGTGTTATTCGTCAAAGTATAGGTAAACAACAAAACATCACCCGGACGAACAGGCTTACCATCCCCCGGCATAGCCCCACTAGTAAGATCACTAATCCGCGCCGTCGCATCAAAACAACCCACAACCCATTTCTTCAAAGCCGTGTCGTAAAAGTTGCAGTAATGAGTTTCATCCGTTGGATCGTACTCACTGACCACAGCCTGCGCCGAACCCGGAGCCAGAACTCCACTACATAGCAAGGCTGCCCCTAGGCTCAGGAGAACAGCACTAACCCACCTCCTCACAAGAAGACGCCTACGAACCCAAAAACTCGCCATCAAATTACTAGAGGTATCAATCACGGAACATTTCTCCAAATAGTTGCATTCAAACGGGGTGAGTAAGCGATCCCGTTGGTGTTGAGATGGAAGCGGAGCTTGCCGATGGTGGAGCCGTTGTCGGTGGTGAAGGGAGGGAAGGTGTAGCTGTGAATGAATTCGGTATTATCGGGCAGGTACGGAGGCAGAATCGGAGCCACTGCAGTGGACCGGGTCCATTTCCAAGTTGCTTTAGCGTCATCCACAGCTGTGGTGCTGTAATACAGGTCCACGCTTGAGGGAAGTTGAATTCCGGAGTTAGCTGAGCGCAAGAAACTAATCTGAGTTTCGTCCATCCGTGCTGTCGGAACACCTAGGTGTGGTTGCCAGGCAGGGGCAAGCGTTAAGTCCCAGCCGATCGAATTACTCAACCCAACCCAGGGCGTACCTGGTTTCCACCACTCCTCGGCATTGACCAAGGGGGATTTTCCAGTTCCGTCGGTTTTAGTCAGGGCATTGATCCCGCTGGTGGTATCCCGAGCAACACAGTTCGCAGACGCAGATGTGCATGGCTCGGGCATAGCGTTCCCTACAGTTTGGTCTTTAGGAAGCAAAGGCGCTGTACCCTGAGGAAGCGGGCTTGTCGGATTGTTTGTGTCGGGATCGATTGGCTCCCCAGGGTTGTAACCGGGGTTGTTGGTGTTTCCTGTGCGGTAGGCGGCTAGGGTGTTTTGGTTGTTTGTCAGAGAGTCCGCAATAGGCGTCCGGACATTAAGCCGATCAGCGATCAACCATTGTGCTGCCGAGCTGCCGGTCTGGGAAATATTGATGGTGTAGCGGATCCACCTAGCTGTCACGGGATTACCGGTGGCTGGGACAGGCACCGTGGCGTTGAAGGTCGTGTACTTACCAGCTCCGCTATCGGTGGCTGCCTGTGTTGCTGCTTGAAATCCGGTATCAGCTCCTACCTGGTCTTGTTCGTGCCGGTAGGCCATGGTCACGGCGGTTGGCGGCAACACCCCGTAGCCAGGCAGGTTGTACCAGGATGAGCTGAGACTTCCGATGGGCTGATTCGTACCAAGGTCAACAACAGCAGTTATCGTTGCCGATGAACCTTGCCCGCAGGTAGTTCCAGCATCTGGTTTACACCAGCCAGGGACGGTGGTGTCCCAACCGACGGGGTTTGTGGTCCACGGATCGGCAGGGTGGGCGGGAACCGTCGGGTCAGTGAGTCGACCGGTTTTAATAGGGTCGGTACTCTCCCAGGGCTGTTCTTGGTACCTAACTTTCAGTGGGCTCCCTCCCCTGGCCAGAGCAATGCAGGTATAAGTCGACGACCGAGTACAGGGCTCGACGGCGACACCCGAGGCAGTGAGAGCCTCAACCTCGGAAATCATTGACCAGTCTCCTGCGGTTCCGGGTGTGACGGTGAGCCGGATTATCCGGGCATTCGCGGTTTGCCCAGCGGGCAGGGAGGTACTGAACCAACCGGCTGTTCCTGCTGGAATCCCGGTGACAGGAGTTGCTCCAGCCGTATTGGTCCCTGTTCCTGGGTCAACAGCCCCCGAGGCGAAGGAGTGGTAAACGGCAGTTCCACCGGTACCGGCGGGGTCCGGTGCCCATTCGGCGCTGATCCCGGCTGGCGGTGAGATCCCACCCGCGGGATCGTTGAGCCAGTGCGTGTTAACGGTGTGTATTTGAGTATCGGTACCGAGGTTGTAGGTGATGGTGTAGGTACCACCGGCATTAGAGATCCCCGTCCAAGCTGGGTCTTTGAAAGTTGGTTCGCCGGTATTACCGTCCGAAAGCTTCGGCCCGGCTACACCGTCGGGGTATGACCCACCAGTGCTGGAAGTGTTCGGACTGATGTACTGGTTGTAATCTAGCCAAGCCCCTGAGCCGTCGGATCCTTTGGACGCGTCAACGCTCGATGGAAAGAAGGTGTAGGGAGCGTTGATTCCAATATCAGTGCCCTTGTCCTGCGGGGAGTCCGGGTTGCCCGTGTCGTTCACGACGCTGATTGCGTCGGTGGGGAACACCACCGCCGTACCCGGTGATTTGGGTCCGGTATTGCCGAAAGCATCGAAAGCGGCAACCTGGTAGGTGTAGGTGTTTCCCGGTTGCAGGTTAGGGTCAGTGAATCCGAGAACCCCGGTTGCTCCGGTACTCGTGCCTGCACGAGCAGTGGTGTCGACATCGGGATATCCGTCGCTGTTTCCGTCAACCACCGTCGCCGGAGTGGTTTTTTGTTTTAGTGGTTGGGGTAGTTGTCGGACAGCTTGACCATTGCGGTAGATCTGATAGCCTGCCACCGGGGAATACATCGTGCCTCCGAAATCCGGCACGGCAGTGGGCAGGAAGGGGAACTCGACCTGAACGTTATAGTTATTGCTCCCTCCTAACCGGACGGCGCTCACGGTGTTCCCCTCAGCGGGCCGGTCTGCGTTCATGGCCGGCACAACTTGCGGCGGAGACCAGCCTAGAGCCAAGTACGACAGGTACGCCCGGTAAGACAGGGTGTTCAAAGAAGCATTGAATGCCCAGGCATTGCGGTTCAGGTTATTCAATGAGAAACCGGCATATCCATCAATACCAGCGACAGAAGGACTCAAGCCTGAGATGACGGTGTTCGCCGCTTTCATATGGGCAGTTAATTCGCCGATCGGCATGTTCGAGGCACCCTGCATAGAGTAGGTTTCAGAGGTTGCCCACAGTTTTGTGGGTTTGCCGGACGCACTGATCCCCGCCCTAGCGGCAATAAACCAAGGAGCAATATCGGTCGGCGAAGCGCCCTGCGCACCCAACATGTCCTGCGGGGCATAAACACTAACTGCCGAGTTTTTCAAAAGCTCAGTAACCACGCTTTGGTAATCAGCTCGTCTGTCTTTTTCCGCGGCGCTGGCTGGATCTGCGCCGATCTTTCCCGAGTGATATGGAGCCACCATCACCCCGAGGGAAGATTGCTTGCTGGTGATGTAAGTCGAGACCGTATCGGTGTAAGCATTCAACAGATCAAACCGTTTCTTCCGGGCAGCCTGATCCGCAGCGGTCGAGGTGGTGTATTCGGTGTTGTTCGCCTCAAACGGCAAGTAAAAACCCGCGATCATCGAGGAATAATCCGTATGCCCCGGTACCGACCCTGCGGCGTTGCTCGGTCCGTACTTAGCCCACAATGCATCCACAAGGTCCTTAGACAAGGCGGTTTGCTGGGCCATCCAGGCATCGTTACTCGATCCGCCGCCAAACCAAGCATTCTCATCAAGCTGCAGGCCCAGCCATACTTTGAAGGGTCTCCCGCTTGAATCAGTTCGAGCCTTTGCCGCCGCCAATATCGCACCGACCTGGTCCGCACGCCGCTCCGGGGCATTCACACACGAGACCGGTCCAGACACGGCGCTGTTATATCGGACGCGGGAGGCATCCCACTCCGAATCAGTTGAACTAAACAGCGGCTGCACCCACCGCCCCTTCGTATCCTTCACGATGCAAGGACCTTGTTGCTCCGCGCCCATACCTGGGATTTGGTTAGTACCTGTCCAGGTCTGGGCAGTGTCTTGCACTATGACCGAATCCACGCAGGCTTTCGCGAGCAAATTGACCGTGTCGGGCCATTCCGTGACCCCTGCGGTGGAGCCCCACCACCAGTCCGAGTACTGCGTCGGGCCAGCGTCCGGACGGACGAACACCGAACCAAGACGAGTCTGCGCTGCTTCTCCGGGCAGAGCGGCACAATCCGGCGCGGTCTCCGGCTGCACTGTCGGTGCGGCCGACGCCGTCGAAACTCCTGCTGGAACCAATCCCGCGCTTAGTAACAAGGCAATAACACCAGCCCTGGCCAAGGCAATACCTCGTATCCTGCCAGCCACCTTTTTCAGTGAGGTGTGCGGTTTTCTTTCCGAGGTATGGCTCCCCAAGGTTTAGCTCCCTTTCGTCACAAGGTTCATCATGAAGCGATGCACAAACCTTAAGTAGCCAATTCCCCTAACCACTGACGCGATTTTCTTGAACTTTATGAACGTGATTAAGAAAACATCAATCGAGGCTCCAGATTCCGGTAAATGAAAGAAGCACCCCCCACTCTGTGATAATTGCAGACCGGGGGAAAGCCCTTTATTTACGCGCCCCAAAGGAGTCGCCATGCCCAGGTGCTAGCAACTTGAATGTCGGAACGAAACGTCGGATACCGCTTGCATAAGGAAAATGGGAGCGGCGACGGGAGACGAGTTACCAGCAGACACGCCCGAAAATTCACTTACCGGACGATCATCAAGTCCGCTCCACAGCTACACCGTGGTTCAAGGCTGTTGTGGCCATCCAGCTGGGGAATCTTCCCAGCTTTCCTGCCTGCCAAATGGCATCAGATCGAGAATGCTGTTGCTGAAAACCAAACGGTCAACGCCACGGGAGGTGGTGTTGTAAGTTCGGTACACCTCATCGCCGTCCCGCAAAAACATGCTCAACATGAAACCGCCGCCCACCCCGCAGTCTTCGGAGAAACTGGTGCCGTGGGATGAAACGAAAGGTAGCGTCCAACCCTTGCGCTGCTTATAGGATTCGATCTGTTCCAGCGGCATATCCGAGACCGTGACCCAACTGACACCGTTCTGTGCCAATCCAGCCAGACCAGTATCGGGAACATTATTGGTGAACCAGGTGCAACCCGGGCAGAAGTGCTCAGGCCCAACGTCCATGAACTGGTAGAGCGCCAATTGCTCGCGGCCATCGAATAGATCGAGCAGGGTTGCTGGGCCAGTGGGTGTATCGAACACATAGTGGTTACTAAAACTGACCATTGGCAGTCGACGGCGTCGCGCAGCCAGGGCATCCTGCGCACGGGTAAGTTCCTTCTCCGCCACCAACAGTTCATCCCGAGCTCGCTGCCACTGCTGGGCTGAAACCAACTCCGGCTTGTTCATTCAAACAGTATGCACAGTTAGTCCGACGTTGGAAAGGGTTACTGATTTAGCCGAGGAAATCCTAGGTGCTAGACAGTTCTAGAAGAACTGGTGGTCGTGATTCCGGTCCCCGAGATTGTCAGGCTAAGAGAAGTAGGGGATCCAGAATCTATGTTTGCACTCAAGGACAGCGGGGTTTTACTCCCCTGGTCCGTCGTGCAAACGATGAGATCCTTCGCCCCGGTAGGTGCCGAACAGGACCATCCTGAGGCCTGTGCAGGTTGAGACTGGGAGAAAACTTTTCCCGGACCGAGCTTTAGCTCAACCTTCAAGAAAGAAAGCGGTTGAGTTCCATCTGCCACCATCGAAATGCTGACCGATGACGACCCCGAGGGAGTCGATGCAGCGAGGATCTGGCCGGTCACCTTGGTCGGGACCCGCGTAGGTGTGGGTGTAGGGACAGGCACCGGAACAGCCACTGGAGCCGTAACTGGCGGCTGAGTCGTAGCTGCCGGTGCTGGAACCGGGACAAGAGCGGGCTTACTTGGCGTCGGCGTTTGCAAAGGTTTTTTTACCGGCACCGGTGTTTGGGCCACGGCAACCTCTTGGGGGATTAACTTCGCAGCCTCCTTCAGGGGCCGATCGGGCCCAACACCGAAGAGGTGGATGGTGAGGAGAGCCAAGATCCCGACCACAGCAATAGTTGAACCGATCAAAATGACAACCTTGGACTTCGCCACAGCAGAGCCAGTCACGGCATCACCAAAGCCAAGGGGCTGCGCCGTGGCTTGGTAGCTAGCGGCGCTAAGGCCCGTAATGGCTGGAACCAACGCTCTTCGCATAGTTCCTCGAATATCGGAGAGCTCTACCAGGAGGGCCGTACACTTCGAACAACTTGAGAGATGCTCGGTCACTTGATCCCTGGTGAACTTCCGCAGACTCCCCGTGACATAACTACCAAGGTTGTTCGCGAAAGGACGACAATCGTCAAGCGCAACGGTCTGAACATGTTTTTGAAGGTAGCCACTGCGAAGCGCATCTCGCGCTCTTCCCGCAAGAGAGGAGACAGCATTTGCGGAGATACCAAGGATGACCCCGACCGAAGCGGGCTTCTGCCCCTCTACGTCAATGTACCAAAGGGTAGCGCGCCACCGTTCTGGCAATTCTTGAAAGGCCTCTGCCACCGCACGAGAATCGATGGCTTCCAGCTCAGGGATCTCGTCTTCCACGGAAACATCAAGCATTTGTTCATCGTCGGTGGCTCGAATCCGAGAATTTTTCGCGTTCGCCCGGTGCGCCGTCCGTGTCACCACGGTCAGTAGATAAGCTCGAAAAAAGTTCTCTGGGCCACTGCCTGCTTTCAACATGGCCAGGACATGAGCAAAAGCTTCGGCCGCGATATCTTCGGCGTCAGAGGGAGTGTCTACGTTTTGTCTTGCGATGGCCAGCGCAATGGAATGATGCCGACGATAAAGTTCATCGAATGCCTCCTCTTGGCCAGCTTTAACGAGAGTGATCAGCTCTGCGTCGCTAGAAGTTTTTTCTCGGCCTGGGGCATATTCATTTTTCTGAGAGGACATGTCCTCACCTATCCATTCACGCGCATCAACTATTTTCCGAGCCCGCTATCGGTAGCAGCACAGCACCTTGGCTCCTTGTGATCAGCATCACAAGGAGTATCTGCGACACGATCACTTCATTCAGGACACCTATGTACATGAGCACGCGACATATTGGCGGATCGGAGATCTCAAGCAGTCTAGTGGATAAATTCTTACATAAATGGTCAATCATGTCACAGTCGGCGGGCTGGCGTGACGCCGGAGATTGGTTCCTCCCAGAGGTGGGAGTTATTGCTCAGGCTATGGTCCTGGGTGGCAAACTTGAACCGATGGCTTCGAATCTCGGTTTCGCACGAGCCGAGGCAGGTGTGGGGATCGCCGAGACTTTCGAAGACTTCAGGTGCGGTTTTGCCGCCCTAGATCTCGAAGTTGATGTGAGCGCACTTCAGGCGCTTGCCGAAGGATGGGCGACCGGACTAGTGGATCCACCCGGTGCCTACTGCGTCGAACCCGGAACAGGCCTTTCGACTATTTCGCATCTGGAAAAAATACTGCTCGACAACTGCCTCTCCGACGATTCGGCGGAGAACACGATTCTTGCGGTGATTCGGCTACCCGATAAGGCCGAGCTTTGGGCGGCCCCGGGCGTCTGGAGCCTGCAGGCCAATCTTGGACAAATCTGCCTCTCCACCTTCGAAGAAACGAAGGCGGTAGTGGCCTATGACCACCGCATCCTCTATTTCCTCTTGCCCAACACTGCGGAGAACTTCGTCCGGCTCCACTACTGTCAATTGGTGATCGAAGATATCCACCCCGGTCTAAAAGATCAGACCAGACTGGAATGCGAGGCAACTCCACTCGAGCAAAAAACGGTTGGCACGTTCTTGCAGAACCTGGTCTGATGCCCGAAATGATGACGGCCTACTCCCCCGCAACGTCTCACAGCAAGTCAGATGAGGACCTCCGAAAAAAATTACAGATTATTCTGCGACACGTTTCTTCCGTAGCGACACTTATAAATGAGCGATGGGGGATCGTTCACGCAGGAAGGCAGCTGCTCGGTCTGTTCTAGAAGTGCGGCAGCTGGAAAAGGCGCGCAGGGGCAACCTTTTCCTAATAACGGACCGACAGGGCGCTGCCCTGCATATGAGAGTCACACCCTCATTCTTCGCCGCAATAGCGTCGCTAGCAAGGGTGTGACTCTCATACCGGCCGAGCAACCCTCGGAAACGAGGACCGTGGAGACAATCGCCACACCTGTTGATCGGTAGACCTTACGACAAAGTGCGCGGGATTATCATCGATCCTCCCAGCCGGTATGCCTCGGCTTTCCGGCGTCGAGTATAACGGCGCCCGTTCTCTTATAGGTTCTGGTTATCTGTACCGACTCTACGATCTCAAGCCCTGGTATTAACCGAGCCAGCCTCGATTCATAGCCGATGCGATCTTCAGCGTTCCCCAACCAGACGTAGAGAAATAGGTTTGTCCGGCCTGGGGTGAAATAGGCGAACCTCACCTCGGGCAAACTGCGAACCAAGCCGATCACTTCACGATAATTTTGCGGCGGAAACCGCAACCAAAAATGGACAGTGGCCTGGAGGCCAACGAACTCAGGCAAAACCTCGCATTGAATCCGGAATCCTTGGCGAGACACCAAGTATTCGGTCCTGCGTGAAATTGTTCGGGCCGATACGTCGTTTTGTCCGCCCAGTTCGCTCACTACCGCGGCGGCAATATCCACAGTCGCGGCTCGGGCATTGAGATGAAGCTTCGCCAGTATCGCCTTATCAACCCGGTCCAGATTCTGGTCCTTGAAATCAGAGGGATCCAGGCGAACACTCCGAGGGATCTTGGCAATGATGGCGCGCTCTTCGTCATTGATAGCGGACAGAAACCAATCGAAGGTTCCGGATATCAGCTTGGTAAAAAGAACAGTTTCGTACGCAGTGATATGCGATGGGAGTTTGCTGTCAAGGAAGTCATTGATCGCGTCCAGCGAAGGAGTCAGCACCACAGCCATGATGTTGAACTGACCAATAGCGGTATCGAGTCCGAGCACCTGCGGCGAGTCCGATAACGATTGGACAGAGCTCCGCAGTTGTCCCGGGGCGCATGCCAGCTTGAGACCGAAGACAACGGGTTCCCCCGCCGATCCAATGGGACCTACCGTAATCCAGGCATTTCCGGCATCTCGGATCTCTTCCCATCGTCGCTGACAGGTAGCGGCGCTCGCTCCAACCAGTTGCGACACCTGAGCCCAGGGCATCCGAGGTGACCTCTGGAGCACCAGAAGTAATTTGCGATCCAGTCTTGTTAACTCCATTGCTACCTTCTATCACAGAACGGCAAGCCTAGAGCTTCGGAGGGCCGCGCCGGCGAAAAATTAGCTCGGAGTGCCCTCCTGTGACTGATTTTCAGAATTCAGTGCGCAATGATGGCCGGATCAAACAAGGTGAACACCCCCCTTGGAGGTCTTGCTCATAATTATTGATGTTCAGGTCCTTCTGGGCATGGAGCCCAGACGACGATTCTCATTCAGCGAACACCGGAGCCAGGGTTGAGCTACCGGGAACGCACTAATAGCTTGCGGTTCGGAGCACCTGTTACGAAAGGTGATCCGTACCGCTCCGCATCCCCTCCATACAAGCTCATCAACAAGGGTCCCCTCCCCTGTTGATGAGCTGGAGTGGTGATAACGAGGAGGGTGGGAGCTTCCCCAAGACTCCCACCCTCCTCCTTTCCGTCTCAGAGAGAACTAGGATGGCTAAATCATTGCCGGACGGTCCAGGGCCTTTGGTCCCGGATGTCTTCCGAGCACTCATTTGGAGGCACCTTGAAGCTCTTGCTTACCTCAGGCGGCGTCACAAACCCCAGCATCCACTCGGCTCTCCTGCAGCTACTAGGCAAGCCAATCTCCGAGTGCCACGCCCTCTGCATTCCAACCGCCCAGTGGGGTCATCCGATGTGCGGCCCGACGACGGTGCAGGGTTTCATAGCCGCCAGTCCCGAAGGGCTACACATCTCCGGCTTGGGCTGGGCTTCGATCGGCGTCCTTGAGCTCACCGCGCTGCCCACGATCGGTGCGGAACGATGGGTGCCCTGGATCGAGGAAGCGGACGTACTCTTGGTTGACGGCGGCGACGCTACCTACCTGTACCACTGGATCCGAGAGTCTGGGCTTGCTGATCAGCTGTCTTCGCTGCCGGAGATGGTCTGGGTGGGCGTAAGTGCCGGAAGCATGGTGATGACGCCTCGAATCGGGGCCTATTTCGTCGAGTGGCCGTCCGCACCGGACGACCGCACCTTGGGAGTCGTCGACTTCTCGATCTTTCCGCACCTGAACGCCTTCCCAAGCAACACGATGGCTGACGCGGAGCGGTGGGCCGCAGACATCGACATCCCGGCCTACGCCATTGACGAGCAGACAGCCATCAAGGTAGTCGACGGATCGGTTGAGGTGATCTCCGAAGGACAATGGAGGAAGTTCTAGGCGTAGCCACCAGGCGTTTCACTCCGTAGCCACCAGGAGATTAGGACCTCGATATCGCCGATTAGCTCTGCATGGCACGGAGCTCAAAATCATTAGGCAGCGAGATTCCGACTAAGTAGACCCGAACGACATCCGGAGCCGACAGCAAGACTTGGCCATCACCGTCGGCCGCTATCCAGCAGCTAAGGCTGCTGCTTTCCTTCAATCCGAGGACTCCAGGCCAGCTATCCGGCAAATTCAATCCGATGAGTTCCGGTTTTCTATCGACCCCAGTGGCCTGCAGAATCAGCGTTACCGACCTCCGATAACGTGCCCGTCGGAAGACCACGGCTGTCAATTGCATCCAGCTTCCTCTCCTGCCCACTGCCCGAATACGACGTTCGTTGGACATCGCAAGTCTGAGGAATGCAGAGCACAGCCCTATGAATACCAAGCCGAAAAACCCGAAGAAATAAGGTAGCTCTCGTTGAAATCCGTCATATCCCTTGATCAAGACGTCACTAGGATCAGCTGGGTCAACAGCCAAGGTGACGGCCGCGCCAATAACCGGGGCTACCGTGCAGATGTTTGAGGTGTCGAAACTAGCATTGCGCTGCTCGCCGCGGAAGCTAAAACGCACCCCGACCTGGCAATGATCTCCTCTGTAGTAATAGTGATGTTGACTCGTCACGGTTGCCGGGACCTCGACGAATCCGCCCCAGGTCGGTCTAGTGAGGAAAACTAGGAGGCTCACCACACCGGAGCAAATCAATATCAGCACAACTAAGAAGAACCACTTAAGTCTGCGGAACTTACGGACCAGCCGTTGGGTTTCAACCGCTAACCTCTTGTCCTGGACCAGACCATCCGCAAGAATACTGATGTCCTTCGTTAGCCTGATTTCCTGCTGCATCCGTCCTCCGGTGCCCGAATCTGCTGCCACTAAAAGCTGATATTTCGCAGACTATCGCACTGCGAGTACAACTCGGGTTGCTGAGCTTGCCAAGAAATGACAGCTCTGAGGACGGTCGAATCAGGAGGCAGCAATCACAATGATCTCGGCGCTGCTCCGCGGATCGAAATCAGCCCCATTCCAGTCACCGAACCAGCGAATCGCACCGAATCCCGCAGCAGCCAGCAGAGTGTCCAGGGTCGAGGCTGGAGCGAAGCGCAGGGTGGCACGTTCGGTGATCTCTTCGTCATCGGAGAGGAATTTGTTCCAGCATTCGAAATCCACCAGCTCATTCTTGGCACTGAGCACCCGGTAGCTCTCTTCGAGCGGGCCTTCCGAGGCGGTCTCTGTCCGGCTCGGCTGGTTTTCCGGAGTGTTCCAGCCCAGCCAAGCCTTTGCCACCGGGTTTCGGGATTCGAACATGAACCTGCCACCCGGGGCCAAACGAGATCTCACCGCCCGGAGTGTTGCCAAAATAGCCTCATCACTCAATAGGCACTGGAAAGCATGGCCCATCATCAACGCAGCATCAAAAGGACCTGAGGGAAGGCTCTCGGCGGTGCCGTCCAGCCAATGAACCAGCTCGGCGCCCTCACGCCTACGGGCGAAATCGAGCATCGCGGAGCTCGGATCAACTCCTACCACCTGATGACCAAGCCGGGCTAATCGCACCGCAAAGGCGCCGGTCCCGCAACCAATATCGGCAACTCGAAGTGGTTCTGCACTCAGTTGAGCGGCATAGAAATCCGTGTCCCAGGTGCCCGAGTTAAGTTCGTCGTAGACCCTAACTAGCCGCGGATTCTGCTCAGTCATAACAGTGAATTTAGCAGCCTGCTGCTATCAAATTGCTATCAAGACCTCAAGCTCAGATCGCCAAGCTCGAGGTGGAGGGGGCGATTCCGGTACCACTAACGGTTACCTCGACGGTGGATGTGGCTCCGGTCGAGAGAATGCTGATGGTCTGGGTGAGAATCATCGGGGTACTAACCACACCAGAGATCTTGCAGGTATAAGTTTGGTCATCACTACCCCGGTCACAGCCCCAGCCCAAAGGATTCAGTGGTTGGATCGGCACAAAAGAGGCTGCTGAGTCTAGTTTGAACACCACCGTGAGATCGGTTGCGGTAGTCCCCACCGGTGGGGTGAGCGTCGTGGTGATCTGATGGAAAGCACCAAGCAGCGCTAAAGAACTCGTCTGCACCGTCATCGCTTGTAACACCGGAGTGGTTGGTGTTGATGGTTCGGTGGGTGTGGTCGGGTCCGGGGTACTGATGATCGGATCAGGGGTACTGACAGTCGGATCCGTTGGGGTTGCCGGTTCGGCGACCGGAGCCACCGTGGGCTGCTGAGCCGTAGCTACCGGCTTACTCACTACTTGCGGGGCCGGAGAACTTAGCACCGGACTACTCGCCTGACCAGTTGTCAACGGCGCAATATTCACCGGCGTGGTAGCCAATGAGCTTTGTTGCTGCGGGCTCACCAGGGACTGCGGCAGGCTGAACTCAGAAGTGGTCGGCCCCGCGACCAGCTGGGCTGGTTTCGTTGCCTCCGGCTTGCTTTTCGCGGAAGATTTCGACGACGGTGCTGCCGCAGGCTGTCGGCCTATCGCAACGGCTGCAGGCGAGGATCCCTGCTGATTTCCCTCCACGGAGGGAGCCACCGGCAGACTGCTGGACATCAGGATCACCGAAGCCGCGGCCGCCACTGCGGCGACACCGGCTGCGCTCCCCAGACCAACTCCGACTCCGGTGGATCGCAGGATGCTCTGCAACCCCCTGGCTCGGGGCAGCGGAAGGTTTCCTACCGGAGGAAGGTTGAGATAGGCCAGATAGCTGATTCCCGCGATCGCTGGCACAATCGCGGCACGGAAGGCAGGGTTGGTGTCTTTGAGGGTGAGAAGTAGTTGTGTGCACCGGGCGCAATCAGTCAGGTGATCTTCGACGCCGGAACGTGAGGATTTCGACAAAGTGCCACTGACATACTTCGCGAGTTGGCGGATGTACCCACGGCATTCGCGGCCCTGATCTGGGCTCAGGTGTTGCTGAAGGTAATTGGTCCGCAAGCCAACTCGAGCGCGCATCACCAATGCAGAGACGGAGTTTGCCGAGATACCCATCCGCTCGGCCACAGTTTGGGTTTTTTCCTGCTCAACATCGAGATACCACAGCACGCTCTGCCAGCGTTCCGGCAGATCGGAGAAAGCTCGCACCATCGCGGTGGATTCGAATTCTTCGATGATCCGGTCTGGTTCCATTAGCGGTCGATCCAAAATCAGATCGTCGGCAGAAGGCCTAGTCTTCACGGCCGATCTATTCCGGGCGTAAGCGGTACGGCGTACAGCCGTGAGCAGGTAACCTCGGAAGAAGTTGTCCGGCCCCTCACCCGCTCTAAGCTTTGCCAGCAAGTAGGAAAAAGCTTCGGAAACTATGTCCTCCGCGTCACTGGCGTTGTCCGCGTTCTCCCTGGCCACCGCATGCGCCACTGCTTTATGACGCAGATAGAGCTCTTCGAAGGCAATTGTATTCCCGCCCCGGACGCGGGCGATGAGCTGACCGTCACTCTCTGACCCTTGTGAGGCGGAGTCGGTCGCTAAAACTCGGATCGCATTGTGTTGCACATAGCTTAAGTAGAAGTTTTCTCGTTTTGATGACGCGAAAAATGAAATTTTATGCTCATTGTCACATTTTGAGATGTCGCGTCACTAAATGCCCGTTCCGACTACTACCAAGTATGAGATTTCCCCGCCTATTCGACTTACCCCGCAAAGACAGCACACAGGCCCTGATCAAGCGATGGGAGACGCTCTCAGCTGCCCAGTGCTGGCGGACTGAGGGCGATTGGCGGACCCCGGAGCTCGAAATCGCTGCCGAATCGATGGCGGACGAAGGTCAGCTGTCTGTGGAACTCGCCCGCAAAATTGGCAATAGCCGAGGATTTAGCGGAGTGAGTATTGCCGAGTCGATTGCTGACTTCCGCCTGCTCTATCAGGCTGCCGAACAGGATGTTGACCTGGATTGCCTCCAAGGATTCGTGGAGGGTTGGGTCGTTGGCTGGGAGCCAGGCCCCGCAATATCGTGCACGGAACCAGGCACAGGCCTTTCCACCTCCGCGCATTTCCACCGTGTGCTGACCGATTCAATGGCGGTCCGGAACACGGCTCAGCACTGGGCACTTGGGGCGTTAAAATTTACTCAGCTACCGCCCGCCTCGGGACTCGATTCTTGGTTCTTCGAGGCAAAGCTCGGTGAACTAGCTGCTCAGACACTCAGGGATTCAGGGGCAACCGTGAGCTACAGCCAAGGAACCATTCTGGTTCTGCTGGAACGCAGCACCACCAACTTCAGTTCTCTATTGCACCTACAGGAGTCCTTGCTGAGGAGCTTCGGGGAAGAACTCGGCGCAACCCAATTGGAATACGAGAGCCTGCCGAAGAACATCTCCGAGGCAAGAGATCTACTCGAAGGTTTCATTCGGTGAAAGTGAGAGTCTCGGTGTCGAAGGCCAATCTTTCAGACCTGTGAGCTAAGTCACAAGCGATTTTGCGTCACTATATCCCATTTCCATCTACACCATAGTGGTCCGGCCATCAGGTCGGATGGATTACGGCAACGGGCCTCGTTCACAAGACGGAACCGTTGCTTCCATGAAGGAGTAGATATGGATATACAACCTCCCTCGTCTTCGCGTTCGCGCAGACGGCTCAGGGGCGGCCTAAAGGCCGGAGCCGTTGTGGCCCTTGCCGCCGGAATGGTGGCTTCGGGTGCTTCTTTGGCCTCAGCGGCCACCACGATCTCCCATGGTGATGCCAACCTGATCTCCGGATCGGTACTCGGCACCACGATTGGATCTATTGGTGCTGTTGATGCAACTAATAGCGGCCAAGCACCGCTGGTTACCTCGGGCGCCGAAGGTGGCGTCACGATTCCGGGACCAATCGGTCAGATCCTGACGCTTCAGGGCTTTGGACGCTACGCTGATGCCAGTGTTGATGGCTCTTCGGACGCATATGCTGGCGGCGTAACCGCCTCCGGCGCTCCGGGATCCTCGGCGGCACAGTTCAACATCAAGCCGAGCACTGTTGGCTTGCCGGATGTGTTCACGGTTCAGTTCAATGTGGGTCAGTTCTCTTCCGAGGCGCATTTGGCCGCTGATGGGACTCCCACCAGTTCGTCCACCGTGTCCGACATCAACGCCGTAATCGGCGGCACCGCGGTGGATGCCCTCCGCGCGCCGCTGACTCTGCTGCAGACTGCCTACAACACTTTGGGTGCATTGGTTCCTGGCCTGACTCCGTTCACCAGCCCGGTGGGCCCGAACGGTATCACCATCGGTCAGGATCAGTTCCTGAATGCAATGGGAGTTCCCAGCTGGGAGCAGGTGCCGCCAAACACCGATTTGGTCAAGCTGCTGCCGCAGTTGATGGCCGATAAGGTGAACTCCGGTATCGCGACCATGCTGGCACCGGCAATTGCTGCGGTCAATGCACTGCCCTTCCCGCTGAATGTTGCGGCAAAGGCAGCGCTGGCTACTCTGCAGGCGGCTGCTAAAACGGTTACCGATCTGGCTGCGACTTCTTTCAGCAGCGTCGCCTCGGTTATCGGGTCCTTCGTACTGAAGCCGTCTGCTACCAACAGCAACGGTTCCTACACGCAGTCAGCCATCAAGGCTAGCCTGTTCCCCGGTCTTTCCGGTGGCGCAATGGCTATCTCGCTGGCCAATGCAACGGTGGGACCGAACACTGTGGTGCCGACGCCTTCCGGTCCGATGATCTCCCCGACGGTGCTCGGCATTGGCGGAGCGAGCTTGATCGCTCTGTTCGGTATGCTGCTGATCGTCCGGCGTCGCCAGAGTGCGGTAGCCGTTTCAGCAACGGACGTGCGCTGATGTACGGCGGTACTCCTGGAGGCGGAAGCGGCCCCCTTATTGGAGCTGTTGCCGGAGGCGGCGTGCTAGCTTCCACCGGTTTCAGTGGTGGGGTCCTGCTAGTAGTGGCGGTCGTTCTGATCGCTAGTGGTCTGTTGCTTCTGCGCGGACGTCGACTACGCACCTCAAACCAGGCGGACTAAACCGCCGACTCATAGTGTGGGAGGGGCGCCTTGGGGGGCTCCTCCCACACCTTGGACCGAGCGCTGTACCGCGCTCAAGAAGAAATAAGAATGGAAAAAATCACTGTGACGGCTCAACGCAAACACCGCGACAATCTCCCGACCGGGTCGGTATTCGGCTATCTGCCGAGGGTTGTTCTCGCTGCCATGCTTGCCTCAGCAGCCGTGTTGGCGCTGATTTTCAGCGAGGTAGTAAGAGGTTGGGAGGCCACAATCTCGGCCTTCGCCATCTCTTGGGTGGTGCCTGGACAAGCACTGTCCCTCGGCCAGGTCGCTTACTTCGGCTTAGGAACAGCGAATCCACGAGGTATCGATATCACCGAGCTGTGTTCTGCGGTCATCATCATTTCACCGCTGCTTTTGCTGGCCGCGCTACTTCTACTAATGAGGCGCTTCAAGATTGGCACCGTCTTTAAGGCACTGGCGGCTGGTTTCCTCATCATCGTTCTTGCTAATGTGATTCGTATCGTGATGATTGCCTTTGGCTGGGACCACTTCGGCATGGCGGGCTTCGATGCAGCCCACCAGGGTTACGGAAGCGCCTTTGCGCTGCTGGCCTTCGCTGCGGGCATGATCGTCTTCATCCGACTCTCCTTCGGCCGGAAACACAAGTCCCAGCAATGAACATTATCCAGGCAGTTGCAGTCTTCCTGCTGATCGGCTTTCTCACTTACATCACCTCCATCGTGGTCCCCTATTTCCGGCGGAAGCCAAATCCTCCCGGAAACTCCGAAGACTTCGAATGGCATTTTATGGTCCCTTGCCGGGATGAGGAAGCTGTCATTGGCAACACCATTGAGCGGCTTACTGGCACTTTCCCCGGCACCCATATCTGGGTGATTGATGATGACAGTGAGGATGCCACCTCAAGCATCGTGCAAAGTTACGCCCAAAAGGACCGTTTTGTGCATCTCGTTCAACGTCGTCGACCAGAAGCCAGGACCGGCAAGGGTGACGCGCTGAACACTGCTTACCATCAGATGCTTAGCTCGCTAGAGGAGGGCGTCAATCCGGAAAAACTGATCGTTTGCGTCGTCGACGCAGACGGTGAGCTTGCGGCCAATGCACTCGAGCAGGCGGCAGGCCCGGATGTCTTTGCCAATCCAAAGGTCGGCGCTGCACAGACCTCGGTCTGGATGAAGAATCGTGACGATCCCGCTCCCCTGGGTCCTGGTAAACCAATTCGTAATTTCTTCGGCCGGGCCCTGCTCCGGATGCAGGACATCGAATTCCGCACCGTGATTGTGGCCATGCAGAGTCTTCGGGAGAAAACCGCCTCGGTTGGCCTAGGCGGCAATGGGCAATTCACCCGGCTCTCCGTGCTACAAAAAATCGCGGACGAAGCCGGAGAACCGTGGCATGGTGCTCTCCTGGAGGACTACGAACTCGGTGTCCACGTGTTGTTGGCCGGCTATGAGAATCGCCATATAGTAGAGTCCTACGTAGCCCAGGAAGCGCTTAGCAGCGGGCGACGGTTGGTAACTCAGCGAACCCGCTGGGCTCAGGGCAATATCCAGTGCATTAAATATCTGCCGGAAATCATCAAATCTAGGCACTTCTCTAATGCGTCAGTGGTCGAGTCAACCTACTACTTGATACTTCCCTATCTGCAGCTCCTAGGCATCCTCACTTGGGGTGGCATGGCCATCTTCTTCCTGATCAGCGCTCTCTCCGGTCAGCCCGTTTTTGGTGGCTTGGAGAACATCGGCTGGGTGCTCCTCATGACTTTGCTTTTCGGAATCATGCCGTTTGCCATGTGGGGTCCTATCTATAAGATCAAATGCGAGCCGACGGCTAGCTGGTGGCGAACTATCGGCTGGAGTATCGGCATGTGGCTGTACGTGTATTACACCTACATCTGCCTGGTCCGTGCCGCATTCCGGGTTGCTACCGGACGAAATGGCTGGCTCAAGACCAAACGCAACGCAGAACAACACCTTGGCGGCCCAGTCGCCAAGGACACCTGATCAATTCGGCTTTAAGAAAGACACCATGAAGAAAATAGCCGTTATCTACGGTACTCGTCCGGAAGCCATCAAAATGGCTCCTCTGGTCAAGGCGTTACAAGCCGATCCTCGCTTCGAGGTGTACATCATCCTTACCGGGCAGCATCGTGAGATGCTCGACCAGGTCAATTCGCTTTTCGGCATCGTTGCAGATACAGATCTAGACATCAGCGAGCCCGGTCAGACCTTGACCTCAATCACCACCAAGGTGTTGGAGGGCTTGTCCAAACTGCTCGCCGAGGTGAAGCCCGACGGCGTAATTGTCCAAGGCGATACCACCTCGGCTTTCGCGGGTGCCCTGGCTGCTTTCTATCAGCAGATCCCGGTTTTCCATCTGGAGGCTGGACTACGTAGCGGCAACATCTACAATCCCTTCCCCGAAGAAGCGAACCGGAAGCTCATCGGTCAGATTGCGGCTCTACACTTCGCCCCTACCGAGGCGAATAAGACCGCCCTGCTCCGCGATGGAGTGGCTGAGAAGAACATTGCGGTGACGGGCAATACGGTCATTGATGCGCTCTTATATACCGCGAATCTTCCCGGCGACTTCGATGATCCACAGCTGCTTGAGGCAAGCCGCGACAGCGCTCGGCAGATCATTCTGGTGACCACTCACCGTAGGGAAAACTGGGGTGAGCCTCTGGCTAACATTGCCGCCGCCGTCGCACGGATCTCGGCTGACTTCCCGGAAGCCGGGATTGTCTTGCCAATGCATAAGAACCCTGCTGTCCGGACTATCTTGCATGAACATCTGGATGGCTTGGACAATGTACATTTGATTGAGCCTTTGGACTACGCGCAATTTGCCAAGCTGCTGGGCCGTGCCCATTTGGTACTTACCGATTCTGGTGGTGTCCAGGAGGAAGCTCCTTCACTTGGCAAGCCCGTGCTGGTACTGCGGGAAACCACTGAACGTGGTGAGGGAGTCGAGGCAGGCAACGTCAAGCTGATCGGTACCGATACCGAACGGATCGTGGCCGAGACCACTCGATTGATGCGTCATCCAGAGGACTACGCGGCAATGACTGAAGCCTCAAATCCTTATGGCGACGGAACGGCCTCGGCACAGTGTCTCGAGGCGCTCTGGGATCATTTCAATTCCTCCCAGGCCTAAGAAAAATCAAAGAATCCACTAGCGATTCCCCTAAACCGGCGAGCTAACAGCTCGCCCGCCGCAGCAACTCGTTCCCTGCAAGATATGCTGCGGCGCCCCTCCTGTTCTGCCTAGCTCTGCCGCCGTGCGGGACAGGAGGGAGGCCGGTGGGATGCAACCCCAACCGCATCCCACCGGCCATCTACAATAGCAAGTATCAACTAGACTTGTACTAACTCAGAGAAACCAAGGGTGATACATCGCCCGCCGCGTCAACCGCCTGAATGACGTAGCTCTCCCCCGGCGTTACCGCTATGCTCACTCCCGAGGCGTCCCATCCTGCGGTGGCAACCCTGATATTGCTCGACAGGGCATAGACGGCATAAGAGACCACCTGATAACGCCCTGGCTCCGGAGCATTCCAGCGAAGATCCAGGACTGTTCCATTTCGACTGACCGAGATCATGGTTGGTGGGTTCACCTGTGCACTAGGAATCAGACCGCTGTCCAGATAGTCCCGGTACGCCTGTAAGTACCAGTTGTAACCAATGCTCCAAGGACTCCATCTGGAAGCGAAGCTATAGCTGGTGAATCCACTGACGAAGGGCGCCGCCGCCTGGATCGCCGTGAGCATATATCGGACAGTGGCCGTCGAGTAATCATGCTGAAAAAGTTCTATATTCGCCCAGCTGACGGCACCGTTTCCAGCCTCAGCAACACCCTGAGAAACGGACTGAACCCACTGAGAGATCACTTCGGTCCGGCTTTCCTCGTCCTGCTGAGACCCAGGTTTTAGATAAGCATCAACCTGCAATGCCACCACCGAGATACTTGTATCGCGTAACGCTATCCGCCAGAAATCTCGATAATCTGTGCTGTTCTCCAGTTCTCGCAGGTAGTACGGGGAAATCATCACCGGTTTACGGACCGCTCGGCCGTCCTTGCTGACCTTTCCCAGGGCAGAACTGAGTTGCCGAAAGAACGTGTGCATCAGCTGCGGTCGATTCACCGTGCCAACGATCGCATCGTAGTTATTGTTTTCGTAGGGCTCGTACCAGCCGGAGATGGTTCCCTGATAGCTTCCGCCGTACTTGTTCCAGATATCCTGGGCCACTTTCCCAAATAATGTTGCCTGCGCGGAGAGCCAAGAGGCATCAAGCTGCCCCGTACTAAACCAGGTGGGACTATCGGCCTGAAGCCCAATCCAAACCGTCATATTGGCCCGCTTGGCGGCTGCAAGCATGGCTCCCAGCACATCTACCTGGCGTCCGTTAGCGATGCTCTGGGTGTAGCCCTTCAGGCTAGTTGGGTAGTAGGAGATCTTGCTATTGTCATTGATCGAGAAGGTCAGACTCATCGAATCCATGCCTGCCTCGAGCATGGAATGCGTTTCCTGGTCCCAGCGGACGGCGTCCCAGGAAACCACCGTTTGCGGCTCGATAAAACTCGATCCCAGGCGCGGCGGATTCTCCCCAGTTGCAGCTTGCGCCTTGGGCGAAACTAAAAGAGCCATCGCCATCAGCACAGCCGCTCCGCACACTAGAAGCGCCCGCACCCTCTAAATTTAACCCCGTCCGAGTCAATGCTCAAGACTTACCAAAGCGCTAGAAAAGGTGTATGTGCGCGATCAGCATGACGTCCGACTTATCGCTCCAGAGCCATCCCTCCGGTAACTTTGCCGTGCGACACTACTAAAGTTCGGGATCCTGAAATCAAATTAAAAACGATAATAGCCGGAGGCAAAGCCCTCGATATAGTCTGAAGATGATGAGCGGAGCTACCAGCAACGAACAAGCCTTAGAGAACCCCTCTAAATCGGCGCGCACCCGCGAGCGCATCCTTGACGCCGCCGCTCAAGTACTCAGCCAAAAAGGGTATGCCGGAATGCGCTTGGCCGATGTGGCTCGGGTAGCCGAGGTCCAAGCACCCGCCATCTATTACTACTTCCAGTCCCGCGATGAGCTAGTTGAAGAAGTCATGTGGGCCGGCGCTCACCGGGTAAGAACCCATGTGGAGCAGGTACTCGACGAATTGCCGCAAGAAACCAGCCCGCTACAGAAAATCCTGCACGCGGTGGAAGCCCATTTGCGTTACGAACTGAATATCTCGGACTACGCCACCGCTTCTATCCGCAATACCGGTCAGCTCCCCGAGCATCTGAGGGTACGACCGGCGGCTGAGGAGGCTACCTACAGCAGAACCTGGCGCACCTTGCTCGGCGAAGCACAGGAAGCCGGAGAGCTCAGGAAAGATCTCGACATCAATGTCACCAGACTCCTCATTCTCGGCTCAATGAACTGGGCAGCCGAGTGGTGGAATCCCCGCACCCGAACCTTGGAGGATCTGGTGAAGGCCACCCAAGATCTGGTTCGTTATGGCATGGGTAGCCAACTGTAGGACCTGTCACCAGGGCGCTCAGTACCTCTTTCCGGATCGGGCCAATTCCCGTAATGACGCTGGCGGCTCGAACTGCGGACCGTAGCTGAGCGCAAGCTCCTCGGCCCGGGCAACGAAGCCGGAGGGGCCGCCGTCGTACTGATTGATATATTGCAGCACCCCACCGGTCCAGGCGGGGAAGCCAATGCCATAGATCGACCCAATATTGGCATCGGGAACCGAGCTGAGAACGCCATCATCCAGGCAACGGACGGTATCGATCGCCTCGGCGAAGAGCATTCTTTCTTGCAGGTCTATGAGCGGTAATTCGCGACTACCCGAGGCGAAGGCGGTGCGCAGCCCAGGCCAAATACCCGTTCTTTTTCCGTCTTGGTCGTAGTTGTAGAAGCCGCCTCCCGTAGAGCGACCCTTACGTCCCAGCTCATCGACCATCCGGTCCAGAACTGCCTCGCTGGGATGTGCCAACCAGGTTTTTCCTTCGGCTTCCTCGGCAGCCTTCGCCTCCAGCCTGATCTTCTGACTCAGGGTCAGGGTGAGTTCATCGAGCAGTTGCAGCGGCCCGGCTGGGTAGCCTGCCTGCAGGGCGGCTTGCTCTACCGCAATCGGTTCGACTCCCTCTCCCACGGCAGCCACCGCCTCTGCAATGAACTTGCCAATCACCCTGGAGGTGAAGAAGCCCCTCGCATCGTTGACCACGATGGGGGTCTTACGGATCTGCAATACGTAATCAAAAGCCTTGGCCAGCACCTCATCCGAGGTGTTCTTGCCGCGAACCAGTTCCACCAGTTGCATCTTGTCCACTGGGGAGAAGAAATGGATACCCACCAGGTCCCGGGGCTTGGACACTCCCTCGGAAAGCAAGGTGATTGGCAGGGTGGAGGTATTGGAGCCCAGCACGGCATCCTGATTCACCATGCCTTCGATGTCCCGGAGGGCCTTCTGTTTTACCTCGGCGTTTTCGAAGACCGCCTCGATCACCAGGTCAACACCCGCAAAGTCCGCCGGATCGGCACTGGGTAGAATCCTGCCGAGCAGAGCCTCGGACTTCTCCGATGTGGTTCTGCCTCGCTCCAAAGCCCTCTTCTCTAAGCCAACTGAGTAGGCTTTGCCTCGTTCGGCGGCCTCCAGTGAAACGTCTCTGAGTACGACGTCGATCCCGGCTTTAGCGGAAACATAGGCGATAGCTGCCCCCATCATCCCGGCTCCGATGACCCCCACCTTGCTGGCTTTCCAGGCTGGAATCCCTGCGGGTCGGCTACCGCCGGAGTTAATCTGCTGGAGATCGAAGAAGAAAGCGTTGATCATGTTCTTCGCCACCTGGCCAATGGTCAGGCTGATCATGTATCGGGTCTCCACCTGAGAGGCGGTGTCGAAATCGACCATGGCACCTTCCACTGCAGCAGCGAGCGCCGCCCTCGGGGCCGGCATTGGGGCTCCCTTAATCTGTTTGCGCAGATTCGCGGGCAGGGCTGGCAGGATCGCGGCAAGGGCAGGACTACTGGGAGCGCCACCGGGAATCCGGAACCCCTTGACGTCCCAGGGCTTGGTTGCTTCCGGATGAGCCATAATCCAAGCCTTGGCTCGCGGGGCGAGTTCTTCGACCACATCGACCACCTCGTCCACCAGTCCCACCTCAAGTGCGGCTCGCGGAGAGTATTTGGTGCCGGTCAGGATCACTTTGGTGAGCGCGTTCTGTAGGCCGAGCATGCGCACGGTCCGGATGATTCCGCCACCGCCGGGAAGCAGTCCCAGCGTGACTTCAGGCAGTCCGATCTGGCTACCCCGGACGTCCGCAGCGATCCGATGATGCGCCGTCAGCGCGACCTCCAGGCCGCCACCTAAGGCGGTGCCGTTGAGGGTGGCCACGATGGGGACACCGAGTTTTTCCATCCTCCGAAAGTGCCCCTTGACCTCGTTGGTCAGTTTGGTCTGCTGTTCTGCGGTTTCCGGTGACCCTTGGCTGAGCATCTTGAGGTCACCGCCAGCGAAAAAACTTTTCTTCGCGCTGGCGATGATGATCCCGCGGATCGAGTCGCGTTCCGCTTCTAGCCGTTCGACCGTGGTGGCCATTGAACTGATGTAGATATCGTTCATGGTGTTGACGCTCGCGTTCGGATCGTCAATCGTCAAGGTGACAACGCCGTCGTCGTCACTTGTCCAGTGGATGGCAGGAGCTTCTTGGGCCATGGTCTTCCTCTTGCTCTTCTCGATCAGATTCGTTCAATGATGGTGGCGATGCCCATCCCTGCGCCGATGCACAGGGTGACTAGCCCATATCGCTGCTGACGGCGTTCCAACTCGTCCAGTACGGTGCCCAGAATCATTGCCCCGGTAGCCCCGAGTGGGTGGCCCATGGCAATCGCACCGCCGTTGACATTGACCTTCTCTGCAGGAATATTGAGGTCCTTCATCCATTTGAGTACGACGGCGGCAAAGGCTTCGTTGAGCTCGAAAAGGTCGATATCATCCACGGTCAGGCCAGCCTTGGCCAATACCTTACGAGTGGCCGGGGTTGGGCCGGTCAGCATAATGGTCGGTTCGCTGCCGACCACCGCTGTGGCTACGATCCGGGCCCGTGGTTCCAGCCCTAGACCCTGGGCGATCTCTGCATTGCCAATCAGCGTCAGCGCGGCACCATCGACGATGCCGGAGGAATTCCCGCCGGTGTGTACGTGATTGATCCGCTCAACCGAGTAATAACGCTGCAGGGCGACGGCATCGAAGCCGCCCTGCTCCCCCATCACGGCAAAGGCTGCGTTCAGCTGGCCCAGGCTTTCCACACTGGATGTAGGACGGCGGTGCTCATCTTGATCTAGCAGCAGCACACCGTTGAGGTCCTTGACCGGCACTATCGACCGATCGAAATAACCCTGATTCCAGGCGTGTTCGGCTTTGTTTTGCGAAGCCACCGCGAAGGCATCGACATCCTCTCGGCTGAACCCCTCGATGGTGGCGATTAAATCTGCCCCAATGCCTTGGGGCACGAAATAGGTGTCGTAGGCGGTGGTGGGGTCCTGGGCGAAGGCACCGCCATCGGAGCCGATCGGCACCCGGGACATCGATTCCACTCCGCCGGCGACTATTAGCGAATCCCACCCCGCGCTCACCTTGGCTGCGGCAAGATTGATCGCCTCCAGCCCGGAAGCGCAGAACCTATTGATTTGTACCCCCGCCACGCTTTCGGGCAGTTTGGACACCAGGGCAGCCGCGCGCGCAATGTCTCCCCCTTGTTCGCCCACCGGCGAGACCACCCCGAGGACGACGTCGTCAATTCGCTCTAGGTCTAGGCTCGGGTTTCGGGGCTGCAGCTCATTTAGCAAACCAACCACAAGATCGATTGGCTTAGTGCCATGCAAGGCTCCGCCCTTATTCTTGCCCCGCGGAGTACGGAATGCGTCGAAGATGTATGCCTGATTGTCCATATCGGCCTTTCTTGATGCTGCGTCTGAGGCTCAGACTACGCCCGACGATCCTCGCCAAGTTCAGTCTATGGACTCTCAATATTTTTTACAATAGATTCAAAAACTCTTCACGGAGACTGTCGGCAGAGCAGGATATGCTCTTCATATGCCTGAAAATCGCCTTTCCGTCGGTGACCCCGCACCCGACTTCGCCTTATCCGACGCCCATGGCAAGATCGTCGCCCTGCATGATTTCCGCGGACGGAAGACGGTGGTGTATTTCTACCCGGCAGCCTCAACACCGGCCTGCGCCAAACAAGCTTGCGACTTCCAGGACAATCTCAACTCGCTGGCTTCCGCTGGCTACGCGGTGATCGGAATTTCGCCCGACCAGCCAAAAGCCCTCGCCAAGTTCGCTAGCGAGGAATCCTTGAACTTCCCTCTGCTCTCCGATCCTGAGCACTCGGTGGCCGAGGCTTACCTAGCCTGGGGCGAGAAGAAAAACTACGGGCGTACCTACCAGGGCTTGATCCGTTCGACCTTTGTAGTGGACGAAGAAGGCACCCTCAGCCTGGCTCAATATAACGTTCGAGCCACCGGACACGTCGCCAAACTTCGCAGAGACCTTAAGCTGGACTAAGATGGATACTCGGTTCATCTTTTGAGCCGATGCGCGAGTGGTGAAATTGGTATACACGCCAGATTTAGGTTCTGGTGTCTTCGGACGTGCGGGTTCAAGTCCCGCCTCGCGCACATCGACGTAGTGAACCTGGATTTCTGACGCCTACGGCGTCATGGCCAGCTGATCGATGTCAGTCATTACCTCTTCTTTCTCAGCCTGAGGGGGAACGGGCTTTAACATCTGAAATTGCCCAACAACCACAAGAACGCACAGCTTAGCGAGTCAAAAGCGCGCTGACGTGGGCTGCCTGATTCGCCAGAGAGCCCTCGGGATTGCGGTGGTGAGCTGGGTTCCCGGGGAGCAGGAGATTCAGCCAAAATATCGCCATGGCTTTCCGGTCAATACCTAACTGAGCTGAGGTTTGACGGCTCGGCGCATAGTAAGCAATGAATTCTTTGACCTTCAGTAGCTCAGTCAACCGACTACTGGGATGTTCTAGTAGATCTGCCAATTCAAACGAGGCATCCGACCAGCCGGAATCCTCAAAGTCGAGCAGGCGACAACGCGCACCGTCAAAAACCGCATTTCCGACATTTCCGTCGGCTTGGGCAAAGACCTTCACTCCAACGCTGTCGCGAAATTCTAATAGTTCGGCGCTCTTGAGCCATCCTTGAGCCAACTCGGCCGCTTTGAGTATTGGACCCAATAATCCTTCGGAACGCGACCAATCCAGCCTTTGCAAAGCCTCCGTGGCGAGTTCCCGACCCCAGACCCGTTGAGGTAACTCATTCAACGTGTCGCTGGGAACAGAAGTGTGTAGTTCCCTCAAGGCCGAGGCGAGCATCGAAAGCTGCAGATCGCTTAGCGCCCCCTCCGCTGCAGTTCCCTCAAGCCGACTCATAACAACATAGGGATGGCCTTGGTCTTCACCAGAATCAAGAAAGCGTGGCGAGAGGTCTGGCGCATGCAAGGCCAACAATTCCAGCGCAGCCCGCTCGCGCTGCGGTTCCTGATTCTGCCAGGAATTGAAACGCTTGATGACTCGATCCTGATGGAATTCGAGCCGATGGGTTGATTGAAAGGGCATGCTCATCACGCTAACATCGCCCCGCAAAGCTACCCCTTTTTCAGCAACGGAGCCACCAGGGACTCAAACTTCGCCGCCAAATAAAGATGCCCCTGCACGGTGGGGTGATCGCCGTCGGGCCCGATCAATTCAGCCTCATCATCCATAATCCAACGTTGGGCGATGGGGTCCACGAAATCAGCCTTCGCGCTCTTCGCACCCTGCTGGATCCGGTCACGGATACTCAGCAGATCCGGATCGACGTTCGAACTATAAGAGGCCGGGCCAACAAAGAGTATCTGTGCTTGCGGAGCCTGGGCTCGGACGGCGGTGGCAGTGCTCACCACTTGGGAGCTGATCTGGCTGACATCGTAGCCAATATCGTTTTCCGAACCGTAAACGATCACCACGCTGGTATCCCCCGGGATGGCGTTCTCCGTCTGCTGCTCGAAGGTCTTCCCTTCCGAGCCGGCCACTAGGTACCCAGCACCGTTTTCCGCCGTGTTTACCAAGGTCAGCGCCACGCCTTGAGCAGTAAAGTTCTGCTCCAGTTTGCTCGGCCAAGAATCGGCGCTCGAGGTCTGAAAACCGGTGCTAATCGAATCGCCCACCACCACTATTGTGGTCGCTGCCCCATCGGTCTTCCCGCTCGGTTCCATGGTGATCGGAGCGCTCGCCCCGGCCGCCGTGGCACAACCTGAAAGCAACAGCACGACGGCGGTCCCAGCTCCGAGGCCACGCCACGCTCTGTTCCGCTTGCGTTTCAAAATCACCTTTCCACGCTAGCCCGGTATCCGAAATTGTCCAGAGCAGCGGGAACTTACTCTGGTTCTCTTGAGTAGATTCACAGTGAGCCCTCTGTTCATAGCTGGTCTGATTAGACTGGTAAGAATTCACTACCCACAGTTGCAAAGGGAGAACCGCGTGCGACGACGATCCGGAGCCGGCCGATCAAGAGCCGGTGTGATAGCCGCTGCCCTGCTGGTTATCTCCCTGGCAGCTTGCACCACGGCCCCCGACCCGACGCCGTCGGCCTCTTCGCTATCCACCACAACCTTCAACTTCGGCACCTCCTCTGACCCAGCCGGACTGGATCCCGCTTTAGTGAGCGATGTGGACTCCAACCGGGTCACCCGGCAGATCTTTGAGGGGCTGGTCACCACCGATCCCACCACTGGGGATCCCGCCCCGGCGCTGGCCACCAGCTGGAAGGCTCTGAACAACGGCTTAGCCTATGAATTCACGCTGCGAGAGAATGTCACGTTCCAGGACGGACAGGTTTTCAACGCGGCGGCTGTCTGTACCAACTTCAATCGCTGGTACAACTTCCCGGTGCAAAAGTCATCCACCATCTTCCCTGGCAGCTTCAAATCCCTGTTCCGGACGTTTTCCAACGATGCCAAGAACTCGGTTTTCAAAAGCTGCACTGCCAATAGCGCGCTCAAGGTGACCATCACCTTGAATCTGGCTCTCACCAGCTTTTTGGACGCCCTGACCGAGCCCGCTTTCGGCATCGCTTCCCCGGCAGCACTGACCTCTGGCAAGGCCGATGTGCTGGACCAAGAGCACGGAGCCTTCAAGCTCTCCAAATTTGCGCTCGACCCAGTTGGCACCGGACCTTATAAGTTCAGCAGTTGGAAGGATGGCACCGTCACCCTGGTCCAGAATCCCAAGTATTGGGGAGACAAGGGCCAAATCCAGACCATCCACTTTGTCACCTACCAACAATCCCAGGCTCGCCTACAGGCATTGCTGAGCGGCAAGATCGATGGTTACGACTTCGTCACCACGGACAACTTCGAATCCTTGGTGAAGCGGGGCATGCAGGTTCAGCAGCGCGATCCCTTCTCCGTGATGTACCTGGGGCTGAATCAGAAAATCCCGGAACTGGCCGATCTGAAGGTTCGCCAGGCTATTGCGGTGGCCATCGACAAGGACTCCCTGGTGAAGAACTACTTCATCGAAGGATCGACCTCAACCAACCAGTTCATCCCACCCAAGCTGAGCGGATTCAACAATCAAGTCCCCAGCGCCGGTTATGATCCGGATAAGGCGAAAAAACTGCTGACGGAGTCAAGTTATAAGGGCGAGCCGCTGAAGTTCTACTATCCGCTCAACGTCACTCGACCTTATTTGCCGAGCCCCGAAAAGATCTATGCCGACATCTCAGCTCAACTGACTGCCGTCGGCTTCAACATTAAACCGGTGCCGATCGAGTGGTCCGACAACTATGTGGGCAAAGTCACCAGCGCGGGAGATCATGCCTTGGACCTGCTTGGCCTGAACGGTTCTTACTCCGATCCAGATAATTTTGTGGGGCCGCTCTTTGGTTCGACCACGGGCGAATTGGGCTCCACCGATCCGCAGCTGGTATCCAAGATCGACCGCGCTAAAACGCTTCCTGACGGGCCAGAACGCACCAAGGCCTATCAGTCCATCAATGCAGATATCGCCACCTCGATCCCGGCGGTACCGATTGCCTTCCCGATTTCCGCGTTGGCTCTCTCCCCCCGGGTAAATAATTATCCGGTCAGTCCGGTGCTCAACGAGGTCTTCAATAAGATCACCCTCAGTTCCTGAGCAGGTTTCTAATTTAAGGAAGTAGCTCGCTGCGCGATACGCTTCTAAGGCGCTTTGCATCGTCCGCAGCTACCGGAGAAATGCCCGTGACCTTCATTTCACAGACCAAAGAAGCCGACGTCGTCTTGATCGGCGGCGGCATCATGAGCGCTACCCTGGGCGCAATGCTCAGCCAGATCCAACCGGACTGGTCCATTGTGGTGTTTGAACGCCTCAATGAGCTGGGCCAGGAGTCCTCCGGCCCTTGGAACAACGCAGGCACCGGACACTCCGCACTCTGCGAGCTGAACTACTCCCCTGCGGCCAAAGATGGCTCGGTTGATCCGGCGAAAGCCATCAGCATCAATGAGCAGTTCCAACTCTCCCGGCAGTTCTGGTCCCATCTGGTGACCGAAGGGCACATTGGTTCGCCGAAGAACTTCATTAACACCGTGCCGCACATGTCATTTGTGATGGGCGAGGACCACTCCAATTACTTGCACACCCGCTTCCAGGCGCTCAAGCCGAACCCGCTGTTCTCCTCGATGGAGTTCTCCGAGGATCGTGAGCAGATTGCCCAATGGGCTCCCCTAGTCATGCAGGGCCGCTCAGGTTCCGGACGCGTCGCGGCCACCCGGGCAGCCGAAGGCACCGATGTTGATTTCGGCACGCTGACCAAGGACCTGGTCAATTTCCTGTCCACCCGCGACGGCGAAATTAACTACGGCACCGACGTCACCGACGTCAAACGCGGCACCGACCACAAATGGCAACTCAAGCTCAAGCACCGGGCCTCCGGGGAGCTGGGATCCATCAAGGCCCGCTTTGTTTTCATCGGCAGCGGCGGCGGAGCGCTGCACTTGCTGCAACGCTCTGGCATTCCAGAGGGCAAGGGCTACGGTGGCTTCCCGGTCTCCGGCCAGTTCTTCCGCTGCACTAACGAAGAAGTCACCGCCCAGCACAGCGCTAAGGTCTACGGCCAGGCGTCCGTCGGTGCCCCGCCGATGTCCGTTCCGCACCTGGATACTCGTTATGTTGACGGCAAGAAGTCGCTGCTGTTCGGACCCTACGCTGGTTTCTCCACGAACTTCCTCAAGGCTGGCTCGCTATGGGATCTACCTTTGTCGATCAAGCCCTCCAATATCTATCCGATGGCTGCGGCCGGCGTGCATAATCTTGGTCTGACCAAGTATCTGATCTCCGAGGTGCTCAAATCACGCGGCTCCAAGGTTCACACCATGCAGGAATACTTCCCGCAGGCAAATGGTGAGGACTGGGAACTGATCACCGCCGGTCAGCGTGTACAGATCATGAAGAAGGACCGCAAGCAAGGCGGCATCCTGCAGTTCGGTACCGAAGTCATCACCTCCTCAGACGGATCGATCAGCGCGCTGCTGGGAGCCTCTCCGGGAGCATCCACAGCGGTGCCGATCATGCTGGAACTATTGCAGCGTTGTTTCCCGCGGGAATTCAAGTTTCAGTGGCAGGACAAGCTCAAGGAAATGATCCCCACACTGGGTACTAAGCTCAACGAAAACCCGGATTTGGCTGCGGAGACCATGACAAAAACCGCAGCGGTCCTACAACTGAATTAACTTCTAGATCAATCTCGGTTGATCACGCCTGCTTGACCAAGCCTCTACTTCGGAGATGACCGATGTTCCGTCTGGCCGCCCTGTCCCTGCGCAACCGCGCACTCATCGCCCTAGTGACGGTCTTCGTCGCAATCTTCGGCGTGATCTCTATGAGTTCCCTCAAACAGGAGCTCATCCCCTCACTCGAGTTTCCACAGATCACCGTGGTCACTTCGATGCCTGGCTCTTCGGCGGAGGTGATTGATGCACAGGTAGGCAGGCCCCTGGAAACGGCCCTGAACGCGGTGGAGAATCTGGATTCCTCCAGTTCCACCTCACGCAGCGGCGTATCCACCATCAACCTGACCTTTACCTACGGCACCAACCTGGACCGTGCCCGCAACCAGATTGACCGAGCCATCGCTAATGCTCGTAATCAGCTGCCTTCCGATGCTGATCCGCAGGCCATTGCGGGAAGCATCAGCGATTTCCCGATCCTTTACCTCGCAGTGGCCTCGGATAAGTCGCTTTCGGAACTTAACTCCGATCTGCAACGAATCGCCGTACCCAAGCTGCTGAAGATCGCCGGGGTTCGCGGTGCGGATGTCACCGGCGCGAACGGTCAGCACATCGAGATCCAACCCGATCCAGCTAAGCTGGCCGCAGCCGGGGCCTCCGTCTCCGCCATTGCCGATGCCTTGAAGAACAACGGTGCCCTGGTACCTGCAGGAAGTATCACCGATGCGGGCAAATCGCTTTCCGTGCAGATCGGCAGCCCGGTGGACTCCATCGATGCGGTAAAAGGTCTTCCTCTCGCTGGCACCAAAAATCCCGGAACCCCGGTAACTATCGGATCGATCGCTTCCGTCTCACTACAAGATGATCCGACGACGTCGATCACCAGGACAAACGGCAAGCCCACCTTAGCGCTTTCGGTCACCAAGACCCCCGATGCAGATACCGTCACGGTGGCACACGCCGTCAATGATTTGCTCCCCGAGTTGAAGGACGAACTGGGCTCGAACGTGACCTTTACCACGGTCTTTGATCAGGCCCCCTTCATCGAGAAGTCGATTAAGGACCTCGGTACCGAAGGCCTGCTCGGCTTGGGCTTCGCCGTCATCGTGATCCTGATCTTCCTGCTCTCGGTGCGCTCCACGCTGGTTACCGCGATTTCCATCCCGCTCTCCCTACTGGTCACGCTGATCGGGCTTTGGGCCAGCCACTACTCACTCAATATCCTTACCCTGGGTGCCCTGACCATCGCGATTGGCCGGGTGGTTGACGATTCCATTGTGGTGATCGAGAACATCAAACGACATCTCAGCTATGGCGAGGACAAGCTTGTTGCGATCACCTCAGCGATTAAGGAAGTTGCCGGTGCGGTGACTGCCTCGACGCTGACTACGGTCGCCGTCTTCCTCCCGATTGCCTTTGTTGGCAATATCGCCGGAGAACTGTTCCGGCCCTTTGCCCTCACGGTTACCATCGCGCTGGTCGCCTCGCTTTTGGTCTCGCTGACCATCGTTCCGGTGCTTGCCTTCTGGTTCCTGCGCTCCCCCAAAGACGCCGGTACCCCCACCGCCGAGTCGTTGGCCGCCGTTGAGGAAAAGGAACGTAAGAGCTGGTTGCAACGCGGCTATCTGCCGATCCTGCGAAATACCCAGAAACATCCTGTTTGGACCGTTGTTGCTGGCCTCTTGATCTTGGCTGGGACGCTGGCCATGACGCCTCTCCTGCCGCAGAACTTGCTCGGCAATTCAGGCCAGAACTCGCTCTCAATCACTCAGGCTATGCCGCTAGGTACCAGCCTGGACAGCACCAGCCAGGCCGCACAGAAAGTCGAGGACGCGCTGCACGGCATTGAGGGCGTTCAGGACATCCAGGTGACCGTGGGCAACGCTAGCGGAGGATTCTCTTCCTTGCTTTCCTCCGGCGCCTCCAGCGCTACCTTCCAGGTTGTTACCGATGAGAAGGCCGATCAGGAGAAACTGCAAGCTCAGGTGAAGCAGGCTCTCGACGGCGTCAAGGATGCCTGCACCATCACGCTGAATGCCAGCGGCGGCGGCTTAGGCACCTCCAGCACCGTGGATGTGAACATCAAAGCCAGCAGCGGCGAAGACCTGCAAAAAGCCAATGACGCCGTAATGGCTGCCTTGAAGGACACCTCCGGCGCCTCTGAGGTGACAAGCAATCTCTCTGCCTCCAATCCGGTGGTGGAGATCAGCATCGATCGGGCTAAGGCGGTAGCCGCCGGACTCAACGAACAGCAGGTGGCAGCCATTCTCGCCGCGACGGTCAGCCCTATCCCGGCTGGCACGGTGCGCATAGATACCACCGATTACCGGGTACAGATCGGCAAGGGAACGCAGTTCACCTCGATCCAAGCTCTGGGCAGCGCCCCGATTCCCACCGCTTCCGGTTCGGTACCGCTCTCCTCGATCGCGAGCGTGAAGCAAGTCAACATTCCCTCTTCTATCACCTCCTCTAATGGACAGCGCAGCGGCAAGGTTTCGCTCACCCCGAGCGGCAACGACCTCGGATCGCTCAGCACCGAGGTGCAGAAGAAGCTCGATTCGCTCAGTTTGCCCGCCGGTGCCACCGCGACCTTGGGCGGTGCCACCACGCAGCAACGCGATTCCTTTAGCCAACTCGGCCTGGCGCTGCTAGCCGCTATTGCGATCGTTTATGTGATCATGGTTGCCACCTTCAAATCGCTTATCCAGCCGCTCCTGTTGCTGGTCTCGATTCCTTTCGCAGCAACCGGCGCGATCGGTCTGCTACTGATAACCGGTATCCCGCTGGGACTGCCCTCACTGATCGGCCTGCTAATGCTGGTGGGCATTGTGGTGACGAATGCCATCGTCCTGATCGACCTGATCAATCAGTCCAGACGAAGCTCGCCGGGCAAGTCGGGGATGAGCGTTGCGGACGCTATCGAATACGGTGCCCGGCACCGTTTGCGCCCGATTCTAATGACCGCCCTGGCCACGATTTTCGCGCTCACCCCAATGGCTCTCGGATTGACCGGCGGGGGCGGCTTCATCTCGCAGCCGCTCGCCGTCGTGGTGATTGGCGGCCTGATCTCCTCGACCGTTCTGACCTTGATCCTGGTCCCCGTGCTCTACCGACTGGTTGAGGGCCGGAGGGAGCGCCGTCAGCTGATCAAGGATCTAAAGGTGATACCTCAGATCAAGGGACAGCTCGACGCCTCCCAGGACTGGACAACCGGCGCCATTCCCAAGGTTCGCGGCAGACGCGCCAGTAGCTAATCGCTCCCCCGCATTCCAGACGCAATGGCGGAGACCTAGCCCTCCTGAACGCCCGGCAGGGTGCCACCGAAAGCTAGTTTGGGCACGAAGAACAACAGCACGGCAGCCACAATTCCGGTTATTCCGCAGATCGTCCAGACCAGCAAATAGCCACTCAGCGAGCCCGCCGTGCTGTGACTGACGGCGCCGGCTGCTTGGCTGGCCAGGGCGATGCCAAAAATGCAGGAAGCGAAGGAGCCGCCCAGGGTCTTGGTGGCGTTGGTCAATCCAGTCGCCATCCCGGTCTGGGTTAGCGGCGCGGCCGCCGCAGCTGCCGAAGGCAAGGCAGCCACCAAGGCTCCGGAGCCGAGGCCAGCGATGAGCATATTGAGCATCACTTGCCACAGCTGATCGTGGAAGGGCAGAAACAATAAATAGCCCACGCCGACCAGGATGGCGGCCCCGATCAGGGTGACCCTGGGTGTGCTGAGTCGCACCAGCGAGGGAAACAGCAAGGCTCCCGCGAGCAAGGCGAGCACGTAGACCCCGATCAGCAGGGAAACTTGCCCGGAGCCAACGCCAAGACCGTACCCCACCTCCGAGGGCTGAGTTTGCGCGAAGGTGGACAGAGGTGCCTGTGCGCCCAGCACCGAAACCCCGAAAAGAAACGCCGTGAGTTGCACTGGCCACATTGAAGGCTGCCGGAATAGCCGAATATCTACAAGCGGATCTGGCTGTCGTAGTTCATAGCGGGCAAAGTAGAGTAGGCCCCCAACACCGAGAGCGATGGACAGCCAAGCCCACCAAGTGCCTGGTCCGTCGATTCGCATGAAGGTCAAACCCGCCGTCATCAGCAGCAAAGCCAACGTGATCAAAATGAATCCCTTGGTGTCGATCCGACCACCTGTTCTGGAAGGAGACTCCGGCACTCCGCGCCAGATCACCAAAAAGCAGGCGCTGACACAGATCGCTGGGATCATCAGGGTGAGCCATAGCTTACCGCTGAGCACCTCACCGAGCTTTCCACCGATAAGCGCTCCCAGGATGACACCAAATTCAAGCCCTGCCACCAAAATTCCTGCGGCCCTGCGGGTGAGCGCGGCTGGATCTGCGGATTGCTGGCTGCGCGAGTAGATCAAGGCAATTTCCAAGGGCAGCCAGACCACATAAAAACCTTGCAGTGCCCAAGCAATCAAAAAAGTCCAGAAATCCGGGGCGAAGGCGACAGCCCAAGAAGCAACTGCGGTGAGCGCGGTGGAAAGCAGCAAGATTCGCCGATGACCAAACATATCCCCCAGCTTCGCCAGCACCGGAACCACTAGGGCACTGACCAAGAGCTGCGCCGCCTCGAACCAATTCACATCTGCATCACGGATGTTCAAATGCCGAGCGATGTCCGTTAGCAAGGGCGTGTAGTAGCCCTGCAGCACCCCTGAGGTGAGCTCGACAAGAAACAGGAACCCCACCACTGCTCCAGCTCCCGAGAGCAAAATCGTGGCCTTCTTGCCCTGCGTCCGCATGGCACTCCCCTCAGCTATTCCGGAGATTTCCGTTAAGCCCCCCGGCTATGGGAATACAACCGGCACGAGTCCAGTTCTAACAAATATTAGATGCAAACGTATCTATCATGTTGATTCTGAAAAGAGGACCGAACGGTGCAAATCGGCATCTTCACTGTGGGTGACGTTACAACAGACCCCACCAACAACACCACCCCCACCGAGCAGGAGCGGATCAAAGCGATGGTTACCATCGCCAAGCATGCCGAAGAAGTGGGTTTGGATGTCTTCGCCACCGGAGAGCACCACAACCGTCCCTTCGTTCCGAGTTCACCTACCACCATGTTGGGCTACATCGCAGCCCAGACCGAGCGAATCATCCTCTCCACGTCCACCACGCTGATCACTACCAACGATCCGGTGAAGATCGCCGAAGATTTCGCCATGCTCCAGCATCTGGCCGATGGCCGAGTCGATCTGATCCTAGGACGTGGAAACACCGCGCCGGTCTACCCCTGGTTCGGTAAGAGCATGCAGGATAGCGTCGAACTGACGGTGGAAAATTATGCCTTGCTGCGCAGGCTTTGGGATGAGGAGGTAGTCACCTGGCAGGGCCGCTTCCGCACCCCGCTCAATGGCTTCACTTCCACGCCCAGGCCGCTCGACGACGTCGCCCCCTTTATCTGGCATGGCTCGATCCGCACCCCGGAGGTAGCCGAGATTGCCGCTTATCACGGGGACGGTTTCTTCGCGAACAATATTTTCTGGCCCAAAGAGCACTATCAGCAGCTCATCAGCCTGTACCGCGAACGCTATGAGCACTACGGGCACGGCAAGGCTGATCAGGCAATAGTCGGCTTGGGCGGCCAATTCTTCATCCGGAAGAACTCACAAGATGCGGTCAGGGAATTCCGCCCCTACTTCGACAATGCACCGGTCTACGGACACGGCCCCTCGATGGAGGACTTCACCTCGCAGACCCCGTTGACAGTGGGTAGCCCCCAGGAAATGATCGAGAAAACCTTGAGTTTCCGCGAATTCTTCGGCGACTACCAGCGGCAGCTTTTCCTGGTGGATCATGCCGGACTGCCATTGAAAACCGTTCTGGAGCAGCTCGATCTGTTCGCCTCCGATGTGCTGCCGACCCTGCGTCGAGAGTTCGCTGCGCGCACGCCAAAGCACGTTCCGGACGGGCCGACTTTCGCGGCCCGGAAGGCGGCCAGGCTGGTTGCCGCTACTGTTGAAGTATGAGCGATCTCAAGCTCAGCGTCGATAGCTGGGAATCCTTCTTCCGGGCCCAGGTCCGGGTATTACAGCGCCTGCAACGCGATCCGGTCTTCAAGAAGATCAGCATCCGCGAATACGACGTTTTGTACACCCTCTCCAACTGCCCGAGCGGCTGGGTACGGCTTAATGAGCTGAACCGGAACGTACTGCTCACCCAGCCGAGCATGTCCCGGTTGGTTGAGCGGCTTGAAGCCCGCGGGTTGATCCAGCGCCGAGCCGCAGAGGAAGATAGGCGCGGGGTGGAGATCGGTCTGACTCAGGCCGGCCGGGAGCTGCAGAAGACCATTGGCAGGGAACATGCTCAGGACATTCATTGCCTCTTCAGCTCTAGCCTGAGCGAGCAGGAGATGCGCGAGTTGATCAGGCTCAGCAATAAGCTCGAGGCCACCGCCAACGGGACCGACTAAGTTCTTCGCCGAGTGTGGAGATCTGCACGCTAAAACAGGTCTATAACGTGCAGATCTCCACACTCGGCGGTGGGCGCTCGGGGGGCGAAGGGCGGGCGGCGGGGCGGGGGGGCGAAGAGCCCTAGCTGAGGCTTAAGAGCTCCGAGGAATCCTCGATGGGAAGATCCCCCTCCACCACCGCGCTGACTCTGATCTCCTTCAAGGTCAGGCTGCCGCCCACGGTGGAGAGAAAAGCAGTATCCGAAGCGTCCCTGCCGGTGGCGATGCGCAGCATGGAAGCCCGCGGAGCCAAGCCGGTGGCATCAAAGACATACCAGTTGCCTTCCACCCAGGCTTCCGCCACCGCATGGAAATCCATCGGGGTCAGTCCCGGCGCGTAAACCGCCGCCACTCTGGCCGGCACATCCTTGGCTCGGAGCAGCGAGACCGCCAGGTGCGCAAAGTCCCGGCAAACCCCGCGCCGCGCCAATAAAGCCTCTACCGCTCCATCGGTTGGGCTGGAGGAGCCGCTCACATACCGCAGTTCCCTTGCCACCCAAGCACGTACGGCATCGATCAGTGCTAGCCCCCGCAAACCAGGGAACTCCGCATAGGCGGTGGGGAGTAAGCGATCCGATTCACAGTACCGGCTTGGCCGAACGTAACGGATCAAATCTGTCTCGCTACTCAACTCCGGTGCGGCCACGCCGTCGACCACCGCCCGATATTCCAGCAGCACCTCGCTAGGTTCGGCCAGCTCGAAGGCGAAAAGCCGGCCACCATGTTGGTCCGCCAGCACGCGATATTCCACCGCTCGGTCACCGGCCTGCAGAGTGATCTGCTCGCTCACCGAGTCGTAGCCCCGGTCCGCAACTGCTACCGAAAGCACCACCGAGGTCTGGGCTTGAGTGGTAAAAAGCAGGCGAGAGCTGACGGTTCGTTGCACTCTAAATATTCTATGTGAGTTTGCGCAGCAGGGTTCGGTAGAACCGGACTCCTTCCCCCAAGGTCTGGAGGGAAAGCCGTTCATCAACCGCGTGCAGGGTGCCACGTTCAGCAGCACTCATCCTGAACGGCACAAAACGATAGACCGCGTCACTGATACGAGTGAACCTCCGCGAATCAGTCATCGCCATCATCAGATACGGTGCCACCAAGGCCTCTGGAAAGACCTCGCGGACACATTCGGCGAGCACCGCGAACTGATCATTTTCGGAGCTGGAAACAGCCGAGGGCTCGCTGCTCTCCACTATTTTCAACTCCACCTTGGGGTCCCGAATCACCTTGCGCAATCTATCGATCGTGGCCTGCACGGTGCTGCCCACGGCAATCCTTAAATTGACGGTAGCCGAGGCAGTGGCCGCCAGCACATTAGCGGCCTTGCTGCCACTGAGCTGAGTAACCGCCGTCGTGGTTCGAACCACGGCGCTTGCTTCCGCGCCGAAGATCGGCAGCAGCCTGGCCAGGGGCCAACTCAATTTACGAGCTCGACCCAGCACCTCACGCTGTGCCCCGGACATCTCGGCGGCGAAGACCTCAAGCATCCGGGCGCTCGCCGGGTGCAGTTGCACGGGGAAGGGCTTGCGCTCCAGCCGGGTGATCGCCCGAGCCAGCCGCGCGGTGGAGCCGAGTCTAGGTGGTGTGGCGGAATGTCCACCGGGATCTTGCACCGTCAAGGTCACGGTCAGCAGCCCCTTTTCGGCCACTCCGATCATTGCGGCCTCTCGCTCCACGCCGGGGAAGGCTTGGCCAGCAACCGCACCACCTTCGTCGAGTACCAGCCACGGCCGCACCCGACGTTCCGCGAGGAGTTCGACGGCGGCCAGGGCGTCCCGGCCGCCAACCTCCTCATCGGTACCGAAGGAAAGGTAAACGTCCTCAACCGGACGAAAACCCTCCGCGATCAAGGATTCAACAGCCTCTAGGATGGCTACCGCGGCTCCCTTATCGTCCAGGGCACCCCGGCCCCAGAGGTAGCCGTCCGCCTGGGTTCCGGAAAAGGGTGGGTAGCTCCAAGGATCATCCGGATCTACCGGGACCACATCCAAATGAGCCATCAGCACGGTGGGCCTGCCCTGCGGTTTGGATCCCGGCCAGCGAAAGAGCTGAGCATAAGAGGGAGCGTTCACCCGCTCCCTCTCCAAGGTGCCGTGCACAAGCGGATATCTCTGTTCCAGCGCAGAGATGAGCCCCTCGAACTGCTCGGTTTCTTCCTGGCTCGGATCGGGGTAGGACACCGTGCGGAAACCAATCAGAGCGGTCAGGTTCTCTGCGGCACGCGCCGTCAAAGGGTCAACACGGGTTGAGTTAGTTGCCACCGGATCAACTGAAGCCATCTCCGGAGTGTATCCCGGCAGCCGGTACACAGCGACTCTGTTAGCTATGTTGACTTTCTTCGACCTCTAATCCCAAAATTGTCGGTGCCAGAGGAGAGAATGTTGAGATGAGCACGCTGAGTATTCTGCACCTAACGGACACTCATCTCTTGGCCAAGGGACTGCACTCGTCGGTAGTGGATCCCGGCGAAGCCCTGCTGCGCGCGCTGCGAAGTCTGGTGCCGGTGGACGCCCTGGATCTGCTCGTGATCTCCGGAGATATCTCCGATGACGGCAGCTTGGAATCCTACCGCCGGGTGCAGGAGCTGGCCTCTGACTACGCCGCCCATCGCGGCGCCCAGGTGCTTTACGCGATGGGCAATCACGATAACCGGCCGGGTTTCTGGGCAGTTCTGGGCAATGGCCATCCGGGAGCATTAAGCGAGCCCGACGGCGGCCAGTTACCTGTCTATGGCAGCAGCAGGATAGGAGGTTTCCGGCTGCTCACTCTGGATACTTCGATCCCCGGCCGGACCCACGGTTTCCTGGACGAAGGCCAATTGGATTGGCTGGCTGAGGAGCTCAGCAGTCCGGCCGAAGCAGGCACTCTGCTCGTACTCCACCATCCACCCATCGAGCCGGTAACTCCCCTACACGACGGGATTGAATTGCAGAACCCGGAGGATCTGATGGAGGTGTTGCGGGGCAGCGATGTGCGGCTCATTCTCTCCGGCCACTATCACCACGCACTTGGTGATTCGCTGATACTCGGTGATCAACAAATTCCGGTTCTGGTGGCTCCGGGCGTGGTCAATGTCAATGATGTGCTCGCCCCGGAAGGTCACGAACGGGCCCTACGCACCAGCGGCGCGCAATTAGTCACCTTATTCGCCGCTCCCGCCTCCGCAGTGGCCGCCAGGGTTCGTCATTTGCCCTTGCAGCTCACCGAGGTGGAATCCGTTTTCGATTTTAGCCCCGAAGAGGTCGCTGAGATCTCTGGCCGGATCGCCGCCCAGCCCGGTGAGCTCGAAGTAGATCTTGGCTCCGATGTCTGAGCGGGCATCGGCTCAGAACGCCGTGGAGGTTGCCGACTGGCGGCTGCGCACCTTTGAGCTCTACGCCGAGGTGCGTACCCGCTACGAGCAGGATCCGCAGGCCGCGCATAGTTTCTGGATTGCGGAACGCAATCGACTTTTCGCGGAGCATCCAGCCTCCGCGCTCTCTGCGGCTGCCAAATCGTCCTTCACCGGGCTCAATATCGCGAGCTACGATCCGGCGTACCGCTTTCAGGCCAGCCCAACGGCCGAGCGACGAGGCGAGACCTACCGAGTGCAGACCGGAACGGACGGGGTGGTTGAGTTCGAATGCCTGGGCACCTTGGACCTTCCCACTCTCGGTAGTTTGGCGCTCTGGCGGCATCAAGGTTACGGCGGAGGGATCTTCTTGCCTTTCCGGGATTCCGGTGCAGGCAAGGCTGGTGGCAGCTACGGCGGAGGCCGTTATCTCTTGGACAGCATCAAGGGTTCCTTGCTCGGGTACACCGAGGAAGAGGAACCACGCTTGGTGATTGATTTCAATTTCGCCTATAACCCCTCCTGCGCCTATGACGAATCCTGGGCCTGCCCACTACCGGGACCTGCCAATCGATTGAGTGTGGAAGTACCCGTGGGTGAACTCACAGCGCTCTAAGGGCTGATATTTGGTCCTGACACGGGAAAGTGTCAGAGTTTAAGAGTTATGAGCAAAACAGCCACCGAACCGCTAAGGCTTCGGCAACCCCGCCCAGCTGCCCTGCAGCGGACACCGGCAAACGGACTGTGGCGGCAAATCGGCAGCTTCTTAGTGGTAGGCGCGATTTGTACGGTGGCCTCGCTCGCTATCTTCGCGGCACTTCGACCGTTCGCCGGAACCCAGTGGGCCAATCTAGTGGCTCTAGTGCTCACCTCGATCCTGAACACCGAACTCAATCGCCGGCATAGCTGGGGTATTCAGGACCGCAAGCACTGGTGGACGGATCATCGACGCGGGCTGTGGGTCATGTTGCTGGCGCTCGCCTTGACGAGTTCAAGCCTGTGGTTGCTGCACGCCATCACCCCCGACCCCTCGGTCTTTGAGGACGTGGTGACCATTACGATCGCCAATGTACTGGCTGCAGCAACCAGATTCCTGCTACTGCGCTACTGGATCTTCCGCCGGGTTCGTCAGCAAGAATCCGAGGTCCTGGTGCCCTGAAGGCCGCTTCCGGGTAGCTTGGATCTTGTGCTTCTAACGCCCGTAGCGGGCCAGGCCCTCCACCGCGCGGGCTAGCGCCCCAACGGCATCGTTCAGCTCCTGCTCGGTTATCGAGCTGGTGAAACTGAACCGGACGGCCGTCTGGGCCAGTTCTTCCGGAAGACCGATGGCAAGTAACACCGCGGAAGGATCGGCCGAACCCGCAGCGCAGGCAGAACCAGATGAACAAAGCACCGATTGTCGCTCCAATTCCAAGAGCACAGACTCACCGTGGGTTTCTGGGAAGCAGAAGGAAGCGTTCGAGGGTAGCCGAGTTGCCCCGGATGCGCCGGTCAGTTGAGCGCTAGGAACCCTGCTCAGTACAGTTGAAATGAACTTGTCACGCAGCGCCGAAACCCTCGCGAACGCCTCGGCGCGCTCCGCTTCGGCCAGTTTGATCGCCGTCGCCATCGCTACCGCAAAGGCCACATTTTCGGTTCCGGAGCGCAGGCCACCCTGTTGCCCTCCGCCATGAATCACCGGTTCGACAATGGTCTGCGAGCGCAGGATCAATGCCCCGATCCCTTTGGGGGCACCGAATTTGTGCCCGGAAAGGCTCAGCGCCTCAAGACCTAGTTCGGTAATATCGAGGTTGAGCCAGCCCGAGGCTTGCACGCCGTCGCTGTGCAACGGGATTCGATGCTCCCGGGTGAGCGCCGCCAATTCGGAGAGCGCTTGAATGGTCCCGATCTCGTTATTGGCATACATTACGCTGGCCACCGCCACCCGGGGGCCTAGTAACGCTGCGAAGGCTTCATGGTCCAGCTGTCCTTCACCATCAACCGGGACAAGGTCCAACTCAAAGCCGTGCCAGCGAACCAAATATTCGGCGGACTCGCGGACCGCAGGATGCTCAATGGCGCTCAGCAGAATCCTGTTTCGCTCCGGCCTAGCCTGCCGACGAGCCAAGGCAATGCCCTTGATGGCCAGGTTGTCCGCTTCGGTGCCCCCGGAGGTAAAGACCACCTCTCCCGGCCTGCAATGCACCACCTCGGCAACAGAAGCCCTGGCCGCCGCCAAGGCTTGGGCGGCCTGCTCCCCCAAACCGTGATGGCTGGAGGGGTTACCGAAGGAACCGGTCAGATAGGGGAACATCGCCTCGATGGCTTCTCTCCGGACCGGTGAGGTCGCAGCGGCATCGAGAAAGATCACCCTAACTCACTACTCAGTTGCACATCCAAGCCCAGGTCCAGAGCCCGCACCGAATGCGTCAGCGCGCCAACCGAAATAATATCCACCCCGGTGCCTGCGATCTCCGCGATAGTTCCTAACCGGACGTTCCCACTGGCCTCGACCAGCGCGCGACCGGCGATCAAAGCAACACCCTCGCGGAGTTCCTGCAGCCCAAAATTGTCCAGCATAATGGTATCCACCCCAGCGGCCAGCACCGCTTCAATCTGTTCAATCCGGTCCACCTCCACCTCAATATGGGTGGTGTGCGAAACTCTGGATCGCAGCGAGGACAGCGCTTCGGTGAGTTTTTTCGGGTCCCCACCGCTCAGCACGGCTAGATGGTTGTCCTTTGCCATCACCGCATCCGAAAGGCTGTAGCGGTGGTTATGCCCACCCCCGCAGCGCACCGCGAAGCGTTCCAAAGCCCTTAGACCCGGAGTGGTTTTCCGAGTATCCGCCACTCTGGCCTTGCTACCGGCGACGGCGGCAACATACTGCGCGGTCAGGCTCGCCACCCCACTCATCCGCTGCAAGAGGTTGAGCCCTACTCGTTCCGCGGTCAGCACCGACCTGGCCGGACCACTGACCAGGGCCAGTTGCGCCCCTGCGGGGAACCGCTCGCCGTCGGAATACTCCCATTCGACCCGGATCGAGGGATCGGTGAGGTGCATGGCGGCGTCAAAGACCTTGCTGCCGCTGAGCACTCCTTCCTCCCTGGCGGCCAAGCTCGCGTTGGCTTGTGCCGCTTCCGGAATCAGGAGCTGCGAGGTCAGATCGCCAAAGGGCGCATCTTCATCGAGCGCGGCCAGCACCACGGTCTCGATCTGGCGGGCGCTTAAAGGAAGGATCTCGTTCATTGGGTGGCCTCTCGCCGGGAGGTTCCCGGGTAGTCGGTAGCGGCTAGGTTGACGATGCTGCCGGCTGCGCTGCTCTGCGCCGTAAGCGGTTCGGGATAGTCGGAACGCCAGTGTGCCCCCACCGAACCTCGATGGCTGGCCGCCGCGCTGACCAGTAGCTGTGCTGCCGTGAGCAATTGCGCCGTCTGCGGATCGTCGGAATACCATTGCGCCAGCTGCTTGGCCGCTAGCTCCAGCCCAGGCGCATCTCGCACCACTCCAGCCTGAGCCATCATCAGCTCGGAGAGTTCCTCGCGCTCAACCTGCTGTTCACCCTGGCGAAGCCGGAGCCCCTCGGCCGGGAAACTTGGCCAGCCCGCGGCCTCTTCCCCAGCCTCTTCCCCCGTCTCGGATTGGATTGCGGTTTGGATCGCGGTAGCTGCACGGGCAGCAAAGACCGCCGCTTCGAGTAGCGAATTCGAGGCCAGCCGGTTGGCTCCGTGTGCCCCGGTGCAAGCCACCTCACCCACCGCGTAAAGACCGGGCACCGAACTCCGGCCCAATAAATCGGTGGCCACCCCACCCATCCAGTAGTGGGCTCCGGGCATCACCGGCAGCGGCTCGCGCTCCCACTCCCAACCCCTCGCCCGCAACTGCGCATCGATGCCGGGAAATCTGCGGGACAAGAACCCGGGGCCATCCTTGCTGGCAATTCCGGTGGCGTCGAGGAAGACCTTGCCACCTCCTGCCAACTCGCGGGCAATACCGCGGGAGACCACATCCCTCGGTGCCAGCTCGGCGTCGGGGTGCACCGCCGTCATAAACCGCTCACCGCGTTCATTGCGCAGCAGCGCGCCCTCGCCGCGCACCGCCTCAGAGATCATAAAGGGCTCCGGGTCATCAAGCAGGGTTGGGTGAAATTGGTAATATTCCAGGTCCCGTAGCACCGCTCCGGCTTGCCAGGCGGCTGCCAGGCCATCGGCGGTGGCTCCGGAGGGGTTGGTGGTGTGAGCATAAATCTGGCCGCCTCCCCCGGTGGCCAGTACGACGGCGTCAGCCCCTAAATTCTCCACCTCGCCCGCGGCGGTACGCAAGGCCGCACCCGTGACGGTGCCGGATTCGGTGAGCAGCCTGAGCAGCGTGGTGTTTTCCCGAAGCTCCAAGTGCCCGATAGTGGCGACCGAGCGAACGAGCTCGACCAACGCCTCGATAATTCCGGCTCCGGTGCTGTCCCCACCGCTGTGCAGGATGCGGGGAAAACTGTGTGCCGCTTCTAGGCCAAGGGCCCAATACCCGTCCGCCGTGACATCGAAACTGACACCGCGGCTGGTCAGCGCGTTGACTACCTCGTAGGCGGCCGAACACATCTGCTGCACGGCCAAACGGTTATTGAGCATCGCTCCGGCGATCAGGGTGTCCTGGACATGGGCCGGTACAGAATCTCCAGCGCTACGTCGAGCGCGCTTTGATTGTTCCGGCAGCACCGCGGCAATGCCGCCCTGGGCATAACGGGAATTACTCTCCCCCAACTCGGCTTTGCTCACCAGGGTTACTTCAACGGCTTTCGATTCGGCGAGCTGTAGGGCAGCGGTTAGCCCAGCCAAGCCGCTGCCGATCACCAAGACCCGCCTCGGCGTTCTCATGGGCGGGCCGCAAGCATCCGTTCAAGGGCCACCCGTGCGGGAACCGCGGTGCTCTCCGGCACAGAGATCTGATTCTGCACGGTTCCTTCGACCAGAGATTCCAGCACCCAGGCCAGGTATCCCGGATGGATTCGATACATCGTGGAGCAGGGGCAAATGACCGGGTCTAGGCAGAAGATCGTGTGCTGCGGATACTCCGCGGCGAGTCGATTGACCAGGTTAATCTCGGTGCCAATGGCAAAGGTGCTACCCGCAGGGGCCGCTTGAATCGCCTTCACAATGTAATCGGTGGAGCCAGACTCGTCCGCGGCGTCGACCACCGGCATCGGGCACTCCGGATGGACGATCACCCGGACACCCTGATGGTTAAGCCGAGCTTGTTCGATCTGCGCCACCGTGAATCGACGGTGCACTGAGCAGAAGCCGTGCCACAGAATTACGCGAGCGTCCTGGAGAGTCTTTTCATCGGTGCCGCCCCAGGGCTTACGGGGCGACCACATCGGCATCTGCTCCAGCGGCACCCCCATCGCCTTCGCGGTGTTGCGACCCAAGTGCTGATCGGGGAAGAAGAGCACCCGACGCCCTCTTTGGAAGGCCCATTGCAGCACGGTCTTGGCGTTCGATGAGGTGCAAACGATGCCACCATGCTCACCACAGAAACCCTTGAGCGCGGCAGAGGAATTCATATAGGTCACCGGAATCACCGGAACCTTGCCTTCCGCATCTGTAGCTGTCAGATCGCCGTAGACCTCCTCCAATTGCGCCCAGCAAGCTTCAACCGATTCGATATCGGCCATATCGGCCATCGAGCAGCCGGCCGCCAGATTCGGCAGAATTACGGCTTGTTCGGGGGTGGAAAGCATATCTGCAGTCTCAGCCATGAAATGGACCCCGCAGAAGACGATGGCCTCGGCATCCTGCTTTGCCTTGGCCGCATTAGCGAGTTGGAAGGAGTCACCAACAAAGTCGGCGTATTTGATCACCTCATCGCGTTGGTAGAAATGTCCGAGGATCACCACTTTGTCCCCGAGAGTAGCTTTAGCTGCCATGATTCGTGCGTCCAGTTCCGCGTCCGAGGCGTCCTTGTACTCTGGCGGGATCTGGCCTTGCACCGGGGTGGTTGCAGGTGCCACGTCCTCCAACGACGCACCCGGACCATAGCTGGGAACTCCTTGAAGCGCGGCATCTAAGTCAAATTCCCACGGCCCTTGGGCCAGATCGGTGCCACAGGTAGACGTGGATGAGTCGCCTCGGACGGAGAGCTGGATGGCGGTATTGACTGAACTCACGGTATCCCCTTGAGATAGTGCGACTAGTGAGATGTTGCGTCTGGGTTGGTGCTAATTGAAGGTCTCGGTGTTCCCGGTGTATCGGTAAAGTCGGGGCGGACGGTGCTTTCCGCCTTGCAGGTACTCATCGGTTTCTTCGATGTCCACCGTCGCCTTGAGTTGACGACGGAAGTTCGCTGGATCGAGCTGCCTATTGAGCACTGCCTCATAGACTTCGCGGACCTGTGCCAGGGTGAAACGCTCACCGAGAAAGTGATAGGCAAGCGAGCCGTATTCGAGTTTGTTGCGCAAGCGCCAGAGGGCGTATTCGACGATCTCGTTGTGATCGAAGGCCAGTTCTTCTAGGCAGTCGGCACGGACCCAGCGCACATTATCCGATTCGGTAGCCAGCGCCGCCTCCGGGGGTTGCACGAGCGCCCAGTAAACGATGGAGACCACGCGCTGGGTGTTTTTCTGTGCCGAACGCTGTAAGCCGCCAAAGGCGTAGAGCTGCTCTAGGAACCTGGGTTTAAGCCCGGTGGTTTCTTGTAGATTCCGCCCAGCAGCATCTTGCAAGGACTCCTGATGACTCAGCGGCCCGCCTGGCAGAGCCCATTGATCCTTGAAGGGCTCACGGATCCGGCGCACCAACGGCAGCCAGAGCGCCAAGCGGTCGGTGCCTTCGATGGGGCGGAGAGCGAAGATGACCGTGGAGATGGCCAAGGACGGCGGCGCAGCGGAGCGCTCGGCAACATTCGCACCTCGAGGGTAGCTTGTTGCCGCCTGCAGTGCTGGCTGTGCATTGATAACAGACTCCAACGTCATTAGTTATAGTCAAATTGACTATAACTAATGGTAGACCTTTCCTCGACGGACTCAAAATCGATGACTCCGCGAAGAGCACAGCCACTAAGCGCTCGGGATAGTCCACGAGCATCGCGATAGCTCACTGTCGCAACACTGGGCTATCGCCAAGTCAGAGGGCTATCCCGAAAGCTATTCCAAACTACTTTGCGGCCGCCTCAAAGAGCGGAAGCGTCCGAGCCTCGAAATGAGTATTGAGCGCCAACACGGTCGAGGAACGCACCACCACCTCGGTAACGGCCATCGCATCGAGCACTCGTTGCAGATCCGAATTGGATCGCGCGGCAACCTTGACTAGCAAATCACTTTCCCCGGACACCGTATGCACCTCGATGATCTCCGGGATGTCCACCAGCGCATCCACCACCCGGTCGTGCCCATGGGGCTGCTCGATGGTCAAAAAACAGAAGGCCAGCACCGGATAGCCAAAGCTTCCGGGATCAAGGCTTGGAGCCCAGGACCGGATGGCACCAGAAGCCTGAAGCTTTTCCAGCCGGGAGGAGACGGTGGCTCTTGCTATCCCGAGCTGCCGGGAAGCTTCCAGGACCGAAATGCGAGGTTCCAAGGTGTAGAGTCTGACAATTCTGGCATCCAAAGCATCAATCACTGGGCAAGTCTCCTGTGCACTAAGTAAATACCTTGACAATATGGTAGAGGTCACAACGACAAAGGTCAGCAGAATCACCGAAAGCAAGGCATTCAATGACGAACGCGAGTACGGAAAAACCCGCAACCCTCAGCCGAGGTCTCAAATCACGCCAATTGATCATGATGGCGCTTGGCTCCTCCATCGGCACCGGCCTGTTCATCGGCTCCGGTAAGGCTATCGGCGTTGCCGGGCCAGCGGTACTGATCTCCTTCTTAATCGCGGGCGCCATCCTGATCCTGGTAATGCGGATGCTCGGCGAGATGGCTGCCGCGCATCCGAATAGTGGCGCCTTCTCCTACTACGCGGAGAAAGCCATGGGACGGGTGGCCGGCGCTACCGTGGGCTGGCTCTGGTGGGTGCAGATCGTCGTCGTTGTTGCCGCCGAAGCCACCGGAGCTGCGGCCATTCTGGGTGGCTTGTGGAGTTTCCTCCCGCAGTGGCTGCTCACCCTGGCCTTCATGGTGCTCTTTACCGTGATCAACCTGCTTGGCGTCGGAAAATTCGGGCAATTGGAGTTCTGGTTCGCTATTCTCAAGGTCGCTGTTATCGTGATCTTCCTGGTGGTCGGTGTGCTGCTCATTACCGGGCTGATTCCGAGCGATTCCGGTCCTGGATTCGCTAATCTCTTCAGCCACGGCGGCTTCCTGCCCACCGGTTGGGCGGGAATGGCCGCGGGCCTGCTGATCGTCATCTTCGCCTTCGGTGGCACCGAGTTGGTAACCATCGCTGCAGCCGAAACGGAAAATGCCGAGCATAACGTTGGCCGAGCCATCCGCTCCGTGGTCTGGCGGATTCTGGTCTTTTACATCGGTTCGGTGCTTGTTATGGTCACCGTACTCCCTTGGGATTCCCCGGCCACGGCCAACCCCTTTGCCTCAGTGCTGGCAGCGGCGCATCTCCCCTACGCAGAGGAAGTGACCACCCTGGTGATCGCGGTAGCGGTGCTCTCCGCACTCAATGCGAATTTGTACGGCTCCTCACGAATGATCTTCTCGCTCAGCGAGCGCGGAATGGCTCCGAAGTTCCTCAGCAAGGTCACCGAACGCAAGGTTCCGCTGGCTGCCGTGCTTGCCTCAGTGCTCTTCGGCTTCGTCACGGTAATCCTTAACTTCATCGACCCGGAGCATATTTTGAGCATTCTGTTGCAATTGGTGGGATCCACGGCGCTGATGATGTGGATCTCCACGGTTGTTTCCCAGCTCATCTTGCGTCGACGTGCCGATGCCGCCGGAGAAAAACTTGCCGTGCCGATGTGGGGCTTTCCCTATCTGTCCTGGCTAGCCATGCTGCTAATTGCGGGGATACTGCTACTGGGCTTCCTGGATTCCGCGGTACGAATCCAGGTACTCGGTACTTTCGCGCTCACCGCCTTGATCGCGCTGCTCAATTGGATCGGCTTACGCAGATCACGGACCACAGCAGAGCCGGAAACATTAAGCAATCTGCCTAGCTAATGAGCAAACAGCTAGGCAAATTTTGCCAAACTGTCGAACTTTCCTTGCCTTGTTGCAGCCAGTAGAAGCAGTGAATAAGCTCACACCATGACGACCCCAGCGCGCAGTGAGCGACGCACCACAGCGTCCACTCTCCCGGTTGCCGAGGCGGTGCTCAGTGCCGAGCAACAACGCGAACTCTATTGTTTGCTCGAAGCGGTACGGCACCTAGATGCATCCGCCATCGGCTGGCAGCGGCAAGGCATCGTGCCCGCCTATGCCCCGGAACGCGGTCAGGAGGCAGCCCAGGTAGGCAGCACCTTCGCCCTGGACCGAAAGCGAGACTTCATTTTCCCCACCTACCGGGAACTCGGCGTCGCCCGAGCCTGGGGTGTGGACATGGTGGCTTACATGTCTACCCACAAGGCCAGTTGGCACGGCGGTCTTTATGACCCGATGGCCAGCCGTTTCGCTCCTATCCAGGCGGTGGTTGCAGGATCGGTGCTACACGCGGTGGGCTGGGCACACGGACAGACTCTCAATGGCGGCGATGGGGAAGATGACCGTCCGGACTACGGGGTGGCGATCAGCTACTTTGGCGACGGCGCATCCTCCCAAGGCGATGTACACGAGGCAATGAACTTCGCCAGTGTCTTCAAGGCGCCGGTGATCTTCTTTGTGCAGAACAATGGCTGGGCCATTTCGGTGCCCACCGAACGGCAGGTTGCCGGTGGTTCGGTGGCCGCTCGGGCAGCAGGTTATGGGATGCCCGCCATCCAGGTGGACGGCAACGACGTGGAAGCTGTCTATGCGGCAACCAAAGCTGCCCGCGAGCATGCGGCCTCCGGGCGTGGACCGGTGCTGATCGAAGCGATGACCTATCGTCGCGGACCCCATTCCACCAGCGACGATCCCGGTCGCTATCGCAGCCTGGAAGAAGAACGGCAGGAGGGCGGCTTGGACCCGGTGGAGCGCTATGCCGAACGGCTCCGCCAATCCGGTGTAGCCGATGAGGCTTTCTTTACCTCGGCTCTTGCCCAAGCCAAAGCCGAGGAAGAACAGATCCGAGCCGGCGTGATCGCACTGGAAGCCCGACCCGGCCGAGAGATGTTCGATTTTGTCTACCAGGAACCCACCGATGAGCTCCAACAACAGGCTGCGTCTTGGCGCGAGGAGAGCGAACATGCCTGAGAACACCGTACCCACGCAAATCTCCATGCAAAAAGCTCTCAACCTGGCCCTGGGAGATGCTCTGCGTGCGGACCCCAAGGTCTTGATCCTCGGTGAGGATGTCGGCACCCTGGGTGGTGTTTTCCGGGTCACCGACGGCTTGCAAGCCGAGTTCGGAGCAGACCGGGTCTTTGACACTCCCTTAGCCGAATCCGGCATCCTGGGACTGAGCGTTGGCCTGGCCTTAGCCGGTTACCATCCGATCCCCGAGGTGCAGTTCGACGGATTCGCCTATCCTGCGGTGAACCAAATCATCAGCCAGATCGGCCGGATGAACTATCGCAGTCGCGGCACCATGCCGATGCCCATCACGCTGCGAGTCCCCAGTTTCGGCGGCCTGCGCGCCCCCGAAATGCACACCGAGAGTCTGGAAGCCATGCTCGCCCATGTGCCAGGGCTCAAGGTGGTCTCCCCCGCAGACCCGCAACAGGCATACCACTTGATGCGGCTGGCTGCCAGGATGCCGGACCCGGTGATGTTTATGGAACCCAAGCCTCGGTATTGGCAGAAGTCCGACGTCGATCTAGAGCAGGCGGGCGAGCTCACCGGAGCCAGGGTGGTCCGGGAGGGTAAACACGTCACCCTCATTGCCTACGGCGCTATGGTGGCTCGCTGCCTACAGGTCGCTGAGTTGGCTGCCGAGGATGGTATTCAGGTCGAGGTGGTGGATCTGCGTTGGCTCAAACCGCTGGATACCGCCACCGTGGCGAGTTCCGTGGCCAAGACGCGCCGCGCCGTCGTCGTCCATGAAGCCCCGCTGACCGCCGGTTTAGGAGGCGAAATAGCAGCCCGGATCAGCCAGGCTTGCTTTGATACTCTGAAGGCACCAGTTGAACGAGTTACCGGCTTCGACGTACCGTATCCCTCAGGGGACTTGGAAGACGAATACATTCCCAATGTGGATCGCATTCTGTTTGGCATCCAAAGGGTGCTGACCTATAAAAGGCTTGGAGCTTAGAGATGGCTGAGATTTCCTTTCCCCTCCCCGATCTGGGTGAGGGTTTGATCGAAGCGACCGTGCTGGAGTGGCTGGTCTCCGAGGGTGATCAGATTGAGCGGAACACCCCCATGGTGGAGGTGGAGACCAGTAAGTCCTCGGTGGAATTACCCTCCCCTCAGGCCGGGAAGGTGCTGCGGATCTTTGGTTCGCCGGGGGACGTTATTAACGTCGGCGATCCGCTGATTATCTTTGAAGTCCCCGACGATACCGCCGGCATTGTCGGCACCGTGCCCAGCGAGGAAACCCCCAAGCGACGGGTCAAGCTCTCCCTCGACCTGGACGAGGACTGATGTCTCATTCGGTGGAGGGCCGCTCCTCCACCTTGACCGCCTATCACTACGGACCCACCACCGGGCGTCCGGTGCTACTCATCCACGGCTTTGCCTCCTCCACCGAGCTCAACTGGGCGCAGGCCGGCTGGCTGACTGCCTTAGAAACCGCCGGACGCCGAGTCATCGCGGTGGACCTGCCCGGTCACGGCGGCTCGGTGGCCCCCGAGGAACTCGACGAGTACACACCGAGTCGAATCCGAGCGGAAATCCTGCAATTGCTCTCCGACTCCGGAGTGCGCCCGCTGAACGACTCCGACCCAACCTCGGGTGTGGACGTGATTGGTTACTCCCTGGGCGCGCGGTTGGCCTGGGAATTCGGTGCCTCGCAGGCCGCGTTGGTACACAAACTCGTGCTCGGCGGCCCGGCGGCCATTGACCCCTTGGCCAGCTTTGACCTCGAAGCCGCCGAACGTCTGGTGACCTCTGGCGAGGAAATCTCCGATGAATCGACGGCGGGGCTAATGCGGATGGCCATGTTGGTTCCGGAGAACGATATGTTTGCCCTGCTCAGCATGGTTCGGGCGATCAAAACCGAGCCCTTTGACCCGGCAGAATCGATTCCAAAGATGCCAGTGCTGCTGGTGGCAGGCGATCGAGATGAGCTGGCCTTCACGATGCCCCGGCTAGCCGAGATCATCGCGAGCCATGGCGGAAGCATTCCGGCGGAACAACTCCTGCTACCGGCCCGAAGCCATGCAAATGCGATCACTTCGCGAGCCTTCAAAGCCGCCGCCATCGAGTTTCTGGGCCGCTAGCTTCGGGCTTGGCTGCCCGCGCCAAAATGGCTAGTGCCGTAGCTCTTGCTCAAGGTGGAGTCCGGTGAGGTAACTCAGCACGGTATTCTTGCCGCTACTAAATTCGTAGCGCGCCCCCCACTGGTCGGTGCCGGTGACTTCCCAATGATCATCACTGTTCTGAAGGGTTTCTGGGGCAGCGAAACCATATTTTTCGCCTGTTTCGCTCAGAATGCTCAGCGCTTTTTCACGATCAGCTCCGCGTAATGAGAGTTCAGTGGTCCAGGCCGCACTGGAATAGTTCACCACCGGCCCCGGAGCGTGCGGTACCTCCACCTCAATCGAGGTACCCTGCTGAAACTCCCGCCACTGAGCGTCAGCGAAGGCTTTTGAGAGCTCGGTTTCTAACTCTTTGAGCATCGAGTCATACTGGTCAACCACCGATTGGAGGCTGGGCCGAGAAGTGAAATCTAGGGAGGTCATGTTCTCCGCCTTTCCGAAACAACTACTTAAGAGCAATGCACTGACAATGCCGAATAGTACCGTGCTAAAAATCTTGGAGTGCTTCCGGGTCAATCGAAGAGTCCTTTGATCCCCTTGACCACACCCTTGACATCGTTCACGGCCGAATCTACCGCGCCGTCCACCGCCCCAACAGTGCCGCCGACGACGGTTCCGACCACCCGACCCGGGGTGCCTGCAATATCCTCCCCCACATCGCCACCGTGCGAGGCGCCGTCAATAGCTCCCTCGGTGCCGCCGCGAGCGATGTCGACACCGGTACCCAAGCCGACCAAACCGCGGACGGCGTCCCCAGCCCCAGAGTTGTCGCCATGGACGGCCAAATCTGACCGACCGGCTACCACCGCGGCGATATTGTATTGGCTGGTGGAATCGGTTTGAAGATATTGGCCATGCCCGCTGGAGGCGGAACCATGCGAGGAGCTCGCGGTAGAAAGATCGTCTATTCCGGAGAGCTGATTAGGATCATCGCCGAAGGCGCCCAGATCCGCAATCGGATCGTCCTTCGCCTCAAGCACGAAACTATGCCCGTCCGGAACCCGCAGATTATCGGCGTCACTGGTACCTAGACCTGGTGAACCGAAGACCACCATATTGTCAAAGACACTGGTTTCTTGAACGGCGAGTCCGGTCACAAAAGAACCGTAGGAATGGCCAATCGCCGTCAGGTTTGAATCCGGGTTAGCCGCGTCCAAACCCTCGGCGAAATGCGCCAATACGGGGGCCCCTTGCTGTCCATATCTGGGATCGGGTGCCTCCTTGGCAACTTGCACCCAACCATCGTCCGTGCCTGCCGGAGCGTCATAACCAATCCAAGCGATTAACGCCGTGCTGTCATTACTGCCCGTCGTCATATTGAGACGATCGGTGCGACGTTTTAGCGCCAGCATGTCATTGACGTAGCCGTTGAGCTTCGTATCGGGTTCCGAGCCGATGCCGGGAGTGAAGACCCCCACATTGCTTGCCGTATCCGCGTTGCCAACTCCGACGGCGGCGCGCGGCGGGTGCTGTGAGTCATCAAAGAGCAGCACCTGGGCTTGCTCGCCACTGGACTCAACCTTTTCGACAGATTTCCTGATCTGCTCGATGGTGCCAAGCGCTTGATTGATTTCCGCTCGTCGCTCGTTATCCCCCGGGGCAAGCCCGGACAACTCCGCCTTGAGCCGGGCTTCCTCGCTATCAAGTCGGAGCCGATTGGCGGCATCGCGAGCGCTGGCGGGTACCCCGTCGAGATTTCCAATCTGATCCGGATGTTCCTTGATATAGCGATCCTTTTCGTCCTGGCTGAGCGAATCCCACCATTTATTGACCGCCTTTGGACCGGCGTCGGCAGGCGGTAGTCCGGGAAGTGGCCCGATTGGGGAGCCGGAGCCGCCTCCGGACCCACCACCGCTATCCACTGCACTGGTCTTGATCTGCTCATCGGCGTTGCGGACCAAAATTCTGGAAAGATTGCTCAACATAGCAGCCGAGCGATGCAGAGCTGGCCGCATCGATCCCGCCCATTGCTGTCTAAAGTCAGTGGCATCGGAGCCGTGCCAGCGAAGTCCGCTATTCAGCGCCGCGTCCAAGGTATTGGCGGTCCTGTCTAAGTTCTCGGAAGTGGCATCCACGTACTTGGCAAGGCTTTTGAGCTCATCCGGATTCGCTCCGAGCATCTCATCTGTCATTATTGGCCCCTTGGTCCGGCTATCTGCAAAAAGCGTAGGCCGGGCGAATGGCTACTGTCGATGGGGACTTCTCCCCGAGGAAGTTACTGCTAATGAGACTCGCCAGAAAATCGCTCTTACCCGGCCGCTCAGCCTTGCGGGAATAAGCTATTGCGCAAAGCCCCCTGTGTTCACTTCCCACTCTTTTGAGGAACGCAATGGATAGAGTTTTGTGTGAGCGCTATCGACTGATTCGCCGAATAGGTGTCGGAGCCGCTGCTGCCGTGTTCCGCGCCGAAGATCTGAAGCTGAGCCGCCAGGTCGCGGTGAAGATCTTTTCCGCGGATGTGACGGACGTTCAACGACAAGAGCAAGAACTCCGAGCGCTGGCGAAATTACAGCATCCCTTTCTGATCAGCCTTTTTGACTGCGGCGTGTGCGATTCCGATCTGGATGGCCCCAGGGCGTTTATGGTGATGGAGCTGATCGAGGGAAGCGACCTACGAGAACTACTAGTCGCGCCGGAAGCCTCCGGCGGCTTAGCGGCCCCCCGGGTCGCGAAACTGGGTTGGGCACTGGCTCAGGCGTTGCTCGCCGTACACTCCGCTGGAGTGGTGCATCGGGATGTGAAGCCTGCCAACATCCTGCTCGGACGCTCCGAGCTTCCCATTCTGTGCGATTTTGGCATCGCCCGGCTGCACGATTCCGCCGAAGCCACCAGCCCTGGGCTCACGATTGGTACCGCCAGCTATTTGAGCCCAGAACAAGCGCTCGGCGAGCCGGTTCATTCCAGCGCCGATATCTATTCCTTGGGCTTGGTCTTGCTGGAATGCCTAAGCGGTGACAAAGCCTTTCCCGGCTCGGCCCTGGAGTCCTCCATCGCCAGGCTGCTTCACGATCCGGCGATTCCACAAGAATTGGAAGGGTATTGGCCCGAGTTGCTGACTGCTATGACTGCCCGGAACCCCTCGGAACGACCGCAAGCTGCGGAATGCGCTGAAGCACTCTTTGAGCTGCAAATCCGGCAGGCCGCGCACGCAGGCTAAGCGCTCCACCTCCCGCGACCCCGTTCCCCATCCCCAATCCCCAATCCCTCGTCGAGTGTGGAGATCTGCACGTTAAAACCGGTTCAAAAGGTGCAGATCTCCACACTCGGCGGTAATTTGCGAGGGTCTTGACGTGGCGTGCATCACGCCCGTATTCTGAATCGTATACGATTTCATATCTGATTTAGATCACTGGGAGTGCAATGATGCGACAGGCCGATGAAACCACCCTCCGTTCCGCGGGCAAGGTCATTGCCGTGCACATCAATTACCCCTCCCGTGCGGCCCAACGCGGCCGAACTCCACAACTCCCCTCCTACTTCCTCAAGCCGAGCAGCTCGCTGAGCCTTTCCGGCCAGGTTGAACGGCCTGCGGGTTGCGAGTTACTCGGATTCGAGGGGGAAATTGCCCTAATCATCGGCGCTCCAGCCCGCCGAGTTTCCCCCGAAAACGCCTGGAAACACGTGCAATGGGTAACCGCCAGCAATGACCTCGGCGTCTACGACCTCCGCTACGCCGATAAGGGTTCGAATCTGCGCTCCAAGGGCGGTGACGGTTTCACCCCGCTCGGCCCTGCCCTACTCCCCGCGGCCGATCTTGACCCACAGCAGCTAAGAATCCAGACCTGGCTCAACGGTGAACTGGTCCAAGACGACGACACCACCACCCTGCTCTTCCCCTTCAGCCAACTCATCGCGGACCTGAGCCAGTTGATCACCCTGGAACCGGGAGATGTGATCCTGACCGGCACTCCTGCCGGGGCTTCCGTTGCGGTGCCGGGTGACGTCGTCGAAATCGAGGTCAGCGCCGGCGACCCGTCCGCAACAGAACTGTCCACCGGTAGGCTGCGCACCGCCGTCGTGCAGAGCTCGGTACCGCTGGCGGATTTCGGTGCCCAGCCAAAAACCGACGAGCTGCAGCACGCCGAGGCCTGGGGCATTCCAGCAGCAGAACAGGTAGCAAAGCCGGAGAAGTTACTCACGTCAGAGCTTGAAGCCAAACTGCGCAAGGTAGCCACCGCCACACTGAGTTCTCAGTTGCGCAAACGAGGCTTCAATAATGTCTCCATCGACGGTCTCACTCCCACCCGACCCGGTGAGAAAGTGGTCGGCACCGCCCGGACCCTGCGCTATGTGCCGAACCGAGAAGACCTGTTCAAGGAGTTCGGCGGCGGCTACAACGCACAGAAACGAGCCATTGACACGCTCAAAGCGGGTGAGGTGCTGGTGATGGAGGCTCGCGGCGAGAAGGGCACCGGAACCCTGGGCGACATCTTGGCCCTGCGCGCCATGCACAACGGTGCGGCCGGAATCGTGACCGACGGCGGCGTCCGCGACTACACCGCGGTGGCGGAGTTGGAGATCCCGGTCTACGCCGCCAATCCGCATCCTGCCGTGTTAGGCCGAAAACACGTGCCCTGGGCGGTCGATGAAACCATTGCCTGCGGCGGCAGCACCGTGCAACCCGGCGACATTATCGTGGCCGACGCCGACGGCATCCTGGTGATCCCACCGGCCCTGGCCGAGGAACTCGCGAATGACTCTCTGCAACAAGAACACGAAGAGGCCTTTATCGCCGCGAAGGTTCGCGAAGGCCACAGCGTGGATGGGCTCTACCCGATGAACGCCTCATGGAAGCAGGAGTACCTGGCATGGTCCCAGAAGAACCCCCTGTCTTGAGCAGTGGCTTGGGCGGCGCGCTAAATACCGTGATAGACGCCGAGAGCGGTAGCAAGTCTGAGCGCGCCTATGCGGTGCTCAAGGACCGAATTCTCTCCGGTAGTTACTCCCCCGGTCACCGATTGGTACTTAGCCGGATCGCCGAGGACCTCGGGGTCAGTGTGGTCCCGGTTCGAGAGGCCATCCGACGCTTGGAGGCAGAGCAACTACTCCGTTTCGAGCGCAATGTCGGTGCCACCGTGATCGGCATTGACCCGGTTGAATACTTCAACACCATGCAAACTCTGAGCATTGTCGAAGCGGCGGCGACCGCACTCTCGCTGCCTAGCTTGGGTGTAGAAGAGATCGCCGAGGCACACCGACTGAACGAGGCCATGAAGGAGAGCCTGGCGAATCTGGACCCGGTCCGGTTCACCGCGCTCAACCACGATTTCCATCAGGTGCTGTACCGGCAATGCCCCAATCCGCACCTGCTGGATCTGGTCAATCGCGGCTGGAACCGGCTGAACGCGCTACGCAGCTCAACCTTCAATTACATTCCCGGCCGGGCCGCCCAATCGGTACAAGAACACGATGAGTTGCTCCGGCTGATTGAAAACAAAGCCAGTGCCGACGACGTCGAACGCGCCGCCCGCGCGCACCGCACCACCACTTTATACGCCTATTTGCAGACCGCACCGAAGGAGACCATCTAGTGAAATTCCGTTCTGATCCGGCCGCCCATTTGCGCGGCTCCTTTGCCGCTATGTTCACTCCCTTTACCGACTCAGATGCCAGCGACCCCAGGACAGTGGGCGCCGTTGACCACGATTCCTTGCGAGCTATGGTCGAATGGCAGATCGCCTCCGGTTCACACGGCGTGACCATTGGCGGTTCTACCGGCGAGCCCGGTGCGCAGTCCGTGGCAGAGCGAGCCGAGGCCATCCGCACGGTAGCCGCCGCCGTCGATAATCGGGTGCCCTTCCTGGCCGGTACCGGCACCGCTGAGCTGCCCGAAACGCTGGAGCTGACCCAGGTGGCCGTGGATGCCGGGGTGGATGCTTCGATGATCATCACCCCGTACTACGCCAGGCCCACCCAGGAAGCGCTCTATCAGTGGTACGCCACGATTGCCCGCGAATTCCCGCAAATGCCGTTCATTATTTACAACGTACCCTCGCGTACCGCGGTGGACATCGCGCCGGAGACGGTGGCCAGGTTGTTCCGCGATTTCGAGAACATCGTGGGGATCAAGGAAACCACCAAGGACTTTGAACACTTCTCCCGGGTGCTGCACCTTGCCCGGGGGGCAGGAAAGAGTAAGGATCTGCTGGTCTGGAGCGGCATCGAGCTACTTTGCCTGCCACTGATGGCGCTGGGGGGCGTCGGTTTCATCTCCGCATTGGCCAATATCGCCCCGAAAGCATCCGCAGATATGTACAACGCCTGGATCGAAGGTGATCTGGAGACCGCTCAGCGCATCCACTACGGAGTGCATCCGCTGGTTGATCTGCTCTTCGCCGAGACCAATCCAGCCCCGGCCAAATGGCTGATGGCCAGGCAGGGTCTGATCGCTTCCGACTACGTTCGACCGCCACTGATCCGGCCCACCGAGAAGGGATTGAAAACCATTGAATCGCTGCTGGAGGCGGGCAAAGAGTATCTGACCCCGGTCGGTAGCGCTTCGGAGAATGTTCAGACGAGCACTCAGGAGGCAAGGGCATGAGCCAGCATTACGTACCCGAGAATCTTCCGGAGAAGATTCAGCACTATATCAACGGGGAATTCGTCGATTCTTTGAGCGGCGCAACCTTCGAGGTGCTGGACCCGGTTTCCAATACCACTTACACCACGGCTGCCGCCGGGCAGAAAGAGGATATCGACGCTGCTGTCGCGGCAGCCCGGGAAGCCTTCCTGAACGGTCCTTGGCCGAAGATGAAACCTCGGGAGCGAGCGAGCGTCTTGAATAAGATCGCCGACGCCGTGGAGGCGCAGGAGGATCGGCTGGCCGAACTGGAGACCTTCGATACCGGTCTGCCGATCAAGCAGGCTCGTGGCCAGGCGCTACGGGCGGCAGAGAACTTCAGGTTCTTCGCGGACCTCATCGTGGCTCAGTTCGACGATGCCATGAAGGTGCCGGGCGCGCAGATCAACTACGTCAACCGCAAGCCCATCGGTGTAGCCGGGTTGATCACACCCTGGAATACCCCGTTCATGCTGGAATCCTGGAAGCTCGCACCCGCGCTGGCCACCGGAAACACCGTGGTGCTCAAGCCCGCCGAATTCACCCCGCTTTCGGCCAGCCTCTGGGCAACCATTTTCAAGGACGCTGGCTTGCCCGACGGCGTATTCAACTTGGTCAACGGCCTCGGCGAAGAGGCTGGAGACGCACTGGTCAAGCACCCGGAGGTGCCGCTGATTTCCTTCACCGGGGAGACCACTACCGGCCAGACCATCTTCCGCAATGCCGCCGCGAACCTCAAGGGACTCTCGATGGAGCTCGGCGGCAAGTCCCCGGCAGTGATTTTCGAGGATGCTGATCTGGATGCCGCCATTGATTCGACCCTGTTTGGCGTCTTTTCGCTCAACGGGGAACGCTGCACCGCCGGTTCACGCATTCTGGTACAGCGCGGTATCTATGACGAATTCTGCGAGCACTATGCGGCCAGAGCCAAGAACATCGTGGTGGGTGATCCCCATGATCCGGCCACCGAGGTCGGCGCCTTGGTGCACCCGGAGCACTACGCCAAGGTGATGTCCTATGTAGAAATCGGCAAGTCCGAAGGCCGATTGTTGGCCGGTGGAGGACGGCCGGAGAACCTGCCCGCCGGTCAGGAGAACGGCAGCTACGTCTCCCCCACGGTCTTCGCGGATGTGGCACCCGAAGCTCGGATCTTCCAGGAGGAAATCTTCGGCCCGGTGGTGGCTATCACCCCCTTCGATACCGACGAGGAAGCCCTGCAATTGGCCAATGGGGTGAAGTACGGCCTGGCCGCTTATATCTGGACCCAGGACCTGACCAGGGCACACAACTTTGCGCAGAGTGTGGAGGCCGGCATGGTCTGGCTCAACTCACATAATGTTCGCGATCTACGCACTCCCTTCGGCGGGGTGAAATCCTCCGGCCTGGGCCATGAGGGTGGCTACCGTTCGATTGACTTCTATACCGATCAGCAAGCCGTGCACATCACGCTCGGTGCCGTACACACACCCCGTTTCGGGGCAACACAGTTTGGAGAGACCCGATGAACAACGTTGTTCAGCCACTACCGGCCCCGGATATTGTCCGTTGCGCCTATCTGGAACTCGTCGTGACCGATCTGGCCGCCTCACGTGCGTTCTACGTCGATGTGCTGGGTCTGCATGTCACCGAGGAGGACGAGGAGGCTATCTACCTACGATCCTTCGAGGAGTTCATCCATCACAATCTGGTGCTCCGCAAGGGGCCGGTGGCTGCGGCAGCGGCCTTTGCCTATCGGGTGCGGACTCCCGAGGATGTGGACCGCGCCGAGGCTTGGTACGCTGCGCGCGGTTGCCGGACTGAACGCCGTCGTGATGGCTTCGTCAAAGGCATCGGCGACTCGGTCCGGGTGCAGGACCCGCTGGGCTTCCCCTATGAGTTCTTCTACGAAACCGAGCACGTGGAGCGGCTCACCCAGCGCTACGACCTCTACAACGCCGGTGAATTGGTGCGGCTGGATCACTTCAACCAGGTCACCCCGGATGTGCCGAAGGGCCGGGCCTATCTTGAGGAGCTGGGCTTCAAGGTCTCCGAGGATATTAAGGATTCCGACGGCGTCACCTACGCTGCCTGGATGTACCGTAAGCAGACGGTGCACGACACCGCACTGACCGGGGGCGATGGCCCACGAATGCATCACATCGCCTTCTCCACCCACGAGAAGCACAACATTATTCAGATCTGCGACAAGATGGGTGCACTGCGCATCTCGGACCGGATCGAACGTGGTCCCGGCAGGCACGGAGTGTCCAATGCCTTCTACCTCTACATCCTGGACCCCGATGGGCACCGGGTGGAGATCTATACCCAGGACTACTACACCGGGGACCCGGACAATCCAACTGTCACCTGGGATGTACACGATAATCAGCGCCGCGACTGGTGGGGGAATCCAGTCGTGCCCAGTTGGTACACCGAGGCCTCACCGGTTCTGGACCTCGACGGAAACCCACAACCCGTGGTGATCCGCGAAGATAAATCCGAAATGGCGGTAACCGTTGGGGCGGACGGTTTCTCCTACACCCGCCAAGCCGGTGAATCCGAAGAACCCGGTGAGGAAGTCGGTTTCAAACTGGGGCAACAGCTTTAGCGAAAGCCCTGCCGAAAGCCGCTACGCCGGGTTGGGGCTTCAGATCCTTTCCATCTAGACGAACAAAGGAGTTCAGATGAGCAATACCGCAATCACTGCTAAAAGAATGTCCGGGGCAGACCGCAAGGTGCTGGCCGGAACCCTGGTTGGCACCACCATTGAGTGGTACGACTTCTTCATTTACGCCCAGGCCGCTGGGCTGGTCTTCGCCCAGCTCTATTTCGCGCCGCTGGGCCCGGCCGATTCCCCGGTCGCTCAGTTATTTTCTTGGGCTTCAGTGGGCATTTCCTTCCTGTTCCGCCCACTCGGCGCGATCGTAGCAGGGCATTTGGGTGATCGGGTGGGGCGCAAAGCCATGCTGGTGCTCACGCTGATCATGATGGGCGCTTCAACGGCCCTGATCGGCGTACTCCCCACCTATCTTCAGATTGGCGTCTGGGCTCCGCTGCTACTCACCCTGCTCCGGGTTCTGCAAGGCTTCTCAGCAGGCGGCGAATGGGGTGGCGCGGCCCTGATGGCCGTGGAGCACGCGCCGACGGCCAAGCGCGGAATCTGGGGGTCATATCCGCAGATTGGCGTTCCGGTCGGCCTGGTTTTGGCTTCTTCGGTGATCTTTATTCTGAACGCCACGATGGGCAAGGAACAGTATCTTGCTTGGGGTTGGCGGATTCCGTTTCTGATCTCGGTGGTGTTGATCGCCATTGGCTATGTGATCCGCCGAGCCGTCGCAGAAAGCCCGGTTTTCACCGAACTCGCCAAACGCCGTCGGGAGTCCTCCGCGCCGCTCGTCCAGCTGTTCCGCGGCAACACCAAGCAGGTCATCCTGACCGCGCTGATTTTCATTGGCAACAATGCGGTGGGCTATCTGCTGATCGCGTTCTTCTCCTCTTACGCCACCAAAACCCTCAAAATGCAGACCGGCACGGTGCTGGTCATTGTGATGGTCGGGGCACTGAGTTGGCTGGCATTTTCAATGTACGGTGGCTCTCTCTCGGACCGAATCGGCCGGGTGCGTACCTTCCAGATCGGCTATCTGGCACTGATCGTCTGGATGATCCCGATGTTCTTGCTGATTGACACCACCAATGTCTGGCTTTTCCTGCTCGCCGTGGTGGTGATGGGCTTCGGCCTGGGTCTCTCCTACGGTCCGATGTCAGCGCTCTACGCCGAGATGTTCCCGGTCCAGGTGCGTTACTCCGGGGTCTCCATCGGCTATGCGCTCGGCGCGATCCTGGGCGGCGCCTTCGCGCCGCTGCTCTCTCAGTGGTTGCTGGACACCACAAAATGGTCCGGCAGCATCGCGCTCTACATGATCGGTCTCTGTGTCATCTCGATCATCGGAGTCAGCCTGGTCAAGGAAACCAGAGGCGCCTCGCTAAGCGTCGAATAGGTCGAAGAAAGCGTAATCAGAGCGCTTCAAAGGCCACCGTGGGCAGGTCCACCACATGGGCGCCACCATCTGCCACGATGGTGGCGCCGGTGATATAGGAGGCTTCCTCGGAGGCCAGGAAGCTCACGATGGAAGCCATCTCCGCGGGCTCTGCTGCCCGCCGCAGCGGTACATTGGCGGTCACCGTGCGGTAACCTTCCTCCCTGCTGGCAATGCCGGTGGCGGCGGCGAATTCATCCATTTCGGCGTCCGCCATCGGCGTCTTCACCCAGCCCGGGCAGAGTGTGTTGACCCGCACTCCGTGCTGTCCATAGTCCCGTGCCAGGGATTTGGTCAGCCCAATCAGGGCGTGTTTGCCCACGGTATAGCCGGCCACCTTGGGTCCGGCGAAAAGGCCTGCCAGGGATGAGATGACGACGGCGCTCCCCCGGTTCTCGATCAACTGACCGAGCGCTTCCCTCAGGGTGACGAAGGCGGTGCCGAGGTTGGCGGTCAGGCTCGCCTGCCAGGCTTCGTCATCGGTATCGGCAACCGCCGCAAAACCATGCCCACCCGCATTAGCCACCACGGCGTCGAGCCGGCCATAGGTAGCCACGGCTTGCTGCACGACCGAACGAGCCTGCTTGGAATCGGACATATCGGCCACGATGGCTAGTGCCGAAAGCGGCCCGGCCACCGCATCGAGCGGAGCCTGTCGTCGGCCGGCGAGCACCAGCTGGGCTCCTTCTTGGGCGAGCCGCTGCGCGATTGCCGCACCGATTCCGGTGCCGCCACCGGTGATCAACACCACCTTGCCGTGATGTTTGCCGTGCAGTTGCTGCGGCTGTTCTGCGGGAGTGTTCATGATTGCTCCTGGGTATTCGGGGAAAAATAACGGGTTCAAGCCGGAAAGGAAGATTTCGCCAGATAACCGAAATCGGAGACCAAGCTGGTCCCGTTCACCGGAGCCGAGCAACTAGAGGCCAGATACAAGACGTGATTGGCCACCTGCTCCGGGCGCTGCACGGGAAAATCAATAAGATCCAGCGAATCCAGCGAAATATCCAGATCGGCGCGCGCCATCGGGGTGTCCACGATGGAGGGGCAGACGCAATTGACCCTGACCCCGCTCGGGCTCAATTCCACCGAAAGCGCCCGGGTGAGTTGCAGCACCGCGCCCTTCGAAGCGTTGTAGGGCACCATCCCAGGTGCCGCGACGAAGCTCGAATCGGAGGCAATGAAGATCAGCGAACCGGCATCGGAAGCACGCAAGTACTTGGCGGTCTGCCGTGCCAAAAGAAACTGACCGAGCACATTGACCTCCATCACCCGAGAAAACTCGGCGGCGGAAATATCCTCGAAGCCCAGCCCGAAAGGGCCGGAGATACCGGCAGATCCGATGGCTATATCGATGCCGCCAAAGGAACCCGCAATCGAGTCCACTGCCGCCGCCACCTCGATATCGTTGGTCATATCAGCGGAGATGAAGATGCACGGCACCGCGGCCGCCAGTTCCCGCTCCAGTGCGCTTCCGGCCCGCTCGTCGATATCGATCAGGGCAAGATTTGCCCCTTCCTCGGCAAAGGCGCGGGCGCAAGCCCGGCCGATCCCGGACGCGGCACCAGAGACGATCACCGTTTTCCCGGTGAGACCCAATTCCACCTTTGCTCCTTCCCAAGACGTCCCTTCATCCTGCCAATGACTCGGAAGTGCGCTTTGCCCGTGAGGGAACAGCAGTTGACTATCCCGGCACAGCGGCTCAAAGAAGTGGAGCCGCGGCTCCGAAGGGAGTAGTTTTGATGGATAGGTGATCTGCGTTACAGAACTGGGGTGTGGGAATGCTGATCACGGGAACAGATCAGCGCTTTGCCCTTTTGTCCGAAAGGTAGGCCATGACCTCGATTGCCGAAACTCCGATGGCCGCTGGCCCGGCCGATTCGCGCGGATCCGGAGTGCACACCTCCATCGCCCGAGACTTTCCACAGTGGCAACGTCTGGTCACCGAATCCTTTGTGCCGTTGGATGTAACTACCGAGAATCCGGATCAATTCCAGGGCAGAATGCGCTCTCGGGTGCTCGACGAGGTGTCCATTGTCGAGGTCACGGCCAAGGGTCATACCGTTTTCCGCACTCCGCACCTGATCTCTCGCTCGGATCGGATGTACTTCAAACTCTCCCTGCAGATCTCTGGCACCGGAATGCTGATCCAGGATAATCGGGAAGCAGTTCTGGTGCCGGGCGATCTTGCCGTTTACGATACGCACCGGCCCTATTCGCTGATTTTCGACGACGACTTCCGCTCCATGGTGCTGATGTTCCCGCACGATCTGATCGAGTTACCGGTCGATACCGTGGGCCAGCTCACGGCGGTGCGAATGGCCGGGAACAGCGGCCTAGGCAAGATGATTAGCCCCTTCTTGGTGCAGCTCACCGAGAACCTCGACCAGCTCTCCGGAGCCAGTGGGCTGCGGATGGCGCACAATGCCTTGGATCTGGTCACCACGATGTTCGCGGCCGAGCTCAACCTCGGTCGAGAGACTTCGGACAATCCACACCGCGCATTGGTGAACAAGATTCGGGACTTCATCGAAGTGCACCTGGGCGATCCCGAGCTCAGTCCGGCCGCCATCGCCACGGAGCATTTCATCTCCACCCGGCATCTGCATAACTTGTTCCAGTCCGAAGGAACAACGGTGGCACATTGGATCCGCACCCGGAGGCTGGAGCACTGCCGCCGGGATCTGCGGGATCCCATTCATCAGCACCGTCCGGTAGCGGCTATCGCTTCCCGCTGGGGGTTTATCGATGCCGCACATTTCAGCCGGATCTTCCGGACGGCCTTCGGGGAATCCCCGAGTAATTACCGCAACGGCAACGTCTGAGCGGCCTCGACCACCGGCACGCTATCTACCACCTGTTCGAAGGTTCGCACCACGCCGTCCTCCAGATACCACAGGTGTACCACCCTGGCGGTAAAGGACTTCCCGGTCACCCGGTGCGTACCGCGATAGGTGCCGACCCCAACAATCCGTTCCCCGGCGTCGAGCAATCGCTCCAGATCAAAGGCATAACCGTCCCAGTCCTTGGCGAGCGCGGCAAACACATTCTCTGCCACCGCTTCCGGACCGATATAGGTTCCTGCGCAGGGGAACCCGGCTGCCTCCGTCCAGGCGGTATCCGCAGCAAGCGGGGCCAGCATACCGGCCAAGTCTCCGCGAGCCGAAGCCGCATAGTGTGCGCTGACGATCTCCAGATTGCTTGTCATTATTCTTCCTTTACTGTTGTTGAAGGGACGGGTCTAAACCGGTTGGGCGTCGGGATAGCGTACCGAGCCTAGCGGGTAGATATGTCCGCCACCGCGCGAGTGCTCAGCGCCGCCCTCGACATTGAGCCCAAGGAATACCCCGGTGGTGCGGAGTTGATAGCCCAGATCATGTAGCCAAACGCTCGCCACCGGGATCCGGAACTCGCGGAAACAGAACAGGTAAAGGCCCTCCTCCAGCTTCCACACCGTGGAAAGATCCATATCTCCGTGCCCACGTTGCACACCTTCCAGGCACTGCCAAGCGTAGCGCTGCGAGGAGATATAGACGTGTTCATAGAGGTGACTGGGGCTGTAACGATAGACATTTCGCTGCCCGATCAAATCCCGGGACGGTTCTGGGGCTGCTCCGCTGATTTCCACCCCGCGCAACTGTGCGGCATGGAAGCTCTGCAGCACTCGGGGAACGCCGGCTTCTTGCCGCTCGCCGATTCTGGACTCGGTAACAATCACCCGGCCGGTATTTCGCGAGAACACCAAGGTGACGCTACTCAGGCCCAGTGGCAGATTCACGAAGAGCACCCCGGAGCGGACCTCCACCGCGTCGTAGTCTCCGGCCTCGGCCTGATAACTGTTCCCGCCAAGACTCGCTTTCCAACGAGCCCGGCTGGCGTCGAGGAAATCAATCTCTACCGAGCCGGTCGAATCTAGCTCGACGTCGAGCCTGCTACCGCTCAGATCGGCGTTCGCCAAGCGAAAGGTGTCAATGCCGTCGGCGAACTCTTCGTAGCTCTTCCACTCTTCGTCTTGCATCCTTTACTCCTTCTTCGCTTTCCGAGTCCAGACCACTTCTTCTTCAATCGAGCTTAGGAGCGATCGTGAGCGGTCTTCTTGGTCAACTGCGCACAGCTGTTGACGATTTTGGAAGAACGGTGTGATCGAGGACACATGTGCCGGGAGGGACAACTGCTGTTCACCCGCAGACAAGAGCTCCATAGCGCAGTAACCCTACGCTGAGTCGTATTCGCTATGACCGTGACTATCCCTGGGGGGGTGACAGTCATGGCGGCGGCACCAGCTTTCGCACTCCACGCTCCATCGAACTTCGAGAGGTTAGATGATGAAGAATCGCACCATTCAGCTCGCCGCCTTGGCAGCGGCAGGCGTCCTTTTGCTTGCCGCCTGCGGCGAGGATACCAATAGCAATAATTCCGCCAATAACACCTCAAGCGGTGGCGACATTGTGGTCGGCTCGGTGAACGCGCTCAGCGGCGGAGCTACCTTCCCCGAGGCCTCTCAGGCCGCACAGGCCGTCTTCGATCAGGTGAACGCCGCCGGCGGCATTAAGGGTAGGAAAATCAACTACACCATCACCGATGACAAGGGAGATCCGGCCACGGCCGCGCAGTCCGCACGGGATGTGGTGGAATCCAAAAATGCGGTTGCTCTTGTCGGTTCGGCTAGTCTTTTGGACTGCGATGTGAACGCCAAGTACTACCAGCAGAACGGGATCCTCTCCATTCAGGGCACCGGAGTGGACCAGGCCTGCTTCAGCTCCCCCGCAGTTTCCCCGGTCAACGTCGGCCCCTTCTTGGACACCGAGATGACCTTGACCTACGGTTCAGAGACTCTGGGCCTGGATAAGATCTGCGGTTTCCTGGAGATCGCCGGAGCCACCGGACCTGCCTATAAGGCAGCCATCGACAACTGGAAGAAAAAGACCGGCAAGGACCTACTCTTCCTCGATGACAGCGTGCCCTACGGCAGCCCCGACTACACCCCGCAAGTGATCAAGGCGAAGAACGCCGGTTGCAAGGCTGTCTACATCAACGCCACCGAGCCGGACGGTCTGGGCATGCTCAAGGCTGCCGAGGCTCAAGGCTTCACGGATGTCACCTGGCTGTTCCTCACCTCGACCTACAGTGAGCAGTTCGCACAAGCCGCTGGCAAGGTAGGCAACGGAGTCTATGTTCCGGCCGAATTCGCGCCGTACACAGACCCGAATGAATCGGCCAATAAGGACTGGCGCGAGTTGATGACCTCGAAGAACATCCCGCTGACCTCCTTCGCGCAGGGTGGTTACCTAGCCGCGAAGTACTTTGTCGAGGTATTGCAGGGCATCTCCGGTGATATCACCCGAGCCTCGGTGACCCAGGCGCTCAAGGATATGAAGCCGATTAGCAACCCCATGGTGGGCACTCCCTATGTTTTCGGCACCGCCGATAAGCACAACTCCAGCACCGGGGTTTGGCCGGTCAAGCTGGAGAACGGAGCCTGGGTCAAAGCCGCGAATAACTGGCTCTTACAGAAATAGACCGAAGCTCACCGCCACACCCTAAGGAGTCCCATGCTTCAAGGCGCCCTGGCCGGATTGGCCGCCGGAGGCCTCTACGCGGTCATCGCGGTCTGTCTGACCTTGATGTCCCGGCTGGTCCGGGTAGTGAATTTTTCCCAGGTGGCGATCGGCATGTTCGGTGCATACTCCGCCGTGCTGATCGCCGAATGGGGGCTACCTCAATGGGCCGCGACGCTCTGCGGGATCGCCGTCGGCGCGCTACTCTCCGGCCTAATCGGCTGGATAATAGCGCTCTGGCTTCCGGAAGCCGATACCAGCCGCCGTTCGGCGGTTTCGGTGGCCTCTCTGCTGTTGCTGATCTCGTTGTCGTTCATTGTCTTCGGCAGTAAGCCGAAGAATTTCCGGCCCTTGCTGGCCGGTCCAGCCTTCTCGGTTGGCGAGGTGGTGATCACCCAGGTCACCGTGGTGATGGTAATCCTGGCCGTCGTGGTGGCGGTGGCTTGTCGGCTGCTGCTCACCAAGAGCAGCATCGGAATCCGGCTGCGGGCGCTCTCCGAACGACCCACTACCGCAGAGCTCCTGGGTGTCCCGGCCAAAAGCCTCTCTGTTGCTGTCTGGGTGGCCACCGGTCTGATCTGCACGGTGGCCATCTCCATCGTGGCTCCTACTCAGACCAATGATCCGATCTCGCTTTCTTTTATCATCGTCCCGGCCTCGGCTGCGGCACTGCTGGGTGGCTTCAAGAGGCTGGACCTCGCGGTGCTCGGCGGTTTACTTCTGGGCGTCTTGCAGGGCGCTTTAGCGCAGTTTGAACAGCTTTCCATCCTGCGCAACTGGGTACCTTTCCTGATCATTGTTGCCTTCTTGCTGTGGACCCAACGAAAGGAGGTCTGGGATGTTGCGCGCTAATGTTCTCTTCCGTGCCGGGCCACGCCGGACCATCCTGTTCGCCGTGGCCAGCGTGCTGCTGGGCTGGCTACTAAGCTATGTCCTGCCCGGCTATCTAGTCTTTTTAGGTACGACGGCGGTAGTAGCGATGATCTCGCTGCTCGGCTTGGGCGTGGTGACCGGAAGCGCCGGGATGATGGCGCTGTGCCAACTCAGCTTCGCGGCGATCGGCGCCTGGGTGGTCTCCTGGCTCAATACGGCAGGAGTCCCCGGTGGTCTCATTCTCTGGCTGCCGCTGGGTGGTTTGGCAGCAGCGGTGGCCGGGCTCGTCGTCGGGCTACCGGCCTTGCGTTTGCGTGGCGTAAACCTGGCCGTGGTGACCCTCGGTTTTGCCGCTGCCGCGGATCTCACCCTGGGTAAGATTCAGTTTCCTGGCACCCTCAGTGGAGTCCAGGTACCCAGGCCTGCCGCTTTTTATGGTGACCGCGGTTATTTGTTCTTCTCCATTATCGTGCTGGTGTTGTGCGCGCTGCTGGTCTTTTTCCTGCAGAAGAGTTCCTGGGGTAGCGCCTGGAAATCAGTAGCTTTTTCGGAACGCGGCACCGCCTCGGCTGGGTCCAGCGTGACGGTGGCCAAGCTGACGGCCTTCGCGGCCAGCGCCTTCTTAGCCGGTATTGGCGGAGCCTTGCTCTCCGGTCAGGTGGGCTTGGTCTACCCCACTAGCTTCACCACCATCCAGTCGCTGGCCCTCTATGTTCTGGCCATTGTTTCCGGCTCCTATTTGATCGATATGGCCGTGTTGGGCGGAATCCTCTGGGTATTGGTACCGGAGCTGCTCAAGAAGTTCGGCATTTCGCAGGATTGGGGGTTTGTGGTCTTTGGCTTGCTCGGAATCCAGTCACTCACCACCGGCTCGAATCTGGGTGAGGACCTGCGTTCCTGGTGGTGGCGTCGCAAACAACGCAAGCTCCCGGCCAAGCTCACCGACAAGGTGTCTGTTCCGGAATCCTCTCCCATCCCAAACCTCACCGGACCAAGTGCTCCGGTGATGGCCGTCGTCGTCGATCCAGATTCCAAACCTTTGCTGAGCGTGCAAGGCCTTTCCGTCACCTTTGGTCAGGTTTCCGCGCTCAAGGATGTTCAGTTGAGCTTGACGGCCGGCTCAATCACGGGGCTAATGGGTCCCAATGGCGCCGGGAAGTCCACCTTGGTGGACGCGCTGAGCGGCTTCCTGCCGCAGCACGAGGGCAGCATCTCGCTGGACGGCAGCCCGCTCGTCGGGCTATCACCGGTGCAGCGTTCCCGGCGAGGTTTGCGGCGAACTTTCCAGCAGGATCGGGTACCCCCGACCCTGACCGTGGGAGCCTACCTCAGATTCATTAGCAGGGGCGGTTCCAATGAATCGGAAATCGCAGAGATCCTGGATTTCTTCGGCTGTCCTGCACCCGGTGTGCAGCTTTCCCGGGTGGACGTTGGTACCCGAAGGCTGATCGAGGTGGCGGCCAATATTGCCGCCAAACCTAAGCTCCTGCTGCTCGACGAACCGGCCGCGGGTCTATCCCATGAGGAGCATCTAGCCTTCGGGCAGCAATTGCTCCGAGTTCCCGAACGCTTTGGCACTTCCCTGCTCGTGATCGAACACGATCTGGATCTGGTCAGGGCGGTCTGTAGCCGGCTCGTGGTGTTGAACTTTGGCGAAGTGATCGCCTCGGGCGATCAGGAGTCGGTGCTCTCCGACCCTGCCGTGATGGCCGCGTATATGGGTGAATTGGAGACGACATGACACAGGCGCTAATACTGGACAATCTTGCCGTCAGCCGGGGTTCCGGCCCGGTGATCTCGGGAGTTTCGCTCCGAGTTGAGCCGGGCAAGCTACTTGCCTTGGTGGGGCCGAACGGAGCCGGTAAGACCAGTCTGCTGGAATCGGTCTCCGGCGTGGTGACGAACAGCGCCGGGAGTATCACCCTCGATGAGGTGCCGTTGAGCAAGCTATCCCGGATTAAGCGGGCTCGCTTGGGCCTGGTCCACGTGGAGCAAGGACGCACGGTGTTTCCCTCGCTCACGGTGCAGGAGAACCTGGAACTTACCGCGAAGTCGCCAGAGGAGCTGGAAAATGCGCTGGGGCTCTTCCCCGAATTGGCCAAACGACGGCACTCCGCGAGCGGCTTGCTCTCCGGCGGAGAGCAACAAATGGTGGTGTTGGCCAGGGCTTTTGCGGCCAAGCCGAAGTATCTGCTGATCGACGAGATGTCACTGGGCCTCGCCCCCGTGGTGTTCCTCCGGCTACTTCCGATCATCCGGAATATCGCGGAAGCCGGTGTTGGGGTGCTGATGGTGGAGCAATTCGCTCAGCTCTCCCTAGAGATCGCCGACGGCGCCCTGGTGGTCTCCGGCGGCAGGGTCACCTATCAGGGGGCTGCCAAGGCGCTGCTTGACGATCCTAAGCTCCTGCATGGTGCGTATCTCGGCGTCAGCTCCTGACAGCATGTTCTTGAGCAAGTAGATGGGCGAGAAAACCGCTCGACACCCCGCCCGTTTTGCGTGCGTACTCACCGATCCAAAGCCCAAGTAGGCTACGGCAACGGGCTTCGCCCCTGCTGGAAGCCCTTGTGCACTCCTCGAATATTTCGTACACTGTGTGGAATATTTAGAAGGGATAATTCGATGGGTGGGTTGGTTTTCAGCACTCACGCCGCTTGGTCGGCGCGTACTGTCATGGTGACTGTAGCGTCCGGGTTACCTGTTGGTGGGTCGGCCGTCGATGCGGGCGATGGTTCTGTTGACTCCGAGTTAGCTGGGTTGCTGAACAGCTTGCACTCATGTTCCGAAATGGTGGGGTCGAATTTGAGGGGACTGGCGTCTTTTACTGATGTTGCTGGGGCTGAGCTTGAAGCAGCGGACCAAGCACTCACCGGATCACTGACTGGTCCTAGGCTGATGAACGTGGAGGCGTTCTGAATGAGTCAGTGGGACCGGTTGAATCCCGAACATGGCGACCAAGAAGGACTGGCCACACTGGCTCAGCGGCTGATGTCTCAAGCCGAGGAATGGGATGCTCGGCGTTTTGATTTGCAACGAGTTGCTGGGGATGTTCCAGCCCACGGGGTGTGGGAAGGTGCTGCCGCGAATGCTTTGCATGAAGGCATTGCCGCGGTATTGCCTGATCTGGAGCACCCAGCTCAGGCTTGCCGGGAGACAGCGACCGGGGTGCGGGTCTATGACTACGGGTTATCTGAGATCGAAACTGAGGCCCGGAAACTTCGGGTCATGACAGCTGATCATCAGGACGTGATGTCTCAGTTGGCCGCAGGTGCTGCCGATCCGGAAATAGACATGGCTTCTGCGGCGATGACGAATCTTGCGGGTCAGGCTGAGGTGCTCTTTCGCCGGATTGAGGCTGGATGGGACGAACTGAGCCAAACCCGCACCAACACAGATAAAGCTTTCGAGGAAGTCCTCGCAAGTGCAAAAGCGTTGCTGGTGGTCAAACCCCACCCAATCCTGGCGGGTATGGCCGTGTTCACTAAACTGCCAGGCCAGATCGGGTTGAACGACATCACGGCGATGAACGCCACCCAACTCAGTACCTGGCTCACCAACCCGGCCAACAAGACCCAACTCTACGACCTTCTGAGCAAACAAGGCTATAACCCTGCCGATACTGCCAAGTGGTGGGCGAAACTCGGCCAAACAGTGGACCCGAAAACTGGGAAAGTCACGGTCGGGGAAACCCAACAACTCCTTATCAATGCCTACCCCGAAATCATCGGCAACCTACAAGGCGTTTCCTACACTGCCAGAGACAAAGCCAATCAAACAATACTGACCAAGATGAAGAAAGAACTCGACACCTATGTACGTGATCTGGCGAAGGGCTTGAATCCGGTCGGACCAGCCTGGCTTGATAAACCGGGCTATGTGGATCGGATTCAGAAATTGTGGGAAGCGATGAAACCTGGGCAAAGTGGCGGCGTCAAGCAGTTGATTAGTTTGAACCTTGACCAGCCAGGAGCCGCTATTAGTGTGGGTGATCTTGATGCGGCCAAGGTCACGACCTACCAAATCCCCGGTGTTGATACCACGGTCGCTAAGAGCATGCTCTCTCTCACCCAAGCCGCCGATACCCAATATCGTCAGCAGTATGGTGCGGCGAAAGACGCCACTATCCCGACCAAGGCGGGTGTCCCGCCGCGATTAGCGGTGGTGGGATGGTTAGCGTTCGAGCCAGCACCGGCGATAGCTGTTTTTGACGATTCCAATGCTCAGACCGGCGGGGACTTCCTCAGCAAAGACCTCAAAGCCCTGGCCGCAGTGCAAAGCAATCTGGGGAACTCTGCAAGCAATAATATCTCCGCGCTCTCCTACGGTACGTTGACAGCTCAGGCAGCAGCGGTGCAGGGCTTGCCGGTGGATAGCATCAACCTGAACGCTGATATCGGTGTTCTACACGGCGTGACAGGTGTCAAAGACTTCCACCTAAATCCCGGAGCCGAGGTGTATAGGACAAAGTTCGCTACGGATAACGTGGCCGAGATCGGCAACCAGGGCAGGGACCACATCGAGGGCACGCATTATCGAACGGTACAACTTCCTTCAGGCCCCTCCTTCAGCGTTCCGGTGCCCAGCTACGGAGCAACCCAAATCGGCGCCGAGGGCACACCCTCCAGTAGTAGCGGGCCGGCTAGGCTACCTACCGAGAACCACGGCTGGCTCCAAAGCGGAGGCAACCTCGGGTACGCCTCCTACAACACCGAGTCCAGCATCAATCAAGCCAATGTCTCTCTGGGCCTGACCGATAAGCTAACAAACTCCGGGAAGCCTGTGGTGGATCACGAATGAAAACCTCAGCACCATCAAACCCCCGGCGATGGGTACCCGCTGCTCTTTCGATTCTTGCCGCCCTGACCCTGATCACGGGATGTGCCTCGGCCCCGCCCAGCGAAAACAACCCACCAGTTCCTTCAAACTCTCAAACAAATCCGAGCACCGGGAAACCCGATGATGGAAAGGGAGCAACCATGACACCCGAAGAAGCCAGCAAGGAATTTTACGGACTCCTCGACACCATTCAAGCAATGGCACCAGGAGACTGGAAAAGCGAAGACTACCGACCCGGAGGCTACTGCGACTACCAAGGACACGGCGACCCCGATGGAAAACAGTTCGCAGGTTACCGATCTAGAAGCCCGCTCAGTCTCGCCGAACGACAAATCCTCCGCGAAAAAGTCGAAGCACTCTACACGTCCCACGGCTACACCGTGCAAACCTTCAACCAAACAACCGCTTCAAACAATCTCATCCTCACCATCGCTCAGGGACCAAACGGACTCACCATCGGCCTACACACCGGAGACCAAAACACCTCCGTCGACGGTCAAAGTCGCTGCGTCCCGAACCCAACAGGACAATGATGAGCCTCTCCCAGCAGAAGGAGGGCTGCGGTGCATCACGAATGAAAACCTCAACACCATCAAATCCCCGGCGATGGGTACCCGCTGTTCTTTCGATTCTTGCCGCCCTGGCTCTGATCACGGGGTGTATTTCAACCCCCGCCAGCGAGAACAATCCGATGTCTTCGACCACTCCGAGCACCGAGAAACCTGATGATGGAAAGGGAGCAACCATGACGCCCGAAGAAGCCAGCAAGGAATTCTACGGACTCCTCGACACCATCCAAGCCCTCGCACCAGGAGACTGGAAAACAAAGACGTTCCAGCCGGAGGCTACTGCAACTTCCAAGGCACCGGTAGCGGGAAACAGTTTGGCGGTTACCGATCCAGAAGCCCGCTCAGTCTCGCCGAACGACAAAAACTCCGCGAAAAAGTTGAAGCACTCTATACATCCCACGGCTACACCGTGCAAACCTTCGACCAATCCACCACAACCAGCGAACTCGTTATGACGGTCGCCCAGGGACCAAATGGACTCACCATTGGCCTATACACCGGAGACCTCAAGACATCCGTCGATGGTCGCAGCCGCTGCGTCCCCAACCCCGCCGGAAGCAACTAGTCCCATCCGCATGAATCCTCTGTTATCCACCACCGAAAACCTCAACAACACTTGAGGGTGAGTACTCAGCGATATAAGTCCCAAATTTTCATAGTTAGGTAGATCAATTCTTAGGGAATCTTCCTTGTCCCTCCTGAAGGAAGTTTTCCACTTCTGGTTGCTATCACAGAATCCCGATGACTCCTGGCCTTCGGCAAAGGAATTCCTCCAGTTCCGATAAATCTTAATCTCTACATCGAAATAACCGTCCAGCTAATGGCACCCATAGTCATGATGCCAATAGCAGCCAGTCCGCCAAAGCTTTCTGCTCGTGTTGTCTCTGCAACCTCGGCGCTGCATCCACAGGATGCGGTTCCGCTGAAACGTCGTATCAGATACAGTCTGTAGCCGATGAAGCCCAGGAACAGGCAGATAAGGGCGCTGCCTGTCAGCAGGGGTAGCGCTGAGAATGCCGTCAGTACCGCAAGAAGTCCTTCAACCACGCACAGCGCACTCAGTAACGTGAGGGCAAGACGTTCGTTCATTCTCAGCAAAGCCGCGTAGTAGAACGATAGCTTCTGTCGGGCACGAAACTTTTGAATCGCAGGAAAGAGCAGAGTCACAACGAGATAGATTGTCTGCCCAGCCCTAACGAAAATCATTTGCTAGCTGTGTCTGCTGGATTTTCCAGGCTGTGCCAGAATCTTGGCATCCCACTTAGCCTGGTCTGTTGAACTCTCTGCTTGAGATTTCACACCGAGACGGATGAAGGTAGTTTTGGGGTCCTTGCCCCTAAACAGCTCAAGTGAGACAGGGATCGAGACACCGTGTGCGAACTCAAAGTCAAAGGTATATCCGCCGTGGTGGTCCAGGACGAACTCAAGGCTCGTGATCGTTGGGTCTGAGGGATCAGGCGATACTCCCGACGGCGAGTCACCAACGTATTCAAGAAATACTTCGTGTTTCATGACATGCACTCCAAGTCTTAGTTAGTCGTCGAATAAGCCAGGAACCTACTAGCAGCGAACGCAAGTGTTAACTGCGAGCTCACCACCGCAGGTATCGAGGCAGACTGTGCAGTAATACTTGTAATATTCGATCCAGACACCTTTGATGCAACTCATCCTAATGAGTTTCATCTTCGTACTCACACAGTGCTGGTGCGCTGGGTCTGCAGCAGCTGATCCCGCGCCAGAGGCAAGCCCAGCAGCTGCGATTGCGCCTACCCCCAAGGTTCCAGCCATTCCTTTGATGAAGGTACGGCGGGGGCTCGGCCTCGATGCGGGTATTTTTTCTTTGCTCATCTACTTCTCCTCTAGTTCTTCAACCTACTGATTAATAAAGAAGACATGTTGCGTCGCTAGACGCGGGCCGAGATTCAGGTGGATTGTGAGGGGGCATTTCCCCAAGCATGGAAGCCGCCCCAGGTGGAGTTGAAGGTGTCAACGGGGTAGTAGCTTGTGACGGAGTTTGCGCCGTAGGTCTGGCTATAGGCATTTCGGTAGTTGTCCCGCACAGCCGCATACACTTGGTGGTTGCCGTTCCAGCAGAAATTGCCACTCTCGGTCGTTTGTGCCTTGATGTTGCCGTGATTGACCGTTGTCGCAACCTAGGTGCTGCTGCCATTCACTGTGCCCGTGTTGCAGTCCGAGGGTGTCATCTGCCAGGTATTTGTGCCCATCGCACCCGCTGATGGGGAACTCATCACTAGGAAGAATAGGCACGCAATGACGGCGGTTAGACCGCCAGTGACCCTTTTCGCATGTCATTAGACCAATCAGTAGCAGGGACGTTGGAAGCTCCGGTGATATCTGGCGACAAGCTATGTGGTCTTGGCTGGAGCGTTGCCCCATTGATGAAAACCGCCCACGTTGAGTAGTAAGCGACACCAGGATAGGTCGTGGAGACGTAATTAGCTCCGTAGGAATAGTTGTAGCCCTTGCGGTAGTTGTCGTGGATCGCCGCAGAGACTTGCTGGTTGCCGGTCCAGCAAAAATTGCCGCTCTCAGAGGTTTCTGCCTGGGCAAGATTGCCTGAATACCAACTGCTCGAACCGCTGAACGTACCCATGTTGCAATTGATTGGTTGCGCCTGCCATGTGCCGCCGCCGTAAGCCTGCGCGGTCGGGGCTACAACGAACAGAGCGAAAAGCACAGTGATGACGAGAACGCTGAATCGCTTGGTCAGTTTCATAGATTCCCCCAATATTTTGAATGGATTGTTCTGAGAAGCTTCTTAGTTTGTATTGGGCTGAGAATCAGGAAGTTTGGTGCGAGCTGCTTCCATTCGCCGCCGGCACCACTTGCTGAGACTGCGTCGTTGCTCTTCAGTGCTTTATCGACGCCATTGGGTGAGACGAGCCACGCCTGCTCGGAGTGATCTTTATTCGTCGCGCGTAGACCGTAGGTTTCAAAGCCTTTGATCTTAGTGCAGCCAAGCCCCAGCGGCTCACCTGCAGAGCTAACCGTGAGGATACAGATTTCGTCAGCACCATGAGGAACCTCCTAGTATTTTGCGTTGGCCCCGGATCCTAGAAGCCTCGCACTGGCTAGATCAGCGCCAGTTCCAGTGAATGCTGCCACAACAGAACTTGGAATCTTGTCGGTCGCCGCTTGTGCCGCAGAGAAGGCGGGCACCACGTCAGACACAGTCGATATGGGGTGAGGGGCGTTTATTGTTGCAGCTGTAATCCCAGCTCCTGCTGCACCCACAGCACCGATAAGTAGCAATACATTCAGAGACCTTCGCATGGCAGCTACCCCAATCTCTAAATCTTCTTTGCTAATCAACTGAGATATCACCAGTTCAAAGCATGATCAATGCTTATCCATAGGAAATTCAAACACACAGAAAAGCAGCGCCAGTCATAGGTCGTTTCCAGCTATTTTGTGGGTAACTCGGAGGAAACGCGAAGCGCCGATATAATTTACTAGCGAGGAAAACTCATGCACAGACAGCTGTTTAGTCCAAAGACCCTAAGAACAACTCAGCCGCCTTCTCCGCGATCATCACCACGGGTGCATTGGTGTTCCCGCTGGTCACCTGCGGCATGATCGAGGCATCGGCGATCCGTAGCCCTTCGACGCCGTAAACCCGTAACTGCGGATCCACCACGGCGAGTTGATCAACGCCCATCTTGCAGCTGCCAACTTGGTGGTGATAGGTCACCACGGTGCTGCGCACGTACTGCTCAAGCTCTGCATCGGAGGTATCCGGCCCCGGGTAGAGCTCGACCGCACCCCAATCCTCCGCGAGTGCCTCCGCCTGACCAATCTCGCGGCATTGCCGCACCGAAGCCACCAAAACGCTTAGATCCTCGGGATCGGCGAGCGCGGCGGGATCAATCAACAGCTCATCGTCCAAAGCCGGTCCGGAGAGCTTGATGCTCCCCCGGCTCTTGGTTCCAATCAGCCCGGCCATCAGAGAGAACCCAGCCTCCGGCCCGCTCATCCCCTCCTGATACATCGGCACACTGAAATTAATCGGCTGAGTATCCGGCACCTCCAGTTCGGGCTGGCTTCGCCAGAATAGATGGCTCTGCGCCGGAGACTCCCCCGGCTGCGGCGGGATGATCTGCCGAGCGGTGCTAAAAATCACCGGCGAGAGGAAGTGGTCATGGAGGTTTTCGCCAACGCCCGGCAAGTCTTGTACGGGCTCAATGCCCACCGCACGAAGTTCATCTGCCGGACCAATCCCCGAACGCATCAATAATGCGGGCGAATCAATGGCACCGGCGCAGAGGAACACCTGATCGGCTTCCTCGACCAGCAACTCACCGTCGAGCAGATACTCGACCCCACGGATTCGTCCCTTGTCCAGGAGTAGTCGGGAGGCGCGGGCGCCGGTGCGGATCACCAGGTTCTCGGCCGCTAAGACCGGTTGCAGATAAGCCAGATAGGTATTGAGTCGCTGACCATTCCGCATGGTCACCTGAACCTGAGAAACGCCGTCGAGATGATCGCCGTTGTAATCCTGATTGTGTTCTAAGCCGAACTGTACAGCCGCTTCGATAATCGACTGTTGGATGGGGTTGAGTGGATAATCGGCCCGTACGTCTAGTAAGCCGCCGCGGGCCCGCAAAGCCGAGTCTCCGCCGTCGAAATTCTCTATCTTCCGGTAAATCGGCAGCACTTCCTGCCAAGACCAGCCCGCATTACCAAGCGCCGCCCAATGGTCAAAGTCCTGCGGAGCGCAGCGGACGTAGATCATTGCATTGAGCGAATGCGAGCCACCGAGCACCTTGCCGCGGGGCAGATGCAATCGCCTGCCCGCCGCATGTTGCTGCGGCACGGTGTAGTAATCCCAATCCTCCGCGCTATGCCACAGTTCACCGGCCCGAGAAGGATCGTGAATCGCTGGGTTGTTGTCCGGCCCGCCTGCCTCCAGCAGGGTCACTCGATGACCGGCGTCCACTAACCGCCTGGTCAGCACCGATCCGGCGGAGCCCGCCCCGATCACGATTACCCGTTGTGGCACTGTCTGCGTCATAGTCCTCGTTGACCTTTCTGTTTAGCCATCTCACCACCCGGCGGCCGATCCTCCTAACAGCCTCGCATGCCTTCCACCCTCCCGGATTGACCCTTGCTGCATGGCTATTGTCCGGGAGTGAACAGCCACCGGGCCGGCAGCAGAATTCTCTTCGCTACTCGTCAAAGCGATTGCCGTAACAGACAAGACTGCTTGTTCTTGAAGGGGCAGACTCGGAGCATGACTCTCAATGTCTCCGATACCTCAACCTGGTTACCCCTGGATGGCTTGGCCCCCGGCTTCGACGCCAATAAGGCAAGCCCGGTGACGGACCTCAACGGCCAAAGCTACCAGATCGATTCAGCGCAGGGAATCCAGAACTTCGAGTTCACCACCGAGGGGCTGCGCTGGCAGGCCGGTGAGCAGGGTGGCCTCGATGAACACGAGGTCTTTGCGGTGGCACCGGAACTCTATTACGTGCAGTGGCAGCAACACGATGCCCTGCAGTTCTCCGGTTCGCTGCTCCTGGACCTGGAGACCGGCCGAGCTCTTTTCGTTGCCGCTCGACTGGTCTACCCGGACCAAACAGTTGCCGGGCAGACCGCCGTCGATCATAAGTTTGTGCCCGGAGTGATTTCTGGACGGCAACCGAGCGGAGCGGAAATCGCCCCTAGCCGTGCCTTAATCGGTCGCCGGGTGCAGTGGGTCTATAGCGAAACTCATGCCTATGAACACATTTACCTCAGTGAGCAGTGGTACACCTGGCAATGCCTGGCCGGGCCGGAGCGCGGCCTAGCCGACACCGACCAGAACACAGTCTACGAAATCCGCCCAGGCATTTACTTGTTCAGCTGGCGCGAGAAGGTGATTCCCTGCGGTTCCATTACGGTGGCCGATCACCGCGACGTCAACAACATTAGATCGCACGGTGCGCTCTTCGGCTGGGATGAGTCAGGCACCGTTGCCGTGCATTTTAGCTTCGGAGCCTATGGCAAGTTGATCTCAGTTACCTCACATCCGGAGCCCTACGAACCCGCCCAGTGGGACGCCTCGTGAGCGTACAGATCTTCGGCAACGCCCGGATTTGGACTCAGGACCCCCGGCGACCTTGGGCCAGTTCACTGACCGTTTCGGCGGGCCGGATTATTGGCCTAGATGAGGCGTCCCTGGACGGTGAGGCAAGGTACGACGGCGAGGCGGAGCGAATTGATCTACACGGCGCCTTTGTGATGCCCGGCTTACACGATGTCCACAATCACCATTTCCTGGCCGGTGCCGCCGACCTCTTCGATTGCAGCTTCCTACCCACCGCAAGCCTGCCGGAAGTCCTGACGGCCGTTTCCGCTTGGGCCGAACAACTGCCCGAGGGCGCCTGGGTCTTCGGCGGCAGCGTGGGCAGCGGACTGCTCAACGAATTGTCCTCCGCGGAAGTGCTGAGTCAATTGGATGCAGCCAGCCTAGGCCATCCGGTACTACTAACGGATGACAGCAAGCACAACCGCTGGGCCAATTCGACGGCGCTGCGTTTGGCTGGCATCGATAGCAGCACCAGCGACCCCATCGGCGGCCAGATTCTCCGCGACCCCCAAGGCAACCCCACCGGGGTGCTGATTGAAGCCGCCGGAGTGCTAGTAGAACAGGCCCGGGCTGCGGTGGATCAACTCAGTCAGGAGGATTCGGCCAGGGCGAGCGCTCGCGGCATCGAGATCCTGCACTCCCACGGCATCACCGCTTTTCAGGACGCGGCGGCTTCTTTGCCCACCATGCGCGCGCTCAAGCAGTTGGACGAGGCCGGGGGCCTCAAGGCCTGGGTGGTCAGTTCGATGTTGATCAATGACTTCATTTTCGGGGCTGATCCGGTGGGCAACGAACTGATCAAACACGGCGAAGAGTTCCGTTCCCTGCATCATCGGCCCGATTTTGTGAAGATCTTCTTAGACGGGGTGCCGCCCTCACGTACCGCCGCCTTCTTGGAACCCTATCTTCCGGATCAGCAACATGGCGACCACTTCTTAGGCCACCCCACACTCGGGCCTGGGGAGCTCTTGGATTGGTTACGCCGCACCGGTGAACAAGGCCTTTCCGCAAAGATCCACTGCACCGGTGACGCCGCGGTACGTCTGGTACTGGACGCCGTCGAGGTTCTGCGTGCGGAGGGCTTTACCGAGACCAGCTATCAGATAGCGCACGGTCAGTTTGTACACCCCGACGATATTCCCCGTTTTGCCGCCTTGGGGGTACATGCGGATATCTCGCCTCCGCTCTGGTTCCCGGGCGTGATCGCGGAGGCGATCAAAACCGTGCTGCCGGCCGAACGCGCCGTTCGGATGCAACCTAACCGGGACCTGCTCAATGCCGGAGCACTACTCGCCGGGGGCTCCGATTGGCCGGTGAGCGTCTCGCCGAACCCCTGGGAGGGAATCCAGGGGCTGGTGACCCGCGCCGATCCGAGCGGTGTTTTTCCCGACACGCTCTGGCCGGAACAGGCTCTGGATCTTAGTGAAGCCCTTACCGTGTACACCACGGCAGCCGCTCACGCGATGCACTTAGAGGAACTGACCGGGTCCCTGGAGCCGGGTAAATCGGCGGACTTCGTGGTGCTGGATCGCAATCCCTTCGAAACGGTTGCCGAGCAGCTGGTACAGACCAAGACCCTGCAGACCTGGTTTGCCGGGGAGCTGGTGTTTCAAGCGGGTTGAGGCTTTAGAATCGGGACACTTGCTGCTTATGATGCTCTGATGCCTCAAGAACCTCTGCAAAACCAGCGACGCCCCGATGTTACGGAGACCGAGCTGATTGGCGGTATTGAAAAGCGTGCCCTGATCATCGAAGACTACAATCCTGCCTGGCCCGTCCAATATCAGGAGCATCGGGATCGCATCGCCACTGCGCTCGGGGGTACCGCGAAGCTGATTGAGCATATTGGCTCGACCTCGGTTCCGGGGCTTGGAGCTAAGCCGATTATTGACGTACTCGTCACGGTGGCGGACATTACCGCCGAAGAGAACTATCTGGATCAGCTCCTGGCCCTTGGCTATCAACTACGAGTCCGTGAACCAGGGCACCGGATGCTTCGAACCCCGGAACGCGACGTGCACGTCCATCTGCTCCCCACGGGCGATCCGGCGGTGGAGGACTACCTGCTGCTGCGCCACCGGCTTCGGAGCGATGAAACAGACCGGGCGCTGTACGAGCGGGTCAAACGCGAGCTAGTTAGCCAGGAGTGGGCGGATATGAACGCCTACGCCGACGCTAAGACCAAGGTGATCACGGCAATCAAAAACCGGGCACGCCGGTTACCCTCATCGGCTGACTCGCAGGCCTGACATAGCCTGGGGCGATGGGAAACCCGCCAGCATATGCATCGGTAGAGAACGCCTACAACACCGTGGCGGAAAGTTATGCCGAGCTGCTACCGGACGCGCGTTACGAGGCAGCTCTGGACTTAGCGGTGCTCGAAGAATTCGCCCAGCGGATGAGCTCAACCACGAATCGCAGCGTCCTTGACGCGGGCTGCGGTGCCGGCAGGATGGCCGCCATCTTGGAGAGATTTGATCTGAATCTAAGCGGCATCGATCTGTCCGCGGAAATGATCCGCATCGCGCGGCGGAGCTTCCCCAGCCAGCAATACCAGGTGGGGAACCTCAATGACCTGCCCTATCCGGATCGGTCCTTCGACGGAGTCCTCTCCTGGTACTCCATCATCCACACTCCCGCCGAGGGCTTGGCCGCCATGATGCAAGAGTTCCGACGCGTCCTGCGTCCGGGTGGCTCGCTGCTTCTAGGTTTCAAGGTTGGGCAGGGCCAAAGAGCCATTACGCACGCCTATGGTCACGACGTTTCCTATTGCGTCCAGCTGCATACATTGGACTCGGTCCGGAAGGCTCTGCTTGCCTCCGGCTTCAGCCTCGACGTCGAGGTGTTTCGGGCCGCCCGCAATATCGACAAGGAAGCCCAGGGCTTTATGATCGCCACGCTACCTACTGCTTAGCCGCTCAGCTCAGTGGCTGCTCGGCGGCCGAGTCCGCGGCCGGGTCCTCGGCAACGCGGCTCTCGGCGACGCGATCGAGATCTCGATTCAGCTGCGCATAAAGTTCGGGGCGATGGCGCCTCAGCCACCAGCTGGCCACCGCACCAGCAATCGCCAACAGCGGAAGCAGTAGCGGCAGGAGTGCCACCAGCGCGCTGTCCGAACCGGCTACTAAACCAAAGTTTTGCACCACCAGGAAAACGATGCCGAATAAGCCCAGGGCGCCAAGTCCCGGAGCCACCAAGGTGCGCCAGATCCGCCGATCGCCCTGCCGCCGGAAACTGACCACAATAGCGACGGCGGCCAGCAGTTGCAGGGTCAGAATCCCCAGGGTGCCCAGCCCCGTCATCGAGGCGGTCAGTGCCGCGATCGGATCGAGTCCGAGCACAAAGTAGAGCAAGGCCACTGCTACCGCAAAACAGATCTGCACCAGGCTAGCCAGTTGCGGAACCCCGGAATTGCCCCGGGTCCGGCCTAGCGATCTGGGCAGAATTCCAACTCGGCCGAAGGCAAATAGATACCTGGTGGTGGAGTTGTGCAGCGCCAACAGCGCCGCAAAAAGCGAGACCAAAAGCAACACCATCATGGTTTTCGTAAGCGCATCCCCCAAATAATCATGCGCCAGGCTGAAGACCAGATCTCCGGTAGCCAGATGATCCAGGGCTGCACCTTGGGCTGCTTTCACCCCGGTGGCACTCACAATCGCCCAGCTGGTGAGGGCCGCGAAAACACCAATAAAACTAATCGCCACAAAGGTAGCCCGCGGAATGGTGGTCAACGGCTTCCGAGCTTCCTCGCTGAACAGCCCGGTTGCCTCAAAGCCAATAAAGACATTGGCTGCGAACAACAGACCAAGAGCCGCCGAGCCGGAGAAGACTACCTCGGGTGCGAAGACTTCGAAGCTGAATCCGGTACTGGATAAGACTCGCAGGTCGAAGACCAGCAAGATTGTCACCTCCAGCACCAAACAAACACCTAGTATTTTGGCGGAAACGTCGATCCCCCGGCGGCTGAGCAAGAACACCGCAACGGCGGAAACCAGGCTCCAGAGAATCCAGGGAGTATCCCAGCCGGTGAGGTCCTTCAACACGCTCGCGGTAAAAAAGCCCGAGGTACCCACTGCCCCGGCAACGAAACAGTTGTATCCCAGAAGCGCGATATAACCGGCAATAATGGCTGCCGGTCTGCCCAGTCCCTTCAGCACAAAGGCATAAAAGCCCCCGGCACTGACCAATTGCTTAGACATTTGTGCGTAACCCACCGCGAAAAGCAACAGAATGACCGTGACAATCAGAAACGAAACCGGCATTCCGCCACCGTTGCCGAGCGCAATGCCCAAGGTCGCGATCACCACAATGCCGGTCAACGGGGCGACGGCGGCCAACACCAAGAACACGATGCCCGCAACGCCGAGTGAATTGCGTGCCAAGGTGCCGCCGGGCTCGGTGCCGCTCGAGGGGCTGGCTGAACCGGTGGAAATTGTCATCGTCGTCCATTCTCCAAAGGGGTCTGTCGATGAACGGCGCAAAGGCAAGCCCTCCATCTGCCTCAAGTCTTAGGTGCTTGAAGCCAGAATTGTTGCCACAGGGCGAAGAACTCTTGACCCAAAGCGCAGTTTCGCCTCAGGAGGTGTTCACGCACAGTCAAGGCACCTTCGCCAGCAGACAACAGCATCCGCGCCGGAGCCGACAATACTGAAGGAGGACATCCGAAAGTACGGCATCAGACGAGGAGTGTCAGGTGGCAACGAAGCTCTACATCAGCGGCGAATGGGTCGATGGCGACTCAGCAGCCTTCGAAAGTTATGATCCAGCTCAGGGCAAGGTTTTTGAGCAGGTAGCCCAGGCCTCGACTGGGCAAGTCAATGATGCCGTGACCGCGGCTCGCAGCGCCTTCAATGGATCCGAGTGGCGGGATCTGCTGCCGGTGCAGCGGGCAGCGTTGCTCTTCCGGCTGGCGGATCTGATCGATGCCCACGCCGAGGAACTCGCTATCTTAGAAACCCGCGATCAAGGTCAGCCGCTGGGGGTGTCCCGTGAGGTGAGCGTGCGCGGCTCGGCCGAGCACTTCCGTTACTACGCCGGTTGGGTGACCAAGATCGAAGGCACCACCTCACCCATCTCGTTCCCGCAGACCTTGCATTACACCCGTAAGGAACCGATCGGCGTCAATGCCCTCATTACGCCGTGGAATTTCCCGCTGATGATCCTGGCCTGGAAGCTCGCACCGGCTCTGGCCACCGGGAACACCGTGGTGATCAAGCCCTCCGAGGTCACCTCGTTGAGCAGCGTTCGGCTGGTTGAACTGGCCGCAGAAGCTGGCTTCCCGCCCGGGGTGATCAATCTGGTGACCGGTGGCGGTGAAACCGGAGCATTGCTGAGTGCTCACCCCGGAGTGGATCACCTCTCCTATACGGGTTCGACGGCGGTCGGCAAGTTGATTGCCAAGGCTAGCGCGGAGTCCAATCTCAAGCGGCTCACCCTGGAACTGGGTGGAAAGGCCCCCAGCATTATCGCTGCGGATGCCGATATTGATGCTGCGGTGGCGGGGAATCTCGCCGGCGGCCTTCTCAATAGCGGCCAGGTCTGCGCCGCTTACACCCGCTTTTACGTGGATAAGAAACGTGAACAGGAATTCGTCGAGAAACTGGCTCGCGGGGTATCCGGTATGAAGCTCGGTTCCGGCCTGGATGCGGGCACCGAACTTGGTCCCCTGGTCTCCGAAAAGCATCTGGGTCATGTTCAGCGCCTGGTAGAAACCGGCCGGAAGGAAGGTGCCGAACTTGTCACAGGTGGGCAGCGCGCGGACCGGGATGGTTATTTCTTCCAGCCCACGGTTTTTGCCGGGGTAAGCGATGAGATGTCTATTGTGCACGAGGAAATCTTTGGTCCAGTTCTCTCGGTACTTTCCTACGATGGACCGGATGAGTTGGATTCGCTGATCGCGCGTGCCAATGACACCGAATACGGCTTGGCCGCCACGGTATGGACCAAGGACATCGCCACCTCCCAGCGCCTGGCCAATGGCATCCGAGCGGGTGCTGTGTTCGTCAATATGCCCCCCATTCCCGATATGGCCGCTCCTTGGGGCGGCTACAAGGCCAGCGGCTGGGGCCGGGAAATGGGACCGCAGGCCATCGATGCCTACACTGAGACCAAGGCCGTCTGGCTACACTACGGATACTGAGCGAACCGCTATGGAAAACTGTCACTGTCACTCCGCCACTTCGGTTCAGCCCGGAACGGTTGCGCATCCCTCGGCTCATCCGCATCCGCTCGATCCACTGAGCGCGGTCGAGATCTCGGCTGCGCGCCAAATCTTGCAAGACGCCGGGAAGCTCACCGAGACCAGTCGCTTCCCGCAGGTACTTCCGGTGGAACCGGAAAAGGCGACGGTACTCTCCCACCGCGCGGGAGACGCCGTCGAACGCCGTTTGGTACTGACTGTGCTGGACACCGCAACCGGGGCCGCAGCCGAAGCCGTGGTCTCGGTCAGCGCCGCGGAACTGATTTCCTGGATTCCGCTGAACAGTCATGAACACCCTTATGGACAGCCGCAATACCTCTTCGAGGAATATGATCTGGCTGCCGAAATCGTCAAGGCCGATCCGCAGTGGCAGGCAGCGATGGCCCGGCGCGGGTTGACCGAGCTGGAGAATGCTTTTGCCGCCCCGCTGGCTCCGGGCTCCTTTGGCCGGGCAGACGAGGTGGGCCGGCGGGTGGTCCGCTCGCTAACGTTTATGCGTAACTTTCCAGGGGATAGTCCCTGGGCGCATCCCGTCGAGGGCCTCATTGTGCATATTGACCTCACCGAGCGGCGGGTGATTCGGGTGGAGGACGACGGTGATATTCCTGTGCCTGCGGCCGAGGGGAATTACACCCCGGAATTCACTGGCCCGGCCAGAACCTCACTCAAACCGATCGAAATCAGCCAACCGGAGGGCCCGAGCTTCCAGGTGGATGGGAATCAGGTCAGCTGGGAGAACTGGAAACTGCGCGTCGGCTTCAACGCCAAGGAAGGCTTGGTGCTGAACACCGTGACCTTCCGTGATGGCGAGGAAGATCGCTCGGTGCTTTACCGAGCCTCGGTGCCGGAGATGGTAGTGCCTTACGGTGACACCACTAATACCCGGTTCTGGATCAGTTATTTCGACGCCGGTGAGTACCTGCTGGGCAAGAATGCGAATTCGCTCAAACTGGGATGTGATTGCCTGGGCGTGATTCACTACTTCGACGGTTTTGTCGCCGATGATCACGGCAATCCGGTGAAAATCCCGCAGGTGATCTGCATGCACGAGGAGGATTACGGCATTCTCTGGAAGCACACCGAACCGGGCCAAGACTCCGTGGTGCGGCGGTCCCGGCGATTGGTGATCTCCTACTTTGCCACCATTGGAAACTACGATTACGGCTTTTTCTGGTACTTCTACCTGGATGGAACTATTCAGGTAGAAGCCAAGGCCACCGGCATTGTTTTCGCCGGAGCCACCCTTCCAGGCGTTCCCAATCGGCACGCCCCGGAGGTCGCTCCCGGCGTGATTGCCCCGGTGCATCAGCACTTGTTCTGCGCCCGACTTGATGTCGCTATCGACGGTTTGGAGAACACGGTGGAGGAAGGCGAGGTGGTAGGAATTCCGATGGGGCCCGAGAATCCTTATGGCAATGCCTTCACCCATCGGCGCACCGTTTTAGCCCGGGAGTCCGAGGCGTCCCGGCTGGCCGATACCGCCGTCGGCCGGTCCTGGTACGTGACCAACCCGAACCGACTCAACCGAGTTGGCCAGCCGACGTCGTACCATCTGATTCCGCAGCCCGGACCTACCCTGATGGCTCAGCCGGGTTCTTCGGTGGCCGAGCGTGCCGCCTTCGCTACCAAGCACCTCTGGGTGACTCCATTCGACCCGGCCGAACGCTTCCCGGCCGGTGACTACCCCAATCAGCACGTCGGGGATGGGCTGAAACGCTGGACCGCAGCCGATCGGGACTTGCAGAACACCGATCTAGTGCTCTGGCATGTCTTCGGGCCGACCCACATTCCGCGCACCGAGGATTGGCCGATCATGCCGGTGGACTACTCCGGATTCATGTTCAAGCCCTATGGCTTCCTGGATCAGAACCCAGCTCTGGATTTGCCGGATGGTGCTGCCAAGCACGGTGCTGCCGAGGGCGGCTGCTGCGCGGACTAACTCTCTGAGTTTCTCTCTCGGCTGTTACTCAGCGCCGCTCGAACCAGCCCGTCCCTGGATTGCTGACCTCTGGGATTTGCCGTTCCGTGCTGCTTGGCGCTGCCCAGCGCACCGCATTGGCCAGCACCTTGCGAATCTGCTCCTGCTGATAAACCGGATATTCTTGATCGCCCGGGCTGAAGTAGAAGACCTTGCCTCGACCACGGGTATAGGTCACTCCTGAGCGGAACACCTCGCCGCCCGCGAAGGAACTGATGAAGACCAATTCCTCGGGAGCCGGGATGTCGAAGAATTCACCGTACATCTCCTGCTGGCCGACGATGATCGGCTGCTCGATTCCTTGAGCAATCGGGTGGCTGGGAGCCACCGTCCAAACCAGTTCCCGTTCTGCCTCATTGCGCCAAGCCAGCGAGCAGGTGGTTCCCATCAGTTTTTTGAAGATCTTGGAGAAATGCCCGGAATGCAGCACCAGGATGCCCATCCCCGAGAGTACGTGCTGATGCACGCGCTCGACGACGGCGTCGCTCACCTGGTCATGCGCCAGATGTCCCCACCAGAGCAGCACATCGGTGTTCTGCAGAGCCTCTTCGCTCAAGCCGTGTTCCGGCTCGGCCAGGGTAGCGGTTCGCAGCTCCACCTCGTCACCTAATAAGCCGCTCAGCCCTTCGGCAATGGCACCGTGGATGCCCTCCGGGTAGATCGCAGCGATATCCGGTTGGGTGGTCTCGTGGACGTTCTCGTTCCAAATGGTGACTCGGATACTCATTTGACGCTCCCTTGCTGATCCATCAGAACTTCGCTGCCGGAAGTGGCCGAGGCATAACAGGCATCGATAATGACCGCCCGTTTCAGTCCGATCGAGCCGTCGTGCTCTGCCCAACTGCCCTGATCGCGAACATGGGCGATAAAGGTTTCCACCACGGCTTGGTGATTTCCATTAGCCACCGGGGTCAGCTCGTGGTCTGCCAGCTCCTTGCCCTCGCCGCTGAAAATCTTCACCGGAACATCCGTTTCGTAGTCCACCACTCGCATCTCGGCACCGCCGTCGGTGCCGTAGAGAGTAATGCCAAATTCATCTCCGCTGGCTCGGTATGCTGCCCAGGAGGTCTCCAGGATCAGCGAGGCACCGTTGTCGAAACGGATCAACGCACTCGCCAGATCCTCTACCTCATAGGCTGAATTCACATTCTGACGGGCTGCCCAATCCGAGCCTCCCAGCCCCCGGACACCGAGCTCGGAGTGGGTCACCGCGGATACCGAGTGCACCTCGGGCTCCCCGAGCAGATGCAGAGCGTAGTCCAGCACGTGAACGCCTATGTCGATCAGCGGCCCACCTCCGGACATCTCCTGATTGGTGAACCAACTACCCAAGGAGGGGATGCCTTCCCGGCGCATCCAGAATGCCCGAGCGTGGTACGGACGGCCAAGCTCACCGGCGTCAATCGCTTGCTTGAGCACGGTCACATCGCCGCGACGTCGATGGTTGAAGGCAACTTCGAGCACTCTGCCGGCTCGTCGCGCGGCTTCGGCCATGCTCAGTGCTTCCTCAGCGGTGCGAGCCATCGGCTTCTCACTCAGCACATGAATGCCCGCCTCCAGAGCGGCAACCGCAATCGGAGCGTGCAAGAAGGTAGGTACCGCAACACTGATCACATCAAGCTCACCATCGGCGATCATCTCTTGCCAGGGACCATAAAGACGTTTCAATCCGAAGCTCTCGCCGAGCTTGGCACGAACCTCTTCTTCCATCCCGGCGATGGCGACCAGCTCAACGCCGTCCATCGCCTGATAAGCCTCCATATGTGCCTGGCCAGCCCAACCGATTCCGATGACTCCAGCGCGCAAAGGAGCGCCCAACTCCCGTGCAGAATTCTTCATGCCCTCAACCTCTCGCCCGACCAGCATCCACCGTTGGACTGCCTCGTGTTATAGACAATCATAAGATCGGAGAAAATGGTCAACTTCTGCCTAAAAATCGACAAAAGTTTCCCACTCCCCCAAAAAATCCCCCACCAACACCCCAGTCTCTATACCCAGTTGTCCCACTGGGTGTTAACAGTGGTGCAGATGTTGCTTAAAACGGTGTGCTCCTGCCACTCCAGCATCACTCAGTGGGATAGCTGGGTAAAAAATTGGGGTTGGGGAGGGGAGTTTGGAGGAGGATGCCTTCACCGCCGGTGAATTCGGTGCGCTGAAAACGGGGGCCACGAGCGACCTCGGTAAAACCGAATTCCTGGTGCATGGCCAGCGAGGCCAGGTTTTGGGCATTGGCGAAATACAAAGCCTTAGGACTTCGCTCAGCAATCCACTCCAGTCGGATCTGAGTCAACAGTCGACCGATCCCCCGTCGCCGCCATTTCGAAGGCACGGTACATCCCACCAGGTAGTAGCCCTCAGGTGCCTGGCCGCCGTCGTCGGACAGCCAAGCTACCTCGGAATAACCCAGAATCGAAGCGTACTCCGCGACAAAAATCGCCGAGTTCCCCTTGGAGAGCTTCCGGCTAAAGCCGTCCCGCAAGGATTGCGCCTCGGTACCGCGAACTTGCCCCTCAATCTCTACCAGGGCCTCCACATCACCCTCCCCGACACGGCGAAGCACGACGTCGAGGGCTGGCTCGCGGAGCGAAGGCGCCGCATCGAAGGGAGCGAAAAAACTCATCCGTTTAGCGTACTTCTCAAAAGCAGAACCCGCCGAGTCAAAACACTCAGTGGGTTCCACCGCCCCATCCCCTTGAGAAGTCCAACTGAGTGGGGATGGCTACACCCGCGTCGGAACCGACCCAGAAACCGAACCCGAACCCGACCCCGACCCCGACCCCGACCCCGAGGAAATTCTGAACCAAAAACCTTTAACTCAGTCCTCGCGCTCCAGGAACTCTCGCACTCGAGCCCGCACCGGACCGGCGTCGTAAGAGTTCACCATCGCCCCGGCCATCCGTACCGGATCCCCGAAGAAAAAGTATTCGTAGAGCGCCTGCCGTCCGGAGAAGGAGGAGATCGAGGCATCGTAAGCCAGTTTGAACAGTCGCACTCGCTCGGGACCGGTCAGAGTCTTAGCCTGCAGATACAGCTCGATATCCGGCAGCGCCTCGCTGTGTACATCGGCTTCGCCCGGCAGCGCCATTAGACCGGAGGCGGAGAACTTCCTGATGATCTGGGGGAAACGCTGTGCCACTTTGGGGTACCAGTTACGAGCCGCGTTCAAGGTGCTCCACTTCGGCAGCATCACGCCGTCCTCGCTCGGACTGGCATCAGCTTCTGAGGCACGCATCAGCGCCTTGCCGATCTCCACGGTCTGGATCAGTTCGGAGAGGTCCTCCTGGATGTGCTGGAAGCCGTCAATCCCAATCGAAGCCGCCAGCTCTGAGGCGAGGCCCAGGAAGAACTCGCTCTTAGCAATCGTCCGGGTCACCACCTGATGAGTCATTAAGGCAGCGGCGCCAGTCTCCGAATAGAAAGCATTGCAGAGTTCCGGATGGCCCAACATGAAAATGCGTTCCTTGGGCACAAAGACGTTATCGAAGACCACGACGGAGTCCATCTCCTCGAAGCGTCCGGCCAAGGGCTCATCGTGCAGGCTCTTACCGGTGTAAAGCGAGGAACGGCATAGATAACGCAATCCCGGAGCATCGTTCGGCAGCGCAAAGGCGTAGGAATACGGCGCATCTTCGGGGGTCCCGCGAAGCACGGTGGAGGGGAAGACCAGTAGTTCATCGGCAATCGGGGTGATGCTAGCCAGCATCCGGGCGCCGTGCACCACAATGCCGTCCTCGCGCTCCTCAACGACCCGAGCCGCTAGCTGGCCACCAAGCTGCTCTGAACCGGAGACCGAACGATTGACCTGCGGTGGGATCAGGGTATGCGTGGGCAGCAGATCGTTTTCCCGGCAGAACTCGTAGTAATTGCGGATGTTCTCCCCGAATTGCGGATCAGCTTTAGCAAACCACTTCTCGGCCGACGCCAGGGCGGTCAACGCAGAGTTCATATAGTCGCCGGTGCGGCCCAGGAAACCGTGAGAGTATTCGGCCCAGGTAGAGATTGCGGCCCGGCGGTGCGCCAGATCCTCCTGGCTACGTGGCACCAGGAAGGAGGCGCTGACCCTATCGCCGGTGCTGGGCGAGATGTAGGTCAAGGCGTCCTGGTATTTCGGGTCGTGCTGCATATCGAAGAGCTTGGCGTAACTGCGTGCCACGTTTCTAAACGCCGGATGCTCGGCAATATTTTCGCTCACCACCTCGCCATCAATCACCACGTGCGGTCGCATTGAATTGAGCTTGTCCAGATATTGCTGGCCGGTACGGATCCCCATGGTTCCTACCTTACTGCGCCATTGAGAGCGCGCGACGGCGACCGCTCGTTAGGTAGGCAAGTTCGGTGTCGGTGTCGGTGCGGAGTTAGAGCAAGTCCTCCATACCGAGTTGGCTCTCCGGGATGGTGGTGAACCGGGAATGCGCGAAGGCCAGGGCATCGCCGTTACGGTAGCTGAAATCCACCACCTCGCCGAGATAGAGAGTGTGGTCGCCGCCGTCGTAAGCCGCCCAGGGAGTGCACTCAAAGAAGGCCAGAACATTGGCTAGCCGGGGAGCCACTTGGCCTTCAACCCAGCGTGGTTCGGTGGCTTGTGGGCGACCTGCAAAATGCATAGCCAAACCCTGCTGCTCGGCACCGAGAATATTGACCGTAAAAGGCCGCTCAGCCAATTCATTGTGTGCCTTGGTGCTCCGGGCAATCGAGGCAAGCACGAGCGGGGGCTCCATCGAGACCGAGGTGAAGGAATTAACGGTGATGCCGTGCCGTTTCGAAACACCGTCGAAGGTGACGATAGCAACTCCGGTTGCAAATCTGCCCAGTGAGCCGCGGAAGTGATGTTCGCGTGGACGTATCGTCCTGCTCTGGTATTCAGCTGCGTCCGTCATGCTCTTTGCTCTCTGATCAATAACACTGCAAACCCCCAAAGAATGTTCTAATATCGAACACTATGTGCTAATAATGAATATACCCATTGGCTGAGTCGGATCACAAGAGCTAGGAGCGATCATGGTGGACCCCGAGTCGAAGGCCCCAGCTCACTCGCAAACTCTCTCCCGGGGAATCCGGTTATTAGAAATCCTGGCGCAGGCCGGTACTCCTATGACGATAGCGGAGCTCGCCACTGAACTGGGAGTACACCGCTCTATTGCCTACCGGATCCTCCGTACTTTAGAGGATCACTCGCTCGTATTACGCGATGACGCCGGGCGAGTGACACCGGGTGCTGGGCTGGCGATCCTGGCTCGTTCGGTCTCCCGAGATTTGCAAACCGTGGCTCTTCCCGAACTTCATCGGCTGGCCGAGGAATTAGGGATGACGGCGTTTATCGGCGTCTGGGATCGGCTGGATTGTGTCACCTTGGTCACCGTTGAACCTCCACACACCGGGGCAACCGTGGCACAGCGTCCGGGAACCCGGCACCCGCTCTCACTCGGGGCACCGGGAATAGCCATCCAGTCCGCGATGGATCCGGCACAGTGGAACCGACTAGCTCCCGGACAGCCTTATCGAACCGAGGTCACGGCCGCCCGAGCGGCCGGATATGCACTCAGTCACGATGAGGTCATCCCCGGCTTGAATTCGATGGCGGCCCCGATCCGAATTCCCGGCGGCAAGCCCGCAGCACTTGCTGTGGTTTACATTCGCAGCGAGTTGCCAGAAGCGAAGGTCGGAGCCCGGCTTGCTGAGTCCGCCGACAAGATTTCCACCCTGTTGCGCTGAGCGCCCGGCACTGGCGATTCACACCGCGTCCCGGTTCTTGACCCGCAGGCTGAGCGCAGTCAGCAGCCCCAGGAGCAGCAGAGCCACCGCTGCCCCGACAGGTACCAGAAAAGCTTGGTGGTAGCTCTGGCTCTGCGCCAGCGAGCCGGAGATCGATGAGCCGATGGCGGTTCCCGCCACAATGCCGCTAGCAAGCGCCGTCATCACGGTACCCAGCCAGCGTCGCGGGGCCACCATTCCACCGATACTAAAAATCGTCACCATGGTTGGGCCAACAGGTAAGCCAAGGAGGAACAAGGCAAGCATCATGCCCGGAAGATCGGAAGGCAGCAGCAAAAGTCCTACCAGAGCGGTCATCAAGGTTGCGAGCACCACCCAACGCCAACGCTGAACAAAGGCCCTGGGCCAGAAGGCTACCGAAAGCGCGGCGGCGGCGGAGCTCAAGCCCATCACGGCGTAAAGCAGACCTGCCAGCTCGGAACCGCCTGCTTCGGCACCCACCGTTCCGGTGAAAGCGCTCAAGGAGGTCAAGGTGGAGCCGAAGAAGGTACCCATGCAGACCATACCCAACACCGGAATTGAAACCTTCAGCCAGAGCCAACGATCCCGAGCTTCCTGCAGCCCAGGGGCGATCTTCCCGCCGCGCTGCGCCGAAACGGCTAGTACAGTGCGGTGGACGGCGAAGGCGCTGACCAGCGTGAGGGTCAAGATCGCGGCAATCACGAGCGGTAGCCAGGGTGCGATCAGTGCGGCAACTATGCCTACCAGGGCCGGTCCCAGCACGAAGGTTAGCTCATCCGCGGTGCTCTCATAGGACAGAGCGGTATCCAAAGCGCCGTCCCTACGGGATTCCGGCACCTTGCGAACCAATGCCATCCAACGCACCCTGGCCAGCGGTCCGACCTGAGGTGAACTGGCACCAGCCAGCCAGGCGGAAACCAGAAGCAGGACGGTGGCTGTAGGGGTGAAACCCTCTGCGCTGCCGGCGATCAGGTAGCTCAGAACAATAACAGCGCCCAGCAAAACGGTATTAGCCACAGCGGCGGTGATCAATACCGGCTTCTGCCCGATCCGATCCGCAGCAAAGCCGAGCAAGGGCGCGCCCATTGCGGAACCAATACCGGCAGCTCCGGCCGCAAATCCGCCAATGGCGTAGGAGTGACTGACGGCGGTGACTAGGGTGAGGACACCGACGTTGAGCATAGCGAGTGGCAGCCGGGCAAAAAGCCCCAGCGGGACGAAACCCCAGCCCGAAAGAGCAAGGATGCGGGAGAATCGACCTCCAGAAGGAGCCTCGGAAGGAGAATTATTCCTCGCAATACTGCGGTTTCCGGGAGCTGAACTCGTGGGAAGAACCGCAGGAGAATCTGTGGCGGAGGAGGCGGACTGAGCCGCAGGAGAATCTGATTGAGGGTCTGCAGGAACTACAGTTGGGAATTCCTGAGGCGCCCCTGAGGGTTTAGGCATGGAATTTCTTTCCGGCACGCGTCATAACGTGCATCGTCCCTCCGCCCGATGCACCCGACCCGTTTACCCCTCTATTCTAGCCGATTGAGCGTCCTCATGCTCAGAGTTGAGCCGTGCCGCCCCTTGATCACTTGGAGCTGTAGTGGAATCCGCAATTTCAGCTCCGCGACGTGGCTGACCAGACCGACCACCCGGCCAGCATCGCGCAGACTCTCCAAGGAGGTCATCACCTGGTCGAGGGATTCCTCGTCCAGGCTGCCGAAGCCCTCATCCACAAAAAGCGTATCGATAGGCAGGCCGCCTGACTCCTGGTGAACGACGTCGGCCAAACCCAAGGCAAGAGCCAAGGAAGCCATGAATGACTCTCCCCCGGAAAGCGTGGAGGTATCTCGGCGTTGACCGGTCCAACCGTCAATCACTTCCAGCCCCAGCCCAGACTTACGGTTCCGGCCGGCCAGCGCATCACTATGCTCCAGCGCGTAGCGACCATCGCTCATCACCTGAAGGCGTTCGGTGGCCGCGATAGCCACCTGTTCCAGCCGGGCTGCTAGGACATAGGCGCTCAGGGGCATTTTGTAGTCATTGTGCCCTAGCCCGCGTGCGGTATCCGCTAAGGCGGTCAGCAGTTGAGCCCTCTCACGAGCCGGCGCGATCTCTGCCGCAAAGGAAAGGTATCGCTCGGCCGCGGAAGCGACGCTGCCTTGGCTTGTGCTGGCGAGTCGGTAAGCCAGCTCCGTTTCGTGCAGGCTTTCCCGATGTTCCGCGGCCGCTGCCTCCAGCTCCCTCATACCCTCGGCACCGAGAGGCGTGACCCCGGCGGTTCGCTCGGCGAGCGCGGTTTGTACCTCTTCGGCAGCCATCGCCTGTTCGGCTCGGATGGCAGCCTCCTGATAGCGAGAAATATTCTTCCCAAGTTCTTCGAGCTCTGTGGCATCGCGCCAAGCAGATTCGACCTGCTTCAGATTCTCGAACTCGCTCTCCGAGAGGCGCTCTTGAAAAGCCTGCTCGGCCCGGTGGAACTCCTGTTCGGCCTGGACCTGCGTTTGCAGCACTTCAATGGTTGATCGAAGTTCCGCCTGCTGTTGACTCATGGCTTCCAAGCGAAGCGCAATGGATGGATGCTCCACACGCTCCGTAAGTAGCTTCGACTCACGCTCGGCTATCGTGACGGCCGCGGAGTCGATCAAGGTGTCGAGTTGCAGAATTCGCGAGGCTAGGCTGTGCTCCGCCGCCTGCACACTGCGCAGTTCTTCTCCGGCAGCCTCGCTGCGCAGTTCCAGCTCGGCGCACTTTCGCACCGCTTCCTCGGCCAGCTCCAGCTCTTGTCTCGCCGCCAAATATTGTCCTTGCAGACCTTCGGCGTCTTCGGTCCCGCCCTGGGCCGCGTGGCCTGCTACCTCGGCACGTAGCTTGGCGTGAGCTTCGGCTAGAGCATTTACCTGATGCTCCCCCGCATCCTGGAGTTCACGGGCCTGCTTTTCTTGGGCGGTGATCGACAAGCTCTCCCCCAGCTGAGCCGAGGGCTGCGGATGATCCAGGCTGCCACATACCGGGCAAGGTACTCCTACCTCCAGCTGGGCAGCCAGTTCCCCGGTAACACTGTCTAAACGGGATTGCATAAGAGTCAGCCAGTGCTGTTTGGCAGACAATTGCTCGTCCCGGGCATCGCGTAACTGTTCCTCCAACTCCTCGAGTTCGCCCTGTGCACGTCGATAGGCATCGGCTGCTGCTTGTCTGGCTTGCACAGCCACTAACCGGTCCTTCCGGCTCTCCCTTTGCCCAGCCGCTTCCGCCTGCTCCAGGAGCCCTGCCTCGAGGGTGTTCAGTTCCTCTTGAAGCTCGACGATCCGCAGCCGGAGTTGATCGCGGCGATCTTGCGACTTCGCCCGTTCTGCTTGGTTGGTTTCTTGTTCCAGCAACTGTCGATTGAGTAGTTCCTCCTCGGGCAGTAAGGTCTGCACGACGGCGCGCTCGGCGGAAAGCCGGCTTGCCTCGCCTTCCAGCTCCGCTAAGGACATCGCGCGTAGTGGAAGAGGTAACGTGGTCCGAGCGGGTGTCACTGCGGTTTCGCTCTGCTGCTTGGATTGCAGCGCTAGCCGGACTCGTTTCATTTCACCCGAAAAAGCCTCAGCTCGGCGATGCTGTTCCAAGCGTCTCAGCCTGAGCGCCTGGTCCTCAGCTTCGAGATTCACTTCGGTTTGAGCGGCTTCAACCAGCACCAATGCGTTATGTTTGCGCGCCTGTTCCTGCGCTTTAGTGAAGCGAGATTCTGATTTCTCGGCACGCCGACCGGCTAGCTCCAGGGCTTCCTTTAGCTCCTGATGCTGAGCCTCTTCGGCGGCTATGGCTGCTTCGAAGTCCGGGACATCCCTGGTTTCCTCGCCCCCAGGCTCTTCGGTGGCCTGCCCGTCGACTGCGATGAATTTAGCCGCGGCTTCACGCGCTTGGCGCAGCAGTTCCGCCAGCCGGGCTTCATCGTTCGCTAGTTCCTGTTTTACCGCCGTAGCAGAACGGAGCAATTCCGACTCAACCGCTTTGAACCGTTCGGTACCGAATAGCTGCTGCAGCAGAGTCTGCCGGTCCTCCACTTTGGCTCTCAAAAAAGCCGCGAATTCTCCCTGAGCCAGCATCACCACCTTGGTGAACTGCTCCCGGTTCATGCCTAGTAGCTGACGAATTTGCTCAGAAGCCTCATCGTTCCTGGAGGAAAGCGGTACCCACTCGCCGCCGATCTTCTCCCGGAGCAGGGTATGGGCTTGCTCGGTAACGAGCGAATCATTGCCACCGGTTTTCTTCGGTCGCTGCCAGGAGGGGCTACGAGTCACCTCGAAGTAACGTTTATTGGCGCTAAACTCCAATAGCACGGAGGGCTCCAGCCCTGCCGGGGCGTGGTCGCTGCGCAGGTGGTTACCGCCCTGCCGAGCACCGGGTACGGAGCCAAAGAGCGCGAAGCAAATGGCATCGAGGACGCTCGTCTTTCCCGCGCCGGTCGCGCCGTTGAGCAGGAACAAGCCCTGTTCCCCCAAGCGGTCAAAATCCACCCGTTGACGTTCGGAGAAAGGTCCGAAAGCTTGTATTTCCAGCCGGTGTACCCTCATTCGGAAACCTGTTCCGCGCGTACCGCATCCACCGCATCGTGAAGCGCCTGCCGCTCGGCTTCATTCGCTGGCGCGGCCCGGACGTGTTCCAAGAAACCGGTGCAGATCTCTAAATCGTCACCGGCGGCGGCAATCCGGTCCGCGTAGCTGGACCGGCTGCTGGCGGCCCTGCTCTCGGGTTCGAATTCCAGCACCAAGGTCTGCGCAAAGCGTTCGCGTATTCGATCCATCGCCCGGAGCGGACGCTCCGAATCCGTCAGGGTCACCTGGCAGTAAGCGTCCTCGAAGGAGGCAAAGCGCTGATCTTCGAGGAGCTCCGTGAGAGTTCCGCGCAAAATTGCCAACCCCCGTTCGGCCGGCCAGCTGACTGCCTCAACGGATTGCACGCCGTCCTGGTCAATCTCCAGCAACCAGCCACCCTTATACTGCCCAGCCTCGGAGAAGGAATAAGCCAGTGGCGAGCCGCTATAACGTACCGATGGACTCAGCTGCTGCCTGCCATGGAGATGGCCCAATGCGACATAGTCGAATCCGTCGAAAAGATCGAGTGGCACCGCGCCGATGCCGCCGCTGCGCATTCCGCTCAATTGACGTTCGCTCTCCGAGCTGAGCGCGCCACTGGCGAAGGTGTGCGCCAGCACCAGGGAACGAGTCCCCGGGCGTTCGGCCAGATCGGCACGAATCCGTGCCAAAGCCGCAGCCATAGCGCTCTGGTGGTCCGGTTCGGCCAAGTCCAGCTCATCGGCCACCAATCGAGGCTCCAGATAAGGAACCCCGTAGATCGCCAACTGAGCCGTCGCGGCTCCGGCTTCCAATGGGAACAGCACCGGGCGGGCCAGCTCCTTCGGCTCGGCGCGAATATGCACTCCACCGTGCCCCAGGACCTCCGCCGCAAAGCCGAGCCGCCCCGCAGAGTCGTGGTTTCCGCTGCTCAGCACAATCTGAGCCCCTGCCTCGCGGATTCGCGCCAAGGTGGAGCTGAAAAGCCGCACCGCATCAACCGAGGGCATCGCCCGGTCATAGACATCTCCCGAGATCAGCACCACCTCAACGGCTGATTCTCGCACGGTCGCTAATAGCTGCTCGATGAATCGCTGCTGCGCGCCAAGTAATCCCACGCCGTGGAAGGAACGGCCTAGGTGCCAGTCGGAAGTGTGCAGCAATCGCATGGGAAAAGCCTAAGGGCTGGCGCTGACAATCAGCACCAGCCCTTAGTGGTCAAGGGTCTCTAAGAGTTCCCAGCCTGCTTCTAGTTCTCCTTAGAGGCTTCAGATTCCTCAGATTTCGGCTTTGCGGCACCGTCGAAGAAATCGCGGGCCTCCGCTTCCGGATCTACCCCCTGAGCGTCCAAACTCTGGGTGCTGGCCTCAGCGGCAACAGCCTCGCTTGCGGGGCTGTTAGCCTGCTCGACGGCGGTCGCCACCGGAGAAGTCGCCACCGAAGAAGTCTCGGCGTCTTCGGCATCTTGAAGCGCGGCCAAGGCAGCAGCCTTGGGGGAATCGCCGTTGGGCACAATGAACCCGCGGTAGATCAATCCGGCCAACGCGGCGCCCGCCAAAGGAGCTACCCAGAAGATCCAGAGCTGACCGATCGCCTCGCTCTGACCGAAGAACACCACTGCGGTGGAGCGAGCCGGGTTGAGGCTACCGCCAGTGAAAGGAGCCACCACGGTGAGCAGCACAGCCAGGCTCAGGCCGATCGCGAAAGGTCCGGCAGCTTTGTTGCGCAGCCGACCAACGGCCAGGATCACCGAAACGAACACAGCGGTAGCAATGATCTCGATCAAGGCTGCGCCGATCAGTGGCAGCTTCACGGGTGAATTATCGTCAAAGCCATTGGCTAGTGAGGTGAAGACTTGGGCCAGCCCGCCACCTGTGCTGCTGCTCTTGAAGGCAGGCAGCGTGTTCAACACAACGTAGAGGATCAGGGCAGCCAGGAAGGCGCCGATCACCTGAGCGATCACGTAATAGAGTGCGTGCAACCACTTGATCCCACCCGCGATAGCGGCACCCAGGGTGACCGCAGGGTTGAAGTGCCCGCCGGAAACCGGCCCGAAGGCAATCGCGGCCACCACCAGTGCCAGGCCAAAGGCCAGCGCAGCAGAAATGGGGGTACCCACCTGAAGAGCGCCCCAGACCGCAGCACCCAACCCTGCGAAGACCAGGATGAAAGTGCCGATCACTTCAGCCCCCAATCGTGCCCAGATTGCGGGCTGCTTGGGTTCTTCGGTATCGATTTCGGGCTCCACGGTTTCTTCGTTTGTGATGGTACTCACCTGGGACATCATCTTCCTTCGTCTCGTCTGTTTATCCGGACATTACTGTACCCGGTCAATCCTGACGGCAGGCTGTGAAGCCTTCGGGGGTAACAGATAGATTGTGGATATGAACTTCTCCTCTCGGGTCCGGGGCTGCCTTATGGCGGGCGCGCTGGGCGACTCTTTTGGCTCCGCCGTGGAACCCGGAATTGGGCACTCCTTCGGCCCAGATTTTGGGGCTATCGGCCTGCTCGATCTGTCCCAGCTGCCGCAGCCGGTGCACTTCTCCGAAAAAACTCAGCTGAGCCTTTTCACTGTGGATGCCCTGGTGGAAGCCATTGACTGGGCCAACCAGGGCGTGGCCGCCGACCACATTGCCTGCCTCTGGCTGTCCTATCTGCGCTGGCTACGCAGCCAGGGCGAAGCGATCCCGGAGGGCGCGCCGCAGCCTCCGGGGCGTTGGATCGACAGGCAGCAGGTGCTCAGCCATCGCCGTAAACCGGATCGGAGCTGCTTGAGTTCGTTGCTGAGCGGCGAAATGGGGACCCTGGCAAAGCCGGTCAGCCCCGAGGCCAACGGTTGCGGGAGCCTGACCCGTTCGGCACCCTTTGGGTTGATTCCTTATCTGGAGGCTGGCACGGTGGCGAAGATGAGCATGGAAGGGGCGGCTCTTACCCATGGGCACCCGACGGCGATCCAAGCCTCCGCAGCCTTCAGCTGGCTTATTCATCAATTGGCTGTGCAGGAGCTTGGCTTGATCGAAGCAGCCGAATCGATGCAGAGTTATTTGACCGACCTTAGAGCGGATCCGGAGTTGCTGACGCGGCTAGAACAGGCGGTACAGGAACCGGGCGAGCAATTTCGCGATGAACGCGATGAAGCCGCCTCCAACCGAGGCGAATCGGCAGCGGATATTTTGGCGCTAGCACTTTCCTCGGTTTTGAGCACAGCCTCTACCAGTCCCAGCCCAAAGGCTCACTATCTTGCCGCTATCCGGACGGCAAGCAGGCTACAGGGGAAATCAGCCTCGCTGGTCGGGAATATCCTCGGGGCACATTATGGCGAAAGCTGTCTGCCCGAATCCTGGCTGCAAATGTCCGAGGCCCCTGAGCTGATTTACGCGATGGCGGAGAGCTTGCTGACGGTCACCGGGGATAGGGTTGCTAGGCCTGACTCGTCCGTCGGCTGACATTGTTGCAAGCCTCACAAATCGAATCAGGGATGATGCCGAAGCGCTGTAGGAATCCGAAGATCGTACAGCCCAGGCAGAAGCCGAGAAAAGATTCGAGGGCTGCCGCAATAATGAGAAGCAGCAAGAGCCCCCAAGCCACTGTGGGGTTTCCGGAGAAGTAGAACGCCACGGCGGCCAGCGAGAGCACCGCGCCGATGCCCTGGGCGAAACGCTTGGGCGGTCCCGGAACCAATTTGGGGGCACCCAGCCGCGGCGCTAGTAGCTTGACCGAGAGCAGCGCAAAGGGCGAAATTCTCGGCCCGAAAAGCACTCGAAGTACGAAGCCGGCGGCAATAACCACCAGGCCCCAACCCCAACCGGTGAGAAGGGTGAGCAAGGCCAGGATCACCACCAGGCCTGCCGTGAATCTCGCCGCATACTCGTTGACCGGATTAGGAAAGGCGAAAAATCGCTTGAGTGGTCCCGGTTGGAGCACGATTTGCTGTGCCGCCGGTAACCGGACAGCAAGAAAATCGCTGCTGTTCTCCGCTACCGAGTTCACCGAAACTACCGGTACCGAATCTATTGGTCGTTCACCGAGCTGGGACATGGATCAAGCGTAGATTCGCCGGATCGCCGCAGAGAAGCAATGTGTCGAACTAAGTCTGTTCAGTGATCATCGGCTGGACCGCCCTCGGCATCCAAACGGGCTAATAGGGAGCGTGAGGCAATCCGCCGATAGGAGGTGTCCAGGAGCTCGGCCACCTCCTGCCAGTCCACCTCCGCTGCTTCGAAGTCCAGCCCGATCCAACCTGCGGAAGCCAGATAAGAGGGTAGGTAACAGCGATCATCCTGCAGGAGCGCTTCGCGTTCGGAGTCATCCGGCAGCACCAAAACGGAAAAGGGACGCGGGTGACCGGTCCGGCCAAAGCCGAAATAGGCGAAAACCTTACCCTTCTCCCCGGCCCGGAAGGTTGGCCTGCCGAAGGCTTCCTTCTCGATAGCGGCTGGAAAGCCCAGCGCTAGGCGACGCAACTCGGCCAAGCCCAGGTCGCCGTCGTCGTACATCCTGGGATGAGCCATGCTCAGCCAATCATCTGCATGAACTCGCCCTCGGAGAGGACCTCAATCTGCTGGCCCTTGCCGTGCAGTTCCAAAACCCGGCGGGCCTTGGTGGTGACCCGGCCCGCGCTGGTATCGCCACGGCGCAGATCCGCGGCAATGAATCCATCCCCCACCACCAGCACCGTGGTCTTCGCGGTCACACTACTGGCCGGTCGAGCACCAACCTCGGCGGCTCGGACTTTGGCGGTGCTACGCGGGATCTGCAGATTGCCGGTGAACACCACCGTCTGGCCGTAGAGCGGATGGTTGCGATCTGCGCTGATATTCGGTTCCGGATTGGCTCCCTCCTCCGGCCAGCCGAGCCAGCTTGAATTCTGAACCAGTGGTGCAGTGCGAGCGGAATCAAGTCGAGCGGAATCCAATTGAGAATCCAACTGGGCCAGGTCCGGCTGGAAGGCCTCCATGACCGGCAGCGAGAGTGACATGGCCTGATAGAGCTGTTCGATGCTTTCCGCGCCATGTATCCCGGCGATATCGATCATGATTCCGGCACAAGCGCGTGCATCCTCGATGGCGTCGTGATGGTGGATCAGTGGAACTCCGGCAGCCTCGGCCACAAAGGGTAGCGAGTAGGAGGGCAGGGAGTAGCTACGGCGAGCCAGAATCACGGTGCAGGCATAGGCAAAAGCTGGTCCAGGCCTGGCACTGGCTTGCAGCGCCGCCTTAATCACCCCGGTATCGAAAGCCGCATTATGGGCCACCAATACGTCCGCGCCCAGAAAATCCGTGATCTCACCGAAGACCTCGCCAAAGCGCGGCTGGCTGGCCACCTGCTGCGGAGTCACCCCGTGGATCTCGATGTTTCGAGGGTCAAAGTGATCATGCCCGGCAGGCGGGCGCATCAGCCAAAAAGCCTCCTCGACAATTCGGCCGCCACGTACCCTACTCAGCCCCACCGCGCAGGGAGAACCCCGAAAACCGTTGGCCGTTTCGAAATCGATAGCGGTGAAATCCAGACTCACTCCTCAAGGTTAGCCCCGCCGGATCGTCTTCGTTGTCGCGGCGTGCCGGATAAGCTGAGAAGCGTGAATTGGTATCTCTTTGACTATGGCATGGTGATTTCCGAGGCTCCAACGGAGGCTGACTGGGCTGCGCTGGAGGAAGCCAGCGGCCAGCCCATGGACGAATCCGGCCCCTATTGGCAGCACCGGGTAGGGTACGACGGCGGTCAGCTAAGTACCCTTCAATACTGGACTGCCGTACTGGGCCAGGAAGTCTCCGAGGGGCGGCTAGCTCAGTTACACGCGCTTGATCTCCGAGCCTGGTCCCATCTAAATCCGGAGACCTTGGACGTTTTAGAGGCGATCGATTCAACCGGCGCACGGTTGGCACTGCTATCCAATATGCCTGCCGAGCTGGCCGACAGCCTGGGTGAGTCGCAGAACTGGCCGAAATACTTCAGCAAGGTCTTTTACAGCGGTCATCTGGAACTGGTGAAGCCCGACCCCAAGATTTATCAGCATGTGCTGGCCGAGCTCGGAGTGCCCGCGAGCCACATCACTTTCATCGATGATCGTGCCGAGAACATCGAGGCTGCGGCCGCGCTGGGCTTTGCCACCGTGCTGCATGTTCCCGGCATCGACCTAGCCACCGAGCTTGGCCTCTAAACAGAGCCTCTAAGTCAAGCCTCTAAACAGCTCTGACGGCGTGCCGCTAGGGCGTGGCCTTCCGCAGCGTCACATAGGAGCCGGCGGCCAGCACCACGCAGAGCGCCAACAAGAGGCCTGCAATGCTGAGATTGCTCTGTTCACCGAACCAGCCAAGGAGATTCGGCCACCAGCCCTGCCAAGTGAGCAGAGCAGCCAAGCCCACCAGGATCAATGTCAATGCGGTGCCCGCCACGAGCATGCCATTGACCTGCCAGCGCTTATAGAGAGTAGCGGCCCAGAAACCCACCAGATAAAGGAAGAACATGGTGGAGAAGAAGAACAATACGGTGGCATACCAGGCTCCATCGGAGACCCAAGCCAGGTGGAACATGTGCCCATTCATCCCCCAGCCTCCGGTGGCGTCCTCCAAAAGTCCCATCAGCCAATAGAGCACGGCCATCACCAGTGCTACCGTACCGAAGAGCAACATCGAGCCCAGATAAAAGGCCCGGCGGCTAATGCTCAGCCCCTGCGAAAAGGGGAAGGTCAAGGTCAGAGCCTGAATGCCAAGCCCCAAGAAATACCAAATCACGGCCTGGCCCGCCCCGGAAAACTTGAACGCTACCGTGTTGGGGATCATCGCAAAGATCGCCAGGCTCAGCAGGAAGGAACCACAGAGAATAACCGCTGGAATGCCTAGGAAAGTCCACTTATTGGTCAGCTGCATCCGCACGACATTTACTACGCGGTTCATCGGGTTACCTCCTTGGTGAAAGCTTCTGCTGCGGTTTTTTCGCTGAAATCGTCCGCGTCAGCGTTAATGGTCTTGCGCACCACTAGCTGCTGTAGCGAGACCGGGGCAAGCTCCAGCCCCAATTCGTTCGCCTCGGTCCGCTCCGCGGTACTCAGTTGGCCGTTGATGGTGACCGAAGCCAAAGAAGCGAAGTTCTCCCGATGCAGGATCTCCTTGCCCGCAACGAAGTGCTCGATTCGAGCTGCTGCCCCCACCACGGTGACCGCGCTGCCGCGGATATTTTCGGCGTCGTCGTCGATAATGATCCTGCCCTTATCGATCACGATCACGTGTTCCAGCAGATTCGACACCTCGTCAATCAGGTGCGAGGAAAGCACAATGGTGCGCGGATGCTCGGAATAGTCCTGCACTAGCCGGTCGTAGAAGAGCTGGCGGGCCACCGCGTCGAGACCCAGGTAGGGCTCGTCGAAGAAGGTCAGCTCAGCCCGCGAGGCCAGTCCAATAATCACGCCCACGGCGGAGAGCTGCCCCCGGGAGAGTTTCTTAATTCGGCGGTTTAGCGGCAATTGGAAATCTTCCACCAGTCGCTCCGCGAGCTCTTGATCCCAATTCTCGAAGAAGATCTTCGCCGCGGCGAAAGCGTGCCTCGGCTTGAAGTCATCGGGGTACTTCTGTGATTCACGGATAAAGCAGATTCGGCTGAGGATCTTGTCGTTTTCATAGGGATGGCCGCCGAAAACCTCGATCTCGCCACTGGAGCTGAAGCCTTGGGCTGTCAAGATCGACATCAGAGTGGTCTTGCCCGCGCCATTGCGGCCAAGAAGTCCGTAGATCTTATTGGCTTCTAGTTCGAAACTTACCGAATCCAAAGCCTTGAAATCACGGTAGTGCTTGCTGAGATTGCGCACCTTCACCACCGGGTCCCGGTGCTCGCTGCCAATATCTCTCATTAGTTCGTCGCCCTTTCTGCCGTTTCTTGCGGCTGTTCTAGCCCAGTCCCATCCCGGGTGATCATCTCGGCTAGTTGTCGATTGTCGATGCCTAATTTGCGAGCCTCGGCGCGCAATGGTTGTACGAATTGCTGGTAGAACTCTTCTCGTCTGCGCACCATCAAACTTTCCCGCGCTCCGCTCGCCACGAACATTCCTATCCCCCGCCGTTTGTACAAGATGCCGTCGTCAACCAGCAGGTTCACGCCCTTGGCGGCTGTGGCGGGGTTGATTCGGTGGAAGGCCGCGAATTCGTTAGTAGAGGGCACTTGGCTCTCCTCGGCTAATGAGCCGTCCACGATTTCGTTCTCGATCAGTTCCGCGATCTGCAAGAAGATCGGTTTACCGTTGTCGATCATGCGTCCCCCACTCCACGGCTAACCATGTCGGTTACTTGGTTAGCCGGTTCATTACTCATGTAACTAACCTAGGGTCTGTTCGAGTTCCTGTCAACCGAATTTTCGATGCAGCATTTTCGATCTAGCCCGCAGCGGGAGAGGATGGTGCGGTGACTAGAATCGTCCAGGTCAGCGCGGTGGCCATCTTCAATCTCGACGGCGAATTACTCACGGTGCGTAAGGCCGGGACCCAACGATTCCAGCTACCGGGCGGCAAACCGGATTCCGGGGAGACACCGCTCGAAGCAGCCCTGCGCGAGGTGCAGGAGGAAGTTGGGCTGGAGCTCCCGGCGTCGTCCCTCAGCGCGCTAGGGCACTGGCAGGGTGAGGCCGCCAACGACGACGCCGACCTCGTCAGTGCGCAGGTGTATCTCGCTGCGGGTATTCACCAGGCGCTAGCCCGGGCGGAAATCGCCGAATTGCGCTGGCTGGATCTAGCGGCGGAGGAGACTCCGGATCTGGCTCCTCTCATTTCCCTTTTTCTGCTGCCGATCCTCCGGGCAATGGATCTGCCTTTGGCCCGCTAATCTCGGCTTGCACTCGCTTTTCCAGGGCCGCCAGCGCCTCATCGGGTAGCGCAATCAGCCCATCGAGTTCCTTGCGGGCCCGGCTATAGGCAAGTTGCCGTTCGGCTTGAGTTGAGGCGGCGTCCACCGCCATCGGCAGCAGCTTCCTGGCCGTTTTGAGTCGTTGTTGCTCCGGGGCACTGAAATGCTGATCCTTGATCCGTTTTGCCTCGCGCTCGGCCACGTCGAAGGAGACCTCAAAGTTACGCACCGCCTGCCGATATTCGGCCAGTCGGGCGTCGTCATCTAGCTCTTGCGGGGACTCTGGCTTCATCCCGTCTGCCAGCCGCTTGGCCCGGATGAACTCCACGGTAAGAGGTTCGCGCACATCGGACATCATCGGATAGTCGATCAGCTTGCCAACATCGAGCTCATACTCTAACCAACGAGCGTTGACCGCCCGATGGTCGGCGATCAATCGGGTGGCTTCGCGTTCGCGAGGGCTTTCAGCGGCTTGGCTCTGCTGACGCCAGGCTGGAGTTGCCGGGTAGCTGGCCGGTCCGTAGGTGTTCTGATTGTTCTGGCCCTGGTTGTTAGCCAGCCCTTCCGCGGAGCCGGAACCTCGCTCAAAACGGTCGCGGCTGCCAGAGCGCCGCCCCCTGCGATCACCGCTCAGCGCCGAGCGGAACATTCCGATCACCACCGGGGCAGCAAAAATCAGCCACCAATAGTGGCCTGCGAAATTCAAGATGTTATTGATCGCCTCATTCACAACTCATCACTCGTTCATCCTGTCACTGTCCACAGAGCGGCTCAATGACTTTCGTCATCGGGCCGCGACAAGCTGTTCGATTAGGCCGCGCCTGACAGAATGATCGAATGGAATTCATCCTGAGCGTGCTGATTATTGTCTTGGTGGTGTGCGCGGTCAGCGCCCTGGGTAAGAGAATCAACCTTTCAGCGCCTTTGCTGCTTGTCCTAGTCGGCGCCCTCGGCTCGTATATCCCCGGTGTTCGCGTCGAGTTGAACCCGGAAGTCATTCTGATCGCGATCCTGCCTCCGCTGCTCTTCGCGGCGGCCTTCCGCACCTCGCTGGTTGATTTCCGTAGCAATATTCGTTCCATTGGCTTACTCTCGGTGGGCTATGTCATCTTCACGGCGATCGGCGTCGGACTGGTGGCTTATTGGGTCTTCCCCGGCATCTCCTTGGCTGCTGCCATCGCCCTGGGCGCCGTGGTGGCGCCGCCGGACGCGGTGGCAGCGACCGCCGTCGCCCGCCGGATTGGGATGCCCCGCCGAGTGGTCAGCATCCTAGAGGGCGAATCCCTGGTCAACGACGCCACCGCGCTGGTCACCCTGCGCGCTGCTATCGCCACCCTAGCGGGCGGAATCTCGGTTTGGCAGATTGGCGCACAGTTCCTCTGGGCAGCCGGTGGCGGCGTGGTGATCGGCCTGATTGTGGCCATTATTCTCACCCAGATTCGCAAGCGAGTGCGCAATGTAGCGATCAATACCTCAATGTCCCTGGCCGCACCTTTTATTGCCTATATTCCGGCCGAGGAACTCCATCTCTTCGGTATCTCCGCCTCGGGAGTACTCGCCGTCGTGGTCTGTGGACTGCTCATGGGCTACAAGAGCCCGGCGATGCCCGGCGGTGCCTCCCGGACCAGCCAACGCAGTAACTGGACCACGGTGCAGTTCGTGCTGGAAAACTCGGTCTTTCTGATCATTGGCCTACAAGCCAAGGACATCATCCAGCAAGTCCAAGAGGATCCACTTGGACTTGCCGCGATCTGGTGGGGTTGCCTGGCGATACTGGTTGCGGTCCTGGTGCTACGACCCATCTGGGTTTTCCCGGCCACTTACCTGCCCCGGCTAATCCCCTCCGTGCGGCGCGCCGATCCCGCCCCCTCATGGACCTCCCCGGCGATCATTTCCTGGGCGGGCATGCGCGGCGTGGTCACCCTGGCCGCCGCCCTGACCCTGCCGGAGGAGCTGGAACATCGATCGGTGCTTATTCTGGCTGCCCTGGTCGTAGTGGCAGGGACCCTGGCACTACAAGGCTTCAGCTTGCCAGCGCTGGTCCGAATGTTAGGCGTGCGCGGCCCGGATAAACGCGAGGATCTGCTTTCCGAGGCGGCGGTCATGCAAAGAGCGACGACGGCGGGAATCACCAGACTGCGCGAAATCAGCACCGACGACGACCCACCGGAAGTGCTCGCGATGCTCAAGCGACGTACCCAAGAACGCGGCCTGGCCGCCTGGGAGCGATTGGGTCGGTCGGAAGCGGAGAGCCAAACCCCTTCCCAGCGCTATGCACAGTTGCGGCAAGAGATGCTGGGCGCGGAACGTGAGGAAGTGCTTAGTCTTCGCAGCAGCGGTGAATACGCACACGAGGTTCTGGCCGAGGTGCTCGATCGCCTGGACGTCGAAGAATCCATGCTTGAGAGCGCAATGGAGGATCCGGAATTTGATGACCCCACCGAGATGGCAGTCAGCGAGGGCGGCTGCGAACATCTGCAAGCCGCTCACGACCTGCCGACGCCGGAGAACCCCTACTGCCAAGACTGTGTTGAAGAAGGCACCACGGCTGTGCACTTGCGGATGTGCCTAAGCTGCGGAAAGGTGGCTTGCTGTGATTCCTCGGTGGGCAGGCATGCAGACCGGCACTACCGAGAAAGTGGGCACCCGGTAATGCGTAGTGTGGAGCAAGGTGAGAGCTGGCGCTGGTGCTATCCGGATGAACTCCTCGGCTAGCTGCTCGACGGCGGTGGGTTGCTGAGCGTCCAGCACAGCGAATTACCGTACCCTTGAGGGGTGACTCTCTCAGCAATCGGCCTGCACTCGGCCTTCTTACGCGGCCCGGCCCCTACAGGCCTGCTTCCGGACTGGCTCAATCCGATCAATATCCTAGACAATCCCGCCTTGGGGTTCTGGGTGATTGTGATCGCTTGCGGAATCATCTTTGCCGAGACCGGATTGCTGCTCGGTTTCTTCCTGCCCGGCGATTCCCTGCTCTTTACCGCAGGCTTACTCACCGCCGCAGGCAAGCTGCCGATCAATCTCTGGGTGCTCACCCTACTTCTTGTGGTCTGTGCGATTGCCGGTAACCAAGTCGGTTATATGATCGGTGCGAAGGCTGGACCGGCCATTTTCAAGCGCCCAGATTCACGCTTCTTCAAGCAGGAGAACATCGTCAAGGCGCACGATTTCTTCGAAAAACACGGTGGCAAGGCGCTCATTCTGGCTCGCTTCGTGCCGATTGTGCGCACCTTCGTCCCGGTCATCGTCGGCGTAGCCCAGATGAACAGGCGGCATTTCACGATCTTCAACGTAATCGGCGGCGTACTCTGGGCTGGCGGCGTAACCCTGTTGGGCGGATGGCTCGGTAATTCGGTGCCGTGGGTCCGGGACAACCTGGATCTGATCTTCATCCTGATCGTCGTGCTTTCGGTGGTCCCGATCGCTATCGAGCTGATCCGCAGCCGCCGTGGCCGCAAAGACGGGGATGTTGCGACTTCCGACCCCTCCGAAGAGCCGCTGAGCTAAGCCTCCAAAGCTGCCGCACGCCGTCGTCCATCCTTCTCTTCCGCCGAGTGTGGAGATCTGCACCTTATGAAGCACTCATACGGTGCAGATCTCCACACTCGATGTTTATGAAAGGGCTCTAACGACGGCGGGGAGCAGCTTCCGGAAGGCTTGTCCCCGATGCGAGATCGCGTTCTTTTCTTCCGGTGCGAGTTCGGCGCAGGATCGATCTAAGCCTTCCGGTTGCAGGATCGGATCGTAGCCGAAGCCACCGTCGCCCCGCGGAGCGCTCAACAGGGTGCCGCGCAATTCGCCGAGTTCCACCACTTCGGTCTCGGGAGCCACCAGGGCAGCCGCACAGATAAAACCTGCGGCTCGGTGCTCCGGGCCGATATCGCCCAATTGCGCCAGCAGAAGGTCCAGATTGGCTGCGTCATCCCCGTGCCTGCCGGACCAGCGTGCAGAGAAGATGCCAGGAGCCCCGCCCAGCACATCCACCGCCAAGCCAGAATCATCCGCAATGGCTGGTAACCCGGTCGCTGCACTCACCGCATGGGCTTTTAACAGGGCATTCTCCGCGAAGGTCACCCCGGTTTCCGCCACATCTGGGGCACCCGCGGCAGCCGCGTCGATCACCTGAGTGTCGACGTCGAGCCCCGGAATCTGGCCACGAAGCAATTCCCTAAGTTCGCGCAGTTTGCCTTGGTTATGAGTGGCCAGGATCAGTTTTGGCCCAGTCATGATCAGCTCGGTCATGATCAGCCCAGGGTGTCCCGCTGAATCTGAGCCAGCTGTGAGGTGCCAAGTAGGGCCAGATCCAGCAGCGCGTTGAGCTCGTCACGGTCGAAAGGTGCACCTTCCGCGGTGCCCTGTACTTCAACGAATTTTCCGCTTCCGGTGACCACCACATTCATATCTGTCTCCGCCCGGACATCCTCAACGTAGGCCAGATCCAACATGGGAGCACCATCGATGATCCCCACCGAGACCGCTGCCACGGTATCCAGCAGGGGCTGCGCCGAGGCGGAGATCAGCTTGTTCTCGCGTGCGAAGCGGATTGATTCGGCGAGCGCCACATAGGCTCCCGTGATCGCTGCGGTCCGGGTGCCGCCGTCGGCCTGCAAAACATCGCAATCCAGCACGATGGTGTTCTCTCCCAGGGCCTTAGTGTCGATAATGGAGCGCAGTGAGCGTCCGATCAGCCGAGAAATCTCATGGGTGCGTCCGCCAATTTTGCCCTTGACCGATTCCCGGTCGGAGCGAGTGTTAGTGGCTCGCGGCAACATGGCATATTCCGCGGTAACCCAGCCTCGACCTTCGCCACGCAGCCAGCGCGGCACGCCTGCGGTGAGCGAGGCGGTGCAGAGCACCCGGGTGCTGCCGAACTCGATCAAAGCCGAGCCCTCGGCTTGGCTGGACCAGCCGCGGGTGATGGAAATATCTCGGAGTTGATCGACGGTGCGGCCATCGGCCCGGGTTCCGGCCGTGGCGGCCTCAGCATTCAGTGACATGCCTCCAGCCTATCGAACCCCACCACCCAAAACCCCCTCCACCCAACCCATCTATCCCATCTCAACTCCCAGCTATCCCACTGGGTGTTACCAGAGTGAAGAATGTGACCGAAAATCGTGTTCAGCAGCATCATCTGCCACATCCAGTGGGACAGATGGGTTGGGTTTGGTGGGCTTGGGGCTAGATGGTGTAGTGCACTCCGGCGACGGCAACCGCTACGTCCCCGGGGTAAACTTCCTTAGCCTCGGCCACCACCACATTCGGATCGGTCCAGACCGGAAGATGGGTCAGCAGTAGCCTCCGTACCCCCGCCTCGACGGCGGCTTGCGCCGCCCGTTTACCGGTCAGATGCACATGCTTAATCGCATCATCGCGGCCCTCTTGGAACGCCGCCTCACAGAGGAAGAAGTGCGCATCCCGGGCAGCCTCGACCAACGCCGGGCAGGAATCGGTATCCCCCGAATAGCTCAATACCACCCGACGATCCACCCCGGTGCCGTCGTATTCGGTGACTTCGACCCGCAGCGCATAGGCTTCCTCGTCCAGGTGATCCACCAAATAGGGAGTGATGGTGAACGGTCCCAGTTCAACCGAAGCTCGATCAGACCAGAGCTTGAAGTCGAATTCCTCACTCATTCCCGGATCGGGGTCCAGGCCATAAGCAGTGGCGAGCCTTTCGGCCGTGGCCGCAGGTCCCCAGACAGGTATCCTGCCGGTGTCCCAGCCTGCCGGGTCCCAGCGCACCGCAACGTGCAATCCGCACAGGTCCATGCAATGATCCGGGTGCAGGTGGCTCAGGAAGATGCCGTCAATATCATGCAAATCCAGATACTTCTGTGCGGCGCCGAGGGCACCGCTGCCCAGATCGAGCAGAATCCGCCAGGACCGCTCGCCATCGTGCGCGGTGAGCAGATAGCAGGAAGCCGGCGATTGTGGTCCAGGGAAGGAACCGCTGCAGCCCACAATGGTCAGTTTCACCGCTCACCCGCCGCGGCTAGGCGTGCGGCGTGCAGCATCTCTGGGGTGACCCGAGCCAGCGAGCCGGTGGGATAGTGCGCGGAAACGTGCGCGGCGTGCTCGACGCCGATCACCTCAGGCCCCAGGAAGCGCCGGGCCAGCGACTCGAAGCTCTGCGCATCCCCGGTGGAGACAAAACGATGCGCCGGAGCCATCGTCTCGGTGCGCTCCAGATCATGGCTGAGCAGAGCCTTATAGACGTCTTTTGCTGTCTCCTCGGCACTGGAGACCAGGGTGACCCCATCCCCCATAACGTAGGAGATGATCCCGGTCAGCAAGGGATAGTGGGTGCAGCCAAGCACCAGGGTATCCACCCCGGCAGCCTTGAGCGGAGCCAAGTATTCCTCCGCCGTGCTGAGCAGCTCCGGCCCCGCGGTGATACCAGATTCGACGAAGCGAACGAACTCCGGGCAGGCCACCGAGGTGATCTCCAGGTGTGGAGCGGCGGCGAAATTGTCCTGGTAAGCCCGCGAGGTAATCGTCGCTGCCGTCCCGATCACTCCGATTTTGCCATTCCTGGTAGCTGCGACCGCGCGGCGCACTGCCGGCTGGATGACCTCGACCACCGGAATTCCGTACTTCGCCGTGTAACGCTCCCGTGCATCGGGAAGTACCGCGGCAGTAGCCGAGTTACAGGCGATCACGAGAAGTTTGACGCCGGAATCCACCAGTTCGTCCATCACACCCAAAGCGTTCGCCCGGACTTCGGCAATCGGTAGCGGCCCGTAGGGGGCATTCGCGGTGTCCCCTACGTAGAGAATGGCCTCATTGGGCAATTGGTCAATCACCGCCCGAGCCACCGTCAGCCCACCCACTCCCGAATCGAAGATGCCCAATGGAGCTTGGGCATCATCATCCTGCAGCTTGGCTTCCGAGCTCATGATTCCTCCTGAACCTGCCGTTGCTCCAGCATCGCCACCACGAGTGCCTGCTGAAGAGCGGAGGTGAACCCGTAAATCACCGCCAGCAGGTCCTCGGAGCCGGAATTCTCGGATCCTGGATCCTCAGACTCGGGGTCTTCCGAATCTAAGACCTCGTGCACCGCTTCGACGGCTTCGGGATCATTCAGCCCGAGCCGCTCGGCCAGCACCAAGCGCACATCATTCAAGGCTCGGGCAAACAACTCTGCTTGCGGCAGGCTGAGCCGTAATTCATCGGCATCAAGCATTAAGCTGGCCGCGCGGAGCGCCCCCACCTTGCTCTGCCGCACCGAGCGTTCGGTGAGCCGACGCAGTTCCAGTGCCTCGCCGTCGTCGTCCTTAACTCCATCCGGCAGTAGCCGACGCAGAGCCGGATCGGTGGGAACACTGACTTCATCGTCCCAGCCCACCAAAGCCTCAAGAGGGTCTGCCGGGGTATCGGTTTCGGGTTCGAGCAGGCTAATCACCGAGGACATAATGCCTTGCAACAGGGTTCGCTCGGACTCCCCAATCACCCCAACTAAACCGTCCGGGCCCGCAATAAAGGTCTTAGTCATCCGAGCCCTTGCGCACGGTGGCCTGCAAGCCGAAGGAGTGCATGGCCATCAGATCGGTCTCGGCTTTCTCCCTGGAACCATGAGAGACCACGGCCTGACCGGAGCGGTGCACCTGCATCATCAGAGCGTGCGCGCGCGACTGTGGGTAGTTGAAGTAGCTCTGGAAAACATACTCGACATAGTCCATCGTGTTCACCGGATCATCCCAGACCACAACGGACCAGGGCAGCTCCGGTGAAGCTGCCTGATCCGGGGCGGTCTCCTCCACCAGAACGGGCATAGCACTGATACTCATCTGACTATTCTAGGCGAGGCCGGTTAGAGTACTGCTGTGATCTCCATCAACTCCCGCACATCATTGCTGACCGATCATTATGAGCTGACCATGTTGCAGGCAGCCCTGCACTCGGGCGCAGCCTCCCGGCCCAGCGTCTTCGAAGCCTTCGCTAGGCGACTCCCCGATGGCCGCAGATACGGCATTGTTGGCGGTACCGGGCGGCTGCTAGAGGGAATTGCTAACTTCCGGTTTAGCGAGCTTGAACTGGGATTCTTGGAGCAGAACCAGGTGGTCAACCGGCAGACTCTAGATTTCCTGGCGAACTTCCGCTTCAGCGGCAGCATCTACGGTTATGCGGAAGGCGAAGCTTACTTCCCAAATTCACCGATTTTGATCGTGGAATCGAGCTTCGCCGAGGCCTGCATTCTGGAGACCTACATTCTTTCTGTGCTCAACCATGACAGTGCCATCGCCTCGGCTGCCTCCAGGATGACCTCGGCAGCCAGCGGGCGCCCATGCATTGAGATGGGTTCGCGACGAACCCATGAGGAAGCCGCCGTGGCAGCGGCCCGCGCCGCAGTGATCGTGGGCTTTACCGCCACCTCAAACTTGGAAGCGGGGCTCCGCTACGGCGTGAAAACAGTTGGCACCGCGGCACATTCTTTCACCTTGCTGCACGACTCGGAACGCGATGCCTTTCGCGCTCAACTGGAATCTCAGGGGCGCGGCACCACCTTGTTAGTAGACACCTACGATGTGGTCTCGGCGGTACGCACCGCCGTGGAGTTGGCTGGTCCCGAATTGGGTGCGGTGCGGCTCGATTCCGGCGACCTGATCGCCCAGGCTCACGAAGTTCGGGCGCTGCTGGACTCGCTGGGCAATGAGAACACGCGAATCGTGGTCACCTCGGACCTGGACGAATACGCTATCGCCGCGCTGGCAGCCGCGCCGGTGGACTCCTATGGCGTGGGCACCTCCCTGGTCACCGGTTCCGGTGCCCCCACCGCCGGGATGGTCTACAAGCTGGTCAGCCGGGCCGGAGCCGATGGCCAATTCGTCTCGGTGGCTAAGGCGGCGAAAAACAAGACCAGTGTGGGTGGCCGGAAATACGCCTTACGACGCCGCTCCCCCCAAGGCGTGGCGGTCGCCGAAGTGGTCGGTATTGGCCACCGCCCGCAGGATGACGGGGATGATCGGGCACTTATGCACGAGTTCATGATCGATGGCGTACTCCAAGAAGGCTGGACGGGAGCAGCCGGAGTATCCCGCGCCGCCAGCCAATATCAGGAATCTATTGCGGAATTGCCCAGCTCCTGGCGACGTCTGCAAAAGGGCGAGCCGGTAATACCCACCGAATACGAATCTCACGAATCCTAGGAGCCCTGATGACGAATGCCTTGATCATCGTGGATGTGCAGAACGATTTCTGTGAGGGTGGTTCGCTCGCGGTGCCCGGCGGAGCCGAAATAGCCACCGGAATCTCTGAGTTACTCGACTCCGCCTTCAATGTCGAAGGTGGTGCCTTCGATCTTGTAGTGGCTACCCAAGACTGGCATATCGACCCAGGTTCACATTTCTCGGAGCAGCCAGATTTCGTGAATTCCTGGCCGGTACACTGCGTAGCCGGAAGCAACGGTGCCCGGCTGCATCCAAATCTGGATACCGAGTACATTGACGCTTATTTCCATAAGGGCATGTTTGAGGCAGCATATTCCGGCTTCGAGGGAGTGTTGGCACCAGAAGATGAGGTGCCAACCGGCCAGCCTGAGACCGACGCCGAGGAACCTCAGACGGGCCCGAGCCTCGATGAATGGCTGCGCGAGAACGACGTTGATTCACTCAGCATCGTGGGGCTAGCCACCGATTACTGCGTCCGAGCCACCGCCTTGGACGCGGTAGCCGCGGGCTATGAAGTGACCCTGTTGAGCGGGTTCTGCGCTGGCATCGATGCGACCGGAAGCCAGGCCGCACTGGATGAATTGAGCGAAGCGGGAGTCGTGATTGAAAGCTGATGTTGTACGATATCGGCATGAAGTTTTTGTTCAACACGACCACGCTGGGTTATCCCCGGCGTCATTCGGTGTGAGCATTAGCTAAACCACAGGCCCTGGGAGTGAATCCCGGGGCCTTTTTCATTTCGGTTTCGGGTGTTCCCTTTCGAGGAATACAAACGAAGGAAACCAATGAATATCGACCAATCCGTAAAAGTTGACCACAGAGAACTTGGCCGCGAACTCGATCTATTTGCCTCCCACCCCCTGGTTGGCCCCGGGTTGCCCCTGTGGCTCCCGGATGGAGCGGTAATCCGCGCCGAGTTGGAAAAGCTGGCTTTTGAGGAGTCGCTGCGCAGCGGCTGCCAGCGGGTGTACTCCCCCGTACTAGCCAAACGCGAACTCTACGAACGCAGCGGACACTGGCAGAAATTCTCCGAGGACATGTTTCCGGCAATGCGGATCGGAACCGAAGAGCTGGTGCTGCGCCCGGCCAATTGCCCGCATCACGCGATGATCTATGCCTCTAGGCCGCATTCTTGGCGGGAACTTCCGCTACGCTATGCGGAGCTGGGCTCAATGTTCCGGAGTGAACTCTCCGGGGTGCTCTCCGGGCTGAGCCGAGTTCGGCAGATCAATCTGGATGACTGCCACGTTTTCGCCACCCCGGATCAGGCCCATGGCGAGGTGCTCCGTGCGCTGCGAGCCATCCAGCGCGGCTACGCGGTGCTCGGCCTGGAGGTCGATTATTACCGGCTCTCCGCCCGCGGTTCCGGGGCCGGTTTCATCGGTTCCGATCAGCAATGGGCGGATGCCGAGGATGTCCTTGAGGCGGCACTCCAGGAGCTCGGTCTGCCTTATCGAAAGGTGTCCGGCGAGGCGGCCTTCTATGGACCGAAAATCGATGTGCAGCTCTTCGATGCGGCGGGCAGGGAGGAGACCATCTCCACCGTGCAATTCGACTTCAACCAGCCGGAACGCTTTGGGCTGGAGTACATTGCCGACGACGGCGCAGCACACCGACCGCTGATGATCCACCGCGGGCTCTTCGGGGCGATGGAACGGATGGTGGCCTTGCTGATTGAAAAGTATCAAGGTCAATTGCCACCCTGGCTGGCCCCGCTACAACTATCGGTGCTGCCCATTGGTGAAGGGCAAGAGGCAGCTGCCGAGTCCTTGGTCGATGAATTGCGAGCCCGGGGACTCCGGGTGCAGCTGGAGTCCCAAGGGAGCCTGGGCAGCCGGGTGCGGAAGGCACGGCAACAGCGGGTGCCGTGGATCGCCGTCGTGGGTGAACGGGAGGCACAGGCCGGGACCCTTAGCCTTTCGGTGCCTCGGCTGGGCGAGCAGCGAGAGCTAGGTCTTCTCGAATTCATCGAGGCTGCGGAGCGAGATCTCCGGTCCCGGAGCAGCTCGGCTGCGCTGTGAGATTCCTGAGCTGTGAGATTCCTGTAGTGCGGGATTCCTGAGTTGCGGGATTGGGGGCTATTTACGGCCGATGAACCAGCCCTGTAGGCGCTTCAGTCGTTCCTTTAGCTGTGCCTCATTGGCCTGCGCCACCGCTGGGCCGCCGCCCAGGCGACGTAGCTCGGCGTGCACCACGCCATGCGGGGTGCCGGTGCGCGCCGACCAGGCCGAGACGCTTTTGGCTAGCTCGCCGCGCAGGTCAAGCAATTGGCGATGGTCCGGCACCGTGGGGGCGGATGCCTCCGGGGCACGCTGCCGACGGCGGCTGAGCTGCTCGGCTTGACGCTGGCGTAGCAGGGTGGCTACCTGGTCCGCGTCCAGTAAGCCAGGGATGCCCAGGAAGTCCTGTTCCTCTTCGCTGCCGATCTCTCCTGCGTGGCCGAATTCGCCGCCGTCGAAAAGCACTCGGTCGAAGGAGGCTTGTGATTCCAACGCCTCGAAAGCGGTCTTCTGCTGCCCGTCGGAAGCCTTCTCCTCACGGTTGGCCGCTTCCATCTCGGCATCTTCGCTTAGGAAACCATCGGACTCCGCTTCCGGTCGGTCCAGGGCATGATCGCGTTCCAGTTCCAGCTCATTGGCAAGACCCATGAGCTGAGGCACCGAGGGCAGGAAAATCGAGGCGGTCTCCCCACGCTTACGAGCCCGCACGAAACGTCCCACCGCTTGGGCGAAGAACAGCGGGGTCGAGGTGGAAGTGGCATACACACCCACCGCGAGACGAGGCACGTCCACGCCTTCGGAAACCATCCGAACGGCAACCATCCAGCGCTGCGAACCGGCGGAGAACTCCTCAATTTTGTGTGAGGCACGAGTATCGTCGGAGAGAATCACGGTGGGCGATTCGCCGGTAAGTTTCTTTAGCTGCCCGGCATAGGCCCGAGCGTCTTCATGGTCGGTGGCAATCACCAGGGCTCCCGCATCGGGCACCGTGCGGCGTACCTCCGAAAGCCGCTGATCCGCCGCCGATAGCACCGCCGGAATCCATTCGCCACCCGGGTTGAGGGCGGTTCGCCAGGCCTGAGCGGTAATGTCCTTGGTCACCGCGGCGCCCAGGGTGGCCGCCATCTCTTCTCCGGCGCTGGTCCGCCAGCGCATCTGCCCCGAATAAGCCATGAAGATCACCGGACGCACCACGTGGTCCTTGAGCGCTTCGCCGTAGCCATAGCTGTAGTCGGAGCGCGAGCGGCGGATTCCATCCCGGTCCTCGACGTATTCCACGAAGGGAATGGGTGAGGTGTCCGAACGGAAGGGGGTACCGGTCAGCGCGAGCCGACGGTGCGCCGGCTCGAAGGCTTCCCGGATGCCGTCGCCCCAGGAGAGTGCATCGCCCGCGTGATGCACCTCGTCCAGAATCACCAGGGTCTTGCCTGCCTCGGTTTTGGCCCGGTGCAGCGCCGGTTTGGAGGCTACTTGGGCATAGGTGACCGCGACGCCAATGAAGTCCTTACCGTGCCTGCCATCGGCGTTCTTGAAATTGGGATCGATGGCCACACCGACTCGCGCAGCAGCATCCGCCCACTGCCGCTTCAGGTGGTCGGTGGGGGTCACGATGGTGATCCGGTTGATCTGTCCACCATCGATCAAGGTCCGGGCGGCAGTCAGCGCAAAGGTGGTCTTTCCGGCACCCGGTGTAGCCACCGCCAGAAAGTCCTGCGGTGCCTCGGTGAAGTATTTCTCTAGAGCTTCGGATTGCCAGGCGCGCAGTTTCTGAGCGGTGCCCCAGGCTGCCCGATCCGGGTACGCCGGAGGCAGCACAGGGTGCGGAGAATTTGAGCCCGAACCAGCAGGCTCGGAGCCAAAGAGAGTTTCAGTCACTTGTTGCTTTCAAACTGGCAGCCATCCAGTGATGGCGGAGGGAGCTTACTTCTTGTCTTTGTCCTTATCGGACTTCCCCGGCCGCAAACCCTCGTAAATGGCCTTGCAATCCGGGCAGACCGGAAACTTATTCGGATCCCGCCCCGGCACCCAAACCTTGCCGCAAAGGGCAATTACAGGTTCCCCGCTGAGCGCGGATTCCAGAATCTTCTCCTTGCGGACATAGTGGGCGAACCGCTCGCTATCTCCCGGTTCCAGTTCCTCGCGCAACTCGGTGCGCTCAATCGTCGCGGTCGAGCCGCCAGGGCCCGGTGAGCCGATGCCGGGATCGTTTTCGAAGGGATCAGGAGGCAAACTCATGGACACCATTCTAGCCTCTCCGCACCGACAGTTTCTCGCCGTCGTCCACCTTCAGCGTGCTCCCAAAGCACCTTGACCGCCCAGTCTGTGGGCTCAGAGCCCTTGCCAATGCGGCTTATTTGCCCAGGTGTGTCGGTAGTATTCGGTGAGTTTTAATTGCCCGGCCGAGGCCGAATCAATTAACACCGTGACATGCGGGTGGAGTTGCAGAACCGAAGCTGGACAGAGCGCGCTCACCGGCCCTTCGACCAGGGCCTGAACCGCCCCGGCCTTCTGCGCGCCGGTGGCAATCAGCAGAATATGTCGGGCTTCCATAATGGTTCCTAAGCCCTGGGTCACCACATGATGGGGCACTTCCTCAGCAGCATCGAAGAAGCGGGCATTATCCTGCCGAGTCTGCTCGGTCAAGGTCTTAATCCGAGTCCTCGAAGCCAGCGAGGAGACCGGCTCGTTAAAACCGATATGGCCATCGGTGCCGATCCCCAAAATCTGCACGTCAACGCCACCGGCTGCCTTAATGGCGGCCTCGTAGGCCGCACAGGCTTGCCCAATATCTGTCGCGGTACCGTCCGGGGCGTGCACTCGATCCGGATCGATATCGACGCGCTCGGTGAATTCCCGGCGCAACACCTCCCGATAGGACTGAGGATGCCCGGAAACTAAGCCCACGTACTCATCGAGCGCGAAACCTTGAGCCCGGGTAAAGCTAAGCCCTTGTTCTTGGTGGCGACGAGCCAACTCATCGTAAATAGGCAGCGGCGAGGAGCCGGTGGCTAGGCCGAGAACGCCGTCCGGCTTGGCCCGGAACAGCGCCTCGATGGCGTCAGCGGCGAGCGCACCGGCCTCTTCCTTGCCCGAGAGGATAACAACTTCCACGCAGCACTGCCTTCCTGGGAATCCGATTCACGCCTTAGACCAGTTCTCATTCTCCGCACTACAAGCGGAATACTCCAGTCAGTTCGCCGGATGTTTATTTTTGCGCCATCAGCAGGGCCAGCAGTTCCGGGGCTCGACGCTCGTAGACGCGGCCGCCCATCCGCAACCCCAGCACCATCAGTAGTCCACCCAGCAGCACACCGACCAGCAGTGAGATCCAGCCCAGCAGAGCCTGGCCCGTGGTCACCGCGATAGTCGTCAGGATCAGTTCCGGCAGTACTAATACCATCAGCCCCACCAAGCCGCCCATCTGGATCAGCGCAAAGATGAAGTTGTTTCCCGGCCGTGATTTGAAGGGGCTATCACCCGGGGCGGGCACGTTGAAGATGAAGAAAGCCGAGGTTACCGAGCCCAGTCCCACCCCGCTAAAGGCGATCCCCAGAACCAATCCCAGCTGTCCCGGCAGCATTGCCCAACTGCCGGTGAGGGCCGCGGCCAGCACGGCGTAGAGCAAGCCCAGGGTCAGAGTGATCGCCAAATAGGCAAAGGCACGGCCCCAGCGATCTGCCAGCCCGGAGACCCCGGTGCTCACATGCAAGGCAAAGGCCGTGTTGTCGTAGGAGGTGTCGGAAGCGAGCGACCAAATCAGCAGGAAGGCCGAGATGGCTCCGGCAAAGGCCAGGATGCCCAGATTCCCACCGCGTAGACCGGCTGGAATGGCAAAAACCAGCGGCAGGATCGGCGCAATAATGAACCCCGCAGCGTAGCGCGGGTCCCGGAAGAAGTAGCTCAGGCTCCTCGCCGCCACGGCACCCCAGGGCGTCGCGGGGAAGCGGCGGAAGAATCCCAATTTTCCGGCTGCCCGGCGTGGTCCCGTGGTATGCACCGGGGTTACCAAGGCTCGGGCCAGGCTCACTCTCCAGAGCCAGGCGAGCAGGCCTGCGGTGGCCAGGGCGATCAGAAATTTGACCCCTGCTTGCCACCACTGACCGGCGACGATATCCGCCGGAACGGACCAAACGGCGCCGAGCGGGGTAAAGGAGATGGTTTCCGCGAAACCTGGCAGGAATTGGCCGAAATTGCGAATTCCTTGACTGATGCCGGCGATCATCGGGCCCAGGAACATTAGCGGAATCAGTAAGACCAGGAAGCTCAGATCTCGGAATTTGCGGGAGGCCGCCAGATTGCTGCTCAGCGAGGTCAGGGCCCGCGAGCCGAGCACGCAGGTGGCCACTCCCAGCACGGCGCAGAACAGCGCGACGACGGCGGCCAAGGGGTTACGCAGCCAGGTCGCCACGGTGCCCAGTGAGGCCAAGAGGGTGACGATTCCCGGGATACCGAGCACTGCAGCGCAGGCCAGACCGGTGAGTAACTGCCGCATCGGCACCGCAAAGGTAACAAAGCGCTCGGGGTCAAGGGTCATATCCAAGCCCGAGGTGAAAAGCGGCACAATCAACCAAGCCAGGATCAGCGCGGCTCCGGCCAGCACGATCACGGTGCGGGAAATCTCCAGGGGCACAAAGGCCAGTCCGATTAAGCCAACGATCATTAAGGCCAGAATAGCTAGCCCGTAGAGTGCGCCGAAGATCATTCCAATGAGTTGCGCCGTGCTTCGGCGCACCGAGTTTCGGAGAATGGCGAGTTTGAGTCCGATTAGGTGCGCAACCATGACAGTCCCTCTCCGTGGTTGCGTCCACCAACCAGGTCGACGAACCGATCCTCCAGGCTCATCCCAGCCCTGACCTGATCAACCGTGCCTGCGGCCAGCACATTGCCCCCGGCGATTACGGCGACGTGGTCGCACATCCGCTGCACCAAGTCCATCACATGGCTGGAGACAATCACCGTGCCCCCGGAACGGACGTAATCGCTCAGAATGTCACGAATATTAGCGGCCGAGATCGGATCCACGGACTCGAAGGGCTCGTCCAGCACCAAAACTCGCGGGGCATGAATCAGCGCCGAGGCCAGCGCTATTTTCTTGGTCATCCCGGCCGAATAGTCCACCACCAAGGTTCCAGCGTCCTTGCTCAGATCGAGCGCGTCTAATAAGTCTTTGACCCGGCTGGTCACAGTTTCCCGGTCCATGCCACGTAGCAGACCGGAGTAGGTGACCAATTGCTCGCCGCTAAGACGGTCGAAAAGCCGTACCCCGTCTGGCAGCACACCGAGCAGCTTTTTAGCTTGCAAGGTGTCCTGCCAGACGTTTACGCCATGTACCCAGACCTCGCCGCCGTCGGGTCGCAACAGCCCGGTGGACATCGACAGAGTGGTGGTTTTGCCGGCGCCGTTAGGCCCCACCAAACCATAGAAAGATCCCGAGGGAACTTCCAGACTCACTTGATTGACGGCCACTTTGTCGCCGAAGCGCTTGAACAAACCACGGATACTCAAGGCCGCCGGGGCGGTCTGAAGGTTTTCACTCATTCAGCAACGCTATAATATCCAGCGCTTGGATGAATCATCCTTGCGGACGAACTTTGTCAGATTTGGCTCAGTACTTTGGCTCAGTACTTGCCGGAAGTCGCAGCCCGCTCGTATTGCGGTGCCCAAGGCAGGGGTACGCCTAGTTCATGTGCGGCCTGCTGCCACCAATGCGGGTTGCGCAGGGCAGCCCGCGCAATGAAAATTGCGTCCGCCTGAGCCGTGCCAATCACATGATCGGCCTGCTGGGCCGCGGTGATCAAACCCACGCTGGCCACCGGGATATCCGCCTGCGCTTTGATCTGCTCGGCGAAGCCGGTCTGGTATCCGGGGCCGAGCGGAATCTTCACTCCACCGATCGCCCCACCACTGGAAACGTCGATCAGGTCCACTCCCCTGTCCTTGGCCAGCACGCCGAGCCGGGCCAGAGCCTCAGGTTGCAGTCCGGGTATCGGCGCATCGGGTTCGGTCCAGTCGCTAGCCGAAACGCGTAGCAGCAGCGGCATGGAATCGGGAATCTCCCGCCGCACGGCGTCAATCACCTCAAGGACCAGTCGGAATCGCTTGTTCTCCTCGCCGCCCCAGGCATCGGAGCGAGTATTCACCACGGGGCTGAGGAACTGGTGGAGCAGGTAGCCGTGAGCCGCATGCAGCTCGATGGTGTCGAACCCCACCTCGACGGCACGGCGAGCCGCCTGAGCGAAGGCATCGATCACCGCCTGAATGTCCTGCTCAGTCATTGCCCGTGGAGCCGCATAGCCGGGGAAAGCCTCATCGGTGGGGCCAAGCGTTGGCCAGCCACCTTCCGCCAGCGGCACCGAACCGTGCTGGCCAACAAAGGGCCACCAAGTGCTCGCTTTCCGGCCAGCATGCGCCAGCTGAACTCCGATTTTGGTATCGACGGCGCCATAGCGGTGCACGAAGTCAATGATCCGCCGCCAGGCCTCGGCCTGCTCATCGTTGTATAAGCCGGTATCGCGGGGTGAAATTCTCCCCTCCGGCACGACCGCGGTGGCCTCGGTGATAATGAGTGCCGCACCACCGGCCGCGAATTGGCCCAAGTGCATTAGATGCCAATCATTGGGCACACCGGGAGCGGGTTCAGCATCGGTATCGGTGGAGTACTGGCACATGGCTGAAACCCAGCCACGATGGCTCAGTTCCAGTCCACGCAGGGCAAGGGGGTCGAAGAGTCTACTCACGATTAGCGCAACCGAGCGACCGCTCTGATCATTCCCACCGACGCCATTCCACCGTCCGCGCTTAGAACAAGGCTCGGGCCAGTGCCTGTCGAGCCTTGGCCACCCGAGGATCACTGATCCCGACTATCTCGAATAGCTCCAATAGTCGAAGCCTCGCCACCTCACGCTCCGGGCCAAAGTGCCCGGCGATGAAGCCGACAACTCGGTTCAGGCCGTCCTCAACATGACCTCCCAGCAAGTCCAGGTCTGCCACCAAAAGCTGGGCCTCGACGTCGTCGGGCTGCTCGGCCGCGGCGCTACGTGCCGCCTCTACGGCCGTCGCATCTAAGCCGTCGGTCCGCTGCATTAGCTGCACCTGAGCCAGTCCGGCCTTGGCTTCGGCATCGGCCGGTCGCTCGGCGAGCGCCTGCCGGTAGGCGGTAGCCGCGGCAGCCAAATCGCCGCGGTCAATCGCCTCCAGTGCTTCTTGATGCAGGGGTGGCAGTGGAGCTTCCTGGGGCTGCGCTTCGGCGTCGCCCAGAGTGCCGTTCACACCATTAGCGGCCGCTACCTTGAGCAATTCCTCTAGGTAGTTGCGAGTATCCGCTTCGGAGAGCTCCCCGTTGAAAAGTGGCACCGGCTGCCCCTTCACCAGGGCGACGACGGCGGGTACCCCCTGCGCGCCGAAAGCTTGGGCCAGTTGGGGGAAGGTCTCGATATTGGCACGCGCCAACAGCAGCCGGCCAACGTAGGCCGCTACCAATCGCTCAAGGGTCCCTGTCACCGACTGAGACTGCGGCGACCAGCTAGCGAACATCGAGACCACCACCGGGACCTCAGAGGAAAGCTGCACCAGCTCCGGGAAGGTGGCCTCGGTGGCATCCACCGCGAAGCTTTGCTGCCCACCGGCGGCGCCCGGTGCGCCGTCACCGGCCGGGGAGGATCGCTGCAGGGCGGAAAGATCTATCGCACCACGCAGATTGCCGCTAAGTTGATCCCCGGCAGCGGGACGGGCAGAGGGCGAAGCAGGTTCGGTCATGTCTTTAGCTTATCGAGCTAGCAGCCGAGGAACTACTTGAGGGAGGCAGCTACCAGCCCACGCTCGGCTGCCAGCACCGTCATCGGCTGGGCTGTACTGCCCGCGGGAATATAGAGCACCACCTGATCAGTGATCGAGAGGCTGTAGCCCTTCTGAGTGGAGTCACCCCCCGCGAGCGCCTTGGTGCCGTTATCCACCAGGTTCAGGGTTGCCCCGGATTTCGCGGTGGCATCGATCTTGAGCTCGGTGTTCCCAAACACCACCGTGCCACCGTCCGCGGTACGGAAAGCAACCACAGAATCCGGTAGCACCGAGGATTTGAAGGTGAAGGTGGCAGCGTCCTTATTGCTGCTGGCCAACTCGCTTTGGAATTGCTGATTGGCGGTGGTGAAGGTGGAGCTAGCGAACTTGCTCTTTGACTTCCCGGTGGGGCTGCTGATCAGGTCCGCGAAGGCGCTCATTGCCCCGTTGGCGGAGTCGCCTTGGTTGTCCTTCGAGTCCAGTCCCAGTGGCGCGCTGGGGCCTTCTGCCGGGCGCAGGCTCTGGCCCGGCAGCATCCGAGCGGTCGCGGTGAGCTTGTAATTATCCCGCGGGCTCTGCTGAACCAGGGTGAGGAACTGAGGAACCTTATTCGCTGAGCCCTGGGTTATCGCGATCACGGTGCGCGGCCAATCCCGACCGGAGGAAATGATTTTCCCCTTTAACGCCGATTCGGCAACGGCTTCGAAGGCCTGATAGTCCGGAGCTGCAGCCCTGATCTTATAGTTTGCGGTCCGCTCCTTAAGCGCTGTCCCGTCCACGCGCGGAGTGAGCAGTTTGGCATTCTTAGCCGCGTCACCGCTCGCCACGGTCTTCACCACGACGCCCAGCACCCGGGAAAATTGTTCATCGTTCAGCACCGGGAAGGTGCTAGCTGATTCCGGAGCTGTAGCGGTGCTGCTCTCGATACTCGAAGCGGATGAACTGGAAGACGAGGTAGAACTCGCAGTGCTGCTGGAGGAGGCAGTGCTGCTGGAGGACGGTGAGGAACTCTCGTCTGCGACTGCCTGCGGGGCATGGCCTTGACCGAGTGCGGTCAAGGCCAGCGCCAAGATCGCGGCTGCGCCTGCGGCACCGGCGGCTCGCTTGCCGGACTTTCCGTTTTTTCCGGACTTTCCGAAGCGATTGAGGAAGAACCAGAGCAAGGCACCGAGCAGAATCAGTACGCCGCCGAGCACCATGGTCGGAACGGCCCAGGGGGTCGAGGTGTCATTGGAGACTGTGATCGATACCTTCTGTGGTCCTGCGGCCTTGCCATCGCTGGCTAGCAGGAGGGACCAGTCACCGTCTCCCGGAGACTGCCAGTCGTAGGAGAGCTGGCCGTTACCGCTCTGTTCGTTAACCCACAGGTCCGATCCGGCTGGATTGGCACCGGCTTCCTGTCCATCGACGAAGTTAGCGTTCAAAGCGCTGAAATCGTCTTTAGCGCTCTCCACCTCAAGGTGAGGGGTCTTGCCAACCCAGTCTGCGACGTCGTCGGCCCGCCCTTGGGCAAGCAGGAGCTGGCCGCTACCTTCAACCTTGATCTGCACCGGGCCGGAACGCTGAGTCAAAGCCTTGGAATCAATCACCGTTAGCGGAGCACTCTGGCTCAATGTGGTGGTGTCCAGCTGCGCGGTGACTTCCGAAGGTGGCTGCCATACCGTGCGCTGCGCAATGCCGAGGGCCAGAACTAGCACACCAATCGCTACCACTATGAGGGGGGCTAGCCAGGGAATTCGTCGTTGCACGTGGTTAATCCTCAGGTTTCATTCCGGCCGCTTCACCCCGCTCAGCTTGCCAGCTGAGCCGGAGCAAGAGGTCTCTTCACTGTTTCTACTCCTTCCAGGGTACCGGTTTTGGGTTTTTCGGGGCCATTCGAGGACCATCCAAGGCTGCTCATCGGCCGTTTTTCGGACTCAGGCTGATAAGGTTTGGCTGAAATATACAGACTCGAACTACGCTGAAAGCGGGCGGCCGTGAGCACCGAAGAACACCCCGAGAGCTCCGAAGAGAGTCCGGGCGTCGAGGAACCCAAAGAGCGGCAAAGTAGCAACCCGCTGGGCAAGTTAATACATAAGCTAGCCAAGCCCATCGCAGCGGAAGCCAAGTCCGCTCTGAACGTCCCGGAGCCCGAGGAACTCGCGAGTTCCGGTGCAGCCCAGTACAGCGTTGTCCAGCGCCCCATCTACTTCGGATTTATGCTCACGCTCGGCGTTGGCATTGCCTTGGGTCTCTACTTCATGGCGACCAGCCTGACCCAGTTGCTGACCTGGATGTTGACCGCGTTGTTCATCTCGCTAGGCTTGGATCCGGTGGTGCGCTTCCTGCAGGCACGCAAGATTCCAAGACCCGCTGGCATTGTGATTACTCTCACGGTGCTGGTGGCCGCGGTTGGTGGTTTTTTCGCCACCCTGATCCCGACCATCGTCACCCAGACCACTCAGTTGATCGACAGCGCGCCGGGCTGGATTCAGGACTTCCTGAACTCGGATTTCTTCAAGCAGGTGGATAGTCAGTTCAATATCCGTGACCGCCTCAATGAGGAAGTACAGAAGTTCTTCTCAAATTCCTCGGCTGTCGGTGGAGTTTTTGGTGGTGTGGTCAATGTTGGCACCACGGTGGCCAATGGCTTGTTTGGCACCCTGATCGTGGTGGTGCTCAGCCTCTACTTCCTGGCCTCACTGCCTGCCATGAAACGCTGGGGTTATAAGCTGGCACCGCGCTCTCGCCGGCCCCGGGTCGAGGGCCTCACCGAGGAAATCACTCGCTCGGTGGGCAATTACGTGATCGGCCAAGCCGCAGTAGCGGTGCTAAATGCGATCTTCGCCTTTATTGTGATGTCGATTCTGGGCGTGCCGTTCAGCATTCTGCTGGCTTTCTTGGTGGCCCTACTTGCCTTTATTCCGCTGGTTGGTGGCGTGATCGCCTTGGTACTGGTGTCCTTGGTGGCGCTGACCGCCAGCTGGCAGACCGCAGTCATCTACCTGATCCTCTACGTGATCTACCTGCAGTTTGAAGCCTATTTCGTCTCTCCACGCATTATGCAGCGAGCGGTTTCGGTACCGGGCGCCGTGGTAGTGATCGCGGTAATCGCCGGTGGCAGCCTGCTCGGGGTGTTGGGAGCTTTGATCGCAATCCCCACCGCAGCCGCGATTATGCTGCTGATTCGGGAGATCTTTATTGTCCGACAGGACCGGCGCTGAGCCTCAGGCGCTAGCCATCGGGCCCAGCCACTGGCTAGGCAAGGTGATAGGAGCGCCAAGCAGCGTGCTGCTGATCTCGTCCAGTGCTTGCCGGACGTACTTCTCCCCCACCCAGAGATGCTTTCCGCCCTCGATTCCCTTCACCTCGGCCTGCGGAACCCGGGCGAACCGCTGCCGGGCTTCCTCGGGACGCAGGTAATCGTCAAACTCGGGGACTAGGGCAATCAACGGCTTAGCGCTTTCCGCCCAGCGATCTAGATCTTGATCTTCGGCGCGCTTGAGCGGCGGAGAGAGCAGAATCGCGCCCTCCACCTGCGCCGCCGCTGGGGGTAGGGCACCGTATTTCAGCGCCAGTTCGGTACCGAAGGACCAGCCCAGCAACCAACGGTTGGGCAGGCCTCGATCTACCGCGAATTGGCTGGCCGCGAGCACATCCGCGCGCTCTCCAATGCCCTCTTCGAAGTTCCCCTGGCTGGTGCCCCGGGGCGAGCTGGTGCCCCGGGTGTTGAAGCGCAGTACCGCGATTCCTGTCAGCGCGGGCAAGCGGAAGGATGCTTTGCGGTAAAGGTGGGAATCCATGAAGCCACCGTGGGTGGGAAGCGGGTGCAGGGTGACCAAGGTTGCCTTGATCTCTCCGCTCTCCGGGAGCGCAAGCTCCCCCACCAGGGTCAGTCCGTCCTCGGTGCGTAATTCGATGTTCTCCCGATGCGCGGGAAGTACCGAGGAGGCTCGAATTTCTTCAGCCTCACCGCTATTGACGAAGTGATAGCTGGCAGGATCAAAATTCACCTAGTCATCCTATCCCCGCGCATGGTTCCGCGTGCCCGTTTCCGCGCGAGTTCGCGTGTGCCTCTCGTATTCGCGGGTAAAAACAAGCGAACTCGCGATCGACAAGCGAACTCGGTCGGAGGTTGGGGGTCGGAGGTTGGGGGTTCGAGGAGGGACGGCTCAACGCGAGCGACGGAAACTACGTCCCCGCCAGCAGGCGGTATGCCAGTGCCGCCGACCCTCAATGGCATCAGCCTCGCCGAAGATCCAATCTTCACGCCAGATCACCAGATGCGCGGTCCCCGGTGCGACGGTGGCTCCGCAGCCGGGGCAGGTGTACTCCTTGCGCGCTTGAGCTGGACTGACCGAGCGGACCATCCACTCGCCATCGCCCGCGCTTTCCACCCGTGCCATGCCACCCAGAATCCGATCCGGATCAAGCGGCTCAACCTCCTGCGGACGAGACTTGCCTCCTGCGGGTGGGCGCGGCCGACGCGGTCGGTTGGAACGAGGCATACATCCATTCTGCCGCAGGGTAGAGTTTTGCTGTGCGTTTGGTGATTGCTCGTTGCTCAGTTGACTATGAAGGCCGGCTCAAGGCCCACCTCCCCGAGGCGACTCGTTTGCTGATGGTGAAGGCGGACGGTTCGGTACTGATCCATTCCGACGGTGGTTCTTATAAACCGCTGAACTGGATGAGCCCACCGGCTACCCTGCATGTCCAACAGGACTCCTTGGAGGACGGCGTGGTGGAGCAGTGGACCGTGCAGGCAGTGAAAAGCGATGACCGCCTGGTGATCAGCATTTTGGAAAAAATCCATGAATCGGCACACGAACTCGGGACTGATCCGGGACTGATCAAGGACGGCGTGGAGGCGGATCTGCAGCGCCTACTCGCCGCGCAGATCGAGACCCTAGGCACCGGCTTCTCCTTGATCCGGCGCGAATACTTCACCGCGATTGGTCCGGTAGACATTCTGGCCAGGGATGCCAAGGGCGCCACCGTGGCCATCGAGCTCAAACGCCGCGGCGATATTGACGGCGTCGAACAACTCACTCGCTACCTCGAACTGCTCAACCGAGATCCACTGCTGGCGCCGGTCCGCGGTATTTTCGCCGCCCAGCAGATCAAGCCGCAGGCCAGGGTGCTGGCTACCGACCGAGGCATCGACTGCATCACCCTAGATTATGACGCCATGCGAGGCGTGGACGACAGCGCATCGCGTTTATTCTGAGTACATGATCACTCCCAGCGCCGCCGCCCAGCAAAAGCTCATCTATGGCACCCTGCTAAGCGATGGTCAGCGGATCAACGACGGCGTGCTGGCCACCGAGGGCGACCGGATCAGCTATGCGGGCCCAGCCGCCGGCTTCGTTCCCCCCACGGGAGCCGTGGAGACCAGGCTCGACGCAGGTTCGCTGATCCTGCCCGGCCTGATTGACATCCACAATCATGGTGCCGTAGGCGGAGATTTCCCTGGCGGGGAGGAAGCTGGCGCTCGTAAAGCCATCGACTTCCTGCACAGCAGCGGCACCACCACCCTGCTCGCCTCGATGGTGACCGCTTCGGAGGAGGACCTACTTCGCGGCATCGAGCTCTACGTGCGACTGAGCAAAGAGGGCCTACTGGCGGGCATCCACCTGGAGGGCCCCTTCCTCTCCGAGGCTCGCTGCGGCGCTCAAGATCCGGCCTTCCTGCGTGCCCCCGATCTGGAATTGGCTCGGCGACTGATCGAAGCAGGCGAAGGAAAGATCGTCACCATGACCTATGCTCCGGAGCTGGAAGGCGCCGCCGCGCTGATTGATCTACTCACCAGCCACGGCGTGACCCCCTCGCTGGGACACACCGATTCGGATGCGCCAACCGCAGCGGGTTCCTTGGCACAGGCTCGCGAGGGTCTAGCAGCCGCTGGCTTCGACGGTAATACCGGTCGGCCCACCGTAACTCATCTCTTCAACGGCATGCCCCCCATGCACCATCGTGCCCCCGGCCCGGTCGCAGCCTGTTTACGTGCCGCGAAAGCCGGGCAAGCCGCCGTCGAGCTGGTCGCCGACAACACTCACCTGGACCCGCAGACGGTACTCACCGTCTTCGAGCTGGTGGGAGCCAAGAACATCCTGCTGGTCACCGATTCAATGGCTGCTACCGGCCTGAGCGACGGCGGCTACCGGCTGGGTCCGGCTCAGGTCAGCGTGAGTCAAGGCGTCGCCACCCTGGACAGCACTGGTTCGATCGCCGGCGGCACCGCAACCCTGCTTCAGGTAGTTTTGCGCACAGCCGCCGCCGGAGTTCCTCTGGAAGATGCGGTTCTCAGTGCGACGGCGGTACCAGCCACCGTGTTGGGGCTTTCCGATGAAGTGGGTGGGCTGCGCCGCGGGCTGCGAGCCGATGGCGTGATTATTGATGCCGCAGGTGAACTCAAATCGGTACTACGCGGCGGCAACTGGCTCAGGAATTAATTTTTCCCTCCAACAGAGCCTGCGGGGCTAAATTCTGTTGCATAAAGCAAATAATTAAGCGAAAAAGCAAAGTTTAGATTAACTTTCGGCTTCATTCGACGCGCCGACATTGACCTGAGCTGATGCACATGGAATGCTTAGAGCAGTCTTTGTGTACGTGTTTTTCATGCTCGCAAGACAAGTTGCGAGCGTGAAGCGCCCGGGCAGACGATAATCGTCGATCAGGATTCTTCTCGCGCAGTAACTGGGGAGTTGCACATTTGGGTGCAATTTCACAACGTTTCACCACGAGGAGAACAGTAAATGGCTCAGGGAACCGTCAAATGGTTCAACGCTGAAAAGGGCTTCGGCTTCATCACCCCTGATGATTCGGACAGTGACGTTTTCGTTCACTACTCCGAGATTCAGACCAAGGGTTTCCGGACCCTGGATGAGAATCAGCGCGTAGAATTCGAAATCGGACAAGGCGCAAAGGGCCCTCAGGCCACTGGCGTTATCGTCCTCTAATCGAGCTTCGCTTCGAGAGAATGGCTCCTGGCTTCGGCCGGGGGCCATTTTTGTGCCCGGAGTTTGATTGGCCCCGAGGCTCTTGGCTTATGAGTTCCCTCAGCTATGGGACAAACCGTGGGTAGGTTCCGTCGCTGTAGGATCCCGTCGCGGCGTCTTCCAAGGTAAACAGGTTCCCGTTGCGGCGTCTTTACTCGCGATAGCTCAATAGCTTCGCGATAGCCTACCGACGCGACAATGGACTATCCCGAAGTCGGTGGGCTATCCCCAACCGTTGTGCACTAGTTGAGCGCCACAGCTGAGCAGCGCTAACACGCGGCCCAACGCCGTCGTCCGGTTACTGTTGGCTCAGCGCCAGGTTCCCACGCCCACTACGGGGCCAGCCTCAAGCCAGGAACTTAGCCCGGCATAGGCATCAAATTTCATCGCCATCTTGAATTCCTGCTCCTGGCAGCGCAACATGACAATCACGGACTCGGGTTGCACGAGAGGCCGCTCCAGTTCGCTGGGCGCCCGGCGTCCCAGTACCTCCAGGCCGCTGCGGCGGAAGGTATAGCGCGGCCGCGGGCTGAGAGAAAGCAGCCGAAACCATTCCAAGTCCTTGTCCTGGTAACGACAAACCCCCATCCGCCAGCGGTTGTCCGCTAGGCAGATGGAGGCGTCTACTGTGCCCAAGGCTCGGCGCAATTGAAAGCGCCTAATCCCAAAAAGACACAAGGAAAGTATGACTAGAAGGAAGAGCAAGCCAATAATGAAGAACGGACCCCCCAAATCGTTCATCCAAGCAGCTCGTTCATCGTCAGTGGTTATCGAATCCCTGCGGAGGAGGCCTCAGCGGAGGAGCCACCAGTCGTGAGTTTGGCATTATCGGCAACGATGACCACGCGGTTGCTGTCTACCGAGAAGAAACCACCGTCAACGGTCACGTGAAGGCGTTCACCATCGACCGGGACAATCTCCAGTTCGCCGGCAGCCAAGATCGCCAAAACCGGGGCGTGCCCCGGCAAGATGCCGATTTCGCCGTCGGAGGTCTTCGCTTTGACCAGGCTCGCCGCGCCGGACCACACGAAGTGGTCCGCCGCGACGATTTCAACTTCGAGTTCGGCCATCTTAGTTGGACCCCGTGGAATCCTGAATCTTCGCCCACTGACGCTCTACATCGTCCAAGCCGCCAATGTTGAAGAACGCCTGCTCAGCAATGTGATCAACATCGCCGTTGCAGATCGCATTGAAGCCCTCGATGGTGTCCTTGATGGAGACCGTGGAGCCCTCGACGCCGGTGAACTGCTTGGCCGTGTAGGTGTTCTGGGAAAGGAACTGCTGGATGCGACGCGCCCTGGAGACGACGATCTTGTCCTCTTCGGAGAGTTCGTCAACGCCAAGGATGGCGATGATGTCCTGAAGTTCCTTGTTCTTCTGCAGGATCTGCTTCACCCGGGTGGCCGTAGTGTAGTGCTCCTTGCCCACGTACTGCGGGTCGAGGATACGGGAGGTGGAGGTCAGCGGATCGATAGCCGGGTAGAGACCACGGGAAGCGATTTCACGAGAAAGTTCAGTGGTCGCGTCCAAGTGAGCGAAGGTCGCCGCCGGAGCCGGGTCGGTGTAGTCATCAGCCGGTACGTAAACCGCCTGCATCGAGGTGATGGAGTGACCACGGGTCGAGGTGATGCGCTCCTGAAGCAAGCCCATCTCATCGGCCAGGTTGGGCTGGTAGCCCACTGCAGAAGGCATCCGACCCAGCAGGGTGGAAACCTCAGAACCGGCCTGAGTGAAGCGGAAGATGTTATCGATGAAGAGCAGCACGTCCTGGTTCTGTACATCGCGGAAATACTCCGCCATGGTCAGCGCGGACAGCGCCACACGCAAACGCGTTCCCGGCGGCTCATCCATCTGGCCGAAGACAAGTGCGGTGTCCTTGAGCACATTGGCTTCTTCCATTTCGACCCAGAGGTCGTTACCTTCACGGGTGCGCTCCCCCACGCCAGCGAACACCGAGGTGCCACCGAAGTTACGAGCCACACGAGTGATCATTTCCTGGATCAGCACGGTCTTACCGACACCGGCACCACCAAAGAGTCCGATCTTGCCACCCTTGATGTACGGGGTGAGCAGGTCGATCGACTTAATGCCGGTCTCCAGCATCTCGGTGGAACCTTCGAGCTGGTCGAAGCTCGGGGGCTTGCGGTGAATCGGCCAACGCTCCGTGATCTCCAGCTCGGACTCTTTGACATCGAGCGGCTGACCCAGCACGTTGAAGATATGGCCCTTGACCACGTCTCCCACCGGAACCGAGATAGGAGCCCCGGTATCGGTGACCGTGGCGCCACGCACCAAGCCGTCAGTGGCCTGAAGCGAAATAGCGCGGACCAGATTGTCGCCCAGGTGCTGGGAGACCTCGAAGGTCACGGTGTGCGTTGCGCCGTTCAAGGTGATTTCGGCGGTCAGGGCATGGTAAATACCGGGGATGGCGTCAGCCGGGAACTCGACGTCGACAACCGGCCCGATAACGCGGGCAATGCGGCCCGTAGCGCCAGCGTTGTCAGAACTAGTTCCCTGTTCGGTTGCTGTGGCAGTCATCTCTCTCACTTCACTTGGTGTAGATGGCGTGGTGCTCATTTTTTACTTCTTCTACCGGCTTAGGATGCGCTCAGCGAATCGGCGCCGGCCACAATTTCGGATAGCTCTTGGGTGATTTCAGCCTGGCGAGCCGTATTAGCAAGCCGGGTGAACTTCTTAACCAGATCGCGAGCGTTGTCGCTAGCGGACTTCATTGCCCGCTGGCGGGCAGCGAGTTCACTGGCCGCAGCTTGCAACATGGCGTTGAAGATTCGTGCCTCAATGTAGCGGGGCAAGAGTGCATCCAGGACCTTTTCCGGTTCTGGCTCGTACTCGTACAGCGGCAGCAGCTCGGAGGATTCGGTGACCTGTTCTTCAGCTACTTCCAAGGGCAACAGGCGGATCACGGTAGGAACCTGGGTCACCATGGAGACGAACCGAGTGTAAACAACGTGAATCTCGTCCACGCCATCGTCTTCAAAGTCCTTAGCGAATTCAGCCAACAGAACCTTGCTGATCTCCTTAGCCGTAGCAAATTCCGGAGCGTCCGTGGCGTCAAGCCACGACTTGGTGAATCGACGATTACGGAACTGGAAATAGGCTTGAGCCTTGTTACCGACCAAATAGGTCTTGACTTCCTTGCCCTCGGCCTGCAGAAGCCCGTTGAGCTGCTCCACTTGCTTGAGCACGCTCGCGGAATACGAACCGGCCAGACCTCGGTTGGAAGTCAGTACAAGCACTGCCGCGCGCCGGATCTGCTCCGGCTCGGTGGTCAGCGGATGATCGATTTCCGATTGAGAAGCTACCGCCGAGACGGCGCGGGTGATCGCATTGGCGTAAGGCAGCGAAGCCACAACTCGCGCGCGCGCCTTGCCGATGCGCGAGGTGGCGATCAGTTCCATCGCCTTGAAGAGCTTTCCCATCGACTGAGTCGATTTGATCCTCTGGCGGTAGACCCGAAGCTGGGCTCCCATTCTTATCCTTTCCTAACAGCCTAAGGTTTTTGCGAGGAACCCGGCTCCGCGAAGAGATCCGCAGAGCCGGGGCTCGGAAACCGCTTGCTAGCGCTTCTGCTTGACGATTTTCTCTTGGTCGACGTCCGCTTCGGAAAGCGAATCGAACTCTTCATGCCCGGCACCAACCAAGTGATTGTCGCCGTCGCCGAAGAAGCCCTTCTTGAAGTCCGCAATAGAAGTCTTCAAGGCTTCGACCGTGTCGTTCTCGAGCTTTTTGGTTTCCGCCAAGGTGGTCAAGACTCCCGAGGTGTGGCGCAGGTGCTCCAGGAACTCGGTTTCGAAGCGATTGATGTCCTCAACGGGAACGTCGTCTAAATGACCGTTGGTGCCGGCCCAGATCGAAACGACCTGCTCCTCCACCGGGAACGGGGTGTACTGGGGCTGCTTGAGCAGTTCCATCAACCGGGCACCACGGGTCAACTGCTGACGGGAAGCCGCATCCAGATCGGAGGCAAACATCGCGAAAGCCTGCATATCCCGGTACTGAGCTAGATCGAGCTTCAAGGTACCGGAAACCGTCTTCATCGACTTCACCTGAGCGGCACCGCCAACGCGGGACACCGAGATGCCGACGTCCACCGCGGGACGCTGGTTGGCGTTGAACAGATCGGATTGCAAGAAGATCTGTCCGTCGGTGATCGAGATGACGTTGGTCGGAATAAAGGCACCGACGTCGTTAGCCTTGGTCTCGATGATCGGCAGACCGGTCATCGAACCCGCACCGAGCTCATCGGAGAGCTTGGCACAACGCTCCAGCAAGCGAGAGTGTAAGTAGAACACGTCACCGGGGTAGGCTTCACGTCCCGGCGGGCGGCGCAGCAGCAAGGACACCGCACGGTAGGCTTCAGCCTGCTTGGAGAGATCATCAAAGATGATCAAAACGTGCTTGCCGGCGTACATCCAGTGCTGGCCGATTGCCGAGCCCGCATACGGAGCCAGGTACTTGAAGCCTGCCGGATCGGAAGCCGGAGAAGCCACAATGGTGGTGTACTCCAGGGCGCCGTTATCCTCAAGGGTCTGGCGAACCTCCGCAATGGTGGAGGCTTTCTGGCCGATAGCGACGTAGATGCAGCGAACCTGCTTCTCAACGTCTCCGGAAGCCCAGTTTGCGCGCTGGTTGAGGATGGTGTCGACGGCGATCGCGGTCTTACCGGTCTTACGGTCACCGATGATCAACTGACGCTGGCCCCGACCGATCGGGATCATGGCGTCAATAGCCTTCAACCCGGTCTGTAGCGGCTCGTGCACCGACTTACGCTCAGTCACGCCGGGAGCCTGAAGTTCCAGTGCCCGTGTGGTCTCGGCTTCGATTTCGCCAAGTCCGTCAATCGGCATACCCAGCGGATCAACAACACGACCCAGGAAGGCATCGCCCACCGGAACCGAGAGGATCTCACCGGTGCGGTGAACTTCCTGGCCTTCTTCAATGCCGGTGAAGTCACCGAGGATGATGACGCCGATTTCACGCACGTCGAGGTTCTGGGCCAGGCCCAGGGTGCCGTCTTCGAAGCGCAACAGTTCGTTCGCCATGACCGAGGGAAGTCCCTCGACCCGGGCGATGCCGTCGCTGGCGGTGGTAACCCGGCCAACTTCGACACGTTCTGCGTTGCCAGGCTCGTAGGACGCCGCGAACTCGTTCAACGCATTACGCACGTCGTCGGCGTTGATGGTCAATTCGGCCATCTGCAGTCCCTGCTCTCCTCAATCATGGCTGCCGCTTGCTGCGACAACCTCTATGTACTGTGGTACTTCTGCTTAGCCAGCAAGTTGCCGGCGAAGCTCTCCTAGACGAGCGATTACCGTAGCGTCAACCACTTCATCGCCCACTTTGACCCGAACCCCGCCAATGAGCGTCGGATCGACGCTGATATTGACCTTGAGTTCACGGCCGTAAAGCTTATTCAAACCAGCGTGCAAACGACCGGCTTGGTCCTCGCTGAGCGGGCGGCTCACCGTGACCGTTGCGATCCAGCGCTGCTGACGTTGCGCCGCCAGAGTCGCAAAACGCTCAACCAGCTTGGAAGCCTGCACACCGCGAGGACTCCGCACTGCCTGGCTGATCAAAAGCTGTGCCGGTTCCCCGGCTTCGGGCACCAACGCTAGGGCAAGTTTCGCCTTAGCTTCGGGGCTCGCCTGCGGTTCGCCCAGAGCACGCTGCACCTGATGGCTGGACTCAACGACCTGGTTGAAGGAGAACAAATCGTTCTCCAACTTTTCAAGGCCAGCGCCCCCAGCCGTGTTTTCGGCCACCGCAATGGCTACAGTTGCTGCAACTGTTTCCAGTGCATCACCGAAGTCTCGCGAAGCTGACCAGCGCTCGGCAGCCAGTGAGTCGGCAACTTGCTCCGCTTCCGCAGAGACTTTGCCACCCACTAGCGAAGCCAGCAGCGCTGATTTAGCCGCTGATTCACGAGCTGGATCAGTCAGCGCTCGACGCAAGCCAGCCGAGCTATCGAGGGTGCCGAGCACGGAGAACAATTCCCCAGCTAAGGACAGCGAAGCGCTGGCAAGCCGTGGCTCCAGCTCTTCTAGAACCTTGGCTTGGGCTGCACTCGATACTCCGGCCATTATTTAGCTGCGCCTTCGGTATTGCTCACTGCGCTGTGATCCTCAAGATCCGCCAGGAAGCGATCCACCACACGAGCCGAACGGGCGTCATCTTCAAGCGACTCCCCCACAATCCGACCAGCCAAAGTAGTAGCCAGGCTACCCACCTCGGTACGCAGCGAAACCACGGCAGCCTGCCGTTCTGCGGCGATGGCAGTGTGAGCTTGCTCGGTGATCCGGGCGGACTCCGAAGCAGCCTTAGCTTTCAGGTCGGCAAGGATCTGCGCGCCTTCTTCGCGGGCTTCCTCACGGATGCGGTTCGCTTCGGTGCGGGCATCGGTGAGCTGTTGCTTGTACTCTTCGAGTGCTGCAGTAGCCTCAGCCTGTGCCTGCTCAGCCTTGGCAATGCCGCCTTCGATGGCCTCGGTGCGCTCAGCGAAAGTCTTCTCGAACATCGGGACGACGAACTTGACCACGATGAAGAGCAAGATCACGAAACCGAGAAGTACCAAAGCCATATCCCAGATGTTTGGAATAATCGGGTTGGTTTCTTCAGCGGCAGCGACGATATTGAGGTTACTCACCGGCTACCTCTCCTTATCTGCATGGACATAAGTCCAACGGCTTTGACCTTGGACTTATTTGATGATGAACGCGAAAACCAAACCGAGGATCGCGAGCGCTTCGGTGAAGGCCAGCCCCAGGAAGGCGATGGGCTGCAGCACACGCTGTGCTTCCGGCTGACGAGCAACGCCGCTGACGTAGGCAGCGAATACCAGACCCACGCCGATACCACCACCGATAGCGGAGAGGCCGTAACCGATCATGTTGAGAGAGCCAGTCATGATTTTCCTTTCAAGATACCGCCACGGTGACGGTAGGTTGTTGGAGATATCCCAGTCGGGAATCCTTCTTTGGTAAGAACGCTAGTGCGCATCCGCGTGGATGGCACCTTCAATATAGGTTGCGGTCAAAAGTGTAAAAACGTAAGCCTGCAGGAACATGATTAACAGTTCCAGGAAGTACATGCCTAAGAATCCCGCAATCACCAAGATTGAGGTTCCTTTGAGCAATACGTTCTCTTGCTCAAGCAGGAACTCGGTGCCATAACCGGCCATCAGCACGATCATGTGCCCGGCGAGCATGGTGGCGAAAAGACGCAATGAGTGCGTCATGGGTCGGACCAGATAGTTCGAGATGATCTCGATCGGCACCACCATGACCAGCAAATACCCGGGCACTCCCGAGGGGACCACCGAAAGCTTGAAGTAGCGGAAACCGTTCTTCTTGATTCCCAGTATGATCCAGGTTAGATACACCACTCCCGCCAGCACATAGGCGCCGCCGACGTGGGAGAAGGTCGGGATCTCTAGGATCGGGATGGCCCCGAACATATTGTTCACCACGATGAAGAAGAACAAAGTGAACAACATCGGTACGTACTTGATGAAGTCCCGGCCGCCAATAATGTCCTTGGCGATGGAGTTACGGACGAAGCCGTAGGCTAATTCACCAGCAAACTGTAGCCGTCCCGGTACCAGTTTCCCCTTGCGGCCAGCCAGCAAGAAGAAAGCTGCGATCAAAATAACCGAGAGCACGATCAGGACATGGTATTTACCGATGCCATCCCAAGCGAACCAGGCACCAGGCAGGCCAGCATCGTCGATTCCCGGGGGGTTGAAGTCGCCATTAGACGAGCCTTCGGCGGGGAGCACAAGCGCGATCAACGCGTTTCCTCTCTGCAGTGTCCTTCATTGGGCATGATTCTGAGTGTCGTAGACCAACATTCAGTTATGAATTTTTCAAAACGTGCTAGATAAGATTGTCCCGTCACGACCGATCATCCTCGCGAGCCACATCTTCTTTGACTTGCTGGCTACGAAATCTCGGAGCAAAGGAAAGGTACAGCCCTCCGGCAAGCCCTGACAGGGCACCGACAAGCACTATCCAATGAGTTTTGAACAAAGTGTCCAAACCCCACCCTATCAAACTCCAGACCACGATTCCGCCAATAATGTAGCTGAACACAGTCATTCCGGCGTTGTAGGTATTAGTCCCTGCGGGGGCGTCAGTACCGCCTGCTGCCGCGGAGATCAAAGTAGCTTCCGGGGTCCGTGATTTCTTAGCCATTTTGCGGTTTCACCTCCGGCTCGACTGGGTCGTTAAAAACCTGCTGCCGAGTCCGAGCGAAAACCACAATCTCCACGGTTTGCCACACCAATACCGAGGCAAGAGCAGCGACAAAGAACCACAGCCCATCCAGCCAGCTGGGTGATCCGATAATAAGCAATAGCGCCGCGAAGCCAACAAATTTGATCACATAAGCCACCGCAAACGCGCTCAGGGCGGCGGTCGGGTTCTTACGGCCCACAAAATGGCCTATAAGCAAAGAAATGGCGAAGAAAAGCACCACCAGGCCGCCGCCGAAGAGGGCGCTGAAAACACCGGAGAACCCGGCGGAAAAAACCGAGATGATAGCGATCAGCACGATGGCCGGAACGGTGAAAAAAAGGCAACGAAGCAGAATGCGGAGCCAAGGAGATTCCGTGGCACCGGACGCCTCAACCAGCGCAGGCTGCGGAGCAGCTGCGGGGTGGGAGTCGTCCATGGGAACCCAATCTAGTTCAGGCTTTGGTCTGGAAGCCAGCGAAACAGGAAGACGATACTGCGATCGGAGCAGCAACGCACTATGAATTCTACACGAGATAGAACAGTGCTTGTGTCAGGGCTATGAACCAGCCGTAGACTCGCCCTGCACCGGGTTCCGCTCGGTCCCCAATTCATGGTTCCTACTCAGTTGTTTAGCCCGCAGCACCGTGATCAGCACCATCAGGGACACCACGATGAGATCAACTATGATCACCAGCTGCCAGCGGAAGAAGGCGAAGGCAATCCCACCGAAGGCCATCACGAAAGTCCAGGCATACATCAACAGCACGGCCCCACGATGCGAGTAACCCAAATCCAGCAGTCGGTGATGTAGGTGCCCTCGATCTGCGGCAAAGGGTGAGCGCCCGGCCATCGTACGGCGGACCACCGCGAGCGAGAGGTCGAGCAGGGGGACCAGCAGAATCGCTACCGGCAACACGATGGGAACGATGGCCGAGACTCCACCAATTCGGTCATAGAAGCCATTCCCGACGACCTTCTGCCCTAGCGCGGCGATACTGCCAGAAGCCACAATCAGACCAATCAGCATGGAGCCGGAATCACCCATGAAGATCTTGGCCGGGTGCCAATTATGCACGAGGAATCCCACACAAATGCCAACCAGTAGCGCCATCAGCAAGGTAGAGAGGTCCGACCAGTCGGTGACTCCCGAGCTACGGCGGACCCAGTAGGAACCAAGAAAGAAGGCCAGTCCGCTGATCGCAGCCACGCCCACGGCCAAACCGTCCAGGCCATCGATGAAGTTGAAAGCATTCATCACCAGCACGATGAAGAACACGGTAAGTATGAACTGTAAGGGCTTCGAGTCAATGGGCAGCGGCCCGCCCGGCCAGGGAAAGACGAGCATACGCACCCCCCAAGTCGCCACTACCAACGCCCCAGCGATCTGGCCCAATAGTTTGATCCACCAGCGCAGATCGATAACATCGTCCACAATGCCCACGGCCACCACAATAGCGGCACCGATCAAAATGCCCCAGGGGCCAAAGGTGTCCTTGAAAATGCCCTTCACAAAGTAAGTATTGGAGGCTACAACCAGCACGACGGCGAACCCGACAAAGAGTCCCACCCCACCCAGGCGGGCCACCCGGTCGGAATGCACGTCACGTTCTCGGATGGGGGTATAAACCTGAAACTTTCGAGCCAGTCCGCGCGCACCCCAGGTCGCCGCATAAGAAAGCACGGCGGCCAGCGCCATCATGAGGAGGTAGATCGTCATGCTTTGGCGACCTCGCGGTAGGAAACAGGGGCATCGGTGCTCCGCCCCAGGTGCACAGCACAGGACCGCACGACTGGAGTCATGCAGCTAATTCTGCCATCGATCGCGGCTGGCACGGCCTCCTCAGCGCTCCGGTGAGTCGGAGTTCGGTGTGGGCTCAGCCGGGGACTGGGTAAAGGCACCTCGATAGCCCGCCTTGCGAACCGCCGTCGGAATCAAGCGATAGCCGCCACGAATCAGCACATTACGCAACCATCCGAACGGGCTGATATACCTGGCTGCGAGCATCCGATTCTGTAGGCCAAACTCCGAGGAAAGCATTTTTAGCCCGCCACGGCGGTGATAGGCGCCCGCGGAGACTCGGTAGCGCAGCAGTGGCTCGGCTAAGTTCACCGGCCTGGCGCCCTGATGCAAGAGCCTCAGCCAGAGCCAGTAATCTTCCACGCCCGGGGTTTCCCCGTATCCCCCGGCGCGTAGCACGGCGCTCTTCCGATACACCACCGAAGGGTGGTGGAAGGGGCTGCGGAATCCGGAGCTGTCCAAGATCTCCCGCTCATCCAAGGGCACCGGGCGATAGGCAAGCACCCGGGACTCATCCTCACCGATCTCCTCGATAGCTGAACCGACAATGTCGTAGCCAGCCTCTAAATAGGGCAGTTGCCGTTCGAATCGTTCGGCTAAGGAAATATCGTCGGCGTCCATCCTGGCCACCAGTTCATTGCTGCAGGCGGCTAAGCCTGCATCCAGAGCTTGAGCCAGCCCCGTTGCCTGCTCCAGGCGCAGTACCTTGGCGCCCGGAAGGGAGCTTTCTACTTCCCGCAGCAAAGTTTCGATCTCCGGAGAGACCGGGCCATCGCGAACAATCACGACCTCGGCAGGCGGCCGGCTCTGCTGCACCGTGACCGAGTCCAGGGCACGCCGGAACTTTGCTACGTCGTCGCCCGCATAGACCGGTAACAAAACCGAAAACTCCGCCGGAGCCACCGCAGAAGCCGTTGCCTCGAGTTTCCACGCCGGCAGTCGATGAACACCTTCGAGCGCCTGATCGTTTGCTCGCGGTCGTTTTAGCAAACCCTCCCGAGCACCCCGCAAGCCCGCGCGTAACACCACCGAGCGAGAGGAACTGCGACTCACCATGGAAAGCCAGCGCCGCAAAGTAGCGCCGCCATAGAGCAGCTTCTCACCCGCAGTCAGCGCGGAGGATCTGGTGAACATCCAGAGCTTATTGCGCACCTCGAAGTAGAACCGCTCCCCCACATCGACGGTGTTGGAATCAAAAACCTTGGTGTGGTGGCTCACCGTGGACTTCTCGCTGGCCAGGGCCAGGCCGTCCTTGGCTAGCCGGGCGGTGAATTCGAAATCATCGTTCCAGAGGAAATAGTCAACCACCGGCAAACCATCGCGTCGGACTGCCTCAGCCGAGACAAAAAGGGAAACAAAGGAAGCCGAACGGACCACCCGGGCGGACAGCTTGGCCGCCTTGGCGCGCTCTGCGCCAGCTGCTCCGAAGCGAGTTCGCGGAGAATTCATCGGATGGTCCCGGCCGTCCGTCCATAACACCCGGCTGGCCACGAAGACCGGGGGCTGAGCGGATGGATACCGCTCCCACAGCGCCACCGCCTCGCTTAGGGTATTCCGATGTGGCTCGGTATCGTCATCCATAATCCAGAGCAGGTCCGGTCGGTGCCCGGCTAGGGCGTGTGCCATGCCCACCGTGAAACCACCGGCTCCACCGGTATTGCGATTCAGCTCGACGAGCTCATAGTCGAAGGGCAAGTCCAGACTGCGCAAATACGCCACGGAACCGTCGCTAGATCCGTTATCCACCACGACTAGGGCTGCGGGAAGCTGATCTGCGGCGACAATAGCGGCAATCGCATTGCGGAGCAGTTCTTCTCGATTGAAACTGACCAGAACCGCAACGACGCGGGTCATCTTCATTCGGCGTCCTGAGCCTGCGCGGTGTCCTGCGCCTCGGCCGAACTCCCGGCGGTGTGCTCAGCGGAGCTCTCGCTCGGAACCTCCGCTGGCATCTCCTGAGCCGTTACTTCTTCCCCAATATCGAGTACCCCGGGCACCACGGCGCGCAGTTGTTCTAGCGTGATCGCTCCTGCCCGGACCACTCGAAGCCGTTCCCCGGTGGCATCGACAATGGTGGAAGGCAGAATCTCTTCCGCGCCGGCGCGGGGTCGCTCACCCTCACCCAGGTAGACCTCAACCACCTCACCCAGCTGCTCCCTGGCTTCGGCGGCATTACGGGCGGTCGGCTGACCGGTCCGATTCGCCGAGGACACCGCAAGAGGGCCGGTCAGAGTCAGCAGGTCCAGGGCCAGGGCATCGTCTGGCATCCGCAGGGCCACGGTTCCCAGTGCATCACCCAGATCCCATTCCAAGGAGGGCTGAGCGTGAAAGATCATAGTCAGCCCGCCGGGCCAGAAGGCTTCCGCAAGTTTGCGGGCATCATCGCTGACTTCGGTGGCCAATCCGTCCAGGGTCTGGATTCGCTGAATCAGCACGGGCGGCGGCATTGAACGCCCACGGCCCTTGGCGGCAAGCAAGGTAGCCACCGCGACCGGAGAGAAAGCATCCGCAGCAATGCCATAGACGGTATCCGTCGGCATCACGATGGTCTGCTTCTGCTCGATCGCTTTTTTGGCATGCGCCAAGCCTTCAGCGCGCTGGGACTCTATTGTGCAGTCGTAGACGATGGTACTCACTCGGTTATTCTGTCATCTCCCCGGCTCTTTCATCTCCTCCGCCGGATTCACCGAGCACGCCGCTGGTGGCTCGATCCTTGTCCGCAAGATCGAGATGGCCCTGTACCTGGTGGAAGCCCGCCCGGCTGAATAGCCGCTGGATGGCCTCTGCCTGCACCTCGGCGTGCTCCATCACGAAGTAACCGCCGGGCTTTAGCAAGCGAGCCGCGCTGGCGAGGGCCGCCGTCGGCAATTCCAGGCCATCAGCGCCGCCGCCGTAAAGCGCAATTTGCGGATCGTGCTCGGCCACCTCGGGTTCCCGGGGGACGGCTGCGGCCGGAATATAGGGTGGGTTACTGACCACCACGTCAGCCAGGCCATCCAGTTCCGGGAAGGCCGTGCGCAGGTCGCCCAGCCGGAGTTCCACCCCGTGGGGAGCAAGATTACGGGCTGCCCAGGCGTGCGCCAGTTCGGAGAGTTCGACGGCGTATACCGAAGCTTGCGGGATTTCCGTGGCGAGTGCGGCGGCCAGCGCGCCGGAGCCGGTGCCCAAATCGACCAATACCGGCCGATTGACCGAGGCAGCGGTTACCCAATCAATCGCTAGTTGCGCCACGGTCTCGGTCTCCGGCCGTGGTACGAAGACTCCGGGGCCGACGGCGAGTTCCAGATGGCGGAAATAAGCCTTGCCGGTGAGGTGCTGAAGCGGTATCCGCTGGGCACGTTCGGCAACTAAATCCGCCAATCCCTCTGGCGCCGGAACACCCCGAAGCGCGGCCGCCCGCAATTCACCTAGGTTCAGACTAAGCAGGTGGGCGGCGAGCAACTCCGCGTCCACCCGGGGTGAAGGTACTCCGGCGGCGGTAAGTGCGGCAGTCGCAACACGTAACGCCTCGGCTAGTTCAAGCTGATCCATTTCTAACGCTGACTCAGTCGCCCAACGCATCCAGTCGAGACTGCTCGTCCATTTCGATGGCAGAGTGAATGACCGGTTCCAGATCGCCGTTCATCACGGCGTCCAGGTTGTAAGCCTTGTAGCCAGTGCGGTGATCAGCGATCCGATTTTCCGGGAAATTGTAGGTCCGGATTCGCTCTGAACGGTCCATGGTGCGAATCTGAGATTTGCGCTGTGCCGAGTTGGCGGCGTCGATTTCGGCTTGCTGATGAGCCAAAATACGTGCCCGCAGCACCCGCATACCGGCTTCCCGGTTTTGCAGTTGCGACTTCTCATTCTGCATGGCCACCACAATGCCGGTGGGTAAGTGAGTGATCCGCACCGCCGAGTCGGTGGTGTTCACGGATTGTCCGCCGGGACCAGAGGATCGATAGACATCAATCTTCAAATCGTTCTGGTTGATCTCAACTTCTTCGGGCTCGTCCACTTCGGGCAGCACCAGTACGCCTGCCGCCGAGGTGTGAATGCGGCCCTGTGATTCGGTCACCGGAACGCGCTGTACCCGATGCACTCCGCCTTCAAATTTGAGCGAGGCATAAACACCCTCGGCCGGATCATTGGAACGGCCCTTGACCGCGATCGAGATGTCTTTATAACCGCCCAGATCTGATTCGGTTGAGGAGATGACTTCGGTTTTCCAGCCCTTGGATTCCGCGTAGCGGGTGTACATCCGCACCAGGTCCGCGGCAAACAGCGCAGACTCGTCGCCGCCCTCCCCCGCCTTAACCTCAAGGATCACATCACGAGCATCATCCGGATCGCGCGGGATCAGCAAACGGCGTAGTTTCTCCTGAGCGGTGGCAAGTTGTACTTCCAGCTCCGGAACCTCAGCGGCAAACTCCGGATCCTCGGACGCCATTTCACGGGCAGCCTCCAGATCATCGGAAAGCTGCTGGACTCGGCTATTGCCTTCGACGATGCTGCTCAGCTCGGCATAGCGACGGCCTAATTTGCGTGCAAGAGCCTGATCGGTATGCACCGCCGGGTCGCTCAGCTTAAGCTGCAGCTCGGCGTGCTCCTCCAGAAGCCCATGAATGGACTCGAACATCTATCAACCTTCCAACCGTCCGACTAACCGAACAAAAACCAGCTGTCCCACTGGGTGTTACTGGTGTTGCTGGTGTGAAGAAAATTCCTTCACACCAGCAACATTAGTCACATTGAGTGGGACAGCTGGGTAAAAATGGGCTATTTATCGTCGTCGGATTTAGCGCCTAGGGTGGTTTTCTGAATCTGCATCAGGAACTCCACATTGCTCTGCGTATCGCGAAGCTTGGAGGTGAGCAGCTCAAGTGCTTGCTGCTGATCCAGACCGGAGAGCACCCGACGCAAACGCCACATGATCTTGATCTCGTCCTTCGACAGCAGGTTCTCCTCGCGACGAGTGCTCGAAGCATTCACATCCACAGCCGGGAAGATCCGCTTATCCGCCAAGGAACGGGAGAGGCGCAACTCAGAGTTACCGGTACCCTTGAACTCCTCGAAGATCACCTCGTCGGCCTTGGAACCGGTCTCCACCAGAGCGCTGGCAATAATGGTCAGCGAGCCACCATTTTCGATATTGCGAGCGGCACCAAAGAAACGCTTCGGCGGGTAGAGCGCAGCCGCATCCACACCACCGGAGAGGATACGTCCAGAGGACGGCGCCGAGTTGTTGTAAGCCCGGCCCAGACGAGTCATCGAGTCGAGCAATACGACGACGTCCATCCCCATTTCCACCAAGCGCTTGGCGCGCTCAATGGATAGCTCGGCAACCTGGGTGTGATCGTCCGCGGGACGATCGAAGGTGGAGGCAATAACCTCGCCACGCACCGTGCGCTGCATATCGGTGACTTCCTCGGGACGTTCGTCCACGAGCACCATCATCAAATGCACTTCGGGGTTATTGGTCGTAATCGCCTCGGCGATCGACTGCAAGATGAGCGTCTTACCGGCCTTCGGCGGCGAGACGATCAGACCACGCTGGCCCTTACCAATCGGCGCAATCAGGTCGATAACGCGGGGGCCGATCTTTTTCGGATCGGTCTCCAGGCGCAAACGCTCGGTGGGGTACAACGGCACCAACTTGGAGAACTCAACACGATCCTTGAGCTCTTCCGGGTTCTTGCCGTTAACACTGGTCACCCGGACCAGGGCGTTGAATTTCTGCCGCTGGCTCTGATTGCTGCGATCTTCGCCCTCGCGGGGTGCCCGAATGGCGCCAACCACGGCGTCGCCCTTGCGCATATTGTGCTTCTTGACCTGGGCCAAGGACACGTACACGTCGTTCGGTCCGGGCAGGTATCCGGAGGTGCGCACAAAGGCGTAGTTCTCCAGCACATCCAGGATGCCTGCTACCGGCAGCAAGACATCGTCTTCGGTGACCTCTACGTCGTCGACCTCTGGGCCTTGATTGCGGCCACGGCGGCGATCATTGCGGTCACGGAACCGGTCATTACGGTCATTGCGGTTGCCGCGGTCATTACGATCGCTGCGCTCATTGGTGTTCTCGCGGCCGTTGCGCTGACGACGACGGTCATTGCGGTTGCCGCGATCCTCACCATCGGTGCGCTCGGCGCGGTTCTGGTTATCCCGGCCCTGGCGGTTATTGTCGCGACCCTGGTTATCCCGGTTTTGGTTTTCGCGGCCCTGGTTATCCTGCGTGGGCTCTTTTTCGCCCTGCTGCTCGGTGGCCGGCTGAGCGGCTTCGGCGGCGTTATTGCGACCGTTACCCTCGGACCGACGGCCACGTCCGCGCTGCCTGCGCTGCCCGCTTTCGGCGTTTTCGGAGCTAGCTCCGTTGGCTTCGGCGCTGGCCTCGGTAACCTCGGTGCTCGCCTCGGCAGCCGGAGCGGCCGCTTCGGTGCTGACCACGCCGTCGCTGGCTGCCCGGCGGCTACGTCCACGCCCTCGTCCGGTCTTAGCCGGAGCCGCGCCTTCGCTCGGTGCTGCCTCAGGAGCTACCGCAGGGGTTTCCTCGCTAGCAACGGCACGCAAGCTGGTTTTGGCCGATCGGCTGGTGCTGGCCTTGCTATCACGGTCCGCAACCGACGATCCACGTTGATGGGCGGTAATCGCCGTCACCAGATCGCCCTTGCGCATCCTGGAGCCGCCGGTAATCCCGAGCTGGCCTGCAAGCGCCTGCAATTGTGCCAATTTCAAAGCGGCAAGTCCATTGCTTTTCGCCGGAGCCGCGGCACCGCCTGCGGCATTATTAATCTCGGCATTTTCCACGCCTGTTGCCAGGCTGGTGGTTTCTGTCACGAAGGATCCTTCCCCCTCGGTACCGGTCCCACGGTGTCCATGGGACCGCTTTGATTGATGTCAGTCGCAGGTTCCCGAGCTAGTCAGCATGAAGCTGGCGAGCCGATTCCGGCGCTCTGATTTTCAGCAGAGCCGCACTGGGCTGCTCATAAGCTGATCGGTGAAACAACTTCCGTGGACACTTCGACGTTCCGGGAAGTCTGCATCTGTGAATATTGCCGATGAATGTATCTCCTGGCAATGGGACAGGCAGCAATTACCGCCGATGCAACTCCATTTTAGCACCATTGGTGTCGATTTCGAGCTGTTGAACACGCCAGGCCAATTTCGAGGCAAATTCATCGTTCTCGGAACTGTTCTGAGCAGCTGCCAAGGACTGCGCCAACTGCGCTTGTTCGGCACCGTAAGCGAGCGCCAGCACGGTGGGGCCAGCGCCGGAGATCACCGCAGCCAGGCCCTGCTTCCGCCAGACCCCCATCAGCTCAGCACTCCCCTGCATGGCCTGAGCGCGATAGCCCTGGTGCAGATAATCCTCGGTGGCTGCCAATAGCAGTTCGGGGGCGGTTGAAAGTGCATGGATCAGCAACGCTGCCCTGCCCGAGTTGGCGGCAGCATTCTGATGCGAGACCGAGGAGGGCAGCATGGCCCGAGCGGTCTCGGTGGAGAGCTCGACGGCGGGCACGGCCACCACCGGGTGCACCTCGGGGCGTACCTGCACCCTGGCACTGCGATAGTTATCGCCCTCCTGCCAGGAGATCGCCAAGCCACCAAAGAGCGCCGGGGCAACATTATCCGGATGTCCCTCCAATTCGGAGGCCTGTTGGAAAATCCACTGCTCACCATTCTGTGCCTCGGCCGGAACCAGGGCGTGGGCGGCGCTGATTGCCGCCACAATAGCCGCGGCCGAGGAGCCCAGGCCCCGACCATGCGGAATCACGTTTTCCGCCACGATGCGCAGTCCGGAGCGCTGATAACCCAGGCGGCTCAAGGCATGGTCGATGCTGCGCACGGTCAGGTGCGAAGCATCCCGGGGCAGGGATTCCGCTCCTTCCCCGCTGAGTTCGAAGAGCAGCTCGTCACCGGGCAGGGTCTCCACGGTCAAAGTGTCGTACAAGCTCAGAGCCAAACCAAGCGAATCGAAGCCAGGACCGAGATTAGCGCTGGTCGCTGGAACTCGCACAATGACCGACTGCCCAGCCTCGATCCGAGGCAGCTCAGCCTTTTGGGCCAGCTCAGCCCTTTGAGGCAGCTCAGCAGCACCCATCTAGGCTTCCAGCCCGAGTGCCCGAGCCACGCTCACCACGTCGAACTCCACCTTCTCCGGCTGCACCGGGCTGCCATCGGGCAGTTTGAGTGCCCAATCCGGGTCCTTCAAACCATGCCCGGTGACCGTGATCACGATGCTCTGGCCTGATGCTAGCTCACCGGAACGGTGTTTCTTCAGGATTCCGGCTACCCCGGCCGCCGATGCGGGTTCCACAAAAACACCCTCCTGAGAGGAGAGCCAGCGATGTGCTTCTAGAATCTGCTCGTCGGTGACCGCCTCGATCACACCACCTGATTCGTCCCGGGCCGCAATAGCCTGCTCCCAGGAAGCCGGGTTGCCGATTCTGATCGCGGTGGCGATAGTATCCGGTTCGTCGATCGGATGTCCGGCCACAATCGGAGCAGCACCAGCGGCTTGGAAGCCCCACATTGCGGGAGTCTTGCTGGAGACAGCGGGCAACTCACCGCCGTCGGCTCCCGGAGTGGGGTTGCTGTAGGGCGCCGCGTATTCCTGATAGCCCTTCCAATAAGCGGTGATGTTCCCGGCATTCCCCACCGGAAGGGCGTGAATGTCCGGGGCGTCGCCGAGTACATCGACCACCTCGAAGGAACCAGTTTTCTGGCCTTCGATGCGGGCCGGGTTGACCGAGTTAACCAAGAACACCGGATAGGCCTCTGCGAGTTTACGGGCTACCTCGAGGCAGTTATCAAAATTGCCATCCACCTGTAACAAGGTGGCGCCATGGGCTATCGCCTGGCTCAATTTTCCCATCGAAATCTTGCCCTCCGGGACCAGCACCGCGCAGTTCAGCCCCGCTGCAGTAGCGTAGGCCGCCGCCGATGCAGAGGTATTGCCGGTGGAGGCGCACACCACAGCCTTGGCCCCGGCTTCAACGGCAGCGGTGATCGCCATTGTCATGCCGCGGTCCTTGAAACTACCGGTCGGGTTCATACCCTCGACCTTGAGGTACACCGTGCACCCGGTTAGCTCCGAAAGGGCGCGCGCCGGCACCAAGGGAGTGCCGCCCTCCCCTAGGGTGATGATCTTGGTCTTCTCGGTGACCGGCAAGCGGTCCGCGTACTCACGGATTACGCCGCGCCATTGCTGAGCCATTGCGTTCAGATTCCTTCTACTCGCAGAACGGAGGTTATTTCTCTGGTCACCGGCAACTGGCGGATTTGTTCCACCGTTCCGGCGAGCGCAGATTCAAGCGCTCGGTGGGTGACAATCCGCAACTCCGCATAGTCCTCTTGGTCTACCGAGTCGCGGTGAATGGTCTGCCGGATGGTCTCGATCGAGACGCCCTGGCCGGCGAAGAGCTGCGCGATCTGCGCCAGCACCCCGGGCTGATCGGCCACGGTGAGGCCAATGCAGTAGCTGGTTTGCACCGCTTCGATGCCGAGCGCGGCGACTTCCCCGGTGGTGGTTTCGGTCCGTCCCGGGCCGCCCAAGACGATCCTTCGAGCCGCCGAAACCAGGTCTCCGAGCACGGCGGAAGCGGTTGGTGTACCGCCGGCGCCCTGACCGTAAAACATCAGCTCACCGGCGTATTCAGCCTCCACAAAAACGGCGTTGAAGGCACCATGCACGGCAGCCAATGGATGCTCGCGAGGCAGCAGCGTCGGGTGCACGCGCACGCTGACGCCGCCCTCCTCGCCATCCTTAGCGGGGAATTTCTCGGCAATGGCCAGCAGCTTGATTACCAAGCCGGCTTCTTTGGCTGCCGCAATATCCGCCGCGGTGATCGAGGAGATGCCCTCGCAGTGCACGTTCTCTAGGGCAAAACGGGTATGGAAGGAAAGCGAAGCCAGAATCGCTGCCTTGGCCGCCGCATCGTGCCCCTCGACGTCGGCGGTCGGATCTGCTTCGGCATAGCCAAGCCGCTGTGCTTCGGCGAGCGCAGTGGCGAAATCGGCGCCCGTGGAGTCCATCTGATCCAGGATGTAGTTGGTGGTGCCGTTAACGATGCCCAGCACCCGGGTGATCTGGTCCCCGGCGAGCGAGTCCCGAATGGGACGCAGGATCGGGATCGCTCCGGCCACGGCTGCCTCATAGGACAGTTGCACCCCGGCGGCGTCTGCCTGCTGATACAGCGTCGCCCCATCGGCGGCCAGCAGGGCCTTATTGCCACTGACCACGCTGGCGCCGTGCGCAATCGCGGTCTGAATTAGGCTGCGCGCTGGTTCCAGACCACCGAGCAGTTCGATCACTAGATCGGCTTCTTTTACCAAAGCCTCAGCGTCGGTGGTAAGAAGCTCGCGAGGTAATGGAGCGGTGCGGGGTGCATCCAGGTTCCGCACCGCGATGCCTAGCAGCTCAAACCTGGCGCCGGTTCTAGCGGCCAGGGAATCGGCGTCGTCGAGCAGTATTCTGGCCACCTGCGCGCCGACATTACCGCCGCCGAGCAGGGCGACTTTGAGCGGCTTATGCGCGAGGACGTGGTTTGTGGGGGCAGTCATCAGGCTCCTGGATCGCGGGCGAGCAAATCTTCTTCGGTCTCCGCCCGCACGATCACCCGTGTGGCGCCATCCCGCACGGCGACCACGGCCGGACGGGGCAGGTAATTGTAATTACTGGAAAGTGACCAGCAATAGGCACCGGTACCGGGCACCGCGAGTAAGTCTCCGGCCGCGACATCACCGGGCAGGTAGGCATCTCGCACCACAATGTCGCCGCTTTCGCAGTGCTTACCGACCACCCGGCTCAGCACTGGCTCGGCCCGACTAGCTCGATTGGCCAGCACCGCAGTGTAATCCGCATCGTAAAGTACCGGGCGTGGGTTATCGCTCATCCCGCCATCCACCGCGAGGTACCGGCGTTCGGCCGCTTCGGCGCTTGCCGATGCATCGGGGGCATCCACGGCGACCGTCTTTACGGTGCCTACCTCGTACAGGGTGAAAGTGCTTGGACCGACAATGGCGCGGCCGGGCTCAATGGAGATCCGCGGTGGCTGCAGCCCCAGCCTGGCACACTCCTGACGGACGACGGCGGCCATCGCCTGCGCGATCTCGGCGGCAGGCCGGGGGGAATCGGTTTCGGTATAGGCAATGCCGTAACCCCCACCCAAATCAACCTCGGCTAGTTCAACGCCGTGCCGATCACGCATTTGAGCACTGAATCCAAGCAAACGCCGGGCAGCCTCGGCAAAGCCCTCCGCATCAAAGATCTGCGAGCCAATATGGCAATGGATACCGAGTAATTCGATGTGCTCGGCGTCGCGGGCGGCCAAAACGGCTTGTTCGGCCGGGCTTTGCTTGGCGCCTTCCGGACTTCCGGCGGCGCCGCCCAGGGCAAGTGAGAGTCCGAACTTCTGATCCTCATGCGCGGTGGCGATGAACTCGTGGGTATGCGCATGCACGCCGGGGGTCAACCTGAGCATCACCTTGGCCCGGACCCCGAGCTCGGCGGCCAGCACTTCGATCCGGGAAATTTCGTCGAGCGAATCCGCGACGATCCTGCCTACGCCGCGTTGCAAGGCGCGGCGCAACTCGGCATTCGATTTATTGTTCCCATGCAAGCCAAGTTTCTCCGCGGGCACTCCGGCCCGTTCGGCCACCAGTAATTCCCCGCCGGAGCAGGTATCCAGGAACATTCCCTCCTCGATCACCCAGCGCGCTACCTCGGTGCAGAGGAAGGATTTGCCCGCGTAGTAGACGTCCACTCCCCCGCAAATATCGTCGAAGGCGGCGTTGAAGGCGTCGCGGAATTCCCGGGCGCGCTGCCGAAAGTCTGCCTCCGAAAGCACGAACAGCGGGGTGCCATAATCTTCGGCCAACCGACGCACGCTCACCCCATCGATAGCCAACTCACCGGCCGGGTGCCGGACCACATCGTGCGCCCACTCCTGCGTGCGCAGCTCATTGACATCCTCCGGGTAGCTCAACCACCCGGGCGCCAGAGGCGAAATCGCCATCCTTACATCCTCTCCGGAGCCGAAACGCCGAGCAGTTCCAGACCGTTAGCCAGCACCTGACCGGTGGCGTCATTGAGCCACAGCCTGCTGCGGTTGAGGTCGGTGATCGGTTCCTCGCCTTGCGGGGTCACCCGGCAAGCGTCGTACCAGCGGTGGTATGCCCCGGCGATCACTTCCAGGTGGCGAGCCACCCGATGTGGTTCGCGGAATTTAGCCGCTTCGGACACCACCGAGGGGAAACTGCCGAGAGCGGCCAGCAACTCGGACTCGGTGGGGTGCTCCAACAGGCTGGCGTCGAAGGGGAATTCGGCTGAGACTTCGCCCACCCCGGCGGCGGCCGCGTTGCGGTCCACAGCCTTAGTGCGGGCATGCGCATATTGCACATAGAACACCGGGTTATCGTTGGTGGCTTTCTTCAACTGCTCAGGTTCCAGCGAAAGCGGTGAGTTCGCCGGTGAACGTCCTAGCGAATAGCGCAGCGCATCGGCTCCCAACCAATCGAGCAAATCCCGCAGTTCAACAATGTTCCCGGCACGCTTGGACAACCGGGCACCGTTGACCGAGACCATCTGGCCGATCATCACCTCGATATTGTGTTCCGGATCGTCCCCCGCGCAGGCGGCAATCGCCTTCAGCCTGCCAATATAACCGTGGTGATCGGCGCCGAGCAGGTAAATCTTCTGCTCGAAGCCTCGATCCTTCTTCGACAGGTAATAGGCGGCATCCGCGGCAAAGTACGTTGGCTCACTATTGGCTCGGATCAACACCCGGTCTTTATCATCGGTGAAGTCCGTGGTACGCAACCAGACGGCACCGTCCTGGTCGAAGACGTGTCCCTGTTCGCGCAGCCGCTCAACGGCCTTCTCAATGGCTCCACTGCTGTGCAATTGCTGCTCTGAAAAGAAAACGTCGAACTCCACCCCGAAGTCGTCCAGGGTTTCCTTAATATCAGCCAGTTGCGCCTGATAGGCGGCATGCCGAACGACCGGCAGCGCAGCCTCGTCGGTAAGTTCCCGAATCGCCGGATGATCGGCCAGCACGGTATGTGCCAACTCGTCGATATATGCACCCGGGTAGCCACCCTCCGGAGTCGGCTCGCCCTTGATCGAGGCAAAGACCGAGGCGGCGAAATTATTCATCTGCGAACCGGCGTCATTGATGTAATACTCTCGGCTGACGGTGGCTCCGCTGGCTTTGAGTACCCGAGCGAGCGAATCGCCGACGGCGGCCCAACGGGTATGTGCCAAGTGCAGAGGCCCGGTGGGATTGGCGGAGATAAATTCCACGTTGATCACCTGCCCGGCCAGGCTGCTGTTCTCGCCGTAGTGTGCACCGGCTTCAACAATGTTCTTGGCCAAGGCCCCGGCCGCAGCCGCCTCGAGGGTGATATTCAAGAAACCCGGGCCGGCCACCTCAACCGAGGCAACGCCGTCGAGCGCTTCAAAACGAGCCTTCAACGTCTCCGCAATTACCCGCGGGGGAACACCAGCAGCCTTGGATAGCTGCAGGGCAATATTGCTGGCCCAGTCCCCATGATCCCGGTTCTTCGGTCGCTCCACTCTCAACTCCGCGGGAATCGATTCCGCCGGCGCGGTGATTTCACCGGCGGCGACGGCGGCCTGCAGGGATGCGGTAAGAGCTACGGAAAGTTCGTCAGGAGTCACCGCTCCAGCATAGTTGGAACCGCCGGGTGCCCCCAATATGACTTACTCTGCGCGGCAAGTCGGCTCGTTCAGGAAGTGGGGCCTGGATTTGGCGTGCTGGGACTCGGGCCTGGCTGGATTGACTCCGGCGACGACGGTTCCGGCTGTGGTGATGCCGAGGGACTGGGCGGCGTTGAACACTCCGGCAGAGTTGGCAGTGCGGTCGGCAGGAACGGAGTGGTCGTAGACATCGGCGAGATCTGCACCGGCGTTGACTGCTGAGCGCTGCTGGACTGCTGAGCGGTTGCTTGGGCGGATGCTGGCTCAGCCTGCTCACTACCGTTTTCCGGGCTCGGCGGGGCGCTGCTTGTCGAAAGTCCAGACTGACCGCCGCTCGGTAGGGCGCTGGATGACTCCGGAGCGATAAGTGGCTGCTGCGCGTCATCAGCCATCGGACCCCCTAGCTGCTTAGACGATGCTGTCCGGTTGCTCGGCGCCAAGGTCTGCGGGCAATTGGCCAGCACGGCGGCCATCACATCGTGTTCATCCTGACTGAGCCACAGCCCATAACTGACCTTGACGCTGAGTTGGCGAGCAACATAGGAGCAGCGGTCATCCATTTCCGTTGGCAGCCAGGCCGAGGCGTCGGCATTGTGCTTGCTTAGGGCGGTTTTAGCTGCCACCGCATTCAGATTGAGTGGATCATTGGCAAAGGCTATCCGCTGAGCCAGGCTCAGTCCCTGGCCACCTTTTCGCCAGGCATCGCTAAGCGAAACCGCTTGGTCAATCTGCACGGTGGCCGGGTTCTTCCGGTCGAAGACCACGGTATCCCCGCTATAGGGGTCGGAGAGCTGTCCACTCTGCACCAGGCAGTCATGCCCATCGAGGGTCGGTTTCACATTGCTCAGATCGCGACGCAGGATGTCATTGCGGGTATCGCAACCATTGTTGTTCACATCCAGCCAAGCCGCGCCGAACTTCGATCGCTGATATCCGGCGGCGGATTGGACGGCCTTAATCGGCATCAAGGCAAGCAATTTGATGGCAAGCGTCCGGTAGGCCGGTTGCGGGTGTGGAGCCACTGCCCCGGCAGGGACACTGGCAGAAGCCGGGGCGGGATCAATCGGCGGCTGGTCGGTTGCCGCCGCAGGGCTCGGCGGGCTGGTCAGGTAAATGGTCGGCGTACTGAAGGACTCCTGCTCCACCGCGGGCGAAACGTCAACTAAGGCTTCACGCAGGGCACCGCCAACCACGGCGATCAAGACGAGAGCAACTACCCAGGCGGAGATCATCGCCCAGAACCGGAGACGGCGTGCTCGGCTGGGCAGCATGGATTCCTCCGGGAAGTCCGCTGCCACCGCTTCCGCCGCTTTCGAATCCACGCTCATCCTCGTCCGCTTCCGGGCCGAAGAGCCTCGGCCTTGAAGTGAGACTAATCAGGTTTCCTGAAAATTTCCCGGATGTTTCCCGACGTTTAGCCGAAATGGGGATTTATGACGGATCGCCCTGCTGATCTTCCAGAAAAATGGGACGGCAGGCGAAGAACGCGCCGAGGCCCAGGACTCCCAGTGACACGAAGAGAAAGATGAAGCCGGTGGTCCAATTGCCGGTCGCCTGATGCAGCACCCCGAAGAGCACCGGACCAATGCAAGCCAGGGCATAGCCGACACCTTGACTGAAGCCGGAAAGAGCGCCAGCCCCCTGCCGGGAACGAGTTCTCAGGTTGATCAGCAGTAAGGAGAGCGGGAAGGTACCCGGGCCGATGCCTGCCAAAACCACCCACAGCCAGGTGAGATTCCCTGGGCTGAGCAGGATCCCTAGGTAACCGGAGACAAAGCAGATCAACAAAAAGACCACTACGGGTAAGGGATTCCGCATCCGGCTGGCAAATAAGGGAATCACCAGGCTCAGTGGCAAGCCTAAGCCCGCAAAGAGGGCAAGCATTGAGCCGGCGGCTTCATGACTTAGCCCGGCCTCCGTCAGTATCTGCGGCAACCAAGCGAACATGGCATAGGTATTCAGCGAAGTGCAGCCGAACATCAGGGTCAGTCCCAAACCCATCGTCGAGCGCCAGACACTGATTTTCCGCTCAGGCGCCGCCGCAGCAGCCATCGCAGACTGAGTTGCCGCTGCCTCCCGCTGTTTCCGGCCCAGTAACAGGACTATCCAGGGCACCACCGCAACGAAGTTAAGCACGGCCCAACTGGCCAGGGAGAACTGCCATCCAGCGGCGGAGGCCACCGGGACAGAGAGCTGCGCGGGTAGCGCGGTACCCACGCTGATCATGGTGACATAGAGCGCGGTGACCAAGCCCAGGCGATCCGGAAAATAGTGTTTCACCAGCGGTGGCAGCAAGACATTCCCGGCACCTAGACCGGCCAGCCCGAGCACGGTAAAAATCAGGAACAGGGGCGTATTGGGTGCGAATACTCGGGCAACTTGGCCAATAATGGCTACTGCCATCGCCCCGATCAGCAGCTTCTCTAGGCTTGTCCAGCGCATCATCATCGGGGTGAAGAAACCGAAAAAGGCGAAAGCCAGGGTGGGGAGCATGCCGAGCAAGCCAATAGTCAACGAGTCAATCGGCAGATCTTTGCCGATCTCCGAAACTACGGGAGGCACTACCGTGACCGCTGAACGTAAAGTGGTAGCGACGATCAGGATGCCGACCAGAGCTATAACTCGGCCCTTCATAGACGCTGTTTTTACCACTTGCCCCACGTTATCAGTGGCTCCTACCGCGGCCTATGGAAAATGTCTTTATAAGTATGTTCGCTTCCTCACAACTCCTCACAGCGAACTTGAAGGTTGCAAGCTGAACCCTTCCACCACCGCCATCGTCTCCTAGACTGACAACGAATCACTTCAGGAGGATGAATGCGAACTACCACCCGCAAGACGATGTTCCTTTCCGCGGCGGGCATCGCCCTGGTCGGCGGCGTGACGGCCTGCGCGCCCACGGCCAGCCAGCCCAGTAACGCGGCCAACCAGGATGCCTCAAGTCAAAGCACCTCAAGCCAGCAGAGCTCAAGCAATGCCAGCAGCTCCAGTTCGGGAACTTCGGGGACATCTGGGACAAGCAGCTATCAGGACGGCAGCTACAGCGCGGATGGTCATTACGTCTCCCCCAATGGCGAGGAGACTATTGGCGTCAAACTCACCCTGGCCTCGGGGGTGATCACCGATCTGCAACTCACTCCGCACCCCACCAGCCCTAACACGCAGCAGTTCCAGGGCGAATTCATTTCCGGCATCAACGCCATTGTGGTGGGTAAGAAGATCGACGAGTTGAATGTTTCCAAGGTAGCCGGATCCTCGTTGACCAGTGGCGGCTTCAATCAGGCCATTACAGAAATTGAGAAAGAGGCCAGCAAATAACTGGCAGCCAGCCCGGTTCCAGGGCTGAATACCGCTTCGAGGCAATCGGGACGCACTGGCAGATCGACACTCTTGAGGAGCTAGATATCGAAATCCGTGGGGCTCTGCGCACCGTAATAGCGGATTACGATCAAGGTTTCTCCCGATTCCGGCAAGATTCCGTGGTCTCTCAGGCCGGGGCGGTTCCGGGGTATTACCGCCTGCCCCAGGCAGCAGCCAGCCTGGAACCGCTCTACCGCTCTCTTTATCGACTGACCGAGGGTGCTATGACGCCGCTTATCACCGGATCCCTTGAGCACCTAGGCTACGACGCTGACTACACCCTGCGCGCGCAACCGGGTTTTTTGCCGTCCCCGGACTGGGCTGAGGCAATCGACTGGCACGGAACCCGCTTGCAGACCAAGCAGCCGGTGGTGCTCGACGTTGGTGCTGCGGGCAAAGGCCAGCTCGTCGATCTATTGGCCGCAGAGTTAGAGCGGCACGGTGTGGGGAACTACGTGATCGACGCCAGTGGCGACCTATTCGCGCAGGGCCTGACGCTGCGGGTGGGCCTAGAACATCCGCTCGATCCGAGCACAGCCATCGGAGTGGTGGAACTTGACCACGGCTATCCAGCCATCTGCGCCTCCGCATCGAATCGGCGTAGCTGGGGAGCTGGCCTACATCATGTGCTTGATGGCAGCACCGGAAAGCCGGTGCAGACCGTGCTAGCCAGTTGGGCGCTCGCCCAGGACGCCATGCAGGCCGATGCGCTGGCCACCGCTCTGTTCTTCACCGACCACGCAACGCTGGCCAAAGAATTCGACTTTGCCAGCGTCCGAATGTTCTCCACCGGGCGCGCCGAAATCTCGGACAATTTTGATGGAGAGATCTTTTGAGGAGAATTCAGCCAATGAGAGCACAACTCGACGGCTTTCTAGGCCGCTTCACCATGTATCGCTTGGTGCTGTCGGTGCTGACGATTCTGCTGGTCTATTCCTTAGTGTTGGACCTGCTGGGCTGGTTGACCTTCGGCATTGGTGCGATGCTGCTCAGCGCGCTGCTGAGCGTCGCGATCTGCACCCTGGTGAGCTGGGTGCTGGCCAAAATCTTCCGAGTCAAGGCTCATCTAGAATCCAGCCTGATCACCGGATTGTTAGTCTATTTCCTGTTCTGGCCCACTTTGGATCCCACCGCGCTCGGCGGAATAGCACTAGCCGCCGCCTTAGCCGGTGCCTCAAAATTCCTGCTCGCCTATCGCCGTCGTCATATCTTCAATCCGGCAGCCATCGGAGCCTTCCTGGTCTCCTTGACAGGCCTCAACCTGGCCACCTGGTGGACTGCTACTCCTGCCATGCTCTGGCTGCTGATCCCGGCGGCCTTGCTCGTGCTCTACCGCAGTTCTAAGCTCATCTTTGCCGGTATTTTTGTGGTGGTCGCGGCGGGTGTTATTTCTCTTCGTCTGATCGGTAGTGGCCTTGACCCGGCCACCGCGCTGAGCCAGCCGTTCGGCTCGCTTCCGGTGCTGTTCTTCGTCGGATTCATGCTCTCTGAACCGCTCACCCTGCCACCCCGTCGCTATCAGCAATGGCTGCTAGCCGGCGTCGTAGGACTGCTCTTCTCAGTCCCATTCCAGCTTGGCCCGATCTTCTCCAGCCCTGAGCTAGCCCTGCTGATCGGCAACCTCCTGAGCTTCCTGCTCGGGCAGCGCCGCGGGCTGCGGCTGAAATTCAACGGTTCCAGGGAGCTCACCCCGAGCAGCCGGGAGTACCTCTTCAGCTCGGACCGGCCGGCCCGCTTCGCCGCCGGGCAGTATATGGAGCTATCGCTGCCTCACCGCAAGGCCGATCTGCGCGGTATGCGACGCGTCTTCAGCCTCACCACGGACCCGCACGACGGCGGCCAGCTCGCCTTCGCTTTGCGGCTCGCCGAGCCTTCCAGTAGCTTCAAGAAAACCCTCAACACCCTGCGGGCCGGTGAGGTGATCTCGGCCACCGGGGTGTGGGGAGATTTTGTACTGCCACGTGGGCACTCCCCCTTGCTGCTGTTGGCTGCCGGAGTGGGTATCACGCCGTTCATGAGCCAATTGCGATCGGTGCTACACACCCCTGCTGAGCACCGCGATGTGGTACTGGTCTATACCGTGACTTCGCTGGAAGAGTTCGGTTACCGCCAGGAACTCACCGAATTGTGTGCCGCCGACGGGGTACGGCTGGTGGTCTGTTGCCCGGTGGATCCTGAAATCACCGGAGCCGAACACCTAGCTTCCGGCTACCCCTCCGCCGAGCAGTTGGCTGCTGCCGTTCCCGATATCGGCATTCGACGGGTCTATGCTTCGGGATCCCCCGCGTTCGTGGCTCACGCCAGGGCTTCGGGACACCGCGCCGGAGCTCGAAAGGTACATACCGATAGCTTCCTGGGTTACTAGTCTGCCGTCGGTTTGCTCTTCGGGGAGGCTTAGCTGCTAAACTCGATAAGTCCCTTGCCCTCGTAGCTCAGGGGATAGAGCGGTTGCCTCCGGAGCAACAGGCCGTAGGTTCGAATCCTATCGAGGGCACTTTTCTTCGTTTCTCGCGTATTTTTCGCGCATCACCTCACCGATTTGACCCGTCCCCATGGGGACGGGTTTACGGTTTTCCCAGAGGTGATGAAAATGTTGGCACAAGAACTGGCGCGGAAGCTCGCCATTAGCGTCAAGGCGCTGCGCTATTTTGAAGACCGCGGGCTGATCGATCCACCGCGTCTGGACAATGGTTATCGCGATTACTCCGAACAGGATCAAGCCGCCATCCAACACATCCTTGAGCTACGGGCACTCGGATTTTCGGTGGAGGGAACCAGGCCGTTTATCGATTGCCTACGGCTGGGGCATCAGCAAGGCGATGACTGCCTTGACTCGCTCGCGGCCTATCAACGCGAAATTGACCGAATCGATGAAACCATCGCCCAGCTCAGGCAGAACCGAGAGCTGCTACGCGAACGACTGTTTACGGCGGCAGCCCGAGGCTTTCCGCTCGATCAGCATGACCATTCAAGTCAGCAGGAAGAGGATAACGAAATGTCCAGCGGCCACGACTATGAGAAGTTACCGCCAAATCTCCCGGCGCCTCAGGACGATGGCCAAGCGGCCCACCTGCCGGGTCTCGCCTTGCCCGGATTGACCCTGGAATCGACAGGGCTCACCCCGGTGAGCCTGTCCGGGATGGGTGAGCAACGCTGGGTGCTTTTCATTTACCCAACCACCGGAGTGCCCGGAACCGATATGCCGCTGGGCTGGAATGAGATTCCCGGTGCCCGGGGTTGCACCCCGGAGGCTTGCGGTTTCCGGGACAATCTCGAGGAGCTGCGTGCTGCCGGAGCCAGCGCCATTTACGGGCTCTCCGGCCAGGGCAAGGACTATCAGAGCGAGTTGGTAACCCGCTTGCACTTGCCCTACGAGCTTCTAAGCGATCCGCAGCTGCGGCTTGGCCACGAACTCTCGCTGCCGACCTTCCAAGCGGAGGGCCGACCATATTACAAACGACTCACCATGGTGCTTTCCGGTCAGCGGATTGAGCACGTGTTCTATCCGATTTTTCCACCGGATGAACACGCCGCTCAAGTCCGCGATTGGCTGCTGGCAAATCCAGTCAGTCCGGTCAGTCCGTGAAGCTAAGTGCCCGCTCTGCGAGTGCAACCTTGAGGATTGACATCGCCTTTGGCCCCATTCCGTGAAGTCTGAGCAGGTCACTCGCCGAAGCCCCATCCAGGGACTCTATGGTGAAGTAACCGGCCCCAGCCAGCGCTCGGGTGGCTGGGGCTCCGATCTTTGGAAGAGGCGTTCCGTCCTGGTTTGTCCTCGACTCATTCATGCAGGCAGTTTAGCGGAGCCCGTGCCGGTACAGATCCCGCAAGAGCGAGACCTCGGCACCATGGTGAATCACCTCGCGATTAATGTGCAGGATCAGATCACTCAGCGGAAACTGCCCGAAATGCTCGCCTTCAGCGTCCCCGCAAGGAGCTGCCAAAGCCTGCTCATCGAGAGCCGAAACCGCTGAGATCCACCGTTGATAGGCTTCGTCGAGCTGCTCCAAGGCATCGGCCGCGGTGCCCGGATAAGGGTAATCTCGCTGATCCACAGCTGGTCCGTTGAAGTGCGAGGCATTGCGTTCTCCCAGCACCCCGGTGATCACATGGCCCAGCCGCCAAGCAATCGTGGTCACCGGTGCGGGATAGGGCGGTGGATGCTCGAAATCGATCAAGAATTCGCCGGAGCCTCGCTGTCCCACATTCTTCAAAGTCTCGCCCCGACGTCGAACATTCCAGGCGCGCGGAACTGGCTCCCAGAAGTATTCCTCATCACTCAAGTTATTGAGTCTGGGTCGTAATTGGTTCTCCCAATGCCAGCTCAGTTGCTCCGCCAGTTGAGTGGCCAAGGTCCGGCTCATGCGGACCTCCTCCCCTGCTCAGCGGCCAGGCCATAGATGCCGGACACCTCACGATCAGCCCAGAACAGTAGCCAGTTCGCCAAAGCTGACTCGGTCATCACTTCTAATTCAGCGAACACTTGGGCGGCTAGTTCGACCGGCGCCCAGCTACCCGCGGTGATCACGTGATTATCGCGAACAGCGAATTCATTCCGGTACAGTTCGGCACCCCGATATTCCTTGAAGCTCTTCAAGAAGTCCGGGCTATTGCTGGTATGTGCCACATCGTTGAGCAGCCCAACGGCAGCCAACGCCTCGGTGGCACCACAAATTGCCGCAATCGGCACCCCCCGAGCCTTCAGCCGAGTCGCCAATCCCAGTACTTCTTGTTCTGCCGCAATATCTGCCCAGGATTCCCCACCCGGCAGGATAAGCGCGTCAATATTCTGCTCATCGAGCTCCGCGAGCGTTTGTTCGGGCACTAGGCTCAATCCCCCCATGGTTGGCACTGCCTCCCTGGATTTAGCCGCAGTAGTCAAGTTCAACTTCACCCCTGCCCGCAGAAAACGGCCGGTTTTGAGCTCCGCCATCAGGTAGCCCACCTCCCAATCCGCCATCTTCTCCGGAAGATACACCACAACGCTTAATGGCCTATTCATTTGTCGTTCCCCTTTACAGCTCCCCTTGTGCGTTCCTTCAATATTGTCAGTCTAGGAGCAAATAAGGACAGAATTTGTCCTCTATTACTTTTAGACTGGCAGCATGATCGAGACTTCCGCCCGGCTCTTGCAATTGCTTTCGCTGCTGCAAGTGCGCCGAGAGTGGACCGGATCTGCACTGGCCGAGCGAATGAGCGTGACCGAACGGACGGTACGCCGCGACGTAGATAAGCTACGCAGCCTGGGCTATCCTATCCATGCTTCCCCTGGAGTGGCGGGTGGTTACCAGCTGGGAGCCGGGGCTGATTTACCTCCCCTGCTGCTCGATGACGACGAAGCTCTTGCTGTAGCGCTCGGTCTCAGCACGGTGGCTGTTGGCCCGGTGGCCGGAATTGGTGAGGCCTCCATCCGTGCACTGAGGAAGCTAGAGCAGGTGCTACCACCAAGGTTGCGGCCTCGTTTCGCCTCCCTACAGGGGGCCGTGAGCCGGATCGCGGCGCCCACGGACGCGGTGGAACCGCAATTGCTAACCCAGATTTCCGCAGCCATCTCGGAACGGCGGGTGCTGAGCCTGCGCTATCAGAAGCACGACGGCGAGGCCTCCTCGCGGCTGATCGAACCTTATCGACTGGTGGATTCAGGGCCACGCTGGTACCTGCTGGCTTGGGATCTACAGCGCGAAGATTGGCGGACCTTCAGGGTGGACCGGGTGCAGGCTAAGCCCACCGAACGGCAGCGCTTTCTGCCGCGTGCCTTACCGGCCAAGGATCTAGCCGCTTATGTTCATCGAGCCATTACCCGCTCGCCGTATCGCTACGATCTGGTGGTACGAGTTCAAGCCCCAGCTTCCCTGGTCTCGGAGCATTTCTCGGTATCCACGGCGGTGCTGGAAACGGAAGCTGCCGGTATCACCCTGATGCGGTTGGGTTGGGATTCGCTTGACTCCCCACTGGGACGTCTGGCAGCCAGCGGTCTAGATTTCGAGATTCTGGAGCCCGCAGAACTGCGCGAACGAGCCGAGCTAATGGCCCAAAGACTACTCAAAGCCACCGCCCCACCCACCTGAGCCCGCCTACCCCCACCCATCCGAACCCATCTGTCCCACTGAATGTTGCAGGTGTTGCTGGTGTGCATCTTTCGACGGCGCTTCCGCCACTCTGTTCACACCCAGTGGGATAGCTGGGAGTAGAAACGGGCGGGATTGGGGGAAGCGGGTGGGGATTGGGGCGGGCGGGATATCAAATAGACTGGAGGGGTTATGAGCCTGACCATCACTTACCCGCCTGAGCTACCGGTATCGGCGCGACGAGACGAGTTGATGGCGGCTATCCGGGATCACCAGGTGGTGATCATCGCCGGAGAGACCGGCTCCGGCAAGACCACCCAGATCCCCAAGATGTGCTTGGAACTCGGGCTGGCCGAGCCCGGTAAAGACGGGAAACCACGGCTGATCGGCCATACCCAGCCACGCCGCTTGGCCGCGCGCACCGTAGCCGAGCGAATCGCCTCCGAACTCGATGTAAAAATCGGTGAGGAAGTCGGCTTCCAGGTTCGTTTTACCGGAGAAGTGAGCAAGCAGACCAAGGTCAAGGTGATGACCGATGGCATTCTGCTAGCGGAAATCCAGCGGGACAAACTACTCCGCCGTTACTCCACGCTGATCATCGATGAGGCCCACGAACGCAGCCTGAACATCGATTTCATCCTCGGCTACCTGCGTCAGATCTTGCCGCAGCGACCCGATCTGAAGATCATCATCACCTCGGCCACCATCGACCCGGAACGCTTTGCCCAGCACTTCGGCACCGAGGCTGAGCAGGCTCCTATTCTGGAGGTTTCCGGCCGTACCTATCCGGTGGAACTCCGCTACCGTCCGCTGGTCGCAGATCCCGGTGATGAAGACGCCGATGCGGACTCCGGTGACCCAGCCTCGGAAGACCGCGATCCGCTCGATGCGGTCTGCGACGCGGTAGAGGAACTCTCGAAGGAAGCCCCCGGCGATGTGCTGATCTTCTTCTCCGGAGAACGCGAAATCCGCGATGCCGCCGAAGCTCTGCGCAGCCGTTTCGCCCAGCATCCCAGGCTTCGCGAGGCGGAAATCCTGCCGCTTTTTGCCCGGCTTTCACTCGCCGAGCAGCACGCCGTCTTCAGCCCAGGCTCTCGCCGCAGGATCGTGCTGGCCACCAACGTTGCCGAGACCTCGCTCACCGTGCCCGGCATCAAATACGTGATCGACACCGGGACAGCCAGAATCTCCCGTTACTCTCACCGCACCAAAGTCCAGCGTTTGCCGATCGAGCGGATCTCCCAAGCCAGCGCCAATCAGCGCGCCGGTCGGTGCGGTCGAGTCTCGGACGGCATCTGCATCAGGCTCTATTCCGAGGAAGATTTCGGCTCCCGTCGCGAATTCACCGACCCGGAAATCCTGCGCACCAATCTGGCTGCCGTGATCTTGCAAATGATCTCCATCGGCGTGGCCAAGGGTCCGCAGGATGTCTCCGACTTCCCCTTTGTTGAGCCTCCGGATGAAAAAGCAGTGGCCGACGGCGTGGCGCTGCTCCGTGAGCTGGGCGCCCTCAAGTCCAGCGGTGGCCGGGCTTCAAGCGGTGGCCGGGCTTCAAGCGGGGTTGCGGCCGCAAGCGGCACCCAGGGTGGCACGCGACAGACCTCCATCTCCGCCGTCGGACGCCAGCTGGCCTTACTGCCGGTTGACCCGCGACTGGGCCGAATGATCGTTGAATCCGGTAAGCGCGGCTGCGCCCGCGAGGTGATGGTGCTGGCTGCCGCCTTGACCATCCAGGATCCTAGGGAAAGACCGACTGAAAAGCGTCAGCAGGCCGATGAGAAACACAAGCGCTTCAGCGATGAGAATTCGGATTTCACCGGCTATCTGAACCTGTGGCGTTACCTGCAGGAAAAGCAGAAGGAACTCTCCGGCACCGCCTTCCGCAGGCTCTGCAAGGCGGAATTTATCAATTACCTGCGCGTGCGGGAATGGCAGGATCTCTTTGCCCAGCTACGGCAACTGGCCAAGCCACTGAATATCACCTTGACAGCGGGCGAGGTGGATCAGGTGGGCATGCACGCCCAGGTGCACCAGAGCTTACTGGCCGGGCTGCTGAGCCACATCGGCCTCTATGACGAGCGCAAGCGGGAATATGCGGGCGCCCGAAATGCCCGCTTCGCCATCTTCCCGGGCTCGGCCTTGTTCAAGAAATCCCCTGACTGGGTGATGAGTGCCGAACTGATAGAAACCTCCAGGCTCTGGGCGCGGGTGAACGCCAAGATCGACCCGCTCTGGGCTGAAGAAGTTGCGGGCGAACTGGTCAAGCGCAGCTACTCGGAGCCACACTGGTCCAAGCGCAATGGCTCGGTGATGGCCTACGAGAAGGTCACCCTGTTCGGGGTGCCCATCGTGCCGCAACGACGGATCAACTACGGCCGAATCGACGCTCCGCTCTCCCGAGAGCTCTTCATCCGGCACGCCCTGGTGGAAGGCGATTGGCGTACCCATCACAAATTCTTCCATCGAAACCGCGCTCTGCTCGCCGAGGTCGAAGAATTAGAGACCAGGATGCGCCGCCGTGATCTGCGGGTGGATGACGAGGCGCTCTTCGAGTTCTACGACGCGCGGGTGGGCGCAGAGGTCGTCTCCGAACGGCACTTCGATCAGTGGTGGAAGCACGCCCGGCATGAGAACCCCAGCTTGCTGGATTTCGATCCCGGCGTGGTGATGGCCGAGGTTGAAGAACTTGATGAGTCGGCCTTCCCGAAGAGTTGGCAGCAGGGTGAATTCACGCTGCCGCTCAGTTACGAGTTCCAACCCAACTCCCCAGGAACCTCGGTCAATGAGTCCGACGGTGTCACGGTCCAGGTGCCCGTGCTGTTCCTCAATCAGCTCGACGACGGCCCCTTCCGCTGGCTGATCCCCGGCCTGCGCGCCGAGCTAGTCACAGCACTGATCAAGTCCCTGCCGAAGGCGATCCGGAAGAACTTCGTGCCCGCCCCCGATGTGGCTAGGCAAGCTGCGGCTGCCCTCGCGGAGGATTTCGATCCCGGCACCGATGAGCTGGAAGCCTCACTGGAACTGGTGTTACGCCGCCTCAAGGGACACGTCATTCCGCCCGGCTCTTGGAATTGGGACGCCGTGCCGGTGCATCTGCGCATGAGTTTCCAAGTAGTCGATCCCGCCGGAAAGGTGCTCGACGAGAGTAAAGACCTGCCTGCGCTGCAGGAGTCCTTAGCCGGAGCAATCCGCCGCGCCATCGCCGAATCCTTGGGGGCTACCCCGAAAAGCGTAGCGACGAAGGGTCCCCGGTCTGAGAGCCCGGCCCCCCAGGAGCCGCTGATTCGTGAGCAGACCGGGCTGTCTAGCTGGAGCGTAGGAACGATCGAACGTTCTGTGCAGCGCGAGGTCCGTGGCCACACCGTCACCGGCTACCCGGCTTTGGTGGATCAGGGCAGCACGGTAGCTTTGCGAGTTTTCCAGACCGAGGACGAGGCGCTCTCCGCCATGCGCGGTGGGGTAATTAGGCTGCTGGCGCTGCGCATCCCCTCCCCGGACCGCTATGTGCTGGAGCATTTGAGCAATGCGGAGAAACTGACCTTCAGCCAGAATCCGCATGGCTCGGTTGCAGAGCTCATCGCGGATTGCACCTTGGCGGCCATCGACAAGCTGCTGCCCGAGGAATTGCCCTTCACCGAGGCCGAATTTGAGGCCCAGTACGAACGAAGCCGAGCGGAACTGATCGATACCGTCTTCGCCGTGGTCGCCGTCGTCGAAAAGATCTTGGCCTCCACTCGGCGGGTGCAGCGGGAACTCAAGTCCGCCAGCAGCTTGGCCCTGATCAGCGCGCTGAACGATATCCGCGCCCAATTGGAGGGCCTGGTCTATCCGGGATTCGTGGCCAGCACCGGCTACGCGCAACTGAGTCAGCTGCCGCGCTACCTGACCGCAATGGAGCGCAGGCTGGAAAAGCTGCCGAGCAATGTGCAACGTGACGGGCTGAGCATGGCTACCGTGCAAAGGCTGGAAGATGAGTACGACGACGCCGTAGCGGCCTTGGCTGCCGGGCGCGGCGTCCCAGCGAGCTTACTTCGAGTGCGGTGGATGCTCGAGGAACTGCGAGTTTCACTCTTTGCGGTGGAACTGGGCACGGCCTATACGGTTTCCGAAAAGCGGATTCGTACCGCTATGGCGCAGGCGCTGGCTTAGATTCTGGGCCTAGTCCTTGGGCCTTGTGCTCAGGCCTTGTGCTCAGGCCTTGTGCTTGGCCAGCAGGGATTCGATCATCAGATCAACGGCCTGGGGCATATTCAGTGCGGGCTGGTAAAGCCATTGCAATTGCAAGCCATCCATCACGGCGGTGAAGAGCTCGGCAATAGCCTCCGGATCGGTATCCGGGCGGAGCTCGCCGGCCTGGATCGATTCTTGAATCGCGCCGACGGCCTCCGCTCGGGTGGAACGATAGCGTTCTTTGAAGAACTGGTGTGCGGGGTGATCCGGAGCGGCGGCTTCGGCGCTCAGCCTCGAATAGAGCTGCACGAGTGAGGGCACCGTGGCATTGTGTTCAACCACCTTACGCATCAGGGTGAGGTAGTTGAGTCCGTGCGCCTGGGCTCGATAGGGGGCCCAATCCATCTGATCCCGCAGTTCGAGAACGGCGAGCAGCAATTCGTCTTTGGATTTGAAATGGTGCAGCAACCCGGCCTGGCTCAAACCGACCCGGCTGGCGATCTCTCGCATCGAGCCGCCTTGAAAGCCCTGCTCCGAAAAAACCTGAAGCGCAGTGCTAATGATCTCTTCTCGGCGTTTGGCCGACTTCGCGTAGGGGCCTCTTTGGCCTGCTGAACTCACCTCAGCAGCATATCCGGAAGCCACCCTCTCGACTTAAAAACCATTCATGCGATTGGTTTTTGTGTATAGTGAGGCGCATCACATCTTCATGCCTCAAAGGAGAGACCAGCATGCAGAATTTTTCGCGAAGAACACTGCTCACCGGAACGGCGGCCCTGGCCGGGACAGTCACAGCTGGAATCGCAGCAGGAGTCACCGCCGCCCCGGCGTTGGCACAAGAACAGGCGCAGAAACCAGCACAGACGGCTTGCCCGCGCCCTCTCGCCGCAGATCGTTTCTTCAGCCAGCCGCAACGTCGGAAACTCGCCGTGCAATGGGCCCGAGACACCTGGACCAGCCTGGTGGCGATGACCGACGAACACACCGGCTTGCCCGCCGATAACATCAGCCAGGGGCTGAGCGCTGCCGAACGATCCGGTTACACCTCCCCCACCAATATTGGCGGTTATCTCTGGAGCACCGTGGTTGCCCGTGAATTAGGCATTATCACCGCCGCAGAATCCCGCCAACGGCTCAAGCAGACCTTGGGCACTCTGGGTCGAATGGAAAAGCATGAACCGAGCGGCATGTACTACAACTGGTATGACGAAGCGACCGCGACGAAACTGACCGGCTGGCCGGGCAGCGGCGATCCGGTGCAGCCCTTCCTCTCCAGTGTGGACAATGGCTGGCTGGCCGCCGCACTGATGGTGGTGCGGACCGCAGATCCCTCGGTGTCCGCGCAGGCGAACCGTCTACTGAACAAGATGAACTTTGCTTCCTTCTACAATCCGGACGCCCGCCCCGAACAACATACCGGCCTGATCCGGGGTGGTTTCTGGGTGGATAAGCCCAGCGGCGTGAGCGTAGAAGGCGATTACCTGGGTACCGGAACACCGGTGTATTACACCGCAAATCACTACGATACGACGGTCTCAGAGACCCGGATTGTCAGCTATATCGGCATCTCCCGCGGCCAGATCCCGGCGGAAAGCTACTTCGCCACCTGGCGCACCTTCCCCGATGGTGCTGACTGGTCCTGGCAGGAGCAAAAGCCGGTGGGTCAGAGCAGGCGTTACCGGGGCATTGACGTCTACGAGGGCGCCTATAACTATCGCGGCTTCCGGGTAGTACCGGGCTGGGGCGGTTCGATGTTCGAAGCGCTAATGCCGGATATGTTCGTGCCCGAGGCGGAATGGGCACCCAAGTCCTGGGGCGTCAACCATCCACTCACCGTTCGCGCGCACCGGGAACACGGCCTAGAGGAGGCTAAGTACGGTTACTGGGGCTTCTCCCCCGCCAGCAATCCCACCGGAGGTTACAGCGAATGGGGCGTGGACGCCGTCGGACTCAATTCTGAGGGTTACTTCTCCGATCTGGAGCGCAGCAATGTCGATCTCGGCTACCCGGGTTCACGGGAGGCGACCAACCCGCATCCGGCTTTTGGCGACGGCGTGGTGACTCCGCATGCCGCGTTCCTGGCGATGGCACACGAGCCGCAGGAAGCCTTCGAGAATCTGCAGAAGATTCAGACCGTGCTAAAGGCTTATGGCAAGGGCGGTTTTTACGATGCCGTGGCGGTCAAATCGGGCACCATCGCTACCCGTTATCTCTCGCTAGATCAGGCGATGGTGATGGGCTCGCTGGGCAATGTGCTAGCCGGGAATCTGATTAAGCGGTCCTTCATTCGCGGTGAGGTGAGCAGAATCATCCCCACGGTGATCGGTCCGGAGGTTTTTGGCGCCGGGGTCTAGGCCTAGGGGGTCCAGGTCTAGGGGGTCTAGGTCGCTGATTTAAGCTCCTTGGTCCTCGCCGTCGTTCTAGACGACTGCGAGGACCAAGGGCGTTAAGAGGACTGTGCGAGCTTAGGACGCGGGAACGAACTCACCGTGGCCTGCCGCCCGCAGTGCCTTCCGAAGTTTCTCCGCACTGGCATCGAGCTTTTCCGAATCGGGGTTATTGTCCACCGAGGCGAAGTTGTACTCGGCCATCGAATTCGAGGGCCAAACATGCAGGTGCAGATGCTCCACCTCGAAGCCCGCGATAATCAGCCCCGCCCGCGCCGAAGAGAAGGCTTCAATCTGAGCCTGCCCAATAGTCTGCGCCACCGAGCTGAGCTTGTGCATCAGCTCCGGGGAAGCATCGGTCCAGCGGTTAACTACTTGGCGCGGAACCACCAGGACGTGGCCATCCGCGAGCGGCGCGATGGTCAAGAAAACCACCACATCCTCGTCCTTCCAGACAAAGCGGCCGGGTAGCTCGCCATCGATGATTCTGCTGAACAAGGTAGGCATGATTGCTCCTGGGTCTTAGAGGGTTGCGGTATCCAGCACGAACCGGTATTTCACATCGCCGGCAACCATCCGGTCATAGGCGGCGTTGAGGCCTTCGCCGTCAACCATTTCGATATCGGAAACGATGCCGTGCTCGGCACAGAAGTCCAGCATTTCCTGGGTCTCCTCGATGCCGCCAATCATCGAGCCACCATAGGCCAGGCGACGACGGATCAGCTGACCGGGATCAACCGGCGGCATAGCGTGCTCGGGCAAGCCAAGCTGCACAATTGCGCCGTCGCGCTTGAGAGTCTTGAGATAGTCATTGATGTTGTGCTCGGCAGCGACCGTATCAACGATCAAGTTGAGCGAGGTACGAGCGGCCTTCATCTGCTCGGCGTCCTTGGAAACCACGACCTTGTCAGCGCCGAGGGCCTGAGCCGCTTCGGCCTTCGCCGGGCTGGTGGTGAAGACCGTAACCTCGGCACCCATCGCCTTGGCCAGCTTGACCGCCATATGTCCCAGCCCGCCCAGGCCCACGACGCCGACAGCGTCGCCCGCTTCGACGTCGAAGTAACGCAGCGGAGAGTAAGTGGTGATGCCCGCGCAGAGGAGCGGCGCGGCGGCGGCCTTATCCAGGCCTTCGGGGATGCTCAGGACGTAGTTCTCATCAACCACAACCGAGCTGGAGTAACCACCCTGGGTTACAACATTGCCATTGCGGGGGTCCGGGGCACCGTAGGTACCCACCATGCCGACCTCGCAGTACTGTTCGAAACCGTCACGACAGGAATCGCACTCGCGACAGGAATCGACCATGCAGCCCACGCCTACCGAATCGCCAACCTTGAATTTGCTGACCTGATCCCCCACCCGGCTAACCGTGCCAACGATCTCATGGCCCGGGGAGAGCGGCCAGTGCTGATTGCCCCATTCGCCGCGCACGGAGTGCACATCCGAATGGCACAAGCCACAGAATTCAATGTCGATTTCGACGTCGTTCGCGCCGGGTTCGCGGCGATCAATAGTAATAGGTTCCAGCCCAGTAGTGGCGGACAAGGCGGCATAAGCTTTAGCAACAGTCATAGTTCTAAGCCTATCGCCGTTCTCTTTAGCGCGAGTTCGCTTGTGCCTCTCGGATTCGCCCGTAAAAACAGGCGAATCCGAGATCAACCCGCGAACTCGCGCGTGAAGAAGCGTGAAGAACGGGGCCGAGGCTTAGCTGACTTCTACGGGTAGCTCGGGGTGTTGGGACCAAGCGGAAAAGGAGCCGGGGAACAATGCCGCCCGAACTCCGGCAATTTCCAACGCCGCAACCTGGTGCGCCGCGGTCACTCCGGAACCGCAATACACCGCCACCTCGGTATCACCAGACACCCCGAGAGCCGCAAATCGAGCCGCCAGTTCTGAAACGCTCAGGAACTTCTTATCCGCTGCTAAATTCTCCGAGGTCGGTGCACTCACCGCACCCGGAATATGACCGGCCCTCGGGTCCACCGGCTCCACCTCACCCCGGTAGCGCTCATCGGCACGCGCATCGAGCAGGACTCCGTGTTCGGACCAGTCCCCCGCCTCCGGAAGCGAAATCACCGGCATCGAACCGAAGACGATGCCAATCTCACCCGCAACAGCCGAAACCGAACCGCTCTCCAGCGGTAGCCCGGCCTCCCGCCACCCCGCCAGACCGCCGTCGAGCAGGGAGACCGACGGGAACCCGGCGTGCCGCAAAAGCCACCAAAGCCGGGCAGAGGCCATATTGCCGCTGTCGTCGTAAGCCACCACAAGGTCCCCAGCGCTAATCCCCCAGCGCCGTGCCGCCGCTTGGAAATCCTGCTCCGAAGGTAGCGGGTGCCGCCCGTCCTGGGGTATTCCGTGCCCGGCCAACTCGGCATCTAGATCGACGTAGAGCGCACCCGGCAAATGCCCTTCTAAATAATGCTCATGCCCGTGTGGATCACCCAAAGCCCAACGCACATCCAGAAGCACGGTACGCTGCCCCGTCTGCAAGCGTGCGGCCAGACTCTGCGGATCGATCACGGTATTGGTCATGCCCCCATGCTAAGCGCTACTGGAGATAAGCTCGAAGGGTGGACTTCACAGCATGTACCCCCGCTCGCCGCTGGGCCGATGAGGCGCTTCGGCGCATCGAGGCCGAGAACAATCGCTCAGCAGATACCCACCTCTATGCTGTGCCGCTGCCCGCCGAATGGGGAGTACAGCTCTACCTCAAGGACGAATCGACGCATCGTTCCGGCAGTTTAAAACACCGGCTGGCGCGTTCACTGTTCCTGTTTGGCCTGGTCAACGGCTGGATCACCGAGGGCACCACGATTGTCGAAGCCTCCTCCGGAAGCACCGCGGTCTCCGAGGCCTACTTTGCTCAGTTGCTCGGGCTGCCCTTCATCGCCGTGATGCCGCGCAGCACCAGCCAGGAGAAGATCACGCTGATCGAGCAATACGGTGGCCGCTGCCACTTCGTGCAGAGTTCCTCCGAGGTCTATGCCGCTGCGGCCGCACTAGCAGCGGAAACCGGTGGGCACTATATGGACCAGTTCACCTATGCGGAACGAGCCACCGATTGGCGGGGCAATAACAACATCGCCGAATCCATCTTCCAGCAACTCGCTCTGGAAAAGCACCCGATCCCCCGCTGGATCGTGGTTGGCGCGGGTACCGGTGGTACCAGTGCGACCATTGGCCGCTACCTCAGGTACCACTCGCACCCCACTCAACTGGCCGTCGTCGATCCGGAGAATTCTGCTTTCTATCCCGGCTGGGCAAACAATAATCCCAACTTTGAAAACGGCCGGCCCTCCCGGATCGAGGGCATCGGCAGGCCAAGGATGGAGCCGAGCTTTGTGCCGAGTGTGATTGATGCCATGATCCAGGTTCCCGATGCCGCCTCGATCGCCGCTATGCGGCACCTGGCCCGGCACGCGAGGCTGCACGCCGGGCCGTCCACCGGGACCAATCTTTGGGGAGTTTGGCAGCTGATGGCACAGATGATCGCGGCCGGTGAAAAGGGCAGCATTGTCTCGCTGCTTTGCGACGGTGCGGATCGCTACCAGGCCAGCTATTATGACGACGGCTGGCTGGCTGAACGTGGGCTACAGCCGGATGCTTACACCCCGGTGATCGAGAAGTTCTTCGACACCGGGCGCTGGGCCTAAAGCCTAGATCTCCACGCTTTCGCGGACCGCCAGGTGCCTGAATTCCACCCCATACGGACCGGCCAGATTGTTGACATGAGCTTCGGTGAACTGCAAACCCAGTTCGGAGAGCAGCGCATCGTGAATCTGATAAGCCTTCGGCGCGCGCACCGAGGAAACAAAGTCTACAATCTCGGAGGTCTTCGACCAGGGAGCATGGATCGGCACCAGAAGCGTCTGCACGCTGACTCCTGCCGGCACGATCAGAGAGTCTCCCGGATGGTAGAGGTTACCGTCCACCAGGTAGCCGATATTGGCGGCCACCGGGAGCTGCGGGTTAACCAGCGCGTGCTGCCCGCCGAAGGTGCGGATGCTAAACCCGGCGGCTTCGAAGTTCTCTCCGGGTGCAGCCGAGTGAATCCTCTCGGCAGCTTCGGGATTGGCTTCGCGTAGCGTCTGGGCAACACCCGCGGGGGCATAAATCAGCAAATCTGGGGAGGCTGCCAGCGCGGTGGCGAGCGCAGCCGGATCGAGATGATCGCCATGCTCATGGGTGATCAGTACAAGCTTCGCACCGGCCAAGGCCTCTGAAGCTTCGGAGAAAGTGCCCGGATCAATGGCTAGGACGGAGCCCTGCTTTTCCAGACGAACGCAAGCATGGGTAAATTTCGTTAGTTGCATATTGCCAGCCTAAACCTCGCCGCCGGTGATCGGAGAAATGGGGCCAGGCACCTCTCTTTGTTCGGGTTTTCCGCTCTGCTCGGCGTTGGAATAAGCCGCCTGCTGATAGCCTTGAAAGCGGTGGTAAGGAGGCGAAATGCCCGAATCGAGTGCACCGGTCAAAGAACAAGTCAAAGAACAACGAGTCACCAAGCAGCGACTGGCGGTCAGTGCCGCCCTGGATGACCTGAACGACTTTGTCAGTACCCAGGAATTGCACCGGATCCTGCATGAGCGTGGGGTCTCGGTCTCGCTGGCCACTTCCTACCGAATCTTGCAATCGCTGGCCGAAGACGGTGCCGTTGATGTGCTGCGAAACCCCGACGGCGAGGCCGTTTACCGACGTTGCGCAGCCGTGGAGCACCACCATCACCTGCTCTGCCGTAACTGCGGTAAGGCCGTGGAAATCGAGGCTCCTGCGGTGGAATCCTGGGCCGCGAAAATCGCCGCGGAGCACGGTTACACCGAACCGAGTCACACCGTGGAGATTATCGGGTTATGCCCCGAATGCACGGCCTCGGCCGCCGCAGAAAAACCGAAAAGTAACTAGCTGGCCAGGTTCAGCCGCCCATTACGGCCAGCCACCCGCCGTCGCCAGCCAATTAATCGGCAGACCAGGTAGATCACAAAGGACAAGGTGGTCACATAGGGGCTAATCGGGATGCTGCCGCCAAGGGCCAACAGAATACCGCCCACGGTGGCCCCGACCGCGAAAACCACACTGAGCAGCACCACCAGCCGAGGCGAACTCGCCACTTGCATGGCCGCGGCAGCCGGTGTGATCAGCAGCGCCAGCACCAACAGCGCGCCAACAATCTGGATCGAGAGAGCCACCGAGATGCCCAGCAGCACCATAAAGACCAGGGAAAGCGTGCGCACCGGAATTCCCCTTGCCTGGGCAATATCGGCGTCCAGGCTCGCGAAGGTCAGCGGTCGCCAGATCGCGGTGAGCACCACGATGACCAGCACGGCTGCAATCAGCAGGGCGGTCAGCTGGGTGCTGTCCACGGAGACGATCTGCCCGGTCAGTAGGCCGAATTTATTCGCTGCCCGGCCTTGATAGAGGGAAAGGAAGAGGATGCCCAGGCCCAGTCCAAACGGCATCAGCACACCAATAATGGAGTTCCGGTCCCTCGCCCGAACCCCCATTAAGCCCAGCAGCAGCGCTGCCAGCACCGAACCAACGAGTGACCCGGTCACCACGTCCGCGCCTATCAGCAGCGCAAAGGCTGCACCCGCAAAGGAGAGCTCGGCAATGCCGTGCACCGCGAAGGCTAGATCACGCATCATCACGAAGGTGCCGATCAGCCCGCCGACAACCCCGAGCACGGCCCCGGCCAGGATGGAGTCCCAGAAAAGTGGCAGCAACTCACCGTAATTGGCGAAATTGAATATCGCGTTGATCATCTCGGACCAATTCATTCGGCGCTACCCCTCCTCTGAATGATGACTGTGGGTGGTGGCATCCGGCTGCCCCACCACAACGATTCTGCCGTTGCTACGAAACACCTCAACCCTGGTTCCGTAGAGCTCACTGAGTACCTCGGAGGTCATCACTTCCTCGACTCGGCCAACCCGGAAGCTACCACCGGCTAGATAGAGCACTCGGTCAACGTAATCGATAATCGGATTGATCTCGTGGGTAACAAAGACGACGGCGGTGCCCGCACCATGAGCCTGTTCGCCTACCAGGGCGCTTACCGCCTTCTGATGCTGCAGGTCCAGGGAGAGCAAGGGCTCATCGCAGAGCAGTAGCTCCGGCCGGGTGGCCAGCGCCTGAGCTATCCGCAACCGCTGTTGTTCACCACCGGAGAGCATGCCGACCGGCACATTTCCGTATTCGCTAGCACCAACCTGGTCCAGCAGCGTATCCACCCGGGCCCGGTACTCCGCCGAACCGAGCCGCACACCCCAGCGATCACCATCCACTCCCAGGCCAACCAGATCACGAGCGCGCAACGGGGTCTGCGGATCGAAACCCTTCTGTTGCGGAACGTAGCCGATTCCGCGATGACCTTGGGTAGCCGCTTCCCCGCCGATCTCGACGCTGCCGCTGCTGAGCTTTTGCAGGCCGAGCAACACCTTCAAGAAGCTAGTTTTGCCGCTGCCATTGGGGCCAAGCACGGCGAAGAACTCACCGGCTTGAACCTGCAGATCAAGGCCGCTCCAGAGCGTGCGCAAGCCATAACTCAGACTCGCCTTGCGCAACTCAAGCACAGTGGAAGACACCGGGACCCTCTCTGTTTGGCTTTGTTTGGCTTTGATTAATGAATACGTGTTGTTGGGGCTGTTCTCAGGCCAGGGCCTTGGCGATATTCTCGGCATTTTGCTGCATCCAGCCAAGATAATCTTGGCCCTCCGGCAGGGTTTCGGTGAAATTAACCACCGGGACACCTGCCGCACTGGCGGCATTCTTCAGGCTCTCGGTCTGCGGACCTTCCGTTTGGTCGTTATAGGCCAGGAACTTCACGCCCTTAGAACTGATCAGATCGGTGGCCGCCTTGAGCACCGAGGGTGGGACGTCGGAGCCCTCCTCGATGGCGTGGCTATAGGCTTCCGGGGTCTTATTTACCAGCCCGGCGGATTCCAGCATCCACAGCGGTACCGGCTCAGTGATAGCCACTGGCTGACCGTTGGAGGAGGTTTTGACCTTAGCCAGCTTGCCCTCGATGCCACTGATCGAGGCCTTGAATTTGTTGGCGTTAGCGGTGAATTCAGCGGCGTGAGCGGAATCCAGAGCGCCAAGTTTGCTGGCCAAGGTATCCGCTAATTTGCTCATCGTGGGCAGCGAATACCAGACGTGTTCGTTGAAGTCATCGGCGTTCTGCGCGGTCTTCAAGCCGGAGAGGTCAACCACATCAATCAGTTTCGACTGATCCGCATCCGGCACCAGCTTGCTGAAGAAATCGTCGTAACCACCGCCGTTTTCGACCAGCAGAGAAGCCTTGCTGACCGCGAGTTTGTCCTGAGCGGTGGTTTCGTAGGAGTGCGGGTCCTGGCTGGTGTTTTCGATAATCGATTTGACGTTCACTCGATTGCCGCCGATCTCGGAGACAACATTGCCGTAGACATTGGTCACCGCGACGACGTCGATGGTGTCACCGGCCGCGGTGGACGCCGAGTTGGCGTTGCCTCCGCAAGCCGTGAGTAACAGGCTCAGAGCAACGCCGGTCAGGACAACTGAAGGGAGTGCTTTACTGGAGCGGGAAGAGGAAGCGGAAGGAAACCGCATAGAAGCCTCGGATCTAAGCAGCGAGCTGCGTCAGTTATTGAGAATGATGTGCAACACCAAGCATAGGCTAATTAGAACCATTCGCAAAAACTTTGCGAATGGCAAACAAGCCTTGCCTGAATCACCCTCAGCGGACGTCCCGCCGCTCGCTGTCCCGGATCTCGCCGACCAACTCCTCGATCACGTCCTCCAGATAAAGCACCCCGGAAGTCACGCCGTCCGGACTGATCACCCGAGCAAGGTGCGATCCGGTGCGTTGCATGATCCGCAGCGCATCCTCGATTTCCTCCACCTCTGGCACATTGATCAATGTCCGCACCCGCGACTCGGCCATCGGCATCTCATACTCATCCTCCGGTACCGTCAGCACGTCCTTAATGTGCACATAGCTGGTGAGCCGGCCGCCGTCGTCCTTGAGCACAAAGCGAGAGAAACCGGTCTGCCGCACGGCCGCCTCGACGTCCAAGGGGGTGGCTTGAGTGCTGAGGGTATGCAAGGACTCCAACGGCACCATCACCTGACGCGCGGTGCGATCCGAAAACTCGAGGGCGCCGCTGAGCAGTCCGGTACCGTCATCCACCAAGCCATGTCGAGTCGACTCCGCCACAATGGACTGCACCTCCTCCAGCGTGAAGCTTGAGGTCACCTCGTCCTTGGGCTCGATTCCGAACAACCGGACAATATGGTTTGCCAGCCAGTTCAGACTGACGATGATGGGCCGCACCAGTTGCGAAATCCAGACCAGCGGCGGCGCCAGGAACAGGGCCGCTTTATCCGCAACAGAGACCGAGATGTTCTTCGGCACCATCTCACCGAAGGTCACATGCAGGAAGGTGACCACCAGCAAGGCAATGATGAACGACGCCGTACCGGTCGCCGCTTCCGGGAGGCCCAGGGCGTGCAGGGGTACTTCGAGCAAGTGATGGATCGACGGTTCGGCCACGTTCAGGATCAGCAGCGAGGCTACGGTAATTCCCAGCTGGGCACAGGCCAGCATGAGGGACACATGCTCCATGGCATAAAGAGTGGTCCTGGCACGCGCAGATCCAGCCTCGGCAAGAGGCTCAATCTGGCTTCGCCGAGCGCTCATAATGGCGAACTCAGCACCCACGAAAAAGGCATTGAATAACAGGAGCAGCACCAACCAGAGAATTCCAGCCCAGTCGTTCATCGACCCTCAGCCCCTTCGATCTCCGAAGTCGCCTCGGGCACGAATCTGATCCGGTCGATCCGTCGGCCGTCCATCCGTTCCACTTCGAGTTTTCCGCCGTAAACCTGAACGGCGTCAGCCACCTCAGGAATCCGGCCCAGCTCAGCCATCAGAAAACCGCCAACGGTTTCATAGCTGGCCTCGTCCGGCACCCGCAGGCCGGGAATCTGATCAGTGATCTCGTCGGGACGCATCAGTCCAGGGAAATGCCAGTCGCCATCGGCACTCTGCAGCACACCGGGCTTGGTGGCATCATGCTCGTCTTCTACTTCGCCCACGATCTCCTCGACCAAATCCTCCAGGGTTGCCACCCCGGCGGTTCCACCATATTCATCCACTACAACGGCGAGTTGCAGGTTTCCGGCCCGTAGCTCCCGCAGCAGGGCGTCTAGATGGATGGTCTCCGGAACCCGCAGCACATCTTCCTTGATGGTGCCCGCCTGCAAGCCCACTCGACGCTCGGTGGGTACCGCAATGGCGCGCTTCACGTGCACCACGCCGAGCACATCGTCGGTTGATTCACCGATCACCGGGAACCGGGAGAAACCGGTACGTCGGGCGGCATCAATCACATCGGTCAGCGGGGCATCGATATCGATGGTTTCCAACCGGATTCGCGGCGTCATAACATCGGCGGCAGTGCGATCGGAGAAGCTCAGGGAGCGGGCCAGGAAGTTTGCGGTCCCGGCGTCCAGGGTTCCCATTTCCGCTGATCTGCGAACCAGAGAAGCAAGCTCGGAGGGGGTACGAGCTCCGGAAAGCTCCTCCTTAGCCTCCAGGCCGAAGACTCCCAGTACCCGATTGGCAAAGCCGTTCAGCACAATAATGGCCGGTTTGAAGATCGCGGTGAAGATCAATTGTGGCCGGGCAACAAACTTGCCAATTTCAAAAGCCCTGGAGATGGCCATGTTCTTCGGCACTAGTTCGCCTAGGAGCATGGACAGCAAGGTGGCCAGGGCCATGGCGAGCACTAAGGAAATGGTGTGGCTCAGCCCGCTGTTCAGCCCGAGAGCACCAAGTGGTTCGGCCAGCAACGCACCCAGCGAGGGCTCCATCACGAAACCGGTCAGGAGGGTTGTCAGCGTGATTCCCAACTGGCAGCTGGAAAGTTGAGTGGAGAGCGTTTTAAGGCAGCGCAGCAGCGGAACCGCAGCTCTATCGCCGTCATCCACTGCGCGTTGCACAGTGCTTTGGTCGAGGGCAACCATGGAGAATTCGACGGCGACGAAGAAGCCGGTGCCAACGATCAGCAAGAGGCCCAGAATGAGCAGTAGCCATTCCATCTACAGGTTCACCGTCCCAGTGACGGTGAGAGGCGCGCAATGCGCTGCGGCTGATGGGGGTTGGTCTTCCGAGGAAGATTCAAGAACGGTGGCAGGCTGAGCCTCGGGACTGGAAGGGCCGGCAAGTGCCGAATCCGCGCTGCGGACTGGCTGCCGGCCAGGAGAGTGGTAGTCCATAACTCCTTAACTTTAGCTGATTACCCGTGGCTGCCTATAAAACTCACCAGCTCTGCTGCAGCGGCCTCCCCTCTTCATACCCAGCGGCGGACTGCACTCCGACCAGAGCCTGCTCGCGGAATTCCGCCAGATTGGCGGCCCCAGCGTAAGTCATCGAGCTACGCAGGCCCGAGGTGATCAGATCGATGAGGTCCTCCACTCCTGGACGAGCGGGGTCCAGATACATTTTGGAGGAAGATATCCCCTCCTCGAAGAGGGCCTTGCGCGCTCGGTCGAAAGCCCCCTCCCGCTGGGTGCGGTTCTGCACGGCCCGTGCGCTCGCCATTCCGAAACTTTCCTTGTATTTCCGACCTGCGGAGTCCACCATGAGATCTCCTGGGCTCTCATAAGTGCCTGCGAACCAAGAGCCGATCATCACCTGACTGGCACCGGCCGCGAGCGCCAAGGCGACATCGCGCGGATAGCGCACACCGCCGTCGGCCCAGATCGTTTTGCCCAGCTCTCTAGCCGCGGCAGCACATTCCTGTACCGCGGAGAACTGCGGGCGGCCGACCGCGGTCATCATCCGGGTGGTGCACATGGCGCCGGGCCCCACCCCGACCTTGACGATATCTGCCCCGGCCTCCACCAGGTCTCGGACGCCCTCGGCGCTGACCACGTTCCCGGCCACAATGGGCACCAGCGGATCGAGCGAACGCACCGCCGCGAGCGCCTCGAACATCTTGCGTTGGTGACCGTGCGCGGTATCCACCACCAGGCAGTCCACCCCGCCTTCGAGCAGTTCAGCCGCTTTAGCACGCACATCGCCGTTAATTCCCACCGCGGCTGCCACCCTTAGCCGGCCAGCCCCGTCCACCGCTGGTCGATAGATGGTGGAGCGCAGTGCGCCAGTTCTGGTCATCGCGCCAACGACCTTGCCGTCTCGGAGCACCGGGGAGAATCCCCCACTTGTGGTGTTCAAGACCTCAAAGGCGGCTCGTAGCGCCGCATCCCGATCGGCCTGCTGCTTTTCTTGGTCGAATTGGTCGAATAAAGCGGCATCAATAGCGGGTACCTGTTTCATCACCGCAGCCAGCGAGGTGAAGCGATCCACCCCCTCGCAGTCGGCCGCGCTCACCACGCCAAGACAGTCGCCGTCCTCACTCACTACAAGCAGGGCCCCGTGGGCTCTTTTGTCCATCAGGTGCAGCGCATCGATTACGGTAGCCCCGAGTCCAAGCGTTAGCGGGGTCTCGAAGAGGACATCACGGGATTTCACCCAGTCCGTCACCTCACGGAGAACCGGCAGTGGAATGTCTTGTGGAAGCACGGCCAAGCCGCCGCGGCGAGCCATCGTCTCCACCATCCGCTTCCCGGTTACCGCCGTCATATTGGCTACCACCAGGGGGATCGTGGTCCCGGTGCCGTCATCGCTGGAGAGGTCCACATCCAGCCTCGAAATCACCTCGGAACGGGAAGGGACCAGGAAAACATCGGAATAGGTCAGGTCTGTACCGTGCTGGGTTTCACCGTTGATGAATCGCATGATTTCAGTCTAGTTCCGCCAAATCCCCTCCAGCTCTACCCAGTTGTCCCACCGAATGATGCCAGAGTGGCAGGTGTGACCGATTTGGGTGAACTCCTGCCACAGCAGTAACACCGAATGGGACAGCTGGGTTCGGGTTTTCTTCGGGTTTGGTGGGGGCGGGGTGTGGCTTAGGACACAGATCTTGGAAACATGCCGCTGAGATTGGCCTGCGCGGCCCCGGCATTACTAGACTGGCATGCGGACGGCAATGTCTTGAGACTCATGGAAGAGGCGTATTTCAGGTGCCAGATGAATCCCTCCACCGTTTAACCGAAGAATTTGGTGGCAACGAGTGGCTCGTCGATGAACTGTATGAAAAGTACCGACAGGATAAGAACTCGGTGGACCCAAAGTGGTGGCCACTGTTCGGATCCCTTGATGCCGATGCTTCAAACGGCAAACATACAGCGAACGACGGCGCCACCACCCGCCCGGTAACCCAGCCTTTGCCGGTGGTACCGCAGGCGGCAACGCCCCCGGCAACGCCGACCGCAGCCGCACCGGCAAAGCCTGCCGCCGCACCGGCTACCCCGGCACCGACTGCTGCCCCGGTTGCTGCCGCCACGCCGTCGGCCGCTACTCCGCCGGCAGCCAAGGCTCCCGCGCCGAAAGCCGCGACCGCCCCGATCCCTGCCCAGTTGCCACCAACAGCGAAGAACAACTCGGCTCCGGAAGAGGACGCGGTCAGCGTACTGCGCGGACCGGCCAAGGCCATCGCGGCCAATATGGTCAGCAGCCTCGAGGTGCCAACCGCAACCAGTGTTCGCGCCATCCCGGCCAAGCTGCTGATCGACAACCGCCTGGTGATCAACTCCAATCTGGCTAGGGCTCGTGGCGGCAAGGTCTCCTTCACCCACCTGATCGGCTACGCCGTAATCCGGGCACTCAAGCAATTCCCCTCGATGAACGTGCACTACGACGAGCAGGGCGGCAAGCCTGTTGCCGTGCAGCCCGCACACATTAACTTCGGCATCGCTATCGACATGCCCAAGCCCGACGGCACCCGCTCGCTGGTGGTCCCGAACATCAAAAAGGCTGAGACGCTCAGCTTCGCCGAGTTCTGGCACACCTATGAAGACCTGATCAAGCGCGCCCGCGCTGGCAAGCTGACTGCCGACGATTACGCCGGTACCACGGTCTCGCTGACTAACCCCGGCGGCATCGGAACCGTACACTCGGTGCCCAGGCTCTCCAAGGGGCAGGCCAGCATTATTGGCGTCGGTGCCCTGGAGTACCCCGCCGAGTTCCAAGGCGCTAGCGAGCGGATCATCGCCAAGAACGCGATCAGCAAGGTCATCACCTTGACCTCAACCTACGATCACCGAGTGATCCAGGGCGCTGGCAGCGGCGAATTCCTCAAGCTGGTACACCAGCTCCTGCTCGGTGCTGACAACTTCTACGACGAGATCTTCGAAGCTCTCCGGATCCCCTATGAGCCGGTGCGTTGGAGCCCGGATGTTCAGGTGGATCCCTTCGACCAGATCAATAAGGTCGCCCGGATTCAGCAGCTCATCCACGCCTACCGGGTGCGCGGGCACCTGATGGCGGATATCGATCCGCTGGAATACGTGCAGCGCAAGCACCCCGATTTGGATGTGCTCAATCATGGCCTGACCCTCTGGGACTTGGATCGTGAGTGGCCCACCGGCGGCTTCGGTGGCAAGCAGAGCCTGAAGTTCCGCGATATCCTCGGCGTGCTACGGGATGCCTATTGCCGCACCACGGGCGTCGAGTACATGCACTTGCAGGATCCCGAGCAGCGCAAGTGGTTCCAGGACGAGTTGGAACACCCTTACTCCAAGCCCAGCCGCGAAGAGCAATTGCGCATTGTAGCCAAGCTGAACTCGGCCGAGGCTTTTGAGACCTTCCTGCAGACCAAGTACGTCGGCCAGAAGCGCTTCTCCTTGGAGGGCGGCGAGTCTCTGATTCCGCTGCTCGATTCGGTACTCTCCGATGCTGCCGACGAGGGCCTGAACGAGGTTGCCATTGGAATGGCACACCGCGGCCGACTCAATGTGCTGACCAATATTGCAGGTAAGACCTATGCCCAGGTCTTCCGCGAGTTCGAAGGCAACGACGATCCGCGTAGCGTCCAAGGTTCCGGCGATGTGAAGTACCACCTCGGTACCGAAGGCACCTTCACCTCTGTAAATGGCAACCAGACCAATGTTTACTTAGCCGCCAACCCCTCCCACCTGGAAGCGGCCGACCCGGTGCTGGAAGGCATCGTACGGGCCAAGCAGGACGTGCTGGACACCAATGGCGTCAGCTTTGACGTTTTGCCCTTGCTGATCCACGGTGACGCAGCCTTTGCCGGTCAGGGCGTGGTGGCTGAGACGCTCAATCTGTCCCAACTGCGTGGCTACCGCACCGGCGGCACCATCCATATCGTGGTGAACAATCAGGTCGGCTTCACCACCTCGCCGTCGTCCTCTCGCTCCTCGGTCTACTCGACCGATGTGGCGAAGATGATCCAGGCTCCGATCTTCCACGTCAACGGGGACGACCCCGAGGCCGTGGTTCGGGTGGCGCAACTGGCCTTCAAGTACCGGCAGAAGTTTGCTGGCGATATCGTGATCGACCTGGTTTGCTACCGTCGCCGCGGCCACAACGAGGGTGACGATCCCTCGATGACCCAGCCGCTGATGTATAACCTGATCGAGGCCAAGCGCTCGGTTCGGAGGCTCTACACCGAGGCCCTGATCGGCCGTGGCGATATCACCGGTGACGAGGCAGAGCAATTGCTCCGTGACTACCAGGAACGTCTGGAGCGCGCCTTCGCTGAAACCCATGCCGCGCAGACCTCGCCCATTCCGATCGTGACGGCTGATAAAAAGGCCGTTTCCGATCTGGAGCGTCCGGTCGCACAACGTGGGATGGAGGAGGAAGATGTCTCCGTCCCGACGGTAAGCAGCGAGATGATCGCGCATATCGGCGCCTCGCAGACCACTGCCCCCGAAGGGTTCACCCTGCATCCGAAGATCGAGCCGCTCCTGCGCAAGCGCGAGGCGATGTCCCGCGAGGGCAATATCGATTGGGGCTTCGGCGAGTTGCTCGCCCTGGGCTCGCTCGCGATGGAAGGCGTGCCGATCCGGTTCACCGGTCAGGACACCCAGCGCGGTACCTTCGCTCAGCGGCACTCCGTGTTGCATGATCGGAAGAACGGCTCGGAGTGGGCTCCCTACCAGGAACTTTCGGAGACTCAGGCCCGCTTCATGGTCTACAACTCCTCGCTGAGTGAGTACGCGGCGCTCGGCTTCGAGTACGGCTACTCGGTGGAACGCACCGATGCCATGGTGCTCTGGGAGGCCCAGTACGGCGACTTCGCCAATGGTGCACAGTCCATGATTGATGTTTTCATCTCTTCGGCTGAACAAAAGTGGGGGCAACGTTCCTCGCTGGCGATGTTGTTGCCGCACGGCTACGAAGGCCAGGGTCCGGAGCATACCTCGGCTCATATCGAGCGTTACCTGCAAATGTGTGCTGAGGACAATATGATCTTGGCCCAGCCCACCACCCCGGCCTCGCACTTCCACTTGCTGCGTCGCCAGGCTTATAGCCGTCCGCGGAAGCCGCTGATCGTCTTCACTCCGAAGCAGTTGCTCCGCTTGAAGGCCGCGGCTTCTTCGCTGGAGGACTTCACCACAGGAAGTTTCCGTCCGGTGATTGGTGATGAGGGCGCTACCGGCACTGTGGACCGAGTGGTTCTGGTCTCGGGTCGGCTCTACTACGATCTGCTGGCCGCTCGCACCAAGGCTGGCGATACCAACACGGCGCTGGTTCGGGTGGAGCAGCTCTATCCCTTCCCGGTGGAAGAGATTGCGGCAGAATTGGCCAAGTACCCGAACGCCGAAGTTGTCTGGGCTCAGGACGAGCCCGCCAACCAGGGCCCGTGGCCGATTATGGGTCTGATCCTGCCGCCCGCCCTGGGACGTACCCTGCGCCCGGTCTCGCGACCGGCTTCGGCCTCGACCGCAACTGGTTCATCTAAGCGGCACGCGGTGGAGCAGGAAGCTTTGATTTCCAAGGTCTTCGCCCGCTAAGAAGGCCATCGATGCCCAGCCTGCTTTCGGGAGGCTGGGCATCGATGCATTCAGACGAGTACTGTGTCGAACACCGAGATTTTTTGAATTGAGCACTGAGAGGCTAGACAGTGGAGCAGAGGAAAATTCGACTGACTGCTGTCGGCGACGAATTATTAGCCGGTGTCGGCGATCCCAGAGCATTGGGCTGGCTAGGCCGAGTACTGGCGCGCACGCCGCAGGAGGAACTCAGTTTGGAGGCCTTCAGCCTGGCTTGCCCGCAGGAGGGGACCGAAGCTCTTGCCGGGCGGTGGTTGGCTGAATCCGGGCGGCGTTTCGATGATTTCCACGAAAATCGCCTGGTCATTGGGCTCTCCGGTAGAGATTTAGAACTTGAGCTTTCGACGGCGCGCAGTCGGCTTAATCTGGCCAATATCCTTGACGGGGCGGCTCAGTTGAGCGTGCCGGTCTTCGTGGTGGGTCCCCCACCCGGTCTGGATGCCGGTGCGAATCAGAAGCTCAGCGAGCTGAACACGGCCTTCGCCGATGTGACTACCCGCCGTCGTCATGTCTATGTCGATACGTTTTCGCCGCTGCTGAACCACGAACAGTGGCGCACCGATTTGGCTGCAAATGGTGGCAAGCCCGGACAGGCAGGCTATGGCTTAATGGCGTGGCTGGTACTGCACCGCGGCTGGTATCAATGGATGGGCATGCCCGAGGTTATCTAGCCCGGAACTTACCCCCCCCCCGATCTCCCGCTTGACTTATTCAGGGCCCACCGAGTTCCCAAACTCGGTGGGCTCTGCTGTTTCTTCCCAGCGACTCCTGCGACTCGGTGGGCCCTGCTGGCCGGCGACCTCAGACGCAAACAAAACGCGATATATCTTGACTTACCCGGAAACGCGATATAACGTGTTCTCAACAACACGATATATCTTGACTTAGGAGTCATTGTGACCGAAGAACAAGCACCCAGCTACTGGACCATTGATTCACCCCAGATTATTGACATCGACGATGTCCGAGCCCTGCGGGTGTCCATTGTCGGTGGCCGCCTCGACGTGATCACTCACGAAGAGCCCACCACCCGAATCGAGGTTGCCGATATCACCGGCACCCCTCTGAATGTCTCCTTCCACGGCGGCACTCTCACCGTGGAACATCACGATCAGAACCCGATGAGCTGGCTTAAGCGGATTGGCTCCTTTGGCCATCAGCACATCGTGCTAAGCATCGCGGTACCCGCCGGAACCCCCGTTCGTGCCTCAACAGTCAGCGGTGAGGGCCTGATCAGCGGAACCAGCGGCAATAGCGAGCTGAAGACCGTCTCCGGCTCGGTAATGGCAGACGGCACCTCCGGGTTGCTGACCACCGATACGGTCAGCGGCGAGATCATTGTCCGTGATCATCGGGGACCGTTTGTGGCCAAGAGTGTGGGCGGTGAGATCACTGCCTCCGGAGAACTTTTGAATGTGCGCGCCAAGACCATCAGCGGTGATCTTAGCTTCGATTTCCAGGGCAGCCCCAACGATCTGGCGATGAGCAGTGTGTCCGGTGATGTGACCGTTCGGCTGCCAGCCGAGGTGGGCGTTGCCCTCAACGTGAAAAGCGTTTCCGGCCGAATCATCGTTGATGATCAAAAATACTCCGGCACCAACCAGCGGGTGGAGACCATCACGGGAGCGGAAGACCGCCAGCTCCGACTCAACGGAAACTCCGTCTCCGGCAATATCTCCATCATCCACCAAGTCCCGGCTCGCTAAAGGAACCCCGATGAATGACCAGCATTGGAGTGTGGCAGCTCCCCAAACCCTCGAAGTTGATGGGGTACTCAGTCTCAAACTCGGTGCCATCGGTGGACGTTTCGACGTCGTGGCTCATGACGAACCGGTTACTCGAGTGACTATCAGCGAACTCGAGGGTGATTCCCTGGAGATTCACTTCAGCGAAGGCCTTCTGGAGCTCCGGCACGGCAATCACGACGTCAGCCGCTGGCTTGGCTCCAAAAATCCGGTCGAACTGCCGAACCGGCTTGTGGTGACAATCTCTGCACCGGCGACCACCGCCGTCGACGTTGGCACCATTAGCGGAGACGGCTTAGTCTCCGGAATCGACTCACAGATCAAGGTATCCTCGGTTTCCGGCTCGCTCATGAGTGACTCGACCAGGGGCTCACTAAGTGTCAAAACAATCTCGGGAGAAGCAATCGTCCGCAGCCACAGCGGGGAACTATCGCTCAACTCCGCCTCGGGCGAGGCCACGGCCTCTGGCGATCTTGAGAGCATCAAGGCCAATTCCGCCACCGGCGATCTGAGCTTCGACTGCTGGAGCGCGGTAAAGAAGATCTCCACCAACACGGTCTCCGGATCCATCCTGATTCGCTTGCCTGAGGAGTTAGCGGTAGATCTCTCGGCCTCCTCCGTTGCTGGCCAGATCGATGTCAACGACGAGACCGTTAGAGTCCTGGGGAACACCAAGCGCAGCTTCGGTAATCGGGATAACGGGGTGGTCCACGTCAATTGCACTTCGGTTTCGGGTTCCGTTACGGTAGTCAACCGGATGATTATCGAGGAGAAAAACTAATGCCCCCCGTCTTCGCCCACGGCGCGCTCCGGCTCTACCTACTGGCGCTGCTCGAAGAAGGGCCGAAACACGGTTACGAAGTGATCCGTGCCCTCAGCGACCGTTTCGGCGGCACCTACTCCCCTAGCGCCGGAACCGTCTACCCTCGGCTAGCCAAGCTGGAAGAGGAGGGCATGGTGGCCACCGCGAGCGATGGCCGACGAACCGTGTACACCATCACCGAGGACGGCCGTGCCGAGGTTGAGAATCGCCGTGAAGAGCTCAACGAGGTAGAACAGGACATCTCTGCCTCGGTCCGCAGGCTCGCCGACGAACTGCGTCAGGACATCCGGAGCAATATGAAAGGTTTGCGGGCAGATCTGGCAGCCACCGCCGCGGCCGCGCGCACTGCCGCCAGGAAAATGCCTGATGCCGGACGGTACTCGGCCAGCAATCAGCGTCTGCTCAAAGAAGCCGAGATGCTAGTCCAGTCCTTTCGGGATGAAATGCGAGTGGAGTTGCGTCAGTACGCGCGGCAGGATGTGCTCAGCGAGATGACCCTGGAAACGGTTCGCACCGTGCTTGATCAGGCGATGATTGCGATCCGAAGCACGCTACGTGAGCCCGGCCAGGGGAATTGAGCCGCGATCCACTGGAAGTCGGTTCCACCCGGTTAGGCCAGGGGCCTAAGGTATGACAGACTTAACCGGAATCTTTTTGAAGAATGGAGGCTGCTATGTCCAAGCGTGCACGCAAGCGTCGTGACCGGAAGCGTGGCGGCGCGAACCACGGTAAGCGTCCCAACACCTGAGACGAAAGACCCCCTCGGCCAATGGCTGAGGGGGTCTTTTCAGTTCTGAGCTGTTCAGCAAAACCGCTTAGGCGTCGGCTGCCTTCATCGCGTGAATCCGTTCCAAGATCGAGGTCTTGAGGTTCTCCGGAGCCAACTCCGTGCAGGAACGCTTCACGGCAGAACGGATTACGCACTCCAGGTCATACTCACCGGCGCAATCCGGGCAGCTATCCAGGTGCTGCTTGATCTCGTCAAGATCCTGGGTCGAAAGGGCCTGATCTAAGTATTCATAGATCTTTTGGACCCGAGTATCGTCGCAATCGCCCAAGCTCTGGCAGTCGCTCATTTGAAATTCCTCGTATCTTCCTTAGTGTCTTCCTCGGCCGGCAATTCACTGCTGGCGGCGCTAAATCCCCGGTCCGCGGCATATTCGGCCAACAGATCCCGCAGCATCTTCCGCCCACGGTGTAAGCGAGACATCACCGTCCCGATGGGGGTGTTCATAATGTCTGAAATTTCCTTGTAGGCATAGCCTTCGACGTCGGCAAAGTAGACCGCGAGCCGGAACTCCTCGGGAATCGACTGCAGAGCACTCTTCACATCGGAATCGGGTAGATGATCCAAGGCTTCCGACTCGGCACTGCGCAATCCGGATGAGGTATGCGACTCGGCCCGAGCCAATTGCCAATCCTCGATCTGATCCGATCCGGACTGCAAGGGCTCGCGTTGCCGTTTGCGGTACAGATTGATGTAGGTATTGGTCAGAATCCGGTATAGCCAAGCCTTCAGGTTGGTCCCCGGCCGGTACTGGTGGAAGGCAGAAAACGCCTTCGTGTAGGCCTCTTGAACCAGGTCCTCAGCATCGGAGGGATTTCGGGCCATCCGCATCGCGGCAGAGTACAACTGATCGACGTACTGCATAGCGTCCCGCTCGAAGCGAACTCTCCGCTGCTCGATCGTCTCTGTCTGCGGGTCAACCGGCTCTTCCGCAAGAGCAGAATTCTCGGCGGCCACCTTGGTGCTGTCTGCGTTACTCATTGTCTTCAAGTCTAGTCTCAGTCGCAGATCAGCTTGGGCGGGCTTCGCTATCTCCTGCCCAGCTTCAAGTAACAGCGCAGCCATAAGGTCCTTACCGTCTCGTTCTGTCTTTGCTAACACCATCGAAACCGCGCGAAAAGGGAAATTATTCCGCAAAAGTGCCAGACTAGGAGCAACCGGTTTAGAACCAGGCAGTCCGGTAGCAGCCCATTTGAGGAGTCAACCATGTCATTCATCCGCACCATCGCTCGCCCTCTGCTGGCATCAACCTTTATCGTTGCCGGTGTTGAGCGGATCCGGAATGCGGATGAAACGGCGCAGAGCCTTGGACCGGTACTACGACCGCTGGCAAACGCATTACCCAATGCGGATGAAAAGCTGCTCGCCAGAGCTGTCGGTGGTGTTCAGGTGGGTGCCGGTGTACTCCTGGCTATCGGCAAGCTCCCGCGCTTCGCCGGCCTGTTACTCACCGTAACCTCCACCCTCAACACGGTGGCCGAATTCAGCGCGGCGGATACCACAAGTGGCGAAGGACGCCGCTGGCAGCGGGCGCAGTTACTGAAAAATGTCTCGCTGCTGGGTGGAGTGCTACTCGCCTCCGTGGATACCGCGGGAAAGCCCGGCCTGGCCTGGCGTGCCGAACACCTCACCGACTCGGCCCTCAAGGCGGGCAAGAAGGCTAGCAAGAAACAACTTAAAGCCGCCGGGAAGACCGTCAAGCGGACCGCCCATGAAATCGCAGGTGCGGTGCACGCTCAGTGAGCTGGCTCGCCCCCACCGCTTCCGGACCTATTGATGCGACCATCACGGTTCCCGGCTCTAAATCGTTGACCAATCGCTACTTGATCTTGGCCGCACTGGCCGAATCGCCCAGTCTTTTGCGGGCTCCGCTACATTCCAGGGATTCGGCTCTGATGGTCGCCGCGCTCCGTGAGCTGGGTGCCGTAATAGAAGAACTACCGGGCGACGGCGATTATGGGCCTGATTTGCGCGTCACCCCCATCCCGAAAGACTACGAACTACCAGCGGAGGCCCGGATCGATTGCGGCCTGGCTGGTACCGTGATGCGCTTTGTCCCCCCGCTGGCCGCGCTAGTGCGGGGCACGGTGCGGTTCGACGGCGACCCTCAAGCCCGGATCCGACCTATGGGCCCGGTGCTGAAATCCCTGCGAGTGCTGGGTGTGCAGATCCAAGAAGAAGGCGAGTCCGGTGCGCTGCCTTTCACGGTAAGCGCCGAGGGTTCGGTTGAGGGAGGCTATCTCGCCATCGATGCCTCCGGATCCTCCCAGTTCGTTTCCGCGCTGCTGCTGGCTGCCCCGCGCTTCACCAACGGTTTGCACCTTGAACACATTGGCAAACCGGTGCCGAGCCTGGAACATATCGCGATGACGGTCAAGCTGCTGCGCGAAGCTGGTGTGCAGGTTGATGACTCGGTGCCGAACCATTGGATTGTCTCGCCGGGCCCCATCCCCGGTTTCGACGTCCAGATTGAACAGGACCTCTCCAATGCCGGACCGTTCCTCGCCGCAGCCCTGGTGACCCGGGGCACCGTGCGGGTGCCGCACTGGCCGGCTCAGACCACTCAGGTCGGCGATTCCTGGCGAAAAATTCTGACTGATTTCGGCGCGAAAGTGCACCTCGAAGGCGACACTCTCGTGGTCACCGGCGGCGAGCAGATCCTTGGTGTTGAGCTAGCCGACACCTCAGAGCTGGCGCCCACGGTGGCCGCGCTCTGTGCCCTGGCTGAGACTCCCAGCCGCTTGAGCGGGATCGCTCACCTACGTGGCCATGAAACGGACCGGCTGGCTGCCCTGGTGGCCGAGATCAAATCCCTGGGTGGGGATGCCGAGGAAACCGCCGATGGCTTACTCATCCGGCCCAGGCAGCTCCATCAAGGACTGTTCCGCAGCTACGCCGACCATCGGATGGCTACGGCGGGCGCGATTATTGGCCTCGCAGTCACCGGTGTTCAAGTGGATGACATTGGCAGCACCTCGAAGACCATGCCCGAATTCCCCCAGCTCTGGCAACGAATGCTGGAACAAAGCTCAGGACCAGCCAGCTAATGGGCCGCGAATGGGACGAGTCCGATGTGCGGATCAGGCCGAACAAAAAAGGCAGTCGACCACGCACCAAGGACCGTCCCGCCCATCAGGATGCGGTGATCGGCCGGATTATCACGGTGGATCGTGGGCGCTATACCGCGGTAGTGGATGAAGCAACCGCTCAGGAGCGGGTCCTGATTGCTGCCCGGGCCCGGGAACTGCGCCGCTCCCCCGTGGTGGTCGGCGATTTCGTCGCCCTAGTCGGAGATACCTCCGGCGAACCCGATACCTTAGCCCGGCTAGTCCGGATCGAAGAGCGCCGTACCCTGCTGCGCCGTTCTGCGGATGATTCCGATCCGGTGGAGCGGGTTTTGGTGGCCAATGCGGACCAACTGGTGATCGTGGTGGCTTCGGCCAATCCCGAACCCCGAACCGGCTTCATTGACCGGGCACTGGTTGCCGCTTATGACGCCGGGCTGGAGCCCCTGCTGCTGATCACCAAAACCGATGTGAAGGAACCCACCGAGCTGCTCGCTCATTATGCGCAGCTCGACTTGGCGGTGCTACTGAGCAAGACCACCGGCACACAGAGTTCAGCTGGCTCGGCAGATCTGCTCGGTGACGCCGTCGAGCAACTTCGTGATCGGCTAGACGGTAAGGTTTCCGTGCTAGTGGGGCACTCCGGCGTCGGAAAATCCACCATGGTCAACGCGCTGACCGGCTCCCAACGCGCCACCGGAGGAGTCAATGCGGTGACTGGTCGAGGTCGACACACCTCCTCCTCGGCGCTCGCGCTCCGCTTAGAAGATGCCCAGCCGGGAAGCTGGATCATCGACACCCCGGGCATTCGTTCCTTCGGCTTGGCCCATGTTGACCCGAATCGAATCCTCCGCGCCTTCGACGACCTAGAGCCCGGCATCGAGGACTGCCCTCGCGGCTGTAAGCATGACGATGAGGCTCCCGAATGTGGCTTGGACAGTTGGGTGGAAAGCGGTCAAGCGGGCGACGGCGGTGCGGAGCGATTGGCCTCCTATCGTCGCCTTTTGAACGCGATTCGAGCCTCCGCCTGGTGAGCCAAGCGCGCGAAGAGCCCTTGCTTGCGCCAAATACCGGCCAGATCGGGATAGCGTGTTGCCATGACTATGCACCTTCAGGGTTATAACGACGATCTGCGTTTGGCCCATGTGCTGGCCGACTCCGTTGACGCACAGACCATGGATCGGTTCAAAGCCCTTGATCTGACCGTTGAAACCAAGCCGGACCTCACCCCGGTGACGGATGCCGATAAAGGAGCCGAGGAAGCCATTCGTAGCCAACTGGCTCGAGTGCGTCCGCGAGACGCGGTGTTGGGCGAGGAGTTCGGTAGTTCCGGACATGGTGCCCGGCGCTGGATTATTGACCCGATCGACGGCACCAAGAACTTCGTCCGGGGTGTTCCGGTCTGGGCAACCCTGATCTCCCTGGTGGATGAGGGCGTTCCGGTGCTTGGAGTAGTAAGTGCGCCTGCCCTGGGCAAACGCTGGTGGGCTTCCAAGGGCACCGGCGCTTTCACCGGGAAGTCCCTCGCTGCGGCCAGCAGGCTCAAGGTTTCCAATGTTTCGCAGCTCTCCGATGCCTCGGTCTCCTACTCCTCGCTTTCCGGTTGGCGGGAGCGTGGCAATCTTGATCAGTTCATGGAATTGCTGGACACCACCTGGCGGAGCCGGGCTTACGGTGATTTCTGGTCCTACTGCCTGGTCGCCGAAGGAGCCGTGGACATTGCTTGCGAGCCTTCGCTCAATCTCTACGATATGGCGGCCCTGGTGCCAATCATTACCGAGGCAGGTGGGCGTTTCACCTCCCTAGAAGGTGTGGACGGCCCCTTCGGTGGGAATGCGCTGGCCAGCAATGGCATTTTGCATTCAGAGGCCCTGAAGTTGCTCAATCCAGATCTTGACGACCTGCTCTGAGCGCATCGGGTCAAACCGTTCGACCGGCGTATTGCGGCTTGGGTCGGGATATGACGTAACAGAGTGCGCAGCTACTACCAACTCCCCTAGGCTGATAACAGGTCACGAGTGCCAGCGCTAAACCCCGGTTTGCTGGCCGGCAACCCTCCTTTCGCGGTGGGGTGCCCCGGGTGACGACCTGGCCACATCAAAAGGTGTGGCAAGCGCGGATTCCTGGTCGTCTCGCCGGGGTCCTCTGAGTGGAGGAATCAATGACTACCATCGCCGTCGAAAAGACCCCTACCCAACCACAGGCTCTATTGCCGGTGCTGGGTGCCGAACTTCAAGCCCCTCTGGTGCAGGGCGGTGAGCTTCGCTATGTGAATCTGGACTACGCTGCCTCCAGCCCGGCTCTCGCCTCGGTGGCCGACTATCTGAACGAAATCCTGCCCTTCTACGCGAGCGTGCACCGCGGTGCGGGATATGCCTCCCAAATCAGCACTTCGGTTTATGAGAATTCCCGCAACGTTGTACGCAGTTTTGTCGGCGGGCGCCCCGATGACACGGTGATCTTCACCCGAAACACCACGGACGCACTCAACTTGCTCGCCCGTTGCCTGCCCGCCCAGGGCGATGTGCTCTACCTAGACATTGAGCATCATGCGAATCTACTGCCCTGGCAGCAACTACCGCACCGCAGCGTGCTGGCGGGAGAGTCGATTGCCAGCACCCTTGAAATCCTGGAAAAGGAGCTGCAACTCGGATCTGTATCCTTGCTTGCGGTCACAGGAGCCTCCAATGTCACCGGTGAGGTGCTGCCGGTCGCAGAGCTGGCTGCCTTGGCACACCGTTACGGAGCTCGAATCGTGGTCGATGCCGCCCAGCTGGTGCCGCATCGCAGAGTCGATATTGCTGCCGCTGACATCGACTACTTGGCTTTCTCCGGCCATAAACTCTATGCACCTTTCGGTTCCGGGGTGCTGGTTGGCCGACCGGATTGGCTCGACGCCGGGGTGCCCCTGCTTTTTGGTGGTGGCGCGGTGAAGGAAGTCCGTTTGGACTCGGTGAGTTGGGCGGAGGGTCCCGCGCGGCATGAGGGCGGCAGCCCCAATGTGTTGGGCGCCGCTACCTTGGCCAAGGCCACGGAGGTGATTGCCTCCCTTGACCAGGACGAATGGCAGCAGCATGAGCAACAGTTGCGTGACGCACTGATCGAAGGTCTGCAAGGCATTCCCGGGGTCACGGTGCATCGACTCTTCAACGACTCGGAGAGTTACTCGGACAGCGGCAGCATCGGGGTGGTCAACTTCTCGGTTTCTGGCTACGATTCCGGGTTGGTGGCGGCGTATCTGTCCGCAGAATTCGCGGTGGGAGTACGGGACGGACGTTTTTGCGCTCATCCCCTGCTGCGTCGGCTAGGCCTTCCCACCGGTTCGCTACGAGCCAGTTTCGGCCTTGGATCCCGGTTTGCCGATGTGGAACGGCTGATCGCCGGAGTGAATAAATTGATCGCTGAGGGGCCCACCGGAGACTATGTGGTGGAGTCCGGGCGTTGGGTTCCGGTGAACGATTTTCGGGCCTTCCCACAGTGGGCCCCAAATACCCCGGGAACCGCCGGAGCGGCGCCCTGCAGCGTGTCCGAGTAACTGCGTACCCGAAGGATATTCTGGGGGAAGATCCCGGAGGTATGCATGAACAAAACAAGCGATGATCCGAAGCAGAGCAGGCGTGAGGAACTGGGCGCTGCCTTTCTCAGCGGAGGTGAGCTCTATCAGCGAGTCCGTCCTGGTTACCCCGAGGCTGCCTCGCGGTGGCTCGTGCCGCCGGAGGCCCGTCGGGTCATCGATCTGGGCGCTGGCACGGGAAAGTTCACCGAACGTCTAGTGGAGCGCGGTCTGGAGGTAATCGCGGTCGATCCTTCCGCGGATATGCTCAGCCAGTTGAGCGAACGCTTTCCCCAAGTGCACACCATGCTGGGCAGCGCTGAAGACTTCGCGGTTCCCGATGCCAGTGTCGACGCTGTTCTGGTGGCCCAGGCCTGGCATTGGTTTGAACCGGTTTCCGCGAGCGCCGAAATCGCTCGGGTGCTTCGTCCGGGTGGTTGGCTGGGACTGATCTGGAACCAACTCGATGTCCGGGTCCCCTGGGTTCACCGGCTGTCTCGAATTATGCACGCTGGAGATGTGCATCGTCCCGAGGTGGTTCCCGCTCTGGGGCCGCAATTCAGTCCGCCCGAGTCGCATTTATCGCATTGGTCCCAGTCCCTGGACACCTCCGAGCTGATCGAGCTCGTCAAGTCCCGGAGCTACTACCTACGTGCGTCTGAACAGAACCGAAGCCGGCTGCTAGGGAACCTTGATTGGTACCTCTTTGAACATCTCGGCTTTTCGCCGGGAGAACGCTTGGAATTGCCTTACCTCACTTTGGCTTGGCGAGCCGCTAAACTCACCGCATCCTCGCCGTCGTGACCGCGCTATTGCTAGCGGACGTCCACCCGGCTTAGCTTTCGCGGCATTGCGAGATGAACGATTGACTTCTATTATTAGGCGTACCGAAACTTTAAAAGTAGGGACGCCGATATGACGAAGGCATTGCCGCAGGCGCCGCCCCAAGCGCCGAAGCTTGGCTCCGCCCGCTTGCTGTTCTTGCTTGGTCCTGCCTTCGTCGCCGCTATCGCTTATGTTGACCCTGGCAATGTAGCCGCCAATCTGACCAGCGGAGCCAAATTCGGTTATCTCTTGGTTTGGGTGCTGGTCACCGCCAACCTGATGGCCATGATGATCCAATACCAATCTGCCAAACTGGGCCTGGTCACCGGTAAATCGCTTCCTGAATTACTTGGCGAACGTCTGCGCCCGGCCGCCCGAAGGGCATTCTGGCTGCAAGCCGAGTTGACCGCAATGGCCACGGATTTAGCAGAAGTAATCGGCGGCGCCATTGCGCTCAACCTGCTTTTCCAGCTCCCTCTTCCGCTCGGTGGTCTGATTGTTGGATTGATTTCAATGGCTATGCTGGCGGTGCAGAATCGCTACGGTCAGCGCCGCTTCGAATCCGTTATCGTCTTCCTACTCCTGGTGATCACCATCGGATTCCTTTTCGGGCTCGTGGTCAATCCGCCCGATGCGGGGGAAGCCAGCGCCGGCTTGCTGCCCCGCTTCGATGGATCTGAGTCTGTATTGCTGGCAGCCAGTATGCTCGGAGCCACCGTAATGCCGCACGCCATCTATCTGCACTCTGCGCTGGCTCGGGATCGGCATCGCCCTGCAGGCACCGAGGAACCGACTGCGAGCGGGCTTCGCCAGTTAGTGAAGGCAACTCGGTTTGATGTGGTGATTGCGCTCCTATTGGCGGGAACGGTCAATATCGGCATGTTGCTTCTTGCCGCCTCGACGCTACGCGGCGTGGACGGTACCGACACCATAGAAGGCGCACATCAAGCCATTTCATTCTCGCTGGGCCCGGCGGTAGGCGTGGTTTTTGGCATCGGCTTGCTGGCTTCTGGGCTCGCATCTACCTCGGTCGGCTGTTACGCCGGGGCTACCGTCATGTCGGGGCTACTGACCTTCAGGGTCCCCCTCCTGTTGCGCCGAGTGATCAGCTTGATTCCGGCCCTGTTATTGCTTATTGCGGGGGTAGATCCCACCTGGGCACTGGTCATCAGCCAGATGGCGCTGAGCTTCGGCATCCCCTTCGCGCTTTTCCCGCTGCTTCGGCTGACCTCAAATAGGAAGCTGATGGGCGAATACCGTGACGGCTTGGCGCTGCGCCTCGCTTCAATCTGTAGCGCCATCCTCATCATCGTCCTCAATCTGGCATTAGTCTGGCTGACCATTGCTGGTTGATCAGATCAATGGCGGCAGCTCGACAGGTATTGTTGAAGGGTGAAGGCCATCCCCACTTCCTCAAGCGTCGAAGACTACGTCAAGGTCATCTACGCCTATACGGAGTGGCAGGATAAACCGATCAACTCCTCGCAATTGGCTACTCGGCTCGGGGTGGCCAACTCCTCGGTTTCCGAGATGGTCCGCAAACTAAAGGACCTGGGCCTGGTGAACCACCAGCCCTATAGCAGCATCGAATTAACCGAGCAGGGCTTGACCTTGGCGCTGTCCATGGTCCGCAGGCATCGGTTACTCGAAACCTACCTGGCTCAGGAGCTCGGTTATCGCTGGGACGAGGTGCACGATGAGGCTGAGCTGCTTGAACATGCTGTCTCCGATACTTTTATCGAGCGACTCTCGGCCAAGCTAGGCAATCCTTCTCGCGATCCACACGGCGACCCGATTCCGGGCCCTGACGGTCAGATCGATTTACCCGTGGCCCACCGCCTGGTGGAGCTCGATCCGGGGCACCGCGGTGAAATCACCAGGATCAGCGATGAAAACCCCGAGCTCTTGCGTTACCTCGATGAGGAACGAATTGAGCTGGATGCGGCCATCGAGGTCTTGGGGCGCAAGCCCTTTGGCGGCTCCCTGGTGATCCGTCTTGGCGATTCGGAACACAGCCGCGAACTGGATCTCAGCGATGAGATTGGTGCCGCATTATGGGTGCGAGACACGGTGACTCATAAAGACTGCACGGTCCCCACTCGATGAGCGGTTCGCATCGCTGGCCGCCTGCGCTGGCCTGGTTCAGCGTCGCGGTAGCCGGAATTCTCGGAACCGAGCTACGCTACGGCATAGGTCTACTTTTCCCGGAGAGCAGCACGGGCTTTCCTCTCACTACCTTGCTCATTAATATCTGCGGCTCCTTCGCCTTGGGATGGCTGACTGGCTATTGGGCCAAGCATCCAGTCCGCTGGTGGCTGCGAGCCGCCTTGGGACCGGGCCTATTGGGCTCCTTTACTACCTTCTCCGCGGTGGTCTATGCGGTGGAGCAATTAGCCAGGCACGCGCTAGCCGGGCTATGGATTCCCTACCTTGTCATTACCCTCTTGGCCGGCCTTTTTGCCGCTCTCCTCGGCTTACGCCTGGGTGAGCTACGCGGGCAACGCGGGCTACGCGGGCAACGCGGGAGCCAACAAGCAGCCGAGCAAGTAGATAACCGAGTCCGCCAGCCTGGGAGCCAAGGATGACCGCTCTATTGGTGGGATTAGCCGGAATGTTCGGGGCGTTACTGCGCTTCGGCGTTGACGCGCTTTTCGCCCAGGGCGGCCGTTTTGCACCCGGCAAACCACATCACTGGCCCTTCGCCACCTTGTTGGTGAACGCCGTCGGGAGTTTCATTATCGGGTTAGTTGGAGCCTTGGCTCTGAGCGCTCAGCTGTCCGAGCAGTGGCATCTGGTCTTTGCCACCGGGCTGGCGGGCGGGCTGACTACCTTCAGTTCTTTTGCGGTCTCCACCGTGCTGCTCTGGAAAGAACGACGACGTATGAGCGCGGTACTGAATGTGGCGCTGAATTTACTTCTCGGGCTCGGTTTCGCCTGGCTGGGGTTCTTGCTGGCCAGTTGATTCCTGCCCTCTCCCCTGCCGCCCGAGGTAGATGGTCAGCGCGGTGTTCAACACCGCGATGACCATCATGATCACTCCGAGGATCGTCCAGCCCACCACGATCAAGGCCACGGCCGCTACTACGAATAAAAGAAGTGCCAGTAACGGCTGAACCGGCCAGCCGAGACGCCGCTTAGCTTTCGGAGCCATGAAGTAGGCCCAGAACACCACCAGAACCAGCGCCAGCACAATACCGATGATGATGCCCCAGGGCGCAGGGAAACTCCGGAAGCCCCAGAAGAAGGCAGCCACCAACATGGCTACCTCCAAGACGAAAGCCACGGCACCATTAGCTGCGACGAGGGCAGGAAGTGCCGGGGTCTGCTTTATCGGCTGCTGCATAATCAGCATCCTAGCAATGCTTGGAGCCCCCGGATGGCACCGTCAACCCGCTCGGCTCACCTACTCGGCGAGAGACTTTCGCTGATTCTGAATCCCGAAGGCCGAAATCAGCCCACCAATGATTAGTAAAAGAGCGGTGATCACACTGACCTGCCGAGCTCCGGCGGTGTCCAACACCCCACCTAGAAGGGCGCCCGCCAAAGCCACCGTGACCAGACCAGCGATTCTCGCCACCGCATTGTTGACGGCCGAGCCGATGCCTGCGCGATCGGCGCTGACCGAACTCAAAATGGCGGAGGTGAGCGGTGCTACGGTAATGGCCAGTCCTAGGCCGAAGAGTAGGATCCCGGGCAGCACCTGCCACCAGTAATTGAAATCTGTGGAGAGGTTGAGTAGCCAGAGGAACCCCAGACCGGCAAGTACCGGCCCCGCACCCATGAAGAGCCGCGGACCGAACTTTCCGGACAAAGAACCGAACCAGGAGGAGAACAACAACATCAAGACGGTAGCGGGCAGCAAGGCAATGCCCGCAATGGTGGCGCTCAAGTGCGCTACTTGTTGCAAATAAAGGCCGAGGGTGAAGAAGCCGAGCGAAAGCGCGCCGTAGATGAACAGCGTGGAGATATTGCCCACCCAGAAATTTCGAATCGAGAACAGGGTCAGCGGCATCATGGGCTGCGCGGCCCTGCGTTCGTGCAATACGAACCCAATCAGCGCCAGCACACCCAATACCAAGGGAATCAGCACAAAGGGACTGCCCCAGCCGAAACTGCCCTGTTCGATCATGGCATAGACAACCCCTCCCAGGCCGACGACGGCGAGCACGGCACCCAGCCAATCCACCTTGATAGCCGGGTCACGGGAGGCATCGGTACTACGCAGGCTCCAAAGCAGGGGCAGGCAAATCAGAATCGGCAGCAGGTTGATAAAGAAGACGAAACGCCAGGAAAGGAAGTCCACAGCCACCCCACCGACAAGGGGCGCCACCAGGGTCGAAGCGCCGGTCCATGCTGTCCATTGGCCAATGGCTTTGCTCTGCGCCGGACCGGAGAAAGCCGCAATAATAAGAGCCAGCGAACTGGGCACCAACAGGGCTCCGGCTACACCTTGCAGACCGCGGGCCAGGATCAACATCACATCGCTCGTGGCAATGCCGCAGAGCACAGAGGTAGCGCCAAACCCAATCAGCCCAACCATCAGCACCCGGACCCGTCCAAAGAGGTCCGAGAGGCTGCCTGCCACCAGAATCAAGGCGCCCAGGGTGAGCATATAGGCGTCCACAATCCATTGCTGAGAGCTCAATCCACCGCCCAATTCCCGATTGATCGCGGGCAAGGCCAGGTTCACCACACTGCCATCGAGAATGGAGACAAAGGAGGCCAGGATGGCTATGAAGAGGATCTTGCGCTGATAGCCGGTGAGCGGCAGCATGGTTGCGGACATGACTCAAAGTTACTCGCTCACACCGACAGCTTTGCGACGCACTGCCGGAGGCCGGGGTGGCTAGCTACCGCCCGAGGCAAGGACACAGAACTCGTTGCCCTCCGGATCGGCAAGACACAGCCAAGGCACGTCGCCTTGGCCGAGGTCGATGTCCTTGGCGCCCAAGGCTCGCAGCCGCGCCGCCTCTGCCGCTTGATCATGATTGGAGTAAGGCATCAGGTCGAGATGAACCCGGTTCCACACTGTCTCCACGGGTACCCGAAGGAACTCCAAGTACGGCCCAACACCCTTAGCCGAACGTAGCCTGGCTTGATCGTCATTCACCTCAAGCAAGTCCCAATCCATCGCCTCGCTCCAGAACCGAGCCATCGCCCGCGGATCGGCGCAATTGACGACCACAGCGGCAATCGGCCCGGTGTCTTGGTAGATCTCTCGCGGCTCCAGTACGCAGAACACGTTGCCTTCAGGATCGGCTAACACCGTCCAGGGCACATCACCTTGCCCGACGTCGGCGAGTGAGGCACCGAGTTCTAGCAGGCGGGCAACCAGCTCCGCCTGATGAGCTACTGAGCGGGTGGCAAGATCGAGGTGAGCACGGTACCTGACGGTCTCGGGGTCTGGGACGGTGACGACGTCGATGCAGACGGCCGCTGGGTCTGGCCAGTTGAACCCCAGGGGTTCAATATTGGTCACGCCGGGACCCTCACTGGAAAGACCCCAGCCGAGCGCTTCTGCCCAAAATCGGCCAAGTGCGGAGTCGTCCCGAGCCTTGAAATTCACTTGAACAAGTCGCAGCGCCATATCGCCAGATCTTATCCCAGATGATCCTCAGCGCAGAGGGGCCCAACTATTGCGTTCTAGTCGCGGACCATTCGAAGTTCAGGCTGATTTCCCCAGCCCGGACCGGTAACTTTGCTCACTCCATCGGGCCGAAAGCCATTCTTTTCGTAGAAAGCTCTTGCCCTGGGGTTGTTTTCAAATACCCATAAGCAGGCCGGATCGTCACCAATCGCTGCTTCAAGGAGGGATCGCCCCAGGCCGGAGCCGTACGTAGAGCTCAAGGTATAGATGGAATAGAGCTCTAGCTCGTCAGCCTTATCCGGGTCCCGGCCAGAGCCCGAATCCGCCAGCCCGACAATCTGGCCCTCTTCGTCGAGGGCGATGATCCGCGGCTCTGTGGTGTCCAGGTACGGTCGCCGCTTTTCAATGCGTTCCGGCAGACTCGCGCGCCTGGCTGCGAAGAACTCTGGTGGGAGCAGATGCGCATAACACTCTTCATGAGCCTGGGTGTGCATCAGAACCAGAGCTTCGGCATCTTCTGGAGTGGCTTGGCGGAGCTGAAATCCCATAACGAGCAGTCTAACGCTGACCCGGACGCTCCCGTTTCGGCAAGTTATTTGCACAAGGCGAAGGGGCGGGACCAATAGCGATCGGTCCCACCCCTTCGGATATTCAGCTCTTTGTTTCTAACGGTTTTCTAACTGCCCATCTAGCGGCCTAGCGCAAAGCTACCGCTTTGAGCGCGTTGTTCACCTGGGTGCAGTCTGCACTGGTGGTTCCCGCCACGTTATTCGCGACGTTCGCACTGCAGGCGCTGGTAAGCGCGTTCGCTAGCGTTGAGTAAGTGGCATTCGAGGTCAGCTGCAACTGAGCCGCCCAGTAAAGCTGGCTAGCCTTGGCAATGCCGATTCCCTGGACGGTCTGTCCGTTGAACACCTGACCGTCGGTGATGAGGAAAGCGAGCTTGTTTCCCACCCCGCTGTTGGAGTGCACCCCGCCCTGGTCGTTCGCATCGCTCGGCGTGGTCGTCGTCGGCTTCCAGTTGGTTCCCTTGTAGATCGCTGGGTCACCGTAGGCACCCGGATCCTTCATGCTGCGGATCACTCCGAGGCTGCTGCCTTCACCAATGGACCAGCGAACGCCTGCGGTGTCGTCCGCACTGTTATTGCTCAAGTCGACAAATTCGCCGAAAACATCGGACATCGACTCGTTAATAGCACCCGACTCGTTCTCGTAGGCCAAGTTATTGACCTTCTCGGTGACCCCGTGGGTGAGTTCGTGCGCCGTCACGTCGTCCGTGGTGACGCCCTGGCCGTAGGTCATCTGCCCGGCGCCCCAGAAGGCGTTAGCGTAGGGGCAAGTATCGCCGGTGAGGCAAACTCGCACGGTGGCACGAAGAGCCTGGCCCAAGCCATCGTTCTCATTGAGGCCAATCATGGTGGTGAGATCGGCGGCTTTTGTGTTGCTTGCGTAGAAGCTCGAGGTATCCCCCAGGAAGTTGTAGACGGAGTTAACATCCGCCACGCTGTAAGCACCCTGGCCTTCGGTCCGTTTAGGGGTATTTGCCAGGTTCACGCCGCACTTCAGATCAGCATAGGTGCTGGCCTTTTTGGAGTTGCGATCGCAGATGACGCGATTGATGTCCTTACGGTCCGAGCGATCCTGAAGGATCGAGCCCTTGGCATCCGCTGCCACAACAATGGTCCGGTATTCGCCGATCCCTGCATTGAGCACGAACTCATAGGCTGGTACGGCTACCGAAGCGGCAGAAGGCACGCTGGTCAGAGCCTGATCAAACCAGACCGGACGTTGGCTAACTACGGAGCCCGAAGCAGCGGCGCTGTTCTTGAAAGCTAGCTTGCTCGCGACCTTGAGTGCCTTGTTCTGGCCCGCAGCCGAATCAGCGGGGAACGTACCCTGGGTGTTCTGTGTGACTGAACCGATAGCCGAGGTCACTGCCCCCTGGCCGTCCAGGACCTGGGTAACTGATGAGCCCAGAACGGGCACGCCCGCGATTGTCTGAGTGAATCGCTTCAGGTAGTTGGTGGAGCTTTGATCGAGTACGAAATCGCTGCCGGCCGCGCTGGCAAAGACTTCTTCAATTCCGGGGGCAAGCGACGCGCTCGGCACTGAACGCGTGTTGAGGCTCCCCTGTTGGAAGGGGGTTTTGAGGACGATTTGCTCAACGGAGCCGTTTTTGGCGTGATGAACATTGACGTCAGCGGCATGAACCTTGTCTGCTGCCGGGTTTGCGGCTTGTGCAGTGGTTGCGAACTGGGTTGCGCAGAGCAGGCCCAGGGTGAGCACCATGCCAGTGGTGGCGTAGATTTTTTTCATAGCACCTTTTCCAATATCTCTTTAAAGCACTTCAGCCAAGCTGTGAGATGGCCGTTAGTGAAGTTTGTCTTGGCTGTGAAATCGGGTCAAGAGAAATTCCCGAACTGCCAGGTAACTCCCAGGTCCGGGAGCCCAATTCTTCGGCTAGAACCCCTTATTGTCCTGATTCAGGGACTCCACGCAGCGTGAGAGTAGATACCCCTCTCCCTGGCGTCGATCTGGACTCGACTGCTCAGCTAGGTCTGAGGATAGGAATTTGGATGCATTCCTCGAACGCTCAGGAAGTCCATGACCTCCTGGTCTCCGACGGCATTGCCATCACTAGCGCCCCCCGTTGATGGACCATTCGGCCGCACTTTCGCCTTCGCGGACCTCGACGGCTATCAGATCACCTTGTACGACCGAGCATAAAGACAGTCGCCCTCGACAATGTCAAAGGTGCTCACAACGACTGAGGAGGCCGGGGGTTAGAGCTCCCTGGCTTGGGGCGGAACCGGGCTCACGGTCGGAGTTGAGCTACGCCGTCGCCGGTGAGCTCGTCAATCGCTGACGCTCTTCCAGCTAACGTCGCGATGAGTGCCGATGAAGTCCCCACCACTTCGGCGCCCTTGCCGTAGCTCCAATCACAGTCAAGTGAGGAGAAAGCAAGTCCGTCCAGCAGCCCCGGCTTGAGCGAACGCTGCGCCTGCGGAGTGACTAGCTGATCGAGAACAATACGGGCACTCTCAGGGGTAATGGCATGGTTAATCCCCAGAGGTCGGTAGATATCTTCGGCATGGATGACTAAATGGCTCAGTGGCGCTTCGGGTGGAGCACCAGGAACACGGAACCTGGCTCCCCTCGTCAGGCGAAGGGCCTCCAATATTTGGCTTTTGGAACGGGGATCTCCGGTTGCCCACCGGTCAGCCATTTTGTCGAAGTTGAAGCCTGCGGCAATCATCTTGCTCAAGAAACGCGGCATTGATAGCTGGTAAGACATGAGCAAATGCACCACCACATCTCGCACACGCCAGCCAGCGCACAAGCTGTCAGCGTTCCACTGGTCGTCCGTCAGCTTTTCCAATACCTCAAGCAGATGAGCTCGTTCAGTATCAATCAAAGCTTCAATGTCATCCACGAGATATCCCCCTCCGACCGTAATGATCGCTACATGCCGCAGTTGCTGACTTGGCTCAGATTACTTCATTTCGGGCTTGAGGTGCTGGACAGTCTGGGCTTAGTCCGCCCGGGGCAGAACGGCCGCAAGATGACAGTGCAGAGGACCAGCGTCCCTCAGTAAGCCGCTGGGAGCTTTCATTGTGTTCAGGAGTGCTGTCCTATCCTTGGGGAATGACCCAGGAAGCTTGGCAGAAGCACTCTCAGTGGCCAATGGTGGCCGCCTCTTTAATTTTCTTAGTCGCGTACTCGATCCAAGTCATCGCCGATCTCGGGCCGGACCAATCACGGGCTATTGACTTGATTATTACGATCACCTGGCTCGCATTCGGAGCCGACTATCTTATTAGCCTGCTCCTGGCTCCAAAGAAGGTCCGTTGGTTCCTGCGAAACCTCCATGAACTCGTGATTCTAGTTTTACCTGTACTGAGGCCGCTTAGACTATTGCGGCTTCTGACACTTCTGAAAATCCTTCATCGGGCGAGTGGAAACGCACTCCGAGGGCGGATTATTACCTATGTCATCGTCTCGGCAGGGCTTCTCATTTACGCGGGCAGTTTAGCCGTTCTTGACGCCGAAGAAAATGCAGCAGGCTCGAACATTACCAACTTCTGGGATGCGCTTTGGTGGTCCATGACGACGATAACCACCGTGGGATACGGAGACCATTATCCTGTTACGGTGCTGGGCCGGCTAGTTGCCATCGGATTGATGATCGGTGGGATTACGGTCCTGGGCGTAGTAACGGCGTCATTTGCATCCTGGCTAATAGAACGAGTGAAAAACGAAACAGTCTACGAGACCGAGCAGGAGGACGAGTCCCTAAGGATCGAAATCTCAAGGCTGGCAAGTGAGGTCGCTCGCCTTTCGGCTCAACTCGAATCAAGGAAGTCCTAAAAGATCCACACCTGTGGCAACACCACTAGAGACCCAACATTCAGGAATTGGTAACAAAATCGGGGTAAATGGTAATAAGTAAAAAGAAAACCCCTAGATCACAGGGATCTAGAGGCTTTTCTAGTGGAGATGGGGGGAATTGAACCCCCGTCCGATGTCGTGTTGTCAGGGCTTCTCCGGGCGCAGTTTGCGTCGGTTTTTCTCGGCCCCAGCAATCTTGCAAACGAGTTGCTGCCAGGCCCAGTCGTCTAAAAGTCCCTCGCGTTGCAACGACAACAACACAAAGCAGTGGCTCTCTAAATGACGCCAAGATCCGGGTAGAGAGCATTCCCGGTTTGACGGACCGTCAGGCTGCTTTAGGCAGCGAGAGCGAAGTCAGTGCGCTTAGAATTGGCACTTATTGGTTTACAGAGAGCGTTTACGAGATAACCCTGTATCCTCGGCCCGCTTCACCTGTCGCGACTAACATCGTCGAAACCTGTCATCCCCATATGTACTTATCAAAGGTACTGCGCCCCATAGTGGAACACACACCTACTATAGCAAGCCGGACTCCGCTTTTATTTCCAGCACCTTGAGCGCTGCCGCATCCACCTTCTGGGCGAAGCCCGGATCCGTCTTAGCCCGTTGCAGCATCCCCTGATACATCTGAGGTAGTAAGGCTTGGTTGGTACACAACGCCATCGTGCCACCGGCCGCGATGAAATTAGCTCCCCTGCTCGCCACCGAGAAGGGTGAAAGCTGAACGGCATCGCAGATGTCATCGGAAACCACCATCCCGGTGAATCCAAGGTCACCGCGCAACATCTGGGTGATCACGGTGGGGGAAAACGGCGCGATATTGACCGAGTCGATCTTCGGGTAGAAGGCATTCGAAACCATCACCCAGCGAACGCCCTGCTTAATGGCATCTTGAAAGGGCAGCAAATAGGGATCATTGCGGCTGGTCACCGAGTCGGTCACCCCGCTCGCCACATCCGTATTGGCCGTCACCCTACCCAAACCCGGAAAATGCTTCACGGTAGGAGCCACTCCACCGGCCTCAAAGCCCAGGGCAACAGCCACCCCATGCGCAGAAACGGTCTGCGGGGTGTAACCGTACTGCCGATTGAAGTAACCGATCGGCGCGTTCTGCGGCGCAAACCCCGCCGAGGGGACGGTATCTAGCACGGGAGCGAAGTTGACGTTCACCCCGGCTGCCGCGAGCTGCTGCCCCCAAAGAGTGGCATTCGTCTGTAATTGAGCCGGAGTCAGGGTTCCTTGTTCCAGCGCGGAGGGCATCGCTGAGAAGCCGGGACCGTTCATAATCTGTACCAGGCCACCCTCCTGGTCGGTGGCGATGAATTGTTTGACTCCCCCGGTCGTCTTCGGCCCGACCGTCGATTTCAATTGCTCAACCACCCCGGCCACGGCTTGCACACCGTCGTAGCCGCGACCGGAAAGGAAAACATTGCCCACGTGCATGGAGTTGAGGGCCGCCAGGGTATTGGCATCTGGACCGGATACTGGAGAGGAGACCATCAGCAGCTGACCGACTTTCTGCTCCAGGGTCAGCGAGTTCAGCGTTTTCTGCGCGGCAGAAAGGGTAGCAGCAGCGGTCGACGGCGGCACAGACTGGGCGGGGCTGGAGGACGTCGCGTCGGTCCCCACCGGTGAGGACGTCGATGATGATGCCGGTGAGCTCTGAGCCGTCCCGTCCTGGCCGGAAGCTGAGCTAGCGCTGGAACCCGCGGAGGCCGCCGTCGTCGAACCTGCTCCTAGTAGCCCGGAGGAATTCACGCCTAAAACGACCACCAACAGCACCAGCAGGGCTACCACACAGCCACCGGCAATCAACCAGAATCGTCTCTTCATCGTCCGGCCTGTCGTGAGCCGTCGAAACGTCGCAGATGCTCGGCGCTCAAGGCTTCCATTTCCTCATCGCTCAGTTCATCCAGGTCCGCTCGTTCACGTTTGTCCATTTTAGAGAAGCGCATGAACATCAGGATCAGTAGTGGAAGGTCCGCGGCTTCGGCGATGAACCACAGCCAGTCCCCCGCCAACTGCTGGTCCCTAAGCGGATTGGGGAACCACCCCGGATGTGCTCCAGCAACCGTCCCGGCCCCGTCCAGAACGCTCCCGGAAAGCCTCAGGAACACGCCGGGAACCGCATCGAGCAGCAGCTCGATAAAGGCAAAGAGCAACTCAAGCACAATCAAGGCGTTGACCGCGCGAGCGCCAGCCTCGGTAATTGGTAGCACTAGCAATAGCCCGAGCAGCGGAATCGCGACCGTAAGCGCCTCATCCAGGGGCCAGTTCAGTCGCGCCACCCCCGCCATCGGAGTGAGCATTGCGGAGAACAGCAGCAAGGCCAGCAAGGGTGCCACAAAGGCATTGGCAAAGAAGGCGAGCGGCCTGCGGCCAATCCGGGCTAATCCGTCCCGGAAGCCACCGGCTGGAATTGACGCTCTAAGCAGCGACAAGGGCTTGCCCAGAGCCAACAAGAGCGGAACCACGAAAAGTAGAAGCGCGAGCTTAATGGCGAAGGCCCAGCGCAGTGCGCCCGAATAGCTGCCCAGAAAACCGCAGCTGACCCAAAGATAGCTGCCCAGTCCAAGGACAAAGAACATCGCGGTCCGGCTCCACGGCCAGTTTCCCCGCTGTCGCAGCACGCCCCAGCCGTAAAGTACGGCAAGCACTAACGCGGTCCCCAGAGCCCAGGGATCTAACGTCGCACTGCTGAGGAATTCGCCGAACCCTGGCATTTAGCCGTGGTTCTTCTCACGCATGGCCCGTTGCGCTTCTCGACTGTCCTGAGCCTCACGCAAGGCCTGGCGCTTATCGTATTCGCGTTTGCCCTTGGCTAAGCCGATTTCCACCTTGACTCTGCCGTCAAGGAAGTACAGCTGGAGCGGAATGATGGTGAATCCAGCCTCGCGCGTCTTGTGCGAGATCTTGATCAGTTCCGCCCGGTGCAGGAGTAATTTACGACGGCGGCGCGCACTGTGATTAGTCCAGGAACCGTTGAGATACTCGGGAATGTACACGGCCTCAAGCCATAATTCATCACCGTAGAAGGTCGCGAAGCCATCGGTCAGATTGGCCTTACCCTCACGCAGCGACTTGACCTCAGTACCCATCAAGGCCAGACCAGCTTCGTAGGTGTCTCCGACGTGGTAGTCGTGTCGCGCCTTACGATTGGTGGCCACTACCTTCCGGCCACTTTCCTTTGGCACAGCAGAACTCCTTCTTCTTCGCGGGAAACTCTAGTCTACTCCCTGCTTAAAGCAGCCCGGAAGGATCGACTGGCTGCCCGTTGACCCAGGTCTCGAAGTGCGCGTGGCAACCCGTGGAGTTACCTGTGCCGCCGCTATAGGCGATGATGTCGCCGCGGTTGACGTGTTGGCCCACCGAAACTGCTACCGAGGAGTTGTGGTAGTAAACCGTGGTCAGCGCATTTCCCTGCACCACGCCATGATCGATGTGTACCGTGAAGCCACCACCATTATTGAGCCAGCCGGCAACTGCAATGGTGCCCGCCGCGGGGGCACGCACCGCCGTGCCGCACGGTACCCCGTAGTCAATGCCGGTGTGCAGGTAGGAGCCGGTGCCATTGAAGTCGATGGTGCCCGGGGGTACCAATCGCCAGCCCCAGCCCGAGGTGATCGGGAACCCCGCGAAGGGCGAAACCAGGCCGAAGGCCGAAGGGTTTCCGAGTGGCGGCGCTTGGTAATTGTTATTGCCCGCTGCTTTGGCTGCGGCCGCTGCTGCTGCAGCGGCGGCCTCGCGAGCCTTTCGTGCGCGCTCGGCGATCTGGGCAGCAACATTGTCCTGCTGAGTCTTCACCGCGGCGAGCTTCGCTTGAATCTGCGGCTTCTTAGCATTCAGCTCTTTGCTCAAGGCGGCGGTATCCGCGACCAATTTATCGAGCTTGGCCTTCTGTGCGGCGGCTTCGTCCTGGGCTGCCTTCTCGGCGATCAGGGCAGCATCGGCTTTTGCTTTGAGGTCCTTGATCTCGGCTTCCACGGCTGTCAGCCGGGCCTGCGAGTTCACGTTCACCGCATTTTGTTGATTCAGGTTGCTGAGCGTGGTGGTCTGGCTGCGCATCGCTTGGTCTGCCAGACTGAGCCCATCAACCAGGTCCGCGCTGTCGGAGCCCAGGAACAAACTCAGGCCGGTAGGCAGCCCACCCGACTTATAGGATTGCGCGGCGATTTGGCCAATAATCTTCTGCGAATCCTTGGCTTTCTGCTGATCAGAGGCGATCTGCGCAGTGATCTTATCCTTGTTCTGCTGGGCTAGATCCACCCTGGCAGCCAGGGATTCCACCTCACCGGTGGCGGCTGCAACCCTGTTCTGTGCAGCGGCTAGCGCCTGCTGGGCACCGGGAAGCATCCCGGTGTAAAGGGTGAGATTAGCGGCCGATTTCGCGATACCAGCGTCAACGAATTCCAGGGATGACTGAACCTCATCGGCTTGCTGCTGCAGTGTGCTGGCCTGATCGTCCAGGTTATCTGCCTGCGCTGGTGCCGCCGATAAGAACACCGGAATCACCAGTCCGAAAACCAAGCCTGCAGTACCGCTGAGGCTAAGCGCGCGCTGAAGTACCGACGTCGCCCGCTTCTTTGGTTCCATTGTTCGCATGGTCAGTCTCTCCGAGCAATCGTTGTACTAGACATATTAGACCTTCAAGTGCTTCCTGAGACTTAGCCAGGAGGACAATCCCGCAATCACAATGCTCAGACCGATCAGGATGGGGCCTACCCACCACACCTGAGCCACCGAAATAAAGGCAACCCCCGGGTTCGCCGGAACAAAAACGTCCTGGATGGCGAACTTAGTAAAGGCCCATAGCGCCACGCAAGCCAACCCCGCACCGATCACGGCCGCGATTACGCCCTCAAGAATGAAGGGCAATTGGACCACCGACTTAGAAGCGCCGACCAATCGCATAATGCCGGTTTCACGCCTTCGGCTAAAGGCCGAAAGCCGAATGGTGGTGGCCACCAGCAGAGCGGCTGCCACGGTCATCAAGGTCGCGATGGACACCGCGAACCAGGTGGCACCGTTCATCACCTTGAAAAGCGGCTCCAGGACCTTCCGCTGATCCACCACCTGATCCACACCCGGCACGGAGGAGAACCGCTCCTGGAAAATCGAGTATTTCTCCGGATCCGTCAGCCCAATCCGGAACGAGGCCTGTAGCTGATCGACGGTGATGGAGCCATCCAGCGGCGAATCCTTGTACTGCTCGTGGAAGTGCTGAAGGGCTTCGTCTTGAGTTTCAAATTGCGAGTTCTTCACGTACTGCTTGATGTCCGGAGCGTCCAGCAGCGTTTGAATGTTCTTCTTCTGCTCATCGGTTACCGCGCCGGCCGCGCAAGACGGGCTGGCCGAATCCTTATTGCAGAGGAAGATCGAGACCTGAATGCGGTCGTACCAGTAACCCTTCATCACATCGATCTGCTTCTGCAGCATGAAGGCAGCGCCAACGAAGGTGAGCGAGACCAGGGTAACCAAAATGACGGAGATAACCATCGACATATTGCGGCGTAAGCCGGAGCCGATTTCGCCAAGGATGAAGCCGAGTCTCATTTCTGATCTCCTGCTTCTTCGGTGGCATCGACGGTTTCGACCTTGGGGATCATCGAGGTGTACAGCGCTTTCGCTTCGTCGCGGACAATCACGCCATTGCGCAATTCGATCACCCGCTTGCGGTATTGGTTGACGATATCGTCATCGTGCGTGGCCATCACCACGGTGGTGCCATTCTGATTAATTTTGTCTAGGACTTTCATAATGCCTAGCGAGGTTTCCGGGTCCAGGTTTCCGGTGGGCTCATCGGCCAGCAAGATCCCCGGCTTGTTCACCACGGCGCGGGCAATGGCCACTCGCTGCTGCTCACCGCCGGAGAGTTCGTGCGGCATCCGATTCTCTTTGCCCTGCAGCCCGACGGTTTTGAGCACCTCGGGAACGGTTTCCCGGATCACGCTACGGTTGCTTCCGATCACCTGCATGGCAAAGGCCACATTGGCGAACACGGTCTTCTGCGGGAGCAAGCGGAAGTCTTGGAAAACCACTCCGATTCCGCGCCTTAGCTTAGGCACTCGCCAGGAGGAAATATGTGCCACGTTCTGGCCGGCCACGTATACGGTGCCGCTGGAAGCCCGATCCTCCTTGAGGACCAGGCGGAGGAAGGTTGATTTACCCGAGCCGGAAGCACCGACCAGGAAGGCGAATTCACCGCGGTCGATCTCCAGAGAAACTTTGTCCAAAGCTGGACGGCTTTTCCGGTCATAGACCTTGGTGACAGTGTCAAAACGAATCATGGCTCTTTTTTCACCCAGTGGTACGCCGGTAGCTGGGCAGGGATCGGGGAAGAGTCCACCGGCTTTTCGACTATAGGCATCCCTGGGTGACTATTCACCGGACTCGGCTCGGTGTGTCGGCGAATTAGCCCCTCAAACACAGCTAATTCCCGCGTTTGAAGCCCTATCGGCGCCTAAGCCGTTGAACTACTGCGCAGCGTTGCGCTGGTTGGCTCGCCAGCGGATACCCGCGTCAATGAAGTCATCGATCTCACCGTCTAAGACCCCCGAGGTGTTGCCCACTTCATGCTCGGTACGCAGGTCCTTCACCATCTGATACGGATTCAAGACATAAGAGCGCATTTGATCGCCCCAGGAGGCTTTGACGTCCCCCGCAAGCGCCTTCTTCTCCGCGTCTTCCTCTTGCTTTTTGAGCAAGAGCAGCCGTGATTGCAGCACTCGCAACGCGGCGGCCCGGTTCTGCAACTGGGATTTTTCGTTCTGCATCGAGACCACGGTGCCGGTAGGCAAGTGGGTGAGACGCACCGCGGAGTCCGTGGTGTTGACGGATTGCCCACCTGGGCCCGAGGAACGGAAAACATCTACCCGAATATCGTTCTCCGGGATTTCAATGCTGTCGGTCTGTTCGATCAGCGGGATAACTTCGACGGCGGCAAAGGAGGTCTGCCTGCGGCCCTGGTTATCGAAGGGGCTGATTCGGACCAGGCGATGGGTTCCGGCCTCAACGCTCAAGGTGCCGAAGGCATAAGGCGCCTTGACTTCGAACGTTGCGGATTTAAGACCGGCTTCTTCGGCATAGGAGGTGTCCAGGATCTGGGTTGAATAGCCGTGGCGCTCAGCCCAGCGCAGATACATCCGGAGCAGCATCTCGGCAAAATCAGCGGCATCCACGCCACCCGCACCGGAGCGGATAGTCACCACGGCTTCACGTTCGTCGTACTCCCCCGCCAGCAGAGTGGTGACCTCAAGTTCTTGCAGGGACTTCTGCAGTTTGCCCAGTTCACTGACCGCATCGGCCAGCGCATCGCCGTCGTGCTCCGATTCAGCCAGCTCGACCAAGACTTCCAGATCGTCAATTCGTGATTCGAGGGTTTCTAGACGCTCCAATTTAGATTGGGCGTGGGAAAGCCTGGAGGTGACTTTCTGCGCCTTGGCCGGATCATCCCAAAGATCAGGGACGCCTGCTTCGGCAGAGAGTTCCTCGATTTCCCGGCGCAGCGAAGCTGCGTCAACCACCCGCTCGATGGATTCGTAGGTAGCACGCAGGGTGCGGATCTCTGCCGGAAAATCGATATCAGCCATGATCTTCTAGCTTAGGGCATCGGTGAAGCATCCCTTCGCTATCTATGCTTGGAGGTCTCCTGCCACGAGTCTCGAATCCAGCTGATGCGAATGAGTACCTCCGGACTTCTACCTCATTAGTAACACTGTTAACTCTGGCCACGTCTGCAACAGAGATGTTACCCTTGAGGTCGCCATCATGAGCCGTTTCTAAGGGAACGGCTCAAGCCACCGGAGTGACTTATGAATTCAGACAAGCAAGTAACTGCCACCCGGCTCAGCCGATCAATAAGCTACGGCGGGGTGCTCGCCGTCGGCTGCCTCCTCGGATCGCTCCTCCTCAATATTCCTACCGCGCAGGCCGATACCCAGGCTCCGCCAGTCGATTTGACTGCTCTGGCAAAGGAGATCGGCACCAACGGTGCCCATATGGGCCAAAGTATTCCCGCTCAGCCCAGCTCGCAAATCTCATCGAGACTTGCAGCGCCGCAAGCTGCTACGGCCACGAGCACCTGGACAGCCCCAGGAGTCCAAGGTTTAGACGTCAGTGGGTACCAGCCGAACGTCAACTGGGCGACTCAATACAGCATGGGAGCTCGATTTGCCTACGTCAAGGCAACCGAGGGAATCAACTTCACTAGTTCAAGTTTCAGTTCCCAGTACACAGGTTCTTATAACGCCGGAATGATTCGGGGCGCCTACCATTTCGCCCTCCCCTCTGCTTCCACGGCAGTGGCTCAAGCCGACTACTTCGTTAACAACGGTGGCGGCTGGAGTTCCGATGGCCGAACGATGCCACCGCTGCTGGATATTGAGTACAACCCCTACACTTCTCTGGGTAATAGCTGTTACAACATGAGTGCCTCAGCCCTGGTGAGCTGGATCCGCGACTTCTCTAGTCGTGTCCAGGTCCGGACCGGTCGGCTGCCGATGATCTATACCACTACTGATTGGTGGAAGACCTGTACCGGAAACTCGGGAGCTTTCTCCAATCAGCCACTACACATTGCCGCCTATAACAATGTCGGTCCAGCCCCGTTGCCCAATGGCTGGTCTACCTATAGCGTGTGGCAGTACAGCGCAACGGGTCCCTTCGACGGCGATTCCAACGCTTGGAACGGCAGCTACGACAATCTGAAGAAATTTGCCGCCGCGGCCAATGCGGTGCCTACGACGCCTACCGGTCCTTCGATTAAGTCGCCAGGAGATGTAGTCGCAGCCGATTCGAGCGGCGTTCTTTGGGACTATCCCGCGACGGGAACCACGAGCGTGGGATCGCGTAAGAAGATTGGTACTGGCTGGCTCGGGGTTCGTTCGTTGAATGTCATCGATTGGAATGCCGATGGGACACTCGACATCGTGGCCCAATGGACTAGTGGGAAGGTCAATGTTTACCTGGGCGCCTCCGTTGGAGGCTTCAGCGCTGGTCCGGTGCTCGCGAGTTCCGGATGGTCAAGGAATCAACTCACAATCGGCTATTGGCTGACCGCAAGCAACTACCCTCAGGTTCTAAGCAGAGAACCGTCCGGAACACTGCGACTTTGGCGTGCGTCAGGAAAGGGGTTTGCTTCCTCTAGCCAAGTTGGGCAGGGCTGGACCGGACTGAATACCACCATGGTTGATTTCGACAGCGACGGCAATCAGGATCTGCTGGCTCAAAGTTCGAATGGCACCCTGCGGCTATATCGTTCAAACGGTGCCGGCAACTTCATCTCAGAGACCAGGAAAATCGTCGGCTCTGGCTGGAACAGCATGACCAGCATAAGCGTTTCCTCGGATTTTGCGGGCAAAGGCAGCCTCGGGCTTATCGCCCGAGCAAGAGATGGCAAGCTCTACTATTATCCGGTACTCGGCAGCTATCGTTGGGGCCCTCGTACACTGTTCGGTAGCGGGTGGGGTCCATACGTGATCGCCGGCGGGGAAAAGATCAACTAGTCCACTATCTTATTGCAAAGATTTTGACTGGATGATCGACTCCATAATTCCTAAACAGCAATCTTTTAGCTGTCTTAAACGGGCGAAATATTTATTTAAATTCATGGAAAGCGGATTTAAAAAAATATCGCTACAGTAATCTCTTATTCATAAATCTGAAACTCCCGAAGAGAACAAAGGCTCACTTCCGATTAGAATTTTTTCTTCCTTGTGCTCTTAGGAGGGTTCATCGGGGTTGGGACGGGCTAACTAAGCTTCGATCCGTACGAAGATCGTTCGGCCGAGTTAGTGGCGACTCGGCTAAAGGTACTAGTCAAGAAGTTCGCGTTGCACTGTGGATCAGAAAGATTCCATCATCGAGCTATCGATGCTAGAGGCAACTCTAGATTCAATACATCCAAGACCGCAGCGGGTTAGAGCTTCCCTTCGCTAGGCTTCGCCAGGTCCTAACCAGTCGCCAGCTCTTCGACAGAGCTATCAGAATGAACGACAAACATTCCGGATTCCTTCCTAGACGGCCATCGACACCTAGCTCAAGACGTCCTCCGAACGTAGCTGGCTTTCTCAGCCGCAACTTCATACACGACATACTCGACGAGAGCAGCGTCGGAGGTGCGACACAGAGTCGGGTTGGTGGTGTTTGGAGGGGTTTCCTCTTCAGTGGTTTGGGGAGGGTGTTGGTAATGGAGGTGATGTTCGTATTTTCTTGGGGTGGGCCGGAGGGCTCAAGCCGTTCGCGGCGAAAACTTCCAGTCACTTCCAACAAAACTTCCAATCAATCTTTGCAAATGCTGTGAGTTAGCCAGGTAGATTTGATGAGTACGGGAAGGTTTGAAGTTAGTGACGAGCAAGAGGGACGCGCGGAACTGATCTTCGATTTCACCTGCTCGTGCTGTCGGTGGGAGCTGTTAGCTTGATCCACCATGACCCCGATTCGCCGGGGCATCTGTTCTATTCGCACTCAACTCACCTTGATGACGCTTGTCATCTGAAAGAGGAAATATGAAGAGATTCATGAAGGGTGGTTCAAGACCACTCCAGCTTGGCGCGCTGAGCCTTGGCCTCCTCAGTGCTCTCGCGGGCTCGCTGGTTATAGCGCCTAGCGCGATTGCCGCCACCACGGATCAGCCTGGCTACACGGTGGAGCCTGTAGGCACCCCGTTAGAGCCTGGGTACACGGTGGAGAACTATATTCACCCCAATGCTGAGCAAATCGCTGCAACCACGAATATCTTGCTCAAGGAAGGTGACGGACAGATTATTTACGCCACCTGTGATAGCTCAAAGCCAACTCAAATCAAGGTGGAGAGTTCTATTCGTCCCGGGGCGAAGATCTGTTTCGATGTCACTGGCCCGACTGGTTGGCTAAAGATGGAGATCCCAGGTTCGTTCGGAGTCAGATCCGGAGCGAAGGAACTGACGATCACTACCACTGAGTCCGGAGCTGCGCCGGAACAGCAAACTGTTCCCGCTAACACCAATATGGGCATTGACCCCATCGACAGCGGCGAGGTCACCCTCGTCGAGCTCCGCGTCAAATAACCCAACTCCTCATCGAGCTAGAGAAAGATTTCGTATGTTCAAAACATTTAAAGGGGCCAAATCCCGAACAGCTGGGATCATCGCGATCGCTGCCGTCAGCATTGCCGGACTAAGCGCTTTACCAGCGTCCGCGCTCTCTAACGGTACTGACGTGCCCAACAATGAAAACCTCAACGTCGTTAAAGTAGCTACCGGCTACGGGACCTGCACGGGAGCGTTGATCGATCAGTCCTGGGTTGCCACCGTGGCCAGCTGTTTCAGTCAGAATCCAGCTAACTACGCGAGTGTTCCTGCAGGTAAACCAGCACTCCCGGCTAAGGTGCTCTTCGGTCTCGATGCCGCCTCGCGCGACAATGCGGGTACCGCGGTAGAGCAGATCCAGCCATATAAAGAGGCCGATGGGCGTGACCTGGTGTTGGTAAAGCTCGCAACTCCGGCCTTGAACACTACCCCGATCAAGCTTGCGACCGCCGCACCTGTGGCTGATGAGAAACTAGACTTCGTTGGCTGGGGACGTACCAAAACTGAGTGGGTACCCAAGGTCTCCCATAAAGCATCCTTCACGGTCAGTGACGTGAATGCTAAAGAAATTACTATCAACGGATTCAACCCGGTCGATGCTAGCCTCTGCCTCGGTGACTCCGGAGCGCCCGGCCTACGTACCACGGCCGCAGGTCAGGAACTCGTTGCCCTTAACTCCCGCTCCTGGCAGAAAAACTGTATCGGCTCCACTCAAACCCAAGACGGCGCTTTCGCCACCCGTATCGATGATGTGAATCCCTGGATTCAACAGACTATCGCTAATGGAAACAAGCTCCCTGGGGTCGCATCCGGCTCGATTGTCTTGATCAAAAACGCTGGTATCACGGACTCCTGTTTGGGGCTCCCTGCTTTTACCAAGGTAGAGAACACCACAATGCAGTCTGTGAAGTGTGCGGATAGCACTAGAACTCGTTGGGAAGTCACCGAAGTCTCAGCAGGAATTTACACATTAGAAGCCGACTTTGGAAAGCTCTGTTTGTCTGTTCTGGGTGAAAGCACAGGCGAGAACGCGGCCCTAGCACAAACCACCTGCTCAGCCCAGAGCACATTCCAACAGTGGAAAACCCTCCCTGCGGGCGGTGGAAAATTCCAACTTTCCAACGTAGCGACTGGATTCGTCGCTGGTGCCGCCGGCGTAGTTGTGAACACTGATGAAAAGGTCACTCAGCAGAAGTATGCGGGCCAGGCAAAGCAGCAATGGACAGCATCCGTCGTTGGCCAGGCGAAATATGACATCACACACAGCTATATCTCGATTCAGGCGGTAGCTCCGGATGTCTCCAAGGGTAAGTCAGTTAGGCACGAGAATGGCCTAGGCTACGTGAACAACCTGGTAACAGCATCCTCTACAGAGTTGCAGCGTAAAGACGCATCGTGGAAGGTTGTTCCCGGACTTGCTGACCCCAAGTGCTATAGCTTTGAGTCAGTCAGCTTGCCCGGCAAGTATCTGTACGCAGATAGCAGTACCGCAAGGACAGGAATAGTCTCGGCTCCTAGAGCGGACCTGGCAACCTGGTGTGGCCGAATCGCCAGAAGCGGTACCGGTATTAACCTGCAGTGGTATGCCAATCCAACTCGTATTCTCCGTCATAACTCCGGAAACTTGTACGCTGGCACCAGCGGCGGTCCGATCAGCGGAGCTGACTCGGCAACGCAGTTTGACGAGATGACCTCATGGTCAATTGGAGCTGCTTGGGCAACACCTACTCCATAATTGGACACTGTCTAATTGCTAGACAAGACCTGGGGCTGGGTTCGGAGGTTTCTCCGACCCCAGCCCCAGGTGGTTGCTCGCCCGGCGGAACGGTTGGGAGCCTCCCTCCAAAAGGCTTCGGGTAGGATTTACCTCTGTGTCGACAACGAACGCCTTCCCCTCCTCCGCTCTCAGGCCTCGCCGAGCGAAGCAAGTTCAAGCTGGAGGTGGCTTTCGTTCAGAGATCCAGGGACTACGCACGATCGCGGTTCTCACGGTGGTGCTCTACCACCTCTGGCCAAATCATTTAAGCGGTGGCTTTGTGGGTGTCGATGTCTTCTTTGTGATCTCTGGCTATCTCATTACTAGTCATATGGTTCGAGAGGTGGCTCAGAAGTCCACACTTTCATTAGCCAAATTTTGGGCTCGTCGGATCCGCAGGCTACTTCCGGCCTCTTTTCTAGTCATTCTGGCTTCGCTTGGAGCCGTGCTCCTGTGGGTCCCCTCCACTTTGTGGGAGAACACTGCTAAACAAACTGCGGCAAGCGCCCTCTATGTTCAGAACTGGATTCTAGCCCTCGATTCAGTAGATTATTCGACGCAGCACGATGACGCTACCGTCGTCCAGCACTACTGGTCGCTTTCCGTTGAAGAACAGTTCTACGTACTGTGGCCGATACTCATTGTCATCATGATCCTGTTTACCTCGTCCAAGATCAAAGATATCCGTCAGCTTCACCAACGAGCCTTCAAAAGGACTTTGTTTGTGGGACTATCGGTGCTTGGAGTACTTTCACTCAGTTATTCGATCTATATAACAATAGCTTCCCCGCCTCAGGCCTATTTCGTAACTCCCGCCAGAGTCTGGGAGTTCGTGGCTGGAGCACTCGTAGCGCTCCTGGGGAATCAATCACCACTGCGCGGTCTGTCCGGAAAGTTCGTCAGTTGGTTTGGCGTAGCAGCCATTCTGACTGCCGCTTTCATGTTTAACTCTCAAACCCCGTTCCCGGGTTGGACGGCGGCAATCCCGGTATTGGGGACAGTCGCGGTGCTGTTATGTGCAACTGGACGGTCTCGGATGGACGCCGGATGGTGGCTCTCCCTGAAGCCGATGACCTTTATCGGTGACCTTTCCTATGCTATTTATTTGTGGCATTGGCCACTACTGATCGTGGCTCCCTACTTATTAGGCCACGATGTCGGCACACTCGGTAAAATCTTGGTCCTAATCCTCACAATCTTCCTGTCTTGGCTGACCAAGTTGCTGATCGAAGATCCCCTCAGAAAAGGACGTCTACTAGCGTCCTTGCCTCGGACATACGGATTCGCGGCTGCCAGCATGGCAGTAATGATCGTTCTATCGATGGGGTTGACTTCCCTGGCAAACACAGGAGATAGCGCTCAACAACTTGACCCGCAGGGCACCTGTTACGGTCCCGGTTCGCTCGCTCATCCCAACCAGTGCATCCCACCTACTGGCGTTGGCACCCCAAATCCTGGACCAGCGTCCGTGATGAAGCAGAACTCGGATTTGCGTTACCAGGCTTGCCAAGCAAGTTTCGACGGAACAGACCTATCCTCTTGCGATCTGGGAGTCGAGCAGAGCAAAGCCACGCTCACGATCGCTATGGTCGGAGATTCGCACGCCACTGCGTGGCTACCAGCTCTAGAAGTTTTAGCAGAAAAACATGGATGGCATATCAAGGCCTATACTAAAACGTCTTGCCCGTTGACTACAGCCAAAAGAGTACTTGCTTCAGAGACTAGCCATAACAATCAAGAGAACTGCACAGGCTGGGGACAGAATCTCATCGACGCCCTAGCCAAAGACAAAACCATCAGTACAGTGTTCACCGCGGCCTTTTCAACCGCATATACCTACGAATCTCCAAACGGTTCAAAACTGGCAGACCCAGCGACGGAGGGCTATGAAGCTGTCTGGAAAGAGTTTATTGCGGCCGGTAAGAAAGTGGTTGTATTCGACGATGTCCCACGCACTAACGGTCAGAACATCCCTACCTGTCTAGCTTCCCATCCCAAAGATGTGTTGGCTTGTGCCTTACCCGTTGACAAGGCTTATCCCGCCGGCGCGGCAATCACTCATGCCGCGACCAAAATGAGTACTAGCGGAATAATACGTGTTCCCCTGCGAGACCAATTTTGTGACAAGAAACTTTGCTACCCTCAGATTGGGTCGGTAATTGTCTATCGTGACCTCTCACACCTCAGCTTCGACTATTCACGAGCGCTGGCACCTTATATCGACAGCGTGCTCAACTCAGCCAATTCAGATTGAACGGTCGCCCTAGCTGCGAGGCTGTTCATCGCCAGAAGAGAAAACAGGTTTTGAACCATCCGGTTCCGGGCTGTCATGATCAGAGTCAGGACGCGGCGCCTCGTCCAAGGCGATCCGTCGAGACAGCTTGGTAAGGGTGGTCTCCATGTGGCGAAAACGCTGATAGGTCGTGGCCATAAATACCAGAAAGCTGACCAGCAGGCCGTAGAGGACCAGATCGGTTCCACGACCGATTCCGAAAAACCGGGCGACCTGGGTCGACAATTCTGGAAAAAACACGGAAAGCACAGCCACGAAAGCAAAGAGCAGCAACAAAATGCGCCGAATTGCCAGGTGCCGGGCGTTCGCTCCCCCACGCATCAACACCAGTGATCCCAGGAGAACCGCTATTACCAGAACGATCTGAACAACAATTTGCACGGGGTCACCTAAGGAAGAGGTCAGCGAGGATGTTTACAGAATTCAGTAAGGACTGACCTTTGGATTTGGAATATTCGGTATAGATGATCTCCACCGGCTGTTCCACCCACCGAGGGTTAAGCTCAGCAAGTTGATGGATAAGTTCTGAAGCGTGAGCCATCCGATTTTGCTGCAAATGGATCGAGCCCACTACTTGAGGATTGAAGGCTCGAAGGCCGTTGTGAGCGTCAGTGAGGGACAGCCCGGTTGACCAACGAGACTGAATGGCCGCAGTCCGAAGCACGAGGCGCTTCATCGGCGACAATTGGGTTCGATCATCCAGGAATCGTGATCCGAGGACCACGTCCGCCTCACCTGAGGTTATTCGGTCCGCCATTGCCTTGGCGTCTGAGACTCGATGTTGCCCGTCTGCATCAAAAGTAATGACACAATCCAGTTCAGGATCCTGTAGACAATACTCAAAGCCGGTTTGCAGCGCTGCGCCCTGGCCAAGATTTATGGGGTGCTGTACAACGATGGCCCCGGCCTCACGGGCAACCCCTTGAGAGTTGTCGCGACTACCGTCATCGACACAGACCACATGGGGGAAGACTTCGCGCACTCCCTCAATGACAGCGCCGACAACTGAGGCTTCATTGAACATCGGAATGACTACCCAGGTACGACTCACCTATCAAGTATTCCATACTGAATGTCAGCTTCAGGCGTGGGCTGGGTTCGTGGCTTGGCGGAATCTTGATGACAGCTTGTATCCTGGAATGTCGGCAGAGAGCTAGGAGACCAAATGAGTTGGCTGCAAACAGCACCCAATGTGATAGCAGCGTTACTCATTCTTTTTGTCCCCGGCCTCGTCCTGGCAAAAGCTCTCGGAGCACGTGGCTTGATTTGGTGGAGTGCAGCCGCGCCCTTAACAGTCTCGTTGTCTTCAGTTGGAGCTGTGGCCGCGCAACTGATCCACGTTCGCTGGTCGCTACTTCCGCTTATAGGCTTCACCGTGATCAGCTCTGTTGTAGTAATCGTAGTTCGCTACATTTACCACTCCAGAAAGCATAAGGAGCCGCTCCGACTCCGGTGGCGCCCCTTACCCAGGCTCAGGTCAATTGCAGCATTCGCCGTGTCTCTGGGCATTGCAGCTTTCATTCTCACGGTGAGATTCATCAAGATCACCGGAAGCCCAGAGCATATCTCCCAGACCTATGACAATGTCTTCCACTTGAACGCTATCCGTTTTATCATCGATAGCGGTCGTGGTTCTTCGCTCACTCTCGGCGCGCTTGATCCGAATGGCGGGATTTCCTTCTACCCAGGGGCTTGGCACGACATAGTCGCCCTTTTAGCAGGCTCTACCGGAATTTCGATCCCAGTCTCCGTCAACATCATGAATTTACTCATCGCTGCCCTGGTTTGGCCGCTCGGTGCCATGATGCTGGTGAAACAAGTTCACGGTAACCGGCTCATCCCGATCATGATTACAGGGGCGCTGGCCGGAGCCTTCGCCTCGTTTCCCTATCTCATGCTTGAGTTTGGTGTCCTATACCCCAATTTGCTCTCAATCGCTCTTTTACCCTTCGCTCTCGGGATGGTCATCGGATTCTTGGGGCTTGCGAAAACTCCACGTCCAGAACGTCTGCTGGCCTTCCTTCTACTAGCCATCTCAGGAGCTGGCTTGGCTCTGTCCCACCCAAGCACGGCAATGACTTTGATGGTCTTCGCGATCCCCCCTTTGATTGCTTGGGTGTTTCGAAGTATCTCCACGGTCTACCGTTCTAAGCGACCCGTTGGCTTTATAGCTTTTCCCTTAATTATCTTCGCTGCGTATATCGGCGTCGCTTATTACATCTGGGTGACCATCCGTCCTACTGAGAAAGCTTCCTTCTGGCCCCCGATAACGACGGTTCCACGAGCTCTGGGGGAAGCATTGTCGAGCGCGCCACAGGGCGGCTTCATCTCCTGGACTGTCCTGTTACTCACAGCTCTGGGCATCGTGTATCTAATAGCTCGCCGTCGTGCGTTTTGGTTGCTTGGTTGTTTTCTTTTGAGCTGCGCGTTGTACATCGTAGTAGCGGGCTTCCCAGCCGATCAGACTAGATCGTTCTACACCGGGGTTTGGTACAACGACAGCAACCGGCTAGCCGCTATTCTGCCGGTCGTCGCCATCGTGGTGGCCTCTTCGGGGGGTCTCTGGATTGCAGAGACCTTGGCGAAGCTCAAGAGAGTTTCATCCAACTGGTTGCGGCTTCCCATTGTCTCAGTTGTAGCTACCGCCGTATTGATCGGGTCTGTGGCTTATTTCTGCCAAGGAGAATCAGTCAAAACTGCACAGGTCAACGCGGCAAAAGCCTATGAACTGACAGCGAGTTCGGAACTACTTTCAACTGATGAATTGACGCTTCTATCGAGGCTCGATAATTTCGTCCCAGAGGATTCGGTTGTGATAGATAATCCTTGGACAGGAGCTTCTCTGGTCTACGCCATCAGTGACAGGAACGCTTTGATCCCGGCTATCGGGAGCCCAGCTGTCGGTGCCAGCCTCACCGTTATCAACAAGCTGAATAAGGTAGCGAGCGACCCCGCCGTCTGTCCAGCCCTCAAAGCTCTGAATAGTTACTATGTTCTAGACTTTGGACCTCAAGAAATCAACCAAGGAACCGAGGGCTTTGCCGGACTTGATAACTTAGCCGCTGCCTCGGGACTGAAGCTCCTTGCCTCCGATGGAGAGGCAAAACTTTATCAAGTCACCGCATGCAATTAGGTCAGTCGTCCGGCGGGAGTACCGAGAATCTTTCAAAGCGAAGGAGTTCAGAGCATGATGAGAGTATTACACCTTGGCGATATTTCCGGGACTTCACGCAGCCTCATCGAAGTCGCCCGCGAAAAAGGCTTGGATTGGTCGCTGAGCGATGTCCCAGCTGGACGAGGAGTCGCACCTTGGAATATGGTACTGAAACGTCTCCGACACTTACTCAAGACACGGTGCATTCGTCCTCGTCCTGACATTTTGCACATTAACTACGGGGTATCTGGCTACTATGGCTGGGGACGCCACGGCGTTGTTCTTCACCTGCACGGCACAGACGTGCGCCAAGACTTGAATTCAAAGGTTCTCGGTCCAGTGGTGAAATATTCAATTCGAACCGCAGACAAAGTGCTGTATTCTACCCCTGATCTCGCCGGGGCCGTTTTGGCGCTAAGACCGGATGCCCAGTGGTTTCCGGCTCCCCTACCGCTAGCCACTGCTACGCCGCTACCTCCACAACGAGAGCTAAATGGGACCCGAGTTTTTTTTGCGAGCCGTTGGGATGACTCTAAGGGTGCCCCAGAACTCATCGATTTGGCTAAACAGCTCAAGGTTGCACATCCTAAGCTAGAACTCTTGGGTTTGGACTGGGGAACCCATGCAGTCGCCGCCGCGGAAGCCGGCATTAAGCTACTGCCTCTTATGAGCTCGGAAGGGTTCCGTCAGCAACTTGCTGACTCGGATATTGTTATTGGACAGATCTGTTTCGGAGCACTCGGGCTCAGTGATCTAGAAGCAATGTGTCAGGCCAAACCTCTAATAGCCAAATTCACTCAGGACGAGGTCTACGGCCAGAAGGCACCGCTGTACAACACTGCCGAAGAGAAGCCGTTGAGATTAGTGTCCCGCATCCTCGAAGATCCCGCTACGGCAGCAAAGACCGCGGTAGCGGGTCGCGAGTGGGCGCAACGTTTCCACTCTGCCGTTGTACTAGAAGAACGTCTCGAAGACCTCTACCGCGAGCTACCTGTTTAGTTCATCGCTAACCCACGGTGCCTTAGCGCGACTCCTCTGCTTATCACGTATCGCCATGCCACAGAAGATACTCCGGACGTCCCTCTCTTCCTCTAAACTTGGTTCTATGCGAATCCTCAGCGTCGTTGGCGCACGCCCTCAGTTTGTTAAGCTTGCCCCCATCGCCGCTGCGATGAAGGGACGGGCAGAGCATCTAATTGCTCACACCGGGCAGCATTACGACCAGCTGATGAGCGACGTTTTTTTCCGTGATCTGCAGATTCCCGCACCGCAATACAACCTCGGAGTGGGGTCCGGAAAGCACGGTGCTCAAACTGGAGCGATGCTCACTGGCTTGGAAGAGATCTTTGAGCAGGCATCCCCCGATTGCGTCCTAGTCTATGGCGACACCAACTCGACGCTGGCCGCCGCCATTGCGTCCGTCAAGCTTCATATTCCATTGGTCCATCTTGAGGCTGGATTACGCTCCTTTAACCGTCGAATGCCAGAGGAGCATAATCGCGTCCTAACAGATCACAGCGCCGATCTACTTCTCGCCCCTACTCAGGTCGCGGTGGACCACCTTAGAACCGAAGGGTTAGCTGACAAAACCGCTCTAGTGGGCGATGTGATGACGGACGTACTTTTCCAGGTTCGAGACAGGCTTGCAGCTACGGAACGCCCCTTACCTCTCGCTCTACCTAGTAAGGACTACTATGTTTGCACCATCCATCGCCCTGATAACACTGATTCAGCAGAGCGTTTGAGCGCCATTGTCTCGGCTCTGGCCGAACTGGATAAGCCCGTTGTTCTGCTGGCACATCCGCGTCTAGTTAGTCTCGCGCAAACTCACAATCTGTCCTTAGAACAAGGCTCTATTCGAGTGACGAACCCGCTTGCATATCCCGATCTGATTCACGCAGTAATGAACAGTGCCGGTGTCGTCACCGACTCAGGCGGATTGCAAAAGGAAGCATTCCTGCTCCGCGTCCCCTGCACCACAGTACGAACGGAAACGGAATGGGTGGAGACGGTAGAACTCGGTTGGAATCGCTTGGTAGGGAACGATCTACGCACTCTGACCGAAACGGTGCAACGTCCTGCGCCGAGCCCAACAGATGCGACTCCCTACGGCGATGGCAAGGCCGCCCAATACGCAGTAGACGCCATTCTCCGGACTTTTGCAGGCTAATCGCACTAAGAGCCCGCTAGGTCTCGTTCTACCTGGCGAGCTCGAGCCTCCCAAGTGTTCTGTTCACGAACTGCGAGCGTAGTCTTAGTAGCTTCGCGGAGTTGTTCGGGGTCTCGGGTGAGAGTCTCGATCAGGTCAGTCAGTACGGATGTCTCAAACGGCAAGACCCAGCCATTTCCATGATTGCGAACAAATTCGGCGACATTAGTCCCATCGTTGACAATCACCGGCTTTCCGAAACCAAGGTATTCGGCAAATTTAATCGGAGCAGCAAAGGAACGGTAGACGCTTGGTTCGATAAAGAGCATGCAGGCATCCGCCTTCGCATAATGCTCGACTAGCTCGGCACCGCTCTTATGGACGATTGAGATCTTATCGGTCAAGATCTCCGAGTAGTCCTCTTTATAGGCTTCCCACTCCTGCTTAGTCGTACAGATCGTTAGATGGGCCGATGATGAGGCATTCACCGCGCGCACACAAGCGCGCATGTCGTAATAACCACCTAAGCCTCCAACGTAGAAAAGTTCCAAAAACTCCGATTTTTCCTTGGTTGGTAAATCTACAATCTGTCCGCCTGGCGGAAGCGCTGCGAACCGTTCCGAAGGCATATGCGGAACAAATTTCCCCATGCCCAAGGAAGGCAAGTAGAGCTTGTCGATGGAGCGTTTATACCCGAGTAGATCGAGGTTGTAGAAGAACCGGGTGCCCAGGCCCAGGAGAACATTGACCTGCTCATTGTACTGAGGGAAACGCCAATAGATGTCCCGATAGAACAGGCCAGTCCGGATACCCCGCACCCGGCACAATCTCAAGAATCTGAAATCCATCAGCGGGCGTACCGGTATATGTCGTGGATCCGTCAGAGGAGTCGGCATAGTACTGCTCTCCGAATAGACAAACGCGAACTTCTCGCCGGACTTGATTCGGGCGCGCAGCGCCTTGATGATCCGAGCCCGCTCCTTTGAATGTCCGGCCACCAATTCGACCTGATACCCCAGGGAACGGAACGCCTCAAGCATTCGAACCGGGCGGATTCCGCTACCGGTCTTTGCGCCCGTATCCAGCGCATAGGGAACGTGGTAGATCATTTGGCTCATGTGTTGTGCTTTCCATCGATAGCGTGATGAGGACTGCATAGCATTAGGAACTTCGTTCAGTTAGATGGTGCTTCAGGTTTAGGCTGAAGCTCTTTGTCGTAGCGTGTGCTGACCCATAATGCCAACGCCGCGAAAATAACCAGTATCAGCGCCATCGCCCAAGCGACGATGCTCAAATTGCTCACGATGTCGCCCTTCAAGAAATACAGCAAGGCCAGCGGCACCCCGGCATAAAAGATGGAATGAATCAGCATGTAGTGCTGTGTTTCCGTCACCACGAACACTGTTGAGATCGGTGAAGTAATCAGGCTCATATAGAGCCAAGGAACTAAGGCCTGGGCGATATAACCAGCGTCCCCCCATTGAGCTCCTAGAACGACAGGAAAGATCCAGGGAGAGAGGAAGTAGATAATGAGGAATGGGACGACACCCAGGGCAGCTGAACGAAGGATCGAGGCTTTAGCGAATCGAAACATCGAACCTCGTTCAGTCACCGAAAGCTTCTGAAAGAAGACCTGGGCTAATGCACCATTAATTAGCCCCAGCGGAACCTGAAGTACCCGCCAAGCCATGTAGAACTGCCCTAGCAAAGACCCGGAATACACGATTCCGATCATGATATTGATCCCGTTGACCCGCACAGCATCAACCAGAACATTCGGCCCGTTGAGCAGTGGCATCCGACGATATCGTCTCAGTAACTTCCGCAACGATGTGTTGGATTCTTCCAAACCTGAGCGAACTTCTCTGGCTTTATGCCGCAAGGTTAGCCAAGCTGCGGTCTGTCCTAGTAGTGCCCCGATGATCAGCCCGGTGATGCCGCCCAGTTTAGCCAAAGCCAAACCGAGCTGGGCGACGGCGGTCCCTCCGCTTTGCAGTACGCGGTTCACTCCAATGGCTCGATACTCGCTCTTCCTGTTCAACCAGTAGGTCAAGGCGGAGATTTCAGCCAGAGTGAAAGTACTCAATCCAATCAGAAAAAGCCAGGGCGCCAATGACGGATCTCCGACCGCACTGGCTATCATCGGAGCCGCTATTCCGCAAACCACAGTGGCAATCAGACAGACCAACAGAATTAACCGGGTGGCCCCTCGCTTGAGGACTTTGGCATCGGCGTCCTGGTCCGGAAGCATGATCGCCATGTCGTATCTCAAAGCCGCCACGACAGCGAGAGTGCTAACGATGGAACTGTAGATGGAAAAAAGGCCGTAGTCCTGTGGACTGTACAGTCGGGAGAGAACCGGGGTCAGCAGGAGCAACAGGGCTTGTGCTGCCGTGGTTCCTACTAGCAACGTTGCAACGTGGCGAAGAAAGTCGTTTCTCAGCCACTTGGGGCTCCAACTTCTTGCCAGCTTATTCACCTTCTCCCAGGTTCGTTACGTCGTTGGAAAGACTATCGTTCAGAGTCCGAGGAAGCCAACTGCTCGGTCTGCATTTCTCATCAATGACCAAGAACGCCAATCTTTTCATTCAGGTAGGGTGCCAACAGCTTGCTGTACTCGGCATTTAGGTGATTAGCATCGAAATACACCGAGACTCCACCGATTACTACGTAGCAGAGAGTCTTGTCACAAAAATAATTAGTGAGGTCAATCAGTCGAATGCCCGGATCGGAAGCCAAACCAACGGCTTGGCTCATCGGATCAGGCGGCTGCGCGGTAGTACGAGGAACTGCACAGTCGACCGGTTTGCTCGCTTTGAGGTTCAAGCAATCGCCGGGTCTGACGTCCTTATTGAGCGGCGGATCAGCTAGCACCAATACCCGGATTCCAGACTCCGACCAAGTCTTCCAAGTCCGAACCAGACCCTCCTCAAATGCCCGATTCGGTTCCTCTCCCACACCGTCCACGCCCATTCTACGAGCGAACATAGACGTAAATACCGCGGCTGGTTTTGCTTTCGTAACCGCGCTAGTCACCGATTTCTGCCAAGTGGAACATCGTGCGGCCAATCCTGGATCTCTCGCTCCTTCAAAGCCGAGAAACTTCACATCGGCAATGGCACAGCCCCCAAGCATTGCCATGTCAACTTTCCAACCCTGTTGCCTTGCAACTTCAAACAGGGCAGCCTTCCACTGTTCAGCATGCGAGTCACCAACCACCCAAATGTTTTCAGACTCCGGGTTACCGCGAGAGAAATCGCAGACAACATGTGTTTTGGTTGAGCCAGCATTGAGATCATCTAGAGCTGACCCACATTCCGAGGGAAGATTCCAGTATTGATTGACTTTTGACATTGTAGATACCTTCGCAGGACCAAAGGGATCAGAACAATTAGCTCCGGGCGCCAGTGCTCTGGGTCCGTAACATGGGAGTGTTTCCTGCTGTTGGATGAGCTGAGCAGCCTGATCAGCCCGCTGGTTAGCACTCGCTGTTTGCCAGGACGCAAGACCTGCTATCAGGGCCATGGCGCAGAGCATGGCTAGGAAACTTCTCCATGGCTTGGCCGAAAGCCAAAGAGCATGCCGTCCAGGGTCCTCGATCAGCCCCTTACTCAGTGCAGCAAGGAGAACAGCTATTACGGCCAAAACGAGCTTCCCGATACCGCTCAGGGGAGCGCCAACCACAAAAGGCGCCACTACGATGAGCGGCCAATGCCAAAGGTACAGCGAATAGGAGATATTCCCCAGATATTGGACAGGTGCCCAAGCGAGCAGGCGATCGGTCGGAAGGTCCTTGGCTAGGCTTCCCGAAAGTATTACCAGTGCTGTGCCTAGCACTGGTACCAAAGCCGCATAACCGGGAAATGCGGTTGTCGGACTAAACCAAAAAGCACTCAGTGCGATGGCGGCAAAACCTGCAATCGCCATCGATGTACACACCGTGAAGGAGCATCGCAGACGCCGAGCAAGGAAGAAGACCAAAGCTCCGGTAGCAAACTCCCATGCCCGCACCGGCGTGACGAAATAAGCTTGCGGTTTACTGAATTCGGTGATCAAAATTGAGCACAACAAACTCCCGAGTAGCACGGCGATCAGAGCAACCACAACTGGCAAGATACGTGCCCGCCAAAATCTCCGGCCCAGCAGGTACAGGCCAAAAAGCAACCAAGGCCAGATCAGATAGAACTGCTCTTCGACCGAAAGCGACCAATAATGCTGAGCAACGGTGGCGTCCGCCGTTAGGGCAGAATAATCTATAGAATTTGCGGCCAGTAGCCAGTTCTCTAGGTATAAAGCAGATCCCAGGACCTGCTGCGAGGTTTCGGACCAACGCGAAAAAGGCAGCCAAATGGCAACAGTGAGAAGGGCGACTACCAATACCAGAAAAGCCGCTGGTAATAGCCGTAGAATCCGACGTGCATAGAACCGCCCAATCCTCAGTTTTCCAGTTCCGGAGATCTCCTTCCAAAGATGTGCGGTGATAAGATAACCGGAGATGACGAAGAAGACGTCGACTCCCACATAACCACCAGTGAGCCTACCTGGAAAAAGATGGTTAGCCAGCACTAGGCCGATGGCAACGGCTCTAAGCGCCTGAATATCCACCCGGAAGGTGGATGAAGGTTTTTTTACTGGCTAGATGTCGGGGCAGAGCATTGATCGCGGTCATCTGAACCTAACGCCTGGCGGCTAGAACCCGGCTTGCAGCCTCAGTTCCGACAGCTTTCAAGGAATGATGTTCTTCTGTCCACCCCGCTAGTTGGTTGCGCCCCTCCGTAGAAAATGGTTCTCTAAGGGCCTTCCTAAATGCTTCTGCTACCGACGCAGGTGTCCAATCCGCCGTCCAACCTAGCCCGTTGTCATCAATGAGTGCGCGCATTGGCCCAACCCCTGCATAAATGCAAGGAACTCCCGCGGACATACCGGCCAAAGCCTTAGTCGCGAAAGCAAAGTCGTACCCTCTACTCGGACGGACAGAAGCTAAATTTGCTTTTGCTCCCCTGAACCAACGGGCTATCTCCTGGCCAGAAATCGGTGGTCGAATAGCAATACGTTCTTCAAACCCGCTAGTTAGGGCTTGAAGCTCTGCCACCTCGGTTCCTTGACCGAACAACAATAGCTTGAGCTCTGGGAACTCATCAGCGATCAGCTTGAACCCCTCAACGAAGACCGTTGTTCCCTGTATTTCCGACATGGTTCCGGCATAGAGGAAATAGGGAAATCCCGGGTCTTCGGCAATCCCCTCGAAAGAAAAAGTATCGGTATCGACGCCCGTACCGACAACCCAAATATCCTTTCGAGTTCCGATAAGCTCTTCGATCTCAGCTTTGACTGCGGCAGAAACTGTAAGTATGCCCGCAGAACGTCTCAACACCAGACGCTCAAGCCAGGTCAGAATCTTGAGTGGAAGCGCCCCCACACCGATTCCTTTTGCCGCGCTAGACGAGACGTCTGCGGAGTAATACACGAACGGGGTGCGTCTTAGCATGGACACCATGGCAACCATCAGTCCGGTGGTAGGGGGTGGCTCAACCACGTAGACGTCGGTCTTTGCGGAAAACAGCAATCTAAAAAACACGGGTAAATCAAAACTCAAATATTGAATATATCCGCGAACGTTCCCGCCTTGATCTCTCAATACTGGCCACCTTGAGATGCGGTAATCGGCATGAAATTCACTCGCTGATTGAGTCGGCGGCTTCGAAGTTAATACCTGAACTTCAGCCCCTTTCGCGACCAAGCTTTCAGCCAGGACACGCAATCGAAATGCCGCGGCTCCCACCTCGGGGGCAAACAGTCTGGAAACGATGGTGACTTTTCGTCCGTCACTCACGAACCGGAAACCCTCACCATCTGTCCGGCACCTGCTGACTCCAGTACTGCCTCGGCGACCCTTAGGGTGTTCAGCCCCTCCCGCATGGTGACAACGTCGTTGCGCACCCCCAGAACAGCGTCCCTGAAGGCTTCGTGCTCGGTACGAAGCGGCTCTGCCTTCGGGATAGCCAGGCGAGTCACGTTACCTTCGGAAACGCCTCGGAAAGCAGCCATCGACTCCCATTGGGTAGCAACTGTGCCGTTCTCGAAGAAGGTTAGGTCTGCGGTAATCGTATCTGCCACGAATGCGCCCTTCTCACCGGTAACCACAGTTAGTCGTTCCTTCATGGGGGAAAGCCAATTCACCAAATGGTTAGTGATTGTGCCGTTGGCAAGTTGCCCGGTGGCAGCCACCATGTCCTCATGTGGACGTCCGCTGCGGGTGGTGGTACGTGCAAAAATCGTTTCGAACTCGCTTTGCGCCAACCAGGCGGTCAGGTCGATGTCATGCGTACCCAGATCCTTCACCACGCCGACATCGGCGATCCTGGCTGGGAATGGGCCTTGCCGTCGAGTCGCGATCTGGTAGACCTCACCAAGTTCGCCAGCTTGCAGGCGTTTCCGTAAGGATTGCAAGGCCGGGTTGAACCGTTCGATATGCCCCACTGCGCCGACGATGCCACGAGCATCAAAAGCATCGACCAGCCGCTGCCCAGCCGCTGTGCTGGCAGCTATGGGCTTCTCCACCAAGGTATGAACCCCAGCCGCTGCCAGAGCCAAGCCAACTTCTTCATGCATCCCTGTGGGTACCGCAGCCACGGCCATATCCAAGCCCACTTCAATCAATTCGTCCACAGAGCCAAGCACCGGAAGCCCCCCGGCTACTCCGTGCGGATCGCCGAACGCATCCGCCACAGCAACCAGTTCCAAGCCTTCCACTTCACGAATAACCCGGGCGTGGTGACGTCCCATCATGCCCAAGCCAATCAAACCCACCCTCAGGGTTCTGTTGTCAGTCATCTTAGGAGCCAGCCTTGGCCAGAGTGTTGACCGCATTGACTATTCGCTCCAGGTCTCCTTGGCTGAGCGAAGGGTGCACCGGTAGCGACAACACTTCCTTGGCTGCGATCTCGGTATTCGGCAGATCCTCAGTACGCATAAAGGGCAGTAGCCTGTGGTTGGGAACCGGGTAGTAGACACCCGAGCCGATGTTGTACTCTTCGCGCAAAGCCTTGGCGAGTCCGTCCCGATCCTCAGATACTCGAATCGTGTATTGGTGATACACATGCGAGGCTCCCGGAGCCACCTTGGGCGTCTGAACTCCGGACAGATTAGCGTCCAGGAAAGCGGCATTCTGCTGTCGTTGCTCGGTCCAGCCCAACACCTTCGTTAGCTGTACCCGACCTATGGCCGCATGAAGATCGGTCATCCGGGCGTTGAACCCAACCAATTCGTTCTCATACTGCTTCTCCATACCCTGGTTGCGCAAAAGCCGCAGCTTGCGCTCAATCTCGGGGTTCGACGTCGTAACCATGCCACCTTCACCCGAAGTCATGTTCTTGGTCGGGTAGAGGCTGAACATGGCAAAAGCCCCGAAGGTACCAACCTTCTTGCCGTTAACGCTGGCGCCGTGCGCTTGTGCGGCATCTTCATAAAGTTCGAGTCCTCGTTCATCGGCAAGCTTGCCAAGGCCATTGACATCGAAGGGATGCCCGTAGAGGTGCACCGGCATAATGCCCTTGGTCTTCTCTGTGATCAGTGAAGCCACATGTCCAGCGTCGAGGCCGTAATAATCCAGCTCAATATCGGCGAATACCGGAGTAGCACCAGTCAAGGCCACCGAGTTAGCTGTCGCAGCAAAGGTGAAGGAGGGGACAATAACCTCGTCTCCCGCACCCACTCCGGCGGCAAGTAACCCGAGGTGCAAGCCAGAAGTACCCGAATTCACAGCCACTGCGGCGCGCCCATCGGAAAGAACCGATGAGAACTCGGTCTCAAAGTCGGCCACTTGTTTGCCTTGGGCGAGCATGCCAGAACTCAACACGGCGTCAACGGCTGCCCTTTCCTCTGCGCCGATAATCGGCTTGGCTGCGGGGATAAAGTCCTGGCTCATGCGTCGTCCTCTGCTTCTTTCAGGGAATTTCCATCTTCAATATACTTGGCGCCGGTCTGCGGACACACCCAAAAACCGTCCTCGGCACGAAGTGGCACTCCAGCTTTACCAACCCATCCGAGTCGTTTGGCTGGCACTCCGGCCACCAGCGCGAAGGCTGGCACATCCTTCGCGACCACGGCACCCGCCGCCACGGTGGCCCATCTGCCGATAGTCACCGGGGCAATGCAAACAGCTCTCGCCCCGATGGATGCCCCGTCTTCAATGGTGACTCCCACAGGCTCCCAATCGTGGGCGCTCTTCAGGCTTCCATCCGGGCTGACCGAACGAGGATAGGTGTCATTTGTGAGTACAACGGCTGGGCCAATGAAAACACCCTTTCCTAGCTTGGCTGGCTCATATACCAAGGCGTAGTTCTGAATCTTAGTGTTCTCGCCGATCTGCACGCCGCTACCGACGTAGGCACCACGACCTACAATGCAGTTCTCCCCCAGCACTGCTCCTTCACGAACCTGAGCAAGATGCCAAATTTTTGTTCCAGCGCCGAGCTGCACGCCTTCTGCAACATCCGCACTTTGGGCTATTGATGTCATGTTCACTTCCTGCTTATCGGTTCGTCTCAGAGAAATGGGACGAGGAGTTTTTTATGTTCTATCGACCGCTTGGTGGCTCGTACTGAATCAAATCATCATCGTCTCTGTTCGGGGGGGGCGAACCGCTGACTTTTCTAAGCTCACGGTAAATGTCGTCGAACAGCTCGGCTACCACCTCCGGGCTTAGCTTGTCGCTGATGGTCTGAGAGATCTGTTCAGCTGAAACCTCACAGAATTTGGACATCGCCAACCGGATTCCGGCGACATACGAACCCGGAGCGGAGTCCTGGACCAGAACGCTATTAGATTCGTCCAAGAAATCATGCACCGCCGGCAGATCGGTAAGCACCACAGGGAGCCCAGCCGAAACAGCTTCGGCAGCGGCAACACAGAATGTCTCGTGCGCAGTAGGGAGAAAAAATATGTCCGCCTCGGCCAATTCAGCCAATGCTTTGTCGTGCTCAAGACTGCCAGTAAGCCGCAAATAGTTAGTGACACCACGTTCCCGGGCAAGGCCCTCGATCTCTCCGCGAAGCGGCCCTTCGCCCACCCAGGTCAAATACGCTTCAACGCCCTCGGCTCTCAGCAAGCTCAATACTTCGATAGCCAGTTCCGGTCGCTTGCCCGCCACCAGCCCGCCTATCGAAACGAGGTTCAACACGCCTGTCCTCCCACCTTCGCGAGCAGCCAGAGCTTTCACAGGCGAGACAACATTAGGCACGACGCTGAGGTTTCTCCTCCCGGTGAAAGCGGCGAGTTGCTCACGCTGAGCGGTACTCACTGCAGTAATCCAGTTTGGCCGCCGGAGAACGTATCGGAACCATGCTCTCCGTGCACCGATAGGCTGTACCGCTTGTGCCAATCCGCTCCAGTGCTCGCTATGAACCCAAGGTGTTCGCCCCAGCAAGCGTAAAGGCGTGGCCAAGGGCAGTATCGGAAACGCCATGGTGTGCAAAATGTCAGCATCTCGCAAAAACGGGAGTATGAGCTTGAGTATCCCTAGGTATTTCCTGAAGTCCCGCCCCGGCAGCCCCACTCGAGTCACGTCAATGCCTTGATAGTTCTCCCGAATCATCGGTGCACGGGAACCAAGTTGTATATGAAGCACTCGGACCTGATGTTTACGCGCAATCGCCGCGGTGTGCAATAAGTTGAAGGGCGCTGAGGCTGGATGCTCGACTGATGGGAACCAGAGCGTGAGAACTAAGACTCGAGACATTAGGACTTGCCAATAACCCGGTACAGCACCCCATCCCAGGCGTCCGCCGAGCTCACCCGGCGGCCATCGATGAAGACCTTGATTCCGGGAAGGTCTGCCGGCCCCAGGGAACGGTACTCTGTGTGATCAGCTTGGACCACCGCAGCATCAACGGGTTCACCCAAGTGGTGGGCCTCAAAACCAAGTTTAGAGAGTTCCTCGTCACTGTAGAGCGGGTCATGGACCTTCACCACAGCGCCGCGGCGTTTGAGCGACTCGACTGCGTCGAAAACGCCTGAGAAAGCGGTTTCCTTCACGCCGCCACGGTACGCAGCACCAAGCACTACGACTTTGGCTCCGGCTAAATCACCATAGGCACCTTCCAGCAAACCCACGGTATATTCCGGCATCTGAGCGTTAGCCTCCCGCGCCGCTCGAACTACGGTGGCCTCCGGATCATTCCACAGGTACAGCCTGGGGTACACCGGAATGCAGTGACCTCCGACGGCGATACCCGGCTGATGGATATGGCTATACGGCTGAGAGTTGGAGGCTTCGATCACCTGGTAAATGTCGATTCCGGAAGTGGTCGCGAATCGAGCAAATTGATTCGCCAAGCCAATGTTGACATCCCGATAAGTGGTTTCCGCCAGCTTTGCCAGCTCCGAGGCTTCCGCGGACCCGAGGTCCCAGACCCCATTCGGGCGCTTCAGATCGGGACGCTCGTCAAAGTCCAGAACCGCTTCGTAGAATTCAGTCGCCCGCTGGGCACCCGCTTCCGAAAGGCCGCCGATGAGCTTTGGGTACTTCCTAAGGTCCTCGAAAACCCGACCGGTGAGTACGCGTTCCGGCGAAAACACCAGGTGGAAGTCCTTGCCTTCAGTCAGCCCCGAGCCGGCTTCCAGAGCCGGCTTCCAGCGGGTCCGCGTGGTACCGACCGGAAGGGTTGTCTCGTAGGAAACCAGGGTGCCGGGGGTCAGGTGCTTAGCCAGGTCAGCCGTTGCTGCATCCATCCAGCCAAAATCTGGCCGAGCATCTTTATCGACGAAGAGCGGAACCACAAGGACCACCGCATCGGCGTTCGGGATGGCCTCCGCGTACTCTGTGGTGGCCTTCAAACGACCAGCAGGAACAAGTTCCGAGAGTTTCTCTTGCAGATGAGCCTCACCAGGGAAAGGTTCTGTACCAGCGTTGACCAGGTCAACCACTTGCTGGTTGACATCTACGCCAATGACTTCATGTCCCTTGTCGGCAAACTGGACGGCGAGCGGTAGCCCGATTTTTCCCAATGCCACTACTGCGATTTTCACTGCCGCTCTGCCTCACTCTTAGTTTTCTCACTACTTAGCTTGCTCAAGACTATCTGTTCTCAGGAATTCTGCCGGAACTGATCCACAGCGTCGTCAATAGGGCCGTCAAAAATAACCTGTCCATGGTCCATCAAAACGCCGCGTTCGCAGATCTTAGCTACTAGATCGAGGTCATGACTGACGACCACAAGGGTTTTGCCATCCGCTGCAAGTTCTTTGATTTTAGCGATGCACTTGCGTTGGAAGGGCTCATCACCTACCGCCAGGATCTCATCGACAAGAAACACCTCCGGATCGGTGTGCACCGCAACCGAAAAGGCCAGGCGCAAGTACATACCGGAAGAGTAAAACTTCACTTCAGTGTCAATGAACTGACCGATCTCCGCGAATTCGATAATGGAGTCAAAGCGCTCGTCGATCTCAGTTTCGGTCATGCCAAGAATCGCACCGTTGAGGTAAACATTGTCCCGCCCGGAGAGATCGTGATGGAACCCTGCACCAACTTCAATTAGACCAGCTACCCGGCCCCGAGTCTGGACTGTTCCGCTATCCGGAATCATCACTCCAGAGATGTGCTTAAGCAAGGTGGATTTGCCCGAACCATTGAACCCGAGCAGAGCAACTGTCTCCCCCTGTTGCACATCCAAAGAGACATCCTTGAGTGCATGGAACTTCTCGGAGAGGTCACCCTTACGTCCTCGAATCAACCAGACCAATGCCTCTTTGATAGAGCGGGTGTGCCGGAGTACGAACTCCTTATTAACGGTTTTGACTTCAATAGCTGTCGTCATCTCAGAGCTCCTGCGCGAATCGGCCTTCAAGCCGATGGAAGGTCCATTGTCCGAGCAACAGAATCAGAATCGATGTACCCAAGCCAACCGGTAACCACAGGGAAAGTAGATTCGGAGGCATCTCGGCTCCTCCCGGTGTGGTGGGCAGCCAGAACGCGTAATGGAACAGCTCGACGCCAGTCGTAATCGGGTTTGCCTGATAAATGGCAAAGATCGTATCCCCGGCCTTATCTCGGACCAGATTCCAGGAGTACATCACCGGCGAAGCCCAGGTGGCGACCATGAGCAACATATCTACGAAGTTTTCGGAGTCCCGGAAGTAGACATTAATTGCGCCAAACAACAATCCCAAACCAGTAGCTAAGAGGGCAACAACTAGGAAACCGGCAACAGCGGCGAGTATCTGAAAGGCGTTAGGATGCCAACCCGCGACAAAGCATGCGCCCACCAGGATAATAAGTTGTGGCAGAAAGTGAACTGCCGAAACCCATACTGAAGCAACCGGAAAGAGCTCTCTGGGCAAATAAATCTTTTTGATCAACCCACCATTGCCCACAATCGAGCGGGCAGCATTCCCAAGAGCTTCGCTGAAGAAGTTAATCAGAACGATTCCAGAGAACAGGTAGATCGCGTAGTTTTCCAGGCCATTCGGATTTCTAGCGCTTTTTTCTTGCCCTAGGAAAACGCCCAAAGCAATATAGAAAACCAGGAACTGTACGCCTGGCTTGACGTAGGACCACAAAAGCCCGAGTACCGAACCTCGATACCTGACTTTTAGCTCCTTACGGACCAGCAGCTTAAGTAGAAAACGAGACCGAAGAACATCCAACAAGCCCCGCCCTACTCCGGGGCGGAGCAGGGCCGAACTATTGGGACTCGCGGCGCTCATTTACCCGCGTTCTCGCTATGCGCCTCGAAGGTCTTTCGCCAAGTGTCAATCGATGTGATTTCAACCAGGTTCTCTCGGTATTCCTTGCGCAAACGGCTCCAGTCTCGCACGATCTGTAAGTGCAGCCGCCCCGCCTCGGCGAGGAGCTTACGCAGTTGGCGTGGATCACGCTTGTACCAGGAAACGGCTGTCCCGTCCGCGTTCGATACCAAAGCGCTGTCGTACTGAGACATCCTCCACCACTTATTGTCCTGGTGGGGAATCAATGCTTGAGGACGTTCTTGGCTGGAATTCTTCACCGGCTCAACGAGCTGCCGAGCAACGGTGCGCATCGTCCAAGGTAGCAAATTGAGATATCCAGGCGATCGGAATCCCTGTCCCTTTTTCGGCGGCTTATCCAATTTTGGAGCTGGAAACAAATCCACTTCCGGTTTGAACTGAGAATCGGAGAACTCTCCGGTCATTGACCTAATTTCGGGGAGCTTAGTGGCGAGCAAATCGTGTAGTTTAGCTGGGCCGTCAACCAAATCTCGCAGCGCCATCACCCGGCCGCGAGCGGTGTAATACTGCATAGATACCAAATGCTTGATATCTAGCTGGAACGATTCCCGGATAACCCGTCCACCCAGTTCGTAAGGACTGTGCAACAGCGCCGTGATCAATCGGTTTCGGGTGTGGAAGTACGCCTGCCAACCAACTAAATCATCCTTGTCGATCCAGGAAACATGCCAGACCGCTGCGCCCGGAAGCGAAACCGTGGAATAACCATGTTCCTTAGCTCGCAGACCGTACTCAGCATCGTCCCACTTGATGAAGATTGGCAGCGCCAAGCCAATCTCTCTAATCACGGTGGTGGGGATAAGACACATCCACCAGCCGTTGTAATCGACATCGGTCCGGCGATGCAGCCAGGAACTTTGCCGCAGGTTTCCAGCAGCAAAATCGTGCCCCAGGCTTGCATCCTCGCTCGGCAGATCTGGCTGAATCCGATAAGGGTTCACTACCTCACCAAAGGTATGAAGAACGGTGCGATTGTAAAGATCAAACATATGGCCGCCAACAATCGTTGGTCGTTTGCACAGCTCTGCGAAGGTGAGTAAGCGGTTAATGCTTTCTGGCTCGACAGTTACATCATCATCCAGAAGCAGCACGTAATCGCTGCCATTGTCCACGGCCTCAAGCATTCCGCGAGAGAATCCACCGGATCCGCCCAAATTGTCTTGGTCGATGATCCGGAGCTTATCCCCAACCCCAGCTGCGGCTTCCTCAAATCCCTCGGCTTCAGCGACCTTTTGGGTGCCTTGATCGACGATGAGCACCTCTGAAACATGTTCCAAGGCTTCAGGTCTGGAACCTAGGATGCGCAAATTATTGAGACAGAAATCCGTTTTATTCAGGGTGGTGATTTCTAGGGTCACCTTGCCATTGATTTGACGATCAGTGGCGGTCTGCCACTGGGCTTCTTGGAGAACCATTGCTTCTACACCAGCAACCAGATCAAACCAGTACCAGCCCCCGTCACCAAACGGTGCCAGAGTGAGGTCGAAAGTAGAGATCTGATCGCCAGCAACTCGGGTCGACGCCACTCGTTGAAGCGAACCGCGGGCGTTAGATTTGTACACCACAACTGCGCCGGAACCCGAAGTCTTGACGCTGAGTCGTACTTGGTCCACTACCGTCCAACGGCGCCAATAGCTGGCAGGGAATGCGTTGAAGTAGGTTCCGAACGACAATCGCGCACCTGGTCGAACCCTTGCAGAAGTACGGGATAGGAAGTCCTCAACATGGACCTCAGCGCTGGATCCGGAAGCGACAGTCGACCTGTCGTTGTCACGCGAACCGTTCATCGTGCTCAGCGGGGCCGATGTTGCAATCCCGCTATCAACATACAGTTGGGCTGTATCGACCTGAGTTTGCTCAGGAAGTACTACTCGCTGCAGGGTCAGATAGCCTGCAGCCACGAGCTCAGTATTGATCTCCTCAACAAAAACGCTCATGCGTCCACTCCACCACTTTCCAGTTTGCTGCCGCCGGAAAAATGCGGCTTGATCTTGTTCTCGAACATACTCAGCGCCGAGCCAATAGCCATATGCATGTCCAGGTACTTATAGGTTCCCAATCGTCCGCCAAAGAGCACGGACGGCTCGGCCTTGGCCAAATCACGGTAAGCCAGCAGCTTCCTGCGGTCCTCGGCGGTGTTCACCGGGTAGTAGGGCTCATCACCCTTCTGGGCAAAGCGGGAGAACTCGCGCATGATCACGGTAGCGTCCTTGGTGTAATCGCGCTCCGGGTGGAAGTGCCGGAATTCGTGGATCCGGGTATAGGGAGCATCCTCATCCGGGTAGTTCATCACCGCACAACCCTGGAAATCCTCGACCGGCAGTACCTCTTCCTCAAGGTCGATGGTGCGCCAGGAAAGATCACCCTCCGTGTAGTCGAAGTACTTGTCCACCGGGCCGGTGTAGACCACCGGCACCTGTCCCAGGACCGAAGAACGCGAGAACTCGCCCTCGTCGAAGAAATCGGTATTCAGTACCACCTCAATATTCGGGTGGTCCGCCATCCGCTCAATCCACGCGGTGTAGCCGTCCACCGGCAAGCCCTCATGGGTGTCGTTGAAGTACCTATTGTCGTAGTTATAGCGCACCGGTAGCCGGGAAATGATTTCGGCCGGCAGATCCTTGGGATCGGTCTGCCATTGCTTGCCGGTGTAGTGCTTGATGAAAGCCTCATAGAGCGGGCGTCCAATGAGCTGGATGCCCTTGTCGTTCAGGTTCTTCGGGTCGGTTCCCGCCAGCTCACCGGCCTGCTCCTGGATCAGCGCGCGCGCCTCCGCCGGCCCGTAGGCGGAACGGAAGAACTGGTTAATGGTGCCAAGGTTAATCGGCATCGAATACACCTCGCCGCCGTGGCTGGTGTACACCTTGTGCTGATAGTTGGTGAACTGGGTGAAGCGATTGACGTATTCCCAGACCTTCTCATTAGAGGTGTGGAACAGATGCGCACCGTAGCGGTGTACCTCGATTCCGGTCTGTGCCTCGTTCTCGCTGTAGGCGTTTCCACCAATGTGATGCCGGCGATCTAAGACCGCCACCTTCAGGTTGAGTTCCTTTGCGGCTCGCTCGGCGATCGTCAACCCGAAAAAGCCCGACCCGACAATGACAAGATCAGCGTTCACTCAAACTCCTGGTTCGGCATTTTTGGGCACACCTCAGGTGCCCATAGTTGCCTCAAGATTACCCGATCCGGCTGTCGAAGCCGTTATCCCGCGCTGAAGTAGCTAACGCCAACAAGCTAGAGCGCTGCTGAGCCGTTCTGGCGCAAGGTGAAAGCCACCACCCGTGGAGTAAACAGCAATACCAGCACGGCCAGTGGCGGCAACAACAGAACCAGCCCCAGTAGGAGCTGACCGCCTAATAGCGCCGGAATAGCGATGGCTAGCATCAGTAATTGCCAAACCAGGCTCGCCGCCCGGGTCCAGCGAAAACCCTTGAAGTGCTGAATCGCGACCGCGGCCAGCCCCACGCCTAGAGCGAAAAGCATGACGGTGAGGAAAACCGCGCCGCTGAGCGAATTGGCTTGGGTGCTGAAAAGACCAAGTAGAAAGGAGCCGGCTACCACCAACAAAGCGAGCGCCTCAAGGCCCACCACGATGGAGATCAGCCAGACTCCCCAAGGCCGAAGCACGGAGCTTCCCCCGCTTGATTCAGGTTGATCTATTGACACACTGGCACCATACCGGAGATATTCATCACAGATCGAAAGCGCCGGGAAAAATGTGACGAACCGCTCACGCTTCTCAGCAAGTTGACGGGCTTTACCCCTTGTTTACATACAGTTAACGTGAAACGCTTTAACGTAGAGACCAAGGGGCCCGCCTGACGGACAGAGGCCCCTCTTTTGTGAGATTGCTCGTGAATCTTTTCACAAAGCAATCGGTAAATTTTTAAGGAGTAAGTGATCAGCATGGATTGGCGTAGTCGCGCTGCCTGTCTCGATAAGGACCCGGAGCTTTTCTTCCCGGTGGGAAACACCGGTCCCGCTCTGCTCCAGATCGAGGAAGCTAAAAGCGTTTGTCGTCGTTGCCAAGTTGTTGACACCTGCCTGCAGTGGGCCATCGAGTCCGGGCAGGATGCGGGGGTCTGGGGCGGCATGAGCGAGGACGAGCGCCGTGCTCTCAAGCGCCGCGCAGCTCGCGCTCGCCGCGCTAGCTAGCGTTCACCCAGGCTCGCTGAGGATCATTATTAGAGCGGGAGCTCAATAATCACCGCGGTTCCGCCGCTTGGGCGGGGCTCCCAGCGGATCGACCCATCGAGTTCGCTGGTCACCAGGGTTCTCACGATCTGCAAGCCCAGACCTTCCGCCAGCGGAGTCTGAGGTAAGCCCACGCCGTCGTCCGCTACCGTGACGCGTAGTATTTCGGTACCGTCTTCCCTGCTGTACCGCTCGGCAATCAGTTGTACGGTACCGTCGCGCTCCGCCAAACCATGTTCGACGGCGTTGGTCACCAGTTCATTGATCACCAGCGCCAAGGGAGTGGCCAGATCGCTTGGCAACTCGCCGAACTCCCCTTCTCGCTCGGTGCGCACCGCCTGAGCTGGTGAAGCCACTTCGGCGGCAAGCCGGAAATTACGGCCGATTAAGTCGTCGAAATCGACGTTCTGGGTCAGCCCTTGAGAGAGCGTCTCATGCACTAGGGCGATGGTTGCCACCCGTCGCATCGCCTGTTCTAAACCATTTTTGGCTTCGGCAGATTGCATCCGACGGGATTGCATCCTCAGCAATGCCGCCACGGTTTGAAGATTGTTCTTCACTCGGTGATGGATCTCCCGAATGGTGGCATCCTTGGTGACCAATTCCAGTTCCCGGCGACGCAACTCGGTGACATCGCGGCAGAGCACAATCGCCCCGAATCGACGCTCGGAATCGCGCAGTGGAATGGCCCGCAAGGACAAGCTAACTCCCCTGGATTCCACCTCGGTTCGCCAGGGCATTCTGCCGGTTACCACCAGGGGCAGGGTTTCATCGATCATCTTGCGATCATGCAGCAATCCCGCCGTAACCTCGGCCAGTGACCGCCCTTCCAGGGCATCGGCTGCACCCAGCCTGCGAAAGGCCGAGACTCCATTGGGGCTGGCGTATTGGACCAGTCCCTCTGCGTCGAGACGGATAAAGCCATCGCCCACCCGAGGGGCACCTCGACGAGAACCCGTCGGTGAAGCGAAGTCCGGCCACAGCCCTAGCGTGCCCATCCGCAACAGATCGTAAGCGCTCTGCCGGTAGGTCAATTCCAGCCGAGAGGGTAACCGGGAAGAAGAGACATCCATATGTGAGGTCACCACGGCCAAGCTTCGCCCATTGCGAACCATCGGGATTGCATCCACCCGGACCGCCATATCGGAATTCCAGGTGGCTTCCCCAGCACGTTCAATGGTCTGGCTGTGCCAGGCGCGCTGAACCAGGGGAAGCAGATCAGCCCGCAGCTTCTCCCCCACGAAGTCTTTATGGAAAACCGTATGCGTGGTAGAGGGCCGAACGTGCGCCAACGCCAGATAGTCACCGTCCGGGTCGGGGAACCAGAGCGCCAGATCGGCAAAAGCCAGATCCGCGATCAGCTGCCAATCCCCCACCAATAGGTGCAGCCATTCCGCATCACCCGGGCCAAAATCCGCGTGTTCCCTGATCGGATCGGTGAAAATCGCCATTACTTCACAGTACTATCTCCGCACGATGGACCGGAGCAAGCGAAGAGCAACCGATAGCGAGGCCATATCGTCCTTTTCCAGCTGATTCACCTCATCGAACATTGCCTTGGCCCGGCCCAATTGCTCGGCGTTCTGCTGCGCCCAGGCTTCGATCCGTTCGTGTGCTCCCGCCGTGGGGGCTCCTGGAATGGCAGGCGTTGCACGCATCACCGCGAGGGTGATATCAACCACCGTGGAGTAGAGGTCGTCACGCAGAGCGCCCCGAGCCAGTGCCTGCCAACGATCTTCCCTCGGCAGCGCCGAAATCCGTTCCAGCAGGCTATCCACGCCGAACTGGGCAAAGACCGCGTAGTAAACCTTCGCGACTTCCTCCACAGGTTCCTCGATCTGGTCACTCACCCGCGCTACGTCCAGCAAGGCATAGCTTTCGAACATCTCGGACCAGCGATTACCCAGTTCGCTGGGCACTCCCCAGGAAATAGCGCGTTCATGCCATGCCTGGACTCGTTGCTGATCAACGCCGTCCAAGTAGCTGTTCAGCTTGGAGCGCAGCGAACTGACCACGGGTTGGTACTTCGCTACGATCTCGGAGATCGGTTCGGAAACCCCGGAGTGTCCGATCAACCAGCGCACTGCCCGGTCCAGCAAACGGCGCATATCCAGATGGATATTGCACCAGTGCTCGGTGGGGAACGACGGCGGCAGGGCAGCGAGTGCCTCGGTTAGCTGATCGAGCTGGAAAATTTCCCGCATCGCTACGAAGGCCCTGGCCAAAACGGCTTCGCTGGCGCTGGTTTCCTCGATCGCCCGGAAGGCGAAGGTGATGCCACCGATATTGATCATGTCGTTGGCAACAACCGTGGCGATGATTTCTCGGCGCAACGGATGCGAATCGAGCTCGGCATCGAATCGCTCGGCGAAGTGCTTCGGGAAGTAATCCCGCAGTGTGCTTCGGAACCAGGGATCGTCCGCGAAATCGCTGTCCCGCAAAGCCTTAGTCAGCTCGATTTTGGCGTAGGCTGCCAACACGGAAAGTTCCGGCGAGGTCAGTCCTTGACCGCCGTCGAGCCTGACCCTGAGTTCCTCAGTACTCGGCAGTGCTTCGATATTGCGATCCAGATCCGCGCTGCTCTCCAGCCAGTCCATCAGACGCTCATAACTGGGGCTCCACTCCACCACCCGCATCCGGTCATTGAGCAGCAGCACGTTCTGATCGACATTGTCTTCCAGTACCAGCCGGCCAACTTCGCTCGTCATCTCCGCCAAGAACTCCGCGCGCTCTTCGGCGCGCAGACGTCCGGCGGCAACCATCCGGTCCACAAAGATCTTAATGTTGACCTCGTGATCGGAACAGTCCACGCCAGCCGAGTTGTCGATCGCATCGGTATTCAGGATCACCCCGTGCAGGGCAGCTTCGATTCGACCACGCTGAGTCATCCCGAGATTGCCGCCCTCGCCGATGACCTTGACCCGTAGATCCTTGCCGTCCACCCGGATGGCGTCGTTGGCTTTGTCACCGACTTCGGCCTGCGTCTCAGTGCTCGCCTTGACGTAAGTTCCGATGCCTCCGTTGTAGAGCAGATCGGCGGGAGCCAGCAGGATGGCCCGAAGAAGATCCGGCGGGGTCATCGTCACGGTGCCTTCCGGCAGGCCGAGGGCTAACCGGACTTGTTCCGAAATCGGCACCGTCTTGACCTGGCGGGCGAAAACCCCACCGCCCGCGCTGATCAAGGATTTGTCGTAATCGTCCCAGGAGGAACGGGGCAATTCGAAGAGCCGGCGCCGCTCGGCGTAGGAAATAGCCGGATCGGGGTTGGGATCTAGGAAGATATGCCGGTGATCGAAAGCGGCCAGCAGTTTAATGTGCTCGGAGAGCAGGGCTCCATTACCGAACACATCGCCGGACATATCCCCCACGCCCACCATCGTGAAGTCTTCGGTCTGGGTATCCAGGTCCAGTTCGCTGAAATGCCGTTTTACCGATTCCCAGGCACCCCGGGCGGTAATTCCCATCGCCTTGTGGTCGTAGCCAACCGAGCCGCCCGAGGCAAAGGCATCACCCAGCCAGAATCCGTAGTCAGCAGAAATTGAGTTAGCGATATCGGAGAAGGATGCAGTTCCCTTATCCGCGGCCACCACTAGATAGGAATCATCCCCGTCATAGCGCACCACATCGGCAGGGGGAACCAAAGTCTCCCCCGCCTCGGTAGTGACCAGGTTATCGGTCACGTCGAGCAGGCCACGGATGAAGGTTTTGTAGCTTTCAATCCCCTCCGCCATCCAGGCTCCACGATCAACCGCCGGATCTGGCAAGGCTTTGGCGAAAAAGCCGCCCTTGGCGCCGGTGGGTACAATCACCGCATTCTTGACGGTCTGCGCCTTGACTAGACCCAGAATCTCGGTGCGGAAATCCTCGCGTCGGTCCGACCAGCGCAAACCACCTCGGGCAACCTTGCCGAAGCGCAGATGCACGCCTTCAACGCGTGGCGAATAGACCCAGATCTCAAACATAGGCCTGGGGAAGGGCAAGCCGTCAATCGCCGTCGGATTAAGTTTGACGCTCAAATAAGGCTTCAACTGGAAGTAGTTGGTGCGCAGCGTGGCTTCGATCAACTGGGCAAGAGTCCGTAGTACCCGGTCGGCGTCCAGAGTAGGTACCTTCTCCAAGCCTTCGCTGAGTTGCTCACGGACTCGTTCCAGCGAGGCCGGTCGCTCCGCTTCCGCGAGCGCAGGATTAAAACTCGTCTCAAACAGTTCCACCAGCGCCTTAGCAACGGCCGGGTTACCCATCAGCGTGTCAGCGACAAAGCCGTAGGAATTGGCATTACCCATCTGCCGCAGGTACTTCGCGTAACTGCGCAGAATCACCACCTGCCGCCAGGCCATCCCCTCCCGGAGAACGAGTCGGTCGAAAGCGTCCGACTCGCTGGCGCCGGTAATCGCGGCACCGAAGGAATCGGCTAGCAGTTGGCCGGTCTGCAGCGGATCGACTCCGGCCGGATACTTCAGCCCAAGATCGTAGAGGAAGAAGTCTCGCTTATCCGAGGTCTGGATCTCGAAGGGCCGCTCGTCCAGAACCTCGATACCCAGGTTATGGAAAAAGGGCAGGATCTGGCTCAGGCTCTTCGGGTGAGCCATATAAAGCTTGATCCTGGCATCCTCCTCCAGCTCTTCCTGCGCGCCGAGAGGCACGTAAACGTGCAGGCCTGGGCGGCAGGAGGCTTCGGCGTCGAGCTGCTTTGCAGCCAGATAGCTGGCATCGTATTCCTCGAAGCGGCGGATGTCTTCAATGGCATCCTCAACCTCAAAATCAACCCGGTAGCTCGCCGGGAAGGCCTCGGCCCATTGACCGGCCAGTTCCGAGGCTTGATCCACCGGCAGCACCTTGGCCAGCACCTCGATGAGTCCCTCAGACCAGGAGCGTGCCGCCGTGACGAGTCTCGCTTCCAGGTCAGCGGTATCCACCTTGCTAATATCCGCTCCCCGGGGAAGCCTGATCCGGAAGAACAATCGAGCCAGGGTGGATTCGCTCATTCGAGCCTCGAAGTCGATGCTCACGGCATCGAAGGTTCGGGTCAGCTCCCCCTCGATCCGACGACGCACAGCCGTGGTGTAGCGATCACGAGGGATAAAGACCAGGGCCGACATGAACCGCCCGTAGATGTCCGGGCGCAGGAAGAGCCTGGTTCGACGGCGTTCCTGCAAGCGCAGAATACCCTCAGCAATGGCGGTCAGGTCAGCCACATCGATCTGAAAGAGTTCGTCGCGCGGATAAGTCTCCAGAACCGCGAAGAGGTCCTTCCCGGAGTGCGAGTCCGGCGGGAACCCGAAGTGCCGCAGCACCGCGTTGACCTTCTCCCGAACCACCGGAATCGTGCGTACCGAACCGGTGTAGACCCCGGAAGCAAAGAGCCCAATGAAGCGCTGCTCGCCATTGACATTGCCCGCCGCATCGAAGGACTTAACCCCGATGTAATCCAAGTAGCCAGAACGATGCACGGTGGAACGCGAATTTGCCTTGGTGATGACCAGCGCGCGCTTCTCCCGCGCCTTTTTCCGGCCCTCGGTGGTCAGGTGCTGGACTTGAGTGGGCACTCGGGATTCCCTCAGCAGCCCCAGACCGCTGCCCTCCCTGTTGACCAGTACGTCCTCGCCGTCTTCGTTCAGCAGATCGTATTCCCGATAGCCCAGGAACGTGAAGTTTCCGGCGTCCATCCAGCTCAGCAGCTCTTCGGCTTCGCGTAAATCCGCAAGCTGATCGCTTCCTGTCACCTTAGCCAGATCGGCGGCGCAGGCGACCGCCTTATGCCGCATGGCTTGCCAGTCCTGAACGGCGACCCGGACGTCGTCGAGAACCCGCTCTAAGCCTTCGGCGAGTTTGTTCCGGCCTTCCTCATCAAGCTGACTGATCTCAATGGCAATCCAGGATTCCATATAGGAAGATTGATTGCCGTTTGCGATCAGGTGGGAGATATCCGGCATTGCCGCGGTGTCCCCGCTGGCGACGCCCAGGTAGGTCGGAACCTTGGCTACTTTGACCAGTTCGTCGTCGTTATTGTCTCGGGTGACCACGAACATGGGGTGCACCACCAAAGTGATGGCAGCGCCTTGTTTGGCTACTTCCGCAGTGACCGAATCGACAAGAAATGGCATATCGTCGGTGACGATGTAGACGACAGTCTCTTGATAGTGCCTGGCCTGGTCGCTTTCATTGACCACTGCGACCTTGGCGGTTCCGCTGGGGCGTGATTGGGCGAGTTCACGATGGAATAAGGCCCGCTGCCGAAGCGTGCTGGGCTCGTATTTGGTGCGATCCTCTTCGGCGATTTGCTCGTAGTAGTCAGCGATAAAGCCTTCGACGGCGCTCTCTGTCAGTTTCGCAGCTGTCAGTTTCGCGGTGGGAAGTTTCGTGGCCTCGGCACCGGGAGTCCCGGCCTCTTCGAACCCGTTCGACATGGAAAATGCGCCTCCGTAGCAGTTACGAACCGCTTCATTGCGGCCCCTACCGACCTTAGCCTGAATGGGGCCTGCGCGCTGTGGTTGATGACACAGCGGATCGATTATTTCGCTGTGCACCTGCACGAAGGGAATCTAGTATTCTCACGGAGCAATCGAGATGCTTCGCTCACCCTGGAAGGAAAGTCGAAAGCGTCAGTTCAAGCCTTCCCGACCTGCTCTTCACCGATACGCAGAATACGCTCGCGCATTCTCTGCACTTCCTCGATACTGGTCAGTGCAGCAATTCCGCTCTGTTCCGCATAGGCGTCTTCGATCCGGAAGATCCCCTCCACTAGCCGTTCGAGAGATCGACCGCCCTCTTCGGTGATCGAGAATATTCGAGACCTGGCATCCGCTGGATTCTTTGCCTTGCTGGCCAGCCCGGACTTTTCTAATCTACCGAGCATCATCGACAGCGTGCTGCGGCGCAGGCTGGTGAGCTCCGAGATCTTCTTCTGAGACAAACCACCATTGAAGCGCAGAGTGGCCAGAACTGCTGTTTCATCGGCCGAGATTTGAAGCGGAGCACCTAATCGATCGAGGATCATCTGGATGCTGGTCGACAGCAACCAGACCTCATAAAGCAGGCTGCGTCGGGGCTGTTCAGTCACTCGAAGATCATAACGCCTGCGGGGCCACTATTCCTGGAGCCCACGACATACGGCGACCCGCGATGAGAAAAAACGTAGACAGCGGAAGCCTCGTGTGCTAAAACCATTCCATAGCTATAAAAAGCCATCGAAAAGTTTTAAACCTTGTACAAAATCCACCAAACTCCCAGGAAGAGAAAATGATCATAGCTGCCTCTACGCCGCCCGAGCCGGATCCTCCGGACCACACCGACCTTTCCGCTCCCGAGACTCCGCCGAACGGACACGCCAAAAGAGCAGAAAAATCTGGCGCTCGAGATTCGGAACCAATGACCTCGCCGATCAGTGCCCTCGCCTTACCAAGTTCGGAAGAAGTTCGTAAGGTCCGTCAGCTGGCCGCAACCGTCAGCAAGGCCGCCCTCGAAGTGCTCGGCGGCACCCGGCAGGTCCAGCAACTCAGTCGGTTACTTGGCGCGGAGGCTTTCCAGATCTTAGAGCGCCGGACGGCTCTGACCTTAGAAGCCCGCGAAAGCCCAGTAGCCGCCCAGCAGAAGAAACTACGAAGCCTGCACCAGAGCCCACAAATCCGTTCAGTGCGCGGCTGCCGGGTCTCCCCTGGCATCTATGAGCTCAGTGTGGTGGCAGCCGATCGATGCAGATACCGCGCGATAGCGGTCCGCATCGAACAGGATGCCGGAAGCTGGCTAGTCACGGTCTTGCAGATCGGTTAGCCCTTTGGCTCAGCGCCGCTTCTTGCGCTTACTGTTGTTCGGCTTGTTGGTCTTACGCGCCGAAGGCGGCGGGTTACTGCCGTTGCTACGTCGCTCTACATGGGTTTCCGCCTCACCGGAGGCATCCGGTGCGGTGAATTGCAGCTGACTTGGCTTCTCCGGAGCTTCCAGCCCAGGAGCCGTCAGAATGGTTCTGCTCGGTTCCGGACTTTCCTCGGCGGTGTCAGCATCGGTGCCGAGCCGATCAAGAAGGGCAGAAGGCTGATCGGCTTGGATGCCCACCGAAGCGGCTGGAGCCTGCTCTACTTGGACTTCCAGATTGAACAAGAACCCGACGCTCTCTTCACGAATAGCACCCATCATGGTCTGGAACAGTGCGAAGCCCTCACGCTGGTATTCCACCAGGGGATCGCGTTGCGCCATCGCCCGCAGGCCAATGCCCTCCTTGAGGTAATCCATCTCGTAGAGGTGTTCTTGCCACTTGCGACCGATAACAGACAAGACCACCCGGCGTTCCAACTCGCGCATGGTGTCAGAGCCGAGCGACTCCTCCCGGCTCTGATAGGCGAGTCGGGCGTCCGAGAGGATCTCGGTCTTCAAAGTTTCGTCGGTGATCTCGTGCTTTCCGCCAACTTCCTCTGCGATGTCATCAACGCTCAGATTGATTGGGTACAGGGTCCCCAAGGCACTCCAAAGCGCCTTGTAATCCCAATCGTCGGCGTGGCCTTCGGCAGTGGCGCTCTCGATCGTCTCGTTGATCGTGTCCTCAAGGAAGTGTTGGACCTTTTCGTGCAGGTCATCGCCTTCCAGAATGTGGCGCCGATCACCGTAAATCGCTTCACGCTGCCGGTTGAGGACATCATCGTATTTGAGCACGTTCTTCCGCTGCTCGGCGTTGCGCCCTTCGACCTGTCCTTGCGCCGAGGCGATGGCCTTGGAGACCAATTTTGATTCCAGTGCCGCATCGTCGGGCATCACCGAGCGACCCATCAGCCGCTCGGCAGCACCGGAGTTGAAAAGACGCATTAGATCGTCGGTGAGTGAGAGGTAGAACCGGGATTCACCGGGATCGCCCTGACGTCCGGAACGGCCTCTTAGCTGGTTGTCGATACGACGGGATTCGTGGCGCTCGGTACCCAGCACGTACAAGCCACCAAGTTCAACGATTTCGTCGTGCTCGGCTTCGGCATCTTTTTGGGCAGCCTTATAAGCCTCGGCCCAGGCCGCCTCGTACTCCTCCGGGGTTTCCTCCGGGCTTAGTCCACGCTTGGCCAGTTCGGTGACGGCATTGAACTCGGCGTTACCACCGAGCATGATGTCGGTACCACGGCCAGCCATATTGGTGGCCACCGTAACGGCACCCTTTCGACCGGCTTGCGCCACAATGGCCGCCTCGCGCGCGTGGTTCTTTGCGTTTAGCACTTCGTGCTTAATGCCCTTTTTGGCAAGCTGCTTGGAGAGATATTCGCTCTTCTCAACGCTTGTGGTGCCCACTAGAATCGGTTGCCCTAGCTCGTGACGCTCGGCGATGTCCTCCACCACGGCGTCGAACTTGACTACCTCGTTCTTGTAAACCAGATCTGGCTGATCGATACGGATCATCGGCTTATTGGTGGGGATCGGAACCACACCGAGCTCATAGGTTCCGACAAACTCGGAGGCCTCGGTCTCGGCCGTACCGGTCATCCCCGCGAGCTTCTCGTAGAGCCTGAAGTAGTTCTGCAAGGTCACCGTGGCGAGAGTCTGATTCTCGGCCTTGATTTCTACGCCTTCTTTGGCTTCGATGGCCTGGTGCATGCCCTCGTTGTAGCGACGGCCAGCCAGAATACGACCGGTGTGCTCATCGACAATAAGCACTTCGCCGTCCAGGATCACATAGTCCTTATCCCGCTTGAACAGTTCCTTGGCCTTGATCGCGTTATTCAGGAAACCGATCAACGGGGTGTTTGCCGACTCGTAGAGATTGCTAATGCCCAGGTAATCCTCGACCTTTTCGATGCCGGGCTCCAGCACACCAACGGTGCGCTTCTTCTCATCGACCTCGTAGTCCTCTTCAACGTCGAGGCGCAACACGACCTTGGCGAATTCGCCGTACCAACGGTTAGCGTCACCGCTGGCCGGACCGGAGATGATCAAGGGGGTACGAGCCTCATCGATCAGGATGGAGTCGACCTCGTCCACGATGGCAAAATGATGGCCGCGCTGCACGAGTTCCTCGGCGCTCCAAGCCATATTGTCGCGGAGGTAATCGAAGCCGAACTCGTTGTTGGTGCCATAGGTGACATCCGCGGCGTACTGCTCCTTACGCTCCGCCGGATCCTGTTGGGAGAGAATGCAACCACTGCTCAGCCCCATAAAACGGTGCACTCGACCCATTAGCTCGGACTGGTAGCTGGCCAGATAGTCGTTCACCGTGACAACGTGAACACCCTTGCCGCTCAAGGCATTGAGGTAAGCGGGCGCGGTAGCCACCAGGGTCTTACCCTCACCGGTTTTCATTTCCGCGATATTGCCCAGGTGCAGCGCCGCTCCACCCATCAACTGGACGTCGAACTGACGCATACCCAAGGTCCGGAAGGAACCCTCGCGCACCGCAGCGAAAGCTTCGGGAAGCAAATCGTCCAGCGATTCGCCATCAGCGTGCCGAGCTTTGAGCTTGTCGGTCTCCTCACGCAGCTCAGCATCCGTGAAGGTCTGGAAAGACTCTTCCAGCGCATTGATCGCATCGGCATAGATATGCAGACGCTTCAACGTCTTGCGGTCGCCCGTACGGAGAACTCGTTCAAGCAGTGATGGCACGTTCCATACTCCTGTTTGCTTTTGGCAGCTTTCTGGAAACCTGAACGGTTTCCAGCGTGTTTAGTCTACGTGAGTCACGTCTCGGGAAGCACCTGGGTTCCCGCAGAGCTGATTCCGTTCGCTTTCGGCAACGCCAAGCCGCTTAGTGGAGGCGCGATACTTCAGCGGTCAAAGCCGGAGCAAGATCCCCTACCGGCTCCACCACAACCTCCGCCAGGCCCAGCCACTCGGCCATTAAAGCTAATTCGGCGGCAAGTTCGACGGCGGTCTCTGGCGGGGCTTCCGGCTCGGCAAAGGCGGTGCGCACCAAGAGTCGTCCAGCGGCACGGTCGGCTTTCAGATCGACCCGCGCTACCAGCCTGTCAGCGAGCAGGAAGGGCAACACATAGTAGCCGTGAGTGCGTTTTTCTGCCGGGGTGTAGATACCGATCCGATAGTGAAAATTGAAGAGTTCGAGCAGTCGGCGCCGCTCAAAAACGAGAGAGTCGAAGGGACTGAGTAGGGCCCTGGCTCTGGAGACTCTCGGCAGCGCGGCTTCTTGATGCAGATACAGGGGTGCATCCCAGCCTCGCACCTGTACCTTTTGCAACGCCCCCTCTGCTTCCAGGGCGGCAACCGCACCGGTTGCGGCTTTAGTTGGCAGTCGAAAATAATCTGCGAAGCAACGAATGGTGCCAATACCGTGAGCTCGGGCAGAAGCATCGATCAACCGATACATGCCCTCTTCGGGCTCGCTCGGGGTGAATTCGACATCCCGGTAGATTCGTTCGGTCAGGGTGTAGCGACGTTCGAACTGTTCGGTTCTTCCGGCCGCACTAATCTCCCCGCGTTCAAAGAGGTTTTCCAGAACCCGTTTAACCGCATTCCAGTTCCAGCCCCAGTTCTCCTTAGGAGCCTGGGCATCGTGGCCCAGGCGGCGACTAACTTGCCGGGCCGTCATGGCCCGTCCTGACTCCAGGACGGCCAGGATCTGGGGAGTGAGCTCTTCTTCTAGTTCGCTGGGCAGCGGGTGGTTACCAAACCAATTGCGCCGCTGCCAAGGCTGCAGATCTGCGAAGTGCTCCGGCCGGACAAAACTAGCTTCATGCGCCCAATACTCCACCATCTTGCGCGGGTGGGTGCTGGACATCCGATTCAAAGCTTCCCGGTCATAGTTTCCCAACCTGGCGAAAAACGGCAGGTAGTGGCTCCGCGAAAGCACATTGACCGAGTCAATCTGCACCAACTGGAGTCGCTCGAAGGTCTTGCTGATCGTCCTGCTACTCACCGGGGTCGCCGGCTTACCCTTGCTGAGCCCCTGAGCCGCGATGGCGATTCTACGGGCTTGAGCCAGGGTCATCACGGCCGGGGTCTTGCGTGCACTCATGGACACAGCATAGGGGCTATTGCGGACATTGATCGTCCGCAATAGCCCCTATGCTGTGTAGAACTGAGTTTAGGAAGCTACCGTCCGGTCATCCGAACGATAGGCCAGGATCTGCTCGGCCGGTACGGATTCCTCGGTGCAATCCGCATCCAGCGTGATCACACCATAGGTCCAGCCTCGACGACGATAGACCACGGAAGGCGCATTGGTTTCCGAATCGACAAAAAGATAGAAATCGTGGCCAACGAGTTCCATATTGTCCACCGCATCGTCCACCGCCATCGTTGCCGCAGGGAAAACCTTACGTCTAATCAATACGGGTGAATCCCCTGCCGGGATGTCATTTTCAATCTCATAGCGAGAACGCTCGGATTTCGTTTCCTGCTGGCTCGAAGCCTGTGCAGCGGCCACCACCGCGAGCGGGCCGGTGCCTACTGGCTCCAAGGTCGCCGTCGCCGCGCTCACCGCCACCGGCGTATGCCTGCCGTGATGGATCTTTTTCCGATCCTTGACCCTGCGTAATCTCTCCATTAACTTCCCATAGGCCACATCGAAAGCAGCAAACTTATCGGCAGCGTGCGCCTCGGCCCGAATTACGGAGCCGCGCCCCTGCACGGTCAGTTCCACGGTGAGCTGTGGGTCGGCGGTCCGCGCATTAGTCTGTTTCGAGACCTTCGCATCAATACGCTGAACTTTTTCGGTGAGATGTTCGAGCTTGGAAATCTTTTCCGAAGCGTATTCGCGGAACCGGTCTGAGACGGTGAGGTTGCGGCCGCTGATCATGAATTCCATAGTGCCCTCCACGTGACGAAAGTGACGCAGCGGTCGGCTTCTGGGTAAAGCTAGCAGACCGCCGACGGGTCTTGGTCCTTGACTGAGGTACCCGTTTACTCACGTTAGTTCAAAGCAAGTCGTTATTCACCCTCTACGGAGAATTATTTTCTGGGAATCCACTGTATTTCTGCTGCATCCGGTCTGCCGGCTACCGCCAGCACCACTGCCCCACGAACCAAAGCACCGGCCTCGGTCAGGGCACGCGCTGATTCTGCCAAGGTAGCCCCGGTGGTCAGCACATCGTCCACCACAATGCATTCACGTCCCAGGACTCGTTTCTGGAACCTAGCTGGCACTCGCAGGCTCTGCCGCATATTGATCCGGCGTGCAGCCCCCGAGAGGCTCTTCTGGGAGAAGCGTCGCCAGGGCGCTCGCCACCGCGGTCGAAGAACACTCACTACCGGCAGTTGACAGCCGCCGTCGTGCATTGCCCGGGCTAGCAGTACCGCCAAAGGATCGTAACCGCGACGCCGGAAACTGGCTGCCGTAGTCGGCACCGGAACCAGCGACGGCGGGTGCCTACCTAGCCCAGTATCCGAGGAACTCAGGATGGGCAGCAGCGGCTGCGAGCCCTTCAGCGCAAGCTCCAGAGCCCTGCTGAGTGCGCTACTGAGCGGCCGGGACAAAGGCATCGCCGAATGGTTCTTAAAAGCCACGATGGCTTGCGCCAGCTGCTCACGATAGGGGCCGGCTGCCACCACCGGAAGCAGAACCTCACCATCGGACTCCACCAGGACCGGTGCTTGCTGCTCGGCGCGGAAGGGTGCCGAGCTGAGCTTCCGCATCGCTCGGTGACAGTCTGAGCAGAGCAGTGCATCAAATCGGCCGCATGCGATGCATTCCACTGGCAAGAGCAAGGCGAGAAACTCGCTCAGCACCTCAGCCAGCCCAAGAGCACAGCGAAGCCAGAGCGATGATGGAGGACTCCGATGCAGGGCATTCAACGCTTTCATCTGCCCAGTGTGCAACTTTCAAGGTAGCTGTGGGGGCTTACCCCTGAGATAGTGCCGCAATGTGGATAAAGATAAAGCAGCCCCGGGTAAAGCCGTCCAAGCAGGCTCAGCCCGCGAAGGCCGGATCCCGGATGCCCTTGACGGGTAACTCCGTCCAGCCGTTGGCCGAGGCCTGGAAAAGAACTCCCTTACTGTTCTGCGCAAACAGCTCGCTGGGGGTGTTTCCCACGCTGAGCCGCTGTAGGGCCGGTAGTGCTGGCAGTTCAACCGAATCACCGGAGAGTTCAACATCAATCGGGGTGACATCTGCCTTCCCGGAAGCAAATAACACCACGCTGCTCTCCCCCGCCCAGTACCCCTGATTCACCAAAGAGCCGTCCACGTAGACCGTGCTCGGCGAAGCCAGATCCCGTGGCGCACTCTCCGCGGCAACGTCCTGACGGAGGATCCCGGCAATCTGAACCTGCACTTGTTTGTTCACCACGGAGACCACCAATGCCCTGGTGCCGTCCCTGGAAACCCGGAATGAGGTCACCGTGCGGCCTTTGAGCCAATCCACATTCAGGGTCACTACCGGGTTCGGTTTGCCGCCCTGGGCACCCGGGTACACGGCGTAGACATTTCCGCTGCCGTCCTCGGCCGCTGTCCAAACCCAGTTGCTCGGCGCGAAGGAGGGTGGCGTGAGCTTCTGATTGACTATTGGCTGGGCAATCTGCTGCCCCTGAGCCACCGTGTAGAGGCTGCTCTGAGTGGCATCCAGAAAGGCTACCGAGCCGCCCTCGGCAAAGTGTTTATAGCTCTGCGCCGGATAGCTAGGATGCAGTGCCGCCACCGATTCCAGACCTGCGATCGGGCCTGCCTGACTATTCTCCAAATACACCAGATCGTTATTTGAAACCCCGATCTGCCGGCTGGCGACCGAAGGAGGTTTCAACTTATTGCCGCTCTGCGGATCACTGCCAAGATCAATCGGATCCTGGCCTGCCCGCATTCGGAGGCTGGTGACGCTATTCAGCCCACCCTGCAAAGTGGTCAGTAATTGCGCCTGCATTTGCAAACGGGCGGTCGGAGAAGCATCCAGCAGCGATTTGGCGGTAAGGTCCACGGTGGCCACAGAATTTTCAATCGGCACGGTATCGGCTTGTAGTTGGGTGCTATCGGGGAAAGCGCTGGCCACCGCCCCTTTAAGATAATTGGCCGGACCCTTCAGCAGGGCCTTAACGATCCCGATGGCAGCCGAATCACCTTTTCCGGACAGCCAGCGAACATCCGGCACCACATAGTTGAATCCCGGATCGTAAAAGTAGAGCGAGTAGGACTTGAAAAGGTCCGCGAAGAATTCCGAGGCTAGGGCAATGCCATCGGGCAAACTATTGATCCGCCATTGACCATTGACCTTGACTAAACCGAATTTGAGCGATTCGACCGTACCGGAGCGAAATGGGGTGAGCACTCCATCCACATCCACGCTGGATTGTGCCTTGACTTGAGCATTGAACTCCCCACTGCTACTAGCTGCCACAATGCTTGGCTCACCTTGATAAACCAGGGTTCGTTGGGCACTCTTCCAGGACAGAGCGGCCGCTGGAGTGAGATATTCGCGGGCCACCTGGAAATTATCGGCAATGCCGTTAGCCGCATCCAGGAAACCCAGCACAATGGTCTTCTGGTCCGCATTCGGAACCGGAGGCTGTTGGGTGTATTTGAAATTGATGCTTCCTGCGTCAGCACTGGGGTTCGTATCCACCTTGCCCACACCGCCACCCGTGGGGATGCTGGCACAGCCGGTCAGAATGAGCAGCAAAATAGTCAGCAAGCCAAAGATTTTTGAGGCCGATGATCTCATCATGCTTCTTCCCTCTCCTGAGGAGTTCCGGATTCAAGCGACGACGGCACAACCTGTTCAACGGAGCCCCCAGGAGGAAGCTCTAGCGGCGAATGATCAACCACGATCTGGCGCTGCCGGGGAAGCGTTAATCGGAAACACGATCCTTCCGCAGGGCTGCCCCAGACCTCCAGTTTGCCATGGTGCAGATGAGTGTCCTCGGTGGCGATCGCCAGCCCGAGCCCACTGCCGCCGGTGGTACGAGCCCGTGCCGGGTCAGCGCGCCAGAACCGATCGAAGACCCTACTCAACGCTTCTTGGTTCATGCCGATGCCGTGATCTCGCACTGCGACGGCGACCACCTCTTGATCTGCGGCGACGAATATCTCGATGGGACGTTTCTCGCCGTGTTCCAGGGCGTTAACAATCAGGTTGCGCAGGATTCTCTCGATCCTGCGCGGGTCCATCTCCAACACGTAGTGATTCTCGGGGACCGTCGAAATCACGGTAATGGTAGAACCAATCCGTTCGGCGAGCAGCTGGGTGCTCTCCAGCACCCGGTTGATCACCGCGAACAGCTCCTGGGATTCCCAATCAAGTACGGCTGCACCGGCGTCGAACCGGGAGATCTCCAGTAGATCGGCGAGCAACGCTTGGAAACGTTCCACCTGGTGATACATCAGTTCAGCGGATCGACGGTTGACCGGATCGAAGGAATCGCGGGACTCGTAAAGCACTTCCGCCGCCATCCGCACCGTGGTCAGCGGCGTCCGTAGCTCGTGCGAGACGTCAGAAACAAAATTGCGTTGCATCTGGGAAAGCGTGGCCAACTGAGTAATCTGCTCCTGCAGCGCGGTGGCCATCTTATTGAAAGAATCCCCCAGCCTGGCCACCTCGTCCTCGCCACGGGTATTCATTCGTTCCTGCAGTTGACCCGCGGCCAGCTTCTCCGCCACCAGCGCCGCCTGGCCGACTGGTTGCACGACATTGCGGGTGACATACCAAGTGATGCCCCCAATCAGCAGCAAAAGTGCGGCTCCTGAGCTCCACAGCACCGATTGGATGTAGTTCAGGGTGTCCTGGGTCTTGCCGAGGTCATACACCAGGTAGAGCTCATATTCAGTGTTCACAAGGGTCACCTTGGAACCCATCACCAAAGCCGGGTGAGTACCAGAATTGTTCACCGGCAGGGCAATCGACTTCCAGAATTGACCAGAGTTGTTCTGCACCATGTGGCGCAGTTCATCGGGCACGATCGAGGTTGTCGCTCCGGTATTTGCGGCACTGGCAATCGGGCTGGTGAGAGTCAGCGGATTCGTCTGGCCGGGTGCCAGCACAAGTAAATAGCCCCTGTTCCCGTCCGAAGTACCGCTTTCCAGGCCGAGGAGCACGCCCCGGGCCAATGAGACCAAGGCAGCTTTATCGTGGATCTGTGCCCCGGTGCCGGTGAAGGCATTCTGCACCTGACCGATGCTCCGCATGGACTCCGAGCTGGCTTGCTCCAGCCGCTCCTGAAATAGTCCATTGGCAATCTGATTGGACAGGAAGATCCCCACCCCGCCCACGGCCAGGAAGGTGACCAGCAAGGTCACCATAATGGTCCGGAATTGCAGCGAGCGCCGCCACCGTCCAAGCGCCCAGCCGTATTCACGCTTGAACAGGCCCTGGGCCAACTGCCAGCCCCGCTGAAGCGTCGCCGTCAGCCGACTGAGGAATCCTTCGTTACCCACGGAGCTATTGGCCAGCCTTATATCCCACTCCGCGCACCGTCTGTACAACCTCGGGAGCTTCCGGGTCCCGCTCGATCTTGGACCGAAGGCGCTGTACGTGCACGTTCACTAAGCGGGTATCTGCGGCGTGCCGATAGCCCCAAACCTGTTCCAACAGAAGCTCACGAGTGAAAACCTGCCAAGGCTTACGAGCCAGCGCAACCAACAGATCAAATTCCAAGGGAGTAAGTGAAATCCGCTCCTCCCCCCGAGTCACCAGGTGCCCGGCAACGTCGATGGTCACGTCGGCGATAGTCAGAGTTTCCGGGGCTTTTATGTCCCCCGGGCGTAATCTAGCCCGGACCCGAGCTACCAGCTCGGCGGGTTTAAAGGGCTTGGGCACATAGTCGTCCGCCCCGGATTCCAGGCCGCGCACGACGTCGGAGGTATCGGCTTTAGCGGTCAGCATCACGATCGGTACATCGGATTCGGCCCGGATCAGCCTGCAGACTTCGATGCCATCCAGCCCGGGGAGCATCAGGTCCAGCAGCACCAAATCAGGTTTCCCGTTCCGAAACACCTCCAGCGCCTGTGCACCATCAGCGCAGAAGAACGGTTCGAACCCGTCGTTGCGCAGGACGATACCGATCATCTCTGAAAGAGCTTCGTCGTCGTCGATCACCAAAATACGTGCCTTCATACCTCTATATTCGCTTATCCGGCAGAGTTCTGCTTGCAACCTGCCCAAGGAGCGCCTAATAGAGAGGACGAATTCCACTCAAGCAGCCGAATCGGTGGAGAAACTGGGTAGGCTAGATCAAGGCAGGTTTTTCGCCGGAGTGCCGTGAGATGTGCTGATCTGATGAATCGGAAAGGGTTCGCAATGTCCAATGAGAGCTACCCTCCGGCGATGCCCCCTCAGCAACCCCCGCAACCCCCGTGGGGGCAACCCCCACAGTGGGGGCAGCAGCCCAGTTGGGGACAGCAGAATCAGTGGGGGCAGCCCGCCCCGCAGGCGCCCTGGGGACAGCAACCGCAATGGGGCCAACAGAACCAATGGGGGCAGGCACCCAACGGGCCCTTCCCCGGTCAGCAACCCGGGCAACACTATGTAGCGCCGCCCAAACCCGGAGTCATTCCGCTGCGACCTCTTGGCCTCGGCGAAATTCTGGATGGCGCCTTCCAAGCTGCTCGGCGCAATGGCAAGGCAATGTTCGGAACGGCTTTGCTGGTCCAGGCCGGCTCCACCGTATTGTCGCTGCTGGCCATCTTGCTCAGCGTAGGAGTCGCCTCCGGTAACTTCCTGAACCTGATGGACAGTCTCAATTCGGGATCTTCGTTGAGCTCCACGGATGCTAACAACTTGGGTATTTTCCTGATCGGGGTCTTCGTGGCCATTGCTATCAGTGGCTTCATAAGTGTCATTGCCCTGATGGTCTTACAAGGCGTTCTGGTGATCCCAGTGATGCGTTCCACGGTCAATCGGAGTACCGGTTTCAAACAGATGTGGCGGCTGGCTAAGCCGCGGATTTGGACGTTGATCCTGCTGGCCGTGATCTACGCCGTAGCTGCCGTGGTGCTGATCGCTTTGTTAATCGGCGTAACCATCTTGCTAGCCATGTCGATTGGCTTAGTCAGCATTCCAATCGCCATCCTTTTGGGAATGGGCCTAGTGGTGCTATCGCTTTGGATCACCACCAAGCTGCTGCTGGCACCAGCCGCGATTGTGGTGGAAAATCTGCGGCTTTTTGAGGGGGTCAAGCGGTCCTGGACCTTGACCAATCGCCAATGGTGGCGCACCTTCGGCAGCTTTTTTCTAGCTCAACTGATTGTCGGAACAATTTCCGGGCTAATTTCCTTTCCTGTCTCGATGCTGATGGGAATGCTGACCCCGTTATTGATCCCGAACCCCACGCCCAGTGAGACTTTTGGCGTGCTGATGATCACCCAGGTCCTGTCTTATCTGCTCTCCAGTCTGATCGCTGCCGTGTCTTATGCCTTCCAATCGGGCGTGCTGGCGCTTATTTACGTCGATCTGAGGATCCGTAAGGAAGGCTTCGATCTGTTGCTGCTCAAAGACCTGGAGAATGCCACTGAGGTAAACCCCGATGGCATTCCTGGTGCACCCCTTCCGGCGGCTGCTTGGGCTCCGCAGTGAGGAACTTCGATATCCCGGTAGATCCGGATGCCGATCAGGCCAGGCAATGGGCGATCGATGAGCTCGCCAAACGCCAATACCAGGATGCAAAACCCGGTGTGGGACAGCAATTTTTACAAGCCATCTCGGATTTCTTCAATTGGCTTCTGACCCAGCTCTCGAGCGCCCTGCACGTCGACCCCAGTATCGCCACGGTGATTCTGGTGCTTGTCCCGGTGCTAGTGATCGGGATCATCATCTTCCTGGTGCGGCCCCGGTTGCTGCGCCACCAGCATCAAGATGCCGAGATTTTCGAAGCCGAAAGTGAGCTCAGCGCGGCAGAACATCGAAGGAACGCCCAGCAGGCCGCCGCCGGAGGCGATTTCGCACTCGCCCTAACGGAGCTCTTCCGCGCTATGGTGCGAAGTGCCGAAGAGCGAGTGGTGATCGATCCCCAGCCTGGACGCACCGCCGATGAGGTGACGGTGCTTTTAGTTGCCGCCTTCCCCTCCGAGCAGGCAGCGCTCTGGGAGACGGCACGAGGGTTTAACCGGGTTCGGTATTCCCCTCAACTTTCCGGTCAGCTACGGATCGGATCAGCCGAGTACCAGCGAGCTCTCCGCCTCGATCAGGCTCTGCTGGATCTCAAAGCAGCCGACGACGGCGTGGCCCAGCTTGAGTGGGTTGGTCCACGATGAGTCAACTCACTGCGGATCCTACCAATCCAAGGGAACAAGATCGGTCGGTTGAAGGAGCACCTCGGCAAAGCACGATCAGCCGATTGACCGCTTGGCTGCGGCGGAACCGCTTCTGGTTAATTATTGGTGGAATTTTCCTCCTTGTTGTGATGATCGCGTTGGCGAGCATGTTGAATTCGATAGGGAGTTCTTCGGCCAAGCTATCCCCTACCAACCCCGCGCCGAACGGTGCGATGGCCACCGCCGAGGTACTCAAACAGCAGGGAGTCAAGGTCTCCCAAAGCGATGAGCTGGGTGGCACACTGACCGCGATCTCCGCAGCCGGAGCCGGGCACGTCACAGTGCTGCTCTATGATCAGCAGCGCTTCCTCTCTGCAGAGCAGCTAAAGAAGTTATCGGAGAGTGGTGCCCGCTTGGTGGTCATTAACCCGGGACCACTGGACCTCAAGGCGATCAGCAGCGAGATCAGCTCGGCGGGTTTTTACAATGCGGGCAGCGACCATCAAGATCAGACGGTGCCGGCCAGTTGCAATAACCCGGACGCGGTCGCGGCACAGCAAATTGATGGCGGACGCTCGGCTCTGTACCGCGGGCCGGTGGTCTGCTTCCCCACCGATTCTGGCGAGGGTGGCAAGATCGGTCAGCTGGCACAGTCCACGGACGGCCAACTCACGGTGATCGGCAATACCGCTGTTTTCAGCAATGACCGCCTAGCACACAGCGGTAACGCCGCTCTGGCCTTCCGTCTGCTGGGCCATACCGAGCAACTGATCTGGTATTTACCCTCGACCAAGGACCTCCCGGTTAGCGAACAACACCCGGACCTGGCCAGTTTGCAACCGGGTTGGCTGGTTCCGATCAGCATCTGGGCCTTTTTGGTCGCATTGCTGGCGATGTTCTGGAAGGGACGTCGGGATGGCCCCCTAGTTGAGGAGCCCTTACCGGTGGCCGTCAAGGCTTCTGAAACAGCAATTGGTCGCGCCCGGCTCTACCAGGACGGCCGAGCCCTGGATCGAGCCGCCGCCAGTCTCAGATCGGCGACGTTGTATCGGCTCGCCAAGAGACTCCGATTGGGACCGGCGGCCAGCAAAGAGGCAATCGTTGCGGCAGCCATTCAACACAGCCACTTGCCGGAAACCGAAGTAGCTCGGATCTTGCTGAAGACCCAGCCGGGCACGGATAAAGAATTCCTGCGCTGGTCTCAGGAAGTAGAAAATTTGGAACGGGAACTAGAGAAGGATCAATGAAACGATGAGCGAACAGCCCTATCCTGCCTCCGGCCAACCCTGGACAGCGCAGCCCAGCCAGCAGCCTGCACCACAACACGCTGAATTTACTCAGCCCGCTCAGTCAGCGGCTCCGGTACCAACCCCAGATCCAGCACGTTCGGCGCTACTCGCGGTACGGGCCGAAGTGGCCAAAGCCGTGGTCGGGCAAGACTCCACCGTGACCGGTCTGCTGATCGCACTGCTTTCTCGGGGACATGTGCTGCTCGAAGGTGTGCCGGGCGTCGCGAAAACCCTGTTGGTTAGGGCGCTCTCCACTGCCTTGAGTCTGGACACAAAAAGAGTCCAGTTCACCCCTGACCTGATGCCCGGCGATATCACCGGATCGCTGATCTACGATGCTCATAGCTCGGAATTTACCTTCCGGGAGGGCCCGGTTTTCACCAATATTCTGCTGGCGGATGAAATCAATCGGACACCACCCAAAACCCAAGCTTCGCTGCTTGAAGCAATGGAGGAACGCCAGGTTTCTGCCGACGGAGTTACCTGGCCACTGCCCATTCCCTTTATTGTCGCGGCCACCCAGAACCCGGTGGAATACGAAGGCACCTATCCGCTGCCGGAAGCTCAGCTGGACCGTTTCCTGCTCAAGCTCACCATGCCGTTACCGGAACGGAACGAGGAAATCGAGGTCATCCGCAGGCACAGCCAGGGCTTCGATCCACGCGATCTGCAGGCGGCGGGAGTGCGAGCGGTGGCGGGCAGCACCGAGCTGGAGCTAGCCCGTCAAGCCGTTGCCGCCGTCGAAATTTCTCCCGAGGTGCTGGCCTATATCGTGGACCTAGTCCGCGCTACCCGCTCCGCGCCATCCTTCCAGTTGGGAGTCTCGCCCCGCGGTGCCACCGCCCTGCTGAACACCTCCCGCGCCTGGGCTTGGCTCTCCGGCCGGAATTTCGTCACCCCGGACGATGTCAAGGCACTCACTCTCCCCGCTTTGCGGCACCGGGTTGGGTTGCGAGCGGAGGCCGAAATGGACGGGGTCAAGGTAGACGATGTGTTGGCCAGCATCCTGGCCACTGTTCCGGTCCCCCGCTAGGAAGAGCAGATGGCGATTACCGGGCGGTTCGTCCTGCTGGCTCTGGCCGGGGTGATACCGCTCTTCCTCTTCCCACAGCCACTTACCATGGTGCTGTGGTGCGTTCTGTTGGTGTTGGTATTGGTCCTGGACCTGATCTTGGCAGCCTCGCCGCGAGCACTTCGCTTTGCCCGGCAAGTCCCGGCTTCGGTGCGACTAGACGAATCCTGCCCGACCAGTTTGACCATCGCCAATACCGGGCGCCGTCAATTGCGAGCCCTGATTCGGGACGGTTGGCAGCCCTCTGCAGGTGCCCAGAACGCCCGGCAGAAGGTCTCCATTCCAGCCCGGGAACGACGTCGGCTAATGCTTACGCTGCGACCCTCCCGCCGTGGTGACCTCGCCAGCAAGCAGGTAACCGTACGTTCCTTCGGGCCACTTGGAATGGCGGCCCGCCAACTCACTGTGGAGGTTCCCGGGCTGCTCCGGGTGCTACCGCCCTTCCGTTCGAAACGGCATTTACCTTCCAAACTGCGGCGCCTTCGCGAGCTCGACGGCCGCGCCGCCGTGCAGATCCGCGGCGCGGGCACCGAGTTCGATTCGCTCCGTGACTATGTCCGCGGAGACGACGTTCGCTCCATTGACTGGCGGGCCACCGCGCGACGTCAAGCGGTGGTGGTACGCACCTGGCGGCCGGAACGGGATCGCCGGGTGGTCATCGTGATGGATACCTCACGCACCTCAGCCGCCCGAATCAATGATGAGCCCCGGCTAGACACCGAGATCGAAGCGGCGCTACTGCTTGCCGTGCTAGCCGAGCGCGGCGGCGATCGGGTGGATTTCCTCGCCTTTGATCGACGAGCCAGAGCCCGGGTCGCTTCCAGTCATAAGGGCAATTTACTCTCCTCTCTAGTGCAGGCGATGGCTCCCCTGGACTCCGAATTGATCGAGATGGATTGGACCCAGATCCCGGCTCAGGTGCGCAGCATTTCCGCTCACCGTTCGCTCGTAGTGCTACTGACCTCCCTGGATTCGGGTGCCGCGGAAGAAGGCTTGCTGCCAATGGTGAATCAGCTCGCGCAGAACCACGTCGTGGTGGTTGCCGCAGTGCTCGATCCGGTGCTGGCCCAGATGCGCGCCGAGCGCAGCACTAGCACCGAGGCCTTTCGAGCGGCTGCCGCCGAGCGTGCCATTCTGGACCGGGCCACCCTGAGCGCCCAACTCAAGCAAGCCGGAGCCGAAGTGGTGGATGCTGAACCCTCCGAGCTGCCGCCTAAACTAGCCGATATGTATATCCGCCTCAAGGCTGCCGGACGACTCTGAGCCACGCTCCACCGGGCTGCGCTGAGGGTGAACAGCACTGTTCCGGCGAACCGCCAAAAACTAGGCTGGAAGCTAACTCAGGAGGAACTCATGGCTGAACCGCTGCTGCGCGAGGTGCACGGACTGCTGCTTCGCCGAGCCCGCTTGCGGCAAGGTCGCAAACTTGAGGAGGTGGCCGCTGCCGCGGGCATTTCCATGCAGTACCTTTCGGAAATTGAGCGAGGTCGCAAAGAGCCGTCCTCGGAGGTGCTGGCCGCTGTGTGCGGCGGCTTAGGCACCACCGTAGCGATGCTGACCAGGGCGACTCATCGGCAATACCTGGAGTTGCGGATTGTTCCCGAGCAGGATTTCTCCACGGCACCCGGTCTGTCAGCCCCCGGTCTGTCAACCCCCGACTTGGCAGTGCAGAACTACCGGGGCGGGACCGCCGTCGAGCTACTGGCTGCGTAACTTCCTGGAGCTGACCACAGCATCCGCCAAGCCATAGGCAACGGCCTCCTGGGCGGTAAAGATCTTGTCCCGTGAGGTGTCCGAACGCAAGGTCTCTACCGATTGTCCGGTGTGCTCGCTGAGTACCTGCTCCACCTGCGAGCGCACCCGGCCCAGCTCTTTGGCATGCAGGGAGAGGTCGGTGATGGTTCCCTGTCCCTGACCCGAGGGTTGATGCAATAGGATTCTGGAATGCGCCAACACGGCGCGCTTTCCTGCCGCCCCGGCGGCCAGCAGCACCGCGGCAGCGGAAGCCGCCTGCCCCATGCAGGTGGTGGTGACATCGGGACGAACAAAACTCATGGTGTCGTAGATCGCCATCAAAGCGGTGTGCGAACCACCCGGTGAATTGATGTAAAGGTTGATGTCCTCGTCCGGATTATCGGACTCCAAGAACAGCAATTGAGCCATAATCACATTCGCCACGTCATCGTCTATTTCGGTGCCGACGAAGATAATTCGGTCCCTGACTAAGCGGGAGAAGACATCGAAACTGCGCTCGCCTAGTGGGGTGCGTTCAACAACCGTGGGAATTGTGTACTGAGCCATCACAATCCCGCCCTGCGATTAGACACCGGCACCAACTGCTCTGCGGAGTCCAGTACCCGGTCCACCATGCCGTATTCCCGGGCCTGCTCGGCGGAGAACCAGTGATCTCGATCGCTATCCGCTTCGATCTGCTCAATGTTCTTGCCGATATGTCGAGCCAATAACCCGTTGACCATATCCTCTATCTGGCGCAGATTACGTTCCTGAATCTCCACATCAGCGGTGGTTCCTTGCACACCGGCGGAACCTTGATGCATCAGGATCCGGCTGTGTGGCAAGGCGAATCGTTTGCCTGGAGCGCCAGCACATAGCAGGATCTGCCCCATACTTGCGGCCAAGCCCATGGCCAGGGTGCCAACCTCGTTGGGGATCATTTGCATGGTGTCGTAAATCGCCATCCCCGCGGTCACCGAACCGCCAGGAGAATTAATGTAGAGGCTAATATCGGCGCGTGCATCCTCGGCGGAGAGCAGCAGAAGCTGGGAAACGATGCGAGTGGCGACGGCGTCATCCACCTCGGTGCCCAGCACCACAATCCTCTGGTGCAGTAGCCGGAGTGCAAGCTGTTCGTCGAAGGGGGACGGCGGCGGAACTGTTTGAGTGGTCATCTCCCCATCCTCGGCCGCACAGTGCGAAAGAGCACTGCTGCTCTGCCAGCGGCAGATCTGCTCTGGGTTGATCTGCTCTGGGTTGATTTCTTCCGAGTTGATAGCCTCAGAGGATGTTCGACTACACCTCTACGGCCCGCCGCACGCCGTGGTCTGCCTTGCCCCAGCAGCTACATCGCTCGGTGGAAGCCCAACTCGGCGGCCTGGTGCGATCGGTGGACCTCGCCGGTGGCGGATTCACCCCCGGCTTCGCCGGCATCGTCCGCACTGATACGGCTGAGGTGTTCGTCAAGGCAGCCCCCGCCGCCGAGGAATGGATGTTTCGCTCCTATGCCCGTGAGGCTGAGGTACACGCAGCATTGCCAGCGGGGGTACCGGCTCCTGCCTTATTGAACGCGCAGTTGCTCTCCGCCGGAGACGACGACTGGCAGCTCCTCTTCTTCGAAGCGGTGCGGGGTGGCATGCCCGGCCGTCCTTGGACCGAAAGCCAACTCGCCGCCGTCGAAAGCTCCTTGCTGGCCACCGAAGAGGCTCTCTCCGCTCAGCCACCAACGCTCAAATTCGGCTCGCTCAGTGCGGAGTTCGTTTCCGATTCGAGCCTGCGGGAGGTCTATCACCGCCCGCTTCCCAGTTTCTCCCCCGCGTTATCCGCGCAGGCGTTGCTAGAACTTGACGCTCTGATGGACCTGGCCCCGCAGGCGCTGGCAGGAACCAGCCTGCAACACAATGATCTGCGACCGGACAATATCCTGATGCAAGGCGATCGGGCACTGTTTTGCGATTGGAATTTCCTCTGCTTTGGGCCGCTGTGGGCGGACTGGGTGGTGATGCTGGCCTATGCCCGGATCGGCGGACTGGATGCCGAGTCCTGGCTACGTCGATCAGCACTGAGCTCGAACGCCGATCCGGAACAGATCGATTCCTGGCTCGCAACGCTGGCAGCCTACTTTCTGGATGCCGGAGCCAAGCCGATAGTGGCCAACAGTCCTCGGCTGCGCGAGCATGGTCAGTTCAGTGCGCGGATGCTCCTAGACTGGCTAATCGAACGGCGGCACTGGAGGTGAGCGCGGGAATCTACGCCCAGGGGCTCGGTAGCGACTTCGAGCGCTTACAACCCGAGCTGAAAGAATACTTCTCGCTGGAGCCAGGTTCCGGGCACTACGGCGTGGGGCAGGGTATCTTCGACATCGCTGGCTGTCCGCAACCCTGGCTGCGCCCACTGCTGCGACTCAGCACCGAAGAACGGGCCTTCTTCCCGGAGTACGGCACCCAGATCCCCTTTCGGGTGGAGAACCACGCCCACCTCGACCCTTTCGGACGGCCCAGCCTAACCACTCGGCGAGAACTGGACTTCCCCGGCCAGCGGCGGGTCTTCGAGAACACCACGAGCTTGCTCCCGGCGGGACTGGTCGATTATCTGGGCAGGCACCGCAGAATCGTCACGGACCTGGCGCCCAGTGTAGAAGCCGACGGCACCCTCCGCGCCATTTCACAACACAGTAGGCTCTTCCTTGGCCGCTGGCGACTACGACTGCCGGTTGCCCTCGATGCCAAGGCCTATGCCCGGCAGTGGTGGGACCGGGACTCCGGGCAGCATCGGATTCAGGTCAAGGTGATTCACCCACAGCTTGGAGTCATTCTGCTCTACGCCGGTGGCTTCGATTATGAATTGCACCGCTACCCTTCCGCCGAAGCTGCCGCCCATGGGGTACCAAGTTCCTTGCCCTCCTCGGTGCAGCCCAGCCGGTGGGAAGTTCGTTCCTGAACGTCACACGCGCGCGGTGCTACTCCCGATGTTCAGCTTGCTTCGGCGAACTCACCAAGCGCATCGGCCAAATCGGTTAGCCGCCCCAGCGCCGCGCGTGCTTGCGTGGGTGCAGCAATGGCCAACGCTGGAGCCTCGGTGAGCCGAAGCCCGGCAAGCCTGCTCGATTCCAGGCCAATCTCCCGCCATGCCCGCCAAAGCTTTTGGGCTCGCGAACTCGTGGGCACAGTGGGATCCAGGATCGAATCAATGCCGAGCCAGAGCTTCCGGCCCGATTCAATGGCACCGGCCAGCAGTTCCCATTCTTTCGGTTTCAGGGCGGTGTCCGTCACGGCCACTGCTTCGACTTCGGTGCCCAGTGCCTGATCAAGCGCCTGGGCAGGTACCGAAAGAATCACCTCGTCAGCTCCTGCGGCGTGCGCTGCTTCGATCACGGTGTTCCATAGCATCCGCACCTCATTACTGTTCACCGCCCGAAGACTGCGATAGCCGCTCACCGTGGGGATAGCCCCACCCAGCACCCGGACGATTTCCGGTTCGTCGAGCTGAACCACCATTCGCGCCCCGGGTACGGCAGGCTGCAGGGCGCGCAGATGCTCCAGCACCCCGGCCGCCAGTGACTGGGCAATATCCCGCCGCGCGCCGACGTCGATAAGCGTCCGCTCCCCGAGAGGTAAATGTAGCCCGGCTGCCAGGCTGAGTGGGCCAAGTAATTGGGTTTTCAGCTCCGGCAGCGGTGACTCCAGGGCTCCCACCGTGTCCGCCAGGATATTAATATCCGAGGCGAGCAGGCTGCTAGCTCTGCGTTGATCCGCCCCCGGGCGTTGCACCAACCGCCAACCATATGATTGCAGGTCGACCGGAAGCTCGGTGAGCATGGCCGCGGTCCGTCCCAATAGTTCCGAACCCGCGCCCCGAGCAGGCAGATAAGGCAATGAAGGAAGCTGTGGATGTCCCAGCTCCCCCAGTAAGACCCGGATAGCCTCCGGTAAATCGCTACCCGGCCATGACCCCAGTGAGGTTGCGGTGACCTCAGTCATCGATGCCGTGATTCTCCGAAATCGCTCGGTGGTTACGGATCACCTCGGAAATAATGAAGGTCAGGAATTTTTCGGCGAAAGCTGGGTCCAACTGAGCATCCTCGGCCAACGCTCTCAATCGGTCAATCTGCGCGGCCTCCCGCGCCGGGTCTCCTGCCGGAAGCTGATACCTAGCCTTGAGCACACCGACCCGTTGAGTGGCTTTAAACCGTTCGGCGAGCAGGTGCACCAGGGCGGCATCAAAATTGTCGATACTGGACCGTACCGAGAGCAGTTCAGCCATCACCTCGGGGGCGATCTGCCCCGAAAGCGAGCTAGCGGCCGGATCAAAATTGTCGTGGGGCAAACTCATGCTGTCAGTCTCTCACGATGCCGCAGGCCCGCGCCGAAAGCATCGCCAACGTTGCAGCAAGCAGGAACTCAAGCCGCTGGGCTAACATTTCGGCGCGAGACGGCGGGTTCGGAATCGACCATGGCATCAAGCTTGGCCAAGCGATTGGCGGAAAGCTCATCCAGCGGAGTCACCGTCATCAGCCGGGTATCCCGCTGCTGATCAAGCCACAGGGTGGTGAACTGCAGTCGCAGGGCGCCCACTCGAGGACTGTTGAAGATCTTGGCGTAGCTGGTGCTGCGCTGTACCTGCTGCGCCTCCCATACTTCGGTGAAATAGGCGGAGTCAGCCTTGAGCTGGTTCACCAAATCGATCCAATCGGCCTCGTCCAGATGGGAAGCCATATTTGCCCGGAACCTGGCGACCATGCTGTGGCAGACCTCCTGATAACGCTCACCATAAGCCGTTTTCCAGGCCGGATCATTGAAGATCATGGACAGGCAATTATGTGGTTGCCCATCAGCGTGCTCCTCGACATCTCCGATCAGGAAACGATAGACCCGGTTCCAAGCGAGCAGATCGTATCTCCCGTTTTGAATGGCACAGGGGTAGGGCAGCATCTTTTGCATCACCGTCAGGTGATATTCATTGACGTCTTCGCACTCGGGTACCACTACTCTGGCATCGACGCCCGCCAGGGTCAGCAGGTGCCTATGCTCGCTGCTATCCAAGTGCAAGGCCGTTGCCACCGCGTTGAGCACCTGGGCGGAGGCATTGATATCCCTGCCCTGTTCCAGCCAGGTATACCAGGTAACCCCCACCCCGGCGAGCTGGGCAACTTCCTCCCGGCGGAGGCCCGGAGTGCGACGGCGGCCAAAGCTCGGCAGGCCAACGTCGAAGGGTCGCAGCCGATTGCGCCGGTCACGCAGAAACTGCCCCAATTCGAGCCGTGAATTGCTACTCATCGATGTCCTCTCCCGAGTGAACAAGCTTTAGCCGCCATACAGGCAGCTTAAGTACTAGGATAAACAGGCTCCTAGTAACAGGATAAGCCTCAGCCTAGACTAGTTTCATGACCTCCGCTCCACAACAAACCACACCGCCAGGAACAACCGGAGAGCTAGCGGGCAGGCCCAAATCCTCCGGTTATCTGGTGATGATCGCGGGCTCCTTCCTGGGCACCTTCACCATTGGGGCCTCGAATGTGATCATTCCGTCCCTGGGTAGCGATTTACATGCCGATGGTGCCGGGCAGAGCCTTGTGCTGAGTTCCTATAACGTGCTCTTTGCCGCCGTACTGATCCTCTCGGGACGGCTCGGCGATCGCTTCGGCCGCCGCAGGCTTTTCATTACTGGTCTAGTGCTCTTTGCGGCAACTTCCGTTTTCACCAGCCTGGGCAGTTCACTCGTCCCAGTCATTATCGGCCGCGCCGTGCAGGGACTGGCTGTTGGTCTGCTCTGGCCGCAGGTGCTTGCCACCATCCAAACCAGTTTCACCGGTCCGCTACGAGCCAAGGCAATGTCGCTCTATGCCGCCGCCGTCGGGCTGGGAACCGGGGTGGGCCAGATTCTGGCCGGCGCCTTGGAAACCGTGAATCTGTTCGGGCTCGGCTGGCGACCGGTGATGTGGGTCAGCGCGCTGATAGCCCTCGTGCTGGCGGCGCTGAGCTACCGGGTGCGACCGAGCCATTCGGAAGCTCCACTAGCGATGGACCGCACCGGCTCGGTGCTACTCGGCCTCGCACTGGCCTGCTTCGTTATCTCTTTGACCTTATTCACCTCCGGTGGGGTGCTCTGGGTCGCGGTACTGCTACTCGTCGTCGCGCTGCTCTGCGGATTTCTCTTCCTTCGCTGGGAGTCCCGGATGGAATCCTCCGGAAAGATCCCGCTCGCGCCACCGTCACTACTCAAAGTCCCGGCGTTGCGTACCGGACTGCTGATGACTGTGCTGTTCTTCGGCGGTTACGGGGGTTTCCTTTACCAGTTCTCGCTGCTCACTCAGCGCGGCATGCACTACAGCGGACTGGCCTCTGGACTAGCCCTGACCTTGTTCGTGCTCTCCTTTGCCATCGCCTCCATCCTGATCCGGAAGATCAATCAGCTGCTTGGAAAGTGGACCATGCTGATCGGCTCGCTGTTCCAAGCACTGGCAATTCTGGCCCTGGCCATCGAGTTCCTAACCGAAGGCCTCGATGTTCAACAATGGCTGGAACAACTCACCCTGATTGTGCTTGGCGTGGGTCAGGCGATGATGTTCGGGCCGCTGATCGAGACCGTGCTGGCTCAAATTCCCAACTGGGCAGCCGGTTTGGGCAGCGGTCTCTTCAGCACCGCGCAGCAACTTGGCTTATCCCTCGGCGTCGCAGTTCTCGGAGGTGCCTTTGTGGTCCTCTTCCAACTGCCAGCCGTGGGATTCGCACTGGCCTTCACAATCTGCCTAGGCATCCAGTTACTCACCAGCGCCGTCTTCGGCGTGCTGGCCTGGCGCCTGCAAACCTCCACCAACCCCAACCCCAACGCGCGAGTGCACACTTAACGCCCATGTTTGGTGCCCAGGATAGGCGTTAAGTGTGCACTCGCGCGGTGTGTGGAAGTGATTTAGCCGAGCAGACCTCGGTGCGCTTCCCGACGGGCGGCTTGCTGAACCGGATCGGGTACCGGCAAGGAAGCGATCAGTCGCTTGGTGTAATCGTCCCGCGGCGCCCCCATCACCTGCGAGCCAATGCCTTCTTCCACCAGCCGGCCCTTGTAGAGCACACCGACCCATTCCGAAAGCATGTCCACCACGGCCAGGTCGTGGCTAATGAACAAGGCGGCGAAGCCGAACTCCCGCTGAATTTCCTTGAACAGTTCCAGCACCTTGGCCTGCACCGAAACATCCAGCGCGGAGGTCGGCTCATCGGCGATCAGTAGCTTCGGGTTGAGCGCCAGCGCCCGGGCGAGCGAGGCGCGTTGCCGCTGGCCACCGGAGAGCTCATGCGGATAGCGATCAGCGTACGACGCCGGCAACTGGACTGCCTCAAGCAGCTCACCAACCTTTTTGCGCACCTGAGCGGGCGAATCCGGGGTATGAATCAGCAGTGGCTCGGCCACGCACTCACCGATTTTGAGCTGTGGGTTGAAGGAGGCTGCCGGATCCTGGAAGACAAACCCAATGTCCTTCCGCAGCGGCTTGAAGGTCCGCTCCCGGAAGTCGAGCATCTCGTAGCCCAGCACCTTGAGCGAGCCGCCGGTGGTCTTATTCAGCCCTGCGATGGCTCTGCCAATCGTGGTCTTGCCCGAGCCGGACTCCCCCACCAGGCCAAAGACCTCGCCGGCGGAGATGGTGAAACTCACCTGGTCCACGGCCCGGAAACCCGCCCGGCCAAACCTACCCGGATACTCGATCACCAGGTCCTTCGCAGATACCAACACCTCGGCGTCCTGATGTGCCCGCTCGGTCAGCCCCGCAGAGGCAGAATGGCGGCCCAAATGGGGCACCGCAGCCAGCAAAGCCTTGGTGTACTCCTGCTGTGGCGCGGAGAAAAGCTCTTCGGCGCTAGCTTCCTCAACCACATCGCCCTTGTACATCACCACTACCCGGTCGGCCAGATCGGCCACCACCCCCATATTGTGAGTGATCAGCACAATGGCGGTGCCAAACTTATCCCGGACATCGCGGAGCAATTCAAGGATCTCGGCTTGCACCGTGACATCGAGCGCCGTGGTTGGTTCATCGGCCACGATCAGTGCCGGGTTCAGCGCTAGAGCCGCGGCAATCACCACTCGCTGTTTCTGCCCGCCGGAGAACTGATGCGGATAGTAATCCACCCGCTTTTCCGGTTCCGGCATGCCTACCTTGCGCAGCGCCTCAATGGCTGCTGCCTTGGCTTCCTTACGGGAGATCTTGCTGCCGTCCTTGGCTCGGTGTGCTCGGAGCCCTTCGGCGATCTGCCAGCCCACAGTGTAGACCGGGTTGAGCGCCGTGGAGGGCTCCTGGAAGACCATCGAGACGTCCCGACCGCGCACCGAACGTAGTTCCCGATTAGAAATCGAGACCACATCGTGGCCGTTCACCAAAACCACCCCGGAACTCACCGCTGTCTCCGGCAAGAGACCGAGGATGGTTTTGGCCGTGACCGTCTTTCCCGAGCCGGATTCACCCACAATGGCAACCACTTCGCCGGGCGCAACGCTCAGGCCGACGTCGTCAACCGCTTTGACGTCTCCGCCGTCGGTGGCGAAGGTGACCTTCAAGTGCTCAATCTCGAGGACCTTTTCGCTCATGCTGCTGCTCCCTGCGGGTCCTGAGCCACTTGGCTCGTTTTCTTCTTGCCGGCCCGGCGGCGACCGCGCAGCCGGGGGTCGTTCAGATCGTTCATGCTCTCGCCCACTAGGGTCAGCCCCAGCACGGTCAGCACAATGGCCGCACCCGGGAAGACACCCGTCCACCAGATTCCGCTGGTGGCGTCCGCGAGCGCCTTGTTGAGGTCGAAGCCCCATTCGGCGGCGGCGGTCGGCTCGATGCCGAAGCCCAGGAAGCCCAGTCCGGCCAGGGTCAGGATTGCCTCCGAGGAGTTCAGCGTAAAGATCAACGGCAGGCTTCGAGTGGCATTTTTAAAGATATGCCTGCCCACGATCCGCCAGGTAGAAGCGCCGACCACCTTGGCGGATTCCACGAAGGGTTCCGCCTTAAGTCGAATGGTCTCCGCCCGAATTACCCGGAAGTACTGTGGCACAAAGACCACTGTGATGGAGATAGCTGCCGCGAAGATGCCGCCCCAGAGGTCGGAGCGCCCGCCGCTAATGATGATCGACATCACGATGGCCAAGAGCAGGGAGGGGAAGGCAAAGATAGCGTCCGCTATTACCACCAGCACCCGGTCCAGCCAGCCGCCGATATAGCCGGAGAGCAGGCCGAGGATCACACCTAAGAAGATCGAGAGCAGCACCGCGATGACAATCACCGAGATCGCGGTCTGCGCACCCCACATCGTCCGAGAGAAAACGTCGTAACCGCCCACTGTGGTGCCCCAGATGTGTTCCGCTGAAGGAGCCGCCTGGGTGGGGAACTCGCCAGCGGCATTGCTCAGCTGGCTAAAGCCATAGGGGGCGATCAGCGGTGCGAAGATTGCCGCCAGCACGAACAAGCCGGTCAGCACGGTGCCGACAATCAGCATGCCGCGTTGCAGCCCGACGCTGATTCGCAAGTGCGAAACGATTGGCAAGCGGGAGAGGAACGATGGCTTGCGCACCGAAGGAAGAGCAGTCATATCAGTACCTCACTCGCGGGTCGATGAGCGCAGCGATCACGTCTACCAGGAAGTTGGTCACTGCCACCAACACAGCGAGCAGAGCGACGATGCCCTGCACGGCGACGAAGTCGCGACTTCCTAGGTACTGTGCCAGCTGGAAGCCCAGCCCCTTCCATTCGAAGGTGGTTTCGGTTAGCACCGCACCGCCCAGCAGCATGGCGATCTGCAGGCCCATCACCGTAATGATCGGGATCAGCGCAGGCTTATAGGCGTGCTTGGTGACTAAGCGGAATTCGCTCACCCCGCGGGAACGTCCGGCCTCAACATAGTCCCGGCCCAGGGTGCCAATCACATTGGTGCGGACCAGGCGTAGGAAGACGCCACCGGTAAGCAGGCCAAGGGCGACGGCGGGCAGCACGGCATGTTGCAATACATCACCGAGCGCGGCCATATTGCCGCTGCGGATGGCATCAAGGAAATAGATGCCGGTGGGTGAACTGAGCTGCTGTAAGGCCAATGCGTTCTCGGTATCGGCGCGCCCGGCCACCGGGAACCAACCGAGCCAGACGGAAAAAATAAGTTTCAACAGCAAACCGGCGAAGAACACCGGAGTTGCATAGCCCAGGATGGCGAAAATTCGCAGCCCAGCGTCGGGCCACTTATCCCGGAATTTCGCGGCCAGCATGCCGAGCGGAATGCCAATTAGTAACGCCACGATCAGCGCGAAGAAAGCCAATTCGAGAGTTGCCGAGCCGTAGGTCAGCAGCACCTGGGTGATCGGCTGGTTATCCAGGGTGCTGCCGAAGTTTCCGGTCAGAATATGGCCGAGGTATTCGAAGTACTGGACGAAGATTGGACGGTCATAGCCCGCATCGTGGATTTTGACTGCCAGTTGCTCGGGCGGTAATTTGCCGCCCAGGGCAGCCGTGATCGGGTCACCGGTGACCCGCATCAGGAAGAAGACCAGGGTGACCAAAATAAAAATGGTCGGGATGATCAAGAGGAATCGGACCAGGATGTATCGTCCCAAGCCGCCGCCGGAACCTTTGGCTTTTTTGAGCGCGGCAGGTTCTAGCTCCGCGGGAGATTCTATGAGTGCAGTCATTTGTGCCTTTTAGTTGGTGCCCAGGATTGAGGCAGAGAGCTCAAGCCGATGGGCATGGTTTGGGGCAGGGTGCGCTGCACCCTGCCCCAAACGAGTCATTACTTCTTGGAAATTACAGCCAGACGGAACTTGAAGGCTGCGTCCAACGTGGTGTCCACGCCGTCGACATTTTTCCCGGCAACCGCAATCTGGTTACCCTGCAAAAGCGGCAGAGTGGAAAGATCCTTGGCTTCTAGCTCCTGGATCTGACCGATCAGCTCGGCGCGCTTCGCCTTGTCACTGGTGCCCTGCTGCTCGGAGATCAGCTTCTGCACCTCTGCGTTGTCATAGTGGTTGTGCAGGAAGTTGTCCTTGACGAAGAACGGGGTCAGGTAGTTATCCGCATCGGAGTAATCCGGGAACCAGCCCAGCTGGTACACCGGGTAGAGATCCTTGGTGCGGTCCTTGGAGTACTGGGTCCATTCGGTGGACTGCAGGTTCACCTTGAACAGCCCGGACTTCTCCAGCTGATCCTTAACCTTGGCGTATTCGTCGCCCGAGCTCGGTCCATAGTGGTCCGGGTTGTACTGCAGGTTGACCGTTACCGGGCCGCTAATCCCGGCATCGGAAAGACGCTGCTTGGCCTTGTCCAGGCTCGGTGCGCCGCTGCCATCGCCATAGAGCGACTTGAGCGGCTCGGTAGCACCGGGCAGTCCGGAGACCACGGGGGAATAGGCCGGAGTGTAGGTGCCCTTGTAAACATCCTCAGAAATCGCCTTACGATCAACCAGATCGGCAATCGCCTGACGCACCGCGAGGGCCTTCTTTGGATCAGCCTCGGGGGTCTTCGTCCCGAAGGGCATGGTGTCGAAGTTGAAGACCATATAGCGCAACTCGCCGCCGGGGCCGGTGTGCACCGTGACGTTGTCCTTGGTCTTCAGGTCGCCAATATCTGTTGCGCTCAGGCTGCGCCAGGCCACGTCGATCTTATTGGTCTGAATATCGAGCTTGAGGTTATTGGAATTGGCGTAGTACTGAACATTGACCACATCGGTCTTAGCCTTTTCTACCAAGCCGACATAGCCCGGATTGGCTTTCAAGCTGACCAGTTGGTTCTTGGTGTAGCTGGTCACGTCGTAGGCGCCCGCAAAAGGATGCGCCTTGGCGATGTCCTCGTCGGTCATCAACTTATCGGCCGGGAAGACCTCGTCATCGACGATCGGTCCGGCCGAGGAGGTCAGCACACCCGGGAAGGTCTGGTCATTGGGCTGCTTGAGCGTGAAGACCACGGTGTTGGCATCGGGGGTGGCGATGCTGGCCAAGTTGGTGAGCAGCGAGGCCGGGCCGTTCTCATCATTGATCTTGATGATCCGGTCGAAGCTGAACTTCACGTCCTTGGAATCAAGGGTGTGCCCATTGGCGAACTTGAGGTTCGGTCGGAGCTTGACCGTGTACTCGGTCGGCTTGGTGAAGGATGCGGACTCCGCGAGATCCGGCTCCACCTCGTTCCCCTGCGGTTTGATATTGACCAGGAAGGGGTAGACCTGAGTCTCCATGAACAGCGAGCCATTGTCATAGGATCCGGCCGGGTCAAGGGCCACCACTTTATCGGTGGTGCCAATGGTCAGTGAGCCGCCGGAGGTCCCGCCCGTGGTGTTCCCGGTGTTTCCAGCCGGGCCGGTGCAGGCCGTGAGTGCCAACGCGGATACGCCAGCGAAGGCTGCGATATACCGCAACCTGGAAGTGTTCTTAGACATCTGAGAACTTTCTTTCGATGAGTGATCTACGCCGCCTCTGCCCCCGCAGATGTGAACCAGCGCACAATCATGATCCTCTGTTTTTACCAGAGATACCAGAAGTTGTCCCCTTGGCGGTGATTTTGCAACCAGTTAGTTACCAAGCGCAACCCGGCTACAAGCCGCGAAATCACCGAAGATCCGAGCCGCAGCCCGCTCTCTGGGAACTGCTCCACGTGCGAACTCGGCGAGCAGGTCCTCGGTCGATTCCGCGCCCAGGTCCTGATCCATTCCGCTATCCAACCAGGCTTTGAGCAGTGGCTCATCGAGTTCAAGATGGAATTGCAGGCCCAGTGCGCTGCCGAATCTAAAAGCCTGATTGGCGCAGCCCTCGGTGCTGGCCAATAGTTCAGCTCCTTCCGGAAGCCTCGCGTTGTCGGTGTGCCAGTGCACGACGTCGAGCCCGGCCAGGATTGCCAACTCACCGGTGGCTTGAACCGGCCCGAGGCCGATCTCCCGGCTCGCCGCATAGTCAATACCGGCGTCGAGCGCGAGTGCAATGATCTGGTGCCCCAAACAGACGCCCAGCACGGGAAGCCCCATCTGGATCGCTGATCGAACTAGCGCCCGCTCCTGCCCGAGGGCCGGATAGTTTTGGGTATCCCCGGCATCCATCGGTCCACCCATGAGTACGACGCCGGCCAGCTCACTCAGCGGAGGCAACTCAGGTTGCGCCTCGGTGAGCAGATTGCGCAGCCGCCAAGGCACACTCTTCGCGTCCAGGGCGGAGGCGATCAGGCCGGGGCCTTCGACGGCAACATGCTGCAGAATCAACACATATTTCACAGCACCAACTCTATTGCCCTGCTCCGCGAAGAGGGGAGCCCGGCAGCCGGTATCTGCTAGCGTTTGGCACTGTTGGGCTGAACGGTCCGGCGGTTCACGAAGGGACTCCTTATGGCTGTCAGCTTGCTCGGAAAGTTGTTGCGAAAAGTGCGTCCTGACGAAAATAGAAGCAGTTGGTACGCTCCAGAACTCGCTGCGGAGGAAACTCTTCAGGTACAAAGCACGGCTTTCCAGGACGGGCAGGCCATCCCGCTGACTCATTCGGGTAAGGGCCGGGGAGACAACCTCTCCCCTGCGCTCTCCTGGTCCCAAGCTCCGGCGGGCACTAAGCAGCTGTTACTGATCATCGAGGATATCGATGTGCCTTTGCCGCGACCGATTATTCACACCATCGCAGCGCTTTCACCGAGCCTCCTTGGACTTCCGGAAGGTTCTTTGAATCAAGAGGATGAAAATATTCGTTTTCTGCCGGCATCCTTCGGCAGTCATGGCTATGCCGGGCCTCGCCCGCTTCCCGGGCACGGTGTGCACCGCTATGGCTTCCAGCTCTTCGCTTTGGACCGGCCGCTGGGCGAGGAGCCGAAGAATGTGGCCGCCCTGCTTGAACTGGTTCGCGGACATGTCTTAGCCCGCGGCCGTCTCACCGGCATTCAGGAGGGCTAGAAGTTCAGTCCTGTTGAGCCTTGAGTTTTCGCCAGCCACCAGCCCGGTTGTTCGCGATGATCTGTTGGAACATCGTACTGAGCGCGTCACGGTTAATTAAGTCTCCTTCGCGGAAGGAGACTGTGCGAGCCGTCTTATTCTGATGTCCTGCGGTGATGATGCCCTCCGGATCAGGCACCATGCCGCCGTCGTAGATGAACACGTTCACATGGTCCTTTGCGGCTAACAGGGCACAGATATTTCCCTGCAACACGAAATAGGGCTGGACCGTGCGCTTAATGGTCTCGGTAACCTCTGGATCGGCGGCGTGCACCAGTTCCCGAACCTCACGGCAGATCGCTTGCTGCCAAGCAGGCAAGGAAGCGATATAGGCATCCACCATTGGATCGATAACGTAGCTCATGAGCTGCCTTTGTTCCGCGGCTTGCTCAGCCGATGCGCTCGAGCGCTCGCGCCGTATCGATGGTGGCCTGCCCCAGCACCCGGGTGCCCTGATAGAGCACCACAGTTTGTCCCGGAGCTACCCCACGCATCGGCTCATCCAAGGTGACGGTGAGTGCCGGGATACCATCCTGATCCGGTTCCACCCGGGCTCGGGCTGGCACCGGATCGCCATGCGCGCGGACCTGAGCCATGCAGGGGAAATCTTCACCTCGCCCCACTTCTGCAATGGGTTCGCCCGCCCAGGAAATCTTAATGCCACGGATTTCTTGAATAGCGAGCAGGGCCTCTGGCCCGACCACCACGGTGTTCTCTTTAGGCCTGATCTCCAAAACGAAGCGCGGCTTACCGTCGGCCGCCGGGGTTCCGAGTTTGAGGCCGCGGCGCTGGCCAACGGTGAAGGCATTCGCACCCTCGTGGCTGCCAACCGTGGCCCCGGTCTCGTCGATCACCTGGCCGGGAGTCATCTCAATCTTCTCGGCCAGCCAACCTCGGGTATCGCCGTCGGAGATAAAGCAAATATCGTGGCTGTCCGGCTTCTTGGCTACGGAGAGTCCCCGCCGTTCAGCCTCCGCGCGGACCTCGGCTTTGCTGGCCACATCGGCCAGCGGGAACATCGAATGCGCCAATTGCTCGTGCGTCAGTACCCCCAGCACATAGGACTGATCCTTGGCCCAGTCATTAGCCCGGTGCAACTCGTAGTTCCCGGCCTCGTCCTGATCCACCCGGGCATAGTGGCCGGTGCAGACGGCGTCAAAGCCCAGAGCCAAGGCCTTCTCTAGCAAGGCGGCAAATTTGATCCGCTCATTACAACGCATACAGGGGTTTGGGGTGCGTCCGGCGGCATATTCCGCGATGAAATCGTCCACCACCTCTTCCTTGAACCGCTCGGAGAAATCCCAGACGTAGTAAGGAATACCCAGCTTCTCGCAGGCTTTCCAAGCATCCGTGGAATCTTCGATGGTGCAGCAGCCCCGGCTCCCGGTGCGCAGGGTTCCGGGCATCCGGGAGAGCGCCAGATGCACTCCGACCACTTCGTGCCCCGCCTCAACGGCTCGGGCGGCGGCGACGGCGGAGTCCACTCCACCGCTCATAGCGGCTAAAACTTTCATCTTGCTCCTAGAGGCGTAGCTTTGGCGGCGAGCGCCTGAGTCGCGGCGGTTTGGATAGTGGATTGGTGCCCGGCCATTCCAGCCTGTTTTGCCTGGGCGTGGGCTTGCGGTAGCGCAGCCATCAATACATCAACGTCGCTTTGCTCCGTGGTATGCCCCAGGCTAAAGCGTTGCGCGCCTCGGGCTTCTTCCTCGTCCAAGCCCATTGCGAGCAGAACCTGAGAGGGCCGTGGCACTCCGGCCGTACAGGCCGATCCGGTGGAGGTCTCAATACCCGCCATATCCAGCAGGAAAAGCAGCGAATCACCCTCACAACCCGGAAAGGTGAAATGTACATTGCCGGGCAGTCTCTCCGTTGCGGAGCCTCGCAGCACGGCCTCGGGAATGGCCTGCCTAATCCTCTCGATGAGCTGGTCCCGGAGCGCGGCGAGTCGGGCCGATTCTTCCGCTAAATGTTCGACGGCGTCTGCCGCGGCGGCCGCGAAAGCGGCAATGGAGGGCGTATCAAGAGTTCCGGAACGAACGTCGCGTTCCTGCCCGCCGCCGTGCTGTACCGGGGTGAGCTTGATCGCTCGTCCCAGCAAGAGCGCGCCGATCCCTACCGGACCACCGATCTTGTGCCCGCTGATCGACATGGCGGCTAGACCTGAATCCGCGAAGTTCACAGGAACTGAACCGAAGGCTTGGACGGCGTCGGAATGCACGGGAATACCGTAACTAGCCGCGAGCGCAACCACCTCGGCAATCGGCTGCACGGTGCCCACTTCGTTATTGGCCCACATCACGGTGACCAGCGCGACCGACTCCGGATCGTCGTCGAGCGCTTCTCGATAAGCATCCAAATTCAGCCTGCCGTCAGGGTCAACCGGCAGCCAGACCGCTTCGGCTCCCTGGTGCTGCTGGAGCCATTCCACAGTGTCCTGCACGGCAGGGTGCTCGACGGCGGAAACCAGAATGCGCTTCCGCCTCGGGTCCGCAGCGCGGCGGGACCAATACAGACCCTTTACGGCCAGGTTATCTGCCTCGGTGCCGCCGGAGACGAAGATCACCTCGGATGAGTGGGCTCCCGCGGCTCTGGCTAAGATTTCCCGGGACTGCTCTACCACTGCGCGGGCACGACGACCCGAACCGTGCAGCGAGGATGGATTGCCGCTACGGCTAAGTTCTTGGGTGAGTGCGGCCAACGCCGGTGCGGACAAAGGCGTGGTTGCCGCATGATCGAAGTACACGGGCACCCACCGATTCTACCTCCTCTCGGGATATCCGACGAAAGCGTTTGACCTCTAGTGCCCTTGAGATTGGATGATGCTGGCATGGATCTTTCACTGATGATTTGTTCAACCTGCGGAGTCGAACACTCCGCAGAGTCCTTGGCGAGTGGGGTTTGTTTGATCTGCCAAGATGACCGGCAGTACGTCCCCGAACAGGGGCAGTCCTGGGTCACTCTGGGGCAATTACAGGAGCAAGGGCAGGGCCTCATAGTAGAACTCGCCGAGAAGGGGTTGTGGAAAATCCAGGGCTCTCCCAAGTTTGGCATCGGTCAGCATTCACTACTGGTCCAGACCGCAGAGGGGAATCTGCTCTGGGACCCGCCAGCCTTTATTGACGCGGCTTCAATAGCTCAAATCTCCGAGCTGGGAGGCGTGGCAGCGATCGCTTCTAGTCACCCACATATGTTCGGCATCCAACTCGAATGGTCGGCGGCTTTCGATCATGCTCCGGTCTATGTTGCCGAGGCCGACCGGGCGTGGTTGCGCCGAGAAGGTGCCGCAGTGCGCTTCTGGTCGGATCACGAACAAGTACTGCCAGGCGTGAACCTGATTCAGATCGGCGGGCATTTCCCGGGCAGCGCCGTGGCGCACTGGAGCACGGCGCGGGGAGGGGTTCTTCTGACCGGAGACAGCATCTTCCCGGTACCCTCTGGCTGGGCCAGCTTCATGCGCAGCTACCCCAACTACATTCCGCTCTCCCCCGGAGCGGTTAAGCGAATCGCCACCCGGGTCGCCGCCCTTGAGTTTGATCGCGTCTATGGAAATTTCGGCAATAAGCTCGGCGCAAATGGCTGGGAAGTCATCCAGCGATCGGCGGAGCGGTATATCGACTGGATCACCGGAGCCCACGACGATCTCACCTAAGCACCCCAGCCCCCTCCGCCTACCTGCTCCACCCGCACCACCCCCACTACCTCGTCGCCGTCGCACCGCCCCCACTGCCTCGTCACCGTCGCCGTCGCGCGAGTGCACAGTTAACGCCCATGTTTCACCCCGCTGATGGGCGTTAACTGTGCACTCGCGCGTGGAGGGGTAAAGGACGGGCTGGGAGGTGGTGGGGTCCACGGAGCGGACGGGGTGGAAATTCGAGATCGCCTGAATCTAGGCTCTTACATATTCCATTATTTGAGATTCACATCTCAATATATGAGACAGGTGAGAGTGTTGCAGGAAATTGGTGGTCGTCACTGGCTCATGCTGGGCTTGGCCGTTTTGGCGCAAGCAGTCAGCTCAATCGTGGTCAATGGGATGGCTTTCCTGATCCCACAGCTGAACAGTCAATGGGGATTGGATCTGACCGGCGCCGGTTTCCTGATCGCGATGCCGTTGCTGGGCACCATGTCCACACTGATCCTCTGGGGCGCGGTGATCGACCGAATTGGCGAGAAACGGTCCTTAGGCATCGCCTTGACCGGAACCACTGCCGCTCTTATCGCCTCCGCTCTCAGCAACTCTCCCTGGCAGCTAGGCCTGTTTCTCTTCCTGGCTGGGGCAGCGACCGGCTGTACTAATTCGGCCGGCGGCCGCGTGGTGGTTGGCTGGTTTCCCGCCGAGCGACGCGGGCTAGCCATGGGCATCAGACAAATGGCACAACCGCTGGGAGTTGGCATCGCCTCCTTGCTGCTGCCCGCCGTGGCTCATGGCCATGCCTTGCAGACCTCGCTCGCCGTCGTGGCTGGCATTGCGGCTGTGGTGACCGTGGCTTGTTGGCTGGGCATCTCTAATCCTCCACGCCGAGCCCGCCGCACCGATCCGGGAACCGAAAATCCTTATTTGCGCAGCAGTTACCTAGCTCGTATCCATCTGGTCTCAGCAATCCTGGTGATCCCGCAATTCACGGTCTGGACCTTTTCCTTAGTCTGGTTGCTAGGTGAACGCCGCCTCGACCCGGTTGTGGCCGGGGTGATTGTCGCGATTGCTCAGGTGGCCGGCGCACTGGGACGAATCGCTGTCGGCGTCTGGTCAGACCGTTCGGGTAGCCGGGTGGCGCCGCTGCGTTCGGTGGCGCTGGCCGCCGCCGCAGGCATGTTGTTGCTTGCACTAACCGACTATCTTGGCTCCCCGATCTCTATTGCACTGCTTCTGATCGCCTCGGTGATCACAGTGGCCGATAATGGACTAGCTTTCACCTCGGTAGCCGAGGCCGCAGGCCCGTATTGGTCCGGACGGGCGCTGGGAACCCAAAACACTGGCCAATATCTGGTCTCGGCCATCGTGCCACCGACGATCGGTGCGCTGATCGGGCTCTTCGGCTATCCCTTGGCTTTCGCACTGACTGGCCTGGCCCCGCTGATCGCCGCACCTCTGGTTCCCGGACGGGAAGCCGAACGACAAGCCTCCGAAGCCGCTGGCTAATAGGCTCATGAGGCGCGAAGGCGTTACTGCTGTGGTGGCGATACCGCAAGTTTGGGCTGTATCGAGTTGAAGGTTGAATTGAGTAGCGCATCCGAGGAACAACTCAGGCTGAAAACGATGCCGGTACCCGCACGATTGAACATCCGGGCGCTATAGATCCTGGCCGGATTCTTGTTTTTCGCGGGAGTACGCAAGGTCAGCAACTGAATCTTTGGTGAGGGCTTGTCTAGTTCCTTGGCCCAGCGCATGGTTGTCGCTTTCAAGGTCTCCGGCAGAATCGAAGGAATCAGGTATTTGAAGAGCGCGACGGTAGAGGCCTTATCGTCATTAGCCACCATAAGCGACTGCTGATTCACGGTCTGCCACAAACTCAGTACGCAGCCATTAGCATGCTGATACTCGGTCCAACCGGCTTGATTTAGTTTCACCGACTTCCATTTCGAGGGGACTGTTTTATCCCCCGAGGTATCCGGTTCGGTCAGCTGATCCGTCCACGCCACCGGGACCCCGACGGAAAGAGTGTTCCCGGCCGCCCAGCTCAGTTCCTTCGCGGCCACCGCATCCGCATTGTGTCCTGGCAGCACCGTGGGGGCGGAGTAAGTGGGGCTTGGGCTGGGCGAAAGTGTCGAGGTGTCCTGCGGTGAGGGCACCGTGATGGTGCAGGCTGTCAGCCCAGCCAATAAAAGGAGGGCGGAGATACCGGCAAGGGTGGCAGCAAAGGCGCGCGCCGACGTCGTTCGCATGCTGACTCTCCCCCTTCTGTTTTCGTGCTCAATCTCTCGCCTTACCGTATCAAGTTGGCAAAACCATACCCCACAGGAGCAGGATAGGAAGGTGACGAACAACGAATCCGAACAACATCCCTGGAGCCGCTACGTCGCGATGGGAGACTCTTTCACCGAGGGCATTGGTGATCCCGAACCGACCAGCCCGGGCGGGCACCGCGGTTGGGCGGACCGTCTGGCCGAGGAACTCAGCAAGGGCCATCAGGACTTCGCCTACGCAAACCTGGCCATCCGTGGCAGATTGTTGCAGCAGATCCTCGATGAACAGTTAGCACCCGCTTTGGCGCTCAATCCGGACCTGATTTCCATTTCGGCCGGCGGTAACGACCTGATCCGCCCGGGCTCCGATCCGGATGCGCTGGCGGAATCCCTCGACGCTGCAGTGGGCAAAATGGCTGCTTCCGGCGCTACCGTCTTGCTCTTCAACGGACCGGATATCCGCGATACCCCCGTCCTAGGTCTGGTGAGAGGCCGGGTTGCCATCTATAACGAGAACTTACGCACCGTGGCCGCACGCCATGACGCGGTGATCGCCGATATGTGGTCGCTGCGTGAGCTTTCCGGCCCGGCCATGTGGGACGACGACAGGCTGCATTTCTCGCCCCTGGGCCATCACCGAATCGCCATGATGACGCTAGAAGCACTCAACGTGCCGCACCGTCTGGAACCTTTGGAACCACCACCGCTGCCGGTGCGCACCTGGCGTGAAGCCCGAACGGAGGATCTGGTCTGGGCACGGGAGTTCTTTGTGCCCTGGGTGCTGCGGCGGATTAGGCATCAGTCTTCGGGCGACGGCGTGAGCGCCAAGCGCCCCACCCCCGGCCCGGTCTTTGGTCCAGGATCGGCGCACCGCGGCTGAAACTCCCCCGTCATAGAAGGCTTTTGCCCTCGATGGCCCAGGGAAAAGAGTAATCTGAGGGCATGATGGTTTCGATGCTGCCGGCCTCCAGCAGCTACAGTTTCTCGGCGTTCCCTTGGTTCTTCGTAATCTTTGTGATCCTCGCGGTGGTGGGGCAGATCAGCCGTGCCCGTAGGCGCACCAGAGCGCGCCAGCAAAACCCACAACAGTTCCAGCAACAGCCCCCGAATGTTTCGGCTTTCGACGCCGGTTACCAACCGCCGCCAGCAAACTTCCAAGCGCCCGCGCCCTACCAGCAGGGAAATCAGCCTCCGGCCGCACCGCAAACCACCCCTCCGCAGAGCTATCCACCAGCCCCGGGCAACCCCCTGGGCTGGCAGCAAGCTACGCCAGCCCAGCCATTGTCCGGTTTTGCTTCCTCCCGTTGGGCGTCCGAACAGGATTTGAAGCAACGGCTCAACGAACTAGATCAACGCCGACGTGCCGGGCAGATCAATGCCGAGCAGTATCAAGTTGAACGCGACGCCATCTTCAGGGATCACTAGAGTCCTTCTGCTTCAAGCAAGGCACCGATCTGCGCGGTTTCGGTGAGGAAACCGTCGTGTCCAATGTCCGATTCAATCCAGTGCACCTCCGTGCTCTGGGGCATCGCCTCGGCCAACTCCAGCGTCTGGGCGGGCAGATAGAGCCGGTCCGTAGTCACCGCCGCCAGCACGAAACGCACCCCCGCAGCCGCTGCTAGCGCCTCGGCCAAGCCGCCCCTGCCCCGCCCCACATCGTGACTCATTAATGCCTCGGTCAGGGTCACATAGCTATTAGCGTCGAAAATCTGCGCCAATTTAGCCGCTTTGTGATCGAGATAGCTCTCCACCTGATACCGCTGCCGCCAGGCTTCGGTGGAGCGCTCGGCGGAGACCGGGTGCTCCCCCGGCTGAGCGGTCCTGCCGAAGCGATCGGCAAGTTCGGTCTCGGAGCGATAGGAGATGTGAGCGATTCTGCGTGCCAGGCCGAGCCCGGAGATCGGCGCGGCTTCGCTGTAGTAATCCCCGCCGCGGTAATCCGGATCTTGACGAATGGCGAGCACTTGAGCCTGAGCTAAAGCGATCTGCTCGGCTGAACTCGCCGCACAGGCTGCGATCACCACCGCGGTACCTACCCGATCGGGGAAAGTCACCGCCCACTCCAGAGCACGAGCACCGCCCATCGAGCCACCAATCACCGCGCGCCATTGGCTAATACCCAGGGCATCGGCCAATCTCGCTTCCGCCCGCACCGAGTCCCGCAGCGTTAGGTAAGGAAACCGCGAGCCCCAGGGCTCGCCGTCGGGAGCCAAAGAGGACGGCCCGGTGCTGCCATAGCAGCCACCCACCATATTGATGCAGACCACGAACAGCTCATCGGTATCGATGGCCTTCCCCGGCCCCACTAAACCGTCCCACCAGCCGGGTTCCGCGGAGTCCGCTTGCACGGCGTGGGAACTGCCGGTCAGAGCGTGCTGGACCAGCACGGCGTTGGAGGCATCGGCATTGAGCTGCCCCCAGCTCTCATAACCAAGCACCACCTCCGGGATAGCAACCCCGGTCTCCAGCACCAGTTCGCCAATCGGCTGATGGCGCAACCCAGCGGCGGCGCCCTGCCGAACTTCCTGGTGGGCTGAGGGATCGACGCGCACCTCAGAAACAGTCATCGCAGTTCGGACTTCGCCGCCCTGAAGCCAGCCTCCAGATCAGCCAGAATATCGGTGATGTTCTCCAGTCCCACCGACAATCGGACCAGGCCAGGATTGACGCCGGCGACCAGTTGCTGAGCCTCGGTCAGTTGCGAGTGCGTGGTAGAGGCCGGGTGGATGACCAGCGAACGAACATCGCCAATATTGGCCACATGTGAGTGCAGTTCGAGAGCATCTACGAAGCGCTTACCGGCTTCTACACCGCCCTTGATATTGAAACCGATCACCGCACCGGTACCCAGCGGGCCGTACTTACGTCCGCGCTCGTACCACGGGCTGGAGGGCAGCCCCGCATAAGCCACCGACTCCACGCTTTCCTGTTCGGTGAGCCATTGGGCTACCTGCACGGCATTGGAGACGTGTCGTTCAATCCGCAGGCTGAGAGTTTCCAGTCCTTGGGCGATCAAGAAGGCATTGAAGGGTGATACCGAAGAGCCCAGATCACGCAGCAACTGAACCCTAGCCTTGAGGATATAAGCCAGATTGGCACCCAAGGCGCTGCCGACTCCCAGGTCCCGGGCATACACCAGGCCGTTATAGCTCTCATCCGGGGTGTTGAAGCCAGGGAATTTCTCCGGATTCTGCCCGTAATCGAATGTTCCGCCATCGACAATCACTCCGGCCACTGCGGTGCCGTGCCCGCCAAGGTATTTGGTGGCCGAGTGGACCACGACGTCGGCACCCCACTCCAGCGGTCGAATCAAATAAGGAGTGGCCAGAGTGTTATCCACGATGAGCGGCACACCAGCCTCATGGGCTACCGCGCTGACGCCCTCCAGGTCCAGGATGTCCTGGCGCGGATTGGAAACCACCTCGCCAAAGAAGAGCTTGGTGTTGGGCCGGACCGCTGCACGCCACTGCTCCAAATTATCCGGATCCTCGACGAAGGTGACCTCAATGCCAAACTTCTTCAAGGTGTGCGCCAGCAGGTTATAGGTTCCGCCATAGAGGCTGGGGCTGGCGACCAGGTGATCGCCGGCCTCCGCAATATTCAAAATGGCGAAGGTCTCGGCGGCTTGACCGGAGGCGAGCAGCAACGCGGCGGCACCGCCTTCTAGGCTGGCAATCCGTTGCTCCACCACATCCTGGGTGGGATTTCCGATCCGGGTGTAGATGGGAGCCAGCTCGGCAAGGGCGAAACGGTTGGCCGCGCTCTCCGCACTGGGAAAGACATAGGAAGTGGTTTGGAAGATCGGCAGTGCCCGTGCTCCGGTTCCGGGGTCCGGTTCCTGGCCTGCGTGGATCTGACGTGTTTCGAAGGACCAGCCATTGCTCATTTGAGTCTCCTTGAGTCAAGGGCCTTCTACGGTGGGTAGGGTAAAACCCCGGCAACCATCGATCAGAAGGTACCCGCACTTGCGCCTGACCTGGTGGCCAGGGCCCGGTCGTCACCCGGGGCACCCCACCGCGGAGGAGGGTTGCCGTCCAGCAAGCCGGGGCAGGCGTTCCGAGCGTCCCTGAGCTTCCTCAGGCAGATCACGGAACTTTGCTGGCACTCATGACCTGCTTCCAGTGTGCCGGGGGCGCCAGCCACAGGCAACAGTAAGGCGAAAAGTGACGAGATTATGACGGTCCTTTCCGCCGAGTGTGGAGTTCTGCACCTTAAACCCCGCTCAAAAGATGTAGATCTCCACACTCGGCGACACGGAGATGAGGGAGAGTGACTTAGGTAACCCTTAGTCGAGACGTGAGTCACAAAGTGCGAGGATACTGACATGCGCATGGACCACGTTTCTTACGCTTGTGAACCGGACGGATTGGCTGCCACCACGGAGCGAATCTCAGCAGCTTTGGGGGTAAAAGCTGTGCGCGGCGGGGTACACCCCCGCTTCGGCACCCGGAACATGATCATTCCACTGACCGATCACCACTACCTCGAGGTAGTCGAGGTGCTCGATCATCCCGCCTCGGATAAAGCACCCTTCGGCCAGGCCGTGCGGGCCCGTTCCAGCGCCGGTGGCGGCTGGATGGGTTGGTGCGTTGAAGTCGATGACTTGCTCCCCTTTGAGGAGCGGCTGGGTCGCAGCGCGGTTCCCGGGAATCGCAAGTTCCCGGACGGCCAGGAGCTCATCTGGCAGCAAATCGGCATCAAGGGCTTGATCGCCGATCCTCAGGTCCCCTATCTACTCAAATGGGAGGGCGATCCTTCGCTGCACCCCTCGCTGGCCAAGCCCAGCACGGTCAAGCTGTCCAAGCTGACCATTGCGGGCTCCGCCGAACGAGTCACCGAGTGGCTGGGCGAATGCGTAGACAAGCCGCTGGAGGACGTCACCGTGGAGTGGATAGCCCCACACGGCACCCCCGGCATTATGAGCGTGACCTTCGAAACGCCCAACGGCGCGGTCACGGTCTAAACCGCTTCTTATCCGCGAGTTCGCGGGTAACGCTCGGATTCGCGGGTAAAAACAGGCGAATCCGAGACCCGCACGCGAACTCGCACGGGGTGCCGGAAGAGAAACGGGTGCTTAGCCGAACCCCAGCTGCGAGCCGAAGCTAAAGGCCGCGATATCCAGCAGGCTGTGCGCAATCACCAGGGGCATTACTCGTTTAGTCCGGGTGTACAGCCAGCCGAAGAGCAGCCCCATCACGAAATTCCCGACGAATGGCCCGAATCCCTGGTAAAGGTGGTAGCTGCCGCGGATCAGGGCACTGACAACAATGCTCATCCAAGGTCGCCAGCCGAGCTGATTGAGGCGGTTGAGCAGGTAGCCCACCACAATGACCTCTTCAACCAGGGCATTCCTAACCGCAGAGATCACCAGAATGGGAATGGTCCACCAATAATCGTGCAGCGAACTGGTGACGATTTGCGCCGTGACCCCCAAGCTTCGACCCACGGCGTAAAGCCCCAGAGTTGGCGCCCCGACCAGCACCATAAGCCCTAGCCCCCACAGCAGGTCCCGCCAGGGACGCACAAGAGTCAGCCCTACCGCTTGGAAACCACTGCGCGTTGGTTTCCACAGTAGATAAAGCACTAGCACCACCGGCATGAGTGCAAAGAAGTTATCCAATAACTGATAGGTCAGATCGAAGTATTCCCGATTGCCTTTCGGCACATTCAGTTGGGCAGTTGCCTGCGAAAGCGGCCCCTGGCTGAGCACGTCGATCAGATTGACCAGGGCACGCACCCCGGCCTGCCCGAGGGAAAGCGCCAGCACGATTAGGATTTCCACTCGCCAGCGGCGCCGCAGCGCGGGAACACTTCTCATGGCTCACATTAAACAGGGAGATCGACTGAGCACTACACTCGACACCATGAGTGCGCCCCGCCAGATCATCCTGCTGCGTCACGGCCAGTCGGAGGCGAACATCGATCAAAGCATCTACGACCGGATCCCCGATTATCGAATCCCGCTGACCGAATTGGGGATCAGCGAAGCCAAGGAAGCCGGAGAAACCATCCGGAGACAGCTGGACGGGCAGAAGGTCTGCGTCTACGTCTCGCCCTATTTGCGCGCCTACCAAACCCTAGAAGCCCTTGGGCTAGGAGATTTGGTGGATCGAGTCTTTGAGGAACCCCGGCTGCGGGAACAGGATTGGGCAAACTTCCAGAACCCGGCGGATATCGCCGAGCAGAAGGAACTGCGCAACGCCTATGGCCACTTTTTCTACCGATTCCGGGATGGTGAATCTGGCTCCGACGTTTACGACCGGATCTCCTCCTTCCTCGAAACCCTTTACCGGCACTGGACCCGCCCCGACTATGCCCCGAATTCTCTGCTGGTTACTCATGGGCTAACCATGAGGTTGTTCTGCATGCGCTGGTTCCACTGGTCCGTAGAGTACTTCGAATCGCTCAACAACCCGGAAAACGCCGAGATCCGCTCGCTACTTCGGGACGGCGGCCACTACCGGCTGGAGCCCGGTTTTCAGCAGTGGAAACCCACCGCTCCGGGGCAGACCGTATTGCAGACACTTCAGAGTCGCTGAAAATACATCATGCTGGCCTGACTTAATTAGGGCGAAATCACTTTTGAGGGTAGCCTTACCTTGGTTTTGACTGCTTTACCTCATCATTTCTCTGCCCCGGAGTTCCGCCGTGCTTGCCACCCTCGTGATCGGCCTACGTGAAGGCCTCGAAGCTGCCCTCATCGTCGGCATCATCGCCGCCTTCCTGCGCCGCAATGGCAAAGGGCTGGGCGCCATGTGGCTCGGCATCGGCGCCGCCGTAGCGATTAGCTTAGGCGTTGGCGTCACCCTAGAACTAATCTCGGCCTCACTCCCCCAAGCCCAACAAGAAGGCATGGAGACCATCATCGGGGCAATCGCCGTCGTGATGGTCAGCGGGATGATCTTTTGGATGGCGAAGAATGCTCGCAGCCTCAAGGGTGAGCTGGAAAGCCAAGCGGCAAGCGCACTCAAAACGGGTTCGACGGCGGCCCTGGTCGCGATGGCCTTCCTCGCCGTTCTGCGTGAGGGCGTCGAAACCGCGGTCTTCCTGTTAGCAGCCTTCCAGTCCTCGGTTGACCCGTTAATAGCCGGTGCTGGCTCGCTGATAGGCGTCCTGATCTCCGTGATTGTGGGCTATGGCATTTATCGCGGTGGAGTGCGGCTCAATATGGGGCGTTTCTTCACCATTACCGGAGCCTTCCTCGTCTTAGTAGCCGCCGGACTGGTCCTCAAATCGCTGCGTACCGCGCACGAGGCCGGTTGGATCAATATCGGTCAGGCTCGTACCCTCGATCTGTCCTGGCTGGCCCCGAATGGCTCTCCGCAGGCAGCCTTACTCACCGGCGTACTCGGCATTCCGGCAGATCCCCGGATGATCGAGGTACTCGGCTGGGCACTCTATCTGGTGCCGATGCTACTCTTCGTGCTCTGGCCAGCCAAACACCGAATTAAGGCCGCAGCCCTGCCCCGTTTTCGCCGTATCGTGGCAGTGAGCTTGCTCGGCGCGGGAGCCCTGCTCGCCGTCGTCACCCTATTGCTCCCAGCCCCTTCGGTCAGCAATGCGCCGCTGTCACTGGCTGGCTCCGGCAGCATCAGCCTGGCCGGTCAGGAACTGAGCGTAAGTCGCGGCGGTGAAACGAGCACCTTCTCGCTTGCCGGGCAGGGTTCGGCTCAGGACGAGCATCTCGGTGTGGACAGCCGACACTACAGCTTGGCGCAGCCCGCCGCTGGTGACCGACCCTCCAGCCTGAGTCTTTCCGAACTGACCGCGCTGAACGGCGGACGCTTGCCGGTCGGCGTGAGTGCGCAGAACAATCCCGGGCCGTTCGAGGCGAGTTGGACGAGCAAGGGCAGCCTTGAGGTATGGCTTGCCGACGGAGTGCTCATCGACGCGGATAGCAGTTCCATCAGCGCACTCACCCTATCCGGCGGTGGCCTATCCACCCCCAGAACTTTGGTGCTCAATAATGACGCACAAACGTGGCAGGTCAATCCGGCTAACTCCGCTACCGCTGCAAGTTCGGTCCAAGCAGCAACGCAATGGCAAGAGGAACGCTCGCTCTGGGGCATCTGGCTGCCCGTGGTACTGGGGTTAGCTGCCCTGGTCTTCGGCTTCCGCTCCTTCCGGCGTGAGCCCGCGGTCCACGATTCTGCTGTCCGAGCTGCTGCGCCGACCACCGCTCAGATATCCGCTCAAAACATCAACAAATCCACCACCGACTCACCTGCGAAGGGACCTGTACGTGTCTAAGCCAAGTTTCACCCGTCCGAACTCCAGCCTTATCCTCGGACTGCGCGGGACTGGCCTAGCCGCCGTTGCGTTGCTCGCACTGACCGCCTGTGGTGGTTCAGCAACCGGCAGTAGCGCTAGCAACGGCAGCGATAGCGTGGCACCGGTGACCGGTGGCGCCGCCCAGGTGAAGGTGACCATTCAGAACGTTGATGGCAAGGACGTTTGCGTGCTGGACCACAACAGCGCAGCAGCCGGTCCGATTTCCTTTGAGGTCTCCAATCAGAACGCCTCCGGGGTGAGCGAAGTAGAGCTGCTCAGTGATAAGCGTATTCTCGGCGAGCGAGAGAATGTCATCCCGGGCCTGAAGCCCTCCAATTTCACCGTCACGCTCAGCGGTGGCAGCTACCAGCTCTACTGCCCCGGCGCCGATCCGGAGAACACCTCCTTCACCGTCACTGGAACCGCGGCGAGCACCGGAAACTCACTCTCCGAGCAGCTCAAGACGGGCACCGAGGGTTACGCCAAATACGTCAGTGGCCAGGTGGAGAGCCTGGTCGGCGCAGTTGCCGATCTGAAGACCGCGGTCGATAGTGGCGATGTGCAGGCGGCGCAGCAGGCTTACGCCAAGGCCAGGCCCTTCTACGAGCGGATCGAGCCGGTGGCAGAAAGCTTCCCCGATCTTGATCCCGCTCTCGATCTACGGGTGGCGGATGTGCAGCCGGGCACCACCTGGACCGGCTTCCACCCGATCGAGAAGGACCTTTTCCAGAGCAAGGCGATCAGCGCAGATACCAAGAAGCTAGCTGCCGGTTTGGTGCAAAATATCGGCAAGCTCAAAACCCTCACCACGGGGCTTGAATACAAGGCCGAAGAGCTGGCTAATGGGGCCTCCGGTCTGCTGGAGGAAGTCCAGTCCTCCAAGATCACCGGTGAAGAGGAAGCCTATAGCCACATCGACCTGGTGGATTTCGTGGCCAATGTCGAAGGTTCACAGCAGGCTTTTGAATACCTGAAGCCCGCCTTGACCCAGATCGACGGCGACCTGACCACCACGGTGAGCGCCGAGTTCGACACCGTGACTAAAGCCCTAGAAGGCTATAAGGACGCCTCGGCTATCGGTGGTTATAAGATCTATGATGCGACGCTGAAGGCTTCCGATGCCAAGAAGCTGACCGCCTTGATCCAAGCCTTGCAGGCACCGTTGTCCAAGATCGCTGAGAAAGTCGCCACTGCCTAGATGAGTTCAGAAGAGAGCGCGGGGGCCTCCGACGGCGTCTCCCGCCGAAGGTTTTTTGGCGCCGGGGCCGCTGTCTCCGCCGCCGGAGCCCTCGCGGTAGGTGCGGCCGGTGGCGCGATTGCGGCCACTGCACTGCGCCCGGCGCAGGATACCCCCACCCCAGTCTCCGAGCTCAGCTACCCCTTCTACGGCGATCATCAGGCGGGAATCTCCACCCCGCCGCAGGATCACCTGGTCTTCATGTCCTTCGATATGACGTCAAAGAGCGCGACCGATCTGCAATTGGTGCTAGCCAAATGGAGCGCCGCGATGGCACAGATGTGCGCCGGTCAAACGGTAGGCAGTGCCGAGCCCGCGCGGGAGCAAGCCGTTCCGGTGGACACCGGGGAGGCAGTGGGGATGGGACCACAGGGCCTGACCTTGACGCTGGGGTTCGGCCCCTCGCTCTTCGACGAACGATTCGGCTTGGCGAAGTTCAAGCCCGCGCTGCTCAAAGACCTGCCAGCGATGGCCGGCGAGTCCCTCCAAGCCGGCTATACCGGGGGTGATTTGTGCATCCAGGCCTGCGCTTACGATCCGCAGGTGGCTTACCATGCGGTCCGCAACCTGGCCAGAATGGCCCGCACCCAGGTGAAGACCCGTTGGACGGTACTGGGCTTCGGCCGTGCTTCCGCGGGCGCCAATCAGTCCACGCCGCGCAATCTGATGGGCTTCAAGGACGGCACCAGGAACATCACCCAAGCCGAGGATATGGACCAGCACGTCTGGATTGCCGACTCGGATCAGGACTGGATGGTCGGCGGAAGCTACCTGGTGGCCCGGAAGATCCATATGTTGATCGAGACCTGGGATGCGGACCAGATCGGTGATCAGCACACCGTCTTTGGCCGCAGCAAGGAGGAAGGTGCTCCGCTGACCGGCAAAGCCGAGCACGATGTGCCGGACTTCGCGGCAAAGGGCAGTGACGGAGCAACGATAATCGCAGCCGACTCTCATGTGGCGCTGGCCGCGCATGAGAATAACGGCGGGGTGAAGCTGTTGCGCCGCGGCTACAACTTCACCGATGGGATTGACGACGTCGGCAGGTTGGACGCTGGACTATTCTTCCTTAGCTTCCAGAAAGACCCTGAGCAGTTCATTAAGTTGCAGTCCAAGCTAGGTGCTTCGGATCGCCTGAACGAATACATCAGGCATGTTGGATCGGCGCTTTTTGCGGTTCCTCCAGGCCTCCCGGAAGCCGGAAAATACTTCGGCCAGGAGTTCTTCGGCTAATTAGTCCCTGGCGTGAGCAAGTCAATTATGGGAGCATCGGTCCATGGAAGAGGCCAATCCGATAGTGCCCGGATTCTTCGATCTGGGACTCGTTGTTCTAGGGATACTGTTCCTAGCGCTCGTGATCTGGGCGCTCGTGAGCATCTTCCGTTCAACCGAATCCTCAGCCGGCAAGCTTCTCTGGGCTCTCGTTGTACTAGCACTCCCCTTGCTTGGCAGCGCAGCTTGGCTGATCGGCCGCTATCTGCAACGACGTCAAGCCACTGTCGACGGCTAAGCCTCCGGGGCCACTAGAACATCGATGTCATTGGCTGCGAAGGCCGAAATCTGCTCCTGGGTAACTCCCGAATCGGTGATCAGTCGGCGAAAGTGATAGCCCTCCATGGTGGCAAAGGCACGTTGGCCAATCTTCGAGGAGTCCGCCAACATATAAGCATCCGCAGCCCGGCGAGCCATTAACGAATTAACCGTGGCCTCGCCCTCGTCCGTCACCGTCGGCCCCACCTCCGGATCGATGCCATTGACGCCGATAAATGCGAAGTCTAGGGCTACCTTCTGCAGGATGATGTCGGTATACGGTCCCACCAACTCATAGGAGCGCGGGTTCACAATGCCACCACTGACCATGATCTTGAAGTTAGGCCGCACCGCCAGCTGAGCAGCAATATTGATGGCATTGGTCACCACGGTGAGCGTTGGCTTATTCGATGGCTCGGCCAGATCTTCCCGGGTAGAGAGCACCTGAGCCAGGGCGGTCGAGGTGGTGCCACCACATAGGCCAATGACGGCGCCCAAGGGAATCAGCGCACTCGCCGCGAGGGCAATCTGATGCTTTTGCTGGGCGTGATCATCTCGGTTATACCTCACCGGCAGGTCGTAGGCCACCGATCCGGCCACCGCACCACCGCGGGTTCTACTCAGCAAGCGCTCGGCCGCCAAGGAGTCCAAGTCCCGCCTGGCGGTAGCCGGTGAGATCTGTAGCTTGTTGACCAGATCCTCAACTTCGATCCGGCCAGTTTGTGCCAGCAGATCCAAAATCGCGGTTAGTCGTTCGCTTCGAGTCATCAAAGCCCTCTCTTCTGAAACAGCGTCAGCAGTCGCGCAACCTCTGGTTGCAGGGCTGCTCTACCCGCCGCCAGGTACTTTCGAGAATCTACCAGGTCCGGATACTGTGCCAGGTAATCACGCACCGCCCGGGTGAAGAATCCGTTCAAATGGGTCGAAACATTGATCTTACGCATGCCTGCCGCAATACCTTGCACAAGAGCCTGATCCGGCACGCCGGAAGAGCCGTGCAAAACCAGGGGAACATCCAGGGCGGCAGCCAGCTGACCAATCCGCTCAAGGTTGAGTGAAGCGCTGCGCTCAGTCATGGCGTGAGAGGATCCCACCGCAACGGCCAGGGCGTCCACCGCAGTATCTGCAACGAATTGGACGGCTTCTTGCGGATCGGTCAACACCCCTGGGGCGTGCGCACCGTCCTTACCGCCCACCTCACCAAGCTCGGCTTCAATATAAACGCCGCGGGCATGCGCATAATCCGCCAGCCGACGAGTGGCGGCAACATTCTCCGCATAAGGCAAGTGGGCGCCGTCGTACATAATCGATCCGAAGCCAAGATCCACGGCGGCAAGAGCCAGCTCCTCGGATTCCGCATGATCTAGATGCACGGCAATCGGTACGGTAGCTTTTTTAGCAGCCTCAAGGGAAGCCATCGCCAGGGGTTCCAGGCCACCGTGATAAGCCACGCAATTCTGCGAGATCTGTAAGATCAGCGGAAGTCCGGCCTGTTCGGCTCCTCCGATCAGACCCTCCACCGTCTCCAGATGCAAGACATTAAAAGCCCCTTGCCCGGTTCCGGCGGTCACTGCCGCATCCATTAATTCGCGGGTCGGTACTAGTGGCATGAGAAATGTTCCTCCAGGATCAGGGTGGATTCGAGCTCTCTCCAGCGTTCGGAAATCTCGCCAGCGGCAGGCATCAGCACTGCGGCCGATCCCCAGGCAGCGGCGCGGCGCAGTAATGGCTCCAGGGACTGCTCCCCGGAAGCGAGAACGACGGCGGCTCCCGCCACTGCGGCATCCCCGGCTCCGGTGGGGTTCCCGGCGAGCGCTTCGGGCAAACGTGCACTCAGGTGTCCTTCGGTACCGGCCGCGAAAGCTAGCATCCCCCGCTCTCCGTCGCTGACCAGCACCCGCCGAGCACCGAGGCGCAAAAGAACTCGTGCTCCGGCAGCGAGTTCGTGCTCGCCGGTGGCTTCTAGGAGTTCTTCGCGATTGGGTTTGAGCAGCGCTGCCCCGGCGCTTGCGGCCGAGAGCAATCCGGCTCCGGAGGTGTCGATGATCGCTGGCACGCCCGCCTGCTTAGCTAGTGCTACCACTCCCGGGTAGAAATCGGCGGGCGCTCCCGTCGGCAGCGACCCGGAGGCCACCACCAGCTCGGCATCCTGCAACTCATCGGCAATGGCCTCGGCCAGAGCCTGCCATTCAGCGATTTCCAGCGCCAAGCCACGTTCATTGAAAATACTGGTCTGGCCACCAAGCTCATCGACAAGCGCGATGCTGCGCCGGGTCGCAGCCTGCACTCGAATCAACCGCCGAGGCAATTCGGCTGCGGCAAGCTCTTGCTCAAGCTCACGCCCGCTTTCGCCACCCACGGTTGCGATAATCCTGGATTCGACTCCCTGGGCAGCTAAGACCCGCGCGACATTGATACCTTTGCCACCGGCTCTACTCAACGGCGCATCCACTCGATGTGAGCCGCCGGGCTGCAAGCCTGCAACTCGATAGGTCAGATCAATCGCTGGGTTGGGAGTGATTGTCAGGATCATGGCAAGGCTCCTGTCGAGGGTTCCGAGGAGGCTGCCGACAAAAGCTCCTGAGCCTTGAGCGCAGATCCGATCAGCCCGGCATTCTGTCCCAGCATCGCCTTGACTAAAACCGGGCGTGGTTGGAAGCTAAGCAACTGATCGATCTGTTTGGCGAGCGGTTCAAAGAGTTCATCGCCAGCTTCCGCAAGCCCGCCTCCAATCACCACCTTGCTAATCCCTATCATCGCCACCGCCTGGGCGATCGAGAAAGCGAGCGCGGCTATCGCTTCCGCCCAGATTCGTTGCGCCACGGTGTCCCCTGCCTTCGCGAGGGTGAGCACTTCCCGGGCACCGCCGGAAAAATCTGGATGTGCTAGAAGGTAGCGTCTGCCGATCGCGCCCGCCGAGCCGGTGGCTTCCATGATCTGTAGCCCTCCGTCCGGGGCGGGAGCCATCGCATGGCCGACCTCGCCGGCGTAACCACCCGCGCGCAGTCGGCGCCCATCGATGTAGAGTGCCGCGGCTATGCCGGTACCAACCACCAGGATCATCGCGTTCTCCGCGCCCTGCCCGGCACCCAAGGCCACTTCGGCGTCACCCGCTGCGCCGACGTCGTGCCCAAAAGAGACCGGAAGCTGCATCCGGCTTTCCAGCTCGGCGCGGAAGGGATAATCTCGCCAGCCCAGGTTCGCGGCGTAAATTCCGATTCCCCGCTGTTCGTCCACCAGCCCGGGTACGGTCACTCCTACCGCCGCGATGCGCAGCTGTGGATGTTCGGTGGCATAGCGACGCAAAAGACCATCGAGGAAATCAACGAGAACCGGACCCGGGCGTTGGGCGTCCAGGGCGGTACGAAAGCGCTGGATATCTACGATTTCAGGGACTTCTCCAGGGGCAGCCGACAGCACCAGACCGGCCTTAGTGTCGGTACCTCCGACGTCGAAAGCCAGGACGGCCGAAACTATCGGAGTGGCTGAGGAGTGAAGAGGCACACTGGGCATGGCAAGAGCCTACGGCTACTACTGGTCTAGGATCACGGAGCGACTCAGGTTCCGCGGTGCATCGGGATCCAAACCCCGCGCGCGGGCGCGCGCTAGCGCCACTTGGTGCACTCGAACCAGTTCGGCCAGCGGGTGCTGTTGACGGGCAATGAAGCTGGCCCCGGTGCGTTCAACCTCTGCTGCCAAGCCCTCCGGTGCGGTACCGAACATCCAAGTGACCCGGCCGGGAGCCGCGATGGAAATCGGTCCGTGGCGGTACTCCATGGCCGGGTAGGACTCGGTCCAGCCCTGAACTGCCTCACGCATTTTCAAGGCTGCTTCCTGAGCCAGGCCCACGGTCCAGCTCTGGCCGAGGAAGGTGAATTGTTCTGCATCGATCAGCTCTTGCGGCACCTCTTCGGTCAAGGCTTGCTCGGCGTCCACGATCGCTTCACTCAGATCCAGGTCCAGGCTGCTCAATAGGTAGCACAGGGCGGTGGTGGCAAATCTGGTCTGCACCACGGAGCGCTCATCCGCATAGGGCAGGCCGATGACGAAATCGGCTAGGTCAACTGCGGGGGAATCAATATCTCCGACGATCAGGGTGGTCGGAATCTTCCCCTTCAACCGTTCCAATACCTCCAGCACCTCGGTGGTGGTACCGGAGCGCGTAAGGGCCACCACGGCGTCGTAACCGCGGTCCAAAAAAGCTTCGGTAGCGGTAAAGGCATCGGTCTCCCCCAGCCCGGCCGACTCACGTGCTACCGCGTAGCTTTGCGCCATGAACCAGGAAGTACCGCAGCCTACGACGGCGACTCGCGCCCCATGCGGAGGCAGCGGCTTTCGCTCGCCGACCTGTTCGGCACGAGACTGAGCGATCGCTCGCTGCCACACCTCCGGCTGACTGCGCAGTTCGGCTTCCATGAAAACGCCTCCGCGGGCGAGTTGTTCCGTCATGACGACATTCTCCTGAGTCTGGAAGATCATTGCACTCAAATCTAACATTCTTGATTCAAAGTGATCAAATAAGCCTATTATCGATCATTTTAAACTATATATGAGACTGCCTATCGATCAGCAACGCTGCCCTGTCAGCAGCTTACGCAAGGAAGGCTTTTGCACCTTAGATCAAGGTTGCGAGTATTGGACAGATCAGTCCATAAATAGTAACCTCGGCATATGGCCCGTCCACGAAAGTTCGATGTCGAGACCGTCACCGATAGCATCCTTGAGGAGTTCTGGAGCAACTCTTTTGCCGGAACTTCCACCGAGGACCTCTGCACCCGGACCGGACTATCGCGCAGCAGCCTCTACAACACCTTCCGCAGTAAGGCCGATGCCTACCAACAGGCACTAGAACGGTATTACCGACTCAAGGAAACCGAACGCTCGCGGTACGCTGATTTGCCCGGCACCGGTCGCGAGTTGGTGGAGCAGCTGATGAACGATGTGATTAGCGGGCAACTCGCGGAAGAAGACCGACGAATCTGTTTGGTAGTGCACGCCTGCGTGGAAATCGGCAAAAGCGATCCAGAGGTCGCTGCGCTAGCCGAGAAGAGTCTGAATGGCTTCGAGGATCTCATTGCCACCCTAGTTCAGCGTGGCCAGGACGATGGTTCCATCAACACAGATTGCTCCGCCCGCGATCTGGCTGGCACTCTTCACGCCGTCATTAATGGTTTACAGGTCCGGGAGCGCGTTTCCTCGACAGATGCCCATGCCCGCCGCATTATTCAAGCCGCGATGAGCCTATTCTAGGCAGTCTCCCGGCATCAGCGTCCTCCAGCACCCAGCACCCAGCACCCAGAAAGCGACTTACCATGACCGCGAGCACTAGGCCCCGACTACCTCTAGCCGTCTTTGTCATTGGCTTGGGTATCTTCTGCCTCGGCACCTCCGAATTCATGATCGCCGGACTATTACCGGATATCACTCAGGCATTTGGGGTGGATATTCCTCAAGCGGGTTGGCTGATCACTATTTTCGCAATCGGCATGTTGCTTGGCGCGCCGATCATGACCCTGCTGACGCTGAAACTACCACGAAAGACCACCCTGCTCGGGGCTGGCTTGCTCTTCATCGTGGCTCATGTACTGAGCGCCACAACTGACAATTTCACGGTGTTGATGGCTACCCGAGCGGTGGCAGCGCTGGCTTGCGCGACCTTCTGGTCGGTGGGAGCCGTAGTTTCGGTGACTCTTGCCGGGGCCGGTCGAACCGCTCAGGCCTTAGCCGTCACGGTAGGCGGATTGACGGTGGCCAATATCATCGGAGTTCCGGCGGGAACCTGGCTCGGCGCACAATTTGGTTGGCAGTCGGCTTTCTGGGCGGTGGCAGCGCTTACCGCCCTGAGCGTGCTGGCAATGATTTTGCTGGTGCCGCACACAGCCAGGCCCTCCGGAGGTAATACCAACACCTCTATGTCTAGCCTGGTAAGGGCAGAACTCTCCGCCTTTCGTCAGGGACGGATCTGGCTCGCTTTATTGACCACCATGCTCTTTCAGGCGGCAGTCTTCTGCACCTTCTCCTATTTGGCCCCGCTGATGATCCAAGTGGCCGGCATTCCCGAGTCCGCCGTTGCGGGAGTGCTATTGATTTTCGGGCTGGGCTCGCTGCTGGGCGTCACCATCGGTGGACGTTACGCTGATCGCAATCCGATGCTCAATGTGCTGCTCAGCCTGAGCACCATGGCGCTAGCCTTACTTGCCTTATTACTGACCGCCGGAAACCCTTGGGGCCTGATCATCTCCACCTTTTTCTTCGGGGTTACCGGTTTCTCGATTGCGGCGGCGCTGAACTCCCGAGTCTTTGGCTTCGCGGGCAATGCTCCCACGCTGGCGGCTTCGGTCAGCACTTCAGCCTTCAACATCGGCAACGCCTTGGGCCCTTGGCTGGGCGGCCTGGTCATTGGGCTTGGCCTCGGTCTCCGCGCTCCAATCTGGATCTCTATCACCCTGGCCGTGCTCGCCGTCGTGGTTGCCCTCATTTCTCGCCAAGTAGAGAAGCGCCCGTTGAAATCAGCTACTCCTATCCCCAGCACGGAAGGTGCCATCCATGAATCCCCGATTTACTAAACAAAAAGTCCTGGTAGCTGGAGCTGGCAGTGGCCTCGGACGCGCCATTGCCCTTGCTTTTGCTACCGAGGGTGCCCGCCTAGCGTTGCTGGGCCGAACCGAACGCACGCTTCAGCAGACCCTAGAGGCTCTACCCGGTGAAGGGCACGTGATTCAGACGGCGGATATCACCGACGCCTCGGGGATAAGTTCTGCGGTGGCAGAGCTTACAACTCGATTGTCTGGCCTTGATATCGCCATCAACACCGCGGGGGCGCTTCTGCAGCCCAGCAAGTTCGGCGATATCGACCCGCTTCGAGCGGCTCAACTCTTCACCACCAATGTATTGGGAACCTGGAACGTGATGAGTGCCGAGCTTCAGCAGATGCGTCCTGCCGGGGCCGGTGTGATTATTAACTTCTCCTCCACCATTGGGGCACACCGAACTATGCCGGGATTCGCTGCCTATGGGGCGAGCAAAGCTGCGGTCAGTGCGATGAGCCGAGCGGCAGCCCTGGACCATATCGCCGAAGGAATCCGGATCGCCGTCATTAGTCCCGGTTCCTCGGACACCGAGATGTCCTTCCGTGCCGGCGAGGACGAGACACAGCGAGCCGCCAGAGTGGCAAGGACCAATCCTTCCGGCCGCTTAGCCAGCTTGGACGAAATATCGGCGGCCACCCTCTTCTTAGCCTCCCCCGCTTCTGGCTACACGGTAGGTGCCGATCTGGTCATAGACGGCGGAACGAGCGCTTAAGTTTCAAGTAATTTCCCCTTGGGATTTAATAACCTCTTGACTTAATCATTTCGAGTGTATAACGTCTGGAGAGTTATTTATGTGGATAGCTATCTGCATAACATCCTTATTGGAATCGAGGCTTTGCAATGGCGAATTTGAATGTTTCTTATGGTGAGTTGGATGCTGCCGGTACGCAGTTGGATAACGGGCGGGCTGATCTGGAGGGCAAACTTTCTGAGTTGCAGCGTCAGATCCAGTCCTTAGTCGCTTCCGGTTATGTGACGGATTCTTCCTCGAAGGCATTTGAGTCCGAGTACGCTCAGTTCACCCAGGGTGCTCAACAAGCCGTCAGTGGCTTGGAAGGCCTAGCCGCCTACCTCCGTCATGCATCGCACACTCTGGAGTCCACAGACCAGCAACTCGCCTCCAAACTCGGCAAATAAGACCTCCGCGGCAACCCAGAGATATTGGAGGCTCAATGCAGTGGACTGACGAAGAACCGGATGCAGCAGATTTGCCCAACCTCTTGGCTCATAAAGATTGGGCCAAGGACCGGGTAGATGAAATCGATCAGGTAGGCCGAATCGTCCAGAACACCGTTGACGGCATTGGTTCCGCTTGGGTTGGCGAAGCTGCTGCGGCCTGGAAATCCGGGGTCAGCGAGATCATCGAAGTGCTCTCTCAGTGTAAATATGAGTACCAATCCCTGGAAGCTGCTCTCGGACCCTTGCACTCGGGGCTGAGCAGTTTGCGTTCCAGCATGGACGGAGTGCGTCAGGTCGAGATGGCATGGGGGTTCACTCTCCAAGAACACCAGGGCATTGCCGAGCAGCGTGCATCGTGGCTGATCGTCAATGATCCGGCGTCTCGTGGGCACAGTCTGGAGACTGTGCCCACGATAGGTTGTTATCCAGACGACACCCCGGATATTCAGCGCGCGAGGATCGACTTGCTCGCTGCCCGCGATATGGTGACGACCGCCGAGAAGGTCTTGGCGGAAGCACAGGCTGAACGGGAAGAGGGCGTGCGGAAACGACGCACCCTCGATTCGGATGCTTCTGCCGCTTTGGCTGCCGCGCAGGCTGCAATGCCAAAGACACTTCCGGCTGGAATCGGCGATGGCTCCGGAGTGATTCCTGTAAGTTTCGGGCTGTCCCTGATTCGCAAAACCTTGGCTGGCCTGAGCAATCAGCAGCTGAGGGATCTCTTCGGTAAACCCGGTGCGGGCGGGGACTTAGCAAAGATCTTCGCCGGAAAACTGCCTGCCCCCGGTGATTCTGTTCCCGGTCTTGGCCCGGCAGTCGTCGCCGCTCTCGCTGCCTTGGTGAATGCGCCCGCAACCTTAGATCGGAGAGAGAAACTCACCGTTCTCTTTGCTGCGATAAGCCCGGAAGATGCATCCCGACTCGCCCTGCTCTTCCCGGGACTGGGCAATATTGATGGCGTGCCCTTCACCGCGCGTTACGACGCGAATCGCATCAACGTGGCTGCTGCGCTGAAGAGCCGACAGGACAACCAGGGTGTGCTGGATCAGATCGTGAAGAATGCGCAGGCGAAGCTCAATCAGGCGCAGAAGAACTACGAGAGCGGGCTAACAACCCCCATAAAAGTCGACAATAATCCCTATGGTCCAGCAAGTAACGTGAATCCCTATCTCGTCCTACTCCAGCAAGCAAAGGAAGCCCTTACTGAAGCCCAGAATGCGGCGAGTGAAAATTTCAAATTATCTAACATGAGCGGCGACCCGAAGAACTGGGGTACTTATTGGAAGTATCTGAACGAACTCACCCCGACATATGCGATCGGCGCCGATGGGAAACCTGCGCTTGGTCCGGACGGTAATTACCAGCAGCAGGTGGGGCATCAGATCCTGGTTTTCTCCGATGAAGGACCCGGTGCCGTGGCCGAGGTCTGGGGAAACGTGAACACCGCCAAACAAATCGGCGTCGCCGTCCCCGGAACCACGACCACCATGAGCACCTTTCCCGGAGCGTCGAATGATCAAGCCAAAACCTTCATGGATAAAGCGTTCAAAGATAAGCGTTTTGATCAGTCGATGATTTCGTGGGCGGGGGGTGAATTCCCGCAAAAAATACCCTTCGTAGAAGGTGCGGGACCCACCCCACCGAAGAGTGCCGGTGATCCGTCCTACGCTAATGACCTCGGACAGCGGTTGTACCGGTTCAATGATGCTCTGGCTGCTCAAGCACCCGGAGCGAAGATCGCTGTTGGCGGGCACAGCTATGGTGGCTCCGTGGTCGGTGAAGCTGAACAACTCGGGATGGAAGCAGACCGGGTGCTGTTCATTGAATCCGCCGGCACCGGCCCCGGAGTGCACGGAATCTACGACTACCCCCACGCCAACACCACGAAGTACTACCAAATGACAGCACCCGGCGACCCAATCTTCTACTCCCAACTATCCGGGGTTCACGGCGAAGGTCCAACCTTTGACCCCGGAATCACCCCGTTAGAAACCGGGTTCCTCGATGACACCAACCGTCCAGGCAGCGGCCTAGTTCAAGGGGTTGACGCGCACGGCGGCGTCTTCACTAAAGGATCAACCGCGTGGAAGAACATGTACGGTTTCTACACCAACCAACAAATCGAAGCCAAGGCAGCGTATAGCTTCCAACTCACCAGCCCGGGCTATCAACCACCCCTGATTGATGTTGGAACCGATCAACCCTACGCAGCCACCCACACCGAGCAGGAATGGCAGATCACTCAAAATGCGCAAAACACCCGGTAAACACCCCACGAAACCGCTCACGGGTGCGAATAAAACTCAGACTGCCCGTCACTCCAAGGCCCGGCCCTGTACCGCTCTGTTCATCATTGTCATACTAGGAATCCTCATGAGCGCCTGCACCAGCGGCAACGGCAACCCGCACGAACCCATCAACGCCGATAAGGTCGGAGTCAGCCAAGACTTAAAGAACGCCGCCATCGAGGCCGTCAAACTCAACCGGGACATCCTCACCCAGATCGACAAAAAATACTTCATCGGTGCTTTTGGTACCTTCTCTAACGACCGACACTCTGCTGAGACCCCACCCATGAAAAACGGCTACAGCTACTGGAACGTCTCCACCCTCAGTGCTACCAAGAACATGGACATCACCGCTGTCTTCAACCAAATCCGCGCCTACCTCGAATCACAAGGCTTCACCCTCGACAGTGATGATCGTCAAGGTACCCCAGAAAAGGGTGTCACTGGCGGGGCAACCTTCCGCAGAAAAGACAGCGCGGTCCCCTTCATCGACATGGGAGTCCCCGGCACCAACACAGATTCCCAAATCTACCTAGACATCGTTACCGCGAACTTTCCGAATCCGCCGGTCGGTGAATGGCCCGACCTGCGAACAGGCACCACCTGGGACCCCGCCGAACCCCTCTGGCCCGCAGGACTCGGACCGAAAACCCCAGCACCAACCACCCCACCTACCCCATGAACACGAACCCAGCACTAGGCAGCAGACCTCGATCACACCGGAAGGCAATAACCCTGGCACTGTCCATCGCTCTAGGAATCCTCATGAGCGCCTGCACCAGCGGCAACGGCAACCCGCACGAACCCATCAACGCCGATAAGGTCGGAGTCAGCCAAGAACTCAAAAACGCTACCATCGAGGCCGTCAAACTCAACCGGGACATCCTCACCCAGATCGACAAAAAATACTTCATCGGCTCCTTCACCGATCTCTCAAACGAACGGCATTCGTCCGAGACCCCGCCCATGAAAAACGGGTACAGCTACTGGCAAATCACCACGCTCAGCGGTACCAAGAACATGGACATCACCGCTGTCTTCAACCAAATCCGCACCTACCTCGAATCCCAAGGCTTCACCCTCGACCGTGACGACCGTCAGGGCACCCCAGAAAAGGGAGTCACCGATGTGGCGACATTTCGAAGGAAAGACAATGCTGTTCCCTTCATCGAAATGGGAGTTCCCGGCACCAATAAAGACTCCCAAATCTCCCTAAAAATTGTCACGGCAGACTATCCGAACCCGCCCATGAGCGAATGGCCCGATTGGCACAAGGACGAACCGGAATGGAAACCCACCGAACCCCTCTGGCCCACAGGAATCGGACCTAAAACCACCCCAAGCAGCACAAAAACGCCATAGATAAGCAATCCAGAAAGGAGCAGCCAAATGACCCTGCCAAGAAAACCAATACCCCTAGACGATTCGCCATCGACCCCGGTATCGACAGGCGGGGCGAGCGGAAAGTTGCTTGTTAGCTACAGCCTGCTGCAAAACCTAGCGCAAGAACTCGGTGGCGCCGGATACCAGCTATCGGACGGCGCCGAAATTCCCGGCTCAATCAGCGGTAGCGGCGAGCTTGACCAAGCAATCAATCGTTTCGTCGACAAAAGTCTAGAAGTCCGCGGGCATCTCCACGACTCACTGCAAAAGACCGCAGCCCACACTGACCAAGCCGCAAGTGAATATCAGAAGACCGATCAGGCCCTAGCCACGAAATAACCGACTTCAATCACCTCTGATCCTCTGAAGGGAGCTCGTTATGAACGAGACAGTGGACCCCCAAAAGACTGTCCCGCAGTCCCCGGTATCCGTTCGCGCCCCAGGGCTAGCAGCTGCATCAATTCTCCTCGGCGTAATGGGTCTTATCCTGAACGCTTTGTTGCTGACTTCAATTCATGGTGCGCCCACCCTCATAGCGGGAATGATAGGCAGCGCTCTCGCAATAATAGGACCGCTGATCAGTCGCCAGCGGCACAGTTGGACGGCTCTCAGCCTCTTCATCGCTTTCCTCGCCCTACTCCCAGTAGCAGGAACCATAGCCATCGCGGTGCTGCTAGGAATCGGTTTCTCCGGCGTGCGCTAGGCTCCCGGTAACCAAACCAACTCCCCTGCTCGCCACACCGCGCGGGTCAGCGGGACTCCCGGCCGATAGGCCAGATGAGTAGCAGATGGCGCCTCCAAGAGCTGTAGATCTGCACGATGTCCAACAGCAATGGAACCCACAGCCCGCTTCCCGTCTAGGTCCTCCCCAGTATGCCTACGCAGAGCCAGCGCCCCGCCCCAGGTCGCGGCGCGCACCGCCTCATGGACACTCAGCCCCATCTGCAGCGCCGCCGTGGTCACGCAGTAAGGCATCGACGTAGTGAAGGAAGTCCCCGGATTGCAGTTCGAAGCCAGCGCGATCTGCACCCCGGCGTCGAGCAGTCTCCGCCCCGGAGCCAGTGGCTGCCGAGTGGAAAGGTCGCAGGCCGGAAGGCAGGTGGCCACCGTGCCCGCAGAAGTAGCGGAACCGTCCCAAGCAGACCAAGTTCCAGCCAGGGCATCCACGTCCTGGTCGTCAAGATAGTTCACATGGTCCACGCTCGCGGCCCCGAATTCGACGGCGAGCCGCACTCCCGCGCCCGGCCCCAGTTGGTTGCCATGTACCCGCAGCCCTAGGCCGGCCTTCCGGCAAGCCTCCAACACACGCCTGGATTGCTCCTCGGTAAAAGCACCTCGTTCGCAGAACACATCAGCCCACTGGACCCAGGGCAGCACTGCCGCCAACATCGGACCGCAAACCAGATCGGTGTACTCCTCGGCATCCGCTCCGGCGGGCACCAAATGTGCGCCCAGGTAGGTCACCTGATCGGCCACTTTCGCGGCGATCTGAGCGCTGCGCCGCTCGTTCTCCACGTCCAGGCCATACCCGGTCTTGGTCTCTAAAAAGGTTGTTCCCTGACTGATTGCTTCGGCAACCCGAGCGGAGGCCAGCTCTTCTAACTCCTGATCACTAGCAGCACGAGTGGCTTCAGTAGTGACGGCGATCCCCCCGGCCGCGTAAGTCTCCCCTGCCATCCGGGCTTCGAACTCGGCCGTCCGATCCCCGGCGAAGATCAAATGATTATGCGAATCCACCCAACCTGGCAAAACAGCCCGACCTCCGGCGTCGATCAGTTCATCTGCGGCCGGCGCTCGATCGGCGGCTCCAACCCAGCTGATCCGCTCGCCTTCGAAGAGCACCGCCGCATTCCGCAGCACCCTATGCTCCGCATCCTGGGTCATCAGTTCGCCAATGTTGCTCAGCAACTGGCTCCGCATCGTCATGAAGTCTCCTCTTCAGAAATTATCCCGAAACCTGATCTAGTTCTGCTATCGCCGCAGCCAGCAAGCCAGCCGGTGCTCCGAGTTTCAGGTGGACCCCATCCCGTGCCACTTCCCGGCCACCAATCTGCACGCTACGAACGTCCTCGGCCGTCGCGCTCATCGGAAGTTGCTCCACACGTGAACCCACGGTACGCACCGAATCGCTCGCAATCTCCACCAGATCACCACTCGCGTTCCGCCCCAGACTGCGCAGCCCGCCGTCGTGCGCTATCTCCAGTAGTTGCGCCGAGCTAAACCTGCCCCGCACTCCGCTACGCAAGCGTTCACCGTATTCCAGCGCCCGCATTTCCTGCCAAGGATCGACGACGGCGTGCTGGTCACTGCCAATCGCCAGCCCAGCCCCAGCCTGGCCAAGTTCCAAGGCGGGGCCGATGCCATCAGCCAGATCGGCTTCCGTGGTCGGACACATCACGATGGTTGCCTGAGCCTCGCCCAGCAGGGCAATATCCTGCTCGGTCAGGTGCGTGGCATGCACCGCGGATAACCGAGCGGAGAGCAGACCCGCCTGGGCAAGCAATCCGGTGGGAGTCAATCCGGTTGCGGCTAAGCAATCAGAATTCTCCTGAGGCTGCTCCGACAGATGGACGTGCAGCGGCAGCGCCGGGTCCAGCTCCGCCGCAATGATCCGCAGTTGTTCCGGGGCCACCGCACGCACCGAATGGACTGCCGCGCCGACCTGAACAAAATCCGGATCGAACTCCTCGGCGATCGCCGCTCGCAACCCGACGAGCCGAGATAACCAGCTCTGGGCGTCCCCGTCGCTAAAGCGTAGCTGAGTGGGATTGGGCGGAATCCGCCCCCCAGTCCCGAAACCAGTACCGGCACCGAAACCTCCATCCAGATAACAAGTATCTAGAAGTGTCAGCCGGATACCTGCGTTCCTTGCCGCCCGAGCCAAGGCAAATTCCATCTCGTGGTGCGGATAGTGGCTGCCGTCCGGGCGGTGATGCAGGTAGTGAAACTCACCCACCGCGCTGTAACCGGCGGTGACCATCTCGGCGTAGACGGCGGTGGCCAGCTTCTCGTAAAGCTCCGGCGTGAGCGCCTGGGCGGCCGCGTACATCTGCGTGCGCCAGGACCAAAAATCCCCGGTCTTTGCGTGGGTTCTGCCCCGCAACACCCGGTGAAAGGCGTGCGAGTGCGCATTGACCGCGGCCGGGAACATGGCACTCATAGCAGCCCCTCCAGCACGTCCGCGAGCGCTCCGGCCGCATAGTCGGCATCGCTGTTCTCCACGGCCTCCTCGGGCGAGTGCGAAACCCCGGTGGGATTACGGATGAACAGCATTCCAGTGGGCAGATAGGGAGCCAGCACCCCGGCGTCGTGTCCCGCGCCGCTGTCCAACACCGGGGCACCGGGCAGCAACCTGCGCAATTCCGCCTGCAGGCCGGCGTCGAAGCCGGTGGTGGGGCTGAGCGATTCCTCGGTGAGAGTCACGGTGCAGCCCTCGTTCGCGGCGGCGATCTGAGCCTGGCCGTGAATTTTCTCCACCACGGCCGCGGTCACCGCGTCATCCGGATGCCGCACATCCAGCCAAAGCTCCACCTTGGAGGCGATCACGTTGGTACCGCCCGGAGTCGGCTGAATCCGGCCAACGGTGGCCCGCGCATCTTCTTGGGCGGCAGCCACCTTACGCACGGAAAGGACGATCTGCGCAGCCACCACCATGGGATCGGCCCGATCAACCATTAACGTGGTGCCGGCGTGGTTGCCTTGCCCACTAATGGTGAACTTCCAGCGCCCGTGTCCCAGAATGGAACCGGCGACGGCAATCGGAGAGCCCATGTCGATCAGCCCTCTGCCCTGCTCCACATGGAGTTCGATGAACTGACCAATATGGGCCAGCGAATCGGCATCGGCGCCAAGGTAAGCCGGGTCCACGCCATTGCGAGCGGAGAGCTCGGCAAAGGTATTTCCCTCAGCATCGCGCAGATTCCGCGCCTTGTCCGCATCTATCGCTCCGGTCAGCAGGCGTGAGCCCAGGCAGGCAATGCCGAAACGCGAGCCTTCCTCCTCCGGGAAAACCGTGAGCGCGAGCGAGCGTTTGCCGTCCTGCCCCGGTTGAACGCCGCGAGCACGCAATTCATCCACGGCGGCGAGTGCGGCGGCCACTCCGAGCGGACCGTCAAACGCGCCACCGCCGGGAACCGAATCCAGGTGGCTCCCGGTGACCAGGGAATCATCCCGCTCGGGACCGCACCAGGCCCAGATGATGCCATTGGGATCGGTGAGTACCTCTAGTCCGCGACGCTCCGCTGCGGCAATGAACCAAGACCGCAAATCCAGCTCGGCTGTGGAGTAGACCGGACGGCTGTACCCACCGCGTTGCGCATCCCGCCCGACGTCGGCGATCTCACCGAGCAAGGTGGTGACCGTGTTGGCTGGCTCCGAAGTCATTACTGCTCCTGATGAGAGGACATCGGAATGCGTACCCCGCGCTGCTCGGCGACCTCCGTAGCCCGGTCATAACCGGCATCAACGTGCCGGATGACGCCCATGCCGGGATCATTAGTCAGCAAGCGTTCAAGTTTCTCGGCGGCCAAATCGGTGCCATCGGCTACAGAAACCTGGCCGGCGTGGATGGAGCGGCCGATTCCCACCCCACCGCCGTGGTGAATGGAGACCCAGGTGGCACCCGAGGAGGTGTTGATCAGTGCATTGAGCAGCGGCCAGTCGGCAATCGCGTCCGAGCCATCTGCCATCGCCTCGGTCTCCCGGTAAGGCGAAGCCACTGAACCGGAATCCAGGTGATCGCGACCGATCACAATGGGAGCGGAAACCTTGCCCTCGGCTACCATGCGGTTGAACAGCAGGCCAGCCTTGGCTCGATCGCCGTAACCCAGCCAGCAAATTCGCGCCGGCAGACCTTCGAACTCAACGTGCTCGGCCGCGGCATCCAGCCAGCGGTGCAGGTGCTCGTTCTCCGGGAAGAGTTCCTTCAGCGCGGCATCGGTGACTTCGATGTCCTTCGGATCGCCGGAGAGTGCTACCCAGCGGAACGGGCCCAGTCCTTCGCAGAAAAGCGGGCGGATATAGGCCGGAACGAAGCCGGGGAAGGCGAAGGCCCGCTCGTAACCGCCCTTGCGCGCCTCGTCCCGGATCGAATTACCGTAGTCGAAGACCTCTGCCCCGGCATCCTGGAATCCGACCATGGCCTCCACCTGACGGGCCATCGAGGCTTGAGCTTTCTTGGTGAATCCCTCGGGATCGCCGGCTGCCTCGCGCTGCCATTCATCGATCGCGATGCCTTCCGGCAGGTAGCTCAGCGGATCGTGCGCACTGGTCTGATCGGTGACCACATCGATCGTGAACTCCCCCGCTTTGTGCCGTTCCAGCAGCGCCGAGAAAACCTCGGCAGCATTGCCTACATAGCCCACCGAGAGCACACGGTTTTCCGCTTTGGCTGCCAGCACCTTGGTGAGGGCCGCTTCTAAGTCGGTTTCGACGTCGTCCAGGTAGCGTTTGCCCAGCCTGCGCCGCAAGCGCTCCTCGCTCACATCGATGATCAGGCAGGCGCCTCCGTTGAGGGTGACGGCGAGTGGTTGCGCGCCGCCCATTCCACCGCAGCCGCCGGTCAAGGTCAGCGTACCCGCCAAAGTGGGCGTCGGAATCCGGCCCTGGTCGAAGAGCTTAGTGGCGAGCGCTGCGAAGGTTTCGAAGGTGCCTTGTAGGATGCCCTGAGTGCCGATGTAGATCCAGGAGCCAGCAGTCATCTGGCCGTACATCATCAAGCCTTCGGCTTCTAGCCGCCGGAATTCCGGCCAATTGGCCCAGTCTCCGACCAGATTGGAGTTTGCCAGCAGCACCCGGGGCGCCCATTCATGGGTGCGGAAGACGCCGACCGGCTTGCCGGACTGCACCAGCAAGGTCTCGTCCTTCTCCAGGGTTTCCAGGGTGCGGACGATGGCGTCATAGGCTTCCCAGCTGCGCGCCGCCCGGCCGGTGCCACCATAGACCACCAGGTCCTCGGGGCGCTCGGCAACCTCCGGATCGAGGTTGTTCATCAGCATCCGCAAGGGGGCTTCGGTCTGCCAGGATTTGGCGGTCAGCTCGGTGCCGCGGGCTGCCCGAATGGTATTCCCATTGGAGTAGCGAGACGGATCGTGTTGAGTGAAGCTAGCCTTTGCGCCCTGAGCGTTTGCAGCCTGGGGGTTTTCGGTCTGTGGAATGGTCATGGCTCTCAGTCTTTCTGGCTTGACGGACTCTTGCTTGACGGAATTGAAGATCAGTAATTCAGGAATGCAGGATGGATTTCGCCTCAGCAGACACCAGCGCGCCAATGCGCTGAGCCTGCTCGGAGCTGATCCGGTAACTCGGGGCCACCACACTCAGTGCGGCGACAGTGCGGCCTCCCACCACCACGGGAGCGGCAATTGCGGTGACATCCGACTCCAAGCCATCGGTTACCACCACGTAGTCGTCCACAGCGGCCCCCGTGAGCACTGCCCCGGCGGCAGTGCCTTCGAGAGGGATACTGCGGCCAACCCAGCTAGAGTGCCGCACCGAATGCGTACCCTCCTGAACCGCAATATAGATGCCATCGGCATCCGCGGAGGATCGAACATTGAGGTACGCGGTTTCGCCGGTCGCCGCAACCAAACGTTTCATCGACTCCTCGGCCATCGAGACCAAGGATTCGTTGGCGAGCGCTTGAGCACCCAACTGAACGATCCGCATCCCGGGCCGGTAGCCGTCGTCGTCCTTCCGGACAAAGCCGGAACTCTCTAAGGTGCGCAACAAGCGAAGCGCGGTGGAGGCGGAAAGTTCGGCATCACGGGCGGCCTCGGCCAGGGAAACACTGCCGCGATCGCAGACCACGCCAAGCAAGCTCAGCGCACGTTCTACCGTTTTCGTTGCCGGTGCATTAGAAACTTCGGTCACGATTCTTGCCTCCTACCCCTTGCAATCCGAACAACAATGTATTTCACTTATTGAAACGTGTATTTCATCAATTGGCAAGAGTGTAGAGGACAGAAAATGGAAACCACCGTAGAAATCGGCGTCGGAGCACTGCTTCCTGAGCAGGTTGTTGCAGTTGCCCGGCATGGTGCCCAAGTCTCGCTGAGCGAGGATTCCCTTGCCGCAATCGACGCCTCCCGTCGGGTCATCGAAGACCTGGTCAACGACAGCAAGCCGCATTACGGCGTCTCCACCGGATTCGGCGCACTCGCCACCAAACACATTCCGGTCGAGTTACGCAGCCAGTTGCAGCGTTCCCTGATCCGGTCACATGCAGCCTCTTCAGGCGCTGAGGTGGATCGCGAAGTGGTCCGTGGCCTGATGCTGAACCGACTCTCCACCCTGGCTACCGGTCGCACCGGGGTCCGGCCGAGCACCGCGCTGGCCTATGCGGGCCTGCTGAACGCCGGAATCACCCCGGTGATCGGTGAATACGGTTCGCTAGGTTGCTCGGGCGATTTGGCCCCACTCTCACACTGCGCACTGGCTCTGATGGGTGAGGGTGAGGTCCGCAATCAGCAGGGCGAGAAAGTGCCGGCTGCCGAGGCGCTCAAGGCCGCCTGCCTGGAACCTGTCGAACTGCGTGAGAAGGAAGGCCTGGCGCTGATCAATGGCACCGACGGTATGCTCGGCATGCTGATCCTGGCTTCACACGATCTGCACCGGCTCTTCGCTCTCGCGGACGTTGCCGCGGCGATGAGCGTAGAAGGACTTTTGGGCACCGACACGGTCTTCGCCGAGGATTTGCACGCGCTACGTCCGCATCCCGGCCAGCAGGACTCTGCCGCCAATATTCGCCGCATCCTGGCTGGCTCCGCCTTGATTGCCGAGCACCGGGCGGAAGGCTCCTTCACCCGGGTGCAGGATGCCTATTCACTGCGTTGCGCGCCTCAGGTGCACGGCGCAGCGCGAGCCACCCTGACCCATGTTGAGTCCGTGGCGGGCTACGAACTAGCCTCCGCGGTAGACAATCCGGTGGTCACAGTTGATGGAAGGGTGGAGTCCAATGGCAATTTCCATGGCGCTCCGGTGGGCTACGCCCTGGACTTCCTGGCGATTGCGGTGGCCGATGTGGCGTCCATGAGCGAGCGGCGCACCGACCGGTTCCTAGACAAATCCCGCAGCCATGGGCTCAACGCCTTCCTGGCCGACGATCCGGGCGTGGACTCCGGGCATATGATCGCCCAGTACACCCAGGCGGGCATCGTTTCCGAACTTAAGCGCCTCGCCGCACCGGCTTCGGTGGATTCGATTCCTTCCTCCGCCATGCAGGAGGATCACGTCTCGATGGGTTGGGCGGCGGGCTTGAAATTGCGCCGAGCCCTGGACGGACTGACCCGAGTGCTGGCCATCGAAATCCTCACCTCCGCAAGGGCCCTGGACTTCCGCGATGGCGGGGTAGCCTCCAGCAAGGGAGCCACGGCGACGACGGCGGCCCGCGCCTTAGTACGCGAGCACGTCGAGGGTCCAGGTACAGATCGCTATCTGGCCCCGGAAATCGAGGAAGTGCGAAAGCTCGTCGACGACGGCTCGCTACTGGTCGCCGTCGAGGCCGCCCTGGGAGCGCCGCTCGTCTAAGTCGTCTTTTCGGTATCGACTTTTCGGGCCGAACATGGGAGGGCCGAACATGGGAGGGCTGGGTCTCGCACCGAGACCCAGCCCTCCCATCAATATCGCTTGGCGGCCTAGCCGACCGAATCCCTGCTGGCCACAAAAGCCTGAACGCAAGCTTCGACGTCCTCCGCTGAGTGTGAGGCGGAAAGCTGCACCCGAATCCTGGCCGCACCGCGGGGAACCACGGGGAAGCTGAAAGCGGTCACGTAGACGCCGTGCTCAAGCATCGCATCGGCGATCTTCGCGGCGAGCACAGCGTCACCGAACATCACCGGCACAATGGCGTGCTCGCCGTCGAGCAGCTCAAAGCCTTCTTCACTCATTCGACGCCGAAATAGTGCTGCGTTAGCGAAGAGCTGCTGCCGCAACTCGGCCGAATTCTGCACCAAGTCAAGGGCCTTGAGGGTGGCGGCAACGATAGCCGGGGCGAGCGAGTTGGAGAACAGGTAGGGCCGCGCCTTCTGCCGCAGCATGGCAACGATTTCCCCTCGACCAGAAACATAGCCACCCGAAGCGCCGCCCAAAGCCTTGCCAAATGTTCCGGTGTAGATATCCACCCGCTCACTAACGCCTGCGTGCTCAGGTGTTCCCGCACCGGTCTGGCCCATGAAGCCAACGGCATGAGAATCATCCACCATCACCAGCGCATCGTGCTTCTCCGCAAGGTCGCAGATCGCTTCCAGCGGCGCCAGGTAGCCATCCATCGAGAACACGCCATCGGTCACAATAATCTTCCGGCGAGCCCCTGAGGCCTCCATCAACTTGGCTTCCAGATCCGCCATGTCCTGATTCGCGTAACGGTAGCGGGCCGCCTTGGAAAGCCGGATGCCGTCGATAATCGAGGCGTGATTCAGCGCATCGGAGATGATCGCATCCTCTGCTCCGAAGAGCGATTCAAAGACGCCGCCATTGGCGTCGAAGCAAGAGGAAAACAAGATGGTGTCCTCGGTACCAAGGAACCGAGATACCGCCTGTTCAAGCTCCAAATGGAGATCTTGGGTGCCGCAGATGAAGCGGACGCTGGCCATGCCGAAGCCGCGCTCGTCCAGGGCCTGCTTGGCTGCGGAGATTAGCTCCGGGTGGTCGGCCAAGCCGAGGTAGTTATTGGCGCAGAAGTTCAGCACATCCTTGGAGCCGCCCTCTAGGGGTCCTGCGGAGATATGCGCGCTCTGTGCCGAGGCGATCTTTCGCTCGGTCTTGAACAAACCGGCCTGCCGGATCTCGGCCAGTTCGGAATCTAGTTGGTTCTTCATGGCGGTGTACATATCGAGTCCTTCGTTCAGGTTGTTCGGTAATTCGTTCAGGAATTTGTTTATTCGTTCGGAATCGGCACCCGTTTCCAGCATATGCGCCCCGTATTACGGGCGCCCGGAAGGGAAACGGATGCCGATTTGGAAACAGCGCTTTAGAAAAGCTTAGAAAACGGTCCAGTCAAGCACCACTTTGCCGCCAACCCCGGACTTCGCCTCAGCAAATCCGGCTTCCCACTCGGTGGCCGGGAGCTTGTCGGTGACAATCGAGGAGATTCCCGCATGTAGCACGGGATTCGAGAGCAGCATTGCACTCATCGCGTACCAGGTCTCGTACATCTCGCGGCCGTAGATGCCCTTCAGAGTGAGCATGTGCGAGACGACCTTGGCCCAATCGATCGTGATCGGAGCCGCGGGCAGGCCCAGCATAGCGATTCGGCCACCGTGATTCATGTTTTCGATCATCTCGGGCAGCGCGGTCGGGTGCCCGGACATTTCCAGGCCGATATCGAAGCCTTCCCGCATCCCCAACTCGGCTTGCGCATCCTTGATCCGCATCGCAGAAACATCAATGGCCAGATCGACGCCGAGCTTCCGGGCCAGCTCCAGGCGCGGAGCCGAAATATCGGTAATCGCGATCTTGCGTGCACCGGCGTGACGAGCCACCGCAATGGCCATTAGCCCAATCGGACCGGCTCCGGTGATCAGCACATCTTCACCCACCAAGGGGAAAGCCAGCGCGGTGTGGGTGGCATTGCCAAAGGGATCGAAGATCGCACCAAGCTCGGGCGTGATTGAGGGATCCTGGTGTACCCAGACATTAGTCTCCGGGATCACCACGTATTCGGCGAAAGCACCATCACGCTGCACCCCAACGCTCTGCGTCCGGATGCACATCTGACGGCGACCAGCCCGGCAGTTGCGACAGGTGCCGCAGACAATATGCCCTTCGCCGGAAACCCGGTCACCCACCTTGACATCACGCACCTCGGAACCGATCTGCACCACTTCGCCATAGAACTCGTGACCGGGAATCAGCGGGGCGTTGATATTTGACTGCGCCCAAGCATCCCAAGCATGGATATGCAGATCGGTACCACAGATACCGGTGGTCATCACTCGGATTTTGACGTCGAGCTCACCGGCTTCCGGCTCGGGACGGTCAACGAGCTCGAAACCGGGATGGGCTCCGGATTTGTACAAGGCTTTCATGGTTGGCGCCTTCGCTGGGGACTTTGAACGGGCTGTCCCCTCCATTAGATGCCGCCATTCCTATTAGCACAATCTCAGATATATGAAACTTCCCTTTAGAGATCACTTAAGCTTGATCTTATGGAAATCCACCAATTGCAACTGCTCCGCGAGCTTGGCGAACTTGGCAGCGTGACCGCCGTTGCCGATACCTTGTTCGTTACCCCCTCCGCAGTTTCGCAGCAATTGAGTCAGTTACAACGCAGCGTTGGGGTGCCCTTAACCCGTAAACAAGGGCGCACCCTGGTGCTGACCAATGCGGGGAGAGCACTCGCCGAGGCAGGCGGTCGGGTGGTTCAGGCCATGGCCCAAGCTGAGGCCGCCATCAGCGAGCACCTGGAAGCACCGAACGGCACAGTCACCGTCTGCGCCTTCCACAGCGCAGGCCAAACTCTTTACGGACCACTAATTGCAGCGGTCCGGGCAGCCGGTGGCCCTGAGTTGCTACTCACCGATGAGGATGTGGCGGAGCATGATTTCCCGGCACTGACCGGCCGCTATGACCTGGTATTGGCACACCGGATGTCACACAGCGGGCAGTGGCAGTCCTCCAATATCACCGCAACCACGCTCGCCGAGGAGCCTTTCGACGTCGCGCTACCCGCCGGGCACCCCTTGGCTGCCAAGCTCTCCTTGCAGCCCAAAGACGTAATCGACGAACCCTGGGCCACCTCCCGGGCCGGTTACTCCCCCGATGATGTACTGGGCGGCATTTCCATGCTGGCCGGAACCTCACCGCGGGTGGCGCACCGGGTCAATGACTACACCACGGTGGCGGCGATCGTTGCCGGTGGCGGCGTGCTGGGCCTGCTGCCACGCCACCTGGCAACCTCGGCGCTGCCGAGCGGGGTCGTGCTGCGTCCGCTGGAAGGCATCACCACCCGGCGAAAGATCGACCTGCTCAGTCGCCCGGAGAACCTGGCCAGACGCTCGGTTCGGATGGTGGCCGAGGTCCTTCAGGACCTGCTGACCGAGTTGACCCAGAACGGTACTCGGCCGGCAGGCCCTTAGACACCGGTCCGCTAATAACAGGCCCTTAGACACCGGCCCTAACCTCAGCCCGCTAAAACTTCCCGCCGCGGCTGACCTGCATTGAAGTAGTCCAGCAGCTCCCTCGGGAGTGCCGGGACTTGCCGCGCACCGCCGTCGGACCGTAGGGATTCTGCCGCCAGCACTCCGGCCGCCACCGCTTCCCGGGCCGCCACCGGGTTGGTATCGGTTAGCCCGCCGGAGACCGCGAAGCGAAGGAATTCAGCGATCAGTCCCGGGTCGGCTCCACCGTGCCCGGCATCGTCATCACCGGCAATCTCAATGACTTCATCGGGCTCGGGCAGGCTATGAGTGTGCCTGCTAGTCCAAACCTTAATCTGCTCTCCCGGCCCATCCCCATAGTTCTCGATTCGCCCTGCGGTGCCAATCACGGTGTAGTTTCGCCAGTAATCCGGGGTGAACATGCATTGCTGGTAGGAGGCCAGCACGCCGTTATCGAGGACCATCTGCATCATCGAGATGTCCTCCACATCGATCACGGGGTTCAAATCGGTCTGCGCGGTGGGCGGCCAATTATTCACCGAGAACCAATCCCCCATTCGGCGATCGGTGTTGTCCCGCCGCGAGGTCACTTCACCGTAGACGCTGAGCGCTCCGATAGCGGAAACCGAACGGGTAAATCCCCCGGCCAACCAGTGAATCACATCGATATCGTGCGCACCCTTTTGCAGCAGCAAGGAGTTAACCTTGGCTCGCTCGGCATGCCAATCCTTGAAGTAATAGTCCCCGCCATTACCGACAAAATGCCTGCACCAAATGGCTTTCACCTCGCCGATCCGGCCCGATTCAATAACCTCTCGCATCTGCCGCACCACCGGCATATGCCGCATATTGTGGCCCACATAGAGCCTGGTACCGGTCCGGTAAGCGGTCTCCAGGATCGCATCCGCGGCGGGCAGCGAAATATCTAAGGGCTTCTCGCAAAACACCGGAATACCGGCCTCCAGCAGCGGGATCACCACGGCGGCATGGGCGAAATCAGGAACCAGTACGACGGCGGCATCCACCCCAGAGTCGATCAGCTCGGTTAGCTCGGCGGTCACCTGGGCGGCTGGTAGCTTAGCAGCGGCGTCCGCGCGGCCCCGTTCGCTCAGATCGCAAACGATACTCACGCGGGAGCCAGCACCCGGTTGTTCCAGATAGCGCCACAGCCCAGCCCGTAGCCCGAAGCCGACAATCCCTATCCGCAGATCAGTTTCAGTCATTGCGGTGCTCAATCCTCTTTCCTTGACTTTTGGTCTAAAATTTTTTCAAAACTGCTTTCAGCGAGCGCTTTCTCGGCTGAAAAGCTTCCAGTGGAAATCAACGGCCCGCGGGTCTTGCTCATCGCCTTGGGCACGCGCCACCAGGATCCGGGCGAGTTCATCGAAGAACCCTTCCGGACCCACCGAGGTCAAGCTGGGCACCATGCTCTCGCCCTCTGAGGTGTTGCCAACGCCCACCACGTCCACGTCCACACCTACTCGAAGACCTAGCCGCTGCGCCGCGTTGATCGCGCTCATCGCGGCGAAGTCGGTGGTGGCGTAGATGGCCGTTGGCCGGTCCGGCCGGTCAAGCAGTCGCATCGCCGCGGCATAGGCGCTGGCCGGTGAGCGGTCGAAAAAGTCGATATAGTCCTCCCGCACCGGGATTCCGGCCTTGACCAAGCCGTCAAGGTAGGGCATAAACCGAGCCGAGTCATGTCTTTCCCTGGCCCTTTCTGTCGTCAAGATGGCGATTTTATGGTGATTCCGGAGCAAGTGATCCATTGCCAAGACACATCCGGGACCGGCTAAGGATCGAATCACGTCGAAACCCTTTGGCTGCATTTCCTCGTGAAACACCACGAGTCTTTTGCCCTGACTGGACAGAGCCGTTAGCAGCTCCTCCTGGCCCGGGGACACGGCGTCGACAAACATCGCATCCGCGTCGTGACTTTTCAGCACTCGGCTCCAGTCGGCGTCGGCCAGGATCATCGGGGTGATACCCAGCGGCATTGCCCTCCGCTGCACCGCCTCAATCACCGCGAGCGACCAAGGGTCGGAGAGCATGGTGAGGGAGAGCAGAATGGTATCGCTGCGGCCAGTGCGGATTTTCCGGGCAGCCAAGTCCGGGGCATAGCCCATACGCTCAGCCACCCGACGGATTCGCTGAGCGGTTTCTTGGGCCACCCCGCCGTTCCGTCCAGTAGCGCCGGAACGACCGGAGAGGACATAGGAAACCGAAGCCGTTGAGACCCCAGCCTGCTGAGCCACCTGCTTGATGGTCACTTTGCCGCCCTGCACCGGGTTGGTGCTCATCGGGCTGGTGGATTCCTTCGGCATCGACTCTCTCCTCTCCGGCCTGGTTCCTGGCATTCTCCGCTATCTGACGCTATTTCCCGGTGACCGGAACGTCTGCGGGGAGCGCCTTCTGGTACTCCTCGCGGATCTTGTCGCCGCCGTCGGACTTCCAGCGCTTCACCGCATCGGCCAGATCAGACACTGGAGCTCGGCCGGTGATGATATCGACAATCTTGTCTCGGAAAGTGGTCTGAATCTTGGCTCCAACCTTGGCATCGGTATCCGAGTAAGTTCCGTTAGTTGGTCGCCGTTGTGCGAATTCGAGCAGCTTCTTCTCCTGCTCGTAAATGTACTTCGTGTCATCCGGGAAAGCCGGGTTAAAGATCACGTTCTCCGGGCTGGACATAATGTTCAGCGCACTGGCCAGGCCTGGGATGTCGGTCTGTCCGCTGCTGCTGAAGACCGGGTTACCGGTGCCATCCAGGGTGTAGTCCTTGCCTTTCTCGCCGTAGTTCTTCTGCATGTACTCCACCGTGCCAAAGGGCGCGGAGAGGTAGTTGATCAGTGAGAGCAGTTCCCTGATCTTTGATTCATCGGCGGTCTTGAAGGCGGTGAATCCCACGGTTCCGTAGCCCATATCGTAGGTCGGCTTACCACCCTTGGTGGCCGCGAACGGGATCAGGATCTCGGTCTGGGCGGTCGCGCTCAGGGTGCGGTAACGGCGGATGTCGTGGGGGCCGACAATCACCTGTGCGGCCACCGAACCGCTGACGATCCGGTTGGAGATATCGGTGGCATTGACGTTCGGATAGAACACTCCGGCGGCGAAGAGCTTGGCGGCATATTCCAGACCGGCTTGGTACTCCGGGGTCTCGTAGAGGTGGGTAAGGGTTCTGTCCTTGTTCACCGCCCAGGTATTCGGCGCACCATACCATTCGGTGAACATGTGCAACATGTTGATATAGGCGGGTTCGAGTGCGTATTTGCCCTCTTTGGGCCGGGTGAGTTCCTTGACCTTGGCGAAGAAGTCATCGGCATCGGTGGCATTGAATCCGCCAACTTCTGCCCACATGGTCTTGCTGCCGGCCATAACCTGTCCGAAGGGTGTGCTGGGAATAGGAGCGCCCCAGATCTTGCCATTGATCACCGAAGTCTTCCAGGAATCGGGCTTGAGTGCGGCCAAATTGGAGTATTCAAGCACGGCGTCCCCGGAGAGATACTTCGTGAGGTCCTGGAATTTTGCCTCCAGCATCGGCCCAACGTTGGGAATCCCCTGGTTCGGCGGAATCCACATCATATCGGGCAGTGTGTCACTGGCGAGGATAGTAGCGAATTTAGCCGGGTAACCGTCGCCAACATCTTCGGCAATCTGCAAGTCAAGAGTGCCGCCTAAAGCGGTGTTGAGCCGGCCCCAGAAGGGATTGTCCACCATTGCTGGGGACATCGTCTCGAACGTCTCGGTCAGGCCGGTAACCTTCCCTTTCAACGGCGGCTGAGACACCGAGGCGACGAGTTCCGAAGGCGACTTCAAGAATGCAGCCTGCAAGCCTTGGGCGTTACCCGGCAGGTCCGGGACCACCTTGGTGAATTCCTTGTAGGTGGGCAACGTGACCTTAGCTGAGGCATCCGCCCCGCCACCACCGTTACCACCGCTGCCACAGGCAGTCAGTGAGCCGCCCAAGGTCAGAGCGGTAACGGATAGTCCGGCTAGGCCGAGAAATCCCCGCCGGTTGAAACCTTTCTGGACTGAATTATCGGTCGCCACGGCAACCCCTTCCTTAGAGTGGATATTGCGTTTTGGGGATAGCTTGGGCTAGCCCTTGACGGCGCCGGTGATGACGCCCTTGTTGAAGTGTTTCTGGATGAAGGGATAAATCAGCAGGATCGGCACCAGAGCCACCACGACCACGGCCATTTGCATGGATTGCGGCGGCGGCGAGGTACTCACTCCGAGTTGATCGGCCAGCGAACCGCCCTGCACCACGAAATTCCGCAGCACCAACTGGACCGGATAGAGGGTTTTATCGTTGATATAGAGCATGGCGTTGAAGAAGGCATTCCAGAAGCCCACCGCATAGAACAGTCCTACGACGGCGATCACGGCTTTGGAGAGCGGCAGCACGATCCGCCAGAGGATGGTGAAGTCGCTTGCGCCATCAACCTTGGCGCTTTCGATCAACTCCTGCGGCAGCCCCATGAAGAAGGAACGCATCACCACGAAGTTGAAGGCGGCGAAGATTCCGGGCAGGATGAGCGACCAAATCGTATTGAGCAGTCCGAGTTGTTTGATCATCAGGAACATCGGGATCAGCCCCGGTGCGAAGAGCAAAGTGAAAAGCACCAGCAGCAGAGCCGGCCGGGAGAACAGAACGGGACGGCTAGTGGCGTAAGCCATGGTGATGGTGACGAACAGAGCGAGCACGGTACCAATCACGGTCACGAAGGTGCTCACCCCGAGCGCCCGGATCATAAAGGCGCTGCTGAAGATGGTCTGATAGGCCTGGAGGGTGGGGTGCTCCGGCCAGAGCACATATCCGCCGGAGGCAACTAACTGCTTATCGTCGGCCAAGGAGGTCGAGACGACCAGTAACAGCGGCACCAGAATGGATAGCGAGATGAGTCCGATGATCACGGACTTGAGGATTTGATAGCCGAGGGAGGGCTTTTCCTTCCAAGCTGGTCGCTTGGCGGCAAAGGTCAATCCGGCTTTGCGTGCCCGGCGGGCTTCCAACATCGTGGTCATCGTACTTTCGCCTTTGCTTTGCGTGAGTTGGGCTTCGATTCACTCGGACCAGCCTGAAAAATCCCGGATTCGCCGAAACGATGAGCCACTTTATTAGCGACATAAATGAGAATCGCCCCGACTACCCCCTTGGCCAGCCCTGCTGCCGCGCCGGAACTCCAGCCTCCGCCGATCACTCCGGAGAAGTAGGTGAAGGTATCCAGCACCTCGGCGGCCCCGGGGCCTACCGCGTCCCGTTGCAGCAGGAATTGTTCGAAGCCGACGCTGAGAATGTCCCCGATGCGCAGGATCAGCAAAAGCACGATCACCGAACGTAGTCCGGGCAAGGTGACATGCCACAGCCGACGCCAACGACCGGCACCGTCGGCTGCAGCCGCTTCATAGAGTGAGGTATCAATCTGAGCCAGTGCGGCCAAGAAGATAATCATTGCCCAGCCGGCATCCTTCCAGATCAGCTGAATCGTGGAAAGTAACGGGAAGGTATCCGGGTTGGTCATAAAGGGAATGACGTCCAGACCCCATTGCCGCAGCAGGTTATTGACCAGGCCCGCGCCACCGAGCATCTGCTGGAAAAGCGCAATCACCAACACCCAGGAAAGGAAGTGTGGAAGATAAACCACGCTCTGGAACCAGCGCCGAATCTTCGAGTTCATCAACGAATCGACAATAATCGCTAGCCCTAAGGGCAGTGGGAAGAAGAGCACGAGCTGCCAGATGGCCAGCACCAAGGTGTTCCGCAGCGCCGTCCAAAAGTCCGGGTTGTCGAACAAGTCGATGAAGTTCTGCCAGCCCACCCAGTCGCTGTTTCCAATGCCGAGGAACGGTTGATAGTCCTGGAAGGCGATCACGTTTCCCAGAATGGGTACATAGAAGAACAGCAGCAGGAAAAGCAGGCCGGGCAGCATCAGCAGTAGCATTCGCCAATCGCGTTTGAATCTGCTCCGCAGCGACATTTTCTTGACCGGCTGATTTTTGGCGGGCTGGTTCTTGACCTCCTGGTTCTCGACCAGCTGGCGGGAGCGCCGGTTCAAGGCGGTAGAAGTCATCCCAGCCCCTCTCTTGGATTGTGAGTCAGCAGTGACTCACCTCACAGTTGTTAATCGTTTAACAAACCATAAGGAACTTTTCCAAGAATTGCAAGAAGTTGATTGAAAATGATGATTATGATCATGTTTCATCATCGATTGCCATCGAGTGTGGAGCTCTGCACGCTAAAAGCGGGTGATAGCGTGCAGATCTCCACACTCGATGTGGGGCGGGATGTGAGGCGCGGGGTGGGACTCGATATGGGGCTCGGCGCAAGGCGCGATATGGGGCGCGAGGAATTAGCGGGTGGCGGTTAGCGTAAGGACGCTGGCATCGTCGGCTTTTTCACCGATCTGGTCCTGATGTCGCCGTAGCTCGGTCATCAGCTCCAGCGCATCGAGGGTATTGGAGACCCGCTCTAGAAATTCCGCTGGTCCGGTAACCAGACCGAGGTCCACGGCCCGCCAGGCTCCGTCGCTCGCCAACACCACGGTCTCCGGGAAAGCGCACTTCACAAGTAAGGCGTGTTCGGCCGCCTCCGGTTCGCGGCGAGCCACCCACAACCCCTCCGGGGTATTACGACGGCGGCGCGAGGCAATCAACTGCTCCCGGGTCCAGGAAGCGCCGGGGTCGGCAAGTGAGGAAATGATATGACGCAGCCTGCCATCCTGCTCACGAACCACGACGTGACAATCGGCGAGCGAAAGCACCTCAACGCCTTCGGGGCTCAATTGCGCCAAAGACAGCGCGGCGGAGGGGAAGCGAATTCGCTCCTCCCCTACCAAAGGAAGCGCTAGCTGATCGATCCGATGCAGCGCCCGGGCAAGCACGGCGCGGGCGCCGAAAAGCCCATCGGCTCCAGCCAGCTCAGCAGTCACAGCCGGCCCTGTATTCACAGCCAACTCGGCGTTCAAAGCCGAGGCAAGCCAAGCAGGATCACTCGAGGCCGGTAGCCCCAGGGGTTCGAGCACCGAGGTGGCACCATCGATCATCCAGGCAGTACCACCTGCGAACCCGCAGGCGTCCTCCATCGAATGGTTGTCGCCCTCGGATTGCACCCGAGCCGCAAACTGCCATTCCATGGATTCCACCACCGCGTTTCCGCGACTGCTTAGCCCTCGACTCCCAGGGTCTTGAGAATCAGTTCACGCACTCGTCCGGCATCGGCCTGGCCGCGGGTCACCTTCATCACGCCACCCACGATTGCGCCCACAGCCTGAACCTTACCGCCACGAATCTTGTCCGCAACGTCCGGCTGGGCCGCCAAAGCCTCGTCGATAGCGGCCCGCAGCGCACCGTCGTCGGAGACCACTGCCAAGCCACGGGAAGCCACCACGTCGGTGGGGGTGCCTTCTCCGGCCAGCACGCCGTCGAGCACATCACGCGCCAGTTTGTCGTTGATCTTGCCGCTGTCAATCAGGCCTTGCAGTTCAACCACCTGAGCCGGCGTCACACCGAGCTCCACCGGGTCCACCTCGGCCAGCTTGGCACGGCGAGCGATCTCGCCCATCCACCACTTACGGGCGACGGCGGCAGAAGCTCCGGCGGCAATGGTCGCCTCGATCTCGTCCAAGATGCCGGCGTTGACCACGTCACGGAACTCCAGGTCCGTGTAACCCCAATCGGCCTGCAGGCGCTTACGACGCTCGGCGGGCGGCTCGGGCAATTGCGCCCGCAGTTCTTCAACCCATTCCGCGGAGGTCACCACGGGTACCAAATCTGGTTCCGGGAAGTAACGGTAATCATCGGCATCGGACTTGGGCCGCCCCGAGGTGGTGCTGCGAGTGTCCTCATGCCAGTGCCGGGTCTCCTGGACAATGGCTTGCCCAGCGTCCAGCACCGCGGCATGGCGCTCCATTTCAAAGCGCACGGCGAATTCAACGGCGCGCAGCGAGTTGACGTTCTTGGTCTCGGTACGAGTGCCCAAGGTCGTGCTGCCCTTGGGCATTAGGGAGACGTTGGCATCGCAACGCACATTGCCGCGTTCCATCCGGGCATCCGAAACTCCGAGGTTCTTCACGATCTCACGCACCGCAGCCACATAGGCCTTGGCCAGTTCCGGTGCCCGCGAACCGGCGCCGAGAATCGGCCTCGTGACGATTTCCACCAGCGGCACACCCGCACGGTTGTAGTCCACCAGCGAGTAATCGGCACCCTGGATCCGGCCGGTTGCGCCACCCATATGGGTGAGCTTCCCGGCGTCCTCCTCCATATGGGCGCGCTCGATCTCCACCCGGAAAACGGTGCCATCGGCCAGCTCAATATCGAGGTAGCCGTCATAGGCGATCGGCTCGTCAAATTGGGAGGTCTGGAAGTTCTTTGGAGTATCCGGGTAGAAGTAGTTCTTCCGGGCAAAGCGGCAGAACTCGGCGATCTTGCAGTTCAGCGCCAGGCCGATCTTAATGGAGCTTTCGACGGCGGCCCGGTTCACCACCGGCAGCACGCCGGGCAAGCCCAGATCAACCTCGTTGACATTTGTATTCGGCTCATCGCCAAAGGCGTTGGGTGCGGAGGAGAACATCTTGGTCACGGTGTTCAGCTCAACGTGGACCTCGAAGCCGAGCGCCGGATCGTAGCGTTCCAGAACTTCATCGAAGGGAACCAGAGTTTCGGTCATTATTTGACGCCTCCTAGCTGCGAGCTTTTCAGGACTGGTGCCTTGTCCAGGATCGGACCGCCCCAACCGGCCTCATGCAGGGCCTCTAAGGCTGCACCCACACGGTACAGCCTGACATCCTGCCGAGCTGGTGCCAACAGTTGGATGCCGGAAGGCAGACCGTCTTCATCGGCCAGGCCGTTGGGCAGCGACATACCGGGGACTCCGGCCAGGTTGGCCGGGATGGTGGCGACGTCGTTCAAATACATCGCCAGCGGATCGGCAGTCTTCTCGCCGAACTTGAAGGCCGTGGTCGGTGCGGTCGGTGAAACCAGCACATCGGCTTGGCTGAAGGCCGCGTCAAAATCGCGCTGGATCAGGGTACGGACCTTCTGTGCCGAGCCATAGTAGGCATCGTAGTAACCGGCCGAGAGGGCGTAGACACCGAGGATGATCCGGCGCTTCACCTCGGGGCCGAAACCGGCTGCTCGGGTGGCTCCCATTACACGTTCGATGGTGAGTGGGCCGTCCTCTGGCAACGCCCGCAAGCCGAACCGGACGCCGTCGAACTTGGCCAGGTTACTTGAAGCCTCCGAGGGCAGAATCAGGTAGTACGCGGCCAGCGCGTAGCTGAAACTGGGGCAAGAAACCTCAACGATTTCGGCACCTGCGCTGCGGAACAGCTCCAGGGATTCCTGGAAACGCGCCTCGACGCCCGCTTGGTAACCTTCGCCGCCAAGTTCCTTGATGACACCGAGTTTGACCCCGGTTAGGTCACCCAGCGCGCCCTGCCGGGCGGCATCCACCAAACCAGTGCAGGGGTCGGTGAGCGAGGTGGAATCCTTGGGGTCGTGCCCGCCAATTACCTCGTGCAGCAGCGCGGCGTCCAGCACGGTCCGGGACACCGGCCCGATCTGATCTAGCGAAGAAGCCAAGGCGATGGCACCGTAACGCGAAACGCCGCCATAGGTCGGCTTCACGCCCACGGTTCCGGTCACCGCACCGGGCTGCCGAATCGAACCACCGGTATCGGTGCCCAGCGCAAGCGGGGCTTCGAAGGCCGCAACCGCCGCGGCGGAGCCACCACCGGAACCACCGGGAATGCGTTCCAGATCCCAGGGATTACGGGTTGGGCCGTAGGCGGAGTGCTCGGTGGAGGAACCCATCGCGAATTCGTCCAGATTGGTCTTGCCCAGAATCGGCATCCCGGCGGCACGCAGCTTCTGCACCACGGTGGCATCGTAGGGGCTATGCCAGCCTTCAAGGATCTTGGAACCCGCGGTGGTGGGCTGGCCCACCGTGACAATCATGTCCTTGACCGCAATCGGCACCCCGGCCAGGTGATGCAGTTCTTCACCGGCGGCACGCTTCTGATCCACCTCGCGCGCTACCGTGAGCGCTTCGGAGGTGTTGATGTGCAGGAAGGCATGAATTCCGCCGTCTACCTCGGCGATCCTATCCAGGTGTGCCTGGGTGGCTTCGACACTGGAAACCTCACCGCTGGCAAGTTTGCCGGCCAGCGCATCAGCGGAAAGTTTATTGAGCTCGCTCATCAGTTCTCCTCCAGAATCGCGGGCACCTTGAAGCGGCCATCTTGCGCATCGGGAGCGCCGGAAAGCGCCTGTTCCTGGGTCAGTAACTGACCCACCACGTCCTCGCGCAGCACATTGCTGAGCGGAATCGGGTGCGAGGTGGCGGGCACCTCAGGCCCAGCAATCTCGCTCACGGACTTCACCGAATCGACGATGACGGCGAGTTCGCCTGCCATCCGGTCCAATTCGGCCTCGGACATGTCAATGTGAGCGAGGTGCGCGAGGTGCGCAACGTCGTCACGATTGATTTCAGTCATGGGTCTCCCTGCAGAAAACGTCGGTGGTTCCTCACTAGTCTAGCCATGACTAGCCGTTCACACCGCTCGGATTAGCTGCTCAGAGCTCCAGTCGATAGACCCGCAGCCAAACCTCGGTCCCGGGCACCGGCCAATCCCGTTCTGACACCCGGCCAAATCCCATCGACTGGTAAAGCGCATGAGCGGAAACCCAGCTGTCTCCCGTAGTCAGACTCACCGCTTGCACACCATCAAGAGAACGAGCCTGTTTGATCACGGCGGCAACCAAGGCTTTGCCAATTCCGCCGCGCTGTACGGCCGGATCAACCACCAGCATCCGCATTTCCAGCTCATCGGCCAGGGCGATATCCGCGTAGGGCTCGCCCTTTTGAGCCAGGGTCACCGCGCCGACAACCTCTCCGGCTCGCTCCGCCACCCAAATTTGTGCGGCTTCCGCCCGCTCGGCCACCTGCTGAATCTGCTGCATATAGGGATGCTCGGCGGAGTCGAAATGCCCCGCCGCTAGGTAGGAATCCCGGGTAATCCGGGCTACTTCGTCATAATCGGCAGGCTGGGCGAGGCGGAAAACAATCACTAGGTCCACATTGTCAGAGCGCCGGGCACAATATCAATTTGCGTCGGCAGCGGGCCGATCCGCTCGCCGTCGGCATAAGCCACCACATTGCTGGCTTCAATCCGCACCGAGCGAACCCGCCGAATGCTGACCTCTGGAGCACCCACATGGGTGCCGGAGAACACCTTGGGAAGCAGGTTCATGAGCCTGAGCCGGGACATCGGGGCCACCACGAAAAGGTCCAGTTCGCCGTCGTTCATCACTGCTTCGGGGGTAATCTTCATCCCGCCACCCAGGGATTGACCGTTGGCGGTAGCGATCAACATGGCCTCGATCTCCTCCGGAACGCCATCCACCTCAAGCCGATAGGAAATCGGTCGGAAGGTCGCCAGCTCGCGGGCAATGGCCAGGTTGTACCGATTTCGACCCTTCGGCCATCGCCAGCTATTCGCCCGCTCATTGACCTTCGCGTCAAAGCCCGCCGAGCAGGAAACCGCGAAGTACCGCTCCCCCGTGGCACTGGAAATCCGGCCCAAGTCGATCAGCTGAGGGTTTTCCGCGCCCAGCAGGAAGCGTTCGACGGCGGCTGGCACGTCCCGTAACGGCAGAGACAAGGAGCGGGCCGCGTCGTTTCCGGTACCCACTGGAATCACTCCCATCGGCGTGGGCGGAACCCCTGGGGCGGCCAAAGCGTTGACGCCTAGATGAACCATTCCGTCACCACCAACCATGAGCAGCGCGTCGACGCCGGTTGCGAGGGCCTGATGGACCTGGGTGGCGAGCGCTTGATAGCTGGCTTCACGCAGCAGCCTCGGTTGGTGTCCGGCGGCGCGCAGCAACTCAGCCACTTGCTCGCCCGCGCCCCGACGACTGCCAAAAGCGGCTTGCGGGTTGACTGCCACGACTATTTCCAAGGCCTTGCCAGCCTGCATTCAGAACTCCTTCGGTCTCGCCGGATTGCCAAAGCGCAATCCGGTGACGCACCATATTACGGGCAGAACCGCCCCTCAACTAATGCTCCTAACGCTTTGAAAGGCCCCTCGTGAGCCGTGAAAACCGCACGCACTACGAAGTGCTGCGCATCGCGGTCACGGCAGATCAGCAAGAGATCAAGATTGCTTATCGTCGTGCCGTTCGCACCGCTCACCCTGATCATGGTGGTAGCTCGGAGGAATTCCGCCGGGTTAGCGAGGCGTATCAGACGCTGAGCGATCCTGATCTGCGCAAGGCCTACGATCGTGCCTATGCCCCGGCCTCGGCCTCGGCGAGCGCCGGCTCAAGCAGCCGTGCCCCACAGCCAGGAGCCGCGAACAACAGTGCCCGGGATTTACCGATCTTTGTACCGCCTTTCGGTGCCACCAGCCCTGCCTTACTCTCGCTTGAACAAGCCAGCCGTCAGATCCACGGCGCGCCCCGCAAGCATCGGCGCAGCTTGTTCGGTGCGCAGGCTAAATTGGTTCGCGAAGCCCGCAGCATCGAGCTGATCCAGCAGCAGATATTGAACCGCTTCCCTGCCGCTAGGCTGCTGAATGGCCTGGTTTCCCCGGTGGACAACAGCTACCTGGATCATGCCGTGCTCATGGGTTATCGGCTGGCTCTTGTGGGCTCAATGATGGTGCCGGAGGGTGCCTATCGCTGGAATGGCAGCACCTTGGTGCACGGCAGCCGCGGCATCGAACCACCGAAGCTGCTCTCTGCCGTGCACGCTATGGGCCGGCTCTTCCCGGAATGCACGGTCTCCGGCTGGGTGGTGGTGCAGAGTCCCGGCGGAAATCCCTATGAGCCCGTCATCGATTACACCCGTGGCAGCGAACCCGATGGTGGTCAGGGTTTGAATCTGGTCGGCGCAGCCCGCCTGGGCCGTGAGCTGGGCTCCTTCCTGGCATCCGGCGAAACCCCGAATGTGGTGGACCTACAAGTCCTCTCCCGCCTGCTAGGCGGCATGTACTAACCCCACCACCCGCCGTCACCACCCACCACCTCCGTTCCATACCCTGTTCCTTACCCACCTGTCCCATTGGGTGTTACTGGTGGGGCAGCAGTATCGTCCCCAGAGCCACACCTGCCACTCTGGTCACATTCACTGGGACAACTGGGAAGGGCCGTAGACTGATTTGGTGTTTCGCATCTTGTTTTACACCCCAGAAATCCCGGGAAATACCGGCAATGCCATTCGGCTCGCCGCGATCACCGGAGCCGAATTGCACTTGGTAGAACCCTTGGGCTTCGACTTGGAGGATTCCAAACTGCGCCGCGCTGGACTGGATTACCACGATCTGGCGGTATTGCATGTGCACCCGAACCTGGAAGCGGCCTGGCAGGCGCTGAAACCGGAACGCGTCTTTGCCTTCACCTCCGACGGCGAAACCTCCTATACCGAGGTGGCCTACCAAGCCGGCGATGTGCTGATGTTCGGCCCCGAGTCGGTGGGCTTGCCCACCGAGGTCAAAGCCGATCCGCAGATCACCGCGCGCGTGCGGCTCCCCATGCTCCCCGGACTTCGCTCGCTCAACCTGGCCAATTCGGCGTCAATCGCGATCTACGAAGCCTGGCGGCAACACGACTTCGCCGGGGCACAACGTTGAAACCAGCAGGAGGACCGATGATGTCCGTACGTGATCCAGGTTTGGCGTTTACCGACGGCGCCCTGCAATTCGAGGCCTGGTCGGAAGTGCTCTGGGATCCTGCCGCGCTCGCGGTGGTAGAGGCCGCCCGGTTGCAGCCGGGCGAACGGGTGCTCGATGCCTGCTGCGGAACGGGCGCTGCCACCCTGCCCGCGGCTCGAATAGTCGGCCCCGAGGGCAGCGTTGACGGGGTGGATCTCTCCTCCGGGCTGCTGGCGCTGGCCGGAAAGAAACTTGCCGCCGAGCGCATCCTGAACACCACCCTGACCCACGCCGATGTGACCCAATGGCGCGGCCACCGGACGTTCGATGCCGTGCTCTGCTCCTATTCGATGTTCTTCTTCAATCAGATGGACGACGGCGTGACTCACCTGAGCTCCATGCTGCGTCCCGGCGGGCGGCTGGTAGTCAATACCTGGGTACACGGTGCGCTCTCCCCCTTGGCCGAACTGATTCTGCAAGCAGCCGTGACCGAACGCCCCCGGCTGGCCAAGGTGGTTCCGCTGGCCAACCAAAATATGGAATTGATCTCCAGCCCCGAGTTACTTGGCGATTGGCTGCGGGCTCGCGGGCTGAGCGAGGTCGAAGTCAGTGTTCACCCGCTCAACCTGAGCGTCAGCGCCGAAATGGCCTGGGCGCTGGTAATGGGTAGCGGCTGGCGCACCCTGCTGCCGCGAGATCCGGAAGCCATTAGCCGCGTCCGCAAGGAGTTCATCGGCTCGGTGCTGGAGCTAGGCGAGCCGGTGGCCTTCAATTCGGACACCCTAGTGGCCAGAGCCATCAAGGCCTAAGTTCCGTGTCCTCGCTCTGGGATCAGGCGGCTCCGGGCATTACCTCCTGGTCCGCCGAGTTGTGGCAGCCTCTGGCCGATCACCTGGTTCGCAAGGCGCAGCCAGCTCCCGGAGAGCGGGTCTTCGATGCCTGCTGTGGCACCGGAACCTCGGCGATCCCGGCGGCTCGAGCGGTGGGATCGAGCGGATGGGTCGATGCCGTGGACATCTCCGCCGAGCTGATTAGCCAAGCCCAGAAGAATGCACGAGGACTGGCACAAGCGCACTTCAGCGTTGGAGAGGTGGAGCACTGGCAAGCACCAGAACCCTATGACCTGGTGCTGTGCGGATTCGGCCTGTTCTTTCTGGGCGAACCACCAGCCGCGCTAAAACTGCTCACCGACCTCTTGCGTCCGGGCGGTCGGCTCGCCGTAAGCAGTTGGTGTGGCCGCCCTTTCGGACCCCTAGCCGAGTTGGTGCTGGAGGTGGCCGCCGCGGAGGGCGGAGGAGTTCGGGAAGCCTCCGCTGAGGTGCGCAATATTGGGCGGCTCAATTCCGCATCGAAGCTATCCAGTTTCCTCGAAGCGGGCGGCCTGGACGGGATCGAGGTAGAGCTAATTGAGCATCGAGTGCCCTTGACCGCGGAATCCGCTTGGAGTTTTGTACAGGGCAGTCTGCTGATCGAAGCACTCCCCGGAGACCCTGCCGCCGTGCAAAGAGTCCGGGAGCGGGTCGGCGCGGCCATTACGACCGGCCTGAACTTACACGCCGACGCCTTGCTCGCCGTCGGAACCCTCAAATGGAACCGCTTGACCTTGACGTAACGTCAACTTCTAGAGTGTTCTTGAAACGGAAAACCGTCACTCAAGGAACCACGAAGGAAGTCAGGATGTCAGCCACCGCTTGGTCGATCTCCGAGGTCGCCAAGATGACCGGGGTGTCCTCCCGGACGCTGCGGCACTATGACCAGATCGACTTACTCAAACCGGCTTGGGCCGCGCATAACGGCTACCGCTATTACCAGCAGCCCGAGTTGCTCCGGCTACAGCGAATTTTGCTGCTGCGGGAGCTCGGGCTGAGCCTGGAAATCATTGCTCAGGTGTTGCTGGGACAGCGCGATGAATTACAGGCTCTGGAGGTACATCACCGCTGGCTGCTTGCCGAGCGGGACCGAATGTCCCGGCTCGCGAACACCGTGGAAGCCACCATGGCCTCCCTCGTGGAAGGCCAAGACTATGGGAAGGGAAAGATCATGAACGCCGAGGCAATGTTCAGCGGATTCGAGAAGAATCCCTACGAAAAAGAAGCCGTGCAACGCTGGGGCAAGGAGGCGGTGGCGAGAGCCAATGCCTCCTGGTCCTCAACGAGCCCGGAGGAACGCCAGGCCGCCCTGGCCGAATCCACCGCCATTAACATCGAGTTGGCAGCCTGTCAGCAAGCCGGTCTACCGGCCGACGACGAACGGGTTCAGGCCGCCGTCGCCCGGCACTACCGCTGGATCACCCTGAGCTGGACCCCGAACGCCGAAAGCTACCTCGGGCTGGGCCAGCTCTATGTGGATGACGACCGTTTCCGGGCCAACTACGAGAAGGCTGGAGCTAGCCCGGAGTACCTGCTGGAGGCGATCAAGGTCTATGCGGCCAAGAACCTCTAAGCCGCTAAATTACGAGGAAATCAGCCGCGACGGCGGTTGATTTCCTCGACGGCCTGCGGCAGCACCTTGAACAAATCACCCACGATGCCCAGATCAGCAATCTCAAAGATCGGCGATTCCGGGTCCTTATTGACCGCCACGATCAGCTTGGAAGTCTGCATCCCGGCCTTTTGCTGAATGGCTCCGGAGATGCCCACCGAAATATACAGCTGCGGCGAGACGGTCTTGCCGGTCTGCCCCACCTGGAAGGCATGGTCGATCCAGCCCGCATCTGTGGCCGCCCGGGAGGCTCCGACCGCAGCACCCAAGGCATCGGCGAGCGCCTCGACCGGGCCGAAGTCCCCGTCCACGCCGCGACCACCGGAGACCACAATGCGCGCCTCGGTCAGCTCGGGGCGGATGCTGACGGTACGCTCGGCGCGCTGCACCACCTTGGTCCCCCGGGCAGCCGCAGAAAACTCCACGGTTACCGGCTGCAATTGCGCATCGGCGGGGGCTGACGCCGGACTCGCTTCGACGCTATTACCCTTCACCGCGATCACCGCGACCGGTGAAGAGACCGTGGCAGAAACCAGGTAGGAACCGGCCAAAACCGACTTTTGCGCACCCAGCTCCGGGTCCAAGCCCACGGCATCGGAAATCACCCCAGCTTCCAGCAAGAGGGCCGCACGAGCCGCAATTTCCTTGGCTTCGGCGCCGTTCTCGGTCAGTACCGCCCGAGCCGAAACCTCGCGGGCCACAGTGGCCAGAAACTCAGCTTTTGGCACCACGGAATACTCGGATAGCTCGGATTGCTCGCTGTGCAGCACCCGGGACGCCCCGTAGCTGGCCAATTCGGTCAGTAAGGATTCCGCAACCGGACCGGCGACGGCGGCCACTGGCTCCCCGGCCGAGCGCGCCAAGGTCAGCAACTCACGGCTGGCCTTACTCAGCACACCGGGGTTTGCAGCGGGCGCGGGGTGAGCAAGATCGACAAAGACAACTACTGAACTCATCTGAGGGCCCTTTCCTAGAGCAGCTTCTGTTCGGCGAGGAAATCGACCAGTTTCACACCGGCATCGCCCTCATCGGTAATGATCACTCCGGCGCTGCGCGGCGGCCGCGGGCTGGCTTCTGCCACCACGGTGAGCGCCCCAGCCGCCCCTACCTGAGCCGGTTCGACGCCGATATCGGCTAGCGAGAGCACGGAGACTTGGCGTTTCTTTGCAGCCATAATGCCCTTGAAATTGGGGTAGCGCGGCTGATTGATCTGATCGGTCACCGAAACCACTGCGGGCAGTGCCGCCTCAAGCACCTCGGCATAGGCGTCACCGTCACGCCGGGCGGTCAGCACGCCGTCGTTCAACTCCAGGGACGAGGCGAAAGTCAGCTGCGGCATTCCAAGCCGGGCAGCCAACTGAGCTGGCACCAAGGAGGTTTCACCATCGGTGGACGCCATCCCGGTGAGCACCAGATCCACCGGGCCAAGGCTGCGGATCAGGGCGGCCAGGGCTAGCGAGGTAGCTGAAACATCGGAGCCCGCGAGCGCAGGATCGCTCAACTGAACACCCTCGTAAGCGCCGATTTGCAGGGCCTTCTTGACCGCACCAATAGCCGCGTCGGATCCCATGGTCACCGCGATCACCCGGTTACCGGCGGCCTCGCCTCCCCTGGCTTCGGCGAGCTGCAAGGCTGCTTCAAGCGGGTATTCGTCCAACTCGGAGAGGATACTCTCGGCCCTTTCCAGGGCGTAGCCTCCTTCGTTCGTTTCCTTCAGATGCCGGTCGAATTGCGCGTCCGGCACATATTTGACCAACACCGCAATCGTCAATGGAGACATTGACGCAGACAATTGCGCATCGCTCATTCTCAAACCCCTTCGTTGGCTACTTCCTCTGCATTGGAGCTTAGTTGATCCACCCGCAGTATGAGTCACCGAAGCTCATAATCCTGCTCTCGACCGATGCCCGGAGGACGCCCGCCAGGCCAAGCTGGAGTCATGACAAACATCCTCAGCACTCGCAATCTGCATAAGAGCTATGGCAATAGCCCGGCACTGGCCGGAGTTGACCTCGATCTGCGCGCCGGTGAGTCGGTCGCCATTATGGGCGCATCTGGCTCGGGCAAGACCACTTTGCTGCACTGCCTGGCCGGGATCATCACCCCAGACGCCGGGACCGTCGGCTTCGCCGGGCCGTCCGGACCGCAGACCATCTCCGCAATGAATGAAAGCGAGCGCTCCCGGCTGCGCCGCGAATGCTTTGGCTTTGTCTTTCAGCAAGGCCTCTTGCTGCCCGAACTGACCGCGCTAGAGAACGTTGCACTTGCCCTTATGCTGGGCGGAACCTCCCGAACTCAGGCCGAAATCTACGCTGCTCAATGGCTGTCCAGTCTGGGCTTGGCTGGCCTGGAGCAGCGGCGGATCGGCGAGCTTTCCGGCGGTCAGGCGCAACGAGTGGCGATTGCCCGCGCGCAGGTCACCGGGGCCGGAGTGATCTTCGCCGACGAACCAACGGGGGCACTGGATTCCAAAACCTCGGCAGAGGTAATGGATGCGCTGCTGGACAGCACAGTGGGCCGGGGCAAGACCCTGGTCCTGGTCACCCACGACGCCGCGGTGGCGGGTCGGTGTGCCAGGTTAGTTGAGCTGCGTGATGGCCGGATCGTTCGGGATAGCGCACCGCTGGCTGCCCAGTTATTGCCAGCCCAGTTATTGCCGGCCCAGCCGCTGGATTCCGTCCAGCTGAGCCGATGACCGGCACGGCAAGTCCGATGAGCGCCGAGTCAAGTTCGATGAGCGGCACGGCAAATCCGGAGCTGAGCCGCCGAAGCGGTGCCGTCCGCACCGTGATCCGGCTTAGTCTGCTCACCGCTCGCGGCGGGGCCAGCCGGAGCACCCTGGTGCTGCCCGTGGTCGCCTTCGCCTTGACCACGGCTTTGCTGCTGATTGTGCTGGCGGGTGCCCTTTCGTTCTTCCGCTGGCAGGACAGCATGGCCGGGATCTATCAGTGTCTGGCCGCTATTGCGGTGGCACTGCTCGCGGTGCCTTTGCTCGCCCTTGGCGGTTCGGCGGCCCGGCTATCGGCCCGCCGCCGGGACGATAAGCTCTCTACGCTACGGCTTTTGGGTGCCACCCCGGCCACTGTGGGGGCGATGACGGTGCTGGAATCGAGCGTGCTCGCGGTTGCCGGGGCGATCATCGGGGTGCTGGGTTACCTGGTGCTGATTCCCTTGGTCGGCTTGATTCCTTTCCGCGGCGAAGCTCTCGGGGCTGGGGCGTTATGGCTTCATCCCGTGGTGATTGCCGCCGTCGTGCTTGGAGTGGGTTTACTCTCCGTTTGCAGCGCCGCGATCGGCCTGCGCCGGGTGAATATCTCGCCTTTGGGCGTGCGGACCCGGCAGAACCCTCCGAAGGTGGCGGTGATTCGGATCGTGATCGGCATTGTTGTGGTGGTGGCGGTGTATCTGGCGATGTCTGCGCTGCCCGCGGCCGGTAGCGCAATGGGCATTGCGGCGGTGTTTCTGATCGGTTTCGGTGGCACGATTGCGGTGCTCAACCTGATGGGCCCGGCGGTGATCCGGCTGCTGGCCCGTGGTCAGTGGAAGCGGGCGCGCACTCCGGTGGCACTATTGGCCAGCCGTAACATTCTTGAGTCGCCAAAGGCAGCTTGGCGTCAGGTCTCCGGGGTGGCTATGACGAGTTTTATGGCTGTTTTTGGTGGACTCGGTCTGGCTTTGGTGGATACGGCAGGCGGAAGCAGTGCCGGAGTCAGCGGATCGGATGCTCACCTATACGCGGATATGCGCACCGGGGTAATGATCACCCTAGTGATTTCCTTCCTCATGGTGGCCTGTTCGGTGGGCGTCAATCAGGCTTCAAACATTCTGGACCGCGCCGAATTGCTGGTCAGCTTGGATCGACTCGGAGCTCCGCGCCAGGTACTGGAGGCTGCTCGTAGCCGCGCCGTGATGTCCCCGCTGCGGATCATTTCCTTTGGTTCGGCATTACTGGCGGGCATTGTGGTGTTCCCGTTGACCGCGCTTTCGCTGCTCATGAATCCGCTCACCCTAGTTACCGTGCTGGCCACTCTTTTAGGCGGCGTCCTGTTGGTTTGGCTGAGTTTGAAAGCCACCACGCCCATCGTTTCCACGGTGCTGGCTAATCCGGAGAGATTCTAAGAGTTATAAGAGTTAAACGACGGCACCCCAGGCTGAGGCCTGGGTGCCGTCGTCCCCCGACGAAAGACTTACTCCGATGCCGTCCCGAGGGTGACATCGACGGACTGTGATTTACCGCCCCGCAGGAAGGTCACCTTGACGGTAGCGCCGGCGGCTTGCTCGCGGACCGCGGCGGTGAGTGAAGACCCATCGTCAATGACTCGGCTGCCGAGATTGGTGATCACATCGCCCACCTTGAGGCCAGCCTTCTGTGCCGGTGAACCATCGGTCACCTGAGCCACAGCCGCGCCGACCGAGAAGGAACTGGACTGCTGGGAAGAAGAGGAACTTCCGGCTGCCTGCGGCTGCACACTGACTCCGAGCTGGCCGTGTGAAGCCTTGCCGGTGGAGATCAGTTCTTGAGCAATTCGTTTGGCGGTATTGATCGGGATGGAGAAGCCAACCCCGATGTTGCCGCTGGCGCTGGAGTCACTCGAACTGGAGCTAGTACCCGCAATGGCCACGTTGACGCCAATCACCTGACCGGAGGAGTTCACCAGAGCTCCGCCGGAGTTACCGGGGTTAATGGCGGCGTCGGTCTGGATCACGTTCAGGTTGACGGTTCCTTGGGCGGTGGTGGTCGGCGTCGAGCCGTCCGGCGGAGCGAAGTTGAAGCCACCGTTACTCCCGGTATCTCCCTGAGAGGAGTCGCTTTGCTGCTGCGGCGCCGCGGAAGAGGCCACCGAGATGGTCCGGTTAGCGGTGGAGACAATGCCGTCCGTCACCGTGCCGCTCAAGCCGAGCGGTGCGCCGATTGCGATAGCGGTATCACCGACGTTGACCTTCGAGGAATCCCCCAGATCGGCGGCTTGTAGATTTGGCGCATCGATTTTGATCACGGCCAGGTCGTTGAGCGGATCGGTTCCCACCACCTTGGCGCTGAAGACCCGTCCGTCATTGAGTTTGACCTGAATAGTTGGGTTCGCTGCCTGACCGTCCAAGGTGACCACGTGGGTATTGGTCAGAATGTTGCCATTGGTGTCCAGGATGATGCCCGAGCCGGTGCCCGCTGAACTCCCCGAGGTTACCCCAATGGTCACCACCGAGGGCGAAGCCTTGGCCGCAGCGGCGGTGATCGCATTCACCGAATCGGTGTTGTTCACGATCACCGGCGAATTCTGGCTCTGCTGTACCGAGGAAGAGTTAGAGCTGTTGTTCAGCAGGCCTGTGGTGCCGAGCGAGGCACCGGCTCCGATGAGCGCGGCCACCACCATACCAGCGACGACGACGCCCGTACCGAACCGTCGTTTGCCCGCCTTAGCGGGGGCTGCTTGGCCGGGTAGCGGGGTCGGGGTGCCGAAGGCACTGTTCTCAAAGGTATTGGGCTGCCCGTAGTGCGGAGCCGGAGCGCTGGCGTACTGTCCATAGCGCGGCTGAGCCGGCTGCTCGGCAGTAGTAGCGGGCTGAGCAGTAGCTGCCTCCGTAACCGGGGTGGGGGTAGTGGGGACCGGCGAGGTCGAAGCCTGCTGGATCGGCTGCGTTGCTTCGGCCTGGACTTGCTCGGTGACCGCTTCTTGCGCCGTTGCCTGACCGCCGTCGTCCTGCTTCCACCAATCCTGCTGCCGAGTGCTGGGAGCAGGATCAGTAGTGGGGTTCTGAGAGTTCTGAGGTTCGGGTGTTACGCCCTGAGGTTGCTCTGACATGGTTTCCTGCTTCTTCCTTGTTGATCTTGACTACCACTATGGGCAAAGCAGTTAAGCCATTTTGGTGTGTTCGCTGGAGGATGCCTGTGAGAAAACTGACCGTCCGTCCAAAACACAGGTTCGCACTCCATTCTGGCCTTTTTGCATAGCATTCTCATAGCCAGTCACATCGGGAAGCCAGGTTTCGCCAACAGCATAGCTCTGACGTTGGACTGCCCCCAGGTACACCCATAGGATGGAAAAAAGCGTTGACAGTGGGGTACGCAGGCTTTTCGGCAGAGCAACCCCGCACTGAAGAAGGATGTCCATGCGTTCACGTTTCGCCCTTTTCGGCAAGATTCTCACCGCCGTGGGCCTTAGCGCCATGCTTGTCCTGCCCGCGGCTACGGCTACGGCTCAAGCTGCCACCGTCCCGGTGGAATCACCGGTGACCATTCCAGCCGGACAGAACATCGTGGACGATGCCGGTGTGCTGGGCAGCAGAAAATCCGATGTACAGACCGCCATCACCAAATTGCTCAACGATAAGAAGTACAACTTCTACGTTGTGACGGTAAAGACTTTCGAGAATCCGACGGCAGCCACCGATTGGGCCGTCCAAGTCGCTAAGAACAAGGGCATGGGCAACTTCGATCTGGTGCTGGCAATCGCCACCGATCAAGGTCGCTTCAGCCTGCAGAAGGCGATCAATAGCAAGATCACCAATGCTCAACGAGACAGCATTGTCCAGAACGCCATCACTCCCAATCTTGCTAATGGCAAGAAGGACTACGCCCAAGCCGCCATTGATGCCGCAGCAGCCATTGGCGATGCGGCCGGCGGAGGCAGTGGTACCGTCCCCAACCCCACCGGAGGAATAGTGGGCACCGTGATTTTCATCGTCCTGATCGTAGCGGCAGTTACAGCTCTCTTGATCTTCCGCCGCCGTAAGAAGCAGAAGGCGCTGCAAGATACCGCTAGCGGCATTGGCCCGGGCGGCGAGCAGCTGGATCCGATGGCCGGGACCAGTGTTGCGGAGCTCAAATCCCGTGCAGGTTCGCTGTTGATAGCGGCCGACGACGCCATTAAGTCGAGCGAGCAGGAGATCAGTTTCGCTCAGGCAGCCTACGGCGATGAAGCGGTCAAGCCCTTCCAGGCCGCACTGGCCGAAGCGAAAAATCACCTGAACGAGTCTTTCAAGCTACAGCAGCAGCTTGACGATGAGATCCCGGACACCGTTGAGCAACAGCGCTCCTGGTACGGGGAGATCATCCGTCGCTCCGAGGACGCAAATAAGGCCCTGGCTGAGCAGAAGCAGAGCTTCGATTCGTTGCGTGAGTTGGAGAAGAACGCTCCGCAGGCGCTAGCAACTATCAGCTCCGGAGCTCAGGAAGCTCATGCCGCCCTCGCCGGTGCCCAGACCACCCTGGCCGAGTTGCAGAATCGCTACGCCGATTCGGCTACCTCAACCATCCAGGACAATATCGCCCAGGCTCAACAGCGGCTGGCCTTTGTAGACACCGCCACTCAGACGGCGTCTCAGAAGCTCAGCAGCCAGGACACAGCAGGCGCTGCGGTAGCGGTGCGTGCCGCCGAAGAGTCACTGCATCAAGCGAAGCTTTTAGAGGATGCCATTGCGAAGGTAGCCACCGATCTACAGGCTGCCGCGGCTAAACTCCCGGCAGCACTGAGCGAAGCACAGAATGACTTAGCTCAGGCTAAGGCCATGGTGGCCGCTGGTCAGCAGAACCCGGCGGCTAGCGGCCAGGTTGCCGCAGTTGAGGCGGTGCTCAGCCAGGTACAGGGTCAGCTGAACGCTCCGAAGACCGACCCCGGCGCCCTATTGCAACAGGTTGAGACGGCGCACAGCAATCTGGACCAGCTGCTCACCGGCATTCGGGATCAGCAGCAGCAAGCGCAGCGGGCTCAGTCTGCCTTGCAGCAGGCGATCTCCAGTGCGCAGGCTCAGATTTCCTCTGCCCAGGACTACATCGCGGCTCGTCGTGGCGGCGTTGGTGCCGAAGCCCGAACCCGGATCGCTGAGGCTCAGCGAAACCTGGATTACGCGCTGTCCATTCAGAGCAGCGATCCCGTGAGTGCGTTGAGCTACGCCAATCAGGCGATCGCGCTGGCGCAGCAGGCCGCACAATATGCACAGTCCGATGTCAGTGGCTTCGGCTACGCCGATTCCGGCTATGGTCGGGGCGGTTATGGTGGCGGCGGAGGCGGTGGCGGCTTCAGCGGTGGTTTCGGCGGAGCGATTCTCGGCGGAATCCTGGGCGGCATGCTCTCCGGTGGTGGCCACAATAACTCCAACTGGGGCGGTGGCGGCTTCGGCGGCTGGAGCGATGGCGGCGGAGGTGGCGGTGGCGGCTTCGATTTCGGTGGCGGCGGAGATGGCGGTGGCTTCGGCGGCGGCGATTCCGGCGGCGACGGAAGCTTCTAGCCTCGTTCCCTGATCTTGGTTTAAGCAATCCTGTTCGCAGGTCTAGCCAAGTGACCAGAACTTTGACAATCTACCTACAGAACAACCCATCTCACCCGGGATGGGCCAGATCTACCAAACACAAAGCAGGACGAAAGGTATCACGATGGTAAAGCAGTCTATCTTTGGCCGCATCGGGCAGCTAGCAAGGGCCAATATCAACGCGCTGCTTGATCAGGCCGAAGATCCGCAGAAGATGCTCGATCAAATGGTTCGTGACTACACCAACAACATCGCCGAGGCGGAGTCTGCGGTGGCGCAGACCATCGGCAACCTGCGGATGTTGCAGGACGACTACAACGAAGACGTCAAGAACGCTCAGGACTGGGGTAATAAGGCCCTGGCTGCAAGCCGTAAGGCCGACGAATTCCGTGGCTCCGGCAACGCTGCCGATGCGCAGAAGTTCGACGATCTGGCCAAGGTCGCCCTGCAGCGCCAGATCTCTTCCGAGAACGAGGCTAAGAGCGCCGAGCCGAACATTCAGTCCCAGGAAGCCGTTGTTGAGCAGCTCAAGACCGGCCTGAACCAGATGAAGGGCAAGCTCACCGAGCTGTCCTCCAAGCGCAATGAGCTGGTGGCCCGTTCCAAGACCGCGGAGGCTCAGACTCAGGTCAATGACGCACTGGGCAGCATCAACATCATGGACCCGACCAGCGAGGTTGGCCGCTTCGAGGACAAGATTCGTCGCGAGGAAGCCAAGGTTCGCGGTCAGCAGGAGCTTGCATCCTCCAGCCTGGATGCACAGTTCAACAGCCTGGAAGATCTGGGTGAGCAGACCGAAGTGGAAGCCCGCCTGGCTGCTTTGAAGGCTGGTGGCTCCCCCGCCGCTGCCATCAATGCCGCTCCGGCTACCCCGGCAGCAGCCCCCGCGGCCGCTGCTACCCCGGTGGTCAACGAGGACGATTTCAAGAGCCTCTGAGTTTTCACCTAAGTTCTAAGCCTGAGGGTGGTTTTCCTTTTTGGGAGAACCACCCTCAGTTTTTAATGGTGCTGTTGCTGCCCGGTTTGGTTTCCCGGGGCGATGTTTCGGAAATACCAGGTGATGAGTGCTGCCAGCCCAATCGCGGCGGTCGCCAGCCAGGCGGCAGCGGACCAGCCCCAGTAGCTCACCACGGCGCCCCCGATTCCGGTTCCCAGGCTGCCGCCAATGAAGTAGATCACCAGGTAGGCACTGTTGAAGCGGGCTGCTCGGCCTGGGTCTATGGCTAGTACCCGACTTTGGTTCGCTACCTGCGCGGAGAAGAGGCCGACGTCGAAAATCGCCAGCAAGCCCAAGGTCACCGGAGGCAGTTCTAACGTCCACGCCAGGACCAGGGCGCAGAGCCCGGCAAGACCCAGTCCGCTGAGAATGACCGGGACCGAACCGAAACGGTCTGCCAGTGAACCGGCGACACGAGTTGCCAAAATACCCAGCAGCCCGGCGAGTGCGTAGAGCCCGATTACCGAGGGTGGGAAATTGAGCGGAGGAAGCGCTAGCGCGATGGAAACACTGACCCAGATCAGGCTGAAGGCAAAGAACCAAAGCGCGCCGGAAATAGTAGCCACCCGGAGCAGCCGATGCTTCTTGAGCAGTTTCGGAAGCGAGTGAAGGCTCTCTCGATAGCTGCCCGGGGTGATGGGGGTATTCTTCGGCAAGCCGAAGTAGGTCAGGACTCCGACCAGCAAGCAGGCTAGCCCGAAGGTGAGCAGCATGTTCCGCCAACCCAGCCAGTCGGCCAGCGCGCCACCCACCATCCGTCCGATCAGTATCCCGGCCGATATCCCGGCGGTCACGGTACCCAGGGCCTTTCCCCGGCTCTCCGGTGCGGCAAGTTTCCCGGCCAGCGTACTCATTTGCGCTCCGGCGCTGGCGCAGGCTCCCACACAGAAGAGCGCGAAGCCGAAGAGCAGTACGTTTGCTGCTATCGAGGCCAGCAGCAAGGTGAGACCGAGCGTGGCGAGCTGGCCAGAGATGAGGTACTTTGCCGGTACTTGATCGATCAACGGAACCAGCAGGGCAAGCCCGGTAAGGTAGCCGACAATGGCTGAACCCGTCGCCGCACTGAGCGTCGGAAGCGAGGAATGTAGTTCCTGCGCAAGCTGCGCCAATTCGGGCTGCAACAGGTAGCTCGTTGACGTTGCCACGGCCGCTGAGATCGCCAGCAGCGCTATTACTAGGCTGCTTAGTCTGGGGTGTGCGGTTTCGGGGTGTGCGGTTTCGGGGTGTGTGGAGTTGAGGGTCGATTCCATGACTCTCAAGTTATTTCGAGTGTCTGGATATTGCTGGCGGTTTTGGGACAACACCAATCGCGAGATTCGTCCAAAACCCTAAAGACCGGCTCACTCACTCAACAGTTACTACCCCAGCGTGACCTTCGGCTCCCCTAGCCCGGTCAGCCCCGCTCCCCCGTAGCTACAACTGCCGCCGGTCCCGGCGTTGTAGGCCTGGCGTAGGCAATTGCGCAGCGCTAACTGGCCCCAATAGTTCGGGTGCAGTGATTCCTGAATGTAGTAGTCGCTCACGGCGGTGCTGACCGTGCGAATCTCATTGATCCACTCGCTGACGTCCACGGCACCCGGGCTCTGCCAACTGCTCAGTCCGGAGTTATTGAGCTTCTTGGTCCCAGCCCCACACAGGGTGTGCCCGGCGAAAAGTTTTGAGACGTCCAATAACTGCACATTGCTCAGACCGGAGGCGGTCATTCCGTTTTTCACGGTCGCGTTGATGGTGGGCAGCGCGCTCTGCGCGGCCCAGTCCAGATCCTTGTTCCAAAATCCGCAACCGTAGGTGCTCTGCCTACTGTAGCCGGATTCGGAATAGGCAATATTCGCACTGGTGGGTAGCGGTTGCGGGTAATTTTGCAGCACAATCCGGTAATCCGAAGGCGCGTACCCCGCCGAACTCATCGCGGTATTGATGTTCTTCAACCCGGCAGCAATCTTGGCTACCACCGCAGCAAGGTTCGCAGTGCTGAAGTTGCTCAGCACGGTGCTGTCGTCCTTGCAATAGCTTGGCGCCCAGGAAAAGGAAGTCAGGAATTTTGTCACGCAGGTGGTCACCACATCGGCAAAGTTCAGGTCATTACCCCCGATGGACACAGCGACCATACTGACTTTGTGGCTTTTGGCGAAGTTCTGCAGGGCAAGCGCCTGCCCAATATTGCCTTTACCGTCGTCGTAGAAGTCCAGCCCCGGCTTGAAATAGCCGCTAGAACTGGTGTGGGTTGAAGTGGTGGCACCCGAACAAGCCAGGTTCGCCGCATTGGCTGAGAACTTGATCTCCGCCGAACCTGAACGGTGACAACGTTCGATCGATTCCGAGCTCCCCGCATCCAGATAGGCACCGCTGCCCAGCGCATCCACTTGGCTGGCCTGACTGGAATTCCCAGCCCAGCGTCCGCCTTCCCCGGAGATATAAGAGTCGCCAACGCTGACCACCCAGTTAGCTCCCGACGGCGGAGCAGCCTGAGCCGGTAGGGCTAGGCCTATCGAGAGGGTCAGGGAGGCAGTTGTCGCTGCCGCGAACAAAGCCAGGGCACGCAGAATAATTGGTTTTCTCATTGAAGTTCGGTCCATTCCTCGTTGAATTGACTGCTGCTTTCAATCAGTAAGTTACTCAGCGGAGCCTACCGGCAAGTGTCCTCGGGGTAAACAGCCAGGGTTTCTTAGTCTCAGCACCCGACTAGACTTCTCAGATGAAGAATCTAAATCCTGTTACGACTCATTTAGCTCTTCATCCCGAACTGGAGTTCTGCTCTCGGGAGGTATTTCTGCCGCTGGGCCTGGATTGTTCAGAGGTAGTTCCCGACCCTGAAGCACGCGAATATGCGGGTCACACCTTGCGGCTAGGGACCAAGCAGGTGGTTTTTCGCGTCGCGAAAACGACCCCGACCAAAGCGGGTCAATTCGTCACCCTTTGGCAACGATCCGTCAATGGACCGATCCGCCCCTTCGGGGAGGCTGGACGCTACGGCCTGTTCCTGGTGGCCGCGCGCCACGACGAGCGCAGAGGGCTTTTCATTTTCTCAGCCGAAGCATTGGAGGGAGCCGGGGTTCTCAGCGTCGCGGGGCGGGAAGGGAAACGTGCTTTCCGGCTCTACTCCCCTTGGGACACAGACCTAAACCGGCAAGCACAGCGGACGCAGCGCTGGCAGGCAGAGCATTATCTGGACCTTCCGCTGGGCGAAGCTGACCTTGCATCGACCGGTAGGGCTCGGACCTTATTCTCTGCGGTCCGATAGTCTCGCGACGGCGAGCTAACTTTCGCGCCTTAGCCGCCCGCCGTCGTCGTTCCCTCCATGACGGTTCGTTGACCTCCACTGAAATTTAGGTTCGAAGCTTGAGCTAAAGCATCTGAACAGACACATCAGCTGAAAGGAACAGGCCATGACCACGCAGACCATCACCATGTGCAACTCTTTGCGGACGCCTGGAACAACCCACATTTCACCCGATACGAAATCCCCGGCGTAGACCTCAACAGGGTTCTTGCTAAGGAGTACGGCCTGGTGATCGAGCAGATTCACCTGGATCACCTTCGGCAGGTAGCTACCTCGATAGAGGCGGGCCAGTACCCCGACCGGAACGGCAAGATACACCACCGAGGCGAAGGACAGCCGATCTTCCATATAGTGCACTCGGTTGCCGGCTCCGAAAAGCAACTACGCAATCAATGGTTCATTGTGCACGAGACCGAGAAACCAGAGCCCCTCCGGATCGTGCCCTTCGAGGAAATGGCTCGCAGACACCGGCTTCCCAGATACCTGGAGGTTTACATCCAGCGGCACCTGGGCATCAAACTCAGTCGAAATGACAGCTCAGAGCCACGGCGACAACCATCGCGTGGTTGCCACCTCAGGCACAACGAACTGAATTACTTCCCTAGTTTGGAAGCCAACTGCTGATCGACGGACCCCAAGGTCTGAGCAGCATGACGCAGGTAAGCCGCTAGGCCTTCCAAACCACTCACGGCTTGCTGTGCACCCTGAGTAAACTGAACATACTCGACCTCAAGCGCCTTCGAAGAGCTATCGGTCACATAGTCGGAAGCGGCCGAGGACTGAATCTAACGTCGCAACTCAGAAAGCTTCTCCCCCAATCAGTACGCCGTTATCCAACTGAGTACCGGCCGCTTCCAGCTCACCATAAGAAACATTCAAAACGTCGTCCAACAACACATCCTTCACATCGATTACTTGCTTATGGAACCTGAAACTCTTCGATACGCGCGTCGGTCAGGTCAAACTCTTGGAGGAATACCAAGGCGCGCTCGCTAATGATCAATCGCGCCCGACCGGGTTCAAAGAAAAAGTCATCCTGAGCGAATGTTCCTTTTATGTCTAGCCAGACGAGCTCCGGAATCTCCACATTTTTTTCTCGCATCGCTCGCGTACCGTTCTCGGAGATGCTGAGGTACATGTCTTTGAGTTCAAATCCAGTCAATCCGCTGTTGGAGAGGCTGTCGGCCAGTCGACGAGTGACGGCGAATCCTGGAGTCGTGGTGACGATATCGTTTCCGCTCCAGTCCTCGAGCACCATATGCAAGGTCTCAAGCTTGCGATTATCGGACCCCTCAACGTATTCCGTCATGTCTCCTTGACTCGCGTCAACGACGGGACGAACTAGATAGAGACTCATGGCTTCACTTTACTTTCGGGTTGAACTGGTCGCCGTACTTCTTATCCAAATAGACCTTAAAGTCAATCACAGCTTCCGGCGTGATGACGCTTGGCGGATGTGCTTCATAGAAGTCATCCCATTCGTCACGAATGGCTTTGAGGTGGACTGCCGAGTTCACCTCAATCGGGATGCCTCGAAGGTTGAACAGCGAGTTAAGTTGCTCCTTCGTGAAGAGGCCTGGGTATTTCTTCAGGACCTGTTGTTCGATGGCGTGGTGTACCCAGGAACTTGCCGGCACGGTCGGGTTGGCTTCGAAGAAGGTTTTTCGGTAATCAACGCGGAAGGGTCCGCCGAAGGCTGGACTGCTGATAGTGACTTTACCTAAGTCTCCGGCGGCGTTCGCGGCCGCCGCCGCTTCGGCGCCTTTCAACCCGGTGGTGATTTTGCCTAGTCCGAAGGGGAGGAAGCCTGCTGCGAGGTCGGCACCAAAATGATTGACTTTACCCCCGTTAGCCGCGGCGTCGATACCTACACTGACGCCAGTGTTCACGGTCATGCTCGTGGTGAGCTTCACCCACGCCGGCGCTTTCGACCCGAGGTAAGTAATGTTTTTGATGACAGCGAGTTCCCTGACTAACGCCGTGGTCCTGCCAATAGCCGCCGCGGCGGAACTAATCCGCCCTGCGATAGAAGCCGCGGTGGCACCCACCCGGGTAATGATCCCAGCCACCCTGGTACCAGCCAGGGCGATCCGCCCCACCACCGCAACATTACCCACAACCTCAGAAGCACCCACCGTGAACACCGCTAACAGGGCCGCCCCAGCCTCAAACGCGACCGTAAACGCCAACAACTCAGCAAGTTCAGTCCGGATAGAGTTATGAGCCTCATCCAAACCAGCAGCATAAGAATCACACGCATCACCAATATCCGTGCAGTGCTGCGCAGTCTCTTGCACGAAGGCTTTGAACTCACCCAGTTTGGTCAAAATCAGGTTCAGATCCGGTGTAACCAAAGACAGCAAAGGGGTTTGAGCGTTACCAAGACGATCAGCCACAGAGTTCAGATCATTACCTGCCTGCTTCCAAGCACCAGCAGCCTTACGTAACCTGTCCGGGTCACCATTAGGCCAAACAGCCCCGCAGACCGACTGGATCCATTCCCACCCTTCCGGTAACCCCATCGACTGCCCCACAGCAGAAGGCACCATGGCAGAACACCCCATAGAAGCATCAGAAATATCCGCACTAACAGCTGCCATCCCCATCGGCGACCTACCACCGGAAGCATAATGCTCCGCGTCAGCCCACACATTCGCCGTATCCGCCAGCCTCTTAGCCAGAACACCACACCCTGTCCTAGCAGCGCTGATACCCATCACAACGTCTTGAGCTGCGGGGTTGTACTCACCCGCGAACCTGATCCCGCCGTCGTCATTCCCGGCCATCGTCTCCGTACCCGCCAACCCGGCAAGTAACGCAGAGTGAACCTGATCAACGCCGTGCTGAGCCAACACCAAACCTTCAGCAGCCTCCACATAGGACGCTGTCCTGACGAGCAGGCGCATGACTAGACCCAGCCCTGTTTGATCGCATCAGAGGCCGCAGCGTATTGATGTTTGGCGTTAGCGACCCAATTCGTGAAATGCTCCACCTCAGCCGCCATCGCCTGCTCCTCCACCTGCCACCTATTGATCTGGGCAGTAAAAGCCGTAGAAGCCTGACCATCCCAACCAGCAGCCACCCCAGTAGCACGATTACTGACCTGCTCATGAAGATCCATCGCATACACCGTAATCGCAGCCAACTCCTCCAACAAAGCAGCTATCTGGACATCGTCAGCTTCAAACGTGGCGCCCATTACCAAGCCACCGGAACATTCCCACCACGCGAGGTAGCAGAAGACGCTGATGGTGAAGATGTAGTGGGTGCGGGCGGTAACCCCGCCAGGGCAGACGTGTTCTGCGCAGCAGCGGTGAGTTCTTTCTCGCTGACCTCATACGCCCCGGCACTCACCCCCGCAAAAGACGCTAAACCATTCAACGCTTCCCACACACCCTGAGCACCCCGAAACCACTGATCAAAAATGCCAGAAACCTCCTCAGAAGCAACACCAGTCCACGAACCACCCAAAACCTGCCCCGCCCGCCGCTGCGCGGCAACCACACGACGCTCCAACTCGGCTGCATGCTCAGCAAGAGTTCCAGAGAACCCACGCAAAGCAACAGAATCAACCCGCAAACCCGACACCAACCACACCCCCAACACAAAAATCATCAACAGCATCTTGTTAGTCAACAACATATATTAAATGCCTGGATTATCACAACATCTCTGACAATTCAAGGAAACCCAGCAGCTCAACAATGACCTCGCCTGAGCATTAGTGTTGGCTTCTCAACTGACCTACCGGCATAAGTAGAAACCGGGAGGGCTCACACAGAACCACCAGCACATAGGACCGCAGGGGGTAGATGAGGCAAGGCGGTGGTGATCAAGCTAAGCAAGTAGGGCAGGACTTGCAGAAGCATCGCAAAAAATCTTTCGGACTGGCGGATTTATCACCTTGCCACTGCAGCCGCCTATTAGATCTAATAGGCGGCTGCATGATCCAACAGCCTCGGCGAAACCAGGGTCAGCTGAAGCTTAGTTCTGGGCGGCGCGCACCTGCGCGAGCGTGGTTGTTCCATGCTGCGCCCCTTCGCGGCTCACCAGCGAATTCTCCGCAAGTGCCGTGCCAAAGTAGGTAGCTTCCGAGTCCACCGTAATAGTGGCACCTTCACCGCGAATCTCGCGGGCGACCTCGGCGAAGCTACGCACCTCCGGGCCACCGATTTCGCTGGCACCATTGAGGGGCTCGGAAAGCGCGACAGCCGCGACATAGTCAGCCAGGTCTGCGGCCGCGAGCAGTTCGAGATTGGCATCCGGTACTCGAATTGTCCCGTCCTGGGTCACCGAATCAATGATGGTGTCGGCGAACTCTGCGAATTGGGTTGCCTTGACGATGCTGTAGGACAGCCCGGCGGACTCGACCAACTGCTCCTGCGCGATCTTGGCGCGTAGATAGCCGCTATCGGGCAATTCGTCCGCACCGACAATCGAGACAATGACGAAATGAGCAGCCCCGGCTACCTTGGCGGCCGCAATCAGGTTCCTGGTCGCCGTCGTGAAGTAGGTCATGACAGCCTCAGCATCGAAGGCCGGGGAGTTTGAAACGTCAATGACGAGGTTGGCACCAGCCAACGCAGAGTCAAGACCTTCGCCGGTGACCGCGTTGACGCCCGTGCTGGGTGCGGCCGCAATCACCTCGTGTCCAGAAAACCTTTGCTGCAGCAAGCTTCCCAGCCGACCAGTCCCGCCGATGATCACGATCTTCATAACTTTTCCTTCAATTCAACTCGAATAATTTAACTCGGATACATTGTGTCCGAGACACTATTCGGACATCACCATCCGTGTCAACTAGGGTGGAGAAATGCGGATGTCCAGCGGCGTTGAGTGGGCAGTACATTGCTGCGTAGTGCTGTCCTTGGCCGAGCATCCGGTGCCCACCGCCCGACTGGCACAACTGCACGACGTTTCGACCAGCTACCTGGCAAAGCAACTACAAGCTCTCTCCGGCGCCAAGATCATCCGGCCCGCACAGGGCGGCAGCGGCGGCTATCTGCTAGACCGCCCCGCCGAGCAGATCACCGTGCTCGATATTGTCGAAGCCATCGATGGACCAGGCCCAACCTTCATCTGCACCGAGATCCGCCAGCGCGGTCCATTGGCGGCGACAGCCGATCAATGCAATAAGCCATGCGCGATTACCCGTGCCATGGCTACCGCCGAACAAGCCTGGCGCGAGGCGCTTCGCGCCAGCTCAATTGCCGACCTAGCCAGCCAGGTCAATACGGATTACGACAGCGACATCCTGGGCCCGGTTAGCCAATTCATCGCCCAACGTGGCTGAACCACGCAACTCAGCAAACCCGTCAAGGCGGATCGCTTAACCTCGGCCGTGGTAATTTCCGACGACCTCAGCAGCCGCCGGAGCTGGCATCGTGGTCACCCGGCTAGCGATATCGCGGCCGAAGTCTTGGAAAGAGGAAAGTTTCGGAATGGGATTGGAACCATCGGGGGTTTCCGCGGATGACATGTGCACGAAGGTGACGCCGTCCTCAAGACACATCACCTGATAATCGATGTTGTCGGGCTGTTCGGTTTGGAGCTGGGCGAAGACAGCCTCGATCAGACGAATGTGCTCGGCCTTGGACTGCGGGTTCACCGTGTAGGTGACAACGACGTTGTTCAACATAGGGCAAGTGTCCCACGGGGAGCAGCCTAGGAAGTGATAACGCTTAAAACAAAGTGGTCCCGACCTGCATTTCTGCTGGTCAGGACCACTTTCTGCGCACATTCACAGTGCAACTTTCGTTGCGGGGACAGGATTTGAACCTGTGACCTCCGGGTTATGAGCCCGGCGAGCTACCGAACTGCTCCACCCCGCGGCGCTAGATCAACATTACCGGCCAGGTGCCTCAGAACCAAATCGGGCCCTGCGAGTGCACACTTAACGCCGATGTTATAGGCATCGGATGGGCGTTAAGTGTGCACTCGCGGCAGATCCTAGCCGCTAGGACTGGAGGTGGCGCTCGGACTCGAAGAAGAACCGGACGAACCAGACGAGCTGGGGCTCGACGTACTGCCCGGGGTCGCGGCGGTATCCGTGCCCAACTTCGCTTCAGCGGCAACTGCGGCCGCAATCGCGGCGCTGAGCTTCTTCTGCGAGGTGCCATAGCCGGTGAAGTCACCCTTCGCCAAGGCTGCCTGACCGTCCTTGATGGCCTGGTTAGCGTCCTGCAGCGCCTTGGTCAGCGCGGCTCGAGCGGTTGGGTTCTCCTTGGTTGAACCAGTGCCGGTACTCGGCGTCGTGGTACTGCCGGTATTACCGCTATCCCCCGCCTTCGCACCGGAATCACCACCAAAGAGCTTGTCCAGGGCGGCGTCCAAGGTTGGCTCGAAGGCAATCTTGTCGCCGAAGGCCGCCATCACCCTTTGCAAGGTTGGATAGCTACCCTCACCCGTGGACTGCACATAGACCGGTTGCACATAGAGCAGACCACCTCCTACCGGCAGCGTCAACAGATTGCCGTTCTTCAGCTGAGACTGGCCGAGCTTGAGGATATTGAGCTGGGTGGAAATGGCGGGGTCGGAGACATACTTATTGAAGACCTGACCCGGCGCTGGCACCAAGGTATCGGTCGGCAAGGAAAGTAACCTCAGCTTGCCATAGGAGTCGGACTTCACCCCGTCTTTGTTCCCGGCATCGGCATCAGCCGCCAGATATCCGTAGAGCACGTTCCGGGCATCCGCTCCAGGAGCGGTCTGCGGAATGAAGTTCGAGGTCAGCGAGAACGCAGGCTTATCCTGCCCTGGCATCTGCAAGGAAAGATAGTACGGCGGCTGCTTAACCGAGTTATTGGATTCAACCGGATCATTCGGCACGCTCCACGCATCGTTATTGCTGTAGAACTCGCTCGCATTTGTCACGTGGTACCGGCTAAGCAACTCGCGCTGCACCTTGAACAAGTCCTCCGGGTAACGCACGTGGCTGATCAGGTCGCCAGACATCTCGGAGATTGGCTTCACGGTGCTCGGGAAAACGTTCTGCCAGGTCTTCAGGATGGGATCCTTATCGTCCCAGGCGTACAGCGTCACCGAGCCGTCGTAGGCATCAACCGTGGCCTTGACCGAATTTCGGATGTAGTTGATTGAACCGGAGTTCAAAGCACCAGAACCGGTGCGCGTGGTCAAGGAGTCCGTGGTAGCCGAATCCAGGGCCTGCTGCTGCGAATACGGGTAAGCACTAGAGGTTGTGTAGCCATCCACAATCCACTTGACCTTGCCATCTACGACGGCGGGATAAGGGTTGCCGTCAATGGTCAAGTAGGGCGCAACCTTCTGTACGCGCTCCACCGGAGTCCGATCATAAAGGATCTGAGACTTATCGTTCACACCATTGCTGAGCAGCAAATCGGTGGACTGGAATTTGATCGAGTACAGCAAGCGGTTGAACCAGTTGCCAACATCCGGCCCGCCATTGCCGCTGAAGGTGTTGAGCGAGTTGGAGTTGTCGTCCCCGCCCTGCGGCCGATCGAGTTCAATGGAGGCAGTGCCTTGCGGTGCGCCTACCAAAGCGTAATCGGTGGTGTTCTGACCGAAGTAGACGCGCGGCTGATAGCTGGTGTCCGTACCGAGCTTGCCATTTGAGGGAACCCCGGATTGCAGGAAGACCGGCTTACCATCCGCCGTGACGGTATTACCGTAAGCCGCCACCACACCGTAGCCGTGGGTGTAGACCAGGTGCTTGTTGTACCAGGTCTGCTGAGCCGCCGGGATGCCGCTCGGGTTCAACTCCCGTAGCGCGATCACGGTGTCCTGAACCTTGCCATCGATGGTGTACCGGTCCACGTTGAGGGTCTTCGGGAACCCGTAATAGGCCCGGTACTGCTCAAGTTGCTGGAAAGTAGCCGAAACCAGGTTGGGATCGAGCAAGCGGATATTGGCCGCCGTCGTCGCATCCTTACGCAGGGCACCCTGCGTGGCCGTCGTCGTGGCCGCATAAGGGATCACCTGGACATCACTCAAACCATAAGCCGAGCGGGTCATATCAATATTGCGCTGGATATACGGGGTCTCCAGATTCGCCTCGGAAGGCCCTACCTGGAACTGCTGAATGGCCCAGGGATAGATGCCACCGGCCACAATGGCGGTGATAACCAACATGGCAGTACCGATCAGTGGCAGCCGCCAGCGCCCGATGACCGCGCTCAGGATGAACAGCACCGCAACGATTCCGGCAGCAATGGCAAGGATCGATTTGGTGGGGATCACCGCGTTCACATCCGTGTACATGGCGCCGGAACGGAGCCCGCCGTTGTCCTGCAGAGTGGTGTAACGATCCAACCAGAAGTTCAGCCCCAGCAAAATCAGGAAAACACCCGCCGTCACTGCCAGCTGTACTTGCGCGCCGCGAGAAGCGAAAAGACCGCGCTCCTGGACCCGGATTGCGCCGTAGAGGTAATGCGTGAGCAATCCGACGATGCCGGAGATCAACACCACCGAAATCAGGAACCCGGAGAGGAAGCCGAGGAACGGCAAGGTGTTGGTGAAGAAGGAGATATCCATCCCGAACTGCGGATCGGTCTGACCAAAAGGCTGCTGGTACAGGAAAAGCAAAACCTTCTGCCACTGACCAATGCCCGCGACGCCGGCAAAGAGCCCGAAAACCAGCGGAACGCCGATCATCACCACCTTGCGCACCGGCTCAAGCTGGGTCTGATACCGGTTCAGATTGTCCTGTGCCTCGTTATCCGGCGCGTACACCGGCCGATTCCGGTAGGCAATCCGAATCGAGAGGTACACCCCGACGAACATCAGCGCGAAGGCAGAAATGAAGATCAGTATTCTGGACAGATTCTCCTTCCAGAACACCTCCTGGAAGCCCAACTGATTGAACCAGAGGATGTCGGTATACACATTGGCGAAGAAGACGAAAACGATAATCGCCACCACCAAAATGACCAAGGTGGGGAGAAGAGCGCCACGTCGCCGCCGCGCTGCGGTTGTACTTTGGCCGGATGTCACAGTGAACCTCTGTCGTTTTTGATGGGTAAATCAAAGCTAAACCTGTAATGCTGACGAGTGGCGGTGCTAACTGGTTCCATCGCTCAGCCCTTTGTGCAGGTGGGTAATGCCGAGCTATCCTTGCCGCTGGCGATCAGTGAAACAGCATCGTAAGCCTGTTTGAGGGTATCTACCTTGACCACCCGCAAGCCGTCCGGAACATGACCGACAACCTCGTCGCAATTGGAACTCGGGGCCAGAAACACGGTGGCTCCGGCGGACTTGGCACCAATCATCTTCTGCGGAATCCCACCGATGGCCCCAACATTTCCGGCCGCGTCGATGGTGCCGGTACCCGCGAAATGCTGACCATCGGTCAGATCGCCGGGGGTCAGGGTGTCGATAATGCCCAGCGCAAACATCATTCCGGCGCTCGGGCCACCGACGTTCTCCAGGGCTATCTTCACTTGGAAGGGGAAGGTGTATTTATAGTTCAGCAGGATCCCCAGCAGGTAACGGCCATCGCTGCTTTTCTGCGGGGTGATGGTGGCTTTTACCGTAGCGCCCTTGCGGAGCACTCCGATCGTCACGGCAGTACCTTTTCCGGCGGCAAGTTCCTGCTGCAAGGTGGCCTGGTCAACAATCGGCTTGCCGTTGATCGTCTGGAGTTCGTCACCGGCCTGTAGCTTCCCGGTGGAAGCTGAATCCGCCATAGTCGAATCCACAAAGAGCTGTTGCTGGTACTTAATGCCTAACTGACTCAGCGCGGCCGCCGTCGCCAAATCTTGTGAGCTCGACATATCCGCTGCATTCTGGCTGCTGATCTGGTCTTTCGTGACACTCGGCGGGTAGATCAGTTCGACCGGATAGACCGCTTGTTTCGGGTCCAGCCAGGAACGATAAACATCGAAAAGACTCACCTGATTTTGCGGACCGCCATTGAGATAAACGGTGACCAGGTCGAGCTGTCCCTTGGCTGGATAGCTTTCATGACCGCTCACCGAGATGATCTGTTTGCCATCCTCGCTGCCCAAGGTATTCAAGGTAGGCCCAGCAGATTCAATAACATAAGGCGCGGGCAGCACCACGGCCAGTAAACCGAGGGCGAGCGCCAGCAAACCGGACACCGCCATCGCGGTGAACCTGCCATCGCGAGGCCGCTGAGGAGCTTGCGAACGCCCCTCCCCCGGCAGATAGTTCGGCAAGGGATTCTCGGGTGCCGGAATTCCGGTATCCGCCTGGCTCAATTCGGCTCCTCAGCATGGACAGCACTTCTCCCTTAGCCTACGCGGTTTGGCTGTGTCGCCCAGCCTCTCCGGATTGGCCTAGAGCGAACGATGCGAGTTTTTCGCAGACAAGCGCAGCCGACGGCGGTAGCTTGAAGTAAAGGAGTTTCACCAGTGAGCCCAGCCGAGGATGCGCGATGACCAACGAGCCAGCCAATAACGACGACGAACAAGATCCGCTGCAGGAGATCTTGGCTCAACTGATGGGCGGCAAAGGCATTGAGGGCATTGATGCCGCCGCCCTAGCCAAGGCTGCCGGGCTGCCCAATGATCCGCAGCTTTTGCAGCAGATGTTTGCCCAATTCCAGACCATGATGAACTCCTCCTCCGCCGAAGGCCCGGTGAATTGGCAACTGGCCCATGACAACGCACGGCAAGCGGCCGCCGGTGACGATCCTTCGGTCACGCCCTTGCAGAGCCGCGAAGTGGATGAAGCCCTACGGCTCGCCGAGCTTTGGCTGGACCCGGTGACCGAGCTACCCAGCACCGGGTTGATCGGCAAAGCCTGGTCCCGGGCGGAATGGGTCGAGGAGACCCTTGGCACCTGGAAGCGACTCACCGAACCGGTGGCCAATAGCATCGCCCAGGCACTCTCCACCACCTTGCAAGAGCAGCTCCCCGAAGAGATGAAATCGATGATGGGCGGAGCGGGCACCGCCCTGCAGAATATGGGTGGAGCGCTCTTCGGCATGCAGCTCGGCCAAGCGGTGGGCGCGCTGGCTCGCGAGGTGGTGTCCTCAACCGACATCGGGGTACCGCTGGCCGATCTGCAAATGGCTCTGCTGCCCGCAAATGTGACCGCCTTCGGCGCAGGACTTGACCTCCCTGAAGGCGAAGTACGGCTGTTCCTAGCTTTGCGTGAAGCCGCCCATGCCCGACTCTTTGTCCAGGTACCGTGGCTGCGTGGGCACCTACTCGGCGCCATCGAAGCCTATGCCCGAGGCATCCATATCGATCTGTCCCGGATGGAGGAGCTGGCCCGGGACCTGGACCCTTCCGATTCGGAGCGGATCCGTGAGGCCCTTTCGCAGGGTGTTTTCATGCCACAGCGCACTCCTGCGCAGGATGCGGCTCTGACCAAGCTGGAGACCGCGTTGGCTTTGGTCGAAGGCTGGGTTGACGAATTGACCTTCGAAGCGGCCGCCCAGCTACCCTCCGCCGCGGCGCTACGAGAGACTGTTCGACGACGGCGGGCCACCGGCGGACCGGCAGAGCACGCCTTCGGTTCCTTGGTTGGCTTGGAACTGCGCCCTCGTAGATTGCGCGAGGCCGCGGCGCTTTGGGCGGCGCTAAAGGAACAACGCGGGATTGCCGGGCGAGATGCCATCTGGCAGCATCCGGACCTGCTGCCGACGGCCGAGGACCTGGATGATCCGACCGGTTTCAGCGCACGGCGCGAGCTGGCCGAGGCTTCCGATTCCGAAGTCGATGAAGCCCTGGAACGGTTGCTGGATGGCGGCTACGACACACCCTCGGACGAAAATCCTTCTGGTGACAATCCTTCAGGGCCTTCGGACGGTAAGTAGTCTCCGCCGTCGAGCCCCCTGGTCACCGCGAAGCTGACGCCTTCTAAAAAGGCCTTGGCCCGTTCGGTGTGGGGGTAGCTCTCCAGGTGTCGCCAGAAATCGGGTCCGTGCGAGGCCACTAAAAGGTGCGTGAGTTCGTGCAACAGCACATAATCAACCACCCAGGAAGGCATTCCGCGGAGTTTGTCGGAGAGCCTGATGGTTCGTTCTGCCGGGGTGGCGGACCCCCAACGGCTGCGCTGATTACTCACCCAACGGACAGAGGAAGGCTGAGCCCGGCCGGCTAAATAGTTTTTGGAAAGCTGGCGAGCATGCGCCATCAATTCAGCATCGCCCGAGGACCTTCTGTCCTTGGTGCTGCTCTTTTGCAGGCGCCCCAGCATTTTGGTCACCCAATCGCGCTCCTCGCGCGCCGAAAAATGTGCGGGAACCGCCACCACGGCACGGCCGTCCTCCCAAAATGCGCTCACCGTGCGCCTGCGCCGGGCCGAACGGCGGACCACTACCGGCAGGCCTTCCAAAGTGGTCAACTCCGTGAGTACATCGCGGGGCATCCTCAATCCTCCTGGAGAACCTGGAGCACGGCCTCGCCGTAGCGCTCCAATTTGGAAGGGCCAACCCCTGCCACAGAGGCCAACTCCTCAAGAGAAGCCGGCTTGGTTTCGGCCACCGCAATCAGAGTGGCGTCGGTAAAGATCATAAAAGCCGGCAATTGAGCGGAACGGGCTTCCTCGAGCCGCCATTCCCGCAACGCCTCAAAGGTGGCTTCTTCATAGCTCGCCGGGCAGTTTGAGCAACGGCCAATTTTCCGTTCCGCACCGGTGCTCAACGCGCTGCCGCACACCCGGCAAACTGCGGGTGGTTTGCGGGTAGCCCTGGCCGCGGCGGAACGCGTCGCGGAAGATCTGCCGGTTTCGGTGGAACCCGGACGTAAGCCATCCAGGAATCGTGAGGGTTTCCGGTTTGCCCTGCCCCCGGGAGTCCGGGATAGCGACCAGCTCAAGGAAAGATACTCGCGAGCCCGGGTAATGCCGACGTAGAGCAGTCGGCGTTCCTCATCCACGCCCTCGGCATCGTCCGCGAAGCTGATCGGCATTAGCCCCTCGCTCAGCCCGACCAGGAACACCGCATCCCACTCCAAGCCCTTGGCCGAATGCAGCGAAGCCAAGGTGACGCCTTGAACGGTGGGCGCATGTTGAGCAGCCGCGCGCTCCTGCAGTTCGGAGACAAAGTCCGGAAGCGCAAAGGCCGCTCCGCGGGAACCGCTCAACTCATCGGCCAGGGCGACCAAGGCTGCGAGCGATTCCCATCGCTCCCGCACCGCTCCCCCGCCGTTCGGCGCTTGCTCCGAATAACCCAGGCTAGCCAGCACATCGCGAACCTGCTGGGGCAGCGTTGGCGACTGGCCCTCGTGGTAAGTATTGTCCACGCGGGACGCTGCCCGCAGCGAGAGGATCGCGTCGCGCACTTCCTTGCGGGCAAAGAACCGCTCACCACCGCGAAGCTGATAGCCAATACCCGCAGCGCTGAGCGCTTGCTCGTAGGCTTCGGATTGGCCATTGGTGCGGAACAGCACGGCCATTTCGGCGGGCTGCACACCGGAATCGATCAACTCTCGGATTCGAGCAGCTACCGTGGCGGCCTCAGCCTCGTCATCAGCGCATTCCACGAACGACGGCGCCGGCCCTTCGCTGCGCTGAGCGATCAATTGCAGCGGTTGCGACCAGGCAGCATCTGCTCCCGCCCCTGCTGGCCGACGGGCAGCCAGCAGCTTATTAGCCAGTTGCACCACCTGTGGCGTGGACCGATAATCGCGGACCAGCTTGATCAGTTCGGCCTGCGGATAGCGGCGACCAAAATCGAGCAGATGCCGGGAACTGGCACCGGTGAAGGAGTAAATCGTCTGGCTGGCATCGCCCACCACGCAGAGTTCATCCCGGCCGCCCAGCCAGAGATCGAGCAAGCGCTGCTGCAAGGGTGAAACATCCTGGTATTCGTCCACCACAAAGTGCCGGTACTGCTCACGGACGGCGGCGGCCACCCGCGGATCTTCTTGCAGGATGCCCACCGTGATCAACAGGACGTCCTCAAAATCGATGAAGTTTCGATCGGTTTTGAGGTCTTCGTAGGATTGAAAAACCCTGGCCATGGTCACCAAATCGAAGCCCGCAGGACTGCCACGATGTTGTGCCTGCTGGGCGTAGTTCTCCGGAGTGAGCATGGAGACCTTGGCCCACTCAATCTCGGCCGCCAAATCCCGAACCGTGGCTCGGTCGGTGTTCAGCCGGAGCCTACGGGCGGCCTCGGTAATGGTTGCGGCTTTGTGCTCCAGGAGATTGGGCAGCTCTCCGCCCACGGCCTGCGGCCAAAAGAACTGAAGCTGACGCAGGGCGGCGGCGTGAAAGGTCCGAGCCTGCACCGAGCCGACGCCCAGATCTCGCAGTCGGGTTCGCATTTCGGCGGCAGCCCGGGCTGTAAACGTGACCGCAAGTAGACGTTGCGGGTTGTAAACCCCACTGTGCACGCCGTAAGCGATGCGGTGGGTAATGGCTCGCGTCTTACCGGTACCGGCACCGGCCAGCACGCAGACCGGTCCATTCAAGGTGGTGGCCACTAAGCGCTGTTCATCATCCAGGCCAGCCAGTATCCGCTCTTCGAGCGTTGCTTCTTCAGGGATCATGGTACTCAGGGAACATCCTCAATTCGTTCGCCGTACCAATGCTCGATAAGGGATCGGGCGATCGATATCCGGGGCGAGATTGCCACCTCGCCGGTGGTGACGGCGCTGAGCAACTCGGCCCTGTCGAACCAACGGGCCCTGGTGACTTCGACGCCGTCGGGCTTAGCTTCCCGATCGTCGGTATAAGCGATAAAACCGAGCATCAGCGAAGCCGGGAACGGCCAGGACTGCGAACCGAGATAGTTCACCCGATGGATATGTACCCCCACCTCCTCGGAGATTTCCCGGACAACCGCCTGTTCAAGGGATTCACCGGGCTCCACGAAACCTGCCAGAGTGGAGTAACGATGCTCCTCCCAGCCCGCGCCACCGCCTAACAGCAGTCTGTCGTCCTGCCCCACCACGGCGACAATGATTGCGGGATCGGTACGCGGGAAGTGCTCGGAATTGTCTTCCGGGCAACGGCGAACCCAGCCAGAAGCCTCGATCTTGGTGGCCGCACCGCAACGCGGGCAATGGGTATGCACCCGATGCCAGTTCACAATGGCGTTCGCCTCGATCAGGTACTGCGAATCCGCCGGGCTCAACTCGGCCGCAATCTGCCGGAAGCCAAGCCAGCGAGCCTCCGCAGGAGCGCCCAACTTTTCTGGGGCAACCTCTTCCTCAAGTTCGACGGCGAGCAGTTCGGTTCCGGCGGGCAGCGTTGCCTCTTGGGTCGTCAGGCCCAAATAGACGGTCAGCCGACCGTGGCTCGTTGCGGCGTCGAGATAATAGGGCTTGCCCTGGTACATCAAGGTTTTGCCATGAGAGATAGGCAGAACCTTGCTGGCCGGGTCGGCGCTGAGCGAAGCAAGGAAGTCGGCTTGCTGGCGACGCTCATTGCCCCGGTCGATCAGAGATTGTTGCCAGGACAAAGCCTCGGTGAGGGTCATAGTCCTACCGTACTGATTCGCACCGACAAATCACATTCGCGAAGCAGCCACAACGATTTCGGCCGGAACTATGAATCGGCCCAGTTCGGGCGACTCGCCGCTGGGGCACTCGGTGATTGGGATGCATCGCCTTACGGTAGAAAGGTGAGACGTACACCGATGGAACTTGCCGCCGTCGCCAGCGCTGCTGTGCCTGGCCTGACTCCGACGGCTGCCGCCTACGAGCCTGATGACGCTGCCGACTTCGATTCGGCGGTGCTGCTCGACGCCGAGCGGAAGCGCTGGCGGGTCCGTGCGCCACGACATTTAGAGGCCAGCACTCGGTTGGAGACTGAGCTGCAGGTGCTGCGCGCCTTCAGCCCCGCCGTGCGCGCGGAGTTGCCTTTCCTGCTCCCCACCGTGGCTGGAACGGTACGGATTGGTGAACTGACCACTTTCGTCTACTCACATTTGGCCGGTCGAACCGAAGCCGTTGAGACCTTGGCTGCTGGTGGCGCTGCGGTGGCGAAGGAAATCGGTGCCACCATGGCCGCTATCCATGATCTGCCGATCGAACTGGTGGGTTCCGCGGATCTCCCGGTGTACACCGCCAATGAATTCCGGCAGCGCCGGCTGAATGAGCTTGATCAAGCCGCGACTACCGGGAAAATTCCGGCCTCGCTCCTGCGCCGTTGGGAGCATGCCCTGGAAGACGTGACGCTGTGGCGCTTCAACCCCAGTGTGGTGCACGGGGATCTGCATGAGGACAACATTCTGATGCAAGGCCAGCGTTTGATCGCTGTCACCGGTTGGACCGATCTACGGGTGGGCGATCCGGCGGATGATTTCGCCTGGCTGACCGCGGTGGAAGATCAAAACTTCGTCAACGCAGTGCAGGAGAGCTATGCGGAAGCTCGGGGCGAAACTCCGGACCCGCATCTCAATCGCCGGGCGGCCCTTTCCGCCGAATTTGCCCTAGCCCAGTGGCTGGTCCGCGGCGTCGCCGCCGAGGATGCGCAGATGATTGCCGAGGCTGAGGAGATGCTGAGCACCCTGGAAGCGGATATCGCCGCCTACGGTGGCCAGCCGATCAGCGCGGAAGAACCGCCTGTAACTGCCTCGGAAACGTCCGAAGAGGCTCGGGTAACGGTTGAGTCCATTCCGGCTTCCTCCGAATCCGGCGCTGAGTCTGAGCCAGTGTCCGCCTCCGACGATGCTTCGGCGGAGGGCGAAACTTCAGCCGCTGGCGAGGACACCGACACCACCGCGCTCAAGGTGGTTCCCAGGCAAAGCGCCTAGGTTTACCCCTCCCTCGCTAGCGAACCCCGAGACTCGCTTCCGGACGGCGACATTTTCGTGAGCCCCAGTAGGCATGTTGACCTCAACAGTGCCGATATTGCTCTTTAAGTCCCAGAACTCCTACTCAGCCGCCCGGCTTAAGACGCGCAACATTAGCCGTCTGAATAGACTAAAATAAGGCCATCTGCTCTTTAAATATCCCCCTCCGTTGAGACGGCCTAGCCCCTCTTCGACGGCATATCGAGCAGAAAATCCGTTTAACTTAGCGGGGATCCGTCGAGAGAAAGTTCCTAAAGGTGCCTGAAGGAGTTGTCCAAGCGTCGCTATTGCGCCGTTCGTCCGCGTATCTGATCGACCTGGCGATCCTGCTCATTCCCCTACTCGCCGGAGTCTGGCTACTCGCCTCAACGGGCTTCGCCCCATCCTTAGAATTGGGGCTAGTAGGTCTGGGAGCCTTGATTTTTCTGGCCGCTCTCTACGGTCTCTTCCTCGCCTCGATGCTGAGCCGCGAAGGCCAGTCCGTTGGCAAGCGCCTCACCGGGCTCAGAGTCCTTTCGAGCAGCACCGGGCAAGCCGCGGATCTGGGCTCCACGGTGTTGCGGGGGGCGGTGTTCTTCGCCGGCATCTTAGCCCTAGGCATTCTGCCCATCATTACTGCGATTGCGCTGATCAAAAAGCGGCCCGACGCCGAGTTGAGCTATCACCGCCTGGCCGGAAGCCGGGTGCTCGATATCCGCGCCGGAGTTGACCCACTGAATCAGGAACCGGCGTATTACCCTCCTTATCCGGAGCAGTGGGCGAGCCCTGCCGAATTGGCTCCCATCGCCGTCTTCCCTCCCGCCGCCCCCTATGCCTCCACCCATTTGGCAGCGCCAGCGGTGCCGGATCGTGGTCAAACCGAGAACGCGGCCTCGCAGCCTAAGAAGGCTGGGGCCGCTCGCTGGGCTGTGCCGCTGGGACAAGCGGTAGCGATGATCGCTGTTCTCGGCCTGCTCTCTTCCGGCGTGGCTTGGGGAGCATCTGCGCTTCAACCCCGCCCTCCGGTGCAGGGAGATTCAACCGAGTTTAGTGCTGCTGTATTGGCTCAAAAGGTCGTCCCGCTCTCGAATTATTCCGGTCCAGGCTTCCCCGGTTACGCCCAAGGACCAGCCTGGCACCAGAAGGTCTCGCCAAATGCCGTCACCATCTCGGTGCAAGCCGGCACCTTCATTTTCGATAACCGAACCCTGAGCATCTTGAACAATGCCACCGGCAAGAAACTCTCCACCCAGGTACTCGATGGCAAAGTCGATGTGGCTCAAGAAACCGAGTTCGACGGCGAACGCGGGCTGATGTGGAAGATTGGCAACACGCTGCGCGCCTGGACTCCGAAGATGGGAACCAAGCCCGCGCTAAAGGTGTCCATCCCTGCCGAGTCAAAAATCAGCGCAGCCGGTTCAAATCTGATGATCCAATTCCCGAATGGAAAAATCTACACCCTGACCAAAACGGGCCTCCTACAGCTAACGGTTCCTGCCGACGAGGAAGCCATCGGCGTGGACGGCAACAAATTGCTCAGCGCCAAGTTCTCCGGCCCGCTGGCCATCAGTAGCCCGAATGGCAAGGAACATGCCACGGTAACCCTGAAAGCCCCTCAGGAGGGGCAGCAGATCGTTGACTGGGTCACCGTGGGGCATGGACTCGCCATCCTGACCTGGTCAGAGCTGCCGGAGAGCAAGGAACCAGCGAACCCGATCACCGTGGCTGTCTACCGCGAGGCCACCGGAGAACTACTCTCCACTCTGCCAACCACCCGAGCCAGGATCGATGAAAGTCCCACTTGGTTGAGGGGGCAGGGTTTCGCCTGGGCAAGTTATGCAAATTATATTTATGATTTATCTACTGGATGGCCTATATTAGATGTGAAAGCGCAGGGAATCGACCTTTCAGGTATTTTCGCCGACGGCATCGCGGGCGAAAAAGAGCAAGGGCCGGTGTTCCTACAGCAAGACAATTCTTGGATCTACGCGGCAGTGACTCCTCTGGCCATCACCGGGGGCGGTGTCATTGTCCGCACTAAGGACAATGAGCTGCAGCGATTTACCAGCACCGGCTAGTCGCAGCAGTCTCGAAGCGCATCATCGAGACACCGGAGCGAGAATGAATAAGGAAACAAAGATCATCAGGGCTACTTTGTCCGGATTGATTGCCGGAGCTCTGCTGCTAACCCCTGCGGTAGTGGCCCAGGCAAATAATCCGGCCCGGCCCAGCCAGGCCGCTGCCCCGGAAACCGCTGCAGCTGCGGGTGCCCCGGTCAGCAACGCCAATAGTCCGTCCGTGCCGCCGGCTTCTACTACCCCTGGCTCTGGTGCTCAGGCTTCTGGTGCTCAGGCTTCTACTACCCCGGATTCCAGTGTTCCGCAGCCTGCGACCACTCAGCCGTCAGCGGTTCAACAAGTGGCCGCCACGCCGTCGCCCACCATTTCTCAGCAGACGCCGGCAGCACCCCTTGCGGCCACCCCCACAGCGAAAGCACCCCTTGCGGCTAAGGCTCCACAGCAGAGTGCTACGCCTCAAGCCTTGACCTCTTCAACTATCACGGTCACGCTCAGCAAGAACACCACCAAGCCCGGCCAAACCGTGGTAGGAACCGTCGGTGGACTGACCGCAACGGATCCGGCCACCGTGACCTTAGTGGCTCAGCAAACAGCGGGACCGCAGCCCAGCGATTTTGTCTGCGATCCGATCCCAGCCGGTGCCGCACCGAACATCAATTGCGTCCTACCGGTCGATCAGCCCGAGGGCACCTACCACGTGGTGGTCACTCAGCCCGATGCCCTGGGAGTCCCCCAGAGCGGCAGCTCCGAGGATCTCTATGTGCTGAATGTGGATACTTACAATCCGCAAATCGCTGCTCCCAGTTTGCCGATTGTCCCTGGTTCCACCGGCACCTTGACCGGCACCGGCTACAGCCCGGGTAGCCAGGTCAAAATCAGCACGGACGCGGTCCGGATTCCGGGCGGCACCGCAACCATCGACGCCAGCGGAAACTTCAGCTTCACCCTCCAGCCCGGCCCCTTCACTCAGGAGGGCGCGCACACGGTAACGGTAGTTGACCAGACCACGGGGGTTACGCGAGAAGCCACCATCTATGTTCTGCGAGCCAGTGGAAATCTTCAGCTCAGCGTCAATACCGGTGTTGAAGGGGGCTATTCGACCAATGTGACTGGAGATAGCTTCTCCGACGGTAGCTACCAGGTCGATCTGAAGCTTTATTCTTCGGACGGCGCAACAGTCGTTGCCGATCTTGCCAGCGGCGTTCAGATCTCCAATAATGCCTTCTCGGCGACTCCGGTCAGCGTCCCAGCAACGGCCGCTGAGGGCCTTTACCAAGTCTCGGCAACCACCACCGATCCGGATAGCGGCCAAGTCATCCGATTGGCCGCTACTTGGCTAGCGGTCTTCCCGAAAACGAAGACCGTGGCTGCTCCCCCGCAAATCATTGAGAAACCGGTCTACGTGACGGTGCCAGCCGCTCCGGCTCCTGCACCGCTGCCGATTGCTCCGGTTATCAAGGTCCAGGCAGCAGCTCCGGCTCCGCTGCCTGCCTTGATCCATCAGGCTACAACCACGCTCAGCGATGACCCCTTCGGCCTGAAGGCGGATGCTGCGGCCAAACAACTGCCGAACCTCAACAGCAGCAGCCCCACGGTCAAACCGGGCGCAGGCAGCGTCTCAGCCGACCCCACCCCCCAGAAACCCTCCCCAGAGCAGAGTGGCGGCAGCAGCACTGCTCAGGGCGCACCGCTCAGCGGAACCCAGATCGTCCAGTCCAGTCAGGACATTTGGCCGCTGATCTGGGTGGGCCTGATCTTTATCCTGATCGGTCTTATCCTGGGCTATATCATCGCCCTAGCCGGAACCCGTAGGAACAGGCAGGCGGCGCACTAGGCGCTCAGTCCTTCACACTCCACAAAAGAGGGCTGGCGAACCGAATGATTCGGTTCGCCAGCCCCACTTTTGTGTCCTTGGATTCTGTCTACCAAAGGCCCCACTCAGCAGGCCAGGCCCGGGCTCAGGCTTGCGCTACCTGCACGGTCAGCAACTGACCGCTGCCACTATTGAGCAGTGCCCGCCCCATTACCGCGTTGTTCTGGCCGACCATCGACTTACTCAGCGAAGCGCCGATCAGCGCGCCACTGAGGGTGGAGGACGGTGCCAATAAGGCACCATTGCGATTATTGCGAACATCAACCTGCCAGCCGCTGAACCCACTGCCGAAGTCATCGATATGACCGGCCACGAGTAGTGCCCGACTCGTCGCTGAACAGCTCCGGACGTACTGTCGGAGCCACTCCTTCAGACCCGGCTCTCCCACCAACTCGGCATCGTCCAGCACCAGCACCACAGGGCGACCCTGATTAGCCGTAAGCTCTTCGAGTTGTGAAGGCGCGACGTCGGCGGACTCCAGCACCGCCCGAACCCCCGGCCGCTCCGCGAGAGCGCGCAAAGGAGAGGACCGCGGGGTGAGGATCACCAGTTCCGACCCTTGCCTCAGCAGAGAGCACGCGAGGGACACCAAGGCGGTACTCCGCCCGCTGCGCGGTGGACCAGCCACCAGGAAGGTCGGTGCCCCATCGGCCAAATCCACTCCGATGGCAGCCGTATTGTCGCCACCCACCCCGAGCATTGCCCAGAGTGGCGACGCGTTGGGGGTGCGAGTGGCCCACGCCTCATCGAAACCAATGCTCTGAGGAAGCGCCTCAAGCCGAAACGGTCGATGCCAGATTTCTTGCCCCGATCCCAACTGCGCGGCCTCTACTCGCTGCCCGATGCTACGCAGGGCCTCGGCTTGGGCTTGGCCGGAGGGCTCGTCGCTGAGCAGCGCGATCTGGGTTTCCACGATTCCCTCCACCGCATAGGCGCGACCGGCCGGAATGTTATCGGGCATCTTCCTCGGCTGGAGTCCCGCCAAGGAGTAATCGGCCTTATCGGAGAAGCGCAGCACCAGCTTGCTCTCCACGAGGGAGGACATTCTGGTGTTAAGCAGTTGCTTATCACCCGTGATCACGAAGTGAATACCGGCCTGTGCGCCTTCGCGGAGCAGGTTGATCAATCGATCCACCAACACCCCCGCCCCAGAATCACCGAGGGTGGACATGAAGCCTTCCCATTGATCGAAAAGTACCACCAGATGTGGCAAACGCTCACCGGCAAAACTATTGGCCCGCTGTTCGACGATCCCGGCAAAGCCGTGCTGAGACATGACCTGCTGGCGTCGAGCCAGCTCCTCACCCAGCCATTCCACCAGACGCTCCACCCGTTCTGTCTGCAATCTGGTCGCCACCGCGCCAGTATGCGGCAATTTTGAGACCGGCAGCAGTGCACCGTTCCCAAAATCCAAGCCATAGAGGTGAATATCGTTGACCGAAGTGCTGGCGGCAATCGAACCTGCGATGGTGCGCAAAGCCTGCGAGCGCCCGGATCGGGCGGAGCCAACAATGTAGAGATGGTTGAAGGTCTGGAAGTCTAGGCAATTCGCCCGCTGATCTTGCAGGGCAGGCAAGTCCTCCAATCCGAAGGCCACCGGCGGAATGGTTCCTGCCGAAGCCTCCGGAAGGGGAAGATCTTCCAGCACGAGCTGAGTTGGCAGGGCGGGGAGCCATGGACTGTGTTGTTTACCCATCCTCAACTGGGTGGAAGCCTCATTAATAGCGGAGACCAGCACTGCCAGATCGGTCAGTTCTTCCTCGGTTGAGCTCGTTTGACTCAGCGGACCATCAGCCGGGCTACCCAACTTCTCCCAGGGCATGAGGGAAGCTTTCGGAACCTGCCGCTCGGTCTCTCCTACACCCGGCCTCCGGCCGCCCACCCTGGCCGCTTGGAATGGCACCAGCGAGGCCGCGCCGGAACGCACATATCCTCGACCGGGCGCGTTCGGGGAGATCTTGGCTGCCTCCGGCGAGTTCAGCACATCAGAGCTATCCCCCGCATCGGTCACCCGGAGTGCAATCCGCAGATTCGAGTTAGCCCTAATATCTGCGGAGACGGCACCGCTGGGCCGCTGGGTGGCCAGAATCAAATGGATGCCTAGGGAACGCCCACGCTGAGCGATATTCACCAGGCCTTCGATGAAGTCGGGGAGCTCGGCCTTCATCGCGGCGAACTCATCGATCACGATCATTAGCCGTGGCATCCGGGGCATCCCGCGATCCCGATCCGCCAATACCGTGTAGTCCTCAATGTCCTTGGCTCCCACAGCGGAGAGTTGGTGCTCGCGACGGCGCAACTCGGCGGAGAGCGAAGCCATTGCCCGTTCCACTAGGTGGGTGTCAAGATCGGTCACCATGCCGACCGTATGTGGCAGATTGGCGCAGTCCTTGAAGGCCGCACCACCCTTATAGTCGATGAGCACGAAGGTCATTTCATCGGGCCGATTGGCGGCCGCCAGCGAAGCAACCAAGGTTTGCAGTAACTCGGATTTTCCCGAGCCAGTGGTACCGGCAATCAAACCGTGCGGTCCGTCCTTCCGCAGGTCGATGCCGAAGGGGCCGTCCAAGGAGACGCCGATAATTGCCTCCGTGGTCCGGCCCGAAGCTAGCCAGCGCGGCACCAGGGCATCAGCACTCGGCGGCTCTAAACCGAGCACCTCCAGAAGGCGGGCCGAGTTCGGCAGCACGGAGTCGCCGTCGTCGGAAGCATCCCGCACCGGAGCCAGCGCCCTACCCACCCAGGCAAACCATTCCGCGGGTGCAGTATCCCGTCTGATGCCCTGAATTGGCTGCTCCCGCTGCTGAGCGAGGGTCCATTCGCTGCCTTCCTTTCCCGGCAGGCGGGACTGACTGAACACCGCATTGCATTCCTCGGGCAGCAGCCGCTCCTCAGCATCCAAGCAGACAGCGTAAATTCCCACCGCGGCGCCCGCTGCCAAGATCTGAGCGATGCCGGGCAAGGCTCGCAGCCGTCGAGCACCGTCCAAAACCACCACGATATCCGGCTCATCAATAACTGCCTCGCGATTGTTCTCTTTGGCTTGGATGCGCCTATTAATAGTGGCCGAAAGTTCGCTCACCCGTGCCGAAAGGCTGGCCGTATCCGTCCCCAGGAGCGCTGCCGGTCCCGAGGCATGTTCTGAACGCGCGTGTGGAAGCCAGCGCAACCATTCCCAGGTCTGCTGCCGATCCTGGGAGGTCAGAACATAGAACTGCACATCGCGGGGACTCTGTGCCACCGCGAGCTGACCGACCACCCAGGCCGCAAGATTCGCCACCTGCTCACCGTCGCCACAGATGCCCAGCACACCACGTTCGGGCAGTGAGACCCGGACCGGAATGCCATTAGCAGGCCAGCTCACCTTGCGCTTGTGCTCCAGTTGCTCCGGGTCCTCCAACACCACATCGGAGGGCATCGTACAGGTGCCTAAACGAAGGGAAAGATGATCCGGGTCCTTACGACGGCGTTCCCAAAGCCTGGGCAAGGGTGTGGTGGCGATGATGCCGGCGGTAGCGGGGTCCGGATTGAAGAATTGACGTTCGAGCTCGAAGGCCGAAACCGCAGCTCTCGCCTCCGACTCGATGACCTTCTTGGCCTGTTTGTACTTCCGCATCCGATCCGAATGGCTGAGTTTCCCGGACTTCTTATTGCTATAGAACCCGGCAATCATCATCACCGGCGACAGCAAGCCGAACAACAGATAGGCGGGACGTTGCATGATCAGGGCCGCGCCCACCGAGAGCGCCAGGGGTGCCAACGCGGCCAGGATCGGCAGCGAGCGCCGCTGTTCCTCACCGGGCGGAGTGGGCAGCTTAAAGCCGGTGGTACGCAGCGGCGGCAGTAGTCGTGGTGGGCGGTTGTAATCCAGCCGCCCCAATTCCTCAGAGGGTGTCAGCGAGGCCACCACCTCATCCTGAGCAACGAGCTCAAACCGGGACTTACCCAATCGGACCACATCACCGCTAAACCAGGATCTCGTGCCCAGCACCGACTCCTCATTGAGCGTCAGCTCAACCTCTCCGTCGGCTCTGGTGATACTCACCAAGCCATCCTCGGCCACGGTAATCACCATGGCCACGGCGGGGATGTCGGTCTCGTCGAGACGCAGTGCGCAGGCCGGATCGGCGCCAATGCTGACCTTGCCCGAGCCCACTCGGTACACCTGGCCGGAGAGCGGACCACCGGTCGCCCGGAGCTGCACGATACCGGCGCTGTTCGAGCCATCGTTGAGCCTGGCAGGCGGGACCAGAGCGGCTTGACCGTCCAGCTGCAACACGCTTCCTTCGAGCACTCCGACCGTATCCCAGCTGGAGTCAGCGGGGAGCGGCTCCGGCTTTGTCGTATCCAGCTTTGTCGTATCCGGCTTTGTCGTATCCGGCTTTGTCCCGGAGCCTACTGCCGCCGGATCCGCCCCCGAGGGATTAGCACCCAGGGCGGCGTTGATCGAACCAAGCACCTCTGCCACCGAGGCATCATCGCTCGCATCCACCACGACGTCCTGCATGTGGTGTCCGTTCACCACGGTCAACTGCGTACGCATTCCACTCCTGACCCAAGAACCGATCTAGTTCAACAACTCATCTATTCCAGTCGAATTATCTACTTTAGTGAATTATCGCTGAAATGTGTTCTCAAGCGAGAATCGGCTTTGCCAGGAGGTCTCGGAACGGTCTTAGCGTCGCCCGAGCGAGGAGTCTTCTTCTCTACAGTTGGTAAGCCTGGGTGACGATACTCTCTAATTCCTTTTCCCCGGCCAGTTCATTGAGCCGGACGGTTCGATCTGCGCCAACGTAGTAGAAGGCCGCATGCACCCGCTCTAGCGGCAGTTGTTTCAGCCTCGACCAGGCCAGCCGATAGACCGCCAACTGAACCGCTCGCACTTCTAGCTCCTTGGCGGTTGGCACCCGGCCGGTCTTCCAATCCACCAAATCCCACTCAGCATCTTCTTCGGAATCCGCGCCGCGCCGGAAGACCGCGTCAATCCGGCCACGCACGACGACGTCGGCCACCCTAGTTTCGATCGGCACCTCAACAAAAGCCGGTAGTCGCCCGGCCCACTCAGAAGCCTCAAAATTCTGCTTAAGCTCGGCCAGTTGGTAGCTGTCCTCGACAAAATCATCGGCCGCACCTGAGAATTCGCCGAGGTCGAGTTGTCCGGCCCGACCATAGAACTGTTCAATCCAGGTGTGAAAGGCTGTGCCCTTGCGAGCCGCAGATCCCGGCTTGCGCGGAACCGGGCGGCGGATTTGCCGGATGACTGCCTCGGGATCGGCCCGCAGGTCAACCAGGGTGGAAGCCGAAAGGTGCTCGGGTAATTGCACTTCAAGTAGGTCTTTAACAGCCTTGCGCCGTTCCAGCAGTCTCCGGGCTTCAGCGCCCCATCGCGTGCTGCGATCCCAAATGTCCGGAACCGGCTCGGCGAGTGCATGCCGCACCCGCTCGGCGGCAGCTTCCGCAGCGGCTCTACGGCCGGTCATTGACCTCTGAAGCTCCTCACCCATGCTGATCTGCGGACCTTCCAAGGGGTCATAAGGCCATTGCGCTACGGTTTTTGCGGCCAGCCCCGGATTTTCCTCTGGCAGTTCCTCCGCGCTTGGCCAACTCAGCAACTTCCCAGCCCGCTCACCGAAGAATTCCGCTTCGAGCACTTCCCTAATGAACGGTGAGGCTTCCCTTGGCTTGCTTGCGGTCCCCGTCCAGCGGGAGGTACTCAGCATCAGAAAGTTACGAGCCCGAGTGAAAGCCACGTAAGCCAGCCGCCGTTCCTCGTCCTCGCTATGCACTCGGACCTCGTCACCGAAGATTTCCTCGGCTTCCAGCCAGGACTTCTGATCCGAGCCGTCCAGATTCCATTCCGGTAGATCCGCGACATCCCCGCGCAGTGGCCAGGGCAGTGAATGTGTGCGCTTACTCCAACGATCCACTCGGGCACTGGGGAAGATTCCTTGAGCGAGGCCGGGAACATAGACCTCGTCCCATTCCAAGCCCTTAGCCGCATGTACGGTGAGCAATTGCACCGCTCCGGGATCAAGGTCAAGCGGCTGCACATCCAAGCCACGCTCTTCTTCTTCAGCCGTTTTGAGCCAGGAAAGGAAAGCCAGCACATCGACGTCCTCCGCGCTCTGCACAAAGCTGGCGGCGGCATCCGCAAAAGCGTCCAGATGGTGCCTCGCCCGGTGATAACCGGTCCCCGGCCGAGCCGCCAATTCGATATCGAGCAACATGGCCCGCTCCACTTCGCCGATTAGGCTCAGCAGATCCTCCCCCACCAGCGCCCTCAGTACCCGCAACTCATCCCTTAGCGCCAGCATCCTGCTGCGACCTGTCTCACTGAGCTCACGGGCAGATTCCGGCCAAAAGCTTGGCTCCAGCGCATCAAGGGCTTCCACTAAGCTGGCGGAATCGGCGCTGTCCTGGGTGATCACTTGATCGGTTTGCCCGCCGCGGCGGTGCCGCTGGGCTAAGTACTTAGACCAATCTGCGAGCGCCATCAGATCGCTCGGCCCAATCCGCCAGCGAGCCCCGGTGAGCAAACGCATGAGCGCGTCCGAACGTCCTGGATCGACCAGAACATGCAAGGTTGCCACCACGTCAATGACCTCTGGGGTGGCCAACAGCCCGCCCAAGCCAACGATTTCCACGTCGATGCCGCGAGCTTCCAGTGCGGCCTGTAGGTCAAGGAATTGCGCGCGACGCCGGCACAACACCGCGACGCTCGATTCGGAGGTGGCGGCTGTTCGACGTTCCAGAATATGTTCGGCGATCGCCTCCGCCTCTTCGGCTTCGGTACCGAAGCCCGCAAGTTCGACTTCCCCCTGTGGCGCGGCAGGTCGAGGCCGCAGCGGGGATAACGGAACACTCGAGAGAGCATGCTGCTGAGCAGCTCGCCGGTTCAGTTCGGCCGACATGACATTCGCTGTTTCCAAGACGGCAAGCGAGTTGCGCCAAGCCACCGTAAGGGCCGCAGCATGGGCTGGTCTGCCATCAGCGCGGCGGAATACCTGCGGGAATCTGAAGAGCTGCCCCGCGGAAGCACCGCGGAACCCGTAGATCGATTGATGTGGGTCGCCTACAGCGGTCACTGGATGCCCTTCGCCATAGAGGGCCGCGAAAAGACTCAACTGGGCATGCGAGGTGTCCTGGAATTCATCGAGTAACACCACGGTGTGTTTCTGCCGTTCCTGCTCCACGGCACTGGGCATTTCCTGCGCAACTCTCGCCGCCAGAGCCACCAGGTCTCCGTAGTCCAGGGCGTTCCGACGCTTTTTTGCGGCTTGGTAATGCTCCACTAGCTCGGCCACCCTGCCACGAGTGCGGAACATCGCTTCCAGCTTGCGCGCTTCCTGAGAGCTCTGTTTCGCGCTGCCTTCCAGGTACGGCAAGGCCGCGAAACGGTCTGCCAGCCCTGCTAGCAGGGCTTCCGCCTCGGCGGGTTCCCGTAAATGCTCGGAACACTCCCCGGCTAGTGCCATCACAGCTTGGACCAGGGTGGAGGACGCTCCATCGAAACTGGCCAGATCGCCGTCGTAAGCCTCCACTACCTGGCTAGCCAACTGCCAGCACTGGGCCTGCCCCAGCACCACTGCATCCTTTTCCACGCCTAGGCGCAGCCCGTAATCACCAACAATGCCATTTGCGTAGGAATGATAGGTAGAGATCTGCGGTTCCAGGTCGAGGTCGAGCTTCTCAGTTCGGGCCAGGGCGCCCAATTGCAGCCGCACCTTGGCGGCGAGCTCGCCCGCGGCTTTCCGCGTAAAGGTGACCCCCAGGATCTCCTCCGGACGGGCCGATCCCTGCGCCACCAGATGGACCACCCGGTCTGCCATGGTGGTGGTCTTCCCGGAACCTGCACCGGCAATCACCAGCATGGGCTCCAGCGGCGCTTCGATAATCCTTCGCTGCTCTTCGGTGGGTTGGCGAGTAGCTGAATCCGTCACTCGGTCACCTGCTTTCCTCGGCATAGCGGGCAGACTTCGGGAAATGGACAGGAACGACCACCGTCACGCTGCGGATCGTGCACCGCGGCGAATTCTGCTGCCGACATCAATTCGGCAGCTCCTTGCACCAACGGAGTGGCCCAGTCCTGCTCGGAGTTCAGTGCCTCCTGCTCCTGTACCGATACACTCACCGTGCTGCCACCTAGCTGCACCAGCGCGGCTCCGCCGGGCTCGGCATCCTCCGCCTGCGAGCTGAAGGCACCCGCCGCGGCAGCCACTTGATAAGCGCCCAATTGCGGATGCTCAGCCAAGTCCTGCGCGCGGGGCTTTCGGCTGCCAGTTTTCAGGTCAATAATCACCAAGCGGCCCCTGGCATCGATTTCCAAGCGGTCCACAATGCCCTTCAACGCAGCGGTGCGCGGGCCAGGGATCTCGACGCCGAATCCCTCTTCGACTGCCAGCAGCCGGCGGCCTTCTGAGCTCATTACCGAGAGGTACCCGGTGAGCTTGCCAAGCATCTTCTCGGCCTTTTTCCGGTCCAGCTTCTCCTGCCAGTTGTTCCGCAATCCCAGGCTGGGCCAGCGTCTTTGCAATTCAGCCAGATACTCTTGTTGGTTTGCCGCCGGTAGGTCCTGGGCAATCGCGTGGATCAAGGTACCCAAATTCCTGGCGAAGTCCTGCTCTGCCTCACCTCCGGCGGCTTGGATGAACCAGTTCAATGGCGAATTCATCACGGCCTCGATCTTGGACGGAGAGACTGGTACCACCGCGTCCGCCGGCAGAATAGGGGCCGTTGAGCTGAGCGGTGCTAACCCCCACCAGGATTCCGGTGCGGCTCCTTGGACTCCCTGCCGAGCCAAGGCGGCTAGCACCTGGGCGGCTTCCTCCTGGTCCCGATTGCTTTCGTTAAATTGCCTGATCTCGGCGACTAAGGAGCGCAGGTTCTTCGGTCTCCGCACTTCGGTAAGTGGTCTGGACTGCTGCCCGTCCGAAGGCTGCCAAGGATCTATCAGCTCGAGAAAGCTGGAGGGCTGCTCATCCTCGGAGGAGACGCCAAGGCAGATCAATCGTTGCGAGGCCCGGGAAATGGCGGCAGAGAAGCTGCGCAGTTCGTCGTACCGAATGTCCCGCATCCGATGCGTCGCGGTAAGTTGCTGAGCCTGCTCCACGCCGAGCTCAAGCACCTCAACCAGGTACTGGCTGCCTAGCAGTTCTCCACGCAACCGATTATTGGGCCAGACGCCTTCCTGAAGGCCCGCGACGATCACCACCGGCCATTCCCTGCCTGCGGCGCTGGCCGGAGTCAAGACCTCTACGGCGTCCCCGGTCTGGGCTCGGGCTGCCAGGGTATCCATCGGCAGTTCCTGATTGAGCAAATATTCCAGAAAAACCTGAGGGCCCGCGGCGGGAGCTCGTTCCACATAGCGCTCGGCTGCCTGGAACAACGCCATCATGGCGTCCAGGTCTCGGTCCGCGCGGGGCCCGGCGGTGTCCTCACGGAGCGCGGCGGCGGCCCACTCCTCGCTCAGCCCGGTAGCACTCCATAGCGCCCACAAAACTGTCTGTGGGTTCGCGCCGGGCTCGGCAAGCGCTTCCCGTCCCGCTTGCAACACCCGCGCGGTGCGCGCCGCGGCTCGTCCGTCGATGCCTAAAGCCGTCAACTGGGCGGGGCGGTTCATTGCCTCAATCAGTAGTTCATCGCTGCCCCGCCCACCGCCGGAGGCAATTTCCTCGCCACGCAGAGCCTGCCGAAGCCGCCGGATCTGCACCGCAGAGAGACCTCCTATCCGCGAACTGAGTAGCTGGACAGCCCTTTCGGCATCGAGTTTCTCCGGTTCTAGCGCCAGCTCGTAAGCCTCCAAAAGCGGCCGCACGGCGGGCTCCTCCCGCACCGGGGTCTCCGCAGCTGGCACTCGGACCGGGATGCCATGTGCGGACAGATACCGTTGCACCGCGGCCACCTGAGCGCCGGTACGAACGATGACGGCGATATCCGTCAAAGGCCGTTCCTCATCGATAAAGAGGTGCAGGATTCGCTCCGCGATATACCGGCGTTGCTGAACCTCTGAACCGAGCAGGGCGCTGCTTACCGAAACTTCATCCGCTTCGGTCCCCGACACGGGGGATATCGGAGACACAGCGGGCACCAGGGAACGCGCCTTATGCCCACCCTCGCGCTGTGCGATCCGCTCGGCTACCCGCTGCCAAGCATTCGTTAGCGTTCCGCCTAGCCGGTGCGAGGTGCTGAGAACCAACTCCTGTGCTGCTAACGACTCACGAACTGTGCCGACTAGATCGGGCCGGGCCCCGCGAAAGCCCTGTACCACCACATCGGGGCATGCGGTCATCAGCACGTCCTTACCGCCACCCAATTGAGCCAGCAAGTCATGCGCGGCCCTGCCCACTTCCTGCAGATCATCGATCAGGATGAGCTGATAGCGTTCCCGCTCCCGGTCTAGCCACTGCGGTGAAACGGCTAAGGACTCACCGGCCGCCCTAATGATGCCTGCTGGATCAAAACTTCCTTGATCCTGTAACTCAATCAAATCCCGGTATTCACCGAAAAGCTGAGCCGCGGCTTGCCAATCGGGGCGGGCAGCGCGTTCGCCAAGTTCGGTCAGCTGTTCCGGGGAAAGACCGCTATCGATCACTCGATCGAAGAGCTGCCTGACCTCTTGACGGAATCCTCGGGTATTGAGGGCTTCGGCTAGGTCGGTCGGCCACCGAGGGCCAGGTACCAGGCCGAGCCGATGCCCTTCCAGTAACTCCCTAATGAACAAGTCCTGTTCCGGTCCACTGATCAGCCGCGGTGCTGCGGTGGCGGTAAATGCCATCGCAGCACCCTCCAGCCTGACTCGGCGCAGCAAATCGAAGGCATAGGAAGCCCAGGTGCGGGCGGGGGAAGTGCTCATGGTCATCTGCAGTCGGGCACTGAGCGCATCGCGGATTCTGCTCGCCGCGAGCCTACTAGGCGTCAGCAATAGCACCCTGGCCGGATCCACGCCGTCGCGCTGCACTCTACGTACAGCTGCCTCGACTAAGACCATGGTCTTGCCCGTTCCCGGAGCCCCCCAGATGAGCTGCGGTCCGCTGCCCTGGGGAAGATCGACCACCGCGGCCTGATCGCTACTGAGCTCCGGCGCCTCCGGGCTGCTGATCGCCGGAGGTACCAGGCGAAGCACGGGGGCCTGATCACTCATGGGACCATCTCATCATCGGGCTCCGACAAAATACGGTCCCGGGGCTCGAACCTCTCCGCTAGAGCATCCAAACTCAGCCATTCCTGCTCCGCCGGTTGCCAACGTGCTCGGCGCATATCGACCTTCCAGGAAGCGTCCTGCCCCGAGGTCTTGCCTCGTAGCGGAGTCTGTTCCTTACGATATTCGGCCAGGGCTCGCTCATCATGACCTTCCGGCGGCTGCCCACTGGCCCGCAGCACTCGCCACCAGGGAAGGTTATCGCCGTGGTGAGACATCACGCTTCCCACCTGTCGTGGGCCGCCCAGCCCTAGCAGTTCAGCCACATCGCCATAGGCAAGCACCCGCCCCGGTGGGATCAGCGTCACCAGGTCCCGTACCGCATCGATGTAGTCCGTCCGCATAGTTCCAATCTACTAAAGTCCTGCTCCGTTCCGAGCGCGGTCCAAGCTGCCGATCAGACTAGTCGGTAAATCATTGAGATCAGTGAGACTGTCAGCGCAAGACGATAGCGTTGCACTATGGACAGCTCGGAAATACTCGGTCGCGAGGTAAATGATCACAGCGCAAACGGTAGCGCTACCCCGATCAGCAATTGGCTGGATGGGCCGCGCGCAGCTTTCGACGTCGAGACCACCGGCCGCGATCCGCAGCAGGCACGACTGGTCACCGCCTCCATTGTGCTGCTCGACGCTTCCGGGAATTTCCTTGAGGAGCATGAGTGGTTGGCCGATCCAGGAGTGGATATTCCGGCCGAGGCCGCACAAATTCACGGCATCAGCACCGAACGGGCTCGGTCCGAAGGTGCTCCGGTGGAGCAGGTAGTGGCGGCAACGGCGGCGGTACTGAGAGGTTATTTTGCTCGAGGCATCCCGGTGATGGCCTTCAACGCGCCCTATGATTTCACCGTACTGCGCAGCGAATCTCGTCGTCATGGCGTTCCAGCCTTGCGAGAACGTCCGGTGATTGACCCCCTCATATTGGATAAGCAGGTGGATCGCTTCCGCAAGGGTAAACGCACCCTGGTAGCGATGTGTGAACACTATGGAATCACCCTGCTAGATGCCCACACTTCTGCTGCGGATGCCATGGCTACCCTCCAGCTGGCGGTATCGATGGCAGCTAGCTATCCGGAGTTGCAGATCCCGGCGGCCGAGTTACATCAGGCTCAAATCCGCTGGGCCGCCGATCAAGCCGCAAGCTTTCAAGAGTATTTGCGGCGTTCCCGACCTGATGCTGTGGTGAATGGCAGCTGGCCGGCCGCCGGGAACTAGCCGAAGATCACATTCGCTACCGAGAGGGACAATATCGACTAAATATTCCGAACAAAGCATAAGTCCTCTCCACTCAGCCACGGAAACCGCTTGGTGATCGAATAATATTCTGCTATTTCAGAAATATGACGCTCTAAGTTCACTGGAACGTCACAGTTCTTTGACATGGAATACTTAAGTTCGCTTTTCACTCACCACCAGGGGTTCCATGATCACCATCAAAGACTTGCGCAAGGTCTATCACCAAGGCCAGCGCGAGATTATCGCGCTGGACGGCGTTTCCCTCCAGGTACCCAAGGGGTCCATTCACGGCATCATCGGTCACTCAGGGGCCGGGAAATCCACCCTAGTTCGCTGCCTGAGCTTGCTGGACCGCCCCACCTCGGGTTCGGTTGCCGTGAACGACGTCGAACTCAGCTCGGTGGGGCAGCGAGAGATTCGTCAGGCCCGGCGCCACATCGGGATGGTTTTCCAGCACGCCAATCTGCTTGATTCCCGCACGGCAGCCGGAAACATCGCGCACCCCTTGGAGATTGTCGGCACCCCCAAAGCACAGATCGAGGAAACCGTTAACCGGCTTCTCGGATTGGTTGGCTTAGCGGAGCTTGGCACGGCCTACCCTTCCCAGCTTTCCGGTGGTCAGCGCCAGCGAGTGGGCATCGCCCGAGCGCTGGCCGGTGATCCCGATGTATTGCTCTGCGATGAGCCGACCTCTGCCCTGGACCCCGCTACCACCGATGAAATCCTAGATCTCATCAAGGACCTCACCGTGCGGTTGCAGCTCACCGTATTGATCATCACGCACGAGATGAATGTGGTGAAGCGGGTCTGTGACGCGGTGTCCCTTTTGGAAAGCGGCCGGATTGTGGAGCATGGCTCGCTTGCCGAAATCGCCGAACACGCTGATTCAAGGCTAGCTCAGGCACTGCTTCCGCTCCCCCAATTGTCCGCCGAGAATCAGGGGTTCGAGGACGGACAAGAAGAGACCGTACTTGATCTCACCTTTGGTCCGGGCAATGCCAATCGGCCGGTGCTCTCAGGCCTGGCTAGACACTTCGATATCGATGTAAACGTGATTTCCGGAAGCGTCGAATCCCTCGGTTCCGAGCAGTTCGGCAGACTTCGGGTAGCCCTGGGTCCCGGGACCGATCGTGCCGCCGTCGTGCGTTACCTGGAGGAATCCGGCGTCTCGGTGAACCGTCCCGTGCCGAACTCCGAACAGGACTCCAGTGAAAAGGGTGCGCAGGCGTGAACGATTTCTTCAACGACCCGATTCTGCAGAAGGCTCTGCCCGAAGCGATCGTCGAAACCCTCACCATGGTTGGCATCTCCGCCCTGGTCACGGTGCTGATCGGACTGCCGCTGGGCATTCTGCTGCATTCCACCGCACCGGGCGGCTTGACGCCGAAACCGCTCTTCCATCGGATTGTCTCGGATGTGATCGTCAATATCACTCGATCCATTCCCTTTGCCATTCTGATGGTCACCCTGATCCCGTTAGCCCGCGCACTGACCGGTACTTCCTTGGGCCCGGTAGCAGCCTCGGTTTCACTTTCCATCGCAACCATTCCGTTTTTCGCCCGGTTGGTGGAGAGCTCATTACGCGATATCAGCACGGGCAAGGTCGATGCCGCTCTGGTGATGGGTTCCACCAATTTCCAGGTGATCTCCAAGGTGCTGGTTCGTGAGGCTTTGCCTGGCATCGTCGCGGCAATCACCACCACAACCGTCACCCTGGTTGGCTATTCGGCGATGGCCGGTCTGGTTGGCGGTGGCGGTCTCGGCAAGCTTGCCTACAACTACGGCTTCCAACGATTTATGCCGAATGTGATGATCGTGGTCCTCGTTCTCATCATCGTTCTGGTTCAAGCCATTCAACTCATCGGCGATTATCTTGCTCGCCGAGTAGACCACCGCTAAAGACGCAAAAGAAAGGACGCATCTCATGCGTAAGAAATTCACCCTGGCCGTCACCGGCCTCGTTGCGGTCCTGGCGCTCTCAGCCTGTGGCGGTGGCTCTTCGGCCTCCAGCCCCAGCAGCCTCGACCCGAGCAATCCGGCCACCCTGAAGGTGGGCGCCAGCCCGACTCCGCACGCCAAAATTCTGGAGTTCGTGAACCAAAAGCTCGCTCCGGCGGCGGGCCTGAAGCTCGAAATCACCGAAATCGAGGACTACCAGACTCCCAATACCGCGCTCAATGACGGCTCATTAGACGCGAACTTCTATCAGCACCTGCCCTGGTTCAACGATCAGGTGCAGACCAAGGGCTATAAGTTCGATCACGGTGCGGGAGTGCACATTGAGCCCTATGCGGCTTTCTCCAATAAGCACAAGTCTATTTCGGAGATTCCCGACGGCGGCAAGATCGCCATCACCTCGGACCCCTCCAACCAGGTACGCGCCTTGAAGGTGCTCGAGGTAGCCGGTCTGTTGAAGAACATCGATGATAAGTCGACGGCGTTAACCCTTACCGACGCGCAAAACCCGAAGAAACTGACCTTTTCGGAGAATCAGCCGGAGCTGCTGGTCAATGACCTCAAGGATCCCTCCGTGGATCTAGCGCTGATCAATGGCAACTTCATCCTGGCTGCGGGCCTGTCCACCAAGAATGCGCTAGCCGTGGAGTCGGTCAAGGACAACCCTTATGCCAACTTCCTGGCCTGGCGCAGTGATTCCGACGGTGATCCTCGGATCGCGAAGCTGGAAGAACTGCTGCACTCCCCCGAGGTGAAGAAGTTCATCGAGGACACCTGGCCCAATGGAGACGTCACCCCGGCGTTCTAAACGCCGTTTTCTCGGCCTCAGCACGAAGAGTCGCACCGGATCAGCCCACGGAGGGCTGATCCGGTGCGACTTCGTTAAGCAGGAGCATCATAAAAACGCTATTCGGATCAAGGCGATAGGAACCGAAGGGCTCCGTGACCTCGAACCCGTGCCTGCGGTAGAGCTGCCGCGCCGGTGCGAAGAATTCCTGGGACCCGGTCTCCAGATACAGCCTTCGGTAACCACGCCGTCTGGCCTCCGCTATTAGCTCACCCAAAAGCGCGACCGCCACTCCCCTTCGCCGAGCGGCTGCTGAGGTTCGCATCGACTTGATCTCGCCATCCGAACCGATCTCATCAACCAGTCCGGGAAGCTCCTTGAGCGCGCCACAACCGAGTAATGTCCCGCCCTCGCGTGCCGTCCAGAAGGTCACTTCCGGGCCTGCTAAAGCTTCTAGATCCAAGGCGTGCACGCTCTCGGCAGGGGAGATGGCGTGCATATCCTCCAAATGCTGCTTCAACAACTCCCGGACATCACTTCGACCGGGCTTCTCCACCGCAATCAGCACTTATCGCTCCTTGTAATCTCGGTAAGGTCTCCCTGGGCCTTATGCTAAAGCTGTTTGCCGAGAGACAGAAAGGATCTTCAGATGTCTTCTGAGCCGAAGAACGTCCGAATCATCCAGTTGAACGCAGAAACTCTCGCCGCTTTAGCAGCCGGTGATCTTGAGGAAGCCAATCGGCACTCCCCCGTACCACTCACGGAATTCTTCGTCTCCGCTCGTCAGGATGCGGTCTGGCGGCGACGTAGCGTGCAGGTCGTTGAGGAACCGGAATCCGCCGCCTGGATCACCGGGGTGGTGTGGGACGAGAGGCGCCAGCTTCCGGCGGGCCGAGCGGGTTACCACGGTGCCCCGGACGAACGAGGCATGGTGGAGGTCGGCTACGAGATAGATCCCAGCCTGCGTCGTCAGGGCTACGCCCGGGCCGCCTTCGAAACTCTTTTGCAACGCGCCGCCGCGGAACCCGAGGTGCGGGTTCTGCGCGCCACCATCTCACCGCAGAACGAGGCTTCCTACAACCTGGTCCGGCAATACGGCCTGGTCAAAGTTGGCGAGCAGTGGGACGAGGAAGACGGTCTGGAAATCATCTACGAAGTGCCGGTCTAAAAGCTCAGGAAACGGCTGCCGCAGCGGCTGCCTTAGCCGCCACCGGGAGCGCCTGGAAGATCCGGTTCATAGCAGCGTCGTCATGAGCCGCCGAGAGGAACCAGGCCTCAAAGACCGAGGGCGGCAAATACACTCCGGAATCTAGCATGGAGTGGAAGAACGGAGCGTAGCGGAACACTTCTTGAGCCTGCGCCTGCTCATAATTGTGCACCTCGGAGACCCCGAAAGCCACCGAGAAGAGGTTCCCGGCCCGCTGGATCGAGTGTTGCACCCCTTCGGCTGCTAACGCCTCGGAAAGCGCAGTGGAGAGCTCTACTGACCTGGCGTCCACGGTAGCGTAAACCTGCTCGGTAGCCGCCCGCAAGGTGGCCAGCCCGGCAGCCATCGCCACCGGGTTACCGCTCAAAGTGCCTGCCTGATAGACCGGGCCTAGGGGGGCCAAATACTCCATCACCTCGGCGCGCCCGCCGAGTGCCGCCGTCGGAAGTCCGCCGCCAATCACCTTGCCGAAAGTGAATAGATCCGGCGCCCAGCCTGCTTCGGCGCGAGCACCTGTCAGACCCCAGTAACCCGCCGGACCAACCCGAAAGCCGGTCAGTACCTCGTCCAGGATCAGCAAGGCACCGTGCTCGCGAGTGATCGCGGAGAGGCCCTCATTGAATCCTTCAGCCGGGGTCACCACACCCATATTGGCGGGTGCGGCTTCGGTGATCACGGCGGCAATCCGCGCGCCATGCACGGCGAACACCTCGCGGACCGCGTCCAGATCGTTGTACGGCAGTACCAAGGTCTCGGCTGCCGTGGCCTCGGTCACCCCGGCCGAACCGGGCATTGCCAGGGTGGCCAGTCCGGAGCCAGCCGCAGCCAGCAAGCCGTCCACATGCCCGTGATAGCAGCCAGCAAATTTCACCACCAGCTCGCGACCGGTGAACCCGCGAGCCAGCCGGACCGCCGTCATAGTCGCCTCGGTGCCGGTAGAGACCATCCGCAAACGTTCGACGGCGGGCACCCGGCCCTGCACCAGAGCGGCAAGTTCCGCCTCATCCGGGGTCGAAGCCCCAAAGGACAGGCCACGATCAACGGCGGCGTGCACCGCCTTGAGCACCTCCGGATGAGCATGGCCGAGTAACGCCGGGCCCCAGGAACAGACCAAATCAACGTAATCTCGGCCATCGGCATCATGCAAATAAGCGCCCTGAGCAGAGGTGATGTAACGCGGAGTGCCGCCGACCGAGCCAAAAGCCCGGACCGGGGAGTTCACCCCTCCCGGCATCAGGGTCTGGGCGCGGGCGAAAAGTTCTTCTGAGCTGCTCATGCTTGTTCCTTCAGTAGTTCTGCGACCCTTGGGGCGACTGCGGTGCCGAAAAGTTCAATGGACCGCATCATCGCGGCGTGCGGCAAGGTGCCATTGCTGTACTTCAAATCAAAACGGTCCACGCCCAGGTTCTTTTTGAGCAGCGCAACCTTTTGTGCCACGGTCTCCGGGGAGCCGACGTAGAGCGCTCCTTCGGGCTCGCACATCTGATCGAAATCCTCACGGCTACCCGGTCCCCAGCCTCGTTCGGCACCGATCTTGTTCCGGCTCACGATCCAGTGTGGGAAGAGCTCGTCCCGCGCCTGCTGGTCGGTCTCGGCAATGTGGCCGGGCGAGTGGGTGGCGATCTGTTGCATCGGGTGCCCGTATTTGCTCATCGCCTCGCGATAGAGCTTCAGCAGCGGTGCGAAGGCGCGTGGCTCGCCGCCAATGATCGCGAAGATGATCGGATAGCCATAGTGCGCGCAACGGATCACCGATTGCGCGGTGCCGCCAACCCCGATCCAGGCGGGCAGCAGATGATTCTCCAGGGTGGGGAAAGCACGCAGCCCACTAATGTTCGGCCTGCTCTGGCCCTCCCAGTGCATTGGTTTTTGCGATCGGGCTTGATCGAAAAGCTCAAGCTTCTCTTCGAAAAGCAGCTCGTAATCAGCCAGATCAAGACCGAAAAGCGGGAAGGACTCGATAAAGGAACCACGGCCCAGCATCACTTCGGCCCTACCCTGGGAAAGCGCGTCGACGGTGGCGAAGCGCTGGAAGACCCGAATCGGATCATCCGAACTGAGTACCGTGACAGCCGATCCCAGCCGGATGTTTTCGGTCCTCGCGGCCGCGGCAGCCAGGAACACCTCCGGGGCGGAAACCGCGAAATCTGCTCGGTGATGCTCCCCTACGCCAAAGGCGTGCAGGCCACTTTGATCCGCCAGCTCGGCTTGTTCCAGCAACTGGCGGAGCACCACGGCGGGAGCGAGCGGCTCGCCGTTTTCGCCCAAGCCAATGTCGCCGAAGCTGTTTAGGCCCAGCAGAATCCGCTCCGGGCCCACCGGGGCGGTGGGGCCTACCGAATCGGGGAGGCCCACCGGATCGGCGGGCCCGCTGATGGGATCAGTCAAGGCACTCATTCGGCCAACCATTCAGCCAGTTCAACAGCCCAGTACGTCAAGATATTGTCTGCCCCCGCTCGCTTAATGCTGAGTACCGATTCTTGGATGGCTGCTCGGCGATCTATCCAGCCATTCGCTGCGGCGGCTTCGATCATCGCGTATTCGCCGGAGATTTGGTAGGCGGCCACCGGCACCGGGGACATCGCGGCCACATCGGCCAGGATATCCAGGTAACTCATGGCGGGTTTGACCATCACCATATCCGCGCCCTCTTCAAGGTCCAGCTCTACCTCGATCAAGGCTTCCCGCCGATTGGCACCGTCCATCTGGTAGGTTCGGCGATCGCCTTTGAGCTGCGAATCCACGGCATCACGGAAGGGGCCGTAGAAGGCTGAGGCGTACTTAGCCGCATAGGCCAGCACCCCGGTCTCGGTGAATCCTGCCCCGTCCAACGCTTGCCGGATCACCGCCACCTGGCCGTCCATCATGCCGGAGGGGCCGAGCAAATGTGCTCCGGCTTCCGCCTGTGCCACCGCCATTTGGGCGTAGATTTCCAGGCTCGCGTCGTTATCCACCCGGCCCTGTTCGTCCAGCACCCCGCAATGGCCGTGGTCGGTGAATTCGTCCAGGCAGAGATCGCTCATCACCACGAGTTCATCACCCACTTCGGCACGGACCTCGCGGATTGAGCGATTCAGGATGCCTTCCGGATCAAGCGAAGCAGAGCCCTGGGCATCTCGCACCGCCGGGATACCGAAGAGCATAATGCCGCCCAGCCCCAGTTCGGCGGCCTGCGCGGCAGCCCGGCGCAGTGAATCGGAGCTGTGCTGCACCACTCCTGGCATGGACAGAATTGGCTGCGGCTCGTCAAGCGACTCCTTGACGAAGACCGGCAGAATCAGATCGGAGCGGTGCAAACGTGTCTCGGCGACGAGCCTGCGCATCGCCGGAGTGGTCCGCAAGCGACGCGGTCTGCGCTGCGGAAAGCTAGAAAAGCTCATGATTCGGTCCTTCCAGAAGGGCCCCAGAAGAGCCCCCGGAGGGACCAAGTGGAACAGTGGGAATATCGGGGTTAAAGCTGCTGCACAGGGCCTCGACGATGCCCTCAGGACTTGGAGTTGCTGCTACCGCCGCGACCTTGAGGCCTTCAACCGAGGCCTGCTGGGCGGTGGGTTTGCCGATCGCGATAAATTTCATGCCGCCCAAAGGAGCTAGGGTTGCTTTGATTCTGCTGGCGGCACTGGGTGAGGCTGCCACCACCGCATCCAGCGCTCCTTCGGCGATCAGCCTTCGAGCTTGTTCCGGCTCAAGCAGTTGCGCCTCAAAATGCTCCTGCGGCTCAACCCCGATTTCCAGCGGAGTGGTTAGCCTGGACCCCTCGGCGGCTGGATAATCCACGGTTCGATACACCACTACGGCATCGACGCTTGCCCCCGCTGCCAGCAGGCCTTCGGCTAGTCGAGGCGTGGCCAGGTCGGACTGCGGTAGCCAAGCCCTTAAGCCGGAAAGGTCCGGTAGCACCGCGATCAGTCCTTCCGCCGATTGGATATCCTCCGGAGCCAAGTCCACCCGAAGTCCTTCACGCTCCAGCACCCTCCGCGAGGACGGACCGATGGTCGCGATCTTAGTACCCGAGGGAATCAACTCGGAGAGCGAGATTCCCGACTTTGAGGCCTGATACTTCAAGGCTCGCACCGTGGTGATCGAGGAGACGACAAGCCAGCCGTACTCCCCTGCTCCCAAGGCTTCCACCGAGAATTCAACGGTCTCGAAATCGATCAGCGGGAGCAAGTAGGGCACTGCCCCCGCCTCCTGCAGAGCGCTCAGAAAAGCCCCGGCGCGGTCGGGACTTCGAGTGATCAGCACCGACTTCCCGGCCAATGCTCCGCGCTCCGCAGCTTCCTCGGTAGCCATCTAGATCAGCTCGGCGGCACCATCGGCGAGCAAGGCTTCCGCCAATTCGATACCCAAGAGAGTAGCCGCTACCTCGGTCAAGCCATCGGTAGCCCTGGCCTGCCGAATTACCCGGCTACCATCAACGGCGCCAACCCAAGCTTCTAAACGGAGCATGCTGCCCCGCCGCTGCGCCAGCGCACCGACGGGCGCACTGCAACCGGCTTCCAACCGAGCTAGCAACGCACGCTCGGCGGTAACCGCAAGTCTGCTATCGGCCTCATCCAAAGCCACCAAAGCCGCTCGCAAGGATTCGGGAGCCCCCTGCGCGGTTTCCACCGCGAGCGCCCCCTGTCCGGGCGCCGGTAACATCACCGTGTCATCAAAGAGTTCGGAGATTGCGGCCGAACGACCAATCCGGCCCAAACCGGCGGCTGCCAGCACCACGGCGTCCAGGTCCTTTTCCAAACGACCCAAGCGGGTATCCACATTGCCCCGAATATCCACCACCTCAAGATCACCACGGGCCGCTCTCAGTTGTGCGGCCCGACGCGGCGAGCCGGTCCCGACCTTTGCACCGGGCGGTAGCTCGGACAGGGTCCGGTTCGAGCGCGAGCACAGCGCGTCCCGAGCCTCCGCACGGAGCGGGATGGCCGCCGTCGTCAGTCCAGGAGCCGGCGCGGTGGGCAGGTCCTTGAGCGAATGCACGGCCAGGTCAATGCTGCCGTTCAGCAAGGCTTCGCGCAGCGCCGTGACGAAGACCCCGGTGCCTCCCATCTGGGATAGCGGCCCGGTCAGCACGTCCCCGTCGGTGCGGATTTCCACCAGTTCGACGGCGAATCCACCTATTGCTGCAAGCTGATCGGCCACCTGCTGAGACTGCGTACGGGCCAGGGTTGAACCCCGGGTGCCGAGTTTGAAAATCTCAGGCACCGGCGGCCACCGTACCAACCGTGGTATCCGCTCCGGCGATGGTGGGCTTTTCGCCACGGAAATTGGCGCAGCAGCCCGGACGGCAAATGTCGTACCAGGGACCCAGCGGGGTCATGGCTGGTCGGTCCGCAATGTTGTTCGCAACGGTCCGCTCAGAGATCAGATCGACCAGACCCTCGACAAACTTATGATGGGTCCCCGGCGTCGGCACCCGATCAAAAGCCATCGATAGCCGCTCGGCGGTTTCCTTGGCTTCGGTGTCCAGATCCCAAACCACTTCCATATGGTCGCTGACAAAACCGAGCGGCACCACCACCACGCCGCGCACGCCCTGAGCGGCGAGCTCTTCCATGGCATCGCTAATATCCGGCTCAAGCCAAGGGATATGCGGCGCGCCGGAACGCGATTGGTAGACCAAAGACCATTCGGCGGCGGGGTCAACCCGCTCCATCACGGCGGAAGCTGCGGCCAGATGCTGCGCCACATAGGCCGAGCCCTCGGCAAATTCGCGAGGTTCTTCCGCCGAGGCTCCGGCGGCCTCGGCATCCCGGGTGGGAATGGAGTGGGTGGCGAAGAGGATGTGCACCTTGTCTTCGGGCTGCAATTGGCTGCGGACCTTGGCCAGGCCGGCAGTGGTGCCTTCGATAAAGGGCTCCACGAAGCCTGGGTGATCGAAGTACTGCCGAATCTTGTCCACTTCAAGCTTGCCGTCCAGCCCGGACTCGACTAGCGCCATGCCTAGATCCTCTCGGTACTGGCGGCAGGAGGAGTAGCAGGAGTAGGCACTCGTGGTGACGGTCAGAATCCGGCGGTGACCGGCGTCGTAAGCTCCCTGGAGCACCTCTGGGAGATAGGGGGCCCAGTTCCGATTGCCCCAGAGCACCGGCAACTCAATATTTCGAGAAGCGAGTTCGGCTTCCAGCGCAGCCTTCAGGGCACGATTCTGCTCGTTGATCGGGCTAATCCCGCCAAAGGCTCGGTAGTGGTGCGAAACCTCTTCGAGGCGCTCATCCGGAATCCCTCGGCCGCGGGTGACATTGCGCAGGAAGGGAATGACATCGTCCTGCCCCTCCGGACCGCCGAAGGAAGCCAGCAGGATGGCATCGTATTCTTTCGGTGCCATCCGCCCGCGTTCAGTGATCAGGTTGCTTTCGGTGGTTCCCCCGGTAAAAGGACTCATCGCAGCACCTCGGCGATCTCGGCAGCGTTGATCCGCCGCCCGGTGTAAAAGGGCACTTCTTCACGAACGTGCATCCGGGCATCGGTGGCTCGCAAATGGCGCATCAAATCCACCAGTTCCAGAACATCGTCGGCTTCCAGCCCGAGCAGCCATTCCCAGTCCCCCAGCGCGAAGGAGGAGACCGTGTTGGCCAGCACACCGGGGAATTCGCGGCCCATCAGACCGTGCTCGCGCAGCATCCGACCGCGCTCTTCGTCCGGCAGGATGTACCACTCGTAGGAGCGCACGAAGGGGTAGACGCAGAGCCATTGCTTTGGCTCAATACCGGCTCGCATATAAGTAGGGATGTGGCTTTTGGCGAATTCGGCCTCTCGGTGCACCCCCATCCCGGACCAAGCGATTTCGGTATTGGCGAAGAGTTCGCTGCGGCGAATATCGCGAATGGCCTGTTGCAGTTCCTCTGCCTTGGCACCAACCAGCCAGAGCATCACGTCGGCGTCGTTGCGCATCGCGGAAACATCGTATGCACCGCGCAGAGTCACGCCCTGAGCCGCCAAGCGTCCGATGAGCTCATCGAAGGCTGCGACCTTACTGCTTCCCACGGTAGGCAGACCGACGCGCTTGACCACGGTCCAGAGGGTAAAGGGGGTTTGCGAAGGCTCAAGCTCCGCAGTTTTACTGACAGATTCAGCCAAAGTGTCGCTCATAGCTAACAGTCTGCTCCTTCGAGACATTATTGCCAAAATATAATACTTCTACGGGACGTAGAAGTTACTGAAATCACAAAATACTCTGCGCCTGGGTTTGCGCATCAGAAATGACCGAGACCAGCCCATTCCCGGCCAACCAGGCGCCGGTAACAGCCAGCCCATCGATCTTCGCGGCAGCCTCGCGCAGCGCATCGATCCGCTCCTGCTGGCCAAGACTGGCATTGGAAACAGCGCTGCGCCAGCGGACCAGATCCCAATCCAGCACATCGTCCTCACGAATTTCCATTCCGAGGAGCGCACTCGCATCGCGCAGCGCATCCTGCAGCTCGGGATCACCTTCCGCAAGCACCTGCTCCGGATAAGAAAGCCTGAGCACATGCGTTCCCGGCCCCTCTTCATCCGCCAGCCACGGCCACTTCGCGGTGGCGTGGGTGAGCGCCTTGGCCTTAATACCCGGGACTTGAGGAGCTACTAAAACGCCGGTGCCCCGCGGCACGGCGTCAAGCTCGGGCAAATCCACCACAATGGTCAACAGGGCGATCTGGCGGCCCTGCACGCTGCTTGCATCCTCGGTAGCGAACTCCCCGGCCTCCACAAAAAGCTCCCGCAGAAGCTCGACGGCGGCACTCGCCTCGGTGGCCAGCACCACCTTGTCTACTTCGAAGAGTTCACCGGCTGCGCTGACATGCCAGGCCGTGCCGGTGCGTTTGAGACTCTCTACCGGGGTCTCCAGTTTGAGGACGACGCCCAGCTCATCGAGTTCGGTCCGCAGCGCCTGAGCGATTTGATAGACCCCACCGCGCAGACCGCCAACGGCCGATCCCGGTTTTTTGGATTTCTTACCGGAGTTCTTGGCTTTGATCGCGGTTACCGCGGCCGAAAGTGAACCGTGCTCTTGCAGAGCCGCACGCAAACCGGGAATGGCGAGGTCCGGATCAAGCTCTTCCGGGGTGACCGAATAGACCCCACCCACCACCGGGGCTAGCAGCCGGTCCACCACCCGCTGTCCCATCCGGGCGCGCACCATATCCGCCAGGCTGCGGGACTTCACCCCGACGCCCTTGGGCAGATTGACATCTAATTTGGCTCGGAGCAGTCCGCTGCGGCCCAAGATTTCCCGCAGCTCCGGCGCGTCCAGATCGAGCGGGATCCCCAACACACCCTTCGGCAGCGGGGCGTGCTTGGCATGTCCACGGCTATCCGCGTACTCCAACCAGGCGCCAACCTCGTTCGGCTCTACCAGCTGCTCGGCCAAGCCCAATTGCCTGGCCAGTTCTTCGAAGGCTTTGCTTCGCTTGGCGTAGCTGTCCGCACCCGCATCTAGTACCAGACCGCCAACCTCGTGAGCAGCCACCGAGCCGCCCACCTGAGTGGTAGCTTCCAGCACGGTGACCGAGACACCGGCATGCGCCAGCTCCCGGGCGGCAACCAGGCCAGCCATGCCGGCTCCGATTACTACCGCCGTCGAACCTTGTTCTTCAGTCATCGCTACTCCTCTGAAACCCGGTGGCCCGAAACTTCAGCGCCAAAATCTCCGTCGGGCTGCTCGCTGTGTACCAATTCAACGATACGGCTCAGCACCGACGGATCGGTCTCCGGCGGCACGCCGTGGCCCAAGTTCAACACGTGACCGGGGGCGCTGGCGCCTCGTTCAATCACGTCCAGGACATGCGCTTCCAGGATCGGCCAGGGCGCGGTTAACAGGGCTGGATCAATGTTTCCTTGCAAAGGCGTTGTTCCGCCAAGCCGCCGATTGGCCTCATCCAGGGGTAGCCGGTAATCCACTCCGATCACATCGACACCCACCTCGCGCATCGCCAGTAATAGCTCGGAGGTCCCGGTACCGAAGTGCACCAGCGGCGCACCTAGGCCGCGAACCTGATCCAGAGCACGCCGGGACGCCGGTGCAACATGTTGCTGATAATCTGCCAGGCCGAGCGAGCCCGCCCAAGAATCGAAGAGCTGTCCGGCGCTGGCACCTGCCTCAAGCTGCGCTTTCAGGAACTTACCCGAGGCATCTGCGGCCCAATTGGCCAAGGCCTGCCAAGTCTCCGGATCACCATGCATCATTGAGCGCGGGCCGAGGTGGTCCCGGGAGGGCTTGCCCTCGACCATATAAGCGGCCAGAGTGAAGGGCGCCCCGGCAAACCCAATCAGCGGGGTATTACCGAGCTCGGCAACGGTGAGCCCCACCGCATCCCTAATCGGCTGCAGCGCTTCCTCGGTGAGCACCGGCAAAGCCTTGACATCTTCCAGGCTGCGAATTGGCTTCTCCAGCACCGGACCAACGCCGGGCACAATATCCACGCCAACTCCGGCCAGTTTGAGCGGGATGACAATATCGGAGAAGAAGATCGCGGCATCCACATCATGCCGCCGAACCGGCTGCAAGGTGATCTCACTGGCTAACTCGGGCTGCAGGCAGGAGTCCAACATGGAAATCCCCTCCCGCAGCTTGCGGTATTCCGGCAAGGAGCGGCCCGCTTGGCGCATAAACCAGATTGGCTTGCGACTCGGCTTGCCACCCCGGTAGGCAGTGATGAGCGGGGAGTCCGAGGTGCGTCCATCGATCAGCGGATGGCTGGATTGCAGCGTCATATAGTCGATTCTGCCGGGGAATCAGGGCTTCGGATAGCGACACCCTGTCAATTTTTTACTGAGGTATGCCTTCCTATTCTACAGAGCATAGAAGTCATAAGATGAGGTCGCTGTGATTCTCTTTTCCTTGATTGCAACTCATACAGATCTTGATCTGGAAACCGTCGCCCGGCTGAGCGTCGGCGCTTCCGCCGTTTCCAATTCCGCCATCGTGCTGGCCACTTGCAATCGCTTCGAAATCTACTCGGCAGCTCCCTCCGAAGCCGAAATCCCCGCAGTGCGCGCCGAACTCGAATCCCGGGTGCAGGCAGCTTCCGAACTTTCCGCCACACTCATCTCCTCGGCTTTCAAACAACTCACCGGACCCGAAGTAGCCGAACATCTCTTCGCAGTGGCCTCCGGACTGGATTCGGCCGTCGTCGGCGAGCGCGAAATCGCCGGTCAGGTGCGCCGCGCGTTGATCGATGCCCAGGCCAGTTTCTCGGTATCCGGAGCCCTGGTCAGGCTTTTCCAGAAAGCTTCTAAAACCGCCAAGAACGTTGGATCGCAGACCGCGCTGGGCAGCCAAGGCCGTTCCGTTGTCTCGGTAGCTCTGGACCTGGCGGCTGACTCTTCGGCACTGTCTTGGCAGGAATCTTCCGTGCTGGTCTTCGGCACCGGCGCCTATGCGGGCGTCACCATGGCGCTACTGCGCGAGCGCGGCGCACATAATGTCTCGGTCTACTCCTCCTCCGGTCGGGCTGCGGAGTTCGTCGCCAGTCGCGGCGGCACCGCAGTAACTGCGCTGGATTCCGCGCTAGCTCAGGCCGATTTGGTGATTGCCTGTAGCGGTTCGGATCATCGGGTCTCCGCGGATTTCCTCGCTGAGGTACGACGGCGGCCCGGCAGTGAGGCGAAGCAGCTCACCATTATTGACTTGGCACTGACCCGAGACTTTGACCCGGCCGTGGTGGAACTGGACCAAGTTGAACTGCTCAGTCTGGAATCGGTTCGGTTAGCCGCCCCCGAGGAACAGGGTTCCGCTTTGGCTCAGGCTCGGCAGATTGTAGACGCCGCGGCAGCCGATTTCGCGGCCGAATCCGCAGCCCGCGGCGTTGATTCAGCCATTGTTGCGCTGCGCAAGCACACCCTCTCCGTACTGGACGCCGAAATGGAGCGGGTGCGTGCACAGCACGGTTGTACTGCGGCCGCCGAGGAAGTCGAGTTCGCGCTGCGCCGGATGGTCAAGCAGTTGCTGCATATACCTACGGTTCGGGCCCGGGAGCTGGCCGCGGCCGGTCAACAGGATCAATACTTCGCCGGACTACAGGCACTTTATGGAATCGAAGCCGCCGCCCCGGAAGCTGCCAAAGATCCGGCCTCCTGCCCCGTGGATCGCGAACGCAGCGCCTAACACCCGCTTCACTGCCACTTGCTTTACCACCGAGCCTCGTCGGTTCGGCCCTCGGGATAGCTCTCTGCACTCGGGATAGCCCAATGGCCGGTCAGTGAACTATCCCGAAGTCATTGGGCTATCGCGAACGGTTCAAGCCCAATCCTCTGGATCGACCCCGCCCGCAACACTCCAGACCCGTTCGAACCCGGCCGCCCGGAGCGCCAGCACCGCGGCAGCGGAGCGCATCCCGGTACGGCAGAACAGCAGCAAATCAACGTCGCGAGGCAACGAGGAATACTCCCCCGCGTCAATCTGTGCCTTGGGCAGCAGAATCGCCCTGGGCATAGTCCCCAGCGCAGTTTCCGAAGGCGAGCGCACATCGATCCACTGGAAACCAGGTGCCAGAGACGAGGCATCGATGGCTACCGAGGCGGGCGGCTGAATCCCGCAGAATTCTTGATAATCGATCAGTGACGTCACCGGCTGGCGTTCCGGATCCGGAGAGACCCGCACTGTTCGCCAAGAACTCTCCAGCGCATCGTAAACCTGTAGGCGTCCGAGCAGCAGCGAACCGACACCGGTAATCAGTTTGATCGCCTCCCCTGCCATCGCCGAACCAATCACCCCGCAGAGCATGCCAAAGACTCCTGCTTCCGAGCAAGACGGCACGGCGTCCGCGGGCGGCGGCTCTGGGAAGACATCACGATAGCTCGGGCCGTGCCCAGCCCAGAACAAGGAAACCTGCCCGTCGAAGCGCAGAATTGAGCCCCAGACCAGCGGTTTCCGGAGGATCTCGCAGGCATCCGAAACCAAATAACGGGTGGCAAAATTATCCGAGCCATCGATCACCAGATCAAAGCGGGAGAACAATTCCAGGGCGTTCGAGGAGGTCAGCCGATCCTCAATCGCCTCGAAGGAAACCAGCGGGTTGAGGTCTCGCACCGCCCCGGCTGCCGAATCGACCTTGGCAGCACCCACCGAAGCGACCCCGTGCAGCACCTGACGTTGCAGGTTCGAAACATCCACTACGTCGTCGTCAATCACGGCCAGGCTGCCCACTCCGGCCGCGGCGAGATAGGAGATTACCGGAGAACCCAGCCCGCCCGCGCCGATCACCAGCACCCGGGCATTCTTTAGCCTGCGCTGCCCAGGCACCCCTACTTCGGGCAGTAGCAGGTGCCTTGAGTATCTTTGTAGCTCCTCGGCGCTGAGCTCTGGCCCTATTTCAACAAGCGGATCACGTAACGAACTCATACTCCAATCTAAGTGATGAGCACGGCCCGAGGAGCTAAAACCCGTAAGATAAACACAGCTAGAAAGCCCAACTTGGAGACGCAATGACTGAGGACACCCGCACCCGGCCCGTCCGGCTGCCACGAGACGAACGCCGCACGCAATTACTTGCAGCGGCAACTGAGGTGTTCGTCGCCAATGGCTATCATGCCGCCGCGATGGACGAAATCGCGGAGGCGGCCTCGGTATCCAAGCCGGTGCTCTATCAGCACTTTCCGTCCAAACGCGAGCTGTACATCGCCCTGTTGGACTTACAACTCGTTGAGCTGACCGAACGGATGCTCGCCGCCCTGGCCTCGACCGATGACAACCGGGAACGGGTCCAAGCCACCATCAGCGCCTATTTCGAGTTCATCTCCAAAGAGGACCAGGCGCATCGGCTGATCTTCGAAAACGATCTGGTCAACGATCCCGAAGTGGCTGCCAAAATCGAAGCCTTCAACGCCACCTACGCCAATGCCATCGCGGGTACCATCACCCGAAACACCACGCTCAGTGAGGGTGAATCGACCCTCTTGGGTCGGGCTCTGGCGGGAATGTCCCAGGTCAGCGCCCGGTATTGGCTGGAAAGCGGTGGGGAGATCGAACGCGAAGTGGCCGAAGAAGTAATCTATCGTTTAGCTTGGCGCGGAATTAGCAATTTCCCGATGCAGTCGACGGCCGAAGAGTCCTAAGCTGAAGCCAGAGCAGATAAGTTTGACCCAAGAATCTCAAAAGGAGCATCCGCGGTGGAAGTAAAGATCGGTATTCAGAATGTCGTCCGGGAAATCGTCTTGGAGTCCACTCAGGACGCCGAAACTGTTTCGCAGCTTGTTTCCACCGCGATCAGCTCCGGCAGCGAATTGCGGCTCAGCGATGAGAAGGGCCGCACGGTAATCGTGCCCGGCGCTTCGATTGGCTATGTGGAGCTCGGCGCTGAAGAGACCCGTCGGGTCGGTTTTGGAACCCTCTGATGATTGATCTGGTGGTTATCGCGCTGATTGCAGCGGGTCTGGGAGCCATTGTCTGGGCCGCAGATAAGAAGCACCATAAGTATGGTGTGCTGCTTCCTTCGGCCGTTGCCGTGGTGGCGGCCATGCTGACCTGGATTATCACCGTGGCCGCCGGGCTGAGCTATAACCCGGGCTGGACCTGGGTTCCTTGGGTCGCTTCCCTGGTGGTGGGTGTGGTGTTTGCCACCGTGGTTTCGATTGTTCTGGGTCGCAGCCGTAGCACCTTCGATACCGCTCGTCTAACCGCGATCCTCAAGCACTAGTAACCGACCCTGCCGTCCATCGCCGAGGACGCCTGAGCGTGCATCCGGCGTGGAATCCGCCCGGCTTGGGAGGCTAAGCGTCCGGCTGTCACGGCATGGCGGAATGCAGAAGCCATTTGAGTCGGGTGCTGTGCCCGGGTCACGGCGCTTGCCAGCAGCACGCCATCACAGCCTAATTCCATGGCTAGCGCTGCATCCGAGGCTGTACCGATGCCTGCATCCAACACCACAGGCACGGCAGCCCGCGAGGCAATGAGCTCAATATTGTGTGGATTGAGAATGCCCAGACCGGTGCCAATAGGCGCACCGAGCGGCATCACCACGGCTGCCCCCAGATCCTCTAGTCGCTTCGCCAGAACCGGATCGTCATTGCTATAGGCGAAGACGACAAAGCCACGGCGCACTAATTCTTCGGTAGCGTCCAGCAGCTCTGGGGCATCCGGGAGCAAGGTGTCTTCATCCGCTACCACCTCGAGTTTCAGCCAGTTGGTCTCCACGGCCTCGCGGGCCAGTTCGGCGGTATGGACAGCTTCCCGAGCGGTGAAACAGCCAGCGGTATTGGGCAGAATTCGGATCGAGTGATCCGTCAATAACTGAAAGAGCGAATAGTCCGCCCCGGAATGGTGACGGCGCATGGCCACCGTGGTCAGTTCTGTGCCGGAGGCAATCAGCGCCTCTCCCAGCCCGGCCAGGCTCGGTGCCCCGCCGGTGCCCATAATCAGCCTCGAACTGAGCGAAACCCCGTCAATGATGAGTGGATCGTTCATGGCTCAACCTCCCTGTACCGCGGTCACGATATCGATATGATCTGCTTCTTGAAGCGCGACGGCGGCCCATTGGCTACGCGCTACCACCTCACCATTGCGCGCCACCGCAAGACCCAGCCTGCCGCCGTCGGCTGCCTGGCCGGAGGGCATTATTTCGCGTCCGGTGTGCTGCGAAATCAGTTCGAGAACGGTGGCACCAGGAGCCAGCGCGGTGGTGATCAGATTGACTGTTACTTCCATCTGGCTGCTCCTAGCGGGGCGAGGGGTGTGCGGTTGAAGCGTTCCGGGGCGAAAGCTGAAGCCATTGGATCTGGCTGGCCTGTCAGCAGTCTGAGGCAACTCCGGGCGGCGGCAGGAGCGAGCAACACCCCATGCCTAAAGAAGCCGGTGGCCATGACAAGATGATCCGCAATCCGTCCAAGCAGCGGAGCATTGTCCGGGGTTGCGGGCCGCGCCCGCGCCAGCACTTCGCTCAGAGCCAGCTCGCTCACCGCCGGAATAAGGGTTTGTGCGTCGCGCAGCAATTGGTAGATCGCACCCGCGGAGGGCGCGTTCTGTTCGTCTTCCCGTTGGGTGGCACCGAGCACTACCGTCCCGTCCTGGCGCGGCAGCAGGTAGACCGGCTTACCGCGGACCACGCCTCGGATGGTGTGACTTAGGAACGGCCGCAGCTGAGGCGGTACGGTCAGGCGCATGATGTCACCGTGTACCGGTCGGAGCTTTGCTTGCAGCGGTAGTCCGCCTAGCTGGGAGGCTGCTAAGCCATTGGCTACCACTATCTGAGCCGCCCTCAGCTTCGAGCCGTCCTCTAGTATGACGGCTCCCGGCTCGACCGAAATCGCCCGAGCCCGGATCACGGACAGCTCGGCCAGCAGAACTGCACAGAGTTTCCTCGGATCGACCTGATGGTCCGCTTCGACAAGATATCCCCCGGAATTCGCGGCGAGAAAAGGTTCCAGCGCTCGGATTTCTTTTGAGTTGAGCGGCTTAACCGGCAACCCAGTCCGGGACTGCGCGGTCATCAGATCGTCTATGCCAGCGCGATCGGCGTGATCTGCGCCGAGTAGCAGGGCACCTTGAGATCGGTATCCCAGGTCCTGACCGATCCGGGCGGCAAAGTCCGGCCAGAGTCCCGAGGATTCCAGCATGAAGCGTTGTAGTGCCTCTTCTTGGAAGTGGAACTCGGTCACCGGTGCCAGCATTCCGGCAGCCGCGAAACTCGCTCCGCTCGCTGGTTCCGGGTCCACTACCAGCACCGAATGCCCGGCTCGCTGGAGTTCCCAGGCGATGCTGAGACCGATGACCCCGGCACCAATTACGGCAACATCGGCGGAGTGCCCGGGCAGTACCCGGGGAGAAACGGTATGAACCATTGAAAAGCCCTTCCCTACGCCGGCACAACCCGGATCAGGTATTTGACGGTCGGTGTGGTCGTTAGCCACACCCTCTCAGCCCATGAACGCCGGGCTCCCGCGGTTCTCCCAGTCTACCCAGAGCTCGGCCGTCTACCCAGAGCTCGGCCGGAATTTCAGCCGTGGAAGCTAGGCTGGTCATCGTGATCACCCTCGCTGATGCCCGCCTTTACCTTTGCACCGATGCTCGAAAGGATCGCGGAGACTTCGAAAGTTTCCTCGATCAGGCCTTCGCGGGCGGAGTGGACATCATCCAGCTCCGAGACAAGAATCTAGAAGCCGCCGAGGAGCTAGAGCTGCTGGAAATCCTGCGTAGCGCCGCCGAACGGCAGGGGAAGCTCTGGGCGGTCAATGACCGCGCCGATCTCGCTCAGCTCAGTGATTCTCCGGTCTTCCACGTTGGTCAAAGAGATCTGCAGATCCCCGGGCTGCGTCAGTTACTCCCCGATGTTCAGGCCGGCCTCTCCTGCCACAACAGCGATCAGGTGCAGGCAGCTCTTCACGCGGCTGTGGACTACTTCTGTGTTGGCCCACTCTGGGCCACTCCGACCAAACCTGGCAGGGCCGCCGTCGGACTCGGCTTGGTTGAGTATGCCGCGAGTATGGCCACTGAGAAGCCATGGTTCGCGATCGGCGGTATTGATCTGGGCAATCTGCCTCAGGTCCTCGCGGCAGGAGCCCGCCGCGTCGTCGTGGTTCGGGCGATTACCGAGGCAGCGGATCCGAGGCGTGCCGCCGCCGAACTCAAAGCAGTTCTGGACGAAGCATCAAAGGCTGCCGATAACTAAGCGGTGAGGCCTAGCTGACTCATTCGGCGCGAATGGTTCCTGGTCAGTTCCGCCATTACCAGTTCGCGAAACGGGGCTTCCCCGCCTGGCAGGAACCCGCTATCAATGCTGACTCGTTGTGCTTGGGTAAGGGCCTCCCCCACCAAACGCCTACCCCAGAGGGCCAGCCTGGAGGCCAGACGCGGATCATTTTTGAGCATGCTACGCAGCCGTTCCTGCAATACGGATGAGTCCTCCGGGGACTGAATCTCCCGCACCAGATCCCGCGTCGGAGTGTCCAGTAGCTGGCTCACCGCGGAGTAGAAATCTGCGGAAATCGTGTCGATGACATACGCCTTCATAATCGATTCATACCAGTCCGCTGGCCTGGTCCGATCGTGGAAAGAGTCGATCGATGCCTGGAAGGGCCGCATGGCCAATTCCGGATCCTCGCCCAGATCGGCCAGGCGCCCGGAGACCAATTCGAAGTGCTCGAACTCAATCACAGCCATCCGGCCCAGTACTGCGCGGTCATGCAGAGTCGGCGAGAACCTGGCGTCGGAGGAGAGCCGCTCGAAAGCGGAGAGTTCGCCGTAGGCCATCACGCCCAGCAAGTCGAAGACAAAACGATCAGTCATCCTGCAAGACTATCGTTCGCCGAGAGCATTGGTCTCAGCGGCGAAATACTCTCGCCTCGCCCTGGAGACGGATCTTTTGTTGACCACGACCAACACCGCGATCAGCGCTACGCTGCCTAAGAACCAGGCGACGGCGAGCCATCTCAATTGCAAGTTCCACCAGAGGAGGCATACCGGGACCAGCTGAGTCGTGGTTGGAATGAGAATCCCGCCGACGATTTTGGAGACCGTGGTGAATTCCGATCCCATTGCCTGATCTAGGGTCACAGCTTTAGGCCCCTCCCGCAGTTCGAGGATGCCACCAACGGTCATCCCCACGGGCATGACCGTGACAGCGTAGACGATCCGACCGCTCAGTCGGGCCGCAATGGCTAGCAGGGCAAAAAGAAGGAACACCTAATATATCGACAGGTCATCGTCGCCGCTGGAGGTATTGGCTGGCGTAATGATCAGGAACGCTATCCCAGCGACTAGGCCGGGAAGAACGTGAGTGACCAGGGTCGTGAGATAACGAGGGGTATGCAGGCCAGCCTTCGCGGTGCCCAGTCCCACCCACTGCATCGGTAGGCTGACCCTGGTGAATCGCACCCGGAGCGTCCCGTTTGTGCGCAGGACAGAAATCAGGGCGTGTAGGAATCCCGCCACTAACCGCCACGAACCGGTCGATGCATCATCCCGGCTGCTGGGGCTCGCCTCGGCTGTCAATCGCCTAAAGGAAGGCTCGCACCTCGATCTTCCGGTTACAGGCTTTGGACCCCTCGGTGGCCAGCTTGAGCGCCGTGTCGAGGTCAGCGGCCTCGACAATCCAGAAGCCAATCACGAATTCCTTTGATTCCACGATCGGTCCATCGGTGACCACCGGTGCCTCGCCCCGGTTATCGATCACGGTGGCCGAGCTAGGTGCTGCTAGGCCGCCGGCGAAAACCCAATGCCCTTCGGCCTGAAGTTTGTCGTTAAAAACATCAATAGCGGCCTGCTCATCCGGGTCCTCAAGGTCAACTTGGTCGGTGATCACGGAAACTAGGTACTGCATATCAGCTCATCTCCTGCGGTTTAGGGGTGCGTTCATCGTTACTATGAACGTCTCTGCTCCCAGCAGACACCACCAGCAGGATTCTGACAAGGCTTTCTTTTCTTGTCGGTAGCTGATCACAGGAAACTCACGTTTCGGCGACCGCCCGCATGCTTAACGGGCGAGCGGCGAGTTACGCTGTGACGATGCCCCACTCTCTTATCGTTGTGCCGGATAATGACCGTCAGCTGCGCGAGGCGCTCGCCGCACTGCGAACGGAATTCAAACTTCAGGATGGGTTCAGCCCGGAGGTGCTGGCGGAACTCGCTGACACCCTGCAGCACCACGTCCTACCGGAGCAGGATCTAGGCTCGCTCCCCTTCATCACCATCGATCCTCCCGAATCCATGGACTTAGACCAGGCCATGCAGCTTGAACGTTCCTCCGACGGTTACCTAGTCCGCTATGCCATTGCGGATGTTCCCTCTTTTGTGCCGCCGGGCGGTGCCCTGGATGCGGAGACTCGCCGTCGTGGTCAGACCGTGTACGCCCCGGATGGGCGGATCCCGTTACATCCGGCGGAGATGAGCGAAGCAGCCGCAAGCTTGCTGGCCAATCAACTCAGGAGCGCCTTCGTTTGGGAGTTTTCGCTGGATTCCTCGGCAGAGCTCCGCTCGGCCAAGGTCTCCCGGGCTCAGGTCAGGTCGATCGCCAAACTAGGTTATGGTCAAGCGCAAACCGAGCTCGACGCCGGAACGTCCTCGGCCTATTTGCCCACCTTGCAGCTACTCAAGGAAATCGGGCTCAAACGGATCGAACTGGAACGTCAGCGCGGCGGCGCAAGCCTGAACACCCCACAACAGGAAGTTGAGCACGACGACGGCGGCTACCGCCTGGTTTTCCGCCCCGCCTTAGCGCTGGAGGACTGGAACGCTCAGATTTCCCTACTTACCGGGATGGCTGCCGCGCAGATCATGCTGGAAGGCAAGATCGGCTTATTGCGGACCATGCCAGCACCGGATCCCGCCGCCTTGGAGACCTTCCGGCAACGCGCATCGGCTCTGGGTAAACCCTGGCCGAGGGGGCTCGCTTACGGTGAATTCTTGCGTTCCCTGGACGTGGCGGACCCTCACCAGCTCGCCCTAATGCACGCCGCAACCGCCCTCTTCCGGGGGGCTGGGTACACGCCCTTCGACGGTGAGCTGCCAGCGCAAACCACCCAGGCTGCGGTGGCTGCACCCTATGCGCACACCACCGCACCCTTGCGTCGTCTGGTCGACCGGTTCGTGCTGACCATCTGCGCGGCGTTGAGCGCCGGTGAAGAGGTTCCCTCCTGGGCCAGGGAAGCGCTGCCGCTGCTACCCGAGCTCATGACCGCCTCCGATCAGCTGACCGGGCAGATCGAACGAGCCGCCCTCGATACCGTGGAAGCGGCCCTGCTCAGCTCGCATCTGGGCACCGAATTCGATGCCGTTGTGGTGGCTGGGCCGCGCCCCGCGAAAACCGAGAAGCTGGAACACCCAGGGTCCACGCCAACCGCCGAGCAACGATGCACCATTCAGATTAAGGAGCCCGCAGTCTCCGCGCCCTGCACCTTCCATGGTGAGTTGCTGGTTGGCAGCACCATCCGGGTCAAACTGACCCAGGCTGACATCCAGAGCCGGACGGTACTTTTCGAAATGGTGGCTGGTCAAGACACGGTTGCCGGGTAAACTAGGTAATCAATCCACCAAGGGGAGTAAAGCATGTCTGAGATGGACGAATTCGTTCTGGTCGAAGTTTTCCACGATGGTCGCCTCGCGGTCTCTGGGCAACCAGTTGCGGTCGAAGGACATCCGGACGCCTATAGCGCCGCCATTTCCTTGCTAGGCACCCATGCTGCCCAGCGCGGCAATCGGGTGTTAGCGAAGGGCTTCGATCACAGCAACGGCGACGTGAGCTGGTTCTATGTCAACGAGCGAGGCGAAGCCTATGACGCCTTTGGTGCCCAGGGGCAACCGAGCGGTCAACCGAGCGGTCCACAAGATCAGCCGGACACCGTCCAAACCCCGGTAATTCAGCCGAAGGCAAGTCAACCAGAGCCGAGCATCCTCGATATCGAGTCCGAGTTGGAAGCCACCCGGCAGCGGCCGAGGGACCGGGATTTCACCCCAGCCCCAAGTTTTGAACCCTATCTGCCCGATCTACCCACTTCCGCAGCTCCGCAGAGCTCTGTCTTGCCGTCTTCCGAGACCGCGCCACAAGCACCCATTAGCGAGGTCCCGCCAGCCGCGGCGATTTACCCAGACCCCGCGCAAGCCCCCGGCTGGCCGGAAGCACCGCAGGCCCCCTCACAAACCGCACCGCAAGCACCGGCACCTGTGCACGCACCAAGTCAGCAACTAGCAGTGCAACCGCAGGCCCAGGCAGTACCAGCTGCCTCAGGCGCGGCACCGGAGAGCCGGGCAGCCAATCGGCAATTCGTCCGACCACCCAAGGAACGGCCCACCCAGGGTCTGCGCCGGGCTGTCTACTCCGCCAGCGGCGGCACCGTAAACCTAGGAATGAGCGCCCGCGAGCGCGAGGAAGCCGCCCTGGAGCAACGGATTTCCCGCCAACTGCACGGCAGCCACACCACCGCGGTGCTCTCCCTCAAGGGTGGCATCGGCAAAACCTCCACCACGGTTGGGGTGGGCATGATGTTGGCCGAATATCGCGGTGATCCGCCCTGCGCCATCGATGCCAACCCCGACTCCGGCGACCTGGCCGAGCGAGCATTGGGCGAACACCGGTATCAACCCGAGGGTTCGCACACCATCAGCGAGGTGTTGCGGAACATCGATTCGATCGGCACCCTCACCGAACTCTCCCATTACATGCACCACGCCAATCGCCTGCATCTGATTGCCGGTGAACAAGACCCAGCGCTCTCCGATGCGCTGACCGCGCAGGAATATCTACGCATTCAGGCACTTATCTCGCAGTACTACTCTGTGGTGCTGACTGACTGCGGCACCGGGGTCTCGCATCCGGCAATGTCTGGCATTCTCTCCACCGCCAGCAATGTGGTGATCGCGGCGGGCTACGCCGTCTCCGGGGCTAAGCGGGCCCGCAGCACCCTCGAGTGGCTGGCCGGGCATGGCTACCAGGACTTGGCGCGCAACGCCGTCGTGGTGATCACTGACAAGGACGAGGTCTCCGGTCGGGTGGATAAGCGTGCCATCGACGCCGAGCTGTCCGGTCAGTGCAAGCAGCTCATCACGGTGCCGCATGATCGTGGCGTGGCCGATGGGGACCAGATTTCCCTGGGCACCCTCCGTCCGGCTACTAGGCGGGCCTACAAGGAGATCGCCGCCGCTATTGTGGATGGCTATCTCTGAGTCACTATCTCTAGCAATGGGATGAATAGTGGCTCGATCAGCTAGACTGACGAGGTAGAACTGGATGCCCGGTCGTACCTGCAACGACTATCTCAGATTGCCGAGAACGACGGCGATCACTCCAGCGGTCTCGAGCTATTCGACCCGCGCGCAACTTACGCGATCGGCTTCCGCCAGCTGTGCCGCCTTAGCGGGCTCCGTCCGCCGTGCCTTTCAGGAACGCGACCGACGTCGAGCCCTCGGGCAGCACCTTAAAGGGAGTACGCACTCTTGACCATTGATAACAACCACCACCTGCTTGCCGAAGACGGCGGAGACGAAATCACCGTTGACGCCTCGCTGACCAGCACCGACGATCCGCATCACGAAGCGAAGGAGACCTTCGCCGACTTCAATGTCCGTGCAGACATCGTCGAATCGCTGGCCGATGCAGGCATTGTGCACCCCTTCCCCATCCAGTCGATGACCTTGCCGGTGGCGCTCTCCGGTCACGACATTATCGGTCAAGCCAAAACCGGAACGGGCAAGACCCTTGGCTTCGGCGTTCCGGTCTTGCAGCGTGTGGTTGCCCCCAAGGACGAGGGCTACGATGCCTTGCCCGCTCCGGGCGCACCGCAAGCTCTGATCGTGGTGCCAACCCGCGAACTCGCCGTGCAGGTGGCCAATGACCTGCAAACCGCGGCCCGCAAGCGCGGCGCTAGGATCACCACCATCTACGGCGGTCGCGCCTTCGAACCGCAGATCGAATCACTGGGCAAGGGCGTCGAAGTAGTCGTCGGCACGCCGGGTCGTTTGATCGACCTCTTCAAGCAGCGTCACCTGAACCTGAAAAACGTCCGGATGATCGTGCTCGACGAGGCCGACGAGATGCTAGACCTCGGCTTCCTGCCCGACGTCGAGACCCTCATGGCCGCGACCCCGCCGGTACGCCAGACCATGTTGTTCTCGGCCACCATGCCGGGGCCGATCATTGCGATGGCTCGCCGCTACATGACTCAGCCGACGCATATTCGGGCCGCTGATCCGGATGATGAGGGCCTGACCAAGCGCGATATTCGCCAGTTGGTTTACCGAGCACACAGCCTGGATAAGGCCGAGGTAGTGGCTCGTATCCTGCAGGCTCGTGGCCGCGGCCGGACCATTATCTTCACCAAGACCAAGCGCACCGCAGCCAAGGTCGCTGAGGAACTGATGGATCGCGGCTTCGCGGCCGCCGCCATTCACGGCGATCTGGGTCAGGGAGCTCGGGAGCAAGCGCTGCGTGCCTTCCGGAACAATAAGGTGGACGTTCTGGTGGCCACCGACGTCGCGGCCCGTGGCATCGATGTGGACGACGTAACCCATGTGATCAACTACCAGTGCGTCGAGGACGAAAAGATCTATCTGCACCGGGTTGGTCGTACCGGCCGCGCCGGAAATAAGGGCACCGCGGTGACCTTTGTGGACTGGGACGATATGCCTCGCTGGGGCCTGATCAACAAGACCCTGGGACTGCCCTTCCCGGAGCCGGTGGAAACCTACTCCTCCTCTCCGCACCTCTACACCGACCTGGACATCCCGGAAGGCACCAAGGGCCGCTTGCCGCGCAATAAGCGCACGCACGCTGGTTTGAACGCCGAAGTGATCGAGGATCTGGGCGAGACCGGTAAGCGGCACGGTTCCGGCAACACCGAGCGCGGCGGCCGGGACGGCCAGCGCGGCCGGAATGATCGCAGCCGGGATGACCGTGGCGGCAAGGACGAGCGCCAAGGCAACCGAAATGATCGTCGTCGTGGGCCGAGGACCGAGAACGCCGAGGCTGGCTCGGCTAAGAAGGAAGCTGCCCCGGCCAAGGATGGGGCCACACAGCCCAGCCGGAACCGGCGCTCTCGCACCCGGCGGCGCAACGGCGAGGTAGTCAACAATGACAACCAGCCGTCGTCGGACGCCTAATCCGAACTCAATGACCAGCAAACTCTGGAGCCCCGAGGGCCCCAATCTGGTGGTGCAAGCAGAGAACTCGAGCTTTCTAGGAAGCTTGCCGGACGCTGCCTTCTCCTTGATTTACCTGGACCCGCCGTTCAATACCGGGCGGGTCCAGTCTCGGCAGAACACCGTCATGGTGCGCAGCAGTAACGGCAGCAGGCAGGGCTTTGCCGGGCATAGCTACGAGACCATCAAGGGCTCGCTGCACAGCTACGACGATGCCTTCACGGATTACTGGGCGTTCTTGGAGCCCCGGCTCCTGGAGGCCTGGCGGCTGCTCGCCGAGGATGGCACCCTGTATTTGCACCTGGATTATCGTGAGGTGCACTACGCCAAGGTGATGCTGGATTCCATTTTTGGCCGCGAATGCTTCTTGAATGAGATCATCTGGGCCTATGACTACGGTGCTCGGGCGAAGAGCCGTTGGCCAACCAAACACGACAATATTCTGGTCTACGTTAAGGACCCCTCGAAGTACCATTTCGACAGCGTCGCGGTGGATCGAGAGCCCTATATGGCGCCGGGGCTGGTGACGGCCGAAAAGGCCGCTCGCGGCAAGCTCCCCACCGATGTTTGGTGGCACACCATTGTCTCCCCCACCGGCAAGGAGAAAACCGGCTACCCCACGCAGAAACCCGAGGGTTTGCTGCGCCGCGTAGTGGCCGCCTCCTCGAAGCCCGGCGACTGGGTGCTGGACTTCTTTGCAGGCTCCGGTACCTTCGGGGCGGTTGCGGCGGCCCTGGATCGGCGCTTTGTCTGCATCGATCAGAACCCGGAAGCCATTGGCATTATGGCCAAGCGCTTGGGTGAGGTAGCCGAACTGGTGCAAGAAACCAGTTGAGTTAGCGGACGACGGCGGTCCCGCTGGCTTGCGCCTCAATCTCCAGTAGGGCTTCGGGGCTGGTCAGGTTCTCACCCAAGCGATTGGGTTTGCCGGTACCGTGGTAGTCCGATGATCCGGTCACGATCAGACCATTTCGACGGGCCAATTCACGTAAGAAAAGCTTGCCCTCCTCGGGGTTATCCCGATGTTCTATTTCGACTCCGGCCAGGCCTGCCTCGATCATTTCCTCGAAGGTCTGCTCGCCCACAATGCGCCCCCTGGACGAAGCCACCGGATGAGCGAAGACCGGAACTCCCCCGGCAGCCCGGACCAGCGAGACCGCCAGCACCGGATCCGGAGCATAGTGCGAAACCCAGTATTTGCTGCGAGTGGTCAAGATCGAAGTGAAAGCTTCGGAACGATCGGCCACCACGCCCGCGGCCACCAAAGCATCCGCTATATGTGGCCGCCCCACGGTAGCCCCGGGAGCCACGTGTTGGCTGACGTCGTCCCAGTTCAGCGGGTAATCCTCGGAGAGCCGATCAACCATCCGTTCTGCCCTGCTGAGCCGGGCATCCCGTGACTTACTGATTTCCTCCAGTAGCCCGGGGTGCTCAGGATCATGTAGATAGCTGAGCAAATGCACTGTCACCCCCGCCGCAGTACGGCAGGAGATCTCCATTCCGGGCACCAGGGCTATTCCCAATAGCCGCGCCCGCTCGGAGGCTTCCAACCAGCCGCCGGTTGAATCGTGGTCGGTAATGGCCACCACATCGAGCCCTGCTAGTTTGGCAGCATCGATGAGCTGGGCGGGCGGCTCCGTGCCATCGGAGACATTCGAATGGGCATGCAGGTCTATCCTCACCTACTCAGCCTATGCCCGTGAGCATCCCAAAGAAGATTCAGCAGCTGTCCTGAACTGGCGGCATGCCGAGTGCAGTGGCAGGATTGAGGGCGTGACCCAGACTCCAGCAGAAAATTCAGAACAGCCCATCGAAGATCGCGTGAACAACCGTTCGCAACGTCCCGACTCGGAAGCTTTCCGGTCCTTTATGAGTTCCAGCTGGGCTCCGGCCAGTCAGCAGCTCCCGGATCAAGCCGCGGTCGCCGAACATGCTGCCCGCCGCCGTCGTGCCATTAGTGACCAGTTCAAGGGTGAGCGGCTGGTACTACCGGCCGGACCGCTGAAGGTCCGCTCCAATGACACCGACTACATGTTCCGGCCGCATTCCGCTTTCGCTCATCTGACCGGCTTGGGCGTGGATCACGAGCCGGATGCCGTGCTGGTGCTGGAACCGGCGGATGAAGGAACGGGTGACGACGGCGGCAATCACCGCGCCACACTGTACTTCCGGCCGCTGGCTGGCCGGGACACCAAGGAGTTCTACGCTGATGCCCGGGCCGGCGAGTTCTGGATTGGCAAGCGCCCAACCCTGGCCGAATTACGCGCCGAGCTCGCCCTGGAGACCGCAGATCTGGCCGAGTTGGAGGTGGCGCTGACTAAGAACCTGGGTGCTGCCGAAATCGGCGGGGTTCAGGTCCGGCTGGTCCGTGATGTTGATCCGCAGATCGATGCGCTGGTCGATACCGCCCGGATCAATACCGCGCTCAACCCGGAAACGGCGGATCTGAGCCAGGCTGATCTTCAGGACGGCAAGCTCGTCGAGGCGCTATCCGAGCTCCGGCTGGTCAAGGATGACTGGGAAGTGGAGCAATTGGAAGTGGCGGTGGCCGCGACCATCGAAGGATTCTCTGAGGTGGTTCGTGCGCTGCCTCGCGCCATTGGCCATCGCCGCGGCGAGCGCGTGGTCGAGGGGGCTTTTGCCGCCCGGGCTCGCGAAGAGGGCAATGGCCTCGGTTATGAGACCATTGCGGCCGCCGGCGACCATGCCACCACGCTGCATTGGATCACCAATAACGGTCAGGTGAAGAGCGGTGAACTGATTCTGCTCGATGCCGGGGTGGAGGCGGATTCGCTCTATACCGCGGACATCACTCGCACCTTGCCGGTGAACGGGACCTTTAGCGAGGTTCAGCGCAAGGTCTATCAGGCCGTTTTGGATGCCGCAGATGCTGCCTTCAAGGTAGCTAAGCCGGGTGTGAAGTTCCGTGATCTGCATGGTGCCGCCATGGAGGTCCTGGTCGACCGACTGGTGCTCTGGGGTTTGCTGCCGGTTTCGGCCGAGGTGGCGCTGTCCCCCGAGGGGCAGCAACATCGTCGCTGGATGCCGCATGGCACCAGCCATCACCTGGGCCTCGATGTGCATGACTGCGCCCAGGCCCGTGCCGAGCTTTACCTAGACGGCGTGCTAGAGGAGGGCATGGTTTTCACCATTGAGCCCGGCCTCTACTTCAAGGCTGACGATCTGGCCGTTCCGGAGGAATACCGGGGCATCGGCGTTCGGATTGAGGACGATGTGCTGGTGACCGCCGAGGGCAACCGCAACCTGAGTGCCGCGCTGCCGCGTAGTCCCGAGGACGTCGAGTCCTGGATGTCCAGCCTCAGCTAGGCGCGAGTTCGCTTTTGAGTCGCGGATTCGCTTGGTTTTACGGGCGAATCCGCGACTAGCACACGAACTCGCGCTTAGTTCTGCTTCGGCTCCTGCTCAGCCTGAGGCTGGGTCGGAGTCTCCGACGGCGTCGCGTCTGGGCTTGGGGCTGCATCCGGTTGCACTCGAATACCGTATTGCGGGCGACCATCCGGCAGATCCGAATAGGACCCGGGCGGGGTGTTGCTTACGCCTTCCAGCTTGGGAACCTGCGGTTCCGCAGGATTCCCCGTCGCGTTGGATGGAGCGGATGGGGCAGATGGGGCGGACGCGTTGGTCGGGGTGGATGGGGCAGCATAAGGATCCGTCCAGCCCTCGGGCCGGGGCGGTGCCGGGGGCTGCTGGTTCTGGTTCGGCGCCTGATAAGGCACCTGAGCCGGCCGTGCCTGGGGCTGCTGAGCCATCGGCAAATTCTGCAGCAGACGGCGGGCATCAGCGGAAGCCTCACGAGCCACGATCACATCGTAATTGGAGGCGAGTACCTGGGAGGTCGAGGTGAAATCTCGCTTCCCCCGCTGCGCAGCATAGGTCACAATGCCGAAGAGCATCCAGAAAGCGGCACCGAGCAACATGGCAATCGGAATGGACAATAACGCTCCTCCCGGGCTCGAACCTATGAAGGACAGCAAGAGGCCCACGAAAAGACCGAACCAGGCGCCCGTCATGGCTCCGTTGAGCGCAACTCGGGGGTAGCTGAGCTTCCCGGTAACCCGTTCAACCATTTTCAGATCATTACCCACAATGGAGACCAGCTGGACCGGGAATTGCTGATCCGCCAGGTAGTCCACCGCTTTCTGGGCATCCAGGTAGGAAATATAGCTTCCCACCGTGTCACCGTCCGGGACACTACGGGGGTCCACCAGAGCACGGGCTGATCCAAAGAGGTTCGACATACCCCCATTCTCCCGCATCCTCGGCGCAAAGGCGCCAAGGTATCGCTCCGGGTGAACCCATGAGCCCGCTGTGCTGCCTGCACGGAGCGCCCAGGGCATCGCCCGACGGAGGTTCCATCGACTCACTGTTTCACGCAGAGCCGCCTAAACAGTAGCCTTGAGGTGTGAGCACAAATCCAACCCGCGTCTTCGTAGCGCGCCTGATCGGGCTAGACGTTTTCGACCCCTTCGGCGATCGCCTCGGTCGATTGCGCGACGTTGTGGTGCACTCACGCAGAAACAACGCTCCGCACGCCGTCGGCATAGTGGTCGAAGTCACCGGAAAGCGTCGCGTGTTTGTGCCGATGACCCGGCTGACCTCGATGGATCAGACTCAGATCATCTCCACCGGCCTGGTCAATTTGCGCCGCTTTGAGCAGCGTGGTGCCGAACAACTAGTGGTCGGAGAACTCTTCGATCGCAAGGTCAGCCTGACCGACGGTTCCGGAACCGCGATTGTCGAGGATGTGGCGCTGGATCAGCAGCGCAGCGGTGACTGGCTGGTCAGCAAACTCTTCGTCCGGCGTGGGGACTCTACCTCCCGGCTGCGTCGATTGCGGCGCGGCCACACCGTGCTGATCGACTGGGACGAGGCAGTGCATGACTCCCAGCACGAACCGCAGGGCGCCAGCCAATTGGTGGCCAGCTATGAGGACCTCAAGCCCGCCGACTTCGCCGATGCGCTACAGGAGATGAGTGATAAGCGCCGCTTCGAGGTGGCCTCGGAGCTGCAGGATGAACGGCTTGCGGATGTCCTCCAGGAACTCCCTGAGGACGATCAGGTCCAGTTGCTTTCCGCTCTTGACAACGAGCGTGCAGCCGATGTGCTGGAGGAAATGGATCCGGACGACGCCGCCGATCTGCTCGCCGACCTGCCCAGCGCAAAAGCCGAAGAGTTGCTGCTACTGATGGAACCGGAGGAGGCCGACGACGTCCGGCGGCTATTGCAGTACGACGAGGATACCGCTGGTGGCTTGATGACACCGGTTCCGGTAATCCTGCCTCCGGAGGCTACCGTAGCGGAAGCCCTGGCTCATGTCCGCAGCGAAGAGCTCTCCCCCGCCCTGGCCTCCGCGATTTTCGTCTGCCGCCCACCCCTGGAGACTCCGACCGGCAGGTTCCTCGGTGTGGTACACATTCAACAGTTGTTGCGAAGCGCGCCGCCGGAACAGCTAGGAACACTAGTTGATAAGAACCTCGAACCGGTTTCCGATCAGGCTGGCGTTGGCGAAGTTTCGCATGTAATGGCCTCCTATAACTTGGTATCGTTGCCGGTGGTCAACGACACCGGCCGGCTGGTCGGGGCGGTGACAGTCGATGACCTCCTTGACCATTTGTTACCTGACGATTGGCGTGCTCACGAAGATGGTGAGCCCTTGAAAAAACTAGGAGGCAGAGTTGGCTGAGAAATTCGTTGAGCGGCAACGTAATCAGAACAGCGGGCTAGACACCCCACTGGAACTACGCTCCCGGTTCTTCCCTCGGTATTCGCCGGATCCAGATTCCTTCGGCAGACTGACCGAAGGCTTCGCGCGTTTCATGGGCACCCCCCGCTTCCTGTTGTACATGACGCTGTTCTGTGCCGCCTGGCTGGGCTGGAACACGCTCGCTCCCGAGGCCTGGCAATTCGACCCCCGGGCACTCAACTTCACCTTGCTCACCCTGATCCTCTCGCTGCAGGCCTCTTACGCCGCTCCGCTGCTGCTGCTGGCGCAGAACCGGCAGGATGACCGAGACCGGGTGGCCATCGAGCAGGATCGGCAAACCGCGGCCCGGAACCTCGCCGATACGGAGTATCTGACCCGTGAACTCGCTGCCCTGAGGATTGCCCTGCGGGAGGTTGCCACCCGCGATTTCGTGCGTTCCGAATTGAAGTCTCTTTTGGAGGACTTGATCGTGGCCGGCGAGTCCGAGGACGCCGAGCCACGCGGGAGGTCTCGGGATTCCAAGGGCTCCCCCAAAACCCAAGCCATTCCTAAGGTGAAGGTGCGCAAGCCGGTCGGCCAGCCGCCGTCGTCGTCATTATGAGCCTCGATCCCCAGACCCTGCGCCAGGCTCTTGCCACCGTCATTGACCCGGAATTGCGGCAGCCGATCACCGAACTGGGCATGGTGCAGGAAATTCAAGCGGACGACGTCGGCCAGGTCACCGTGCGCGTGCTGCTCACCATAGCGGGCTGCCCGCTTCGAGACACCATCATTGCCGATGCCACCGAGGCGCTGAACCGGGTGCCCGGGGTGAAGGGCGTCACGGTGGAACTCGGAGTGATGAGCCCGGAGCAGCGAGCCGAGTTGAAGGCACGGCTGCGCCCTCAGGCCGGGATCCCCTTTAACCGCGCCGATTCACTCACCAAGATTTATGCCGTGGCCAGCGGCAAGGGTGGGGTGGGAAAATCGAGCGTTACCGTCAATCTTGCCAGCGCCTTGGCCGCCCGCGGACTCAAAGTGGGCATTATTGACGCCGATATCTATGGCTTCTCGGTGCCCGGGCTATTAGGCATTAAGCAACAGCCCACCCGGGTGGACGAGATGATCCTGCCGCCGGTAGCTTTCGGGGTGAAGGTGATCTCGATTGGTATGTTTGTGGCCGGGAACCAGCCGGTGGCTTGGCGCGGCCCCATGCTGCACCGAGCGCTGGAGCAGTTCCTTACGGATGTCTATTTCGGGGATCTGGACGCTTTGTTCCTGGATCTGCCCCCAGGTACCGGGGATATTGCCATCTCGGTAGCTCAGTTGCTGCCCAAGGCGGAGATCCTGGTGGTCACCACTCCGCAGTCGGCCGCCGCCGACGTTGCCGAGCGCGCCGGTGCGATTGCCTTGCAGACGCAGCAGAAAGTGGTTGGGGTGGTAGAGAACATGTCCTGGCTGGTGCAGCCCGATGGCAGCAGACTAGAGCTTTTCGGCAGCGGTGGGGGCGAACGTCTAGCCGCGCGGCTCAGTCAAACCGTTGGCACTCCGGTACCGCTATTGGGTCAGGTTCCGCTGGACATCACCTTGCGCGAGGGTGGGGATGTTGGCACTCCGATTGTGCTCTCCCATCCAGACTCACCGGCCGCGCTGGCGCTTTCGGCAATAGCAGATGGGCTACTGAAAAGGCCACGCGGCTTGGCGGGGCTCCGGCTAGGCGTGGAGCCGGTTTAACACCTCTGGCTCGGAAATCTTAGGTAGCTTCGTTGTCCCAGGGAGCTTTTTCACCGTGGCTGAGACGTACCACTTCCCGTGCCGGGGAAACTGTTTGCAGCGTTTCTGGAACTGGCAGCGGCGCACCGGCGGAGATCTGCTTCGGCTCATCGTCAAGCAAGGCCTCACGGATGATCCGTCGTGGATCGTATTGCCGGGGATCGAGTTTCTGCCAGTCGATCTCGCTCAGATCGACGCCAGATTCTTCTTTGAGTTGCTCCCGGGCACCGCTAGCCATCCGGCGAGCCTCGCGGACGAAATTGCGGAATTTCTGCGCGTATTCGGGCAGCCGCTTGGGACCGATCACCAGCACCGCAAGGACGCCCAGGATCAGGAACTCGTAGCCGTTGATGTTAAACATATCTAAGGAAAGGGTACCTGTTCTTTTGCCGCTGACTAGCCCAAATTGAAAATTCGGTGCAATCCGCGCAAGAAATGCGCGGCTAGATCAGCATTGTCCAAGGGATTCCCCACTGCATGTCGCTGCGCCGCCACCGAGGGTAAATACTCGGCACGGGCCGCGTGCTCATCCGGCAAGCCCACCAGATACACCCCGGTGCTCAACAGACAGGTAACCAGCAGCAGAGCCGCAACTGCCAATACCGATCGCGGCACCCGGCCGGGTCGATGGGGCAAACACAGGGTTTCGGTGCCATCGCTCTGTAGACCTTCGGTGCGCTGCAATATCCTGTTGCTCAGGTCTTGCCGCTCGGCCGAGGAAGAATCAGACACGGAATCCACTTGGCCTAGTGCAGGCCGGCAATCCGCGGAAGCTTGAGTTTGGGCAGTTTCTGCGCAAAGGAGCGCGGTGCCCGGTGTGCCAGCGATTCGCGCAACATGGTCCGGCCGCGGTGGATGCGCGAGCGCACGGTGCCAAGCTTGATGCCTAGCGCTTCAGCCACCTCATCATAGGACAAGCCCTCAAGATCGCACAGCACGACGGCGGCACGGAAGTCCGGTGGCAAGGCATCCAGAGCCTGCTGAATATCTAGGTCCAGATTATTGAATTCGAAGCTGCGTTCCGGGCCGGGATCCCGACCGGGGAGCCTGGATTCGGCGTCCTCGGCTAGTGCGTCGAAGCGGATCCGGGATTTACGACGGGCCTGATCTAGGAACAAGTTGGTGGTGATGCGGTGCAGCCAACCATCAAGGGTTCCTGGAGTAAAGGTTGCCAGCGAGCGGAAAACCCGGACGAAGACTTCCTGGGTGAGATCCTCGGCGTCGTATTTATTGCCGGTCAGCCGGTAAGCGAGCCGGAAGACCTTAGCCGAGTGGTTGCGCACCACTTCTTCCCAGCTGGGCATCACCCAATCGACCGTTGCAGTGTCCACCTCGGTAGTCACCACCAACACCCCTTCCATGAGCTAAGCATCTATCATGGCAGATTTGACTGGGCGTTTGCTGTGCTAAAGGGGTATTTAGCGCAGAGCATAAGCTCGAGCACGGCTTAGCTCCCGTTTCACAGTAGGCTTGAAGGCATGAATGCGGACAAATCTATCAGCTGGTCGTACACCGAGGGACTACCTGTTGAGGACGAGACCCTACTACGCGCCCGTGAGCGTTCGCATGAACTCGGAGTTTCCGCCATTGGAGCTGCCACCGGCGCCCTGCTGAGTGTTCTAGCCGCCAGTTCCAAGGCACAGACCGCGGTGGAGATCGGGGCCGGAGCAGGAGTATCCGGTGTCTACCTGTTGCGCGGCCTCTCCGGTCACGGGGTGCTAACCAGTATCGATGGCGATGTGGAGCACCTCCGGGCCGCCCGCGAATCCTTCACCGAGGCGGGCTTCCCGGCGAATCGGACCCGGACCATTAGTGGCCGAGCTGCGGAGGTACTCCCCCGGCTCACCGATGCGGCCTACGATGTGGTCTTTATCAACGCCGATAAGCCCTCCTATCCGCTCTATGTTGAACAAGCTGTGCGCTTGCTCAAAAGCGGTGGATTGCTGATCGTTAACGATGCCCTCGACCAGGATCGGGTAGCTGAGCCCGCGGTTCGTGAGCCCAGCACGGTGGTTTTGCGTCAGGTAGGCAAGGCTATTCGGGAAAATGACCGCTTGGTATCGGCGCTGCTTCCCACCGGCGCGGGAGTGCTACTCGCCGTTAAGCGTTAGTCCGACTGTTTTCGTCATTTTCTCCTAGTAGATCACCCTAGCTCTCGTAGTTGTCGGTACCCGATGGTAGACCTGAGGCATGAAGCACTCAGATGAAACGGACGAATCACAGAACAAGCTTTCCAGCTTAGAGCTGGTGCCTCTGCCCGGAAGCGAGAAGCCTCCGGCTCCCGGCTTTGCCCCGGCAGCCGCCAAACCGCTCGCGGCGGAAGCAAATATTGAGGTCACCCTGATCCTCCGCCGTAAGGCGGATCCCGATCAAGACTCTTTCGCAGAAATTCATTCGGCTGCAGAGCTGGCGGAAAAGTATGGCGCGGCTAGCGCTGATCTGACTCTGACTCGCACCACTTTGACCGGTCTGGGGCTTACCGTAATGTCCTCGGACGCAGGCACCCGTCGAGTCCGGGTGAGCGGATCAGCCGCACTAATGGCAAGGGTTTTCGGCACCGAACTGCAGAGCCATAATGCCCTCGATGCTTCCGGGAGCGATTTCAGCTACCGGCACCGCAGTGGCGGCCTGAGCATTCCGGCGGCTTTGGACGGTGTAGTTACCGCTGTGCTCGGTCTCGATGACCGCCCGCAATCTCATACCCTTTTCCGTTTCGTGCCTGCCGCAGCGCGCAGCACCAGCTACACCCCGGTGCAGCTGGGCACGATCTACAATTTCCCGAGCGAACTGGATGGCACTGGCCAACGGATCGCTATTATCGAACTCGGCGGTGGCTTTGTCCAAGCCGATCTGGATAGCTATTTCCACGATCTGAGCTTGAAAACTCCCACGGTCAAAGCTATCGGAGTCGACGGCGGAGCCAACCAACCGGACGGCAACCCCCACGGTCCGGATGGTGAGGTGATGCTGGACATCGAGGTGGCTGGAGCTCTGGCTCCCGGTGCTGAAATCCTGGTGTATTTTGCGCCCAATACCGATGCCGGATTTGTCGATGCGGTGAGTGCTGCGGCGCATGCCACCCCGGCTCCGGCAGCCATCAGTATCTCTTGGGGACAGAACGAAGACGGTTGGACCGAGCAGGCTCGAAATGCCTTTGATGCGGCTTTGGCCGATGCGGCGCTGCTCGGCGTGACGGTGACGGCGGCAGCCGGGGACGATGGTTCAACGGACCGAGCCCCGGACGGCAAATCCCATGTCGATTTTCCCGCCTCGAGCCCGCACGCTCTGGCTTGCGGTGGGACTCGTCTGGATGCCGATCCCAGCAGCGGGAAGGTCCGCGCGGAGACCGTGTGGAATAACGGCCCGGGCAATGGGGCCACCGGAGGCGGGGTGAGCCGGGCCTTCGCGCTCCCCGGCTGGCAGGGCACCGCGGGAGTACCGGTACCAGCGGGCAAAGCAGGTCGTGGAGTTCCGGATGTCTCGGCGGTCGCTGATCCGGAGACAGGATATTTGATCAGGGTAGACGGTCAGAACACGGTGATTGGCGGAACCAGCGCGGTGGCTCCACTGTGGGCGGCGCTGCTGGCTCGTCTTGCTCAAGCCCGGGGACGTGGACTGGGCCTGATTCAACCCGCGATTTACGCACAGAACGGCGCAGGCAAGGTTCCACCAGGTTTTCGAGATATTGTCTCCGGCAACAACGGAGCCTTTAGTGCCAACCCAGGTTGGGATGCCTGCACGGGCTTAGGTGTGCCAGATGGGGCCAAACTGCTGGCCCGGCTCAGCACCCCTTAAGAGATTCCTGCCTTAAGAAACTCCCGGCCCGTAGTAATGAGTAAGCTCTTCGCTACGGGTCGGGATCGGGGCGAGCCCTTCGGGCTATTCGGTAACGCCTACCAGGCATTCCTTCAAACGGGAGGCTTCATCGGCGTTCAACTCCACCACGAGGCGCCCGCCACCTTCCAGAGGAACCCGCATGATGAGGCTACGCCCCTCCTTTGTGACCTCCATTGGACCGTCACCGGTTCTGGGCTTCATGGCCGCCATCAGGTAAACCCCTTTACAGTTGCTCAAGCGAATGATCGCTGAGTTTATTATCTCGTAGATCACACTCCGGGGCCAATTGAGGCTCCACCGCGAAGCCTTGGTTACCTCGATCAGGGTGGGTAGTCTCCTCCTCCTGGCAGTGACGCCCAGGCCCAGAGCCAGACCACCCAGACGATTTGCAGCAGGACGAAGAAGACCAGCACGGCAGTCCTAAAGGCTTTTGAACGAGAAATAAAAGCGGTTGCCAGAGCAAGTGGGAAAAGCGGCAAAAGTAATCGGAAGGTGCTGGTCTGGGGATGCAGCACGGCGAAAAGATAAACCGCATAAGCCACGCACCAGAGGCGCAAGTCCAGGCCGATCCGGCGCACGGCTGCCGAATTCAGGTAGAGCACAAAGGCCGCCATTAAGAGCAGCAGAACCAGGATCCCCCACCAGCCCAGCAAGCTAGTGGCGGAGTCGAACCAGGGCTGGAACAGAACGAGCGAACCCCCACCTCGCCACACTGCCTCAGTGTTTGTGTAAGCCGCAAAGTCTCCGGTCACTGCCCAGGCAATCAGCGGCCAGGCAAAGGCCGCGATGCCGGAAACTACAAGTAGCGAAGGCGCACCCCAACGCTGGACGGGCGTGAATGCGGCGAGCCGCTGGCCGAAGTCCTGGCTGCGATTAGGCAATAATCTGAAGAGTAAATGTAGGAAGAAAAACAGCGCAAAAGCCACGCCCACCGGCCTGGACAAGGCACTCAATACCACCACCGGCATGGCCAAGAAATAGCGGTGCTTGATCACCAGGTAGAGCGCGGAGGAGAGCAGGAAAAGATTTAGCGACTCGGCATACGGCACCTGGAGTACCGGCGAAATCGGGAAGGTCAGCAAAAAAGCGATTCCCCAGGTGGAGGTGACAGTGCTGGCGAAGAGCCTGAACAGCCGATAGATCACCAAGCTTGCGGCCAAAGCCGCGAGCGTTGCCACGATGGGAGCCAGTACGCTCCAACCGGCGCCGGTTAGTCCAGCTAACCCCCTGACCAGCAAAGGAAAAAGCGGGTAGAAGGCCCAATTGTTCTCTTGAACCGAGCCATCGGCAGCCAGGGGCAACTGCTGCGGGTAAAGATCGGTGAAAATACGGTGGTACCACTCGCTATCCCAGATATTGATGAAATCTAGGTAACTGGGCGACGCCTGGAACCAGGGATTCGCCCCTTGATGTAGAGCCGTGGCCGAAAAGATCAGAAAGGTCAGTAATCTGGTGGCCAGGTAGAGCACGGTAATTCGTAACCACCAGGGCGAATGGCGGAGCGGTTTCAGCACTCGTAACACGCCTTGCCACAGTTGCGAGTTCATTCCACGACCAACCCGGTTGGCCTGATGAGCTCGGTCGGTGCGGCTGGTGTCAACGCTCGGCACGGACCCAGCAATCATCCTGGTGATCGTTCACCAAACCAACGGCTTGCATCATTGCATAAGCGGTGGTCGGACCGACGAAACGGAAGCCATGTTTTTTCAGGCTCTTAGCCAGTGCAGCCGATTCCACGGTGGAAGCTGGCACCGGATCACCCACTTTTCGGGCGGCGGGGCGATGGTCTTCTAGGAGGGATCCCAAGGTCACTCCAGTCGGAAGCGCCAGAATAGCTTGCGCATTATTGATCGTCGCATTGATCTTCAAGGTATTGCGCACAATCCCTGAGTCGTTCATCAGCCGCTCAATATCGGACTCGTCGAACCGAGAGACCTTTTCGGGGTCAAAGTTTGAGAATGCAGCACGGAAGGACTCCCGCTTCCTTAGGATGGTCAGCCAGCTGAGTCCGGATTGAAACGCCTCCAAGCTCAATCGCTCAAAAAGCTTGGCCTCGCCGGAGACCTCCCGGCCCCATTCTTCATCGTGGTAACGCTGATACAGCTCGCTGCCATTCAGACCAGGCCAGTTACAACGGACTTTGCCATCCGACCCTGCAATTGCTTCGCTCATGGCCGGTGCTCCTCCGCCGGCTCGGGCATCTGTTCCGGCTCCGGATGCACATCACCTTGTTCATCGTCGGAACCGGGCTGTGGAAGGAAGTCCTGTTGAGAGAGGTCCTGTTGAGAGTCATCTTGGCGAGAGTCGGAAGCCTCGGCATATCGAGAGCCAGGGGCCTCGGTGATGAGCTGGGCTTCCAGAGCCGCGATCCGCTCATCTCGAGCGTCCAGTTCATAGCTCAGCCGGTCCAGCACCTGATCCACCTGATCCATCCGGTAACCACGCAAGCCCAGGGAGAATCTCACCCGGTCCACATCCTCCGCAGTGGCTTGTTCGGGTAGCAGTACAGGAGGCAGGTTGGGCACCGGAGCGCTCAGCCCGTCGTCGAGCAGCACACTGGAAAGCGAGGGATCCGAGGACGGTTCCGCCTGAGGGCGGGTCTCCCGGCGCCTTTGTCCGACCAGAAACATTGCTACCCCGCCAGCCACCAGCACCGCAAGGAAAACCAGAAAATACGTCACAGCCCCATCATCCCAGATCTGTCTAGATCCTTTCGGATTCTGCATCACTCCCGCACCGCGGCAGCTTCAGACTCCTGCTACCAGTTTCTGTACGGCTTCCTCGGCGCTGTCCACAACAGAGATGATGTCCAGATCGCCCGCCGAGACCAGGCCGTCGGCCACCAGGGTTTCCCGAATCCAATTGACCATCGGACCCCAGAACTCGGTACCGATGAGCACAATCGGGAAGGACGTCACCTTATGAGTTTGAACCAGGACCATGGCCTCGAAGAGCTCATCGAGGGTGCCTAAGCCGCCGGGGAGCACGATGAATCCTTGGGCATATTTGACGAACATGGTCTTGCGAGCAAAGAAGTAGCGGAAATTCACGCCGAGATCCACCCATTGGTTCATTCCCTGCTCAAAGGGAAGCTCAATGCCCAAACCAACCGAGAGCCCCTTGCCGTCAACTGCTCCCTTATTGGCCGCTTCCATCGAGCCGGGACCGCCTCCGGTGATCACCGCGAAACCTGCCTCAGCCAGCCGCCGTCCTACTTCAACGCCCGTCTCATAGAAGGCACTGCCGGGCGTGGTCCGCGCCGAACCGAAGACACTGACTGCCGGACCAATATTGGCCAGCGCTCCGAAGCCTTCGACAAACTCCGCTTGAATGCGTAATACGCGCCAGGGATCCGTGCTGGTGAAGTCCCCCGGTGAGCGAGTGTCCAGGAGGTGTTGATCCGCCGTTGAACCCTTAGCTAGGCCACGACGCAATTCAACCGGGCCGCGGTGTCTGGAGGGTGCAGGGTTATTTTTCTCAGTCGGAGAACTCATAGGCCAAGGCTATGCGACAACTCGGTGTTAGGCTGCCAGCGGCAAAGTATGAGCGCGGTCACACCTTGGTCACGATCATCTTCATTTTTGAATACTTGCTGAATTACAGGAAAACAACAGGTAAGTTCGATACATGGTAAGGAGTTGGTTCTGTGATGAGTAGTCAAAATGCTGCGCCCCTGGTGGATTTGAAGGCAGTCAATAAGCATTATGGTGCCCTGCACGTGCTGCAGGAGATCAATTTGAGCGTCGCCAAAGGCGAAGTTGTTGTGGTCATCGGACCTTCGGGTTCCGGGAAGTCCACCCTTTGCCGGACAATCAATCGTCTGGAAACCATCGACGACGGAGAAATCCAGATCGATGGCAAGGTATTGCCGCAAGAAGGCAAGGAACTCGCGAAGTTGCGGGCAGAAGTCGGAATGGTTTTCCAATCATTCAATCTTTTTGCGCATAAGACCATTCTGGAAAACGTCACGCTGGGTCCCATCAAAGTAAAAGGAGTTTCGAAGGCCGAGGCCGAAAAGGACGCCATGGCTTTGCTGGAACGCGTGGGCGTGGGAGCGCAAGCCGGGAAGCTGCCCGCGCAGCTCTCCGGTGGTCAGCAGCAACGCGTGGCCATTGCGCGTGCTTTGGCCATGAAACCCAAGGTCATGCTCTTCGATGAGCCCACCTCTGCCTTGGATCCGGAAATGATCAATGAGGTTCTCGATGTCATGGTTGGGTTGGCACACGAGGGAATGACCATGATTGTGGTCACTCACGAGATGGGCTTTGCACGGAAAGCCGCCGATCGGGTGGTTTTCATGGCTGATGGTCAGATTGTCGAAGATGCCGATCCGGAGACCTTCTTCACCCAGCCGAAGAGCGATCGCGCCAAGGATTTCCTGTCCAAGATTCTCACCCACTGATCAACTCACTCTCGCACTATTGAAAGGTAATAATGAGACTCACTAAAAAAGCTGGCGTCTTTGGCGCAACCGCAGTTATCGCGGCCTTGGCATTGAGCGCCTGCGGCGGCGGAACCTCCACCGACAACGGCTCCAGCGCTAGCGCGGATGCCCCTTATAAGGTCGCGGAAAACGTTTCGCTGACCGGGAGCACCACCTTCGACAAGATCAAGGCTGACGGCAAGATCACCATTGGCGTAAAGGAAGATCAGCCAAACCTTGGCTTCAAGGACCCGGCAACCGGGGAATACTCGGGCTTCGATATCGATATCGCCCGCTGGATGGCCGCCTCGCTCGGCATCTCGACAGATAAGATCACCTTCCAAGCTGTTGCCTCCGCGAACCGCGAACAGGCTCTGGTCAATGGTCAGATCGATCTGTATGTCGGTACCTACTCGATCACCGATAAGCGCAAGACCCAGATTGACTTCGCCGGTCCTTACCTGCAGACCGGTCAGGCACTTTTGGTCAAGAAGGATAACACCACGATCAACTCGGATAAGGACCTGGCCGGGAAGACGGTATGTTCCGCGACCGGCTCCACCCCGATCCAGAACATCAAGGACAAGTACAAGGACACCAAGACCGTCGAATTCGATGTCTACTCCAAGTGCGTTGACGCCTTAAAGAACGGCCAAGTGGATGCTGTTACCACGGATCAGCCGATCCTCGCCGGCTACGCGGCACAAGATCCGGACAACCTCAAGGTGGTCGGCGAGCCGTTCACCACTGAGAAGTACGGCATCGGCTTGAAGAAGGGCGATAGCGCACTGCGCAAGTACCTCAACAATGTGCTGACCAACGGCAAGGACATCTGGTCCAAGCTGTACGACAGCAACCTCGGCAAGTCTGGTCTCAAGCTGGAGCAACCCGCCGTCGACAACTACTGACGGTTTGTGGTGGCACCCGGCACCGGGTGCCACCACTCTTTTAAGCGAAAGCGAATCATTCAGTGAACACTCTGACCGATAACCTCGACATTTTCGCCGAGGGTTTCAAGAACACCCTGATCCTTTTCTTCTTCTCGGCGATTTTCGCCCTAGTCCTGGGCACCATTGTCGCTGCCCTGCGGGTTTCCCCGGTGACCCCGATGCGTGCCCTCGGCACCCTCTATGTGAATGTCATCAGGAATACCCCGCTCACCCTGATCTTCGTCTTCTTCGTCTTCGGCTATCCTCGCCTTGGCTTCCCTAATCCGGGCTTCGTGGTTCTGGCAATTGTGGCGCTTTCGCTCTACACCGCGACCTATGTTTCGGAAGCGATCAGGGCTGGCATCAACACGGTACCGGTTGGCCAAGCGGAGGCGGCCCGGGCGATTGGCTTGCCCTTCGGACCCACCATGAGCCTGGTGATTCTGCCCCAAGCCTTCCGAGCCGTACTCCCGCCGTTGATGAGCGTTTTTATAGCACTGTTGAAGAACACCACGGTTGCCGCCGGTTTCTCCGTGCTGGAGGCCGGAGCCATCCGCGCTTACCTCTCCGAACGTAATTACCCCGCCATGCAGAGCCTGCTCTGGGTGGCACTCGGTTTCATCCTGCTGGTACTGATTCTGAGCTTTGTACAAAGAACACTTGAGAAGAAGTGGAAAGTAGGTGGTGCACGATGAGTTCCGTGCTCTTCGACGCCCCCGGGGTCAAAGCCATTCGGCGCAATCGAATCCTCGGCGTGGTCACCATTGTGGTGATTGCCGCCGTGCTTGCCTTCATCATTTACAAGTTCGCCGAAAGCGGGCAGTTCTCCGCTAAGAAGTGGCAGCTTTTCACCTTCCCCTTGGTGCAGCAAAACATCCTCAAGGGCTTGGGCTCAACACTGAGCGCCTTCGCGGTGGCCGCTGTTGGCTCGCTCATTCTAGGTATGGTGCTCGCCGTTGGAAGGCTCTCGGACCGGCGCTGGATCAGTCGCCCGGTCGGCTGGTTCACCGAGTTGTTCCGCGCCATCCCGCTGCTCATTCTGATGGCGTTGATGTTTTACGGTTTGGGCTCCATCGGAGTGCAGGGAATCTCTCCGTTTACCGCTGTTGTGGTCGGCTTGATTCTGTACAACGGCTCCGTCCTCGCCGAGATCTTCAGGGCTGGCATTCAGGCCGTCCCGAAGGGTCAGAGCGAGGCGGCCTATGCGCTCGGCCTGCGTAAAACCCGGGTGATGACCATGATTCTGCTCCCGCAGGCGGTGCGCACCATGCTCCCGGTGATCATCGCCCAATTGGTGGTGGCTCTTAAGGACACCGCACTGGGCTTCATCATCACCTATCAGGAACTGCTCTACCAGATCAATTACCTGGGATCGCAAACCAGCTACCAGACTCCGATCATCCCGGCCGCGCTCGTCGGCGGCGCGATCTACGTCGGCTGCTGCCTGATCCTGGCTGGCTTGGCTAAGTATCTGGAAGGTCGGATGCGGCGTAGCCCGAAGGTATCGAATAAGAACCTGCCGGTAGTTCCCGGAGCGGGAAACCTCGACGGCGGCAATGTTGGCACTGGCGGTAATACCTAGACGAGTGCCGGTTGTCTAAACCAACCGGCTTCTAACTCAACCAACGCGTTAAGGCGGCCAGGCAATCATGGATTGCCTGGCCGCTGACGTGTTCATCGTCGCTGTGCGCTAGCAGGGCATCTCCGGGGCCGAAGTTCACCGCCGGAATCCCCAACTCTCCCAAGCGGGCGACGTCGGTCCAGCCGAATTTCGGTTTCGGCTCACCGCCCACGGCTGAGACGAACGCCGCGGCGGCAGGCTGGTCGAGGCCAGGACGGGCTCCGGCGGCTGCATCGGTGCGCCGCACCTCGAAGCCTTCTAATAGCTCCAGCACCACTGCTTCGGCTTGTTCAATCGACTTATCCGGGGCAAACCGATAGTTGATCTCCAGCACTGCTTCATCCGGAATCACATTGCCCGCAATCCCGCCCCTGATCTTTACCGCGTTGAGGCTCTCCCGATATTCCAGCCCGTCGACATTGATGGTCTGCGGTCGATAGTCGGCCAAGCGGCCGAGGATCGGGGCCAGATCGTGGATCGCGTTATGTCCCATCCAGGCCCTGGCGGAATGCGCCGCCACCCCTGTGGTCCGGGCTTCGAAGCGCATGGTGCCATTGCAGCCGCCCTCCACCACGCCGTCGGTCGGTTCCAGCAGAATGCCAAAATCGGCTTTGAGTAATTCCGGGTGATTTCTGGCCAGGCGGCCCAGACCGCTCAACTCGGCCTCCACTTCTTCGTGGTCGTAGAACACGAAGCTAATATCGCGGACCGGTTCGCTCAGGGTTGCGGCGAGCGCGAGCTGCACGGCCACGCCACCCTTCATATCGGTCGCTCCCCTGCCGTAGAGGGTTGTCCCCTCCCAACGAGAGGGCACGGTGCCCCTTGAGCCCGGCGTGGTCGGAAGCGGCACCGTGTCTAGGTGTCCGGCCAGGATGACGCGTTCTGCCCGTCCCAACTCTGTCCGGGCGATAATCGCGTCACCATCCCGAAGCACGGTCAGCCAAGGCAACTGGCGCAAAGAAGTTTCAACCGCATCCGCCAATGACTTCTCTCCACCGGAGACACTTTCAATGTCCAAAAGAGTTGCCGTCAGTTCGGCGACGTCAGCCGTCAAGTCCAGTGAGCTCATCGCCCCAGCCTATCCAACCCGAGACCAGCTATCCCACTGGGTGTGACAGTTGTGCCAGCTGAGGTGATTTATCCGCAACATCTGTCACTCCAGCAACATTCGGTGGGACAGGTGGGTAAGACTTCGGCTCACGTTGCCTGCCAATGCCTCCCTAGGCGAAGATGGAGTTATGACTTCTCAGACGCTTGATCCTGCCCGCGCTGCCCATGGCTTCGGCCTGGCCACCCTCGCCGACGACGGCACCGTGCTGGATGTCTGGTTCCCCTCCCCGGCGCTGGGTACTGCCGTAGAAGCCCTGGGGCAGGCACCGGAAGCTACTCCTGAGCTGACCGAGCTAGCTCAGAATGGCAAGGATGAGGATCGTGGAGTCAGCCAGCAGGTGGTCTTCGTACAGATCAACCTGGATGTAGCCCCGCAGGACACCGCCGACGCCTACCTGAGATTGCACCTGCTCTCCCACCGTCTGGTGGCGCCAAACACCATCAATCTGGACGGCATCTTCGGCAAGCTCACCACCGTGGTGTGGACAAACTTCGGCCCCTGCCCGGTGGCGAACTTTGAGAGCACCCGGCTGCGCTTGCGGCGTCGCGGCCAGGTCGAGGTCTTCGGAGTGGATAAGTTCCCGCGCATGGTGGACTACGTTTTGCCCAGCGGCGTCCGGATTGCCGACGCCGACCGGGTCCGGCTCGGCGCCTACCTCGCCGATGGCAGCACCGTGATGCACGAAGGCTTCGTCAACTACAACGCCGGGACCCTAGGCACCTCAATGGTTGAGGGCCGAATTTCGGCGGGCGTCGTGGTGGGCAACGGTAGTGACGTTGGCGGTGGGGCCTCCATCATGGGCACCCTCTCCGGCGGCGGCAAGGAGAAAATCACGCTCGGTGAACGAGTTCTCCTCGGCGCTAACTCCGGTGTGGGAATCAGCATCGGCGACGACTCCGTGGTCGAAGCCGGTCTTTACGTCACAGCCGGCACCCGGGTCCGAGTCCCCGGCCCGAAGAACGCCGACGGCGAGGACACCTGGCAGATTGTCAAAGCGGTAGAACTCTCCGGCCAGCCGAACCTACTCTTCCGCCGCAATTCAACCAGCGGTGAGGTGGAGGCACTGCCACGTCAGGGGCAGACGGTCGAGCTCAATGCCGACCTACATAAGAACTAGATGACTCGTCGTAAAAGGCTCCGCGCGGGGCTAATCTGGCTGCTCTCGCTGCTGTTCACGGTGGCTTTAATCGTGGCGGCGGGGCTACGGGCGGTCAATTTCTTCAAGCTGCCTGCTGCCACCCCCATCGTCGGTTGCTCCGCGCTACTCCAGGAGAAAAGCTACTCCCTGGATCCTGACCAGGCTGAGAACGCTGCGCTAATATCCGCCATCGGCACCCGACGCGACCTGCCCTCTAGGGCTGCCACTATCGCCATTGCGGTCGCAATGCAGGAATCCAAGCTGCGCAATATCAATTACGGGGACATGGATTCGCTGGGCCTCTTCCAGCAACGCCCTTCCCAGGATTGGGGAACGGCAGAACAGATCATGGACCCGGTCTACGCGATCAATGCCTTCTTTGATGCACTGATCCAGGTGCCCGGTTACCAGCAGATGACCGTCACCGCCGCCGGCCAAGCCGTGCAACGGTCGGCCTTCCCAGAAGCCTATAGCGAGCATGAATCGATGGCCAGAGCCTTCGCTTCCGCGCTCACCGGCTATTCCTCCGCCTCACTGAACTGCACTCTCAACCCGGCACAGAAAGCTGGCAGTGGGGCCGCCGTCATAAAGCGACTGCAGACCGGCTTTGGCCCCGTAGCTGCAACCGTCCAGGGCTCTAACGTGCGGGTGGGTGCCGTCGAAGCGACCGGTTGGCAGTTTGCGCAATGGGCGGTGGCGAATGCTAGTTCGCTGGGCATCACACAGGTGAGTTTCGCCGGCCAAAGCTGGCAGCGGGGTAATAACGACGGCGTAAGTAACCGAGGTTGGTTGTCCTCCGAGAGCGCCAGTAGCAAGGAAGTATTGATAGTGCTGCAAGGTAACTCGTAGCCCGGCTAAACCGTCTAGACCAGCATCTCCACCACGGGCTGCACGTAGCTGCGGAAGATCTCCGGATCGTCGAGCAAGCTCTGGCTCATCACCAGCCGATTCGGCTCCATGAACCAGGCCCGTGGTTCGAATAACGGCAACTCCACAATGCTCAGGGTGAAATCACGGGCATTACGGCCTAGCTCAAGTTCGCGGTCCTGTACCAATTGAGCCAGGATCTTCAGCTCCCCCATGGTCTCTCGCCGGGAAGCCAACTGGCGGTATTCGGCGATCCGTTCTCGGGACCAGTTCAGCGCAGCACCGAAATGGGCTTGCAAAACCCTTTGCAGCGCAGGGTTACCCGCAAATTCATTGAAATCCGGCGGGACCAGCTCGGGCGGCCCGCCGGGAAAGTTACCCAGCAGTTGCGCCCACCACTGCTCCCATTCGAATCTCAACGACTCCATGCCGCCCACTTGATGAGTCAGTTGGTAAGGTTCCACCGCTTTAACCTGGGGATGCACAGCCGAGAGCAGGGGCACCCCAGCACCGTTGAGGCCGGAGGCATCACGCAGATAAAGAGCGATCAGCAGTGGCGCAGAAATGTCCACTGTGATCCGCCAGCCTGGGCCGCCTGTGTGATGGATTGCGCCACCTCCTTGAAAACTGTCCGCCTTCAGAATACTCTCAAGCCCCAGGGCTTAGCGGGAAGGGTAGGACCGTTCCTGCTCGCCCGTGTAGAGCTGACGGGGGCGGCCGATCTTGGTTGCCGGATCCTTGATCATTTCGCGCCATTGGGCGATCCAGCCGGGTAGGCGACCCATTGCGAAGAGCACAGTGAACATCTTCTCCGGGAAGCCCATCGCCTTGTAGATCACGCCGGTGTAGAAGTCGACGTTCGGGTAGAGACGACGGTCCACAAAGTACTGATCGGTCAGCGCGGTCTCTTCCAGCTTCATGGCAATATCGAGCAATTCGTCATTGCCGCCCAGCCGGGACAGGATGTCATTGGCCGTGGCTTTGACGATCTTGGCGCGCGGATCGTAATTCTTATAAACCCGGTGGCCGAAGCCCATCAGCTTGATGCCGTCTTCTTTGTTCTTCACCCGCTGGACAAACTTCTCCACCGGCTCGCCACTGGCCTGGATCTGCCGGAGCATATTGAGCACTGCCTCATTGGCGCCGCCGTGCAGCGGGCCGAAGAGAGCGTTCACGCCCGCCGAGATGGAAGCAAACATATTGGCATTCGAGCTGCCCACCAGCCGGACCGTGGAGGTAGAGCAGTTCTGCTCATGGTCCGCATGCAGGATCAGCAACAAGTCAAGAGCCTTGACCATTACCGGGTCGAGCTCGTACTGCTCCGCGGGTAGGCCGAAACAGAGCCGCAGGAAGTTCTCCACCAGGTTCATCGAGTTGTCCGGGTACAGCATGGCCTGCCCGATCGACTTCTTATGCGCATAGGCAGCAATCACGGGCAGCTTGGCTAGCAAGCGGATGGTGGAAAGCTCCACCTGGTCGTCATCGAAGGGATCGAGTGAATCCTGGTAGAACGTGGAAAGCGCCGAAACAGCAGAGGAAAGCACCGGCATCGGGTGCGCGTCGCGGGGGAAACCTGCGAAGAAGCCCTTCAAGTCCTCGTGCAAAAGGGTGTGCCTACGGATCTTCTCGTCGAAAGCACTCAACTCGCTCGGCGAAGGCAGATTCCCGTAGATCAAAAGGTAGGAGACCTCCAGGAAGCTGGAGTGCTGCGCCAGGTCCTCGATCGGGTACCCGCGGTAACGCAGGATTCCGGCATCACCATCGATATAGGTAATGGCTGAGCTAGTCGCCGCAGTGTTCATAAATCCGGGGTCATAGGTGACAACACCGGTTTTGGAGAGCAGCTTGGAGACGTCGTAGCCGTCGTTCCCTTCGGCCGCTTTTACCCGCGGCAATGCGAGTTCGCCGCCCTCGTAGTGCAGCGAGGCGCCTGTTGCTTCAGTCATGAAGATCCCTTTCGGTATCGCGCGGCCAGTAAGGTCTACAAAAAAATAACCGCATTAAGAAACTACCGCCCAGTTGTCCTGAGCACTAATCCTCGTCCTCTTTCAGCTTGCTACCTCTTGCCGGTGAGCCGTTCGACGGCGGTAGCAACCCGTTCATCGCTACCGGTCAGAGCAACCCGAACAAAACCTTTACCGGCCTCCCCGTAGAAGACCCCGGGGCCTACCAAAATGCCAAGATCGGCAAAGCGGCTCACGGTCTGCCAGGAATCCTGGCTCTCCCCCGCCGGCTTTGCCCAGAGGTAAAGTCCCGCTTCCGAGCCGTGAATTTCAAGTCCAAAAGCTTCCAGCGCCGGCCGAAGGGCTTCCCGCCGAGCGCGGTAGCGATCCTTCTGGGTCTGCACGTGAGTGTCATCACCAAGCGCAGTCCGCATCGCCTGCTGGACAGGCCAGGGCACCATCATGCCGGCGTGCTTGCGGCTATTGAGCAGATTCCCGATCAACTCGCCGTCGCCTGCCACAAAAGCGGCACGGTAACCAGCCAGATTCGATTGCTTGGAGAGCGAGTAGACAGCTAGCAAACCCTCGAAGGAGCCTTTCGCCACCTCGGGATGGAGAATGCTCGGCACTCCGGACTCCCATTGGCCCCACCCCAGCTCGGCGTAGCATTCGTCGGAAGCCACCACCGCGCCGAGTTCACGCGCCTGAGCAACCAGCGTGGCCAGCTCTTCGCTGCTGCGCACCTCCCCCGTGGGGTTGCCCGGCGAGTTCACCCAGACCAGCCGCACCTTGGCCAAGGTTTCGGCATCTAGTTCGGAAAGCGAATCGGCAGCGACCGGTGTGGCACCGGCAAAAATGGCTCCCATATCGTAGGTCGGGTAGGCGACGGCGGGTCGCACCACCACATCGCCCTCGCCCAGTCCGAGCAATAACGGCAGCCACGCCACCAGTTCCTTGGACCCAACCGTGGGCAAGACCTGCTCGGGAGACAGTCCGGCTACGCCACGCCGTCGGGCAAACCAGTCGGCGATAGCTTGGCGTAGTTCCAAACTGCCCTGAGTGGTTGGGTAGCCGTGCGCGTCGGTAGCGGCTTTTAGCGCATCTTGGATCAGTTCCGGAGTTGGATCTACCGGGGTACCGATGGACAGATCCACCACACCGCCTGGGTATTGCCGGGCTCGTTCCGAATAGGGGGCAAGAGCCTCCCAGGGATATTCCGGTAACTGCAAGCCGAAGGGCTTAGCCATGATCTTGGTTCTGCGGTGGTAGCGCCGCGATGAAGGGATGGTCGTAACCGGTGTTACCTACCTTGGCCGCGCCACCGGGCGAACCGAGCTCATTGAAGAATTCAACGTTGGCCTTGTAGTACTCAGTCCATTCGTCGGGCACGTCATCTTCGTAATAGATGGCCTCGACGGGGCACACGGGTTCGCAAGCCCCGCAGTCCACACATTCGTCGGGGTGGATGTAAAGCGATCGTTCACCCTCGTAGATACAGTCAACCGGGCATTCATCAATGCACGCCTTGTCCTTCAAATCCACGCACGGCTGCGCGATTACGTACGTCACGTCCCAACCTTTCTGCCCTGCACCGAACTGCAAGCCTTATCCATTATCCCTCACCGCGAGCCAGCATCGCACCGCGAGTCGTAGCATGAAGACGTGCTCCCCTTGGAAAACTTCCAGCTCGGTACCCGTATTGTGGTGCGCTACCGGATTGCAGGCCCGCTGCCGCTCACCGATGCGCTCGGCGTGCTCTTGGCTTCCGACGACGACGCCCTCACCATTGAGACTAGGCGCGGTACCGTGGTGGTCGCCAAGGCGGACATCGTGGCCGCGAAGGAAGTGCCTCCGGCCCCGCCACAGCGTCGGCGTTAGGCCGGTGCCGTTGAGTCGTGTTTGCGTTTATTGCGTTGCGTTTATTGCGTTGGCGATAGCCCAATAGCTTCGAGATAGCCCATTGACGGGTCATTGAGCTATCGCGAAGTCAGTGGGCTATCGCGAACAGTAAAGTGGTGTTTATGACTTCCACGCAGAACAATCCCGCTATTGCGCTGACTATCGCCGGCTCCGAAGCCACCGGCGGTGCGGGCGCCCAAGCGGATCTCAAGACCTTCCAACAGCTCGGCGTTTTCGGCATTGTCGCTCTGAGTTGCATCGTCTCCTTCGATCCGAAGCAGAATTGGAATCACCGTTTCGTGCCGGTGGATGCTCAGGTTATTGCGGATCAGCTCGAAGCCATCGGTGCCGCTTACGGCCCGGATCAGCTTGATACCGTGAAAATCGGCATGCTGGGTACCCCGGTCACCATCGACACGGTGGCGCAGTCGCTGGCCAGCCGGGACTGGAAGAATGTCGTTTTGGACCCGGTACTGATTTGCAAGGGTCAGGAGCCCGGCGCGGCGCTCGATACCGATCAGGCGCTCAAACGGGAAATCTTGCCTAAGGCCAGCTTCGTCACGCCAAACCACTTCGAGTCGCTCTCCCTTTCCGGGATGAGCGAGATCAGCACGGTGGAACATCTCAAAGAGGCAACGCAGCGAATTTATGATGCCTCTGGGGCGGTGGTTCTGGCCAAGGGCGGGGTGCGCTTGGCTGGTGCCGAGGCAGTCGATGTGTTCTATGACGGCTCAACTCTCGAAGTTCTCCGTGCACCCAAGGTTGGCGAGGTTGCAGTTTCCGGGGCCGGCTGTTCCTTAGCCGCCGCAGTGACCGCGGAACTGGCCAAAGGCGCTACCCCGCTGGATGCGGCCCACGCCGCCAAGGACCTGGTGACCCGAGCAATTCAATCCCGAGTTTCGTCCCACGCCCCCTTCGATGCGGTCTGGCAAGGAGCCAGCTGAGCTATTTTTTCCGGGCTCGGAATACTTTCCCCAAGGCCGCTTGAGCTCCGAGAATTACTGTCACCACGGCGATTCCATACAGCCACACGCTGCCCGCTAAATCACCCATGATCAGCGCAACCTGACCATGTGGAATCGAAAACATAACGCATGTGACATATGTGATAACTCCGAGTATTACCCCGAGAGTGGCGGAACTTGACCAGTTGCGAATCAGCGTTATGACTGCGCCAAGCAGGAGCAAAGCCAGAAGCGCACCCCAAGGTAACTGGAATTGGCCGATCATGCTGGTACGGGAATGAAGCATCGTACCCAGTGCTGCGACCAGCACTCCTGCGAATAAGGCGGAGAGACCGTATCCCATCCAATCCGAGATGCTTCGTTGCCGTGGTTCGCTGGAGACGGTGTCCTCGCCAGGCGAAGCAGCTAGGCTTGCTGCGCGCGAACCGACGACGTCCTGCCGGGCGATCCGAAACAATTGGAAGCCCTCTTTTGCGCTGAGCGGTCGGAATTCCAGATCGCTCAAGGCAAAGCAATCTTCCGCAACAACCACCTGGGTTCGATGTGCCCGCATCGCTTCGCGCTTGGCGTCCAGCTCACCTTCAATCCACCACACCGCGGCGGCCGGATCATGCGCCCGTTCCGGCCGGTCGGAAAGGATGGTGTAGGTCAACGGGACGTTCCAGGCCAAATTTTGAGCATCTCCGGCCACCGCAGCCAACTCAATGGCGGCTATCGTCATCTGGTGGCAATAGACATGGTCTGGATGACCGTAGCCACCGTCCGCCGCATAGGTGATCACGACGTCGGGACGCAGGGCACGGATTAGGGCTGCGGTATGAGCGGCTACTTCTTGCAGCGAGGTCCTGGAAAATGATCCAGGCAAAACGGTGGCCGCGGCCTGAGCCCGGCCATCCGGCCCCCAAGACATTCCGGAGTCACGATAGCTTGTTGGCGCGAAAGCAGGCATCAAAGCCGGGAATTCTCCCAGAAAGACCTGCCGGGTAATCCCGAGTTCGACCACCGCCTGAGCGAGTTCCTCGGTGCGTACCCGCGCCAGCCCGGCCCCGCCGTCGAGCACCGAACCGGGCAATCCCTGCTCAAGCTGCTTCAGCTCGGCAGGGATCACCTCCCCCAGCTCTCCCCTGGTGGCGGTCAGCAAGCTGACCTGTGCACCTGAATGAGCCAGCGCCGCCATGGTTCCGCCGGTGGCAATCGACTCGTCATCCGGATGGGCATGAACGAAAAGCAGGCGGTAGGTTCCGTCTGTGTCCGCCGGCCTGGCCGGGAGGAAACCTGGGGGGATCAAGAACTTAGGAGTTAGCGGCTGCCGAAGCGTGATTCCTGGCCCTGGCTGCCTTGACCCGGTCCGAGGCGTTCAGGATCAGCTTGCGAATCCGGATCGACTCGGGGGTAACTTCAACGCACTCGTCCTCGCGCGCGAATTCCAAGGATTCCTCCAAGGTCAGCACGCGGGGCGGAGTGAGGTTCTCGAAGCTATCAGAGGAGGCTGCCCGCATATTGGTCAGCTTCTTCTCACGAGTGATATTGATATCCATATCGTCGGCTCGTGAATTCTCGCCGACGATCATGCCCTCATAAACTTCCGAGGTGGGCTGCACGAAGAAGGATCCGCGCTCCTGCAAGTTGATCATTGCGAAGGGGGTTACCACTCCTGCGCGGTCCGAGATGAGCGAACCGTTGGTGCGGTACTCGATCGGTCCGGCCCATGGCTCGTAGCCCTCGGCGATGGAGGAGGCAATGCCCGCGCCGCGGGTATCGGTGAGGAACTTGGTGCGGAAGCCAATCAGACCACGAGCCGGGACGATGAATTCCATCCGGCACCAACCCGTACCGTGGTTGGCCATATTGGTCATCCGACCCTTACGCGCAGCCATCAGCTGAGTGACCGCGCCAAGATACTCTTCCGGCACATCGATGGTCATGTGTTCCATTGGTTCGTTGACCTTGCCATCGATGGTCTTGGTCACCACCTGAGGCTTGCCAACGGTGAGCTCAAAGCCTTCGCGACGCATCTGCTCCACTAGGATAGCCAGAGCCAACTCGCCACGACCCTGTACTTCCCAAGCATCCGGACGGCTGGTGGGCAGCACGCGCAAGGAGACGTTACCAATCAGTTCCTTGTCTAGGCGATCCTTGACCTGCCGGGCGGTGACCTTGGCGCCCTTGACCTTACCGGCCAGCGGCGAGGTGTTGATACCGATGGTCATCGAGATTGCAGGATCGTCAACCGTGATCAGCGGTAGCGGCTGCGGGTTGTCCAGATCGGTGAGGGTTTCACCGATGGTGATGTCCTCGATACCGGCGACGGCGACAATCTCACCGGGGCCAGCGGACTCGGCAGGCACTCGTTCAAGAGCCTTGGTAGCAAGAAGTTCGGTGATCTTAACGCTCTTCAGGGTGCCATCGTGACGAGCCCATGCGACGGTCTGACCCTTCCGTAGGGTGCCGTTGAAGATGCGCAGTAGAGCCAAGCGACCCAAGAAGGGCGAGGCATCCAAGTTGGTGACATGTGCCTGCAACACACCCTCGGGATCATAGGTAGGAGCCGGGATGTGCTCCAAGATCGCCTTGAAAAGCGGTTCCAGATTGTCGTTGTCCGGGGCGCTGCCGTTCGCGGGCTGATCGAGCGAAGCTGCCCCAACCTTGGCTGCCGCGTAAACAACGGGGACGTTCAGCACAGCATCCAGGTCTAGATCCGGAACCTCATCGGCCAGATCACTGGCCAGGCCGAGTAGCAGGTCCATCGACTCGTGCACTACTTCGTCGATGCGGGCGTCGGGGCGGTCGGTCTTATTGACCAACAAGATGACCGGCAGCTTTGCGGCAAGAGCCTTACGCAGCACGAAACGGGTCTGTGGCAGTGGGCCTTCGGAGGCATCCACCAAGAGCACGACGCCGTCCACCATGGAAAGTCCGCGCTCCACCTCGCCACCGAAGTCTGCGTGACCCGGGGTGTCGATCACATTGATCGTCACGGTCTCACCGTTCGAGGACGGTCCGTTGTAAGCAACCGTGGTGTTCTTGGCCAGAATGGTGATGCCCTTTTCGCGCTCCAGATCACCGGAGTCCATCACCCGATCCGCCACCACGCCGTGTTCGGCAAAGGAATGGGTCTGCTTCAGCATCGCGTCCACCAGGGTGGTCTTACCGTGATCGACGTGCGCCACGATGGCGACATTGCGCAGATCTGTGCGCGAGGCGGTGTTATTGGACATGCTTGAAGATCTCGTTTCCTGTTTCCAGTGGATGCGTCCGGAGCGGACTCTAGTGCAACTCAGGTAACGGCGCGACCGCGCGCCGGGCGGAGTACAGGACCATTCTAGTCGCTACTGGTGGTGAAGCCTAAAAAGGGGTCTGCGACGACGGGAATCTAGGTTCGAAGGGCATAGCGGTGCAGATTCCGGCTGCAATCCCAGGAAGGTGTGACACCCAGTAGGAGTTTGCGGCAGATCACCGCTATTTTCGTCGTTCTGCCGGATAAGTTCCTACCTGGCGGCACCGGCTACGGCTATTCGAGCGCCCCGACGCTAGCTGGATAACAGAACCCCCGTTTAGCTGCGCCGCCCAGGATGCCTCAAAACTGCCAGATCTATGTCATTACCGATAATCACATCGATCTGACCAAGTAGCCATTTTCGACTTCGATGTCTTGATTTCAATGCAATGACGTAAAGAGAAAGTCAAAAACCTGCTCTGTTGAGAATTGGTATGGCCCACCAGTTGTTTTCTAGGAGCTCTCGGAGCCTGGACAACGACCACAGCGGGGATAACGTGCAAAGTTCCGTCAGCCCTGCGCCTTTGAACGACGAGATCAGGAGGGTCACGGTCACTCTTTATTACGATGGATTCAGCGTTCCACCACCGCGTAGTTGTATGGGCGGGAAACGCTGCTAAGCAACAACATTCGACCAATCTATGCTGAAGAAGGCCCTGGGTGCTTGACTCGACCACAAATGGTTGAGCCAAGCACCCAGGGCCTTCCAGTTAGGATGCTTCGGAATGAAGCTCCAGATCGCGTCCAGGAATAGCTGCCAAGAGCTTCTTGGTGTACTCGGTCTGCGGATTCTCGAAGACCTCATCGGTGATGCCGGTCTCCACGATCCTGCCCTTCTCCATCACGCAGACGTTGTCCCCGATCTGACGAACTACCGCCAGGTCGTGAGTGATGAAGACGTAGGTCAGGCCAAGTCGAGATTGCAGATCCGCCAAGAGGTTCAGCACCTGAGCCTGCACCAGCACGTCCAAGGCGGAGACCGCCTCATCGCAAATGATAACTTCCGGCTCAAGCGCTAGCGCCCGAGCGATGGCAACGCGCTGTCGCTGACCGCCGGAAAGCTCGTTTGGAAAACGGCGCATCATGGATGCTGGTAACGCAACCTGATCCAGCAGCTCTCGCACTCTTGCTTCACGCGACTTCCGATCCCCCACCTTATGTACCCTGAGTGGTTCCTCGATGGTGCGGAAGATGTTGTACATCGGATCAAGGGAGCCGTAAGGATCTTGGAAGATCGGTTGAACCCTGCGCCGGAAGCGGAAGAGCTCCTTCCGATCGAGAGCAGTCATATTGACGCCGTCAAAAATGATGTCGCCCTTAGTGGGCTTCTCCAAATTCAAAAGCATCTTGGCCACGGTCGATTTGCCAGAGCCCGACTCCCCCACCACTGCCGTGGTAGTTCCTCGCTTCACAGCGAACGACACCTCGTCGACCGCGCTGAAGTCGACAGTGCGTCCAAGCGCCCCTTGACGCAGTTGATAGACCTTGCTGAGGTTCCGCACCTGGATAATCTCGTCGGCAGCTTTGACCTGCTCTACACTACTGGCCAAGAGATTCTCTGCTTCTTCGCCCGCTTCCTTGGCCACCTCGATACGACGAGACGCCAAAGAGGGAGCCGAAGCGACCAGTCGCTTGGTGTAGGGGTGCTGCGGGTTCTGCAAAAGCTCCAAAGCAGGACCTGATTCGACCACTTGCCCCTTGTACATCACCACGACCTTTTCGGCCCGCTCAGCAGCGAGACCTAGATCGTGAGTAATGAGAAGCACGGCGGTACCCAGTTCCTTCGTCATCTTTTCTAGATGATCCAGGATCTGACGCTGCACCGTAACGTCCAAGGCCGAGGTAGGTTCGTCAGCAATCAGCAGTCTTGGCTGGCAAGAAAGACCAATCGCAATCAGCGCTCGTTGCCTCATGCCACCGGAGAATTCATGCGGGAATTGCCCCGCCCTCCGCTCCGCATCCGGCAATCCAGCTTCAGAAAGCACTCGGGCAACGTCTGCCTTGGAAGACGGCAAACCATTCGCCTTGAGGGTCTCCTTGACTTGGAACCCAATCTTCCAGACCGGGTTCAGGTTCGACATCGGATCCTGCGGAACCATACCGATTGAGTTCCCTCGCAGAGCCACGATTCGCTTGCTTCCCGCGGTAGCCAAGTCCTCTCCGTCGAACAGGATCTGGCCGTTGGTAACCGAACCATTTCCTGCCAGCAAACCAATTGCGGCCAGGGCCGTAGTCGACTTCCCGGAACCTGATTCGCCCACGATGGCTACCGTTTGTCCGGGCATCACGGTCAAATTTGCACCCCGAACGGCTTTAGCCGGTCCGGCAGCAGTATTGAAGGTGATATCTAGATTACGGATATCCAGCAAGGGCAAGTCTTCACCCTGAGTATCCTCGACAATCTGCACTTGAGGCAGTTCCTCTGCTGAGTGACTCATTGCTTCCTCGCTTTCGGGTCCAAGGCATCCTTGACCGCATCTCCCAGCATGATGAAGCTCAGTACCGTGACAGACAGCGCCACAGCAGGGTAGATGAGCACCTCAGGGTTAGTGCGCAGCAAACTCTGCGCGTCAGAGATGTCCTTGCCCCAAGACATCATGCTGCCAGGCAGACCGATGCTCAGGAAGGACAAGGTCGCTTCCGCCACGATGAAGGTGCCAAGGCTAATCGTTGCCACCACGATGATCGGTGCTAGCGCATTGGGAATGGCGTGCTTGATCAACGAGCCGAATCTCGATACGCCCAAGGAGGTTGATGCTGTGATGAAGTCTGCGTGCTTGACCTCAATGATTGCACCACGCGTGATTCGTGCAATATTCGGCCAGCCAAAGGCCACCAGAATGAACACAACCGAAAGAATTCCAGGGTTCTCCTGGAAGTACGGCAGCTGTGCAACCACCAAGGCACCGAGGATCAGCGGCAGGGCGAAGAAAATATCACCCAAGCGCGCAATGATCGAGTCAAGCCAACCACCGAAGAAACCCGCGAGGGCTCCCAGAATACCGCCGAGCAAAACCACACCGATAGTGGAGAGGATCCCCACGGAGACGGAGGCTCTGGTGCCATAAATGACGCGTGAGTAAATATCGCAGCCCTGCTTGTTATAACCCAAGATATGCCCAGCGCTCGGACCTTCCAAGGAATGGCTGAGATCACATGCTGTGAACGAAGTGGGATCAAGCGGCGAGAATAGCTGTGGGAACAGCGATACCAAAGCAATCAGGAGAATCAGGAACGCGGAAATAAGAAACAGCGGCTTCTTACGAAGGCTGTGCCAAGCATCCGTCCAGAGGCTCGCCGGAGCTGTATCACTGATGGTGCTGTCTACTGCCTGCAGTGGAGTTTCCTCCAAAGGGGCAACGAAGTGCTCTATTTCTCTTTTTTTACTTGACATAGCGAATCCTTGGGTCGAGCCAGGCGTAGAGCAGATCGACGAGGAGGTTGGCGACCACGAAGACCAGTACTAAAACACTGACGATGGCCACCACGGTTGCCCCTTCGCCACGGATCACAGATTGATAAAGCTTATTTCCCACACCAGGGACGTTAAAAATGCCCTCGGTGACAATGGCTCCGCCCATCAGGTTGCCAAGATCGGCACCGATAAACGTGACGACCGGGATCAATGAGTTACGCAGAATATGCACGGTGATGACACGACGTCGACTCAAGCCCTTCGCCGTGGCTGTCCGGACAAAGTCCGCAGATTTTCCTTCCGCGACAGAACCTCTGGTAAGCCTCAGAATGTAGGCGAAGGAACCAGCGGCCAACACGATGGCTGGCAAGATCAAGCTGTTGAAATCGACGGTTGATCCCACTGTGGGTCTTGCCCAGCCCAATTTTAGACCGATAACAAGCTGCAACACGAAGCCGATAACGAAGGTGGGAACAGCGATGACCAGCATCGAAGCGACCAACGCGGTGGCATCAAAGAGCTTTCCTTTTCGTAGTCCCGAAAAAAGGCCGACGACAATACCGAAGACAGACTCAATTACCAGAGCCATTACGGCGAGTTGTGCGGTCACCGGATAGATCGAAGCCAAGATGTCCGCAATGGGACGTCCGGTGAAGTCCGGGCCGAGATTAAAAGTGAAGAGATTCTTCAAGAAGAGCAGATACTGGATGATGAAGGGCTTATCCAGGTTATATTGCGCGCGGAGCTCGTTGATGATTGCCGGGCTAGGCTGACGTTCGCCAAAGAGGGCGCGAATGGGGTCACCGGGGATGGCGAAAACCATGAAGTACACCAGCAGGGTGGCGCCAATGAAAACTGGGATGATCTGCAGCAGTCGCCGCAGGAGATAGTTAAGCACTAGCCAAGCACCCCCCTTGCGCTAGTTTCGTTTCTTTGCATTTTATGTCGATTCTGTAGCAATCACGCTGATGGGGCCCGGCTATTGACCGGGCCCCATCGCATGATACTTCCGGGTTGTTAAAGGCTAGCTCTTGACGATGTTGTAATACAGGATCACACCGCGCCAGTCAGTATCGACGTTGCTAACGTTCGTGCTCCAGCCAACCTGCACGGCGTTGTTCCACAGTGGCAGATTGGGTAGGTCCTGGAACAGGATCGCCTGGGCCTCGTTGAACTTCTTGGCGCCATCTTCAACGGTCTTGGCACCAAGGCCTTCCTGCAGCAGCTTGTCGAACTCAGGGTTCGAGTAGCCCTCGTAGTTCGAGGAAGCACCGGTAGCGAGCACCGGTCCGAGGAAGTTGTACAGCGACGGGTAGTCAGCCTGCCAGCCAGCACGAACCAAACCTGTCAGCTTCTTGGAAATACGATCATCGAGCATCGTAGCGAACTTCGGGTAAGCCTTGCCCTCAGCGTTGATCTTCAAGTTGGTCTTCAACTGATTCGCAACGGCGTCCACCCACTCCTTATTGCCACCATCGGTGTTGTAGGCAATGGTGAGCGGCTTGGAGTTGTCCCACGGCTTGATCTTGTCGGCCTGGGCCCACAGATCGGCAGCCTTGGCAGCATCAAACTTGAGTACATCGGAGCCTGCGATGTTTGCATCGAAGCCATCAAGAACCGGAGCGGTGAATTCCTTCGCCGGGATACGAGTGCCGTTGAAGATCACCTTGGTGATCTGCTCGCGGTCGATAGCCATCGAGATGGCCTGACGACGCAGCTTGCCTTCTTCACCCTTGAAAGCATCCAAGTAAACCGGGATGTTCAAGGTTGAGTCACCGGCATAGGACTTGTTCAAGTTGTGGTCCGGCAGATCCGTGGTGTAGGTCTGCAGCGCATTGCTGGGAATCACATCCGTGACATCCAAAGTTCCACCCTGGACATCGGTGTACGCCGGGCCCGGATCGGTGTAGAAGGTGAAGGTAATCCCACCGTTCTTAGCCTCACGAGGACCCGTGTAGTCCGAGTTCTTCACCAGCGAAACCGACTTATCATGCTGCCAGCCGTCTGTACCCATCTTGTACGGGCCATTGCCAACCGGCTTCTGACCGTAGGTCTTCGGATCCTTAATGGCAGCCGAAGGGATCGGGTAGAAAGCCGAGTAGCCTAGGCGCAACGGGAAGTCAGACTCCGGCTGAGACAGCTTTACGGTGAAGGTCGAATCATCCACAACTTTCAGGCCGCTCATGGTCTGGGCCTTAGGGGCGGGCTTGGCGCTATCGCCGGAGCCTGTTGTGGCGCTAACGTCGGCATAGCCTTCGATCGATTGAAAGAAGGAGCCGTTGGACTGCAGGTTAGTGCTCAGAGCGGCAAAGTTCCAACTGTCCACGAAGGTCTTAGCGGTGATCGCCTCACCATTGGTGAACTTGGTACCGGTCTTGATCTTGATGGTGTAGTTCTGCGAGTCGGAGGTATCGATCGACTCAGCAAGTTCATTCACCGGCTTGCCGTTTGCATCGTAGCTGCGCAAGCCCTGGAAGAGCATGTCAACGATACGACCACCGAAAACTTCATTGGTATCGGCTGGCATCAGCGGCTTCTGCGGCTCGTTGCCGTAGGCCGTGATAATGGCATTCGGGTTGCCCGAAGCGCTTGAACCGGTGGATGTGGTTCCCCCACCACCGCCACACGCGGTCAGGGCGAGAGCAGCGATAGCCGCAATGCCAATTGCTTTGGAAGTGCGCGAGAAACGCATTCCGCCTCCTTGATTGTTGTGCGAGGTGCCCGGGATCGGCCCCGGCAATATTCTTGCGTGCGAAGGTGACGCACGCAACAAACACTGGGTACAGACTAATACCAGTGGCACTGCAACGGTAATTCTGCGGGGTTTCGTTAGCGAAAAGTTAGCTAGCAGCATCGGATCTGACAGCATAGGAGCATGCCTGCAGAGACTTTCCGGCCCCGCAATAGCAAGACAATGTCCGTTCTGCTCTATGCCCTGGCGGTTCTGGGCCTGATCGCTGCTCTACTGGGAGGGCTGAGCTTACGTGATGTGCTGCTGAGCTTGCCGGTGCTGGCTCTGGTCGGTTACTGCGGCTACTGGCTCTTCTGGTTCCCCAAGGTTCAGTTCGACGACGAATCGGTCACCTTGGTCAACCCGGTACGCACCGTGACCATCCCCTGGCCTGCTTTGAAGAGCATTGAAACCAGGTTCGCACTCACTCTTCTAACTGGCGACGGAAAGTACGGAGCTTGGGCCGCTCCTGCCCCCAGCGCCAGCAGCCGGAAGGATTCGGAAACCGAAGTGGTCAAGGCAGTCCGGGAGCGCTGGAAACGGAACCTCAGCGCGGATGCCGGAACCACAGAATCAGCTACCGTGCGCATTAACTGGCTCCAGTTAGCCATCCTGCTCGGCCTGCTCGCCGTCGTCGTTATTTGCCTACTGACCGTGCGTTAGGCTCAGCCCGCCCGCGAGACCCAATCCCAAACATTCCACCAGGCGCCCAGTTGGGTGGGGTTGTACCTAATCCCGGTCACCTTGCTGCCGTAAGCATCCAGGCCGATCCATTGAAACAGCGGCAATCCGTAAGCCGCGTCCCAAATCAGGGTGTCAATCTGCACCTTGAGTTCGGCCTGCTTCCCGGAGTCAGAGGTGGTAATCAGCTCCTTCATCAGGCTGTCTACCTTGGGATCACTGAAGTCGTTGAAGTTAGTGGCTCCCCCGGTTTTGAAGATCTGCGGGACATCGCTGACTCCAATGCCCTGATTGCTCCAACCGAAGATAGCGGCATCATAAGAACTGCCACCCAAAGACTTCGACCAGTCATCGCCTGCTGGGCTGGCGTCGACGATGCGGAAGCCAGCCTTAGCTGCGGAGCTTGCAATCAGCTTGAAAATATCCTGCCTGCTCGGGTTGTTTCGATCGAACAGGATGCGCACTTCGGGAGTGGCACCCTTCAGCAACGCTTTAGCCCCCTCGATGTCTGGAGCCGCGAACTCGGTGGAGCCATTGGCTTTGACAGCATCCGCGTATTTGGATTGCGCAGGGACAAAGAGCTGGGAGTCCAGCGGTTTGGCGTCCGGGTTGAGTTGCTTGATGATCTTGTTCACGATGTCCTGGCGAGGAACCGTCTTCAAGAAGGCCAAGCGGACGTTCTTATCCGCGAAAACGCCGGAGAAGTCGAGGTCCAGATGCTCGTAGGAAAGTTGCTCTCCGGTCTCCATGGAGACACCTTTACCGGCCAGAGACTGAATCTGGTTGATCGCATTGGCAGAGGCCGCCGGCACGATAATGTCCGCGCTGCCGTCCTTGAGAGCGCTGATCTGAGTGGAGGCGTCGGGGAGATAACTGACATTGATTTGGTCCAGATGTGCTTCCGGTCCCCAGTTGTAATCGCGGTTCCGGACCAGGGTCATCGACTTTCCGGGCTCAATGCTCTTCACCACGTAGGGGCCATTGGAGAGCAAAAGCGAAGGATCGGTGGGCATGCTCTGAGTGTCAAAGCCTGTATTCCAGAAATCGGAGACTTTTTTCAACTCAACATTCGGCGTGACCGGAGCCTTGGGATTTCCTCTAGGCAAGCTCTTGAACAACGCAGTCAGCGCGGCGGCGTCCTTGAGTCCGGACTTCTGCGCCAGCACATGTGCCGGGGTGGTAATAGTGGGGAAACCTAAAGCAATTTCCCAATCGGCAACCGGCTGGGAATACTTCACCGTGATGCTCCGGCCGTCCGAGGACACATCCGGAAAATCCGATAGCGCCAGCACGCTGGTATCCCTCGCGAAGGCGAAATAGGTGGTCCCTTTCGCCCCGCTACTGTCATTGAAGTAGCCCGAACTAATCACCCAAGCCAGGATCAGATCATTGGCGTCCACAGGGGCGTCATCGGACCATTTCACCGCGCTATTGACGGTGTATTTGACCGTCAGCGGCGAATCCGAAACCTTTTCGACTTTGCCGAACTTATCGTTGTGGACAATATTCAGGCTGTCGTCGAGATACCCGAAGCCGGAATGGGTGGCATAGGAAATCTTGGAATTGATGTCTATATTGCCGTGCGCAGTATCCGGATTGAAGCTGGTGAAACTATTGGCTTCGGCAACGGTCGCGGTGCCGCCTTGTAATTGGCTCGCAGCGTTGCTGGCCTGCTGGTCCGAGGTGGCGTCGCAGGCGGTGAGCACGAGCGCGGCTACGACGATTGCGCCAAGGATCTTGGCGATGTGTCCGAACCGCACTCTGGCTTTTGGCCTGGGTGCAGCAACGAGATCCGGGGATACTGTGGGCATGGATGAAGTTTAGCCCTGATCGCGGAGAACCGACTCTGCTGTTATGACTCAGGCTTCGTCATCGAGCATGGTGTTGTGGTTCTCAGGCTAATGCTCGCCCTTGATCACGAAGAAAGATCCACGGATGACGCCGGCCAGCTTAGATTTCTGTCGAGCGAACTTGAAGCGTGGCGCCAGTTCCGCCGGAACCTCCATGCCCTCGGAGAGCTTGAAACCTACCGCTCGCTTCTGTCCGTCTTCGAGGGTGTACATCACGTTGATTGATAGCCCAGATTCGTAGAACACATAGGCCATCCGGATGCCCTCAACTTCGAAACCCGTGACCTCTAAGGGTCGGGATTCGATCACGATGTCCCGCTCATCCTTGAGGATACGAGTGATCCACTCAAGTACCTCGGGAGCCTCGTTTGCTGGTGTGACAGTGAAGACGTGGTCGTACTTATTCTTGAAGTAGCGGGCCTCGTTGGCGCGCAGCCCAGCCAAGGCATCGGCCACCGGAGACGACTCCAGACCGACGGTTGAAACGTTTACGAAGTCGACGACGTATGGCATGGGTTCTCCTGATCGGTACTGATGTAATAATGCTAGCGTTCGAAGCGGGTTAGAGGTTGGAGGGGACCTCGGTGTGAACGCTACAGTATTGCTCTGTTTACCAATGATCGTGCCGCCCGCTCCGCGCGAGCGAGTTTGACTTCGCTGATGGGGTCGTATCCGTAACCGGCCCGAGTTTTCATTCCAAGCAGGACGCCAAGCGAGTTGGAAGCCTGTTTGTCTACCGAGGCGAGCAATGCGACCGCGTCCTGATGGTCTTGGCCTTTGGCATGCTTCCCTAGTGCGCCGGCACAGATTGCATCTGCCGCAGCGATTCCGGCGTGAACGTACAAGGTCACGCAAGCATCAGCAACATCCTCTCCGTCGGAGAGCTCCCGGGCATCATCTGCCACCTGCAAGAATTGCTTAGCTTTGGCCAGTCGGCCTTGCTGGATCGCCTTGCCTGCGGTGACAGTTCTGGAGTTGGCATTCTTAGGGGTCATGCGCGGGCCTTATCTCTTCGGAGCTGTTTACGAAGCCAAGCCGGGTCTCCTGCGATGTCAATGCCATCCTCAAGGACCGAGGTGAAGATACTCGCTGGTTGCACTTCTGCCATTCGATAAACGAGTGGCCGCACGTCGTTACCCGTCCACAGCGTCGTTTGGGCAGCAAGGCGACCCACTAAGTCTTCTACAGCATCCTCTGTCGCCGAGTCGGGCATGACGATGAAGAGGTCAATGTCGCTGTCAGTGCGCATCTCATTACGGGCCGCGGAACCAAAGATCTTGACCGTGAGCGGCTGAATCCGCCATTCGGAGATGACCTGGGTCATTCTGGATAGCAGAGTGCTCTTCACGTTGGCTATCTGCAAAATCACCGTCGCCAGCAAATGGTCCAGGTTCAGCGAGTAGGCATAGCTTCTACCCGTGACTCGTTCCAGCACTGTGCCTTGTTCCACCAGCCTAGCCACGGACTTGCGTACGCCTTGAGGCGAGCCTTCCTCGGGTAGTAGCTGGTGGATCTGGTGAACTGAGAGGTACTGCTCGGTTCGCGCTAGCACCGTGAGTACTTGCGAATCGAGGCCGGTAGTACTGACTGTCGCAAACGGATTTTGTAGGCGCATGCTAACTCCTCTCGGCGCTCCGATACACGGACAGTTTTACACAAAAGTAGACGAGTGTCTACAAAAGTAGACGAATGGGCATGGCCGGTAAACAGCTAAACGGACCTATCCAGCCGACCACAGCAACGTCCTGTCGGAACGTCGCTAAGGCGGATCTGATTCATGCCCTAAGCCACTCGCGAATTGCATACTGAAGTGGAAAATCTCAGCTCGCATACCCACCCCGACATCACGCATCGCTTTGTCCCACTGACCGGCCAGAATCAAGACTTACCGCGTGTACCGGCATCAACGATCAATCGACGGGAAAGGAAGTTACGCCCTTACTGCGATGAACCCTGGCATCTTTGAGATAAAGCGTCCGGAGAGTCGGCTAGATGTCCGGCAATTTCGAAGTAGAACCGTGTTACCTTCAAGGCACTATTCACCTCCGAGGAGTGCAGATGGAATTCAGCGAACGCCTTCGGGCACTTGGTACAAAAATCAGTAATCAAGCAGAGGCAATCGGGACGGAGGAAGCGACAAAGAATGCGTTCGTCATGCCCTTCATTTCATCGATTCTCGGCTATGATGTCTTTGATCCCATCGAAGTCGTGCCGGAGTTCACCGCCGATGTTGGCACGAAACGTGGCGAGAAAATTGACTACGCTGTCATGCGTGACAGCGAGGTACAGATCCTTATCGAGTGCAAAACATCTAGATCGGCACTCACCTTAGAGAATGCTTCGCAGCTGTATCGATACTTCGGGGTCACCAACGCCAGAATCGCAGCACTTACAAACGGAATCATCTGGCAGTTCTACACCGATCTTGACTCGCCGAATCGAATGGACTCAAAACCATTCCTCGTTCTTGACCTCAGTGACATCGACGATGTGCTAATTCCCGAAATCCAAAAGCTCAGCAAGGACGACTTCAACCTGGAGTCGATCATCAGCACTGCGGAAGAATTGAAGTATGTAGGCGCACTCAAACGAGAGATCGCAGCGCAGTTCCGAGAGCCCAGTGACGAGTTCGTGCGTTTTGTTGCGACTCGAGTTTACGATGGCTCGTTCACCCAACGCGTTCGTGAGCAGTTCTCTGTGCTCGTTGCGAAAGCCGCAAAACAGTTCCTGACGGACCAGGTGAATGACCGGCTGAAAACGGCACTTGGCGCCGGGACCCCGGTGCCGCTCAGCCAAACGCAGTCAGACGCTTCCGTTGATAGTGGAAGCGTGGCGGAACACGATCTCGATCGAGATACTGAGATCGAAACAACCCTTGAAGAGCTTGAGGGATACCAGATTGTGAAAGCAATTGCCTGTGCCGAGGTCAAACCTCAGCGGGTGACCCACCGAGACTCGAAGAGTTATTTCGCAGTCCTCCTGGACGATAACAACAGGAAGCCGATTGCTCGTCTTCATTTCAATTCTGCACGCCAGAAGTACCTTGGACTCTTGGACGAAGACAAGAACGAGACGAGACACGCCGTTGATTCACTCGAAGAGATCTACAACTTTGCTGAGAACATTCGAGAGGCAGTACGCCGCTACCAGTAATACTTTCCTGCCAAATTAGAGCTCGCTCGTGTTCCATGCACGGCATGCTAGGTTCCAGCGCAGCGCCTATCTGGAAGCTGAATCAGCGGGTGGTTGGGCTATCGATAGCCCAAAGAGGTCATTGGCATCGGATTCAGTAAAGCGGCGGAACTTCAGTAGTTCGACATCCAAGGTCGGGGTCAGCAGAGCCGCGGTGTCACCTTGCAAGAAAATGGAAGCGGCGGGCTGCAACATCAACGTCATCTCGTTCTGACTGCGGAGCGCTCACATCTGAAAGAACAACCCGGCCGAGATGTAATGTGAGGAAATGAGAAGAAGTGAGCGACTCGCCGACCAGTTGGACCGGCACTGGCACAAGAACCTGCGGCCGCGGCTACACGGTCTTGCTGACGAAGAGTACTTCTGGGAGCCGGTGCGCGACTGCTGGAGCATCCGCCCACCTGGAACGCCAACCGTCTCGATGCCGCCAAGTTCTGAGAGATGGACGATGGACTTCGCGTCCCCCGCTCCGGTGCCTGCCCCGGTGACCACGATTGCCTGGCGGCTGGCCCACATCATCGTCTCTTGCCTTGGATACCGGGTCGGATGGCACTTTGGCGGCCAAGAGGTGGACTCCCAGACATTCGCCTACGCGGGGAGCGCTGACGAGGCGTTGGAACAGCTCGATGAGATGTATGGGAGATGGAATGCTGGGGTCCGCGAGCTCTCGGACACTGATCTGGAGAATCCGCCCGCGGTGGGTCCCGAACATTTCCCTATGGAGGGCATCGTCCTACATGTCAATAGGGAACTGATCCATCACGGCGCTGAGATTTCGCTGCTGCGCGACCTCTACCGCTGGCAGGACGGAGCCGTACTGCACCGAATCTGACTTTCCGGTAACCGGCGATCGAGAGAGGCACCGGTGCCGCCCAGCTGCCAGCGGCTTCTGTCAAGGTTCGCCGGGGTAAACATGGGCGGCAGGTCGGTCGCACAGGCGGGATCGACGGACAGCAAGACCGCCCAATCTGCTCCACGGCTAGGAACGCCTTTCACCAGCCGAACTAGACGTTAAACCTGAACTCCACCACATCGCCGTCAGCCATCACGTAGTCCTTACCTTCAATCCGGACCTTGCCACGAGATTTAGCCTCAGCCATCGAGCCCGCCTCAATGAGATCGTTGAAGTGCACCACTTCGGCCTTGATGAACCCGCGCTGGAAATCGGTGTGAATCACCCCAGCGGCAGCGGGTGCGGTGTCGCCTTGCCGGATGGTCCAGGCCCGCGCTTCCTTGGGGCCAGCGGTCAAATAAGTTTGCAGACCCAAGGTGTGGAACCCGACCCGGGCCAGTTGATCCAGACCGGATTCCTCCTGGCCGTTCATTTCCAGCATCTCGCGAGCTTCCTCCTCGGAGAGCTCCACCAGGTCGGCCTCCAGTTTGGCATCCAGGAAGATCGCATCGGCGGGCGCCACCAAAGCCCGCAACTCGGCTTGACGCTCGGGGCTGCCCAGCACAGCATCATCGACGTTGAAAACGTAGATGAACGGCTTGGCGGTGAGCAGGCTGAGTTCCTTCAGATAGCCGAGCTCCAGTTTGTCGCTCGCAATCGAGGAGAATATCGTGTCACCACGCTCCAAAACCGCCTGAGCAGCCTGCACAGCAGTAAGTTCCGCGGCCTCCTTCTGCTTGAGCTTGACCGCCTTCTCCAGCCTCGGCAGCGCCTTTTCGACAGTCTGCAGATCGGCCAAGATCAGCTCAGTATTGATGGTTTCCATATCCGAGCTGGGATCGACCTTGCCGTCCACGTGAACCACATCCGGATCATCAAAGACCCTAATAACCTGGGCAATCGCCTCGGCCTCGCGAATATTGGCCAGAAACTTGTTCCCCAGACCTTCGCCCTCGCTCGCTCCCTTGACGATGCCCGCAATGTCTACGAAGGAAACCATCGCAGGCAGGATCCGTGCGGAGCCGAAGACCTCGGCTAACTGATTGAGCCGCGGGTCCGGCAGGTTCACCACCCCGACATTGGGCTCGATGGTCGCGAAGGGATAGTTCGCTGCGAGCACGTTATTGCGGGTGAGCGCATTGAAAAGAGTTGATTTGCCGACGTTGGGCAGTCCGACGATGCCAATAGTAAGAGCCACGGAACCTAAGTTTAGCGGCAGTTTGGAAGCCGGGATGCGTTAGCGGCAGAGTCCCGCCAGTAAGGAACCAAGCCATCTTGTCGGTACCGCGTGCCATGCTGAAGCCATGGATGGATTTGCTTTAGGTCTTTGCCTCGGTCTGCTACTCGGCGGACTTGCCCTGTACCTGCTCTTACGACGGCGGCAGCTCACCTTGTCGGATGAGCTCGGCGAAGTCACGGAGCGGCTGAGCGAAGCCAATGCCGCACTCGCCGCTGCAGAGGCGGAATCCCGGCTGCTCAGCTCGCAGAGCCAGCAAGACGGCTCGGTGCTGAAAGCCCTCGGTCCGGTGGCCGAAAGGCTCTCCGAGGTGCAGCGCCAGGTGGCGCTACTGGAACGTGATCGGGTGGAACAGTATGGGCAGCTGACCCAGCAGCTCCGGGATGCCAGGGAATCCGATGCCCTCCTTTTGCAGACCACTCGTTCCCTCGCTTCCACCCTGCGCTCAACCAGCGCGCGTGGCCGCTGGGGTGAGGTGCAATTGCGCAGGGTTGTCGAATCCGCAGGCTTGCTGGCTCATGTCGACTTCCAGGAACAGGTCCAGCAAACTGGCGAGGATGGCAGCCAACGTCCGGATATGGTGGTGCGGCTTCCCGGCGGAAAAGAACTCGTATTGGATGCCAAAGCCCCGCTCAGCGCCTTTCTGGAAGCCCAGGAAGCTAGCACCGAGGCTGCCGCCACAGCCGCTCTGGCCCGGCATGCCAAAGCGGTCCGGGTTCATATTGATGCGCTCGCCGGAAAGAAATACTGGCAGAGCGCGGGAGCGAGTCCCGAGGTGGTGATCTGCTTCTTACCCGCCGAATCGATTCTCTCGGTCGCGTTGAACGCCGATGCTCAATTACTTGACTATGCCTTGGAGCGAGGGGTGGTTTTGGCCTCCCCCATCAGCCTCCTTGCGGTGCTCAAGGCGGTGGCTTTCTCCTGGCGGCAGGATGTGCTGACCGAAAATGCGCGGGATCTCTTCGATCTCTCCACCGAGCTCTATCAGCGGTTGGCCAAGCTGGGAGAGAATGTGGAGAAGCTCGGAGCCTCCATAAGATCCTCGGTAGACAAGTACAACTTGATGGTCGGCTCATTGGAAGCCCGAGTACTGCCAACCGCAAGAAAGCTCAACGCGTTGGACCCCGAGAAGTTGAGTACGCCGTCGTCGGTCCAGAACCAGCCGCGCTCATTGACTGCACCGGAGCTGCTCGAACGCCCCTGACTGGGCCAGGAGAAAGCCAGGCCAGAGTAGTCCCAGCCGGCTCGGACAAAACCTAGTTGCTGGGTCGGCTTCCTCGGCCACCCAATACCCGGGAGGGATCGCCGGCTTTCTTGAGCGTGGTCCGCAATTCCTTGGGCAGCGAGAAGAGTAGATCCTCCTCGGCCGTGACAACTTCCTGGACATCGTTGTAGCCGTATTCGGTAAGTAGCGCCAGAACGTCCTTGACCAGAACCTCGGGAACGGAGGCACCGGAGGTCACCCCGACGGTGGCCACCCCTTCGAACCAGGACTCATCGACCTGATTGGCGAAATCGACTCGATAGGAGGCCTTCGCGCCATATTCCAAAGCCACCTCAACCAACCGCACCGAATTCGAAGAATTTGCCGAGCCAACCACAATCACCAAATCAGCCTGCGGCGCAATTTTCTTGATCGCCACCTGGCGATTGGTCGTCGCGTAGCAAATGTCATCGCTCGGCGGATCCTGCAGGGTCGGAAAACGCTCCTTGAGTAAGCGCACGGTTTCCATCGTCTCGTCAACGCTCAGGGTGGTTTGAGAGAGCCAGATGACCTTCTCGGGATCACGCACGGTTACCTGATCCACCTCGTGCGGACCATTGATGATCTGGATATGCTCCGGGGCCTCCCCCGAGGTACCCTCTACCTCTTCGTGCCCTTCGTGCCCGATCAGCAAGATATCGAAATCGTCCCGGGCGAAACGCACCGCTTCCCGGTGAACTTTTGTCACCAGCGGGCAGGTGGCATCAATGGTGCGCAAACCGCGATCCTCAGCAGACTGCACAACGGCCGGTGAAACTCCATGCGCCGAAAAAATCACCAGAGCGCCCTCGGGAACCTCATCGTTTTCCTCAACGAAGATCGCGCCCTTAGCCTCCAAGGAAGAGACAACGTGGACATTGTGCACGATTTGCTTGCGCACATAGACCGGCGGCCCATAATGTTCTAAAGCCTTTTCTACCGCGATGACGGCGCGGTCCACCCCGGCGCAATAACCGCGAGGAGCCGCAAGCAGAACCCTCTTGGCACCAGACACCGGAGCCGCCGCAGCGATCTCTTCCGGGCTGCGACGCTTGCGGGGAATGGCGGGCATCGGGACGGAAACGGCGGTGCTGGTCATGACTTCATTCTACGACGGGCTCAATACCAAGGCTCGCCGAGGACGGGTAGCGACTCTGCCTACCAATCCAATCAGCAGCAAGGCACCAGCAGTGATCAAAGCGATCAGAATCCAGCCGTCAAAGTTCGAGGTGGCCGCGGAGACGTACTCCTGCTTGAACAAATCGGCCACCTGGTTCCCGCCCTGGGTGTTCAGTAAATTCTGCGAAACCACCGTCAGCAACAGCTTCCAGCCCGCCACCACGACGAGTCCTCCCAGTCCGATAAGCGCGAGAGTGGTGGACCGCCGTCGAGCAATCAACAAGGACAGGCCGAAGGCGAGCACGGAGCCAACGGCCATCCAAAACCCCAGCGGCGCCAATTCGCTCAGGCGGACCAAAACGGTTCGCTGATTTTGAGTGCCCAAGCTGATTAGCACCTGATCGGGCGCTTTCAATTGTTGGCCGAGTCCGCTGCTGACCTTAGTCAGAACCAATTGCAGCAGCGGCGCTACATCGAGGTTCAAGGTGCCCTTGTCATTAGCATTAGCCGCCGGGTCAACCACTGTCAGTTCATGGCTACGCCGCAGCGTCTCTGCCCAGGCCTTGGGGTAGGCAGGGTCGCTGGAGAGCGACTTGGTGGCGTTCTCAATAATGGGTTCCACTATGGTGCCCAGTCCCGGGAAGGACCCCAACTGCGAACTCACCGTTTTCGCGGTGGCACTAGCTAGAGCCGATTGGAACTTTGAATCATTGCCCAGGGGTTCGGCCATTGCCAAAAACCCATCCTGGTCAATCACTGTTCGTTCAGCCCAGATGACTGGAACTGAAACACCCGCCAATATCAATGCCAGGAGTGTGGCAAGGGCGGAGAAGAAGCTGCGCATAGGCCCCCCGGTTGGTTACTCGAAACAACTTTAGCCATTACTCCTGTGTGCACCCCCAGAGAATTCTAGATGTCCCTCTACGGGACCGTCGGAGGGGTTGGGTAGGCTGGTGATCCTGAGTCACCCAGTCCCAAAAGATCGAAAAGGAGGAGGATCGGATGAACGAGGACGGTGTCACCGGCGAGGATCAGCCGACTTCCTTACCCACGACGGCGGCTGAGACGAGCGCTGAACGGCCCTGGCCGCTTCGGCTGCTTTCCGAAAAGCTAAAAGCCCATATCGACCGTGCGCCCGCTGCCTGGGTCGAAGGCCAGGTCATTGAACTGAATCGCCGGGCAAATGTCAGCTATCTGACGTTGCGAGACGTTGACGCGGAAATATCGCTCAGCGTCACCCTGTTCGGCTCTGTGCTGGATTCGATGAGCGTGCCACTAGAGCGAGGGGCGCGGGTGGTTGCCCAGCTCAAGCCGGACTTCTGGATGAAAACCGGACGACTCTCGATGCAGGGTAAGCAGATCCGTGCGGTGGGGCTGGGCGATTTATTGGCACGAATCGAGGTACTCAGGCAGGCACTTGCCGTCGAAGGCCTCTTCTCCCCCGAGCGGAAGAAAAAACTTCCGCTGCTTCCACAACGCGTGGGACTCATTACCGGCCGGGATTCGGATGCCATGAAGGACGTGCTGCGCAACGCCAAACTACGCTGGCCCGCCGTTCAATTCGAGGTACGCGAGGTTGCCGTCCAAGGCGTCAACTCGGTAGCTCAGGTCACTGCGGCGCTAGCCGAACTGGATGCGGATGAACGCATCGACGTCATTGTGATCGCCCGAGGCGGCGGCTCTCTTGAGGACCTGCTGGGCTTTAGTAACGAATCCCTAGTCAGAGCCGTTGCGGCGACACAGACGCCGGTAGTCAGCGCTATCGGCCATGAGGCCGACCGGCCCTTGCTCGACGAAGTAGCCGATTTGAGAGCCTCCACTCCCACCGACGCAGCCAAGCGGATCGTGCCCGATCTGGCGGAAGAATTGGAACGAGTTGGCCGGATGCGTGAGCAGCTCTCCCGCGGCATCGGCCTTTTACTAGACCGCGAAGGGGAGCGGCTAGAGCAATTGCGTTCTCGGCCCGTACTAGCCAATCCGGACGGAATGATCGAGGTCCGGGCGGAAGACCTATCGAGATTGCGGGATCGTTCCTTCTCGATGATCTCCTCCCTGACGGGACGGCACCGGGACGCCCTGGGACATCTACTTGCACAAGTCCGATCGCTCTCCCCACAGAACACCCTGGACCGGGGTTATGCCGTCGTCCAGCTCAGCGACGGGAGCGTGCTGCGTTCCGCTGCGGAGGCGCCGGAGGACACCACTCTGCGGATCCGGCTGGCAGAGGGACAGATCGGTGCTCGCTCGCTCGGAACAGCCCCTGAACTCGCAAGCTCCACCAAGAAGACCCCCGCCAGATCAACAAAGGTCAATACCTCAACAAAGGACAGTTCGCCATCATGACTCAACAACCCGGTATTGAAGCGCTCAGCTACGAACAAGCCCGCGAGGAGCTCGTCTCAGTGGTGGCCAAGCTGGAAGCCGGTGGTGCCAGCCTGGAGGAATCGCTGGCGCTCTGGGAACGCGGTGAGGCCCTGGCTCAGCGCTGCGAAGAGTGGTTGAGCGGCGTGCAAAAGCGTTTGGATACCGCTAAAAATGCGGTCTCAGAGCAGCGCGAATCCTCGGCTGAGCCGACTAACCGAGCCAACTAGTCGAGCCGACTAACTGATACTCGTCCTGGCTTAGGGCGAATGAAGAACTCAGGAAGCCGCAAGCCGCTTCCGCTCCTCAGCTAGGTCGAAGTCGCCCTTCGGCCAGCCCAAGTCCAAGGACTCGAAAGCGTCCACGAGCAGTTCCTGAACGGCCAGCCGGGCATACCATTTCTTGTCCGCCGGGATGACGTGCCAGGGAGCCTTTTCGGTAGAAGTCTTCTGGAAAGCCAGCTCGTAGGCTTCCATGTACTGCGGCCAGAAAGCCCGCTCGGTCAGATCTCCTGGGGAATACTTCCAGTGTTTGATCGGGTCCCCCAGCCGCGCCGACAGCCGCTCTTTCTGAGTTTCCGGGCTGATGTGCAGCATTACCTTGACGATCTTTGTCCCCGCTTCCACGAGTGAGGATTCAAAGTCATTGATTGCCTGATAGCGGCGTTCCAGCTCAGTTTCATCCGCCCAGCCGTGCACCCGGTGAATGAGCACATCTTCGTAGTGTGAGCGGTCAAAGACCCCCAGCATGCCGTGTCGCGGCACCTCTTTTTCAATCCGCCACAGGAAATCGTGCTGTTTCTCCTCCTCGGTGGGAGCCTTGAAGGCGTGTAGCTGCACACCCTGGGGATCAACCGAGCCCACCACATGGGAGACGATGCCGCCCTTGCCTGCGGTATCCATCGCTTGAAGCACCAGCAATACCGCGCGTTCCCCGCCGAATTTACTCTCCGCGAAAAGCTGCTCCTGCAGCACGGCAAGCCTGCCCGCGCGATCGCTAAGAACCTGCTCGGCGTCGCGCTTCTTTCCGCTGAATCCCGGTGCTGAAGCGGTGTCTACTTGCTTCAGTTGGAAATCCGAACCCGCGAGAAGTAGGCCGCTAGGGCTCTTCTTGAAACCGTGCTTCGATGCCATGGCTGCCTTCCTGGGAGCGCCGCACAATGCTGCACGGTCGATTCTTCTCCCACCGTACTAGAACACAAGGGACTAGAACACGATGGCGTCGAGGTGTGGACAGGATATTTAGGGTTTGTAGTGACTCAGGAACTCGGCGATCCGGCCGATGGCTTCCTCCAGATCCCGCACATTAGGCAAGGTGACCAGGCGGAAATGATCGGTAGCAACCCAATTGAACCCGCTGCCGTGTGAGACCAGAATCTTCTGTTCCTGGAGAAGATCCAGGACAAACTTCTCATCATCCTTGATCGGATAGGCTTCCGGATCGAGCCTGGGGAACAGATACAGCGCCCCCTTCGCCTGCCTAGTGGAAACGCCGGGAATCTCGTTGAGCAGCCGATAGGCAAGATCCCTCTGCTCACGCAGCCGTCCACCCGGAAGGATGAGATCGTTAATGCTCTGATAGCCACCTAGCGCGGTCTGAATGGCGTGCTGGCCCGGGACATTAGCGCATAGCCGCATATTGGAGAGCAGATTGATGCCTTCAAGGTAGTCCGCTGCCCTGGACTTGGGCCCCGAGATGGCCATCCAGCCGGAGCGGTAGCCACAGACCCGGTAAGCCTTGGACAAGCCACTGAAAGTCAGGCAGAGAACATCCTCGGCCGCTGCCAGCGCGGTGTTGTAGTGCACGGCATCCTCATAGAGAATCTTTTCGTAAATCTCATCGGAAAAGACCACAAGATTATGCTTCCGAGCCAATTCCACCATCGCTTCCACGGTCTTCTGCGGATAGACGGCCCCGGTGGGGTTGTTCGGATTAATAATCACCAAGCCCCTGGTCCGCGGGGTGATTTTGGCCTCTAGGTCCTCCAGATCAGGCTGCCAGTCCTCTTCCTCCGAGCAGAGGTAGTGCACAGGGCGTCCCCCGGACAAGCTGACGCAAGCCGTCCACAGCGGATAGTCCGGGGTGGGGATGAGTACCTCGTCGCCGTCGTTCAGCAAAGCTTGGAGGGACATCTGAATGAGCTCGCTCACGCCGTTACCCAGGTAGACATCATCGACATGGATATTGTCGATGCCACGTGTTTGGTAATACTGCACGACGGCGGTGCGCGCCGAGAAAATGCCGCGAGAATCGCTGTAGCCCTGAGCCTTGGGCAGGTGCCGGATCATGTCCACCAAAATCGCATCCGGTGCCTCGAAGCCGAAGGGTGCGGGATTGCCGATATTCAGCTTGAGGATGCGGTGCCCCTCCGCCTCCAACTGCTGCGCTCGCTGCAAGATCGGCCCCCGGATGTCGTAGCGGACACTGGCGAGCTTGGCGGACTGGGAGAAATCTGACATTTCTCAAGAATCGCACATTCAGTGCGGCAACGGTCTTTGTAACGCAAAAGGCACGCAGGCCAATACCCAAAAAGTGGGCTTGGCCTGCGTGCCTTCCGCAATAGCTACTTACTTAACAATGCCTTTGTCCTTAAGCCACTGCTGGGCAGCGTCCTTAGGGTCAAGCTTCTGATCCCCGGAAACCTGACGGTTCAGGTTGATCAGATCGTCAGTGGTCAGCTGCTTCGAAACATTGTTCAAAGCCTGCTTCGCGGCATCGGAGAGCTTGTCCGTCTTGTACAGCGGGATCACCTGCTGCGCCAGGAAGTTGTTCTTGGGATCGCTCAACACCACGAGAGCATTGTCCGGGATGGCCGGGCTGGTGGTGAAGATATCGGCAACCTGCACCTGATCGCTGGTCAGCGCCTTCACGGTGAGCGGTCCGCCGCCATCGGTGATCGGCTGGAACTTCGAGGGCACGCAGCTGTACTTGGCTTTCAGTCCCGGCAAACCATAGTCCCGCGTGGAGAACTCCGGCGGAGCCGCCAGCGCAACCTTGTCACAGACCTTGGCCAGGTCTTCAATGGAGCTCAGGCTGTATTTCTGAGCGGTTGCCTTGGTCACCACCATGGCGTCTTTGTCCTCCGCCGCGGCCGGATCCAGGACGGACAGCCCCAGCGGAGTCAGCTTCGTCGGCAGCGCTTTGACGATGCCGTCCTTATCGGAAATGGTGTTCTTCGGATCCAGGTAGCCCAACAGGTTTCCGGTGTAATCCGGAATCAGGTCGATGGAACCATCCTTCAGCCCGCCGACATAAGCCTCCCGGGAACCGATATTCAGCTTCGACGTGACCGTGACTCCGGCGGCCTCGAGAGCACCGGCATAGATCTGGGCAATCACCTGGCTCTCCGGGAAATTGGCCGATCCCACCGTGACAGACCCGGCCGCGCCGCTCGAAGAAGAGCCGCTGGGGCTGTCCATCGGATTGCCTCCGCAAGCGGTGAGCGTCAAGGCCAGAGCCATAACAGCGCCAGCGGGGAGCAAAGCCCGCTTGGCGAAGGTTTTTCCAGCTAGCTTCATGATGTTCCTCCTTGTGTGCCAACGGCGGGAGTGCCGAGGGCCTGGGGTTTTTCGCCGACCGTAACGGAAGCGGCAGGTTTCGAGGTGATTTTCAGTCCGGGAGAGACCAAAAATCTGGTCAGAAGTGCAAGCAATCCATCAATGGCGATGGCCAGCACCGCAATCAGCACGGCACCGCCAAATACCTGACCATAGTCATTCGAGCTGACCCCATCGATCAGGTACCGGCCCAGTCCGCCCAACGGTAAATAAGCCACCACGGCTACCGTGGCTACGACTTGGAGCACGCCGCCACGGAAGCCTCCGAGCATGACCTTCAATCCATTGGGAACCTCCACCTTGAACAGGATCTGTAGCTCGGTCATTCCCATGCTGCGCGCCGAATCGACGATTCCGCGGTCAACCGATGATATTCCGGCATATACGCCGGTCAGCAGCGGTGGGATGGCGAGCAACACGAGGGCCCAAACCGCAGGCATCAGGCCCAGGCTGGAGAGCAATGCGAAGAGCGTGATCAGTCCCAAGGTGGGGAGCGCGCGAAGCATCCCGGCCAGCGAAACCACCACCACCCGGCCCCGACCAGTATGCCCAACATAGAGGCCGATGGGAATTGCGATAACAAGCGAGATCAGCAGGGTCAGCGCACTGTAACCCAAATGCTCCAACAGCCGCAGCGGTACGCCATTGGCGCCTTGCCAGTTCTGCGGATCGGTCAGCCATTGAATGCCTTGGCTCACCGGATTGTGTGTGGTGTAGTCAGTTGCTGGCAACATCAGCTCACCTCCGCTACCAGGGTGGCGCTGGCCTGGGGCTTCGCACCCGAAGCCACCGCGCGCGACCAGGGGGTGAGAACTCTCTGCAGCACCACCAGAATTACGTCCATCAAAATCGCCAACAGCAAGGTACCGATAATGCCGACCATAATTTCCACCAGGAAGTCACGCTGCAGGCCATCGGTGAAGTAATACCCCAGGTTCTTCACCCCGATCACCGCACCCACGCTGACCAAGGCGATATTGCTCACCGAGACCACTCGCAGACCGGCGAAAAGCACCGGCAGAGACAGCGGTAGATCGACCGCGAAGAATCGCGGAAAAGCCCGGTACCCCAGTGCGACGGCGGCCTGGCGGATGTCATTGTCCACCGAGTTGAGCGCATCCACCGTGGTCCGGACCAAGAGCGCGACCGCATAAATGGTTAGCGCCACGATAACGTTCGTCTGATCCAGAATCTGGGTACCCAAGACGACAGGCAGCACGACAAAAAGCGCCAAGGAGGGGATGGTGTAAAGCAGCGACCCCAGGGAAAGGATGATCGCCCTGGCAATGTTGCTGACCCGAGCCAACTGAGCCAGCGGGATAGCAATTACCAACCCGAGCAGCAACGGCAAGAGCGCCTGGTACAGATGCAGCCCTGCATAGCCCAGGATGTGACCGAAGTTCGCAGTGAACCAAGCCATCTCAGCCCTCGCGCGCTATCCGGGCCTGCTCGATAGCCTCGAGCACTTCACTGGCCTTGACCACGCCGCTGACCGCGCCCTGCTGATCGACGGTGACGCCGAGTCCAGCGGGTGAGGACAATGCCGCATCGAGCGCCCGCCGTAAGGATTCCCCCTCCGGGTAAAGCGATCCACCGGCCACCACTTCGCCGGGCCTTTGCGGGGAAAGCCAACCGAGCGGATGCCTATCGGCGGACACCAGCAGGGTCCAGTCCGAGACCGGAGCTTGCTCCTCGGTGCTGGCTACCGGGTGGATCGGCACGGCGGCACCCTCACTGAAGGATAGGTGCCGGAAACCGCGATCCCTGCCGACAAAACCCGCGACGAAGTCATCCACCGGGGCGCGCAGGATCTCTTCCGGGGTGGCGTACTGAGCCAGCCGCCCGCCAACAGCGAAAACTGCTACTTTATCGCCCAGGATGGTGGCCTCGTCGATATCGTGAGTGACAAAGACAATGGTCTTCGCCAGATCCCGCTGCAACCGGAGCAGTTCCTCTTGCAGTTCTGCCCGCACCACCGGATCTACCGCGCTAAAGGGTTCGTCCATCAGCAGCACGGGTGGATCGGCCGCGAGTGCTCGCGCTACCCCCACACGTTGCTGCTGGCCGCCCGAGAGCTGGCTCGGATAGCGTTTGGCGAAACTCTGAGATAGCCCGACGACGTCGAGCAGCTCGTGCGCACGGGCGATGGCTTTCGCCTTGGGTACCTTGTTCAACCGCAACACGGTTGCCACATTGTCGATCACGGTACGGTGCGGCAGCAACCCGGAGGACTGCATCACATAGCCCATCGAGCGCCGCAGAGCCGGTGCCGGAACCGCGGAGATATCCTGGCCGTCAACCGTGATACTTCCCTCGCTTGGCTGAACCATGCGGTTGATCATTCGGAGGGAGGTGGTCTTGCCACAGCCTGAGGGACCCACGAAAACCGTGATTCCACCCTTATCAATGGTCATCGACAAATCGTCCACCGCCGCCAAACCGCTCTGGCCTCCCTGGTAGCGCTTAGTGACAGAATCGAAAACTATCATCGGCTCAGGATTCATTACGGATTGTGCTGGTGCCATGCTGGTCCCTCACTGTAGGTGGCGCCGTCGTTAACTCTGGGCGGTAAAACTTTACGATCAGCTCGCGCCGACGTTCAGTCGAGTCTAACCAGCAGCACCGACAATATGAACCCCGGCGCGAGCTTCGAAACCTTTCGTAGCACATTGGAACAACGCTTCGCGCTTTAGAACATTAGAACTTGCCCTCTTCGACCCGGCCTCGGATCTTCTTATAGGAGCGATAAGCCCGGCCCGCAGATCGAGATTCGCTCCTGCTTTGGGCAATATCTTTGCGCTGAGCTAACCGAGCCATTTCACGCTGCATCTTCTGATAGCTCTGCCAGCGCCGCGACTCCAAAAGCCCATTTTCGAGGGCTTCCTGAACGGCGCAGCCGGGTTCCCGCAGATGCTGACAATCAGCGAATCGACAGAGTCCAAAGAGCTCTTCAATATCGCCGAAAACCTTCGCCACCCCTTCAGCAGCATCAACCACCTCAAAACCGCGCACCCCGGGGGTGTCCATCAGCACCCCGCCGCCAGGTAACGGCACCAACTCACGTGCCGTGGTGGTGTGCTTTCCCTTGAAATCGCCCTCCCGAACCTCACCGGTATCCTGCACTTTGGCTCCGATTAGCGCGTTGATCAAGGTCGATTTCCCAGCCCCCGAGGGGCCCAGGAAGGTCAGGGTGGCCCCGCCGCCCGGGTAGTCCTGAACCTGTTGGCGCACCTCCTCGATGCCATCCCCTGCCTCCGCGCTGGTGGTGATCACCCGAACTCCCGCTGCGTACTCCATGACTTGGGAGACGACGTCGTGATTTCCATTGATCCCATCGGCCAGATCCGCCTTGGTCAGGATCAGCAACGGAGTAGCCCCGGAATCCCAGGCCGCCACCAGCATTCTTTCGATCCGGCCCGGTGAGAGCGTTCGGTCGAGCGGTACCACCACAGCAATCAGGTCGATATTGGCCGCGAGCAGCTGCGATTCGCTCGAATTGGCGAAGGCAACCTTTCGGATCAGCTGAGAGAAGCGCGGCAGCACCCGGGCTTGCAGCAGCCCGGGGTTGGCACCGAAAGCACCCTCCAAGCTGCCCTCGAAATCCAGCCCGAGCCAATCCCCGGTGGCACACTGAGCACCCTCCGGAGTAATCAGCGCACGCGGGACGAACATCGCACCGGCGCGAGTCATCACCTGGAAATGGGATCGATCTGCCCGGACAACCCGGGCAGCTTCGAGCCCAGGATAGTCGCGATAAAGCTCAGCGATGCGGTCACTGAAACCGTAGAGAGAAAGTTCGCCGATTGACGAAGAAATCATTTGAATACCTCGGGGATATCGCCCCAAGTGGCGGACGCTCTAGCATCGCGCGAGGATCGGGGCAAGTGGATATGACAGGAATGAACGCTCTGAACGCGCTAGAAAAACAGTCATTGTCTCCACCTCCTTACCGATCACTGGGCTGCGAACTATGCAGCTTCCAAAACTATAACTACTGATCCTCCGGCTGGCTAGCTAATTTTCCGGACTGCGGCTTTTCCCGCCAGATCCGCAAGGCAGCGTCAACCAAAGGAACCCGATTGAGGCTGGGCACTTGGGCCAGCGGAATCCAGGCTGCGTGCGTGGTGCTGCCATTCTGTTCTGCGGTCAGTTCCCCACCCGTAACCGTGGCCTGGTAGAGGAACCGGATCGACTGCCGTAGCTGGCCGTCGATGGGCGCTGAGGGCGCAAAAACGTCCACCCCCAGTGGTCGCTCAATCACCACCTGGTAGCCGGTTTCTTCGAAAACCTCCCGAATGGCCCCGTCCACCGGGTGTTCGCCATGATCCAAACCGCCGCCCGGCATGGTCCAGCCTTCCTCGCCGTTCTCCGACCAATACGCCAACAAGATTTCCTGATCTCGGACGATCACGGCATAAGCGGCGGGGCGGGTGGCGAAGCTGGGCGACATGAATCCTAGTCTAGGACTCCCTAGCGACAGCCGCAGAAGCCAAGTCAAGAACGCCGAAAATCGGATCTTGGTCCAGCACCCGGACCTGCTGGAATCCCCGCGCGGCCAATTGCTCGCGGAAGACTTTCTGTAGCGGCGGTTGATGCATCCCCAAGCCGGAGCCCAGCACGATGGGACCAGCCAGCTTCAATTGGGTCGCCACCTGTGCCGCCATCGTCGCCAAATCTTTTCCGGCCTGCTCGATCATCTGCAGGCTCTCCGGGTGCGCCTTGGCGGCAGCCTCGAAAACCAGCGGCGACATCGAAGCCCAGTAGCGTCGAGTGGTACCCGAATGGAAATGCGCTATTAGCTCACCTGGCTGCTCCAGCTTGCAGGCTTCTAACAGCGCCTGGGTGAGTCCGTCCGGTGCCAAACCGAGGTTCATCCGATGCAGGCTGTGCCGCACGGCTTCCCGGCCAAGCCAGTAACCGCTGCCCTCGTCTCCGAGCAGGTAGCCCCAGCCGCCCGCCCTGACTTGCTCGCCGTCGTCGTTAGTCCCCCAAGCCGCCGATCCGGTGCCCGCGATCACCGCTACGCCGGTGCTGGCATGCCCGGCAGCGAGCAGCAAGCGAGTGTCATGGACCACGGTGACCGGTACGCCGGACACATTTGGACGGATCAGCGCCGCGAGCGCTTCGGCATCGGCCTCGGTGTCGATGCCGCCGGAACCGGCGAAGACCTGATCCAGCTGGCTTAGCTGCGCTGCTGGGAATTGTGCGAATAGCTCGGCGAGGTTCTTCCGCGCTTCCTCAACGCTGACATTCTGCACATTGGCGCTACCGGTCTGCTGATCCGCTACCACCTCGCCGTCTTGCCAGAGGATGCCCCGGGTTTTGCTGCCACCGATATCCAGGCCGATGATGGTGGTGTTGGGATTGCGCGGGGGAACCGAGGTTGAACTCACGTCCCTAAGGATAGCTAAGGATCGCGAACACTGATCGGAGTCTGATGTTTCCTTCACCTTTTATTGTGGCGCCAATGGCTGGCGGAGTGAGCACTCCTGGCTTGGTTGTGGCCGCTGCCAGGGCCGGGGCACTCGGTTTCCTGGCTGGTGGTTACAAGTCCAGCGGCGCCTTGGCCGAGCAAATCGCCGCGGTGCGCTCCGAGACGGAGAATTTCGGGGTCAATCTCTTCGTCCCAGATTCCCGCCCGGTGGATGCCGAAGCCTTGGCGGCTTACCGGACTGAACTCGCCGCCGAGGCGGAGCGTTACGGAGTGCCCTTGCCGGAGCTAAACCCGGAAGCGGACGACGACGGTTGGCAGCAAAAGCTCGAACTCTTAGGTGAGCAGCCGGTTGCTTTTGTCAGTTTCACCTTCGGCGCACCGGCTCGCGAGGAAGTTCGGAGTTTGCAGGCCTTGGGCAGCAAGGTGCTGATCACGGTGACCAGCGGTGACGAGGCGAAAGTCGCTACCGAACGTGGTGCGGACGCGCTCATCGTCCAGCATTCCTCGGCCGGCGGCCATAGTGGAGCCTTCCTCGATCCTGATAAGCCCGAATATCCGGATGCGCTGGCTGATCTGCTGATTGAGCTGCGATCGGTGAGCCCCTTGCCCTTGATTGGCGCGGGTGGCATAAGCGATAGCACGACGGCCGCAATGTCGCTCGATTGTGGGGCCGAGGCCGTGCAATTGGGCACTGCTTTTCTCTGCGCCACGGAAGCGGGCACCCGCGAGGCACACCGGCAGGCTCTACTGGGCGGAAGATTCATCCGGACCGCTCGGACCCGAGCCTTCAGCGGTCGATGGGCTCGCGGGCTGGAGAACAGATTCATCAGGGAGCACCCCGGAGCGCCCCAGGCGTACCCGCAGATTCACCATCTGACCAGTCCACTGCGAGCAGCCGCAGCAGCAGCGGGCGACCCGGAGGGCGTGAATCTCTGGGCTGGTACCGGTTTTGCCCAAGCCAGGGCGGCGAGTACCGCTGAGATCCTCGCGGACTTGGAGTCGGGGCTGTAACTGGCCGTTACCAGAACACGGCTGCAGCGTCGAAGACCGGCTCAGCTAAACTAGAGCGGTGAATCAGCCTCCCGATGCAGCCGGCCTGGACGAAGTAGATCGTAAGATCATCGATCTACTCTTGGAAGATGCCCGGATCACCAACCGGGATCTGGCCGACACCATCGGCATCGCCCCCTCGACCGCTCTTATGCGCACCCGGTCGTTGGTCGAACGCGGCACCCTCGTGGGCTTTCAGGCGACAGTCAACCTCTCCGCCGTCGGACGCTCGGTACAGGCTTTGGTGGCCGTTCAGCTCAAAGCACATGACCGGGTGGAAATCGACCGCTTCACCTCGACGGTGCCGAAGCTGCCGGAGGTCCTCACCACTTTCCATACCTCGGGTTCGGTGGACTATCTACTGCATATTGCGGTTCCCAGCACCGAGGTGCTTCGGGATTGGGTGCTGGATAATCTGACCACCGATCCCGTGGTGGGCCACACCGAAACCACCTTGGTGTTCGAAAGAATGCCGGGCTATTCCGGTCCCCTGCCGCAGTAACCCCTACCGGGCTAAATAAACCTGCCGATCGCTTAGCGCAGTTGGTTGTGCTGCAAAAGGGTGCGGTGCAGCTCGGTCTCCTGGTCAACGCGCTCACGGTAAAGGGCATTGTTGACGTGCGAACGATTGCGCCTATCCGCCCAACCCTGCAGGGCCAGGCCCGCATTGCTGGCCAGGGCGGCAACGATATTGCGGCGACGGGGTGAATGTTCTGCCGAGGTGTTCATAGTGATGACTCCTTTGTGGTGCTGTTGTGGTGGTTTTCGTCCAGTAGTGGATCGAGGATCGGGAAGGTATTGAGGTGAATCTGCACGGCCCGCTGGCCTGCTAACTCCCCCTGCGCTTTGAGTTCGGTCACGAGCTGTTGGGAATAGTCATCGAGTTTCCGAGCAAATTCCGTCAACTGCCCAGAGGTCATCTGCAAGGTGATGGTGCTGAGCGCGCCGGCATCCATCCATTCATCGGCTAGTACCTCATTACCGCGCTCCAGGTAATCCTGAAGGTAGGCGGCGCGGCTGTTAGTGAACTCGCGATTAATGATCCGGACCGCATCGGCGGTTTCTGGATTGCGGTACTGCTCGCGGCCGCCGAAGCTGAGGCGGCCCGGGGATCGCTCCCACCAGCGCTCCCGCGCAGTTCCTTTGTCCTCAACCGGCCGAACAAAATCATGTTTGGCCAATTGGCGCAGGTGGTAGCTCGTGGAACCGCTGGACTCGCCGAGTAGCTCACCGAGGCTGCTGGCGGTCTGCGCCCCGTAGCGGGACAGGCTGTCCAAGATCTGTACGCGCAGCGGGTGCGCCAGAGCCTTCAGCGAGCTGACGTCGAGAGCCCGAGCCTCGGTGTGCACGTGCTCTTCAGCTGCCGAACTCTGACTACTCACAACAACAACTATAACAATGCAAAGATTTCTTTGCAAACAATTCTTTGCGATTGTGAGACGGGACACAGGTGTCTTCAATCACAGCTAAGGACCACTTGCCCGGATAATAAACACCGTGACTGTCATCGATAACGCTATCTATGTGGACGGGGTACGCACCGCGGACCCAATGAGCCTAGAACAGACTTACGAAACCCTGACCGAACGCGGCGGGATGGCCTGGATTGGGCTCTATCGACCAACCGCCGAGGAAATGGCCTCAGTGGGCGCCGAATTCAATCTGCACGAACTCGCGATTGAAGACGCCATCACCGCTCATCAACGCCCCAAGATCGAACGCTACGACCACAGCCTTTTCACGGTGCTTCTGCCTGCCCGATACCTGGACAAGGAGGAGGAGGTCGAGTTCGGCGAGCTGCACGTCTTCACCGGAAAGAACTTCGTGATCACCATTAGGCACGCGGAAACCCCGGTGGTGGCTAAGGTTCGGCACCGGATGGAGCACAGCCCCGAACTGCTCGCCCTCGGCCCGGAGGCGGTGCTCTACGCCATTCTGGATCAGGTGGTGGACGATTACAGTCCGGTAGTGGCTGGCCTAGAGAACGATATCGATGAGATCGAAGACCAGCTTTTCTCCGGAAATCCGCGAGTTTCAGAACGTATCTACAAGCTCTCCCGCGAGGTCATCCAGTTCCAGCGAGCCCTGCAGCCGCTCCTGGGCATCACCGCGCTGCTACATGGCGGGTTCCAAAAATTTGGCGTGGACATTGAATTGCAGCGTAGCTTACGTGACGTCGAGGACCATGTGGCTCTCCTCACCGGACGCGCCGATTCCTTCCGCGCCCTGCTGCAGAACGCCCTTACCGTCGATGGCACCCTGACCACCAACCGGCAGAATGAAGCCAGCGCGGCACAAAACGAGGAAATCAAAAAGATCTCCTCCTGGGCTGCCATCCTCTTTGCCCCCAGCTTCGTGGCCGGGATCTACGGGATGAATTTTGAGATCATGCCGGAATTGAAGTGGGCCTTCGGCTACCCCTATGCCCTGGTGCTGATGGCCATCGTGGCCGCGGTGATGTACGTGATTTTCAAGAAGAAGAAGTGGCTATGACGCTGCCGAAGCAAGACACCATTATCAGCTATCCGACGGGCACCCTTGAGGAAACCGCCCGGGTGCTACATATCGAGACACTACTGGACGGCAGACAGGCCGTAATACTCGACCGAACGCCGTGCCACCCGGTCGATGCCTTCTGGCCGGACCAGGGAGCGGATCGCGCCACTATCCATTACGACGGCGGCCAGGCGGCGGTGTTGGACTGCCAGTTGGCTGCCACCGACGGGAGTGCACTGTATGTCGGAGCCGACCTTCCCGTACGTCAGGGCACCGAGGGCTGGTCCTTCCTGGCCGCGCATCTGCTGCCCGCCGACGTCGAACTTACCGAGGGCAGCGAGCTGGGCATCGCCGTCGACGCTAGCTACCGCCGGGCCCTGAGCCGGGGGCATAGCGCCTGCCATCTGGTTTCCTTGGCACTCAATCAAGCACTCTCCGGGCACTGGACCAAGGAGGTGCGGACGGATGCGCTCGGAGCCCCGGATTTTGATGGCCTAGCCATTAGCTCATCCAGCATCGTGGAGAACGGCTCGATTGACGTTTTCCGGCTCAATAAATCCCTCCGCCGCAAGGGTTTCAACGCTGAAGGATTACCTGAGCAACTGTCAGAACTCACTTCCCTGATCAACCAGACCGTTGCCGAATGGGTTCAGGCTGCCGCCCCGATCAGGATCGACCGCGAAGGTGACCGACTGACCGACCGCAGGTACTGGAGTTGCGCACTCCCCGAGGGTGAAGCCAGGATCGCCTGTGGCGGAACCCATCTGGATTCCACCTCGGCGCTGGGTAAGGTGAGCATCACCCTCGAGCTGACCGACCTGGATGGACCCGAACTGAGGATGACCACGGCCTGCCAGGAATAACTTCCTAGCGGACCTGGTTGGCGAAAACGTAACCAATTTCAAGGAGATATCTGTGACCGTCAACGTTCCCAACGTGACTTTGAACAATGGCAATAGCATGCCCCAGCTGGGCCTCGGCGTTTGGCAGGTGCCGGATGATGAGGCGACGGCGGCCGTCACCAGTGCGCTAAACGCAGGCTACCGCAGCATCGACACCGCGGCCATCTATGGCAACGAAGAGGGCGTGGGCAAGGCGATCAAGGACTTCCTGGCTTCGAGCGGCGTAGATCGTTCCGAGCTCTTCGTCACCACCAAACTGTGGAATGGCGAGCAGGGCTACGAAAAGACCCTGGCGGCTTTCGAAACGAGCCTGAACAAGCTGGGCTTGGAGTACGTGGATCTTTATTTGATTCACTGGCCGACCCCGGAGAACGATACCTATGTTGACACCTGGCGCGCCTTCGAGGAGATTTACGCCTCCGGCCGCGCCAAGGCTATTGGCGTTTCCAACTTCCAGCAGGCTCATTTGCAGCGCTTGATCGATCTGGGTGGCACCGTTCCTGCGGTCAACCAGATCGAACTACACCCGAATCTGCAGCAGCGCGAGCTGCGTGCCTTCCACGCCGAGCACGGCATCCACACCGAGGACTGGAGCCCCTTGGCACAGGGTGGCGAGCTATTGCAGGATGCTTCGCTCATCGCCATCGCGGAAGCCCACGGTAAGAGCACCGCTCAGGTGATCATTCGCTGGCATGTACAGATCGGGAACATCGTGATCCCGAAGTCCGTCACCCCGGAGCGCATTGCCGCGAACATCGATGTTTTCGATTTCGAGTTGAGCGCCGAGGAATTGGCTACCATCGAGGCACTCGATAAGGGCGGCCGAATCGGACCGAACCCGGACGAGTTCAACGTAAGCTAAGCCCTCCCTCTTTACGCGTTTACGCGCGAGTGCACACTTAACGCCCATCGTATCCTCGGAACATGGGCGTTAAGTGTGCACTCGCGCGGTAGTTAAGGGTGGGTGAGCAGGCGGGTGATCTCAACGACCGAAGCCCTTAGTTCAGCCCGCTGAGCGGCGCTGGCCTCCGCTTGGAGCTGGAAGGCGGCCTGCGTGGTCACAATCCCGATCACCTGATGTAGAAGATCCGCGGGCAGATGCTTCGCTACCAAGCCGGAGCGCTGGGCGGCCCGAATCGCCTCCCCCTTGCGCGCTGCGGCACCCTGAACTTCCAGGCTCCGAATACCCTTCCCCTGACGCTCCAACTGATCCCACAGCACGATGCGGAGCTGCCCCGGATGCTCTATCGCGTGATCGAAGAGCCTGCCAGCATATTCGGGCAGATGATCCGGATCGATCGGAACGCTCTCCACAGTGGCAATAACCATCTCATCGAAGACCGCGTCAAAGAGCGCGTCCTTGGAACCAAAGTAGGTGTAGATCTGGGCCTTATTGCTGCCGGCATGAGCAGCAATTCGATCCACTCGGGCGCCCGCGATGCCCCGTTCCGCGAATTCCGTACTCGCGGCTTCCAGCAATCGGCGCTTAGTTGCCTGTGCATCCCTGACCATAGCCAAATATTACCAACCAGTTAGTTGACAAGCAAGAATGCAAGGCGTTCAATAGTTATCAACTAACCAGTTGGAAAGCGATTTGAGGAAGTTCATGTATCAAGTTCCAGATCAAAAGGGAAAGCTCATCGTGGTCACCGGATCAAACTCCGGGACCGGCAAGGAAGCTGCCAAGCGGCTAGCAGTGGCCGGGGCCAAGGTCATTATGGCTGTGCGCACACCGGAAAAAGGTGAAGCTGCCAAGCAGGAGATTCTCTCCGCCCACCCCAACGCCCAGCTTGAGATTCGCAGAGTCGATTTGGCCGATCTCTCCAGCATCAAGGAATTCGCCGATGGCCTGCTGGCCGAGGGAACCCCACTTGACGTTTTGGTCAATAATGCAGGCGTTATGACCCCACCCACCCGGAATGCCACGGCGGACGGCTTTGAACTCCAATTCGGCAGTAACTTCCTGGGCCCCTTCGCCTTGACCAATCGGCTGCTTCCACTGCTGCTCAAGGCAGAAGCTCCGCGAGTCACTACGATGAGCAGCGGGATGGCTAATTTTGGCCGCATTCACTTTGACGATCTGAACTGGAATCGCCGCTATCGCAGCGCCGGGGCCTACTCCCAGTCCAAACTCGCCGATCTGATGCTCTCCCGACGGCTCGCCGATCTCGCCCTGGAACGCGGCTGGAAGCTCATGAGTAATGCAGCACACCCGGGCTACACCAAAACCAATCTGCAGACGGCTGGAGCCAGCCTAGGCCGGGAGAAACCAAGCATCGCCTGGTTTACCAGGCTGGACATCTTGCCCGCGCAACAGCCGGAGCAAGGCACCGAGCCGATGCTCTACGCTGCCACCAGCCCCGAGGCCGTGGCGAAGGGCTACTACGGGCCCTCCGGACGCTTCGCCATGGTTGGGCCAACCGGCGTCGCCAGCTTGAACCGCCGGATGCGCGACGACGAGGTGGCTCGCAGACTGTGGGTCAAAGCCGAAAAACTGACTGACACAGCACCACCAGCCTGAATGAGGCTGGTAAACCCGACGAATACCTGACTACCCTTGAAGCGGGGACGCCGAGCAACCCGAGCAGCGATAGGAGAAAATCCATGGCTTCAGATCTGATTCCTGGAATCAACCCGCAAGCGGAGCCAAGCGGCACTGGCTGCGCCGAATGCCTGGCCGAGGACGGCTGGTGGGTACACCTACGTCGCTGCGCCGAATGCGGACATATCGGCTGTTGCGATACCTCACCGGCTCAGCACGCGAGTGCCCATGCTGGAAGCAGCGGGCACCAGATCATCACCTCCTTCGAACCAGGTGAAAGTTGGTTCTATGACTTCAGCACCGACGAACTCACCCGCGGCCCGCGGCTTGCCGATCCGCAATCCCACCCGGATGAGCAGCCTGCTCCAGGCCCGGAGGGGAAAGTTCCGGAGAACTGGGAAGATCTGATTCACCGCTGAGACTAGAGGTCTTGAGCGTGCAGCCGAAGTGGGGATCGAGCACCTGTGGCGCACCAAATCTTCATTAGACTTCTAGCCATGAGCATCGATACCGTGCAGAGCGTGGCATGACCCAGCACCCCGACCGACGGTTTCCACAACGGCTCTACCGAACCGGCAAGGAACCCGACCCTCGATTCTCGCTGGCCAATGAACGCACCTTCTTGGCCTGGATCCGCACCTCACTAGCGCTGATCGCCGCCGGGGTAGCCATCGAGGTTTTTGCCAGCTCCCTGCATTCGGGCCTACGCCTGACGGCTTCCATCCTGCTGATCGCTGCGGGCATCGGGGCACCGATTCAGGCCTGGTTCGGCTGGCTCCGCGCCGAACGAGCCATGCGGGAATCCACCCCACTGCCCTCACCTCGGCTCTCCGGACCGATTGCGCTGATTGTGGTCATCGCGGGATTACTGATTCTCTGGGCCTTCTTCCTATGAGTTTCGGGGAATCCCGGGTGGCTGATGCGGGTCTACAGGCGGAACGCACCGCGCTCGCCTGGAAGCGAACCGTACTGACGCTTACCGCAGGATCGGTGGCCACCGGACGGGCTCTGCTCCCCCTGTTCGGAACGGGTTCCTATTTGATCGGGACTCTCGGCTTACTCGCAGGCATTGCGCTCTGGCTAGGTGCCGACCGGCGCTACCGGGCACTGCATTCAGCCCTCATCAAGCCCACTGGCCCCCTCCTCCCGGGAGTCGGGCTGGTAGCGGTGAGCTGCGCCGTCGTTTGCCTTTGCTGCGGTCTGGGCGCCCTGGTCCTCATTCTGTTTCGGAACTGAGCTCCAACGCCGGCCAGGGCTCCCGCTCAGGAAGCCGGACGCCAGACGCCAGACGCCACCGAACTTGAACTTAACCTTGTGTCAAGGTCCAGGGTTAGGAGACATGATGAATATTGGAGAGTTTGCCAGGCTTGGCGGTGTATCCGCCAGGATGCTGCGGCATTACGACACCATCGGACTACTCACTCCCAGCCAAGTGGACCCGACTACAGGGCGTCGCTTCTACCAATTGGGGCAACTTCCGATCCTGAACCGGATTCTGGCATTGAAGACCCTGGGCTTCAGCTTGGCAGAGATTGATGGCTTGGTCGATGGGCGCGAGGACTCGGATCGGGTGTTTGAAATGCTCTCGGCGCGGGAAATCGAACTACAAAGCCAGATCCGCCACGAGCAACATGTGCTGGATCGCGTCAAGGCGAGACTCCGATTGATCGAAGGAGAAAGCAGCATGAGAGCGGGCATCGAAATCAAGCAACTAGGCAGTCAGCGGCTTGTAGCTCTCTCGGCAGTTGCAGAGGATGCCAGTCGAGAGAAAACAGGACCTGTGGTCAAGGCACTGTTCGATATGGTCGCTCAGCTGATGGATCGGGCACAAGCCGACCGGACCGCGCCGGTGGCTCGCTACGTCCCCAATCCAGCGAAGGTTGGCGAGGTGATTGTCACGGCAGGTTATGCTCTCCCCGAGGGCACGATTCCGGGCCTAGAAATCGAAACTCTTCCGCAGATCATGGTTGCATCGGTGATTCTCCGGGGGCCGGTCAAGGATCTGAACTCTGGTTACCAAAACCTTGCTCGATGGGCTGACGGTGGCAATCACCGCAGCAGCCTCGAGGCAGGGTGCTGGCGCGAGAATTTCCTGGAAGCCGTCGGCGAGGATGAAAGCGAGTGGATCATTGAGCTCCAGTTGGAGCTACTTCGCCACCCAAAGCAGTGCCCAGACATTGTGTAAGCCCAACAAAGCTGGAACATAAATACCGCTGAAAACCTGTGCATATGACCCACCCACGCGCAAGCGACCTTCAAGCAGCAGTGCCCGCCAGATCTCGATCGGAGCTCCGATCCCAAAAAACCTCAAAACGGCGAATTCGGTCTTGGCGAATCTTCTCCTCCACACTTTCGATTGGGGTGCTGGCTGCAGCGCTTTCCTTGGGGGCAACCCTGGGCTTAGGCGGTCCCTCGGTATCACCCGTGCAACCGGTCGCGGCCGCCAGTGCACCAGCTGTCACTACGGAGCAGACGCAGATCGAAGAGTCGATGGAACAGGCTGCTACCGGAACGATGCGCCTTGAGACTGGTCAAAGCGTTACTGGGAGACACAATGTTCGACACCGCTGAAAGACGCGACCTCGCCCACCACTCAGGCTTCACCGCAGAGGTGCCCTCCACTCACAGGCTGCCCGCCGCCGTCGCACTCTGGCTTTTTGCCTTGGGAACTGTGGCGGTATCCGCCCTGGCTCTGATCAGCGCCCCACCGCCGTTCCAGTTCAACCTGCCTTTCACCGCCCACCTGGCTGGATTGCTGGCCGGGTATTTCGTCACCGTCATGGTGATCCTGATGGCCCGGATTCCCGCCTTAGAAAGCGGAATAGGCGCAGACCGGATGGCCCGATGGCATGGCCTGCTGGGACGCAGCCTGCTTTGCTTCATCGTCATCCACGGCGTGGCTGCAACCCTGGCCTGGTCTGCCGGTCAAGGCATTCCGGTCCCCCGATCCATCCTGGACGTGCTGGGCATGCCTGGGCTGATCGCTGCGACGGTTGCCACCGCACTCTTCTTCCTGATCGGGCTACTTTCGATCCGTGCGGCTCGGCGGCGACTCCGCTATGAAACCTGGCACACCATTCACTTGCTGACCTACCTTGCTATCGCACTGTCCTTTTCTCATGAGCTTGCGGGTCCGGATCTGGCGGGATTCCCCCTCATCCAGATCGTCTGGAGTTGCCTATACACCGCCAGTTTCGCGCTCCTGATCCGGTACCGGGTGATCGCCCCCGTTCTGCTGCTCATGCGGCACCGCCTCCGAGTGGAGCGCCTGGTAGACGAAGGTCAGGGGGTGGTCAGTGTCATTCTGCGCGGTCGACACCTCTCCGAACTCAATGCGGAGCCCGGCCAGTTCTTCCGCTGGCGCTTCCTCAGCAAAGACAGCTGGAAGGCGGCGCATCCCTTCTCACTTTCGGCACTGCCAACGCAGAACTACCTCCGCCTGACCGTCAAGGCCGTTGGCGACGGAACCAAAATCATCCATTCGCTCCGCCCGGGCACTTGGGTAGCTGCAGAAGGTCCTTATGGAGCTATGACGGAACGACGGCGCACCCGTCACGGTGTGCTGTTGGTCGCCGGCGGGGTTGGCATCACCCCGATGCGCACACTTTTCGAAAGCCTCCGAATGGGCGACGCTCCGCTCACCTTGCTCTACCGCGCATCCAGGGAGGAGGACATTCTTTTCCGAGGTGAACTCGACGATATTGCCCGATCTAGGGGCGCCCAAATCATCTACCTCATCGGACCCTCCTCACAGCCGAGGAACGAGATCACACCAGGCAACCTGGAAAGGTTGGTTCCCGATCTCCGGCATCGAGACGTGTATCTGTGCGCTTCCCCTGGCTTCAGTGAGGCGGTAAAACGGGCACTCTTCGGCGCAGGTTTACCCCGAAAGAATCTTCATCAAGAGGATTTCGCCTTCTAGATTCGCGGACTGGTTCAAATCGGATACATCATCGATTCGGATAGATAATCCGATTCATGATATTGTTTCAGTATGAAGAAATCAGCGCTCCCGCTCATAACCACAGAAGCCTCCCTCACGGTGGACGGTCATGAGCGAACTTTCACCTCGGTAGCACCAGCGGATTTACCAGCCGGCTCCGCTCTCCTGGTCCTCTTCCACGGCTCTTACCAATCCGGCGAGGTGCTGCGTAAATTCGCGGCTGGCACCTTTGATGAACTCGCGGCGCGGGAGAAGCTCGTAGTCGTCTACCCAGACGCCTATAAGAAACTGTGGAATGACGCTCGAATCGAATCGAACTACCCGGCCCGCCTCGAAGGATACGACGACGTAGCGTTCTTCCGCGCCCTAGTCGATCACTTCGCTCGAACCTCCGGCATCGATAAGAGCCGCGTCTATGCAGCCGGGTATTCGAACGGCGCGCAGTTCGTCAACCGACTTATCCACGAAGCCAACGACGCCCTGGCCGGTGCCGCGCTGATCGCCGCCACCCAACCCGTCCCGGAGAACTTCCCGGCTGGGTTGCCCAGCGCGGAGCTGCCGGTGGTACTGATCCATGGCACCGGTGATCGCCTAGTCCCCTACCAGGGCGGAATGGCGAGTTTCTGGGGATTCCGCCCACGCGGCCTCGGCCTCTCCCACCTCGAGACCGCCGAATATCTGGCGGCCCGCAATGGGATCAGCACGGCGCCCACCGAGAAGAAGCTGCCTGCCTCCAGACCGGAGAAAACCTCGGTGACGGTGCGCGATTGGAACAGCCAAGGGAAGTCGCCGGTGCGTTCCTACACCATCGAAGGCGGTGGTCACGTCATTCCCAACCCCGTAAAATCCGCCGCTGGCATCTACGGTCGCACGAATAAGGACCTGGACTCGGCGCGCGCCATCTGGGACTTCTTCAGCGAGAGCAAGGCTTGATACATTGACCAGCATGCCCGAATCCTCGCTTCTCGCCCGTCCGACAAACCTGCGCGCAGACTCTGCTCGCAATAGAACGCAGATCCTTGAGACCGCGCGGCAGATGCTGTTGGACGACGGCGCACTGCTGTCTATGAACGCTCTGGCGCATGCCGCTGGGGTTGGGGTTGGAACCGTGTATCGACACTTTCCCACCATCCAGGTGCTCCTCGAATCCCTAGCCGCCGATAGCTTCGCCAAACTCGTCACCGAGGCTCAGGCCGCCTCGAATGAACCGGACGGATCGCTGGCCTTCGAAAGGATCATCCGAGCAGGATTCGATGGCCAACTAGAAGACCCCGGACTGGCGGCAATCCTGGCAGCCCCCAGCTTCGAATGTGCCGACATGCATGACTTTGCGCTCGAGCTCTTCGGCAGCATCGGAACGATTATCGTCCGTGCCCGGCAGGCCGGGGCGCTCAGACCCGACATCACCCCCGATGACATCCGCCGTCTGCTCAACGGCATGCACCTCGCAACAAAAGATCTGCCGACGACGAAGCGCGAGCAGTATCTCGACGTCCTATTAAGAGGGCTGCGGACGACGCGGTCCGATCAGAATTGAGGAGTGCTCATGCACCCGCAACCACCGTCCTTTAAGCCCTCTGTTATTACCGGTCAAACAGCTCTTATCACCGGAGCATCATCGGGAATTGGCGCAGAATTCGCCGAGCAATTAGCGTCCCGTGGCGCAAATTTAATACTCGTTGCGCGATCGATCGAGAAACTAGAGGCGCTCGCCGCCTCTCTTCGGGAGAAGTACCAGGTAGAAGTCCATACCGAAAAGCTGGACCTCTCCAGTCCCGATGCCTCAAAGCGCCTTTCCCAATTCGTCACCGAGCAGGGGCTTCAGGTGGACTTCCTGGTCAATAACGCCGGGTTCAGCTCTATTGGCCCGGCCGTCGAAATGGACCCGGACGACACCGATGAGCTGGTGAACCTCAACGTCAAAGCGGTCATGGAGAACACCGTCCGCTTCCTTCCCGCCATGGTCTCCCGCGGCGGAGGGGTGATCATCAATATCGCGGGCACCGGAGCATTCCAACCCGCACCCTACATGGCCGGACGCACCGCTAGTGCGGCCTTTGTACTCTCTTTCACCCAGGCGCTCAGCGCCGAGAATGCGGATACCGGCGTCCGAATCTTTGCGCTTTGTCCCGGACCAACCGAAACACCCATGACAGCCGGTCAGAGCTCTCCGCTCGGCAAAATGCGGACTCCCGCGCAGGTGGTGACCACCGCGCTCAAGGCGCTCGACTCACGCAAGGCTTCCGTCGTGGACGGTCGGTTGAACGCTTTCGTTGCCCGCCTTGGTTCCCGCTTGCCGGAGTCAATGATTCTCACGCTCGCGGCTCGAATCATGCGAGGAACTCAAATACAATCACACTCAGGATAAACGCTCTCCGGTGACCGTCGATCGCGGAAGCTTCCCCGCCTTAGAGAAGCCGTTGAGGCTGTCGCCGGAGACTGTGACGTCGAACTCCAGGTTTAGCCGCAAGGGCTTAGTGATTGACTGAGACCAGGTGACGCGTTCGCCCTCAGGGGTTAAGCTCGCGTTGATCTGACGGAGCGCAACGGCTTCAGTGCGGCTGTGCGCGGAGCCCTGCAGAGCGCCGTCCAACTCGGTGAATTCCACACTGACGGGAATGCGACCGATAGGCGTAGAGATAGCTAGTTTCCAGGTTCCGAGGATAGTCATAATGCAGCTTTCTGTTGAGACTTTGGATCAGACGGCAAGCGGTTCTGCGCCGGTATTGCGCCAGACCACGCCACGGCGTTCATATTGAAAAAGTTGTTCCACCGAGAGTGCAATCCGGGGTCCAAACTGCCGTTCGAGCAGGTACAGACCCAGATCGAGACCAGAGGTGACGCCGGCCGCGGTGACGAGATTGCCGTCGTCGACCACCCGAGCATCAATGGCATTAACCCCGGTGGCATCGAGCACATCCATACCCTGAAAGTGGGTCACCGCGTTGCGCCCCTCAAGCACTCCGGCCATTGCTAGGGCGAGGGATCCGCCACAGACGGTGGCTACCGTGATCTCCGGGTTCGCCAGCGCCTGCGTGATGAGAGCGGGAAGCGGCGTCTCCCCCACTCGAGCCAGCAAAACTGGGATCGTATCGACTTCTTCCGGGTCTGCGTTGATTGGTCCCGAGGCACCGGGCACCACAATGATCCCGGACGACGACGGATCGAGGCTTGCGCTCGCCTCGAGAGTGAGCCCACGGGTACCGCTGACAACCGTGCGCGATCCCTCCGCTGAGACTAGCTTGACGTCGAGAGTGCCTCCGAGCGCGTCGCTTCCGGCCGCGAGCACCTCGAAGGGAGCGACAACATCGAGCGGATCGAAGCCATCAAAGAGAACAATTTGAGCGAGCACAGGACACCTTTCTGAGTGGGAGTATCCCCAGACTACGTAGTCCTTTACCCTGCAACCAGTGGCAATAATGCCAATATTCGCAATGATTTAGCCATCTGCTGAATTCCTTTTAATCTCTGGGATCTTTCGCTCTACGAATCAATTCCGAAGAAGATTGCACGGTATTATTCTTGCCATGCACACAGTGGCGGTTCTTGCCCTCGATGATGTTATCGCCTTCGACCTAGCCACACCTGTCGAGGTCTTCGGACGGGCCAGACTCCCCGATGGCCGCCCCGCCTATCAGGTGATTGTCGCCGGGCCCTCCCCCCTAGTTAAGGCCGGACCAATGTCCATCGCTGTTCCGCAAGGACTGGAGGCTCTTGCTACGGCGGACACCATCATCGTGCCCGGTCTACACGATCCGGAGGCAGCCCTCCCTGCGCAGGTATCGGCCGCCCTCCATGATGCCTACCGTGCGGGAACCAGGATTGCATCGATCTGCGTTGGCGCACTGACTCTCGCCGCAACCGGACTATTGGATGGCAAGAAGGCGACCACACATTGGCGTGCCGCGGCGGCTCTCGCGCAGTTACATCCAAGTATTGACGTTGACCCGGCGGTCCTCTACGTCGATAACGGCCAGCTCCTCACCTCGGCGGGAGCGGCGGCGGGAATCGATATGTGCCTACATCTGATCCGGCTCGACTTTGGATCGGCTGTAGCCATGGACGCCGCTCGGGCTGCAGTGATGCCGCTAGCCAGGGAAGGCGGCCAAGCGCAATACATCAATCACCGCACCCTTGGTTCAGATCAGGCGACCCTGGCTCCAACCCTGGAATGGATTGAGCGTAACTCGCACCGACCGCTCACCTTGGAGGAGATTGCTGCCCAGGCCAAGCTCAGCACCCGCACCCTGAACCGACGATTCCGGGATCAGACTCAGCTGACCCCACTGCAATGGCTTGCCCAGGCTCGCATCCGGCAAGCGCAATCCCTGCTAGAAACCACTCGTCACCCGGTTGAACGAATAGCCCACCAAACCGGATTCGGTTCTGCCGCGAACTTCCGGGCAAAATTCCGATCGGCCGTGGGAACCACGCCGCTCGCCTATCGCAACGCCTTCAGCGAACCGGTTCCTGGTGGTTCCAGAGTGCGTTAATGGCCTTGAATCAAACTCTTACGATCAGGCTTTATTGCCCGAGATCAACCTGGCCTGGTGCCGGCGCGCCTTGAGCCGATTGCCGCAGTCTGCCATCGAGCACCAACGCGCGGTGTTTGGTCGGCTGTGGTCGATCAGAAACTTATTGCATTCGAGGTTGGCGCACGGCCGGAGGCGACCCGGCAGATCACGGGTTACTCTGGACCACTCCTCAACGACTCGCGCAAGCGGGAGAACTTCGGCGCGGCCATCCATTGCCCATCGGAGACCCTCGTCGCCAATCTCTGCTCGTTTGACGACGCCCAGGTGAACCGCCCTGGCAATCCTGAGGTGCAGCTCGCCCTGTATGCGGACTACCCATCGAACGTGTCGCTCTACCCTGCCGTCCAGGCGACCTTCCGGGCAAGCCAGGTACCGCTGCTGGCCGTGTGGGGTAGGAACGACGAGATTTTCGGCCCAGCGGGCGCCCAGGCATTCACAAAGGACCTTGCAAGCGCCCAGATCGAACTCCTCGACGGCGGCCATTTCCTTCTCGAGTCGCACCTCGATGAAGTGGCTGCTCTAATGCTCGGGTTCCTAGGCCGCAGCACGGGTCGGACAGTTTCTGTTTAGGATATTGACCGCTAGGAGGATGCTGGGTCTGGAATTATCCTCACCGGATCACTAGCGCACGAGTGCGCGCTCGGCCGCATCGACCACATTGCTCAGGAGCATGGCGCGGGTCATCGGGCCGACGCCGCCAGGGTTCGGCGAGAGGTAGCCTGCCACGGATACGACGGCGGGATCGACGTCCCCGGTCAACTTTCCTTTGCCGGTTTCAATATTCTGAACGCGAGTGATCCCCACATCGAGCACGGCCGCGCCGGGCTTGATCCACTCGGCTTTGATGAGGTGAGCAACCCCCACTGCGGCCACCACAATGTCCGCTCGGCGCACCTCGGCGGCCAAGTCGACGGTACGGGAATGAGTCAGCGTAACCGTGGCATCCAGACCCTTGCGGGTAAACAGCAACCCGAGTGGACGCCCGACGGTCAGGCCGCGACCGACCACCGTGACCTGTTTGCCACTGATCGGCACGTTGTAGCGCTGCAATATCTCGACGATACCGGCCGGCGTGCAGGGCAGCGGAGAATCCAGCTCCCCTTCGATGCCCAGTACCAAGCGGCCAAGATTCGTCGGGTGCAGACCGTCGGCGTCCTTGGCTGGGTCGATCGCTTCGAGGGCGGCGTGCTCATCGAGACCTTTGGGCAAGGGCAACTGCACAATGTAGCCGGTGACCGCCGGATTCGCGTTCAGCTCGTCGATCGCGGCACGCACCTCGGCATTGCTGGCCGTGGCAGGCAGGTCAACGCGGATCGACTCGATACCGACCTCCGCACAGTCGCGATGCTTCCCCGCGACGTAGGAGCGGGATCCCGGATCGTCACCGACCAGCAGTGTGCCGAGTCCGGGAGTGATTCCCTGAGCCTTCAGCGCGGTGATCCGCTCGGCTAGTTCGGCTTTGACGGCCGCCGCGGTAGCGACGCCGTCGAGGATGATTGCGGTCATTGCATGGTCCATTCTGTCTTGTCCGCTGTGCACTTCTTTGCTTTCAGATCTAGGCAGATTTCAGCCAATGCCCTGGTTCTCCTGAGCCAATTCGATGGCAACCCGGATGAACGCTTTGGCCCGCGCGGAGAGTCGAACGCCCTTGAGCCAAGCGACAACAATCTCCATCGAGGGAACATCGTCTTCGATCTCAAGCGTCACGACTCGCTGACCGCTGTAGGTGAGATCGTGTGCCGGGCGCTGATTCAGGACGGCGTAACCGAGCCCCCGGCCCGCCATCACCCGGACCGATTCAAACCCTGCGCTTCTAGGCCCCGGCCTGGGGTCGATATTTGCCGAGGCTACCACCGAGGCCAGGTAGTCGCGGCTGTCGGGCAGATCGAGCAGAATCATCGGTTCATCAGCCAACTCTGCCAAGCTGACCGAGCCTCGTTGGGCGAGGTGGTGGTCGGCGCTCACCAGTACGTACGGCGGTGCGGTGCCTACGCGTCGAGACGCGATGTCCGCATCGAGTCGATAGCGGTACATCAGCGACAGTTCGCAGCTCCCGATCCGCAGCGCGTCCTTGAGTTCACGCTGCTCCCCTTCGATCACCCGGGGGTTGATTCCTGGATGTCTGTCTTCTAGTTGAGCGAGAAGCCTGGGCATCTCGATTGGCCCAAGAGTCGTGAAGCATCCGATGCTGAGGTCACCGGCCAGACCATGTCCGGATTCAACCGCGAGATCGGCGAGCGCCACGCTGTGCGCCAGGAGCTCGCAGGTTTCGCGATAGAAGCGCTCTCCGGCATCCGTCAGGGTCAACCCTTTGGCATGTTGTCGGAGCAGGAGTTGAACGTCGAGCTCTCGTTCAAGTTGGGCGATGGCGGCCGAGATTGCGGATTGGGAGACCATGAGTTCGCGCGAAGTGGCGGTCATGCTGCCCAGTCGTGCGGCGGTAGCGAAGTAGCGAAGCTGGACGAGCGTGAATTTTGCTTCGGTCATCGGATTCCCTCCTCGCGGCAATCTCGCTGTCTTCGACGGATCCGGGCGAACATTGCACTATCAATAGAAACGATCTAATTTCCATGCTGTCACAGTATTGTCGATGTTGATACCCACCATTCCGCCAGCCATCAGGCCACCGCCTTCCGGCGAAGCCACCCGGCCAAGCCGCCCGCCCCCTCCCCTTGCAGTCAGCCGTGCTGAATCCAGGTGGTCTTGATAGCAACATAGTTATCGATGGCGTGCCTGGACAGATCTCGCCCGAAGCCCGATTGCCGGAAGCCACCGAAGGGGGTGGTGAGCCCGAGTGCGTCAACGGTATTGACCGAGACGGTGCCTGCCACGAGCTGAGAGGAAACTCGGTGGGCCCTCGCGAGATCCGCCGTCCACACCGACGCAGCTAGGCCGTACTGAGTGCGATTAGCCATTTCGACGGCCTCCCGCTCGTCCTTGAAGCGCGCCAGAACCGCAACCGGGCCAAAGATCTCTTCCCGGTGTAGGAAGTGATCCGCCGGTAGGTCTGCAATAGCGGCGGGGGCGATATAGGCACGAGACTCACCAATTGTTAGTCGCTCGCCACCACCCAGCACTGTGCCCGCACTGGCGCCTTGTTGGATTGCCTTCTCCACGCTGTCGGCATGCCGCGCCGAAACGAGGGCGCCGGCTCCACTTTCGGCGCTCATCGGGTCACCCGGCTGATACGCCTTGGCTGCTTCAAGAAAGGCGGCCACAAAATCATCGTAAATCTCATCTTGAATCAGGATTCTGGAGTTGGCCGAGCAGACCTCACCCTGATTGTAGTAGGCACCGTGAGCGGCCTTTTTTGCAGCGAGAAGGAGGTCAGCGGTGTCCGAGAAAATGAGGTTTGAGCTCTTTCCCCCCGCCTCGAGGCTGAGTCGTTTCATATTGGACCGAGCCGAGCAGGACAAGAGATGTTTGGCAACCTCGGTTGATCCGGTAAAGGCCAGGGCGTCGACGTCGGGATGCAAGGCTAGTGCTTCACCCGCGCTGGCCCCTGGCCCCGGCACCACGTTGAGTACGCCGTCCGGCACTCCCGCTTCAAGCGCCAGCTGACCGAGCAGGAGCGCGGTAAGGCTTGACTCGGTCGCGGGCTTGAGCACCACGCTATTGCCCATGACGAGTGCGGGCGCGAGCTTCCAGGCGGCGATGTCCAGGGGGAAGTTCCATGGCACGATTGCACCCACCACCCCCAGCGCCTCACGGGTGACAAGTGCGGTGGACCCCGGAGGCGTAGCGGCGATCTCGTCGGTGAGTTTATCGGCGAGTTCGGCGTACCAGCGGAAGGTGGCGGCGGCCGAGGGCACATCGACCGTCGAGGATTCGGAGACGAGCTTGCCCATGTCCATCGACTCAAGCAGGGCGAGTTCGTCCGTATGAACTTCGATCAGATCGGCCAACCGCAGCAACACGTTCTTTCGTTGCACCGCGCCACTTCTGCTCCATACCCCCGTCGCGAAGGAACGACGGGCCGCCGCGACCGCTCGGTCAATATCGACAGGGCCGCAATTGCTGACTTCCGCGATCTTTCGGGCGGTGGCCGGATCCACACTGGTGAAGCTACTTCCATCGGCGCTGGCGACGCGGGCGCCGTCGATAACGGCTCTGCCGTCGGCGCTGGCGGCATCACGTCGCGCGTGCCAGTCGATTTTCTGGTTGGTGATTGTCATTGCTAGACCTTGTCCTTCGGCGTCGTGGGGACGTGCATATGCGACTGTAGACCAGAGCGCCTCCGGGTGGCTGCGCAAAGAATAGTTCCACTAGATCGATTTCTCTTATGTTGCGGTTGCCATCGGCAGCTCCGGATACCCGGAGGCGGATGCTTGGCTATCCTCGGTGACCCGATAGGCGAGGTAGCCCTTCTGAGTTGCTATCCGGTCGGCGACGTATTTGGCGTCATTCCACACGCCCCAGATAAAGCTCGAACCTCGGTGAGACAACCACGGTAGTCCAAGGAAGTAGACGCCCCGCTCGGCTGCCACCCCGCGCTTATGCCGGGGTCTGCCGTTCTCCTCGAAGGTATCGACCTTGAGCCAGCTGTAGTCAACGGCGAAGCCGGTAGCCCAGACAACGGTGCTAATCCCAGCCTCGTTGAGGTCAAGGTCGAGGAGCGGATGCGAAACACACTGCGGAGTCGGAACCCTGAGCCAAGCATCCGGTTCCTCCGGAAAATCGAGGCCGTTCTGCTCGATGTAAGCATCGGCCTGGTCCAGCAGCGAGAAGTAACCGGCGTCACCGAGTGCAATGTTATCGGCAATCCCGGGTGCGAAACGTGCGACCCCCCGGTCGAATGATTCGGTGCGCCCGAGGAGAACGACGCCGTCATGAGCTAGGGTGCGCAGGTCCACCGTATGACCACCACGTGCGCCGCTAATCGCGATCGTGACATGTTCGGCACCCCGATCCGGAGTGTCGGCCTCCCACTTACCTAGTACGCCCAGCCACCAAGCTAAATCCCTTCCGCGGTAGCTGCGCGGTGGGCGTTCATGCGGTCCGACCGAAAGGTAAACTTGTCGCCCTGATCGATGCAATTCATCTGCTATCTGCACCCCGGAGGAACCACTTCCGACGACGAGCACGGCTCCGGCCGGCAGCTCACCAGGATTGCGGTACTGGCTGGAGTGAATCTGGTGCAGTCCCGCAGACTCCGGGATAACGGGTGGGATGACCGGCCGCTGGAACGGGCCGGTCGCGGCAACCACAAAGCGCGCTTCGAGGATCCCGTCGGTCGTTTCGACCCTAAAACCGGCTCGACCTCTCAGCCGTTGAACTGAGGTTACTTCGACACCGCAGCGGATCGGTGCAGCGATTTTCTCCGCGTAGGCGCTGAAGTAATCCGCTACCTGGTCCTTCGTCGCGAAGCCGTCGGGATTCACATCCTTAAACTCCAGGCTGGGCATCCGGTCGTGCCAGGCTGGCCCGTTAGCGACAAGAGAGTCCCACCTTTGCGACCGCCATCGTTCGGCGATGCGATCGCGTTCCAGCACGAGGTGATCAATGTTGTGGCTGCTCAGGTGCTCGCTCATGGCTAAGCCTGCTTGACCGCCACCTACGACCAGAACTTCGACCTGGACCTTTGTTTCTGACATGACGACCTTCCACTGAATGACTTCGGTTGGGAGTGAGCTCACCCCGATGAGATGGAATGGCGAACTCGGCTTATTGCATCGTCACTGGTGGATCTTCGTTCTGTCCAACATGTTTTCCAGGACGCTTGAATCGGCTTATTGGATACCCCGCAGCCGCGAACCGGTTTCCCGAAGCACTCCCTGTGCTATTAGAAAAATCGCTCTAATGCTCCAATTACATCTGTTGGCCAGATTTAGCTTGATGAGATGAACTGGGGATGCTTGCATCCGGTCGGACTCGATGGCCGGCGCAAGGACGCAACCGTGAACCACTAGGGAGTCTGAAATGAGTAACCGCATTACCGCCGGCGGGCATGTCCGCATTCGGCCTTTCAACACAAAGGACGCCTACCCGGAACAGAACCTAGACAGTGACCTGTGCCAGGCCGTCGTCGCCGGGAATACCGTCTACGTTCGGGGGCAGGTTGGACTGGATCCCGATACCAACGAGTCGGTGGGCATCGGTGATGTCGAGGCTCAAGCCGAACAGGCGATGGCCAATATCAAGATGCTGCTTGAGGAAGCCGGCAGCCGCATTGAGCATCTCGTCAAGCTCACGGTCTATCTCATCGATCCCCGCTATCGCGAGGTTGTCTACCGCACCATTGGCCGCTGGACGAAAGGGGCCTACCCGGTTTCAACAGGACTTATCGTCTCTGGCTTAGCAAGACCCGAGTGGGTGGTGGAAATCGACGCGTTCGCCGTCATCCCACAGGAGCAATCGTGACATTCTCTGTGCTCGGTGCGGATGGCACCGCCGTCGGAATGGCAGTCAGTTCCTCCAGCACAGCCGTGGCCGCACGCTGCATCCACCTCAGGCAAGGCGTGGGTGGCTCTGCCTCACAGAACCTGACCGATCCTCGCCTGGGAGTAAAACTGCTAGATGCCCTGGCCGAAGGCCTGTCACCGGAACAAGCCATCGACCGGGTCACCAGGGACACTCCCGATCTGGGCCACCGTCAGCTCACGGTGATCAATATGCAGGGGGAATCCGCGATGTTCAGTGGCACTCACGCACTCGGCATTGTCAACGAACGGCGGGGCCGCTCGGTGGTCTCGGCGGGCAATATTCTCGCCGACCCTGCTGTTATTGACCGCTCAGTAGAAGCGTTCGAAACCAGCACCGGAGAGCTCGAACTGCGTCTAATGGCTGCCCTCGAGGCTGGGCTTGCGGCTGGCGGAGAAGCTGGCCCCTTGCGTTCTGCCGGGCTCGCGGTGATGCGTAATGCACCCTGGCCCGAGACGGATCTGCGCGTCGACTGGAGTGAGGAACCGATCAGTGAGCTGAGACGCCTTCTTGAACTCTGGCTGCCGGAACGCCAGGACTATCTGAGCCGCGCGCTGCGCCCCGATAGCGCCCCGCACTACGAGATCCCAGGCAGCGTAGCACCATGAAGCAAGCCGCCGCTGCCACGATTCAGGCTTCACGAGAACGACTCATCGGCCTCTCGGAGCGCATCCACTCGCACCCCGAAACGGCATGGCAAGAGCACCGTGCAGCCGAGTGGGTGGGCCAAGCCCTCGCTGAATCGGGGTTCACCGTCACCAACAAATATCTTGGTTTGGAAACCGCTCTCTTCGCGAAGACCGGTACCGGCCAGTTCCGGATTGGCCTGTGCGCGGAGTACGACGCCTTACCTGGTCTAGGCCACGCCTGCGGGCACAACCTCATCGCCGCAATCGCAGTAGGTGCTGCGATCGCTCTAGCACCCCTGGCCGATGAACTCGACGCCACCATTGAGGTCTACGGCACCCCGGCCGAGGAAGGCGGCGGTGGCAAGATCGAAATGCTGAAGCGAGGCGCTTTCAAAGGTTTAGACCTAGCAATGATGGCGCATCCGGCACCCCTGGACGCGGCCGGAGAGAAATCCGTAGCGGTCTCCCACAGCCACCTGAGCTACCACGGGAAGGCTGCGCACGCGGCTGCCTTTCCCGAGCACGGAGTCAATGCGGCGGACGCCTTCACCATTGCCCAGGTGTCCATCGGATTGCTGCGCCAACAACTCCCTTCCACAGCCCGAGTTCACGGAGTTGTAACCAACGGTGGCGACGCTCCCAATGCGATCCCGGAACACACCGAGGGGCGCTGGTACGTTCGTGCTCCCACCCTGGCAGCGCTCGCCGAAATCGCCCCCAAGGTGCGTAGATGTTTCGAGGCTGGTGCCCTGGCGACAGGATGCGAGCTAGAGATCATCCCCGAGAGCGAACCCTACGCAGAGCTTCGCGTCGACGAGGCAGCACTGGCGGCCTATCTGCAAAATGCCGAAGCACTTGGACGGCACTTTGCCACCGAGGGCTCCGCGGTTCAGATGAATCGAGTGTCCACCGATATGGGAAACGTCTCCCACGTGGTGCCGACGATTCACCCCTATATCGGTATTGGCTCGCTGCCTGCCTTGAACCACCAGAAGGAATTCGCGGCACACTGCGTGGGGCCTGCCGCCGAACTCGCCATCACGGATGCCGCCACCGCCCTGGCCTGGACCGCAATCGATATGGCTCAAGTTCGAGGCTAGTCCTCAGTTGTGGGCACCGCCGCCAGAACTGGCAGGTCCAGACTGAGGGATCGAGCGTCCCAAATACCGAAGAGGGCACCGCCAGGGTCTTGCAGTAAGGCGTAGTCCCCTGTCGGGGTTTCCATCCTGGGCACCACAACCCAGGCGCCCAGCGCGGTCGCTCGCTCAATTCCCGCGTCAACCTCGGTGAAGTGGAGGTACGGTATCCACTGATCGGGGATCGCCGGATCGACAAATGAGCTCATGTCGATCACACCGGCGAGATGCCGTCCTTGCGAGCAGAATTTCACATAGTCAATGGGCTCGCCGAACGAAGGGTCGTCAGCGTGCCCATCGGGCTGGATGTCTACTTCCATCCGGAACGCCGCGGAATAGAAGGCGGTCGCTTCATCGACGTGCCGGGTATAGAGGTCAGCAAGGGGAATGTCCCCCTGCGTGACCGACCTGTTCTCGGCCGCTTCGGCTTGAACGACGGCGAACTGGGCGCCTTGCGGATCTTCCAGGAGCCCCCAGTCATCCTCCACCGAGCTAGCTAGTTCCCGTGCGCCCAGTGCCAGGCACGCCGAAACCGCGGCAGCTAAGTCGGTGACACCGAAGGCGATCGTCCACGGACTAGTCCCCGGCCGCCGTCGCACCTTCAGATTGAGTGGCTTCGTTGCAACCCGAACTGCATTCGAACTGCCACCGGATTCCCGCTGTCCATGGTGGCGGGTCATGGTGGAGTAGAAGGCACGGGCGGCATCTGGATCGGCCGCATCGATGCGGACTCCGCGCACCCCAACCGACCTAAAGGTCTGTTCGCTGTTCATCCTTAGCTCCCCTCTGCTCATTCTTCACCAGACTATCGATGCCACCGGCCAGGCTGCGGATAGCTACCCAAAAATGCATCCGGCCATTGAACGTGTCCGGGGACCAGCCGGTCAGCTTGGTGATCAAGTTCAACCGATACCGCAGGGTGTTTCGGTGCACATAAAGTCGGGTGGATGCTTCCGAAACCGAACTATCGCACTCAAGATAGACGGTGAGCGAATGGAGCAGGTCCCCTCCAGTCTCGCGATCGTGCGCGGTCAGCGGCTCCAGCGCGTGGGTGGCTAGCTCGCGAATGGGCAGCGTGTTAGCCCGGCCAAGCAATAAATTCCCCAAGTTGAAGGGACGGGCACGGCGAAGACCCCCTCGACTAGCGGCGTCTTGCGCCTGGTGGTAACTCATGGTGAGGGTCAAGGGGTCAGATACGGCATGCCCGATTCCCACCGAGGCCGCCGGATCTTTCTCCCGTAGGTGCTGCAATAAGATTTTGGCCATTGCCTCCACCGAATCGGAATCCGGCACCACGAGGACGACGTCGTCCTCAATGGTGGCGCGAACATAAGGGTCTCCGCTGCCGAACAGGAGAGAGTGCAAATTCGACGGTCGGGTCTGTATTCTCGCGGTCGGCACGGATGATCGGCCCACGATCACCAAGTATCGATGCTCGTCGCTGAGCGAGATCCCGATCGAATGCAGACGTTCCAGAGCCTCAGCTCCACGGATCCGGCTGGCAAAAATATCCTCCAAGACCTGCCCGGCGAGCTCTCTCCTACCTATCAGCAGCGCCTGGAGCCGGGCAAGTTCCAGCGAGGCAAGTTCCGCTGCAACCTGGAACATCGGGTGGTGACCGGTATCCGATCGGACGGCGAGCAGTGCCACCAAATCGCCCTGCAACATCACGGGTTGCACCACACAAGGCGGCGTCCCGAGCTGCTCAACCCCGGGCTGCCAGGCGCGGAGTTCCTGAAGCGGCCACTGTGCCCTGGTGGGAGCTGAGGCCAGCAGGCTCCCTCGGAGATCGACGAATGCCGCGGGTCCTGAGGCGACTCGGCGCAACACAGTTACCATCCCCGCTAGTCCGGTGCCATCGGTGAGCGCTTGGCTCATCGCGAGCACGTCGTTGATACTACTCACCCGTTACAGCTTTCCTGATTTACCCAGTAAGGCTGTCCTGTCGCGCGACCAACGGACTGGGGCAGCCTTTGGTCGCGTGCACAGTGCGTGCACCTCGGGCGAAGCGCGAGAGTTGTGACTCAGAGCGGTAGACACCGGATAGGTGTGCGGGACCAAACAGTCTTCAGAAAAGAAACCCGGCATGAAGAACCTCTCAACGTACGCGACGCAGGCCCCCTGCCGAACGTGGCTTCACAGAGACCTATCCCGCGCCTAGTGCGAAGCTCAACTCGTTTCACTGCATTTCTGGCAATACCTAAATGTACTGCGCAACACCGCCGCAGCACACGTGACCGAATGGAGATACCCAACGATGGATGCGCCCACCGCTATTCGCAAAATCTGCGATGCCTGGATTGCCGGGGACAACTCAAGAATCGCCGAACTTTTCGCCGAGGACGGCATCTTTGTTGACCCGCTACACGAACGAACGCTGACCGGACCAGCCGATATCCTCACGACCAACCAGCCGGGCGTGGACGCCCTGACCGAGGTAACCATCGAGCTGCACCACCTGCTTGGGACCGGAGACCTCGCGCTTGCCGAAGGGCGGATGTCAGCAAAAATCGTCGCCAACGGCGCCCTGATGGACTTCGAGTTTGCCATGGTAGCCGAGACCAGGGATGGCCTCATCAGCCGCCTGACCGAGTATTTCGACACCGCACCTTTGCACTAACAACCCCCATACCCACCGAACGAAAATCGAGGAATACCGTTATGTCCAATCCACAACGCCAGGCCTTGCGGCCGCACACCCGTCGCTCCCCTTATGCCGAGCGCACCATTGCGGAGGGCTGCCTCGAATGGGGCGTCTACAACCACACCTATATGCCGTTCGTCTACGATAACGACCCGCAAGCCGAGTATGACGCGCTCCTCAACGGGGTGACGCTATGGGACGTGGGCGCCGAGCGACAGGCCGAGTTCCGCGGACCGGACGCACTGAAATTTGCCGATTATCTTGCACCTCGAGACCTGCTTTCGCTGCCGGTTGGTGGCTGCAAGTACACCCCACTCTGCGACCAGAATGGCAAGATTCTCTCCGAGATCATTGTGCTCCGACCGTTCGAGGACGTCGTCTGGTTCTCGCATTCCGACGCCGATATCAGCCTATGGGCTTATGGGCTCGCCCTGGCTGGAAAATTCGACGTCCAGGTTACTGAGGCCGATGTCGCACCTTTCCAGGTTCAGGGGCCGAAGGCCACCGAAGTACTGGACCCACTCGTTGATGCCGACCTTAGCTCACTCAAACGCTTCAATTGCGTCGTTACCAAGCTGGCCGGCGTCGACGTCGTAATCTCTAATACTGGTTGGAGCAAAGGCTCCGGCTACGAGGTCTACCCGATTGGCACCGAGCGCGCAGTTGAGGCGTGGGATGCCGTCCGCGAGGCTGGCCGTAAGCATGACATGTTGGTCACCGGACCGAACATTTTCCGTGCCGTCGAACAGGGAATCCTGGACAGCCAGCACTGCACAAACTCCGATATGGATCTCCTAGAAGCTGGCCTGGGCGGCTTCCTCAACCTGGACAAGAATGACTTCATCGGTCGCAAGGCATTGCTGGAGGTTCGTAAGGTCGGTCCGGCTCGCAAGACCATTGGCATGGTCTCCGATACCTCGGCGTGGCCGCCGTTCGAAGAGTTCTGGCCGGTAATGGATGCCACCACAGGCCAGAAGGTCGGCGTTGTGCGCTGGGCAGTGTGGTCTTTCGGCCTCCAGCGCAACATCGCCGTCGCCGTCGTCGACTCTGCGGCGGCTGAGAACAGTGAGTTCATCATCAAAAGCCCCACCACCGAACATAAGGCGAGTCTCCACAAGATTCCTTTCGTCTAAACAAGCCGGCTCCCTCCGCCTAGAACTACGCCTCTGGGCGGAGGGAGCCTTTCCAAGGCCAGCTTCCGTGAATGCTCGGCGGGTCGCCTGCCTGCACACACCGTCAACGTAGACGTATAGGAGTAGGACAATGAGAAAAGCAGGACGCTCGGCAATCGAGACAAGAACCATCGAACACATACCGATTAATGAACGGCATGGCACGTCTCGTCAGATGTTCACCATCTGGTTCGGCACCGGCTTGACTCTGGTCACCATGACCGCCGGATTTACGGCCACCACTCTGTACGGACTCGCGTGGTGGATGGCCGCTCTGGCCTTGCTCATCGGCGTCCTGGTCGGTGGTATTGTGCTATCGCTGCACGCCGCTCAAGGACCGCAGACCGGCATCCCGCAGATGCTTCAAACCCGGGCCCAGTTCGGCTCCTACGGCAGCCTCCTGGTCATCGTGATCGTGGTTTTCAGCTTCGTCGGATTCTTCGCCTCAAACTTGGTCCTCGGCGGCCAGGCGATTGCCGCCATCTCTCCGATCAATAGCACGACGGGGATCCTGACCATCGGGGTCATTGCCACCATCGCGGCTGCTTTCGGTTACAAGATGATCCATCGCCTCGCTGGCCTGATGAGCATTTTCGCCGGTATAGCCTTGCTTCTCACGGTCATCTGGGCACTCGGAGTCAACGCGGTCCCAGCCGGCACTTGGAGCGGAGGCGTGTTCACGGTCATCGGGTTCATGGGCACCGTCTCATTAGCCGCTCTGTGGATGATTTCCTGCGCCCCCTTCGTCTCCGATTACACCCGCTATATGCCCAAGGACACCGGAGTTCGCTCCGCCTTCTGGGCAACCTATGCGGGCTCGTCACTCGGAGCCTTTCTGCCGATGGCGCTCGGTGCTCTGCTGGGCTCGGCACTCGCCGGCGCCGACGTTGTCAGCGGGCTCTCTGCCGTGACCGGCGGGATCAGCGTCGCCGTCATCATCATTTTTAGCGTCTCCCTGGTTACCCAGTCTGCCGTGCTGGTGTATTGCGGTGCCCTGTCGACGATCGCCGTTGGGCAGACCTTGTTCAGTCGGTGGACCCCGGGTGCCGGTGCCCGCATCGTCGTCTCGGTGGTGATCTTTGGGGTATCCGTCATGTTGGCGCTCGCCGGTCAGGCCGAGTTCCTGACGAATTTCACCAACTTCATGCTGATCCTGCTGTGCGTGCTCACTCCGTGGACCGCGATCAACTTGATCGACTACTACGTGATTAGACACGGAGAGTATGACCTCGCCGCGATCTTCGAACAGGACGGCGGGAGGTACGGTCGATTCAATCGACCCGCGATCATCGCCTACCTCATCGGCATCGCCGTGCAGATCCCGCTGCTCGGCACCCCGATGTATACCGGCCCGGTGGCGGCGGCGATCGGCGGAATCGATATTTCCTGGGTTGTCGGCCTCATCGTTACTTGCCCGCTCTACCTGATCCTGATGCGGCGGTCCGGGCCTCGAAAAGGTGCGCCGGCTGCGTCCAATGCGGGCAGTTCCGAACCGGCGGCCTTCGCCTCCGAACAGAGCTAGCAAGACCTCAATGCCTCAACAGTATCGATGCCTGAACAGTATCGATGCCCAAACAGAATCGATGCCCGAACAGAAGGAGCATGACATGACCACTCCCGAACACGTCCTCGTGGTGTTCTGCCACCCGCTCGAGGACTCATTCGGTGCGGCACTTCTTGAGCAGTACACCGCTGGACTCCGTGAGTCGGGCCGTACCTACGAAGTCGCTGATCTCTACCGGGAGAACTTCAACCCGGTGTTCCCGGCCGGGGACTATATCCAGTTCGACGGCGGCGAGATGCCTCAGCATATCCGCCAGGAGCAGGCGCGGGTTGAGCGGGCAGACGCGATCGCCATCATTAGCCCCCTGTGGTGGCTCGGCTTCCCCGCGATGCTCAAGGGCTGGTTCGACCGGGTCTGGAGCTGCGGCTGGGCGTACGAATTCGCCAATGACCCCGACGGCAGTTTGCTACCGCTGCGACCGTACCGAATCCTGTTCACCACCGGTGGCTCAGCGGGCAGTTTCGCCCGGAACGGCTACGCCGAGGCCCTCGACTCGCTCATCCGGGTCGGGGTGCTCGGCTGGTGCGGGGTGAGCGAATCAAGTCTCGTCCTGCTGCACGATACCGGAATCGACACCAGCACCACCGATGCCCACCTTGACTTTGTCCGAGCGGTTGGAGCAGGGCCCATAGTTGACCGGGCACCAACTCCAGACCCCCGGCGCATCACCATCCTCAACTCCCCCGTTCGCGCTCGCAACATACCGGACGCTCCGACAATGGCCGCGCTTTAGCTATTCAGCGATTGACAATAAATGAAAGGACTCGATCAGTGTCACGATCGATTACGCCGGCCAACCGCCAGGCGACTTTGGAACTCATCAGCGACTACTCGCTGGAGATGACGGCTCGGGATGTTCCCGAACTGATCGAGGCGAAGGACAGCATCCCGGCGGGCACCAAGATCAATGTGACCTTCCTGGGCACCGAAGATCTCGAAATGCGGGTTGATGCCGCGAAGGTCGTACGTGCACTCGGCTTTGTTCCGGTCCCGCACATCTCGGCCCGGCGGCTCGCCTCACGCGCCCAGTTGGAGGAGTTCTTGTCCCGGCTGCAGGCCGTCGGCGCGACCGAGCACGTCTTCGTCGTCGGTGGAGATCCGGCGACCCCGGAAGGTCCGTATCAGGATTCCTACGGAGTGATTCGTACCGGTCTATTGCGCGACTACGGCGTCAAAGAGGTATCGATTGCTGGCTACCCCGAGGGCCACCCCGATATCCCCCAGGACGTCCTCTGGCAAGCACTCGATGATAAATCGCTCGCACTTTCCCAGCAGGGACTTACCGCCACGATCCTCACCCAGTTCACCTTCGATACCAGCCCGGTCCTGGCCTGGATCAACGCGGTCCGCGAGCGCGACATCGACAGCGCTATCCGGGTGGGAACGCCCGGACCCGCTGGAATTAGGCGTCTGCTCGGTTTCGCCCGACGCTTCGGCATCGGTGCGAACGCGATGATTGTGAAAAAGTACGGCTTCTCACTCACCAATCTGATGGGCACCGCCGGTCCAGACACCTTCGTCACCGATCTGTCCGCTTTACTCGCCGCCGAGCCAAGTTCTGGCCCGGTTGGGCTGCATTTCTACACCTTCGGAGGATTGAAAGCATCCAGCGAGTGGGCCGGACGGTTCACCGCTCTTGCAGAGGAGACCGCCCGATGAATACCCGAACCGAGCTCTTGCGCGACCATGCCTGTCTAGTCCTTCATGGTCCGGACCGGCCCGGCATCGTGGCTGCCGTGACCACGTTCATCACCAGCAACAAGGGCAATATCCTCTCGCTGGACCAGTACTCCGACGACGCGAACGGCGGCGCTTTCTTCCAACGAGTCGTCTTCCAGCGCCCAGATCTCGCCGCAGCAATGCCCGAGCTTGAGCTCGGGCTGGAGAATACGCTCGGTCGCTTCGGGCTGGAGTGGACGCTCACAGACCAGTCGATCCCCAAACGGATGGCCATCCTAGCCTCGGCCTCCGATCACTGCCTGCTTGAACTACTCTGGCGTCAGCGCGGGGGCGAACTGCCGGTCACCATCCCGATGGTGATCTCGAACCACACCAATAGCGCCGATGACGTCCGCACCTTCGGCGTCCCGTTCTTTCACGTGCCATCGCAGGGAGCGGATAAATCCGCTGCCGAGGCCGAGATCGTCAAGCTCCTTGCTGGCAATGTCGACTTCGTCGTGCTCGCCAGGTATATGCAGATCCTCTCCGACTCATTCCTCGAGAATGTTGGCGTGCCAGTGATCAACATCCATCATTCGTTCCTGCCAGCCTTTATCGGTGCTGCGCCTTATCGGAAGGCGAAGGAACGCGGCGTGAAACTCATTGGTGCCACCTCCCACTACGTCACGAAAGACCTCGACGAGGGACCTATCATCGAGCAAGATGTCACTCGGGTTGATCACACCCACTCTGCTGCTGATCTCCAGGCGCGCGGTGCCTATGTTGAGCGCGAGGTGCTTTCCCGTGCCGTTCAGTGGCACGCCGAAGACCGCGTTATTCGGCAGGGGAATCAGACAATCGTTTTCTAGGGGTTCGGGGAGAGGTGTGGCTTGCTGGTGTTGTTGTCGTGTTAAACAGCTGAGTTCCGCGTGGGATTGAGCACAGAGTGGTGTCGAACCAGCTAACGTGACCGAACGCCTCTGAATGATGCGGAAAACACAAAGGAGAGATCGCATCCTACCTGCCTCTTCTACGACGTGAGTGAGTTTGCGATCACGTCTCACACCGAGAGTTTCAAGAAACCATCGCTTCGACTCTTTCAGGACTCAGCTACGCCTAAACATGCTTGCTGGAGAACCGCTGCAGACCTTGCGTTATGCCGACCAAGGTCAGGCGAAGGAATTGCTATCCCGCCGTTCGATCGCATCTGCGAGTGCGCGAAGCCGACGTGTTGCGGCCGACGCGTCACCGAGAACGTAGGTTGCGAATTTCGGATCGTCTGCCGTGTCTACCATCCGCAACGCGTCGACCTGCAACTGCGACATGGTTTCAATCGCAACCACAATCTCTTCGACGCTCGGGGCTAGTTCAGTTCTACGCCCATCTCTAGAAATATCTCGAGCAGAAAGCGCCTCTCCGGCTTCGCGCTCTTCCTCAGTAAGTTTGGCGAGTAAGAACGATACGATATCCAGCTCCCTCCCTCGTGCCGCAAGCAGATCGTCTAGTTCGGAGAGCCCATTGGGGGCAAGGAACAGACGTCCAACTTCGTAGGGTCGAAGCCCTAGAGCAATCGAAGTCTCAGCAAGGGTGCCCAGTCGCTCAGCATCTAGCAGCACCCACTCCTTCTGTGAAGCCATGTTCTTGATCGTTTCACCGCTGAAGGAGGGACCTACGATCGCGACAAGGCTCGCATGGTGGCGATTCTTATGCGTCTCAATCGCCACGTCGCTGACGTCTGTGTGGGCGACATGACCAACCGACCGTGCTTTTGCTTCAACGATCGCTGTAGTTCGCGAACCGTCAACATTATTCCAGTGAACGAGGACATCTGTGTCGCCAGACCCACTAATCACACGAGCCTCGAATCCCATGGCCAGAAAGACATCGCGTATTGCGTTCTCGAATGCACGGCCGGAGGCCTGGCCTCCGAAAAGCGGTTCCCTTGAGAGCCTGATCAGGTCGTCGCTCAGCCCGAGGGAATGCACGTCCTTCACCTGCTGAGCTACCTGGGCGTGATCGTTGATTTCCAGCTGGGCATCTGGCACGTCCGCGAGCGGCAGCTCGGCCAGAAGCGCAGACCCGCGCGGCGTCGCCCGAAGACGCCCATACCGTGGCTCTTCTATCAACTCGGTATTGAGAAGAAAACTAGCAATCCATCGACACTTGTCTGTATTGAGTCCGAACACCGATGCTTCTGAATACATCTCATTTCGTGTGACATCTTTCTCGACAGTGCGGATCATTTCACCAACAAACCGCATGTTCGCGTGGAGGATTCGTACGAAGTTAATGTCGTCACCCGACTCGATCCAAGCTCTTGCCGCAGGCGTGGCCTCAAACACTCCCCGACCAACCTCAACCAGAATCCCCGATGCACGCATAAAGGGCAACATAGATTCCACGCTGCTCCTCTTTAGCCCGAAAGCCTGGCAGATGAACGAGAATAGTTCCTCTCGCTCGATCTTCTCGGATGCAGCATTGATGACGGTTCTCAGATTCTCTACCTTGTTGGGATTCGACGGTGGACTCGGAACCCAGATGTTGTAGGTGCTGCGCGACTCATGCGTGCGCGCCGATGTTGAGAATTCATCGAGCAGCCCTGCGATCTCAGCAGGGGGCGGTGAAATTTCAACCATCTGCTCATGCCCATCATCGAAGGCTTCGGGCGTCACAATCAAACGATCGCCAAGCAGCGTGCGTCCCAACGACGTGATCTGCCATCGCCGATTGCCCGCAGGTTCGATGAGCCCAAGCACCTCCTGCCAGTCCATTCGACTACGAATGCCACCTTTGCTTTGCCCCGAGGTCTTGTAAAGCACCTGAATCCGCTCCTCGACGCTGTCGACCGTGAGCGGTTCCTCAGCAATCACCAACAAGACCTCTGCGAACAGCCGAATACGACTGGCCAGAATCATTGCAAGACGTTCGGGCGTGGGGTCAGATCTGAGCTCCACCCCCGCCGCAGCGAGATGAAGTCCGCCTCCGCCGTTCTCCACCAGCCTGAGCCCTCGAAGGAGGCCATAATATTCGCGCCACGTCGCGGTATCGGACCTAGGGGATGCACCGCCCTGACGCGGCTGAACATCTCGGTTGTCGAACGACAACTTAGGTTTCGTGTCGAGATCAACTGCATGCCCCTGGCCAACCTGTTTGAGGAGCTCAAGGACAAGCGGAACCCACACAGCTTTGCCACCCAGCAAACCGGGGATCGAACTGGCCTGCCCGCGCCAGAGCGCCTTCTGCTCCGCAAGTTCATGGGATTTCACTGGCAAATTGTGTGATGTCATGGAGGAACTATATGGGATTGTGAGCGACACCTGCGTAATGAAATGCGAGTCAACAAGTGTGCGCTGGTATCGATTGAATCTTATGAAAGCCCCGAACCCTGGCGCGCGACCGGTAGCTTGCGAACCGAAGGAAGGGACATTGACCTGTCTCGCCAACCAGGCCTTCAGCAACGGCAGCGAGATCACCAAAAAGGAGAGGCGACGATCCGGCCTACTGAGCCGTTCGCCGCCTTGGCACCCGCACCGGCTTCAACCGATGTCAGGTGTTCTAGTACGTCTGAAATTGTGGAGGTTCTGCCGGCCTACTCCAACAGAGGTCGCCACTACGAAACCCGCTTCGATAAGATCCTGGCCACCACTACCAATCTAGCGGCTCCTCGAAGGTCACGAAAACTCACGGCAAAGTATTCGGCCAAAATTGTCCACCGACTGACAGCTGCAGACCAATCTGACATCGCCGCCCGCTATCAACAAGGTAGGTCATCGCGCCAGCTTGCTGAAACGTACGGCATATCCAAAACCAGCATCATCATCGTGCTTCGCGAAGCTGGGGTTCCGATTCGGCGGCAAGGTCTGGGCGATTTCCAAACAGGCGACATCACCGAACGATATAGAGCCGGCGCCTCACTGGCGGCTATCGGCAAAGTACATGGCGTCTCGGCCGACACGGTCCGCAAGCTCCTCCTCAAGCAAAGGATTACACTGCGTAATCCCTGGGACCATCCGTAGCTAGTCCACATACAACGACGTCGCCGCAATCGATTTGGATGTGTAGGTCACTCGCAGGCAAAGCCTTCTAGTAGTAGGCGGGGAACCTTCCGTCGAAGACCAGATCCCACTGAGCGAACGCTTCCGAGACCTTGCCAGCCTTGTTTAGTTCGACTGCTTTGTTCGCGCGGACGGCCGCAGCGGCAAGCTTCGAGCGCGCATCGATGTAGTTTGCCTCGCTGCTTCTGGAATGGATACTTCAAGGTCTAACCCCGCCAGTTTTCGATCACATCAGGAATCTCAACTTCGAGCCAGTCCTGCTTCCACTCTGTGCGGAAGTTGATGTCGTGAGAATCTGGCAGGTTGACGATGCTATTTACCTTGACGATGGATGGGACTGTCACGGAGTCGCCGATGATGATTGCCTCCTGGCGCTCCAAGGACGGTAGTGCATCTGTGATGGCGCCAAGATTGTCGGGCAACAGCCTCTTTACGTATCGCTGGTCTGCGGGGTTGGTCAGGCGCATGGCCACAAAATTGTTGCACTGCGAGAAGACGGTCTCCGAGATCTCAGATGGTCTTTGGCTAACTATCATCAACGAGATGCCATATTTTCGCCCCTCTTTGGCGATGCGCTCGATCGCTCGCTTGACCGTGCCGTACTTCGCGCCCTCGCTCTGAGGTATGTAGTTGTGAGCCTCCTCATAGACCAGCAGGTACGGTAGCTCCTGCGCACCCCTGGTCCGGTGCTTCTTGAAGTGAAAGTTGAAGGTGAATATCAGGCGAGTAATGAGTGATACAACAACGCTTAGGACTTCAAACGGGATACCACTCAGGTCCAAGATCGTTACATTGCTCTTGGTTTTCCCGTAACCCATGAACTGAGAGAGCAACTCACTCAAGTCGCCGGTTTTGAATTCTTCGTCGCTGGGATTCCGTGGGGCTAGTAGAAAATCAAGTCGTCGATCATTCCGTCGACCCTCGAGCCTCATAAGGAAGCGGTTGAACTCTCCGTTGAACGGACCATTCGAAGCCTTCGCGGCTGCTGAAGTGCTCTGCTCGACAAAGGCCCTTGGCATCTCAAAATAGTGCAAAGATCGATCAGTGACGAGTGTCCCGTCGTCCTTAAACTTCGGAAGGTTTCCATCGCCGGGTGCCTTGCCTATGACTTCCGTGTTGAGATGGGTAAGGTAGTTAATCACTTCTTCCAGGCTGAAATATATTGGAGAGTCATAGGAGATCTTCGTGCCAGATGCCCCGGCATATTTCTTCTTATTCTCAATTACCGCATTGCGAAATTGTGACACCTGGTTGTGAGAGTTCTGTTCGTTGCTCTCTATGAACATCTCCTCAAGCTCTTCTGAATTCATCATCCAGTAAGGGAGCTTTAATTCATCCACGCCAATGGCCCGGGCATCCGGAAACGCGCTCCGATACTCGCCATGCAAATCGAAAATGATCACATGGGAGTTGTTCAGCTTGCCCGCTTCGGTCTGTCCTGTAGAGGGGCGAATCCCTTCCTGGAGGATGGCGGCGACCGTAGATGACTTACCGGATCCTGTTGATCCAACCACGCCAATATGCTTGCCAAAGAACTTGTCCCCGTCAAGATAAACGGATATGTTCTCATCCTGAACAAGCTGCCCAAAGCTGAACCGCTTCTCGGGTTCGACTGCGGAGTAGATTTCTTCCAGCAAACTTTTAGATGCTATTTCCACGCGTCGCGGGGGGATCGTTATTTGTTTTCCGCCACGCTTAAATACGCCATCTTCAAGTCTCCCCACAGGCTGAAGTGACAGAACGAACTTTACAGTAGGCAGTTCAGCATCATCTTGTCGTGTTAATGAATCCTTTACTCTGAAGCTTTGAACAATTGCAACCAGACAAGAGTCATTATCGTCGGAGATCTGTACGTAGCTTCCGATTTCGAGTTGTACGTCTCTGTTCTGATATTCCTCTGTTGAACTGACTTCCACTTCGATGACATCGGGACCGACCGCTATCACTTTTGCTATGTCTGTAATGTCGTTATCGCTCATTTTATTTTCCCCCAATTACTTTGTGAATGTGTTCTGCGCTCAAGCCTTCGTAGAAGATTGGTGGATCTGCACTTCCAGCCCGACACAGTTCGTCGTCGAGTCCCTCAATCGCAAGTATGACGCCAAAGTCATGACCTTCCTTGATGAATTCTCGAAAACTCGCCATGGAGATAATCCGTATGGAGTACGAGGCTAGTTTGATTACGTCGCCGCCACCGCGCCGATTGATCACGGGCGGGGCATCGAATGCGGCTGTCTGGAACCCAATGGTTTCGTAGCCGTCGTTTATCCCCACGCCGTGCTTGAGCACAGCCAGTTTGACCCGACGAATTTGATCATCGTTGCCGTCGATTACTAGCGTCCAGGGCTTCGTTGTGTGCATCTTGCCAGGGCCGTATTCGGAGACGGCGAGTCTGCAAGCAAGGGTCTGCGCTTCGACCTCATCCTGATCGATGGAGATCACCACGGCTTTACGCTTAGAAGGTGTGAGTACCTTGAGCTGTTTGAGGCGCCTCGCTAGGCCTGCTGCATAGCGGTCCGCTCCAACAGTCTCAGCGTGCCATCGGGTGTAGAGAGCTTGGCGGTTATTGATCCGAGCGAGGAAATCTGCGCGGTTGATTTTTCGATTATCGACATCAGGATTCATCGCCAAGAACTGAATGTGGGCTAGTGCGGCTGCGTAGTGCAGATCATCTACATCTTGTTCGCTGGCAGAAAGATGTCGTGCGAGGTGCTTCTTTGCTGAGGAGTTCTGCGTTTCGAAGTCATCACCAGACCGAATCCTCAGGCGCTTGGTGAAGCCAATCAGCGTTTCTTCGGAGTAGTTCTCGTAGTCCAAATGGATCTGGACCCCATCGGTGGTAGTTTTCCGAGTCAGGCATGCACGAAGCTCATCGATCGTCAGTGTCTCTGGTGGATAGCTCTCTTGACCAAAATGGACGTGCAAAATGAAGTCATGATTCGCGCCTAGGGAGTAAGCCTTGAGCATTAACTCAACTGGTTCATGAATGGATCGGGGAGTGCCATATTTTTTGGACGCCCAATACTTCACCTGAACTGCAGTGCTACGGCTCGCACCGAGTAGGTCGATGTCTTCAAGACCTTCGACAAGCACCTCGGTATCCGTGTCGGCATCGAGTACTTCAAGAATGGTGCGGTCGAATTGATAGCAGTATCCGCGAATCGACGCGTGAGCCGAGCGATCCTTAGTAGCCTTTGTAGTGGTCGTCACGCGGCCGCATTCTCCATATTCATTATCATTCGAGGCTCCATGACTCATCCCGCAGTGGTGCTTGGTTCAAGTCGTCGCGACGTGCTCGCCAGTCCGGCAGGAAACCGTCCATTAGCTCGGTAAAGCGCTCGTTGTGGTTGCGTTCTAGCAGATGCGTCATCTCGTGCACGACGATGTATTCCAGGCAGTTTGGGTGCTTTTTGCCGAGCTCAAGATTGAACCAGACGTGCGCCGATTCGCGGTTACAGCTACCCCACTTGGTCTTCATACGGCGTACAGTCCACTTCGCGACTTCACGACCAATAAGTGGCTGCCACTTAGCTATGAGCTCAGGAACTTCGTGCTTGAGAGCGGCGCGGTGCCACTCATCCATGGCCTTTCGACGGGTTTCCGGAGTGCTCTCTACGGGTGCGCATAGTGTCAGCCGCTTTCCATTGACATTAAACCGGATCCGGCCTGGTTCGTTGACGACCTTGAGCCGGTACCGCTGCCCCCAGACGTAATGGGATTCACCGGTGACCATTTCACGCTCGGTTTGGCGCACTGCATTACGAAGCTGCTGGCGCTGCCTCTTAATCCAAGGCAGGCGCTGTACGACAGCCATCCTGATCGCGTCGTCATCGAGTCGTTCTGGTGCTGCAACGCGTACGCGGCCAAGGGGTGGGTAGACCGCGATGTGTAAGTTCTTGATGTTCTTATAGATGACATCGACATCGATCCCGGCGACAGTCAGATAGGCACTAGCGGTACTCATTCCGAGCCTTTACTAACCTAAAGAGGTCTTCGAAGCGGTCGAAGTCATCCGGAAGGACGCGACGAATTGCTCGTGCGACTTCTTTTTCCTTGAACGTGCTGCCGACCCAGCCATGCGGCTTGCTGGTCATGATGGCGGTGTCGACCTGGATTGGTGTGGCAGGGTCTGCCCATCCGAAGTCGACGATGGCACGCTGCGCACCATTTGTTGCCCAGGCAGGGTACACAGTGTCGGATTCTTTCGAGCCAACCTTCTTGGCATGCGCGATCAGCTGTTCAAGGTATTCCTTGTAATCGATGGCGCCCCGGCGGCGCTGCTCGATGATGGCGTCAAGCAGACTGGACATGCTCTCGTAGTACTTCGGATTCATCGCATTTTCGTCGACGATGACTTTGCGGATGTTGTTCGCAATGGTTTCGGCGACAGCTTCAGGATCCTTCTTGATCCCGGCAGGGAGCTTGTCGATAGCGGCCGCCCCTTGTTCAACGATGAGGTCAACGAGCCCGACGTTTTGGAAGTCGGCCACGACCTCTGAGGCATCGGCTCGGATGTAGGTATCAAGCAGGAATCGCATGCCGGCTTCATATTGTTTGAAGTCGACGTTCTCGCCGGCGCCGAGCTTCACTTCATCACGTACCGCTACGTAGTGGGTGACTTCCTTGGCAATAGCTGCAGCTTCAGTGGCGCTGTATCCAGCCTCCGCCATGTCGTTGGCGATGGCTCCGTACGTACGAACCAAGGCTGCAACGGACTTGTAGAGTTCGACGCGCTTGGCTTCGTTGTTCTTGATCTGCTGGGCGTTGCCCTGTTCCATCGCGCAGAAGTAGCGCTGGTACTGCAGTGTCCCCTGGGGTGGTTCGACAGCTTCGCAGAGCGCGCGTATGCGTTCGAGGGCTTCGTCGAGGTCTCCGCGTGCTTGTTGGACGCGGTCTTTGAGCAATCCCTCGATGTCGGACTTCTCGTAACCGTCGAGAGCCCCAGACGTGTAGTCCGTGATGGCGTCTTCCAGGGAGTTGAAGAGGTCCTGGTAGTCAACGATGTAGCCGTAGTCCTTGTCGTCACCGTCGAGACGATTGACGCGGCAGATGGCTTGGAATAGACCGTGGTCGCGCATCTTCTTGTCGATGTACAGGTATGTGGCTGATGGCGCGTCGAATCCGGTCAGCAGTTTGTCGACAACGATCAGGAGACGCATCTGACCGGGCTCATTGATGAACCGGTCTTTGACTTCCTTTTCGAACTGCTCGATCTTCGTGACCGCTTGGTCAGCCGGTTCATCGAAGTGATCGGCCAGCATTTGCCGATAGATGTCGTATTGGCGCAGTTTTTCAGTTGCACCGTGGCCTGAGTCCTCCTTGGAGATGTCGCTAGCCTGAGGGACGTAGCTCGTGACGATGGCGCACTTGCCCTTGAATCCGGCCTGGCAGAACATCTCGTAGAACTTGCACGCCTGATAGATGCTGGATCCGACGAGCATGGCGTTGCCCTGGTTGTCCATGAGGCGCGGCTTCGTCTCCATGTCGAGCAGGATGTCGTTAACGATCTGCTTGGATCGCGGCTCGGAGCTGACGACTTTTTGCATCGTGCCCCAACGCTTCTTGAGTTCAGCCTTGGAAAGATCAGTCATTCCCTTGGTCTTGGCGTCGAACCACTGGTCGATTTTGGCCGCTGAGATGAGATCCTGGTCGATGTTGCGGGCCTCATAGCGTAGGTCGAGTACCACGCCGTCTTCGACCGCTTCGTTGAACTTGTAGGTATGGATGAAGCTTCCGAAGGTCTCGATGCTGGTTGCTTTATCTGCCTTCAGCAGCGGGGTACCGGTGAAACCGATAAACATAGCCCCAGGCAGCAGTTGCTTCATGGCCTTGTGCATCTTGCCGGACTGGGTGCGATGGGCTTCGTCGACGAAGACGAACAGATTGCCCTTGGCGGAGAAGCCGGCCGGAATCTTGGAGTTGAGCTCGGCAATGAAATCGCCATCAGCGTCGTTCTGAACTTGATCGTCGTCGCCGCCGCGGAACTTGTGCACGAGCGAACACATCAGCCATGGGTCATTGCTGTTTAGTGAGCCAATAAGATCGGCCCCGCTCTTCGTGCGGTAGATATCCTCGTTGACACCACTGAAGACTCGCTTGATCTGATCATCCAACTCGGTTCGGTCGGTGATGATGAGGACGCGGGCCTGGCTGTCGCCGTGTGTCTGATGTTCGCGGATCCATTTAGCCAGCCACACCATAGTGAGGGATTTACCCGAACCTTGGGTGTGCCAAATAATGCCGCCTTCGCGCTTGGCGATGCGGTCCTGGGCGGCCTTGACGCCGAAAAACTGGTTGTGGCGGCAAGTTTTCTTCGTACCACCGTCGAACACCATGAAGTCGTGGATGATTTCTAAGAATCGGCTCTTTGAACACATCTGCACGAGCGCACGATCGAGCGGTTCCTCGATGTCCGATGGTTCTTTCCATTCAAGCCAGTACTTCTCCTGGGTATCGATGACTCCGTAGCGCAGTCCCTCGACGTCGTTGCCGGCCATGACCAGCTGCACCGTGCTGAAGAATGGGCGGATGAAGTCCTTCTTCTGGTTGCCGATGTTCTGCCGGATGCCTTCGGAGACGGCAACTTTTGAGCGCTTGAGTTCGATGACGCCGAGCGCCAGGCCGTTGACGTAGAGAACGACATCCGGTCGCTTGTTGTGTTCACCCTTGATCGATACTTCTTCAGCAACCACGAAGTGGTTGGCCTCGGGGTTGTGCCAGTCAACTAGCCAGACAGTCTCGGTCTGCTCACCGATACCGGGCTTAACTTTCACGCCGTAGCGGAGGAGGTCGTAGACCTCGTGGTTAGCTTCGTAGAGATTGCGGCCACCGCCAAGAGACGCAGTCTTCTTGAACTGCTCAACAGCTTTGTTGATCAGTTTGGCACCGTAGCCACGGGCCTGCAGATTCTGCTCCATCAAGCTGATCTCGATGTGGGAGTTGTCTTCGCGGTACTCCCAGTTGCCTAGGTACTCGTATCCAAGCTCATGTTGGAACAGGTCGACAACGCGGTCCTGTGTCTTACGTTCAATCTGTCCAACTGTGCTCATGATTCATTTCCCCCAAAATTACTTTCAACATCCTGACTCTGCCAGCTTCCGAAGCTTACGCCGGTGCCCGGAATGCGCCATTCAACTCGGCCGTTTGCTGCTCTGCCCGCAACGATTGCCGCAGCAGCCGATGGGCTACGGAAGACGATGTCTTGGTTAAAGATAGCGGAGCCTTCTCCGTCTTGAACAAGCTGCCCGCTCTTAAGGAGTTCGTCGTGGAGAAACTCATAATTGCTTGAGTTCTCAGTGAAGGAAAGTCGGGCCATTGACCCTTTCTTTACAGTGAACTCGCCATCGACTTCTTGCGCCATTGCTCTGACGCCGTACCTCTTAACAAACATCTCGAAGATCGGCGAGATGGAAGGGCTAGCCGAAGCCGCCACTTCTGTTGGTTCTGACGGCTGTATGGGTGTCGCCGTCGTCCGAAATATGTTGACGCCGAGCACGGGCAAGACGATTTTCGCCTGTGCTACGAAGTACTCCATATCCGATATATCGGACTCGGGAAGCGGTAGTAGCGGAGGAGTTGTGCCGTTGGTCAGTCGTGAACGGTTCGCCTCCTGTGCCAGTGATATGAGCCGCGATTCCAAGTAGCGGGCGTGCGCTTTGGTTAGGTTTGAATCCTTGCTGGTGAGGACAATTGCCCGATCCCAGAAATCTTTTCCGCCCTGATCTTCGTTACGGGAGTGATGGTAGAGACGCTTGCTGACATCGTCACCTTCGCCGATGTAGGCAACTGATCCGCCCATACTTTCGGGATCGTCGCCAAGAAGAATATAGATACCCGTCCGTGATGCTTCAGGACGCTTCAACAGTGCGGCGAGGTCCGAACGTGGCGCAGCCGCAACGTGACCTGTCCAGTTCATGATTTCTGCCGTCAAAAGACCGCCGGGGGTGCCGTCAGCCAGGAAAAGGCGAATGGATTTACCGACGCTCATGGTGTCACCTCTGCGGACTGCAATCGAGTGCGGCCCGTCAGGAGTTCTTGCATCATGCCTTGCTTAGCAGCCGTGACCTTAACGAGGCGCGAAACGAGGACGTCTATCTCACTTGAAATGTCGTCCAGCAAGGTTACCAACCGTTGTTGCTCTGATCGGTCTGGCATCCAGATCTGGAAATTTTTGACCACCTGAGTGTCTAGCACGCCCGCTGTATTTCCTGCTGAGGTCACGAGCCGTAATAACCTGTCGGCGTTTCCATGGATGGAATAGGTCAAAAACTTCGGGACCAAATTCCGGGATGGCACCAGCGCTTTCACATCCTGGTTGAAGCAGACGGTGCCTGTCACTAGCGATGCCCGTATCTCCGAATGCAATGCTGAGCCTCTGACGAGGAGCAACGTAGAGCCGAGTGGCGCCATCTTGCTACCAGCCTTAACAGCGGCTGGTGTGACGAGCTGATCAGACGTTGCCGCCTCGAGCTTCTTTAGCGTGGTCGCGCTTATCCACGGAATATCCCCCGACCAGTAGCTAGTATTCGAGCGATTAGGCGTGCCACCGGACAACCATGACGTGACGGACCCGAGAGAAGTCATGTCTGCACGGTCCGCCCTGTGCGTGAGGAGCTGCTGCATCACCCCTTGTTTGATCGCTTTCTTCTTTGCAATCACTCTGTTCAGGGAAGAGATCAATCGGTCGACGTCAGCTAATACTTCAGCAATTCGTTCTTGTTCCGGTTCGGGCGGTAGGGCAATTCGCAAGCCCTTAACGATTGCTGTGTTTACATTTGACTGCGAACCCGTTTGTCCAGCCGATCGGAGTTCACTCTCGCCGGCCTTTAGCGCATAGAGAAGAAAGTTCTTGTTCGCACCACGAAGTCGCTCCAAAGCGACGAATCCATCGTGAATGCAGGCAGGAATACCAGTGATAATCGGCAGACCAACTGTGGCTGCAATGCTCATTATCAACGAGCCGGGCTGCAGGAACCGACTGCGTGCCACGCCATCCGGGGATAGTCGCTGAGTCGTAGTCAGGAGCGTCAGGCCGTCTGATCTCCCGAGATCAGCAATGCGGACCCATCCCACGTTGCTTGAGTCGCTAAACCATCGAGAAGAAGCAATCGGACGCGGTGATGCCCCCCGAGACACGGTTGCAATCTCTCCGAGTAGAACACTCGACCAGTCGCTCGGAATCTCAGGCTTGGTCACTTGAGCCCCATCTCCGCTAGGTGCAGAGCTACCTTGGAGCTGAGCTTCTCGATTTCGCTTTCCAAGTCACCAAGTGTTGCGTCATATCGCTCGCCGAGTTGCTTTATACGAGCGACTAGGTTGTGGGTGAGTTTGGTGACTTCTCCGGTGATTCCGTTGGTGATCGATGTCTTCCACTTATCGTCAAGGACGAGCTCCCGGATTTCAATCTCTGAGAGGTGGCCGTATTGGGTCAGCGTAGCGATATCGAGCTTCGTCTGACATTCCCTAAGTAGCTTCTTGGTCGCAGCTTCTTTGTCGTATAGATCTATCAGGTGCTTCAGAGTGATGATTTCTTCAGGTTCAGCATGTTCGCGCTTGGCGTCTTTGAGCCTGGTCATGGCAAGTGCCTTGCTGATCTTTCCGTCGTCCATAGCCTCAGCGAGCAAGCCATCTTCGACAGCATGTTCCTCTAGGTATTCCTCAACCTGATGGGTGGCGTCCTCGGCGGCCGCAGTCATATCTTCAATACGAGCCTGGTCCTCGGCAAAAAAGCGCGAGACAATCAGGGCTGGGGGGATGAGGTCTGCCTTGTATTTAGCTGTATTTCGGCCGCTTCCTATGACGAGATCAGGCGTCTCGGAAATCTTGCGGTCCTTGTCCTCGATGGTCTTACGCGGTAACGCTGCTTTGAGCCAGCCTTCGTTCATAATCAGGAATACGTCATCATGCATGACACCGTGCCAGTAGGTCATGAGCCGTTCGTAGACGTCGTACTCATCTAAGAGCGGTGCGTTTCTGAACTCCGCCAAAAGTTCGTCACCAAGAATGGAAATTAGTTCAGATGGCTTGGTATCGCTCGAAATTGACTCGAGGGCAGGGCGATGTGCTCCGTACCATTTGTCCACCTGGGCGAGTGCTTTTTCGTAGAATCTCGTGAAATCGGCTGAATCTAGGATCGTCTGCTGGACTTCAGCTATATTCACGGTCAATTCGCAATATCCTGACTGGCCGTTCCCAATGAATAACTGCCGACGCAGGTCAGGGAAGGCGTCCCAGCTGGCACTGAGCGCGTCGATATCTCGATTGGGGACGCCGCCGTGGATGTGGGCATAGAGATCCTGGACATCCTCATGTTCTGAGGAGTCGATGTAACGAGGGATATTCAGATTGAACTCATTGTTGGCGTTGCTGATTTCGTCAAGAGGTACTATGCGTGAGTAGCGGTCGATTTCTTGTTGCTTATTGAAGACGTCGACTATCTTGTGCATGTCCTGAGATCGAAGACGATTCTTGTTTCCATCCTTCAAAAATCCATTGGAGGCGTCGACCATGAAGACGCCCGTCCTGCTCTGAGCATTCTCTTTATCTAAGACGATGACGCAGGCTGGGATGCCGGTGCCGTAGAAAAGGTTGGCCGGCAGGCCAATGATTCCCTTGATGAATCCGCGTTTCACGAGCTGTTTACGGATGTCGGCTTCTTTGTTTCCGCGGAAGAGAACTCCATGAGGGAGGATGACGGCTGCTTTGCCTGTGCTCTTCATCGACTTCAGAATGTGTAGCAGGAAGGCATAATCACCGTTCTTTTCCGGCGGCATGCCATGTTCGAAACGCCCGAACTCATTCTCAAGTCCGTTGCTCCACGACTTGATGGAGAAGGGGGGATTGGCCACGATGAAATCGAATGTGTCCAAGGTGTCACCGGTTGTGAACTGCGGGCTAGTGATGGTGTCGCCCTTGCGGATGTCGGCAATCGCGTTGTCGTGAAGAATCATGTTCATCTTGGACAGCGCCCAAGTGGCGTTGTCCTTTTCCTGGCCATAAGTTGTGAGCCCTTGGCGTGATTCGGCCGCGACTTTTAGAAGCAATGAACCCGAACCGCAAGTTGGGTCGTAGACCGTTGCGGAGCGTGGAGTTTCCGGAGTGACGCTGATCAGCTTAGCGATAACACGCGAGACTTCAGCCGGCGTGTAGAACTGGCCCTTAGACTTACCGGATTCGGTGGCGAAGTGGCGCATCAAGTATTCGTAGGCGTCGCCCAGCAGATCATCGCCCTCAGCGCGTGAGCCGCGGAAATCGAGTTCCTGGAAGATAGTGACAAGTTTTGAGAGCCGGTCCTGCATCTCTTTGCCCTTGCCAAGCTTTTCCTCGTCGTTGAAGTCGGCTAGGTCGATTACCTTTTGCAGGTCGTTGACTTCTGCGAGCTTGGCGATAATCTTGTTGACCTTGTCGCCGATCTCCTTGTTGCCCTTGACGGCGATCATGTCGTCGAAGGATCCGCCGTTTGGTACGTCGATAAGAGAGTTAGGGTCAGTCTTGGCCTTGTCGGAGACGTACTTCACGAACAGCATCGTCAGTATGTAGTCCTTGTACTGACTGGCATCCATGCCGCCACGCAGCTCGTCACAGCTCTTCCAAAGTGAGCTATAGAGATCCGATTTCTTAAGCGCCACGGCCCGTACCCCTTGCGTTGATCCTGATTCAGTTGAACTTGTCATGCGGCAGTCTCCAGCCACACGACGGTAGCCACTTAATGTTAGTTTCAATCTACCCGGCGACCATGACAATTTAGGTCATGTGGCCAGCTACAGGCAGTGCTCGCGGGTGGGAGATGACTCGACCTAGACCCGCTTGCTGCTGCTCATATTTATACCATGCCGTGCATGTTTATGAAAGGCCTCACCAGGGTGCTCAGATGTTCGAATACGCCACGAGATCGACCGCCGCAATGGTTCGATAGACGGCGAAGCGAATTGTGAGTTCCTCAGGGAGCGACGTACGGTCCTCAAGACTGACGGTCCTCATGCGGGCATCGCGGCCCTCGACAGAGATCGTGAGCAGTTTCGTCTCAGCCCGGAGTTCGGGAATAGCCGGAATCGGAACGCCGACCCGGTGTCGCTTCATGGTGTAGGTATCCCGACTTGCTGTCGTCGCCGGGTGGTTCTCAAGGTCAACGAAGACTTCGCGCTCTTCGAGTTCGTCGTCAGCGGTGTACGCCCACAGCCGGATCAGTGGTGCACGGTCGGGCAGGGATGCCGTTAACATCTGGTCGATGACGAGCACGAGGCCCGTTTCGGCTGTCCCAGCGACTTCGATACTCAGCAATTCCGTGCCGAGCCGCCCGCGGATATTGGCGAGATAGACCAGCTCGGCAGCGATGGTCTTCAGCCCTGCGTCGCTCCACCGGCGAGCACTTCGCTGGTCTCTGAGTTGAGTGTCCGACAGTGTCTCAGCTGTCAGCTGAAGCCGGTCGAGGACGCTATCGGCCTTGGCGCAAATCGAGAGTGCAGCCGCCGCCTCGTTCCGTGCACCTGCCTGAAAGCGGCGCATCTCACGATCGAACATCATGAAAGCGTCCACTTGGTCGCTGCCGCCGCAAATCTGGCGCAGCGTTTCGAATTGACTGAACTTCTCGATCGTGAGCATCCCAGGCCTACTGCGCAGTTCAGTCAATTCAGCGAGGACGCGGGAAGCCAGCTCGGTTCGATCCCCCAGATCCTGGTCAAGAGTTCCTTCCATGGGTCCCATCGTGCCGCGCTGAGCTGCGTCGTGCACTTTTGTGTCACGACACGACCGCCACTCACAACTTGCAATAGGTGTACCGGCTGCTTTTAGGGAGCAGCGAACATTCTGAACGGAAAGGTACTGTAATGACCGATTTGACCCGCCGCCCTGGTGGCAATATTCCGCCCTCGAGCTCACCGGAGGGATTCTCTCGAACAGAGGGCAAGTCGCTGCTGAGGCGTCAGAATGCCGAGGTTGCGAATGGGCTCGTGGCTGCTGCACGCGTCCAGGCCGCCGGCTACGTCGCGGCCACCGGCATGCACTTGACTGGCATGTTGAGCCGCGAGGCTCAGTTCCAGTCCGACGGTGACCCCCCGGACCACCGAACGCCTTAACTACATCGCGGATTCCTTTGCCGAGTATGCGGCCTGGGAAGTCCGTCGGTTTCAGCGGTAGAGGGGTTTGCCATGAAGCACGGATTCGTTGATCCGTTGAAGCCCATGCGCTATGCGGAGCCTGAAGTCCTGCAGCACGAGGCGGCAGTGCGTCTGTTTATTGGACGCGTCGCGACGCTCGTGGATGAGCTGAATACCGTTGCGAAAGCGGTCAATGCTGATTCACCATCCACGGCACGGCACCTGCGTCTCGTGTCGCAGCAGATGTCGGCCATGGCGCTGACGGCGCTGGAGACCTGGCCGAAGGTGCTACGGTAGCGATGACGATAGTCATCTGGGTGGTCACCCTAGTGGCCTGCGTTGTTGCGATCTTCGCCGCGTACCTGGTCGTCGCCGACTTCTGGAGCGATCGAACGCCGTCCCATCAGGACCAGATGACCCGCATCAAGCAGGAAGCTGACGCAACAGTGCACCGTCTCGATGCATCCTACCGCCAGGCGCTGCGGGACATGCGCCGCCACCGCCGCTAGCGGAACACACCTGAGAGCCGCCGCTCTCACTCTCCTTTTCATCATTCATCCAGAGAGGGGTTAATTGTCATGCCCGAAACCTTCACATCATCCGAACTCGCTGCCGCCCAGAAGCGGCTCAGTGAGTACATCCTGGACGAAGCCCACAAGATCGAACACCGGCTGTACTTCGGCTGGGAGCCGGCCGCCGATGCCCGGACAAGAACACCGACCTGTGCGATGCCTTCACGGTCTCGCAGAAGAATGGGCGCCCGCTGCCCGTGTCCAACGAAAACAGCGGCAGCGTTGTCTTCGACTCGCCGGAGATCAACCTGGCCTATCGTTACCTCCACGACGTCGCACATGTCGAACAGGGCCTGAACTTCTCGCCGCCGGACGAGTTCGAGCTGGCCCGCTGGCAGATGCGGCGCTTCGAGCGGGCCGGCTTTAACCGTAACGACCTGGAGTGGCACCTGTTCCAGGCGGACGCGGTCGGGCAGGTGCTCTACTACTCGGTGACCAAGCAGTTCGTCAGCGACCAGCTGCAGTTCGCCCTGGACTGTGTCCGGCACGGCCTGGACAGGGGTCTCTACCTGGAGATGGAGCGCCAGAAATGAGCGGCGATCCGGGCCCGAAGTCGTGGTTCGATCGGGCGATCGGTGCCTGCATGTCGATCCTGCTGGCCGTCGTCGCCCTGTACTGCGCCACTCAGGTGCTGCAGTCGATCCTGCCATTCCTGATCGTCGGCATCGGCATCGGTGCGATCATCTGGGCAGTCTGGGTCTTCATCCAGTACCGCCGCAACAAGTACTAAATCCATCGCCGCACTGCGGCAATTGAGCTCTTCCAGTCGGTGTTGTGGTTTGCACTAAAGTGGTTGATCGTTCAACCAATTGAACGCATACTAACCCCCAGACCACGTTCAATACGTTGAACGACTGTCTGCATCGTCAACCACAACACCGACTGAAAGGAGGGAAATCACCATGCCTACACACAAGCAACCACGCCGCAGCCGCGCCGCCAGTCCGCGCCAAGAGCGCCACATCCTGGTCTACGGGGTGCAACGCGACAAACCGGATCTGCGCAAGCTGAGCCGCGCCGTCATCGCCATGGCCCAGGCCGAAGCCGAACGCGACGCGCAGCGCCAGCACGAGACGAATCGGCACCCGAGGGGAGATCGTCATGACTAGCCAGGAAGCCCTCGACCGGATCGGTTCCGCCAGGGCATCTCCGGCAGCCTGAACCGGTGACGCTCGTCGGTGTCATGCGGATCGGTGAGTCAGGTTTCATCCAGAAACCTCGCCGACCGCAAGCACCGAGGAGTTGTCATGACGACACCACCGGTTGACGGCACTGACCGTCACAACCAGGGCAGCGTGAAGACGCTGGTCGTCCGGCTCGAACCGAACATCCACATCCAGCTGACGCTCATTGCTCAGCTGCGCGGCAGCACTATCACCGAGGAGATCCGGAAGGCCTTGGCGGCGCACATTGCGCTCGTCAAGGAGAACACCGATCTGGTCTCTCAGGCCGAGTCTGCCATGGCAGATATCGAGCGCGAGGCGGCAGCCCGTCGCGAGGCTATCGCCAGTCTGTTCGGCAACGACCAGACAGAGGTGAAGCCCCGCACGGCGCGTGGGCGCTAGTTCGAGCCACACCCAGCAGGAGCCAGCGCGAGCCGGAGTTCCATCGAACTCCCTCCGCTGCTCCTGTCGGGAAGCACATCACGTAAGCGAAAGGAGGCAAGTCATGAACCACGAACACTCACCCGGAGCCGACCCGGAACGCAGTCATCAACGCACCACACCGGCGATCTACGTCGCGTCGCTGGCCGATTACAACAACGGCCGGTTGCTCGGCGATTGGATTGACGCCACCATCGGAGCCGAGGCCATCTACGAGAGGATAACCGCCATCCTGGCCCGGTCCACAGAGCCGGCACCGGAAGAATGGGCCATCCACGACTACGAGGGCTTCGGCAACAAAGGACTCAGTAAGTATGAACGAATCGAAGACGTCGCGGCACTGGCCGAAGGCATCGAGCAGCACGGCGAAGCATTCTGCGCTTGGGTCGACTACACCGGCCTTGATCCCGAAGACCGGCACCACTTCGAAGATGCCTATTTGGGCGAATACGACAGTCTCACTGCTTACGCCGAGCAGATCACCGATGACCTCGGATGGCGTGACGAGGTCGAAAAATACTTACCGGAATCGCTCCAGCCATACGTCAAGATGGACGCCGAGGCCATGGCAGAAGACATGCGCCTGAACGGTGAAATTTACGGCATCGAATCAGGCTCAGGCATCTACGTATTCAACAGCCCCATCTGACAATATCCGAAGAATAAAGGAGTACTTCCTGCCTTGACGAAATTTCTGTTGTGAAATTCGCTTAAATCGTTGAACGAAATGAACGATCGGCCCATACTACGAACAGAAATTGGAGACCAACGAAATGCAAGACCACGACATACAACAACTGGCGGACGCCATCCGGGAACGACGGCAGGAACTCGGGCAAATCACCAGCCCCCGCATGGACAACCTCCGCTCAATCGCCGACGTGCTCCAGATCCCGTTGACCAATCTCCTGGCCGAATCCCGCGTCATGCGCGGATCAGACCTTCCCACCTTGCAGCCATACCTGCGCACCAAATTCAAAGACATGCCAGAAGGCGCCGTCCGTGAAATCGAAGCACACTTCCGCGACGTCGCCGCCCGGCACGGCATCAATATCAACACCGGCCCCGCTCCAGGCGAGGACGAGTAGCCCACCAACTTCTCAGCGAAAGGAGAAAAGCCATGACTAACGAAATCAACCCAACTCCATTTGATCGAAGTGTCCTGTCCACTCTCCGATCTCTCATTCCGAACCGTGACGTTCACTCGCTCGCTGAGGCAAAACAAGTCGCCGAACACCAAGCCATCCGCTTGCTCCAGCTGCATGGTATTGACGATGGTCCCATCCCGGTCGAGTTCATCGCCGAACTGCCCAAGATAGAGATTGAACTCGTCGAAGCACCTGTTTCCGGAGCCGGCTTCTGGAACGGCAATGCCTGGATCATCCAGCTCAATAAGCATGAAAACTACCGCCGCCAACGATTCACCCTCGCGCACGAATACAAGCACATCATCGACCACAACCGGGCCGATGGGCTCTACCTGGGATCCAAGGATCTACCCGCCGAAGAACAAGCCGAGCACGCGGCCGACTATTTCGCCGGATGCCTGCTCGTCCCAAAGATGCTGCTCAAACGCGCCTACTACGGCGGCATGCAGCGACCATCCCACCTGGCTAATTACTTCCAAGTATCCGAAGTCGCCATTCTTGTCCGGCTCAGGCAGACCGGCATCGTCGAACCCTCGCCACGCTGCCAACCAGCCAGTACCCCATTCTCGCGTTCATGGCAGTACCGCATGAACAGACGCACTCGGCTACAGGGAGTTTGATCATGACTATCGACGACATCGAGGCCATGCGCCCGCGAAAGGCCGTGCTCTACCTACGTGTCTCCAGCAAGAAGCAGACCGAGACTGCCATCGACATCGATAAAGACGGCAACTCCATCGCCACCCAGCGCGATATCTGTGAGCAGAAAGCTGGGGCTCTTGGTGCGGAAATTGTCCAGGAGTTTGTTGAGCCGGGTGTTTCGGCACAGACAATTGAGAAGCGCCCTGTCTTCCAGTCCATGCTGAGTTACCAGCAGGACAACCGCGATGTCGACTACGTCATCGTCTATGCCAGATCCCGTGCGTTTCGCAACTTCGTCGATGCGGCCATCACCAAACGACATCTCGACAAGCTTGGCGTCCGGCTCCTATCCGCACGGGAAGACTTCGGCGAAGGTACCTACGCCGAAGCCATGGAAGCCGTCACTGACATCATGAACCAGGTGCAAAACCAGCTCAGCGGTGAAGACATCCGGATCAAGATGCGCAACAAGGCGGTCAACGGCGGCACGATCGGCCGAGCCAAACTGGGCTACCTCAACGTTCGAAAGGATATCGACGGGCGACAAGTCAACACCGTCGAACTTGATGCGAAGCGCGCAACCCTCATTCTCAAGGCATGGGATCTTTACGCTACGGGCGACTACACTCTCGAACGGCTCGAAGCCGTGATGGGCGACATGGGACTTACGTCACGGGCGTCGGCACGTGCGCCGGAGAAGCCAATAGCGCAAAGCAAGCTCCACCAGATGCTCAAAGACCCGTACTACTGCGGCTATGTCACCTACAGGGGCGACATGTTCCCCGGTCGGCACGAACCGATCATCGGCAAGAGCTCTTTGAGCAAGTGCAGGAGGTCATGGATCTCCGAAGCCGCCGTGGCCAGCGCGACCGTGTTCATCACCATTTCACCAAGGGCATGCTGTTTTGCCGACGGTGCCATGACCGGGGCCAGACGAGCCGCATGATATTCACCGAAGCCATCGGGCGCGGTGGAAGGTACCAGTACTACGTCTGTCGACAGCGAAAAGAGGGCACATGCGATCTCCCATACCTACCTGTGTATCGCATTGAAGAGGCCCTCGAAATTCATTACACGTCACTCAATCTGCCCAACACATTCCTGGCAGATATCCACGATCGGATCGATCAGGCACTCGCCGACGAACAGGGCGGTGTCCGTGACATCCACGCAAAGGTCACCAGACAGCTCAAGGAGCTTGAGGTAAAAGAAGAACGCTTGATCGACCTCGCTGCCGACGGCATGCTTCCGCAGCACAAGATTCGCATGAAACTTCACGAGATCCACGCCCAGAAGAGAAAAGCACAAGATCCGATGGCCAACATATCGGCAGAACTAACCGTCGGCGGGGCGGTACTGAAAAAAGCACTCAAGCTCATCGAAGATCCAGCCGGGCTTTACTGCTCGGCCACCGACGCTGTTCGCCGCCTGATGAATCAGTCCTTCTTCGAGAAAATCTACGTCGATGAAATCGGTGACGTGACCACGGAGATGGCCAAACCGTTCGCCGGAATCTACACCGCAGAAACCGCCTGGGTGGCCACACGCGCCGATCTGGGCGACGAAGCGACAGGGGTGCCAATCAAAAAGACGCCCCCGGATTTCGGAGGCGTCAGATGGTATTCAAATGGTTCGTCTTTTTTCGGTCGATGGTTCGACTAAGACATCTATTGTGGAGCATAGGAGATTCGAACTCCTGACCTCTTCGATGCGAACGAAGCGCGCTACCAACTGCGCCAATGCCCCGCGTGGATCAATAAATCCAAGCTCAATAAGCGTACGCCACCCCACTAAGCACTTCAAAATGCTCGACCCTCCCGAGACCTGAACCCGCTGAAAGCCGCATCTCACCGGGCTCAGGCATCCCAGCCCACCGAGTACCCGAACTCAGTGGGACCAGACAACAGGACTCCCCAAAACAGGATGTGGAATAACCTAAGTCCATGGACCAACGCCTCAATTTCATCACTCTCGCCGTCGCAGACATGAGCGCCACCAAGGCTTTTTACCTCGACGCGCTCGGCTGGCAGCCAAGTTACCAGGATGACACCGTGCTAATGCTCCAGCTAGCACCAGGCCTTATCCTTTCCTTCTGGGACGCGGAAGAATTCGAGGCCGAAGCCGGGCCGGTAACCCTGAAGAACGCCCCGGTGACCTTGGCTTATAACTGTCGAACCACGGACGACGTCGATGCAGTCTTGCGGGAAGCGGTCACCGCTGGCGCCACCCTGCTTAGCGAGGGAACACGAAGGGCCTGGGGCGGTTACTCCGGCTACTTCCGAGATCCCAATGACTACCGCTGGGAAATTGCCTGGAATCCTTCCGCCCTGGGCGAGAAGCTGCTCGACGAAATTCGCGCCTAGCTAGCGAGCCATTCGGCGAAACTTGGGCCCGGAACGGCCGCATCCGGTGCCAGGTTCTTCCCGGCACGCAGGAAGTCTCCAAAAGCACCCGGCAGCGGAACCCGAACCCTCGCTCCCCGGTGACCTGCGGCCTTCCAAAGCTGAGTCAACTCAGACATCTCCAACACCTCCGGACCGGCAATCCGAGTGAGCCGCGCCCCCGTTTCGGCGGCGTCCACCGAAGCGGCGTCCGCCGAAGCGGCGTCCGCCGAAGCGGCGTCCGCCGAAGCGGCGTCCACCGAAACGGCGTCCACCGAAGCAGCATCGACTAAGGCGGTAGCGACCGCTTGCACCGAGATGGGTTGAAAGGAAACCCCGGGAAAGACCGGAATCAGCCCGGGTACCGCCCCGAGGATTGAAGCGATCAGTTGGTGGAACTGGGTGGCGTAGACCACGGACCCGCTCCAGGCGGGGTGGAGGTACATTGCGGCACGAGCCGCTTGAGCCCGGTAGTAGCCATAATCGGACTGCTCACAGTTGAGAATGGAAAGCAGCACGGTGCGCTGCACCCCGGCGTCATGCGCGGCTTCCCTGAGACGTTCGGAAGCGGCGGGCAAAGTCTTGAGAGCTTTACCGAACTTAGCGTCCATGGTGTCCACCACGACGTCGACTCCGGAGACCGCTTCGGCAAGCCCCACACCGGTGGCGGCATCCGCCACAGCATAGCTCACGCCGTCGACGGTCTGACCAGGAAGGTGCCGGGAGATGACTCGAACCTGATGCCCACGGCTCAGCGCTTCGGCAACTACCGCACGGCCCGCGGTCCCGGTGCCGCCCGCGACCGCGATCAGCAGGGGCATTACTAGGCCCGGCGGCGCTGCAGAACGTCGTCGAGGTTGTTCAGCGCCGCCCCGGTGGTTTCCGTGGGCTTTGCTACCGGTACGGTGACTCCAGCCTCGGACTGCTTGATCGAAGTCTTCGCAGCGGGCTTAGGTGCCTCCGGCAGCTCTAAGGGTGCAGGGGCCGGACGCTCGACCTTTGCGGCTTCGACGTAGCTCGGCTTAGGTACCGGCACCGGCTCCCAAGTACCATCGGCCTTGACCTCGGCACCCTCGGCGACGGCGAGCGCCGCCTTGCGCAGTTCCGCTGCACTCAGCGGCTTGACCACGGGCTTAGCTTCTGCCGCGGGGGGCTGAGCGTCAAAAAGCTTAGTTTCTTTGATTACCTCGGGCTGTGGAAGAGGCTTGCTCGCTACGATAGGCGCGGCGCTCATCGCCTCCCGGAAGGCATTCTCTACCCGCTTCTTGCGGTCGCTAACTGCCAGGAATCGTAGACTTCCCAGGCAGAGCGCAAAGATCAGCACGGAGACGATCGGAAGCCAGGTTGAGGCCAAGCCTGCAAACCGGAGCACTAATCCGAAAAGCGCGGTCAGCAGCGCCAGAGCACCCACCGCCGCAATAGCGGTACGTCCGTACCGGACCTTGAAGGCCTGGGTCTTCTGCTCAACGGGCTTTGCCGAAGCGCGAGCCGAGGTGTTGGAGCCGAACGTGCCAGTCATAGCAGCCTCCCGGGGCTGGGATTTTTCGGATGCCATGGACATCCTCACGGATTCAAGGGAGGCGGGGGCCTCCACCAGGTCCTCCGTTGCGGTCACGGCGCTCGTTCGCACCTTCCGCAAACGCAAAACGTAGGGGCCAACCCAGATCAGCCACAGGGCGACCGCGATCGCCAAGAAGACTGAGGTGTTGAGCGGCACATTCACACCTCTAACCTTAAAATCCCCGGCCACACTGGCTCCGCATTCGGCACGGTGTGTCGGCTGGAATCTGGCCCTCCGACGAGAATCGGGCTCAGATCAGCGGCCCAGTCTTCCCAGCAGCCCCTCTGGCACCTCATCCGCGGTCACCGCGAAGGAGCGGTGATCTGCCCACTCACCATCAATATGCAGGTATCGAACGCGCAAGCCCTCGTCCCGAAAACCCAGTTTCTCCGCCACTCGAAGGCTCGGAGCATTTTCCGGACGAATATTGATTTCCATCCGGTGCAAGCCGAGCACCTTGAAACAATGATCGGTGGCCATCGCGAGCGCGGTGGGCACGATGCCGCGGCCGGCCCGGGCTTGATCCACCCAGTAGCCGGCCGTGGCCATCATGGCCGAACCCCATAGAATATTGCTCACGGTGAGTTGCCCCGCCAGCCGGGTCACGCCGTCGTCGTCCCGCTCCGTAATAGCGAAAGGCAGGGCGGCCCCGGCACGGGCCTGTTCATTCAGCCCGCGCACCATTTGGCGAAAGCTGGGCAGGCCGCCGCCCGGATGCGGATTAGTGGCATCCCAAGGCGTCAGCCAGTCCCGGTTCCGCGCTCTCAATTCCAACCAGTTGCTCTGGTCCTGTCTTCTAAGAGGACGCAGAATGACCGAGTCATGCTCCAGAGTGACCGGCCAGTTACTGACGCCCCACACGATTTAGCTGCCCTGCTCCGCAACGAAATCCTTGAGCCAGCTGCGTAGGTCGGTGCCCAGCTCATCGTTCTCGCAGCCCAGGGTCACCACGGCCTTGAGGTAGCTCAGCTTGTCACCGGTGTCATAACGACGTCCGGAGAAAACCACGCCATAAACTCCGGAACCCTCCCCCTCGGCGGTGGCCAGGGTTTGCAGAGCATCGGTCAGCTGGATCTCATTGCCGCGTCCCGGCGGGGTGTTCTCCAGCACTTCGAATACCCGTTGGTGCAGCACATAGCGGCCAATAACAGCCAGGTTCGACGGCGCTTCCTCCACCGGGGGTTTCTCCACTAGGCGGCGCACCCGGACGAAATCCTCGCCCTCGATGGCTTCCATCTCCACGGCACCATAAGCGCTGATCTTGGATGGCTCGACCTCGATCAGGGCAATCACCGATCCACCGGTGCGCTGCTGAACGTCCATCATGGTGCTCAGCAATTCGTCTCGCTCATCAATCAGGTCATCACCCAAGAGCACCGCAAACGGTTCATCGCCCACATGGGTCTTCGCCCGCAGCACGGCGTGCCCCAGTCCCTTGGGGTCTCCCTGCCGAACGTAGTGAATCTCGCCCAGGTCGGTGGCGTGCTGCACCGCCTCGAGGCGTTCCTCATCGCCCTTCTGGGCTAGCAGGCGCTCAATATTGGGCACCCGATCAAAATGGTCCTCAAGGGCGCGTTTATTACGCCCGGTGATCATTAGAACGTCTTCCAGACCGGCGTCGACAGCTTCTTGCACCACATATTGGATGGCTGGCTTGTCCACAACGGGAAGCATTTCCTTAGGCATTGCCTTAGTAGCTGGCAAAAATCTGGTCCCCAACCCTGCTGCCGGAATGACGGCCTTGCGAATTCTCTGCGCATTTGTCATTGTCATAGGCTACTGGAGGATCCTGTAAATCGAGGAGTTGGAGCAATTTTGGAAGCCAAGGCTAGCCAACGATCGGCGTTGCGATCCGCACGTGCGGCCTTGTCCCCCAGCGCTCTCGATACGGCGGCTCAGGGCCTGTTAATAACGGGGCAAAAACTACTAAAACAGCTCAATTTGCCGCTTGAAAAAAGTGGGGTGGCCGGGTACCTTCCCAGCGGCTCGGAGCCAGCGGTTCTGAAGTTACTTACCGTGTTGTCACAAAACGGTCATCCGATCTATCTACCGGTTTGTCAGGCAGATTTTCGGCTCGCTTGGACGCGCTGGTTTCCGGGGGTGGAATTACGCCGAAGTAGCTACGCTCCGGTGCTTGAGCCGGTCGGGGAACTCCACGATGTGCAGCTGATGAACTCCATCGGTCTCCTTTTGATTCCAGCCCTTGCGGTGGATGCCCGTGGCGTCCGGATGGGCCAGGGCGGAGGTTATTACGATCGATTCTTAGCGACCCTATCGGAGCTCGATGAAGCTCCGGTCCTGGCGGCGGTGGTCTACTCCACCGAGGTGCTCGCTGCTGGCGCGGTAGCCAGTGATACCTGGGATCAGGCGGTGGACTATGCCCTGACCCCGGAATTCTTCCAAGACCTTCGGTGTTAGAATCATCAGTCGAGGCGTGAGCCTCGTTTCTAATGCCCGGAGGATTATTCACGTGCCGACTTATGCTTATGCCTGCAAGGACTGTGGCCACGCTTTCGATATCCAGCAGTCATTCACCGATAGCTCTCTGACCGTCTGCCCGGAATGCGGTGGCCAGTTACGCAAGAAGTTCAGCTCGGTGGGTGTGTCCTTCAAGGGTTCAGGTTTCTACAGCACCGATTCACGATCGGGAAGCTCGGCTAGCAGTCCCGCTGCGCCGGCCGCTTCACCCGCTCCGTCTTCTGCTTCCTCTTCCTCTTCCTCGTCCTCGGAGAGCAAGGCCTCTAGCCCGGCGGCTAAGTAGTTCTCTGCCGTTTCCTGTGCGGCACTAGTCCTCCACAGGTGCCTGGTTTGACGGCATTCCTCACATTGAGGTTCTTCTTGCAGCTAAGCCCCTCCAGGGCGCTCAGATCCGTCCTATCGTCGACTTATGGACTCGATCAAGCTCTCAATATCGGCGATCTTTAGACGGCTTTTCAGACTACTTCGGCGACGACGACGATTGCTGGCTGCGCTTCTCCTCTGCGCTGCCGCTGCGGTAGCGGTCGAGCAGCTCACCCCCGTCGATCAATTCACCGCATCGGCTCTGTCCGCAACGGCGGATTTACCCACCGGAACGGTGCTCAGCGCTGCTCAGCTGAAAATCGTTCGGCTGCCACCCGCCGCAGTACCGGATGCGGCCTTTAACGACCCCGAGCAGGTTATTGGCCAGCAATTAGCCGCGCCACTACGCCGGGGCCAGCTCCTCACCGATGCTTCCCTGCTAGGCCACAGTCTGCTGATTGGTGCTCCACCTGGCACCGAGGCGGTGCCCGTACGAGTGGCGGATCCGGCGACCATGGCCTGGCTGTTACCGGGCCAATTGGTCACTGTGGTGCTCAGCATCGAAGATCAGGCCGGGCGGTATGGACCGGGCGCGGTGCTCGCTAGTGCTGTGCCAGTGCTCTGGATTCCCGCGAAGGAGCCTGGCAGTTCCAGCTGGTCAACGCTTGGCGAAAGCTCCGCAAGCGGTCTGGTGCTGCTAGCCGCGCCGAAGAACCAGAGCAAAAGCCTGGCGGGCGCCTCTAGCCGCGGCAAGGTGTCCTTAGTTCTGGTCGGAGGTTAGCCCCAGTGCGGCGGTTTCTGCTCGCGCAACCACTCATCATGGTCGGAGTTGCCCCGCTCGCCCCAGCTTTGGGCCTCATCCTCGGCAGCGCGCAAGGGAAGCACAGGGGGTTCCGGAGAGAGCTTGCTTCGCTCGGGCGCCTTCTCGTCCGCTTTCTGGCCATCGGCTTTCTGCGTGTGGTCTTTCAGCGCGCCGTATTTCTGCGTATCGTCTTTCTGTGTATCGTCTTTCAGAGCGCTGGTTTCCTGAGCACCGGTTTTCTGTCCGTCGGTTTCCTGTCCGTCGGCCGCTTCCCCGGACTTCTCCGCAGCTTTCGTTTCGGGCCCCTGGCTGCTCTGCTCATCCCGGGGCGTAGAGGGCTGGACTGGCTTTTCGCGCTCCTGCGGTATCCGCTGCTCTTGAACCTCTGCGGCGGGCGTCTGAACCGCACGCTCCGGGGTGTTGCTCAGCAAGGACGAGAAATCAGCTGTGCCCAGCGAAGGCTCCAGCCCAAGGTAGCTCCCGATCCGATCGGCGCAGCTGGAAGGATCCGTGAAGACCTCAATCGTCCACAACGGCATATACCGCCAGCCACGACGCTCCAGCAGTTGCGGCCGGAGCCTGCTCCGCTCGCGAACGCTCATCTTCCGATAGCTCGTCGAACCATCGGATTCCACCGCCACCGGAGTGGGGATCTCACTTTCCGGCACACCCAGGTAACGCAAGGGGTCTGCCGCAGCGACAATATCGATCAAGCCGTCATAGTTGTACCAGACCCTGGCATCCCGGGCACGCAAACGATCAGCGAGATCGGCCACCAAGGGATCCTCGTCGAGACTCTGTCCGGCGGCCGCCGTGCGGGAAGCAATGGCATGCGAGGAGGCTTTCCCACCGAGCTCACGTTCCAACAAAGCATAGAAGTCCTGGGCGCCATGGTTCAGTTTGGCCGTGTCCAAGTCCTCGGGCTTGAAGCAGCTCAGAACGGTCAGCTGTTCCCGCGCTCTGGTCATCGCCAAGGCAAACTTCTCTCGACCGCCCGGAGCGGAAAGCGGGCCAAAATGATGCAAAGCCCTTCCATGTGGGGTCCGTCCGAAGCCCAAGGAGAAGATCACCCGATCCCTGGTCAGCCCAGCCGCACGCTCAAGCGGAACAACCCTGAAGGGCTCGGGCCGCGAGGCAAAGAAATCCTGCAATTCGGGATGGTTGGCAATATTGACCCGAATAGCCTCGGCTACTCGGGCTGCATGCCGAGCGCTTGCCGTGATCACCGCTAGCGAAGAACGAGGACGTGCCCGGGCACTCTCCAGCACCAGATCAGCTACCCGATTTACCTCCGCAGCCACCGATTCGATGCCTGCACTATCGCTTCCGGGAAGACCTGTACCATCCGCCAAATACTCGACATGTAAGGCACGATCCAAACCCGTGACGGCTTTGCCATCGGGCAGGAACTGCAGTGCCCCATCGTAGAAGTCCTGGCTCAGTTGACGGCTCAGATCCTCATCCACGCTTCGGTAACTCCGATTGAGCCGGATAGTCGCTTGGAACTTGCTCAGCGCATCAAAGACGCTCAAGCTGGCTTCCTGCCGCCCAGCATCTGCTCCCGTAGCCATCTGCACGGCAACGGTAAAGGGCTGTGCACCGGGCAGTTTATTGTCGCCAAAGGCTACAACCTGTTTGGCGCGAGCAATCGTCGGCAAAGCGGAGGACAACGAGATAGCTTCCGCATCGAGCAGTATCACCGCATCGAAGCGTATCTGCGCCGGAAGTAGGGTGGGAGCCACCTGGGGGCTCGCGGTCCATACCGGCACCAGAAGATCGATCAGCTCAGGTGCTCGGGAAGTCAGTTGGTCCAGGCTAACCCGGCCGTCCTTGAGCATGTTCCGCAAGAACTCACTGGATCGGCTTCCTCCGGCAACAGCTTCTTGCCACTTCGCCGCAAGTGTCCAGCGCAGTCGGGCCGCTCCGGAGACAATATGTGCTTGATCGGCCAGCCGGTACTCCGCCTCAAGTCGGCGCAAGCTATCACCATCGGACATCGCCAAATAGTCGTCGCCACTGATCATCGCCTCAAGGGCGGACTGCCACCAAGCCAACTCCAGCTCGGAACGGGTCTGGGCCGGCTGCACCTCTCGCGCCGCAAGATCATCGAGCAACTCGCCAAGACCGTGCTCGCGCATATTCTCTTCGAGCAAGGTACGTTCCGGCAGGTTTTCTAAAGTCTGCTTGTCATCGGCCAGCGCAGCCAAGCGACTAGTCAACTGCCGATGGTCCACGGACTCCAGTTCACCGCCAAGTTCGGTACGTTCCAGCGCGGCACCGAGCTTGAGCAATTCACTGCTCAACTCGTGATAGCGGCGGCGCAGTTCGGCAAGACCGGATGGTACAGCTGGGTGACGCTGGCTGGTGGAGAACTCCGCCCACTGCTCGCGTTGGTCCTGTACCAGCAGCAAGGAGGCGTGCAGGTCATCAATATGCACCCCGGGGCGGACGTATTCCTTGGCCACTCGACGCAACCGGGAACGTTGCATAGAAGGCATATCCAGATTGCGATCTCGTCGCCAAGCCGTGGTCGCTGTAGCGGAGATCAAATCGGTAACGGGCCGGTCAAAAATGTCCGGCATGAACTTATCCAGACTCTCCCGTACGGCAACCAGCAGATCGAGCTGTTCACCCCAGGCGGTAAAGCTGTTTCCACGGCTGATTTGCGCGTAATCGGCCACTTCGTCCATTTTGGCGGCGAAGGCTGGGACCTCAGCCAAGAGCGAGACAGCGAGCGCATGCGCTTCCTCGGTCTCTTTCCTAGTCACCAGACGAGCGCCGTACCAAGCACTGGTGGTGGCAAATTTACTAAAACTGCCCAACTCGGCGGCTCGGCGCAGCCGCCCACCCAATTCGGAGCGATCCTTAATGGCGTCCAGAACGCTTCGCTTGAGCCGGACCGTGGTGGCCGGTGCCGGTTGAATCGAGGTTAGCTCGGCGAGCGATTGCATCGCCTGATACGGCGAGCAGCCCCAACGCTGGCGGACGTTATGCAAGGACGCCACATGATCCAGCAACTGGTGGCGATGGGTGCCAAGGGTGGAATAGAGCGTGTCCAGCTGCGGCGCGGTGGCTTTCTCATTCCGCATAATCGCCCGGACCAACTGGGACTTGAGTTGTTGCGGACCGGTTTGCCCACTCAGTTGCAAGAGCATGCTGTCCAAGGAAAGCCCGGCGAAACGCTGAGCCAACTCGTTCAGAGTGGACCGCCGCTCACTCACCACCAGGACGCTTTTCCCATCATTGACCAAGGTGGCGATGGCATTCATCGCGGTCTGAGTCTGCCCGGTACCCGGAGGGGTTGAAATCACCACAGACTCCCCCGCCCGGATAACATCCAGGGCAAGTTGCTGTTCGGCATCAGCGTCCAGGATCAAGAATTCCGTTTCCGGAGATCGCGCGTCCAGCGGCTCGAAGCGGCTCGGGTCGATCGGAGCGGGAGTTACCGGATCGGCGTTATCCGCAACGGCATTCATCAACGCTGGGACTAAACCTTCGCCCGCACGTAGCGCAGGGTCCGCTAAGTTCTCGCTGAGATCGGCAAAACTTCCCACCACGAGCTGGTGCTCGACCGTGACCTGAGGGATCGTTGCGGTGAGTACCCGGAGATGCTCCAGCACGGGCCCGGGCTCGAATCGGGCGGTGTTGTACGCCAGCCTGGCTACCGCTTGCGGGTCGAACGCGATTCCGTACTGCTGCTGCAGCAAGCGCACCAAAGCAGGGTTGAGCTTGGCTTGCCCGGTGAGCTGAAGCTCATAATCTTCTTGGCCCGGTCGGGCGCTCAGAGCTATCGAAGTGAGCATGACGGGTGCGGTGATCCGACGATGGGTTCCGCTCGCCGAGGTACCCCAGCTGACTGTTCCAGCCGCCAGGTAGCCGACGTCGAGGCCACGCTCATTGCTGAGTTCTTGAATCTTAGCTCGCAGCAATCTGGTCGATTGCATGGCGAGATTTAGCTGAGCTGCTTCCCTGATCAGGGTGGATAGCCGGGTCTTGCGGCTCGCCAAAAGCTGAGCCAGGCCGGAGGGGTGCGCATGGGTGAGGTCGATGGCTCCGGCGCCGCGGGCATCAAATGCCAGCAGGGTATTCGCCTCGGCAGGAGACTCCAATTCATCCAGCCACGCACGCAGCTGCTCGGAGCCCTCCGACTGGCTGGCGTTCTCGGACACTTTGGCCTTCTTTTCTGCCTTATTCTTGGAGTTCTCAGACCTGCTGGCCTTCTTTGCGGACTTGGCTTCTGGGCCCACCGCAGCCTCCGATGAGGCGGTCACGTCTTTCTTCGCGCCCTCGGCTGAAGAGTCCTCTCGCGCAGCACGCTGCAATCTCGACCATACTGGCATGTTTTCGAGGCTATCCCGCTTAGTTCACGATACTCGGTACGGCACACGGAAGGATACGAAAATCATTGCTATGACTTCGCGCTACTCCCATTCGATGGTTCCCGGTGGCTTGCTGGTGACATCCAAGACAACCCGGTTGACGCCGTCGACCTCGTTAGTGATCCGATTCGAGATCTTCGCCAAAAGCTCATAAGGCAACCGCGACCAATCCGCCGTCATGGCATCCTCGCTGGAGACCGGGCGGAGCACAATCGGGTGTCCGTAGGTGCGGCCGTCGCCCTGGACCCCGACACTGCGTACATCCGCCAATAACACCACAGGCATCTGCCACACTTCGCCGTCCAGACCGGAGGCAGTCAGTTCGGCACGGGCGATGGCATCTGCCTTGCGGAGCAGCTCCAGTCGCTCGGCGGTGATTTCTCCCACGATTCGGATGCCCAGGCCGGGGCCGGGGAACGGCTGGCGGCCAACAATTTCGGCCGGCAAGCCAAGCTGAGAGCCCACGGCGCGTACTTCGTCCTTGAACAGGGCCCGCAATGGCTCAACCAGTTCGAACTGCAGATCCTCGGGCAAGCCACCAACGTTGTGATGGCTCTTGATATTCGCGGTACCTTCGCCGCCACCGGACTCCACTACATCGGGGTAAAGGGTGCCCTGGACCAAGAATTTAATCTGTTCGCCAGTATCCCCGGCCTCTTCGATAAGCGCCTTCTCGGCCTCTTCGAAAGCCCGAATGAACTCGCGGCCAATGATCTTGCGCTTGGTCTCTGGATCGGAGACCCCGGCAAGAGCGTTCAGGAAGCGGTCTGCCTCACGAGCCACATAGAGCTTCACACCGGTGGCCGCAACGAAGTCACGCTCCACCTGCTCGGCTTCGCCTTCACGCAGCAGTCCATGATCGACGAAAACGCAGGTCAGCTGCTCACCCACTGCACGCTGCACCAGGGCGGCAGCCACAGCCGAGTCAACTCCCCCGGAAAGCCCGCAGATCACCTTTCCGGTGCCGATCTGTGCCTGAATCCGAGCAACCTGTTCCTCGATCACATTGCCGGTGGTCCAATTCGGCTCCAGTTTGGCTTCATTGAAGAGGAAGTTCTCCAGCACCTTCTGACCAAAGGCCGAATGCTTAACCTCGGGGTGCCATTGCACGCCGAAGAGGCACTTTTCCGGGTTAGCGAAGGCTGCCACGGGAGCACCCGCCGTGCTGGCCAGCACCTCAAAGCCAGCCGGAGCTTCCTGAACCGAGTCGCCATGGCTCATCCAAACATTCTGCTGCTCCGGGGTGCCAGCCAGGATCGAGTGGCTGACCCCAGTGCTAGTGGCATCCGTGGCGCCGTACTCCCGCAATCCCGTCTGGGCTACCGTGCCGCCGAGCGCGCGAGCCATCGCTTGGAAGCCATAGCAGATGCCAAATACCGGCACCCCGGCTTCGAATAGCTCGGCCCCGACCGAGGGAGCTCCCTCCGCGTAAACGCTGGAAGGACCGCCGGAGAGGATGATCGCCGCCGGGTTCTTAGCTAGTAGCGCCTCGGTGCTCAGGGTATGCGGAACAATTTCCGAATAAACATTGGCTTCCCGAACGCGCCGAGCGATGAGCTGGGCATACTGGGCGCCGTAGTCGACGACGAGGACGGGACGTTGCGAGGTTTGCGATGCGGCGGGCTGAACCGGAGTCGTAGTCACCCGTCAATCTTAGCTGCTGGCGGGAGTTGGCGCGCCCCGGCGAGGTATCCCTCGGGACGGCACTGTGTCACCGAGCAGGATAGGGCTACCCAACAAGAATTTGGTGCCGCCCAGTAGGAACTTAGGCAGAAAATCACCTCCCGAACGGCATTCCAGCGGAAAGCTCCTACCCAGCGCCACCGTCCAGCAAAAAAATTCGCAGACTTATCCACATTCGGCACTCCCCCACTCCCATCGGCGCACCGTGGCAAGCATCATATTCAGATGTCCTCCGTCGATCCGGAATTCGTCCTGCGGGCTACCCAAACGCCACTGCGCAGAACGGAGTTGCTCCGCTATTCCAACTGGCGGCAACTCGACTCCGCCCTGCAGCAACGTCGAGTGCGACGAATCCGGCGCGGGCTTTATGCTCTGCCGGATACCCCGCAGCCGCAGAGGCTGGCGGCGCTTAACTCTGCTGCCCTATCGCACCTCTCCGCCGCCGAGTATTGGCAATTGCCGCTCCTGCTGCGAAACAACGTGCCCTGGCTGACCCTTCCACGGAATAGGCCCTATCGATACAGAGCTCCCGGGGCAAAGGTCTTCTACTCCCCCTTGCCCACGGAGGATCTTCATCTCGATTCCTCAGTCCGGGTGACTTCGGTATGCAGAACCGTGCTGGATTGTGCCGCCGCACTGAGCTTGGCAGAGTCGCTTTCAATAGCCGACGGCGCGCTGAGACTGGGATTCCTCAGCGCGGAGGAGTTGCGTCTCGCTGCCTTCTCAAGTCACCGACGCGGCGCCCCGGCCATGCGATTGGTCGCCGAGCAGGCCAGTGCCTTGGCCGCGAACCCTTTCGAATCGGCGTTAAGAGCACTCTGCATCGAGGCTGGCTTCCCGCAATTCCAACCACAGCTACCGGTTCGGGACGCAGAGGTTTCTTACCGCTTGGACCTGGGCGATAGGAGCACTAAGACAGGATTGGAGGCAGATAGTTTCGAGTGGCACGGCAACCGTCAGGCGCTTCATCGCGATTGCGTCCGCTATGACGAGCTGGTGCGCCGGGGCTGGAAAGTGTTGCGCTTTAGCTGGGAATCGGTGATGTTCCAGCCGGAATGGGTCAAGGAGGTCGTGACCGATCTGATGGATCCTGTGCGCCCGAGTAGGAATTCGGGCGAGAAACACACCTGATAAGGCGCTATCTAGGGAAAATGCCTACTCAGCCGCACCGTAAGCCCGCCGCACACTGCCCGCCGTCCAAGCACACCACGCCGCTGCACCCGCCACGTAGTCCGAGCCCACACCGCACCGCTTAGTACCGCTTAGACCCCTGCGGGTTCGCGGCCACCTCGGCAAGCGTCTCGGCATGGATCCGCCGCTCCACGAAGAACGACAGGAACGGCACCACGCCACCAAGAGCAATCAGCACAAATTTGCCGAACCGCCAGCGCATCAGTGACCAGAGCCGGAAGTCGGAGATCAGGTAAACCACGTACATCCAACCGTGCACAATGAGCACGGCGGTGGACAGGTTGACGCCTCCGGTAACGGCCAGCGAACCATCATCGGCCACCGAGACGAACCCGAAGCCGTGCTCCGCGCCGGAGGAAGCATCCTGGCCACCGGCCATCAGCACCGAGTGGAAGCCATAGCGGGCCACTAGCTCGGCGGTAAGCAGCAATAGCAGCACACCGGTGGTGTAGGCGAACACCTTGTAGAACCCCAGAGCAGCCCGGATTTGAGCCACGGTGCCGCCGAACCGGCGTCTGCTCTTCTCGGCCGATCCGTTCTCAGGAGAACTCACTGCTTTACCTCTTCTTCTTCCGTATCATCGTAAAACTCAGGTTCGTTCTGCCGCCTGTAATCGTCGGCCACCAAGCGCCACCACATGAAGACCGAGAAGCCCGCAAAGACCACCCATTCAACCGCGTAGAAAATGTTCAGCCAATTGACCGTTTGCTCCGCCGGCTGCGGTCCCACCACAATGCCCTTGAGCTGACCAGCCACCGCATGCGCACCAACGTCGCCACTTGGCCCGGTCTCGGTGAAGGAAGCCACAAAGCCCTGGTAGCTATTCACCTGCCAGATATTGATCAACTCGGCCGTGGCCAGCGCGGCAACCTGGCCGGAAGCTAATTTCTTGTCCAGCACAGGAGCCTCGGTGGGCAGCAAGCGACCGGTCACGGTCAACGGGCCCGACGGCGGAGCGGTCACCTGCCCGGGATCGGCAAGCCAGCCTCGCGCTACCGGAATGACGGTCACCCGGCTAGCCGGAACACCCTTGATGGCGGGGGAACCATCAACCACAAAGGCAGTGACCACCCAATAACCGCTCACACCGTCCTGTAGCCGGTTTTTCACCAGAACCTGCTTTGAGGCATCGAAGTGACCGGTAAAAGTAACTAGATGGTCCGCCGAGCTGGCGGGCATCGATTCACCTGGGGTGAGCAGGGAAGTCAGTGGTTTGAGCTCCTCGGTGGTGACCTTCGGCTGCTCCACGCTCTGCGTGGATCGGGAGAATTGCCACTGGCTCAGCAGCACGAAAACCGTCGATACCAGCAGAGCAAAGAGCAAAGCAGCTATCCAGCGGGGCTTCAGAGCGGTTTTCAGCACAGCTTAACGGTACTTCGTCCCGCTGTAGAAAAACGAACGGGCTCCCTCTAGACCTCCCCAACGGCAGTTCTGCGGACTAGGCTTGAACTTTGTGCGCACATACCCCTATCCAATGGCTGAACCGACCGAGACCCGGTCGCCGGTCCGCTATTTGAGCTGGCTGGGCTTACAACAGTTGCCCAGCCTGGCCGGTGGTGTGCTCTTCGGCTCGCTCTGGCTACTAGCCCAGGCGTTGATGCCCTATGTGCTCGGCTTAGCCATTGACTACGGCGTGAATGGCAAGGACTGGAATGTCCTGTTGCTGTGCGCCCTCGCCATGCTGGTACTCGGTGCCCTGCAGGCCGTTTTTGCTGTGCTCCGGCACCGGATCGCGGTTTCCAATTGGATGCAAGCCTCTTTCCGTTCGGTGCAATTGATAGGCCATAAGATCTCCCGCACCGGCGCCGCACTGCCGCGAGCCATCTCCACGGGAGAACTCGTCAACACGGCCGCCTCTGATGCCACCCGAATCGGTCAGATCTATGACCTCACCGCCAGGCTCTCTGGCGCTTTGCTCTCCTATCTTTTGGTCTCGGTGTTGATCTGGCAGATTTCCTGGGGCTTGGGTTTGACCGTGTTGGTCGGGGTACCGGTGTGCTGCGCCTTATTGCTATTCATCATTCGTCCTCTTCAAGCTCGGCAGCGTGAGCAACGCGAAATGTCCGGAAAGATGACGGCGGTGGGTGCCGATACGGTGGCCGGACTTCGGGTGCTGCGCGGCATTGGCGGCGAGCATATTTTCGTGGCCCGCTACCGCGAGCGCTCTCAAGATACGCGGTTCAGCGGCAATAAGGTTGCCCGTTCGGTAGCTACCCTGGAGGGTACCCAGCTACTGGTGACCGGTGGTTTCAGCGTGTTTTTCACCTGGCTGGGAGCCGCGATGGCATTGCGCGGGGAAATCAGTATCGGACAGCTCATCTCGCTCTACGGATTCTCGGTTTTCCTGGTTACCCCGGTGCGAATCCTCTCCGAAATGGTCTCCGCGGCGATCCGCGGTTATGTCGGAGCCCGTAAAACCATCGCGGTGCTCGCCACGCCACCGGCCTTCACCGATCAGGGCAGCGCCTCGGCGCCTGCTGGTCCTGCCGAGCTCAAGGACAGCGCGAGCGGTGCGGTGGTCCATCCCGGCCGATTGACCGCCGTGGTGAGCGCCGATCCGGCCGCTTCTGCCGAACTCGCCGAGCGGCTGGCTCGCTTCGATGACTCCGTGCTGACCGAGCAACCTGTTTTCTGGGGCGGCGTTGACACCCGGCAGATCGGTTTAGAAGCGTTACGGGAGCGCATCGTCTTTAGCGAAGCAGATCCGCAGCTTTTCTCCGGCCCGCTCAGGGAGCTTCTTGATCCGGCTCAGCGCAACAGTGACCAGCAGATCTTCCGTGCGCTGGAGAATGCCAGCGCCATGGACATCCTGGACGGTCTGGAAGAGGGCCTGGACCACCACGTCACCGAACGAGGCCGCGGCTTCTCCGGCGGCCAACGGCAGCGGCTTGCGCTCAGCCGGGCGCTACTCACCGAAGCGGAAACCCTGCTGCTGGTGGAACCCACCAGTGCGGTCGATGCACATACAGAAGCTCGGATCGCGGCTAGTTTTCAATCCGCCCGGGCCGGTAAGAGTACCCTGCTGGTGACTGCCAGCCCGCTCATGCTGGGTCAGGTGGATGAGGTACTGCTGATGATTGAGGGCAAAATTTCGGCTCGCGGCACCCATCGCGAACTATTGCAGATTCCTGAGTACAGAGCGGTGGTGATTCGCGGTGAATGACAACTTTACCGAAGAGCTCGACTCGGTGGACCAGTTGAACGTAGAGGCTTCTCCCCGGCAGGATTCCGCCAGCCTGGGCGAGTCTAAGCTGCCGATCTCGAATCAGGCGCAGGTCCGTCTCGAAGCCTTGCGCCTGCTGCGCCAACATCGATCCGCATTGATCAAGATGGTCAGCCTCTTTGTACTGGCGGCCATCGCCGGACTAGCCGGTCCGGCACTGCTGAGGCTGCTGATTGACGATATCAGCGCCGGAACCACCATTGATCAGGTCATGCTGATCGGCATACTGTTGCTGATCTTCGTGCTGCTACAGGCGGTGCTGCAACGCTTCGCGGTGACTGCCAGCATGGTCCAGGGTGAAAAGGTCTTCGCCCAGTTGCGTGAAGAGTTCATGGAGCAAGTCACCTCCTTGCCACTGTCCACAGTGGAAAAGGCGGGGACCGGCGATTTGGTCTCCCGAACCACCAATGACGTCGAGGCGGTCTCCTTCGCGGTGCGTTTCGCGGTGCCCCAGATCTTGGTGGGTGCGGTGACCCTATTGCTCACGGTGGTTGCCGCCGTCGTCATTTCCCCGATCACCGCGGTCTCGCTGCTGGCCGGGTTACCGCTGCTCATCCCGATCACTCGCTGGTACCTGAAGCGCTCTGCCGCGGGCTATGCCACCGAACGGGAAGCCTATTCGGTGATCAATGGCGCGATTTCGGAAAGCGTTGAAGGCGCGATGACCGTTGATGCGCTGAACCTGGGAGCGCAGCGCCGGAAGAAGATGGGAGCCGGGCTAAGCGGCGCCTTCAACGCCGAGCGCTATACCCTCTGGCTGCGCAGCTGGCTCTTTCCGATCACCGAATTCGCCTTTTGGCTTCCGGTCGCGGTGGTCTTAGTCTGGGGCGGCTGGCTAGCTTCCCAGGGCATTGTCAGTGCCGGTGTGGTAGCCGCCGTGGCACTCTACGCGGTGCAGATGGTCGATCCGGTGAACACCTTGATTATGTGGCTCGACGAGTTGCAGGTCGGTGCTGCCTCGCTGGCCCGAATTACCGGCATCAAAGAGGTTGCCCCGGACCGGATCACCACGGATGCGGTGCCGGAGAATGACGATATCGTGGTCAGCGGCGCCCGCTACGCCTATCGGGAGGGTCACGATGTGCTGCACGGCGTGGACCTCACGCTGCGCCGTGGCGAACGGCTCGCCGTGGTCGGCCCTTCCGGGGCGGGAAAATCCACCCTGGGCCGGCTAATCGCGGGCATCCATCCACCCACGGCGGGGTCCGTTACGGTGGGTGGCGTGCCGCTGGTTGATCGGCCGCTGGATCAGTTGCGCACCGAAGTGGTGTTGGTCACCCAGGAACACCATGTCTTCGTGGGTTCAGTAACGGATAACGTCCGGCTTGGCCGTGCAGATGCTTCGGTGAGTGAAGTGGAAAAGGCATTGGCCGACGTCGGCGCGCTGGCTTGGGCGCAAGCCCTCCCCGAGGGGCTGGAGACCGAAGTGGGTTCCGGGGCTTATGCGCTCACCCCGGCTCAGGCTCAGGAGATCGCGCTTGCCCGGCTGGTGCTGGCCGATCCGCATACCTTGGTGCTGGACGAGGCGACCTCGCTGATCGACCCGCAGGCCGCCCGTGACCTGGAGCGCTCACTCAATGCGGTGCTGAGCGGTCGCACCGTGGTGGCCATTGCGCACCGGCTACATACCGCTCACGATGCGGATCGGGTGGCGGTGGTGGATGGCGGCCGGATCACCGAAATTGGCTCCCACGATGAGTTGCTGGCGCTAGAGGGTTCCTACGCTGCGCTCTGGCACTCCTGGCGCACCGAGTAGCACCCGGTCTAAGGAGCCTTAGGGCACCCCGAGTAGCCGTAGCCCTGCTGCGGTCAAGGCCGCCGCGAGGACGACGAGGACAAAGGGTGCCTTCCGCCAGGCCAGGAACCCGGCCACCAGCACCCCTGCCGGGCGAGCGAAGCCAGCGAACCCGTGCCCTTCAATCAGTGCACTGGTCATCACCAGGGCACTAAAAAGAACGACGACGGCGACCGTCATCACCCGCTCGGCCCGCACTGAGATCTTCACCCGGCGGCGCAGCACCGTGCCGCCAAAACGGAAGGCAAAGGTGCCGATTCCTAAGATCACGGCAGCCACCACGAGCGCGGTCATGGCTGAGACCTATGCTCTAGCGGGGCTTCGGGGCTTTTGAAGGGCCAGGCCGCCAGCACTCCCACTAGCGCCAGGATGACCGGCATCCCGGCGGGTAAGAAGGGTGAGGTGACCAAAGCTATCGCTGCACCAATAGCCGCAGCCCGGCGAATCGCCGCATCGGTCAGCGAGGGTAGCAGTAGCGCCAGCAGCACCGCCGGAAACGCGGCGTCGAGGCCCAGTACATTGGTGTCCTTAATGAACCCGCCACCATAAGCCCCCAGCAGGGTGCCGAGATTCCAACAGAGGAAGAGTCCGATGCCGCAGAGCCAATAGGCAGCCCTGCGCTTCTCGGTTCCCTGCTGGGTCATCGTGAAAGCCACCGTTTCATCTGCCATCAGGTAGGAACCAAAGAGCCGGTCTCGGAGACGTTCGCCAAAAGCATCGGCCACCGCGAAGCCGAGCGGGACATGGCGCATATTGACTAAAAGCCCGGCCAGCATCGCGGCGAAGGGATTTCCACCGGAGGCGACTAAGCCAATGAAAATGAATTGGGAGGCACCGGCAAAGACCACCAGGGAGAGCATTACGGGAACCCAGAGCGGTAAGCCGGTACTCACCGCGATGGCTCCAAAGGAAACCCCGACTAAGGCGTCGGCCAGGCAGACCAGGGCGATGTTCCGAACCAGGGCTCGGTCGAGCGGCCCCGAGAGTGAAGTTCGCCATATCGAACGCATGTCCAATATAATGGTTCATGTGGCATCGTTCGTCAAATCGAACAGTCGTGCGCTAAATCGAACACGGTACATCAGATGCAGCTATTCGGACCCCAACGGAGTATTTGTGGAAAGCCAGAGCACAGCCCTTTTGGAGATGATCGCCGCCAGCTTGCAGCGGGAGCGGCAAAGGACTGGCCTGTCCATCACCGAACTGGCCAGACAAGCCAAAATCTCCAAGTCCACGCTGTCTCAGCTGGAATCGGCTCAAGGAAACCCCAGCGTAGAGACGCTCTGGGCGCTCTGCGTGGCGCTTGGCATCACCTTTGCCGATCTGGTCGATACGCCCAGACCGCAAGTGCGGCTGATCAGAGCGGATGAAGGAGCGGTAGTCGCCTCGGAGAAGGCTAATTACCTAGCTACTGTGCTGTCCTCCAGCCCGCCCAACACTCGCCGCGATATCTATCAACTACTTGCCCAGCCCGGTAAGGACCGTCGCTCGGAACCGCACTCAACCGGCGTCGTGGAACACGTCATCCTGGGCACCGGCCGTGCGCTGGTGGGTTTGGCCGAGGACCCCGTGGAGCTTCTGCCAGGAGACTACCTCTGCTATCCCGGCGATGTGCCGCACCTCTTCAGCGCCCTGGAAGCCAATACCCGGGCAGTGCTGATCTCGGAACAGCCCTAAGCAAGGACAGCCCAGTGCCAGAGCAGCCCTGGGGTACCTAGTCGCTGAAAATCGGCGTCGAGTTGATCAGCTCGGAGATCACCTCGGCATCGTGTGCCCGGCGCAGTGACTCACGGAAGTTCTCCTTGGAGAGAGCGCGAGCCAGCACGGCCAGTACCGAGAGGTGCTGGGAAAAGGAGGCGGCCGGCGTACCGATCAGCAAAATGACGTTCGCCGGTCCGTCGGCAGCGCCAAAGTCCAGGGCATGCCCAAATTTGGTCACCCCCACCGCCACCGTGGTCTGCTGCACGAATTCGCTCCGTGCATGTGGCAGGCCGATGCCGCCGGGTAGCCCGGTAGCCAACTGGTGTTCGCGTGAATAGACCTGCTCCAGAAAGCCTTCCAGGTTAGTCACTCGCCCGGCCCGAAACATCCGCTCGGCAAGCTGGGCGGAGGCCTCCTCCCGGGTGGCTGCCACCATCTCCAGGATGACCAACTCCGGGCTGGTCAACTGCGGATCGTAGCGGTGCCATTCGTCTTCAAACTGAACCATCACTGAGCCGTGGAACTCTCTGAGATATCCTCCACGCCCAGCCGAACCGCATCGGCGGAGGCATCGTCGGGCTGCTCTTGACTGAGGCGCTCCGCTTCCACCCGAGCCAGATAGTGCTTGACTTCACTCTCCTGCTTGGCTTGGCTCCAACCAAGGATGGGAGCCATTAATTCGCCCACAACGGGGGCTGCCGCCACGCCTCGGTCCCAGGACTCAATCGAGATCCTGGTCCGCCGGGTCAGCACATCGTTGACATGCAAGGCACCCTCCTGAGTGGCCGCGTAGACCACCTCGGCGCGAAGATAATCGTCCGCCCCGGGAAGCGGCTCGGCCAGTGTGGGGTCGGCCGCAATCAGTTCCAGCACTTCGGAGGTCATCGAACCGTAGCGGCCCAGCAAATGCTCCAGCCGGGCCACATGAACTCCGGACTCCTCAGCGGTCCGATTCCTCCGGTTCCAAGCCGCTTTGTAGCCGACCGCGCCGAGCAGCGGGATGGTTTCGGTGCAGCTTTCCGGTACCTTCTCGTCCAGGGTCCGGGTGGCCTCGTCCACGGCATCCTTGGCCATCACCCGATAAGTGGTGTACTTGCCGCCGGCCACCACCACCAGACCAGGTACCGGGTGTGCCACCACATGCTCCCGAGAGAGCTTGGCCGTTGAGTCGTTTTCCCCCGCCAGCAAGGGCCGCAGCCCGGCATAGACACCTTCCACGTCTTCCCTGGTGAGGGGCCGCTTGAGCACCTTATTGACGTGCTCCAGCACATAGTCAATATCCGCCGAGGAAGCTGCCGGATGCGCCTTGTCCAGCTTCCAATCGGTATCCGTGGTGCCAATGATCCAGTGCCTGCCCCAAGGAATCACGAAGAGCACGGATTTTTCGGTGCGCAGAATCAGTCCGACCGTGGATTGGAAGCGGTCACGCGGCACCACTAGGTGGATTCCCTTGGAAGCGCGCACCTTCAGCTGACCGCGATCGGTCACCATGGCCTGGGTTTCATCGGTCCAAACACCGGTCGCATTGACCACCTGCTTGGCCCGGATATCAAACTCGGTGCCGTCCAGCTGATTGCGGACCCGGGCACCCACTACCCGTTCGCCCTCGCGCAAGAAGTTGACCACCTTCACTCCATTGGCGGCATAGGCACCGTAAGAAACAGCGGTTCGGACGACGTCGGTCACCAACCTAGCGTCGTCAACTTGCGCGTCGTAATAGCGAATCGAGCCGATCATCGCGTCATCTTTGAGACTCGGTGCAGCCCTCAAGGTGCCGCGCTTACTCAGATGCTTATGGAAGGGGACACCTCGAGAGTTGCCGCTGGTCAGGCCCAAGGTGTCATAGAGCATGATGCCCGCGCCAACATAGGGGCGCTCGACGAATCGTTTGGTCAGTGGGTAGAGGAAGGGCACCGGGCGAACCAGGTGCGGGGCGATCCGCTGGATCAGCAAACCACGCTCCTGCAAGGCTTCCTGAACCAGGGCGAAATCCAGCATCTCCAAGTAGCGTAGACCGCCGTGGATCAGCTTGGAGGAGCGGCTGGAGGTACCGGAGGCCCAGTCGTTCATCTCGACGATGCCAACTTTGAGGCCTCGGGTGACCGCGTCAAGAGCGGAGCCAGCGCCCACTACACCGCCGCCGACAATGAGCACATCCAGTTCTTGTCCGGGTTCCATGGTTCCGGCCAAAGCAGCCAGTGAGGCCTCCCGGAATTCCGGGCTGAGCGCACCACCCGCATTCCGCTCAGGTTTCACCGAGGACGTTCCTGCGGCGCTGCTGGCTGTGGTCCGGTTACGTGATGCTGGCACGGTGGCCTCCTGATGGATTCATCTTCATTGGCGATACCTCCAGAATAGTTCTTTTGCAGCATCGTCAGCTAGCGGGGAATCCTCAGGTATTCACTCAGTAAGGTGAAATCACAACTTCCACCCGCTGAAATTCCTTCAAGTCCGAATACCCAGTAGTTGCCATCGACCGGCGCAGCGCGCCCATCAGGTTGGAACTTCCGTTGGTGTGATGCGCCGGGCCAAAGAGAACTTCCTGCAAGGGCCCCACGGTTTCAAGTTTCACCCGGTCGCCGCGTGGCAACTGCGAATGGTGTGCCTCGGAACCCCAGTGCCAACCCTTACCGGGTGCTTCTTCGGCGCGGGCAAGGGCGGAGCCGAGCATTACCGCATCCGCACCCATCGCAATGGCCTTGACGATATCGCCGCTGGTTCCCATTCCGCCATCGGCAATCACGTGCACATAGCGCCCGCCGGATTCGTCCATGTAGTCCCGCCGAGCGGTGGCAATATCGGAGATGGCGCTGGCCAGTGGCGAATGAATGCCCAGGGCACGCCGGGTGGTGGAGCTCGCCCCGCCGCCGAAACCGACCAGCACGCCGGCCGCACCGGTACGCATTAGGTGCAGCGCCGGGGTGTATCCGGCCGCACCGCCAACGATCACCGGAACATCGAGTTCGTAGATGAACTGCTTCAAGTTGAGCGGTTCTCGATCCTTGGAGACGTGCTCGGCGGAGACCGTGGTGCCGCGGATCACGAAGATATCCACTCCGGCTGCCAGCACGGTCTTGTAGAACTCCTGGGTGCGCTGCGGGGTCAGGGCTCCGGCAACGGTTACCCCGGCCGCGCGAATCTCGGCGAGCCGAGAGGTAATCAATTCAGCCTGGACCGGAGCCTGATAGAGCTCTTGCAGTCGCCGAGTGGCCGCCGGGCTATCCGCGGTGGTTTCGAGTTCGGCGATTTCGTCGAGAACCGCTTGCGGATCCTCGTAGCGAGTCCACAGGCCCTCCAGATCGAGCACACCCAGGCCGCCAAGCTGGCCGAGTGCAATCGCGGTAGCCGGGGACATCACCGAGTCCATCGGGGCGCCGATCACCGGGGTCTCGAACTGATAGGCGTCGATCTGCCAGGACAGCGAAACGGCTTCGGGGTCGCGGGTACGCCGGGAGGGGACAATAGCGATCTCGTCCAGGGAGTACGCTCTGCGCCCGCGCTTACCGCGGCCTATTTCAATCTCGTAAGTCACCACAACAGCCTAGCTTGTCAGGGCAGGCTCCGCCCAAAGCCTTTGCTTTGGCTAAGCCGCATCTCGGCCAGCTTTTGGGGCCGGTCTAGCCACTATGCCTGGGCTACCCGCCACCGTGATCCCTACCGGGCTCTCACCCGAGGGCTTGCCGGTGGGGGTGCAGATCATCGGTCCGCTGTTCGAAGATCGCACCACCTTGCGGCTGGCCGAACTGCTCGAACAGCACATCGGCGGCTTTCAACTACCGCGCTAAGGCCTGTTACCGGGTGCCGTAGTTGGGTGCTTCGACCGTCATCTGGATATCGTGCGGGTGCGATTCCTTCAACCCTGCGGCGGTGATCCGGACGAACTTGCCCTTGGCTTTCAGTTCGGGGATGGTCCGCGCGCCGGTGTAGAACATGGTCTGCCGCAGGCCACCGGAGAGCTGGTAAGCCACCGAGGAAAGCGGTCCGCGGTAGGCCACCCGGCCCTCGATACCCTCCGGGATCAACTTATCGTCGCCCGAGACATCGGCCTGGAAGTAGCGGTCCTTGGAGTAGGAGGTGTTATTACCTCGGGTTTGCATAGCCCCGAGCGAACCCATGCCACGGTAGGACTTGAACTGCTTGCCGTTGACAAAAATCAGCTCTCCGGGAGCCTCTTCGGTGCCCGCCAGCAGCGAGCCAAGCATCACGGTGTCGGCTCCGGCAACCAGCGCCTTGCCGATGTCGCCCGAGTACTGCAGACCGCCGTCGGCAATCAGCGGAACACCGGCGGGGCCGGCCGCCTTTGCCGATTCGTAGATCGCGGTGACCTGCGGAACGCCGACGCCGGCAACCACGCGGGTGGTGCAGATAGAGCCCGGCCCAACGCCGACTTTGATGCCGTCCGCGCCCGCGTCAATAAGCGCCTGGGCGCCCTCGCGGGTGGCCGCCTGACCTCCGATCACATCCACATGTGCGGCGGCTGGCTCCGCCTTGAGCCTGGCGATCATGTCCAGTACGCCCTGCGAGTGGCCGTTGGCGGTGTCTACGAAAAGCGCATCCACGCCCGCATCCACCAAGCGCATGGCCCGCTCCCAGCCGTCGCCGAAGAAGCCAATAGCCGCACCGACGCGGAGCCTGCCCTCATCGTCCTTGGTGGCCAGCGGGTACTGCTCGGCCTTGGTGAAGTCCTTGACGGTGATCAGCCCACGCAAGCGGCCCTCGTCGTCGACCAGCGGAAGCTTTTCGATTTTGTTCTTGGCCAGCAGCTCGGAAGCATCCTCACGGCTGATTCCTACCGTGCCGGTGATCAGGGGCATTTTGGTCATCACTTCATGGACCCGGCGCTTCGGAAAGTCGGATTCCAGCACGAAGCGGGTATCCCGATTAGTCACGATGCCCAGCAGGCGACCGGTTTCATCGACCACAGGCAGGCCGGAAACCCGGTAGTGGCCGCAGATATCGTCCAGCTCTTTCAGAGTGGCTTCGGGGCCGATGGTGACCGGGTTGGTGATCATCCCGGATTCACTACGCTTCACCCGGTCCACTTGCTCGGCCTGATCATCGATGGAGAGATTGCGGTGCACCACGCCCAAGCCGCCTTGGCGGGCCATCGCGATAGCCATCCGGGATTCGGTCACGGTGTCCATCGCGGCGGAGAGCAACGGGGTCTGCACGGTGATGCGCTTGGAGAGACGGGAAGAGGTGTCCGCTTCCGAGGGGATGACGTCGGTGTGCCCGGGGAGCAGCAGCACGTCGTCGTAGGTCAAGCCGATCAGGGAAAAGGGGTTATTGGGGATTTCGTCGTGAGTCATGATCACCTAATGCTGGTATCGGTCAAATACGGGTATGGGATGTCTGCCTGCAACCGATGACCGGCGCGTGATTACGGGCCTGGCCTGTGCTTGATTCCATTCTAAACGAAAGCCAAGCCCCTCCTATTCCACCCCGCACCCCCACCTACCCCGTTCCCGACCCACCGCCTTACCCACCTGTCCCACTGGCTGTTACAGGAGTTAAGGATGTTGCGCGAAATCGATCACATGGGCCACATCTGCACCACTGAGTGGGACAACAGGGTAAAGAACTGAGGGAACTAGGTGGTTATTCTAGGGTTAGGGCGGCTCTGGGGCAGAGCTTCACGGCTTCGACGGCGTCCGGGAGTTCTGCCGGGCTGATCGGGATTAGCGTTCGGTTAGCACCCCGAGCCAGCGGGTAACCCCAGGGATCCTGATCCAAGCGGGCCGCCAGCAACTCGATGCACAGACCGCGCCCCTCGCAACGAGTCCAGTCAATGCGCATCGTTTTTCCCTGTGCTTCAACGGGATCGCCAGTAGCATTACGGCCGCTCATCGTGCATCCGCCAAGCAACGCCCAGCGAGGTGAGCGTCTAAATCTTCGGAGAAAGCGTTCAGCGAGCTGGCCAGAAATGCGGCACTACCGTCCGGATGATGGCACGCCCCGCGTCCGGGCAACAGGTCGAGTAAGCCTTGCAGCTCCGTCAGTGCCGCCCTATCCCCCACCACAACATGATGAAAAGCTTCCGCCGCGCTCGGCAAACCAAAGCGACAGGGACCGCATTGCTTAGCCGATTGCCCGGCCAAATAATCCATGATCTGTGCACTGGCATCCAGCCCGCACTGCCCGCGCCGCAGCACCCAGAGCACTCCTGCCCCGGCCGGATAAGCTCCAGCCGATTGGCCGCCCAAGGAAGTCTCTCGAAGCGACTCCGCCGAAACCCAACTCCCGTGATACCCGCCAAGCAGCACCGCTCCGATCGAGTCCAGCTCAACGCCCTGACCGACCAGCAACTCGGCCAACGGGGCACCTCCGGGGACCTCAACCGCAAAAGCCGGGCGTACGCCGTCGGAAATCGAAACCAACCGGGTCCCCGGATCATCCGGCGCCCCCACGGCGCGGAACCAGGCGCCCCCGTAGCGCGCAATCAACGCAAACTGAGCCAACGACTCGATATTGTGCACCAGAGTTGGACGACGGCGTAGCCCAGAACTGCTCAACCTTTCGGACTGTGTGCGAGGCAGCGCGCGACCGGTCTGGATGAAGTTCAGCAGCGCGCTCGCCTCCCCGGAAATGAACTGCTCCGGAATCCGAACTACCTCAATGGACCGACCATCCGGCCGAGAGGCCAAGGCCTCCATGACCGCGGGCTCTTCGAAGCCGAGTGCTAAATACACCGTGCTGGTGCCGAGCATCCGGGCGGCCAGCAATAGGCCATCGATCACCAGATGCGGAGCATGCCGCAGCAGCGCCCGGTCCTTGACGCTCAACGGCTCGCCCTCGGCGGCGTTTCCCACCACCACCGGCGAGACGGTTGGACCGCCGCGTTCGGTGGCGGTCAGCACTGCGGAGAATTTCTTCCAGCTGGCGAAAGCGGCTCCGCCCCGCCCGGTGAGGCCGCTCTCTGTCAGTTCAGCCAGCAGGGCTTGCTGGTTGACAAGCTCCGGCAAGGGACCGAAACGGTGTTGATGCCGCTGCCAGTCGGCGTCCCAACCGGCGGAGAACAAACGGTTGATTCCCTCGGGTGCTCGCAGCGTAGTGGGCCTGAGCGGCAGGGTGGCGGGTGAGCTGGACATCAGGCGACCTCCGTCTTTCGAGTAGTGAGTTCAGTGACATTGAGTTCTGTGGCACTGAGAATGCTTGATTCGGCTCGTTTCCTTGCCGCTCCGGATTCACCGAAACCAGTGGAAAGGCGCCAGCCGAGCGCGGCCAGTACGGCCAGCACAGAGACCAAGCCGAAGCCTAAGAACCAGAGGTCGGTGCCGTCGGTGCCGTTACCGATCGAGTGCGCCAATCCGAGGGGCCACATCGCGTAGACCAACCAGTGCACCAGGCGGAAGGCCTTGGCGCCGATCCGCTGCCGGAGTAGCCCGGTGATGAGAATGGCGATCAAAAAGTCAAAGGCAACCGTGCCGAGGCCCTGCCAGAACGGTTTGAAGGAGCCGAAGAAGGGTAAGAAAACATTGATCAGATTGAGTTTGGCGTAGGAATCGAAGAGTAGTGTCACCACGTGCAGGACGATAAAAGCCGTCGAAAGCACAGCCACATTTCGATGTACCAGGGAGACCGAAAACCGGGGAAGCCCCGGTAATGGACGGCCGGATCGAGTCACTAATCCGAGCAGCACCGAGATGGTCAGCAGAGCCAGCCCTACGATGCCGCTTACTCTGCCCGTGGCCCACAGCACCTCATCCACGAGCAGCCACCTCCGTAGCGGTTTCCGCAGAACGCTCGGGCCAAGCCGTTACCAGATGCACTCGGTACGATTCGTCAACCAAACGGGCGGAGATCGATTTTTGAGCCAACCAGGTCAACGCGGCTTCGCCCTTGACCAGAGCGGCCGTGCTGAAGGCGTTTGCCCGTAGGCAGGAGTTGGCTGCCACGCTCGCACTGCGCCAGGGCGTCTTAGCAGGCAGGCCCCAGCGTGGATCGAGGATGTGATGCACTTGCTGTCCTTGATGCGCCCAGCGCCGCTTCTGCGTACTTGAGGTGGCTACAGCTCCGGAGTTCAGGCTCACCTGTTGCGAGGGGTCGCCGGGCAAATCTTGCACCGCAATCTGCCAGCCCAGCTCCGGGGCAGCCCCCATCACTCGCAGGTCTCCGCCCAAACTCACCAACACCCCACAACCGAGTTGATCGTGCAGTTCAGCGGCGATCAGATCGGCGGCGAAGGCTTTGGCGCTAGCACCCAGATCCAGTTCGATCCCTGACGGAACCTGAAGCTCGGTGCCGTGCAAAACAATCTCCTCCCAACGCGGTTCTCGCTCGCGCAACACCCGGGTGGAGAAGATCGGCTGTGCGGAACTCGGCGCTTTCACTTCGGTAAAATCACGGTCATAGCCCAGCACACGAAGCTCCTTGCCCATGGTGGGATCAACCGCTCCCTCGGTCCAGCGCGCTACCAGCAGGGCGGCAGAGACCAATTCGGCCAGCAGGGCGCTGATCTGCACTCCCTCCGCCTGACGTCCCTGGATCAGCATTAGTTCTGAGTCCGAACGGAAGCGGCTGCAAGCCAATTCAATCTCGGTCATCCGGATCTTGGTGTGCAGTATGGCTTCTTCCAATGCCTCCGAATCGGTAACTGTCAGCTGGCAGTTAGTACTCCAGTCCTGCCACTGTGCGGAGGCGGAGCCGTCCTGGTGAAGTTCTCGGGAAAAACTTTGCTCGCTCATCTCAGGACCCCGAAGAGCTTCCGTGCGTCGTGCTGGTCTGCCCCTGCGAGAGCTGCTGCGTCTCGGTCGTGCTAGTCCCGCTGCTCTCCGTGGAAGTCCCTGTGCTTGCGGTAGAGGTTCCGCTGCTCTGTGTACTGGTTCCGCTGCTACCGGTACTAGTACTACTGCTCTGGCTGGACGAACTCTGGCTTGTGGATACCTCGCTCGCGGTTTGCAGGCCACCGGTGTATAGGCCGGCACCGAGTACCACAGCGGTGGTAGCCGCACCGATGCCCAACGCCGAGGTGGCAACAATGGCTGCCTTCCGTCCTTTTCGCTGGATGCTCATGTCCGTCTCCTTGGCTTAGATTCTGCGTCCTGAATTCAATGGTCAACCAGCTTTCTTTCGCGAATCTGAGTGGAACCTTAAGCTGAGCGAAGTCCTTGTGGCGTGCTGAGGCTAGGCTTCTCTGCGTAGCGAAGGTGGGCGTTCAGTGCTGAGATAGAGCTATGACGATCGAAAAGAGTGAAGCCTCGATTCCCGATCAGCATCTGAGTGAACCACACAGAGAGGGTTTAGCGCAGCGACTCAACTGGCTGCGAGCGGGCGTTCTGGGCGCCAATGATGGCATTATCTCGGTGGCGGCCATCGTGGTCGGCGTGGCCGGAGCAAGCACGACGACGGCGCCCATCCTCACCGCGGGCATGGCCGGCTTGGTCGGAGGTGCTATTTCGATGGCGGTGGGTGAATACGTTTCGGTGTCCAGCCAGAGCGATTCGCAGCGCGCCCTGATCGAAAAGGAACGCATCGAACTGGCCGAAATGCCGGAGCAGGAGCTCGCCGAGCTGGCGGGGCTTTACCAAGCCAAGGGGCTCAGCCCGGAAACCGCCCAGCTAGTGGCTCGGGAACTGACCGAACACGATGCTCTGGGTGCGCACTTGGCAGCCGAGCTGAACATTGATGCGGATGATGTGGTGAGTCCCTGGCATGCCGCTCTCGCCTCGGCAGTGGCTTTCACTTTAGGGGCAATCCTGCCGATGTTAGCCATCCTGCTACCACCGGAAAGCTGGCGAATCCCGGTGACCTTCGCCGTCGTACTCATTGCTCTGGCCCTGACCGGTGCCCTGGCCGCCCATATTGGCGGCAGTTCTAAGCTCCGCGCCGCGGTCCGAGTGGTGATCGGCGGTGCGCTGGCGCTAATGGCGACCTTCGGCATCGGCTGGCTGCTGGGCACCACGGGCGTGGTTTAGGGATTTATCTCCGCCTTAAACGCAGCGAGTGTGGAGATCTGCACGCTAACCCTGGGGTAAAACGTGCAGATCTCCACACTCGATACTGCCTAAGCGATGTTGCTTAGCAGGTGGGGCTCAGCGATTAGTGGTTGTGCCCGGCGTGGGCATCATCCTCGTCATCTTCCGGCTTCTCGACAACCAGCACCTCGGTGGTCAGCACCAAGGCGGCGATCGAGGCTGCATTGCGGAGCGCCGAACGGGTCACCTTGACCGGGTCAATAACACCCTGAGCGATCAGATCGCCGTACTCGCCGGTCGCGGCATTGAAGCCGTGTCCGTCGGGCAGCTGTCCGACCTTGTCGATCACTACGTAGCCGTCGTGACCGGCGTTCTCCGCAATCCAGCGCAGCGGCTGAGCCACGGCACGGCGGACCAACGCTACCGAAGTTGCAGCGTCGCCTTCCAGTGCCTGCACCTCGGGGCTCTCATCGAGCGCCTTAGCTGCCTGCACCAGGGCGGAACCGCCACCGGCCACAATGCCCTCTTCAAGGGCAGCACGAGTTGAAGAGACCGCATCTTCGATCCGGTGCTTCTTCTCTTTCAGCTCAACCTCGGTGGCTGCGCCAACCTTGATCACGCCGATGCCACCGGCCAGCTTGGCCAAGCGCTCCTGGAGCTTTTCTTTGTCCCAATCCGAATCGGTGCGATCCAGTTCGGCGCGCAGCTGCGCGATCCGATCGGCCACATCCTGATCGGTGCCAGCACCGTCCACAATCGTGGTGTTGTCCTTGGTGACGGTGATCCGACGAGCGGTACCGAGCACCTCCAGGCCAACCTGGTCCAGCGAGAGGCCGATTTCCGGGGAAACCAGCTGCGCGCCGGTCAGGATCGCGATGTCCTGCAACATGGCCTTGCGGCGGTCGCCGAAGCCGGGAGCCTTGACGGCAACCACGTTCACGGTGCCGCGCAGCTTGTTCACGATTAGGGTGGACAACGCTTCGCCGTCCACATCCTCGGCGATGATGAAGAGCGGCTTGGAAGCCTTCAACACCTTCTCCAGCAACGGCAGGAATTCCTGGATCGAGGAAATTTTGCCCTGGTTGATCAGGATCAAAGCATCCTCAAGTACGGCTTCCTGGCGCTCGTGATCGGTCACGAAATGCGGTGAGAGGTAGCCCTTGTCGAACTGCATACCCTCGGTAAGGACCAGCTCGGTCTGCATCGAGGAAGATTCCTCAATGGTGATCACACCGTCCTTGCCCACCTTGTCGAAGGCCTCGGCGAGCAGCTCGCCGATCTCGGTGCTCTGCGCCGAAATCGCGGCAACGCTGGCCACCTGGCCACCGGCCACATCCCGGGCATTGTCCAGCAAACGCTGGGCAATGGCTTCCACAGAAACCTCGATGCCACGCTTAAGTTCACCAGGAGCAGCACCCGCGGCGACATTGCGTAGGCCTTCCTTGACCAGCGCCTGAGCGAGCACGGTCGCCGTCGTGGTTCCGTCGCCGGCCACGTCGTTGGTCTTGGTGGCCACTTCCTTGGCCAACTGCGCGCCTAGGTTCTCGTAGGGATCGTCCAGCTCCACCTCGCGGGCGATGGTCACGCCGTCGTTGGTGATGGTAGGGGCACCCCACTGCTTGGCCAGCACCACGTTCCGGCCACGCGGACCGAGGGTTACTTTGACCGCGTTGGCCAAGCGGTCAACGCCGGCTTCCAGCGAGCGGCGGGCCGCATCATTGAATTCAATCTTCTTAGCCATAAGTCTTCAATCCTTGTCAGAACAGAGGCCCCGGACCAAGTGGACCGGGGCGCCTGAGGGAGAGCTATTTGACGACGATGGCCAGGACGTCACGGGCCGAGAGCACCAGCAGCTCTTCGCCGCCGGTCTTGACCTCGGTGCCGCCGTACTTGGAGTAGAGCACAACATCGCCCACGGCGACATCGACGGGAACGCGGTTACCGTTGTCATCGACCCGACCTGGGCCTACGGCGACAACTTCGCCTTCCTGCGGCTTTTCTTTGGCGGAGTCCGGGATAACCAGACCCGAAGCAGTGGTCTGCTCCGCTTCTAGCTGGCGGACGACAATACGATCCTCAAGAGGCTTAATAGAGACCGACACTCGGACCTCTCCTTTACGAATAAACTCTGCGGTTTGTGCCACGGCAACTCCATCTGGTGCTGCGTCTACCGTCGTCGCGGTGCCGGTAAATACAGCGATGAATGCCGTGATGGCTTAGCACCCTACTAGGGAGAGTGCTAACACCGACTCTATGATCCGATTAGCACTCGGTCAAGGCGAGTGCTAACTTTTCGACTTTTTGGGCTAAGAGTGAACGACGGCAGCACCCAGCACCAATCACCCAGCACCCAGCACCCAGCACGGACTCTCCCAGCTATCCCACTGAATGTTAACAATGTGCAGGATGAGGATTGTTTGAGTTGACTTGTGCCTCATCCGCAACACCCACTGGGACAGACGGGGCGAGATGCGACGGGCGGACGGTCGAGATGTAGGACGCCGGTAGGCTGGATTCCATGCCTACCGACTCCATTGCCCCGCTGCTCACCTCCGAGGGCTGGGAGTTGCTCTCCACTATCGGCTCATATTCGGAGCGGGATTCGCTGGCACTTTCGGAGCGGCTACGCAAAGCGGGACATTCCGCGGAATTAGTCTCCGCCGTCCTCACCCAAGCCCGCCTACGAGCCAAAGCCGAGGCAAAGTTCGGCGAGTTCGCTCAGCAGATGATCTTCACCCAGGCGGGCTTGGAGCAAGCCACTCGATTGCCCGTCGCAGTGCTGCACGCGCAACGCTTTGCCCAAGCAGGAGTGACTAAAATTACCGATCTGGGCTGCGGCATCGGCGCAGATTCCCTGGCCTTCGCAACGCTCGACCTCAAGGTGACCGCGGTGGAACAGGACGAGATCACCGCGGCCTGCGCCACCCTCAATCTGATGCCCTTCCCCGAGGTCCGGGTAATTCAGGCGGACGCCACCGAGGTTGAATTGGGTGAGGCCGACGGCGTTTGGCTGGATCCGGCCCGGCGTTCCACTTCCAGCTCGGGTACCACCCGCATCTTCGATCCCGAGGCTTTCTCTCCGCCGCTATCCTTCGTGGAAGGGCTTGCCGCTAAGGGGCTGCCGGTGGGAGTCAAACTGGGTCCAGGCATCCCACACGAGTCAATTCCGGCCGGTTGTGAAGTGCAATGGGTTTCGGTGGATGGTGATCTGGTCGAGGCGACGCTCTGGTTCAATAACCTGGCCCGGCCCGGCATCCGCAGGGCCGCCCTGCTGCTGGGTGCACAAGGCGCCGCCGAACTCAGCAGCGCACAGGACTACCTGCCGGGCGATCAGCACCCTCCGCTCGGCCCGCTGGAGGGTTATCTCTACGAGCCGGATAGCGCCGTGATCCGAGCCGGTTTGGTGGTGGATTTAGCCAAACACCTCGGAGCGCATTTGATCGACCCGCAGATCGCCTACCTCTGCTCGGCCGAGCTTCAAAGCACGCCCTTCGCCCGGGTTTACCGGGTGGAGCAAGTTCTCCCCTACAACGTCAAGGGCCTGCGGCAGTGGGTGCGTGAGCAGAATATCGGCAGCCTGGAGATTAAAAAACGCGGCACCGCGGTCACCCCGGAGGAACTGCGCAAACAACTTCTCGGCTCGGGGAGCAAGAAGAAGGGGACGACGGCGGCCACGCTGGTTCTGACCCGGATCGGCCAGGAGCGGGTCGCCGCCGTCGTCACCCCGCTCTAATAAGCGAGTGGCTCGACTAAGCCCGGGAGAACTCCGAGGCTTCCCGGACTAGTTCAGCGCTGGGTCGCACCCCGGTGTACAGCACGAACTGTTCCTCCGCCTGAATGGCAATCACCTCAGCACCGGAGATCACCTGTTTTCCAGCGTCCCTTGCAGCCTTGATAAGCGGAGTTTCAGCGGGCAACGCCACCACATCGAAAACGATTTTCGCGGCGTCAATGGCCTGTTGCGGGAAGGCCAGCACTTCCGCATCGGCACCTTGCATCCCCAAGGGAGTGACATTGATCAGCAGTTCGGCGCTAGCGCCCTGCGTCGAGGGAAGCCACTCGAAGCCGTAGAGCTCCGCGAGCGCCCGTCCGGTGCGCTCATTGCGGGCGATCACGGTGACCGCGCTGAACCCGGCATCCCGCAGCGCGGCGGCGACGGCTTTAGCCATCCCGCCGGAACCTTGTAGCAACACCGTGCTGGAAGCCGGGACTTGATGCTCGCGCAGCAAGCGCTCGATCGCCAAGTAATCGGTGTTGTAAGCGGTGAGCACTCCGTCATCGTTGACGATGGTGTTGACCGAATCGATCGCTGCGGCGGAAGCATCGAGCTTATCCACCAGGGCAATGACGTCCTCTTTATAGGGCATCGACACCGCGGTGCCACGGATGCCCAATCCCCTGATGCCGCGTACCGCATCGGCCAGATCCACCGGCGCAAAAGCCTTGTAGACGAAGTTCAGGCCAAGCTGCTCATAGAGGTAATTGTGGAACCGGGTGCCAATATTGCTCGGCCGGGCCGCCAAGGAGATGCACAGTGTCATGTCTTTATTCAGGATGGGCATCTTGCCATTATCCGACCGATGTCACCTGCACTAAAACTTTAGCCTTCGGCCGGGGTCAGTACTGAGGCGCGCACCGCTCCGTTCGGGGACGCCCGGTCCTTCTTTCAACTTCATCCAGACCCTGGTGAACGTCACATACCCTTTACTGTTTTAGACTGAGACCTCCAGAAAACTTGAAGGCTGCGCAGATCCGAAGGGGGCGAACCATGGAGATCCAATTCGGTGAATCTGCTCAGTCGACGTTGGGGGTTGAATGGGAATTAGCCCTGGTAGATTCCCAGACCGGTGAGCTCACCCCTAAGGCAGACGCTCTGCTCAGCGTGATCAACCAGGAGCATCCCGAGCTACAGGCGGACGACGAGCATCCGCATATTAAGCGCGAGCTGCTGCTCAACACCTTGGAACTGGTCACCGGCGTCTGCCATACCGTGGCCGAGGCCAAAGCCGATTTGAGCCGCTCACTGGCCACCGTGCGGGAGGCAGGTGCCCGGCACGACGTTGACCTAATGTGCTCCGGAACCCATCCGTTCAGCCAGTCCCGCTCCCAGCCGGTGACAGATAAGGACCGCTACGCCAAGCTGATCGACCGCACCCAGTGGTGGGGTTCGCAGATGGTAATTTACGGGGTGCACGTCCACGTTGGACTGGATTCCGTGCACAAGGCGCTGCCCGTGCTGGATGGACTGGTGAATTATTTCCCGCACTTCCAGGCTCTTTCCGCTTCTTCGCCGTTCTGGAACGGAGAGGACACTGGCTATGCCTCCCAGCGCGCCCTGCTCTTCCAGCAACTTCCGACGGCGGGGCTGCCCTTCCAGTTCCCGGACTGGTCCGGCTACGAGGGCTACGTTCAGGACATGATGACCACCGGGGTGATCGATCAGATCAGCGAGATTCGCTGGGACATTCGCCCGGTTCCCGCGCTGGGCACCATCGAGATGCGGATCTGTGATGGCCTCTCCACGCTTGAGGAAGTAGGGGCCATCGCGGCGCTCACTCAGTGCTTGGTGCAGTCCTTCTCCGATACCTTGGATGACGGCGGCAGCATTCCAACCATGCCGCCCTGGCATGTCCAGGAGAATAAGTGGCGCGCCGCCCGTTACGGTATGGACGCCATCATCATCCTCGACGCCGAGTCGAACGAACGCTTGGTCACCGACGATCTACTGGAATTGTTGAATCGTTTGGAACCGGTGGCCGCCAAACTAGGTTGCCCCGATGAGCTGGCGGATGTGGAGAAAATCATCCAGCGCGGCGCCGGCTATCAGCGACAGCGCGCCATTGCAGAAGCCAACGACGGCGACCTGCGCGCCGTGGTGCGGGATCTGGTGCAGCTAATGGATCAGGGTCACCGCTAAGCCTCTGCGCGACCTTCATCGCCACAATAATCATCATCGAGTGTGGACATCTGCACGTTATGAGCCCGGTTTAGGGTGCAGATCTCCACACTCGGCGGCCAAGGCATCGGTATGAGCCGATGTCGTGGAACCGATGATGTGGAACCGCGGCCAAGGCAGCGGCGCCTAGAGCAGAATGCTCGTCACCGGCAACGATGAATCCGGAGCGAATCCGATCCCGCTTGGCGCTGCCCCGCCCATGACCAATTGGGCTCCCAGCGCCGCCACCATCGCCCCGTTGTCTGTGCACAGCGAGGTGGCTGGTACCAGGAGATCAATTCCGGCGGCCTTGGTTCGCTCGGCCAACAAGGCGCGTAAGCGTGAATTCGCGGCCACTCCGCCGCCGAGCAAAAGCGTATCCAATCCCTGTTCCCGGCAGGCCAGCACGGCTTTGGCGGTGACCACATCGAGAACTGCCTCCTGGAAGGAAGCGGCCAGGTCCGCCGTCGGCAATTCCTCGCCTGCAGCCTCAAACTGCTCCACCCGGCGAGCCACCGCGGTCTTCAGTCCGGAGAAGGAGAAATCATAGCGATGCGGACCGGGCGCTTCCGCGCTGCCCATATATTTCGGGGCGGTGAGCCCGCGCGGGAAGGCAAAAGCCTTCGGATCACCCTGTTTGGCCAGCGCATCAATGGCTGGCCCACCCGGATAATTCAGGCCAAGAATCCGGGCGATCTTATCGAAAGCTTCCCCCGCAGCATCGTCAATGGTGGCTCCAAGTAGCTGAACATCATCGGTAAGGCTACGCACCCGCAGGATTTCGGTATGCCCCCCGGAAACCAGCAATGCCGCCAACTTCTCGGGCAGCGGGCCAAGTTTGGTATCGAGCAGCGCCACCCCGACGTGTGCCACCAGATGGTTGATCGCGTAGAGCGGTTTGCCGGTGGCCAGTGCCAGTGCCTTCGCGGCACACACCCCAACCATCAGCGCCCCGGCTAAGCCTGGCCCTGCGGTCACCGCAATCGCATCGATATCGGCCAGCGCAACCCCAGCGGTCTCCAGCGATTCCCTCAGGGTGGGCACCAGGGCGTCCAGATGGGCTCGGGAGGCGATTTCCGGGATCACCCCGCCGAAGCGGACATGCTCGTACATTGAAGAGGACACCGTATTGGAAAGCAGGGTGCTGCCCCGGACAATGCCAATGCCTGTTTCATCGCAGGAGGATTCGATGCCCAGGACCAGTGCTTCGCTCATCGGACTTCTTCCTCAGTGAGCAGTGAAAGTTGCATAATCAGGGCGTCGATTCCGCCCCGGTAATAGCGGGGCCTGGTGTGTACGTGCAGGAAACCGAAGCGTTGGTAGAGCTGCTGGGCGCGGGGGTTGTCCGCCCGGACTTCCAGCAGCACGTCCGAGGCACCCTGACGCCGAGCTTCGTCGATCAATGCGGTCAGCAGGGAGCTGCCGATCCCCTGACCTTCGAACTCCGGCAGCACGCCGATGGTCTGTACGTCTGCCGTGGGCGGCAGGCACATCAGCCCGGCATAACCCACTGCTTGACCGTCCTTTTCGGCTACCAGATAATGCCTGCTAGGCTGCGCCAATTCCTCGACAAAGGCTTGCCTAGGCCAGGCGTCCTCCGGGAAAAGCCGGTTCTCCAGCTCACTGATCAGGTCAATATCGGCGCTGGTCATGGCGCGCAGTGTTGCGGAACTCATAGTGCTCGCTTCCGCGGCCCGGGCACCTGCGCATCGGATTCCCGCAGATAGAGCGGGGTGCTATCCAGCAGGCTCTGCCCCTGGGCTAGCGTGCTCGCGGCGAATAGTCCCAGCGAGGCAGCCCTGGGTTGGGCGCTTGCGAAGTCCTGAGCAACGCGGTCACCGAGCAGATCCGCGTAGAGACCTGCCCCGAATCCGTAAACCGGTCCCGGTGGCATTTCAGCGGCGGCGCTCACCTTCGGCCCCGCCAGCAATTCACCGTCGGCCGCGTAGCTGGCCCAGTAGACCTCCTTACGCCGAGCGTCGGTGGCCACAATAAAGGGCGACGGCGGAGCCTCCGCACGCTCAAAACTCGCCAACACCTCCCAGGCCAAGGCATCCAGGCTCATCACCCCGTGCAGCGGCACGTCCCAGACATAAGACAGGGTGCGGGCGGTGGCGATGCCGGAACGCAGTCCGGTGAAGGGGCCGGGGCCCACCCCAACCGCAACCGCCTCGGGCCGGTCGCCGCCGGCAAGCAATGTCTCGATGCCGAGAGCCAGCACCTCGGCATGGCTGCGGGTGTCCTCGGTGGCGAAGCTTTCCAGCAGCACACCGTCTCGGATCAGCGCGGCGCTGGCGATCGCCGAGGTATCGATAGCAAGCAGAAGCACCGTATTAGCCTAGTGGATTTTCGTTTCGAAGCCGGATCGCCTCAAGATCCAGCCCGGCCCACCGCGGCCCCACCGCGGTCAACTCGATCGTCCGCGGCTCGGAGTCCTCCTCGGAGTCCGGGCCTAGATTCGAATCGGACCCAGGGGCCAGCGCAGGGCGCTCCAGCCTGATCAGCAGATAGGAATCGCTCAGGTGCTCCACCCGATCCTCGCCCCATTCGACCACGGTAACCGCGGTGTCCATGGTGTTCTCCAGATCAATATCGTCGATCTCCCCCGCCGAGGCCAGCCGGTAAGCATCAACGTGCACCAGATCAGGTCCTTCCACTAGGGAGGGGTGGATTCTGACCAGCACGAAGGTGGGTGAGATGATCCCGGGGCGGACGCCAAGCGCGGCACCGAGGCTCTGGGTGAAGGTGGTCTTCCCGGCACCTAGCTCGCCCGAGAGGATCACCAGGTCTCCGGCTCGAAGCAGACCTGCTAGTTGACGAGCAAAACGCTCGGTACCAGCCGCATCGGCAACCTCGAACTTCACTGCACATCCTCGGTGGGCTGTTCGTTCAGGTAAACCCGCTCCACGCTGGAAGCAACCCTGGTCACAATTTCGTAGTTAATGGTTCCGGCAGCCGCAGCCCACAGATCAACCGAGGGGTCGCCGTCGTCCGCTGCGCCAAAGAGCACCGCTTCCGCACCCAGCACCGACTCGCCTTCGGGCAGCCTGCCGCCGAGGTCCACCACGAGTTGATCCATCGCAATGGTGCCCACCACGGGGTAGACGCCACCGGCAATCCGTACCGGAGCACCGGTGCCGGAGCGAGGCACCCCGTCGCCGTAGCCGAGCGGGACCAGTGCCAGGGTGCTGGGTTCCTTGGTGTAGTACTTCAAACCATAAGAAACGCCTTGCCCGGCCGGTACCTCTTTGCAGTGCGCCACCAGAGCCTTCAAGGTCATCGCCGGGCGCAGCCCCAGTTCCTCCGAGGTCTGCCCGGCGAAAGGGGAAAGCCCGTAGATTCCAACTCCGGCGCGGACCAGATCAAAATGCGTGTCCGGTCGGGAGAAAATCGCCGGGGTATTGGCCAGGTGCCGGACTTCAACATCCACCCCTGCATCCTCGGCAAGCGCAACGGCTTCCCTGAAGCGTTGCAGTTGAGCGTCGGTCTCCTCGCGCTGCGGCTCGTCGGCCACCGCGAGATGCGAGAACAAGCCCACCACCCGCAGCAAACCTTCGTCCTGATATTCCAGCGCCTCACCCACCAGGGAATCCCAGCGCGCCGCGGGGCTGCCATTGCGGCCCAACCCGGTATCGATCTTCAAATGCACCCGCGCCGGGCGTTGCTGCTCCCGGGCGGCAGCGACTATATGGTCCAGTTCCCAGCCGGAGACACCCAGGTCAACATCCTGCTCCACGGCGGCGGCGAAATCGGTGGCGGGGGTGTGTAGCCAGGCCAGCAACGGTGCTTCGATCCCGGCCTCGCGCAGAGTCAGTGCCTGCGAAACCCGAGCCACCCCGAGCCAGTTGGCCCCGGCTTGCAGAGCAGCTTGGGCCACCGGAATCATCCCGTGCCCATAGCCGTCGGCCTTGACCACGGCCATCACCTGAGCGGGTGAAACAATCTGGGCGATCCTGCGCACATTGTGCCGAATCGCCTCAAGATCGACCTGGACTTGCCGTTCGGGTGTCATACCTCCAGTCTAAACGGAGCCCTGTTCCCTAGAGTTGAGGCCGAGTCAGGCGTCCGAGTGGTGCGCAATCGTCGCCGTAGCGCGCCGAACGCCTTCCACCGGCACATCGCGCACCAGCTCTTCCAGGTAGGCGTATCGGCGTAGCCATTGCTTGTGCACACCCTCTCGGGTGGTGCTCATCCGATGCCACCAGTCAGCGATATCCCCCCAGCCCGGTGCCGCCAGCGAGCCACCGACCTGCTGCACCGACAGTGAGGCACAGAGATTGGCAAAACTAAGCCGATCGGCCAACCGCCAGCCCGCCACCGTGCCCATCACGAAGGCGGCGCCGAAACAGTCACCGGCCCCGGTGGGATCCCAGGCCCGCACGGGCAAGGCGGGAACCCACTCTTCTTCGCCGGTCTCGGAATCGACCGCCATCGCGCCCTGCTCCCCCACGGTGACCACGGCGACCGGGACCTTATCCGCGAGCGCATAAAGCGCAGTCCAGGGATCGTCCGTGCGGGTGAAAGCCATCGCCTCACCAGCATTGGGCATGAAGGCGTAGAACTGCTCCAGGTTCTTCAGGGTTTCGGTAGGCCATTCGCCACTCGGGTCCCAGCCGACGTCGCCAAAGAGCTTGGTGCCCTGTTGGCGAGCGGCGAGCGCCCACGGCTCAAGTTCCGGCTCCAGCGGCACGACGGCGGCCAAAGCCTGGGGCGGCTTGGCACCGAAGAGCTCGGTGGCACTGAGCGGAGAGGGGTGACAATGGCTCACCATGGAACGGTCCTTGTGCACCGACAGCGAAACAGTGACGGGAGAATGCCAGCCGTCGAAGCGCTTGGAATAACTTAGATCAACGTGTTCCTGATCGCTCAGGATGGCCCAGTTAGCGTCCCCGTAGCCATCATCGCCGAAGGCCGCGGCCAGTGTGGTTTTCAACCCCAATCGGCTGGCCGCAATGGCCTGATTCGCTACCCCGCCGGGGCAGGACCCCATGCCCTCGCTAAAGACCTCGGTGCCCTTTTGCGGTAAATCAGCCAGGCCGGTGAAAATGATGTCGAAGAAGACCGAGCCGGTCAGGATCAGGTCGAAAGGCGGCGAGTCCTCGCCTCTTTTGTCTTTGAGCGGATCGAATCCGTGGTGCTCCGCGTTTTCCCCAGCCATATACGGAGTTTACCCGCCCCTCCTCAGCCGTCGAGTGTGGAGATCTGCACGTTATGACCCGGTTTTGAGATGCAGATCTCCACACTCGGCGGGTTGTCGGGAACGGGATGGGCAAGAATGGGCCTATGCGATTGGTAATTGTGGGTGGCGGCGGCTTCCGGGTCCCGCTGGTGTACCGGGCGTTGAGTACCGGCCGCTATGCGGGTCTGATCGACTCGGTGGTGCTGCACGATATTGACCTGCCAAGGCTCAGAGCCATCGAAGCCGTGCTGGCTGCGATGCCCCTCGAAGGACCACCGCTGACCCTCAGCACCGAGCTGAAGGACGCCCTCCCCGGAGCGGACGTGGTCTTTGCTGCTACTCGGGTGGGCGGTACTGCGGGCCGGGTGATTGACGAAAGGATCGCCCTGGACCTGGGCCTACTGGGCCAAGAGACCACCGGTGCGGGCGGCCTCAGCTACGCCCTGCGCTCCATTCCCTACATGCTCGAACTTGCCGCGATGATGCAAAAGCACTGCCCAGACGCCTGGCTGATCAACTTCACCAACCCAGCCGGAATGGTGACCCAAGCCTTGCAGTCCGTGCTGGGCCGGAAGGTGATCGGCATCTGCGACTCTCCTATTGGCTTGGTCCGACGGGCTGCGCAGGCTGCTGGTGCTCCCCTTTCCTCGGGTTCCTTGCGCGGGGTTGACTATCTGGGGCTGAACCACTTGGGCTGGCTGCGCGGCTTGGAGTACGACGGCGTTGACCGGCTACCCGGGCTACTCGCCTCCCCGGAACGGTTGGCTGGCTTCGAGGAAGGCAGGCTCTTTGGTCCGGATTTCCTGCGTACCCTCGGCGCCGTACCCAATGAGTATCTTTTCTACTATTACCGCCGAGCAGAGGCGATTGACTCGATTCGGGCGGCCGAACAAACCCGAGGAGAGTCAATCGCGGAAGCCCAGGGGCGCAGCTATCCGGAGCTACAAGGCCCGGAGGCGTTCCAACGCTGGGAAGCTGCCCGCCTGGAACGCGAGGAAGGCTACCTGGCTGAGGCTCGTTCCGCTCCGGATGGAAACCAGGAAGACCGCGATGAAGCCGATCTGGCCGGTGGTGGCTACGAGGAGGTGGCCCTCGCTGCTATGACCGCACTGCTCACCGGCGAGCGCACCGAGTTGATCCTCAATGTGCCCAATGGCGGCAGCATTGCGGCCCTTCCCCACGATGCGGTAATCGAGGTACCCAGCAGCGTCGATGCTTCCGGAGCGCAACCGCTGCCGGTGCAGAGCCCGCCCACCCTGCACCAGCTGGGGCTGATGGCTCAGCTCAAAGCCGTGGAAACCGCCGTCGTCCGCGCCGTTTTGGAAGGCGACCGGGACCAGGCACTTCTGGCCTTCGCCCTGCATCCCCTGGTGGCCGACGAACAACTCGCTCGCCAGCTACTCAAAGGCTACGAAGCCGCCTTCCCGGCGCTCAGCACGCTCTGGCGCTAGCCGCCAAAAAAGACTGAGACCAGCTAGCCCTTCATCGCCTTGTTCGCTGCGTCCTGAGCTTGTTTCAACCCGGCCTCCACCGGGGTGCGGCCCAGGAAGATTTCGTTGAAGATCGGCTTCCAAGCGTTCGCGGCAGCCCCATAATTGGTACCAATCGGGGCGCTAATGGTCTTGCCCTGAGCAGCCTTGGCGAACTGGCTAACATCGACGTTCTTCGCCTTCCAGAAGCTCGCGTAGGAATCCTGCGCTCCGGTCACGGCCGGTACCGCTGCACCCTCGGCACCGATGAACTTCGCGCCTTCGGTGGAGCCCAACCACTGCAAAACCTTAGTGGTGGCGTCCTTATGCGTGGTCTTGGCATTGCCAGCCGCGATGATGTTGTTAACCACCGAGACGGCTCCGGCCGGGCCACTGGGCATCGGCGCAACGGCCCACTTGAACTTCGCTCCATCGGAGACGTTCTTCAGGTTGTAGGTACCGGACTGGAACAGGGCGATCTTGCCCTGAATGAACTGGTCCCGCATGAAATCGCCATTGTCATTGCTGTTCTCCGCGCCCGGAGAGACGTGGTATTTATTGATCAGATCCACGATGTACTGGAAAGCCTGCACGCTCTGCGGGGAATCGAAAACGAAGTTCTCGCCGTCCTGGAAAGCTCCGCCGTTCTGACCAATGAAGTTGTAGTAGATGGCTTGCAGGTCTTGGCTCGCGTTGTAGCCGTACTGCACGATGTGCTTGGGATCGAAGGCCGGGTTATCCGCCGTGCGGCCCGAAGAATCCAAGGTCAGCTTCTGCACCGCTTTGAGGAAAGTGTCCTTCGAAGGATCAGTGGGGTTCCACTGAAGATTATCCAGCGAGACCCCGGCCTTAGTCACCATGTCCTGGTTGTAATAGACCGCCAAGCCACCGTCGGTGAGCTGCGGAACGCCCCAGAGCTGATCCTTGCGAGTGTACTGATCCACCGCGGCCTTGACCCAGCCGGACTTCTCCGAATCGAAGTCGGAGCCGATCGGCAGCAAGGAACCGTTATCCGCATAGGGCTGGAAGTAAGAGGAGGAAACCCAGAAGATATCGTCGGCATTCCCGGCCGAGACATCGGTACGCAGCTTATTGAAGTAGGTGGCGTAGGGCTCCAGCACGGTCTTCACCGTGATGTTCGGATTCTGGGATTCGAACTCCTTGAAGGAAGCGTCGTAAGCCTTTTGGACCTGATCGTCCCAGAGCCGCACGGTGACCGTCACCTTGTCTCCCGAGGAGCCGCTGCCGCTATCCGCGGCGGGTGAGCAGGCCGCCGTCGCCAGCGCCAGCACGCCAACCGCACCGAGGGTCAAGCCGCGCAGTATTTTCGTTTTCTTCACAAGGAGCTCCCTATTTGAATCCGGTGATTGCTATTGAGGAAATGATGTTCTTCTGGAAAATCGCGAACAAGATCAACAGCGGCGCCATCGCCACCGTGGTCGCCGCCATCACCAGGGTCCAGTTGCCGTTGTACTGGGTTTGCAACCCTGCGGTGGCCACCGTGACCGTCTGCCAAGTCTTGCCACTGGTAATAATCAAAGGCCAGAGGAAATTGTTCCAATGGCTCACCACGGTGATGATGGTCAGCGTGGAAAGAATCGGTTTGCTGAGCGGGATGACCACCGACCACAGGATCCGCATGGTGCCAGCACCGTCCAGCCGGGCCGCGCTGATCAAGTCCTCCGGAATGGAGCGGAAATACTCGCGCAGCAGGAAGATCGCATAGGGCGAACCGAACAGGAAGGGCAGCACCAAGCCCCAGAAGGTGTTCCGCAAGCCCAACTGGGAGAACATCGTGTAGAGCGGGATGATGGTCACCACCTGCGGCACCATCAGCGTGCCCAGATAGATCCAGAACAGGCCGTCCCGGAAGCGGAATTCCACCCGGGCAAAGGCGTAGGCGGCCAGTACCGAGAAAACCAATTGGCCAATGACGACGGCGACCACCACTTGGGCAGTGACCACCACGGGGGCGATGAAGTTCCGGTCGCCGCTGAACAGCGCCGAGAAATTTTCCCCGGTGAAGGGGTTGGGCACGCTGAGCGCGGGCTGATTAGCGAATTGGCTGGGCGTTTTGAACGCCGTCATCAAGGAGAGCAGGAAGGGTGCCACGGTGATCAGCAGCCCGAGCGCCAGCAAGAGGTAGATCCCGGCGTTCTTCAGCAGCTTAGGAAAGGTCATAGGTGATCCTCCTGCGAAAATAGAGCTGCTGAGCCAGCGTAATCACGACCAAGATCGCAAATAGCACCAGAGCCATCACGGAGGCCTGGCCGAGGTCGAAGTCCTGAAAAGCCTTGGCGTAGATCCGGGTGGCGATAACATCCGTGCTGCCCTGCGGCCCGCCGTTGGGGGTGAGTGCATAGATGCTGTCGAAGGCTTGGAAGCTGGAAATCACGCCGGTGACCAGCACGAAAAACATGGTGGGACGCAGCAGCGGCAACTTGACCTGCCAAAAGATCTGCAGCGCGTTTGCGCCATCCACTTTGGCGGCGTCCACCATCTCCTGCGGGATGGCGGCCAGACCGGCCATGAAGAACAGGGTCACATAGCCCACCTGGGACCAGATACTCACCGCCGCCACGGCGGGCAGCGCGAGCGCCGGATCGCTCAGCCACGGAATGTCATTGCCCAGCACCGCGTTCAGCGCACCGCCGGTGGGTGCGAAAATCCACTTCCAGACCACGCCAAGGGCCAGCGGCGCACAGATCCAGGGGATCACGTAGATAACCCGGAAGAACGCCGAGCCGGGTAGCCCACGACTGAGCAAGGTGGCTGCGAAAAGTCCCAGCACGGTTTGCAGCGGGATCACCAACAGCACAAAGAGAACGGTCACCAGCAGTGAGCGCCCAAAACTCGGATCGCTGAAAACGTCACGGAAATTATCCCAGCCGACGAAAACCGCGGGGTTCAAAAGATCCCAATGCTGCATGGAGAGCCAGATGACCACCAGGATGGGTAAAAGCAGAAAAGCAGCGATCCCGAAGAGACTGGGAGCGAGCAAGGCATAACCGATGCCGGACTCGCGACGTGCCATCGGATTCCCCTTCGTACTGTGTTCTACCGGGCGCATTCTTCCCCGCGCTACCCGCAATGCGAGAATATCCTGAGAAGTACACCAGTGATATTCCGGCTATTGCCTGATTCTTGCCTGAGGAGCGTCCGCGTGCAAGTACCGCGTCATGTAACGATGCTCTCCTTGCACACTTCTCCCCTCGAACAACCCGGCTCCGGTGATGCGGGCGGGATGAACGTCTACATTCGGCAACTCGCCACGGGACTGGCCACCGCGGGCGTCGAGGTGGAAATTATGACGGCGGGCACCTCCGGTGAGGTCGAGATGGCACCCGGAGTGCTGGTCCGGCACCTCGACCTGGCTGAACTGGGTCTTCCCGGTGGCCGAATCACCAAGGAACGGCTTCCGCGGTTATTGCCTGCCCTGCTCGACTCGATACTCAGTCGTGGCTCGGGCGGTACCGATTTGTTGCACTCGCATTACTGGATTTCCGGACTCGCTGCCCTTGAACTCTCGGATGCCTGGAGCCTGCCGCTCGTGCATTCGATGCACACCATGGCCAAGGTGAAGGATCGTCACCGGCGCGGCGGGCAGCTCCGGGAACCTTCCGAACGGGCTCAGGGCGAAGAACGGATTGTCCAGGCCGCGCACCGGCTGACCGCCAATACCGGAGCCGAAGCCAAGGAGTTGGAAGGCCTATACGGGGCGAGGCCCGAGCGGATCGATGTAATCCCGCCGGGGGTTGATCTCGAGGTCTTTCATCCGGCGTCCCGCCCCGCAGCTCGGGCCGAACTGGGCATCGATTCGGAAGTCCATTTGGTCTTCGCTGGGCGACTTCAAAGGCTCAAGGGTCCACACCTGCTGATCGAGGCGGTCGCGTTGCTGCGCCGAGAGCGCCCCGAGCTGAGGTTGAGGGTGAGCATTATCGGCTCGCGGAGCGGTGCCGAAGACTATGATCTGGTGGAGTTGGTGCATCGGCGCGGGGTGCAAGACCTGGTGCAGTTGCTACCTCCGGTACCGCCGACGGAGTTGGCGCTGTGGTTCCGCTCCGCGGACATCGTGGCGATGCCATCTTCCTCGGAGTCCTTCGGACTGGTCGCCCTGGAGGCCGAGGCCTCTGGCACGCCAGTCGTTGCCACCCGGGTGGGCGGATTGCCGGAGGCGGTCCGGGACGGCGAAACCGGGATACTAGTTGACGGGTTGAGCATCGAAGCCTGGGCGGAGGCTCTAGTTCGATTGGCCGATAACCCGACCTTGCGCGCCAGCATGGGTCGCTCCGCGGCATCACACGCCGCAGGTTATTCCTGGCAGCACACCGTTCAGCTCACCTTAGAAACCTATCAGCGCGCGCTTGCCGACGCCGCCAGAGCCTAGTCCTGGACTAGGTCCTCACCCTGCCGCGGGCGTTAGCCCTGGATGAAACCCTCCACTGCTTCACGAGCCAGATCATCGGCCATCTGCTCCGGCGGTGACTTCATGAAGTAGGCACTCGGCGCCAGTAGCGGTCCGCCGATGCCTCGGTCCAAGCCGATCTTCGCGGCCCGAATGGCATCGATGATCACACCAGCCGAATTCGGTGAGTCCCAGACCTCCAGCTTGTATTCCAGCGAGACCGGAGCATCCCCGAAGTTTCGGCCCTCTAGCCGAACGAAAGCCCATTTGCGGTCATCGAGCCAAGCCACATAGTCCGAAGGCCCAATATGCACGTTCCGCTCGCTCAGCTCAGCGGAGGTATTGGAGGTGACAGCCTGAGTCTTGGAGATCTTCTTCGATTCCAGCCGGTCCCGCTCCAGCATGTTCTTGAAGTCCATATTGCCGCCCACATTGAGCTGGTAGGTCCGGTCCAGGATCACGCCGCGGTCCTCAAAGAGCTTGGCCATTACCCGGTGGGTGATGGTCGCACCGAGCTGGCTCTTAATATCGTCGCCAACAATCGGTAGGCCGGCAGCGGTGAACTTATCCGCCCATTCCTTGGTTCCCGCAATGAAAACCGGAAGCGCATTGACGAAGGCGCAACCGGCGTCGAGCGCTGCTTGGGCGTAGTGCTTAGCCGCCGCCTCGGAGCCGACCGGCAGGTAGCAGACCAGCACGTCCACCTGGGCTTCGCGCAGCGCCGCGGCAACATCCACGGGGGGCTCCAAGGATTCCTCGATGGTTTCCCGGTAGTACTTGCCCAGCCCGTCCAGGGTTGGACCGCGCTGCACCAGCACCCCCGAGGCCGGTACCTCGGTGAGCTTGAGCGTATTGTTTTCGCTCGCCGTAATCGCCTCGGCCAGATCGGTGCCCACCTTCTTGGCATCGACGTCGAAGGCTGCCACAAACTGCACATCACTCACGTGGTAGTCACCGAAGCGCACGTGCATCAGTCCGGGCACGGTGACCTCGGGATCGGCATCACGGTAATAATGCACTCCCTGGACGAGGGACGAAGCGCAGTTTCCGACGCCGACAATGGCGACGCGGATAGGGTTGGCGGGCATGGTTCTCCTAAGAACTTGGGTAGTGGAAGCTTAGATACCGGCGCTGGCAGCGTCGATGGCGGCGATCTCGGTGTCGTCGAAGTCCAGCTTCGCAACGCCTGCCAGATTAGCTTCCAATTGCGCCACGCTGGAGGCTCCCACTAGGGCGGAGGTCACCGCGCCGGAGGCCTGCTCGCGCAGCACCCAAGCCACCGACATCTCGGCCAGCGACTGGCCACGCGCGGCGGCGATCTCATTGAGCGCGCGCACCGCCGTCATCTTCTGCTCGGTCAGCGAGCTCTCCTTGAGGAAGTGCCCGACGGCGGCCCGTGAGTCGGCCGGAATACCCTTCAGATAGCGGTCGGTCAGCACGCCCTGCGCCAGTGGCGAGTAGGCGATGGAGCCGATTCCTTGCTCCCCGAGCACCTCGAGCAGCGAGGAACCGCTCTCGTCCGGGCGTTCGATCCAGCGGTCGAAAATATTGTAATTGGGCTGGTTGATCACCATCGGAGTGCCCAATTCACGCAAGATTTTGGCGGCTTCGAGTGTCTGGGAAGCCGAGTAGTTGGAGACACCAACGTAGAGCGCCTTGCCGGAGCGCACCGCGTAATCCAGGGCGGACATGGTTTCTTCCAGCGGGGTTTCCGGGTCCGGACGGTGGCTGTAGAAGATATCGACGTAGTCCAATCCCATCCGCTGCAAGGACTGGTCCAGGCTGGCCAAAACGTACTTGCGGGAGCCCCATTCGCCGTAGGGGCCATCCCACATCAGGTGCCCGGCTTTGGAGGAGATCACGATCTCATCCCGGTAGGGGCGGAAGTCCTCGCGCAGATGACGGCCGAAGTTGCTCTCCGCACTGCCTGCGGGCGGGCCGTAGTTGTTCGCCAGGTCAAAGTGGGTGACGCCCAGATCGAAGGCCCGGCGCAAAACTGCGCGTTGGTTCTCGAAGGGCTTGTCATCGCCAAAGTTGTGCCAGAGGCCTAAGGAGACCGCAGGAAGTTTCAGGCCGCTACGGCCCAATCGGCGGTATGGCAGTTCGGCATAACGGGATTCGGCAGCAAGGTAGGTCATGGCTCCATCATGCCACGATCACCCCACCTCCAAAGAGCCCTCCACCCCAAGCCACCATGGCCAACCCCGTGACCAGCTATCCCACTCTGTGGTGCAGTTGAGGCAGTTGTTCACTCAAAATCGTCACACTGGCAACTCCCGTAACACCCAGTGGGACAGCTGGGAAGAGAGACGGGAGAGTTGGGAGGAAAAGTGGGTAAGTGGGAGGAGATTTAGCGAGGTAGTTGGGCGGAGATATTGCCCAGGGAGGCTGCTACCGAGTGATCGGGGCTGCTCGCGCTCTCATCGTGGGCACGCAACACTACGAGCGATCGGGATTGCACGGTCAAAGCGGCTCCGGCGGCGACCGCATCGGTCACCGGCTGGGAGCCGGCGGTATCGATCAATAGATCCCAGTGCTCCGCGTATTCGGCGACGGGCAGCGTGAACTGCACCTCGTCGTCGTGCGCATTGAAGTACAGCAGGAAGTTGGCATCGGAGATCCGTCGGCCCCGCTCATCAACCCCGGAGATCGCGTCACCGTTGAGGAAGACCCCTACGGTGCGGCCAAAACCGTTGTCCCAATCCGCCTCGGTCATGGTGCTGCCGTCGGTGTCTAACCAGACCAGGTCCGGCAGCCGCTCCCCTTCTCCTCGTTTGGCAGGCCGGCCATCGAAGAATCGGGAACGCCGAAAGGTGGGATGCTCATGCCGCAGGCGGCTGAGCGCTGCGGTGAATTCGATTAGCGGCTGATCGGCGGTATCCCAGTGAATCCAGGTCAGCTCGGAATCCTGGCAGTAGGCGTTGTTATTGCCGTTCTGTGTGCGTCCCAGCTCATCGCCGTGCACCAGCATCGGCACCCCTTGGGAGAGCAGCATGGTGGCAATGAAGTTGCGCTGCTGCCGAGCGCGTAAGGACAGCACGCCGCCGTCTTGCGTTGGCCCTTCCACCCCACAATTCCAGGAGCGGTTGTGCGATTCCCCATCCTTGCTGTCCTCGCCGTTGGCTTCATTGTGCTTGTCGTTATAGGCGACCAAATCAGCCAAGGTGAAGCCGTCATGGGCGGTGACAAAGTTGATTGAGGCAACCGGCCGCCGTCCAGAGTGCTCATAGAGATCGGAGGAACCGGTAAGTCGAGACGCGAACTCCCCTAGAGTTGAGGGTTCTCCTCGCCAGAAGTCTCGCACCGTGTCCCGGTACTTACCGTTCCATTCGGTCCACTGCGGCGGGAAATTGCCAACCTGATAGCCGCCGGGGCCCACATCCCAGGGCTCGGCAATGAGCTTGACCTGGGAGACCACCGGATCCTGCTGAATGAGCTCGAAGAAGGTGGAGAGCTTGTCCACGTCGTAGAACTCACGGGCCAGAGTGGATGCCAGGTCGAAGCGGAAACCGTCCACGTGCATTTCGGTCACCCAATAGCGCAGCGAGTCCATTAGCAGTTGCAGGGAGTGCGGATTGCGGACATTGAGCGAATTTCCGGTACCGGTGTAGTCCATGTAGTACTGCTGATCGTTATCCACCAGCCGGTAATAAGCCGCATTATCAATGCCACGGAAGCTCAGGGTGGGGCCCATCTGGTTCCCCTCGGCCGTGTGGTTATAGACCACGTCGAGAATCACCTCGATGCCCGCCCGGTGCAGCGCCCGCACCATGGCCTTGAAGTCCTGCACCTGCTGACCCTGGTCACCGGTGGAGCTGTAGGTGTTCTGTGGGGCGAAGAAGCCAATCGTGTTGTAGCCCCAGTAGTTGCTCAACCCCTTCTCCAGCAACACATTGTCCTGAACAAACTGGTGCACCGGCATGAGCTCGATGGCGGTCACCCCGAGCTTCTTCAGGTGCGCGATCACGGCGGGATGGGCGACGCCGGCAAAGGTACCTCGCTGCTCTTCCGGAACCTCTGGATGCAGCCGGGTGAGGCCCTTGACGTGTGCCTCGTAGATAAATGATCGGTGGTAGGGGGTGCGGGGCGAGCGGTCACCATCCCAGTCAAAGAAGGGATTGACCACCACGCCGAGCATCATATGCGGCAGCGAATCCTCGTTGTTTTGTTTCGTGGGATCGGCATGATCGTAGGAGAACAGGGCGTTGTCCCAGTCAATCTGTCCGGCAACCGCCTTGGCATAGGGATCCAGCAGCAACTTATTCGGGTTACTGCGCTGGCCCTTTGCCGGATCGTAGGCGCCTTCAACCCGGTAGCCGTACTTCTGTCCTGGTTGAACCTGGGGCAGATAGCAGTGCCAAACGTAGCCATCCACCTCGGTGAGTGGAATCCGGGTCTCGATGGGTCCTTCCGCGCTGTCCTCGATCAAGCAGAGCTGAATGGCCTCGGCGGCTTCGCTGAAGATCGCGAAATTAGTGCCGTTGCCATCGAAGCTGGCTCCCAGTGGGTAAGCCGATCCGGGCCAAACTTCCATGCTGCGCTCCTGTCCGCGAAGGTACGGTCTTCCTAGGGTACCGGCCCCAGCAGAGCGGCTTCCCCGGGCAAGTGCTCTCCGTTGGTAGTGCGTATCCCGCAGAGGAGCGTGCCGCCCAGTAGGAATTTTCGAAGGATTCGAGTGCTAGACGCCGTAAACCGCTCTAAGTTCCTACTGGGCGGCACAGCACTCCAATTTGTCCACCCTCCCGACCCCGTGTGAGAATGGTCACGAACAATTGAAACGCCAGCGATCCGCGGCGGGAGAGTCCTCCTGCCACTACGTAAGGCAGCAGGCGCCGTAGGAGCAAACCCTCCCCGGGAATCTCTCAGGCACCCGCACCGCCGCGGCAAGGCAACTCTGGAAAGTAGTTCCGCCCAAACCAGGACGGTGCTCACCGACGGTGCAAGCGAGGAAATCTTCGCGGAATCTCTCAGGTCCAATACAGAGCGGGGAGGAACCCAAACCCGGCACTGCTGTGCCCAAAGATTGGAGTTCCGTGACCGAACTTACCAGCGAACCGGCTTTCGCAGACCGTCATATCGGTGCCCGTCGCAACGCCGATGTGGCCCATATGCTCAAAATCATCGGCTACGACTCCGTGGACGGCTTGGTCGATACCGCCGTGCCAGAGAGCATTCGCCAGCAGAACGCGCTGACCTTGCAACCCGCACTTAGTGAGGTGGAGGTGCTCCGCCAGCTCCGCGAACTCGCAGCCAAGAACAAGACCGCGGTCCAACTAATCGGCCAGGGCTACTACGACACCGTGACTCCCCCGGTGATCCGCCGCAACATTCTTGAAGACCCCGCCTGGTACACCGCCTACACCCCGTATCAGCCGGAGATCTCGCAGGGCCGCCTGGAGGCACTGCTGAACTTCCAGACCATGGTCGAGGACCTCACCGCGCTACCCATCGCCAACGCCTCGCTGCTCGATGAAGCAACTGCCGTCGCCGAGGCTGTGCTGCTGATGCGCCGCTCCAATAAGGCCAAGAACGCCGGCGTGATCGTGCTGGACGCCGATGTACTGCCGCAGACCATCGCCGTAGTGAAGGGCCGCGCCGAAGCGCTTGGTTTTGCGGTCGTGGTGATCGACCTAGCCAAAGACGGCCTGCCGTCGGTTGAATCAGAACACGGCGAAATTTGCGGTGTGGTGCTGCAGCAACCCGGCGTCTCGGGCACCGTACACGACCAGGCCGCGCTGATCACCGAGGCCAAGGAACGCGGCGCAATGGTCACCGTCGCGGCCGATCTGCTCGCGCTGACCCTGATCGTCCCGCCGGGTGAGCAGGGCGCGGATATCGCCGTCGGCTCCGCCCAGCGCTTCGGCGTCCCGCTCTTCTTCGGTGGCCCGCATGCTGCCTATATGGCGGTCCGCAACGGCCTGGAGCGCTCGCTGCCCGGCCGCTTGGTCGGAGTTTCCAAGGACGACGCCGGCACCCCCGCCTACCGCTTGGCACTGCAGACTCGTGAGCAGCACATCCGCCGCGAGAAGGCCACCTCCAATATCTGCACCGCCCAGGCGCTGCTCGCCATCGTGGCCAGCATGTACGCCGTTTACCACGGCCCCGAGGGTCTTAAGTGGATCGCTCAGCGCACTCACCGGCACGCCGCAACTCTCGCGGCCTCGCTCCGGGCCGCGGGCATCGACGTTCCCCAGCAGAACTTCTTCGACACAATCACCGTGCAGGTTCCCGGCCGGGCCGCCGAATTGCTCGCCGCGGCCGAGGCCAAGGGCGTGAACTTCCGTCCGGTCGATGCCGATACCCTGGGCATCTCCTTCGACGAAACCACCACCACCGAGACGGTTGCTCTGGTGGCGGGGATCTTCGGTGCCGAGGTGGTCAGCGGCGACAACGAAATCGCCGAACATCTGCTGCGTAGCTCCGAGTACCTAACCCACCCGGTGTTCCACGCACACCGCTCCGAGACTCAGATGCTGCGTTACCTGCGCCGCCTCTCGGACCGAGACCTGGCTCTGGACCGCACCATGATTCCACTGGGCTCCTGCACCATGAAGCTCAACGCCACGGTGGAAATGGAATCCATCTCCTGGCCCGAGTTCGCTGGCATTCACCCCTTCGCCCCGGAATCGCAGACCGCGGGCTGGCGTGAACTGATCGAGGACTTGGAAGCCGAGCTGGCCACCATCACCGGTTACGACCAGGTTTCCATCCAGCCCAATGCCGGTTCCCAGGGTGAGCTGGCTGGTCTGCTGGCGATCCGCGGATACCACCTATCCCGCGGCGATGAGCAGCGCAATATCTGCCTCATCCCGGCCTCCGCCCACGGCACCAACGCCGCCTCCGCGGTACTCGCGGGCATGAAGGTTGTGGTGGTAGCCACCGCCGCGGACGGCACCATCGATCACGAAGATCTGCAAGCCAAGATCGATAGCAATGCGGAGCAACTGGCCGCGATTATGATCACCTACCCCTCCACGCACGGGGTCTTCGACGCCGATGTCCGCCAGGTCTGCGACGCCGTTCACGCCGCGGGCGGCCAGGTGTACATCGACGGCGCTAACCTGAACGCCCTGGTCGGGCTGGCTCAGCCGGGACAGTTCGGTGGCGACGTTTCGCACCTGAACCTGCACAAGACCTTCTGCATCCCGCACGGCGGTGGCGGCCCCGGCGTCGGCCCGGTCGCAGCCAAGGCGCACTTGGCTCCTTTCATGCCCTCGGATGCGAATAAGTCGGCACACGAAGCCGGTCACGGCGTGGCCATCTCCGCTTCCAAGTACGGTTCCGCCGGTGTGCTGCCAATCTCCTGGGCTTACATCAAGCTGATGGGCGGCGACGGTCTCACCGAAGCCACCGGCAGCGCCCTGCTCGCCGCGAACTATGTGGCGGCCAGCCTGAATGACTACTTCCCGGTGCTCTACACCGGAAATGGCGGCCTGGTGGCACACGAGTGCATCCTGGATCTGCGCGAGCTGACTGCAAAAACCGGCGTTACCGCCGAGGATGTGGCTAAGCGGCTGATCGATTACGGCTTCCACGCACCCACCCTGGCCTTCCCGGTGGCGGGCACCTTGATGGTGGAGCCTACCGAGTCGGAAGATCTGGGCGAAATCGACCGCTTCATCGCCGCGATGATCTCGATCAAGGGCGAAATCGATGAGATCGCCGAGGGCAAACTGGCCGTGGAGGAATCCCCGCTGCGGCTTTCCCCGCACACCGCCAATGCCGTGGTGAACGACTCCTGGGATCGCAAGTACAGCCGCGAGCAAGCCGCCTTCCCCCTACGGAATAGTGCCGCAGGCTTGCGGGTGGACAAGTATTTCCCGCCGGTGGGTCGGATCGACGGCGCCAATGGCGACCGCAATCTGATCTGCTCCTGCCCGCCGCCCGAAGCCTTTGAAAACTAGGAGCCACCCATGACTCTCAAAGAAACAGCCCTACACGCCGAGCACGCCAAGCTCGGCGCCAGCTTCACCGACTTCGGCGGCTGGGATATGCCCTTGAAGTACCAGAGCGAGCTGGCCGAACACCACGCGGTCCGCCAGGGAGCCGGTCTCTTCGATCTGTCCCATATGGGCGAGATTTGGGTTCGCGGCCCACAGGCGGCAGCCTTCCTGGACTACGCCCTGGTCGGAAACCTCTCGGCCATTGCGGTCGGCAAGGCCAAGTATTCGCTGATCTGCAATCCCGACGGCGGCATTATCGATGATCTGATCAGCTACCGGCGGGCGGAGGACGTCTACCTGGTGGTACCCAATGCTGGCAATGCCGACGCTGTGTACGCCGAGTTCGTTCGGCGGGCTGCGACAGGCATCGAGGGGGGCTTCGACGTCGAACTGGACAATGTCTCGCTGCAGACCTCGCTGATCGCCCTGCAGGGTCCCGAGGCGGAGCGCATTCTGCTCGGCCAGGTCCCCGCGGAGCAGGCTGAGGCGGTCCGTGAGCTCAAGTATTACGCGGCCACCGAGGTCACCGCCGCGGGCCTACCAATCCTCTTAGCCCGCACCGGTTACACCGGCGAAGATGGTTTTGAGCTCTACATCGACAATTCTGAGGCTGCCCAGCTGTGGAATGCCCTGCTTAACGCGGACGACGTCGTCACCCCCTGTGGTTTGGCCAGCCGGGATTCGCTTCGGCTTGAGGCCGCAATGCCGCTCTACGGTAACGAGCTGGGCTTAGAGGGGAACCCCTTCGAAGCCGGTCTGGGCCCGGTCGTCTCGCTCCCCCCGGCTAAAACCGCCAAAGAAGGCGACTTCGTCGGCAAGGAAGCACTCGCCAAGATCAAGGCCGAACGGGCCGAAAGTCTGACCGGCAAGCGCGTACTGGTCGGCCTCAAGGGCCAGGGTCGCCGTGCCGCTCGCAGCCATTACCCGGTGCTGGCAAACGGCGAGCAGATTGGCGAGGTGACCTCCGGGCTGCCCAGCCCGACGCTCGGTTACCCGGTGGCGCTCGCCTATCTCAGCGCGGAGCACTCCGAGCCCGGAACCGAAGTCCAGGTGGACCTACGCGGCAAGGCTGAGCCGTTTACCGTCGTCGCCCTCCCCTTTTACAAACGCACTATTAAGGCTGAAAAATGACCAAAGTTGTTCCTGAACTGCGCTATTCCGCCGAGCACGAGTGGGTGGCCGCCGATGGCTCCGGCCCGGTTATCGTCGGGGTGAGCGCGGTAGCCGCCGAAGCCCTGGGCGATATTGTTTACCTCGATCTGCCCGAGGTGGGCAGCAGCATCACCTCCGGTCAGAGCTGTGGCGAGATCGAGTCCACCAAATCGGTTTCCGATCTCTACGCCCCGGTCAGTGGTGAGATCACCGAGGTGAACACCGACGCCGTCGGCAATCCCGCCGTGGTGAACCAGGATCCTTACGGCGCTGGCTGGCTCTTCAAGGTGAGCGTGAGCGAAGAGGGCCCGCTGCTGAGCGCCGCCGAGTACGCCGAAAAGAACGGGGCAGAGCTGTGAGCCAAACTATTGAACACCTGAACGGCACGCTGGCTCAGCTCGATCCGGAGATCGCTGCCAAGCTCGACGATGAGCTGTCCCGGCAGCGGCACGGCCTGGAGATGATCGCTTCCGAGAATCACACCTCGGTTGCCGTGATGCAGGCGCAGGGTTCGGTGCTGACTAATAAGTACGCCGAGGGTTACCCGGGCCGCCGCTACTATGGCGGCTGCGAGCATGTTGACGTGGTGGAGCAGCTGGCCATCGACCGGGTCAAGGCACTGTTCGGTGCCGCTTACGCGAACGTGCAGCCGCATTCCGGCGCGCAGGCCAATGCCTCGGCGATGCACGCGCTGATCAAGCCGGGCGACACCATTATGGGCCTGAACCTGGCGCATGGCGGTCACCTGACCCACGGCATGCGGATCAATTTCTCCGGCAAGCTCTACAACGTCATCCCCTACCAGGTCCGCGAGGACGATCACCGGATCGATATGGCCGAGGTCGAGCGCCTGGCACTCGAGCACAAGCCGGCACTGATCGTGGCAGGCTGGTCGGCTTATGCCCGGCAGTTGGACTTCGCCGAGTTCCGCCGGATCGCCGATCTGGTGGGCGCGTACCTGATGGTGGATATGGCGCACTTCGCCGGGCTTGTGGCCGCCGGGCTGCATCCTTCCCCGGTGCCGCACGCACACGTCACCACTTCCACCACGCACAAGACCCTGGCCGGTCCGCGCGGCGGCATTATTCTGAGCAACGATGCCGATATTGCCAAGAAGCTCAACTCGGCGGTCTTCCCCGGCCAGCAGGGCGGCCCGCTGGAGCACGTCATTGCGGGCAAGGCTGTTGCCTTCAAGATCGCCGCCTCCGAGGAATTCAAGGAGCGGCAACAGCGGGTGCTTGAAGGCGCGCGCATTCTGGCTGAGCGACTGGTTCAGGACGACGTCAAGGCCAAGGGCATCTCCGTGGTGACCGGTGGCACCGATGTGCACCTGGTGCTGGTTGATCTTCGTGATTCCGAGCTGGACGGCCAGCAGGCCGAGGATCGACTGGCGCAGATCGATGTCACGGTGAACCGGAATGCGGTGCCCTTCGATCCGCGTCCGCCGATGGTCACCTCCGGGCTGCGGATCGGCACTCCTGCTTTAGCGAGCCGGGGCTTTGAGACCGCGGCCTTCACCGAAATCGCGGACATCATCGCCGAGGCGTTGATCGCGGAGGCGGACGCCGATCTGAGTTCCCTGGCACAGCGCGTGCAGGCACTGGCCGAGGCACATCCGCTCTACCCGGACGTTGCTCCGCTCAGCTAGGTTCCACCAAAGTTCCACCGACCTCAAACCTCGAACGACTTCGCGATAGTCCTTTGACCTGGCGATAGCCCACTGCATCGCCAGTGGGCTATCGCGAAGTCGTTGGGCTATCGCGAGGCATTAACACCAGACAGGACTAGGATCAAACTGTGGCTATAGGGGTTTTCGACCTTTTTAAGGTCGGCATCGGACCGTCGAGCTCTCATACGGTCGGACCGATGCGCGCCGCAGCGGTTTTCGTCGAAGAATTGCGTACCGAAGGCTGCCTCGATCGGGTCGCTTCGATCAAAGTTGATCTCTACGGTTCACTCGCGGCCACCGGGCGGGGGCACGGCACCATGACCGCCGTGCTGCTCGGCCTGGAGGGCTACTACCCCGATCTGATCCTGCCCGAGGAAGTAGAGAGCAGGCTAGCCGTAATGGCGGAAAGCGGCAGCATTCAGCTCGCGGGGACGAAGCCGCTGAGCTACGCCGTGGACGATATGATCCTGCACCCGCTCACCGTGCTCGACCGGCACACCAATGGGATGAAATTCGCGGTCTCGGACGAAGCCGGTGAACTGCTCCACGAGGCTACCTTCTACTCGGTAGGCGGCGGCTTTATCGTCCGCGAGGGGGAGGAAGATGCGGCGCTGCAAGAGCTCGATGAAACGCATCGAGGGCTGCCCTTGCCCTTCCGCACCGCTGCAGAACTGCTGAAGCATTGCTCCGATCGCGGCCTGCGATTCTCCGAGGTGATGCTGATCAACGAACTCGATACCCTTAAGGCAGACGGCGTCCAGCGTTCCGAAGAAGAGGTCCGGGCGGGCCTCAAGCACATCTGGTCGGTGATGGAGGGCTGCGTCGAATCCAGCCTGCATCGCGAAGGCTTGCTGCCCGGCGGACTCAAGGTACGCCGTCGTGCCCCCGATTGGCATGACCGGCTACTCAAGGAGGACAAGGACCGGGACCCCAAGTACTGGCAGGAGTGGGTCAACCTGATCGCCTTGGCGGTCAACGAGGAGAACGCCTCCGGTGGCCGAGTGGTGACCGCGCCCACCAACGGTGCGGCGGGGATCATTCCCGCGGTGCTCTACTACGCGCTCAACTACGCTCCGGGGATGGAGAATGCCAGCCAGGAGGATAAGGACGACGTGGTGGTGCGTTTCCTCTTGGCGGCCGGCGCCGTCGGGGTGCTGTACAAGGAGCAGGCCTCCATTTCCGGTGCCGAGGTTGGCTGTCAGGGCGAGGTGGGTTCGGCGTCGTCAATGGCTGCTGCCGGGCTGGCCGAGGTGATGGGTGGCTCTCCGGCTCAGGTGGAGAACGCCGCCGAGATCGCGATGGAACACAATCTTGGGCTGACCTGCGATCCAATCGGTGGCTTGGTTCAGGTGCCCTGCATCGAGCGCAACGCGATTGCCGCGGCGAAGGCGATCAACGCCACCAAGATGGCCCTCTGGGGCGACGGCGAACACCGCGTCTCACTGGATGAAGTGATCGTGACTATGCGGGAAACCGGTAAGGATATGAGCAATAAGTACAAGGAAACCGCGATGGGCGGCCTGGCCGTCAACGTGGTGGAGTGCTAATTTCGGGCTGAGTCAGCCGTGACGGCGTCGAGCTGCTGCCGGTAGCGAGCGGCGTCTTGGAACACCTCGGCCCTCCAGCCAAAGTCCAGCGCCGCTTGCACATTCTTAACCTTGTCATCGGTGAAAAAGACCTGCTCACGCGGCACCCGCAACCCTAGAACAGCCTGGATTTCCCGATGCGCCGCCAGGTAGGCCGCCGGATCTGGTTTGCGCAGCCCGTAGTTATAACTATTGAGCACCCCGGCGAAAAGTCCGTCGATACCGAGCCGCACCAGTTCCTCGGGCACCCGATCGGTGCCATTGGTGAAGAGGAAAACCGGCACTTCCGGCAACTCCTCGATCAACTGAGTCATCTCAGGATCGGCTTTACCCACGTTATCCCGCCAGCGCTGGAAACTCGCCGCAACATCGGCCCCGTTGCGGGTACCTGCGCGAAGCTCCGCTTCGATCCGGTCCTCCCACTGGCGCCGATTGAAGCCACCGACCACGGCGCGATCAAGGTCGCCCGACTCCATCACCAGCTCCCAAAGGGTCCCGGCTGGCAAGCCTAGCTCCGCTTCGATCTGGGCATCTAGCTCCAGGGAATCGAAATGCCGGATCACTCCATCCAGGTCAAAGACCAAGACCAATTCGAGCCCCATCAATCAATGCCCTCGAAAAGCTCCCGCAGCACCTGTGGCACCGCCTCGGCAATGCCGCTCGCCGTCATCGGCCCACCTCCTGAGGCCAGTACCCCGGCCCGGCCGTGCACGCTGGCAGCCATCGCAGCCGCAAGCGGCGGTGCAACCCCGGCCGCGAGCAGCGCACCCAGAATGCCCGCCAAGACATCCCCGCTGCCCGCCGTCGCCAACCAAGGCGTACCCTCGGACTGGCTGTGCACCTCGCCCTGCGGACTCACCACCACGATGGTTGCGCCCTTGAGCAGCACGGTTGCCCCGGTTAGCTGGGCGGCCAGTCGGGCATGTTCTAGGGCGGAGCGTTCGACGTCGGCGCGTACGGTTGGGTGCCCTCGGCGGCTTAGCAGCGCGGCCAGTTCGCCAGCGTGGGGTGTGATCACCACCTGCGGGCCAACCCGCTCCGGCAGCAGCGGAAGCGCACCGGCGTCGGCAAGCACAGGAAGCCCGGAATTGATCGCATCCAGGCAACGGCGTTCCTGCTCAGCATCGTCGGAGACTCCGGGGCCAACCAGCCAGGCCTGCACCCGGTTCGCAGCTACCGTGGAGGCACCGGGCACCACCTCGGGAGGCAAGCCTCCGGCCCTCAGGGTAGCCGGTCCTAGATACCTGATCATCGCCGTTCCGGCCGCGAGCGCACCGTGAAGAGCCAACTGCGCCGCGCCTGGATACGCCGTGGATCCTGCGACCACGCCGAGCACTCCCCGGGAATACTTATGGTCGCTCCTGCCGGGGCGCGGCCAATGCCTGAGTAGATCGTCCTGATCCAGGCGTTCCAATGCGGCGGCTGGCAAACTCAGGTCCAAGTCCACGTAGCTAATGTCTCCGGCAAATCCCTCGCCGGGAGGCAACAACAGCCCAGCCTTGATACCGCCGAAGGTTACTGTTTCGATAGCGCTCAGCACCACTCCGGAGACCTCTCCGGTATCGGCGTTAACCCCGCTAGGTAGATCGCAGGCGATCACCTGGAGCCCGCCTATCTCGCAGAGTGCGGCCACCAAATCGGCTACCGCATCCCGCAAGCCACCACGGGCTCCGGTGCCCAGCAATCCATCGACCACCAAATCAGCCTGAGCTACCAAGGAGGCGCTGTCCCGGACACCACGTTCAGCCAGCCGCACCACGGTCCCGCCAGCCGCTTGAAAGGCAGCGAAAGCTGGGCCGTGCACTCGCTCCGAGCCGAGCACCGCCGTCGTCCGCACTCCCCTGCGGCTCAGTAACTCCCCGGCGTACAGCGCATCCGCCCCGTTATTGCCGGGGCCGATCAGCAAGGCTACGGAGCTTCCATACACTCGGCCGGAAGTCCTCAGCCGCCATAGAACCGCATTTGCCAGGCCATAGGCGGCACGAGCCATCAGATCGACGCCCGCCTCCAAGAGAGGTTTCTCCGCAGCCTGGACCGCAGTCCCGGTGTAGGCGGAGATCATGTTTAGCTCTCGCCGATCACAAAGGCTGTTGAAATGCCGCCATCATGGCTCATCGAAAGGTGCCAGCGCTTCACTCCACGGGATTCGGCGACAGCGGCGACGGTTCCCTTGACCTGTACGGTGGGGCCATTCTCGTCCAAGCCAATCCAGCAATCCTGCCAGTTCATTCCGGCCGGGGCACCCAGAACCTTGGCCACCGCCTCCTTGGCGGCAAATCTGGCCGCCAAGGAGCGGGTGTGCAGGCCACGTTCGGCCGGCACGAAAAGCCGATCCCGCAGCCCCGGGGTCCGCGCCAGTTGACGTCCGAACCGCTCCACGTCCACCACATCGATGCCAATGCCGATAATCATGGTTTCAGTCTAACGATCCTGCCTCGCTACGAGGCGGGAGTCTGCTCTTCAGCTTCCCAGCTTGCCAAGGTCTCAGCATGATTCGGGGTGAAGATATCTTCGCTGACCGAACGAGTCACGCAGAAGAACTCCAAATCACCATGCGCGTAGAGAGTCTCATTCTCATGCGCGATGATCTGCTCGGCACTGAGCACGGGTGAATCCACCGTGCTGTGGGCGTCCTCAAGCAGGGTGACCTGGAAATCACGTCCGACGGCGGCCCGCACCGCGGTATCTATGCAATACTCGCTCTGCATGCCACAAATCACCAGGTGCTCAATCCTTCGCTCTTTCAGGAATGGGGCGAGCAAGGTACGGGTGAAGAGGTTGTTATTCGCCTTATCGATGGTCACCGAACCGGCGGGCTGAGGCAATTCATCGAAGACCTCGAAGCCGGGACCGCTTCCACCGGCCACATCCTTGTCTCGGATGAAGATCACCTGGGCTCCGGCGTCGGACGCTTTCTCGATGGCCAGCTTAATATTGCCGATCACCGCGTCCTTATTAGCCAGTTCTCCCGCATAGCTGCCGTTCACCATGTCCTGCTGGACATCAATGACTATAAGCGCCTGCGTCATCACTCAACCGTCACAGACTTCGCCAGGTTACGCGGCTGATCGACGTCGTAGCCCTTCGCGCTGGCCAGCGCACAGGCAAAGATCTGCAGCGGCACGGTGGTGAGCAGCGGTGCCAACAGGGTCGGGGTGGCCGGAATGTAGAAGACCTGCTCGGCAAACTCGCGCACCGCTTCATCGCCCTCTTCGGCAATCACGATGGTCTTCGCGCCGCGAGCGCGGATCTCCTGGATGTTGGAGACCACCTTGGCGTGCAGCGAATCGCGGCCATTGGGCGAGGGCACCACGACGAAGACCGGCTGGCCCTCTTCGATCAGCGCGATCGGTCCGTGCTTGAGCTCTCCGGCGGCAAAGCCTTCCGCGTGAATGTAGGCCAGCTCCTTGAGCTTGAGCGCACCCTCCATGGCCACCGGGAAGCCGACATGACGACCCAGGAAGAGCACCGACTTGGTGTCCTTCATGGCCACCGCGAGATCGCGAATCTGCTGCTCGTTGTCTAGCACAGACTGGATCTTGTCCGGGGTCTTGTGCAGGTCTGCCAGTAGATCCTTGATCTCGCCCTGGAACTTATTGCCACGCAGCTGAGCCAAGTAAAGCCCCAGCAAATAAGCCGCGGTGATTTGCGCCAGGAAGGCCTTAGTGGAGGCCACCGCGATTTCCGGCCCGGCGTGGGTGTAGAGCACGGCATCGGATTCACGCGGAATTGTCGAGCCATTGGTATTGCAGATCGCCAGCGTCTTGGCGCCCTGCTCCCGCGCGTAACGGACGGCCATCAGGGTATCCATTGTCTCGCCGGACTGGGAGATGGAGATCACCAGGGTATTGGAATCGACAATCGGGTCCCGGTAACGGAATTCGTGGGAGAGTTCCACCTCGGTGGGGATTCGGCACCAGTGCTCGATGGCGTACTTGGCAACCTGCCCGGCGTAAGCACTCGTACCACAAGCCAGCACGATGATCTTATTGACCTGCTTCAGCTGCTCCGGGTCGATGCGCAATTCGTCCAGCACCAGCCGGCCCTCTGCATCGGTGCGACCCAGCAAGGTTTCCGCCACGGCGCGGGGCTGCTCGTGGATTTCCTTCTCCATAAAGGAGGGGAAGCCGTCCTTCTCCGCTGCGGCGGCGTCCCAGTCAACCTGGTATTCCTTGCCTTCGGCGGGTGCTCCGAAGAAGTCGGTGATTTCCACGGCGTCCGGAGTGATGGTGACGATCTGGTCTTGGCCGAGTTCAACGGCACGACGGGTGTAGTCAATGAAACCGGAGACATCGGAGCCGAGGAAGTTCTCGCCTTCCCCCAGTCCGACGACGAGTGGCGAGTTACGCCGAGCGGCAACCACTACATCGGGCAGGTCTGCATGTATTGCTAACAGGGTGAAAGCACCTTCGAGCTTCTGGCAGGCGCGTTGCATGGCCACGGTCAGCCGCTGCGCGGCGGGGACATCAACGGCGGCCTGGTACTCGTCGCCCAGCAGCGCTGCGGCCACCTCGGTATCGGTTGCGGAACGGAAGGTGACTCCCTTTTCCAACAAAACGGACTTGAGCTCGGAGAAGTTCTCGATAATGCCGTTGTGGATCAGAGCCAGCCGGTCATCATCTGCCAGGTGCGGATGCGCGTTGACATCGGTCGGCCCGCCATGGGTTGCCCAGCGGGTGTGCCCAATACCGGTGCGTGAGTTGGGCAGCGGGTGCTGCTCCAACTCACCGAGTAGGTTACTGAGTTTGCCAGCCTTCTTGGCAGAGGCAATGCCGCCGCCATCCGCACCGGTCAACACCGCAACACCTGCGGAGTCGTAACCACGATATTCAAGCCTTCTCAGGCCTTCTAACACCACATCAAGAGCTCCATGATCGCGCTCTTGGTCCCCACGGCTAACGTAGCCAACAATTCCACACATGGCTTCAATCTTACCTGGCTCCGGCCCTAGCCTGAGCCGACACGTATTGCTCGCCAAGCCAAGGAATTCGCGATTGCCCCGGGGAGAGGGCAGAATCGCTAGGGTGAGTTTGCAACGCACAGAATCTGGCGACGGAGCCTCCCCCTTTGTGGAATTGGACCGGCAGCACTGGTCCCGTTTATCGGCTGAGATCGAACAGCCGCTCAATCAGGAGGACATACTCCGGCTTCGCGGCCTTGAAGATCCGCTCAATATGGATGAAGTGCGCGAGGTCTACCTGCCACTGTCCCGGCTGCTCAACCTCTATGTCGCCGCCGCGGGCCAATTGCATGCGGCCACCACGACGTTCCTCGGCGAGCGCACCCAGCGCACTCCCTTCGTGATCGGCGTAGCCGGTTCGGTGGCGGTCGGGAAGTCCACCACGGCCCGCATCCTGCGTGAGATGTTGCGCCGCTGGCCGGGTACCCCCAATGTCGAGCTAGTCACCACCGATGGTTTTCTGTACCCGAACGCCGAGCTTGAGCGACGTGGGCTAATGCAGCGCAAGGGCTTCCCGGAGTCCTATGACCGGCGCGCGCTGCTGCGTTTCGTCAGCGAGGTAAAGGGCGGCGCGGAGGAGGTCCGGGCTCCCTGGTACTCACATCTGACCTATGACATCGTTCCGGGCAAAGAAGTGGTGGTGCACCGCCCCGATGTGTTGATTGTCGAGGGACTGAACGTGCTCGCTGCAGCCAGGCCCCGTCAGGACGGGCGTTCCGGATTGGCGGTGAGCGACTTCTTCGATTTTTCGGTCTTCGTCGATGCCAAGACCCCTTATATCGAGCAGTGGTACATCGACCGCTTCCTTTCACTGCGTAAATCGGCCTTCGCCCAACCAGAGTCCTATTTTCACCGTTATGCCTCGCTCTCCGATGCGGAAGCCGTGGAAACCGCAACCGGCATCTGGAAGCGGATCAACGAACCGAACTTGATGGAGAATGTGCTCCCTACCCGGGGCCGGGCTCGTTTAGTGTTGACCAAGGATTCGGACCATTCGATCCGCCGAATGTTGCTGAGGAAGACCTGAGGTGAGCGCTGCGTCTGCTCCCCTCGACCGACGCGCCGCTCTACGGCTCGGACTCTACGGAATGGGAGTGCTCGGCCTGGCTGCCTGTGAAGGCCCGGACTCCTCAAACGATTCAGGTTCGACGGCGGCTGGTCAGCAGGCGGGCGTGGTCAACACTGTGCCAGCCCCGGGCCAAAAAGCCCCGACCGCCCCGGCTAATTCGCTCGATGACCCGAGATCGATTTGGGTGATCGTGAACAAGCGTCGGCCACTCAAGCCCGCGAACTACCATCCCAGCGACCTGGTCCGTCCAGCGGTGAGTAGCAATGTCGGCGGGGAAACCGCCATGCTGCGTGCACCTGCCGCGGCTGCCCTGGAAAAAATGGCTAAAGCAGCCCAGGTTCACGGCACTCCGCTGACTTTAGTGAGCGGTTTCCGTTCCTATCAGACCCAGGTTTCCACCTATGGTTCCTTCGCCGCAGCCACCGGGATTTCCGGGGCGGATCACGCCTCAGCTCGTCCGGGCTATTCGGAGCATCAGACCGGCTTGGCGGTGGATATCGGAAACGGCGGCGGCTGCAATCTGCAACCGTGCTTCGCCGGACAGCCCCTCGCTGCCTGGGTCGCCCAGAACTGCCATACTTTTGGCTTCGTGGTGCGGTATCAGCTCAACTTCCAGGACCAGACCGGCTACTTTGCCGAACCCTGGCACCTGCGTTATGTCGGCGTCGAACTGGCTACTGCGGTCAAAAAATCCGGACTGCACAGCCTAGAGCAATACTTCGGCCTGGACCCCGCCCCAGATTACTCCTGAGTTACGTCTATGCGTGTCTTAGCTAACGCACAGGACTTTTGCGTCTATCTTGGGTGGCATGATCAAGGGATTTAGAGAATTCATTTTGAAAGGCAATGTCGTCGACCTTGCGGTCGCCGTCGTTATCGGTGGTGCCTTCGGTACCGTCGTGACTTCACTCGTTAACAACATCATCATGCCGCTCATCGCGGGCATCGTCGGGAAGCCTAGCTTCAACGATGTGCTGAAGTTTCAAATCGGCTCCGATCCGGCGAACACGGTGATGCTCGGCACCTTCATTACGGTGCTGCTGAACTTCCTGATCGTTGCCGCGGCCATCTACTTCATCGTGGTAGTTCCGATGAATCATATGATCGCTCGTCGTAACGCGAAGCTCGGCATCAAGCCGGAGGAAGATGCGCCGGATCCGCAGGTTGTGCTGCTCACCGAAATCCGGGATGCTCTGAAGGCCCGCAACTAGAACGGTCCTAAGCTGCCCGAAGCGGCTGGTGCTCAAACCTGGCGGTTGCTAGGCGACGAGCGCCAGTCGCTTTTCTACTATTGAGGCCAGTTCTTGGCAGACCCTGGTTGCGGTCTCCATGTCTGCGGCTTCCACCATCACCCGCACCAGTGCCTCGGTGCCGGAGGGCCGCAGGAGCACCCGTCCGGTTTCGCCCAGTTCTTGCTCCGCTAGCCGAACGGCCTCACGCACGCCCTGATCACTCTGCGCACGCGATTTATCCACGCCCTTGACGTTGATCATGAGCTGCGGCAGCTTAGTCATCACGGTGGCTAGCTGCTTCAAACTACGGCCGCTACGGGCCACCTCGGCGGCCAATTGCAATCCGGTGAGCACGCCGTCGCCCGTGGTGGCGTAATCGGAGAAGATGACGTGCCCGGACTGCTCGCCGCCCAAGCTGAACTCGCCCTCACGCATGGCTTCCAGCACATAGCGATCGCCGACGCCGGTCTCCCGGATACTGATGCCAGCGTCACGCAGGGCGAGCTTGAGGCCCAAATTGCTCATCACGGTAGCAACCAAGACATTGTCCTTAAGCTTTCCATCGGACTTCAGCGCGATCGCCAGGATGGCCATAATCTGGTCTCCGTCGATCACATTGCCCTCGTGGTCCACCGCGAGGCAGCGATCCGCATCGCCGTCGTGCGCAATGCCCAGATCGGCACCGTGCGCCAACACAGCCTGTTGTAGCGGCTCTAGGTGGGTTGAGCCCACTCCGTCATTGATGTTCAGCCCATCGGGCTCTGCGCCGATCACGATTACCTTGGCGCCAGCGTCCTTGAAAACCTGGGGCGAGCAGCCGCTCGCGGCACCGTGTGCGCAGTCCAGCACCACGGTCAGCCCATCGAGCCGGTGCGGCAACGTGGTCAGCAGGTGCAGGATATAGCGGTCTTCGGCATCTGAGAAGCGCTGGATCCGGCCCACACCCACGCCCACCGGGCGGTGTGGTTCCTTCTCCAACTGGGTTTCGATGGCGTCTTCCACTTCATCGGGCAGCTTCTGGCCACCACGAGCAAAGAACTTAATGCCGTTGTCCGCCGCGGGGTTGTGCGAGGCGGAGATCATCACGCCAAAGTCGGCTTCTAAGGAGGCAATAAGGTACGCCGCGGCTGGAGTGGGTAGCACCCCGGCGTCGTAGACGTCCACGCCGGCACTAGCCAGGCCAGCTTCTACCGCAGCACCAATAAACTCACCACTGGCTCGTGGGTCGCGAGCAATGACCGCGCGCGGACGCTTCCCCTCCGACATTTGGTCATGGCCCAAGACGACAGCGGCCGCCTGCGCGAGTGAGAGAGCAAGCTCTGCAGTGAGCAACCCATTGGCCAGGCCACGAACCCCATCGGTTCCAAACAATCTAGACATCGGATTGATTCTACTAGTATCTGCCACAAACTCCGCCCACCCCCTGCCCCAGCTCAACCCCCGGTTCAAACCCAGCTGTCCCATCGGGTGTGACGGATGATGCAGATGTGACCGGAAATCAACCTCATCAGCAACATCTGCACCACTCAATGGGACAACTGGGAAGAAATCGGTGGAGGGGAAGAAGAGTCTCAGCCACGATTTACCGGTTCCTGTGTTTTCGCGATAGTCCACTGACTTCGCGATAGCCTACTGACCCGACATTGGACTATCGCGAAGTCGATGAGCTATCGCGAACCAGCTGGCGCTCCCGCACACACACAAACCCCCGAAAAACCCCACAAGCCCCAGGGACGCGAAAAGGCCCGGTCGCAGAGCGACCGGGCCTTCCGTATGAATATTTAGCGCTTGTGGAGCCAGGGGCTACCGGGTCCCGAACTTTGCTGGCAAAGTTTGGGTTAGCGCTTGGAGTACTGCGGAGCCTTACGAGCCTTCTTCAAACCGGCCTTCTTACGCTCGATGACGCGAGCGTCACGAGTCAAGAAGCCAGCCTTCTTCAAGGTCGGGCGGTTGTTCTCTTCGTCGATCTCGTTCAGCGAACGAGCAACGCCGAGACGCAAAGCGCCAGCCTGGCCGGAGGGGCCACCACCATGAATACGGGCAATAACGTCATAGGCACCATCCAGATCGAGGATCTTGAACGGCTCGTTGACTTCCTGCTGGTGCAGCTTGTTCGGGAAGTAATCGGCCAATTCGCGGCCGTTCACAACCCACTTGCCGGTACCGGGAACAACCCGAACCCGAGCGATGGCTTCCTTGCGGCGGCCAACAGCGGAACCCGGAACGGTAAGCGCCGGGCGCTCCTTCTTCGGGGCGGACTCGGTAGCGCCAGCGCTCTCCGAGGTATAGCTAGTCAATACTTCTTCCTCAGGCGCCTCAGCGACCTCGGTGTTCAGCTCTTCAGTGTTCTGAGCCACGATTCTCCTTGATTAAGTGTGTTTTACGTAGCGCAGGACTACTGAGCGACCTGGGTGATTTCAAACGTCTTGGGCTGCTGAGCGGCATGCGGGTGCTCAGCGCCACGGTAGACCTTGAGTTTGGACAGCTGTTGAGCGGCCAGCGAAGTCTTGGGCAGCATGCCCTTGATGGCCTTCTCCACGGCGCGAACCGGGTTCTTCTCCAAGAGCTCGGCGTAGTTCACGCTGGAGAGACCACCCGGGTAACCGGAGTGGCGGTAAGCGCGCTTCTGCTCAAGCTTGGCGCCGGTCAGGGCAACCTTCTCAGCGTTGATGATAATGACGAAGTCACCCATATCCATATGGGATGCAAAGGTCGGCTTGTGCTTTCCGCGCAGCAGTGTTGCGGTCTGGCTGGCAAGACGACCCAGGACAACGTCGGTGGCGTCAATGACGTGCCACTGGCGGTTGATGTCGCCGGGCTTCGGGGTGTACGTACGCACAGTTTTTGCCTTCGTTTCGTGTTCTTGGGGAATGCTACGGGCGTTTACTACCGACAGCATTACAGCTCGTGCGCCACCGGTCAGAGGTGAGGGCTCTATTTGACCGGTAATCCACGTCCCGGAGCACCCCGCACCTGACGACTCTGCAACTGAGTCAGCGCCTGGATGCACATTCCCGAGTGAGGACACGCACAACGACTATCAATATTACCTTGCCCGGCGGCTAGGTCCAAATGCAACCATCTTCACCCGGACCAGCTCACTCCCGGCGTGCCCGGGTGAGTTCCGCCCGCAAGCCAAGTTCGCCGTCGTCGGGATAAGCCACCTGCTCCAACACCAGCGGATGGGGCGGTGCTAGCAGGGAACGCGCGTCCCGCATCTTGGCGGCCAGCCGTTCCGCTAGCCAGCCGACCGGCTGCTCCCCGCTGCCCACCTGCACGGCGGAACCAATCAGCGCACGAACCATATTGTGACAGAACGCGTCGGCCTGCACCGTCACCACCAGCACCCCATCCGAGCCACGAGCGAATTCAAAACGTTGCAGTTCACGAACCGTGCTGGCCAAAGCAGAATTGGCCCGAGGCTTACAAAAGGAGCGGAAATCTTGCAGGCCCAGCAATGGCGCTGCCGCCTGATTGAGGCGTTCGACGTCGAGCGGCAGCTTATGCCACCAGGTGAACTGACGGCGGGTCGGGTCCCAATCCCCGGGCCGATCGGCCACCCGATAGCTGTAGCGCCGCCACAACGCTGAGAATCGAGCGTCAAACCCCGGGGCGGCAAGGGCGGCCGCGGCCACCACAATCGCCCCAGTGTTCTCACCGAGCACCCTGGAGAGCGTGCCCCGCAGCCTGCGGAGCAACGCTTCCTCCGGGCTCTGACTACTGCGGCGAGCCAATCCTGCCCACTCCGCAGGGCTCAGATCGATATGTACCACCTGGCCACGGGCATGCACCCCGGCATCGGTACGACCGGCCACCGTGGTCCGGATCGAACGCCGTAGCAACATTGCCAAAGCATCCTCCAGGGAGCCCTGCACGGTGACCCGATCAGGTTGCACCGCCCAGCCGTTGAAGGGGGCTCCATCATAGGAGAGATCAAGCCGGACACGAAGAAACCCACCATCTCCGGGAGGGGAGATGGTGGGTTCCATCATGGACATAGCTGAAGTTTAGCCACCAGAATTACTTGGCAGCTTCCTCTTCTTCGCCTTCTGCCTGAGCATCTTCGCCGCCTGCGGGCTCGAAGCCAGCAGCTTTGGCGTCCTCGGCGGTGGCGAACCACACCTCGGCAACCGTCTGGTCATACCAGCGCGAACCAGCAACGTGGTACTTCATCGAGTCTTCGTTGCCCTTGATGTCGAAGCCTTCGGGGGCTTCATTGACATCTTCTAGAACAGCGTGCGAACCGGCGTACTTCGGCGCGTCCTCGCTCGCCTCAACAGCGGCTTCCTCGGTCTCAACGACCTTGGCGGGCTTGGCCGACTGCTCAGCAGCACTCTGGGCCTCGGCAACAACGGCCTGCTTGGGGCTGACCGGCTCCAGAACCAGTTCAATAACGGCCATCGGGGCGTTATCGCCCTTGCGGTTGCCGATCTTGGTGATCCGGGTGTAGCCGCCGTCGCGCTTCTCAACGGCCTCGGCGATGTCGGTGAACAACTCGTGCACAATGCTCTTATTGCTGATCACACCGAGCACCCGACGGCGGGAAGCCAGGTCGCCGCGCTTGGCGAAGGTGATCAGACGCTCAGCATAGGGACGCAGCCGCTTGGCCTTGGTCTCCGTGGTGGTGATGCGCTTGTGCTCGAAAAGGGATGCCGCCAGGTTCGCGAGCATCAAACGCTCGTGAGCCGGGCCACCGCCCAGGCGCGGACCCTTAGTGGGGGTAGGCATAATGTTTTCTCCTCAATTGGATAGCGGTGGTTCTCAGCTGCAAGCAACCGAGCCCGCCGGAAAGCTAATTCAAATACAGACTTTTAGAGCTCGTCGTCGCTGAAGGTATCGTCTTCATCGATAGCGGCAGCGCGGGCGGCGAGATCAAATCCTGGAGGAGAATCCTTCAAGGACAGCCCCAGTTCCACGAGCTTTGCCTTGACCTCGTCAATGGACTTCGCACCGAAGTTGCGGATGTCCATCAAATCGGCCTCGGAGCGAGCCACGAGTTCACCCACGGTGTGGATGCCCTCGCGCTTGAGGCAGTTGTAGGAACGAACCGTAAGGTCCAGGTCCTCGATCGGCAGCGCCATATCGGCAGCCAAGGCGGCATCGGTCGGCGAGGGGCCGATCTCAATGCCTTCGGCAGCGGTATTCAGCTCGCGGGCCAGGCCGAACAGCTCCACCAAGGTGGTGCCAGCCGAAGCCACGGCATCGCGCGGGGCGATGGCCTGCTTGGTCTCCACGTCCACGATCAAGCGATCGAAGTCAGTGCGCTGCTCAACACGGGTCGCTTCCACGCGGAAGGTCACCTTGAGCACCGGTGAGTAGATCGAGTCAACCGGAATCCGGCCAATCTCGGCGTCACCGGACTTGTTCTGCGATGCCGAAACGTAGCCACGGCCACGCTCGATGGTCAGTTCGAGTTCGAACTTACCCTTCGAGTTCAGGGTCGCGATGTGCAGATCCGGGTTGTGGAATTCCACACCGGCCGGCGGGGCGATATCAGCAGCGGTAACGACGCCGGGGCCCTGCTTGCGCAGGTAGGCCACCACGGGCTCGTCGTGCTCGGAGGAGACCGAGAGGTTCTTGATGTTCAGGATGATCTCGGTGACATCTTCCTTAACACCGGGCACGGTGGTGAACTCGTGCAGCACGCCGTCAACGCGAATGCTGGTAACAGCAGCACCCGGGATCGAGGAGAGCAGAGTGCGGCGGAGTGAGTTCCCCAGGGTGTAGCCGAAGCCGGGTTCTAGCGGCTCAATGATGAACCGCGAACGGTTATCGGAGACAACTTCTTCGGAGAGGGTCGGGCGCTGTGCAATGAGCACTTGGTTTTCCTTTCAGCGAGCATCCGCTATATGACGCAACACAGGTAGTGGAAAGAAGGATCTAAAGTCTTTAACCGGCGTGGGCTTGCCGCGAACCGTGAGGTCCGCGACAAGCTTGCCGATGTGATCTAACCGTGCAGGCAGACCGGCGCCGTTAGACGCGGCGACGCTTCGGCGGACGGCAGCCGTTGTGCGCACTCGGGGTCACGTCCTGGATGGAACCGACCTCCAGGCCAGTGGCCTGCAGCGAACGGATAGCGGTCTCGCGACCGGATCCCGGGCCCTTGACGAAAACGTCAACCTTGCGAACGCCGTGCTCCTGCGCACGCTTTGCAGCCTGCTCGGCGGCGAGCTGGGCGGCGAACGGGGTGGACTTCCGCGAACCCTTGAAGCCAACCTCACCTGAGGAAGCCCAAGCGATAACGGCACCAGCCGGATCCGTGATGGTCACGATGGTGTTGTTAAAGGTGCTCTTGATGTGCGCCTGGCCAAGCGCGATATTTTTCTTGTCCTTCTTACGCGGCTTGCGAACCGCGCCACGAGTCTTCGGGGGCATTGTTTCTCCTAAATTCTGATCAGCTGGACGCTATTAACGTCCGGCCTTCTTCTTGCCGGCAACGGTGCGCTTCGGGCCCTTACGGGTGCGCGCATTGGTCTTGGTGCGCTGGCCGTGAACCGGCAAGCCGCGACGGTGACGAATACCCTGGTAGCTGCCGATTTCCACCTTGCGACGGATATCTGCTGCTACCTCGCGACGGAGGTCACCCTCGACCTTGAAGTTGCCTTCAATGAAGTCACGGAGTTGAACGAGTTCAGCATCGGAGAGGTCCTTGACTCGAACATCCGGGGAAATGCCGGTTTCGGTCAAGGTCTGGTGTGCACGGGTCTTGCCCACGCCATAGATGTAAGTAAGCGCAACTTCCAGCCGCTTTTCGCGGGGAAGATCAACGCCAGCGAGACGAGCCATAGTGGCGGTACTCCTTGGTTTATCCGGAGGTCGTAGGCAGTACACCCGCTATGCGGCCCCGGCCTCCGACCGGGGGTGGGCCGAATCTTCCGATTCGGCCTGTGCTGCCTTTATCTATTTATTACGTGAACAGAGCAGGGTTGCTCTCCCGTGGGGAGAATTAGCCCTGGCGCTGCTTGTGGCGTGGGTTCTCGCAGATCACCATGACCCGGCCATTACGGCGGATCACCTTGCATTTATCGCAGATCTGCTTGACGCTCGGCTTGACCTTCATGGCATTCCTTTGCGTGTGAGCAGTTGAGTAGAGAGTTGAGTCTTATTTGTAGCGGTAAACGATGCGGCCGCGAGTAAGGTCGTAAGGACTCAGCTCCACCACAACCCGGTCCTCTGGGAGGATTCGAATGTAGTGCTGGCGCATCTTTCCAGAAATGTGAGCGAGTACGATGTGCTTATTGGTCAGCTCAACACGAAACATCGCGTTGGGCAGCGCCTCAGTCACTACGCCCTCGATCTCAATGACCCCGTCTTTTTTGGCCATATCCTCCGCTAACTGTTGTGCGCCTCTCGCCGAAACGAAAGGCTAATTTTTGACACTATTTCGGTCATCGCACCACGGCCACGCATCATCCACACCAAAACACTAGGAAAAGGTTTGAATGGGCGCGCCAAAGCGCAGACAACCAACAAACAACTTTACGCCATCGGGGCGGATATGTTAAATCCGTCGTGGCTTAAGCACAAGCCCGCTCTACCCCGGAACCTCCGAGCGCCGTTTAGTCGTAGCGCAACTACCTTTTGGTGCCCCCGGAGACCGGCCAGCGGCTGAAGGTTCCTGCCGAGGTGGTCACGGAACTCGCACAACGAATGGCGTCCTCAATGGCCGCCTGCACCACCACCGCCGCCATCGACTGCAGCTCGACCAACGGCACCACATCTGCCTTACCCTGCCCCACCAGCTCCAGCTCTCCGGTGGCCAGTGTAAAGATCGTGTCGCCGTCGAGCAGGGTATGGACGGGAGCCAGCGCCCTGGCCATTCCGGCATGGGCAGCCGTTGCCGTCCGCTTCGCCTGAGCCGGGCTGAGTACCGCGTTCGTGGCCACCACGGCGAGCGTGGTGTTGAGTCCGGGCGGTTGCCCCTCCAGTTGGCGGAGGGTCTCGTCCGCGCCCACGGGATGTCCGACGGCGTTGACCACCACGAGCGCGCCGACCACCACTTCGGAGTTCAACCCCCGCAATCGGATGGAAGCGGTACCCACTCCCCCTTTGAACAAGCCTCGCCCCAGAGCTGCTCCGGCGCCCGCGCCGACATTGCCGCGGCGTACTTCGCCAGCATGCGCCTCCTGCGCGGCTTGGTATCCCATCTCCTGATCCGGCCGCAGCGTGAAGTCCCCACCTCGGCCCAGATCGAAAATCGCCGCGGCCGGCACAATCGGCACCCTGCCGCCCTCGACTTCGTAACCGCGGCCCTGTTCCTCGCACCAGCGCATCACACCATGCGCGCTTACCAAGCCGTAAGCACTACCGCCGGTCAGCACCACGGCGTCAACGGTTGAGACCAGCGTGGTTGGGTCCAGGGCATCCGTCTCATGTGTGCCGGGACCACCACCTCGTACATCAACAGCACCCACGGTTCCGAGCGGAGGAATCACCACGCTCACTCCGCTCAGCCAGCCCGCTCCGTTGCGTTCCACCTGGCCCACCAGCACGCCCGGAACGTCGGTTAACTGCCCACTTGAGGTCGCTACGCCGTCCATCATCCCTCCATTGTTGACCATTTTCGTTTCGCTGTCGTCAAGTGGAAAAGGTTTTTGAGCCTCAACTCGGTTAATTTTCAGGTAAGGCACGTAATTTGGGTAAACACTCGGTGAAGCCTGCGGGAACATTGACGCGGGCAGCACCATTTTGGCAAGACAACGTCGTCACCTGTGCTGGAGTAGTCGAGGAATCATTCCGCACCGCTTTGGGGCGTCGTGCGGACAATGAAAGCGAAGCGAGACTGCCCATATGACTACATCACCTACCGCCTCGGGTGGAGGCACCAAAATCAAGCAGCGATTCTGGACCGCGCGCAGCCGACGCGATGCCTGGATATTTCTGGCCTTTGCACTGCCCAATATTGCCCTGATCGTAATGTTCACCTACCGGCCGCTCATCGCCAATATCCAGTATTCATTTTTGGACTGGACCCTTGGCTCAGATTTCGCCACCGCCGTCGGACTGAACAACTACGTCACCTTCTTCACCTCCTCCGACGCCCCGGAGGTGCTAGGAACCACAGCGATCTTTACGGTGCTAACGGTCGGCGGCGCCATGGTGTTGGGGCTGCTGATCGCACTTGCACTCAACCAGAAGCTCCCCGGGCGAACTTTTGCCCGCTCGGCCATCTTCGCCCCCTATGTCCTCTCCGGCGTCGGGGTTGGTCTGGTCTGGCTCTTCATCTTCGATCCGGTCTACGGCGCACTCTCCTGGGTACTGCGTGGGCTCGGGCAAAGCAGCCCGCAATGGATCAACGATCCCAAGCTGGCCTTGACCATGGTCATCATCGTCTACATCTGGAAGAACCTCGGCTATTGCGCAGTGGTTTACCTAGCTGGCCTACAATCGATGCCTCAGGATGTGATGGAAGCAGCGTCCCTTGATGGCGCCGGGGTGGTGCGAAGGTTCTTCGCCATCGTCTTCCCTTTACTCTCCCCCACCACCTTCTTCTTGCTGATCACTTCTTTGCTTTCCTCGCTACAGGCTTTCGATATCTTGAAGATCATGACGCCCACCGGCCAGGGCACCAATACCTTGATGTTCGAAACCTATTTGCAGGCCTTCGGTGCCTATAACCGAGCAGGTTATTCGGCGGCCATCTCCGTTGTGCTCTTCTTGCTGCTGCTGATCATGACTGCGGTGCAAATGCGCTTCGTCGAGCGAAAGGTGCACTACGCATGAGCGCCTCTCCTATTGCGAGCCGACGCCCCGGCCCGTTCTCAGCCAAGAACCTGGTCAAGACCCTGGTCGGCGGATATCTTCCCTTGCTGATCGCCACTCTGGTGGTGTTCCTGCCGCTATTGTGGATGATCCTCTCCTCTTTCAGGGCTCCCGGCGAAATCATCACCACGGATCTCAAGGTGCTCCCGCAGGCTCCCAACTTCGATAACTACGCCACCGCGGCCACCACGGTACCGTTTGCCCGGTTCTTCTTGAACAGCGTGATCGTCACCGCGGTCGGGTCAGTGATCAAGTGTGTGTTGGCGGTGCTCACCGCATATGCCCTGGTCTTCATCCGGTTCCCCTTCAAGCGGCTCATCTTCATGTTGATCCTGGTGGCCCTAATGGTTCCGCCACAGGTCGCCGTACTGCCTAACTACGTGCTGATCTCAAGCTTGAACGGGCAGAACACCTACTGGGGCATCATCCTGCCGGGCCTAGGAACGGCCTTCGGCACCTTCTTGCTTCGCCAGCACTTTATGACCTTGCCAACCTCGATTCTGGAATCCGCCGAAATCGACGGGGCTGGGCACTGGCGAAGGCTGTGGAAGATCGTGGTCCCCATTTCGGTGCCTTCTATCGCCACAGTTGCTTTGGTCACCATTGTGACCGAATGGAATGAGTACATTTGGCCACTCATCATCACCACTAAGCCGGAGATGATGACGCTTCCCGTTGGCCTGACTCTGCTGAGTAATTCAGATTCGAGTTCCCAAGCCTGGGGTGTACTGATGGCCGGGGCGGTTATCGTCATTCTGCCAATTCTGATCATCTTCGCCGCGCTTCAGCGTTACATCGTCTCCGGGCTCACTCAGGGCTCGGTGACCGGCTAGCCTCCCAAACCAGTTTGCTGCACCATTCAAACCCAATGAAAGGCACAACATGAACATCAACCGCAAAGGATTCCTCACCCTCGGAGGTCTGGGAATAGGTGCGACGGCGCTCGCTGCCTGCGGTGGGCCTAGCACCAGTGGTGCGGCCACTGACACGGCCTCAAGCACCGATTGGTCCAAGGTGACCCCCGCCAGCGAAATCAGTTTCCTCTCTAGCCACCCCGGTTCATCTCAGCCAATCGAGCAAAAGCTGATTGCCGATTTTCAGACCGCCAACCCCGGAATCAAGGTCAACCTGATCAGTGGCGGAGCGAACTACGAGGAGGTAGCCCAGAAGTTCCAGACTGCACAGACCGGTAATGACACCCCGGATATCGTGCTGGCCTCCGACGTCTGGTGGTTCCGCTTTGCACTTGCCGATTCGATTATCCCGATTGATGATCTACTCAAGGCCGTGAACGATAAGACCGATGACTTCAACCCCACGCTGTACAACGATTACAAGTACAACGACCAGCACTGGGCCGTGCCAAATAACCGTTCCACCCCATTGTTCTACTACAACAAGGACCACTTCAAGGCGGCTGGCGTGCCTGACCGGGCACCGAAGACCTGGGACGAGTTCGCTGAATGGGCACCGAAGATCCAACAGGCCAATGCTTCTAAACCAGGATTCCTACACGCCTATCAGTACCCAGCTCTAGCCGGCTATGCCGGCTGGACTCTGCAGAACGTGCTCTGGGGCTTCGGTGGTGCCTGGTCCAAGGATTGGGATATCACCCCAGATTCCGATGAGTCGGTCAAAGCCATGCAATGGGTTCAGGACAGCATCGTGAAGAACAGCTGGGCTGGGGTTTCCTCCAAGGATGCGGTGGGCGATATGACCGCAGGTGCGGTCAGTTCCACAGTCTCCTCCACCGGCGACCTGGTTGGCACGCTCAAGGCGGCCAAAGAAAAGGGCATGAACATCGGCGTGGGTTTCTTGCCCGGCGGCCCGGTCAATGCCTCCCTGGTCTGCCCGACAGGCGGTGCGGGCCTTGCAATTGCCAAGAAGAGCAGCCCAGAGCGTCAGCTCGCGGCCGCGAAGTTCCTCAGCTTCTACACGGATGCGCAGAACACCGCACAGTTCTCCGAAGCCACCGGCTATATGCCTTCCCGCACCTCCGCCGATATGTCTGCGGTGCTGGCTAAGACCCCACAGATCCAGGTTGCTCTCGATCAGCTCAAGGTGACTAAGAGCCAGGACTACGCCCGGGTGTTCTTGCCCGGCGCAGATCAGGAGATGGCCAAGGCGGCCGCCAAGATCATGAATGAGAAGGCGGATGTGAAGTCCACCCTGACCGACCTAAAGACCACTCTGCAGGGCATTTATGAAAAGGACGTCAAGCCGAAGCTTAAGTCCTAAGAGCTAGCTTCGACTTCGCGAGGGTACAAACAAGGGGCTCGGACGCAGGTCCGGGCCCCTCAGTTTCATTCCGCATAATTCCCGGTTCGGGATAGTCCAATGACTTCGGGATAGTCCACTGCGCCGTCATTGAGCTATCGCGATGCCATTGAAATATCGCGAGCGAATGCCACTCAGCTAAGCGGCACCGGGGTGACGCCGAAAGCTTGGAGCGCGGCAGCACCGCCGTCGGGCGCGGTAAGCACCCAAATGCCGCCCTCATGCACGGCAACGGAGTTCTCCCAGTGAGCGGCGCGCTGACCGTCTTCGGTCACCACAGTCCACTCATCGGCAAGCGTTCGGGTGGCAATACCGCCGCGAACCAGCAGCGGTTCAATAGCCAACGCCATGCCCGGACGGAGCTTAGGGCCACGGCTGCGGGAGCGGTAATTCAGCACATCCGGATCCATGTGCATAGCCGAACCGATCCCGTGCCCGGTGTAATCCTCGATAATGCCGAATTTCGAGCCATACTTTTCGGTGACGAAATCATCGATGGCATCCCCGATCTCCCCCACCCGCGAGGCTGAAGCCATCGCCGCTATCCCCCGCCACATGGCAGTTTCGGTAGCTTTAGACAGTTCGACGTCGGCAGGATCGGCGGTGCCCACGGTCACGGTTCGGGCCGAATCAGCATGCCAACCACCGATAATCGCTCCGCCATCGATGGACAGCAAGTCTCCGTCCTGAAGCTTCCGTTCGTTCGGAATGCCATGCACCACCTGCTCGTTCACCGATGTGCAGATGGTCGCCGGGTAGCCGTAGTAGCCCAAGAAGTTCGATTGGGCACCGGCGGCAGCCAATTGCTCGGCGAATAGGGCATCCAATTCCAAGGTGCTCACGCCAACCCCTGCCGCGGCCACCGTCACGTCCAAGGCGGCAGAAAGGATCAGCCCGGCCTCGCTCATTAAGCGGAATTGCTCGGGGGTCTTGAGTTCAATCTGTCCTCGTCCGAAACCAGCCATTGCCTATTTTCCTTCTTTCTCGGCCAGCAGGATGATCGGCAGAGCACCGGAAAGTGCTCTGCTGATCGATATCGTGCCCGCACTCCTTCGATTGGCACCGCTGCTTCGGCGAGCTGATCCAGAAACTCCCGGACGCCGTCGAAGGTTTCCTCTCGAGAACGAGTTGAGGTTTTCCTTGTTAGGAGCGAGCGCAAGCCCGCAGAGATGCCCGTCCTCAGGAGGGATCCCCAGCGGAAAACCGCCGGGAATCCGCTCAGCGAAGCTAGGAGCCGATCACACCGTCAATAGCAGCCATGATCCGGTCGGTCACTTCATTGATCGCACCGAGTCCGTCAACCTTGGCCAGAATGCCTTGCTCGGCGTAACGGGTCACCACGATCTCGGTTTGGGTGTGGTAAAGATCCAAGCGATGCCGGATGACGTTCTCATCATCGTCGCTACGACCCGACTCTTTAGCCCGGCCCAGCAACCTGGTTACCAGTTCCTCATCCTCGACCGTAAGCTGCAAAACCACATCGAGTTGCTTACCTTCGGCGGCCAGAATATCGGCCAGCTCATCGACCTGGGCAGAGGTTCGCGGGTAACCATCCAGCAGGAAGCCGTCCCGCACATCCTCATGGCTGAGCCGGTCGCGGACCATCTTATTGGTCACGCTGTCCGGAACGTAGTCTCCTGCGTCCATGTACTTCTTGGCTTCCAGGCCGAGCGCGGTCTCGCCTTTGACATTCGCCCGGAAGATGTCTCCCGTGGAGATAGCCACAATGCCCAGCCGGTCGGAAATCCGTTCCGCCTGAGTTCCTTTGCCGGATCCTGGCGGGCCAACAATGAGCATTCTGGTCATCGCAACAACCCTTCGTAGTGTCGTTGCTGCAATTGAGCATCGATCTGTTTGACGGTTTCCAGCCCCACTCCCACCATGATCAGCAGCGAAGTACCGCCGAAGGGGAAGTTCTGGTTGGCGTTGATCAGTACCAGAGCAATCAACGGGATAAGCGCTACCAAGCCCAGGTACAGTGCACCTGGCAGGGTGATCCGAGAGAGCACGTACTGCAAGTAGTCTGCCGTCGGCTTACCCGCACGAATGCCCGGGATAAAGCCGCCGTACTTCTTCATGTTGTCGGAAACTTCTTCAGGGTTGAAGGTGATAGCGACGTAGAAGTAGGTGAAGAAGACGATCATCAGGAAGTACAACACCATGTAGATGGGGTGATCGCCCTTGGTGAGATTGTCATTGATCCAGTTAGCCCAAGCCGGTGCATCCTGTGGCTTGCCTTGAATCACGAACTGCGAGATCAAGGAGGGCAGGTAGAGCAAGGAAGATGCGAAGATGACTGGCACCACGCCGGCCATGTTCACCTTGATCGGGATGTAGGTGTTGGTGCCACCCACGGTACGTCGTCCGACCATTCGTTTGGCGTACTGCACCGGGATGCGGCGCTGCGACTGTTCGACGAAGACCACTAGCGCCACCACGACGATGCCCAGCAGGATCACGATGAAGAAGGTACCCGGACCCTTCGTGGTCCAGATCTCGCCCAGCGAGGTGGGGAAACGAGCCACGATCGAGGTGAAGATAAGCAGCGACATGCCGTTGCCCACACCCTTTTCGGTGACAAGCTCGCCCATCCACATGATCAGGCCGGTGCCTGCTGTCAGGGTGATGATCAGCAAGATGGTGGTAACGATCGAGCTATCGGGAACGATGGCTCCCGCGGTGCCGTCCTGACCACAACCACCCAGCAGCGTGCCGGAACGTGCCAACGACACCAGCGTCGTGGCGTTCAGCAGACCGAGGGCGATGGTCAGATAACGGGTGTATTGGGTGAGCTTGCTCTGGCCCTGAGCGCCTTCCAGGTGAAGTTCCTGGAAGCGGGGAATAACCACCCGGAGCAACTGAATAATAATGCTCGCGGTGATGTAGGGCATGATGCCCAGGGCGAAGATGGATACCTGGAGCAGAGCGCCACCACTGAAAAGGTTGACCAATTGGTAGATGCCGCCGCTGGTATCACCGCCGCCCGGGGCGAGACAAGCCTGAACGTTTGCGTAACTGATCCCGGGGGACGGGATGAAGGCTCCGAGCCGGAAGATGGCGATGATGCCCAGCGTGAACAACAACTTGCGTCGCAGGTCAGGCGTCCGAAAGGCGCGGCCAATTGCGGAAAGCAAGCGTCCTCCTGAAGGTTAAGTACGGAATAAGCTGGACCTCTGTGGTCCACCAACCGAGTCTAATGGGTAGAACCTGAAGATAACGAAAAACTCTTGGTGAGCGGGCAATTCTGCCCGCTCACCAAGAGCCTAATTCACTGACAACAACGGGCTAGAGCTCCGTTGCGGTACCGCCGGCTGCCACGATCTTCTCGGCAGCACTGGCAGAGAAGGCGTTCACGGTGACGTCGACCTTGACGGTCAGTTCACCGGTACCGAGCACCTTGACGGGCTGGTTCTTGCGAACCGCGCCGTTCTCAACCAGGTTTTCAACGGTCACCTGGCCGCCGTCCGGGTACAGCTCGGAGAGCTTGTCCAGGTTAACAACCTGGAACTCAACCCGGAAGGGGTTCTTGAAGCCGCGAAGCTTCGGCAAACGCATGTGTAGCGGCAACTGGCCGCCTGCGAAGCCTGCCTTCACCTGGTAGCGAGCCTTGGTGCCCTTGGTACCACGGCCGGCGGTCTTACCCTTGGAACCTTCACCACGACCCACACGGGTCTTAGCGGTCTTGGCTCCCGGGGCGGGACGCAGGTGGTGCACCTTGAGTGCATTCTGCTTCTCCACGGTATCTGCCTTAGCAGTCTTGGACTTAGTAGCCTCAGCCATAATTATTTCGCCTCCTCTACCTTCACCAGGTGCGGAACCGTGTTGATCATGCCCACGGTCACTGCATCGGCCTTGCGCACAACGGTGTGACCGATGCGCTTGAGGCCCAGTGAACGCAGCGTGTCGCGCTGGTTCTGCTTACCGCCGATGACGGACTTAATCTGAGTGATCTCCAGGGTCTTATCCGACGCCTGAACATTCTTCGGGGTGGTCATTAGGCACCTGCCTTTTCCTGAATAGCGCGCAGCAGCGGGCCCGGAACGACCTCATCCATCGGCAAGCCACGGCGAGCGGCAACCGCAGCGGGCTCTTCGAGCTGCTGCAATGCTGCCACGGTGGCGTGCACGATGTTGATGGCGTTCGAGGAACCGAGCGACTTGGACAGGATGTCGTGGACGCCAGCGCACTCCAGTACGGCACGCACCGGACCACCGGCGATAACGCCAGTACCCGGGGTAGCCGGACGCAGCAGCACGACGCCGGCAGCGGCCTCACCCTGCACACGGTGCGGGATAGTGCCGCCGACGCGGGGAACGCGGAAGAAGGACTTCTTCGCTTCCTCGACGCCCTTGGCGATAGCTGCCGGAACTTCCTTGGCCTTGCCGTAGCCAACGCCAACCAGGCCGTTGCCATCGCCGACGACCATCAGAGCGGTGAAGCTGAAGCGACGACCACCCTTGACGACCTTGGCCACGCGGTTGATGGTGACCAAACGCTCGACGTACTGGTTCTTCTCAGCGTCACGGCCGCCGTCGCGTCCGCCACGGCCACCGTCACGACCGCCGCGGCCGCCATCACGGCCACCGCTCCGTCCGTCACGCTCGCCACGACGTCCACCGCGCCGGTCCTCGTTGGAACCTGCAGCAGTTTCAGCGGGCGCGGTGCCCGCTACGTTCTCAGTGTTCTCAGACACAGTGGTTTCCTTGTTAGTATTCTCGCTCACAGGGCCAGACCACCTTCGCGTGCACCGTCGGCCACAGCCGCAACCCGGCCGTGGTACTTATTGCCGCCGCGATCGAACACGACAGCTTCGATGCCAGCCTTTTTAGCCCGCTCAGCAACGAGCTCGCCGACGCGCTTGGCCTTGGCCGTCTTATCGCCGTCGAAGCTCCGCAGATCCGCTTCCATGGTGGAGGCGGAGGCTACGGTGATGCCCTTGGTGTCATCGACAACCTGGACGAACATGTGCCTGGACGAACGGTTCACCACCAGGCGAGGACGAGCCTCGGTACCGGTGATCCGCTTACGAACACGCAGGTGACGACGGCCGCGTGCGGCAGCCTTCGACTTCCCGGTGCGCTTCTTGTTAATGGTCAGCGCCATGATTACTTACCAGCCTTTCCGACCTTGCGGCGGATAACTTCGCCCGCGTAGCGGATGCCCTTACCCTTGTACGGGTCGGGCTTACGCAGCTTGCGAATGTTGGCAGCAACCTCGCCCACCTGCTGCTTATTGATTCCTGAAACAGAGAGCTTGGTGGGGCCCTCAACCGTCAGGGTGATGCCCTCGGGAGCCTTCACGGCAACCGGGTGGCTGTAGCCCAGAGCGAACTCGAGGTCCGAGCCCTTGGCCTGCACGCGGTAACCGGTACCGACGATTTCGAGCTTCTTCTCGTAGCCTTCGGTAACACCGGTGATCAGGTTAGAGATCAGGGTCCGGGTCAAACCGTGCAGGGCGCGGGAATCGCGCTCATCGTTCGGGCGGGACACCGTCAAGGTGCCATCCTCGAGCGAGACCGCAATCGGGTTCGCCACAGCGTGAGTCAATGCGCCCTTGGGGCCCTTGACCGAAACCAGCGAACCGTCGATTTTGACCTCGACGCCGGCAGGCACGGAGATCGGGAGACGTCCAATACGTGACATAAGTCTTTACTCCCTTCCTTCTACCAGACGTAGGCGAGGACTTCCCCACCCACGCCCTTCTTTTCAGCCTGACGGTCGGTCAGCAGACCGGATGACGTCGAGAGGATAGCAATTCCCAAGCCGCCCAAAACCTTCGGCAGGTTGGTGGACTTCGCATAAACGCGCAGACCCGGCTTGGAAATCCGGCGGATGCCGGCGATTGAACGCTGACGGTCAGTACCGAACTTGAGGTCGATGGTCAGCTTTTTGCCAACCTCTGCGTCCTCAACCTTCCAGGCCGCGATGTAACCCTCGGCCTTCAGGATGTCGGCCACGTGGCCCTTCAGCTTGCTGTACGGCATGGTCACGGAATCGTGGTAAGCCGAGTTTGCGTTGCGCAGACGCGTGAGCATATCTGCGACAGGATCTGTCATAGTCATTTGGGCTCTTGCCCTTCTCGTAACGGTTTCCTAGTAGCCTCGAAAGGACCACCAGGACCTGCTACGTAGTAATTAGTCTTCGGATTTGAACGGGAAACCCAGCGCCTTGAGCAGCGCACGGCCTTCGTCATCAGTCTTCGCAGTGGTCACCACGGTGATGTCCATGCCGCGCACCTTATCGATGGCGTCCTGGTCGATCTCGTGGAACATCACCTGTTCGGTCAGACCGAAGGTGTAGTTGCCATTGCCGTCGAACTGCTTGCCGGACAGGCCGCGGAAATCGCGGATACGGGGCAGTGCCAGGGTGACCAGACGATCCAGGAATTCCCACATCCGATCGCCACGCAGCGTGGTGTGCGCGCCAATCGGCATGCCCTCACGCAGCTTGAACTGAGCGATCGATTTGCGAGCCTTGGTGACCATCGGCTTCTGACCGGTGATCAAGGTCAAGTCACGAACGGCGCCGTCGATGACCTTGGAGTCGCGAGCAGCCTCGCCAACACCCATGTTCACTACGACCTTGACCAGGCGCGGAACCTGGTTGACGTTGCTGTACTCGAACTCTTCCTGCAATCCGCCCTTGATTTCCTCGGCGTAGCGAGTCTTCAGACGCGGAATGATCTTAACCGGGGTTTCTACGGTGCTAGCTTCAGCGCTCATGCCAGGTCCTTTCCGGAGCTCTTGGCGACACGGACACGCACAACGCGTTCGCGGCCGTCACGCTCAACGGTCTCGAGGCGATAGCCGACGCGGGTCGGCTTCTTGGTGGACGGGTCCACAATCGCCACGTTGGAAATGTGGATCGGGGCCTCAACGGTCTCAATGCCACCGGTCTTGGTGCCGCGCTGCGACTGTCCGACCTTGGTGTGCTTGGTAACCCGGTTGATGCCTTCGACCAGCACGCGGTTGTTCTCCGGGAAAACCCGCAGAACCTTACCCTGCTTGCCGCGGTCTCCGCCACGTTCCTGCTTAGCGCCAGTGATGACCTGAACCAGGTCACCCTTCTTGATCTTGAGCTTCGCCATGAATTACAACACCTCCGGTGCAAGCGAGATGATCTTCATGAACTTCTTATCGCGAAGTTCGCGGCCCACCGGGCCGAAGATACGGGTACCACGAGGGTCGCCGTCAGCCTTCAAGATGACCGCTGCGTTCTCATCGAATTTGATGTAGGAGCCGTCGGCACGACGGCGTTCCTTCTTGGTCCGGACGATAACGGCCTTGACCACATCGCCCTTCTTTACGTTACCGCCGGGAATGGCATCCTTGACGGTTGCGACGATAACGTCGCCAATACCTGCGTAGCGACGGCCAGAGCCACCGAGAACGCGAATGGTAAGGATTTCCTTAGCACCCGTGTTGTCGGCAACTTTGAGTCGCGACTCTTGCTGAATCACTATTACTCCTGTCGTCTCGCCGGTTCTCGCCTGAGATGATGCGTACAGGACGAGCCTTGCGGAACAGTTGATCGGGGGTGTCTCTGAGCTTGCCTGGATTTTGCCAGAACAGGCCTAAACTGCCGTGCCAGGAGCATTTGAACCGCTCAATTTCCCCGGAGATCCGGAGAGCCTTGAACGGCAGTATGCACTGGCACGAAAGTTTACGAGGTACGCGTGGCCCTGGATAGGGCCACACAAACTCAATATCTTAGCATGTTTCTTAGCTCAGATCAGCCTGAGCTAGCGGCATCCCGAGGGCCAGCTACTTGCAGAAACCAACCATTAGCCGGGGCAGCAGGAGCTCGACGCCGGTGCGCAGCTCCTCTGCCGCAGCCCCCGGATCGACGAGGTACTTTAGTAGCGCGTGCTGGAAGAGTCCGTCGAAAAGCGGGTAGGCGGTCACCGCAGGAAATGCGCTCTCGGTATCACTGAGTTCCGCATAACGGCTGACGATCCGCCAGATCATGCTCCGCAGGCTCTCGTCAATCTCCGCAACGTCGTCGCGGAAGGCCGATTCGAAGAGGCTCTGACCGCGCAGGTCATACCAAAGCCGGTGCATGCTGCCGTCTTCGCGAAGCGTCTGAGCCATCCCCTCGGCAAAACCGATTCGAAGCTCTTCCGCTGTTCTGGCGGTACTGACGATCTGGTCGTAGCGAGTCACGCAAGCGGCCTTGTAGCGCTTGACGCAGTAGGTGATTAGCTCGACTTTGTCTTTGAAGTAGTAATGCAGGACGCCATGAGAAAACTGGGAGTTCTGCGCGATCTCGCGAAGGCTGGTCCGGGCATAACCCAGTTCGGAGAGCGTCTGCAGCGCAGCATCGGCCAACTCGGCACGGCGATCGGCGAATTTATCGACCGGTCGGCGCTCAAGCTGATCAGCTTCCAGCAGTTTCACTGACGTTCCCTCTTTCTCTGCCGCGGAGTGTCATCTGAAACATATCAGTACTCCGAAGACGAATACCGACCCACCCATTCTACGACACCTAATCTCAAGAAGAACTATGAATTTTGGACAATTGTCCAAGAAACTCTTGACGCTCGTCCAAAGTCGATTACGCTGAGGCTTAGGCCCGCCAATCGTGAGACGCATCACAGTGCAGGCGGGTGAATAATCAACTCAAAGAGGAGTAACGACGGATGAGTGTCTTCGATCTTCAAGGGCGCAAGGTGCTGGTCACCGGCGGCGCACAGGGGCTTGGCCAGGGAATGGCCACAGCACTAGCAGCCGCAGGCGCGGCCGTGGTCATCGCCGATCTGCAAGAGGAAGCCGGCCGAGCCGCGGCCGATACGATACGCGCAACAGGGGCCACCGCCGAATTCGTCCGACTCGACGTCACAGATGACGCCAATTGGGAAACCGCGATTGCGGAGACCATCTCCAAACTCGGCGGTCTTGACGGCGTGGTGAACAACGCCGGGCTGGAGATCACCGAATTGGTCGCCGATTTGAAGCCGGAAAGCGTTCGAAAAATGCTTGAGGTCAACGTGCTTGGCACCTCGCTCGGCGTGAAGCACGCCTTCCGCGCGATGCGTCCCGGCGGTGGAGCTGGAACGGGTGGCGCGGTAGTAAATATCTCCTCGGTAGCCGCAACCATCGCCTTCCCGGGCATCTCCGGCTACTCCGCCACCAAATCAGCCGTTGACCGGCTCACCCGGGTGGCCGCCGCGGAATCCGGAGCCTTTGGCTACGGAGTTCGAGTGAACTGCATCTATCCGGGCCTGGTGCCTACCGCGATGGGCAACCAGCTCGCCGTCGAAGAAGCCGCTATTGGCGTCTTCCCCAGCCCCGAGGCGGCAGTTGAGGCCGTCGTCGCGCAAACCCCGCTTGGCAGGCTCGGCGAGGTGGCCGATATGGCCGATGCCGTGGTCTTCCTGATGTCCGACGCGGCCCGGTTCATTACCGGTGCTGGGCTGTCGGTCGACGGCGGAATGGGGATGTGAAATGACTGAAAAGAAAGTCGTCGTTTACGGCGCTACCGGATACACCGGCCGACTGGTGATCGAGTACCTGCGCGAATACAACGTGCCCTTTATTGCGGCTGGCCGCGACGAAGGCCGGGTGCAGGACGCTCTCGATCACATCCCCGGCATCGAAACAGCCGATTACGAGGTAGTTCAGGTCGAACACACCGTTGAGGCGCTAACCGAGCTGCTGCGCGGTGCCCAGGTGGTGCTGAACACGGTTGGACCGTTCAGTGAACTGGGCCCGGCCGTCGTCGAGGCTGCTCTTGCCGCTGGGGCACATTACACCGACACCACGGGTGAGCAGGATTGGCTGATCACCTGCGATGAAAAGTATGGTGCGGATTTTGCCAAGGCGGGCTTGCTGCTCTCCCCCGGTCTGGCTCAGATGTATACCACCGGTGAAATCGCTGCCCAGCTCTGCCTTGAGAAGCCCGGCCTGGACACCCTGGACATTGCGGTGTTCTGGGGCGGCAGCCCGACCGTCGCCTCGACCCGCACCATCCTGGTCAATGCCGCAACTTCGTCCGCTTACTACCTTGAGCAGAATGCCTATACGCCCTTCGATCCCGAGGCCGGTCTCACCTCGCTCGTGGTCCCTGGACAACATGAATTGGCGCTCTCCCTGCCCTGGGGCGGCACCTCACACCCGGTGTGGTTCAAGAATGATCCACGAGTGGCGAATGTCAAGGCACAAGGTGGTGTGTTCAATGCCGCGCTAATGCATGGTGTTCCGCAGATCGTGGCGGCGGCGCTTGAGGCAACTAAGGACATGAACCAGGAGGATCGCGATGCTGCACTGACCGCGACCGCCGCGCAGGTGATGAACCAGATGCCGCCCAGGGAGAACCCCCGGGTGAATAAATCCCTCGATTCGGTGCATGCCTCCGGCCCGCTCGGTCGCGCGCACTGCGTCATCCACGGCAATAGCAATTACAAGCAGACCGGCCTCTTGCAGGCATATGCCGCGTACTCGCTTTTGCAGCAAGCACCGAAACAGGTTGGCTTCGCCTCGGGCTGCCAAGCCTTTGGCCACCGCGAGTTGCTCGGCGTGCTGCGCAGCTTCGGCTTGGTGATGGAACCGGTTTTGACGGTTCAGAACTAACCTCAGTAGCAATCAATTTCAATGACCGGGTGCCTGGCTATCAGTCGATGGCCAGGCACCTCATTTCTTGGAGAGGAACCGCTATGCGGCTGACCGACTATCTCGATAAAGGTGCTTCACTAGGCCTCGATGCTCCCTGCCTACGCTTCGGCGAGCAGGTTTTGAACTATGGAGCCGTGCAGGAGCTCTCTTTCCAGGTTGCGGCCGCGCTCGGTCGCTCCGGCATTAAACCGGGCGATAAGGTTGCCATCCTCTCCTCCAACGATCCCATTGCCTTTGCCTCGGTGTTCGGAATCTCGCGAGCCGGTGCCGTTTGGTGCCCGATCAACCCACGTAATGCTGCCGCAGAGAATCGCGACCTCCTCGACCTCTTCGACTGCAAGGCACTCATCTATAAGAGCAGCTATGAACCACTCGCCGCCGAGATCCTGCCCGAGTTACCGCAGTTGACCACCCTGGTCTGCCTGGACAAGAGCACCGACTTGGCTCAGTCCTTCGAAAGTTGGCTGGCCGGGAACGGGGACTCCCCCGCCGCGCAGACCGAGCCCATTGACGACGTCGTGATGCTAGTAGGCACCGGCGGTACCACTGGGAAGCCCAAGGGTGTGATGCTGACCGGGCACAATCTGGAAGCCATGAGTGCCCTGACGCTCATGAGCTACCCCTTCGAGCCGCGCCCGGTGTACCTAGCGCTGGCCCCGCTCACACACGCTGCCGGGGTGCTATGCATGCCGGTTCTCGCGCTTGGCGGCGTGATCGACATCCTGGCCACACCGGATCTGGACGATTTCCTTAGCGTGATCGAAGCTCGGCAGGTCACCCATACCTTCTTGCCGCCAACGCTGATCTATATGCTGCTGGGACACCCCCGTTTGGAGAGCACCGACCTGAGTTCCTTGCAGTGCTTCTGGTACGGAGCCGCCCCGATGTCGGCCGCCCGCTTGGAAGAAGCCTTACAAAGGATCGGGCCAATGGCGCAGCTCTTCGGCCAAAGCGAAGCCCCGATGATGATCTCCACCATGGCACCCAAGGATCACTATCGCGCGGACGGTTCGATCGCCGTCGAACGCCTCAGCTCCGCCGGGCGCCCCTCCCCCTTAGTTACCCTGGCGATCATGGACGACGGCGGCAACTTGCTGTCCCGTGGTGAGCGCGGCGAGGTGGTGGTCAGGAGCCCGCTGGTGATGGCCGGTTACTACAAGAACCCGGAGGCCACCGCCGAGGCAAGCAGATTTGGCTGGCATCACACCGGAGACATCGGCTACCTGGACGAAGATAATTTCCTCTACATTGTGGACCGGGCGAAGGACATGATTATCAGCGGTGGTTTCAATGTCTATTCGGCCGAGGTAGAGCAAGCACTGATGCAACATCCGGGAATCCGGGACTGCGGAGTGATTGGGTTACCCGATGAGAAATGGGGCGAGCGGGTGACCGCGGTACTGGAATTGCAGCCCGATGCCACCGTGGATCCCGAGGAACTCAAAGCCTTCGTGAAAGAACGAATTGGCAGCGTCAAGACGCCCAAGGAGATCCTGGTCTGGCCGGATTTGCCGCGTTCCAAGCTTGGCAAGGTGCTCAAGAGCGAAATCAAGGCGCAGCTTCTGAGTTAGGGCGCTCAGCGAGGGCGCGAGTTCGTGTGCGCATCTCGGATTCGCCTGTTTCTAGGGGCGAATCGGTGAGTAAGAAGCGAACTCGCGCGGGCTCAGAACTCGACCAGTAGGCAGGGACCACCGGCGTGGAGGCCACCGTCAATAGCGGTCACTAGGCCGTCCGCATAGGTTTTCGGCTCGGTATTGGCTGAAGCTGGCTGTCCCTCGTCTTCTCCGATAATGCTGTGCCCATGGAAAATGTGCCGACCGCCGAAATGTCGCAACAGCCCTTGGGCTGAGGCGGGGCCGTCGGGGCCTTGGAAGTCATTCCTTTTCGTCAGAGCAGCCCACAACTGCCACAGTTCCACTGGGTCAGCGGTACGCAGGATCCGACGAACGTTTTCATTGACTTCCTCAGCGCTGGCACCCCACTGACGATAGTGAACAATATCGGAGTGCAGCAGGAGCTGATCATCGACCTGTGCCATCGCCGGACGGTCGGTGAGCCACTCCAGCTGCTGTGCGGACAGCCTCGCCTGATCTGATTCCTGTCCTTGGTTTCGTAGCCAGGAATTATCAAAGGAACGCTCGCCCAGCGAGGTGTTGATCGGCGTCGAACCAAAGCGCTTTTTCCCCAGCGTGAGCACCTCATGGTTACCCAAGAGAGCGGTAACTTCCCCACCGGCAGCTTCTGCTTCGACCGAAAGCCTGATCAGCAGATCGACGACGCCGACGCCATCGGGGCCACGGTCGAAGTAATCACCTAAGCACCACAATTGGGCATTGCCGCCGCTCCAAGCGCCCAAGCCATCGGCCAGATTCTTCTGCTGCAGTGCCGCGAGCAGCTTCTCCGGATGTCCATGAATATCGCTGACCACGAAGCGACGGCGCTGCGGAGTCACCGAGCTGGAGGCTGTGGTTGGTTGAGAGTGTGGCATCGCTTCCTCACAGAGTCATTGGTTTCCAAGGCGCGAGTTCGCGGGTAATTCGCGGATTCGCGGGCTATTAAGGGTGAACCGGCGATTAGAAAGCGAACTCGCTGGAAATGCGAGAAGGCCGGTGCCCCTAACGGGACACCGGCCTTCCGGCGTTTCTTACTTAGCCTTTTCGAGGATCTCGACCAGGCGCCAGCGCTTGGTGGCGGACAGCGGACGAGTCTCGCTGATCAGCACCAAATCGCCAATTCCGGCGGTGTTTTCCTCATCGTGCACCTTGACCTTGGAGGTCTGGCGCAGCACCTTGCCGTAGAGGGCGTGCTTTACACGATCCTCAACCTCGACAACGATGGTTTTCTGCATTTTGTCCGAAACGACGTAGCCGCGACGGGACTTGCGGTAGCCGCGAGCCGACTCTGCAGTCTCGGCGTTCCCAGCTGCTTCTTCGCTCACGCTGACTTCCTTGCTCTCTTCGCTCACTTGGCGGCCTCCTCAGTAGCCTCAGCCTCGGCCTCGGGGGCCTCCGCTTCAGCCTTCTTGGAAGGCTTCTTCTTCGCCTTCGCCTTTTCCTCCACCACTGCGGCGACGGCCTCGACACGAATGCCTAGCTCGCGCTCACGCAGAACGGTGTAGATCCGGGCGATATCGCGCTTGACGGCGCGAAGCCGACCGTGGTTCTCCAACTGGCCGGTAGCCGACTGGAAACGCAGGTTGAACAGTTCTTCCTTGGCCTTACGGAGTTCGTCGACTAGACGCTCCTTATCGAAGCCGTCCAACTTGTCAGCGGCCAGGTCCTTGGTTCCAACTGCCATTTCTATTCACCACCTTCACGACGCACAATGCGTGCCCGCAGGGGCAGCTTGTGGATTGCAAGGCGCAGAGCCTCACGAGCAACTTCTTCATTGACACCGGAGAGTTCAAACAGAACCCGGCCCGGCTTGACGTTGGCGACCCACCACTCGGGCGAACCCTTACCGGAACCCATACGGGTTTCAGCAGGCTTCTTGGTGATCGGGCGGTCCGGGTAAATGTTGATCCAGACCTTTCCACCACGCTTGATGTGACGGGTCATCGCGATACGAGCGGACTCGATCTGACGGTTCGTTACATAAGCCGGGCTGAGTGCCTGAATACCGTATTCACCAAAGTTGACCTTGGTGCCACCGGTCGCCTGGCCGGAACGGCCGGGGTGGTGCTGCTTACGGTGCTTCACACGACGTGGGATCAGCATTTAAGCCTCACTCCCCTCTGTAGCCGCGGCAGCTGCCGGAGCAGCTTCAACAGCGGCGTTCTCGTTACGGTCATTGCGCTGGTTGTCCCTGCGAGGGCCACCGCCATCACGACGGGGACCACGAGGGCCACGATCGCCATCGGGGCGCGGGCCACGGCCACGGGAAGGAGCGGTAGCAGCCTGCTGCGCCAGTTCCTTCGCGGTGACATCGCCCTTGTAGATCCAGACCTTCACGCCGATACGGCCGAAGGTGGTCTTCGCCTCGAAGAAGCCGTAGTCGATCTGCGCACGCAAGGTGTGCAGCGGTACGCGGCCTTCGCGGTAGAACTCGGAACGGCTCATTTCGGCGCCGCCCAAACGGCCCGAGCACTGCACCCGGATGCCCTTGGCACCGGCGCGCTGCGCGGACTGCATAGCCTTCTTCATAGCGCGGCGGAAAGCCACACGCGAAGAGAGCTGCTCGGCGATGCCCTGAGCAACCAGCTGAGCTTCGATCTCGGGGTTCTTCACCTCGAGGATGTTCAGCTGCACCTGCTTCCCGGTGAGCTTCTCCAGCTCGCCGCGAATACGGTCTGCTTCGGCTCCACGACGACCGATCACAATGCCCGGACGGGCGGTGTGAATGTCGACGCGGACGCGGTCACGGGTGCGCTCGATTTCAACCTTGGCGATGCCGGCGCGCTCCATGCCCGTGGACATGAGCTGGCGGATCTTAACGTCCTCACGAACGAAATCCTTGTAGCGCTGGCCGGCCTTGTTGGAGTCAGCGAACCAATGCGAGACATGGTTGGTGGTGATACCGAGGCGGAACCCGTGCGGGTTTACTTTCTGTCCCACTTAGTTCTCCTCCTCACTCGGGGTGGCAACGACCACAGTGATGTGGCTGGTGCGCTTCTTGATGCGGTAGGCGCGGCCTTGGGCACGCGGCTGGAACCGCTTCATGGTGGGACCCTCATCAACGAAAGCTTCGCTGATGTAGAGATCGCCCTCATCGAAGGCAACACTGTCCCGGTCGGCCAGCACGCGAGCGTTAGCTACTGCGGACTGGAGTACTTTGAATACCGGCTCCGAAGCTGCCTGCGGGGCAAACTTCAGAATCGCCAGGGCCTCATTCGCTTGCTTGCCACGAATCAGGTTGACGACGCGCCGGGCCTTCATAGGCGTTACGCGGATGTGCCGCGCAATGGCCTTGGCTTCCATTGCTTTCCTTCTCTCGTCTTAGCCGTAATTGCAGGCGCCTAGCGGCGCTTGCCCTTACGGTCGTCCTTCACATGGCCGCGGAAAGTCCGCGTTGGAGCGAATTCGCCCAATTTGTGCCCGACCATCGACTCGGTGACGAACACCGGGATGTGCTTGCGGCCGTCGTGCACGGCGATCGTGTGCCCGAGCATATCGGGGACGATCATGGACCGGCGGGACCAGGTCTTGATAACGTTCTTGGTGCCCTTTTCGTTTTCGTTTGCTACCTTCACAAAGAGGTGCTGGTCAACGAAAGGACCTTTTTTCAGGCTGCGTGGCATCTGTCCAGGCTCCTATCGCTTGTTCTTGCCAGTACGACGGCGACGCACAATGAGTTTGTCGCTCTCTTTATTCGGGCGGCGGGTGCGACCCTCACGTTTACCATTCGGGTTGACCGGGTGACGGCCACCAGAGGTCTTACCTTCACCACCACCGTGCGGGTGATCCACCGGGTTCATGGCAACGCCACGAACGGTCGGACGGATACCGCGCCAGCGATTACGACCGGCCTTGCCCCAGTTGATGTTCGACTGCTCGGCGTTGCCGACCTCGCCAACGGTGGCGCGGCAGCGCACATCAACGTTACGGATTTCACCGGAAGGCAAACGCAACTGCGCGAAGCGGCCTTCCTTGGCTACCAGCTGGACCGAAGCACCAGCCGAACGAGCCATCTTGGCACCGCCACCGGGACGCAACTCCACAGCGTGGATAGTCGTACCCACCGGGATGTTGCGCAGCGGCAGGTTGTTGCCGGGCTTGATATCCGCGGACGGACCAGCCTCGACGAAGTCACCCTGCTGAAGCTTATTCGGAGCAATGATGTAACGCTTAGTGCCATCAACATAGTGCAATAGCGCAATGCGAGCGGTACGGTTCGGATCGTATTCGATCTCCGCAACCTTGGCATTCACGCCGTCCTTGTCATGACGACGGAAGTCGATCAGACGGTACTGGCGCTTGTGTCCACCACCCTTGTGACGGGTAGTGATCTTACCGGTGTTGTTGCGGCCGCCCGATTTGGGCAGCGGACGGACCAGAGACTTCTCCGGCGTCGACCGCGTGATTTCTGCGAAGTCGGCAACGCTCGAGCCACGACGGCCCGGGGTTGTCGGCTTGTATTTACGGATTCCCATTATATTTCCTCGTTAAAGTGGTCTCCGCTACGCGAGCGGACCGCCGAAGATGTCAATTGTGCCTTCCTTCAGGGTGACAATTGCGCGCTTGGTATTCTTGCGCTGTCCCCATCCGAATTTGGTTCGCTTGCGCTTACCGGCACGGTTGATGGTGTTGATCGAGTCCACCTTGACGGAGAAAATTTTCTCCACGGCAAACTTGATCTCGGTCTTGTTTGAACGCGGGTCGACCAAGAAGGTGTATTTACCTTCGTCGATCAGGCCGTAGCTCTTCTCCGAAACGACCGGTGCAAGCACCACGTCGCGGGGATCTTTGGTGTGGATAGCTGAACTAACAGCCGCGCTAGTAACTGCGGTCACTTGGCGTCCTCCTCATCAGTCTCTTGGCTTGTCTCCTGAGCGGATTTGCCGCCGGCAGGAACGAAGCCAGCGGCTTCAGCATCCTCCACGGTGGCAAACCAGATCTCGGCAACGGTGTTGTCATACCACCGCGAGCCAGGAACGTGGTACTTCATGGAATCCTCGTTGCCCTTGATGTCAAAGCCCTTAGGGGCCTTCTTGGCATCGGCGAGAGGAGCACGCGAACCCGCGTACTTCGGCGCGGCCTTGGTGGATTCCTTAGCTTCAACAGCCTCGGTCTCTTCCTCAACCTCTTCCACCGGAGCGCCAGCGCCGAAAGCATCGTTCGCGGCCTTGCCGGAAACGAAAGCCTCGTAGGCAGCGTTGGTGAACACGACGTCGTCGGAAACCAAGACATCGTAGGTGTTCAGCTGATCCGCGTAAAGTACGTGGACTTCGGCCAGGTTGCGTACCGACAGAGCAGTAACGTCGTTGGCGCGTTCGATGACGACCAGCAGGTTCTTCCGCTCGCTCAGGCTACGCAGGGTAGCCAGAGCTTCCTTGGCGGACGGCTTGGTGCCGGCAACCAACTCGGAAACCACGTGGATGCGGCCGTTGCGTGCCCGGTCAGACAGAGCGCCGCGCAGAGCAGCTGCCTTCATCTTCTTGGGGGTGCGCTGGCTGTAATCGCGCGGGGTCGGGCCGTGCACGACGCCACCACCGGTCATGTGCGGGGCGCGGATGGAGCCCTGACGAGCCCGGCCGGTGCCCTTCTGCTTGAACGGCTTGCGGCCTGCACCGGAAACTTCGGCGCGGGTCTTGGTCTTGTGAGTACCCTGACGAGCCGCGGCGAGCTGCGCGACGACGACCTGGTGCAGCAAGGGCACGTTGGTCTGTACGTCGAAGATCTCAGCGGGCAGAGTAACTTTTACGGTTTTCGTAGCCATGGTCTTAGGCTCCCTTCACGGCGCTGCGCACGAGCACAACCTGGCCGCGGGCACCGGGGACGGCACCCTTGATGAGCAGCAGCGACTTCTCAGCGTCGATAGCGTGGACAGTGAGGTTCATGGTGGTGTGACGCACCGCGCCCATCCGGCCAGCCATCCGAACGCCCTTGAAAACACGGCTCGGGGTGGACGCGCCACCGATGGAGCCGGGCTTACGGTGGTTCTTGTGAGCACCGTGCGAGGCGCCAACACCATGGAAGCCGTGACGCTTCATCACACCGGCGAAGCCCTTACCCTTGGAGGTTCCAACGACGTCGACCTTCTGGCCGGCTTCGAAGATCTCCACGGAGAGCTCCTGGCCCAGGGTGTAGGACTCAGCATCAGCGGTACGTAGCTCAACGACGTGACGGCGCGGGGTGACCCCAGCCTTCTCGAAGTGGCCAGCAAGCGGCTTGGTCACCTTGCGCGGATCGATCTGGCCGTAGCCGATCTGAACGGCGGTGTAGCCATCCTTTGCGGCGTCACGCAACTGGGTGACGACGTTGGAATCGGCCTGGACGACGGTAACTGGAATGAGCTTGTTGTTCTCATCCCAGACCTGGGTCATGCCGAGCTTCGTGCCCAGGATTCCCTTTACATTACGGATCACGGTCATAGTTTTCTCAGCACCTCCCTTAAAGTTTGATTTCGATGTTCACATCGGCAGGCAGGTCGAGGCGCATAAGCGAGTCAACAGCCTTCGGTGTGGGGTCAATGATGTCAATCAGACGCTTGTGCGTGCGCATTTCAAAGTGCTCGCGGCTGTCCTTGTACTTGTGCGGCGAACGGATGACGCAATAAACGTTCTTCTCCGTCGGCAGCGGCACGGGGCCGACTACCGTTGCGCCAGCGCGTGTGACCGTCTCAACGATCTTCCGGGCTGAAACGTCAATGACCTCGTGGTCATACGACTTCAGCCGGATGCGGATTTTTTGTCCCGCCATGGCTTAGGCTCTCTTCCTGGCTTGCTCTATGCTGCTCTGTTGACTTACTTGCACTGCTTATCTGTAGTGCTATTCCGCATGTACTGAATCCGGAGCATTACCGGGTTCCTCAATACATCGGAGCACCGACCCCCGCGCTCGGGCGTGTCGCGTAATTCACGCAGACTCGACCTTGCAACAAAAGTTGGTGGGTTATGTTTGGACCTCAACCTGGACCCTCACACCCGGCATTATCCGGACGGGGACGCGAAGAAGCGCTTGAACAACTTGTCTAGTATGCCGGATTTCCCAGGAAATTGCCAACTGGGCTGCCGCCCAAGGGCCTCGCGCGACAGGAGGTCCGTTTACATTGCTCGCGGTAGCTGGCCAAGGTGCGAGGCTTCGGAGGCTACTCGCCTTTCTGGGAGCGGCGAATTCGCTTGTACCTATCGATCTCCCGGCTAAAGGTCTTACGCAAGGTGAACCCCACCCCGACCAAAACAACCACCACAATTAGAAAAATCAGCCAACCCATTGCACACTCCATATCGCCGCATATCGTCCCAATCCGTTCTGACACACTATCAGCGCTGTAACTACTTCAGCCCTGGCGGCAATCGCCGTCCTGCCTGCGCCGCCGTCGTCCCTTCCCCCTGGCCGCCGTCGCCGTCGCCTCGTCCCCCTTGCCGCCGTCGCTCACACCGCCGTCATCCCGCCGTCGCGTCGTCCCGGCACTCACCCACCTCGCCGCCGTCGGGATAGCTTACTGACTTGGCGATAGCTCACTGTCGCGTCAACGGGCTATCCCGAGGTCAATGGACTATCGCGAGACAGCGGTCGCAAGTTCAAGGACACCGTTTCCCCTAACCGCGCCCGATCCCTACTCCCCCGCCCTACTCCCCACTCGATCCTTTCAAACTCCCGGTCCGCAGCGTTGAGTGTGGAGATCAACAGGTTCTGAGGGCCGAGAAGGTGCAGATCTCCACACTCGACGGCGGAGGGGGCCACCAGAAACAGGAAGCAACGGGAACGGAACAACGCGAGTGAAACGGGACGAACGGAAAAGAGCGCGAAAACAAAACAAGAAGGGCCCGATTCGCTCAGCGAATCGGGCCCTTCTTTTAGAACAGGGTGTTACTTGATGATCTTGGTAACACGGCCCGAACCAACGGTGCGGCCGCCTTCGCGGATAGCGAAGCCGAGGCCTTCTTCCATGGCGATGGGCTGGATCAGCGCCACAGTCATTTCAGTGTTGTCGCCAGGCATAACCATCTCGGTGCCTTCCGGCAACGTGATGACGCCGGTGACGTCGGTGGTGCGGAAGTAGAACTGCGGACGGTAGTTCGAGTAGAACGGGTTGTGACGGCCGCCTTCATCCTTGGACAGGATGTAAACGTTCGCCTCGAAGTCGGTGTGCGGGGTAATGGAACCCGGCTTCACAACAACCTGGCCACGCTCAACGTCTTCACGCTTGATGCCTCGAAGCAGCAGACCACAGTTCTCGCCTGCCCAAGCCTCGTCGAGCTGCTTGTGGAACATCTCGATACCAGTCACCGTGGTCTTCTGGACCGGGCGGATGCCAACGATCTCGACCTCGGAGTTGATGGCGAGGGTGCCACGCTCGGCGCGACCGGTCACCACGGTGCCACGACCGGTGATGGTGAAAACATCTTCGATCGGCATCAGGAACGGCTTGTCCTTATCGCGGATGGGGTCCGGAACGTTCTCGTCCACGGCATCCATCAAGTCCTCAACGGACTTGACCCACTGGGGATCGCCTTCCAGAGCCTTCAGGCCCGAAACGCGGATCACCGGCGCGTTGTCTCCATCGAATTCCTGCGAGCTCAAGAGCTCACGGACTTCCATTTCGACGAGGTCGAGGAGTTCCTCGTCCTCAACCATGTCGGACTTGTTCAGCGCGACCAACAGGTAGGGAACACCAACCTGGCGGGCGAGCAGAACGTGCTCACGGGTCTGAGCCATCGGGCCGTCAGTAGCGGCAACCACAAGGATCGCGCCATCCATCTGAGCAGCACCGGTGATCATGTTCTTGATGTAGTCAGCGTGGCCCGGGGCGTCAACGTGTGCATAGTGACGCTTCTCGGTCTGATATTCAACGTGGGAGATGTTGATCGTGATACCGCGCTGCTTCTCCTCGGGAGCCGAGTCGATAGAAGCGAAATCACGCGCCTCGTTGAGTGTCGGGTACTTATCGTAAAGTACCTTGGAAATGGCAGCCGTCAACGTGGTCTTGCCATGGTCAACGTGACCGATGGTGCCGATGTTAACGTGCGGCTTAGTCCGCTCGAACTTTGCCTTCGCCACAGGTTCCTCCTAGAACGTTTATTCAGAAAACTTGCCATCAGGACGCTTTTCGTCACTGAAACCTTATCAAGTCTACTGGTGGTCTGTTATTTGTTGAAATCTTGTTGAAATTACTTGCTTGGCACGGAGCCGATAAGCCTTAAGCTTATTCGCCACGAGCCTTCTGGATGATCTCGTCGGCTACTGCCTTCGGGACCTCGGCGTAGCTGTCGAACTGCATCGAGTACACTGCACGACCCTGGGTCTTAGACCGCAGATCGCCGATGTAACCGAACATTCCGGACAGCGGAACCAAGGCCCGGATGACCTTGACGCCTGTGGCATCTTCCATGGACTGCATCTGGCCACGACGTGCGTTGAGGTCACCGATAACATCGCCCATGTAATCCTCGGGCGTACGGACTTCAACTTCCATCATGGGTTCGAGCAGAACCGGATCAGCCTTCCGAGCGGCTTCCTTGAACGCCATACGACCGGCGATCTTGAAGGCCATTTCGGAGGAGTCGACGTCGTGGTAGGCGCCGTCAAGCAGCGTCGCCTTGATGCCGACAACGGGGTAGCCTGCGAGCACACCATCGGTGAGCGCATCCTGGATACCCGCATCAACGCTGGGGATGTATTCGCGAGGAACACGACCACCGGTGACCTTGTTATCGAACTCGTAGAGGGCACCTTCGGAGGTGTCCAAGGGTTCGATCGCAATCTGGATCTTAGCGAACTGGCCAGAACCACCAGTCTGCTTCTTGTGGGTGTAGTCGTGCTTTTCCACCTTGCGACGAATCGTCTCACGGTAGGCGACCTGCGGCTTGCCCACATTGGCTTCGACCCGGAATTCGCGACGCATGCGGTCCACCAGGATGTCCAGGTGGAGCTCGCCCATGCCGGCGATAATGGTCTGGCCAGTGTCCTCGTCGAGGTTGACCCGGAAGGTCGGATCCTCGGCAGAGAGTTTCTGGATGGCGGTGGAGAGCTTCTCCTGGTCACCCTTGGTCTTCGGCTCAATAGCAACCGAGATAACGGGCTCCGGGAAGCTCATCGACTCGAGTACGATCGGCGAACCGATATCGGACAGGGTGTCACCGGTAGTGGTGTCCTTCAGGCCGATTGCCGCATAGATGTGACCGGCGTGTGCGCCCTCGACCGGCATTTCCTTATTGGCGTGCATCTGGAAGAGCTTGCCAACGCGCTCCTTCTTACCCTTGGTCGAGTTGAGCACCTGGGTACCGGAAGTGATTTCACCGGAGTAAACCCGGATGAAGATCAACTGGCCGAAGAACGGGTGAGTCGCAACCTTGAACGCGAGAGCCGAGAAAGGCTCTTCGGTGCTCGGCTTACGAGTCAGCTCGGTCTCTTCGTTCCGCGGATCGTGGCCGATCATCGGAGGAACATCCAGAGGAGACGGCAGGAAGTCGATCACAGCGTCAAGCATCGGCTGAACGCCGCGGTTCTTGAAGGCCGAGCCACAGAACACCGGGTAGAGCTCGGAGTTGATGGTCATCTTGCGGATGCCAGCCTTGAGCTCGTCGATCGAGATCTCTTCGCCTTCGAGGTACTTCTCCATCAGCTCTTCGGAAGCCTCGGCAACGGTTTCCACCAGCTGCGCGCGGTATTCCTCGGCTTTGGCCTGAAGGTCAGCGGGGATCTCCTGAACCTCGTAGGCAGCACCCATGGTTACGTCGCCCTTGGCATCGCCAGGCCACACCAAAGCACGCATTTCGAGCAGGTCAACAACGCCCACAAAGTCGTTCTCGGCACCAATCGGCAGCTGCATAACGAGCGGCTTGGCGCCAAGACGACCGATGATGGTGTCTACGGTGAAGTAGAAATCAGCACCGAGCTTGTCCATCTTGTTCACGAAGCAGATACGCGGCACGTTGTACTTATCGGCTTGGCGCCAGACAGTCTCGGACTGCGGCTCCACACCTTCTTTGCCGTCGAAAACTGCAACGGCGCCGTCAAGCACGCGCAAGGACCGCTCCACCTCGACGGTGAAGTCAACGTGGCCCGGGGTGTCGATGATGTTGATCTGGTTCTTGTTCCAGAAACAGGTCACAGCAGCACTGGTAATGGTGATGCCGCGCTCTTTTTCCTGTTCCATCCAGTCGGTCGTCGAAGCACCGTCGTGGGTCTCGCCGATCTTGTGGTTCACACCCGTGTAGAACAGGATGCGTTCGGTAGTAGTGGTCTTACCAGCATCGATGTGCGCCATGATGCCGATATTGCGGACCTTGGTGAGGTCGGTCAGCACGTCCTGTGCCACAGTGTCTCCCTAGTTCAAGGTAGTAAGTAGTAATGCAAAGCAAGCTGACGACGGCGGTTCGGTCACCAACACGGTGCGGCCCGCCGTCGTCCTGTTCTAGCGTTCAGTCCCACCCGCTCAGTTCACTCACGCAAACTGCGGGAAGGGTGGGCCCCGATGCGCCGGGTTCCCTCAAATTGCGGAGCAATTCGAGGGAACCCGGCGCATCGGGACTACCAGCGGTAGTGAGCGAAGGCCCGGTTGGCTTCTGCCATCTTGTGGGTATCTTCGCGGCGCTTCACAGCGGCACCGAGGCCGTTGGAGGCGTCCAGAATCTCGTTGCGCAAGCGCTCGGTCATGGTCTTCTCCCGGCGAGCCTTGGAGTAGCCAACCAACCAGCGCAGGGCGAGTGCGGTAGCACGGCCCGGCTTGACCTCAACCGGAACCTGGTAGGTAGCGCCACCAACACGGCGGGACTTGACCTCAAGGCTCGGCTTGATGTTGTCCATGGCCTTCTTGAGCGCGGCAACCGGATCGCCACCGGTCTTCTCCTGGGCACCCTGGAGTGCACCGTAGACAATGCGCTCGGCAGTGGACTTCTTGCCGTCTACCAAGATCTTGTTGATCAGCTGGGTAACCAGCGGGGATCCGTAAACCGGATCGATGACGAGCGGCCGCTTGGGGGCCGGACCCTTGCGAGGCATATTACTTCTTCTCCATCTTCGCGCCGTACTTGCTACGGGCCTGCTTGCGGTTCTTTACACCTTGGGTGTCGAGAGCGCCACGGACGATCTTGTAACGCACACCGGGCAGATCCTTCACACGACCACCGCGCACCAGCACGATGGAGTGTTCCTGCAGGTTGTGGCCAACACCGGGGATGTAAGCGGTCACTTCAATGCCACCGGTCAAACGCACACGGGCGACTTTACGCAGAGCCGAGTTCGGCTTCTTCGGGGTGGTGGTGTACACACGGGTACAGACACCGCGGCGCATCGGGTTATTCTTCAGCGCGGGAGCCTTGGTCTTAGAGACCTTGGGCGAGCGGCCCTTCCGGACCAGCTGGTTGATCGTAGGCACTTATTCTCCGTACATCTTGATTCTTGATTTCTGTCTGCTGTCGCGTAGCCACGGCAAATAACGGAGGTTTGGCCTCGATCATTCGTCCTGGGCATGCAAAAATGTGGCATTCGTTGCACAAGGACCCTGCAACCCGGAACTGCGAGCCCCCAGAAATCAGACGCCGCTAATCCACTGCCACAAAAACAATTGTCACTAGCATAGCAGAGCTCACTCGAACTTATCTAATACACAGCAAATATCCAGCTCGAGTACAGAATTCTTTCACCGTATCTTCACCTGGCGGCCGTAGTGTCCAGAACGCAGCTACACTCCCCCAGTTGGCCTAGCAGGAGTCAATTCATGTCCGTGGTCCGAAGCGCTACCCCGCAAGTTATCAAGCTACCTAACAAGCCATACGGCAAGTTATCCAGTCCGCTAGCTTTTCTTATTCTAGCCGCTCTTACCCTCCTCCAACTTGTAGTGACGACCCCCGCCCAAGCCGCTACCGGCTCCACGGTGGCCGCCGTGATCGCAAACCAAAACGGTAGTAGTCAAACGGTCAGTGGCTACATCGTCGGCCAACCAACCGCTACCAGCACGGTGGTGACCTCGGGATACCCCAGTGACTACGCTCTTGCATTGGCCGATGCGGCCACCGAGAGCAGCACCGCCAAGATGCTCTACGTACAGATCCCTAGTTCTTTTCGTGCCGGATTCGGCCTGAAGAGCAACCCCTCGCTCAAGGGCACTCGAATCACGGTGACCGGCACAGCGAGTGCCTACTTCTCGCATCCAGGGCTAATCAACGGAACCGCCTTTAGCAAAGACGGATCTAGCACCAACCCAACGGACCCAACGGATCCAACAAACCCGCCCACAAATAGCTCCGACTACGACAGCACCTACTACAAGAATGCCCTGGGAAAGACCGGCACCGCTCTACGCACGGCACTGCATAACATCATCACCCCCATGACCAAGCTGAGCTACGACGCCGTCTGGAATGGAATCCAAGACACCGATCAGGATCCAGCCAATCCGAATAATGTAATTGAGCTCTACACCGGCAACTCGGTACCCAAGAGCCAGCATGGCGGCGGAGTGGATGACTGGAATCGCGAGCATGTCTTTGCCAAATCGCATGGCGACTTCGGTACAGCCACCGGTCCGGGAACCGATCTGCACCACCTGCGTCCCACCGATGTCACGGTAAATTCGGCCCGCGGCAATAAGGACTTCGACAACGGCGGGCAGCCGGTCGCCGAGGCGCCCGGCAACCTCACCGACGCCGACTCCTGGGAGCCTCGGGACGCCGTCAAGGGTGATATTGCCCGGATGCTAATGTACATGGCCGTCCGCTACGAAGGCGACGACGGTTTCGCCAACTTGGAACTCAACGAGAGCACCAGCAACGGTTCGAACCCCTTTATGGGCAAACTGTCGGTGCTTCTGAAGTGGAACGCCCAGGATCCCCCGGATGCCTTTGAGAAGAATCGCAACGAAGTGATCTTCAGCAAATGGCAGAAGAACCGTAACCCCTTCATCGACCATCCGGAATGGGCAACTTCCCTCTGGGGAGCCGCGGGCTGAGCCCTCAGGCTCCCGAAGAGACACCGATCCGGACAAACTTCGCTTGCCCGTTCTTGATCTCCAGGACGAAACCGCCCAGCCCGAACTTCAGCCCAGTAATGGTCGCCGTGCCGGTCCGATCGCCGTCCGCAAGGTTTACCTTTCCGTTTACGGTGCCGTTCTTACTGCCAATCACCAGCCAGCCAAGAGAGTTCGACCATTCACTAATTTTCAGGGTGGGCTTGGCGGTGAGGGTCCAGGTAAAGGCTCCCACCTTGTACTTCTCAGCTTCGGCCGAGAGCTGACCCGCGAAAGGACAGTTTGCTGGTGCCATCACATGCTGCGCGGCACAAGCATCAAGATACTTGCTCACAGCGGCGGTGATCGAAGCTTTTCCGGCGGTGGTCAGCGTACTAGCCAGGGTGTAGCTACCGGGCTCGCCATCAAAACCTTGTACCTCCACGAGTTGCTCGGTCACGGTGATCGCCGGATCCTGATGCATCGGGGCAAGCTGGTAATTTCCCGGCAGCAGCTTGACCGTGGCCGCCTTCAGCGAGGCAGGCTTCATGCCAGCGGCCGCGGAGACTTCCGGGTGCAGCTCGACGCCGGCCAGGCTGAGACCTGTGCTAGCGGGACCGCTGAGCTTGACCACGGCAGTGGGCAGCGCTATCGGGTCAAGCACCCATTTATCGACCAGGAAATCCTTACCCGCAGTGGAAAGCGTGAAGTCTTTCGAAATGCTGGTACCACCCTGGCTGAGCTCGGCGGCGACCGTCGCCTTGCCATCCTTCACCGTGACTTTGCCAATGCTGTAGCCGCTGATTTTGCCCTCAGCAGCCGAGTAGACCTGATCGTTAATGAGAAGCCGATCTTGCTCGCTGAGCTGATTATGGCTAAGCCGCATCGCCTCTTCGGCCTTGCCATCCACCAGCGCTTGCAGAAATGCCTTGACCTGTTGTTCCGGAGCGTTCTTGGTTGAAGCATTGGCGAACCACACTCCCCCGGCCACCAGGATCAGCACCAAAGCCAATCCTCCTGCCAACAGTCCTATCAGTAGGCCACGGCGCTTCTTAGGGGTCGGTGGCGGTGTTGGGGCAGTCGCACCGTAAAAGCCCTGTGGGCTGGTAGGCGCAAGCTGACCATATTGAGGCGCCGCCGGATATTGAGCTGCCACAGGATAGGAAGTCGGGTACTGGGGCGTTGGCGGACCAGGCTGGTACTGCGGCTCCGGGTACTGAGACTCTGGATACTGGGGTGCCGGGTACTGGGAAGGCTGGTTTTGAGCTCCCGGAAGCTGCGGGGCAGGAGGAACCTGAGGTGGCTCCCCGGCTGGCGGGATGAAGTCGTTGCTCATACTTACTCCTGATCCGGAAGATTCATTTAGTACATCATACGGAATAAGTGGCTTTGCGGAATAGTTCCGCAGAATAACTTTCGGGTATCGGTTCCACCCAAGGCCGGCAACCACGAAGGGCCCTGCACCGGAGTGCAGGGCCCTTCGTCAGAGAACTAAAGTGGGCATGAGGCCCCTATTGTGGCGCTACAGCGACACTATAGGGGCGCTCAAATCCCTAACGGAAATCGCTACCCAGGTCGTAATCGTCCAGGGGGATGGCATGGAACTCAGGAGTGAGATCCCCACCGACCCCGGCGTAGTCGAAATCGCTGAAAGCGCTCGGCGCGGTGAACAGATTGGCCTTGGCCTCTTCTGTCGGCTCCACCGTGATTTCGGTGTAACGCGGCAGACCGGTACCGGCCGGGATCAACTTACCGATGATCACGTTCTCCTTCAGGCCGAGCAGCGGATCCGACTTGCCTTCCATGGCCGCCTGGGTAAGCACCCGGGTGGTCTCCTGGAAGGACGCGGCGGAGAGCCACGACTCGGTTGCCAGCGAGGCCTTGGTGATACCCATCAGCTCGTTACGGCCGGAAGCGGGCTTCAGACCTTCAGAGACAACCCGACGGTTTTCCGCCTCGAAGCGACCGCGCTCAGCGAGTTCACCCGGCAAGAGGTTAGATTCACCGGACTCGATGACCGTGACGCGACGCAGCATCTGACGGACGATGACCTCCACGTGCTTATCGTGGATGCCCACACCCTGGCTGCGGTACACGCCCTGGACTTCCTCCACCAAGTGCTTCTGAGCAGCACGCGGGCCGAGGATACGCAGCACCTGCTTGGGATCGACGGCGCCGACCACAAGCTTCTGGCCAACCTCGACGCGGTCGCCATCGGCAACCAGCAGACGGGCACGGCGCAGGATCGGGTAAGCGATCTCTTCGGTTCCATCGTCCGGAGTAAGCACCAGACGCATCTGACGCTCAGATTCCTCGAGCGTGATCCTGCCGGCGGCCTCCGCAATCGGAGCCACACCCTTAGGAGTACGCGCTTCGAAGAGCTCCTGGATACGGGGTAGACCCTGGGTGATGTCCTCACCACGGCTGGCGGAAACAGCACCACCGGTGTGGAAGGTACGCATGGTCAGCTGGGTACCGGGCTCACCGATCGACTGTGCAGCGATAATGCCGACTGCCTCGCCAATGTCCACCAGCTTGCCGGTGGCCAAGGAGCGGCCATAGCACTGTGCGCAGGTTCCGACGGCGGACTCACAGGTCAGCACGGAGCGCACCTTGACCTCGGTGACGCCCGCTTCGAAGAGCTTCGCAATCAGCACATCGCCGACGTCGGCTCCAGCTTCCGCGAGCACCTTGCCCTTAGCGTCGGTCACCTCGGTGGCCAGAGTACGAGCGTAAACGCTGTTCTCGACCTCCTCGTGCATGACCAATTCGCCATTGGCATCCGCCACCGCGATCGGCAGCGTCAAGCCACGCTCGGTACCGCAATCGTCCTCGCGAACGATGACATCCTGCGAAACGTCCACCAAACGACGGGTCAAATAACCCGAGTTAGCAGTACGCAGAGCGGTATCGGCCAGACCCTTACGGGCACCGTGCGTGGCAATGAAGTATTCCAAGACCGACAGGCCCTCACGGTAGGAGGACTTGATCGGACGAGGGATAATCTCGCCCTTCGGGTTGGCCACCAGGCCACGGATACCGGCAATCTGACGGACCTGCATCCAGTTACCACGAGCACCGGAGGAAACCATCCGGTTAATGGTGTTGGAGGCAGAGAGGCTCTTGCGCATAGCATCAGCCACATCGTTGGTCGCCTGGTTCCAGATATCGATCAGTTCCTGACGACGCTCGTCGTCGGCGATCAGACCCTTCTCGAACTGGGACTGCACCTTGGCGGCCTTGGTCTCGTAGCCTTCCAGGATCGCCGGCTTGGCAGCCGGAACCTCGATGTCCGAGATAGCCACGGTGACACCCGAACGGGTTGCCCAGTAGAAACCGGCATCCTTGAGGTTGTCCAGGGTTGCCGCAACAACGACCTTCGGGTAGCGCTCAGCCAGATCATTGACGATCTCGGAGAGCTGGCCCTTATCCGCAACCTCGGAAACCCAAGGGTAATCCGCGGGCAGGGTGTCATTGAAGATGACCTGTCCGAGCGAAGTCTCCAGCAGCACCGGCTGACCAATTTCCCAACCTTCTGGGGCTTCCCAGCCTGCGAAGGGTACGAAGTTGTTCAAGCGGATCTTGACGGTCGAGTTCAAGTGCAACTGACCGGCGTCGTGCGCCATGATCGCCTCGGACTGCGAGCTGAAGATCCGGCCTTCACCCACAGAGCCCACGCGCTTGGTGGTCAAGTGGTACAGACCGATGATCATATCCTGCGAAGGCAGGGTGACCGGGCGGCCATCGGAGGGCTTCAGAATGTTGTTCGAGGAGAGCATCAAGATGCGCGCCTCGGCCTGAGCCTCGGGGCTCAACGGCAAGTGCACAGCCATCTGGTCGCCGTCGAAGTCAGCGTTGAAGGCACCACAAACCAGCGGGTGAAGCTGGATGGCCTTGCCTTCGACCAACTGCGGCTCAAAAGCCTGGATACCCAAACGGTGCAGGGTTGGTGCACGGTTAAGCAGCACCGGGTGTTCGGTGATGATTTCTTCCAGCACATCCCAGACCTGCGGGCGGTAACGCTCAACCATCCGCTTGGCGCTCTTGATGTTCTGTGCATGGTTGAGATCGACCAGGCGCTTCATTACAAAGGGCTTGAACAGTTCCAGAGCCATCTGCTTGGGCAGGCCGCACTGGTGCAGCTTAAGCTGCGGACCAACCACGATGACCGAACGGCCCGAGTAGTCCACGCGCTTACCCAACAGGTTCTGACGGAAACGACCCTGCTTGCCCTTGAGCATGTCGCTCAGGGACTTCAGCGGTCGGTTGCCCGGACCGGTCACCGGACGGCCACGACGACCGTTGTCGAAGAGCGAGTCGACGGCTTCCTGGAGCATCCGCTTCTCATTGTTCACGATGATCTCCGGAGCGCCCAGATCAAGCAAGCGCTTGAGTCGGTTGTTGCGGTTGATCACGCGGCGGTACAGGTCGTTCAGGTCCGAGGTGGCGAACCGGCCACCATCGAGCTGGACCATCGGGCGCAGTTCCGGCGGGATCACCGGGACGGCGTCAAGAACCATGCCAAGCGGGCTGTTCTTGGTGGTAAGAAAAGCGTTGACCACCTTGAGCCGCTTCAGGGCACGGGTCTTACGCTGGCCCTTGCCGTTCTGGATGATGTCGCGAAGGGAGTCAGACTCGCCCTGCATATCAAAGTTCTCCAGGCGCTTCTTGATCGCCTCGGCACCCATGGAGCCCTCGAAGTACAGACCGTAGCGGTCACGCAATTCGCGGTAGAGGCCTTCATCGCCTTCCAGATCGGCGACCTTGAGGTTCTTGAAGCGGTCCCAGACCTGGACCAGGCGCTCGACGTCGGCATCCGCACGCTTACGCACGTTCGCCATCTGACGATCCGCAGAGTCGCGGGCCTTCTTCTTATCCGCAGCCTTGGCGCCCTCGCCCTCGAGCTTAGTCAGCTCGCCTTCGAGGTCACGTGCAATAGCTGCGATATCGGAGTCACGAGTATCTTCGAGACGCTTCTTCTCCAGGTCATGCTCAGCCTGCAGGTTAGGCAGTTCGGCGTGACGAGCTTCCTCATCGACGCTGGTGATCATGTAGGCGGCGAAGTAGATGACCTTTTCCAGGTCCTTCGGTGCCAAATCGAGCAAGTAACCCAAACGCGAGGGGACGCCCTTGAAGTACCAGATGTGAGTGACCGGGGCAGCCAGTTCAATGTGGCCCATCCGCTCACGACGCACCTTGGCACGGGTCACCTCAACGCCACAGCGCTCACAGATGATGCCCTTGAATCGGACGCGCTTGTACTTGCCGCAGTAGCATTCCCAGTCACGGGAAGGGCCGAAGATCTTCTCACAGAAGAGTCCGTCCTTCTCCGGCTTGAGGGTACGGTAATTAATGGTTTCCGGCTTCTTGACCTCGCCAAAAGACCAATCACGGATATCATCCGCGGTGGCCAGGCCGATCTGCATCAGGCCGAAAGTAGAATCGTTGGACATGTGGGTCCTTATCTCTCTATCTCTAATTCTGAAGTCTTACCAAAGTCTGTGTTGGGCCCCCGCCGCGGATGGAATTTCGAACGGCAGCTGCTTCGCTTGACGCTTGCCTTTCTCGAAATTCCACCACGCCACGGTAGAACCGGCTCCCGCTGAGGATTCGGAATATGCGGAGAGCGCCGTCAAGCGAAGCAGGCGCCGTAGCATGTTCCAATCCTCAGCAGGTAGCTACACTTCTTCGACGGAGTTTGGCTCGGCCCTGGAGAGGTCGATGCCGAGTTCCTCCGCGGCTCGGAAGACTTCTTCATCCGAGTCACGCATTTCAATCGTGTTGCCTTCGGTGGAGAGAACTTCCACGTTCAAGCAGAGCGACTGCATTTCCTTGATCAGAACCTTGAAGGATTCGGGGATGCCCGGCTCCGGAATGTTCTCACCCTTGACGATCGCCTCGTAGACCTTGACGCGTCCATGGATATCATCCGACTTGATGGTCAGCAGTTCCTGCAGGGTGTAAGCGGCACCATAGGCTTCCAGTGCCCACACTTCCATCTCACCGAAACGCTGTCCGCCGAACTGCGCCTTACCACCCAGCGGCTGCTGAGTGATCATCGAGTACGGGCCGGTGGAGCGGGCGTGAATCTTGTCGTCCACCAAGTGGTGAAGCTTCAAGATGTACATGTAACCGACTGAGATCGGGTCCGGGAAAGGCTCACCGGAGCGGCCATCGAACAACAAGGTCTTGCCGGAGCGGTCGATCAGGCGATCGCCGTCGCGGGTGACATTGGTCGAGTCCAGCAGACCGGAGATCTCTTCCTCACGAGCACCATCGAACACCGGGGTGGCCAGAATCTGGTTAGGTCCGGTCTCGCGGGGCATGTTCGGTAGGTTCTTCATCCACTCGGGCTCGCCCTCCACCTTCCAGCCGGTCTTGGCAATCCAGCCAAGGTGCAGTTCCAGGACCTGTCCGACGTTCATACGTCCGGGCACACCCAAGGGGTTCAGCACGATGTCCACCGGGGTGCCATCAGCAAGGAACGGCATATCCTCGATCGGCAAGATCTTGGAGATAACGCCCTTGTTTCCGTGACGGCCGGCCAGCTTATCGCCGTCGGTGATCTTGCGCTTCGCAGCCACGTAGACGCGAACCAGCTGGTTCACACCCGGGGGCAGCTCGTCGTCGTTATCCCGGTCGAAGACCCGAACGCCGATGACGGTACCGGACTCACCGTGCGGAACCTTCAGCGAAGTATCGCGAACCTCACGGCTCTTCTCACCGAAGATGGCACGCAGCAAACGCTCTTCCGGGGTCAGCTCGGTCTCGCCCTTAGGAGTGACCTTTCCGACCAGGATGTCGCCAGCATCTACCTCGGCGCCGATGTGGATAATGCCGCGCTCGTCCAGGCCAGCCAGGATCTCCTCGGAGACGTTCGGGATATCCCGGGTGATCTCCTCGGCACCGAGCTTGGTGTCGCGAGCATCAATTTCGTGCTCTTCGATGTGAATCGAGGAGAGCACGTCCTCGGCAACCAGGCGCTGCGAGAGGATGATGGCATCCTCGAAGTTGTGGCCTTCCCAGGACATGAAAGCAACCAACAGGTTCTTACCGAGCGCAAGCTCGCCCTGATCGGTAGCGGGACCGTCGGCGATGATGCCACCGATTTCGAGACGCTGACCTTCAGAGACCAAGACGCGCTGGTTATAAGCGGTGCCCTGGTTGGAACGGTTGTACTTAGCGATCCGGTAATTCGTCTCGGTGCCGTCGTCATTGAGTACCACTACCAGATCGGCAGAAACCTCGTTGACCACGCCAGCCTTCTTAGCAATCACCACGTCGCCAGCATCCACGGCGGCCGAGCGCTCCATACCGGTACCCACAACAGGGGCTTCGGAACGGACCAGGGGCACAGCCTGACGCTGCATGTTCGCACCCATCAAGGCGCGGTTTGCGTCGTCGTGCTCAAGGAACGGGATCAGCGCGGTAGCAACTGACACCATCTGACGCGGGGAAACGTCCATGTACTCGACCTCATCGGCCGGGATCAGCACGGGCTCACCGCCACCACCACGCTGGCGAACCAACACGGTTTCTTCGACAAAGTTGCCATCGGCATCCAACGGAGCGTTAGCCTGCGCGATGACAACCTCGACCTCATCATCAGCGGTCAGGTAATCGACGTCGTCCGAGACCTTGCCCTTAGAGACCTTGCGGTACGGGGTTTCGATGAAGCCGAAGGGATTAATCCGACCATAGGAAGCCAAGGAACCGATCAGGCCGATGTTCGGGCCTTCAGGAGTTTCAATGGGGCACATCCGGCCGTAGTGCGAGGGGTGCACGTCACGAACTTCCATGCCTGCACGGTCACGGGACAGACCACCCGGGCCCAGCGCGGAGAGACGACGCTTGTGCGTCAGACCGGCCAGCGGGTTGTTCTGATCCATGAACTGCGAAAGCTGCGAAGTGCCGAAGAACTCCTTGATCGCAGCCACCACGGGGCGGATGTTGATCAAGGTCTGCGGGGTGATCGCCTCGACGTCCTGAGTGGTCATCCGCTCACGAACAACGCGTTCCATCCGGGAAAGACCGGTGCGGACCTGGTTCTCGATGAGCTCGCCCACGGCGCGGATACGACGGTTACCGAAGTGGTCGATATCGTCGATCTCGACACGGATCTCTTGATCCTTGCCATCGCGCTTGGCCATCAGCGTCTTGCCACCGGCGTGCAGGGTGACCAGGAACTTGATCATCGCGACGATGTCATCGATATCCAGAACCGAAGCATCCGGAGCGGTCAGCGACTTGTCGATGCCCAGCTTGCGGTTGATCTTGTAACGACCGACCTTGGCCAGGTCGTAGCGCTTCGGGTTGAAGTAGAGGTTCTCCAGCAGGGTCTGCGCTGCTTCGACCGTCGGCGGCTCGCCCGGGCGCAGCTTGCGGTAGATATCCAGCAAGGCGTCCTCGCGGGTCGCGGTGCCGTCCTTCTCCAGAGTGGCGCGGATCGAATCGAACTCGCCGAATTCTTCGAGGATCTGGCCCTCAGTCCAACCGAGTGCCTTGAGCAACACGGTGACCGACTGCTTGCGCTTACGGTCAAGGCGAACGCCCACCTGATCGCGCTTATCGATCTCGAGCTCGAACCAGGCACCACGCGAGGGGATGATCTTCGCAGTGAAGATGTCCTTATCGCTGGTCTTGTCCGCAGTGCGCTCGAAGTAAGCACCGGGAGAACGCACCAACTGAGAGACCACGACACGCTCGGTGCCGTTGATCACGAAGGTACCCTTCTCCGTCATCAGCGGGAAATCACCCATGAACACCGTCTGCTGCTTGATTTCGCCGGTGTTGTTGTTCATGAACTCGGCCTTGACGTACAGCGGCGCGGCGTAAGTAGCGTCGCGGTCCTTGCACTCGTCCATCGTGTACTTCGGATCAGCGAATTCCGGCTCGGAGAAGCTCAGGGACATGGTGCCCTGGAAATCCTCGATCGGGGAGATCTCCTCGAAGATATCCGAAAGACCAGAGGTAGTTGCTACGCTCTCGTCCCCGGCACTGACGGCTTTCTGCATCCGGTCCTGCCAGCGCTCGTTGCCGACGAGCCAGTCAAAGCTCTCGGTTTGCAAGGCAAGCAGATTCGGAACATCAAGCGGTTCGTGAATCTTTGCGAATGAAATACGCCGGGTTGCACCGTCGGTGCTATTGGCGTCGTTGTTAGCGGTTTGATTATTAGAGGCGCTTGAGGCGACCAAGAGGGATCCTTCCACAGACCTTCAGGCTACTGCGTCTCTGCACTACCTCTGCGTACTCTATTCAGACACAGAGCACGACAAGCCCACCGCTATATGAAGGCTGAGGGTAAACAGGAAAGACGCGAATTTCTAATCTACTCCCTCAGACCAAATTTGTCTAGCCTGTCAGAGTACGCCCACAGGCACAGCAAAGCAAGGCTTTGGCGTCCGAGGCTTCAGCAGGTGGAGCATGCCGCCCCCTCTAAGGCATCGTGACGGTGGGACTCCACTTCTTCAAACCATGCAGCGAGGTCCCATAGTAGATCTTGTGACCATTACATGAATCTGATGACATTCCAGAGATGATGCCATAGGCGGTAACGCCACCTCCAGCGGCACCCGCACCGGTGCTCCACCGGAGTCACCGTGGTCAAATCCTGAACAGTCATAGGAACCATCCAGATTCTGGTCCGAGGTCATGCTGAACATCTCGCAACTTATGATGCCGCTGCCATAGTTGACACAGGCGTCGACATCCAGCACTTTGTAGCGGCAGATCCGACTGGTGGTGTGTCCACTGGAGGACACTCCAGATCCGACAGTGGGGAAATTCCAGGAAACGTTGACAACATCCAAGGTGCTCTCGGAGTAAATATTCGAGTTGTAAACTCTCGAGATATAGGTAGATCCACCCAACAGGGCGAAATCTCCATAGGTATCCTAAGTGCCAACCCAAGTGGTGGTGTAGGGGCTACCCATGTAGGAGGAACCAGAAACCGAATACGCCTGAGCATAACTCGACTGGGTACCAGGCCTGCAGTGTCCTGCGGTCAATTCATAAGTCACATTGTTCAACCGCACAGGAAACGCAGTAGAGCACACTCCTGCGGGCGAACTTGCTCCCCCCAGAGGCGTCGTACCAGTTGTACCCGGCACCGCTACGATGCGGAGCCACATCATTGTCGCTGGAAGTCGGCCTAGCTTCCCCGATGTTCTCTCGGAAGACCACCGATCCCCATAGCTCAAGGCAATTTTTGCCACCGAGGCAGCGTTTCCAGAGCCTGATTGCTCGGACCCCAGTCCGACTCCAACCACCACTGCATCCTGCGAGGGGTCGATACTCACGGAATTTACCTCGTCAGCATGCTGCAGCAGGTAGTTCTTGACAATTGATGACTTGATCTCCTCAAGTTTGGTGAATGAATAGCCTGCCGGAACCAAGCGAGTCAGCGTCGCTCCAGGATCCAAAATCGCTAAAGGCGCTTTGAGTGTGGCAACGAACCCTTGCCCCTGGTCAGTCACTCCGATATTAAGCAGTCTTGAGTCCGGGGAGAGATAGGTTCCTGAGAACACCGAGGGGAAGCGGGCCAGATAATCGTTGACCTTCTCACTCAGCTCAGTGAGCTGGGGACGGGCCTGACCTACAAAGCCCGTCAGCACGGATAGTTTGGGGGCCGGTACGGAATCAGTCGAGGCACTCTTCCATGAACCCGCTGCAGCCAAGTTGCCGGAGAAGGAGAGCCATCACCTCTAGGCTGATTGCGAGAGATACGACGGACCTAAATTTAGCTCTGTTCTTCATGACAACTGTCCCCATCACCGATTGCTTATAGGTCGATGTAAAGAAAAGCTTCGTTCGGAGGGGGCGTCCTAGCGACCGCCCGCCACATCTTGAAGAGGATGTGGAAACGTCAGAAGTCGACGGCAATTCTCATCAGCTTGGTGAGCAACTCGCCTCCTTCCCATTTGTCACTCCACACCCAAGGAAGACCCTGGCTGCAAGTGATTCATGGGCTCTTAGCAAGAGATAGCACTCCACATGCGTGTAAAACCATGATTTTTTTGGACCTAGAAGACTCTCGCCAAGCCTACAACTGATGGGAGTCGTTGGGTCGTCTCCCCTTTCCAGCACATAGCGCAGCAGAAGACCGCTTGACCTGTCGAACCACAGGTTCAAGCGGAAGGCGCCAAACTCTGCAGGTCAGCCCCTGACACCTCGATTTTAAAGGACTGGCTATTGAACTTCCTGTTGCATTGCAGTCTCAAGGTATTGCTACCGAGCCATGCAGCCACAACGCCACACTTACCGCGCCTGTGTGCCCGATATCGCCAAAATGTGCCATTAAACACCTGTCGATCAGTCGGTGCTCAGAGAATCGGCAAAACTTCCAATCACCTCTAAAAACTTCCAGTTGAGCGGCCGTCACTACTATTTCAAATGACTCACCCTTCTAGGAACTTTCTCGACGAACATCCGCAGCAGGAATCTAAGACCAGTACGCCCATATCCGTCATCCTGCCATTTATCACAATAAGACGCCATCTAAAGAAATTAAGAAAACAAGTGAAGTCCAGTGATAAGCTGAACGATAATCCTCTTTATCATAATATTTGATTCGAAAAAAAACTCAATAAAAGCATCGTCACCGCCACAATATTCGCCAAAACCAGCAAAATGTTTCTCAAGTTAAGTCCCGGCTTGGGGCTCTCTTTTTCTCTTTGGATGATATAGACACTCAGGGATAGGATGGTCAATCCACCAACTAATAGGAGTAAGGAATTTGATGTCATTATTTCCCCGCCGCCCACTTGCAGCTCAGCCAACTTAAACCTCCGTAGAATGTAGCGAATCCGCCGGTCACTGCAAAGAACGCCCCCAGCGGCAAGTCGGCCGGTATCGTTATCCCCCCTAGAGCCAGAGCAGCCATTAGCACAGCGATCCCTCCCGCAGTAACCATGAAAGCGCCAGCCAAGTCAGTAGACAAGCCACACACAAAACTTGTGTATTCATGAAACGCGTCTGAGACCACTTTCCCAACACCCAATACAAAGTCAATGAATCCATCATTCCGATCGGAACCTTCACGAATTCCAGCCGTCAGAGATGGCATTGAATTGCTTATCGATGAAGCGAGTTTAATACGAAAGTCCTCTCGCTCCACCATATTTTGGGTCGCGCGTTCTTTGCTAGTGGCCGCTGCAAGCGATTGAGTCGCAGCTATTGCAGCTATCGACGCCTGCTCCCCACCGGCACTAGCCGATATCTGGGCTGCACTCGCAGCACCAGCCGCATTTGCGGCGGCACCTTGAGACCACAGAGCGGAGGCCTGGGCATTTGCTGACCGTTCAGCTGCTCCTGCCGCAGCGGTCTTCGCTTGAATCGTCGCGTTATTCGCCGTAGCTGCAGCCGTGTTGGCAAGATTAGCCGACTGCTGGGCCTGATTCGCAGATTTCACAGCATTGTCCGCGAAGGTTTTCGCCTGACCTGCATACTTTGTTGCGTCTGCTGCGTATTTTTGCGCGTCAGCCGCCGCTTTGCGCGCCGTAGCTGCGACTTGCTGCGCTGTCGCTGCATTGGCCCTGGCAGTAGCTGCATCGGCATCAGCCTTCTCAATCAGGCCATTGATGCTGGCGACATGAGCCGCAGTCTGCTGATCTCGAGTAGCCGCCTCGAACTGGCCAAATGCCAGGAAGCTCGATACGTAGCTCTGCGGGCCCTCCAACGCCACTTCTGCAGCGGCCCTCACCTCGGGCCCAGCAGTTGCAAGCATGTTATAAACCGTCTTGCGATCATCCACCTGGGCTGCAACGTACTGATCCTTTTGGAGGAAAGTTCGAGTTGCTTCCAAAGTATCAGCATCTAGAGCGGCCTGGGCGGCTTTCTTCATCTCGCTGCCACCTGTTTCCAGAAGCTTGTAGACCTGTTTCCGGTCATCCGTCGCGGTCAGATTCCAGCGATCCGCACTGAGGAACTGATGGATAGCGGCAGCATTCTGATTCAAGACATTAGCCGCCGGGGTTTTGAGTGTGTCGGGACCGGTATGAGCGAGTTCATAGGCTTGATCCCATTCATCCTGCTCACTAGCGATTTGGTAGCCGTGCACAATGAATTCCTTCATCATTTCTGGCGTGCTCCCGATAGCCTGCTGCGCAGCAGCTTTAGCCCAAGGCCCGGCGGTTTCCATCACCCCAAAGACGGCCTTCTTCACATCACCCAGTTGACTATCGAGGTCAGCACCCGGTGCAGTGAGTTCAGTCAGCAACTCCTTGGTGGTTGCCGCAGCAGCTGTTGCTTGAGCAGACTCCTCATCTTGTGCTTTTTGCTGTTCTGCTGCGATTTGCGCATCTTCTCTAGCCTGCGCCAATTGGAATTCCTTCTCAGCTGCCAACCGATCGGTGTCAGCCTGACGCGCGAGAGCTTGAACGACCCGCGCTTTATCGACTGCCGCGGTGGCGATATTTGCGGCAGTGGTTGCAGCGTTCGCATATTGTGTCGACTTTGTCGCGGCGGTAGCAGCATTTCCAGCCTGGGATGCTGCGGTATCGGCAGCAGTAGCGGCCGCGTTGGCATGCGTCACCGCGTCCAGCGCCGAGGTTTTCGCAATATTTGCCTGGGTGGTGGCCTGATCTGCCAGAGAGTTCACCGCCGCAGCAGCAGATGCAGCTCGATTTGCGGCTGCGTTGGCTCGGGCAGCAGCAGCATTGGCAAGGGCTGCTTGCTCACTAGAAACACCTGCTTCTCCAGCCGCAGCTGCAGCAGCCGAAGCGGCACCTGCAGCGTTCTGTCCGGCACTCGCAGCGGAGGCAGCAGCCGATTTCGAAGCATCCACAGCGGTGATGGCATCTGCAGCAGCGGCAGCAGCGCTGGACGCGCCTGCCGCCGCAGATCTAGCATTCACGGCGGCGGTCCTAGCCGCAGCCGCTTTACCGGCGTCGGTCGCCGCAGCTGCTGCAGCCCACTGCGCAGAGGCCGCGGCCTGCTCGGTACGTACCGCAGCTGCAGCGGCATTGGCCGCCGCGTTGGCCGCCTGGGCGAGCGCCTCTCGAGCTTGCTGAGCCGCCGCAATTGCTACCTGAGTGGCCTTGACTGCTTGATTGGCCAATGATGCTGCCCGAGCTGCGGCCGCACTGGCTTTCTGTGCCGATCCTGAAGCTGCTTTTGCTTCGTTAGCCGCTTGCTGCGCTGCCTGCTTAGCAAGCTGCGCAGCTTTTACTGCCTGAGCCGATGCGCTCTTGGCCTTCTTGGTCAGAGCGATAGCCTGCTGCGAGGCGTTCTTAGCCTGAGTGGCTAGCTGTGTGACGGTGGCAGTCTCAGCGTCGTGCGCTGCGGCAACAAACTGTCCGTAACGCAGGAAATCTCCGACTGCTGTGGGCACATCCGAATCAAGGGCTGCATTCGCACCAGCAACCACACTCGGCGAAGAATTCAGCAAGGCATAAACAGCCTTACGCTGATCGGTGTTCTCCGCGACGGCCATACCCGAATTAACAAACAGTTGGACTGCGGCATCCCCCGCATCCAAAGCGGCCTGAGCGGCCTTCTTCACGGTGTTCCCGCCCTCAACAGTTGCCGTGTAGGCAGTCTTACGGTCGTCCTCCAACCAAGCAGCCTTAAGACCGGTGGTGAGGAAAGTCTGCAGTGCCTGTAGTGAACCGTCGTTCAGAGCTGCCTCTGCTGCTGCTCCGGTCGATGATCGGCCCATTAGCGCCAGCTGAACCGTAATCGTCCGATAATCGGCTGCAATCGCAACATACTGACCGGTGCTGATGAACGCCTGAAGGGAGGCGTCGTCGCCAAGCAAAGCTTCCTTCGCAGCAGCCTTTGTGGCTGCCCCACCGTTGGCCCACAACTGCACGACCCCTTGGCGATCAGTTGCCGGCGTGAGTAACCCTGATGAGGTCTCTGTTGCCGCAGCCGAGGGAACCGCCGAAAAGGCCGGAACAAACCCCGCGATCAGCGCAATAGCCAAAACCAGGCCAAAGAAAAGTTGAGCCACAGGCCTCAAGCGGCGATTGGCGATTTGGACATGACGACTCACAAGAGTCCCCCATCTATAAGGAAGTTCGAGCAACGGAAGGAAGCGGCTACCGATGCGAAGGCGGCCAACTTTGTCTGTGACAAGTCTGTCAGCCCAAATCGGGTTCTCATAGCAATCTCATTGGAAGTTTTATTGGAAGTCATTGGAAGTTTTCGAGAAACCAGCTCTTCTTCGAAGACAGCTTCGCCAGTTGTCGCTCGCTGTATTTTGGTTGCGCCAACTCCTTCAGCCGAAATTACCCAGTGTCCGACCTCTGGAGGGACGCCTCACCTCTCTCCCATCGAAGTGTCCGAATCCAACCCGATAACGGGAGGTCCTCTGTTAGGGAACAAGCAGCGACTAGGATGTGTTTTAAGTTACAGTTCGTTAACCGAGTATCAATTATTGAGCCAATCTCAAGCAGAGGATTCCCGATGTCCAACCCCGATGATGTGGTCATTCTGTCCGGAGCACGTACTCCGCAGGGCAAACTCAAAGGTGCTCTGGCCAGCTTTCAGGCAACCGAACTGGGCGGTTTCGCCATCAAGGGAGCCCTAGAAAATGCCGGAGTAACCCCGGAACAGGTCGATGCCGTGATCATGGGACATGTGGTGCAGGCCGGAACCGGCCAGAATCCCGCCCGTCAATCTGCCATCAACGCCGGCCTGAGCTGGAAGACGCCCACCGTGACTATCAATAAGGTCTGTCTCTCCGGTCTAGCTGCGGTCACCGACGCCGCCCGCCTGATCCGCAGCGGCGAGGCCAGCATCGTGGTGGCTGGTGGCCAGGAGTCGATGACCAACTGTCCGCACTTGCTACCTGGCTCACGTAGCGGCTGGAACTATGGCAGCTTCACCGCCATTGATTCGGTGGCTCACGATGGGCTGACCGATGCCTTCGACGGTGAATCAATGGGCGCTTCCACCGAACGCAAGAATACTGAGCTGGCAATTGGCCGGACCGAGCAGGACGAAGTGGCTGCGGCCTCGCACCAACGAGCCGCCCGGGCGCAGGCCGAAGGCGTTTTCGATCGCGAGATCGTCCCGGTCAGCGTGCCGCAGCGTAAAGGTGATCCGCTGATCGTCAGCCAGGATGAGGGCGTCCGCTCAAGCACCACGGTGGAAACGCTGGCCGTGCTACGTCCGGCTTTCGCCAAGGATGGCACCATTACCGCGGGCAATTCCTCCCCGCTCTCCGATGGAGCTTCCGCACTGGTTCTGACCACCCGCGCCAAAGCCGAGGAGCTTGGCCTAAGCTGGCTCGCCGTCGTCGGCAAACCCGGTCAGGTCGCCGGGCCGGACACCTCCTTGCATTCCCAACCCTCCAATGCCATCAAGCAAGCCCTGGACCGGGCTGGCTGGCAGGTAGAAGATCTTGATTTCATCGAAATCAATGAGGCCTTCGGCTCGGTGGCCGTGCAGTCGCTCAAGGACCTGAACTATCCCCTGGAGAAAACCAATATCCACGGTGGAGCCATCGCGGTAGGCCATCCAATCGGCGCCTCCGGTGCCCGACTAGCCCTGCACGCCGCTTTCGAACTGGACCAACGCGGCGGCGGCAAGGCCGCGGTTTCGCTCTGCGGCGGCGGCGGTCAGGGCGAAGCGCTGCTGTTGTACAAGGACTGAGATGAGCAACGAACGATTCCTGGCCGATGCCCAGGAGCGCGGCCTTGAGGTCGAGGTGATTGAGCGCGCCGCAGCGAACAGTCTCCAGGAGGCTGCTGAAATCCTCGGCATTCAGCCCGGAGACATCGTGAAATCCCTCGTAGTGAAGCATAAGAATGGCAGCTTCCTCTTTGCCCTGATTCCCGGTGACCGGCAGATTTCTTGGCCAAAACTTCGGGAATTGATCGGAGTGAATAAGCTCTCGATGCCCTCTGCGGACGTCGCCTTGGAAGCCACCGGCTACGAACGCGGCACCATCACTCCGATTGGCGCCCTGGGGAACTGGCCGGTCTACGCTGACGAATCAATCCGCGGCAAACGGATCTCGATGGGCGCCGGGGCTCACGGTCGCAGCGCCTTCCTGCACGCGGATGCCCTGATCGCAGCCTTCGGAGCCACCACCGCGGATATCAGCGAACCACTCTAAACCCGTCATCTGAGCCCGTCAGTGGAAGCCGCAAGCCGATAGATCAGCACGTCACCGTGAGTGCCGTAACCAAAGTCGCGTTCGTGGAAAGGCGTTCCATCGAAGGTCAGCATCCAAGGCTCGCCCTGACCCTGGTAGATGAGTGGGTGCGGAATGTTGCTCTTGTATGGTGCTTCTAGCTGACTGAATCTAAACATCTCAAGGTTGTAGATCGGATAGTCTCGGGCGTCGCCGTCACTAGCCAATAACACCGGCTCCCCGTCCAGAAAGCTAAACAGCGTACCCTCGGTCTGATGATGCATAAGGTCCGCTCCCACTCGCTCAAATCCGCCACCAAAGGGCTGCTCCGGCTCGGCCATCGCTAATACTGGGCGAAAATCGAAGCGGGGGTGATAGCCGAGGCATTCGACAAAGCCCAGCCACCAGCGGTCCTGGTAGTAGAGCAGGCTTGGATCCCAGCTGTCGAAATCGGTGGGCAACTCCAATCGTTCTGTGGCCAGTACGTGTACACCACTCCAAAGATTGTCAGCACTCCGGGTCCAGCAGATATGTGCGTTCTCCGCAAAATCGCCCCAGGAGCTCACCGTGACCAGCAATTCATTCTCGAGCACCAGAATGCTTCCGGCATGGTCACCGAGCAACAGTCCATCCCGTTCAAAGAAGAGTTGGGATTCCAGTCGCAAATCCTCGGGATGTTCCGGATTAAGGCTAAAAATTGCCCAGTGTGCACAGGGGAAGAACCCCGGCCCGGCGCAGCTCATGGTGAGCCAAGCTCTCCCCTCGCGATGAAGAATTTCTCCGGCCCGGGTCCTGATGAATTGAGGATCACGCAGGCCTAAATAACCAAAGTATCCGGCCCGCAAGCGGTGGCTAGGCCCCGAACTCGCGAAACGCAGACCATTCAGCAACTCTTTACCGCGCAAGTCGAGATACTCCTCCGCTTCTAAGGTCACGGCGAGAACTACTTCCGCAGCTACCCCTTTGCCTTGCCATAAAACCAAGCGATTCTCGGTGATGGTCAGGCTCAGCGGAGCGCTGGCAGTTTTGAGCTTGCACCCGGCGAGAGGCTCGCCTTTCGAGCCCGCAATCAGCGCCGCTCTGCCCGTTCTCGAATTGTATTCGGCAAGTATCATGATGCCCTCGGCGACAAGTCCCCACCGATACTCACCCTGCTGGGAAGGATCAAAACCATCAAGCTCCACGGTGAGGAAGGGAGCCGCAGGAACGTGATCGGACACAATCCGGAGCTGTTCTGAACCTCCAGAGGCTCCTTCAAAGACCACCGAGCTCTCCGGTAGTAAATCCACCGCTCTGAAACGCAGTGATTCCTCAAAGGCTCTTCCCGCGAAGAATTCCTGGGTCCCTGTAGACGGCACCTCAGACGGCACCAGCTTGTGCTTTACCCTCCTAATAATTCCTCGCATGAGGGTGATCCTACCCTGCGGATCTACTTACTCTGTTGGGCGATAGCACCGGAGGTGACGATCTCGAAGGGACGCAGAGCAAGATTGACGACGGCGGCTCCCGGCTCAGGCTTGGAAGTCGCCGCTTTGGTCTCCCCGGACGCTCCAGCAGATCTGCCTCGGCTAGCTCCGAATAGTCGAAACTCAGGCTCAGCGCTGCCTTGGCCCAGCCTCCGGCGGCTTCGTGCAGCCACACCACAACATCCCTGTTCGCGTTATCGGCCAGTCCGGCTGCGCTGAGGACCACCCTGATCGGCCTGCGCATCGCAGAACCTCGGTGCCCTGAGCAGCAGTACGCGCAGATCTCGAACTTCGCGGCATCCCAAGAAGTATCGCTGTGCGCGGGGTCGGTACAGGTGGCTGAGTTGAGTTTCGGAGGCGCTCCGTTCGGCGTTCAGCTCGAGTGGAATGCCAATTGTCGAGCCTGACTCATGGCACATTGGCGCTGGTCCGGTGAGCGCTTGCGACGGCGTGGCTCGCCAGTACCGCGGCTTGCTTGGCTCGAGCGACACGGTCTGAACCGTGCAGATCTTGCAGGTCAAAAGCATCCAGCGAACGCTCGTTGGCTCGCAGGATTTCGAAGCACCTGGCATCCGTGTCCACCCGGCGCAGTCTTCTCATTGACCAGGATCCACCGATTCTTCGGATTCAGTCCTTCCACCACCCCGCCTTCAGTAAAATTGACCATTCCCTCTGTGTGGAAGCCCAGATCGATATTCCCGAAGCCGAGGTTGAAGACGACTTCGGCCTTCTGGCTCGCGCGGAGTGGTGCACCTCTCCTCGCAGCCTGAACCGACTGGTCCCCCAGGTTGGTCCCCAGATGTCGCTACCTTAGCGGGTGCGTATTCCGGGCTAGAGCATGGCCGCGTGACCGGTTCGCAGTGCTCAGCGTCGACTAGTCCGGCGTCGACGCCCCCTCTAGCTATAGAGCCGTCAGCGGAGTGGACGTCCCGCTGGAACCGCTCGTTGAGTGTTCGAGTATCGGGTCCTTGATAAGTTTTCGGTCGCTGTACATGGTGATTCCCCCATCGGTGAGAGATCCGAAGTACGGCAGGCTTAACTGCTAGGTTCCCTGACATCGCCTGGTTCGACCAGTTGCTGAATGCCGCGACCACTCAGATAGTCGGTGGCTTCGCGCTGGGATTCTAGGACTATGCCGGGCCGGGCGCCAGCCTTGGCTAGGGACATCCAGGCCTCGAAGAATGCCCCACCGGGAGCGCATTGTGCCCGTCCCGGCGCGGTCTGCTCCTCCCCCACGTCAAGCACTAAGGCCGTGGTGCGAGGTGCGGCCACGGGCTGGGGTGCCTCAGCGACGTCCTGAAAAGCCTGACCTTGAGGTTTCTTGCTCTGGTCCGTCCGCAGCAAGCCGAGATCGTACTCGAGCTCGGGGAAATCTGCCAGCCTCCGGTCCACGTCGTGAGAGCACCACCAAGTGACGCCCCAGAGTCCCTCACAGTCCAGCACGTTCCGCAGCGATTCTGTGGTGAAACGCGCGGCGTCCTGTGCCGCCACGTGGGGTGAGGGAGCCCCGATTTCCTGAAGCCAGATTGGCCGAACGGGATCCTCCGACCAAGCACGCACTAGTTCAACTAAGTATTCGGCCAGGCGCAGGCTCTCTCGGCTCATTCCGCCATAACGCTGGGCAGTTTGATTGAAAACCCAGGAGTGAACTGTGCTCATCGCACCGTGCCGTGCCGTGCCTGCCGGAGTGAAGGGATGCCTAGGATCGAAGAAAGCCGAATCGTATTCGGCGTGGCAGTGCTGGCCACCGGGATAACCCAGGTCTAGGGCCGCGAGAAGCTCCGTCAGCCAGTTCTCGGCCTCCTCGGCCGAAAGAGGGTTGCGCTCGGGGTGTTCTGCCGAGGCAAACTGACTGAACTCATTGCCCAGACTGAGACCCAGCACATTGGGTTTCGCAGCTAACGAGGCTGCAAGTTCCTGGAGATAGGCGAGTTGCCCGCTACGCACAGTGGGATCGGTGAAGAGGTTGGTTCGATGCCAGGAAGTAACCCAAGACGGCAGGAAGTCGAAGCTGGACAGATGCCCCTGTAGGGCGTCCACCGAAACATCCAGTCCATGCTCCGCAGCCGCATCAACGAGCGAACCTAGGTCCTTGAGTGCACTGCCTCTGACCAGGCTTCTATTGGGTTGAAAAATCGACCACAAGGGGAAGACCCGCAGGTGATCGGCACCCAATGAAGCGATGGATTCGAAGTCCCGGTGTACAGCGGTCAGATCGAAATCCAGCCAGTGATGGAACCAGCCCGCGCTCGGGGTGTAATTGACGCCAAACCTTAGGGTTTGAACGTCCTGATCTACCTGTGCCACCAGCACCCGATTCTCGAAGGATGAACGGCCTGGCCGTCCTGTCGAAAGTTTCAACTAATCCGTTTTAGTAAGTTTGGCCCGCCGCTGTCAAGACCTGACCAAAAGCTTGGCTTAGCCTCGCGGCGGAGCGGTGCTAGCCCGGATCGTCAGGGTTGGAGTCTGGCTCTGCTCATCGATCTGGGTTTCAGGATCAGCAAGTAGTCGAATCAAGACCGAAGCAGCCTGCTCTCCATAGAGGAAGGTATCCCGACTCAGCGCAGTCATGGCCGGATGCGTGAGCTGCGTCAGTGGCGAATCATCGAAGGCTACGATGGAAAGCTGCCCAGGCACTTCGACGTTCATCTCCATCGCCACCCCGAGTCCAGCCAGAGCCATCACATCCGAGTCGTAGATCAGCGCGGTCGGGCGCTGCTTCCTGGCCAGCAAGCGCCGAGTGATAGCAGCACCCTGACTATCGCTGAAATCGGTAAACAACGATTCAATCGACTCCAGGCCCAGGCGTTCGGCAGAAGCTGCGAGTGCCTCGACCCGTCTGCGAGTATGTACGAAGTTCGGCATTCCACTGATGTGTCCGATTCGTCGGTGACCCAAAGCGGCCAGATAGTCGACGACGCTCAGCATGGCCTCGGCGTCGTCCGCCCAGACACTCGACACGCCACCATGCCGAGCCGGACCACCAATCACCACGGCGGGTAAACCGAGCTCATCCAATTCGGCGATCCGCTGGTCATCTTCCTGCAGATCCACCAGAATCACCGCATCAACTCGGTTTTCGTTCCACCATTGCCGGTACACCTCGATCTCGGCGGCAGTGTCCTCGACAATGCGCATCTGAAGAGCCATACCGTGGGCGGAAAGCCCCGCCTGTAAGCCAGAGATAAGTCGGGAGAAAAAGGGCTCAACCCCCAGGGTCCTGGCCGGTCGAGCCAGCACCAAGCCAACGACGTCGGTCTTGGAACCACTCAGCGCCCGGGCCGCACTATGCGGACGCCAACTGAGATCTGCCGCCACCTGCCTGATCCTGGCTCGAGTTTGATCACTCACGCCGGGCCGATTGTTGAGCGCGAAGGAGACAGCCCCCTTCGAGACGCCCGCCTTAGCCGCGATATCCCCAATTGTGGGGCGCAGTTTTCTCTGCATATTTCACCTCTGTCCTCACCCTAACAATCCCCGCCCCTCAAGCCCTCACCGCTCTACCCAGTTGTCCCAGCGAGTGTTACTGATGTGGCAGGAGTACAAGGATTTTGGCCACAGCTGCACCACTGGCAACACCGAGTGGGACAACTGGGTTAAGCACTGGGTTGGAGATGGGACTCGGCTTTGACGGCTCACCTGACCTCGTGATTGATGTGCGATCACGATGCCGGTCTATCAACGCCGAAACCGAGTGCCGGAGCCGTCGGGCATGAGGCGGGTACAGGCTTCCCTCCGCAGCGGTTGTTTCCCTTCAGGGCGCCCGCTTCCCGCAGTTGGCTGCTACCGAGTGTGGAGATCTGCACCTTATGATGCCTTCTTAACGTGCAGATCTCCACACTCGACGGGCGGACAAGCGGAGCGACGGAGAACCAAGCAACGAAGCCACGGCCACCCGTCAAAACCACCGCCCCCGGCCCCCGACCCTGCCCCCGCCACCCGCCACCCGCCACCCGCCGCCCGCCGCCAGCGCCCCGCCACCCCAGCAACACGAACGAAGCCGTCGGCACCGAAGAAACATCAGAGAAACGCGAAGGGCCCGACTCGCAGATGCGAATCGGGCCCTTCGTGAAGTGGCGCCTAAGTTACTTGAGGGTAACGGTAGCGCCAGCTTCTTCAAGCTGAGCCTTAGCCTTCTCGGCAGCATCCTTAGCGGCACCTTCGAGGACAGCCTTCGGGGCGGCGTCAACCAGGTCCTTGGCTTCCTTGAGGCCCAAGGAGGTCAGCGCGCGCACCTCCTTGATAACGGCAATCTTCTTCTCGCCAGCGGATTCGAGGATAACGTCGAAGGAATCCTTCTCTTCCTCAGCAGCAGCGTCGCCGCTACCGCCAGCCGGGCCGGCAACCGCAACAGCAGCAGCGGTGACCTCGAAGGTCTCCTCGAACTGCTTGACGAACTCGGAGAGTTCGATGATGGTCAATTCCTTGAAAGCTTCAATGAGCTCGTCGTTGGTGAGCTTAGCCATGAGTGGCGCTCCTTCTTTCTCTGTGGCCAGTTGGCCGGGTCTAGGTGGGTCCGAGCGGCCTGGTGTAACCAGCGCCCGGGGCATTGCTGTGGACTAAGCTTCTTCGGTCTCGGCAGCAGCTTCAGCGACAGGCGCTTCTACGGCTTCCTCGGCAGCAGCTTCAGTGGCCGGAGCCTCTTCAGCGGGAGCTGCTTCCTCAGCGGCAGGGGCAGCCGGAGCGCCCTGTTCCTCTTCCAACTTCAAACGCAGCGCATCGATGCTGCGAGCAGCGGCGGCGATCGGAGCCTTGAGGATGCTGGCAACCTTGGTCAGCTGCAGTTCACGGGACTCGAGAGCTGCCAGTGCGGCAACCTCGGCGGCATTCAATGCCTTGCCCTCGAAGATACCGGTCTTGATGACCAGTTCCTTGTTGGCCTTGGCAAAATCCGTCAGGCTCTTCGCAGCGGCGACGGCGTCGCCCTTGATGAACGCGATTGCGGTAGGGCCGGCGAGCTGACCTTCGAAAGCGTCAACACCAGCTTCCTTCGCAGCAATAGCGGTCAGCGTATTCTTGACGACCGAGAACTTGGTCTCGAGGCCAAGAGAAACACGCAGCTCCTTGAGCTTCGCAACGGTGAGCCCACGGTATTCGGTTAGGACTGCAGCAGTGGATTCTTTGAAATCAGTGGTGATCTCATCAACTGCGGCCACCTTGTTCGGCGTTGCCATAACCCTCCTTCCGGGAATTCAATGCCGGTGGCTCGGGCTCCTTCATAAAAAATGCCCCGCGCAGATGCACGGGGCTTCGCTCGATCCATCAGGTCAGAACCCGACGAAGAGCATTGCTTCGTTCACCTGCGCAGGCCGTTCTTCGAAAAGAAACTTTCGGGTCCGCTAGCCTTGAGAAACTCACGGCAAACAGAACCAACCGGCGGTCTTTGGTCCCTTAAGGCTACGCTATCGTCACGCTGACAGCAAAACGCCTTCAAGAAGGCGAGCCGGTCAACCCATAGTGCAGAGATGAAGAATCACGCTGCAACGTCCGGGAGTCGCACTCTCCGCAGGAGAGGCAGCGGTCGACGGCGGCGTCCAGCAGGTGGTCATCCTCGCCGCCGGGCTGGGCACCCGGGCCTTTCGGCTGGAGTTACCCACCGAATTTCGAACCTTCGAAATCGACCAGGCCCAGACCCAGCCTTCCTCCTCCGCGCTACTGAGCGAAAAGGAAGGCTGAGTCGCTAACCACAACGCAAAGAGGCGCTCAGAGTTCTCTGCGAAAGGTCACGAAGGTCTTATCCGGCAGATAACCCATGGCTCGATTAATCCGAAGCATCGCCTCGTTCTCCTCCGCGTTGCCGGTATAGATCCGCTCGATTTCGGGCCAGGATTGACGAGCAATCCTGAGATTTTCGAGTTTCAGCCGTAGCCCAAGCCGATGCCCACGATGGGAAGTTGCCACCAAGGTATCCCCCTGCATTCCAACGGCCGCTCGCTTCGGATTCCATTCGAGCATTGTGTACCCCGCCAACTCTGCAGAGTCCCGATGCCGCATCACGCTGAGCTGAATATTGCTGCCCTGTTCTGCCTTGGCGCTCTCCCCTCGCCGCACCCGAGCGCCGTCCCATAACTGGGGCTCCGCCGTCGCGCGTCCTTGTGGTGCATCGGTACTCATCAATCCGCACAGTGCCGCGAAAGGCTCCAACAACTCTTCGGGACAGCGATTCGCCCATTGCAATAACTCGTATTCCTGGCTGGCCGATTCAGCCTCTTGCCACAATCCCTCCGGCACCCGCTCCACCGGCAATACGCTGATGGTGGCTCTTTGAACTTCCTCAAAATCCGCGCGCCGGATCAGGCTTAACAAAGCCTCGTCCCGATGATTAGAGAAGGTCTGAAGCGTCTTTCGGCCAGCCAGTCTGGCGCGAGAAATCGCCTCCGCCATCAAGCGGGGACCGGCCTCGCTACCGGGTCGGAGCACGATTTGAAGAAAAGCCAAAGATCGATTCTCTTTGAGCGGCAGACTCAGCTCCACCAGCCCCTCGGGGTGAGTAGATGGACCGAGTCCAAAGACCTGATATTCACGAAATTCATTGGGCTGGAAGAGGGCTGCGGGCTCCTGCACCACCCGATCCTCATCGTGATTCCCATCCAAAAGGAACCCCAGCAGATTGATCAGCCTAAGCCAGCCGTCGTATTCCTCCTGCCGGGAGGCTTCGCCCAGCTCAAAAAAGCTCATTTCAGCACTTTCTGCCATTCACCGGTAAACCCGGCTGGGGTGAATCCCAGGGCAATATTGACCGCCAGCATGTAGTCGTTCTCGGCGGCATTCCAGGTATAAATGCAGCGGGCATCCGGACGCTGCTCCGCTAGCCTTTCCAGATTCGCCACCTTGATCAGCATGCCCAGTCGGTGCCCCCGGTGTTCGTGGAGCACCAGGGTATTGCCTTGGAGGATCACATCGGAACGATGACCCAGCAAGATGAGTTCGGTGAACCCAGCCAGTTTTCCGCTGGGAATATGTTCGACGGCGGTAGTCAGGATGGTGCGACCCATTTGTTGAGCGAGCGCCTCGCCCTTTCGCACCCTGGCCGCATCCCAGGGCTCTTCTTCAAAATCAAGACCGGCCATCGGCGCGTCGGTACTCATCCTAGATTGCAGCCAAGCCAGATCGTCCAGCCATTCCTCCGGGCAGGGACTGGTCCAGGAAACCAGCCGGTACTCGGCACCGGCAGCTGCCTGGGCAAGCCTGCCCTGTTCGGCGAGCAAGGCTGGATCCACCGGAAGCTGGCAGCTACTGAACCGCTCCACTTGTTCCAGTTCGTAGCCTGCGGCGCGAGCAAACCGAACCGGACGGCTGACGAGCGGAAGCTGGCCGATGCCAGATTTGGGTTCCAGTAGCTCGCCCGCCAGACTATCCGCCGGATGTGAGGTTTCGAAAGTCACCGTGAGCCTGCCCTGCGCCCGGGCAAAATCCTCGGTAGCCGTGGCGAGTGCGCGGCCGATTCCGGTGCCCTGAGCGTCGGGATGCACGGTCAGCGCCACCCAGACCAGGTGCTGGTTGTCTTCCACCGGAATGATGATTTCACAGTGCCCCAGCAGCGCGCCGTCCCGCCGAGCGACCAGGTGCAGATGCCGCTCATAAGGATCCTGGGCATAGTTCAACATCTCCTCTGGGGTGTAGGCGAGATGGTCATTGCCCCAGAGCCGCAGATGTTCTTGCCTGATGAGTTCGACGGCGGCCAGGAAGTCTGCGGCCCCGTCACCGCTCAGCTCCTCGGGCAGCGACAGTTCTTCGACGGTGATCTTTCCGGTCATGGAGCCAACCTCTTCTGCCATTCGCCGTCGTACCCTGCGGGCACGAATCCCAGCTCAATATTGATGCTCAGCATGTGATCGTTTTCCGCCGCATTCCAAGTGATGGCGCGTTGCAGCTGGGGTAATTCTTTCTGGATACTTTGGATATTGGCGGCCTTGACAAGCATTCCCAGGCGTTTCCCTCGATGGTTGCCGACCACCAAGGTGTCCTCCTGAGTGACCAGCTCCGGTTTCTCCGGATTGAAATCGAAGTAGGTATAGGCGGCAATCTCGCCGCTCGGGACGTGCACGACGGCACAAACAGCTATCCGATGCCTGGCTTCAAGGTAGCGATTTTCCATTTCTCGTACTCGCTGCGCGTCCCAAACTTCTGCTTCAATATCCAATCCGGCGCTGGGCACATCGGTGCTCATCCGGCTATTGGCGACGGCAAAGCTCGCCACCAGCTCATCCGGGCAGCGGTCCTGCCAAAGCTCAAGGCGATAGTCCTCCCCCGCTTTGGCACCGGAGGAAGCAATCAATGCCTCCAGTTTTTCTGCGGGAACCGGTAGCTGCAAAGCGCTGAAGCGCTCGACTTGTTCGAGCTGGTAGCCACTTTTGAGAGCGAAGCGAACGAAGGGGTCATTTTCGGGAATTGTTCCGGTGCCCGAGACGGGGCTCAGCACTCCGGGACCTAGCGGATCGAAATCCGCCCGATGCTCGGTGCTAGCCAGTAACGTTTTCCTTCCCTGATCGGAGGCGTACTGCTCGGCCACCGCGAGCAGCTCTTGCGCATAGCCACGGCCTCGCAACTCGGGAAGCACCGAAGCATTGACGTAGGCGGTGCGTAAATTGTCCTGCAGAGTGAGGTTGACCCAGGACAGTCCGATCACCTGGCCATCGAGTTTCCCCAGGAACACCTCCAAGCGGCGATATTCGTTTGGCCGCCAGGACACCAGCCGGGTCTGCAGGTCCGAGATCCGGTCGCGATTGTGCCAAATCGCCAGCCGGATCGCGTCGAGCACCTGGTTTGCGGCCAGGAAATCTGCGGCTTCCGGTGCTTCCAGGCTGTCGGGTAACTGGAGCGGCACCACCCGGAACGGATCGGCTTGGAAGGGGTCAGGGTTAAGTTCGCTTGTCATGGAAAACCTATCTCTTGAAGTTCAATAGCTCGCGGCTAGAGCCCCGGACCCACGAAGAGGACCATATCGAAAGGGTCATCTGTCCAATGAGGTTTTGTCCGGGCGATCTCCCGCCAACCAAGCCGGTGGTAAAGCGTCATCGCGGGCTCGGCGATGGAAGCTGTGTCTAGCACCCCGAGTTGATCTCGCTGTTCAATCCGCTCCATCGCTACCGCCATCAGCGCCTTGGCTATCCCGCCGCGCTGTGCCCCAGGATCGACAAAGAGCCGTTTGACCAGGGTGTGTTTTTCGGCCGGATAGCCAGTAGCCTCCGCCCAGATCGGAATGCAGTCGATGTCCTCGCTGAGCGTCAATGGCATAAGTGCCACATGCCCCACTATTCGACCTTCCAATTCGGCCACCCAGGCGGCGTCGAAGCGTTCGTCGAAGACTGATTCTTCGGCATGAGCCACCAATTCACCTTCTGGATCTGCGAAGTAGCCCGTGGCCCTCGCGCAAGCGGTAAGCGCGGTCAACAGTCCTTCGCGGTCAGCAGCTTGTCGTTCCCGAACAATGATCTCAGCCATGGCTCCAGCCTATCGAGCAAGACCGACAAATACCGCTGGCTCAGTCGGAAAGCAGTTGCCGAGCAGCAGAGCGAATCCGCCAGGAGAGGCCAACCGTCCAGATGCCGAACGCCAGGGCGAAGATACCGAACACCCACAGCACGGTGAGAATCCCAATGCTCGGCACCGCCAGCACAAAAATCCCCCACAGCACCCCGATGATGCCGGACGCTAGCACCCAGCCCCAGACCCCGCTCAACTCACGTCGCAGGGCAAATGCTTGGACCAGCTGAGCTGCGCCGAGCAGAACCGCCCAGAACCCAATCAGAAAGCCCACAATCAGTGCGGTCTTTCCCGGCCAGCTGACGGCGAACAGTCCAGCGAGTACGGAGACCACGCCCTCCACGATCAGCCAGCCCCATAAACTCTGTTCCTTCCGGGAGGCGATCGCCATCCCCACCGCAGAAAGGCCGTCGATGATGGCGTAGATCCCGAAGAAGGTAACAAAAATAGCAAGCGTGGTGGAGGGAGAGAAAAGCGCGAAAAGGCCAAGTAGGACGGCGACCACGCCCCGAAGCAGGACCAGCCACCAGAGTTTCCGGCTGGCCGAGTACAACTGTTCCATGGCTCTCTCCTTCATCTGCTGGTCCGGTGTGCCACCGGTCTCTTCAGCTTATGACATCTAGTGCCGGTAGCGCCCTTTCCATCACGAAGTCACGTTCCTCGACGGTGCCAAACATAAAGGATTTCTTCCCCACTGTGCGGAAGTCGTGCTTCTGATAGAACCGGATGGCTCGGTCGTTGACGCTACTCACCCCAAGCCAAATTCCGCACGCACCGGACCGGGCTGCGGCTTCAAGAGTTGCCGTCATGAGCTCTGAAGCCAAGCCGCCGCCGAATCGCTCCGGATGCACGTAGCACTTGCTCAGCTCCGCCGTGGGTTGAAGGCTGAGGGCTGCCTGCACTTCCGGGTCTTCGGCTGGTCCCAGCACGGTGAGGCTATAACCGACTGCCCTGCCGCCGTCGTCCGCAAGAAGGAGAATGCAGGAAGTGTCGGTGAGGTATCGCCGGAAGTTATCTGGCCCAAGATTGCTGGCAATATGATGCTCGATGTTTGCCGGATCCGAACCCGCTGGGGCGGAATGTGGGAAGGTCACCGCGGCGAGTTCCACCAAGGCTGCTAGGTCGGCTGGGGCGGCTGGGCGGATCAGCAAGGTCATAGTGCCGATTAAACCATTGCGCACTCGTCCGACCCCGTATCGAGTGTGGAGATCTGCACGCTAAACGGCTCCCAAAAGATGCAGATCTCCACACTCGACGGCGGGCGGCGAAGCGGCGAGGAGGCGAAGGAAGAAGAGAAGCGCGGGGCCGAGGCTTAAACCACTGAGGGCCGGGAGCAGATGCTCCCGGCCCTCAGTGGTTTAAGGATTCAGTACAGAGGATTTAGGCCTCGGTCAGTACCTTGGTCACGTTCGGGTCCACGGTGATGCCGGGGCCGAAGGTGGTGCTCACGGTAGCCTTCTGCAGGTAGCGACCCTTAGAGGTGGACGGCTTCAAGCGAAGCACCTCTTCGAGTGCTGCCGCGTAGTTCTCGGCGAGCTGCTGGTCGTCAAAGGACACCTTGCCGATGATGAAGTGCAGGTTCGAGTGCTTATCAACGCGGAAATCGATCTTGCCGCCCTTGATCTCCTCGACAGCCTTGGCCACGTCAACGGTAACGGTACCGGTCTTCGGGTTCGGCATTAGGTTACGCGGGCCCAGGACCTTACCCAAGCGGCCAACCTTACCCATCAGGTCCGGGGTTGCCACGGCGGCGTCGAAGTCGGTCCAGCCACCGGAGATCTTTTCGATCAGGTCGTCGGAACCGACGAAGTCGGCACCGGCCGCGATGGCGGCCTCGGCCCGGTCACCGGTTGCGAAAACCAGCACGCGAGCGGTCTTGCCGGTGCCGTGCGGTAGGTTCACGGTGCCACGGACCATCTGGTCCGCTTTACGGGGGTCAACGCCCAAACGGAAGGCGACCTCCACGGTGGCATCGAACTTCGAAGGGTTGGTGTCCTTGGCCAGCTTAACGGCCTCAGCGGGGGCGTACTGCTTGCCCTCGTCGATCTTGGCTACTGCTGCCTCATATGCTTTGCTGCGCTTTGCCATGCTGCTATTTCTCCTTGTGCAGTTGTGGTCTGTCGGACCGCGCTGGGCCCTGCCACGTGCCCTCCCGAAAGGAAGGCTTCATTAGATTGTGTTAGCCGAAGGAATTAACCTTCGACCGTGATGCCCATCGAGCGGGCGGTGCCGGCGATGATCTTGGCCGCAGCCTCGACGTCGTTGGCATTCAAATCAACCAGTTTCTGGGTGGCGATCTCGTTCACCTGAGCCTTGGTCAGCTTTGCGACCTTTACGGTGTGCGGAGTCGCAGAACCCTTAGCAACGCCAGCGGCCTTCTTAATCAGCTCAGCTGCCGGAGGGGTCTTGGTGATGAAGGTGAATGAACGGTCTTCATAAACCGTGATTTCCACCGGGATGACGTTTCCACGCTGTGATTCCGTCGCGGCGTTGTACGCCTTGCAGAATTCCATGATGTTAACACCGTGCTGACCAAGTGCGGGACCGATCGGCGGGGCCGGGTTAGCGGCGCCTGCCTGGATCTGCAACTTGATGAGGCCGGTGACTTTCTTTTTGGGAGCCACTTCAGGTCCTTCTCTCAATTGCTGTCCTCAGCTGCAGGAGCGCACCTGAGGGTCATTCCGTTCGGTCGTCATGGCAAGACGGCCGATTAGGTCGCCCCTCGTCTAAAGCATGACAAGAGACAACTAAGTCTTTTGGAACCTACTAAGTCTACTAGATCTTGGTGACTTGGCTGAACGAAAGGGTAACCGGGGTCTCTCGCTCGAACAGGGACACCAGAACAACCAGGGTCTGAGACTCCGGCTTGATCTCGGAAATCGTGGCCGGAAGGGTCTCGAACGGACCTTCCTTGACGATGACGGACTCGCCGATTTCGAAGTCCACCGCGATCGGCGCCTGAGCAGCCTTGGTGGCCGAGCCCTTCGCGGAACCTTCCGCCTGCTCTTCTTCGAAGACCGGTGCCAGCATAGAGAACACTTCATCCAGCCGCAACGGAACAGGGTTGTGCGCATTGCCCACAAATCCGGTAACACCAGGGGTATGGCGGACAACGCCCCAGGAAGCGTCGGTCAGATCCATCCGCACCAAAACGTAACCAGGGATACGAACCCGATTGACCACCTTGCGCTGAGCGTTCTTAATCTCGACGACTTCTTCCATCGGGACCTGGATCTCGAAGATGTGCTCTTCCATGTTGAGCGACTGGATACGGGTTTCCAGATTCGCCTTGACCCGGTTTTCGTAGCCGGCGTAGGAGTGAATGACGTACCAGTCACCCTCTTGGCGGCGCAGTTTCGACTTGAACTCTTCAGCAGGGTCCACAGCCGGAGCGGCTTCTTCGGCCTGTTCGCTCTGCTCAGCCGACTCATCGCCCTCTTCGGCCGACTCATCGCCCTCTTCGGCCGACTCATCGCTCTGCTCGGCCTGCTCTGCGTCCTCGACTGAGGCAGCGTCAGGCTCAGCCGCCTCGCTCTCCTGCACACTCGCTTCGTCGGTCTCGGAGAGTGTCTCTTCGGTAATCTCGAGCTCCTGCTCAGACACGTTGCTTCCTGCTTTCGTAGTTCATTAACCCAAGCCAGCGCAGCCAGCCGGGCGTCGCCGTCGGGCGCTCTTTACTTCTCGACCGACCCACTGCCACCGAACAACCATCCGACCCCTAGGCCGAACACCGTATCGAGAGCAACCGTGATGCCAATCATGATGATCACGAAGACCAAGACCACCACGGTGTAGTTGACAAGTTCCTTGCGAGTGGGCGTGACCACCTTGCGGAGTTCGCCGATGATCTGACGAACGAAGAGCGCAATGCGTCCGAAGAAGCCCGGTCGGGCCCCTTTAGCTTTGCTGCCCGAGGCGTCCTTGCCAGTTTTTTTGGCGGGACGATCCGGGGAGCTGCTGGCAGCTGTATCGGTCAACTGTCCTGCCTTACTCGTCGAGTTACGGTGTGGATCGTGCGCAGGGCAGACAGGACTCGAACCTGCAACCTGCGGTTTTGGAGACCGCTGCGCTACCAATTGCGCCACTACCCTAGGTTGGGATGTTGACTTCATCCCCACATTTGCGGGGACCATGAAGGCGCGAACCATCATGGTGATTTCAACACCGGGAACCAAGTCTACGCAATCTAACCGACAACGTCGAACTCGACCTTCCAAACGCCTAGAGTGAAGGTAAGCAAGGCTCCTCACCCGAACCACCGCGAAGGAACAAACATGACCTCCAGCCGCATCTCGCAACGCATCGGATCGATCGCGGAATCCGCAACCTTAGCCGTCGATGCCAAGGCCAAAGCCCTCAAAGCTGCGGGCCGTCCGGTGATCAGCTTCGGCGCGGGCGAACCCGATTTCCCCACCCCGGACTACATCGTTGAGGCGGCCATTGCGGCGGCAAGGGATCCGAAGAACCACCGATACTCCCCCGCTGGTGGGCTGCCCGAGCTGCGCGAAGCCATTGCGGTGCAGACCCTGCGGGACAGCGCTTACAGCATCGATGCCTCTCAGGTTTTGGTCACCAATGGCGGCAAGCAGGCGGTTTACCAGGCCTTCGCTACGCTGCTTGACCCGGGCGACGAGGTGCTAGTGCCAAGCCCGTTCTGGACCACCTACCCGGAGGCCATCCGGCTGGCCGGTGGGGTGCCTGTCGAGGTCTTTGCGGGAGCCGATCAAGGCTATTTGGTAACTCTTGAGCAGTTGGAGGCGGCGCTGACCCCCCGCACCAAGGTGCTCCTGTTCGTCTCGCCCTCCAACCCGACCGGAGCGGTGTACTCGGCCGAGCAAACTCGACAGATCGGCCAGTGGGCAGCCTCAAAGGGGCTGTGGGTGGTCAGTGATGAGATCTATCAGCATCTGACCTACGACGGCGTGCCCTTCACTTCCATTGCGGCCGCGGCTCCCGAATTGGCCGACCGAGTGGTTCTGGTGAATGGGGTGGCAAAGACCTATGCCATGACCGGTTGGCGGGTGGGCTGGATGATTGGGCCGAAGGACGTGGTGAAGGCCGCGACCAACCTGCAATCGCATGCCACTTCCAATGTTTCCAATGTTTCGCAGCGGGCCGCGCTGGCTGCGGTCTCCGGTTCGCTGGACGCCGTGCACGAAATGGGGCTGGCCTTTGACCGGCGCCGAAAGACCATAGTGGCCGGGCTGAACCAGATCGCGGGCGTGGACTGCCCCACCCCGCACGGTGCTTTCTATGCTTACGCCGACGTCACCGAGCTTCTGCAACGGAAGCAGTTGGACAGTTCCGCTGCCCTGGCTTCGCTCATTCTGGACGAGGTAGAGGTGGCAGTGGTGCCAGGCGAGGCTTTCGGGCCGAGCGGCTACCTGCGACTGTCTTATGCCCTGGGCGACGACGATCTGGCCGAAGGGGTGCGACGGCTTCAGGAGTTCTTGGCCTGAGTTCGCTAAGTCTGAGTTCGCCCAACTTAAGTTCACCCAGCCTGCTGGGCCGGATCAGAGTAACTTCCGGTTCGCGGCCCAGCGGGTCAGTTCGTGCCGAGAGGAAAGCTGGAGTTTGCGCAGCACGGCGGACACATGGGTCTCCACCGTCTTGACCGAAATGAACAGTTGCTTCGCGGTTTCTTTATAGCTGTAGCCGCGAGCGATCAGCCGCATTACCTCGCCCTCCCTTGCGGACAGCCGGTCCAACTCGTCATCCACTGCAATGCCGGTACTGCCGAAGGCATCCAGGACGAAACCCGCCAGTCGGGGCGAGAAGACCGCGTCCCCACCGGCCACGGTCCGCACCGCCGCGGAAATCTCCGCCCCGGAGCTAGCCTTGGTCACGTAGCCGCGAGCTCCGGCCCTAATTACCGAGACCACATCCTCTGCCGCGTCGGAGACACTCAGGGCCAGGAACTTTACTTCGCCGAGCAGCGCCAGGGAGCCTTCAATCACCTCGCGCCCGCCGCCGCCCCTGCCGCCGGGCAGATGCACATCGAGCAACACCACCTCCGGGCGATGCTCGGCGATCGCGGCAACCGCCTCCTCGACGGTAGCCGCCTCGGCCAGCACCAGCAGGTCTGGTTCCAGATCGGCCTTCAGGCCGGACCGGAAGATGGCGTGGTCATCGACCACTACAACCTTTGTCATGCTGATTTTTCCTCCTGCTCAGCCGCACGCAGCGGCAACTTCAGCTGCACCTCGGTACCGTCTTCCGAAGAGTTAATAACCGCCGTCCCACCATGTCGCTGCATCCGTCCGATCACCGACTCCCGAACTCCCAGCCGGTCGGCCGGCACCTTCGAAATCTCAAAGCCGGGGCCCCGATCCCTAATGAACACCTCGGCAACGTCCGCCGTGGCTTCCAGGTACACCGAAACACTCGTTCCGGCATGGCGCACCGCATTCAAAATCGCCTCTCGACTGGCCTGCGCAAGTGCCTCCACGCCGTCGTCCATTACAGCGTCTCCCACCGCGATCAGTTCCACCGGCACACCGTGGGTGTCTTCCAGCTCGGCCGTGATCGCTTTCAAGCGGGCCACCAAGTTGGTCGGGTTCCGGCTGGCGTCTTGGTAAATCCAGTCCCGTAGCTCTCGCTCCTGGGCTCGCGCTAGGGTGAGAACATCCTGTTCGGAACCCGCCTTGCGCTGGATCAAAGCCAGGGTTTGCAGCACCGAGTCATGCAGGTGCGCTGCGATCTCCGCTCGTTCGGTCTCCCGTACCCTGGCGGCACGTTCCTCTTGCAGGTCTCGCCAAAGCCGCAGCGCCCAGGGAGTCAAGACCATCCCGACCCCGGCCAGCACGGCGAAGGCTGCGACCAATGCGGGCAGCACCCGATCCCAACCACCACCGCCAGTAACTAAAACGATGACACCGAGAGCCACGAGGACCAGCCCAGCCAGCAGGCGAAGCAGACCGAAGGGGCTACTCCGTTTGCTGCCTTCGGGCAGAACCGAGTTGAGCAGGGTGGCTCGACGAGTGGCATCTAATTGCAGCCAAACCAAGACCGCGCCTACCGCGATCACCGCAATGGGCAGTACCACCCCGAGTTGCAGATTCACCCCGAGCAATTGGACCAGAAAGAGCAGGGCGGCAATCAGCAACACGGCACCAATCACCACTTCTTTGGTGCCTCTGCGCTGCCAGATTCTATTGGCGTCCTCCAGTAGCTGGCGGGGTCGCGCCTCGGCTCCGCCCGGGGCTCCAGGTTCCGGCACCAGCGCCCAGAGCCAGAGGTAGAAAAGAATCCCTGCGCCGAAGAAAAGAGACGATAGGACCATGCCGAGCCGGACGGTGGAAACCCGCCAGCCTAGGTGCTCGGCAAGACCAGCACACACACCGGCGACCTTCCGGTCGGTGCTGCGGGTCAATGCGGGTCTGGCTACCATGCTTCGATTCAAGCACGTTCAGGGCCACCGAAGGCACGAACCAAGGGTAGGTTCAGGGTTGAATCAGGGGAACACCCGATAGCCGGCAAGCTAGTCAAGCCGCCAAGATGGAAATATGAGCGAAACGAATAGCACCCCGGAGGGGCAACCGGAGGCACATGATGAAACGACTGAGGCTACCCCCGCAGCGATGAATCCGGCATCGGCCGGGGCTTCAAGTGACCCCTACGGAAGCGGACCCCACGAAAGCGGCCCCTACGAAAGTGGCACCTACGGAAGCCCGCACAGTGCCCGCAGCGGCTGGCAGGGAAGCTCGCAAAGTGGCCCCCAAAGCGCGCAACAGGGCGGTCAGCCGGCGGCTAAGAACTTCTTCGATTGGTTGCGGGGCCTAGGAATTGTCCGCGGCAATGATCGCTGGATCGGGGGCGTTGCCAGCGGAGTCGCGGCACGCCTGGGCATCGATCCGATCATCGTCCGAGGCGTCATCGTGGTTGCCTCAATCTTTTTCGGCATCGGCCTGCTCGCCTATGGTGTGGCCTGGGCACTGCTGCCCGAGCCGGATGGTCGAATCCACGTCCAGGAAGTCGCCAAGGGTACCTGGAGCAGCGGCATGACGGGGGCCTCGATCTTTGTTCTGCTCGCTATCCTGCCGTTCTGGCGAGGGCTGCTGTTCTTCGACTCCGGATGGTGGTTTCCCTGGCCGTTGCTGGTAATTGCCGCGATTGTGACGCCGATGATTTTGGCGGTGAGCCGTGGCCGTAAGGCTACTCCGGCGGCTCAGTCACAGCCTCAGGGGCCGAGTCCCTATCGCCCGGAGAGCCCGGTAAGCGCTACTCATCCGGCCTTCAGCGCCTCCGCGAGTAGCGTTCCGGTACAGCCCTATCAGGGCTCACTACAAACATCGACGACGGCGGCCACCGCACCCTCGTCGCCCACCGTGCTGTTAGCTCCGACTACACAGCCCAAACCCAAGAAACCTCGAGCTAAAGGAGCGGGAGCGGCCGCCGTGGCCATCACCCTAGGTTTGGCCGCGCTGGTTTTCGGCGGCATCTTCCTGGCCGAATTGCTCGGCCTTGTCGGCGGCTCGGTTGCTGTACTGGCCTGGGCCTCGGCCGGTGTGGTGTGTGCGCTCGGCATTGTGGTTGCCGCTCTGCGTGGCCGGACCGGGAGCGGTCTGGGGTTCTTCGCGGTAACCTCCCTGATCGTGGCCGGTGCCCTGGCCTTGCTGCCCCAGGTTTCATCGAATGCACAGTGGAGCGTCGCTCGAACCACGAGTTGGTCCGTTGATCAACAGCAGGAAGCTCAGGACGGGTTCGTACTGATGGCCTCGAGCGGGGCGCTCGATCTCAGGCCGCTCAAGTCCCCGAATCAGACCGTCACGATTCCGATTCTGATCGCCGCAGCTTCAGCCAAGGTGCAGATTCCTGACAATGTCCCGGTGGAGGTCAGGGACAAGCTATGGGCTGGCAACGTCAGCGCTTGGATACATAATCCGGATAACACCCAAGTTCCGGGTCCAGCCACTTCGGCTCCGAACCGGATCTATCAATTCAATACGAGCGCTTCAGGACCCAAGATTATTCTTGAGGTCACCGGTCTCGGCACCTTGAGCGTAGTGACCAACAGCGAGGAGAAGTAGATGAGCAATCAGGAAACCCCGAATGCCCCGGAACGCGCAGGGGTGCGGATCAGCACACTAGTCTGGGGAGTTCTCTTGATCGCTATCGGAGCACTTATCGTGGTGGGTCGCTACTCATCTCTCGACCTCGACCCGCGCCTTGCCATGATCGGCATTCTGCTGCTGGCCGGCGTCGCACTGGTCTTCGGGGGTGTTCTTTCAGCCATCAGCCGCTCCCGCACTTCGCGACAGACCGAGCAGGCCGATCCCGAGCCCTTGGAGCTAGGCTGAAAGGGTGAACAAATTCTTTTCGCTGATGCGTAGAACCGGCCTGCGGCGTGGGCCACAGCGCTGGCTCGGCGGGGTGCTGGGCGGAATAGCGGCAGGCACGAAGATCGACGTGGCTTGGGTGCGAATAGGCTTCCTGATCTTCTGTCTGCTGCCCGGCCCCGCTTTCGTCTTCTATCTAGCGGCTTGGCTGATCGTTCCCGACCGGCAAGGAAACATTGTGCTGGAAAGACTCTGGTCAATGCGGCGGAGCTAGCCCTCCGTACCGCTCGATAATCACTGTCCGATCGTCACCGCCCGATCGCGGCTGTCCGATCGTCACCGCCCGATCACGGCTGTCCGATCGTCACCGCTCGATTTCGGCATCCGTTTCCCCTCGAGGCACCGCGAACGCCGGGTGCCTCGAGGGGAAACGGATGCTTTTTTGACGGATGCGAAACAGATGCGAAACAGAAGTAATACGGGATCAATACGGACGCGAACGGGATCCGGAAGAAAGCCCGATGGAAGCAGATTCGAAGCCCATCGGAACCCCGTTGAGAAGAATAAAGGCACGTCATGAAGTTACCCAGATCACAATTTAGCGGAGAATTGTTTAGAATCGAGACAGAGCTCAATGGAGTGCTCATCCCTGACTGATCCAAATCACAAGCAAGGATTGAGCCTTAATGAAGATCGGAATCCTGACCAGCGGTGGCGACTGCCCCGGACTCAACGCGGTAATCCGCGGTGCGGTGCTGAAGGGCATCAAGATTCACGGTCAGGAGTTTGTTGGCTTCCGCGATGGCTGGCGTGGCGTGGTCGAAGGCGACATTATGGATCTACCCCGACAGAGCGTGCGCGGCATCTCAAAACAGGGTGGCACCATCCTGGGAACCTCTCGGACTAACCCTTTCGACGGCGGCGGCCCCGAGATTATCAAGGCCCATATGGAACGCCTGGGCATCGATGCGATTATCGCCATTGGCGGCGAAGGTACCTTGGCAGCGGCCAAGCGACTGACCGACGTCGGACTCAAAATCGTTGGCGTACCCAAAACCGTAGACAACGACTTGGACGCCACCGACTACACCTTCGGCTTTGACACCGCCGTACAGATTGCCACCGAAGCCATCGACCGGCTGCGTACCACGGGAGAATCCCATCATCGCTGCATGATCGCCGAGGTGATGGGCCGGCACGTCGGTTGGATCGCCCTGCACGCCGGAATGGCGTCCGGCGCACATGCCATTCTGATTCCCGAGCAAAAGGTCAGCTTGGAACAGATCGCGGAATGGGTCAACGACGCTCACGAACGCGGCCGCGCACCCCTTGTCGTGGTTGCGGAGGGCTTTGTTCCGGAACACTTGGAGTCCCCGCATTCCGTGCGTGGTCTGGATACCTTCGGCCGGCCACGCCTGGGCGGCATTGGCGATCAGCTCTCCGCTCAAATTGAAGAGCGCACTGGCATCGAGACCCGGGCCACTATTCTGGGCCATATCCAGCGCGGCGGTGTGCCAACCGCCTATGACCGGGTGCTGGCAACTCGGCTAGGGATGGCAGCCATTGACTCCGTGGTGGACGGTCACTGGGGCACGATGGTGGCTCTCTCCGGAACCGAAATCGTCCATGTGCCCTTCGAAGCCGCTCTGGGGAACCTCAAAACCGTGCCACAGAGCCGTTACGACGAGGCATCGATTCTGTTCGGCTGAGCATGAGTTTCGATCAGAGCTCCACACCGATAGTTCAACTCGCCTGGGAGCGTTTGCTGGGCTTTTCCGATGGCAGCTTTGCCGAGGCCGCCCGCACTTCCGCGCCACAGCGGCTGAGACGAGTTACCGAAAAGACCGACCTCGCTATGTTCGTTCGGATCTTTGGCCTGGGCGTCCTGATCGGCCCGGATTGGTTCCTGGAGCGAGCTTCGACCCTGGCCGATGACGAACTCAGCCAGCATGCGACCCTGCTTTCCCTTGGTCTGGATCATGGAGCCCAGGGGCTGGGTGCCGCCGAGTTATTGGTGGCCGATGATCTAGAAGTGATCGATCCTGATCAGGAACTTCTGGTCTCCCTGGAGCCCGACGACGCCTCCCGGCTTTGCGCTGCCTGCCCACCCGATGATGTCAATGAGTCCGGACTGGCGGAGATGTCTGATCGGTTTAGCATCATGTCAGGAGACGATCCCATCGCCACCTCCGGATATCAAGAGTGGCGGAGCTTGCTCGCCCATCTGGGCCTGTTAGTAAAACCAGAATTGCGGCGAGCGGGTTACGGTCTGGCCGCTGCTGGCATTGCCGCACACGAAGCACTGGGAGCCGGGCTGATCCCACAGTGGCGGGCGTCAAAAGAGAACGAACCTTCCCGAGCGCTGGCTTTGAAATTAGGTTTTGTTCCTATCGGCACCCAGACCACCATTCGGCTACTTAGCTAAATTTCGAGCAGCTAAATTTCGGCTCATCGGACGTAGCCCACCGGTTCAGGCTTAGCGCACCGCTTTGAGGAACCCGCTCTGCCTACCCACAACCTGCCCCGCGTCGGTGGCCACAATAATCTCCTGCGCGGCGATATACGGTTCATCACCGTCCAGCACGGTCAGATCGGCTTCGGGGTCGACGTTTCGCTTGATCACCGCCAGTCCAATCGGACCCATCTCGTAGTGTTGCGCCACCGAGGTCAGCGTTCCCACATTGCGCTCGCCCAGCAGCACGGGCGAACCCACAACGGGCAAGGTGTGCTGGGAACCATCCAATTGCAGGAACACCAGCCTGCGCGGAGGATGCCCTAGGTTGTGCACTCGGGCTACCGTTTCCTGGCCCTTGTAGCAGCCCTTAGAGAGGTGGACGGCGGTGCGCAGCAGGTCCAATTCATGCGGAATCGACTTCTCGTCCGTCTCCGCTCCCCAACGGGGCCGCCAGGCTGCGATCCGGAGCGCCTCGACCGCCAGGCTTCCGGCCAGCGTCATTCCAGCGGCAAGCAAGGTCGAAACTGTGCTGTCCAATTCGGCTATCCGCACCAGGTATTCAAACCAGGGCCGATCCTGCCCTGGATGCGATTCGGGAACCGCATAGGCGAAGCCACCGGGCACCACGCCCGGCCAGGGATCCTGCCAACACGGAGTGCTTTCAAGCAACGGAGTCGTAGCGGCAAGAACACCCCATTCGGAACTGGCATCTGCAATCTCTACTCGCAACATGAATTTCATCGAACCAAGCCATTCGGCCAGCGGAGCAGCTTCGGCGGCCTCGACCAGCAGCCAGGCCGTCTCGCCGTCGTCCACAACATGCGCGTCATACTCGATCCGGCCCTGCAAACTGAGCAGCAGCAACTCGGCGGATTCACCGGCTGCGAGCCGCGAAACATCCTGTGAAGACAAAGTGGTGAGCCAGCTCAGCCGGTCCGGGCCGCTCACCGTGACCACTCCGTGCTGGGAATGATCGACGACGGCGGTGCCCGCGGCGAGCGCGCGCTGCTCACGGAGCGGATCGCCGTAGTGTGCGGCGACGCCCTGGTCCAGCCCTTCCGCGGCAACGGCTCCGGGGCGGGACAATAAGGGGCTTCGATAGGTCATACTGATGCCAACGGGGCTGGCAGCAAGGCTATTCCGCGGCTTCCGGGGCAGCGACCTTCTTCAAGATCGCCGAGGCGTGGGCTTCGAGCGAATTACCCTCGGCTGCGACATCCCAGCGCCAGAACAAATCTCCGTTCACCAGGCCGAAGATCCTGGTGGCTGCGGCGTAGTCCTTGGAACCGGCACCACGCATCACGGCGTCGGTGGAGAGCTGAATCTGCGGACCCTTGATGGTGCCGTAGTAAAGCTCGGAGATACCGCCGGGGTGGGTGATGGTCGCGGTGATATCGAAGCCGCCGCTGTCATTGCGTAGCTCTTCTACTGCGTCGGCGTCGCGTAAGGCTGGGACAATATCGGCCGGAATTAGTCCGGGGCCGCCGTCGGACTCACCAAGTTTGCGATCCAGAGCCCAGAAGCCCAGCTCGATGCTCAGCGGACGTAATTTATGACCTTCTTCATCGGTGAGCCAGCTCTCTGCAAGGTACTGCAGGTACGGCAAGCCATTCGAGCCGAAGCTGACGTGCTGGAAGAAGTGGCCTGAGTCGGCTTCGCCGGTACCCAGCCTGCCCTGACCTTCCCATTCACCGATCAACCAGGAGAGCGGAACCAGCTCCGGGGTCAGATCGGTGGGAATCTCAATGGGCACGGCTTACTTCTGGCCTTTGAACAGCCGCCAGACCACCAGACCGGCGAACCAAGCCATCGAAAGGCCGGCTACAACCAGCAACACAATGAAGAAAATTTCCAGACCGAGTGTCGACATGGCTTTATCCTATCGCGGCTCAGCGGTTGCTCAGACGATCAGCATTTTGTCGATGAAGTACACCATTGCGCCGAGTGAGAAGATCGGCGCCAGGCCGAGCGCAATCCCGCCCGGGATGCTGTGCACTGCCGGGGCGATGCTGGCCAGCCGGCGAAAGCTCAGCAAAATTGCCGCCACCACGAAGCCGATGATGGCAGCCTGCAGAATATGCATATCGGAGAAGAGCAGACCAACCAGCGGACCGGCCAGAGTGCCCAAAATCAGTCCCAGTGGAGCAATGATCCGGTCCGGCCAGCGAATCAGGCCTAGTAATAGGACGACGACGGCGCTTGCCCCGGTGATCAGTGTCATGGCGCTGTCACCGGTGAATCGGTGAGCGGCAATCCAGCCCGAACCCACGGCGGCAATCAACACCCCGACCACCCCGCCGAAAATTGATTCGAGCCGGTGGCTTTGCCCGGTACCCCGAATGAGCTGAATGATGAAGACCGCTCCCACTCCCACCGCGATAATGGGTGCCACCCAGAGCAGATAACCAGGACCACTGTTGAAATGAGCGGTGATCGCGGAGAGTGCGCCGACTAGGGAGATCGCGGTGCCGAGCGTCTTTCGGGCTGGGATAGCCAGATAGTGGGGCCAACCGAAACCGAAGAGCGCCGCCAGGATGATGGCAACCGCAAGTTCCAGGCCAGAAGCCGCATAGGAGACGGCCAGAATCGCTGCCAGGCCAAGTAGCCCAGTCAAGCCCACACTCCAGATCTTCATGGACTTCATTCTGCCTTATTGCCCTTAATCTTGCTCCCGCACCGTCCGCTAGCTGAGACCCACAGCGATAGCGGGCAACGCCGTCGAAATTGCCCGCTATACTCTTACCCAACCGAGTTCGGGGACCTGCCCAACCGGCCACGCCCGAAGATGCGCGCCTAAGCACATTGGAGGAACTCATGTCGCATATTTTGATATTGACCAATAGCACCGATTCTTCGGTGGATATCTTGCCTGCGCTGGAGTTGCTCAATCACCGGGTGCATGTGCTCCCCGCCGAGCCCTCTGCACTGGTCAACGCGGCACCCGCCGAGGTAATCCTGCTGGATGCCCGCAAAGACCTGGTTGGCGCCCGGTCCTTGACCCAATTGCTTCGCGCCACCGGCCCCGGCGCTCCTCTAATTCTGGTTCTCACCGAGGGTGGCATGGCAGCCATCTCCGCCAATTGGGCCGCGGACGACATTGTGCTCAACACGGCAGGACCAGCCGAGGTCGAGGCCCGCCTGCGCTTGTCGCTGGCTCGGACTCAGGAGGATCCCGACGAGGTTAGCGCCGAGATCCGCGCCGCGGGCGTGGTGATTGATGAGTCCTCCTATACCGCGCGGGTGAATGGCGCAGCGCTCAATCTGACTTATAAGGAATTCGAACTGCTCAAGTATTTGGCGCAGCACCCTGGCCGGGTGTTCACCAGGGCTCAGTTATTGCACGAGGTCTGGGGCTACGACTACTACGGTGGCACCCGCACGGTTGATGTGCACGTCCGGAGGCTGCGGGCCAAGCTCGGCTCCGACCACGAGAACTTAATCGGCACGGTGCGGAATGTGGGTTATCGGCTGACGCTGCTGAGAATGCCGGATGACGAGCTTTCGGACGTTTAGCGGCTTCGCCGTGTTGTTGCTGGCCACGTGTTTGGTTGGCTGCACGGCTACGGCGCCATCGGTTTCTTCTGGTTCCTCGTCTACGGCGACGACCGGGACGGTTTCTAGCACCACCGCGAGCGCGGGCTCGGTGCAAACCCTGGATTGCAGTAATCCGATCGGCCATGCCAGTTCTTCGGTGGATCTTGTGGATGGCACTGAGACGCTTAGTGTGGTGGCTCTGGGGTTTAAGGTTGGCCAGATCGTCTCTCTCGATGAGGCCTTTGGAGAGCAGGGCTTCCGATTCGCTAAGGTCGGCCTGGCGGTGCACACCGGTCTAACGTTTGAGCTCTCCGTGCGCGCCGATTGGCAAGACCGGGCCCGAATCGGCTGGAACAATTCCGGCAACACTCCGACCAGGACAGAGAAGTTTCCGGGCTGCAAACCCGGCGCCCCTGGAGCGGAATGGGTTGTCTTCCCGGGTGGCTTCTGGGTGAAGGCTCCGGCGTGCATTCCCTTAGTGGTGACTATCTCCACAGAGACGATCACTGTGCCGGTACCGATTGGCAAAGCCTGTGACCCCGGAGACGCTCTCTGAATCAACTTCTGCGGCATCTTCTTCGGCGGGATCTTCTTCGGCGGACAGCGCTTCAGCCTTGGGCGTTTGGTAAGTGCCGTGCGGGTGTTACTCCGGTCCGATCGTCTGTCTCGGGCAAGAAAAATGGCCCAGCTCTTGAGCCGGGCCATTTCTGAGTGGAGGACATACGGGTCGAACGTATCGCGGGCGCCCCACTGGCGCATCCCCCTCGTAACCCTCTCGGGCCGGAAATAACTATACCCGATCTTCTCACCGCATCTTCCCATCGCATTTTGTCACTACGTCTTCTCACCGCATCTTGTCGCTGCACTGGCCCCGGCTTCAACCAGCCCCCGCCCCACCAACTCCATCGCCAAATCGGCACCCGCTTCCCCTCAAGGCGCCTCTAATTTCGGGTGCATCGAGGGGAAACGGGTGCCGGAGCGGAAGCGTATGCCTCGAGGGGAAACGGGTGCCGGGATGGATTGCTGGTGGAGATAGGCTGAAAACATGGTTGAGCCAGAGCTGGACAAGGAAGAATCGATGTACTTCAGGGAAGAACCGATCGAGCCGAAGCTGCTGGCGGCAATGCGGCGATTGGCTGCCTCCGCAGAAGCATCGGATGGGCACCCACCGTTCTCCGATCAAAGCTGGGTCGAGGTGCGATCCGATCCTTCGACGGCTCGGATCTTTACCGCCTGCACTGCCCGCGAGGCTCCCGAGGAGGACGGCGACGTCGGCGGCTTGGCGGGGATCGCCGTCGTCACCGGGATGGGAGAGGCCGGAGCAGAAGAAGCCGGGTTATTGGAACTTGTCATCGACCCCGACCAGCGCCATCGGGGCTGGGCACGCTCCCTTATCCAGGCGGTGGAACATTCTTTGGGTTCCGCGGCCTTCCACGAACTAGAGGCTTGGTCTCACGGCGACCATCCTGCCGCCGCCAAGCTGGCCAAGCACCACGGCTTCCTGGCGAACCGTGAACTCTGGCAGATGCGACTCAATGTGACAGCAGATGACGAACCCGCGAATACGCTCCTGCCCGAGGGTCTGCGCTTGCGTTCCTTCGTACCGGGGCAAGACGAGAGCGCTTGGCTGGCGGTCAACGCCGAGGCCTTCGCACACCACCCCGAGCAGGGTTCAACCACCCTGGCGGATCTGCAGGCACGCGAGGCGGAAGACTGGTTCGATCCGGAAGGATTCCTGCTGGCCGTGGATCAGCAGGACGAAATCCTCGGCTTTCATTGGACCAAAGTCCACCCTGCTGCCGGACAAGATGCGGGAGGAGATGACGGACAAGAAGCGGGACAAGAAGCTCTGGGTGAGGTCTACGTGGTCGGGGTGAGTCCTCGTGCTCAAGGGCTAGGCCTCGGCAAGGCGCTCACCTCAGCGGGGCTGAGCTATTTGCGGGGCGAAGGCCTTAAGACCATCCTGCTTTACGTCGATGCGGATAACACCGCTGCCGTTGCGCTCTACCAGAAACTGGGCTTCAGCCGCTGGGATACCGATGTCATGTACGTCTCAGCTCAGAAGGAGCAGGGAAAACGGTGAAATAGTGCCCTGGGCGCTTGTAGGCTTGGAACAGAGTAACTGAGCCAGGCTAGATACCGGGCGAAATAGGAGGCAGTTCAGATGCAAGCCGATTCCGTGGGCACGGTGAGCCGAGGCGACCGCTTTGCCAGTTCCGAGGTACCCGCTGCCCGTGCAACCCAAGACCGGATCGACATTCCGGAGTTCGCACCAAGCCTCATTCCCGATGGCGAAATCAGCGCCGATCGGTTCCTAGACCGCGAGCTGAGCTGGCTCGCCTTTAACGCTCGAGTACTCGAACTTGCCGAGGACCCTGATCTGCATCTACTGGAGCGAGTGAATTTTCTCTCCATCTTTGCCTCCAACCTGGATGAGTTCTTCATGGTCCGGGTGGCCGGGCTGAAGCGGCGCATCGCCACCGGACTTGCTGTCCCCTCCCCCGCTGGGCTAAGTCCGCTTGAGGTACTTGAGCAGATCAGCGAGGAAGCCCACCGACTGCAAGCTCGGCATGCCCACACCTTCGCGGACCAGCTCCGCCCCGCGCTCGCCTATGAGCACATCCACCTGGTGCGCTGGGATGAGTTGGACGATGCAGCGAAGACCCAGCTGAGCAAGATGTTCTCCGAAAAAGTCTTCCCCATCCTGACCCCGCTAGCGGTGGACCCGGCTCACCCCTTCCCCTATATTTCCGGACTATCTCTCAACCTGGCCGTTGTGGTGCGCAACCCGGTGAGCGATAAAGAACTGTTCGCTCGCGTCAAGGTGCCGGATCAGCTGCCGCGGATGATCGCCGTCGACGGTCCCCGGGCGGGTACCGTGCCAGGCCGGGTGGCCCGCTTCATCCCGCTGGAGGACGTCATCGCCCAGCACCTCGATCAGCTTTTCCCGGGGATGGAGGTGCTGGAACATCACACCTTCCGGGTGACGCGTAACGAGGATCTCGAAGTTGAAGAGGACGACGCCGAGAACCTGCTGCAGGCGCTGGAGAAAGAGTTGCTGCGTCGGCGCTTCGGCCCGCCCGTGCGTTTGGAAGTAACCACCGATATCAACCCGAATATTCGGGCGTTACTGGTACGCGAGCTGGATATCGAGGAATCCGAGGTTTACGCCGTGCCCGCGCCCTTGGACCTGCGGGGGCTGAGCGTGATTGGAAACATCGATCGGCCGGATCTGCACTACCCCAAGCGGGTACCACACACCTCCCGCTATCTGAATGAGTCGGAGACCTCCAAGGCGGCAAACGTCTTCGCCGCGATGCGTCGTCGGGACATTTTGTTGCACCACCCCTACGACTCCTTCTCCACCTCGGTTCAGGCTTTCCTAGAGCAGGCTGCCGCCGATCCCAAGGTTCAGGCCATCAAGCAAACGCTGTACCGCACCTCGGGTGATTCGCCGATTGTGGATGCCCTGGTGGACGCCGCGGAGGCGGGCAAACAGGTGCTGGCGCTGGTGGAGATCAAGGCTCGCTTCGATGAGCAAGCCAATATCTCTTGGGCGCGCAAGCTGGAACAAGCCGGTGTGCACGTGGTCTACGGCATTGTGGGCCTCAAAACGCACTGCAAGCTCTCCTTGGTGGTCCGCCAAGAGCAGGACGGCCTGCGCCGTTACTGCCACATCGGAACCGGTAACTATCACCCGCGCACGGCCCGTTATTACGAGGACCTGGGCTTACTCACCGCGGATAACAAGGTCGGTGAGGACCTCACCCGGCTGTTCAATCAGCTCTCCGGCTACGCTCCTAAATCGACCTTCAAGCGGCTTCTGGTGGCACCACGCTCGGTGCGTTCCGGGCTGATTGATCGGATCGAGACCGAAATCTCCAACGCCAAGGCCGGATTGGCCGCGAAGGTGCAGATCAAGGTCAACTCCATCGTTGACGAGGCCATTATCGATTCCCTTTACCGAGCCTCCCAGGCCGGAGTTAAGGTCGAGGTGATCGTCCGAGGCATTTGCTCACTGCGCCCCGGTGTGCCCGGTCTGAGCGAGAACATCACGGTGCGCTCGGTACTGGGCCGCTTCCTGGAACACTCTCGAGTCTTCAGCTTCGCCAATGCCGGTGACCCCGTGGTCTTCATTGGCTCCGCGGATATGATGCATCGTAATCTGGATCGTCGGGTGGAGGCTCTGGTGCAGCTCTCCAATCCGGAAGACGTGAACTATGTGACCTCTTTGATGGACCGCTATGCCGATGACGGAACCTCTAGCTGGCATCTGAACAACGAAGGAATCTGGACTCGTCATCACATCGACGCCGAAGGCGGTCCGCTGTCTGATGTTCAGTCTTGGCTGTTGGCCAGCCGTTCCCGTCAGCGGTCGGCTGCTAACCGGTAATGACTGATCTTCCTCTCTCCCCCGAGAGCAGCACTGTCGACGTCGGCGGACAGCTGCCCACGGTGCTCGCCGCCGGGGCGCTATGTTGGCGAATCCGGAAAAAGCAGCTGTGGGTGCTACTTATTCATCGTCCGCGTTACGACGATTGGTCTTGGCCCAAAGGCAAGCACGATCCGGGTGAAACCATCCCGGAAACCGCAGTCCGCGAGGTCTGGGAGGAGGCCGGGGTCAAGGTCACCTTGGGCATCCCGTTGCCCTCGATCGACTATCCGGTGGCTGCAGGCCTCAAGCGCGTCTACTACTGGGCTGCCGAGTTGGAGGATCAGAAGCCCCAACCGGATGGCAAGGAAGCCGATGACGTGCTGTGGTGCACGGTGGAACGAGCCCGCGAGCTGCTGAGCAATCCCACCGACATTGAGCCCTTGGATGCCTTGGAGAATGCTCATCGAGCTAAGCTCCTGGATAGCTGGACCTTGTTGGTTCTTCGCCATGCTAAGGCTAAGCCCCGCTCCTCTTGGACCAGAGCGGAAGGCGACCGTCCTTTGGCCGCCACCGGGCAACGGCAAGCCGCCGCGGTCAAGCGGCTGCTGATGGCTTGGCAGCCCGACAGGGTGGTGAGCAGTCCCTGGCTGCGTTGTGTGGCAACGATCTCCCCCTATTTGAAGGCCAGCAAGTCCAAGGTCAAGCTGCTCGAAGCGTTGACCGAAGCAAGTCACCGGCGCAAACCCGGGAAAGTTCAAGCCACGGTGGAAGGGTTGTTCGATAAGCGCAAAGCCGTGGTGCTTTGCACTCATCGACCGGTTTTGCCGACGGTTTTCAAGCAATTGGGCGCCCATATGAACTCTGCGCTGCGCTCGGCGCTTCCAGTGCAGGATCCCTATCTGAGCCCCGGCGAAGTGCTGGTCTGCCAGGTGGTGGGCGATCGGGTGATTTCGGTGGAGCGATTTAGACCATTTGAGGATTAATTCGCGATAACTCCTTGACCTTGACGGTTTTGTATCAAATGATTGACACAAAGTTATCGAGGGAGGGCCAATGTTCGAGATTCCGATAGGCTCGGTGATCTTTACGCTCGGTGCTGCGATTTTCGTTTACCTGCTGCTGCGTTATCTCACCTGGCGGCCTGTGCCTTCCGATCGGATCGGCACGGCTCGGGGGCATGCGTTCTGGACCGGTGTCATCGCCTTCTTCGCCAGCGGATTCAACTCAGGGTCCAATCCTGGTCAGCTCTCATACCCCCTGGGCCTTCGAACAGCTCCCGATGGCGTCCAAACCTCGGTGACGAGCATCTGGCTAAATTCAGTCGTCACCATCTCTTGGCCACTAATCGCCTTCATGGCTGTCTACCTGATCAGCCAGTTCACCTTCCCCAAGCCTCGTGGAACGGTGCGCAATGCGGAACTGAGTAGACGTCGAGTGACGGATTTTATTCCCCGGAATCTTGCAATCTTTGCCGCTCTCGTCCTAGCTACCAGCGGCTTTCTCATCAGTGGTTTACTAGGTCTTCCTGGCTTCGACTCATACCAGCATCCCAATGGTGTCCAGCAAGCTGGAGTGTACGAATCCAGCACCTCCTACCCCGGTCGAATGGACGGTACTGCCTTCGCAACCGTCCTCTGGGCTGGCTTGGCGCTGCTAGTCCTTGGCACAGGACTATTGCTCTGGTGCATCGCGCGTCGCCGCAATTTGGAAGGCCTGAGTACAGCTAACAACTCAACCCTGCGTAGCATTTCGATGAACCGGCTACTAAGAACCACGGTCTTGGCCAGTTGCGGCTTAGTGAACTCGGCGCTTCAGTACACCCGGATCGTCCCCGACCACGAGCCCATGCAACCTCTCCTGGAACCCACCCTCTGGGGTATTTCCAGCAACGCCATTGGCCTTTCTTCGTTCCTTATCTTCGCCGTGCTGCTGTTCTGGCGTCCCCCGACCATGGATGAGCGCAATGGGCGAGCTGAGGTGACCCTGACAGAAGATCCAGCACAATTGAAGCAACTCACCATGGACCGGGTCGCGCTGACTTGGAGCAATATGGTCAGGCTAAGCTTGGTCGTTCCGATCCTGCTGCTGCTCATTATTGGCATCTTCTTGACCAGTCCAGCACCCCCGTCAACGACGGTAGCCGCGGCGTTCTGGCTCATCATCGGTGCGGCTTGCCAGCTCTTCCTACTGATAGGAGAAGTACTACTTTGGCGGTGGTACGGAGTGGGCGAGGCCAGTAGACAAACCCTACTTCCGCCGCAATGGCTTATCGCGACAATGGCCCTGTGTACCGTCCTGTTCGTCGTCTGCCTCAGCTACAACTCCCTTGCACACGTGCCGGGGGACGGAACCTGGGCGCATCCAATCCTTGCCGCATTTCTGCTGCTCGCGCTTACCGTGACGAATTGCTATCTGGCCGCAGTGAGGGCAAAGATTGCTTTCAGTTCGGAACTAATCGACGGAACCCTCCGCAAAGTAACCGCCTTCCGAGCGACCCGATTGGCTGCTGCAGGTCTATGCGCCTCCTCGGCGCAGTTGTTGACCTACCCCGGCCCTCCTGACCAGCCTCAGATTGCTGTCGTTGGCGCTGTGATCTTGGCTGTCAGCGCTGTAATACTAGCCGTTATCCCCGGCCCCACCAGAGAAATCCCGGGCCTCGAGCCCTTCGGACAGTTTGATCACGCTGCCTCTCAGAGCCGACCATGACAGTCGGGCTGAGAATAGAGCTGAACTCCCCCACTCCGCCCTATGAACAGATTAGAACCCAGATTGCCTCCCTCATTGCGGTCGGCTCACTGAGACCCGGCTCCCAACTACCTACCGTCCGCTCCCTCGCTTCAGATCTGGGTGTAGCAATCGGAACAGTTGGACGAGCTTATAAGGAACTCGAAGCCCAGGGACTGATCGAAAGCCGTCGACGCTCTGGCACCGTGGTGGCGGTGACTGCGCCCGAACGGGAGAACGGTAACATCGAACAGCTTGCTGTCCTACAGGCATTAGAACAGCTAATAGCAAGCAGTCATGCGGCAGGCCTCAGTGCCGAGCATGTACTTGGTCTGGTGCGAGGGCGACTACAGAGTGATCAAGTTGGAGCGATACTACAAACCACGAAAGAACCGGGACGATGATCAACCAAACCGTGCTGGACGAACTCTGGAACTTCGATAATCCGGAGCTCTCGGCCGAGCGATTCGGCCAGGCCATTGAGAATGTCGCGCAGCAAACGGACCAGGATGAGTTCAAAACCCAGCTGGCCCGCGCGCTCGGTTTACAAGGTGAGTTCGAGAAGGCCGAAGAGATTCTCTCCAGTATCGGACTCTCGACGGCGGCTCCGGTGGTCCGCACCAGGGTGGCATTGGAGCGCGGTCGCCTAGCCAATAGCTCGGGCCGATCTGCCGAAGCGCCGCCGCACTTTACCTCCGCCGCTGAGCTAGCTGAGTCGGTTGAGTTGGCTGAGCAGGAAAATCTGGAATTCCTGCGGATCGATGCCCTGCATATGTTGGCCATTGTGGATCACGAACACGCTGAATCTTGGGCAAGGCAAGGCCTCCTGCTCGCCGAGAATAGCCACGACCCGCGCACCCAACGCTGGGCAGTGAGCCTGCACAACAACCTGGGCTGGACCTATTTTGACGCCGGGGAGCTCGCGCGAGCATTGCCCGAGTTCGAAGCGGCGCTCCACTGGGCGCAGAAAGCCGGGACCGAGGCACAGCGCACCTTCGCTCAGCAGGCAATCGAAGAGTGCCAAGAGGCGATTGCCGCCCAGGCTTAGTCGTCCTCCGGTCAGCAGCAGCCGCGATAAGATCAAGGCATGAGCCTGACGCCCTACGAAGACCTGTTACGCGATGTTCTGGCACACGGGACTCACAAATCGGATCGTACCGGCACCGGAACCCGCAGCGTTTTCGGTCGGCAGATCCGCTTTGACCTCTCCGAATCCTTTCCGCTCATCACCACCAAACGGGTGCACTTCAAATCCGTGGCGATGGAACTGCTCTGGTTTCTTCGCGGCGACTCCAATGTGCGGTGGTTGCAGGAAAACGGCGTGAAGATCTGGAATGAATGGGCGGACGACGACGGCGAGCTAGGCCCGGTCTATGGCGTTCAGTGGCGCTCCTGGCCAACCCCGGACGGCGAGCATATCGACCAGATTGCCGAGCTGATCAAAAACCTGAAAGCCAACCCGGATTCGCGCCGACATATTGTCTCCGCCTGGAACGTCTCGGAGCTGTCCAAAATGGCGCTTCCTCCTTGTCACGCTTTTTTCCAGTTCTACGTGCAGCCCTCCGAAGACGGTCCCGGGAAGCTCTCCTGCCAGTTGTATCAACGCAGCGCGGATATGTTCCTGGGCGTCCCCTTCAATATCGCCTCTTACGCCCTGCTGACCTTGATGGTGGCACAGCAGGTAGGCCTGGAACCCGGCGAATTCATCTGGACCGGTGGCGACACACACATCTACGACGATCACGTAGAACAGGTCGCCGAACAGCTCAGTCGGCAGCCCTACCCCTATCCTCAGCTGAAAATCACCCGGAAGCCAGACTCGATCTTCGACTACAACTACGAAGACTTTGAGGTACTCAACTACCAGCACCACCCAACTATCAAAGCCCCGATCGCGGTATGAGTTCTTCCGGAGCCGTGCCAAAGATAGGTATGATCTGGGCGCAAACTCCTGACGGCGTGATCGGCAATCAGGGCACCATGCCTTGGCGGGTGCCCGAGGACATGGCACATTTCAAGAACGTCACCACAGGGCATCCGGTGATCATGGGACGGCGCACCTGGGAGTCCTTTCCGGCGAAGTTCCGTCCTTTGCCGGATCGAACGAATATTGTCCTTACCTCGGACCTGGAGTGGTCCACGACGCCGGAAGCCGCCGGGGCGGTCGCGGTACCAACACTTGAAGAGGCCTTAGTGGTGGCCGCCGGGACGGCGGGCTCGGAGGAAGTTTGGATCGTGGGCGGCGGGCAGGTCTATGCTCAAGCACTATCCTCGGCAAGCCTCGCGGTGCTAACCATCATCGACCTCGCCGTCGAGGGCGACACCTATGCGCCGAAACTTGGAGCCGAATGGACCCTGAGTACCGCCGAGCCACCCGCAGGCTGGCATGAATCGCGGGCTGGTGCCCGGTACCGCTTCGAATGGTGGACCCGCTAGGGTTCGCTGCTTTCGATCCGTGACCGAAGAGTCGACACCCCGGGTCCCTGAAGCTGCTCAAGGTAGGCGCTACGTCCGGCCATCGTCATCACCAAAGCAAGAGTCGGTCCAGTAACCGCTGCTCCGCTTCCCGCGCTGAAGGGCCCGTCATCCGCCCTGAGCTGGAGCCCTGAGGCTTGGGTGCGGCTAGCAACCGCGAAGTTGCGGCTCACGTAAAATTCCGCGACTGCGGTTAGCGCCTCGATGCTTGGTTGCTGAGAGATGCCCAATGGATGACGAATATCCTGGGCGTGTACAACCACTTCCCCCAAATATGCCGGAGTATGGGAGGAAGGGGCAATATTGTTGTTGATCACGGCGCGAAACCGTGCCAGAGTCTCCTCCGGGCTGCTACCGCGGTGCTCTTCCAATCGACGCTGGTTATGTACATCGGCTCGAAAACCAGCACCGAGCATGCTTCGCATCCAGCGCCCCTGATTCAGGCTCGCCGCAGCGATGAGGTGAGCGACGACGTCCTCAACATCCCATTGTCCGCATAGCGTCTCGTGCTTCCACTGCTCAGCGCTGAGAACTGCAAGGTCCTCAGCAAGTCCGGCGCGCTCAGCATGTACAAGCGCCCAAAGTTCAGTATCCGAAGATTTCGCCATTCTAGCCGCTCACCCCCGTTTCTCGGTTCCTCTGGTTCAGCCTAGCGAACCCAACCCTACGCCTACTCGCGAACACCCCGGCTATGGCTGCCCTTCGATCAAGACCCGAGCTCGCTCAGAGCCGCCAAAAGACGATCGATATCGCCGTCGTTCAGATATGGAGCCATACTGATTCGAAGTCCCCCTTGAGTTCCCAGACCCAGTACTCGACTTGCCGAATCCGCATAGAAGGTTCCGTGGGCTGCTGCAATATTCTTTGAGGCCAAAAACTGCCCGGCGGACTCCGGAGTGTGATCGTCAAAAGTCAGAAGAAGCGTTGAGGTGCGTCGCTCTGCTCGCGAATGGACCCGCACGCCTTCGAGCGTTGCGAGAAATTCCTCCAGCCGAGACCGCAGCATCAGATCGTGATGTTCCACGGAAGCCATCGAGTTGAGAATTTTTTCCCGCCTGCTCTTCGCTCCCCCAGCGTCTAGTTCGGCAATGAAGTTAACCACCGCCGTCGTACCGCTAAGTAGTTCATAGGGAAGCGTGCCGAGTTCGAACCGTTCGGGGACCCGCTCCGTGGACGCCGTTAATTTGTCGGGATGAATTTGTTCAAGCAGGGAAGGATCGGCCGCAAGAGTCGCGCCATGCGGCCCCATGAACTTATAGGCCGAACAAACGAAGAAATCGGCGCCGAGCAGCTCGACGGAGATGGGAGCATGTGCCGCCAGATGCACGCCGTCCACATAAACAAAGGACCCGTACTGGTGGGCGAGTTTGGCAATCCTCGCCACATCCGGACGGGTTCCCAGAAGATTTGATGCCCCACTTACCGCCACCAGCCGGGTGCGTTCATCGATAGCCGAAAGTGCGGAAGAATAATTCAGATCGGTGGTTACCGGATCCAGGTCAATCCATCGTACGGTCACCCCGGCTCTCCTCGCCGCTACCAGCCAAGGAGCAACATTGGATTCGTGATCCAGACGGGTGAGCACAATATTGTCATCAGGTTTCCAAAGCTTCGAAAGTGCCCGGGAGAAGTCCATAGCGATCTGGGTGGCGCTACGCCCGTAGACAATGCCCCGAGGAGAGGCTCCCAAAAAGTCTGCCATCGCCTGTCGATACTCTTCGACAACATCCTCGCTATTTCGCGCCGATGGGGTCAAGGAGCCACGGTTTGAACCGGGAGCGCACAGGGTACGAGAGATGGCTTCAGCCACCTGACGCGGAGTCTGAGTTCCGCCGGCGCCATCGAAGAACGCAGTGTCTTCCGCCAATGCAGGAAAGTTGGTGCGGATACGATCTATGTTCAACAAAAGACGGTCATCTCCTCATTTTACTTATTTTCGTAAAGTTTTTTATGTAATTCATTGAATATTCAAAGGCTAGGGGGTAGTTTCGTTTAATGTCAACCAAGACTTGAACTCGGTGATCTTCGACGAAGAAGAAGCCAGATCAGCCTCCAAGCGCTCGGTGTGCTAGGAGTAGTGCGAGCGGCGAAACGGTGTCCCCCGTCCGCACCTCGTCAAAATTCAGAGGAGTCCGACGATGGAATCACCAGCACAGTCCTCAGTAACGCCTGCACAACGAAACAACGCCTTCGACGAGGAGCGAAAAGGTTATAAAAAGGCGCTCAAGCCGCGTCAAATTCAAATGATGGCTCTGGGAAGCGCAATCGGCTCGGGCCTCTTCATGGGTTCGGGCGGGCGACTTGCCTCCGTTGGGCCTTCACTTTTCATTGCCTTCGCCATCTGCGGCGTATTCTCGTTCTTCGTCGTTCGAGCCTTGGGCGAACTCATCGCGCACAGACCAACCTCAGGGTCCTATATTTCCTACGCCAGGGAGTTCCTCGGCGAACGCACGGCATTCGTGGCTGGATGGCTCTATTTCCTGATGTGGGCGACCGCTGCGGTAGCGGATATCACCGCCGTCGCACTCTATGCGCACTTCTGGTCTGCCTTCACCTCTGTGCCCCAGTGGGCGCTGGCCCTCATCGCGCTAGTGCTGGTTCTCCTGCTCAATCTGCTTTCGGTCAAGATATTCGGTGAACTTGAGTATTGGTTCGCACTCATAAAGGTGGGAACTTTGACCGTGTTCTTGATCGTGGGGGCGGTGGTCCTTGCGGCCGCCTGGCCGCTGCGGACAGGGACCGAGAGCGTTACCCCGGGCATCCATCTTTGGGCGGAGAATGGCGGCATCTTTCCGGCCGGCGTCCTTGCAACAGTCCTGGTGATCCAGGGCGTTATTTTTGCCTTCTCCGGAACGGAGTTGGTCGGCACCGCCGCCGGTGAAGCGCAAAATCCGGAAAAGACAATGCCTAAGGCCATCCGATCCGTGATCTACCGGATCGCCATCTTCTACGTGGGTTCCATTCTGCTACTCACGCTTTTGCTACCGTTTACCGCCTACCAAGCCGGCCAAAGCCCCTTTGTCACCTTCTTCGCCAGCCTCGGCAATGGCCAATTTGGTCAGATTGCCGGATCTGCAATGAACTTCGTGGTGCTCACCGCGGCCTTATCCTCGCTCAACGCTGGACTTTACTCCACCGGGCGAATTCTGCGATCAATGTCCCTGGCTGGTTCCGCGCCTCGATTTACCGCCAAGATGAACCGTGCCGGTGTGCCCTACGGTGGAATTCTCCTCACCGTAGTCTTCGCCATCTTGGGCGTTGTGCTGAACCTCTTCATCCCTAGCCAAGCCTTCGAAATCATGCTCAATCTTGCCGCAATCGGGGTTATCTCGGCCTGGGTGACGATCCTGCTCTGCCAGATCAGGCTGCGCCAACGGGCTCAGGCTGGATTGCTCCAGCGACCGGCCTTCCGGCTCCCCGGAGCACCAGCAACCGCCTATATTTCGCTGGTGTTTTATCTCGGAGTTTTTGTACTCATGTGCTTCGACTACCCCTCCGGAACCTGGACGGTCGGAACCTTCGTAGTGATCGGAATCCCGCTACTCATCGTGGGCTGGTTCGCCAGCCGCAAGCGGATCTTCGCGATCGCCGAAGGCGTTGGTACCGAGGAAAAACAAGCAAGCTAAACTGGGTGTCACCCCTTCCGAGCTAGAACAGTACGGAGAAACATGAGCGAGAGACCCCTTCAAGGGCTGGCAGCCCGGTTTAACGGAAAAACCGAGCCGGTGGACGTCGATGCGGTCGATCTGGAGCTCCTCAGAGCGCTCGCGGAGGACAGCCGGTCGAGCCTTAAAAGCCTCGCGCAGCACGTTGGGCTGTCTTCCCCCGCGGTATCCGAGCGCATCAGCAGACTCTCCGCTAAAGGGGTGATCCGAAAATTCAGTCTGGACATTGATTGGTCAACTCTTGGCTACTCAACTTGCAGCTACATTTCGCTAAGCGTCAAATCTGGAGTCGACCGAAACCTAGTCTTCGGGGCGCTTCTCGAGTTGCCAAGCGTCGAGGAAATCTCGATCGTCACCGGCGGGCGCGATTTCCTGGTGAAACTGCGCACCGCGGGGTTTGATGATCTCCGCCGTGTCCTGGCCGAAGAGTTATGGATCATCGAAGGTGTTGAGACCACCGAAACCCAGATGGCTATCTATCTTCAGGAAGTCAACGACGTTGCCGAACGACGCATTGAGGCGATCAAAGGAAAGAAGAATCCGAACGGTTGACCGGTATTGACTTCAAGCTTTGAGGGACCGTCATCTAGTTCTTCGTGCACCGAGCACCCCCGTACGATGGAGAGATGAATTCTTCCTTGCACAGGGTAGGTTTCGTCGGTTGGCGGGGCATGGTTGGTTCCGTGCTGCTGCAGCGAATGCAACAGGAGGGCGATTTCGCCCGGATCGAGCCGACGTTCTTCTCCACCTCGAATAGCGGCGCCCCCGCCCCTAAACTCAGCGAGGGCGAGACCGGCGTACTCCTTGACGCCTACGACCTGGAAGCCCTGGCCGCTCTGCCGATGATCGTGACCGCCCAGGGCGGGGACTACACGGCAGCCGTCCACCCGCAGTTGCGCGCCCGTGGCTGGGACGGGCTATGGATCGATGCAGCTTCGACGCTGCGGATGGCGGAGAGCTCCATCATCGTGCTGGACCCGGTGAACCGAGACGTCATCGATGCCGGGCTAGCCTCCGGGGTAAAAGACTTCATCGGCGGGAACTGCACCGTTTCCTGCATGCTGATGGGCTTGGGCGGCCTATTCCGCAACGGGCTCGTCGATTGGGCCACCTCGATGACCTACCAGGCAGCCTCGGGGGGAGGAGCCAAGCATATGCGTGAGCTGCTTTCTCAGTTCGGCGAGATCCACGGTGCGGTCGCCAGCGAACTCGCCGATCCGGCGTCGGCCATCCTGGAGATCGATCGCGGGGTACTGGCCGCCCAAAATAGCGTTGATAGCACCCAGTTCGGCGCCACCCTGGCTGGCTCACTGATTCCATGGATTGATGCTGATCTGGGTAACGGTCAGTCTAAAGAGGAATGGAAGAACGACGCGGAGACCAATAAGATCCTGGGTCTTTCCGATGCCGAACGAGTTGTCATGGACGGGTTATGCGTCCGGATTGGTGCCATGCGCACTCACTCCCAAGCTCTCACCATCAAATTGCGTGAGGATCTTTCCGTGGCGGAGATCGAGGGCTTGCTTGCTGCGGATAACGAATGGGCCACCGTGGTGCCGAACACCAAGGATGCCACCCTCAAGGCGCTAACTCCGGTGGCAACCTCCGGCACCCTGTCCATCCCGGTGGGGCGGATTCGCAAGCTGGAGATGGGCCCGGAATACATTAGCGCCTTCACCATCGGTGACCAGCTGCTCTGGGGTGCGGCAGAACCGCTACGTCGAATGGTGAATATCGCCATCGGCGCACTCTGAGCTAAGCATCCAAGCCGGACCTCAGCGCTCTAGGAATCGTCGATAGCGCTCACCCGCCAGTTCTGCCGAGCGATGTACCGCTGGACTCAACTCCCGGAAGGGAAGAAGTTCGACGTCGGCACTCGCCTTCGGCGGCTTCCGCCAGGTACCGACCACCTTGCCGCCGTGAACGATGGTGGGCATGAACACGCCGTTATTACCCGGGACGATCCGCGGCGCATACTCCGCCTCAAGCGCAGCCGAGCGATCGGCGTAACCCAGTAGAAGTTCGTCAAAGCCCGGCAGCAGCAAAACACTGCGAGCGCCCGCTACCGGTGCATCCAGCAGCACGGGGTTCAGGAAATACTCCTGGCCACCAGACTCCACTACGGCGAGCTCTCCCCGCACCGCGGCCAAGCCCAGCCTGGCGTCCTTCAGCGGAAGTTTGGTCCACCAACAGAAATCGCTGAGGGTCGCGGGGCCGTGTGAGCGGAAATACCGCAGCACGAACTCGGCCAGGGCTTCTTCCCTGGACAAGGTGCGTGGGCTGCGAATCCACTCGGCGGAGGCCACAAAAAGCTGTTTATTACCGCGCAGTGGGCCCTGCACCAGGTGTCCTTGCATGCACAGGGAGCCAAGAAGGTGTATTCCTCGCTGTCCCTCCACGGACTGCCCCTGCGCCGAAAACCGTGCCAGGAGTTCCTCCCGACTCAATCCGCTGGAGCCGGTGGCGGCAATCGCAATATCGCGAGCTTCAGCCAAATCCGAGGAGGTGATACTCAATTCTCGGTGTCGGGTAGTCATTGAGGTAATGATTCTCTCTCCGGTCAGGGAGAGAATCCAGCCCAGATCCTCCGGGGCGCAGACGTGTAAGGTTCCGCGCATCGGCCAGGAGCGCACCAGCGCTCCGGTATCGAAAGCCTGCCGCACCGCCCAAAGCGCGGGTTTGCGCATTCGCAAACCCAGCGAGAGAAGCACCCCCGGTAGGTCCTGCCCCTGCATGGCCAGCATCCAGCGCGCTAGCTCCACCGGGTTGTCGACCGTCTTTGAACTCGATGAATCACCGGGGGCCTGAGTGCTGAGATTCTGGGCACCAATAAGTCGCTGGCTCAGCAGCCGAAGACGGGCCAGGGTGGTGCTGGTGACTTTCATGCCACCATTGAACCATTCAGCACCGACGGTACCGAGCTGCCCTTAGCGCGCGCTACGCAATTGCGCCGTCACCGGGCACTCGAAAGGATCCCGTTGACCTAAGCCAACCCGGTTCAAATAACGCATCACAATGAGGTAGGAGGGCCAGAGCTTGGTTTCGGTGTACTTGATACCGCGCTCTGCACAGAAGGCACGAACGATCGGTTGGGCTCTGCGCAGATTACGTGAGGACATAGTTGGAAAAAGGTGGTGTTCAATCTGATAATTCAATCCGCCCATCCCGGCGTCCACTAGCCAGCCGCCGGAAATATTGCGGCTCATCAGGGTCTGCCGGCGGAGGAAATCGATTTTGACGTTCTTGGGCACCAGCGGCATACCCTTATGGTTCGGTGCAAAGGAGCCGCCCATATAGAGGCCAAAGGTTGCTAAATGCACTCCCATGAAGGCTAGGCCGATCCCCGGGCCGCAGACCAGCATCGCGGCCACGAAGACCCCGAGCAGCCGCACCACGAGGAAGCCAATCTCCCAGCGCCGCTGCGGCACAGTTTCGCGGAAGCTGAAAACTCGCTTGACCGCATCAACGTGCAGGCCTAGGCCCACTAAGGTCAAGAGCGGGAAGAAAAAATACCCTTGATGCGCCGCGAACCAGCGCGGAAATCCTTTTCGCTTCAAGGCATCATCCGGATCAAAGACCACGGTGCCCGCGGAAATGTCCGGGTCGGAATCGATCTTATTGGGGTTGGCGTGATGTTTGCCATGCTTGTACATCCACCAGCCGTAGCTCAGACCGACGAAGAGATTACCAACCACTCGTCCGGTCCATTCATTGGCCTTAGCGGAGGCGAAGATCTGCCGATGCGCGGCGTCGTGCGCTAGGAATCCTGCCTGCGCGCAGAAAAAACTGAAGACGACAGCTGTCAAAAGCTGCCACCAAGACTCTCCAAAGTACCAAAACATCACCCCAGTAGCGATAAAGCCCAGTCCTAAGCGGATCATCCGGCCTACGTACCAACCGATGTCTCGTCTCATCAGGCCTGCATCTCGCACTTGCTCAGCCAGCTCGATGAACTCGACTGCCTGTTGGTTCCTGACTGGGCGTGAGCCCCGGTCTACTGCTGCCGTGGACATTTGACGCCTCCCGCTGAAGATCCTGAACACTTTCAGGCTAGGCAACACATTTCAGCCGAAGCATCCCCCGGAGGAACCGTTCCTGCCCCCTACCGCGGTAGGGTGTGAAGATGCCGGACAATCACCCTGCTTCGGAGCAAGATCTGCTCGCCGGGGCCGCTATTCGGCTCAAGATGGCCCGCAGCCGGGCGAAGAAAACCCTCAACGAACTCTCTGCGGAAACCGGCATCTCGGTGAGCACGCTATCCCGCCTGGAATCGGGACAACGCAAGCCCACCCTGGAGTTGCTGCTCAAGCTTGCCCGGGTTCACGGTGTGAGTCTGGACGAGCTGGTTGGCGACGGCAAGGTCGGAGATCCAAGGATCAGGCCACAGGCTATCGAGGTAAACGGCCGAAGGATGCTTCCGCTGAGCCGACAAGCCGGAGGGATCCAGGCCTATCAGGTTCTGATTCCGGCTGGCCCGCGGGAAGAACCCGCCGAACCGGTCAGCCACGAGGGCTATGAATGGCTCTACGTACTCTCCGGAAAGCTACGCCTCTTACTCGGCGAACATGATCTGGTACTCAAAACCGGCGAAGTTGCCGAATTCGACACCCATACCCCGCACTGGATCGGCCGCGCAGAGGAATCCGCGGTGGAATATCTAACCCTCTTCGGTCCACAGGGCGAACGCCTGCACGTGCGTGCCCGACCCCGCGGCCGCTGAGTTTCAGCCCAGCGCTATCGTCGCGGCTAGGCTGGCTCCCACCCGGTAACCCTGAGCGGCGGCGTGTACCAATTGCGCACCCGGATCGGTCACGTTCCCGGCTGCCCACAGCCCCGGTACACCGGTCTGTCCGCTCTGATCAACCCTCACAAACGGCCCGAAGGGCGTCTCCCCCATGGCTGCGCCCAGGCTGCGCAAAATCTCATCGTGTGGCTGCATTCTGCTCAGGAAATAGAAGGCTTGGGCAGGGAGAACCCGACCATCAGCCAACCGCACACCGCGGAGCCGTGGCACGCCCGCGGAGTCGCCGTCGGACTCCAGCGCGGCCACCTCGCCCTCTTGCAGGGCGACCCCACGTTGAACTAGCTGCTCCAGCGCGGCCGCATTCTCGGCTATCAATTGTTGAGAGCCGACGACGGTCAATTGCCCGGTCAGCCTGCTCACCAACGCTGCCCGGTGAAGATCTATCCCGCTGGTGGCCCAGAACACCGTGCGCAGGTCTCTCGCCTCCCAGCCATGGCAGAAGGGACAGACCAAGGCATCCCGCCCCCAGAGTTCGGCAAGACCCGGAAGCTCGGGAAGCTCATCCTTAACTCCGGTGGCCACCACAAGTTGGCCGGCTTGCAGTGAGCCTCCACTGGCGAGCTCTAACTGAAATTCTCCGGAGGTCTTGGTGGCTACCAGAACCTCATCGTGCAACAGTTCCACACCATAAGCGGCGACTTCTTCCTGGGCCAGCCTCAGCAGCTCGGCGGGGCTTGCCCCATCCCTGGTCAAGTAGCCCTGCGAATGCGCCGCAACGGCGTTACGGGGCTTGCCCGCATCCACCACAACAACTCGCAAGCGCATTCGGGCCGCCACCAAGGCAGCACTCAACCCGGCTAGACCCCCGCCAACAACGATGACATCGATATGAGATGCGTTATCCATCTCCCCAGCATGCAATCGCTTTCCGCAATTCAGCAAATAATTTGCTACTTCGGCAAATCAGTTAATTATCCACAATATGTATATTAGTGATTGACAAAGACTCGGCTACTTATTTACGCTCTGAGGCAAGCCTTCGAGCTCGAAGGCTCCCGGTCCTGACCGGGAACAACCACGTTAGGAAAGAGGAGAACCATGAGTAGCTCAACCGCCTTGCCCGAAGCGATCGAAACAATGCCTGGAAAGGTCATGCCCGAAGTCTTGAAGGAGCTCGACTTCGAAATCAGTGGCGCACTTGTTACCCCAGCCACCATGGACAACAACACCACCGTGACGTTGTCCTCGTCATGCACCGGTCGTCCGCAGCAGCCCACCCGTCCGTAATCACCATGGACGCCACCTACGCTCTCGCGCCGGGAGTACGCCAAGCGGATTTCGAGGATTCCTACGTCTTGGTCTGCGGTAAATCCATCGTGAGATTCCGCGAGAATCAAGATCTAGCAAAGGCGCTTTTCGGCTTCCTACAGAGCCCTCGCACCGTTGAGGAGGTGGCGGGAGGCGTCCCGGGCCTCGACCGGCCCGGGCGTCTCCTGGCAGCGCTGCATTCCGCTGGCATACTCAGTAGGCCATCTGGCCTGATCGGCCAGCTCATTGGCCTCGCTGCTTCAGCGGGAACTGACACCTTCTACTTAGACATTCCGGTCGAACTCGAGTCCCGCCTGCCACACACCCTCGGAAGCTCTAACGGACTGAGCCTTACTCCAGGCGAGCAGCGAACTCCGACCATAGTTATCCGCTCCGGCGTCCCGGAAATGATAGAACGGTGCAGGCAGCTCTGGGCTACAGAGACCTGCCATCTTCCGGTGCTTCCCTTCGACGGCGGAAAACTCATTATTGGGCCAGCGGTAGTGCCCGGTCTGACGGCTTGCTTCGAATGCCTGATGGCTCGGAAGGCCGCGATGACCGATTGGCCGGATGAATACCTGCGCTTTCATCAGGGCATCTCCGCCGGAGGGTTCACCGACGCCGATCTGGCCCTAGGAGTCAACCTCGCCCTGAGATTGGCTCAGGGTGCCTTCTCGCAGCAATTGGGCGAGCTAATTGGCGCCTGCACGGTCTTCGATCCCATCTCCCTCACCATGTACAGCTCAAGAGTTTGGAGTGTTCCCCGGTGCCCCACATGTTCCAAGAGCGGGAAGTTGTCGACCAGCTATCCATGGCTCGCCCCAACCCACTCCGCAGCGGCATTATCGGCCCCGATCTAGGACTGATTCCGGCGGTCCAACCGATCCGGGTGCGTCCGGGGTGGATTAATGCACCTGCTCTGGTGGTGCACGGCCCTCGTTTGCCAAGCTTCGTTGGTGCGAATCTACCCAGCCAGTCCTCCACAGGCTTCGGATTAGGGGCGGAGCAGCTTTTTGGATCCGCCTGCGGAGAGTTCATCGAACGCTATTCAGCTGGCATCTTGCCCACCAGCAATATCAAATTCCCGGCATCCGAAAAAATCCCGGCGAAGGAATTCCAACAATTCACCTCGGAGCAGTACAGCAGCAGCGAATTCCCCTATGTCCCACCGGAGTCGCTGGAACGCCTCCCCTATACCCGTGCATTTGGAGCCTTAGATCACCGGCCGGTGGCGGTACCAGCGGATCTGGTACACCTCAATCCCAGCAGCGAACGGCAGTGGTGCACCATCACCTCCAGCGGTTTAGCCGCAGGGAGGAACTACGGCATGGCCGCCCGGGCAGCCATCTTCGAACTGATCGAGCGAGATGCCTTTATGTGCGCTTGGTATGGCCGGCGCAGTGGCGTCTGCCTGAGCTTGCCGGAGAATGTCCCCACCCACTTTTCGGCTGAACTCAGGGGCATCTGCCGGCAGCTGGAACTTCTTGGCGTCACCATCACCCTGGTTCGATTCGAAGGAGTAGGCGGCGTTCCGGTAGTGCTCTCCTGCGCACGCTCGGCCTCCGTGGGCTTAGCCGTCGGTTGCTCGGCAAAAGCGGATATTCGGGCTGCTATGACGGCTGCCTTCATTGAGTCCGTGCACACTCACAACTGGGCTCATCGGATGCGAGAGGAAACGCCGGATATCTCCGCGATCAATGACCTGGAGGATCACATTGCCTTCCATGCCCAAGCCGCCAATCGCAACACCAACTCCTTCCTGGATTCAGGTCCGGCGGTGAGCGAGGCGGATTTCATTGCCGATGGCGGGTATGGCCTAGCCGAGACCCTCGAAGCGGCCGAGCGTGCGGGCTGGGACATCTGGCTGGCCGACGTCCGCTCCCGGGATGTGGCGGCTCAGGGCTGGCATGTCATTCGCGCACTGAGTCCACAGGCAGCGACCTTGGACGTCGACGAACCGCACCTGCGCCAGCATCCCGGTGCCCTACACACCACTCCCCATCCATTCCCCTAAACAAGGAGCATCGTGAGCACCTTACCCGAGAAAGTCCTACCTTGGGCAAAGCTGGACGATCCAGCGGAGAACTATCACCTGGCCTCAAAACTGAGCAGATGGGTCAGCGCATCTTCCTCCGCGATGTATGCACATGAGTTGGTCAATGACCCGGAGGCGTTGGCAAGTTTCGGGGTGCCTAGCGCTAGCTATCCCGGCACGGAGCGTTATGAGCTCAAATCATCCAGTTGGGGCTCTAGGGTCTCCGAGGTGCTGCGTGCCAGGCACTCCGCGCAGTCATTTTCGGCAGCGCTAGTGAGCACCCAAATTTTCAGCACCATCCTCCGGGAGTCGGCCTGCGTGACGGAAAGCTACGGGCGCGGCACACCTTCGGCAGGCGGACTCTATCCCATCGATATCTACCTTTGCGTCAATTCGGTGCAGGGACTGCCGCCGGGGATCTATTCGCTAGACCCCTTTGCCGCCGTCGTAAACCGACTGCCACTGCGAGAGGATCCGCGAGCCTTCCTGCAAGAGACCTTGGTCTTCCAGAACCTCGCCGAGAACTCTGCCTTCCACGTTTTCTTCGTGGCCTCGATGGCTCGCCTCCGGATCAAGTACGGGCAACGTTCCTATCGTTTTGCGCTCATTGAAACCGGGCACCTGGCCCAAGCGATGATTATGTGCGCGCAGGAGTATGGACTAGCCAGTTGCCCGGTGGGTGGGTTCATCGATCAGAACGTGGATGATTTGCTCTGCCTCGACGGAGTGGAGCAATCGGTGCTTTATAGCGTGGCCTTCGGCCAACCGGATTACCTCGAAGGCAGGCGCGCATGAGCGGCAACGCAATGGTTAGTTGGCAGCGGGTGAGCAAAGAATACGCAGGCAAGCCCGCATTATTGGACTTTTCCCTAGACCTTGGCCCGGGAGTGCACTGCCTTTTAGGGCCAAATGGCGCCGGGAAGACCACTGCGCTGAACATTCTGACCGGCATCCGATCGGCCAGTTCGGGAGAGGTTCAGCTGCTCGGTCAGCGCGTCAGCCGAGGCGGCAAACAAGCCAGATCACTAGGTTGCGTGCCTCAGTCACTGTCCTTCCCGCCAACACTCAAGGTGGTCGAGGTTCTTCGCTTTATTGCCGTGCACTACCCGGATCCGCTTGACTTCGCCGAATTGGAGACGAAATTAGACCTTGCGGGAATCCTCCCCAAGCAGTGTGGCAGTCTCTCCGGAGGTCAGCTGCGGAGGCTCGGAATCGCCGCCGCCATCATGTCGAACGCACCCGTGCTCATCCTGGACGAGCCGCTCGCGGGCCTGGATATTGACGGGCGGGCAGCGGTGCGTCACTTACTCCTGGAGCAACAAGAACAAGGCCGCTGCGTGATCATGGCCTCACATGACTACGCCGAGATTGAGGCCACCGCCGATACCGTCACCCTGATGCAGGATGGCCGCAAACTAGCCACCGGCAGCATCGCGGAGATCAGGGACACCTTGGACATCTCTTACCTCAGCTTTGAATCCCCGGCAGCGCCGCCCACCGAGCTAGCGACGTTAGGCACCTTGCAGGAACTCGGAGCCGGACGCTACCGATTGATCACCAAACAGCCCGATCCGGCTAGCAAGCTCATTGTGGAACTAATCCCCCAGCCACGACTGCAGATCTCCCAGTCATCCCTTGAGGACGCGGTGAGCAACTTGTTGAAGAAGGAGGCCGGGCAATGAAATACCTGGTGGAATACGTACGGATTCAGTTCCTGGAGCTGCTCCGATTGCCGTCCTTCTTCCTGCCGCTGGTGGCTCTTCCCGCGGTTTTCTATCTGATGGCCGGGGCACGTAGCGGACCGCTCGCGGGAATCTCGCTGTTCAGCTATCTGGCCTTCGCCATTATGGGCACCATGATGTTCCAATTCGGCGTGGGTATCGCGGCGAACCGGAATGATCCTTGGAATCTCTATCTTCTAACCCTGCCTGCCAGTTCCAGGCTCCGAATAGGCTCGCAATTGCTCACCGGCTTGGTGTTCGCCGTCCTCTTCGCGCTCCCGCTCTTGGCCATCGGTTTATTCAATGGAGCATTGCTGTCGATCAGCCCGGCAGGTTTGGGGATGGGAGCAGCAGCGCTTTTGATCGGCGGTGTGGTCCACGGTGCGCTGGGCTTGGCTCTGGGTTACTGGCTGCCGGTGAGAGGAGCCACTCCGATCACCAGCCTGCTGTACTTCCCCTTGTCCTTTGTCGGTGGACTGTTCGGGCCGGTGGATTTGGGAGCCTTGCAAGTTCTGCACGATTTCAGCCCCACCGGGGCATGGACCGATCTGATCGCCGGGGCGCTGGCCGGATCGGTGCCCTGGAGGGCCCTGTTAGTGCTGGGGATCTACTTCCTGCTCTGCGGAACAGCCGCAGTATTGGGCTACCGCCGGGTAGAGCAGACCCAGTATCGCTGAGTTCGGGGAGCCCACCCGTTGCGGTTCAGAGCTCGCAGCCAATCAGTAACGGCTCCGGGTGCAGCACGATGCCAAACCGCTCGGCTACCCCGGCACGGACGGCACGGGCGACGGCGAGCAGGTCTTCGGCGCGTGCCTCACCTCTGTTGGTCACAGCCAGCGAATGCTTGGTGGACAGGCTAGCCCGCCCACCGCTTAGCTCCAGCCCGAAGCCCTTTTGGAACCCCGAGTGCGAGATCAGCCAGGCAGCGCTGAGCTTCACTTCTTGGCTTCCCTCCACCGGATAACGTGGTGCGGTCTCCGGCAGGGTTTCAGCCACCGAGGGAGCGACAATCGGATTGGTGAAAAAAGATCCGGTCGAATAGCTGTCCCGGTCTTGGGAATCAAGCACCATCCCCTTTGCCGAGCGCAACTCCAACACGGCCCGACGAACGTCAAGGGCATAGGCACGCTCACCAATGGACACACCCAAGCGGGAGGCCAATTCTGCGTAGCGGATTGGGGCGCTCATTCGACCCAAAGCCAATTGAAACTCAACGGTGAGTACCACGTAGCGGGGCGAGCCCGCCGTCGTCGCTCGTTTAAGAGCCGAGTCCCGATAGCCGAAACCAATCTCCGAATTGGTCATCGTGGTTACTTTGCTCAGTTGGCGGTCCCAGACCCTGATCGCGGCTATGGTCTGCGAAACATCTGCGCCGTAGGCACCCACATTCTGCACGGGAGTCGCACCGGTTGAGCCCGGGATGCCCGAGAGTGCTTCCAGACCGCTCCAGGCGTGCCGCACCGTTTCGTGGACCAATTCGTCCCAGTTCTGCCCGGCCTGGACCACCACGGAGGCACCACCACAGCTATCCTCCGAGCTGAGCTGGTAGCCCTGGCTGGCGATCTGCAATACCGTACCGTCGAAGCCCTCATCGGCAACCAGCAGATTGGAGCCACCGCCGACAATCAGCAGCTTCTCCCCAGCGGCATCGATGGAACGTACCGCCTCGATCAGTTCGGATTCCGACTCGGCACGAAGAAATTCTTTAGCCTCGCCACCCACCGCCGAAGTGGTCAAATCTGCCAATCTCATGGGTCCAAGCTTATCGCCCAGGGACCCGAGCCGAGCTCGCGAGGTTTGGGGAGGAGGATAAGCGTTATCCTCCGAGGGGCCCGAGCTACGAAGCTATCGGTTCCTGTTTCCTAGTCACCGGTGCCAGCACAAAGCTGACCACAATGAGAACCAGCACGGCTAGCAGGGAGTGCAGAATTCCGATGTGTTCACCCAACAGACCCAGCAAGGGCGGTCCGCAGAGGAATGCCCCATAGCCGATGGTGGACACCACGGACACCCGAGCGGCAGCGCGCACCGGATCGTCCGCAGCCACCGCGGACATGCCCACCGGGAAACCCAGTGAGGAGCCCAGGCCCCAGACCACCAGGGCCGCAAAGGCTAGCCAGGGCGTCGGCGCAAAAACGAAGAGCAACAATCCCAGGGCAGCGGTGGCGGAGCAGACCCTCAACACAATGACTCGGCCCCAGCGGTCCAGCACGACGGTTCCGCAGAAGCGGCCAATGGTCATGGCCGTCACGAAGACCCCATAACCCACCGCACCCAAGGCATTATCGAGGCCGTAGCCATCCGCCAGCGCAAGGGGCACCCAGTCCCCGGCAGCTCCTTCGGCCAAGGCTAAGCCCAACACCAACACCCCGATCAGCAGGGTTCTAGGTTCGCGCCAAGCTGCGGCAACCTGGCTTTTAGCGTCGAGTTTCTGACCCGGCTGAACCACGGGAATTGGGCCGGTGATCGGATCGCGAGTCATTTCGATCTTGCGTTCGGTGGAAGCCTGTGGCAAGTGAACGAAATCGGACTGGAAGCTCCGGGAAGCGATCCAAACCAGTACCGCGACGAGGACGGCGGCCACGGACAGATGCCAGAGCACCGGCAGTCCGAGGCCTGCGGCGAGCGCGCTGAGCGCCGCGCCAATCACCGTTCCGGCGCTGAACGAACCATGCAGTCTGGGCATAATGTGACGTTCTAGCGCACGTTCCAGCGCCGCGCCCTCCACATTTGAGGCCGTATTCCAGGGTGATACCCCGATGCCGATAGTGGCCAGGCCGATGCCTGCGACCACCGGGGCAGCGAATACCGTGACCCCCAAACCGGTCACAATCAGCCCCAGCGACATCACCAAGGAGCCCACCACCGTGGAGCGACGGGCACCAAGCCTGGCAACCACCAGCCCGGAGAGGGACACCGAGGCAAAGGACCCCAGACTCATGCACAGCAGCAGCCCGCCGATGGTGGCGGGAGTGAGCGAAAGCCCGTCGCGGATGGCAGGAATCCGCCCCACCCAGGAGGCAGCCCCAATACCGGACATGAAATAAGCCAGCATGACGCCATTGCGCCATCGATTCAGTTGGACTGGGCTGAGCGAGCCCGTTCTCACTTCAGACGAACAAGCGCTTGTGCCTTAACCAGCACCTTCTGGCCTTCGGCGGTCACAGTCAGATCGATGCGAGCGGTCTTCGCTTCCGGATCAAGAGCACCGACCGTGCCGATCACCTCAATCACCGCTCCGGTCTCGCTGTCCGGTACCGGTACGGGCTTGGTGAAACGGGTCTGATAATCAATCACCGCGCCCGGATCGTCCAGCCAGTCGGAGACCAGTTGCACGGCGGAACCCATGGTGAACATGCCGTGGGCAATAACCCCGGGAAGTTCAACCTCACGGGCGAACCGTTCGTTCCAGTGGATCGGGTTAAAGTCACCTGAGGCACCCGCATAACGCACCAGGTCTGCCCGGCTTACCTCAATGCTGCGGCTACCGATCTGCTCTCCGACGCTCAGCGTGGCAAGGTCGCTGCTCATTTCTCGCCCTCATTCTCTTGGCCCCTGACCAGAATGGCGGAGGTCGTAGTGGCGACCGCCTGCCCATCCGCGGTGGTGATTTCGGCTCGGGTGGTGATCATCGCGCCGCCGCCCATGGCTCGTATCGCATCGACGTGAAGTTCAGCTTGTAAAGCATCTCCGGCGACAATCGGCCGGTGATGGGTGAAGCGCTGCTCGGCGTGCACCACGCGGGAAAAGTCGATGCCGGAGTCCTGATCTTGAATGAGTAGAGCATCGGCACGCTGCGCGACAATGATCGCGAAAGTGGGCGGAGCCAACAGATCAGGATAGCCAAGCGCACGGGCGGCCTCGACGTCAAAATGAGCCGGATGGCTGGCTTTTACCGCCTGCGCAAACTCACGGATCTTCTCCCGGCCAACGTCGTACACCGCTGCGGCGGGATACACCCGGCCCAGCAGATCAGGATTGACGGACATGGCTCTCCTTAGGCAACTAAAACGTTTTCCCTAAGCCTATCCCTACGCCCTCCCAAAACTCGTACCTCGTTCCGGGTCCCTCGGGCGTTGGGGCCCACTCCGAGGGGCCCCGACTGAACTCGTGAAGACGGGGAGGAAGATAGGCGCTATTACGATTTAGCTTGCGCGAGTAGCTTCAAGGCTTCGATGACGCCTTGCAGCGATTCCAAGCCCTGTGGATAAGCCGTATCCGCGACACCTAAACCTTGGCCATGCAAGGAGGCGTTGTAATACATCCCGTCGCCAATCAGGATGATGGTCTGCGCGATGGTGGGATCGCCAATCTCCTCGCAAATGAGCTCGAACCAACGAAGCTGGATGCCAGCAAATACCGAGCGCACATGCTCCTCTTGGCCCTGAGCCAAACGCAAAGCCGCGACAATTACCCGGTCCAACTCGGAATCCGTCTGGCCTGAGGTCCGAATATAGTATTTGGCTGGCCCTTCGGGAGCTTGAGCCATCTCAGTCAAGTCGAGCTCCGCCAGTTCCTTCAGCCGTTCGATCAGCCCCTCTGCAAGGGCTTCCCGACTGCCAAAATGGTAAAGCAGACCGCCCTTAGATACCCCGGCAGCGGCGGCCACCGCGTCGAGGGTGGCCGCTCGCTCGCCGTCGTTGAGCAGCATATTTTCGAAGGCCCGCAGGATTCTGTCCCGAGCCGAAGATGTCCTTGCCATGGTCCTATTCTCCCGGTTTCCCTCATCGAGTGTGGAGATCTACACCTTTTGAGCATCGTTTGAGCTGCAGATCTCCACACTCAACTTGATAAGTGTACCGTCTGGACGGTATAGTTATCTTCAATATCAACCAGGAGAATCCCCGTGTCCAGCACCGTCACCACCCACCTCATCAAGAGCCCACGAGCCACCGCGCGCGGCTGGCTTGCCCTGGCCGTACTGATGTTGCCGGTCTTGCTGGTCGCCGTGGACAACACCGTGCTCTCCTTCGCCATCCCAGAAATCTCCACCAGCCTCTCCCCCTCAGCACCTGAGTTGCTCTGGATCGTCGATGTCTACCCGCTCGTGCTGGCCGGGCTTCTGGTTTCGATGGGCTCCTTTGCCGATCGGGTGGGACGACGGCGGCTGCTCCTGATCGGTGGGGCAGGCTTCACTTTGGTGTCGGTACTGGCCGCATTCGCCCCTAACGCCGCCACCCTGATCGCAGCCCGCGCCCTGCTGGGCTTCTTCGGTGCCATGCTGATGCCTTCCACGCTGTCCTTGATCCGCAACATCTTCCTTGACCCGCGGCAGCGCCGAGTGGCCATTGCAGTCTGGGCTGCCGGCTTCTCTGGCGGCGCCGCTCTTGGCCCCATTGTCGGAGGCTTCCTACTGGAGCATTTCTGGTGGGGCTCGGTGTTCCTACTGGCCGTGCCGGTACTCATTCCGCTGCTCGTCTTCGGCCCAATCTTCATTACCGAATCCCGCGATCCTCGGCCCAGCCCGATCGACCCCTTGAGCATCCTGCTCTCCTTCGCGGCCATGGTCCCGCTAGTCTTTGGGATTAAGTCCTTTGCCACCGAGGGACTGGGCTGGAGTTCGGCGCTGCCCGCCGCCGTCGGACTGCTGAGCGCTTGGCTCTTCATCCGCCGTCAGCTCCGTCGCGAGAACCCTATGTTGGAGGTGCAGCTCTTCAAGAACCCCGTCTTCACCGGAGCCGTGCTGGCCAATCTGCTCAGTGTGTTCTCGCTCGTAGGGTTCCTGTTCTTCATCTCTCAGCACTTACAACTGGTGGCCGGATTGACTCCGCCACAGGCCGGCCTGGCCTTGCTACCGGGCCTCGCGGTGACGATTCTGATGGGTCTGCTCGTGGTGCCGATGGCGCGACGGATTAAACCGGTCTGGCTGGTCACCGGCGGCTTGCTGCTCAACGCCGTCGGCTACGCCCTCATTGTGAGCTTCAACCCGCCGCCGGTGGGTGCACTGCTGATTGCCTTTGCCGTTCTCGGCGCGGGCATCGGCGCCGCAGAGACGATCTCCAACGATCTGATCCTCGGCTCGGCTCCGGTCGAGAAGGCGGGAGCCGCCTCGGCAATTTCCGAAACGGCTTATGAGTTGGGCTCGGTACTCGGCACCGCGATCCTCGGTTCCATTCTGGCGGGGGTGTACCGGAGTCATCTGGAGTTACCCGCTGGCCTCGGCTCGGAAGCGACAGAAAAGGCCAGTGGCACGCTGGGTGGCGCTCTTGAGGTGGCCGGCTCCCTGAATGCCGACGCTGCGGTGGCTTTGCGCGATTCTGCTATGGCAGCCTTTGATCAGGGCGCCGTGGTCATCGCGGTAGTCGGCTGTGTGCTGATGCTTGGGGCGGCAATTCTTTCGGTGTTCATGCTTCGTAAGGCGAAAGCCGCCTAGGTCGGAGAACGAGCCGGTTTAGTTTGAACCGGTTTGGCTCTGTTTGGCGTGTGCGTCCTTGAGCCTGCGGCTTACCGCGCGACCACGCACCCCGATGCCGATCACATGTAACAGCATGCCGAGCCCCAGGAAGGGCATCCCCGTCCACATCACGCCGGAGTTGCCAATATTCGCACCGATGATGGTCAGCACCAGGCCAATAGCGAGGGCAGCCATCGCCGAGAAGACGATGACCCGATAGGCCAGGCCGGAGCTTTGCCAGAATTCATTGAGCACGGCTCCAGTCTATCGGCCTAGCCGAGCCCGCACCGAAGGCGGGCTTCGCCGGGGATTGACAGCCCCTGCGGGCTAGCTAGAACAAGCTAAAACAAAGAGGTCTGCCGAGCCGGAAGCTCGGAATGGAACTCCCCCAGCTCAATCAGTTTGCCCTTGAGTTCGCCGAGGTTCAGCACGAAATCTGTGCCCTCCAGTTCGGCCACCGCAAAGGGGCCGAGCATGGCGTTGAGCGGAAGCCCGTGTTCGCCACCGTCCAGAGTCAAGGGATAGGGCTCGCGTTGCGCGGAGCTAGTCAGGCCCGCTGCCAAGGGGGAAGGTTGCCAGAGTTCTTCGACAACGCTGAAACCCGGCAGCCCGACGGCGTTCAGATGCTCCCGCACCCGGCTCGCCGTCGCCTGATTGGTCTCTTGAATAGCTACCAAGGACCAGGGCTGGGTCAAGGAGCTCAGTTTCGTCGCGGAACGCACCTGCTGCGGTAAGCCGAGCCCTTCGCTCACCGAGTCTTCAAGCATCCGAACGATCCTGCCGTCCTCGGCTTCGGCCACGTACTGCGCGGTCACCGCCCCCTGTTCCGCCAGCCGCACGGTTTTACGCAGTTGGGAGGCCGTACCGACCTTGCTGGCACCATTGGCAAAGCTCGCGATGTAGAGCCAATGCGGTTGGGCTAGATACGCCCGCAGCCCTTCCGGAGCGGTCCCACCGCGATGAAAGTCGTGCATGTACCGGAAGTCGTCCCGAGCAAAGCAGGGACCGCATTGATAGCCTCGTTCCGCCAAAGCGCCGCTCGGACAGCGAGTATGGAAGGCCGACGTCGGGCCCGGTACCGTGGAGAAGCCCAGGCAATGCCGCCTGCCGTCCAGTACCTTGAAGCCAAGCGTGCTACCGAGAGTCAGCGGCAGCGCGCCGTCGACCGTATCCTGGCTGACCACATTTTGGCCGACCACATTTTGGCTGAGCACCTGTTGATAGGCCAGGCGTGGCTGGCCGGTGGACCAATCGACGCCACGGACCAGCATTAGACGGACGGCTGGACGCCGAAAGCCACCGCGAGTTTCATAATCTTCTGAGCACGACCCAAACGAGGCAGATCCGAACCATCCCGAATCACGCCGCCCCGAGCGTCGAAGTCAGCCATGAAATCGGTGGCCCAAGCGACATCGGATGGTGCCGGGGAGATTACTTCGTTGATCACGGTTGCCTGATCGGCTTGCAGGCAAAGCTTGCCGGTCATCCCCATCGAGACGGTGACGGCGGACTGTTCGCGCAGCACCGGGTGATTGGTGCCCACCGTGGGGCCATCGATCGGGCCGGGCAAATTACCGACCCGGCTGGCGACGACGAGCTTGGCGCGCGGGTAGGCCATCGCCTCCCGATCGGCGGACATGCCGGTATCGCGGCGGAAATCGCCGGAACCGAAGGCCAGCCTAAAGGCACCCTCCGCACGAGCGATGTTATTGGCTTCTTCGATGCCCACCGCGGACTCCACCAGAGCCAGCACCCGGGTCTTGCCGTCCAGCCGGTGGTAGGTCTCCTTGACCTGCTCGGCGCTTTCCGTTTTCGCGAGCATAACTCCCAGCAAACCGGGGGTATTACGCAACTCGGCAACGTCATCGGCCCAGAAGTCACTGCTCACATCGTTAATCCGCACCCAGGCGCGGCCGCCGCCCCGGAGCCATTGCAGAACGTCAGAGCGCGCGGAAGACTTATGTGAGGGATCTACCGCATCCTCAATATCGAGCACGACGGCGTCCGCACGGGAGGTGATGGCCGCATCGAAGGTCTCGGGCTGGGTGGCCGGAACCAGCAGCCAGGAACGCGCGATCTCGGCGGGAACATTGCGAATACGGGGCAGTGGGGAGGTCAGTGGACTAGTTTGACTGGACAAACCGGTGTCACCGTAGGCGTCGGAAGGCATGTATCTACCGTAGCGCGAGGAGCTGCCGGGCGCGATTTGAGGCGCGAAGATGACCAGTTTCAAGTTTTTTTGAGAATATTTTCTTTAGGTCAAAAACTGACCTGAAGGGTGTTTAGGCTGGATTTATCAACTCAGTTACTAACCCTAAGGAAAGGCAGCACTCCCATGGCTCTGACAATGAAACTCGAAGTTGTACCGATTCCGGTCACCGATGTTGACCGGGCGAAGGCGTTCTACGTCGAGAAGGTCGGCTTCAACGCCGATCACGATGCGCGGGTCGATGAGAAAATCCGTTTTGTACAACTCACTCCGCCAGGCTCAGCCTGTTCGATTGTGCTGGGTGAAGGCATTGTCGAGATGGCTCCCGGTACGCAGAAGGGCGTAATGATGGTGATCGAGAGTGCGGAGGAGACCCTTGTCGATCTGCGTAGCCGCGGGGTGGAAACCAGCGAGATCATCGATATGGATTGGGGCCGGTTCATCTACTTCTCTGACCCCGACGGCAATAGCTGGGCCTTGCAGGAGCTGCCCGATTATGCCGCGGCGAAGCAGGCGCAAAGCTGAACTGCGCCACCTGACGAAATCACGTGAGGCGACTTTGGCGGCAAAGTCCTGCTAGAACTAAGGCATGAGCACTCCCAAGATCCCGATTCTGATGGACGTCGATACTGGAATCGACGACTCTCTTGCCTTGATTTATTTACTGGCTAGCGAGGAAGCAGAGATCCTGGGGATAAGTTGCACCGCCGGCAACGTGCCAGCCCGTCAGGTGGCAGCCAATAACCTTGCCTGGCTGGAATTGTGCGGACGCAGCGGCATCGAGGTGGCCCTAGGCGCCGAGGTGCCGCTGCTCACTCCCCTCAGGACAACCGAGGAAACTCACGGCCCGCAGGGCATCGGCTATGCCGAATTACCCGAGCCTCGTGCCGAGCTTTCCCCCCGGCACGCCGCCCAACTCTGGATCGACTTAGCCCGGGAACGACCCGGCGAGATCACCGGACTGGTGACCGGGCCACTGACGAACCTGGCCCTCGCGGTGAAGCTCGAACCAGAATTACCCCAACTGCTGAAACGAATTGTGGTGATGGGCGGCGCGTTCAACTATCCAGGTAACACAACGCCGTCAAGCGAATGGAATGTCGCCGTGGACCCTGAGTCCGCGAAAGTGGTTTTCGATGCGTTCTCCGGGTTACCGGCGAATCGGCAGCCCATCATCTGCCCGCTGGACGTCACCGAGACCGTGGTGATGACTCCCGAGCATCTGGCGAGACTGGCAGAGGCAGCAGACAGCTCGCCGATTGAGCGTCCCAGCTCAACAGACTCCCACGGCCTTCGCTCACAGACCTCAAACCCTTTAGTGCGGCACCTGGTTGACGCTGTTCGCTTCTATTTCGAATTCCATTTCGACCACAAGCAGGGCTATATCAGCCATATGCACGATCCCTTTGCCGCCGCCGTCGCGCTTGATTCCTCATTGGCCGTTTTGCGCCCGGCAACCGTCGACGTCGAGCTAGCCGGAACCTTGACCCGAGGCGCCACTATTGCCGATTGGCATGGGCTGTGGGGGCGGGAAGCCAATGCTCTGGTGGCGGTGCAAACCAATCCCGAAGAGTTCTTCGAGCAGCTGATCGAGCGGGTCGGAGCTTTTGCCCGGACGATACCTGGGATCTAGAGCTAGTCGATAGTTATCGACAGCCCGGATACCTCATCGTTCTCATCGAAATCCAGCTGAACGGCTTGGGTATCAGCCACAGCTGCAGCCTCGGCTCGGGCCACAAAGGACCGTAGCTCCCCTAGGGTGAGCGAGTCCGGGTCAAAGGTCAATTCAAGTTTCATTCCAAGCGCCATGGCACCAGTATGGCACCTCCACGAGGCCACCCCCACTGAGTTGACCTTCTGGCTGGGAAATGATGCCAGGTCCCACCAAACTCCGGGGCTAACGGGAAAAGGCACGGCCACTTCCGAACGGAAGTGGCCGTGCCTTGGTTCTAAGCCATTGAGCGAAGGCGGGTCAGCCCTGTTTTTGGTAGACCTGCACGTTGCTGACGCTCATGGTCATCGTCCCGGAGGTGGACTGAACCGGGCTGTGCCAGGAATTCGCCGCCGGAGTCACCACATTATTGCTCAGCAGCAGGAACATCGGCGCGGTTGGTACTCCGCTATTACTAACGGTTTGCGTCAGGGTACCGTCGAAGTAGAACGATATTGTGCGCGTTGCCGAGTTCCAATCCATCTGATAGTTGTGATAGCCGCTGCACAGATTGACGCCGGTGTCTTGGATCATCGACTTTCCAGTGCTGTCCGCATAGTGCACATTCTGCTGGATCACATTCGCAGGGTTAGCCGAGCCAGCGGTGAACCCACCTTCCTGCAGATCGATCTCTTGACCGCCGAACCCGAGCGTGGCGGGCAGCATCCAAATACTGTTCCACGCCCCATTAGGAGTGAGCTGCCCGTTGACCACCGCGCATGCCATCTTGGCCCGCACAATCATGTTGATTTCGGTGCCAAAGCCACCAAAGGCGTGCTTACCGTACGTGTTCACTGATCCGGATTGCCAAGTGTAAGACGTGCCATTAACCGTCCGTGGCGCGTATTGAGCGGTCATCGACAAACCGTTCCCACCGGTGGAGAAGTTGTTGTAGGCATTACCTGTGCTGGTTTGGCTGATCTGCGACGGCATATGGTATTCAGCGTCAAAGGGGCTGGTCGCACCCGATCCAACGCAAGGCAGCGAGCCGGACTGGTTCCACGCAATGTAACCGTTGGACGAAGTAGCGGCGTCGGTCAAACCGAAATTCCAATTATTGGTGATGCTCTCGCTGAAATTGTCGTTGAAGACAAGATTACTGGCGGAGTAACCTGCCGGGGTCGCGATCCCACCGGTGCTTGCCCCGGTACCGGTGGTAGGACCAGCGCAACCCAGGGTGGGAATCGTACCCGTTCCAGTATCTGAACCCGTACCCGGGACCGTTCCGGCGCCAGCTGTCCAAACCTGGCTAGCCGATCCGGTACAGCTCTGACGACTCACGACTACACCGAGTTCAGCCGTGCCGTTAACCGTCAAGCAGAGCCCCGTCTGAGCGTTCACGATAGTGCCATTACTCGAGGTGCTCCAGCCCTGATTCGCACTGCTCCCGCAGGTGAGAAGCTGAAGGTTATAAGTTCCGCTAGTCAGAACACTGAGACAAAGTCCGTTATTCAGCAAGGTGTTACTGGTGCCCGAAACGAATTGCTGGTCGCTATTTCCGCTGATGCAGGTGTTGAGAAGCAGCGGTGTGCCGGAGAGCGCCCCGATCCGGGCCGACGACAGGCACAAAGCCGAGGCGGTGTTGACCAGTGTGCCTGAAGCTGCCGTCGAGGCGCCAGTGCCCGTGCCGGTTCCTGTTCCTGTTCCTGGGCTCGTGCCAGTGCTCGTATCGATTCCGACGATGATGCCGGTACCTGCGGTATTCCACGCCTGTCCCTGCTTCCCGTTGCAGGTGGTGATCACCATCGGAGCACCAGCGGTAGCCGCACCACCCTTAACCGCCAAACACAGCCCGGATGCTAGGCCAACAAAAGATCCGTTACTCTGCAGAACCCACATCTGCGAGGCGGTGCTAGTACACGACGCGAGGGTGACAGGGCTACCTGTTTTCACGCCGGACACGCTGATGCACAGGCCGGTCGTTTGACCGGCGGCCCCGCTCCCGATCAGGTTGCTACCGGCGGCACGGAATTGTTCAGACGCAGTGTTGTTACAGCTGGCGACCGTCAGGGCAGCTCCCGCATAGGCGGCACCGCCTTGGGGTGCCAGGCACAGCCCCGAAGAACTATTGACGATATTGCCACTAACAGCCGCAGCGGCAGCCCCAGGGGCGGTCATCACCGCCATTGCGAGAAGCGCGGGCACTATCAGGGCAAAAATCAGGGTGGGAATTCGTAATTGGCCTATGCGTGAAAAGGGCATGATCAGACACCTTCCGGGTGAAAATACTCGTCAGCGTTGCTGACCCAACGAGATTCTAGCCGAATGTGTGAGACTCAACTACCAGATTTCGCAGGGGGTTCTCATTGCCTGAGGCCACAAAAGGCGAAGAGACTCAATCGGCTACCGTCATGGCGATAGTGTTCAACAAGCAGAGCTCTCAGAAAGCAGAAAAGCCCCGGATTTCCGGGGCTTTAGCTGTAGCGGTGGGGAGACTCGATCTCCCGACCTCACGATTATGAGTCGTGCGCTCTAACCAACTGAGCTACACCGCCAAAAATGGGATTGGCTCGTGTCTTTGCCGGCCAAAACCGCCTTGACACGAGCCCACCCACTTCGAGCCCCCCACCGGAATCGATCCGGTGACCTCGTTCTTACCAAGAACGCGCTCTACCACTGAGCTAGGGGGGCAACGAATGAATACTCTACCAGCCGTTTGAGGCTAGGCGAAATGCACTCATTTTCGGCCCGCTGCGAGCCAGCTTTAAATGCGCGAGTTCGCGTCTCGGTCACCGATTCGCCCGCTATTAGGGGCGATTTGGCGACTGAAACGCGAACTCGGCCTCAGGCTACCACTTACCCTTGCGGTTGAAATCGCGGCCACCGGTCTCTTTGCCGTGACGAGGCTTGCGGTCGCCAGCCCCACGGCCAGAATGTCCCTCAGCGCCTCTGGAGTCGCTGCTGCGGGAGTATCCGCCTTCGCCGCGAGCACCGCGGTCGCCGGAATCATTGGAATATTTCTTCTTGAAGCCACCCTGACCACGGTCTCCGCGGTCCTCACGGCCCTTATAGCCGCCCTCAGAAGCGGGGCGACGGCCCTTGTCGAGCTCCAAGTGAATCAGCTCGCCACCGATCCGGGTTTTGGACAGCGCGCGCCACTGATCCTTGCTCAGATCGGCCGGCAATTCGACCAGGCTGTGATCGGCGCGAATATCGATACCACCGATCTGCGAGGAGGAAAGGCCGCCTTCATTGGCAATGGCACCGACGATGGACCCGGGCATCACACGCTGACGGCGTCCCACAGCGATCCGGTAGGTCGCATTGCCCTCGGTCAGGGTCCGGGTGGGGCCGCGCGAGCCGAAGCCGTCCTTGGCACGTTCACGCTTCTGATACTCGGGTGCCGCCGGAAGGTCCTTGACCAGCAGAGATTCGCCGCCCTGGGCCATAAAGGCCAGCGCTGCCGCAATCTCCTCGGCGGTGACATCATGCTCGGCCTCATAGGAGGACACCAGATCCCGGAATACCGAGAGCTCTTCGGAGCCGAGGGTCTCGGTGATCTGATCGGCAAATTTACTCAGCCTCAGGTTGTTAATGGTGTCCGCGGTGGGCAGGTGCATCTGCTCCACGGGCTGCCGGGTGGCCTTCTCAATCGCCCGCAGCAAGTACTTCTCCCGCGGAGTCATGAACAGAATTGCCTCGCCGGAGCGCCCGGCCCGGCCGGTACGACCAATGCGGTGCACATACCCCTCGGTGTCATGAGGAATGTCGTAGTTGACCACCAGGCTGATCCGCTCGACGTCGAGACCACGGGCCGCCACATCGGTGGCTACCAGAATGTCGATATTGCCGGAACGCAGCGCTTCAACCGTACGCTCACGTTGCTGCTGCGGGATGTCGCCGTTGATGGCCGCCGCGCGGTATCCACGGGACTTCAATTTGTCGGCAAGTTCCTCGGTAGCCATCTTGGTACGCACAAAGGCGATTACGCCGTCGTACTCTTCTACCTCGAGGATGCGGGTCATCGCGTCCAGCTTGTGCGGCCCCATCACCTGCAGGTAGCGCTGGCGGGTGTTCTCGCCCGTGGTGGTCCTGGCCTTGACCGAGATCTCGGCTGGATCCTTTAGGTACTTCTTGGCGATCCTGCGGATCTGGCCGGGCATGGTGGCCGAGAACAGCGCCACCTGCTTCTGCTCCGGGGTTTGGGAGAGGATCTGCTCAACGTCATCCGCGAAACCCATCCGCAGCATCTCGTCGGCTTCATCGAGCACCAGGTACTCAAGCTCGGAAAGGTCCAGGGAGCCCTTCTCCAAGTGGTCGATGACCCGCCCGGGAGTGCCCACCACAACCTGCGCACCGCGGCGCAATCCGGCTAGCTGAGGACCGTAGGCGGAACCGCCGTAGACCGGGAGCACGGTGAAATCGTTCAGATGAGCGGCATAGGAGGAGAACGCCTCTGCTACCTGCAGGGCGAGCTCACGAGTCGGCGCCAGCACCAGTACCTGGGTGGATTTGGTAGCCGGAAGTTCGGCCATCCTGGAGAGCGCCGGGACCGCGAAAGCAGCGGTCTTGCCGGTGCCGGTCTGAGCCAGCCCGACGACGTCGCGCCCCGCCAGCAATACCGGAATGGTGGCCGCCTGGATAGGAGAAGGCTTCTCGTAACCAACGTCTTTCAGGGCTCGCAGAACACGATCGTCGAGACCGAAATCGGCGAACAGCACGTCCCGCTCGGCGTTATCGGCTGGGGTTTGGTCGTCGGAATAGTTGTCTTCGGGCATGGGGAAATTCCTCATTCACATAGGGCCGGATCGGGGTCCGGACGATTCACCTCACGGCGATCCCCTACGCACTTGCCCGCCACTAACGCGGGCCTGCCTGCACCGTTTGGCACTCAACCAGTTGGCACTGAATCGGCAGGAAAATAGGGAAGAAAGAAAAGGGATTCCGTAAGAAGGGAGTACCTCAATACTACGCTATCGGGCCGTTCGGCTCAGCCGCATCAGGCCAGCGACCCTGGTGAGATGGCGCACACCCTAGTGTCCGCGGCGCACTAGCTTGGCAAAAAGCGACTCATATTCGGGAGCCAACTCAAGCCCGGCATCAGCCTGCATGGCATGCATCTTCTCCAGGCTTGGATTGCTAAACCAGGCGCCAACACTTACCTCGTGGGCCGGTCGGTGCAGCACCGAAATCTGGTCCCCGGCCTGGATGCTGCCGGTTTGTAAAACCCGTAAATAGGCACCAATCCGGGCAGCCTCGGTGAACCTTTTGACCCAATGCGGCTCATTCATCCGGCGTTGGAAGGTGGCACAGGGGGTGCGAGGCATGGTCACCTCAACCACCGCCTTGGCGCCGATCTGCCAGCGTTCACCGATCAGGGCGGCGTTCGCATCCAAACCGTCAATCCGTAGGTTTTCGCCGAAAAGCCCCGGTGCAATCTCGCGGCCAAGCTCCTTGGCCCAGTAATCGGCATCATGCTGAGAGTAGGCGTAGACCGCTTTATGCAGTCCGCCGTGGTTTTTCCGGTCGGCCTGAACATCCGCGTAAAGGCCATAAGGATTGATCTTGACCGGCTCCGTGATTGCTCGTTTATCGATCGCGGTCACCCCTACCGAGCCTTCATCTGGGGCGAGGGCATGCACTCGGCAAACGGCTAGCAGGCTCCCGTGCTGGTTCATGTTTTCCAGTCTAGCTAGCGCTAAGGCTCGAAGCGGTAACCCATCCCGGCTTCGGTGACCAGGTGCCGCGGATGTGCCGGATCGGGTTCCAGTTTGCGCCGCAGCTGCCCCAGGTAGACCCGCAAATACTGGGTTTCCTTGGCATAGGCCGGTCCCCAAACCTGACTCAGGATTTGCTGTTGACTGACCAGTTTGCCGGGATTTCGGGCTAATAATTCCAGAATCGACCACTCGGTGGGGGTTAATCGCACCGGCTGACCGGAGCGCAGCACCTTTTTGGCTTGTAAGTCCACCACGAAGTCCTCGGTGGTCACGGTCGGTTCGTCACTGATCCCCAGCCGCTGCTCGGCGTGCCGTTGCGCAGCACGCAGCCGGGCCAGAAACTCATCCAGTCCGAAGGGCTTGGTGACGTAGTCATCGGCGCCCGCGTCGAGCGCGGCGACCTTCTCCTCCGAGGCATGCCGGGCGGAGAGCACAATGATCGGCACCTCGGTCCAGCCCCGCAAGCCGGCGATCACTTCCAGCCCGTCGATATCCGGCAGGCCAAGGTCCAGTACGACGACGTCCGGCCGGTGTGCGGCGGCGGTCGCCAAAGCTTCGCGGCCGTTCGCCGCCGTATATACCGTGTAGCCATGGGCATGCAGATTGATTTGCAGGGCCCGGACCATCTGTGGCTCATCGTCAACCACTAGGACTGTCGTCATACTCGGCCTCCTCCCGCGCTCATCGGCAATCTCAAAACCATCGTCAATCCGCCGCCCGGAGTCTGCTCTGCTTCGAGCACTCCGCCCATCGCTTCGGTAAATCCCTTGGCCACCGCTAGGCCTAGGCCCACTCCGGTACCGGCGGGAACGTCGTCGAGCCGCTGAAACGGCCGGAACATCGCCACCACATCCTTAGCCGCCACTCCCCGACCATGATCCACGATACGCAGTTCACTCGCTGGCTGACCATCGATCAGCGCGCTCCCTGCGCCGCCCACGGTGCCGACCAGGACGATATCTGAATCTGGCGCGTATTTGACCGCGTTCTCCACAATATTGGCGATCACCCGCTCCAGCATGCCAATATCGGCTTCCACCGGGGGCATATTCGCGGGCAGGTCGAGCCTGGCCCATTCGGCGGCGGGCTCGTGGCCGAGGGCTGCCTCAATGGCATCGATCCAGCGCACCGGTCCTAGCTGAGGGGCCACCGCATCCGAGGAGATTCGGGACATATCGAGCAGATTCCCGACCAGTGCATCCAGCCGATCCGCTGAGTTCTCAATGGTGGCTAGCAGTTCTGCTTCATCCGCGGGTTCAAAGTGCACCTCGTCCTGACGCAGGCTGCTCACGGAAAGCTTGATCGCCGCCAGGGGGGTGCGCAGATCGTGGGAGACGGCGCGCAGAATCGAGGTACGCATGGTGTTGCCCTCGGCCAGTCGAACGTTGTCCCGGCGACTCTCATTGAGCGCTATCCGTTGCCGTAGCGCCACCAGATGCGCCCCGAAAGCCACCAGCAGTCGCCGGTCCGAACCGTCCAGAACCCGGCCATCCAGGGCCAGTACCAAACCGTCTTCTACTTCCTCGGCGTTATCGGCCTGTTCCGGAGAGCTAGGCGGGTGCTCCCCCGAGGATGCCTCGATCCGCCACAGCGGCGCGGCCCGGTCATCCTGGCTACGCTGTAGCAGGCTCACCGCTGAAATCCTGAAGGCTTCCCGCACCTGGGCAAGATAGGACTCCAGCGAGTCTTCCCCGACGAGTGCCCCGCGGGCCAGCTCGCTCAGCGTTGCGGCCTCGGCTCCCGCCCGGGAAGCGTCCTTGGTGCGCCGGGCTGCCAGACCCACCACGAAGGCGACGGCGGCACTCACGGCGAGGAAAATCAGCAAGGCTAGCAGATTCTCGGGGTCCGAAATGGTCAGTGTGCCGGTAGGTGCTGCGGAGAAGAAATTGAGCAGCAGGGAACTAAACACCGCTCCCAGCAGGGCCGGCCAGAGTCCGCCGATCAGAGCCACCAGCACGCAGCCGCACAATTGCAGCAGGGTGTCGGTGACAAAGCTATTCGGGACCCACTGCACCAGGGCGGTTTCGATCAGCGCCGGTAGCAACATGGCCAGTACAAAACCTGCGATTACCCGCCGACGGTCCAGGGTGCCGGGCCGCTGGAACCGCACTCCACGTCCGCCCAGCGGATGCGAGACCATATGCACGTCGATATCGCCGGAACCCCGAACGATCTTGCTGCCCACCCCGCCGCCACTGAAAAACCTGGCCAGCGGTCGCCGTCGGGAGGTCCCCACCACCAGCTGAGTGGCGTTGACGCTGCGTGCAAATTCCAGCATGGCTTGGGCCGGGTCATCGCCGGTCACGCTGTGATAGCTGCCGCCGAGGTCTTTGAGCAATTGTCGTTGCGCCTCAAGCTCGCGGGGAGACTCTCCTCGCACACCATCGGCCGCCCGGACGTGCACGCCGAGCAGTTCACCGCCGGAGATTCGAGCGAGAATCCTAGCCGCGCGGCGAATCAGCACTTCACCTTCCGGGCCACCGGTTAGGCCAATGACGACGCGTTCCCGGGTTGGCCAGCTCTCCTCAATGCCGTGGCTGCTGCGGTAGACCGCCAGACCATCCTCAACCTGATCGGCTAACCACAGTAACGCCAGTTCCCTAAGCGCGGAAAGATTGCCTAAGCGGAAGTAATTCGCCAGCGCCGCGTCAATTTTCTCCCCGGCGTAAATGTTCCCGGCAGAGAGTCGCTGCCGCAGCAACTCCGGTGAGATGTCCACCAACTCGATCTGATCGGCACGGCGCACCACCTCGTCCGGAACTGTTTCGCTCTGCTTTGTATTGGTGATCTGGCTGACCACATCGCCCAGGGAGGCCAGATGCTGGATGTTCAGGGTGGAGATCACGTCGATCCCCGCTTCCAACAGGGTCTCCACGTCCTGCCAACGCTTCCGGCGCTGATGATCGTGGCTGGGGATCCCGACTGCTTCGCCGGTAATTTCCTCCACCACGGTGTGGGCGTACTCGTCCACTAGGGCCAGGCTGGGCTTGCGCAGCAGCACCGCCTCCAAGTCCATCTCCTCGAAGCTGGCTCCCCGGTAGACGACCTGTTTTGACGGCACAACTTCCAGGCCCTCGATAAGCGCCGCCGTATCCTTCCGGCCGTGGTGCAGGGCGATGGCCACTACGGTATCGACGCCCTCTGCCCGCCGGAGGTGTGCTTCCTCCAGCATGGCGTAGGTTTTGCCCACGCCGGGAGCCGCGCCGAGCAGGATGCGCAAGGTGCCTCTGGCCATGTACTTAGTTTCCCATGCCCGAGCCGCTGCGAGCCGAACTCAGCGGGCTACCCAGCTCAGCGGGACCGGCTTGCGGCCAGATCGAGATTCAGCAGGGTCACATTGACCGATTCTTGGCCGAGCAAGGATTCAAGGCCCGAGGTGGTGCGCTTCGCGATCATGATTTCCAGGTTTGCCGCGGACACCCCGGTCTGCTGGGCGATCCGTGGAACCTGCAATTGTGCATAGGCCGGCGAGATCTGCGGGTCCAGGCCCGAGGCGCCGGCGGTCACCGCATCGACGGGGACCTGGGCTTCTGGCACTCCCTCGACCTGCGCCACCTGCTTGCGAAGCTTGGCCATGGCCTCCTTCAGCTTGGGATCATTCGGACCCAGATTGCTGGCGCTGGAAGTTGCCGGATCCCAGGACACTGCGGAAGGCCGGGGATGGAACCACTGCGCCCCAAGGCCATCCTGGGTGGATTGCACGATGAGCGAACTAGCGGCGGGTTTGCCGTTGACGCTGAGTAGCGAACCGTTCGCTTGACCTGGGGCAGCTAGCTGCGCCACTCCCCACACGAAGGCGGGATAGACCAGGCCTAACACCACGGTGACGAGCAACAGGAAGCGCACAGCCGTACCGAATTGCCTCAAATAGCCCTTGAAATCAAAGTTCATAAAAGTTCCTTCTTCTTCAAACTCTTCAGTTCAAGCCAGGGATCAGTGAGATCAGGAGATCGATGAGCTTGATCCCGATAAAGGGCGCCACCAGACCACCCAAACCGTAAATCAGTAAGTTTCGGCCCAGGGCCTGAGCCGCCGAAACGGCCCGGTATTTCACTCCCTTGAGCGCCAGCGGGACAAGCACGATGATGATCAGCGCATTGAAGATCACCGCGGAGAGAATCGCCGAGTTTGGCGAGGAGAGCCCCATAATGTTGAGCAAGCCCAGGCCGGGGAAGGCGGCGGCAAAGAGCGCCGGGACAATCGCGAAATACTTGGCGACGTCGTTCGCCACCGAGAAGGTGGTCAGCGAGCCTCGGGTAATGAGCAGCTGCTTGCCAATGCCAACCACATCGATCAGCTTGGTGGGGTCCGAGTCCAGGTCCACCATATTGGCGGCTTCCTTAGCGGCCGGAGTGCCGCTGTTCATGGCCACACCCACATCGGCTGCGGCGAGCGCGGGGGCGTCGTTGGTGCCGTCACCGGTCATCGCCACCAGGTGTCCTTCGGCCTGCTCGTGTTTGATCACCGCGAGTTTGTCCTCCGGGGTGGCCTCGGCAACGAAGTCGTCCACGCCAGCGGTTTTGGCGATAGCCGCCGCAGTGACCTTATTGTCACCGGTGATCATGATGGTGCGGATGCCCATCAATCGCAGTTGCGCGAAGCGCTCACGCATTCCGGGCTTGACCACATCGGCCAGCTCGATTACCCCGAGCACCTTGCCGTTTTCGGCGACCAATAAGGGAGTGCCGCCCGATTCGGAGACTCGTTGCACCTCCTGGGCAGCCCGCTCCGGCAGTCCTTCCGCATCGGCATAGGCTTCGACGGCGGAAGCGGCACCTTTGCGAATCTCGCGTTTGTAGCCAGCCTCCACCAGGTCAAGCCCACTCATCCGGGTGCTCGCACTGAACTCCACGGCTTCCAATTGCACTTCCCCTGCCCGGGCGCGGGCCTCTAAGCTTTCTAGGCTGGGCTCACGCAAGCTGAGCTGACCGGCCAGCTCAGTGCCGGCCAGCTCAGCCTGATCTAGTTCGGGGGCGGCCAATTCAGCATCCGCCAACTCAACGATGGAGCGTCCCTCCGGGGTCTCGTCCGCCAGCGAGGAAAGCCGAGCTGCCACGACCAGCTCGCGGTTACTCACTCCCTCCACCGGGAAGAATCCGACCGCACGACGATTACCAAAGGTGATGGTGCCGGTCTTATCGAGCAGCAGCGTGTCCACATCCCCCGCAGTTTCCACCGCCCGACCAGAGGTAGCCAGCACATTATGCTGCACCAGCCGGTCCATCCCGGCAATGCCGATCGCTGGCACCAGAGCGCCGATTGTGGTGGGAATCAGGCAGACCAACAGGGCTACCAGAACAATGGGCGTTGGAACGGCATTGGCCAGCGATGCCATTGGGGCGAGCGCCATCACAACCACCACAAACACAATGGTGAGCGATACCAGCAGCACATTGAGCGCGATCTCGTTCGGGGTCTTCTGTCGAGAAGCGCCTTCTACCAACTTGATCATCCGGTCGATGAAGGTCTGTCCTGGAGCCGCCGTGATCCGGACCAAGATCTGATCGGAAAGCACCTTGGTGCCACCGGTTACCGAACTGCGGTCACCTCCGGACTCCCGAATTACCGGTGCTGATTCACCGGTAATGGTGGATTCGTCGATACTCGCCAGGCCTGCGATGACTTCGCCATCGGAAGGGATGGTGTCCCCGGCCGAACAGACCACGACGTCGCCCACCGTCAGCTCAGTGGCTGGTGTCTGGATGAACTCGGCTGCCACCAAATCGGCCATCACCGCCGGTCTCCGGCCGGCATCCAGTCGGACTTGTCGGGCCATCACCGAGGTGCGTCCGGCTCGCAGGCTAGCTGCTTGAGCCTTACCTCGTCCCTCGGCAATCGACTCGGAGAGCGTACCGAACAGTACGGTGAGCCAGAGCCAAATGGTGACCGCGAGGCTGAAGACGGCGTCCGCGCTGGCGCTAGCCAGATCGATCACGGTCACCACGGTGCACAGTGCGGCACCGATCAGCACCGTGAACATCACCGGTGAGTGCACCATCTGTCGGGGTGAGAGCTTACGCAGTGCCAGGGGCAGCGCGGCTCGGATCGAAGCGAAGGAAAGTTTCGCCGGTGCCTTGACCCTTTTCTGCGGGATGACCTCCGGTATGAGACGGGGCAGGGTGTCTGTCGTATCGATTTTCATCGGCTTAAACCTTCGGCGAGCGGGCCCAGGGCGAGGGCCGGGAAATAGGTCAGTGCGGTCAGCACCACGGAGATCACCAGGAGCAGCGATCCGAAGAGCGGACCGTGGGTTGGCACCGTGCCGGAGGACTCCGGGACGTGCCGTTGCCCGGCGAGCGAACCCGCCAGGGCGAGCACCAGGATGATCGGAACAAAGCGACCCAAGAACATGGCGATGCCGAGCATGGTGGCAAAGTACGGGCCAGAAGAGGTGATCCCGCCGAAGGCCGAACCATTATTGTTCGCGGCCGAGGTGAAGGCGTAGAGCACCTCCGAGAACTGGTGTGAACCGCTAGCCGGGGCGTTGCTGAGCTGTTCCGGAAGCAGCATGGTGATCCCGGTCATCACCAGCACCAGGGTTGGTGTCACCAGAATGTATAGCGCCGCGAGTTTCATTTGTTTCGCGGTGATCTTCTTGCCCATGAACTCCGGCGTCCGTCCGACCATCAGTCCGGCAATGAAGACGGAGATAATCGCCAACACCAACATTCCGTAGAGCCCGGAACCCACCCCACCGGGGGCGACCTCACCGAGCATCATATTCAGCATTGCCATCCCGCCGGCCAGCGGGGTGAGTGAATCGTGAGCCACATCTACCGCGCCCGTGGAGGTAACCGTCGTCGCGGTGGCGAAAAGCGAACTGGCCGCCGGACCGAACCGTTGCTCATAGCCTTCACCCAAGGCGGTGGGAGAAGCGGCCATCGCCCAGGCCATTAGCGCCGTACTGGCCGCCCAAAGCCCTGCCATCACACTCAGAATCGTGTAGCCCTGGCGTTGCTGTCCAACCATCCGGCCATAGGTGTACGGCAGGGAGAACGGGATGACCAAGATGAGCAGGATGGAGAACAGGTTGGAGTAAGCGTTCGGGTTCTCGAAGGGGTGCGCCGAATTGGCGTTGAAGTAGCCACCACCATTGGTGCCGAGCAGCTTGATCGCCTCTTGGGAAGCCACCGGCCCACCCGGAATGTTCTGCTGCACCCCGAGTGCAGCGTTATTTACTTCTGTGCTCATGGTGAAGTTCTGCACCACACCGGTAACCACAAACACCACAGCCGCAATCACCGCCAAGGGCAACAGGATGCGGAAACAAGCTCGGGCCAGATCCACCCAGAAGTTTCCGAGCTGATCGGTTTTGGTGCGCTTGATCCCCCGAATCAGCGCCACCGCCACCGCAATGCCGACCGCCGCGGAGAGAAAGTTCTGCACCGCGAGCAGCAGCATCTGCACCAGGATGCCCAGCGTGGTCTCCGGCACGTAGGTCTGCCAATTGGTATTGGTGACAAAGGAGATCGCGGTGTTCATTGCCACCCAGGGGTCAACAGCCGTTCCCTGGCCGGGTAGCAAACCCTGCAGGCGTTGTAGCAGGAAGACGAACAGGATACCGACGATGGAGAAGGCCAGCACGCTGCGCAGGTAGGTGGACCATTTCTGATCGGCGGCTGGATCTACCCCTGCCATCCGATAGAAAAAGCGTTCTGGAGCCAGGTTCTTGTTGCTCTCGAAGACCCTGGCCATGTAGAGACCAAGGGGTTTATGTGCCAAGGCGAGCAGCACCAGCAGGATGGCGAGCTGGGTGAAGAGCGAAGCGAGTGAAAAGATCATAAGAGCGTGCTCACCACTTTTCCGGGCGGATCAGGGCGGCAAACAAATAGCCACAAAGCGCCAGCCCGATCACCGCGAGCGCTATCCAGGCGAGAATGGCGAGCATCAGAGCTTTGCCACCGCCTTGGCCAGCCAGATCACCAGGGCGGCGGCAACCAGGAATATCACCACGACCAGTACGTCAGCCATCTCAGTTTCCTTCCAAAGAGGTGCCCCTTTTCTAGGGCCTTCTCTATGGAACGCCGGTTTCCTGCCGCCAAACCGGATTTTTACAGGACCCTTATGACTCCCCCACAAGCCTTTACAGCTTCCTTACACCTCCCCCAACCCCACCCCGTTTAACCCAGTTATCCCACTGGGTGTTACCGATGTTGCAGAAGTCCACGCTTTTCCTTCACACCAGCCACTTCAGTCACAGTCGGTGGGATAGCTGGTTGGGATTTTGTGGGGATAGGCTGAGGGACATGGCTGTGAAACCCTCCCTCGTTATTGTTAATGCTCATATCGTGCCGGTTGAAGGCGAACCGTTCGACGGCGGCCTGGTAGTCAATGCGGGCAAGATCACCGAATTAGGCCCCAAGGTCAAAGCCCCCAGAGGCTCCACAGAGGTCATCGACGCCCAGGGCCAGTGGCTGCTACCCGGCTTCATCGATGCCCACACCCACCTGGGCGTGCACGAAGAAGCCGAGGGCTCGATGGGTAATGACACCAATGAGATGACCGATCCGGTCACGGCGGCAGTGCGAGCCCTGGACGGCATTAATCCGCGGGAAATGGGCTTCGACGATGCCCTCTCCGGTGGCATCACCACGGTTAACGTGAACCCGGGTTCGGGTAACCCGGTCGGCGGCTTAACTGTTGCCCTGCACACCCACGGCGGTTATGTTGACGATATGGTGCTGCGCGAGCCCAGCGGCTTGAAGGCGGCACTCGGGGAGAACCCGAAGCGGGTCTACGGCGAAAAGAAGCAGACTCCCTCCACTCGTTTAGGCACCGCGCTGGTGATTCGCAAGGCCTTTCAGGAAGCCCAGGACTACCTGAATACCCCGGCGAAGGACCGTAAGGCCAAGGATCTCAAACTTGAGGCGCTCGGCCTGGTGCTACGTCGTGAAATCCCTTGGCGGCAGCACGCACACCGGGCCGATGACATCGCTACCGCGGTGCGGATCGCCGAGGAATTCGGCTACGAGTTGGTCATCGATCACGGCACCGAGGCGCACCTACTCGCCCCGATGCTCGCGGAGAAAAAGATCCCGGTACTGATCGGGCCGCTGTTCACCTCACGCTCGAAAATGGAACTTCGCAACCGCTCCATCGCGAACCCTGGCAAGTTGGCGGCGGCCGGCGTCGAAATTTCCATCATCACCGATCATCCGGTGGTGCCCATTCACTTCCTGGTACACCAGGCCACCCTGGCAATCAAGGAGGGCTTGGACCGCGAAACCGCGCTGCGTTCGATCACCATCAATCCGGCAAAGGTGCTGGGCTTGGAAGGCCGTATCGGTTCGCTCAAGACCGGTAAGGATGCCGATCTGGTGCTCTGGAGCGGCGATCCGCTCGACGTAATGCAGCGCGCCACCGAAGTTTTCATAGCAGGCAAGTCCGTCTATCACTACGACCAGGAGAATCGTGCCGGGGTGGTGGCACCGCGATGAAGCACGATGTGCTGGACCTGGACGGCCAGCTCAACGAGGCCGAACGGAGCCAGCAACTCAAGGTCCGCGAATTTACCGAGCGGCGAATCAAGCCAAATATTGCCCGCTGGTTTGAACGAGCAGAGTTCCCGCTAGAACTAGTTCCGGAACTCGGTGAATTGGGCGTTCTAGGGATGCACCTTCAGGGCTACGGCTGCGCTGGCCGGAGCGCCGTCGAATATGGCCTGAGTGCGCTGGAACTGGAGGCCGGGGATTCCGGCATCCGCACCTTCGTCTCGGTGCAGGGGTCGCTCGCGATGACCGCGATTCACCTCTGGGGGTCCGAGGATCAGAAACAGCGTTTCCTGCCGTCGATGGCACGCGGTGAACTGATCGGCTGTTTTGCGCTCACCGAGCCGAGCGCTGGCAGCGATCCTAGTTCAATGAGCACCGTTGCGAAACGCACTGCGGATGGCTGGCTGCTGAATGGTGCCAAGCGCTGGATCGGCCTGGCTTCGGTGGCCAAGATCGCCGTGGTCTGGGCACGCACCGAAGGCGATCCGGAAGGCGATGGAGTACGCGGTTTCCTGGTGCCCACGGACAATCCCGGTTTCACGGCCACCCCAATCGAACCGAAATTATCGATGCGAGCCTCGGTGCAGTGCGATGTTCTTTTTGAGAATGTCGAGCTACCCGAAGAGGCTCTATTGCCCGGGGCGAAGGGGCTGCGCGGCCCCTTTTCCTGTTTGAATGAGGCCCGCTACGGCATTATGTGGGGCGCGATGGGAGCCGCCCGGGACGCCTTCGAGACGGCACTGAGCTACGCCTCCGAAAGAGAGCCCTTCGAGCGGCCGCTCAGCAGCTTCCAACTAACCCAACAGAAGCTGGTCGACATGATGCTAGAGCTACAGAAGGGCCAGTTACTGGCCCTGCACACCGGCCGTTTGAAGGATACTGGGAAGCTCCGGCCGGAACAGATCTCGGTGGGCAAGCTGAATAACGTCCGCGAAGCGCTGAAAATCTGCCATACCGCGCGCAGCATCCTGGGCGGCAACGGCGTCACCTTGGACTACTCCCCGCTAAGGCACGCCAATAATCTGGAATCGGTGCGGACCTATGAGGGCACCGACGAGGTGCACACCCTGATCTTGGGCCAGTACCTCACCGGGCATTCGGCTTTCCGCGGCTAACGAACAGCGAAGGCCGCGGCTAAGGAGCGACTTACAAGCAGCAATCACTCCGGGCCTGACAGGCTCTTCAAGAAGAACTCGTCTTTCTCCGTGATTAGCCGGAGCCTGCCATCGGAGTCCGGGTACTCATAACTCGTTTGCACAATTTCACCGATGGACCGAAATCCTCGGGCTCGATACAGATTTCTCGCGGGTTCGTTGAGGAGCCCCACGGCAAGATAGATCACCGAGAACTTCAGTGCCCGGGCCTGCCGTTCTCCCCAATCGCAAAGCGAACCGGCCACCCCACGTCGCCGTGCCTGGGGATACACAAAGAGATGTTTGAGCTCGGGCCGATGCGCTGCCGATTCGTGGTCCAGAACAACGTATCCCAACGGCTTAGAACCGTCCCATGCCACCGCGAAGCTGACCTGCCCTAAGAGGTGGGCGGCAAAATGGCTGGCGGCAATCCCTGAGTTCGGCGGCTCATGTTCCGCCAGCACAGAAAGCTCTTCCGCCAGCGGTGCTCGGACCACAAAGCCGCTCTGCTGATTCATGCTGCCCCCGTCAAACTCACCTAGGACTTCCTTTTATCTCACCCTATAAGCAGTACGACGGCGGCCCGGTCACCATCAAAGGTAACCGGGCCGCCGTCGTACTAAAGTTTCGGGATTAGACTCCCGAAGTGCTGGTGATCCAGCTACGTGAGGTGGTCAGGTTGGCATAGTTGCTGCCAGCCTGGGTGTTTGAACCTGGATCGGCGCTGTCGCCCGTGGAGCAGACACCGACAATCTTGCCGCCGATGATCAGCGGGCCACCGGAATCACCGTGGTTGGCTGCACCGGAAACACCCTGGATGTGAACCGCGGGGCCACCATAAGCATCCGAGCTGGTACCGAGAACCTTGATATTGGCTTGGTAGAGACCGGTGGAAGGAGTCTGGTTAGCCCGCAGACCGTAACCCATGATGGTTCCGGTAGCGCCCACGGTCGGGGCGTAGCTGGCGGCCAGGGCCGGGTAGGAGCTCAGTGCATGTGCCGTGGACAGGTGCACCAGGGCCACATCGCCATAGGGTGAGGCTTTGAGCTGGTCAGCCTTGATAGCAGTACCACGGTTACTGGTGCTATTGCTGAAGTAGACGTTCATGGCTGTGGTTCCGTCAACGCAGTGTTTTGCGGTCAGAATCCAGCTGGCCGAAATGGCTTCACCCGTGCAGCCATAGCTGTCGGTGCCACCCTGCTGGAAGATCAATTGGACCGCCCAAGGAGTGGCCGGGGCCTGGGTGCCGCCGACAATGTTAGTGGTGGCTCCGCCACCGCTTACCGGAGCCGCGGTTGCCGCGCCTCCGCCGAGCAGCGCCAGAGTGGCTGCTCCTGCTCCGATCAGGACCGACTTGAAAATCTTGTTCATACCCATCCTTTGTTCTGTGTTCACGGCTGGCATCTTCGCCAGCCAGTCTTCACTCGGAAGCCGCCGTGTTGGCCTGCATCCGTGATGAACGCTACCGCCGTGATGCAATCGAAAACCGAACTCCCAGCCAATTAAGAGGTAACTGGAATGTAGTTTGCAGAAACGGCGACTCAAGCTGATCGCTGGCTGGGAATCTGGCTGAGATTCTTGCTGGGATTAACGACGGCGGCCCGGTCACCATTCAAGGTAACCGGACCGCCGTCGTGCTTAAGTTCCGGGACTAAACTCCGGAAGTGCTCTTGATCCAGCTGCGCGAGCCGGTCAGGTTCGCGTAGTTGCTGCTGGCATGGGTATCCGAACCCGGATCCGCTACGTCACCGGTGGAGCAGACGCCGACGATCTTGCCGCCAACAATCAGCGGGCCACCGGAATCACCGTGGTTCGAGGCTCCATTGACACCCTGGATATGAACTGCCGCTCCACCATAGGCATCCGTGCTGGAACCCAGTACCTGCACATTTGCTTGGTAAAGACCGGTGGGCTGCACTCCATTAGCGCGCAGTCCATAACCCATAATGGTTCCGGTCGCACCCGAGGTCGGGGTGTAGCTCGAGGCCAAAGCCGGGTAGGAGCTCAGCGTGTGCGAGCTGGATAGGTGCACCAAGGCCACATCGCCATAAGGTGATCCGTAAACAGCGTCCGCCGCAATCGGGGTGCCGGGGTTGGAGGTGCTATTGCTGTAGTAGACGTCCATCCAGCTAATCCCGTCCACACAGTGCTGTGCGGTGAGGATCCAGTTAGCCGAGATGGCTTCGCCGGTACAGCCGTACTCGCCACCGTTCAGCCCGAAGTCGAGCTGAACTTCCCAGGGCGTGGCCGGAGCCTGGGTGCCACCAATAATTTTTGGAGTGGGCGCACTACTCACGGGGGCGGCGGTGGCCGCACCCGCACCGAGGAGAGCCATCGTGGCTGCTCCGACGCCGACAAGCACCGACTTAAAGACCTTGTTCATACCTATCCTTTGTTCTGTTTTCGCGGCGAGCGTTCGGCTCACCGGACTTTCCCCCAAAGGGCCGGGTCAGGATGGCCCGGTATCCGCGATGAACGCTACTCGCGCGGTAGCTTTTGCGGGGCGAATCCCAGGCAATTGGAAGGTAACTATCTTGTGGTTTACAGGAAGGGCCTTTTTGGCTGGTAATTAGCTGGGAACGGGAACGGAACCCGGCTTCCGATCCTTCCGCATGGTTGCCGAGATCACCGCCGCCATCGTGCACAGCGCGGCCGCCCCGAACCAGGCATAGGTGTACTGACCGGTGGCGTCCCGCACCACGCCCGCCAGAGTAGCCGCGATCGCCGCACCCACCTGGTGAGCGGCGAAGACCCAGCCAAAGACAATGCTTCCGTCAGAGCCGAAAACTCTCCGGCAAATCGCGGCCGTCGGTGGCACGGTAGCCACCCAGTCAAGCCCGTAAATCACCACGAAAATCACCATCGATGGCTGCACGGTGGCGCTCAAGAGCAGCGGCAAGACCAGCAGTCCGATGCCCCGGAACTGGTAGTAAAGAGCCAGCAAAATCTTGGGATTGAAGCGGTCGGTCAGCCAGCCCGAGGCGATGGTACCGACGATGTCGAAGACGCCGACGACGGCGAGCAAGCCTGCCGCAGTGGTCTCCGGCATGCCGTGGTCATGGGCGGAGGGGATGAAGTGGGTCCCGATCAAGCCGTTCGTGGTGGCTCCGCAGATCGCAAAGCCCGCAACTAGCGCCCAAAAGGTCGGGACCTTGGACGCTCGGCGCAGCACGCTGAGCGCATGCAAGGCGGCGTTCTGTTTCGGTTCCGTTCCGGCTTGCGGGGTATCCGAACTCTCGGGGGTATCCGCGCTCTCCAAGGCATCCGTGCTTTCCAAGGCGTCCGCGCCAAAAGGTAATACGCCGACGTCGGAGGGCTTGTTCTTCATGAAGATCAGCACCAGCGGGATCACCGCCACGGCGCCGGCCGCAATCAGTAAGGAAGCCTCCCGCCAGCCCGGTGATTGGGCGAGCTGCGCGATAATCGGTAGGAAAACCAGTTGTCCCGCCGCGCTGCCTGCCGTCAGGATGCCGAGAACCAGGCCACGGTGTTTGACGAACCAGGTGTCCACAATGGTGGCCGCGAAGACCAGGGCCATCGATCCAGTGCCCAGTCCGATCAAAACACCCCAGGTGAGCAGGATCTGCCAGGACTGTTCGACGAAGACGGTCAGCGCACTGCCCGCTCCGATCAGCCCGAGCGCAATCGCGGTCACCCGGCGAATCCCGAACCTGCCCATCAGGGCGGCCGCGAAGGGCGCCGTCAGCCCAAAGAGCAACAGGTTAATGCTCACCGCGGCGGATAGCACCGTGGTGGGCCAGCCAAACTCGTCTTGCAGGGGCACCATCAGCACTCCGGGTGCTGCTCGGAACCCTGCCGCGCCCACCAGAGCTAAAAGCCCGACGGCGGCAACCAACCAAGCCGGATGCAAGCGCCGCCTGGTCTTCGTCTGTACGCTCATGCTGCACTCCCCTGGGCTGTTCCGGCCAGAGCCAAATCCAGCGGGATCGGTTGTTCGGAACGAGTCAGTGAATGCCAGCTGGTGTTCCTGGCGGTCAGCTCGGTTCCGCAGTGTTCGCAGCGCTCCGCAGAGTTGCTGCGCTGCCCACAGTCGCGGTGCAGCAAGTACATATGTGCTTGATCGCTTGGTGGGTTCAGGTGTTTCTCCGACCACAGCGTCAGTGCGTTGAAGATCGGTAGCGCATCGGCGCCCGCCTCGGTGAGCACATACTCCAGCCGGGACCGCTGGCCGCCATCATATTTGCGGCGTTCCAGCAGCCCAGCCTCACATAGTCCGGCCAGGCGTTTGCTCAGCACGGTGTCCGCTACCTGGAGTCGTTCCTTAATCGCGGTAAAGCGATTATTACCGAAAAAGATCTCCCGCAGCACCATCATTGACCAGGGATCGCCGAAAGTTTCGAGGCCCCGGGCAATGGGACAAGGACGTTGAGACCAATCAGAACGCAAAGGCATTCGGTCACGCTATCTGACTATCTTCGAGAAAGCCAGGAGATTACTTAGATCTTTTTGAGGGCCCCATCGATCCCGATGCCCACTCGATCCCCGCGATTTACGCGCGAGTGCACACTTAACGCCCATGTTGGGAGTCCAGGATGGGCGTTAAGTGTGCACTCGCGCGACTAGGGGGCATTTTGCCTGTGGATAACTCATTTTCGAGATCGGTTTTGATTGACAATCCAGTATGAAGAAAACGCAATTACCCGAAAAGCTTTGCAGCTCGCCGTTTACCTTGAAGGAATCCGATGCCCTTTCAATCCCGCGAAAGCGTACCCGGGCTAACGATTTAATCACTCTCTCTCGAGGTCTCCGCCTGCCCAGGGAAGCAATCCCATCGGCAGGGTCCGTGCTCGGTGCTGTGCACCAACTCGACCAAAGCGCGATACTCTACGGAATCTCAGCCGCCCATTTCTGGCGCATCCCCTTGCCGCCGTGGGCTCAGCAGGATTGGAGGATGCACTTAGCCCACGGTCGCTTCCGCACCCAACCCCGGCGAGGCAATGTTGTTGGTCATCGGGTGACTTTCCACCCTGAAGAAGTTCAGCTGGTCAACGGTGTCCGAGTCACCACACCGCAGCGCAGCTGGCTAGATTTGGCGGCTTCTCTATCACTTCATGACTTAGTCATCGCGGCAGATCACCTCATTTGTGCACACGGCCCAGAGTTCCCTTTCCCACGAGAAGGAATCTGCTCTCCACAAAACCTGCGCACCACCACTTCTCGACATCCCGGGCGACGTGGAGTGAAAACGGCGCGGCTGGCCTTGGATCTCATGCGGATCGGGGCGGATTCGCCACCCGAAACAAAGATGAGATTGCTACTCATCGAAGCCGGACTGCCCGAGCCCGAGCTGAATCTGGCGCTTCGGAACGAGAGTGGGACGGCTGTGGTGTGGCCGGATGCTGGCTACCGAAATGCCAAGATCGCGCTTCAATATGACGGCGCACATCATGGGACCGCCGAGCAGTATCAACGGGACATCCGTAGAGCCTTGGAGACGGAGCGACTGGGCTGGCAGGAAATCAGGATAGGTGCTCAAGACCTCGAGGGAGACCACCCAGCGGTGCTAGACAAAGTCCGCCGTGCCCTCAATCGGAGCCTCCCTCCACCAATTCCTTCGCGAGTGCACACTTAACGCCCATCCGGGACCCCCAACATGGGCGTTATGTGTGCACTCGAGCGATGGACGCGAAGGACGCGAAGGACGCGATGGACGCGATGGAGTGGGAGATTACTTAGATCTTTTTGAGGGCCGCATCGAGGTCGTCAATCAGATCTGAGGCATCTTCGATGCCCACGGAGAGCCGAACCAGGTTCTCCGGAACCGCCAGTTCAGTGCCCTTGACCGAGGCGTGAGTCATCTCCGAGGGGTAGTTCATCAAGGACTCGATGCCACCTAGGGATTCGGCCAGGGTGAACAGCTTGGTCGATTCAGCCACGGTTCGCGCGGCGGCAGCCCCACCGGCGAACTGCACCGAAATCATCCCGCCAAAGGCCTTCATCTGCCGCTTGGCCAGCTCGTGCCCGGGGTGTTCCGGCAGCCCTGGGTAAAGCACCTGCTCAACTCCAGGGCGTCCTTGCAGCCATTGTGCAATCTGCGTGGCGTTACTGGAGTGCCGATCCATCCGCACGCCCAGGGTTTTCAGCCCACGGGTGGTCAAAAAGGCGTCCATCGGGCCGGAGACCGCACCGACCGCGAACTGCACGAAGCCAATCTTCTCGGCCAGCTCATCGTCCCGAACCACCACGGCTCCACCGATCACATCGGAGTGCCCGCCAATGTACTTAGTGGTTGAGTGCACCACGATATCGGCACCAAGATCGAGTGGATTCTGCAAATAGGGTGAAGCGAAGGTGTTATCCACCAGCAGCAGCGCACCGTGAGAATGTGCCAGTTCGGCGAGCGCGGCGATATCGGTGATCTTCATCATCGGGTTCGAGGGCGTCTCCACCCAGAACAGTTTGCTCGACTCGGTTGCCGCAGCGGCGACCTGCTCCGGGGAAGCCATATCCGCCGTCGAATGCGTCACGCCCCACGGCCCCAGCACCCGGTTGATCAGCCGGTAGCTGCCGCCATAAGCATCATTGCCCAGCACAATGTGGTCACCGGGCCGCAGGATCGCCCGGATCAGGGCATCCTCAGCAGCCAATCCGGAGGAGAAGGAGAAGGCGTGCTTGCCATGCTCGACGGCGGCCAGCTGAGCCTGTAGCGAATCGCGAGTCGGGTTGGTGCCACGGCCGTATTCATAGCCGCTGCGCAATTGGCCAATACCATCCTGTGCAAAGGTGGAGGACTGGATAATTCCGCCTACCACGGCTCCCGTTACCGGATCGGGTTCTTGCCCGGCATGGATGGCACGGGTGTTGAAACCCAGGCTGCTGACATCGCTCATATACGTACTCCTTGAAAGTTCTCTTAGTCCTGCAGGTAGAACAGCAAATCATGCCGGGTCAGAATTCCCACCGGCGCGCCGACGAAGGTCACCATCAGTGCATCGACATCCTGCAATTTGGCTCGGGCGGCGGAAATCGGCTCCAAGGAACCGATCATCGGAAGCTTCGCGGCCATATGTTCGGTAATTTTATCGGTCATCTTGGCTTCGCCGCGAAAGAGCTTCGCGGTGAGTAATCTCTCATCTACGGAACCAATTACCTCGCCCATCACCACGGGCGGCTCAGCGGTCAGCACGGGGACCTGGGAAACGCCGTATTCGTCCATCAGCCGGATCACATCACGCACCGTCTCATTCGGATGAATGTGCACCAGATCGGGAAGCTGCCCGGTCTTGGAGCGCAGCACCTCGCCCACTGCGGGCTGGTCTGTGACCTTCAGGAATCCGTAGCTTTGCATCCACTCATCGTTGAAAATCTTTGCCAAGTAGCCGCGTCCGGAATCCGGCAGTAGCACCACCACCACATCCTCCGGGCCCAGCTCAGCGGCAATTTGGAGCGCGGCGACCACGGCCATTCCGGAAGATCCACCCACCAGCAAGCCTTCTTCGCGAGCTAGCCTGCGAGTCATCGAGAAGCTATCGGCGTCGGAAATGGCCAGTACCTCGTGCGGTACCGCTGGATCGTAAGAACCCGGCCAAATATCTTCGCCGACGCCTTCGACCAAATAGGGCCGACCGGTGCCACCGGAGTAGACCGAGCCCTCCGGGTCCGCGCCGATAATCTGTACCTCGCCACTGGGCCGATCCGCGGAGATTTCGCGCAGATAGCGCCCGGTTCCGGTAATCGTGCCGCCGGTGCCTACGCCGGCCACGAAGTGAGTCACCTTGCCGTCAGTATCCCGCCAAATCTCCGGTCCGGTGGATTCATAATGGCTCAGTGGGCCATTCGGGTTGGAGAACTGGTCGGGCTTATAGGCTCCCGGGATCTCGGCAGCTAAACGGTCCGAAACGCCGTAATAGGACTGCGGGGAATCGGCTGCTACCGCGGTGGGCGTCACCACTACTTCCGCACCGTAGGCCCGCAAGGCTGCGCGCTTGTCCTCGGCGATTTTGTCCGGCACGGCAAAGACGCAGTGGTAACCGCGCTGCTGGGCGACCATGGCCATGGCTACCCCGGTGTTCCCCGAGGTGGGTTCGACGATGGTGCCACCCGGAGCAATTTTGCCCTCTTTGGCTGCCTCGTCGAGCATCTTGACCGCGATCCGGTCCTTAGCGGAGCCTCCCGGGTTGAAGTATTCAACCTTGGCCAGCACGGTGGCTTGGATGCCCTCGGTGACCTTATTGAGTTTGACCAGTGGAGTGTTGCCGATCAAGTCCAGCACCGAGTTGGCGTATTTCATGCAATCCAGCGTACCGTCTGGGGGCCTGAAACCCTCAGACGGTGAGCTTTTCCGAAGCCGAACCGCGCTCTCGCAGCGGCCAGCGAAGCCTGCCCTGGCTGAGTAGGATGCCGAGGACCACGATCGCCCCACCCACCGGCTCATTCCAATGCAGACTTTCGTGTAGCACTAGGACGCCCAGGATCACCCCGACCACTGGAGCCAAATAGGTCACAGTGGAGGCTGCGGTGGCACCCCAAGCCCCGACAATCATGGTGCTCCAGACATAGGCGAAGCCGGTGCCTAGCACGCCAAGCAGCAGAATGCTGAGAATTACCGGCCAGTTCAACTGCACCGGGTTCAGCATGCTGAAGGGAGCCAATACGCAGGCAAGCGCAAAGGCTAAGACGATCTGGACGGCGGCAATCGTGGTGGCATCGTAGTTATGCGTTCCGGAAACAAAGCGCCGCAGGTAACTCAAGCCAACGCCGTAGCAGGCGGTAGCCGCCAGGCAAGCAAGTTGCGCAGGAATAGAGCTCAGAAAAGCCGGATCACCGATCAGTTGCCAGGGGCCGACGACAAGCAGCACTCCTAAGACGCCGAGTAGCACGCCGCTGATTTGTAGGCGGTTGAGTCGCTCTTGCGGCAACATCACGGCAGAGATCACTAAGGTCATCACCGGCGTGGTCGCGTTCAGGATGCTGGAGAGTCCAGAGGGCAGGAACTGCCCGGCCCAAGCGAAGAGCAGGTAGGGCACCACGCAGAAAAAGATGGAGACGACGAGCATATGACCCCAGATCCGCCGTTCGCGAGGCCAGCGCCGCCTGCTGAAAATCATCAGAGCCACTAGAGCGAGTGCCCCAAAGGCTAAGCGACCCCACACCACCTGCGCCGAAGACAGGCCTTCCAACCCCACCTTCATGAACAGGAAACTCGCACCCCAGGTGGCGGCCAGGGCTAGATAGGCCAAAAGCACCAGTGGTTTGCGCGTGCCGGGACGAGCTGATTCGACCATTCTGAGCTCCTTAGATTCAGGTCTAGTATCAGGAGACATCCGGCTATGAATCAAATATGAAAAACTTATCCACCCATGAGGAGTTCTCATGTCCGTGACCATAGCGCAACTCCGCGCCTTCACCGCCGTCGTGGATCACAGTAGTTTTTCCGCTGCCGCGGGAGCCTTGGGAATCAGCCAATCCGCGGTGTCCCATGCCATCTCCAGTTTGGAAAAGGAGCTGCGGCAGCAGGTACTGAGCCGGAAAAACGGCGTCTGCCTCACCTCCCTAGGCGAGTTACTGATCCCCCGCGCCCGAACTGTCTTAGCCACCGTAGATGCCCTCGAAGCCAGCGTTCGGGAACAATCCGGAGAGGCTTCCGGAGTGGTCCGATTGGCGGCCGTACCCACCGTCTGCCAAGGCCTGCTGCCGGAATTGTTACAACTGTGGAATGCGCGGCTGCCGCATGTTGATGTTCAGGTCTACGAAGGCGACGATGAGGAGTTGCCGGACTGGCTGGAAAGCGGCCTAGTCGATGCCGCAATTCTGGTCGATCCGATGGAGCCGCAGCCCGGTTCGCGCTGGCTGGGTAGCGATGATTTCCGCGCTTTGATTCGGAAGGATCACCCTCTCGTTGGCGAGGCTGAGATCCCACTGGCGGAGCTCCTCGAAGACGGCTTGATTTCCTCCACCGGCGGATGTGAAGAGCAGGTCCGCAGGATTCACGAGCTTGCCGGGATTCGCTACACCGCCACTCAACGAGTCCGGGAACTCGGCACCTTGCTGAGTCTGGTCCGCCAGGGCATCGGCGTCGGCATTATGCCCAGCCTGGGTCAAGCGATGCTCCCCGAAGAGCTCGTACTGCTGCCGCTTGTACCAAGGCTGCAGCGAGATCTGGTGCTGACCGGCCCGCAGGGCATGCCCTGGCATCCACTCACCGATGCACTCATTGAGGCTCTGAGGGACTGGGCGGCGCTACAACTGAGCGCCCGCTAGCACCCAGCCAGGCAAGGTGGGTGTGCTGGAAGTTATCGTCATATTTGAGTCCGTACCCAAGCGCTCGATCGACCGCAATATGGAATGCCCAGCTCCCGGCCAGCAATCCCAGAATCCAGAGCTCAATTCCCGCTGAGCGCAAGGCCCAGTAAAGAATCGCCAGCAGCGCGGGTGGCGCATAGTGATGGACTAAGTTGTAGCAGAAGGCGCCGAACTTCGGGTTGCGGAGGTAGCCAAGCGCGGAGAGGTCGAAAACCACGAAGCAGAGCAATAGCCACCACCAGTCGAACCCTGCCCCGACAAAGAGCACGGCGACGAGCAAGGCTAAGGCAGCGTTTTCGAGGTGCTGCGCCCGGACCGGGGTCATTGCAGTTCGGCGAGCTGTTGGACCCCCGAGGTCACTGAGTGCACTAGCAGCGAGAAGCTCTTATCCAGGTCGTCGGGAAGCCCGAAGCCGCCGCCCAGCTCCAGTACGATAAAGCCGTGTAAGGCACTGCGGATCATTCTGATGGCGTCAATACTGAGCGCATCCGGCAGTTCGAAGCCACGCAGTACTCCGCCGATCAGCTCCACTGCGCGCACCCCGCTCTCGGCAAGCTCCTGATCTGCGGGGTCGTTCGGGTTCGCTGCCTGCTGTGAGGCGGCGTAGCGGCCAGGGTGTTCCTTGGCGAAGGCCCGTACGGCTTGCGCCATCGCGGCCAGGCACTCGGGCCCTGCCCTACCGATCGTGGCGGCGCTCATTCGGTCGGTCAGCTCGGCCACCGAGGCTAGCGCCACCAAACGTTTGAGATCGGCGAGTGATTCAACGTGTTTATAAAGACTTGGCACCGCCACCCCCGCGGCGGAGGCGATTGAAGCCAAGGTGAGGTCGGTAAATCCGCTGCTGCCGCCGCCGTCGACCGCCTTGAGTGCAGCCTGGGTTACGGCCGCCCGGTTGAGCCCCGCCCTAGGCATTCGCACCCCAGAGGCCAGTCTGCCGAAGTTCGGTGAGGAATTCGACGGTGGCGGGAAGGACCAGCTCAGGACGTTGCAGGTGCGGATAGTGCCCGGATTCTGGCACTAGTTCGGCCCGTAACCCGAGCCCCTTCATCCAGGCACTTTCTGCGGCGGGGTCGCTGAAGTCGGGATCGCTCTGTCCAATAAAGACGCGGCCCGGGGTCTTCAGGTCTGCTAAGCGGTCCTCCACCACCTGATGATCTAGTTGCACAGCCAATTCGCGCAGTGATCGCAGCCTGCCCGGCTCACGGAGGCTCGCCTTGATCGCGGCCACGTGCTCCGGCAGTGAAGGCGCCCGCCTGCCCTTATTGAAGCCTCGGTAGAGACTGGACCACAGACCGGCACCCCAGGGCGGCAGGAAGAGTAGCCGGTACACCAACTTGATCATGGTCTGGGCGAAGGCACCGCTAGCCGGGTTGCGCAGGAAGGGACTGTAGAGCACCAGCCCGGCGATTGCGGACGGTCGTTCGACGGCGGCCCAGACTGCGGCGGAGCCTCCCATTGAGTTTCCCAGTACGACGGCGGCACCACCGAGTTGCTCGATCAGCGCCAACAGGTCCTCTCCGGTTGCTTGATCGCCATGTAGTCGGAAGCTGGTGTCCGAGTTGCCGTGACCGCGCAGGTCCATCACGGCAACCCGGTAACCTGCGCTGGCAAGTTCGGCTGCCAGCCTGGAGAGGCCGGACGCCAAATCTCCCATTCCCGGAATAGCGACCAGCAAAGGGCCGGAGCCCTGCACGGTGTAGGCAATCCGCCCCTCGGGACGAGACAGATAGGAAATGTTCATAGCTATAAAGCTAATGTCATTAGCCTACTTTGGCAAGCCCCTTTTCTCAGTGGGTTTGGATAGCCTCAGGAATCAGCCCGGTTCAGCCTGCGCACCGCCAGTTCAGCCAGCAGCGCGGCACCGTCAGGTAGCACAACGTCGTCGAAGGCCGCGCGCGGAGAATGATTGCCATCCGCCTTCCGCAGGTCTTCGTGTGCGCAGGCACTGAGGAAAATATAGGTTCCTGGAACCTCTTCGAGCACAAAGGAAAAGTCCTCGCCACCGGGAATCGGGTTTTCCAGCAAGTGGAAACGCTCGGCACCAAAGAGATCCTCGACAACTCCCTGAGTGAAGGCGAATTCAACCTCGTCATTGACGGTGACCGGGTAGACGTGCTCGAATTCCACCTCGGCTTCCAGCCCGTGTGCCGTGGCAATTCCCTTGAGTAGCGCCACGCTCAGCTCCTCGGCCTTGGCCCGGCTCTCCGGGCTAAAGGAACGCACGGTGGCATCGAATTCGGCACTGTCCGGGATGATGTTTTCCTTACTCCCAGCGGCAATTCTGCCCACCGTAACAACAATCGGATCGAAGATATCGAAATGCCGGGTGACCATGGTTTGCAGGGCCAGCACCGCTTCGCACAGGGCTGGAACCGGATCATTGCCTTGGAAAGGTCGGGAGCCGTGCCCGCCCTGTCCAATGAACTTCACCCGCAGGGTATCCGGGGAAGCCATCAAGGTTTTAGGCTTCCCGATCCACATTCCGCGCGGAACCTGATCGGACATCACATGCAGCCCATAGGCCGCATCGGCGCGCTTGCCCGCGGCATCGAGCACACCTTCATCGATCATCGGCTTCGCGCCGCCTGGGCCCTCTTCGCCGGGCTGGAACATGAAGACCACATCACCGGGAAGTTCCTGACGCACCGCGTGCAGGATCTTGGCTGCCCCAACCAGGCCCGCCACATGCAGATCGTGCCCACAGGCGTGCATGGCCCCGTTGGTTGATTTGAAAGGGACGTCCACCAGCTCGGTCACCGGCAAGCCGTCCATATCGCCGCGCAGCAGCACCACTGGGCGGTCCTGCGCATCGTTCGGGGCAGCACCGCCGCGAAGCACAGCGGTCACCGAGCTAAGCCCTTTGCCCAAGGTGATCTCCAAATCGAGGGGTTCAAGGGCTTCAAGAATGCGTCGCTGGGTCTGCGGAAGGTCAAGGCCGATCTCCGGGTTTTGATGGAGATCTCGGCGCAGGGCAATCATCTCGGGGGCAAATTCGGCAGCAAGTTCCTGAGTTCGAGTCGTCATGCTTTCACCCTACTCTCGCAAGTTGAACCGGATCTTTCTGGCTCAATCGGCATGACAGGATACTCAGGTGAAGATCTTCAGGCTCTGGGCCCTTCCGGGCGGCTTGCTGCTCGCCGGGCTGGGCTGTCTGCTCAGCGGCGCCCTTCCGGGACCGGCAGCCTGGGGATTGGCTCAGCGTACGGTTCCGGTATTGCTGTTTGTGCTAGCCATGACTCTGGTCACCGAGTTAGCGGACGACGCCGGCCTGTTTAGAACGCTGACGGGCTCACTAGCGCGCTGGGCGGGGAAGCGCGGCAGCGTCCTCCTACTCTGGGTAATGGTGTTGGGGCTCTCCGTACTCAGCACGATTTTCCTTTCCCTGGACACCACGGCCGTGCTCATTACCCCGATGGTGGTACTCCTGGCTTTGCATGCCCGGCTGCCTGCAATGCCGTTCGCCTTAACCACCGTTTGGTTGGCCAATACCGCCTCTCTGCTGCTCCCGGTTTCCAATCTCAGCAACCTTTTAGCTCAGCATCGACTCAACTATTCACCCTGGCAATTCGCCTCGGCGCTCTGGGCACCCGCGCTGATCGGGATCATCGTCCCGATTGCCGCGCTCTGGCTACTTTTTCGCAAGGACTTCCGCGGCAGTTTCACGCCGGAACCGGCGCCCAGACCAAGAGATCGTACCCTGCTGTTGATCTGCGCCGTCGTCGTGGCCGTGCTCTTACCGCTGCTGGTCAGCGGCATTCCAGTGGAGTATCCGGCGCTGGCCGCGGCGCTGGTTCTGCTGCTGGCTTTTGCACTCCGCCGCCCGGGAGCCCTGAGCTGGCGGATGGTTCCCTGGCGTCCACTGATGCTGGCGGCGGGGCTGTTTCTGCTCGTAGAAACCCTCCAGTCCCGTGGCTTGCCCCAGCTCTTAGCTGCCATCTCAGGTCCGGGCGAGGGGTATTTGCCGTTGCTGCAATTGGCTGGGCTAGGCGCAGCTTCGGCGAATGTGGTCAATAACCTTCCCGCTTATCTCGCCTTGGAGCCGGTTGCGGATTCACCGATCAGGCTCGCCGCCTTGCTGATTGGGGTGAACCTTGGCCCGCTACTAACCCCTTGGGCGTCCTTGGCCACCGTGCTCTGGCATGAACGGCTGAAAAATCTGGGGGTTGAGGTGTCCTGGCTGCGTTTCGCCGGGCTAGGACTGCTGCTAGTCGTCGTGCTCATCCCGCTGGCTGTGCTGGCGCTCTGGTTGAGCGCCGGACTGCCCGGCTGAGTTGTCGGTATGGCGTGCGACGATAATCGTATGAGCACCGCTTCCGAACAGCCCCGCGAGCTGATCTGGCGTGCACAGGGCAGCTATGACCTACATGCCACAGTGGGCATCGTGCAGCGAAGTTCCACCGATCCTTGCGCGGTGTTCCACCAGGGCGCTTGGTGGTTTGCCTTCCATACTCCGCTAGGGCCAGCAACCCTGAGCCTGCGGCAAATCGGCACGGAGGTCCGGGCGCAGGCCCTCGGCCCCGGGGCGGAGGCTGCTCTGGAAGGAGTTCCCGCCTTGCTCGGGGCCGAGGACGATTGGTCCGAATTCGATTCGGCCAGCTTTCAGGCCAGCCTGCCAGCCCACGTCAGGGAGGCTCGACGGCGGCACCCCGGCCTACGCTTGCCCAGCACCGGACGCATTCTGGACAGTCTGATCCCGCTCATTCTGGAACAAAAAGTGACCGGTAAAGAAGCATTTTCGGGCTATCGAAGGCTGATCAACCAGTATGGCTCCACGCCTCCGGGCGCCCAGCTCAGCGGCTTCCCGCCCCGGCTGAGGTTAGCGCCAAGCGCGGCAGTCTGGTCGAAAATTCCGTCCTGGCACTGGCATCAAGCCGGAGTTGGCCCACAGCGCTCCGATACCGTGATGCGGGCACTCCAGCGTGCCAGTGCCCTGGAACGACTCGGTCGCTTAAATGCCACCCAGGCCGGGGCTGGTTTGCAGAGCATTTCGGGTATTGGTCCGTGGACGGCAGCCGAGGTGACGCAGCGTAGCCACGGTGATCCGGACGCGGTGGCGGTGGGCGATTACCACCTGCCCGGTTTCGTTGGCATCGCCCTGACCGGTGAGGCCGTGGACGACGACGGCATGCTGGAGCTACTTGAACCCTGGCGCGGGCATCGGCAGCGGGTGGTCCGGATGCTCTATCTTTCCGGAATCAGCAAGGAACGGCATGGACCTCGAATGAGCGTGCGAGACTACCGCCGGATCTGAGCGGTTTAGACTGCCAAGATGACTTCCATCCTGCATCTGGCGCACGCGGAGGACTGGACCGCGGCTTTGACCGATCCGGCGGGCTATCGCGTGTCCACCAGGGGCGCCACCCTGGAGCAGATCGGGTTCATCCACGGTTCCACAGCCGCTCAGCTTCCTATCGTCGCCGAGGCTTTCTACGCCGATGATCCGGCGGAGTTGCTGGTCCTTGTGGTCGATCTGGAGGCGGTGTCTGCGGCTGGCACCAAAGTGAAATGGGAAGACGGCGGCCAGGGCGAGCACTATCCACATCTTTATGGACCGCTCTATCCGAATCAGGTGTTGGCAGCGCTTCCGGCCGGATTCAAAGACGGGCGTTTCCAGCTGCCCGAGTTATCCGGACACAATGTGCTTGAGTTCCCACCGGAGGATTAGGCTTACTGGATGAGCGATTTGGTTAATTTGCGGGGCGACTTTCATTCCCAACGACGGCGAGCAGTTCCGGGTGCGTTTAGCCCTGGACATTGCGATCGAAGAGGTCGCCAAGGAGCCGGGCTGCCTGCGTTATGAGGTCACCGAAGACACCCCGGAACAGATCGTGCTCACCGAACAGTGGGAGTCCGAGGAAGCTTTGGCCACACACGGCAAAGGCTCGGCCGTGCAGGACTTGAACGAATCGCTCTCCGCCCTGCTGGCCGAGCCTGTGAAGCTCGAAAGACTGTAAAGCCCGGAAGGCTCTAGTTCTTTTCAGCCTTCTGCGCGGCCACTGCCGCGTGCACTTCGGTCATGTCCAAAGCCTTCACCGCGGTGATGACCTCTTCAAGTTGGCTCGGGTTGAGCGCGCCGGGCTGCGAGAAGACCAGGACCTTTTCCCGGAACGCCATCAGCGTCGGAATCGAGGTGATATTCGCTTCGGCCGAGAGTTGCTGCTCAGCCTCGGTGTCCACCTTGGCGAACACCACGTCGTCGTGCTTCTCCGAAGAAGCCGAGTAGGTGGGGGCGAACCGCAAGCACGGTTGGCACCAGCCAGCCCAGAAATCCACCAGGACAATGTCATTGCCCTCTACCGTGGAGCCAAAAGTTTCACCGGTGATATCGATAGTCGCCATAGTTCAAACCTATCCTTTCCTCGCCCGGCGCAACAACGCCGAGGAGGTCAATATTCCCCATCATTCCCCTCACCTACGCCCCGCACGCCGCTCCCGTCGCACTCAAGCCGCTTCCAAGCCGTCGAGTGTGTGGAGGTCTGCACGTTAAGACGCCGGTTTAACGTGCAGACCTCCACACTCGACGAGGGTTTTGGGCTGAGGGACAAGGCGAGCGAAAGAATCAGGCCTG
>NZ_JACBYQ010000002.1 GCF_013408295.1 Psychromicrobium silvestre
TTCAGCGGCAATTTGGAGCGCGGCGACCACGGCCATTCCGGAAGATCCACCCACCAGCAAGCCTTCTTCGCGAGCTAGCCTGCGAGTCATCGAGAAGCTATCGGCGTCGGAAATGGCCAGTACCTCGTGCGGTACCGCTGGATCGTAAGAACCCGGCCAAATATCTTCGCCGACGCCTTCGACCAAATAGGGCCGACCGGTGCCACCGGAGTAGACCGAGCCCTCCGGGTCCGCGCCGATAATCTGTACCTCGCCACTGGGCCGATCCGCGGAGATTTCGCGCAGATAGCGCCCGGTTCCGGTAATCGTGCCGCCGGTGCCTACGCCGGCCACGAAGTGAGTCACCTTGCCGTCAGTATCCCGCCAAATCTCCGGTCCGGTGGATTCATAATGGCTCAGTGGGCCATTCGGGTTGGAGAACTGGTCGGGCTTATAGGCTCCCGGGATCTCGGCAGCTAAACGGTCCGAAACGCCGTAATAGGACTGCGGGGAATCGGCTGCTACCGCGGTGGGCGTCACCACTACTTCCGCACCGTAGGCCCGCAAGGCTGCGCGCTTGTCCTCGGCGATTTTGTCCGGCACGGCAAAGACGCAGTGGTAACCGCGCTGCTGGGCGACCATGGCCATGGCTACCCCCGGTGTTCCCCGAGGTGGGTTCGACGATGGTGCCACCCGGAGCAATTTTGCCCTCTTTGGCTGCCTCGTCGAGCATCTTGACCGCGATCCGGTCCTTAAGCGGAGCCTCCCGGGTTGAAGTATTCAACCTTTGGCCAGCACGGTGGCTTGGATGCCCTCGGTGACCTTATTGAGTTTGACCAGTGGAGTGTTGCCGATCAAGTCCAGCACCGAGTTGGCGTATTTCATGCAATCCAGCGTACCGTCTGGGGCCTGAAACCCTCAGACGGTGAGCTTTTCCGAAGCCGAACCGCGCTCTCGCAGCGGCCAGCGAAGCCTGCCCTGGCTGAGTAGGATGCCGAGGACCACGATCGCCCCACCCACCGGCTCATTCCAATGCAGACTTTCGTGTAGCACTAGGACGCCCAGGATCACCCCGACCACTGGAGCCAAATAGGTCACAGTGGAGGCTGCGGTGGCACCCCAAGCCCCGACAATCATGGTGCTCCAGACATAGGCGAAGCCGGTGCCTAGCACGCCAAGCAGGCAGAATGCTGAGAATTACCGGCAGTTCAACTGCACCGGGTTCAGCATGCTGAAGGGAGCCAATACGCAGGCAAGCGCAAAGGCTAAGACGATCTGGACGGCGGCAATCGTGGTGGCATCGTAGTTATGCGTTCCGGAAACAAAGCGCCGCAGGTAACTCAAGCCAACGCCGTAGCAGGCGGTAGCCGCCAGGCAAGCAAGTTGCGCAGGAATAGAGCTCAGAAAAGCCGGATCACCGATCAGTTGCCAGGGGCCGACGACAAGCAGCACTCCTAAGACGCCGAGTAGCACGCCGCTGATTTGTAGGCGGTTGAGTCGCTCTTGCGGCAACATCACGGCAGAGATCACTAAGGTCATCACCGGCGTGGTCGCGTTCAGGATGCTGGAGAGTCCCAGAGGGCAGGAACTGCCCGGCCCAAGCGAAGAGCAGGTAGGGCACCACGCAGAAAAAGATGGAGACGACGAGCATATGACCCCAGATCCGCCGTTCGCGAGGCCAGCGCCGCCTGCCTGAAAATCATCAGAGCCACTAGAGCGAGTGCCCCAAAGGCTAAGCGACCCCACACCACCTGCGCCGAAGACAGGCCTTCCAACCCCACCTTCATGAACAGGAAACTCGCACCCCAGGTGGCGGCCAGGGCTAGATAGGCCAAAAGCACCAGTGGTTTGCGCGTGCCGGGACGAGCTGATTCGACCATTCTGAGCTCCTTAGATTCAGGTCTAGTATCAGGAGACATCCGGCTATGAATCAAATATGAAAAACTTATCCACCCATGAGGAGTTCTCATGTCCGTGACCATAGCGCAACTCCGCGCCTTCACCGCCGTCGTGGATCACAGTAGTTTTTCCGCTGCCGCGGGAGCCTTGGGAATCAGCCAATCCGCGGTGTCCCATGCCATCTCCAGTTTGGAAAAGGAGCTGCGGCAGCAGGTACTGAGCCGGAAAAACGGCGTCTGCCTCACCTCCCTAGGCGAGTTACTGATCCCCCGCGCCCGAACTGTCTTAGCCACCGTAGATGCCCTCGAAGCCAGCGTTCGGGAACAATCCGGAGAGGCTTCCGGAGTGGTCCGATTGGCGGCCGTACCCACCGTCTGCCAAGGCCTGCTGCCGGAATTGTTACAACTGTGGAATGCGCGGCTGCCGCATGTTGATGTTCAGGTCTACGAAGGCGACGATGAGGAGTTGCCGGACTGGCTGGAAAGCGGCCTAGTCGATGCCGCAATTCTGGTCGATCCGATGGAGCCGCAGCCCGGTTCGCGCTGGCTGGGTAGCGATGATTTCCGCGCTTTGATTCGGAAGGATCACCCTCTCGTTGGCGAGGCTGAGATCCCACTGGCGGAGCTCCTCGAAGACGGCTTGATTTCCTCCACCGGCGGATGTGAAGAGCAGGTCCGCAGGATTCACGAGCTTGCCGGGATTCGCTACACCGCCACTCAACGAGTCCGGGAACTCGGCACCTTGCTGAGTCTGGTCCGCCAGGGCATCGGCGTCGGCATTATGCCCAGCCTGGGTCAAGCGATGCTCCCCGAAGAGCTCGTACTGCTGCCGCTTGTACCAAGGCTGCAGCGAGATCTGGTGCTGACCGGCCCGCAGGGCATGCCCTGGCATCCACTCACCGATGCACTCATTGAGGCTCTGAGGGACTGGGCGGCGCTACAACTGAGCGCCCGCTAGCACCCAGCCAGGCAAGGTGGGTGTGCTGGAAGTTATCGTCATATTTGAGTCCGTACCCAAGCGCTCGATCGACCGCAATATGGAATGCCCAGCTCCCGGCCAGCAATCCCAGAATCCAGAGCTCAATTCCCGCTGAGCGCAAGGCCCAGTAAAGAATCGCCAGCAGCGCGGGTGGCGCATAGTGATGGACTAAGTTGTAGCAGAAGGCGCCGAACTTCGGGTTGCGGAGGTAGCCAAGCGCGGAGAGGTCGAAAACCACGAAGCAGAGCAATAGCCACCACCAGTCGAACCCTGCCCCGACAAAGAGCACGGCGACGAGCAAGGCTAAGGCAGCGTTTTCGAGGTGCTGCGCCCGGACCGGGGTCATTGCAGTTCGGCGAGCTGTTGGACCCCCGAGGTCACTGAGTGCACTAGCAGCGAGAAGCTCTTATCCAGGTCGTCGGGAAGCCCGAAGCCGCCGCCCAGCTCCAGTACGATAAAGCCGTGTAAGGCACTGCGGATCATTCTGATGGCGTCAATACTGAGCGCATCCGGCAGTTCGAAGCCACGCAGTACTCCGCCGATCAGCTCCACTGCGCGCACCCCGCTCTCGGCAAGCTCCTGATCTGCGGGGTCGTTCGGGTTCGCTGCCTGCTGTGAGGCGGCGTAGCGGCCAGGGTGTTCCTTGGCGAAGGCCCGTACGGCTTGCGCCATCGCGGCCAGGCACTCGGGCCCTGCCCTACCGATCGTGGCGGCGCTCATTCGGTCGGTCAGCTCGGCCACCGAGGCTAGCGCCACCAAACGTTTGAGATCGGCGAGTGATTCAACGTGTTTATAAAGACTTGGCACCGCCACCCCCGCGGCGGAGGCGATTGAAGCCAAGGTGAGGTCGGTAAATCCGCTGCTGCCGCCGCCGTCGACCGCCTTGAGTGCAGCCTGGGTTACGGCCGCCCGGTTGAGCCCCGCCCTAGGCATTCGCACCCCAGAGGCCAGTCTGCCGAAGTTCGGTGAGGAATTCGACGGTGGCGGGAAGGACCAGCTCAGGACGTTGCAGGTGCGGATAGTGCCCGGATTCTGGCACTAGTTCGGCCCGTAACCCGAGCCCCTTCATCCAGGCACTTTCTGCGGCGGGGTCGCTGAAGTCGGGATCGCTCTGTCCAATAAAGACGCGGCCCGGGGTCTTCAGGTCTGCTAAGCGGTCCTCCACCACCTGATGATCTAGTTGCACAGCCAATTCGCGCAGTGATCGCAGCCTGCCCGGCTCACGGAGGCTCGCCTTGATCGCGGCCACGTGCTCCGGCAGTGAAGGCGCCCGCCTGCCCTTATTGAAGCCTCGGTAGAGACTGGACCACAGACCGGCACCCCAGGGCGGCAGGAAGAGTAGCCGGTACACCAACTTGATCATGGTCTGGGCGAAGGCACCGCTAGCCGGGTTGCGCAGGAAGGGACTGTAGAGCACCAGCCCGGCGATTGCGGACGGTCGTTCGACGGCGGCCCAGACTGCGGCGGAGCCTCCCATTGAGTTTCCCAGTACGACGGCGGCACCACCGAGTTGCTCGATCAGCGCCAACAGGTCCTCTCCGGTTGCTTGATCGCCATGTAGTCGGAAGCTGGTGTCCGAGTTGCCGTGACCGCGCAGGTCCATCACGGCAACCCGGTAACCTGCGCTGGCAAGTTCGGCTGCCAGCCTGGAGAGGCCGGACGCCAAATCTCCCATTCCCGGAATAGCGACCAGCAAAGGGCCGGAGCCCTGCACGGTGTAGGCAATCCGCCCCTCGGGACGAGACAGATAGGAAATGTTCATAGCTATAAAGCTAATGTCATTAGCCTACTTTGGCAAGCCCCTTTTCTCAGTGGGTTTGGATAGCCTCAGGAATCAGCCCGGTTCAGCCTGCGCACCGCCAGTTCAGCCAGCAGCGCGGCACCGTCAGGTAGCACAACGTCGTCGAAGGCCGCGCGCGGAGAATGATTGCCATCCGCCTTCCGCAGGTCTTCGTGTGCGCAGGCACTGAGGAAAATATAGGTTCCTGGAACCTCTTCGAGCACAAAGGAAAAGTCCTCGCCACCGGGAATCGGGTTTTCCAGCAAGTGGAAACGCTCGGCACCAAAGAGATCCTCGACAACTCCCTGAGTGAAGGCGAATTCAACCTCGTCATTGACGGTGACCGGGTAGACGTGCTCGAATTCCACCTCGGCTTCCAGCCCGTGTGCCGTGGCAATTCCCTTGAGTAGCGCCACGCTCAGCTCCTCGGCCTTGGCCCGGCTCTCCGGGCTAAAGGAACGCACGGTGGCATCGAATTCGGCACTGTCCGGGATGATGTTTTCCTTACTCCCAGCGGCAATTCTGCCCACCGTAACAACAATCGGATCGAAGATATCGAAATGCCGGGTGACCATGGTTTGCAGGGCCAGCACCGCTTCGCACAGGGCTGGAACCGGATCATTGCCTTGGAAAGGTCGGGAGCCGTGCCCGCCCTGTCCAATGAACTTCACCCGCAGGGTATCCGGGGAAGCCATCAAGGTTTTAGGCTTCCCGATCCACATTCCGCGCGGAACCTGATCGGACATCACATGCAGCCCATAGGCCGCATCGGCGCGCTTGCCCGCGGCATCGAGCACACCTTCATCGATCATCGGCTTCGCGCCGCCTGGGCCCTCTTCGCCGGGCTGGAACATGAAGACCACATCACCGGGAAGTTCCTGACGCACCGCGTGCAGGATCTTGGCTGCCCCAACCAGGCCCGCCACATGCAGATCGTGCCCACAGGCGTGCATGGCCCCGTTGGTTGATTTGAAAGGGACGTCCACCAGCTCGGTCACCGGCAAGCCGTCCATATCGCCGCGCAGCAGCACCACTGGGCGGTCCTGCGCATCGTTCGGGGCAGCACCGCCGCGAAGCACAGCGGTCACCGAGCTAAGCCCTTTGCCCAAGGTGATCTCCAAATCGAGGGGTTCAAGGGCTTCAAGAATGCGTCGCTGGGTCTGCGGAAGGTCAAGGCCGATCTCCGGGTTTTGATGGAGATCTCGGCGCAGGGCAATCATCTCGGGGGCAAATTCGGCAGCAAGTTCCTGAGTTCGAGTCGTCATGCTTTCACCCTACTCTCGCAAGTTGAACCGGATCTTTCTGGCTCAATCGGCATGACAGGATACTCAGGTGAAGATCTTCAGGCTCTGGGCCCTTCCGGGCGGCTTGCTGCTCGCCGGGCTGGGCTGTCTGCTCAGCGGCGCCCTTCCGGGACCGGCAGCCTGGGGATTGGCTCAGCGTACGGTTCCGGTATTGCTGTTTGTGCTAGCCATGACTCTGGTCACCGAGTTAGCGGACGACGCCGGCCTGTTTAGAACGCTGACGGGCTCACTAGCGCGCTGGGCGGGGAAGCGCGGCAGCGTCCTCCTACTCTGGGTAATGGTGTTGGGGCTCTCCGTACTCAGCACGATTTTCCTTTCCCTGGACACCACGGCCGTGCTCATTACCCCGATGGTGGTACTCCTGGCTTTGCATGCCCGGCTGCCTGCAATGCCGTTCGCCTTAACCACCGTTTGGTTGGCCAATACCGCCTCTCTGCTGCTCCCGGTTTCCAATCTCAGCAACCTTTTAGCTCAGCATCGACTCAACTATTCACCCTGGCAATTCGCCTCGGCGCTCTGGGCACCCGCGCTGATCGGGATCATCGTCCCGATTGCCGCGCTCTGGCTACTTTTTCGCAAGGACTTCCGCGGCAGTTTCACGCCGGAACCGGCGCCCAGACCAAGAGATCGTACCCTGCTGTTGATCTGCGCCGTCGTCGTGGCCGTGCTCTTACCGCTGCTGGTCAGCGGCATTCCAGTGGAGTATCCGGCGCTGGCCGCGGCGCTGGTTCTGCTGCTGGCTTTTGCACTCCGCCGCCCGGGAGCCCTGAGCTGGCGGATGGTTCCCTGGCGTCCACTGATGCTGGCGGCGGGGCTGTTTCTGCTCGTAGAAACCCTCCAGTCCCGTGGCTTGCCCCAGCTCTTAGCTGCCATCTCAGGTCCGGGCGAGGGGTATTTGCCGTTGCTGCAATTGGCTGGGCTAGGCGCAGCTTCGGCGAATGTGGTCAATAACCTTCCCGCTTATCTCGCCTTGGAGCCGGTTGCGGATTCACCGATCAGGCTCGCCGCCTTGCTGATTGGGGTGAACCTTGGCCCGCTACTAACCCCTTGGGCGTCCTTGGCCACCGTGCTCTGGCATGAACGGCTGAAAAATCTGGGGGTTGAGGTGTCCTGGCTGCGTTTCGCCGGGCTAGGACTGCTGCTAGTCGTCGTGCTCATCCCGCTGGCTGTGCTGGCGCTCTGGTTGAGCGCCGGACTGCCCGGCTGAGTTGTCGGTATGGCGTGCGACGATAATCGTATGAGCACCGCTTCCGAACAGCCCCGCGAGCTGATCTGGCGTGCACAGGGCAGCTATGACCTACATGCCACAGTGGGCATCGTGCAGCGAAGTTCCACCGATCCTTGCGCGGTGTTCCACCAGGGCGCTTGGTGGTTTGCCTTCCATACTCCGCTAGGGCCAGCAACCCTGAGCCTGCGGCAAATCGGCACGGAGGTCCGGGCGCAGGCCCTCGGCCCCGGGGCGGAGGCTGCTCTGGAAGGAGTTCCCGCCTTGCTCGGGGCCGAGGACGATTGGTCCGAATTCGATTCGGCCAGCTTTCAGGCCAGCCTGCCAGCCCACGTCAGGGAGGCTCGACGGCGGCACCCCGGCCTACGCTTGCCCAGCACCGGACGCATTCTGGACAGTCTGATCCCGCTCATTCTGGAACAAAAAGTGACCGGTAAAGAAGCATTTTCGGGCTATCGAAGGCTGATCAACCAGTATGGCTCCACGCCTCCGGGCGCCCAGCTCAGCGGCTTCCCGCCCCGGCTGAGGTTAGCGCCAAGCGCGGCAGTCTGGTCGAAAATTCCGTCCTGGCACTGGCATCAAGCCGGAGTTGGCCCACAGCGCTCCGATACCGTGATGCGGGCACTCCAGCGTGCCAGTGCCCTGGAACGACTCGGTCGCTTAAATGCCACCCAGGCCGGGGCTGGTTTGCAGAGCATTTCGGGTATTGGTCCGTGGACGGCAGCCGAGGTGACGCAGCGTAGCCACGGTGATCCGGACGCGGTGGCGGTGGGCGATTACCACCTGCCCGGTTTCGTTGGCATCGCCCTGACCGGTGAGGCCGTGGACGACGACGGCATGCTGGAGCTACTTGAACCCTGGCGCGGGCATCGGCAGCGGGTGGTCCGGATGCTCTATCTTTCCGGAATCAGCAAGGAACGGCATGGACCTCGAATGAGCGTGCGAGACTACCGCCGGATCTGAGCGGTTTAGACTGCCAAGATGACTTCCATCCTGCATCTGGCGCACGCGGAGGACTGGACCGCGGCTTTGACCGATCCGGCGGGCTATCGCGTGTCCACCAGGGGCGCCACCCTGGAGCAGATCGGGTTCATCCACGGTTCCACAGCCGCTCAGCTTCCTATCGTCGCCGAGGCTTTCTACGCCGATGATCCGGCGGAGTTGCTGGTCCTTGTGGTCGATCTGGAGGCGGTGTCTGCGGCTGGCACCAAAGTGAAATGGGAAGACGGCGGCCAGGGCGAGCACTATCCACATCTTTATGGACCGCTCTATCCGAATCAGGTGTTGGCAGCGCTTCCGGCCGGATTCAAAGACGGGCGTTTCCAGCTGCCCGAGTTATCCGGACACAATGTGCTTGAGTTCCCACCGGAGGATTAGGCTTACTGGATGAGCGATTTGGTTAATTTGCGGGCGACTTTCATTCCCAACGACGGCGAGCAGTTCCGGGTGCGTTTAGCCCTGGACATTGCGATCGAAGAGGTCGCCAAGGAGCCGGGCTGCCTGCGTTATGAGGTCACCGAAGACACCCCGGAACAGATCGTGCTCACCGAACAGTGGGAGTCCGAGGAAGCTTTGGCCACACACGGCAAAGGCTCGGCCGTGCAGGACTTGAACGAATCGCTCTCCGCCCTGCTGGCCGAGCCTGTGAAGCTCGAAAGACTGTAAAGCCCGGAAGGCTCTAGTTCTTTTCAGCCTTCTGCGCGGCCACTGCCGCGTGCACTTCGGTCATGTCCAAAGCCTTCACCGCGGTGATGACCTCTTCAAGTTGGCTCGGGTTGAGCGCGCCGGGCTGCGAGAAGACCAGGACCTTTTCCCGGAACGCCATCAGCGTCGGAATCGAGGTGATATTCGCTTCGGCCGAGAGTTGCTGCTCAGCCTCGGTGTCCACCTTGGCGAACACCACGTCGTCGTGCTTCTCCGAAGAAGCCGAGTAGGTGGGGGCGAACCGCAAGCACGGTTGGCACCAGCCAGCCCAGAAATCCACCAGGACAATGTCATTGCCCTCTACCGTGGAGCCAAAAGTTTCACCGGTGATATCGATAGTCGCCATAGTTCAAACCTATCCTTTCCTCGCCCGGCGCAACAACGCCGAGGAGGTCAATATTCCCCATCATTCCCCTCACCTACGCCCCGCACGCCGCTCCCGTCGCACTCAAGCCGCTTCCAAGCCGTCGAGTGTGGAGGTCTGCACGTTAAGACGCCGGTTTAACGTGCAGACCTCCACACTCGACGAGGGTTTTGGGCTGAGGGACAAGGCGAGCGAAAGAATCAGGCCTGGGCAACAGCCTGCGAAATCCGCACCTGGTTTCCCGAAGGATCACGGAAGGCACAATCCCTGGGTCCCCAGGGCTGCTCCATCGGTTCCTGGAGAACTTCGGCCCCGGAAGCCCTGACCCGCTCAAAGGTTTCATCCAAATCATCAGTGCGGAAGACGATGTTCTGCAGCACGCCCTTGGTGAGCAATTCCTGCAGCGCATCACCGTCGGCCTGGGAGCGTCCGGCATGTGGTTCGGAGAGCACGATTTCCAGACCGGGCTGGCTGGAACTGCCCAGGGTGATCCAACGGAATCCGCCCTGCGCGACGTCGTTGCGCAGCTCGAGACCGAGCGCGTCACGATAGAAGGCCAAGGATTCGTCGATGTCATTAACGGTGATGCCCGAGTATTGAAGTGCGATAGTCATGGCACCAACACTAACCAGCGCTCAAAGAGCTCGCTTCTCGAATCCTGCTCGATGTTTTCGCTGCACTCCGCCGCCCAATGTTTAGCCGCTCCGGACGAGTCTGAATTTTCGCCACGCAGGCCGGCATCGCCGTCACCGCGCGATGCTCCCGCTGCCGGTAGGCACTCGGCGTCTCCCCCGCCAATTCGGTGAAGCGCGAGCTGAAGGAGCCGAGCGAGGTTGCGCCCACCGTCATGCAGGCATCGGTGACGCTCATCCCTGCACGCAGCAAAGCCATCGCCCGCTCAATGCGACGAGTCATCAAATAGCCATAAGGCGTCTCGCCGTAGGCTGCCCGGAACTGACGGGAAAAATGCGCGGGGGACATCAGGGCGTGCCGAGCCATCGTCGGCACATCGAGCGGCCGGGCGTACTCCCGATCGATCAAATCCCGAGCCCGACGCAAGTGCGTCAACATGGCGAGCTCTTGCGGCGTCATAGCTTGAGAATAACACCGGCGACTCATCTTCAGCAGCATCTCTTGCCAATTATTGAACAAGTGTTTAGCATATTAAACATGAGTTCAATCACGCCGAACCGAGCTGCCACCGAAGATCTCAGCACCCCGGCCAGGATCCGGGACGCCGCCATCCAATGCTTTGCCGATGCGGGCTTTCAGAAAACCAGCATCCGAGTCATTGCGAGCGCTGCCGGGGTAAGCCCCGGGCTGGTGATCCATCATTTCGGCAGTAAGGACAAACTCCGCGAGGTCTGCGATGAGTACATTCTGAGCAAGACCTTCGAACGTGCAAGCAATGAATCCAGCCCTCAGGGGTTCCAGCAGGTACTCCAGCAGCACCTGGAAAATCCCAGGGAATTCGATCTTGAAATCCGTTACCTGAGCCGAGCCGTGACCGATGACTCGCCGATGGGTCAGAAGTTCGTCTCTTTGGTCATCGATGAGACGGAAAGCATCGTGCGGGCGGGCATCTCCGATGGAAGCATGAACCCTTCCTCCGATCCGAGGGCACTCGCGGTATTCATCACGATGACCAGCTTGGCCATGCTCACCATGTCCAAATACGTCAGCCAGGCTCTTGACACCGAGGAATTCGATCAGGCCTTCACTCAGCGGATGGCCTTGCCTGCCCTAGAGCTTTTCACCCACGGACTTTATTCGGACGATGCCTATTTGCGCGCCGCCCAGGAAGTCCTCAGCGATTCCTCCCCCACCTCGGAAGAAGAGCCTCAACAAAGGCAACAAAGGCAGAGAAAGGAAGGGGAACGGCTATGAGCCACCTCTCAACGGCCGAAAAGACCGAACCGAAACAGCAAAGCAGCGAAAACGCTATCGAAGCCCACGAGCTAACCAAGCGCTACGGCAGCAATCTGGCGCTCAAAGGCGTCAGCTTCAAGGTGCCCAGGGGCTCCGTTTTCGGTGTGATCGGCCCAAATGGCGCGGGGAAGACCACCACCATGCGCACTCTGCTGGACATTATTCGCCCCAGCTCAGGCCACGCCATCGTACTGGGTGAAGACCCCCGGCACGCGGGCCCGGAGCTGCGTCGCCGAATCGGCTTCCTCCCCGGTGAGCTGATCCTCGATGGTCGGACCACCGGCCGGAAACTACTCCAGCACTACGCGGATATTTCCGGGCCGGTGCGGCAAGGCCAGATCGAGGAATTGGCCGAGCGGCTGAGCCTGGACCTGAGCCGCGCGGTGCGCAAGCTCTCCAAGGGTAATAAGCAAAAGCTCGGCATTGTCCAAGCCTTTATGCACCAGCCCGATTTACTGGTCCTCGACGAACCCACCTCCGGCCTGGACCCGCTTATGCAGCAGGTCTTCCTGGACCTGGTCCGCGAAGCCCGCGAGGCCGGGCAGAGCGTTTTCCTCTCCAGCCATGTGATCAGCGAAATCCAGCAGGCGGCAGATGAGGTCGCGATTCTTCGGGACGGGAAAATCGTCACCATCGCCTCGGTGGAGCAATTGCGGGCTTCCGCAATCAGGCATCTGAGGCTGGTCGCCACCGGGATCAGCATGGCCGAGTTGCAGCAGCGCTTAGGCAGGCTCGACGGCGTGGACAACCTTGCCGTGGCCTCGATCAGCTCCGCGGATCAAGACTCCGTGGAAGCCTCCGCAACCCTGGAAGGCGAGATTCCCCCGCTGCTGCAAGCGCTCTCCACCTTGACCTTGACCGATTTGGTCCTTGAAGAGCCCGACCTCGAAGAGTCCGTGCTCAAGCTCTACACCTCAGATTCGAAAGAAGTTGCCTGATGACTGCCACCATCTCGGTGCGTCGCGCACCGTTACCCCTGTTCAGCAAGGCCCTCGCCGATTCCTGGCGCTCGCTGATCGGTTGGGCGCTCGGGCTAAGCGCCGCCATGTTCCTGTACCTGCCGCTCTACCCCTCGATGGCGGGTAGTAATTCACAAATGCAGCAGCTGCTCAACACCCTGCCAGCGCAGCTGACCAAGTCGATCGGCTACGACGATATTTCCTCCGGGGCTGGCTGGGTGCAGGCCACGGTCTTTGGGCTGATCGGCTTCCTACTCACCTCGATCGCGGCGATTAGCTGGGGCGCTTCCGCGGTGGGCGGCGATGAGGAGGCTGGCCAGCTAGAACTCACGCTGGCTCATGGCGTAACCCGAACACAGGTGGTGCTGGAACGCTATGCGGCCATGCTGCTTCGGGTGCTGCTGCTTGGAGTCTGGGTTTTTGTGGTGATTGCGGCGCTGAACAACTCGGCGCAATTGAGCCTCAATCTAGGCAACCTGGCCATCGGCGTCGCGCTGTTCGCTGGTTTGGCACTGCTTTCCGGCTCGGCCGCTTTTATGGCTGGGGCCTTGACCGGCCGCCGGATCTGGGGCATCGGAGCGGGAGCCTTTGTCGCCGTCGTCGGCTATATCTTCAATGCTCTGGGTAACCAGTCCCAGGACCTGAATTGGCTACATGCGCTCTCGCCGTATAGCTGGGCCTATGCGGACAAGCCGCTGGCCAACGGTTTGGCTAGTGCCTCCGGCGGCTGGCCCCTGCTGAGTCTCTATGGGCTCGCGATACTCTTCGCCCTTGTCTCGGTGTTGGCGCTGCGCAAGCGGGACGTCGGAGTCTAATCACACCTCGTGCGGTTCGTGGCTGCGCAGGTACTTCCGCCCGCTGAGCACCACCGCGATGCCAATCAAGATGGCGAAGGCGGCCACGAAGAACGGGACCTGCTCACCGAAGTGCTCACCCAGTTGAGCGGCGATGAAGGGGGCCAGGGCCCCGCCCATCCAGCGTACGAAGTTGTAACCGGCGCTCGCCACCGGGCGGGGTGCATCGGAGACGCCCATCGCCAGTTCGGTGTACAGAGTGTTGTTGACACCCAGCAGAGCGCCCGAAATCACCACCATGACTACCACCAGCGGTATCGAGTGACCCGCAGCTAGGCCGATCACCACGAGCACGACCAGGAGCGCAGCCAGCGTTGCCGTCAAGACCTTAGTGGTGCCGAACCTGCGCTGCAGTACCGGTGCTACAAAAACCGAGGTGATTGCCAGGCAGAGCCCCCAGCCGAAGAACACCGCACCGATGCCGTACGCGTCCATGCCGAGGATGAAGGGGACGAAGGCCAGGATGGTGAAGAAGCCGAAATTGTAGAACAGCGCGCTGCTCGCGGTGTAGCGCAAGCCCTTGTGGCCTAAGGCCAGGAAGGGATCACGCAGCCGGGTCTTGACTGCGGGCGGGGTCATTTTAGGCAGCAAAGCTGCGCAGGCAATAAACGCCAGTGCCATCGCGGTGGCGGTGCCGAAGAACGGTGCCCGCCATTGCCAGCCACCCAGCAAGGCTCCGAGCAGCGGGCCGAGCGAAATCCCCAAGCCCAGGGCGGCTTCGTAGAGGATGATGGCGGTTGCAGTGCCACCACTGGCGACGCCGACAATCACCGCGAGCGCGGTGGCCACGAAGAGTGCATTGCCTAGGCCCCAACCGGCGCGGAAGCCGACTAGCTCACCCACGCTGTTTGAGAGGCCCGAAAGTGAGGCAAAGATGACGATCACCCCGAGACCGATGAGTAGGGTTTTCTTGCCACCGATCCGTGAGGACACCCAGCCGGTAATCAGCATGGCTATTGCGGTCACCAAGAAGTAGCTAGTGAAAAGCAATGAGACCTCGGAAGTGCTGGCCTTCAGATTCACCGCAATAGCTGGCAGAATCGGGTCCACCAACCCGATGCCCATAAAAGCGAAGACCGCCGCGATGGCCGTAGCCCAGACAGCAATCGGCTGACGGAGCGTCGAAACCTTTTCTTCGTGGAGGGTTTCTTCGGCTATTTCCACGTCCTGATGAGCTGGCACTGTAAGTTCCTAGTTTCCTGTCGTCATAATGTTGTTCAGTCGCGAGATCACCGGCAGAGCGGTTCGCAATTGTTCCCGCTCCCGCGGGGCCAGGTGCTCCAGTAATTCCGCCATGAGTTGGTTCCGCCGGGCATTGCTTTTCTCCGCCGCTTGCCTGCCCGCTTCGCTGAGGCGGACCACGACGGCGCGCGAGTCACCCGGATCTGCTCTGCGTTCTAAGAATCCGGCGGCTTCGAGTTTCTTGATTGACTCGGTGGCGCTTGGCACCCGGACACCGAGGTTGGCGGCGATCGCACTGACCCGCAATCCGCCGTCGGCCATCATGTTCAAGACGCTCAGCTGGGCTGCGGAAAGTTCAGAGTCCAGATCGAGTTGCCGGGTAAGAAACACGGTTTGCCGCAGCGAGTTTCTGAAGTCGGCGGCCAAATCGAGGAGTTCTGCCTCTGTTGTTCTCACGGTTAGGTAGCCTAACAGTTAGGCTACCTAACTACAACTTGGATTACTGTTTAGCGGCTGGTCGCCACAGGATGGTGATTAGCAAGGCCAGCAGACTCAGCACAATCATGGAGCCGACCAGCCAAGCCCAAGCGGTCTGATCGACGCCCGGCGCATAAAAGATTCCGATCAGCACGGTGGCGCTAATGGCGCCGATATAGCGACAAGTCTGCAAGATTCCGGCAGCTACCCCGGCGTCCTCGGCTCGGGTGGAGGCATACATGCCCTGACTGGAGGCAATGCTGACGGCACTATAGGGCAAGCCAAGCGCGGCGGCCAGAATAACAATCAGCCAGACCTGATAGCTGAGCACCAGCAGCCCCAGTAGTGCTGCCCCGAGCAAAAGGGTAATCACCCCGATGATCAGCACCCCGCGCACCCCAAAACGATCGATCGCCCGAGCCGCAAACGGGGTGGCAATCACTGAAACGGCAGCGAGCGGGAGCATCAGCAAGCCGACAATATTGGCTGGGTAGCCTGCCGACTCTTCGAAGAGCTGAGGCAAGCCAAAGAAGGCTATGTAATAGACACCGTTGAAGACGGCGAAGGCCAGATAAATCAGCAGTAATGGCCGGTTTCGGCCTAGCAAGCGCAGATCCAGAAACGGCCGCCCGGCTTTGAGTTCGCGCCAGGCAAAAAGGGCGGCAGCCGCTGGAGCCAGTGCGAGCAGCAGCCAGCGATAACCGGGAAGCGCGTCCAGCAAACCCATCAACAGCAACACCAGGGTCGCGGTGAAGGCAAGGATGCCCGGTAGATCCGAGGCTTTGATCAACTCGCCCAATCTGCCTTTCTCCCTGGGCGGATCTGCGGGGGCAAAGAACTGCACTCCGAGCAATGCGAGCAGGGAAAGCGGCACATTGATATAGAACAGCGACGGCCAGCCGATAGAACTCACCAGCAAGCCGCCCACTACGGGCCCAATGGCCGCACCAGCAGTGCTGGCCATCTGGATCCGTGCCAACGGACGAGTGGAACTCACCTTAGCCGCTTCGCTGAGCGTGCGAACCATCACTACCGCACTCGGGAAGGCAGTTGCGGTACCCAGGGCCATAAAGACCCTGGCCAGGCAGACCAGGAAAAAGCTTCCGGCGAAGGGAGCCACGGCACAGGTCACCGCTACCAGCGCCATCCCGAAAGTGAAAAGTCGTTTCGGCCCGAAACGGTCTGCCAGCCTGCCCATCAGAGGCTGCCCAGCAGCCGAGGTGAGGTAAAAGGCGGTGATCACCCAGGTGACGGTGGCGACGTCGAGCTTGAAATCTCCTCGCAGCATCACCAGAGCCACCGCGATCATGGAGGAGTTGAGCGGGTTGAGGGCGGCCCCCAAGCTCAAGGCGGTGGTACTCAGTCCTAGCGAAAAAGGCCTTTGCGCTCCGTGGATGGTCACTACGCCAGTCTGCTCTGACTTAGTTGCTCGGACGAATCGTGTCCAGGTTTTGAACCCCGAGTTACCCGGGCTAGGTCCGCTAACTCATCGAGAAACCAGCTTTTAGACCTTGGACTTGCGGTACCCGGCCTTGACCGCAGCGGTCTCATTCGCGAAACAGAGCTCTGGATTGGTCACCTTATAAAAGCGCTGGCCCGGTAAGTGATAGATGTGGCTGCTCTTGTTGCCCTTGATCGGAGCCCAGGCTGGACAGCTGTTTTTGCTGATCGGCTTGGCCACGGCAGGCAGCACCTGGACGTACCATTGCGAACTGCTGGCGGCCTTGAGCGAACCGGTGGCGGGAAGCCGCACCGACCAGCGCCCGGACACGCTCGGCACCTGTTTGATGTTCAGGTAACCGCTGGTAGTGGTTTTCACCGTGCGCACCAGGGCGTTGGGCTTCACCCCATCCGGATCGAAGTAAACGGCAATGCTGAGCGTGCCGGTCTTGACCCAGTTCTTCCCCAGCAGGCGCTGAAACTGAGTCTTGAGAGTGATCGAATTGCCCAGGTAGACCTTCGCAGGCCCAGCCGAGAACCCTGCCGCGCGGGTGCTCACGGTAGGGGCCGCCGTCGCACTGGCAGTGCCAAATCCAAGGCTTGCTAGGGCGGCAATCGCCAGAGCAGCGACACCGATTCTGACCGAGTGGACGCGGAGCGACATGATGGATTTTCTCTCTAAGATGCCTAAGATCCACGACCGTGGAAACTCTAGCGTAATCAACGGTTTCACCCCGGTCAACGGGTACTCAGTCGGCCGGTCTCCTGATGAGCAGCCGCTGTTGATCTGTGCTGGATCCGCTATGAATGAGGCTTTCCGAGAGCGTGGCATGAGATGCTCGGGAGGATCCTGGTGAGCGGCTACGGACTCTTTTGCCGCGCCGGTAAATTCTCTACAAGGAACGGACGCAAAATGGCGGGTGCTGCGAACCCTGATCGACTGGAAGCGGATACCTCGACTACTCATGAGCCGGGTGGTCCACTCAACCAGGGCCGGAGCCTCGCGATAAAGGTTCCCGAGGTCACGGCCCTGTTCTGGATCGTCAAAGTCCTGACCACCGGGATGGGCGAAACAGCCAGCGATTTCTTCGCCCAAACCGTCGATCCAGTAATCGCAGTGGGAGCCACCGGCGTCGTTCTACTACTTGCCCTGGTACTGCAATTCCGGACCAAGCGATACGTGCCCGCTGCGTACTGGTTCGCCGTCGTCATGGTCAGTGTTTTCGGCACCATGGCCGCCGATGTACTCCACGTGGTAATCGGGATCCCCTACACGGTTTCAACAGTGCTCTTTCTGGTGATCCTGGCCGCGATCTTCCTGCTCTGGCGTCGGGTAGAGGGGACTCTGTCGATCCACAGCATCGATACCAGCCGCCGCGAAGCCTTCTACTGGCTCACCGTGCTCACAACATTCGCCCTCGGTACCGCCGCCGGAGACCTAACCGCAACAACCTTCCACTGGGGCTACCTAGGCTCCGGCATCGTCTACGCCCTAATAATCGCAGTGCCAGGCATCGCCTTCTGGAAATTCCGCCTAAACGCCGTTTTCGCCTTCTGGTTCGCCTACATCCTGACCCGCCCCCTAGGCGCATCCTTTGCCGACTGGCTAGCCGTCACACCAGAACGCGGTGGCCTCAACTGGGGCACCGGCCAAGTCACCATCGCCCTAGCAATCCTCATCATCCTTCTCGTCGGATACCTCGCACTCAAACGACAGAAAAAACCACTAACCTAAACAACCGCCAGATGCGAGAGACAATCCGGAAATGACGCTCCAGGCCCCTAGGAACGAAAGAAGGCCCGGAATCTCAATGATTCCGGGCCTTCATACTCGGTGGCAGATGAGGGATTCGAACCCCCGTAGGCGTTGCCAGCTGATTTACAGTCAGCCCCCTTTGGCCGCTCGGGTAATCTGCCATGAGCGACTCCCCTGAGGGAGCAACACAACTTTACAGAACAACTGGCTCAGAATCGAATCGCCACGATCAGGAGTCGAAAATGGGCTCAGGAATCATCCTCATTGAGCCGTTTGAAGAGGCGCTGTTCGAACTTGCTAGCCTGCTCCGGGGTCACCTGTCGCAAGGCGATCGCTCGGGCTAAGTCCTGATGCACCCCGGCAACTCGCGCCGTGGTGCTCACCGGCGCGGTCGGCACCGGAGCGAAGGCCGTCATCGCGGCCACCGTCGCTGCTGCCAGCATCGTGCCAGCCGCTGCCTTAGCTCCTCGAACAATGTAGCGACGTCCTTTCGGGGCCATCCCGTGCTCCTTTCTAGTTCTGCCTTCAGTACTACTCTGACGAGGCCAGATTTGTTCCTACTTCAGATAACCTTGAGAACTGCTTTGAACGCATCAGCCCTGAGGTTGATTTTCGGTAGTTCTCTGGTCTGGTTCTCCGAGCCGCCCCGCCGCTCCGTCGAATCGCTCCCCCTTCTCCGCCGAGCCGCCTCCTCGGTCGCGATAGCTTATTGACCTCGCGATAGCCCAATGTCGCGACCCTGAGCTATCCCGAAGTCATTGGGCTATCGCGAACGTGTTCGGGGCCCTCGGGCTGGGCCCACACAGCCAAGGGCCCCGGTGTGAGGCACGAACACTGGGAGGCTGTGGGGATAAGCTGGGAGCCAAAGAATTCGAAACAATGAGGAGGAATGATGGCGAGCGATTCCACATTCGATGTAGTCAGCAAGGTCGATAAGCAAGAAGTTGCCAACGCCCTGAACCAAGCGCAGAAGGAAATCGCCCAGCGCTACGATTTCAAGGGCGTCGGCGCGGAGATCGACTTTAGCGGTGAAAAGATCCTGCTCAAGGCAAACTCGGACGAGCGGGTCAAAGCGGTTCTGGACGTCTTTGAAAGCAAACTCATCAAACGCGGCATCTCGCTGAAATCCCTTGACGCTGGGGAACCCTTTGCCTCCGGCAAGGAGTACCGCTTGGAAGCCTCAATCGTAGAGGGCATCGCCCAAGATATTGCCAAGAAGATCACCAAGTTGATCCGCGATGAAGGCCCCAAGAGCGTGAAAGCCCAGATCCAGGGTGACGAACTCCGGGTCAGCTCAAAATCGCGCGACGACTTGCAGGCCACCATGTCTCTTTTGAAAAACTTCGAGGACGCAGACCTGCAGTTCGTGAATTTGCGCTAACCAAGCCCACCGCCGTCGTCAGAGCAACGCTGGCCAGCATCCAGGCCACCGGGCTAGCCCCCAAGGCCAAGACCAGGACGACGGCGGTAACGGCCAGCGCGGTTGCCGTAGCTGCGTGTCGGGGAGGCTGAGCCGCATTCAGATTACCGGGCAGTTTCTCGAAACGGCTCAGGTATGCCACCGCCGGAATGAGTGCCACGAGCAGGGCGAGCAACCAGATTACTCGGCTGGCCCACCAAGCTGGACTGAGCGGCTCCGGCATAGGCATTCCGAGGATCAGCATTCCGCCGATCAGCGCCGCCATCACCGAAGCATGCCACAGGTAAATGGTCAGTGATTTGGCATTGGCGAAGTCGCTCACTCGTCGTACCGAAGGCCGTTCGACGGCGGCTTGTAAACGTGGGCGTAGCAATTCCATTAGGGCGAGCTGGGCCACTCCGAGTAAAAGCAGGGGGAAGCGCGGCGGATTCAGGTTCTGCAACATGTCCAGAGGCCAGAATCCCAGCACAGCGCCAAGCAAAAGAGCTCCTAGGGACAGTCCGAAGGACGTCAGCAGCACGGCTTTACCCAATCGAATACCTTCAGCAACAAAGAAGCCGAGCTGCTGCATCAGCGCCCAAACGAAGATCAGATTCAAATAGCCGATAGCCTCGATGCCACTTGCCGACCGGGCTAAATCAACCGCCAGCACCGCGATCAGTAAAGCGAATACGGTTGGCCATTTGGCTCGGCGATGAGCCGCCGCCATCAACGGCACCACCGCCGAGCAACCCAGGTATACAGCCAGAAACCACATAGGCTGCGAAATTCTGAACCCGATCTGGCTCAGCAAATCCAGTGGGACCCCCAAAAGCGCCAGCAGTGCCAGGCTCGCTCCGACTACCCCGAACACAATGAACGAGGGCCTCGCCAGCCGCAATAGCCGTTCCCGGACAAAGCTGGCCGCTGATATCCCGGCGGCACGACGACGCTGCCAAGCACCGTAGCTTGAAAAGCCACCCAGGATGAAGAACAGCGGCATCACCTGCAGGAACAGGGAAAGCACCGCGAAGAAACCCTGCCCCTCAAAGGCATTAGTCACCTGCCAGCCCAAAGCTCCCTGTTGCACGCCCATCATGAGGCCGTGGAAAAGTACCACCACCAACAGGCAGGCCGCCCGCGCAAGGTCCACCACGTCGTCGCGCTTTTTCTGCTGGCTGGTTGAATACTGGGGAAGCGGCTGAATCTTGGCCGTGCTCACAATCGTCTCCTTGTCGAGTTGCCGAGTTCCGTCTCTGCTTGCAGACTATGGAGACGGTTGCGCCGGAGACATCGCCCAGCGGAGCTGTTCGGTGGCACTACCTCGGTAGCAGCCCAGGGCTCACAGCTAGCTCCCTGGAGGCAGATATTGAAACGGTCGGTACCTCGGCATAAGGTCAAGGTGAGACGGCACAGGTCGTCAAGAAACAGGAGTAATGATGTCTGAATCTGAAATTCCGGCTGGCGCGCCCTGCTGGGTCGATCTGATGACCTCAGATCCGGAGAAATCCAAGAACTTCTATGCCACGCTCTTCGGCTGGACCTACGAAACCGGCGACGAAGAAAAGTACGGCGGTTACGTCGTGGCGTTCAAGGACGGCAAGAGCGTAGCCGGCTTAATGGCCAATGAACCCGGCTCCGGCTATCCGGATGTTTGGAGCACCTACCTGCGTACCGATGACATCGATAAGACGATTGAGCTGACCACGGGCAACGGCGGCCAGGTATATCTGCCTCCTATGGAGGTCCCGGAACAGGGCAAAATGGCGATGATCGGCGATCCGGCCGGTGCCTCAGTTGGCGTTTGGGAATTCGGCGGCCATACCGGCTTTGAGCTGCAGGCAGCAGCCGGCGCACCCGCTTGGTTTGAGGTGCACAGCAAGAACTACTCGGAGGCGTTGAAGTTCTACCAGAACGTCTTCGGCTGGCAGACTGCCACCCTCTCCGATACCGATGAGTTCCGCTACTCCACCCTTGGAGAAGGCGACAATGCGAAAGCGGGCATCATGGATTCCGCTTCGTTCCTGCCGGAGGGTGTTCCTTCCAACTGGCAGATCTACTTCGAGGTAGAAAATGCCGATGAAACCATTGCTAAGGCTCTTGAGCTGGGTGCACAGGTCATCAACGAGGCCGAGGACACTCCCTTCGGACGGATCGCCGGGTTGACCGACCCCACCGGCGCTCAGTTCAAGCTAGTCCAGAACCTCTAACTCACATCGAGTGTGGAGATCTGCATCCTAAGACCACTCCAAAACGTGCAGATCTCCACACTCGGCGAGGTCACGGCTGCCGAGTCAGGCGGGTTCCACCAGGCCGGTGTCATAAGCCAGCACCACGGCCTGCACCCTATCGCGCAAATCAAGCTTGTTCAGCACCTTTGAAACGTGGGTTTTCACGGTCTGCTCCGCAATGAAGAGTTCGGCGGCGATCTCCTGATTGGACAGGCCACGGCCCACCAAAGTGAGTACCTCACGCTCCCGATCCGTCAGGCCGTTCAACCTCGCGGTGTGCACGGCGGCTCGCGGACGGCTCTTGCTGAAATTCTCGATCAATCGCTTGGTCACGCTCGGTGCCAGCAGGGCTTCTCCGGCCGCGACGATCCGCACCGCAGAAACCAGTTCGTCCGCCAAGGCATCCTTTAACAGAAATCCGCTGGCTCCTAGGGCCAGGGCATCGTAGACATAGTCGTCGATATCAAAGGTGGTCAGCATCAGAACCCTGGTGCCATATCCGCCAGCGATGATCTTAGAAGCAGCCTCTAAGCCATTGAGCTCTGGCATCCGGACATCGAGCAGGGCTACCTGGGGATGCAGTTTGGCACACATGGATACCGCCTCCGCCCCATTTTCGGCCTGGCCAAGAACCTCAATATCGGGTTGCGCGTTCAGTAAGGCGGCAAAACCGGCCCTCACCATCGCCTGATCGTCTGCCAGCAGTACGGTAATCGTCATGGCCGCTTCCCCGCCTTTTCGTTTGTTGCCGGCCCCAGTATCCGGGGCAGCCGGGCTTCTACTTGGAAGCCGCCGTCGTCGGTTGGCCCATACCTGAGCGTACCGCCCATCACTTGCACCCGCTCCTGCATGCCGATCAGACCGTGCCCGCCGCTATGTTCGCTGGAATTCAGCACGGCGGGGCGGTTCTGCACTAGCACCACAATCCGCTCCCCCGGCTGGGTGATTCGCACCGTGGCGCGAGAATCCGGCGCATGCCGCACCACGTTGCTCAGCGCTTCCTGCACAATCCGATAAACCGTTAAGCCCAGAATGGGGCCAGGATCAAAGCCCGCGGGAGTGGAGATATCGACGGCGATTCCGGCTCGCCGGATTGACTCCACCAGAGCCTTCAGGTCAGCCGCGCCGGGCTGCGGCACGGTTTCCTTATCGGTGTTCTCCGCCCTCAGCACCCCGAGCATATGCCGCATTTCGGTCATCGCCCGGCGTGAATGTTCGGCGATCTCCTCGAACTCCGCGGCAACCTTCTCATCCATCCCCGGGTAGCGGTAGCGCGCGGTGGTGGCCTGCACTGTGACCAGGGACATGCCATGTGCCACCACATCGTGCAGCTCTCGGGCTATCCCGGCCCGTTCCTCCACCAGTTGACGACGCGCTGCTTCCGCGGCGCTGACGTTCCGTTCCGCGGTTAGCTGGGTGCGGATCAATTGCCACTGTCGGGCGACGCAGGAAGCCACCACCAGGCCGAACCCCACCGAGGCGAAGACCACCAGGTTCCCGGTCTCATTGGCGGTGAAAAATAGACTTCCGATCCTGGATCCACCTATTGCGACGGCTCCCAAGCTGCCCAGCCAACCGAGAGCGGCAACGTACCAAGGTGCTCTTAGGCCGCAGATTGCCAGGATGATGAGTTGGGTCAGCATGCCGACGATGGTGAAAGGCTTGGCCGAGGTGCTGCTGGGCTCCAGGGCCGCGGCAATCAGCAAAACAGAGATTAGCGAGGCGATCATTCCGAGGAAGGGCCGGAAATAGCTCAATAACAGGCTGCCAGCATGCGCCGCCGCCAGCAGCAACCCGATCACGATATTCATGCTGTAAACCGTGGTGTTCAAGGTGGCGGCGACGGCGAGCAGGATCAGTGCCACTATCAGTAAAATAATCCGATCCCAGCGGACCTGCGAAAGCGGACCTAGCTCTCTGACTTTCTGCACGGCGACGGAACCAGCCCGGGTGCCGGGTCTGCGTTGTTTCTTCTCGCCGAGCTGGGGAGCTTTCGGCTTAGCGCGTTTCAGCGTTCACCTCTTCGATCTCAGGACCATCGTGGTGGGTGTCGGCGAGTTCCGGGCCGCCTATTGGCTCACCGATCCAGGAAACGATTCTCCAGGGTCGTTCGGCGTCGCCGCCGCTGTTCTCCAGAATGACCATGCCGGTATTGCTCAAATCGTACTTTTGCGGGTTTTCCAGGTCCGTATTCGCTGCCCGGCAGGCGGCCCAGGCACGAATCATCGCACCATGACTGACCACTGCCACATTCTGCAGGCCCGCCTCAGAAATCTCCCGGATTACCTCGTCGAATCGGCTCAGCACCTCGGCGCCGGTTTCACCGCCCGGCATTCGCAGTTCGCGCTCGCCCAGCAACCAGGCATAGACCACCTTGAGATAGCTCTTGATTGAGGGAAGGTCTCCGGCGAGCTCCAAGTCCCCCGCAGAGATCTCGCGCAGCCCTTCACGGACCTGCAGGTCCAAGCCGCGGGCTTCTACCAGCGGCTGAGCGGTCTGCTGGGCGCGTAGTGCAACCGAGGCATAAATGGCGTCCAGGGGCAGTTCCGCGAGAGCCGGCACCAGAGCCTGAGCCTGTTGTTCTCCTAGCTCGGTCAGAGCCGGTCCGGGCAGAGCGGTATCAAGAAGTCTGCGGACATTCGACGGGGTTTGGCCGTGTCGGATTAGGATCAAGCGCATACCCCTATTCTCACACTTACGGCTCGGGACTTCTCGCGTCATAGCGAAGGAATCGGGGCTGCAAGCGCAGCAGCAACCAGAGCGCTGCAATACAGAGCAGGCCGCCGATCAGCGCAGCCATAGCCTCACCCAGCAATTGCCCGCTGCTCCCGGCAAAAAGATCACCAAGTCTCGGGCCTCCAGCAACCACCACCACGAAGATTCCCTGTAGCCGTCCGCGCAGATGATCGGGGGTGGCTGACTGCAGGATGGTCGAGCGGAAAACTCCGCTGATCGAATCGGCTATGCCGGAAATGATCAGTAGTGCGACGGCGGCCACCAGCCAGGGTGAGTTCCCGTCCCCTTGGTGCTTACCCGCCAGCAGCAGTACGAGGCCAAGGGCGGCAATCGAACCACCCCAGATGGTAATGCAAATTCCCACAGCTAAACCCTGTTTGCGAACCTTGCCGAGCGGGCCGGAGAACAGCGCGGCGAGCAGCGAGCCAATGGCCACGGCGGCCAGTAGCAGCCCCGCGGTGGCATCGCCGCCGCCTAACCAGACCGCGCCGATGGCAGGAAAGAGCGCCCGCGGCATCGCGAAGATCATGGCACAGAGGTCAACTAAAAAGGTCATTCTGATATTGGGGCGGAGCGCCAGGAACCGGAATCCTTCGAAAACAGATCGCAGTCCCGCCTTATGGGGCTCTCCCTCGGGCGGCATTTTCGGCAGGCTGAACACCGCCCAGAGTGAGGCGGTGAAGGTGAGTACATCGATCAGATAGGTCCAGCCGTAACCAATGCTGCTCACCAGGAATCCTGCCAACAGGGGGCCGATGCTCATGCCCACACCGAAGACGATCATGTTCAGCGCGTTGGCCGCCGGGAGCAGTTCCGGCCGCACCAGGCGGGGAATGATGGCGCTGCGCGCCGATTGGTTAATACCCATGGCCGCACTTTGCAGCCCGGCAAAAACGTAGAGAATCCAGGGCTGCCCTAACTGCAACAGGGCTTGAGCGGCAACTCCGATGGTGATCAGCCACATCGCCACTGAGGAGATGAGCGCCACTCGTCTCCGGTCGTGGGCATCGACGATGGAGCCGCCGTAGAGCCCGGCAATAATGAGCGGGACAAGCGAGAAAATCCCAAGTAGCCCGACCGCGAACGTTGACTGAGTGAGTGAGTAAACCTGCAAGCTCATGGCCACCAGGGTCAACTGCGACCCCACGGAGGACAGCGCAACACCGGTCCACAGCCGACGGTAAGCAGGGCTCTCCCGAAGCGGACTAATGTCCGCAAGCAACTTTCTCACCCGCCTAAGCGTACCGCCAGGGTTCCCTAGCCGAGCGCAGCGAGGGAAGGGAAGGCAGTGCGCGGTATCCCCTCAGCCTCCCACGGCTCGTACCTCGCAGCGGTGCCCTCAGCTGCGTGGCCCCAGCCAGGGTTCCCTGGCCGAGCGCAGCGAGGTAAGGGAAGGCGGTGCGCTTAGGGGTTCAACAACTGCGCCGAGATCCGGTGCAAACTCTGGAGCACCGCCTGCACATTGCCGCGTTGAATAACTTCCGGGCGCATCAGGCAGTCCACCTGTCGGCCCAATTGGGGGAAGACTAGCGGCTTGAGCACAAGACCCGGATAAATGCGTTGCTCAATCGTGTACCGAGGCATCAGGGCAATGCAATCGCTGGCTTCCACGAGCCTGGCCGTGACGTAAAACTCGTTGATCTGATGAACAATCTTTGCCTCCTGTCCGCAAAGGCTGGAAATGAGTTCGATAGCTCCGCGCAGGGGGAAGCCTTGATGCACGGCGATCCACGACTCATCGCGCAGATCCGAGACTTCGAGTGAACCCTTAGCTGCCAGCCGATGGCTCACCGGCATCGCGACGTCCAGCGGTTCATAGAACAACGGTTCTACCCTCACGGAGACCGGCCAGGGCGAACCATTGGCGAGCCGATGCCCAATCACCAGATCGTAATCTGAGACCAGCTTCGGGAAATCCTCCTGAGCCACATCCTCGTCGCAGAAGGAGACTTCGGTGCCGTTCGCCGTCGAAAACTCTGCCAGTAGTTCGGGGAAGAGCGCCCAGCTCGCACTGTGGAAAGCGGCAATGCTGACCCGCCCGGCCGGTTCTTCCTGAAAGGTGCGCACCGCCTCGGCCGCAAATTCGAGCGCTGCCTCCACCCCGACCGCCGCGGCAGCCAGCGCCTGCCCCGCGTCGGTGAGTGCGGTGCGCCTACCGTCCTTATAGGTCAGGGCGCAGCCTGCTGACCGCGCCAGGGCGCTGAGCTGCTGAGAGACAGAGGACGGAGTAACCCGTAGAGCCCGGGCGACGGCGGCAATGCTGCCCCGGTCTCGCAACTCACGGAGCGCTCGTAGTTGCGCAAGTTCCATTAGTTCAAACTAATGTATTGCACACTAAAACAACACCTTGTTTTCCCTAATATTTGCTTCGAAGCTAAGAGGATGACTCCCCCACGCGAACAAAGAACCTGGTCCAGCACTCGCGTCGATGTATTGCTGCTCTGCGTTGCACTGGTCTGGGGCAGTAGTTACCTGGCAGCAAAGCAGCTCACCGAGCAGGCGAGTGTGCCCGCCGTGCTTTCAATCCGGTTCGGCATTGCCGCACTGGCTCTACTGCCGCTGTGGTGGTGGAAGACGAGGAAGCTGCCCAGCCGTGCCGAGTTGATCGTTGGAACGATACTCGGGCTTAGCCAGGCATCCGTCTTGCTGTTGGAGACCTATGGCGTGGCCGGAACCAGTGCCACCAACGCCGGGTTGATCATTAGCCTCACGGTGATCTTTACCCCGCTGCTAGAGTCGGCTTCCAACAGAGCCTGGTTGCCGCCGTCGTTCTTCATAGCCGCCACTCTTGCCGTGGTCGGGGTTGCCCTATTAGTCTCCGGCAATGGTTTTCGGGCTCCGAATCTCGGTGACCTGCTGATGCTCGGGGCTGCCGGGGTGCGTGCTTTCCATGTCACCCTGATGGGGCGGCTCACCCAGCGCAAACCCTTCAGCTCCTTCAGCATCACTTTGATTCAGACTGTGGTGTGCGTGCTTGTTTTCTCAGCACTGGATCCCTCCGGTCTCGGCTCCGCAATCCAGAATTTTCAGCTCCCGCAATGGCTAGGCGCCCTGTACCTGGGCCTCGCCTGCAGTGTCTTCGCTTTTCTGGTGCAGCTATGGGCCATTCGGCAAACCTCACCCTCCCGCGCCAGCTTGCTGATGGGCACTGAACCCGTTTGGGCTGTGCTGATCGGGGTCACTCTTGGCGGGGAGCTGCTCGGCTGGCTAGGCGCAGCGGGTGCCGCTTTGATCATCGGAGCCACCTATGCCGGGCAGCGGATCGAAACGGCCTCTCGGCTTCGCCGAGCGGCCAAGCAACGAACAGAGAATGCTCCAGCAGAGCCCTCCATCCCGGCAGTGTAGAAGACTTAGGTTCACCTTATTACGAATCACTCAGAATAAGTGTTTGACTGGTTGGGTGAGTGTGACGCTAGGCACCAATGCCGCAGAAGAGGCCGTGCAGCGGGACTGGCAATCCCGCCTGCGGTCCGCTGGCCGCAGGGTCACCCGGCAACGCATCGCGGTGCTCACGGCAGCAGATTCGGCTCCGCATCTGGACGCCGAGCACATTTGGCGGGCCGCGAAAAGCGAGCTGACCGAGCTGACTCTGCAGAGCGTCTACACCGTGCTGGCCGATCTCACCTCGCTGGGTCTATTGCGCAAAATCGAACCAACCTCCGGTCCAGCCCGATACGAAACTCGGGTGGGCGATAACCATCACCATGCCGTGTGTATCCGCTGCGGGATGATCGAGGATATCGATTGCGCCGTTGGCCACGCCCCTTGCTTAGATGCCGAGTCCAGCATGACTATTTTCCGTGCAGAAGTCACCTTCTCAGGGCTCTGCGTCGATTGTGCCAGCCAGGATTTCACTGGACAAGATTTCACTCCACCGCAAAGAAATACAACACAAGGAGAGTCATGACCGATCCAATAAGCTCGACCACCCAGTCCGGCGCCCCGGTTCAGTCCGATGCGCATTCACAGAGCGTAGGCCAGGATGGTGCCATTGCGCTGACCGACCATTACTTGGTCGAGAAGCTGGCCCAGTTCAACCGAGAGCGCGTCCCGGAGCGCGTTGTGCACGCTAAGGGTGGCGGCGCCTTCGGCACTTTCGTTACCAAGGAAGATATCTCCAAATACACCAAGGCTGCGCTCTTCCAGCCCGGTGCCGAGACCGAAATGCTAATCCGGTTCTCCTCAGTGGCCGGCGAGCAGGGCTCCCCCGACACCTGGCGTGACCCCCGCGGTTTTGCCATTAAGTTCTACACCTCCGAGGGTAACTACGACCTGGTAGGCAACAACACCCCGGTCTTCTTCATCCGCGACGGTATCAAGTTCCCCGACTTCATCCACTCGCAGAAGCGCCTGCCGGGTTCCAATCTGCGCGATGCCGATATGCAATGGGATTTCTGGACGCTCTCTCCAGAGTCCGCACATCAGGTGACCTGGTTGATGGGCGATCGTGGCCTACCATTGTCCTGGCGCCAGATGCAGGGCTACTCCTCACACACCTACCAGTGGATCAATGCCGAGGGTGAGCGTTTCTGGGTGAAGTACCACTTCCACACCAATCAGGGCGTTGAAGGTATGTCCAACGAGCAGGCAGCCGAGCTGGCTGGCTCCGACGGAGACCACCACATCCGCGATCTCTACGAAGCCATCGACAAGGGCGACTTCCCCTCCTGGGAACTGCACGTCCAGGTGATGCCATACGAGGACGCCAAGGAATACCGGTTCAATCCCTTCGATCTCACCAAGGTCTGGCCGAAGAAGGATTACCCGTTGATTCACGTCGGCACCATGACGTTGAACAAGAACCCGGAGAACTACTTCGCACAGATCGAACAGGCCGCCTTTGCGCCGTCGAACTTCGTGCCCGGCATTGCCGCTTCGCCGGACAAGATGCTGCAGGCTCGAATCTTCTCCTACGCCGATGCTCACCGCTACCGGGTAGGCACCAACCACGCCCAGTTGCCGGTGAACGCCCCGAAGAACGAGGTGCACAACTACTCGCAAAACGGTGCAGCACGCTACCACTTCAATTCTGCAGCCACCCCGAACTATGCACCGAACTCCAAGGGCGGTGCGGCAGCCGACGAGTCGCAGTTCCAGGCTGGCGGCTGGGAGAATGACGGCGAGCTGACCATTGCGGCCGCTCGCCTGCACGCCGAGGACAGCGACTTCGGCCAGGCCGGCACGCTGTACCGCGAGGTTTTCGACGACGGCGCCAAGGCCCGGTTCTTGGAGACCATCACCGGAGCGGTTGGCGGGGTGCAAAACGCTGAGATCAAGGAACGCGCCATCCAGTACTGGACCAACGTTGACGCCGACCTCGGCGCCAAGCTGCGAGCTAACCTCGGCGCGGGCGATCAGGGCTCGGTAGACGGCGCCCTGGCTCAGGGTGGACTGACCGGCGAGCACGACGGCGCTCAGTAGTTTCGGAGGCTCCGGACTCCGAGGATTTTCGGGCTCCAGAGTTCGGAGTCCACGGCTCGCGATAGCCCACTAGCCTCGGGATAGCCCAGAGACTGGCTAGTTGACTATCGCGAAGTCAACGGACTATCCGGAACGCGTTCGCTACCACCGACAGAGCTACAGACGGTGTTACATAAGGAAGGGCGGCTCCCAGGATTCCTGGGAGCCGCCCTTCCTATGTAACCCTTCCTCACGTAAAGAGCTACTTGTTAAAAACAATCCCGCGCAGGGCTCGCTGGAGCCGCAGATGCCGCTCGTCGGAAGCCCCGCTGGGATCGAAGAACATTCGTTGGCCGACATAGCCGTAGGCGATTCCGCTCTCCGGATGCGCGTAGCCCAAGCGCCCGCCCATCCCGGCGTGCCCGAAGGAACCTTCTGCCAGCATCGGCTCACCCTGATGCTCCAGCTGGAACCCCACTCCCCAGCGCGGCTGATCCTGGGCGGTGCCATCGGGAAGCGGTGGACGTTGAATATCGGCGGTCGCGTAACGACGGGCTTGCTCAACAGTCTCTTCCGAGAGCAGCCGAATGCCATCCACCTCGCCGATCACGGCCGCATACATTCGGGCCAGCGCCCGGGCGTTATTGACCCCGTTGGCTCCGGCCATCTGCGCCCGGCGATAAGCCAGGGTATTCGGCCCCGCCTGGCGGCTGTCCGGGGTGAACAGACTCATTAATTGCTGAGTCGTCTCCACACCGGCTGAGACTGCGGGCGGAAGCTGCGCCAGCATCTCGGCTGGCACTTCCGGAGGTAGCTGAATATCTGCGCTATAAGTGGACCGGCGGAACTGCGGCTCCACGGACTCGGGCTCGCCGATCCAGAATTCCAAGCCGAGCGGCCCTGCGATTTCGGCCGCGAAGAAGTCACCCACCCGTTGCCCCGAGACCCGATAAATGATCTCACCCATGAGGGTACCGAAGGTCACCGCGTGGTAGTTGAAGTAGGAGTTCACCGGATAGGCCGGAGCCTGCCCACCGATAGTTGCTTCGGCCAAACCGGGGGTGAAGAATTCCTCGACCGGTCCGGCCAAGAAGGGCAGCGCCGAACGATGTTGGGTGACCTGCCGGACGGTGATCTGGCCCTTACCGTTTGCCGCGAATTCCGGCCAGTAGTGCGATACCGGGGCATCCAGGTCAATCAAGCCGCGCTCCACCAGGCGCAGCAACATAATCGTCGCCGCTCCCTTGGTTGTGGAGAACCCGATGGTGGCGCTGTCCTTCCCCCACGGGGTTCCATCGTGCGGATCAACACCGCCCCAAAGGTCTAGTGCTGCTTTCCCGTGTTGATAGACCGCTAGCGAGGCGCCGTCGTCCAAGCCGTCCTCAAAAAGCGAATCGAAAGCGTCCGCAAGCGGCTGAAATCCATCTGCAACAAATCCTTGGCTCACCTTTGCAGACTATCGCGGCACTCGACCATTACGTCAAAAGACTTGGATTTAGATTTTTTCCTTGACAAGCGTCACGAAAACCAAGTTAGGGCTACTAATATATGGAACGAACAACTTTTTGCAGGAGATAATCCCTTGACCGACCTTATTGAACAGACCATTGCGCCACGACACTTCCACCCCGAAGCTAAGGCCAAACCCAAATTCCAGCTCCGGCCGGTGCACGCGGCAGCTGCCCTGGCAATCCTGGCGGCAACCTTCATGATCGCCACCATGGTGCTCTTGCTGGGCAGCTTAATGCTGGGGATGGGTCTTTACTGGTTGCCCATGTTCGCTGCCGCAGCAATCTGTGCCGCCGCTGCGGTCTGGCTAACCGCCAAGTTCCACTGAGTCGAGTTCTTTTTCGGCGCGCAGCTTCTGCTCGCGCCCAAGGCGTGAATTCCGGCGACCGTAGCTGAAGTAGAACGCCAGGCCCAAGGCCAGCCAGACCACAAAGAAGACCCAGGTTTGGGTGGCCAGGTTGAACATGAGGTATGTGCACAGCACCGCCGAGAGCACCGGTATCACCGGGCCGAAGGGAACCCTGAAGGACGGCTTGAGGTCGGGACGCTTACGTCGCAGCACCAGAATGCCGATGCTGACCATGACGAAGGCCGACAGTGTCCCGATATTGATCATCTCGCCTAGCAACTCGATGGGAGTGAATCCCGCCAAAATAGCCACCAGGGCACCGCAGATGATCTGGGTGCGAGCCGGGGTGGAACGTTTTTCCGAGGTGCGGGATAGTGTTCGTGGCAGCAGCCCGTCTCGGCTCATCGCCATCGAGACCCGGGCAAGACCCATCAAAAGCACCATGATCACCGTGGTCAGGCCAACCAGCGAGCCCAGGGCGATCACCACAACGGCCCAGTCGGCACCGACTAGCTGGAAGGCTGAGGCGAGCGAGGGGTCCTCAGCCTGAGCCAGTTCCGTATAAGGAACCATTCCGGTTACCGTCAGGGTCACCAGAATGTAGAGGACAGTCACCACTCCCAGGCCGGCAAAGATGCCCCGGGGCAAGGTCTTCTTGGGATTCTTGACCTCTTCAGCACTGGTGGCGACCACATCGAAGCCGATAAAGGCGAAGAACACCAGCGCAGCACCCGAAATCACTCCGGTAAAGCCGTACATCGCTGGCGTCGAACCGGAGAGGAAGGACAGGAACGGCTGTTCAGCCCAGTTCGAGGAACTCGTTGAAACCGGTTGGCTCGGCGGCACAAAGGGAGTGTAATTCTGCGCCTTGACGTAGAAGAGCCCCACCACGATCACGAAGAGCACGATCGCAATCTTGATCACGGTAACCACATTATTGACCCGAGCGGACAGCTTGGTGCCCAGCACCAGGACCAGGGTGAAAATGGCGACCACGATGAGCGGTCCCCAATACAGGGTCAGGCCAAAGACTGGAACCTCCGCGGGCAAGGGAATATTGATCGCTTTGAGGAAGTCGGAAAGATAAACACCCCAGTATTTGGCGATCACCGAGGCAGCCATTAATAGCTCCAGGATCAGGTTCCAGCCGATAATCCAAGCCATTAACTCGCCCATGGTGGCGTAGGTGAAGACATAAGCGCTGCCGGTCACTGGCATTACGGTGGCAAACTCGGCGTAACACATGATCGCCGCCGCGCAGGTAATAGCAGCCAAGATAAAGGAGACCGTGACAGCGGGCCCGGCGTTATGGGCGGCTGCCTTGGCACCGACCGAGAAGATGCCCGCCCCGACTGCCACCGCAACGCCCATAATCATTAGATCCCAGGTACTCAAGGATCTCTTAAGAGTGCGTCCAGGTTCCGCCGAATCAGCGATGGATTGTTCAACGGACTTCGTGCGCATCAAACTCATGTACTTGCCTTTTTTCGACGGTGGCCTGGGGCCGACTGACCAGATCACCCTAGCCAAATGCCCGTCGATGCGTCCTGACGTTACGCCGCTGTCTCGAATCCTGAGACAACGGCCTAGACCGCGGCCCCGCCCCGGCTGGCTCGAATCATGTCCTCACGGGGAACGACTTTAATCCGTTCGCGAACCACCGGTCGCCCTTCCAAGGTGCCGCGCCCCTGTTGATTCCAATGATGTCCGAGGTTTTTTTCGTGGGTGTCCAGGGCATGCCAACCTTCCCACGTCGTGTACCGGACACCACGAGCCTCTAACAAACCCGTAATCGCATCCTCACCCGGTACTTCAGCAACCGGCAACCCCTCCAAATCCTCCAACACACACGTCACGGTCTCCAAAGCATCACCCTTCGTATGACCAATCAACCCCACCGGACCACGCTTAATCCACCCCGTCGCATACAAACCCGGAACAGGTTTCCCCTCCGCATCCAACACCCGACCGCCCTCATTAACCACCACACCACGACCGGCATCAAACTCAACCTCCGGCAACGCCGAACCGAAATACCCAATCGACCGATAAACAGCCTGCACCGGATACTCCAAAAACTCCCCTGTACCCCGAGCATTCCCGGTGCCATCCAACTCAGTCCGCTCAAACCTGATCCCAGTAACCACACCACCCTCACCCAGGACCTCCACCGGATTATGCAAAAAATGCAAATGCAGTCGACGCGACGCCCTCGACTCCTCCGGCTGCTCCACCAACCAATTCGTCAACGTATTCACCATCGTCTTCACCTGATTATTACTCCGAATCGCCTCATCCGAAGCCTCATCAAACTCAAAATCCTCCGGATACAAAATGATGTCAACATCACGCGAATGCGAAAGCTCACGCAACTCCAAAGGAGTGAACTTAATCTGCGCCGGACCACGACGACCAAAAACATGCACATCCGTCACCGGCGAACCCTTCAACCCCGCATACACATTCTCCGGAATCTCCGTCACCAACAAATCATCAGCATGCTTAGACAACACCCGCGCCACATCCAACGCCACATTCCCATTACCCAACACCGCAACCTGCTCAGCATCCAACGGCCACTCCCGCGACACATCCGGATGCCCGTCATACCACGAAACGAAATCAGCGCCCCCAAAAGAACCCCTCAACCCGATACCAGGAATATTCAACGCAGCATCATCCACCGCACCCGTAGCAAAAATCACCACATCATAATGCTTCCGCAAATCAGCCAACGACAGATCAACACCATAATCAACATTGCCAAAAAACCGGATATCCCCACGATCCAACACCTTATGCAACGCCCCAATAATGCCCTTAATCCGCGGATGATCAGGAGCAACCCCATAACGAATCAACCCAAACGGCGCCGGATACCGATCAAACACATCAATACTCACCACCAACCCACCACTCTTAACCCGCTCAGACTTCGTCAACAAATCCGCCGCATACACACCAGCAGGACCACAACCAACCACCACCACCCGCACAGGACGAGACCAAGAGCTGAACACCAGAGTTCCTTTCGGATAGACAGCCAAGCTGAGCACCAGTCTAGGACTCCGCTTCTGCCCTGCAGCAATCCCTAGGAGAGACGCCCCACACCCGCTGGTGTTTGCCGTGCGCAAGTGATGTTATTGCTGTGTGCCCCGTACCGAACTCTCGACAACTATTCCTCAGCCGCTCTCCGAAAAGTCCGGACTCGGCATTGCCTACGGCGCAGCCGCCTACTGCTTGTGGGGCCTGTTACCCCTGTACTTCGTTTTGCTCAAGCCTGCTGGCGCCGTCGAAATTGTTGCTAATCGGGTGCTTTTTTCGCTGTTCTTCTGCACCCTGCTACTCAGCTTCACCGGCGGCTGGCCCGCCGTCATTAAGGTCTTCCGTAGTGCACGGATCGCGAGCACCTTAGCAATTGCCGCCGTCTTGATAGCGATCAACTGGCTGACCTACACCTATGGGGTGACCAGCGGACATGCGATAGAAAGCTCACTTGGCTACTTCATCAACCCGCTGGTTTCCGTGCTGCTTGGCGTGCTGGTACTGAAAGAGAAGCTGCGGCCGTTGCAGTGGATCGCAGTGGGCATCGGCTTCGCTGCGGTGATTGAACTCACCGTGGCTTACGGCCAGTTGCCCTGGATCGCGCTCGTGCTTGCCTTCAGCTTCGGCATCTACGGTTTCGTCAAGAAAAGAGTCGGTCCAGAGGTCAACGCGGTGACCTCACTGAGCGTAGAAACCGCGTTCCTGGCTCCCGTTGCGGCGGTCGTGATGGTAGTTCTTGCAGCCGACGGCGCAGCCACCTTAGGCGCTCAAGGCGCCGGTCACTTCTGGTGGATGGCCGCATCCGGGGTGATCACCGCCGTACCGCTTTTGTTCTTCGGGGCTTCGGCTCGGCGCCTGCCGATGACCACCATCGGTCTCTTGCAATACTTTGCACCTGTGCTGCAGTTCCTAATCGCCGTGTTGTTCCTCGGTGAGGAAATGAGCCTGGAACGCTGGATCGGCTTCTGCATAGTCTGGTTGGCTCTGCTGATCCTGACCGTCGATATGCTGATCGCCTTCCGTCGCAACACTATCCTGCGCAAAGCTTCGGCTGCGTAGTTCCAGGTTGGCTCCTCGCTCAAGGGTCCCTTGGCGGACTTCTCGATATTAGTTCTGGTGTCGACCCCTACGAGATGTCTTATTGAGAGCTAAGAGCGCAACGCCGATTATGAGGGTGAGCGCTGCGAAGGCCAAATAGCTCGTAGTTCCATTCGAGCCAGTATTCGCAAGACCTTCCACGGGGGTTGAGGTTGGGCTAACCGGGTCTGATTGAACCGGCGCGAGCGTTCCGGTTGTGGCCGGAGCAGTACTGGAAGTCGGAGTATCGACAGCTGATGTGCTCGATGTGGGAGTGCTTGTGGTGGGAGTACTGGTGGTGGGGGTGCTGGTCTCCGCGGCGCAGCTCGCACTGCCGGGCTGATAGGTTCCGCTTAAGTTCGCGGTGTTGGTGTAGCTTGCACCGCTGACGTAGCTTCCCTCGGCAGATCCGGTGTAGTTGATGACTACGCTGCTCTTCGCTGGCATGGTGAGTTGGTAGGTCATGGTGTGTGCCGCCGGATCCCACAATCCAGCATCGATAGTCACTGCAACGGGATAGTTATTATCGACTCGCCATCCCGGGGCGGGGTTTGAAACCGTGAAGACGGGCGCATTAATCGCAGCATCCAGGTGCAACACCCACGTCACTTGGGAGATTGCTTCGTCTGTGGCTAGTACAAATCGACCGTTAAGAGTGGCGTCACCAGGAGTAGAGCTAGCGGTAGCCCAACCGTCTATTCCAAACTTGCCGGGATCTCCGAAAGACGGTTGCACTACCTGGCTGCGGGTCACATCAGGAATACCTTTGCTTCCGTCCGTCACTGTCGAGGTTGCGTCCGTCACCCAGGAAACTTTGCAAGCTGCTGAGTTGTTACCAGAGGTTGAATTCGGAGTACTGGCGCAGGTTCCGGTGCCGGGAGGGAACGCGCCAATCAGCTGTCCGGTTGCTACCGAGTTTTCACTCAGCACGGTGCCCGCAGGGACGGTTCCACTAAACTGCACCACCACACCGGTGTGCGCCGCGAGGTCGCCCAGAGTAACCGTCCAGGTCAGTCCGTCTGGGGAAACGGTGTGAGTGATAGTCGGGTTAGTCCAGGTGTAGTTGCTATAGGGAGTGCCCCAGGCGGCAATATTGGCACCGGAAGTCAAAGCGAAATTGGTGCCTCGCGGGATGGTGAAGGTGAGTTGTGCGCCGGTGATTGGGGCATCGGTTGAGATGGGGATCCGCCAGTTCACGGAGGTTGGCTGCGAAGCTACCAATGGTCCGGTCGGTGTAGTGGTTTGATACCAGTGATTGATCTCGAAGATCCCAGTACCGCCGTATTCTGGCCGAACTTCCTTGATATACCCGCCATTGCTGTAATCCACGGCGGCACCATTGAGGCCGGTCATGAGGTTGGGGTAGCTAGGATCTTGGTCGGTGAGATTAGTGTTCATCACCGATGATGCAGTCCAATTCGCCACGCACGCGGTGGAGTTATCGCCGCTCACGGTCCCTTTATTAGTGGCCCAAGCAGGCACCGCACCCAAGATGCCAAGTAAAAGTAATCCAAGAATTGCAGTTAAACCAACTGATAAACGCCGGAACATATTACTCCCCCAAATACTTGTGCAACCCCCGAAGCCGGAGCCGATGGCTGAAAGCAACCAACACCCCTCGATATCCGCTCGTGGCGGCGAATATCGTTTCATATCCTATGGCAGGAGCTCGTCGATGTTAACAGCCAAAAGAAACAAACGGGAAAGTGACAGCAAAAAGGGTGGTGCCGGATTGGCACCACCCCTCTATAGAGCTCTTTAGCCCAGCGTGTCGAAGCGCTCGTAATCGCGAGGAACCACAATCATCGGCACCGGCAGCGCACGGAGCACCTTATTCGCGGTGCTGCCCAGGAACAGAAGGTTTTTCTGCGCCAATCGGGAAGATCCGAAGATCACCAATTCGCCGTCGTCCCAGCCGATAGAATCGATCGCTTCCTCGATACTCCGCCCGTGTGCCAAGGTCGCGGTGGCCTGGCTCTCGGAAAGCTTGGCGGCTGCCTGTGCCAACACCGTATTGACGTGCTGGCGGGCCGGGCTGAGCGGATTGTCCAGCTCGAATTCTTCTTGTTTAAGCTCGTCGAGTTCCAGCAGCGAAACCAGCCGCAGCGGCAGACCGCGCCGGGCCGCCGATTCGATGGCTACGTCAATGGCCTCTTGGGCGCCCTGCCGGGTGCCCACCATCAGAGTGAGTCGGCTGAGCCCTTCCTTGCGCTGATAGCCCCGTGGCGCCAAGGCCACCGGGACCGGGGAGGCGTGCAGCAGACTGTTGGCGATAGAACCAACGGTGAAACGCTTGAACAGCCCGTTGCTGGCCGCGCCGATCACGATGAGACCGGCCTCGTATTCGGTCGCCGCTTCAATCAGCCCGGTGGCAAAGGACTCCGCTTCCCGGACATGGAATTCGGCTTTCACGTCCTCCGGAACGAGTTTGAGCGCCTTACCTCGGGCAATCAGCACCGCCTGCTCGCTGGGGCTGAGCATCTCGCCATCCGGGGTCAAGGAGACATAGGGCGTGTCTTCATTGAACACGTACACCACATCGAGTTGAGCATCCTGGGTCCGCGCAATCGCCGCCGCTAGGGCAATGGCATCGGCTCCGCGTTCATTGGGGGTATAACCAACCACATATCGCATAAACGAACCTTACCTGTAATTCATTATTGCTGTCTGGCGTTTCCGCAGCTTTTATCCTACGGAAACGCCAGACAGCCTAGTTAGTTAGGCTCAGGCGGCGCGGATCGCCGCTTCCAGCACGTCCAGGCCGTCGGCGAGCAATTCCTCACTGATCACCAGCGGCGGCAGCAAGCGCACCACATTTCCGTAGGTTCCGCAGGTCAAGATCACCACACCCGCCTGCAGGCAGGCAGCCGCAATAGCCTTGGTGGCTTCCGGATTCGCTTCCTTAGTGGTGTGCGCGGTCCCCGGCTTGACCAGTTCGACGGCGAGCATGGCACCACGGCCACGCACCTCACCGATGATGCTGCTCTCGCCAAGTTCTTCCGTCAAGGTGCGCAAACGAGCGAACACGATGTCCTCGATCCGCTGAGCCCGCGCGTTCAGATCGTACTCTTCCATGCTGCGGATCGCGGCGAGCGCGGCGGCGCAGGCTACCGGGTTTCCGCCGTAGGTACCGCCCAATCCGCCGGGGTGTACGGCGTCGAGCAGCTCGGCGCGACCGGTGACCGCGCTGAGCGGCATGCCTCCGGCAATGCCCTTGGCCAGAGTGATCAGATCAGGTACCACGCCTTCGTGTTGGCTGGCGAACCAGGCGCCGGTGCGGCAGAAGCCGGACTGCACTTCATCGGCGATAAAGACGATGCCCTTTTCCTTGGCCCAGGCGGCCAAAGTGGGTAGGAAGCCTTCGGCCGGAACGATGAAGCCGCCCTCGCCCTGGATCGGTTCGATCAGGATGGCGGCCACCTGGTCACCACCGATCTGCTTCTCGATCATAGTGATGGCGCGACGGGCAGCGTCCTCGCCCTTGATCTCGGCTTCCTCACGGTAGGGGTAGCTCATCGGCACCCGGTAGATCTCGGGGGCGAAGGGGCCGAAGCCGGTCTTGTACGGCATCGCTTTCGCGGTCAGCGCCATGGTGAGGTTGGTGCGGCCGTGGTAGGCGTGGTCGAAGGCCACTACGGCGTCCCGCCCGGTGGCGAGCCGGGCGATCTTGACCGCGTTCTCCACCGCCTCGGCTCCGGAGTTGAACAGCACGGAACGCTTTTCGTGATCGCCAGGGGTCAGCCGGGCGAGTTCCTCGGCCAACTGCACGTATCCCTCATAGGGAGTGACCATGAAACAGGTATGCGTGAAATGGCTGGCCTGCTCGGCAATTGCGCCAACCACGGCGGCGTCCGAGGCACCTACCGAGGTGACCGCGATGCCGGAGCCCAGATCGATAAAGGAGTTGCCATCCACATCGTGAATGATTCCGCCATCGGCATCCGCCACATAGACCGGGACGCTAGAAGCCACACCAGCGGCGACTACCTTCTTCCGGCGCTCATTCAAGGCAGCGGACTTGGGGCCGGGAAAATCCCCCAGCACGCGTCGCTTCTGCTCAAGCCGGTATTCAATTTCTGCCATCATGGTGCCTTTCATTAAGAAGTCGTGGGAAGCGCTGAGGTTTAGGCGTCGAGTGCCGACATAACGTGTTTGATCCGGGTGTAGTCCTCAACGCCATACATCGAGAGGTCCTTGCCATAACCGGACTGCTTGAAACCTCCGTGTGGCATTTCGGCGGTCAGCATGATGTGAGTGTTGATCCAGACCGCGCCGAAGTCGAGTTCCCGAGATACTCGCATGGCAGTACCGTGATCGGTGGTCCACACCGAGGAGGCCAGCGCGTATTCGACGTCATTGGCCAGTTCGATGGCTTCTCCTTCGGTACTGAAGCTCTGCACGGTAATCACCGGGCCGAAGGTCTCCTTCTGCACAATGTCATCGCTCTGCTTGACGTTGGCAATCACGGTAGGGGCGTAGAAGAAGCCCTTCTCCCCCTCGCGGTGCCCGCCGGTGACCACGGTGGCGTAGTCCGGAAGGGATTCCACGATCTTGACCACCTGGTTGAAGTGATTTACGTTATTGAGCGGTCCGTAATAGTTTTCGGTATCGTCCTGGCTGCCCGTGTGCAAGCTCTCCGCCGCGGTTTTCAGGTAGCCCAGGAATTCCTGCTGAGCCTGTTCCTGGATCAGCACCCGGGTAACGGCGGTGCAGTCCTGCCCGGCATTGAAGAAGGCGAACTCGGCCAGCGCCTGAGCTGTTTTGGCAAGATCTGCATCCGCGAAGACGATGGCGGGAGCCTTACCTCCGAGCTCCAGGTGGGCGCGTTTGAGCCCAGCGGCAGCACCGGTTGCCACCGCGATACCGGCGCGAACCGAACCGGTGATAGAAACCATCGCGGGAGTCGGGTGAGCCACCATAGCGGCTCCGGTTCCACCGTTGCCCAGAACCACATTGAAAACACCAGCCGGGAAGATGTCCTTGATTAAATCGGCCAATACCAGGGTGCTCTCCGGGGTGGTGTCGGAGGGTTTGAGCACAATGGTGTTGCCAGCGGCCAGCGCCGGGCCGATCTTCCAGATCGCCATCAGCAAGGGGTAGTTCCACGGCGTTACCTGGGCAATGACCCCGACAGGTTCCCGGCGGACGTAGGAGGTGAAGCCCTCCATGTACTCTCCAGCGCTCTTGCCTTCCAGCAGGCGGGCCGCGCCGGCGAAGAAGCGGATCTGGTTGGCTCCGGCGGCCACCTCTTCATCGGCGATCAACTGCTTGACTTGGCCGGTGTTGCGGTGCTGAGCCGCAACTAGCTCATCGCTTCGCGCTTCCATGGCATCGGCGAGCTTGAGTAGCAGTAGCTGGCGCTCGGAAGGCGTCGTACGCTTCCAACTCTTGAACGCGCGGGCTGCCGCAGCCATGGCGTCATCAATATCGGCCTGCCCGGAAATCGGGGCGCTTGCGACGATCTCTTCGGTCGCCGGATTGACGATATCCAAGGCGCCGCTTCCGGTTGGCGCACGGAATTCGCCGTCGATGAAGTTCTGCAAAGTGTTGACCACGGTGTCCAACCTAACTGGGTACTTGGTTCATTGCGGATCGGGGATTTCAGCTACTCCTGCGAGCGTAAGTGACGCAAGGCTTCGGTCGGAATGGATGAATGCACTATCAAATTACGTATCATTAGTGCGTTTGTATAGTTGAGCCCGGTACATTGGAGTCATGTCCATTACCCTCCGCACGCTGCTCGATGATCCGAGCTTAGCCCTGAAAAATCTCGGTTCGGCGGCCAAGACCCTAGATTCTGCCATTGCCTGGGTTGCGGTGACCGAATTAGAGAATCCTCAGCCTTTTCTGAGCGGGGCAGAATTGGTGCTGACCACGGGCGCGCGACTGAATACCGCGGCCGCGCAGCGGGTTTTCGTCCGACAGGTGCAGCGCTCCGGGGCGGTAGGCATCGGTTTCGGCACCGGGCTGGGTCATGACAGTGTTCCGCAGGCATTGCTCGCGGAAGCAAATCGCTGGGCCGTTCCGGTGTTAGAGATTCCCTATCAAACTCCCTTCCTGGCAATCGGCAAGCTGGTAGCGGACGCGCTCAGCACCGAGCATTATGCGAAGCTTGAGGGCTTGCTGGCCGCGCATCAATTGTTGGTCCAATCGCTTCTCAGTAGTTCCGCCGGCAATGGCGGCGGCTTGGCCTCCCTGCTGGGGACGCTGCGCACCATGGTGGGGGCCGACGTCGTACTGGAACAGTTCCACGCCCAGATCTTCAGCAGCACCCCGGGCAGTGTGCCGGATGATGATCATTGGTTGCCGGTTCCAGTGCCAACCGGAAAGCGCGATGCGTGCACACTGTGGCTGCGTAAGCCTTTCCGGGACAACGGAGTGGTGGATTATGCGAAGAGTCTGGTCAGCGTTGAGCTGGCGAATCAAGTGCAGCGACGGCAGGACAGCAGGCAACTGGCCGGACAGGTTTTGCAAGATGTGCTGCGGGGTGCGCTCCCGGAAGCCGATATTGCGGCTCGGTTGCGCGGAGTTCAGATCGACCCCTCGGCCAAGAATCTGATCCTGCTGGTCACCGCCCCGGAGCGAAAGCGCTCGGTGCTGGCGGGCATGGTGCTGCCACCCGCTTTTGACGCCGGGATCGCGGCCGTGGTTGAGGACGAGCTACTAGTGGTGCTTCCAGCATCCGGGCTCAACGCCGTTAGCCTGGCCGGAAAACTGTCCCGTTATTTACACGGTGCCGGAATCCCCGCCTCGGTGGGCATCGGCGGCGCCTATGCCCAAGCCAATGGCTTGCGCTGGAGCTACTTCGAAGCGCGCGAGGCAGCTGGGCGCGGGCTGGAGGTCAATGAACCCGAGCGACTATCGCTAACCTCGCTATTGCTGGCCAGTGAGGACGTTCCGATGGCTGATATGGCCACAGAAACGCTTGGACCGCTAGTACAGTTCGACGCCGAGCACGGCTCCGAGTTAATGCTCACCTTGGAGAGCTACTTACAGCTCAATGGTTCACTGGCTGCGGTGGCTGATTCACTCTCGCTGCACCGCAATACGGTGCGCTACCGGCTCACCCAGATCGCGGAACTGACCGGATTCGACCCTGCCACCACGGCTGATCGGGTGCAGCTCTGGTTAGCACTTTCGGTGCGCCGGCTGTCCTGAGCGCACCGAGCTTCGGTGGCTGCTAGACCTTGGCCTCAATGGCGCCGGAAATCTGCACCATCTCTTCGCGGGAGACTACCTTGACGCGTTCCCGGCTCAGTTCCAGGCCGAGGGCGTTCGCATCGAAGTTCTCGCCGAGGGTTTTTTCGTGGGTGTCCAGGGCATGCCAACCTTCCCACGTGGTGTACCGGACACCACGAGCCTCTAACAAACCCGTAATCGCATCCTCACCCGGGGCTTCAGCAACCGGCAACCCCTCCAAATCCTCCAACACACACGTCACGGTCTCCAAAGCATCACCCTTCGTATGACCAATCAACCCCACCGGACCACGCTTAATCCACCCCGTCGCATACAAACCCGGAACAGGTTTCCCCTCCGCATCCAACACCCGACCGCCCTCATTAACCACCACACCACGACCGGCATCAAACTCAACCTCCGGCAGAGCCGAGCCGAAGTACCCGATTGAACGATAAACAGCCTGAACCGGGTACTCCAAGAACTCCCCCGTACCCCGAGCATTTCCGGTGCCATCCAACTCAGTCCGCTCAAACCTGATCCCGGTAACCACACCACCCTCGCCCAGGACCTCCACCGGATTATGCAAGAAATGCAAATGCAGTCGCCGCGACGCCCTCGACTCCTCCGGCTGCTCCACCAACCAATTCGTCAACGTATTCACCATCGTCTTCACCTGATTATTGCTCCGAATCGCCTCATCCGAAGCCTCATCAAACTCAAAATCCTCCGGATACAAAATGATGTCAACATCACGCGAATGCGAGAGCTCACGCAGCTCTAACGGAGTGAACTTAATCTGCGCCGGACCACGACGACCAAAAACATGCACATCCGTCACCGGCGAACCCTTCAACCCCGCATACACATTCTCCGGAATCTCCGTCACCAACAAATCATCAGCATGCTTAGACAACACCCGCGCCACATCCAACGCCACATTCCCATTACCCAACACCGCGACCTGCTCAGCATCCAACGGCCACTCCCGCGACACATCCGGATGCCCGTCATACCAGGAAACGAAATCAGCGCCGCCAAAAGAACCCCTCAACCCAATACCAGGAATATTCAACGCAGCATCATCCACCGCACCCGTAGCAAAAATCACCACATCATAATGCTTCCGCAAATCCGCCAACGACAGATCAACACCATAATCAACATTGCCAAAAAACCGGATATCCCCACGATCCAACACCTTATGCAACGCCCCAATAATGCCCTTAATCCGCGGATGATCAGGAGCAACCCCATAACGAATCAACCCAAACGGCGCCGGATACCGATCAAACACATCAATACTCACCACCAACCCACCACTCCTGACCCACTCCGACTTAGTCAACAAATCCGCCGCATACACACCAGCAGGACCACAACCAACCACCACCACCCGCAAAGGACGATCGGCGGTGCCGCGTTGAGTCGTTTCAATCAGGTTCGACAAGTGGGTTCTCCTTATGAGTACAGCTGCTCAGCGGGCGGTTTGTGCCGTGGGCTGAGGAAGGGTCAATCGAAAATCGCTGGGCGCGAAGGGGCTAATCCGCACTACATCTCCAACCACGATGACGGCTGGCGAGGTGACGCCGATGGTTTCCGCCTGGTCTGCGATGCCGCCCAAGGTGCCGATCGTGATGCGCTGCGCTGCCCCAAAACCATCTTCAATGATAGCAACCGGGCAGTCTTCGCCTCGCCCCTTTGTGGTCAAACTCACCGCAGAACGGCGCAGGGTGGAGACCCCCATCAGGAGCACAACCGTGTGATCGCCGCCCGGAGGAACTTCCTCTAGATCCTCGTGAGCGGAGACAACGGTGAACCCCCTGGCTAAGCCTCGATGGGTCACCGGAATGCCGGCGGCAGCCGGGACCGAGATCGCCGAGGTGACCCCGGGGACCACTTCAACCTGGATGTCGTTTTGACGGCAGAACTCGGCCTCTTCGCCGCCTCGGCCGAGTACATAGGGGTCTCCGCCTTTGAGTCGGACCACCCGCTTTCCAGCCCTAGCCTCACGAACCAGGATTTGGTTGATCTCGGCTTGTGGAACGGGGTGGTGGTGGGGGCTCTTGCCCACCTCGATAATCTCGGTGTCTTCGCCCAGTTCGGTGAGCAAGCCACGGGGTCCTAGCCGATCCGCAACCACGACGTCGGCCTCTGCCAACAGCTTTCGGCCGCGAACCGTGATCAGGTCCTCGGCTCCGGGGCCACCGCCCACAAGCGACACGCTTCCTTGATGTGGACGGTGATGTTTGAAGGCAGAGGTGCCGATTTCACCGGTTTCCAGCCCGCTGGCGATAGCCTTGCGCAAGGCCACCGCACGGCGCGGATCTCCCCCGGCGTTAACGGCCACGGTGACATCGTCAATCCGAGCGACCGAAGGGGTCCAGGCCGCGGAGTTCTCATGATCGGTTGCGTTGACGCACCAGATCCGCTGCTCCTCGGCCTCAATAGCTACCCGTTCATCCACCTCGGTGTTTCCGGTCGCAGTCTGTACAAACCAGCTACCACTCAGATCAGCGCTGCGATAGCTGCGGGCTCGCCAAAGCAGCAGACCGGCGTCGTGCAGCTGCTTGAGTTCTTCGCTCACTTCGGGAGCTACCACGGTGACGGAAGCCCCGGCGTCAAGCAAGCCCTTAGCTCGTCTGGTGGCCACCGCACCGCCGCCCACCACGAGCACCGGCCGGCCGAGCAGGCGCAGCGAGATCGGATAGAGGTCCCGAACAGTCATGGATCGACTGTAGTTTTGCGTTCGACACTTCAGCGAAACAGTGTGACATAGCAGTTCATCTGGGGTCATCCTGCGTCATCTTCCTCGCTCAGGCCCTTCACAGAGTTCACCTAGGATCCACCTGGAGGTCACCGGGATGATTCGCTGGTCTTGCAGGCTGGGGTTCAGACACATCAACCGAAGGAGTTTCGAAGATGTCCGAATCGACCCGCACCCTGCTACCGATGGCCGAGCTAACGAGGGGCAAACGTAGCCCGGTGACCTGTCAGCTCAAATGCGATAACGCCTGCGCTGGCGAGGTGTGCAATACCTCCGCCAATGCCTACTTCCGAGACATTGCTGGGGCTGCCCTGGGTCGCCGTCAGCTCCTCGGCTTGGGCGCGGCAGGGGCGGTGACGCTCGCTCTCGGAGCCGCACCGCAGAACGCGTCCGCGGCCGCACCGACCAGCTCACTCTTCGCTCAGTCTTGGCACTCCTCGCCCCTGAGTTTTACGCCGATTGCCCCGGTGGACCGTCTGGTGGACGAGCTGACCGTGCCCGCCGGATTCGCCTGGAAGCCGGTGATTCGCTGGGGCGATCCCTTGTTTCGGCGCTCCCCCGAGTTCAATCCAACGCAGCAAACCGCGGCAGCTCAGAAACAGCAGTTCGGCTATAACAACGACTACACCGATATTGTGGAGCTTCCGGGCAGCAAGGGGCGGCGAGCTCTCCTGTTCTGCAATCACGAATACGTGAATCCGGCGATCATGTTCCCACCGAATCTGGACCCAGCCGAAGCCAGAGCGATCACCCGGGCCGCGCACGGACTCAGCGTGGTGGAATTGCGCAGATCCCGCCGCGGAACTCCCTGGCAGTATGACCGCAATGGCCACCTGAACCGACGCTTCCTAGACACCACGAAATACTCCTTTACCGGTCCGGCAGCGGGGTCCTCGCTCTTGAAGACGGTGGCCAGCCCCAGAGGCAAGACTGCATTGGGCACGCTGGGTAACTGCTCCGGTGGCACCACACCTTGGGGCACCATGCTCTCCGGCGAGGAAAACTTCAACGGCTACTTCGTAACTCCCGGAACCAGTGCGAGCGATCAGCGCTACGGGCTCACCTCCAAGGCCACGAACAACGGCTGGGAACTGGATGAGCCGCGTTGGGATACCCGGAATCCGGGATATCAGAACGAGGTGAATCACTTTGGCTGGATTGTCGAGGTAGATCCCCTCGATCCGCAAAGCACCCCGCTCAAGCACACCGCGATGGGCCGCTTCAAGCATGAGGGTGCCAATGTCATCCTGGCCGAGGACGGTCATGTGGTGGCTTATATGGGCGACGACGAACGCTTTGACTACCTCTATAAATTCATCAGCAAGTACAAGTATCGCCCCGGCGACTCTGCGGCGGCTCGAGCCTGGAACAAGAAACTGCTCAACGAGGGCGATTTGTTCGTCGCCCGCTTCGAGGGCGACTCTGCGACGGAGATCGATGGCTCCGGAAAGCTTCCGAAGGATGGTCGGTTCGACGGCGGCGGGCAATGGATTCCACTGACCCGCAACGGAGCATCTGTGGTTCCCGGGCTGAGCATCGACGAGGTCTTGGTTTACACCCGGCTGGCGGCGGATAAGGTGAACGCCACCAAGATGGATCGTTGCGAGGATGTGCAGCCCAGTCTGTCCACCGGGAAGATCTATGTGGCCTGCACCAATAACACCAATCGGGGCAAGGTCGGTTTCGCGGCCGCCGACGAAGCGAACCCGCGCAACGAGAACCGGGACGGGCACGTCGTGGAGATCACCGAGCGTGGTGGGCAGACTTCCGGGCGCTTCGACTGGAACTTGCTTTTGGTCTGCGGCGATCCGGCCAAGAACAATGCGACCTACTTCGGCGGTTTCCCTAAGGACCAGGTTTCGCCGATTTCCTGCCCGGATAATCTAGCCTTCGATTCGAAAGGGGATCTGTGGATTTCCACCGACGGAGCACCCTCGACCATTGGTTTCAACGATGGTCTCTTCAAGGTGACCTTGTCCGGCCGCGAGCGCGGGAGGGTGCAGCAGTTCCTCTCGGTACCGCGGGAATCAGAAACCTGTGGTCCGATCGTGCACGATCAGGATGGTCTGGTCTTCGTCGCGGTGCAGCATCCCGGCGAGGAGGGGAGCTGGGCGGCACAGCGCTCGGCCTTCCCCGATTACGTTGGACCCGGTCAGCGTCCCAGGCGGGGCGAAGCTGCCCTACCCCGGCCCTCGGTGGTACAGGTTTTCCGCGGCAAGCGGTGACCCGGCAGCCGTCGTCCCCTGCCGTCCCGCAGGCTGTCGTCCCCGTCCTCCCGCAGGCTGTGGTCCCCGCCGTCGTCGCGATAGTTCATTAGCTTCGGGATAGTCCGCTGTCGGGCCAGCAGGCTATCCCGAAGTCATTGGGCTATCCTGAGCCGGCTAGCGGAACGTCTGGTTAGCGGCGCTTCTGGTTAGGGGCGTTTATTTGATGCCGGTGGTGGCGATGCCCTTGAGCAGGAACTTCTGGCCGAACAGAAAAGCGATAAAGACCGGCAGTAAGGACACAATGGACATCGCAAACATTGCGCCCCAGGAGCTGGAACCGGTGGAGTCGATGAAGTTGCGTAGTGCCACCGGGACGGTGAACATGTCCGGATCTGTCAGATAGATCAGCTGGCTAAAGAAGTCGTTCCAGGTCCAGATGAAGGTGAAGATGGTGGTGGTCGCCAAGGCCGGAACCATCAAAGGCAAGATGACTTGGAGAAAAATCCTCGGATGGCCGGCGCCGTCAATACGCGCTGCCTCATCAAGTTCCCGAGGAATGCCGCGGATGAACTGGACCATGAGGAAAACGAAGAACGCATCCGTTGCCAGAAGTTTGGGCACGATGAGCGGCCAGAAGGTGTTCACCCAGCCGATCTGGGAGAACATAATGTACTGCGGCACAACCACTACGTGGAACGGCAGCATGATGGTCAACAACATGGCTCCAAAGAACCACTTCTTGCCCTTAAATCGAAGACGGGCGAAAGCGTAGGCTGCCATCGAACAGGACACCAGATTGCCGATAATGGAGCCGAGCACCACTATTGCGGAGTTCAGCAAGTAGGTGGAGAACGGTTTGGCCAGGGCATTCCAACCGTCGGCGAAGTTGCTGGTTTCAAAGGTCGTCAGCCAGATGCCAGGCGCCCGGAAGATCAGGTCGTTGGGCCGCAGCGAGGAGGCGATCATCCACAGCAGTGGATAGATCATGATTAACGCGGAGATGATCAGCAACGTGTGCTTGAGGATGGTGCGGATCCGGATCTCTGTGCGGCTTTTGGAACGGTGCACCCGCCCCTTTGTGGGCTTGTTACCTCGCGTCTCTTTTTTCCTCGTTGGAACGGGACTTGGTGAAGGCTGGGCTTCAGTCGTCATAGAACACCCAGAATTTTGCCGCATAGAAGTTGATGGCCGTGAACGCGCCGATGATCAGCAGGAGCACCCAAGCCATCGCTGAGGCGTATCCCATATCGAACTGGCCGAAACCTTTTTGGTACAGATACAGGGTGAAGAACATCGTGGAATCGGATGGCCCTCCGTTGCCTCCGGAAACGATAAAAGCCTGGGTAAAGGATTGGAAGCCGCCAACAATCTGGAGCACCAAGTTGAAGAAGATGATCGGGCTCAGCAAAGGTAGCGTGATGCGGAAGAACTGGGTGAGCTTGCCGGCGCCGTCGACCTGTGCCGCCTCGTAGTACATGGTCGGAATCTGGCGCAGCCCTGCGAGAAAGATGATCATCGGGCTACCAAAGGTCCAGATGTGTAACAGGATGATGGTGCTCAATGCGGTGTTGGGGTCAGAGATCCAGCCCGGGCCCTGGATCCCCAGCAGGGACAGGAATTGGTTTACCAGCCCCGCGGTACCAAAGATCTGCTTCCACAAAATGGCGACGGCGACCGAACCACCCAGGAGGGAGGGCAGGTAGAACACCGAGCGATAGAACGGCAAGCCACGGATGCCGCGGTCCAGGACCATTGCGACGAGCAGAGCCAGCGCGAGTTGCAGCGGGACACCCACCAGCACATAGCTGAAGGTGACGCGTAGAGAATTCAACAGCCGGGTGTCTTGAAACATCCTGATGAAGTTGTCGAAGCCTATAAATTTTGGAGCCTGGAGAAGGTTGTAGTCGGTGAAGGATAGGAACAAGGAAATCAGCATCGGCCCCAGGGTGATGGCCACCAAGCCGAGCAGCCAAGGGGCAAGAAAAATCAGTGCAGCCTTGGTGTCACTGCGATCGGTTTTGGACCCGCGGCCCTTGAGTTTGCCCAGCCCCGACACATCACTCACCGAGTCTCCAGCTCGGTAGAACCAAGCGCAGAGCACTTTCAGCACCCCTGGACGGTGGCAATTTCATGACTTCCTAACTCGGGCCCGGGGACCATCAATGGAAGGTGGGAATGGAGATTGGGTAGCTATTTGGCGGCGGAGCTAATGAGCCCCTCAATCTCTGCCTTGAATTCCTTGGCGGCGACGGCAGGGGTTTTGCGGTTGAACAGCACATCATCCAGATAGCGCAGCGAGACGCTACTGAGTGTTCCGGTGCCCACCGGGGGAACAGAAGGGGTGAAGGATATCTCTGGCTGGATTGCCTTGAGGAAGTCGCTGGCCGATTTATCCGTGGGTTTGAGCAGCGGGGCGATGGCTTCCTGGAGCTTAGGGTTCGAAGGGATGCCCCGGTCGGTGAGCTGTATTTTGGCTGCTTCGACGTCATTCAGGAGGTAGTTGATGAACTTGGCTGCTTCTTCCGGATGTTTAGTCCGTCCCGATGCCGACCAGAGCATGGAGGCTTTGAAATACATCGAAGCCTTAGCCGCAGATCCGGCGAGGCTTGGCACGCGCAAGATCTTGATGTCATCGCCCGTGGCGGCTGCAAGTGCACCTAGCTGGCTGGTCCATGCCCAAGACATGGCCAGCTGCCCCGTGCCAAACAGTGTTTGTTCCAGGGCCGCATTAGCGTCCTCGGAGTTGAGCGATGCGGACGGACCTGCTTTGGCTTCGCGTTGCTTAAGCAGTCGTTCGTAAAACGCCGAGAGTGTGCCTTCGGTAAAGCCAAGCTTTCCATCTTCGGTGTAGAGAGATTCGCCATTTTGGCCAAACCATACCGTCAGAGCATCGTCCGTGCCTCCGTAGGCGGAGCCAAATACCTTGGGCATCTTGGCCGCAACAGCAGCTGCCGTAGCGATGTAGTCATCCCAGGTCCACTTGGTGTCGTCCGGGATGTCCACACCGGCTTCCTTGAAAATCCGGGTGTTCGCCATCACCACATAGGCGGTCTGGCCTGCACTGATGCCAAATTGTTTGCCGTCTACCTGGCCTGCCTTTAGGGCGTCCTGAGTGATCCCGCTGGTGTCAATGGCCTTCTGCCCGGACAGGTCTAAAAGCGCGCCGCGTCCTCCGTATTCGGCAAGGTACTGCTGGTCCATCTGAATGATGTCCGGCATCTCATTTCCAGCGGTCTGGGTTGCCAATTTGTCCCAGTAACTGCCCCACACACCGGGCTCCGCACCAAGCTTAATCTTGGCATTGGCCGCAGTGAACGCCGCGATCAGCTTTCCGGTGCTGGTGTTACGGACTTCATTGCCCCACCAGGCGAAACGAAGTGTGACCGTGCCATCTGTGTTGGTCCCTGATCCCTGGGTACCGCAGGCGCTCAGAAAGCCCAATGCGGCTACGCCCAGTGCAGCCTGTCCTAGTTGGCGGCGACTAATTTGAATCGACATTGATCCTGCTTTCCTGCCTGAAAGTCGGTGAACGGTTGGGAGTTACGAAAACGTTTTCTCCGCGACGTTGTTGGCCTCACTGCTGACAAGACAGCAGCTGAGACGTGGCGTGTTATTTCTAGGATGATTGGAGAATATATCGAGCCCCCTCCGAGCCGCGCGTTACGGGGGTCTCGTCCCTACTACGCATCCCGAGCATCGGCACTGCCAAGCTGTTTGGAAAAATCGACAGTACCGGAAGGTGAGATACGTCCTCTGCCCCCTGAGATTTTTGACACTACATGCCAGAGAAACCTAGCCACAATTATTAAGAGGTGTTTTGTTCCGTGTGCGGGGTGTTAGCGCAGTCCGTGGCTGTGTGCCAGAGCAATTGCTTCGGTGCGGGATCCGACGTCGAGCTTCCTGAATAGATTCCGCACGTGGAACTTGACCGTGTTCTCACTAATACCCAGAGTTGAAGCAATCGTCCGGTTACGCTGCCCAGCGGCAAGATGCTGAAGAACCTCAAGTTCCCGCCCACCTAAATTCCAGCCAGCAACATCCCCGGCTAAGGGAGCAGGCGGGTCCAGCGGAAGTGTCACGAAAACATCCGCACCCCAATTCGGCATCACCTCAATCTGTAAATGCCCCGCCAGCGCCTGAACCCGACGGTCCAATCGAATAATGTTCGGCGCATCAGGAGCGAGTGCACCACGCCCATCGTCACGAACATTGATCAGCAAATTCTCGCCGTCACAGTCCCACTGGGTCCGAACCCTACTCACCTCAGGCTGCTCAATCATTGCTAGCAAAAGTCCCCGAACAATAGCCCGCGCCGCATGAGCAACCTCCCCCGGCAAATCCCTACCATTCCGCGGTGGTTCAATGAACTCAACCTCAATGCCGCTAAAACGAGTGAGCGGTCGAAGATCCTCCCGCAAACGCTCGAAAGCGGTAGCAACAGGCTCTTTCACCAAATCATTCGTACGATCGCTAAGGGTGCGAAGCCTGACCAAAGCCTTAGCCGTAAGATCAGTAACCGCCGCACGCACCGCCGCATCATCCAAAGCGGATGAATGCAAAGCAGCCAAAAGAGTTTCCAAGGTCGTGGAGTGCAAATCGGTCAGCTCCGCGGTCACCCGGACGCGCTCAGCCGAAGCCGCTCGAGATTCCAATAAATACGACGGCGGCGCATCAGCCACTTTCTCCCGAATCCGCCGGGCAGCAATACCCCACAAATACCTCACCAGATCCAAGCCAGCCTCGTCCTCCTGGCCAAAGGGCTGAGGGTCAGTCAGCACCAAAAGCGCCTGGCTAGGAGCATGTTTCAGAGCCAATACCGGACGGAGCGGACCCGCGATCTCGGCCTCCCCGAACCAGGGCTCTTCCTCCGAAAGAGTCGCTCGAAGCGCGTCAAGCTCCGCAATGGAAACCCGGGCAATAATCTCCTCATCGCCCGCCTTCTTCTGCGGCCGCCCCGTGCAATCTTCGGTGAAAATAACCAACGCACTGCTTCGCACATAAGGGAACGTCGCATCACGTAATCGCTCGGCTATCTGGCTCAAAGGCGCATCAGCCAACGCCTCCACCGCCCGCAAAAGGGGCCAAGGCACCTCCAAAAGAGACGCACTGGACTTCTTCAAAGACTGACTGGTTACTGCACTCATGCCGAAAGTGTACCCGCAGCAAAACAACCCACCCAATCCTTAAGGGTAGGAAGAACCATCAGAAAATAGCGTTACCCCTACCCCTTCGATCCGAAAGGATAAATATCAACCAGAAAATATTCCAACGGCCACCCCGGCCAGCACCCAACGAAAGGAACAACCGTGAATCCAACAATTACGGTGAACAGTATTCGAGACGACTATGTCCGCAATCTGTCTCTCGTCAGGGACGAGATCGCGGACACGGCAGACAAAATCGACGAAAATCAGGTGGCTGCACTGGCGGTCCAACTTGGCCAGCCGGGTCGGCTGTTCGTTGCGGGAGCTGGCCGGAGCGGGCTGGTCCTGCGGATGGCTGCGATGCGGCTGATGCACCTGGGGATGACCGTACACATCGCCGGTGACACCACAACCCCCGCTATCGGACCCGGCGACCTGCTCTTGGTGGCTTCCGGATCTGGAACGACCTCGGGAGTGGTCAAGTCAGCGGAGACCGCAGCGAAGGTCGGAGCGCGCGTTGCCGCGTTTACCACCAACCCGGATTCGCCGCTCGCGGCACTTGCCGATTCGCTAGTGATCATCCCCGCTGCACAGAAGACAGACCACGGATCCAATGTTTCCCGGCAATACGCCGGATCCCTGTTCGAACAAGTGCTGTTCGTCGCCACCGAGGCCCTATTCCAGACGCTGTGGGGGAACTCCGATGAACCCGCCGAAGAGCTCTGGCTCCGGCACGCCAACCTCGAGTAATCCGAGCTCGATTAATCAGAGCCTTCACTTTCCACATCAACCGCAGTTCCCTACAGAAAGAAAAAACATAATGAAACTCCAAGTAGCTATGGACCTCCTCACCGTCGAAGACGCGCTCAAATTGGCCGGTCAGGTCGCCGAATACGTCGATATCATCGAACTCGGCACCCCGCTGATCAAGGCGGCTGGCCTCTCCGCCGTCACCGCCGTCAAGAATGCGCACCCGGACAAAATCGTCTTTGCCGACATGAAGACCATGGACGCCGGAGAACTTGAAGCGGACATTGCTTTCAAGGCTGGCGCGGACCTGGTTACCGTGCTCGGCACGGCCGATGACTCCACCATCGCAGGTGCGGTCAAGGCTGCCCAGGCTCACAACAAGGGCATCGTGGTTGACCTCATCGGTGTGGCTGATAAGGCCACCCGGGCCAAGGAAGCCCGTGCGCTGGGCGCAAAGTTCGTCGAGATGCATGCTGGCCTTGACGAGCAGGCTCAGCCCGGCTTCGATTTGAAGGGATTGCTCAGCGCCGGTGAGGCAGCTCGCGTTCCGTTCTCCGTAGCTGGTGGCGTGAACCGCAGCACCATCGAAGACGTACAGCGTGCAGGCGCGGACGTCGCCGTCGCCGGCGGTGCCATCTACGGTGCAGCCGACCCGGCTCAGGCCGCAAAGGAACTTCGCGACGCGATCGTCTAAGCTTCGCACCGCTTAGTCGCGGCGTCCTGCAACTTAGCAGTGCGCCAATTTCAGGACTGCAGCCCCCGTCACTCGGGGGTTGCAGTCCTGAAATTTCTTCCCAGCGTGCCTACAGAGGGACCGCCACACACACCAGCCAGTCCTGGAGTGGAGTGGACCGCCCTCCAGCACCGGGAAGGGTTGAACGGTGCCCGATTCCCCCCGAGAGGAAGTCCCTCATCATGCAAACTGAGTCCATCGAACACCTGGAAGTTCTGATCACCGAACCGAGCCGGCGTCAAGAACTGCTCGACAACGCGGAGGCTGAGCTCCGGCAAGTAGCAATGACTCAGCATTTGGCTGGCATCTTAATTACCCGCCATCATCCCGGCCGGTACACGATTTCGCTTAACGACTCAGTTCCCTTTGGGGAAACCCGCGAGCAGATACTCTCATGAACGCCGGTCGATGAACCACTCACTCGCGATGGAAGAATCTGGAAAAGGCAATGATAGTAGAGCTACCCGGCACCACGACCACAAAAATCTCTAAAAAAATCGTCTCCCTGCGAGAGCGGGGCGGCGTGACCGCGCTAGGACGCGTGCTGAACCTGGTGATCATCACTCAGAAGGGGCAGGAAGAGGAAGCCATTACGGCAGCCAAGGACGCCAGCCAGGAACGCCCGGTCCGGATCATCGTACTCGTCGATGCTGGAGCGGAGGCTCCGAACCGGCTCGACGCTCAGATCCACGTTGGTGATGGCATCGGCGGCTCGGAAGTGATCGTGCTATACGGCTATGGCGAACTTGCCGAGGAGAGCCTGTCGCTCGTCTCCGCGCTACTGCTACCTGACGCCCCGATTGTGGCCTGGTGGTCGCACCGGGCCCCAAAAAATGCTAGCGAGACCTCCATCGGCCGCATCGCCCATCGGCGTATCACCGACTCAGCCAAGCAGGACGAACCCCAGACAGCTCTGAAGGTCATTCGGGACACCTACCGACCCGGCGATACTGACCTGGCTTGGACCAGGCTGACCAACTGGCGGATCCAGCTCGCCGCAGCTTTGGACCAGGTCGACGGCGCTCCAGTCACCGCCGTCACGATCGAAGGAGCCTCCGAATCTCCCAGCGCGATCCTGCTCGCGGCATGGCTCACCCTGACTTTGGACGCCCCGGTCACCGTCGTCGAGGACCCTGCCGTTGCCGGAATTCGATGTGTTCGGCTGTCCCGAGCCTCCGGTGATATTCGACTCTATCGCCCTGGGCTTACCGTCGCCGAACTCACCCAGCCCGGCCAGCCCACCCAAAGCATCTCCTTGCCGCGCCGTACCTTGCTGGACTGTCTGACCGAAGAACTACGCCGTCTCGACCCCGACCGAGTCTTCGGCGAAACCGTTTGCAGCCTTGGTACTTCTAAAATGCATCCACAAATGCGGCTAACTCTGACTGGTAGAGCTGCGCCCAGAGGTGAGCGGGACAGTTTGCCACTGATCGCCAAATAGGCGGATCAGAACCGCAATGGATCCGGTGTTGGTGTGGGTTGTTAGCGAACCCCATCTCCCCCGACCCAAATCATTCCTCCGAAAGAGTAGTTCGAAGCACTTTTAGCTCTGAAATCTGACCAAAACACGCATCAGCCAACTCTTAAGGGTAGTAAGAACCATCAGAAAATAGCGTTACCCCTACCCCTTCGATCCGAAAGGATAAATACCAACCAGAAAATATCCCAACGGCCACCCCGGCCAACACCCCAAACGAGAGGAACAACCGTGAATCCCACAAGTAATGCGACAGACACCTTGTCCGACGCGACAGGTTCAGCGGCTAGTCCCGAGTCAGGATCGCTCAGCTGGACATCCGAGGACCAACGGGCCGTGGACACCGTCCGGGTTTTGGCCGCGGACGCTGTTGAGAAAGTTGGCAACGGCCACCCGGGCACGGCCATGAGCCTTGCGCCAGCGGCCTACCTGCTTTTCCAAAAGGTGATGCGCCACGATCCGAAGAATACGGATTGGATTGGCCGCGATCGCTTCATTCTCTCCCCGGGGCACAGCTCGCTAACGCTGTACATCCAGCTCTTCCTTTCCGGTTGCGGTTTGGAGCTCAGCGATTTGGAGGCTCTGCGCACCTGGGGTTCGCTGACACCGGGTCACCCGGAATACAAGCACACCAAGGGCGTGGAAATCACCACCGGCCCTTTGGGCCAGGGACTCGCCTCCTCGGTAGGCTTCGCTTATTCGCAGCGCCGGATGCGCGGGCTCATGGACCCCGATGCCGCTCCTGGCAGCAGCCCCTTCGACCACACCATCTGGGTCATCGCTTCCGACGGCGACATCCAGGAAGGCGTCACAGCCGAGGCTTCCTCCCTGGCTGGACACCAGGAACTGGGTAATCTCGTGGTGGTCTATGACGAGAACCACATCTCCATCGAGGATGACACCGACATCGCCTTCACCGAAGACGTGCTCAAGCGTTACGAGTCCTACGGCTGGCATACCCAGCGGGTGGACTGGACCGAGACAGGCGAATACGTCGAAAACGTACAGGACCTGCACTCCGCGCTGCTGGCTGCGAAGGCCGAAACCTCCAAACCCTCGATCATCTCGCTACGCACCATCATTGGCTACCCGTCGCCGAAGAAACAGAACACCGGCGCCATCCACGGATCCGCCCTGGGTGCCGCCGAAGTTGCAGCCCTGAAGACCGAGCTTGGTTTCGACCCGGAGAAGAACTTCGACGTCGAGCCCGCCATCCTGGCCCATACCCGCAAAGTCGTCGCCCGTGGAGCGGAAGCCCATGCAGAGTGGAATGCCGACTTCGAAGCCTGGAAATCCGCCAACCCCGAGAACGCAGCTCTGCTGGAGCGGATCGAGAAGAAGGAACTTCCGGCAGGCTGGGAAAGCAACCTCCCCGTTTTCGAAGCGGGCAAGGATGTCGCCACCCGAGCAGCTTCCGGCAAGGTCCTCAACAGCCTCGGCGGTGTTCTGCCCGAGCTTTGGGGCGGTTCCTGCGACCTCGCTGGCTCCAACAACACAACAATCGACGGATACGGGTCGTTTGTGCCGGCTTCTAAGCAGACCGACACTTGGTCTGGCAGCCCCTACGGCCGAGTACTTCACTTCGGCATCCGGGAGCACGCCGCCGCCTCAATCGTCAACGGTATCCACCTGGGTGGTCCCACCCGCGCCTTCTCGGGTACCTTCTTGATCTTCAGCGACTATCAGCGCCCGGCCATCCGACTATCCGCCTTGATGGGGGTGCCGTCCATCTATGTGTGGTCACACGACTCCATCGGCCTCGGCGAGGACGGCCCCACCCACCAACCGGTGGAGCAACTCGCCACGCTGCGTGCCATTCCGGGTCTTGATGTGGTGCGTCCGGCCGACGCCAACGAGGTCTCCGCTTCCTGGAAGAAGATCCTGGAAACGAAGGATAACCCGGCAGGCATCATACTGACCCGCCAGAACGTCCCCACCTTTGCCCGGGGCACCGGTCCGGCGACGGCGGCTGAATTTGGTTCTGCCGACGGCGTAGCCAAGGGCGGGTATGTCCTGGCCGAGGCTACCGCTATTGGTGCCGTCACCACCGCTCAGGTAATCCTGATCGCCACCGGTTCTGAGGTTCAGTTGGCCATCGAAGCCCGTGAGGCGCTCCAGGCTGAAGGCATCGCCACGCGCGTGGTTTCCATGCCTTGTGTCGAGTGGTTCCGTGCCCAGCCTGCTGAGTACCGTGAGCAGGTGCTACCCGCAGCCGTCAAGGCTCGCGTCTCCGTCGAAGCAGGCCTGTCCCTGGGCTGGAAGGAATTTGTTGGCGACGCCGGCCGGTCCGTCAGCCTGGAGCACTTTGGTGCCTCCGCAGATTACAAGCGCCTTTTCCAGGAGTTTGGCATCACGGCGGATGCCGTCGTTGCTGCCGCAAAGGACTCCCGCATCGCGGCAGCCAACTAACCTCAACTACTTGAAGGAAGCAACAGAAGCCATGACCAACGCAACTCCCACTTCTCTCCTTTCCGATGCAGGTGTGTCCATCTGGTTGGATGACCTCTCCCGCGAACGACTCTCCAGCGGCAGCCTGCAGAAACTCATCGACGAAAAGAACGTCGTCGGTGTGACAACCAACCCGTCCATCTTCCAAGCCGCGATCACCTCTGGGACGGACTACGACGCCAAGATCGCTGAGCTTGCGGCTCAGGGGGCCAGCGTCGAAGAGACTATCTTCGAGATCACCACGACAGACGTGGCCGACGCTTGCGATCTCTTCTCCCCGATTTTCGCGGCTACCAAGGGAATCGATGGCCGGGTCTCCATCGAAGTTGACCCCCGCCTGGCTTGGGACACCGAGGGCACAATCGCCGAAGCCAAGGAACTCTTCAAGAAGGTTAACAAAGAGAACGTTCTGATCAAGATCCCCGCAACACTAGAGGGATTGGACGCGATAACGGCTACCCTTGCCGCCGGAATCAGCGTCAATGTGACTCTGATCTTCTCCTTGGCGCGATACCGCGCGGTCATCAATGCCTTCCAGGCGGGCTTGAAACTGGCCAAGGAAAACGGCCACGATCTCTCCACGATCCATTCGGTGGCATCGTTCTTCGTTTCCCGCGTGGATACTGAGATCGATAAGCGCCTCGATGCCATTGGCACCGAGGATGCTAAAGCGCTCAAGGGTTTGGCCGGGGTGGCTAACGCCCGCCTCGCCTACCAAGTCTACGAAGAACTCTTCTCCACCGAGCGTTGGGCCGTTTTGGCAGAAGCCGGCGCACTGCCACAACGTCCGTTGTGGGCTTCGACGGGGGTCAAGGACCCGGCATATCCCGACACCTTATATGTCACGGGCCTTGCGGCTGCCAATGTGGTCAACACCATGCCGGAAAAGACCCTCGACGCCACATTCGATCACGGCGTTGTCACTGGTGACACCATCTCCAGAACCTATGCGGAGTCCATGCTCACGCTGCACCGGCTTGAGCGCCTGGGCGTCTCCTACAACGACGTCGTCGCGCTCCTTGAAGCCGAAGGCTTGGAGAAATTCGTGGCTAGTTGGCACGAGCTTTTGGCCGATATCGAAACGGCCCTTGCCACCGCCCGGAAAGCATCCTAACCCGCTGAGCACACAGGTTCAGCGGATCAATCTCGGGTTATCCCGAGGCCGGATTGAAATCCGCACCGTCTCGGATGGGTGGAGACCTTGAGTCCCACCCATCCGGATACCAAGATCAGCAAGCCGCTACTGAAAGGCCGATCCAATGCCCTCTCTACCTCTGCAGTGTTGCATTAGCCCCAGCATCCTTTCCGCCGACTTCGTTAACCTCGAGGCGGAGCTAGCCCGCATCAGCAATGCCGATGCCGTGCATGTGGACGTTATGGACAACCACTTCGTACCTAATCTGACCATCGGCTTGCCTGTTGTGGAACGGATCCAAGCGGTCAGTCCGGTGCCTTTGGATGCGCATCTGATGATTGCCGAGGTCGATCGGTGGGCACCACAGTACGCCGACGCTGGCTTGGATTCCGTAACGTTCCATGTCGAAGCATCCAACGCACCCATCAAGCTTGCCCGGGAACTGCGTGCCAGGGGCGCGAAGGCCGGGATGGCCCTACGTCCGGCGACGCCCGTCGAGCCGTACCTAGATATGCTCACGGAATTAGACATGCTACTGATCATGACGGTGGAGCCGGGTTTCGGCGGGCAGGCGTTCATTGACGTGATGTTGCCCAAGATCCGCCGAGCCCGAGCCGCCGTCGAGGGAAGCGGCGCCAATCTTGCCATTCAGGTTGACGGCGGCATCACGGAGGAAACCATTACGCGTGCGGCCGAGGCCGGCGCCAACATTTTCGTGGCGGGCTCGGCCGTCTACGGCAAGCCGTCCCCGGCCGAAGCCATCGATGCGCTCCGGGCCAAGGGACAGCTCGCTTTCGGCTAGCTAGCGAACCGAGCGCTTAGGCACTTTCGGCTGCCAACGATACACATCCACACCACTAGATTTGAAGGGCCAATCATGCGCATTCACATTGCAACCGATCATGCCGGCATGGAGCTCAGCGCTCACCTGATCACGGTTTTGTCCGCTAAGGGTTATGAAATGATCGACCACGGACCACAGGCTTATGACGCCGAGGATGATTATCCGTCTTTCTGCATCAGTGCGGCTCTGGCGGTGGTGGCAGACCGGGCCGCCGGGGTGAATGCCTTAGGGATTGTGTTGGGTGGTTCCGGCAACGGCGAACAAATCTCCGCGAACAAGGTCAGGGGCGTTCGCGCGGCCTTGGTGTGGAATCTCGAAACGGCCAGGCTCGCCCGGGAACACAACGACGCCAATGTGGTGGCCGTGGGCGGACGTCAACACAGCGTTGAAGAGGCTACCGAACTTATTGAGGAATTCCTGACCGAGCCCTTCAGCAACGCCGAGCGCCACGTGCGCCGCATCGACAAGATTGCCATCTACGAGGCTACGGGCGAAGTCCCGGCATAGCCCGAAACCTCAACACCTGCTGGAGCTCAACGCCGAAGCACCTGTACACGAAACTAAGCAAGGAGTTTGTATGGCTATCGCGACACCGGATGAATATGCAGAGATGATTGATCGTGCGAAGGCGGGCGGTTTTGCTTATCCTGCGGTGAATGTGACGTCGTCGCAGACGTTGAATGCTGCTTTGCAGGGTTTTGCGGATGCTGGGTCGGATGGCATTGTTCAGGTTTCTACTGGTGGTGCGGCGTATTGGTCGGGTGCTTCGGTGAAGGACATGGTGGTGGGGTCGTTGGGGTTCGCGGCTTTTGCTCGTGAGGTAGCGAAGAAGTATCCGATCAAGGTTGCTTTGCATACCGATCATTGCCCGAAGGATAAGTTGGAGGGTTTCGTGTTGCCTTTGCTGGCTGCTTCGGAGGCGGAGGTGAAGGCTGGGCGGGATCCGTTGTTTAACTCGCATATGTGGGATGGTTCGGCCGAGACGTTGGAGGAGAACTTACGGATCGGGCAAGAACTGTTAGCGCGGACGGCTGCTGCCCGGATGATTCTCGAGGTTGAGATCGGTGCTGTTGGTGGTGAGGAAGACGGGGTGGATAACGAGATTAACGACAAACTGTATTCCACGGTTGCTGATGGTTTAGCGACGGTTGAGGCGTTGGGGTCTGGGGAGAACGGCCGGTACATTACGGCGTTGACGTTCGGTAATGTGCACGGGGTGTACAAGCCGGGGAACGTGAAGTTGCGTCCGGAGATCCTCAAGGACATTCAGGAACAAGTCGGGGCGAAGTTGGGGAAGGCGAACCCCTTCGACCTGGTGTTCCATGGTGGTTCGGGGTCGAGTCCGCAGGAGATCGCGGACGCGGTCTCTTATGGTGTGATCAAGATGAACATTGATACTGACACCCAGTACGCCTATACCCGTCCGGTCGTCGATCATATGCTCCGGAACTATGACGGGGTCCTCAAGATCGATGGTGAAGTTGGTAATAAGAAAACTTACGATCCCCGAGTCTGGGGCGCTTCGGCCGAGAAAGGCCTCGCGGCCCGCCTCGTCCTCGCCGCCCAAGAACTCGGCTCCGCCGGCAAAAGCATCGGATAATGAGGGACAGACTTTATCGATAGCTGTACGAAGGAGGAAATTTGCCTTCTTTTCGCGAGCCAATATTTTCAGCTAACTCAATGATTTTCTGCGGCAGCTGAATGCGCTAGGCGCATTCTCTGGGATTATTATTGATCTGAGTCAGCTATAAAATAATTTGGCCACCCGGTAACGGCATTCTTACCAGGCGACGAACTCTACGATAAAGAGCTTGAACCTTAACCTCGCATTATCAATGAGACAAAGATTCAAGAATGATATTATTCCGCTGAGGCCGGAATTAGATCGATCCCTGCGTGGCAAGCACCGGCAGATTTTCCCGAACAAGATCTTCAGCCGGGAAAGCCGGCCGATTTATACCGGACATCTCTTCCGCGATGCGCACCACCTGGCAGCTGTAACCGAACTCGTTGTCGTACCAGACGTAGAGGATGAGGCTCCTGTCCGTGGAAACAGTGGCGAGACCGTCCACGATCCCGGTACGCCTGGAACCGACGAAGTCGGTGGAAACCACCTCGGGCGAGTCAATGTAGTCGATCTGATCACGTAAATCCGAATGCAGCGACATCTCCCGAAGGTAGCTGTTCACCTCCTCCTTGGTAGTCCCGTTTTCAAGACTGAGGTTCAAGATAGCCAGGGAAACGTCCGGGGTGGGGACTCGGATGGCACTGCCGGTGAGCTTACCCAACAGTTCGGGCAGCGCCTTAGCCACCGCTTTGGCGGCACCTGTTTCGGTAATCACCATGTTCAGCGCGGCCGAGCGTCCGCGCCGATCGCCGTTATGGAAGTTATCGATCAAATTCTGGTCATTGGTGAACGAATGAACAGTTTCCACGTGACCGTGGACCACGCCAAACCTGTCATTTATAGCCTTCAGCACCGGGGTGATGGCATTCGTGGTGCAGGACGCCGCAGACACAATCCGGTCTGTATCCTCGATGCTGCCGTGGTTGATGCCGTGGACAATGTTCTTCAGCGAGCCCTTGCCCGGAGCCGTCAGCAGCACCCGCGCAACGCCCTTGCTCCGCAGGTGTTGAGACAGTCCTTCAGCGTCCCGCCAACGACCCGTATTGTCCACCACAAGAGCATTAGTGATGCCATAAGCGGTGTAGTCGATGCTGGCAGGATTGTCCGAATAGATGACCTGCACCTGAACCCCGTTGGCCGTGATGGTGTTGGTGTCCTGATTGACCCGGATGGTGCCCTCAAAGGGACCGTGAACCGAGTCACGGCGCAGCAGGCTGGCACGCTTGGAAAGATCATTCTCGGATCCTCGGCGGACCACAATCGCCCGCAAACGCAGCCCATATCCGCCGCCGGCTCTTTCAATAAGGAGCCGGGCCAGCAGCCGTCCGATCCGACCGAAACCGTAGAGTATGACATCAATACCGGTACGGTTGTGGCCGCCATACTGGCCCACGATCGCGGCGAGCTCACCACGAAGGAATTCCTCTAAGCTGGCGCCGTCGCCCTCTTCCTTGAACTTCTGATTCAAGCGCGCGATGTCGATCGTCGCGGGGCCGAGCCGCAGCTGTGCCAGGACTTTCAGCAAAGGGGAAGTCTCCTCCGGGAGCAGCTCCTCCTTATTGATTCGGCGCGCAAAACGGTGCGCCTTGAGAATGTCCATCGTGGATTTGTTCGTCAGATCCCGGCCGTGAATGCTGGTCACGACGTTGTTTTCGCGGTACAGCCGACCAACAACAGGGATCATAGCCTCGGCCAGGGCCTCTCGATCCATCCAGATATCAAGACAAGAATCTGAGGTTTGTCTCATCGGACTACCTTTCCAAGAAAAGAGCTGGGCTTAGCATCCATCCTCCTGTCATTTAGGGGTAGGGGAAACGCCAAATCTGGATAGTCTTAGCCATCCGTTTGAGCAGGTTCTTCGATGGACCTTCCCGCGCACCCGGGTACCCGAACCGCTACGCCAGCGCCCCCATCGGATCCCAAGCCGGCAGCACCGTAGGTTCCGCATCCAGCGCTTGCCGCAGCTCAGGGGACAACCGTGACTTGTTAACCACAACCTCGAAGACATACTCGTCGAACCAGTTGTCCGCCATGGTGAAGAAACCCTGATCACCGGCTTCTTCACCCCAACTGTTCTCTACCCGCCAGCGGCGAGTTTCGCCGTCGAACACATCAACCCCGGTCAGCAGCATGGCGTGGGTCATGGCCGATTCGCCAAAACGAACACGTGCTTCCTTATCCATGGCAAGTTCGGCACCATAGAGGCCTGCGTAGTCGTACAGGTGAGCATCCCAAATACCGTCCTTGCGGACCATCTGAGGGCCCACATCGCAGCCGAACCAGACCGGCTCACCATCCAGAATGGCATCCCTGGCCAGTTGCTTGGCTAAGCCAATCTCGACGTTAAGGTAGAGCACCGGTTCCGCGTCAACCACATTGCCCAGATGCTCGACCGTCAGTGTGCTTCCTTTCGGATGCTCCGTCCTGGGGTCGTCGACTAGGCAGACATAGTCATCGAGGTTGATGGTGCTGTACTTCGCCAGAAATTCTTGAGGCGTCAGCGAACCCTCACGGTGAAAGAACTTCGCATCGTCGATGTATTCCCAGTCAATGGAGGATGGCGGAGTGCCGAGGTGCAGTGTGAGGATTCGGTGCACCTCGGCAATAATCCGGGCTTTCTCTTGTTGCTGCCCAGCGGAGTCACCGTCGTGACGGAGTCGGCGCAAATCCTGCGCTCCGCGACGTAAGAGGGAACGCAGGACGGCGTTCATCCGGTTTGTATTGGAGGAGGACTCGGTTTCCGGCATGGCCGACTTCGGCACGGCACCGTATTTGCGGAAGATGTTCACCGCCATATTCCACTGGCCGCCGTCGCCTAGGACGGTCTGCAAGAGGAATTGCACCAGACGGTCATCCTCGCCGCGTTCTGCGGTCTCCACAATGGACTCTAAGAAATAGTTGGCACGTTCCAGCTTGTCGAAGTACATGGCGTAGTTCTGGGAGAACTCGAATTCCTTCACCCCCAGGATCTGCTTAGCGCCTACCCGCAGCAAGTTCAATGCGGCGAAAAGCCAGCAACGGCCGGACTTCTTTTGGTTGGCGACCTTCCAGTCATCGATGCGGTTTGACACGGTACTGGAGAGCGCTGTCGCAAGCTGGTGATCAATGGCGAGCTCATCGACGCTGACGCGGACGATGGCATTTTGCCTCTGCTTAAGGATAGGGTCCGCCGCAAAGGACTCTTGCAGCGTCGCGATCTGCTCGGTGGTCAGGGATGGGTTCGGTGAAGTAGCCATACCTTCCGTTCTATCCCGGCTCCAGTACGGTGACAATCACTCGAAAGCATTGTTTGTAGCTGATCAAGCGGAGGGGCGGTGGCTCATACATTCCTTCAAGATGTAATCACTGTTACAGTTCTAATTGTGACAGATGATATTTCCTGGGTTCTGATCCTGCCCCAAGTACCTTCCGACCCATCCCGACACCGGGTGGCCGTGTGGCGCCAACTTCGTAAAACGGGAGCCGTGCCGGTCTCCCCCGGAGTGTGGGTGCTGCCCGCCGCGCCTGCTTTCCAGGCGGATCTAGAGCGAGCTGGCGAGCTGTGCCGTAAGGGCGGCGGGGTTTTCGCCGTCATTGATGCTTCACCAAGAGACGCGCCCTCGGCCGCAGTGATCCGGGACGCATTCGCTTCGGTGCGCGTGGATGAGTGGGCCGAATTCGTGGCTGATTGCGGCAAATTTGAGGCAGAAATTGCCCGGGAGATCCAGAAGCGGAAATTTACCTTTGCCGAGCTGGAAGAGGAGGAGCAAAGCCTGGACCGGCTGCGGCGTTGGTACCGGGATCTAAAAAAGCGTGATGTCCTGGAACTACCGGAGGCAAAGACCGCCGACACCCGGTTGCGTGCCTGTGCTGCCGCACTGGACGGCTACGCGGAACAGGTCTATCAGGCCATCCATGACGCGCCCGGAGATGGTGGCTCCGGCCCGTCCGGCACAGCCTTGCGGGATTCGCCGCAGGGCCACACCGGCCTGGGCGAATGAATATCCCGCATCGCCGCGGCAGCATCCCTAAGGCGGTTTCGAGTCCTTCCGCCCGGACCTTAGCCCCGCTCTACGCCGCAGGATTCACCACGTCTTTCGGAGCTCACAGCATTGCCGCGGGACTCGGCGCGGAAAGCGGAGGCATCGGGCTCGGGCTACTCACCTTCGGAGTACTACTTGCCCTGTATGACGTTGCCGAGGTGATTCTAAAACCCGTCTTCGGCTCCCTCAGCGACAGGATAGGCGCCAAGCCAGTCATCGTGGTGGGCCTGCTTGGCTTTGCCCTCGCCTCGCTATTAGGCACAACATCCGCCACCCCCCTGATGCTGGGCTTAGCCCGACTAGGGCAAGGTGCGGCCGCCTCGGCATTCTCCCCCGCCTCCTCGGCAGCGGTTGCCCGGTTAGCCGGACCGGCTGCAGCAGGCAGCTACTTCGGCAAATACGGTTCTTGGAAAGGGCTGGGCTATGTGCTGGGTCCGCTGCTAGGAGCAGGACTCATCTGGGTCGGCGGCTTTCCTGCCCTATTTCTGTCGATGGCTATCGTCTCAGCCGTAGCGGCCATATGGCTCTGGCTTGCGATGCCCTCACTGCCGGTCCTTCCGCGCCCGAGATACACAGTGGCTGAGGTGGTCCGCCAAAGTACCCGGCGCGCTTTTCTGGTGCCCACGCTGGCACTGGCCGGGGCCACCGGGGCTTTAGGCGTCGCCGTCGGCTTCCTGCCATTACTGGGCAGCAGCCTACACGTGGGTTTGTTTGCCAGCATGGCTGTGGTGTCTATCCTCGCGGTGTCTTCCACGCTGACCCAGCCGCTGGTTGGTCGACTGTTGGACCAGCAGCGGATCAGCTCCCCCGCCGGGATGAGCCTGGGGCTGGCTATGATCGCCGCCGGGGTCATACTGCTCGCCATTCTTCCGGTGCCAGCAACGCTCTACCTCAGCGCAACGATCATCGGCGCTGGCATCGGAATCACAACGCCACTTGGCTTCGCCCACCTCGCTAGCACAACCCCAGCAGAACGGATGGGCCGAACCATGGGCGCCGCAGAAATCGGCAGGGAGGTCGGTGACGCCGGCGGGCCACTACTCGTCGGAGCCATCGCCACGGCCGCGAGTATCGCTGCAGGCTTAGGGGCGCTAGGTGTCCTAGTGGCCGTAACATCCCTACTGTGTACGGTCCTTCTACGTCCGGCGAAACCTCAGCATTGAGGAGAGCTCCCGATGTGGAAACACCTGCATACAGTTGGCTCTTATCGCGCCAACTGTATAAAAAGAAATCAGCCAGTCATCATAGATTATCGACAAATACTTTGCATCAACTAATTAGGATAATTTAACGCTTATTGAACACCGCTTAGCATTTAAGGACCACTCCACCGCCAACGCTAATCATCGTATTGAATACACCCCCATTCTCTCCCCCTGAGAATCACCCCAAAAAACTCAAAAAGGTCAGAATTCCCGGGAGAAACATACCAACATAACAACGTAACTTTCTTGCCAGAGTTATTGGTTCAGAATACGCTTATGAAGTCCTCCAGCGAGTACCGTTCGGTGGATGCACCGCAGGAACACCCACCGCGCTAACCGGGTCAGATATCAGCCTGGGAAGCAACCTGGGCCGGCGATGCCTGCCTCGGCCGGTGTTCTGGCTATCGTGGCAGACCACGCGATTTGATGAGCAGCCAAAGGCGGTGCCCAATGCCAGGTGACCAGCGACTCCAGTCGATATCCCGCGACTTGAATAGGACCGAGGTCTACGGCGCGTGGGAACGCTTTGTACAGGGTGACGACGACGTCTACGGGGTACGACCCGAAGTGGCGATCTCCTGGCAGCGGTCACGGGATCAGTATCACATCGACCCGTATCTGTCCGAAGTACCTAATGCGGCGGTCTCGCAGGTTGTGCACTCCCTCGATCAAGATGTCGTCTTCACGGAACTGGGTTTCTGTGCTGCCGCGATGGCACATGAGGTGGCTAGCGCCGGAGGCGTAGTGACCGTCGCCGACGCTGGCGGCAGGATCCTGACAGCGTGGGGCGATAAGAACACCCGCTCCATCGCCACCGCAGGCGGCCTCGCACCATGGTTTTGCTGGTCCGAGGGCGCGGTGGGAACGAATAGCATGGGCACCGCACTCGAAACTCGGCGCGCGGTGATGATCAGACAGTCGGAACACTGGTGCCAAGCCTTCCACGAATGGTCTTGCGGGGGCGTCGCAGTGCGGGACGTGGTCACTAGGGAGCCGCTTGCCGTCTTGAATATTTCGTGTTGGCGCAGTGATCTACCGTCCTCCGCACGGAAATGGCTGGAAAGCGCCGCTATCCATACCCAGAACAGCTTGCGCAGGCGGGCCCGTGACAGCGGCAGCGAACTGCTCGCCGCCTATGTACACGCCCGGGGGCGATCAAAGGAGCCGCTCGTCGCCGTCGATACGGCAGGTGCGGTAGTGATTGCCGATGACAGGGCCAGCGTCATTCTCGGCGTACCCGCAAACACCCCCGCAGTTGATCCTGCGGTGCGCTGGACTCCGCAGCTTCCGCCGCTGATCCACGCTGCTCGATATGCCACCAAACGAGCGCACTCAGACCCGAGTTGGACCGGCTCGACGCAAATCTTCACCCTTCTCTCTAATGAACCATCGTCGATCGGCATTCGACCTGTGTTCCTTCACAACACTCTGATTGGGCACCTGATCTCTTTCGGAGCCTTCGTCGGTGAGCAGTTCCCGCAGGCAGAAACAGGCGGGGTCTTGCTAGGACCATCCCGTCGAGTAGTTGCCCTCCGCGAGGAGAACCGGATGGTACTGCTGAAGACTTCAGAGGTCACGATGGCAGAAGCGGACGGCAGCGAGGTGTGGCTGCTCACCGATGATGGCAGAATGCGGGCTGCCTTATCCGGCCTAGACAAACTCGAAAACGATCTGTCGGACACCGGTAGCTTCCTACGAGTACATCGTCAGTATCTGGTCAACCTGAGCCGTATCCGAGAGGTCGAGCGTCGAGAAAAAGGCGAACTGGTTCTGGTCATGGACAATCCCGAGCACACCATGGTTCCGGTATCTCGGCGGAACATTCGCGCGGTACGCCGGGCTCTGAGCATCTAAAGGCATGCCCGCAGGACGGCGGGTAACGCAGAGGGCAGGTGCCCGACGACTTTGAAGTCGAGCATCTGCCCTCTGCGTTTTAACTTAACTTCGTTAGCGTTTTAACTTTGCGGGCACCGACCGGCGAGAGTCACCGAGCCCTTCAGTGTTGATGCACTTCGCAGGAACAGTACATGTTCCGACAGGTGTAGCAAGCAGGCATCGTCTTGCAGCGCGGACAGACCTCACAGTTAACCGGCTCCGTGTGCCGCTCAGCATCCACCGAGGTGTAGGACTCCCCACAGTGATAGCACGGAGGTCGCTCCCTACTGTCCTTCTGGTCACCCACCTGGGTATTCGGCATCAGGAGTCGCCCACGCCCGCGACCACCAGGCCGGCCATCAGCACAAACGCAATCCCGGTCAAAAGATCCGTACGGAGGCGAGGGATGAAGTTGGCGATAGTGCGGCCGATCTGGTGTCCAGCAACCGACATCACGAAAGTGGTGAATGCGAACAATATGGGTGCAATCCACGGCGAGTACCCGGCAAGGCCCAGGGTCGCACCACCGAGCACGTTATCGATGCTCAAGGGCACCGGCAACCAGCGCCTAGCCGTCTTCATATTAAGATCGGCGTGCTCCGGTGAACGGATCGCCTTAAAGATGACCCACAGGCCGTACCCGGCAAGACCTGCCGCCCCAATCATCTCCGCGGTATCCGAGATCATGGTGCTCACGTACTCACCGATAAGCATTCCGACGAGTGGCGCCACACCGTCCCAAAGCGCGAAAATCGCGGACGTATTGATGGACTGACGTAAGGTCGGCTTAAGCCCGCCGAGCGCTATCGAGGTCCGAAAGTTGTCAAGACTCAGGCCGAAGCCGAGCAGGATTAGGGCGATCATTCTTTTCCTTTCAATACGGTGGGGGACAGTGAAACAGACGTTCTCGCCGTCCTTCTTTGCGTCGTCGCAGCCGTTCTTTGTCTTCTCGGGCGGCCCATCTGTGGGCGGGGAATAAGCGAACCGCCCTGCGGCCGCGTTGGGTCGTTTGCTGCCGCAACCGCTGCCTCGACCAGCCCGTGGTCTGGGGAGAGGTGGCAGACCGGGTCTGTTCGAGAGGCGTCCCCGGTGAGTGCAAGAGCCTGGCAGCGGCAGCCGCCGAAGTCGATTTCCCGGCGTTCACAACTCCGGCAGGGATCTGGCATCCATGCCTCGCCGCGGAACTGTTGAAAAAGCGGAGCCTCTTCCCAGATCCAGGCCAGCGAGTGTTCGCGCACGGTGGCTGGCGGTAATTCAAGTGAGCGAGCCACCTCATGGGCGACAGGGCAGGGCAGCGCCTCGCCGTTAGGCACCACGGTGAAATGCCTGCTGGCCCAGCCATCCATACAGGGCTTGGGGTACTGGCTGTAGTAGTCGGGGATCACATAGATGATTTCCATCCGGCCATCAAGTCGCTCTCGAGCTTCTCGCACCAGCACTTCCGCGCGCTCCAACTGCTCCCTGCTCGGAAGTAGCTCAGCACGGTTTGGCTCTGCCCAGCCGTAGTACTGGGTATTTGCCAGTTCGATGCGGTCGGCTTTCATCGCCTCGGCCATATCAAGGATGCCGCCAATCCGGTCGATGTTCTGCCGGTGCAGTACCACATTGAGCGTGAGTGGCCAGCCCAGTTGTTTGACCAGACTTGCGACCGCCTGTTTCCGCTCAAAGGATTTGGTTCCTGCGATCTGATCGGACAGGGCAGGATCATCGGCCTGGATACTGAGCTGCACATGATCGAGGCCGGCCTCGCGGAGTTGCTCGGCCCGACGGGCAGAAAGACCGAGCCCGCTGGTGATCAGATTGGTGTAGAGGCCCAGCTTATTGGCGTACTGCACTAAGTCGACGATGTCGTGGCGCTGCAGCGGCTCGCCGCCCGAGAGGTGCAACTGGAGGACCCCTAGGTCCGCAGCCTCAGCAAATACACGTTGCCACTCTTCCGTGCTGAGCTCGTCGCGATAGTCGTCGAGTTGCAGCGGATTTGAGCAGTAAGCGCAATGCAGCGGGCATGAGTAGGTGAGCTCGGCTAGCAGTGCGTAAGGCTTATCCATGGTCTACCTCCATGCCATGCTTGGTGACGAGAGCCGCCACGAAGCGTTGGACGTCGCCATCGGCGACTTGGTCGTATTGGCCGCGCAGTTCGGCCCTGATCTCTGCGATTGTCCGCTGGCCGTCGCACAACTCCACGATTGCGGCGCCAGTGGCATTGATGGCCCAAATTGTCTCGGGTGAGAGCAGCGCGTGTTCCCCGCGTGCGGCGTTAAAGACCAGACGCACGTGCGGCGCCAACCGTGGCCGGGCCGTCTCGTCAACGCGGTCCATAGGCCTGGTCAATCGAATCGAGCATGCTCCACAGCACGTCACACTTGAAGGACAAGGCTGCCACTGCGGCTGCTTGGGTTTCCGGGGTGATGCAGTGCTTCCGTACCACCTCAAGACCGTGCTCCGAGTCGCGAGGTGCCTGGGTGAGACGAGACCGGAAATAGGCGAGGCCCGCTGGGTCGATCCAGGTGTAGTAGCGCTCGAATGCCGCGAGCCGCTGGGCCATCAGGTTAGGTGCGAACAACTCGGTCAGCGAGGAAGCCACCGCTTCCACCCACGGCTTGGTTCGGGTGAAGGTGACATAAGCGTCGACGGCGAACCGCACTCCCGGGAGCAGGTGACGGGAGTCCTCGACCTCCTCGCGGGACAGGCCAACGGCTTCGCCTAGACGCAGCCACGATTCAATCCCGCCAGTTCCCTCGGTGGTGCCGTCGTGGTCAATAATGCGTTGGACCCAGCGACGCCGTACCTCGCGGTCCGGACAACTGCTAAGGACCGCTCCGTCCTTCCGGGGAATGTTCTCCTGGTAGTAGAAGCGATTGGCGACCCACCCGCGGATCTCCTCCGGACTGGACTGCCCCTCGTTCATCCGCTGATGAAAGGGATGCTCACTGTGGTACTGCTTGGCATGCGTGCGGAGCTTTTCCTCGAGTTCATCGGGGGTGAGTACTGCCGTCATCTTTGCTCCTTAGATCTCTAGTTCCAAACCGTCCACACCGACCTCCATGCCCTGCCGGTCCAGGTGTTGTCGTTCCGGCGAGTCGTCGAGCAAGATCGGATTGGTGTTATTGATGTGGATGTAAATTTTGCGATCAATGGGTAGTGGCGAAAGCAACTCAAGGCTGCCGCCTGGCCCATCGATAGGTACATGTCCCATCTCCCGCGATGTCTTGTTAGCCAAACCAAGGCTGGGCATCTCGTCATCGCGCCAGCAGGTGCCGTCGATGAGCAAGACGGAGCAGTCCGCCAGTTGCTCGAGGATCTCGGGAGAGAGCTGCTGCACGCAAGGGAGATAGACCAAGCTACGACGGCTGGTGCTATCGGTGATGCGGTAGCCCACTACCCGACCGCTCGATGCGGCACCGGGGAAGCGCATCCGTTTCTCCGTGGGGACGTCAAACGCGCTATAAAACAACTTCTCACCTAGCGCCACCTCGGTACCGTGGACGACCGGGCGCCAGGTGACCGGGCAGTACGCTTCAAGCGTCCGTAGTATCCCGGTCCCGGTGGTGAGGGTTTCGTGTACCGACTCCGTCGCGTGCACCTCAAGTCCTAGGCCCTCCCGCATCAAGAGTAGGCCGATCGTGTGGTCGAGCTCGGCGTCGGTAAGCAGCACTGACTGAAACCGAATCACCGTACCGTCGTCTGGGTGCAAGGCTGGGAAGGATTCAATTTGCGACTGGATGTCTGGTGAGGCGTTGAGGAGGAACCACTGTTCCCTATCAGCGCTCACTGCGATGGACGATTGAGAGCGTGCGACGCTGGGCCGCGAACCGCTCCGGACTGCTCGGCATTGTGGGCAGGCGCAGTTCCACTGTGGTGAGCTTCCGCCGGCTGCTGATCCTAGGATGCGGATCCACATTGCTGTTGACGTCCTTTCGGGGTGGTGCTGGTGGGGTGCCTGGCCGTTGTTGGGTTGTGGCACCCCACCAGTTGGTACTGCTTTTGGTGTTACTTTTCGAGGATGGCCACGTAGGCGGTGACCTCGGCAGAGACACGGATTTCTTTGAGCGTGGGAGCTTCCCAGTGCTGCGGTGTGTGTTTGGTGTTCATGTTTCCTTGGTTCCTTTCAGTTCTCGTGTGTGGTGGTGTGGGGTTAGCTGGGGAGAGCGAAAGCGATCAGCGCGCTGCCGTGGCCCGCGCCGAGCATTCCGGGAATGATGCCTTCGAGCCATCCGCCCCAACCCACGGGAACGACGACGTATTGCTTACCGTCAACGCTGTAGGTCGAGCAGCTACCGTGGTGTCCGCTACCACACTGGAATTCCCATAGCTTCTCGCCCGTGCGGGAATCTAGCGCGACGAACTCACCCGTGGGAGTGCCCGCGAAGACTAGATCGCCTGCGGTAGCGAGCACGGACGCTGCCATGGGGTAATCGATACGCCAACGCCACTTCTCTTCACCGTGGGTATCGAACGCGCTGACCGATCCAGCCATGTCATCGATGTCCACCTGAACAGCAGCCCCCCAATACGGCATGCTCTCTTTGAACTCCCGACGACGACGGGTCGCGGTAGCACCCACGTCGGCTACAGGCACGTAGAACATTTCGGTCTTGGGACTATACGCTGCGTGCGTCCATTCCTTCGCACCAGCCGGGCCGGGGTAGAAGTGAACGGGCTCGCCCTCTTTGTCCGGGTACTTCCGGGGAGTCACTTTCCCGTCTCGAGTGATGACGCCCCAATCGATCCGGTCCACGAAGGGAGTGACGTGTTGAAGTTCACCGTTAGTACGGTCCAACACGAAGAAGTAGCCGTTCTTATCGAAGTGACCCAGCAACTTCTTGCCGTCACGTTCGAACAGTGTCATCTCCATCGTGGAGTCGTAGTCCCACAAATCATGCGGAGTGAACTGATAGTGCCACTTGATCTCACCAGAATCGACATCTAGCGCGACAACACTGTCGGTATAGAGGTTGTCTCCCGGACGAACCTCACCATCGAAATCAGGGGCCGGGTTACCGGTGCCCGCGTAATACAAGTTGGTCTCCGGGTCATACGTCCCCGTGACCCAGTGGTTCGCACCACCACGAGCCCAAGCCTCACCATCAGCAGGCCAGGTCTCTGATCCCGGCTCGCCCGGCTTGGGCACGGTGTAAGTACGCCAGCGCTGCTCACCGGTCTCCAAGTCCCAAGCATCGATGTGGCCACGCACACCGAACTCGCCACCAGCACTACCGGTGATGAGGAAGTCCTTGATGACCGTCGGCGCGATCGAGGCGCTTTCCCCAGCACGCACATCACCGATGGTCTTCTGCCAGACCTTCTTACCGTTCGTCGCATCCAACGCCAGTAACTGGGCGTTCGGAGTGACGAAGTAGACCTTCCCGTTAGCCACCGCGCACCCACGATTAACGTTGCCGCAGCACAGCGAAACATCGAAAGGCACCGCGTGCTTATAACGCCACAGTTCCTGACCCGATACCGCGTCAAGAGCCCAGAACCAACCATCCCAACCCGTGACGTACATGACGCCATCAACGATCACAGGACAGGTCTCAAACGCGTACGTCGAAGCGCCCGCGATCTGGCCCGACTGCCCCGCCTGGAAAATCCAGGCCGGACTGATCTTGCTCACGTTCTCAGTATTAATCTGATCCAGCAGACTGTAACGCTGCCCGTCATAAGCACCGTAGTACGTCAACCAGTTCTGCGACTCCGAACGCGCGTTCAAAAGACGGTCGTAATTGATGTTGTCCGTCACCGCAGGCGCGGTACCAGTCACAGCACTCAACGCGCTATGGTCAATTGCCTCTCCGGCATCTACATATTCGATTGTCATCGGTTCAATCCCTTTCTTCTATGGGCGAGGCTGGTCGGGGCGATCCAAACGGGCTTCCGGGGGTACTTCGCCCTTCACCACGATCGCGGCCGTCAAACCACGGCCCTCATCGTTGCCTCCCGGCGAGCTGTACCAGTAGTAACCCGGACCATCCAGAGTCAACTTCGCCTGACCCCTCGAATGGTTCAGCAACCAGAGAAACTTCTGATCCCCATTACTCGGCAACAAACAAGAATGCGTGTTCTTGTCATCATTGATAACCGTCAACTCAAGATCACCACCATGTGGCAAAACCAAGATCGCCGGATCCCACGAAACCGAATCTTCCCTGATCCGGATCGTCGCCTCCATCGTGCCGTCAGCACGCTCGGTCGCCGCCTCAATGTTGCCGGTCGCCAAAACCCGCCCCATCGACGCCTTGTTCTGTCCATCCAAGCCAAACTCAGCCAACAGCTCAGATCGTTCGTCATTAATCACTTCAGTAGCCGTCACTAGACACCTCCTCAATCGTGAAATCAAATACGCGTCACACGCACTCGAACCCCTCGCGTAACAGGCATATTCATAGTCCACTCACTCATCCGAGCAAGTTCCGTAACCGTATGTTCACTTCAAACCAACAACCAGACACAACCGCCGAACCGACCTAGCCCACCGCTCACCCCCCACAACACACCGCTCACAACGAGACCCACATCACACCCCACCACCCAACAAACCCAGATTTCAGGAAACGTTTGCCTGCCGGACGTTGCTGCCGATAGAGGTCAGGCTCGACTCATAGCTGGTTTTGATGGCGGTCGGCAGGGGGGGATGTCCGGTGTAAGCCGCGGTGTGAGGCGGCGCAACGCACTGGCCGTCAATGTTGAGGGCCAGTATTCCCGGTAGGTGAGCCCAAGTTAGCAAGGTAGACATGTGCGTTGAATAAGGATCAGCACGGAGATCCACGTAAGCGACCCGGTTATTGAATGGGTGGCGGCGCAGTCGATTCTCTAACCAGGAATCTGCAACTGCACGAGATCTCTCTCCAGCGTGAACACGGTGTCGGTCTTTGACGAATTGATCAGCTGATCCGCAGGTTGCCACGGAATTCACCCAGTCGGCCAAGGATGAGGGGCTAAGTCTGCTGCCCCCGGCTCGGGCGCGGCTGCCAACACAGAGGCCGGTACGTTTCTCCGAACGAGCGGCTGCCTGGCTGCATGAATGCAAGGATCTCCTGCCCCGCGTCTTCGCGGTCTCTTGTCTAGTTCAGGGCTCCATACACAGTGCTCCAAATTGCTCCAATGGGGTCATAGTGCGGGTTTGTTGGGTGGTGGGGTGTGATGTGGGTCTCGTTGTGAGCGGTGTGTTGTGGGGGGTGAGCGGTGGGCTAGGTCGGTTCGGCGGTTGTGTCTGGTTGTTGGTTTGAAGTGAACATACGGTTACGGAACTTGCTCGGATGAGTGAGTGGACTATGAATATGCCTGTTACGCGAGGGGTTCGAGTGCGTGTGACGCGTATTTGATTTCACGATTGAGGAGGTGTCTAGTGACGGCTACTGAAGTGATTAATGACGAACGATCTGAGCTGTTGGCTGAGTTTGGCTTGGATGGACAGAACAAGGCGTCGATGGGGCGGGTTTTGGCGACCGGCAACATTGAGGCGGCGACCGAGCGTGCTGACGGCACGATGGAGGCGACGATCCGGATCAGGGAAGATTCGGTTTCGTGGGATCCGGCGATCTTGGTTTTGCCACATGGTGGTGATCTTGAGTTGACGGTTATCAATGATGACAAGAACACGCATTCTTGTTTGTTGCCGAGTAATGGGGATCAGAAGTTTCTCTGGTTGCTGAACCATTCGAGGGGTCAGGCGAAGTTGACTCTGGATGGTCCGGGTTACTACTGGTACAGCTCGCCGGGAGGCAACGATGAGGGCCGTGGTTTGACGGCCGCGATCGTGGTGAAGGGCGAAGTACCCCCGGAAGCCCGTTTGGATCGCCCCGACCAGCCTCGCCCATAGAAGAAAGGGATTGAACCGATGACAATCGAATATGTAGATGCCGGAGAGGCAATTGACCATAGCGCGTTGAGTGCTGTGACTGGTACCGCGCCTGCGGTGACGGACAACATCAATTACGACCGTCTTTTGAACGCGCGTTCGGAGTCGCAGAACTGGTTGACGTACTACGGTGCTTATGACGGGCAGCGTTACAGTCTGCTGGATCAGATTAATACTGAGAACGTGAGCAAGATCAGTCCGGCCTGGATTTTCCAGGCGGGGCAGTCGGGCCAGATCGCGGGCGCTTCGACGTACGCGTTTGAGACCTGTCCTGTGATCGTTGATGGCGTCATGTACGTCACGGGTTGGGATGGTTGGTTCTGGGCTCTTGACGCGGTATCGGGTCAGGAACTGTGGCGTTATAAGCACGCGGTGCCTTTCGATGTTTCGCTGTGCTGCGGCAACGTTAATCGTGGGTGCGCGGTGGCTAACGGGAAGGTCTACTTCGTCACTCCGAACGCCCAGTTACTGGCGTTGGATGCGACGAACGGTAAGAAGGTCTGGCAGAAGACCATCGGTGATGTGCGTGCTGGGGAAAGCGCCTCGATCGCGCCGACGGTCATCAAGGACTTCCTCATCACCGGTAGTGCTGGTGGCGAGTTCGGTGTGCGTGGCCACATCGATGCTTGGGACTTGGAGACCGGTGAGCAGCGCTGGCGTACTTACACCGTGCCCAAGCCGGGCGAGCCGGGATCAGAGACCTGGCCTGCTGATGGTGAGGCTTGGGCTCGTGGTGGTGCGAACCACTGGGTCACGGGGACGTATGACCCGGAGACCAACTTGTATTACGCGGGCACCGGTAACCCGGCCCCTGATTTCGATGGTGAGGTTCGTCCGGGAGACAACCTCTATACCGACAGTGTTGTCGCGCTAGATGTCGATTCTGGTGAGATCAAGTGGCACTATCAGTTCACTCCGCATGATTTGTGGGACTACGACTCCACGATGGAGATGACACTGTTCGAACGTGACGGCAAGAAGTTGCTGGGTCACTTCGATAAGAACGGCTACTTCTTCGTGTTGGACCGTACTAACGGTGAACTTCAACACGTCACTCCCTTCGTGGACCGGATCGATTGGGGCGTCATCACTCGAGACGGGAAAGTGACTCCCCGGAAGTACCCGGACAAAGAGGGCGAGCCCGTTCACTTCTACCCCGGCCCGGCTGGTGCGAAGGAATGGACGCACGCAGCGTATAGTCCCAAGACCGAAATGTTCTACGTGCCTGTAGCCGACGTGGGTGCTACCGCGACCCGTCGTCGTCGGGAGTTCAAAGAGAGCATGCCGTATTGGGGGGCTGCTGTTCAGGTGGACATCGATGACATGGCTGGATCGGTCAGCGCGTTCGATACCCACGGTGAAGAGAAGTGGCGTTGGCGTATCGATTACCCCATGGCAGCGTCCGTGCTCGCTACCGCAGGCGATCTAGTCTTCGCGGGCACTCCCACGGGTGAGTTCGTCGCGCTAGATTCCCGCACGGGCGAGAAGCTATGGGAATTCCAGTGTGGTAGCGGACACCACGGTAGCTGCTCGACCTACAGCGTTGACGGTAAGCAATACGTCGTCGTTCCCGTGGGTTGGGGCGGATGGCTCGAAGGCATCATTCCCGGAATGCTCGGCGCGGGCCACGGCAGCGCGCTGATCGCTTTCGCTCTCCCCAGCTAACCCCACACCACCACACACGAGAACTGAAAGGAACCAAGGAAACATGAACACCAAACACACACCGCAGCACTGGGAAGCTCCCACGCTCAAAGAAATCCGTGTCTCTGCCGAGGTCACCGCCTACGTGGCCATCCTCGAAAAGTAACACCAAAAGCAGTACCAACTGGTGGGGTGCCACAACCCAACAACGGCCAGGCACCCCACCAGCACCACCCCGAAAGGACGTCAACAGCAATGTGGATCCGCATCCTAGGATCAGCAGCCGGCGGAAGCTCACCCTTCAGCGGCTCACTGGACGTCCAGTTACACATCGAGTCCCTCTAGGCTCGCTGGAAGGAATAGCCATGGCGGGGAACCCTGACACCTACGTTGATCAGACGTATGACCGGACCGTGAATGCGCGTCGCTCGACCAAGCGAGGAAATCCTCCTGTGGCAGGCGCGAATCCAGACATCAGAGGGCACAATAGGCTTGACCTCAGGAGCCTCGCTCGACCAAGCCGCGCCGCCAACCCGCTTGGTGAAGACTTTGACTATGCCGAACAGTTCCTCTCCCTGGACCTCGAGAGCCTGGCCCGCGATGTGGATAAGGTGCTGACGAGCTCCCAGGACTGGTGGCCCGCCGATTTCGGACACTACGGACCGTTTGTGATGCGGATGACCTGGCACACCGCTGGCACCTATCGCATCGGTGACGGCCGGGGAGGTGCCAGCGCCGGAATGCAGCGCTTTGCGCCATTGAACGGCTGGCCCGATAACCGCAATTTAGACAAGGCACGCCGGCTCCTGTGGCCGGTGAAGCAGAAGTACGGACGCAAGATCTCCTGGGCCGATCTAATGGTCTTCGCAGGCAACCGCGCACTGGAAACGATGGGCTTCACTACCTTTGGTTTCGGCGGCGGCCGGGAAGAAGTCTGGGAAGCCGACGAGACCTATTGGGGCCCTGAAGATCGGTGGCTCGCCGACGAGCGTCACAGCGGCATCCGAGATCTGGATGAACCCCTAGCAGCCAGCGAGATGGGATTGATCTACGTCGATCCGCAGGGGCCCGCCACCGTACCCGATCCAATTGCCTCAGCACGCGAGATCCGCCAGACCTTCCATCGGATGGGCTTGAATGACGAGGAAACGGTCGCGCTGCTTGCCGGTGGGCACACCTTTGGTAAGAGCCACGGAGCTGCCGACCCCGCCACCAGCCTTGGGCCAGAACCCGACATCGCACCGCTCGAGCAACAAGGCTTGGGCTGGGCGAACCATTTCGGAACGGGCAAGGGTCCCGATACCATCACCAGCGGGCTCGAAGGGATCTGGACGCCCACCCCAATTAAGTGGGACAACAGCTTCCTAGAGACACTCTTCGGCTACGAGTGGGAGGTGACGCTCAGCCCTGCCGGGTTATGGCAATGGATCCCGAGCAACGGCGCCGGAGCAGGCACCGTCCCGGACGCCCATGACCCATCCAAGACCCATGTGCCGACCATGCTCACCACCGACCTGGCCTTGCAAGAGGATCCAAGATACGAGCCAATCGCGCGGAGATTCCTAGAGAATCCGGATCAGCTCGCGGAGGCGTTCTCCCGGGCTTGGTTCAAACTCACGCACATAGACATGGGCCCAAGCCATCGGTACCTTGGCGCGCTCGTCCCGTCCGAACACCTTATCTGGCAGGACCCACTGCCAGATATTGACCACCAGCTCGTCGATGCGACCGACATCGCAGCACTCAAAAGCCAACTACTCAAGTCGGGTCTGACCGTACAGCAATTGGTATCCACCGCCTGGGCTTCGGCTTCTACGTTCCGAAACAGCGATAAGCGGGGCGGGGCGAATGGTGCCCGTATTCGTCTCGATCCACAGCGAAACTGGGACGTCAACGAACCCGAAAAACTCGAAATAGTGCTGGGCATGCTTGAGCAGATCCGCACCCAGTTCAATGATTCCCAGAGTGGCGATACCAAGATCTCCCTTGCCGACCTGATTGTTCTTGGCGGCTGCGCTGCGGTCGAAGATGCTGCCTCCAGAGCCGGTTACGACGTCGAAGTTCCCTTCCACCCGGGGCGGACGGATGCAAGCCAAGAATGCACTGACCCCGAATGGTTCGCCGTGCTGGAACCAAAGGCTGACGCATTCCGCAGCTACCTTGGCAAGGACAAGCGACTGCCATCGGAAGTTCTACTTATCGAGAGGGCGGGCCAAATGAAGCTGAGTGCCCCCGAGATGACGGTTTTGCTCGGCGGTATGCGCGTGCTGGGGGCGAACTACGACCAGACCTCCTCGGGCGTGCTCACATCGACACCGGGCGTGCTAAGCAACGATTTCTTCGTCAACTTACTCGATATGGACACAATTTGGGCGGCAAAGCCAGACGGCGACGCCACGGAAGCGATCTACGAGGGCCGGGACAGGAACACCGAGGAACTCAGGTGGATCGCAAGTCGTACCGATCTCATCTTTGCGAATAACTCCGAGTTGCGTGCGCTCTCGGAGGTCTATGCGAGCGAGGATGCCGAGGAGAAGTTCGTGCGCGACTTCGTGGCAACCTGGAACAAAGTGATGAACCTTGACCGGTTCGACCTGCCACGCTCCCCCGGCCAGCTGTCGTCGCGATAGCTCCCTAGCTTCGGGATAGTCCTTTGTCGGGCTAATAGGCTATCCCGAAGTCATTGGGCTATCCCGAACCGGGCCGAACCAGGCCGGGCCGTGAAGTCGCAGTGGAGTCGAGATGAAACCATCCGACCAGCAAACTCAGTTCAGCAACAGGCCCCGGCCGCGCAGCAGCTTACGTTCAATCGGCGCAAAAATTGCCAGCTCCACCACAATGCCAACCAGCAAGATCATCAGGATCGCAGCCATTACCATGCCCATATCGGACAGATCCCGGCCCTGCTGCAGCAAGGTTCCCAGGCCGAAGCCCATGGTGCCGCCAATCGCGATGATCTCCGCCGCCATCAGCGATCGCCAGGAAAAAGCCCAGCCTTGCTTGAGCCCGGAAAGATAGCCCGGCAGCGCAGCGGGCAGGATGATGCGCAGGGAGAGCTCGGTCTTACTCGCCCCGAGCACCGTACCCATCGAACGGAATTGCGGTGGAACCTGGTCTACGCCGGAAATCAGCCCGTTAATGATCGAAGGGATTGCCCCCATCAGCAGCACAAAGTACACAGTGCCATCGGAAAGCCCGAACCAAATGATCGCGGCCGGTACCCAAGCCACGCTCGGTAAGACCTGCAGACCGGAAATCAGCGGGCCGAAAGCGGTGCGTAGCGGACGGACCTGAGCGAACAGCAGGCCGAGCGCCGTACCAATCACAGCGCTCACCACAAAGCCGATCAGTCCCCGCTGCACGGAAGTCCAGACCGCCTGTTGCAGCGTGCCCTGCTCCCAGAGCTGGCCAAAAGTGGCAGCCACGTCGAGCGGACCGGGAACCACGTCCTGACGCTTGCCACCCAGCCAAACATAGAGCTGCCAGATCAGTATCAAAACGACGACGGCGGCCAGGGGTGAGAGCACCCGGGTCAAGGTTCGCTTGAGCTGCTTTTTCCGATCGGCGCCGCTCCTAGCGGTATCGGTTTGAAGTTTATCCAGGCCCTCCAGCTCCGCCTCGGAGGTTTTCTTATCGGGGCTGAGCAGGCTAGACATGGCGGCTAATCTCCTGTCGAAGCGCCGCGGTCATTTCGTTGGCCAAGAGCGCCGCCTGTTCCGGTTGCTTCTGCTCTTCACGAACCTGCCACTCTCGGATCACCCGTCCTGGTCTGGAGGAGAGCAGTAAAACGCGCTGGCCCAATCGGACTGCCTCGCGGACGTTATGGGTGACAAAAATAATGGTCCGGCCGGTGTGCCGCCAGATCCTGGCAAGTTCCTCGTGCAATAGATCGCGAGTGATGGCGTCCAGGGCGGCAAAGGGCTCATCCATCAGCAGCACGTGTTTATCCTGGGCCAGCGAACGAGCCAGCGCAACGCGTTGCCGCATGCCGCCGGAGAGTTCATGAGGGCGCTTCTTGCCAGCTTGCTGCAGATGCACAAGGGCAAGCAGCTCCTCAGCTTTTTCTTTTCGTTCCTCTTTCGGAACTCCACGCAGCTTGAGCGCGAGTTCAATGTTCCCCTGCGCGGTGAGCCAAGGGAACAAGGTGGCATCCTGGAACATAAAAGCAACGCCGTCGGCGGGAATCTCCATCGAACCCGCGGTGGGTTGTTCGAGCCCGGCGATCAAGTTGAGCAAGGTGGACTTTCCGCAGCCGGAGGCGCCGAGCAAGGCGACGAACTCACCCCGTCCGATAGTCAGATCAACGTCTTCGAGTACTGGATTATTCGGATCTCCGAAGTCTTTACCCAGTTTGTCCAGCACCACCACGGGACGGCCATCCCGGGGCTGGGAGCCGGTGCTCGCCGTCGTGACTTCTTGAGCCGTGACCTCATGAACTGGGGCTGTCATGGTTCAACGTTAGGGAGCAGAATAGATGGGCTCAAGCAACAGGACACTCGGGGTCATCTGGGGTCACGGGAGGTAACAGTCCCCGGCAAAGCTGTCCCCACCGAGTTGGGGGAGTCGGTGGGGACAGCTTTGCGTTCGCTCGGAAAACGCAATCTAGCTTTCGCCCAGGCCGTCCGCGCTGATCACCGGCTTGCCTTGTTCCTTGAGAATCTCGTTGAGCAGCCGCAGGTCGAAGATGCCATTGATATCGGATTCCTTGGTCACACCGGCTTTGACTCCGTTGTCGAGCAGGGTCTTATAGGTGCTCGCCAGGGGATCATCGGTCAGCGTGAGATTGTCCAAGGCACGTTTCAGCACGTCATCCGAGAGTCCCTTACCTGCGGCCTGAACAAGTCCAGCATTGACCGCGCTAATGGCCTGGTCTTTGTGCTGGCTCAGCCAGTCCTGGGTTTCCAACTGGGCTTTGAGCAAGGACTTGATGGCATCCGGGTGATCCTTCAGGAAGGTCTTGTTCACAATCAGGATCGTGGTGGGGAATTGGCCGTCCTTCCAGAGGTCCTTCTCATCCACCAGAACCTTTGCCCCGGCTTCGAGGACCAGCCGAGAGGCCCAAGGCTCTGGAAGCCAGGCACCATCTAACTTGCCGTCCTGGAAGAGCTTGAGGGTCTGGGCATTCTCGGTGGGATTGATAGTGACGTCGTTCCCGCCATTGGTGGCTACCTTGAGGCCGTTATCGGCAAGATAGTTGCGCAAAGCGACATCCTGGGTGCCACCAAGTTGCGGGGTGGCCAACACCTTGCCCTTGAGGTCCGCAACCTTATTGATACTTGGCCTGACCACGAGCTGCGCGCCACCGGACGCCGCGCCGGCGACGATACTGATCGACTGGCCCTGGGACTTCACGAAGGAGTTGATCGCCGGGCTCGGGCCGAGGTAGGCCGCGTCAATAGCACCGGCGTTGAGCGCTTCGATAGCAGCCGGGCCAGCATTGAAGATCTGAGTCTTCAGCGCTGTCTTGCCAAGCTCCTTGGCGTAGAAGCCCTGCTGGACGCCGACCACGGGAAGCGCATGAGTCACGTTCCCGAAGTAGCCGAGTCTAAGTTCCTTGAGGTCATCCGCTTGCTGAGAGTTATTGGCGTTATTTGCATTAGCGGCGATGGTCACGGAGGCTGCACCGATGGCGATCACCGCGGCAATGCCGACGGCAACACTGACCTCTAAGGTGCGGGACTTGGTGAAGAAGCCCCTTTTCTTGGGCTTTTGAGACTTTGGCGGCTTCTGGCCTGCGACAATCTTGGTGGTCTTGATTTCTTCGTCGTGTGCTGGTTCCGAGGCCGATTTCCCTGACTTCGGAAGTTCTGAATCTTGAGACATCTTGGGCTCCTTGCTGAGGTACGGGCTGGTCTGTCGGGGGAAAGTAACAGGTGGGGCAGATCAGCACATTCGACATCGTTGCGGCAGCCTTGCTGCGGCAGGAACGAGCACGGATTCGGAAGCCATGGGTCAACCGTAATGAGGTGCCGAATGGTGCTCAAGAGCTTGGAAACAGGGGGTCATTGAGGGTAACCGGGAGTCATAAAGCCGGGTTGAAGGAAGCTCTCCAAAACCCAGCCGGCGATCAGGCTGGACTGGCGAAGTTCCCCCGACGCCTAGGCACTCCTCTCCAGCCGCAGCCCAAGAACCGACTCCCTTAATTCGGACAGCAGAGGTTCATTTTCCGGCCCGGCACTCAAAATGAGTTCCCCTTCACCGCTGTGTAGCGGACCTCCCCAGCGGCTACCGCTCGGTGGGCAGTACCAGCGGTGTTCGAAACTCGGATCCTTCATCGGATGATTCAGCCCCTCAACACCGAGCTGTTCGGCGAATTGCTGAGCCTCCGGGTAACCCAGGCTCAGATACTTCGTTCCCTTCTGAGGCTGCCAAGCGGGGGCCAGCTCCGTGCCGGAAAGCGCTATCAGTTGCCCGTAGTGCGCGCCCATCAGCTCGGCGGCGGAGCTGAGCCCGATGCCCCCACGATGCGAAATATTAATGGTCTGGCTTCCCGGCCTCGTGTGCTCGGCGAGCGTGCGCTGGAAAGCTGTCAGTTCACTAACTTGCTCGTCGAAAGACAACGACAAACCACAATAGATAAAGGCGATAGTGCCACCCGGCTGATCGCTACCGACCAAGAAACGAGCCAGATCGCGCAGTTGCTCTGACGGCACGGAACCCCCGGACACCAGAGTCAGGAAGGTGCCGGTCCACGGCTTCGGAGCCCCTACTAGCTCGACGGAGAAGCGCAGCGGGAGCCGCCGAATGTCGAGTGGATAAGGGCTGTCCAGGCGTTTCATCTGACAAGAGAACCGCAGTTAGCCAGGACCCACAAGAGCGGAATGCCCCAATGTGGATAACTCCCGGTTCGGAGACCAACAAAAACTTAGATTACGTATCTTTCATCTTCCGAATCCCCAGGATGCTCGGCCACCATGCCTGCAGCCAGAGTGTTCCCATCAACCGGATCGATGACCAGAAATGCCCCGGTTCGGCGATGCAAGGCATAGGGTTCCAAGGGCAGCGCGGAGGCTAGTCGCAATTGCACCGCCCCGATGTCATTGAGTTCCAGCGATGAGGCAGGTTCCAGGGAGAAACTATCCAGGTCAAGCTTCCCGCCAATTGCCCGCACCAGGGCTTGCACCGTTCGGGTGCCGTGCTTGACCAGCACCTTTGACCCCTCCCGCAACGGCTTCGGCGAGAGCCAGCATAAGGAGGAATACAGGTCCTGCGAAACCTCGCGAACAGTTCCGGCGGCAGCGATCAGTTCACCCCGAGCCACATCCAGCTCATCTGCTAAGCGGAGCACCACCGATTGCGGAGCCGTGGCCACCGAAAGCGGGACCCCTCCTGGACCGTCAAGGCCAGTGACCGACGTCGAACGCCCGGTAGGCAATACCGTCACCGAGTCTCCTACCGCCACCGAACCGGAAGCGATCTGGCCGGCATAGCCCCGATAATCCCTGAAGTCCTCGCCCGGGAGCCCGGGAGCCAGCCCGCCCTGTGGTCGCAATACCAACTGCACCGGGAAACGGAAGGGTTCGGGCGTTTCGGAGAGCGACTCCAGCTCATCGGTGGATGGCAGCGATTCCAGCACCCCTAGCAATGAGGGTCCGGAGTACCAGGGCGTGCGCTCGGAAAGCTCCACCACATTGTCGCCCTCCAATGCGGAGACCGGAACCACGATCGGCGCAGCCAAGCCTACCGAGGAAGCCACCGTCAACACGTCCTCGGCAATCGAGGAGAACACCTCCTCCGAGAAGGAGACCAAGTCGATTTTATTCACAGCGACAATGACATGCGGAACCCGCAGCAGTTGCAGCACCGAGAGGTGCCTTCTGGTCTGCTCCAACACACCCTTTCGGGCGTCAATCAGTACGACGACGGCATCCGCGGTAGACGCGCCGGTCACCGTGTTCTTGGTGTACTGCACATGACCCGGGCAATCCGCCAGGATGAAGGAACGTCGATCGGTCGCGAAATACCGATACGCCACATCGATTGTGATGCCCTGTTCGCGCTCGGCTCGCAGTCCGTCGGTGAGCAGCGCCAAGTCCACTCCCCCGGCCTCGCCGCCGAAGCCACGCTCGGCGGAGGTCCTGGCTACCGCGTCCAGGGTGTCCGCCAGAATGGCCTTCGAATCATGCAGCAGTCGGCCCACCAAAGTAGATTTGCCGTCGTCCACCGAGCCCGCCGTGGCGAAGCGGAAGAGCGTGCCAGCCTCAGCGCCCTCGGGGGCAGCCGCGGAAAGATCATCCAGAGAAATACTCATTAGAAATATCCGTCTTTCTTCCGGTCTTCCATTGCTGCTTCGGAGATCCGGTCATCTGCCCGGGTGGCACCTCGCTCGGTCAGCGTCGAGGCGGCGACCTCGCGGACCACTTCGGCGACCGTGGCCGCGGAGGACAGCACAGCACCTGTGCAGGACATGTCCCCCACCGTCCGGTAGCGAACGGTCCGCGTAACCACGGGCTCGGTGGCCCGGGGCTCGGAATACGGACCCACGCCCATCCACATTCCATCCCGCTCGAAGACCTCGCGGGGGTGCGCGTAATAGATCGAGGGTAGTTCGATGTTCTCCCGCTCGATGTACCGCCAGATGTCCAGCTCGGTCCAATTGGAGATCGGGAAAGCCCTAACATGCTGCCCCACCGTGTGCCTGCCGTTGTAGAGGTTCCACAGCTCGGGACGCTGATTCCGTGGGTCCCATTGACCGAATTCATCGCGTAGCGACAGAATCCGTTCCTTGGCTCTAGCCTTGTCCTCATCCCGCCGACCGCCACCAAAAACGGCGTCGAAGCGTTCGCTGGCAATCGCTCCAAGTAAGGGAGCGGTCTGCAAGGGATTCCTAGTGCCGTCGGCTCGCTCGGCTAGTTCGCCGCGATCGATGTACTCCTGCACGCTGCCCACCACCAGGCGGAGGCCCAGCCGGGAAACCGTCCGGTCCCGGAAATCCAGCACCTCGGGAAAATTGTGCCCGGTGTCAACGTGCAGCACCGGAAACGGTACCCGTCCCGGCCAGAAGGCCTTTGCGGCCAGATGCAGCATGACGACCGAATCCTTGCCGCCGGAGAACAGCATGGCGGGGCGTTCGAATTCTGCCACCACCTCGCGCAGAATGTGGATGGATTCCGATTCAAGCACATCCAGGCTGCTCAGCCTGCTGGTCTCCAGCAAAGCAGCAGCTTCAGCGCTCATAGGTGAATCCCGCATTCGGTTTTATCGGTACCCGCCCAGCGTCCGGCTCGCGGATCTTCTCCCGGAGCCACCGGCCGAGTGCAGGGTGCGCAGCCAATAGACAGAAAACCACGTGACATCAACGGATTGACCGGAATCAGATTGTTCTCCGCATAGGTCACCAACGCATCCAATGACCAGCCGGCGAGTGGGTTGACCTTGATCAGGCCGTGCGAAGCATCCCAGCTAATCAGCGGGGTGTTGCTACGCGTCGGCGCCTCATCCCGGCGAACTCCGGTGAACCAAACCTCATAACCGCCCAAAACCTTGGCCAGAGGGTCCATTTTGCGTAGCTGGCAGCATTGAGCGGGATTCCGGGCGAAGAGGTCCTTGCCGAAAGCGGCGTCCTGCTCGGCGACGGTCTGAGCTGGCAGCACATCCACAATGTTCACTGGGAAATACTCGGCCACGGTCTTCCGGGTTTCCAACGTTTCGGGAAAGTGATATCCGGTCTCCAGGAAGAGCACGTCCACCCCGGAAAGTTGTTCGGAGACCAGAGCCGGCAGCACCGCGTCGGCCATTGAACAGGCGACGGCGGCCGCGGACACCGAGAAGTTCTCGGCCACCCAGCCAATCACCTCGGCGGCCGGAGCATCCCAGCCGAGTCGTTTTGCCCCCTCGGCGGCCAGGGCTTGGAGTTCCTCTTGTGAACGAAGTGCTGTACTCATTTCAGATCTTCCTCTGCGGATCGATGCGCCCACTCGGCGAAGGTCTCCCCCTCGGAACGCGCAGCCACGAAACGGCGAACCAGTTGCTCGACATAATCCGGCAGGTCTTGAACGGTGACCTTGAGCCCACGAATGGTTCTGCCCAATCCCGCTTCCTCCCGGTTGGACGAAGCCAGCCCACCACCTAGGTGCACCTGGAAGCCCGGGGTGGGATCGCCGTCGGGCGTGGGTAACATCATCCCCTTCAAACCGATATCCGCGGTCTGGATCCGGGCGCAGGAATTCGGGCAGCCATTGATATGCAGCGAGATGGGGTCTTCGAGCTCACCGGCATCCACCAAATCGGCGAGCCGCTTTTCCAGTTCGGCTATTGCGGTGGCCGCGGTGACCTTGGTCTCCACAATGGCCAGCTTGCAGTACTCGATTCCGGTGCAGGCGATGGTGCTGCGTCGGAAGATCGAGGGTTTCGCGGTCAGCCCGAGTGGTTCCAGTCCGGCGAGCAGCGACTCCAACCGGTCCTTCGGGATATCCAGGATGACCAGCTTCTGATGTGGCGTGGTGCGCAGCCTAGAAGACCCGTGCGCCTCGATCAGGGCAGCCAGGTCCAAGAGCTTTTCACCGGAAATCCGTCCGACGGTCGGCGCAACCCCGATATAAAAGCGGCCGTCTTTCTGCTCGTGTACGCCAATGTGATCCCCGGGCGAGGTGGGCTTGGGTGCGGCCGGGCCGTCCGGCAGCGCATATCCCAGGTATTCGGCTTCCAAGACCTCACGGAATTTCACCGGACCCCAGTCGTTCATGAGGAACTTCAAACGAGCCTTGGTTCGCATTCTGCGGTACCCGTAGTCCCGGAAGATGCTGGTTACTCCGAGCCAGACTTCGGCGGCCACCTCGGGGGCCACGAACACTCCCAGCCGCTCGGCCAAGCGGGCGCTGGTGGACAGTCCGCCGCCCACCCAAAGGTCGTAACCGATGCCGAGCGTGGGGTGCACGATCCCCACCAGAGCAAAGTCATTGATTTCGTGCACCACGTCTTGGGAGGGGTGCCCGGTGATCGCGGTCTTGTATTTGCGGGGCAAGTTGGCCAGTTCGGGATCACCGATGAACCGCTCGGCCAACTCATTGATCAAAGGGGTGGGGTCGATAATCTCGTCGGCGGCAATCCCGGCTACCGGGGAACCCAGAATCACTCGCGGTACGTCGCCGCATGCTTCCGTGGTGGAGAGGCCCACGGCCTCCAGCCGCCGCCAGATTTCCGGCACGTCCTCGACTCGAATCCAGTGCAACTGAATGTTCTGCCGATCCGTCAGGTCTGCGGAGTCGCGGGCAAAATCCACCGAGATCTGCCCGATAACCCGGAGCTGCTCCGTGGTCAGCGCTCCCCCGTCGATGCGCACCCGGAGCATGAAGTATTTATCCTCAAGCTCGTGCGGCTCCAGGGTTGCGGTCTTGCCGCCTTCGATTCCTGGTTTCCGCTGGGTATAAAGCCCCCACCAACGGAATCGGCCATGCAGATCCGTGCCGTCAATCGAGTCAAAGCCTTCACGAGAATAGATCTGTTCGATCCGGGCCCGCACATTGAGGCCGCCGTCATCCTGCTTCCAGGTCTCGTTCGGATTCAGTGGCGCAGTGCCATCAACTTTCCACTGCCCGTGCGGCTTAGTGGCCGGGCGGGAAGGCCGGGGAGCCCGATCAGCAGTTGCCTGAGTCATGTATCGAGATTAGGGCCGAGCAGAGAAGCGCCAGGAAAATTTCGAAATGCTAAGTCACTTGCAGCAACACTTCGTCATATCCGCTAAATCTGATCCAAGCGCGTCGCGAAACTGACTTCTTCCAACTGATCTTCTGGATTCAGATCGGGATAGTGCTGACGCAAGGCTGTCAGATACTGGTCCCCTGCTCCCGGGCCATGGGCAGTGTCGGCCTCGGCCATCAGGGTGGCCATCTGAACCGCCCGGATTCCGAGAACCTCTCCGGGGATAGAGCGCGGCGTCTCAGCGAACTCGAAAACCAGAGTCGCTGGGCCCAGCTCCACCGGATCATTCCAACGAACAGTGCTGGTTTTTCTCCCCAAGCGCACATCGTCAAAGTAACGTGCAGAAAAATAAACGACCCTAGGTCTTGAGCTCCGACCCGGCCGACGATAAGTGCCAGGCAAAAGCCGAGAAATCCTTATGCTGGTGGGTCCCTCCTCGCCGGGCCAGGAGGGCATAATCACCGCGATATCTGGGAAATAGTCGATCAGAGTCTGACGGCAGCGGCCGCAGGGAGCCAGAATCCCCCGCCCGTCATGTCCCGCCGCTACGATGCTCACCAATGGAGCTGAGCCCTGGGCTGCTGCGATCCCGAGCACCACCAGCTCCGCGCAGGGGCCCCCGCTGAAATGGTAGACATTGACGCCGGTGTAAATTTCTCCATTGGCGTCCATGGCCGCGGCCGCAACCGTGTGTTCATCGTTCTCTGGCAGTGTCGCGGCCAGGTTCAGAGCGGCCTCCACTAAATTGGCCTCAGCTGGGAACAGCATTCCGGTCCTCCTCGTCCCGTTGATTGGCAACGGCATCGTAGCGATCCAGGGCTATTTGAGCTATCACCGGGGCTGGCAGCAGCGGCGCGCTGACCGCATCCGCCCCGGCCCTTGCCAGCTGATCGTGGAAGAAGCCCGGCGCCAACAAGTATGAGGCAATGGCCACCTTTGCCGACTCGCGGCGCAAGTGTTCGACGGCGGCTGGCGGCTTGGGTTCGGCGCTCGCCCCGAAGGCTGCCAAGACAGGCTGCGAAATCAGGGCGCCGAGCTGTTTCGCAGTTATCTCCACGGCTTTTGCCGCCCCCGGTTTTGAAGACCCGGCCGCAGCTAGCACCACTCCCCACTCCCGATCGAAGCCCGGCAAAGCCCGCAGCCGCTCCGCCAGCACCTCGGCAAGTCGAGGGTCCGGGCCTAAGGGGGCAGCCGCCGTCGTCCTTGCCCTACCAGCAACCGCGCGCGGAATATCGACCTCTACGTGATAACCCACGGAAAGTAGTAGTGGCACGACGACGGCGGGGACTCCCCCGGGCAGCCCAGCCAGCACTTCCTCAAGCGAGGGACGCTGCACATCGACATAGGCTTCCAGCACCCGCAGCCCCGGCCGAAGGGAGGCGATTTGCTCGCGCAGTCGATTGATTTCGGCGCGGCCAAGGGGGTTGTCGGTGCCGTGTGCACAGGCGATCAAAATGGGCTGGTCCACCCTCGGAAGTGTAATCTGCTCCGGTGAGCATCGAAATTCTTCCGGACCTGCTCGGCGTCTTTTTCTTCGCAGTATCCGGTTGCCTGCTAGCGGCTCGGAAGAACTTCGATCTAGTGGGATCGCTGCTGCTCGGCTCCTTGGTCAGCCTCGGCGGCGGGGTGGTCCGCGATCTAGTCATTGGTCAGCTTCCGGCAGCCTTCTCCAATCCGCTCTACCTATTCCCACCACTACTGGCAACACTTCTGGTGTTCTTCCTGTACTCCGGAGTGGAGAAGACCAAAGGTCTGCTGACCGTTTTTGATGCCGCCGGACTGGCCTTATTCTGCATTACTGGCACGGTCAAAGCGCTCGATGCAGGGCTCAACCCGGTGGCCTCGGCGCTGCTCGGAGTGACCACGGCGGTAGGCGGCGGACTGCTCCGTGACGTGGTGGCCAACGAGGTGCCACAGCTGTTCAACCGGCACGATATCTATGCCATGCCAGCTTTCTTGGGTTCGGCTCTCGCGGCGGTGTGCTATCTCACCGGCATCCTGAACCTCAGCACCGGTCTAGCCATCGCCGTCGTAGTCTTCGCTTTCCGGCTATTAGCCTGGCGTTTCCGCTGGCATGCTCCCCTGGCAGTCTGGCGACGGAAGGCCTAGGAGAGAACGGCATCTAAGGTGCGGCGAAGGAACTCTACCGCGCGTGGGTAGGCATCCAGTTGATTTTTCCGGCGGCTCAGCCCGTGGCCTTCATCGGAATAGACCAACATTTCGCATTCGCTGCCGTTTGCCCGGACGGCCGCTGCCACCTGCTCGGCCTCACTGAGCGGCACCCGCGGATCGTTGGCACCGTGAATGACCATGAGCGGCTTGGCCAGCTTCTGGATTCTGGGCAACGGAGAGGCATCCTGCAAAACCTGCCGATGCTGTTCCACGGAACCATATTCACGTTCCCGATAAGCCCGGCGGTAGGGCGAGGTGTTCTCCATAAAGGTCACCAGTGAACTCATCCCGACGATATCCACTCCGGCGGCCCAATATTCGGGATGGAAGGTCATTCCGGCCAGCACCATATAACCGCCATAGCTGCCGCCGTAGAGGGCCACCCGCCCGGCGTTGATACCACTTCCCACCAGCCAACGGTGGATGTCCACCAGATCTTCCACCGAGTCCAGCCGAAGCTCCACATCATCCATTGACATCCAACGGCGTCCATAGCCACTCGAGCCGCGGACATTGGGTACCACTACGGTGTGACCGGACAACATCAAGGCAGCATTCCGCGGCGACCACTGGTAGAGGCTGGCAGCCTCCGGCCCGCCGTGGATATTTAGCACCGCGCTGGCATCCCCACGGGTGACAAAAGCAGGGATCTGCTCTCCGTCCCGGGTGGGAATCCGCACCAGCTCGGTACTAGGCAGCTTCTTAGCAATCTCTCGGCCCTCGGCGAAGGTCCTTTGAGTCAAGGAAATCGGTCCTTCGCCGAGATGCTCGGCTAAGGCCGCGCTAAAAACTTCATCGGGAAAAGTTGGTGAGGAGAACGTCACCGCCAGTTGCTGCCCGTTCGCACTGATTTCAGCGACCGCATAACCCGCTTCGGGAAGGCTGACCGGTACCTCAGGTCCCAGTTCAGGCAGATTATCCCCGGTGTGGAGGTCGCTCAGGCTCAGCGTGCTCTGACCGTCCTTGAGCCGCTGGATCAAGGCGCGATTGCCAGCTTCATTGAGCCTGATTGTCACATTGACCTCCGGCTCGGCTAGGAAGGAATGCCAGCGGCTATCGGCGATCCGGTAGAAACTCACCGAGCGGAAATCGGTATCGGCATCCTGGCTGCTGAAGAATCCGGAGGAATCCGCCAGCCAGCTCACTTCCCCGTACTGCCCCGGAATGTCTTCGGCTGTGATGACCTGCCACTGTTTGGCCACCACGTCGAGCAATCGGAGAGTGTTGGAGGCCGGTTGCAGGCTCATCGCATTGGAAACCAGGTAACGGCCGTCTGGAGAGGCCGAAACCTGAGCGAAGTTTCCGCCACCCGCCCAGAGAATCTCTTCCTCGCCGTCGAAGTGCCTACGCCTGATCAGGTCAAAATCGACCTCGTTGCGCCGATTTGTTGAATACACCAGGCTCTCCGCATCGAGTGCCATCAACTGATAGATGTGTTCGGGATCATCGATCAATGCCGGAAGACTGCTCACCGGCAACACGGCAGACTCCGGATCCAGCAAGTAAAGCTGATGACGTTCGTTGCCATCGGTGTCCGAGGAGATCAACAGTTTTCGGCTTCCCGGCAGGTACCGCCCGGTGGCGGTGGAACTGAAATCGGTGAGCTGAACCCGCGCCCCGTCGGGGCGAACCTCCCAGAGCTGACTGGTGCCGCCGATATTGGTATTCGTCAGCAGCGTCCCATCATCTGCCACATCCACCGCCAGCGAAACCGGAAGGTTAAGCAGCTTTTTGACGTCGTCGAGGACCGGGTGTGAGCTGGGATACATTTCAGGGGTCATAAAAACATCCTAGGATGTTCAGGTGAGCGAAATCTTTCTACAGAAGTTCCGCGACCTGATTCCTTCCCATCTCTCCGAGCAATGGCAGCAGGAAGACGGGTTCCCCGAGGCCGAGCTCAGCCATGAGCTGGCGACAGAAGTGCCACAAGCGCTGCGGGAATTCTATTTGGCGCTGGGTAATTCCGAGCTGATGGAAGCCTATTACTACTTCTGGGATCCAGATGAGCTGGAGATCGAGGACGGTTATCTGCTCTTCCTTGAGGACGAAGAAGAGCTCTACACCTGGGGTATCCGTGCCGAACAAGTTGATGTTCCGGACCCTCTGGTCTGGCGACGCAGCAACGCCAAGGGCAATTGGGTTTGCGAAGAAGGCACTTTCAGCGAATTCGTGCTCGACTACTTTGACTGGGTTTTCAGCGACGAGGAAGACTGATCCGGTCTCCCTGCGTTCCCGTTCCAGAGGAAAGACCGTTAGACCTCGCGGTGCGCCACGGCGTGCGCGAAGCTGGTCAGAGCGGACTTGACCACACCTTCCGGAAGCGGAGCCAATGCGGCAATCGCATCATCCGCCCACTGCCGAGCCACTACCCAGGAATCCTGCGTGACCGAATGCTCACGCAAAGCCTTGACGGCAACAGCCAAAGCCTCGTCAGAGGATAGATCCCCCTCAACCAGCGCCAACACCTCGGCGGCAGAAGGATCCGTGACCGCCGCCTTGCGCAGCAGCAACACCGGTAACGTCGATACTCCCTCACGGAGATCAGTGCCGGGTGACTTGCCGGAGACCTGCTTTGCCCCGGTCACATCAATCACGTCGTCGGCTAGCTGGAAGGCCACCCCGACCTTTTCGCCGTACTCGACCAAAACGTTCTGGAATTCTTCCGACACATTGGCGAAGATCGCACCCAGCTGGCCCGAGGCCGCCACTAGGGAGCCGGTCTTATCGGAAACCACCGAGAGGTAGTGATCCACCGGATCTTCGTCCTCGCGTGGGCCTACCGTCTCATGCAATTGCCCTAGGCACAGCCGCTCAAAGGTTCGAGCTTGAATGCCCAGCGCCTTGGGCCCCAGTTCCGAGACCAGGATGGATGCTCGGGCGAAAATCAGGTCCCCGGTCAGGATGGCTACCGAGTTGCCCCACACCTCGTGGGCGGTGGGCGCACCACGACGGAAGGGAGCGGAGTCCATTACGTCATCGTGGTACAGCGTCGCCAAATGGGTCAGTTCGACGACGACGGCGGCCCTGATCACCTCGGCCCGGCCCGGATCGCCCAGGTGCGAAGCCAGCAATACCAGCAGCGGACGGATCCGTTTGCCGCCGGCCTCAATCAGGTGCCTCGAGGTTGCATCGGCCAAAGGATCGGAATTGGCAATCGCCTCCCGAAGCTGCTTCTCCACTTTGGCAAGTGAAGTGTAAATAGCCGGCCCAAGGTCTGGGTCCTCGGCAATTTCGGCAAAGGCCGCCGGCAGCTTAATGCCCAGGGCAAGGGCACTCGTCGGCGGATCGAGCTCGACGGAATCATGGACGCCATGGCCGGCGTGGGTCCAGGCGGGACTGCCCGAATCGCCCGGAATTACAGGATTGCTCACGACTTAAGCCTAACCTGCGTATTGCTGGTCTCAGGAACGAGCTGTTCGAGCAGATGTGCCGCTCTATCGCTGAGGTCCCGGCCCGGTGTTCCGGGCGCATCAGTAAGGTTCGCCATCAGCCGGACAACGAAGTGCATGAGCGGAGGCACCGGCATCCCAGTACGCAGCGCCAACTGCATAATCGAGGGCTTGCCAATCAACCCGGCGAACACCCGGCCCAGGGTGAAATGCCTACCCCAAAGGGTTCGAATATGGTCCGCATAGCCATGCAGCGCATAATCGGACGCGAGCCGCGAATTCGTCAGCGCAGCCCTTTCTAAAAATTCCGCAGCATAACGACCGGATTCCATCGCATAGGAAATGCCCTCGCCGTTGAAGGGGCTCACCATTCCCCCGGCATCGCCGAGCAGCAGTAGCCCAGGACTGTAATGAGGGGTTCGGTTGAAACCCATCGGCAGCGCAGCGCCACGAATCTCGCCAACTTGGTTCTCCTGTGAGAACCCCCATTCGGCGGGCATCGCGGCGGTCCAATCTCTCAGCACTCGGCGATAATCCAGTTTGCCGAACTCTCGTGAGGAGTTCAGGATGCCCAAGCCCACATTGCAGGTGCCATCGCCCACTCCGAAAACCCAACCGTAACCAGGAAGTGGCCCGGAAGGACCGGCCAGCTCCAACCAGCCCTCCATCCAATCCTCTTCATGCCGAGGGGAGGTGAAATAGGTACGCACCGCTACCCCCAAGGGCCGGTCATCCCTTTTGGCTAGTCCCAGCGAAAGCGCAGTGCGGCTCGAGTTCCCATCGGCGGCCAGCACCACGTCGGCCGGGATATCCAAGACCTGCCCGGTTTTCTTGCCTACCTCATCCAAAACCGCAGCGGTCACACCAACCACCCGGCCGTCGTCGTCGGTCCGTACCGAGCTGACGTTGTGCCCCTCCAGGATCCAGGCACCGGCTCGGCGAGCGTGGTTTGCTAGTTCCTCGTCGAAACCGAAGCGGGTGCGGATCAATCCATAATCCGGAAAATCGCTCAACTCCGGCCAGGCCACCTCAACCTGACGGCCCTGGGCAATCAGGCGCAGACCGCGATTACGTCGCCAACCCTCCGAATCGTGTGGCAGGCCGAGCAACTGGATCTCCCGCACGGCACGCGGGGTCAGCCCATCCCCGCAGACTTTCTCCCGCGGGAAGTGGGTTTTCTCCAGGACAGTGACCTCGAACCCTGCCGAGGCCAGGTAATAGGCAGCGGTTGAACCTGCTGGCCCCGCACCAACGATGACGATCTTCATAATTAAGCTCTAACTAAGCTTTATACGCCCGGTGCAGAGCAACCAGTCCGCCGTTGAGGTTGCGATAGTTGACCTTGGTCCAGCCCGCCTCGGCGATCCACTGAGCCAAATGGTCCTGATCGGGCCACTCTCGGATGGACTCGGCCAAGTAGTCATAAGCGGTGGGGTTTGAGGAGGACCGCTTGGCGATAGCGGGCAAAGCCCGCATCAAGTATTCGGTATAGACCGTTCGGAATGGTCCGAAGGTGGGATGCGAGAATTCGGCAATCACCAGCTTGCCGCCCGGCTTAGTCACCCGTAGCATCTCCGCGATCGCTTTTTTCGGCTCGTTCACATTGCGCAGACCGAAGGAGATGGTGGTGGCATCGAAGCTATTATCAGCAAAGGGTAGCGCGGTGGCGTCACCGGCCACGAAGTTAATATCCGGACGGCGGCGCTTGCCTACCTTGAGCATGCCGAGCGAGAAATCGAGGGCCACCACGTCGATTCCGGCGTCGGCGTAGGGCTCGCTGGAGGTTCCGGTTCCGGCCGCGACATCTAGCACCCGCTGACCCGGCACCGCCCCGACGGCTTCCACCACGATCTTTCGCCAGCGACGGGTTTGCCCCATCGACAACAGGTCGTTGGTCAGATCGTATTTGGGGGCGACGTCGTCGAACATAGCGGCGACTTCGTCCGGGCGTTTCTCCAGAGATGCACGGTTCACCCCTCTATTCTCGCAAATTCTCGCTTCGACCGTGACCACCCAGCCTGCCGACCGTCCGAAAGCAGCCCCGACGGCGAGTACGCTTGGATTCGTGCTGCGCAGTTTGACCGCCCCCTTAGCGGATGCCCCCTCCCTGACCGAGGCGCTTCGTGAGGATTCTCACTGCTGGGTTCGTCGGAACGAAGGGCTGATCGGCTTCGGCCGAATCGCCGAATTCACCGGCAATGGACCGGAGCGGTTCGCCGAAGCGCAGCAGTGGTGGGGCGAGCAAGTAACCCAAGCCCGGATTGAGGACCAGCTCCGAGTGCACGGCAGCGGCCTAGTGGCTTTCGGCAGTTTCACCTTCTCCAAATTCTCCAAGCAGGACTCCCAGCTGTTCGTGCCCAGGCTGCTGCTCGGGGTTCGGGATGGCACCAGCTGGCTGACCATAAACAGCGTAGACGACGACGTCTCCGCGGAAACTGCCCGAGCCGAGTTGGCCAGCTACTTGAGTGCGCCGGCACCAACGGTCCCGGACCCGGATTTCAGCCTCAGCACCGGGGCGCTCAGCGAAGCCGAGTGGATGTCCGTGGTGGCAGCCGGAGTGGCAGCCATTAGCGATCGCTCCTTGGAGAAGTTGGTACTGGCACGCGATATCGTGGCGCGCAGCTCGCAGCCAATCAGTCGATCGGCGGTGCTCCGCGCCCTGATCGAACGCTATCGGGAGTGCTGGAGCTACGGTGTCGGAAACTTCATCGGGGCCACCCCGGAGATGCTCATAGACATCGAGGCCGGAGTTGCCCGTGCCAGGGTCCTAGCAGGAACCGTGGATCGAGCCGGAGCCCCTGAAGATCCCGGTTACGCCGATCGGATGCTGATGGACTCGGAAAAACAACGCCAAGAGCATGAGTTCGCGGTCAAATCCCTGGTCCGGGAGCTGGCACCTTTCGCCACCGACCTGTCGGTGCCGATCAAACCGTTTGTGCTGGAGCTGCCCAATGTCTGGCATCTGGCCTCAGACGTGAGCGCAGAATTGGCCCGTAACGGGGAGCATCTCCCCGGCACCCTGGCGCTACTGGAAGCACTGCACCCCACCGCTGCGGTCTGCGGAACACCGCGAGCCGAAGCCGGGGCGTTGATCCGCGAATTGGAACACCTGGACCGCGGCCCCTATGCCGGGCCGGTCGGCTGGTTGGACGCCGCCGGGAACGGTGAATGGGGCATCGGGCTACGCGGTGCCGTGCTGGAGGATTCTCATACCGCGCGCCTCTACGCTGGCTGTGGGATCGTCCAAGCTTCCGATCCTCAGGCCGAACTCGCGGAGACCTGGGCGAAGTTCCGGCCGATGTTGCAAGCGCTCGGGGCGGAAGCATAGCAACTCAAGAAATATGTTGACTTGAAGGCTACAAATGTTTACAAAGTGTGACCTGCGTTACTAAGGTATAGTTCTGGCCTGCACCCAGTGTGCGGAGTCGGGGCTCGCACGACGCACCTTCAGTTGAACAAAGGTAACTTAATGAAAATCACATCTAAGGCGCTCGCGAAATCGCTCGCCATCCTCGCGGTTGGCGCCGTAGCGCTGACCGGCTGTACCAATGCATCTCAGCAGCAACCCTCTTCTAGCTCAAGTGGTGCTGCCAGCTTCGATCCGACAACCGTTGCCAAAGACGACACGCTTGCGGCTCAAGTTTCTGACACCATCAAGACCCGCGGCACCTTACTCATCGGCGCGGACACCTCCTATGCACCGGCCGAGTTCCTCGGTGGAAACGACGGCCGCACCCCGTTGGGTTACGACGTTGACCTGAGCAAGGCCATCGCCGCAACGCTGGGCTTGAAGGTCGAGGTGCAAACCGCAGACTTCAACGGCATCCTGCCCGCTCTTGGCAGCAAGTACGATCTCGGCATCTCCTCCTTCACGATCAATAGTGAGCGCCTCAAAGCCGTAAACATGGTCAGCTACTTCAACGCCGGTGTGCAGTGGGCAGTGCAGAAGGGCAATCCAAAGAACTTCAGCCTGGATGATGTCTGCGGTAAGAACATTGGTGTCCAGACCGGCACGGTCGAGGAAGAGGACGTCACCGCTCGCTCCAAGAAGTGCACCGATGCGGGTAAAGCCGCTATAAATATCGTCAGCCTGGCCAAACAGGCCGAGGTCACCACTCGTTTGACCGGCGGTGCAATCGACGCCATGAGCGCTGATTCGCCGGTGACTCGCTACGCCATTTCGCAGACCGGTGACAAGCTGGAATTGCTCGGCTCGGAAACCGATGCCGCACAGCAGGGCATTGCGGTGGCCAAGACGGACACAGCCTTGGCCGATCTGGTCGCCAAGGTGGTTAATAAGCTGATGGCTGATGGCACTTACAAGAAGATCTTGGACGCCTGGAGCAATAGCGCGGGTGCCATTGACAAGGCCGTGGTCAATCCCGCGGCAGCAAGTTGAGTACCCCCGCCCCTAGTCCGGCTGTAGCTCCTACCGAGGAGTCACAGCCGGAGTGGATCCGAGCCCGCGGCGTTCCCCACCCGGGCCGCTGGGTGGCTGTCGTTGTCATCGTCTTATTGGCGGTCGCCGCTATCTATAGCGCAGCCACTAATCAGAACTTCCACTGGGATCTGGTAACCACCTATTTCCTGGATGTCTTGGTGGTTCAGGGAGTCGGCTGGACTTTGCTGCTCACCGTGCTCGCCATGGTGTTGGCTATTGTTCTCGCGCTCCTTTTGGCGATCATGCGGCAATCCGATAACTGGATTTTCCGTTGGGTGAGCTGGGCCTGGGTCTGGTTCTTCCGGGGCACCCCGGTTTACACCCAGTTGCTTTTCTGGGGCTCAATCGGTGTGCTGTACCCGAAGATCGCCATGGGGGTACCTTTCGGACCGGAGCTGTTCAGCTTCAACTACGAGGACTTCTCCCACGGCTTCTGGCCGGCCGTGATTGGTCTGGGCCTGAACGAATCCGCTTATCTTGCGGAAATCTTCCGGGCCGGGCTGAAGTCGGTGGACAACGGGCAGATGGAAGCAGCCGAAGCGCTGGGTATGCGCAAGAGCAAGATCATGCTGCGAATCATCTTGCCGCAGGCCATGCGGGTGATCGTGCCGCCGACCGGCAATGAAACTATCGGCATGCTCAAGACCACCTCGCTCGTGCTCGCTGTGCCGTTCACCTACGATCTAACCTTCGTCACGAACGCCATTGCGAATCGGATCTACTTCCCGATCCCGCTGCTCGTGGTGGCGGCGCTGTGGTACCTGATCATCACCAGCGTCCTGATGGTGGGCCAGTTCTACATTGAGCGATACTTCGGCAAGGGCGTAGATAACCTAGTACCCGCACCCGTAATGGCCACCAAGGCGACGGCGGCTGCGCACGCAAACGCTGACACCACCGGGGACCTCCCCGACGGCGAAGAGGGGAAGCAAGCATGAGCCTGGTACGCATTGAAGGAGTTCATAAGACCTTCGGCCAGCACCATGTGCTGCGGGGTATTGATATGACCATCGAGCAGGGTGAAGTTTCGGTCATCATCGGGCCCTCCGGCTCGGGTAAATCGACGCTGCTGCGCTGTGTGAACAAGATGGAATCGATCAGCGCAGGCCGGGTCTACGTCAAGGACGAGCTGATCGGTTACCGGGAAGTCAACGGCCAACTCCATGACCTGAATCCTGCGGAGATCGCCGGGCAACGCCGTGAAATCGGTATGGTCTTCCAGCGGTTCAACCTGTTCCCGCACAAAACTGCCTTGCAGAACGTGATGGAAGCCCCGATTCAGGTAAAGGGAACGCCCAAGGCTAAGGCTCGAGCCAAGGCCCTGGAACTGTTGGAGCAAGTGGGATTGGCGGACCGCTCAGGCCACTATCCAGCACAGCTCTCCGGCGGTCAGCAGCAACGGGTGGCTATTGCCCGTGCCCTGGCCATGGAACCCGAATTGATGCTCTTCGACGAGCCGACTTCGGCGCTCGACCCGGAACTGGTCGGTGATGTGCTCCAGGTGATGAAGGATCTGGCTAAATCCGGTATGACCATGATGGTGGTGACCCATGAAATCGGCTTTGCCCGAGAGGTGGGTGACACCCTGAGCTTCATGGACGGCGGAGTGGTGGTGGAATCCGGTGATCCTCGCGAGTTGATTGCCAATCCTCAGCATCACCGGACCAAGGAGTTCCTCAGCAGAGTTCTCTAACAGCCTCGGCAATCGCGGTTTTTACCCGATCATGCAGGCCCCGCAAAGCGGATCGTTCGGTACGGATTTCCAGCACCGAGCGGCCGCGGACCGGGGCCTGTAGCGCGTCCGTGAGTTCCGCCGTCGTACCAATTCTCTGGTATGCCAGCCCATACGCTGCGGCGAGCTGGCTCAGCTCAACGTCTTGGGCAGTTCCGAAGAAGCGTTCGACGGCGGCGGCATAGGCGGGCTGTGCAGCCAGAGTTCCGTGCTCCAAGAGGCCGAAAATTCCGCCTCCGGCATCGTTGAGCACCACGATCTGCAGGTCCGAGACCCGTTCACCGCGAGGCAAGAGCAAGCCTCCCGCATCGTGGAGCAGGGTCAGGTCCCCTAACAAGAGCCGGGTTGGCCTGCCAGAAGCCAGGGCGATCCCCTGCGCCGTTGAGACTGTGCCATCGATTCCGGCCAGACCGCGATTGGCAAAGATCCGCGCTGAGGTCGGCCGTGGGCGGGCGGCCAGATCGACATCCCGGATCGGGTTCGAGGAGCCGATCATCAGTTGAACCTCGGAAAGCCGCCAAAGTTCTCTCGCCAGGCGCAGCCCACTCAGTTCCGTGCCAAGCGCGCTTTCCAGCGCAGTCTCGGCCAGCTCAGCGGCTCGCTGCCAGGACTCCAGCCAGCCCACCGGTCCACGGCCCGCAAATTTGCTAAGCTCTGGCCCGTCCCGGATCAGGGTTTCGGTGCGCCGATCTGCCTCAAACCAGGCCACCGGGCGAGGCAAAAAGAGCGCTCGGGGCAGCTCGACCCGACTCATCAGGGCGCTGACCGGCCGGGAAAGGGTGGGCCGGCCAAACACCACTACCCGCTCGATCTGCCCCGCAAAATGTTCCAGCAGCAGCCGGTAGGGACCGATGGCGTTCGGCCCGAAACGGGCATTGGAAGAGGGCTCGGCCAGCAACGGTAGTCGATGTAAGCGGGCAAAGCGCTCCGCCTCCACGCCGGCGTCGTGACCTGCCAGAACCACGGTTCTGCTGAGAAAATCTGTTGCCCCCGGATAAAAGACCGGTGCCTGCGGTTCGGCAAACTCCGGAGTACCGACAAACTCGGGGACACCGGCGCTCAGCGTATTCGGCTGATATTCGCTGCCATCCAGCTGCGGAGTGAGCGGCTCGCGGAAAGCCAGGTTCAATTGCACCGGGCCCCGAGGAACCCCGTCGAGGAGCCCGCGGGCCGCGTCGAGGCCGGTCTGCACCGCAGTCTGCGGGTCGGTATCCGCGGGAATGTCCGCAGCAAAACGAACGTGTGGGCCGAAAAGGTCGACCTGATCGGTGGTCTGGTTCGCCCCGGTGCCACGTAATTCCTCGGGTCGATCCGCGGAGAGCACCAGTAGAGGCACCCCGGCATGGTTGGCCTCCATCACCGCCGGAAGCAGATTGCCCACCGCCGTCCCCGAGGTGGTGAGTACCGCCGTCGGCAGACCGGAGCTGAGCGCTAGGCCGAGTGCCGTGAAACCAGCGGCCCGTTCATCGATCCGGACCAAGATTTCCAACTCTGCTTCGGCCAGCGCATAGGCCAAGGGCGCACTGCGCGAGCCCGGGGCCAACACCACTTGCCGCACTCCCCCGGCGCGCAGGGTACTGATCACTCGCCGCGCCACGTCCATTGATGACCATGAAGATCCCAGCAAGCTCACCCCCTCAGTCTAAGCTCCACTCCTCAACGCGCGAGTGCACACTTAACGCCCATGTTGCGGGTCGATTATGGGCGCGAAGTGTGCACTCGCGCGAGGGCGTGTACGCGGCGGAGTCGGTTGAGCCACCACTCGCGGCGTTCAGGGGATGCTTGGTACCTCCTGAGCAGCTCAGGGTCCGGAACTGCTTCGCGCAGTGCGATGCTGCCTCCCCGCGCCACCAGAGGGTCCACACAGATATCCTCTGTCAGCAGCGAAACCGTGCCCAGCCCGCAGGCGAAGGGAAGCTCGGGAAGCGCTCCGGCTAGAGCCAGCCCCGCACGAATCCCCACCGAAGTATCCAGGGCAGAGCTAACGACGGCGGGTAGCCCGGCCTGGGCAACCAGGTCCAGCACCGCACGCACTCCGCCCAGCGGCGCAACCTTGACCACAATCAGGTCTGCAGCCCCGGCTCGGGCCACGGCGAGCGGATCGCTCTCCTTCCGGACGCTCTCATCGGCGGCGATCCGGAGCGGAATCCGCTCGGCGGCTAGAGCCTCCCGCAGCCGGGCCAGCCCGTCGATTCCGGCTACCGGCTGCTCAGCATACTCCAGCCCAAATTCGGCCAGTTTCCGGAACGCAACGAGGGCTTCTTGATGGTTCCAAGCGGCATTGGCATCGATTCGCAGTGCTGCCTGAGGGGCGGCCCGCCGGACCGCAGCGACCCGCGCCAGGTCATCGGCCAGGCTCTGCCCGGGTTCCGCCACCTTGATTTTCACCGCGGAAACCTCACCGAAGGCGGCCAACACCTCGGGCACCCGCGAGGCGGGCACTGCCGGCATAGTCGCATTCACCGGAATCTCGGTCCGAATCGGGGCGGGGAACCCCTGCCAGCCAGCTTCCAGGGCGGCTCGCAACCAGCGCGCCGCCTCGACGTCGTCGTATTCCGGAAAGGGACCGAACTCCGCCCAGCCCACCGGGCCGCGCAGTAAGAGGGTCTCCCGGACGGTGATGCCGCGGAACCGGACCCGCATCGGCAACGCGACTACTTCTGCCGAGGCGAGGATCTCCTCAAGGCCTGGTATCTCTTGCACGACACCGAGCCTACCCGCGCCACCGTTTTTCCGCCGATCAGGAAGTCCTTAGGCAGAGGAAGTACCCTGGAAAGGTGAGTTTGAAAGCCGGTCAGGAACAACGCAGCCATCCAGGACTCTTTTTCTTGGCGGCGGCCCTGTCCGGGCTAGGGCTAATTGGAACCTATCTTTTCTTCGTGCAAACCACCACAGGTCAATACATTGACGAATCGGCACTTGTCGAAGCAACCGCCCCCCACGCCGCAGTTGGCGTGCAGGTTTCCTACTTCCTGGATTTGCTGCCCATCATCTCGGTGGCAATCGGCGTGGTCACGGTGCTTTTCGTCTCCCTCTGGCGTCGGCGCTGGCGGGCCGCCGGAATCGCGATACTGGCGATGGCCGCCGCTAACGCCACCACCCAACTGTTCAAGATCGCGCTGCCGGAACGTCCGGATCAAGGGGTGGCCACCCTGAATTTCAATTCGTTGCCGTCCGGGCACAGCACACTGGCGGCGAGCGCCGCGGCGGCGGTCTTCTTGGTCTGCAGCCCTCGCTGGCGTCCATTCGCGGCCTTTGCCGGTGGCAGCTTCGCGATTATTTCCGGCATTTCCACGTTTATCAATCAATGGCACCGACCGGCCGATGTGCTAGCTGCCTACCTGGTAGTGGCGCTCTGGAGCTCGCTCGCGGGCTGGGCAATTATGCGGCAGGGTCGCGCCTGGAATGTTTGGCAGGGCTATGGAAGCCATTGGGCTTCGAGCCGCCTTTGGCCGCTACTCGCGGCGCTCCTGGGCGTGGCCGCAGGGATCTTCGCCACCGTGGTGTTGGGCAAGCTGAGCGCCTCCGGCGCGCAGAGCACTAGCGACTATTTCTTTTCCGGGATTGCGCTCATCGTGATTTCCGGATACTTACTCACCGTGGCTGGTGTGCTACTTTTCGGCTTCGAAGCGCGCCGGGCAAAGCTCAGCTAGGCGTTTTGGGGGAACGCGGAATCCAGTACCAAAGCACGGCACCCGCGGCCAAGCCGATCAATCCTGTGGCGGCGACCCCGAAAGCCAGCGAAATCACGGCGGTGAGGCCAGAGAGCAGCGCGGGTCCGGAAAAGGAACCAAGGTCGGCCAAGAAGCGCCAGATCCCTAGGAATTGAGCCCGCCCTCTGGCTGGCGAGTAGTCAGCGCCTAGGGTCATCACCACGCCGGAACCAATACCATTTCCGAAACCGATCAAAAGGGCTACCAGGAGTAAACCAAGCGCCCCGGTGGTCAGCGGCATAAGCAGCAGCGAAATACCCATCAGCAGCATCGAGGGTACCGCCACCCAGGCTCGACCTCGCCGGTCCATCACCTTTCCAGCCGGATAGAAAACCAACATGTCCACCGCCCCGGAGAGGCCATAGATCAAGGAAGTCGTACTGGCATCAAGGCCCAATCCTTCCGCCCAGAGCGGGAGCACCGCCTGTCGAGAAGCCCGGACCGCGCCAACCAGCAGCACGCCGATACCAATGGTCAGGAATATCCGGCGGCGATCCACCAGAATACTTCGCACTGTGGGTGCCCCAGTGGCCGACTGTGCTCCCCCTTCATGCACCAGGTCCGGCATGCTCAGCGCCACCAATCCGGCGATCACCACAGCGACCACGCCCACCCAGTAGGCGCCCGCCAACTGGAAGAAATTGATGGCCAAGGCTCCGATAAAGGGACCGATGAACACTCCGATGCGCATCACCCCGCCCAGAGTGGACAGTGCCCGGGCCCGGTACTGGATCGGAACCGCCTCGGTAAGGTATTTCTGCCGAGCAAGATTGAAGACGGCGGAGGCGGCTCCGATCAGCAGCACACCTAGGCCGTAGACCCAGAGATTCGGAGCCACGGCGCACAGGATCATGGCTACCATGCTGAGCCCGGCTGCTCCAACAATGGACCAGCGCTCACCATATTTATCGGTCAGAATCGACGCCGGGATATTGCTCAGCAGGGAACCAATACCGATTAAGGTAACCACGAGTGCAGCGATCGCTACCGAGGCTCCGAGGCCTCGGGCACTCAGAGCAATGACGGGGAGGATGGCCCCTTCCCCTAATCCAAAGAGGATCGAAGGCCCAAAAGCGGGTATGGCGATCTTCTTGAAACTAAACTCTGCGCCGTCCTGACTCACTCTTTCCACCCTACCTTGCGTGCCCTAGGCAACCGTCACGGGCTTGTCATCGAATCGTTATGTTTCCAGACGGTCATCAACTAGTTTTCTACATTTGAGTGTTTTATATTAAATCTAATCTCTTGATTTACTAGCCGAGGAGTCCTCATGATCACCACCGAAAGAGTTCGACGTCGCAGCGTGGCGACCGGCCGCAAAGCTCGACTCGAAGCCATTCCGGCCGGCCGCGATCTGGTCGTAGATCTGGTCCGGGTTGCTTGCATGTTTGCCGTGGTGGCCGTCCACCTGTTGATGATCGGCATCCGTCTGGATAGCAACGGCGTGCAGGTCATCAACCCACTCACCTCGATTGGCTGGTTTGCTCAGGGCACCTGGATCGGGCAGGTGATGCCGCTGTTCTTCATCGTCGGCGGCTTCGCCTCGCTCACCTCCTGGCGCAGCCTGCAACGCAGGGGCGGAGACGCTGGCCACTACCTACGGGGCAGATTACTCCGACTGGCTCGACCCACAGTGGCGCTCTATGCCTTCCTCGCGGCGGCACTCTGGATCGCTCATTTTGTCGGGGCGCCGAAAGATCTACTCAAGGTGGTCGCGGCAGGAGCCGGAGTCCAGCTGTGGTTTCTAGCCGCCTACCTGCTCTGCCAATTGATGGTGCCGCTGATGGCAAAACTGCACGAGCGCGCCCCGAAACTGACCATCGGTGCACTACTGCTCGGCGCGATGGCCGTTGACGCCCTACGGATCGGAACCCACCAAGACATCATCGGCTTGGCGAACCTGTTCTTCGTCTGGGTGCTGGTACAGCAGATTGGTTTCTTCTACGCCGACGGAGCCTTCGATAAGCTGAACCGCTGGCAGCTTATCGGGATAGCAGTGCTCTGTTACCTGGTGATGATCCCGCTGACGCACAGCGGAACTTACCCGGTAGACATGTTGACCGCACTCAACCCGCCGATGCTTCCGCTGGTCCTGGTTGGCCTTGCGCAGATCTGCCTGATCAAAGCCTGCTACCCGGCCTTGCAGTGGTTGACCCGGCAGAGCGTGGTTCAGAAGCTGATGTACGTGGTGGGCAGCCGCTCAATGACCATCTACCTCTGGCACCTACCGCTGATTATCGCGGTCTTCGGAGTAGCGCTGCTGCTCGGACTGCCGTTCCCGGAGCCGGGAAGCGCCGACTGGTGGCTCAGCCGCCCGCTGTACTACCTGCTGGCCTTCGGCGTGGTGCTGCTGGTAACCCAACCCCTGGTCAAACTGGAGCTGGCCAGCACAGCGCTGCCTGCCGGCGTCGAACGCCCCCGCCTGGCTGTGGTTGTTTTGGCCACCGCGCTGGCGGCTGCGGGCCCCTTCGCGGTCATGCGGGTGGGACTCGACCTGAGCAACGTGCTTTGGGGACTAGCCGCAATGCTGGCTTCGGTGCTGCTGGTCCGAGGGATGCCACGGTTCATGCGGGCCTAGGCGGACATGCCTAGGCGTTCATGCCTAGGCGGACGCGCCTAGCTGACCTGCTTGAGCCTGGCAATGAACCAACGCGACTGCTCCGGCCCATAGGGCAGAATCGGAATCGACTTGGTCGCATCGTTCGGGGTCTCCCGCATGGCTTCCTGCGCCATCCGGACGGCGGTGGACATCGTGGTCGCCATGGTCTTGACGAACTCATCGTTCACCGGCCGCCCATGCCCGGGAGCGAGGAATTCATACCGTTGGCGCAGCGCCGAAAGCTGGCGCAAGGTATCCGCCCAATCCATTGGATAGGAGTCCTCGAAGGAGGGATGAGCACCTTCCTCCACCAGATCACCGGCAAAGACCACCGAGGGGCTGCCCACCAGAAGGTCACCGTCGGTATGACCGCGACCCAGGTAGAACAGCGTCACCGAGAGCCCGCCCAAATCGACCAGCACCGGCTGATCCTTGACCAAGGCATTCGGTAGCACAAGCTCGGTGTTCTCGCCTTCGGCCGAGGCCATTTCGGGTTCGAAATCGGCATTGAGCTGGCGACGCTGAGCTTCGCCCTTCTCGGCCATGGTTTTCGCCGCATTCTGGTGAGCCCAGAACTCGGTGGCACCATCGGCTGCGAATACCGCATTACCAAAGAAGTGATCGTAGTGCGCATGAGTGTTGACCACCACGAGTGGCAGTGGGGTGACCTCACGAACCGCTTGCAGGATCTGGGCGCCTTGGCGCGGACCGCAGCCGGTATCGATCACCAGCGCTCTTTCGGAGCCCACTATCAATCCGGTGTTGAGCAGTGCTCCCGGGGTGGCCAGGAGATAGTTACCGGGGGCCAGTTCACGCCATGACGCCATTCAGCTACGACCTTTCGATGCTCTTCCAGCACTATTCTGCCGTATAGGAGCGCCAATTGGAGGTAGCCCGGCTTAGAGATCGGCCAGTAAGCCTGCCGGATTCTCAATCGCGTCCGCCACAAAGCGGAGGAACCCACCTGCCGTACCGCCGTCGCACACCCGATGATCGAAGACCAGGGTCAGCTCGGTGAGCTTGCGCACCGCTAGTTCGCCATCCACCACCCAGGGTTTGTCAATAATCCGGCCCACTCCCAGAATGGCGGCTTCCGGGTAATTAATAATGGCCGCCGAACCATCTACTCCGAACACGCCGTAGTTATTCAACGTGAAAGTTCCGCTGCTCAGCTCTGCCGGGCTCGCTTTCCCGGCACGGGCGACGGCGGTCAGTCGGCGAATCTCTGCGTCCAGTTCGCGCGCGCTGAGGGTATGAGCATTGCGGATCGAAGGCACCATGAGCCCACGTTCGGTCTGCGCGGCAAAGCCCAGATTGACACCTTCGACCAGGAGTACGTCTTCTCCCCCGGACTTCCCTGATTCACTGGGATCACTGGGATCACTGGGATCACTGGAATCACTGGATTCACTGGATTCACTGGCAACGATCCGGCTGTTCAATTCCGGGAAACGCACCAACCCGGCCAGCACGAAGCGGGCGATAAAAGCGAGCAGGCTCGGTGTGCCCTCCGGATCGCGCTTCTTCAGCGCCGTCCGCATTTCAACCAGGGCGGTGGCGTCCACATCCACCCAGACCGTTGCCTCCGGGATTTCGCTGCGACTGCGGCTCATGGCCGCAGCGATGGTTCGCCGAGTTCCGCTCAACGGGGTTCTGGACCGGATAGCTAGCCCAGAACGCTTATCTTGAGCATCGGAAAATGAAGGCTCGTCAGCCGCTCTGATTGCAACGGACGTGGCGCTGCGCTCAACATCCTTCCGCAGAATCAAGCCACCGGGGCCGGAGCCAGATACCTCACTCAGCCGCAAGCCGAGCTCCCGGGCCAGCTTACGAACCAAAGGGGAACTCACCAGCGGTGCGGCGGCCAGGTTTCCTGCACGGCTCGTCTGAACCGCCGGAGAGCTGTTTTTTCTCGGGCGGCTCCGCCCGGTCACACCATGACCCGAGGTGCCATAGCCGATCAGCACATTCCCGCTACCGGCGCGTTCTTCCTCCCGATAGCCTTCATGCTGATCGATCGGAGGTGTGGCCTGCCCGACGTCGGGCTCGCTGTCCGTTTCCGTGGCAACACTGAGGAAGGGTTTCCCTACGTCCATTAACTGCCCGGCCTCGCCGTGCAATCGTGCCACCACCCCACCGAAGGGAGAGGGCACCTCAACCACCGATTTGGCGGTTTCCACTTCGGCCACGGGTTGATCGACAACTATTCGCTCGCCCTCGGCGACCAGCCAGCGCACCAGCTCGGCCTCGGTGAGGCCCTCACCAAGATCCGGAAGCAGGAAAACCTGATCAGCCATTACGCGTCCTCCCACTGCAACTCATCCACCACATCAAGAATCCGGTCCACGCTGGGCAATTGGTACTGCTCCAGCTTCGGCGCGGGGAAGGGAATATCGAATCCGGTCACCCGGCGTACCGGGGCAGCCAGCGAGTGAAAACAACGTTCCTGCACCCGGGCGACGATTTCCGAAGCCACCGAGGCAAAGCCTGGCGCCTCCGCAATCACCACGGCGCGGCCGGTGGAGCGTACCGCCGCACAGACCGTTTCATCGTCAAAGGGCACCAGGGAGCGGACATCCACAACCTGCAATGACCGGCCCTCCTGGGCGGCAATCTCCGCCGCCGCGAGCGCGGTAGCCACCGAAGGACCATAGCTGATCAGGGTAGCGTCGGTGCCCTCACGGGCGATTACCGCTTTGCCGATGCTGCTCTCCGAGCGGGCGTCCCGCAGGGCTGCCAGATCCACCTGCTCCTTGGAGAAGTAGAGCTTCTTAGGCTCCAGGAAAACCACCGGATCCGGCGAGTCAATGGCGTCCCGCAGCATCGTGTAGGCGTCCGCCACGGTGGACGGCGCCAGCACGGTCAGCCCCGGGGTGTGAGCGTAGTAAGCCTCAGAGGAGTCGCAGTGATGTTCGACGCCGCCGATGCCACCCGCGTAAGGAATCCGGATCACCATCGGCAACCGGACAGCTCCCCTGGTGCGGTTAGCCATTTTGGCCACATGGGAGACGACCTGTTCGAAGGCCGGGTAGGCAAAGGCATCAAACTGCATTTCCACCACGGGCTTCATCCCGTTCATAGCCATTCCGACGGCGGCGCCCATGATCCCGGATTCGGCCAAGGGAGTATCGAAACAACGATCCTCGCCAAAGCGGGCTTGCAGTCCGTCGGTAATCCGGAAGACACCGCCCAAAGTGCCCACATCCTCACCGAAAATCAGCACACGGGGATCGGCTTGCAGGGCATCGGCAAGCGCCTGATTGAGGGCTTTGGCGAAGGTGACTGGAGCGGAGGTCTGTAGCGGCGTCCCGGATCGTTCGGATACGGCGGTCATCGTGACATCCCTTCCCCTGTTTGGCCCTGAGCTTGTCCGGCTTGGCCCTGAGCCGCTCTGGCGAGCTCATCGGCCAGGAATTCCGATTGCTCTCGGAGCTGCGCGGTGGGCTCGGCGTAGACAAAGCGGAAGAGGTCCATCGGGTCCACTTCCACCTCGGCGTTGAGGCCCGCGCGCATCGCTGCGGCTACCTCGTCAGCCTCGGCGGCGAACTGCGCTTCGTCCTGTTCGGAAAGCGCTCCTTGTGCGCTCAGATAGTGTTGCAGCCGCAAGAGCGGATCCCGCGGCACCCATTGCGCAACCTCTTCTTCACTGCGGTACCTCGTGGCGTCGTCGGCGTTGGTATGGGCGAGCATCCGATAGGTGTGTGCCTCAACCAAAGCCGGCCCGCCGCCGTCGCGCGCTCTCTGAATGAACTTACCCAAAACCGCGAGTAGAGCGGCCAGATCATTGCCATCCACTCGCTCGCCCGGCATACCGTAACCAATCGCCTTATGCGCCAGCGAGGGCGCGACGGTCTGCTGGGAGAGCGGCACCGAAATGGCGAAACCGTTGTTCTGAATCAAGAAGATCACCGGAACGTGGAAAACCGCGGCAAAGTTGAGCGCCTCGTGGAAGTCACCCTCACTGCTGGCCCCATCTCCACAGAGTGCGAGTACCACAGTGTCCTCGCCCTTGAGCTTGGCAGCATGGGCAAGTCCGACGGCGTGCAGCAACTGGGTGGCCAGCGGGGTCGCTTGGGTGGCCACCTTATAGTCATAGGGGTTGTAACCGCCGTGCCAGGAACCTCGCAGTAGCTCCAGCACCTCGACGGGCGGCACGCCTTTGGCCATCACGGCCACCGAGTCCCGGTAGGTGGGGAAAAGCCAGTCCTGCTCGCTCAAACACATTGCAGCAGCCACCTGACAGGCCTCCTGACCGTGCGAGGAAGGGTAAACCGCCATCCTGCCTTGTCGGACCAGCGCACCGGCTTGATCATTGATCCGCCGACCCTTGACCATCTCCGCATAGCCGTGCCGCAGAGCCTGATGGTCCGGGAAGAAATAGCCTTCTTTGCGTCCCGGTTGGTCCATTATTCGCGATCCATCGACATCGATTAACCTGACCGGCTCATTCGATGGGAGCATCACGGCTTCTGGCCGCTCCAAGCTTGCACTCACGGTGCCGCCTCCTTGGTTCACCACGACATTCTGTTCATCTATTGTCCCGCTTGGACACTATTCGTATGACCAGTACGCTAGTTTTGTGGATTTTTTGATGCAAAAAACATAGTCTTGGAGACAAAGTGAAAATGTGATGCAGCTTACCCCCTAATCTGGAGACAGAATGTCCGAGCTCGATGAGATCGACCAGAATATCCTGGCCGAATTGCGCCTAGACGGACGGGCGAGCGTGACGGTAATCGCCGAGCGAGTGCACATTTCGCGAGCGCACGCCTATACCCGGATCGCCCGCCTCACCCGGGAGGGCGTGATCACCAGGTTTGCCGCATTAGTCGATCCGCTCAAGGCCGGACTGCGCTCCAGCGCCTATGTGAGCATGAAGGTGCGCCAGCATGATTGGCGCGAACTAAAGGCTCTCCTCGGCGCGCTGCCCGAGGTGCAGCACATCGCCCTACTCGGCGGAAATTTCGACGTTATGCTCCTGGTTCGCGCTCGGGACAATGTGGATTTGCGTCGAGTGATTTTCGATCAGATTCAATCCATGCCCGGCGTTGTGGACACCCAGACGTACTTGATCTTCGAAGACGTGGATACGCGTTAATATTTCAAGATTTACCTTCTCTCTACCCCATTAAGGCGATATGATTGCTAAATTGCTTCACTCGCCGGGGAAAGGCCGATCATGAGTACTCCGAATTATCCTCCGCCTGGAGGCTACCCTGACGGCTCTCAAGGCTACGGAGGCGGGAGACCAAACCGCACTCCCCCGCCCATTCCAAGACCGGGCGCCGGTTACGACGGACAGCCTCCTTATCCAGGACAACCTGATCCCGGCCCATACCAGGGTCAGCAGTATGGTGGGCCGCAGTATCCAGATCAGCAGTACAGGAGCCAACAGTACGGTAATCAGCAACAGGGCTTTGGCGGCTGGCAGCCCACGCCTCCGAAAAAGAAATTCCCTACTTGGGGCTGGTTCGCCATCGGCGTGCCGCTGCTTGGCATCATCGTCTTGGTAACGGCTTTGATCGCCACCAATCTGCCAAAGACTCCGGTTGCCGATCCAAGTTCAAAGACCCAGACACCCGTCAGCGCTCCACTCGCGGACAGCTCCATACTGCTCTCCGCACCCGCGCCTTACAAGCAGGCACCGGTGTGGGGCACCGAGACTCCGTCGGATTGGACCCCAGATCAGGGCGACGTCACCGACGGCACGAGGTACAAAAACTCGGTGGGATGCTATCTGCTTTTGAGTACAGACCGGCTCTTCTCCACTGATCTGGGCGCCTCCGACAAGAGTTCTGACCAGTTGGCAACTCTCAGTTGGGCTGTGAACACAGTGCAGAGCCTCAAGAAGGAATACCCCGACGCGAAGGAAGAGGCAAGCGCTTCCTTCGCAAGCGTCAGCATGGACAAATTGGGAGGGACTAAATTGCAGTTCTATCCCAAGACAGTGAGTTACACCAATAGCAACGGCATCAAGGTCCGGCTGCAGATGGCCTATCGAGCCATGCCCGGGACCAGCTCGGTTCTGATCGTAGGGGTGGTTTGTAAAAGCAGTGTCCCGGCGATTTCGAGCGGCTGGACAAATGCCCTAGACAACATCTACGTCACCGGATAGGAGTCACCGCATCTTGCTTGAACTTATCTCCCGGGCTCGGGCCGAGCGGATCTTTCGGAATGAGCCCACCGCGGCGGATCGCTGGGCCGAGGACTACCCCCTGGCGGACGAGCTCGACGCCTTGCGTTTCTTCCTAGCCAGCCCCGAGCTGCCGCCAGAACAAGCAGTCCTCGGCCTCTACTCGGTGCACGACGGCGATGGCCTGGCCGTCGGCGGCATCGGGTTCTTCGGGCCACCGGACGCCGAATCCGCGGTCACCATCGGTTATGGGATTGTGCCCTCCGCGCGACGGCAGGGGCTGGCAAGTAACGCGGTAGCCGGGATACTGAAGATCGCCCAACAGCACGGGGTTCGCCTGGTTCAGGCGGTCACCGACCTAGACAACCTGGCCTCGCAGCGGGTACTGACGGTCAATGGATTCGGGGAGGTGCGCCGAGACGACGCTCAGGCCTACTTCGAGATCCCACTGAGCTAGCTCGGCCACCAGACCTTGAACCCGCTCAGTTCTTAAAGGCGGGCGGACGCTTCCGCTGAAAGGCCTCGATCCCTTCGCGATAATTCTCGGTGCTGACAATTGCGGCCTGCACCTTGTTCTCCAGATCCAGAGCCTCCCAGAAACCGAGCCGCTGGTCACGGATCGCCTCGACCAGTTTCTTGCCATCCTGATAAGCATTGATGGGGCCCTTAGCCACCCGAGCCACGATTTGCCGAGTCTGTTCCAGCAGTTCCTCGCCGGGGAAGGCCCGGCTGAACAGCCCGGAGCGCACGGCCTCGCTGCCGCTGATCAGATCCGCGGTATAGATCAAATCCAAGGTCCGGTGGGTTCCCAGTCGTTCGGTGAACAGCCAGTGCCCGCCGGAGTCCAAGACCATGCCCAGGTTCGCAAAGGGCGAGCCGATTTTGGCGTTCTCGGCCACGTAAACCACATCGGCGGCAATCAGCAGACCCAGGCCCGCTCCCAAGGAAGCGCCCTGAGCAGCAGCAAAGCTCGGAGCCGGGAAGTCCATAATCGACCGCATCGCGGGCACAATCTTGCCCTCCAGAAAATCCAGGGCATCGTCGGTTTCAACAACAACCTCGGCCAGGTCACGACCCGCGCAGAAAGCCCTGCCCTCGCCGCGCAGTAAAAGCGCCTGAACCCTGCCCGCGCTAGCCTCTGCCGCAGCCTCGTCCACCGCGCTCTTCAAATCACTCAAAGCTTGTGCGTTCAAGGCATTGAGCTTCTGCGGTGCGTTCAACACCACTTCGGCCACGCCGCCGTCGATCTTCAGTTCGATCATCTACTGCGCCTTCCCTCGGTCCTGTTCTGCAGATTACACGTCGTAGTCGACGGTGACCTTTTCTGAGGTCGGATGGGACTGGCAGGTGAGCACATAGCCCTTGGCCAGTTCGTCCGGCTCCAAGGCATAATTTTCTTCCATCTCCACGGTTCCGCTGACCAGTTTGGCTCGGCAGGTGCCGCAGACTCCGCCTGCACAGGCGAAGGGCACATCTGGCCGCACCCGCAAGGCCGCGTTCAGAATGGTTTCCCGAGCGTGCGTGGGGCTCTTCACCGAACCCTTGAGCCCGTCCAGCGTGAAGGTGACCTCGAAGCTCTCATCGGCTTCGTCAACGACTACCGGCCGCCCATGCTGTGCCTGGGGCTGATCGGGTTTTCCGGTAGTAAAGAGCTCGAAGCGCACCCTCTCTGCAGGAACGCCCCGCTCGGCTAGGGTGTCCCGGCAGAGTTGGACCAGCTCGAAGGGGCCACAGAGGAACCACTCGTCAACCTGCTCCACCGGTAACACGGCACCGAGCAACAATTTGAGCTTCTCAGCGTCGATCCGCCCGCTCAACACCGGCGCAATCCGTTGTTCCCGAGAAAGCACGTGGTGCAGGGCGAAACGGGCTGGATATTTATCCTTCAAATCCGCCAGTTCCTCAAGGAACATCACGTCCATAGCAGCCTTATTGGCGTAGACCAGGTCGAATCTGGTCTTCGGATTGGACTCCAGCAAGGTGCGCGCGATGGCAATTACCGGGGTAATGCCGGAACCTGCCGCTATCGCCACGAAAGATCCGCCAGCCTGGGCAGCAGCCAACTGCTCAGGATGATTCAGATCGGTGAGCACATTGTGATGCCGAGAGGTGAAGGCACCCATCGGACTCATCACTTCCAGGGTGTCCCCCACCGTGAGCTCGGCATTGGCCCAGGTAGAGAATTGACCTCCCAAATCCTTCTTAATCGCTACCCGGATCTCGCTGCTGCCATCCGGAAAGGATTGCGGAGCTGCGCAGATCGAGTAGCTGCGCCGAAGCTCCTTGGGCTCCCCGTCCGCGTCGGGCAAGGTAGTTCGCAATGCGACATATTGTCCCGGCAGGTAGTCGAACTGACCGGCCAGCTCGGCGGGGACTTCGAACCCCACCTCAATGGCATCGGCGGTGAGCCTGCGCACTTCCTTCACCGCCAGGGCGTGGAAGGAGGTCCGTCGGTTTTTTGCTGCGGGCTTACGAATCACTGCCATCAATGCACCTTGAAGTAGTCGAAGGGCTCCAGGCAGTCCTGGCACTTATAAAGCGCCTTGCAGGAGGTAGAGCCGAAGCGGGTTAGCTCACGGGTATTGAGCGACTGGCAAAGGGGGCATTTGACCGCCAAGCTCAGCCGTACCGGGGTGCTCTGGCTGCCTATGGCGGCTCGGCCGGAGGGCGGCGCAATGCCGTATTCAGCCAGCTTCGCCTTACCGGATTCGCTCATCCAGTCCGTGGTCCAGGCCGGCGAAAGCACCAGTTCCACCTTGGCGCTAAGACCCTCCTGGGCAAATTCGGTGGTCAGATCGTCCCGAATCGCCTCCATCGCCGGGCAACCGGAGTAGGTCGGAGTAATCTGCACGGTCACCTCCCCGGCGTCCACCCGAACACTTCGCAAAATCCCTAATTCGGCAATGCTGAGAACCGGAATTTCGGGATCGTTGATCCGCGCCGCAATCTCCCACAGCGCCTCTTCGTTTAAGGTCTTCACCAACTCGCCCCCGGATGTTCGCGGGCTAGCACCTGCATCTCGGCCAGCAGATAGCCGAGATGCTCACTGTGTTCGCCACGCCTGCCACCGCCGCTGGCGCGCGGCAATTGCGGCAATTGCGGCAATTCCAATTCAGCCTCGCTCAGTACCGCGGCAATGAAGGCGTCAAAGTCGGCTCGGAAGGACGACGGCGGCACGGCGACGGTTCCGAGCCTGGCGTACAACTCGTCCTGGTCGAAAAGCTCCTCAAGATGCGGCCAGCTAAGCTTGAGCCCCTCGATCATTCGGCGCCGAGACTCCTCGGTACCCAGGGCAAGCCTGAGCACCCATTGGCTCGCATGGTCGCGGTGATAATCAACTTCCTTGACAGCCTTGGCGGCAATTGCTGCCAAGGTCGGATCGCTGCTGTCCTGAAGACGCCGATACAGTTCGAATTGATAGACCGAGACAATTAGTTGCCTGGCGATGGTGCGGGCAAAATCGCCATTGGGCTGCTCAAAAAGTTGAGCACAGCGAAACTCATTCTCGCCGCGCCAATACGCCAAGTCATCTTCGGTTTTGTCCCAGGCACCGGCAGCATAGCTGAGGAAGGAACGCGCGTGACCGAGCTGGTCCAGCGCAATATTGCCCAGCGCCACATCTTCTTCCAGTTCCGGGGCGCGGGAAATCCACCAGCCCAAACGCTGGGCCAGGATCAAGCCATCGTCCCCCAGACGCAGGGCGTATTCGGCAATGTCCTCGCTCGGCTTGGCACCAGCCTGGGCAATATCCTCTGGCCGCAGCGCATTACCGGGTGTGATTCGAGTAGCTGATTCGGCTGCCATCAGAGGTGCTTCACCCCTTCGCTCTTGGTGTAATACGTCGCATGTCGATAGTCCTTACCCTGCGGGGATTCAAAGAATGCACCCTTGGAATCCGGATCCGAAGTGGAGATAGCCTCCGCCGGGCAGACCCAGACGGAGACGCCCTCATTGCGGCGGGTATACAGGTCCCGGGCATTGCGTAACGCCATCGAAGCGTCCGGTGCGTGCAAAGATCCCGCGTGCACATGTGACAGGCCACGGGAGGAGCGAACAAAGACCTCCCAGAGTGGCCAGGGCTGCTGATCAGCTTGGCTACCGGCTTGGTTATTAACTTCGGTCATGATCAGGCAACCTCTTCATTCTGTTCCTGCGCATTGCGCTGCCGAAGCGCGTAGGCCGCAGCGGCCTCACGTACCCAGGCGCCATCCTCGTGGGCTTCTCGACGGCGTTCCAAGCGTTGCGCATTGCAGGGCCCCCGGCCTGCCAGCACTTCCTTGAACTCGTCCCAGTCGAGCGGTCCGTGCTCCCATTTTTGGGACTCTTCATCAAACCGGACTTGATCGTCCGGCAGAGTCAGCCCGAGCACCTCGACCTGTTCCACCATCATGCCGACGAAGCGCTGGCGTAGCTCGTCATTGGAGAAGCGCTTGATATTCCAAGCCATCGACTGCTTGGAGTTCGGCGAGTCATCGTCCGGCGGGCCGAACATCATCAGTGCAGGTGCGTACCAGCGATTGACCGCGTCCTGTGCCATCTGCTTCTGCTCCGGGGTGCCTTGAGCGAGTTCCAGGAGAATCTCAAAACCTTGACGTTGATGGAAGGATTCCTCCTTGCAGATCCGCACCATGGCTCGGCCATAAGGTCCATAAGAAGCTCGACACAGCGGCACCTGATTGCAGATCGCGGCTCCGTCTACCAGCCAGCCAATGGCGCCGACGTCGGCCCAGCTCCTGGTGGGGTAATTGAAAATGGAGGAGTAGCGCGCCTTGCCCGCAATCAGATCCTCGGTGAGTTGTTGCCGAGGAGTCCCCAGAGTTTCCGCAGCAGAGTATAGATAGAGGCCGTGACCGGCCTCATCCTGAACCTTGGCCATCAGGATGGCCTTGCGCTTGAGGCTAGGTGCCCGGGAAATCCAGTTGGCCTCCGGCTGCATTCCGACAATCTCAGAGTGAGCGTGTTGGGAGATCTGCCGCACTAAGGTCTTCCGGTAAGCGGCGGGCATCCAATCGCGGGGCTCAATCCTAGAGTCCGCCGCGATGATTCGATCAAAAGCCGCCTGACCGGCGTCGTCCGCTGGCTCGCCTGCGGTGCTGCTCACCGGCTCAAGTTTGTGCGCCATCGCTACTCCTTTGGGGTTCCGACTCCGGAATTGAATTACTGACCGTTCGTTCAGTATATCGAAGGGCTGGAGCGGCAGTCAACACGAATACCCCGCAAATCCTCGCCGCCGCCGCCAGGTGTCTCGATAGCGCAACCGACGGGGCAGGTTTTCGGACTTTTCTGTGGATTCCGCGGAATTTTTTAGAATTTGAGATAATTAATCGAAATTTAATAGCCATAGCGCGCTGAGTGTGGTTATGATCATCTTCGGGCACCGCCTAGCGGTACCCGAGAACGGGCCTTATGAAAGGTGTCAGCCTCAGAAATGAAGCTGACTGCTCGTCGCTGGGGGGATGAAACCAATCGTAAATACCTGTACAAAGGGGATAAAGTGCGTGAAAATCGTGCAGAAGACAAATTAACAGCTCCGACGTCGAATTTATTGGGGAGACGCGCCATGCTTGGCGGCGTAGCGGTCGGAGCCGCAGGTGCACTCCTCTCCTCGTCCCTGCTGGCACCCAGCGCCTCGGCAGCAGCCCCGGCAACCACTACGAACCTGGACTACCTTCCGGCGTTCGCAAACTCGGTCAATATCGACCTCACCCAGGACACCATCACTGCCCTGCGGAATCTGAAGAATCAATACCCGGGGACCTCGGGCCTACCGGTGCGGGTCGCCATCGACGCGCTGATAGCAGCAATTGCTGCGGCAAGCTGGGCCGCCTTCAACATCTCGGTGACCTATCCTTCGGCACTGAATATCATCAATAACTGCCCGATTATCAGTACTGGCAGCGAAGTTATCCATGGCCAGCTCCAATATGCCGTCGATCTGATCAAGCTACGCGACACGGTGGCCGGAGCAAATATCATCCGAACGGACAACACCGGCGCGAGCTTCACCGCGAACGCCGCTGCCGGAGTGGGTCAAGGCGAAGTGCTCGCCAGCATCCCGCTGAAGTACCAGCAGGTGAGTGTCTCACTGACCTCGGGAACGCACACCAACTACGCGATCACCGCTCAGGTTGATCCAGAGGATGCGGTGACCACGAACAACACCGTGGGCAGCAATGTCGGCGTAACGGTCACCGTCATTTCCGCTATTGGCGATGCCGTGCAGGTACTCAAGGAAGTTCTGCATATCGAGAACTTCTACCTCATGGTACCGATTCTTTCCGATACTCGGATCTAAGTTTATGGCGGGGAATAACCTGCGCTTATTCCCCGCCATAAGTCCGAAGTATCCCTGAGTGTAAAAGAAATAATGAATCCAGAGAATTTCCTGAAAATTACCTTGGAATTTCCTGTTGCTCGAAACAGGGCCTCTCAATCATTAATCACGCACAAAGTTGCAACTATTACGGGTACCGGCCAATTCCATTGAGATAAATTGAGATAAGCTGCTCGAATGCCTCATGCTGTAGTTTTCGGTGGCACCGGCGTCCTGGGCCGGGCAGCCGCTCAGCAACTGATCTCCTCGGGATGGTCCGTCGATATCATCGGGCGGAACAGCCTCCACGTGCCGCAAACCCTCCTGGACGCCGGCGCCATCTTCAAGAGCCTTAACCGCTATCAACCAGAGGCGCTTCGCTCAGCGCTGAGCGCTGGCGCGAATCTACTCCTTGACGGACTCTGCTTCACGGCTCAGCATGCGCAACAGCTCCTACCCGCGTTGCCCGGCATCGGGCATACCGTAATGCTCTCCAGCAAAGCGGTTTACATCGACGACCAGGGCCGCCATATCAACTCCGAGGAGCCGCCACGTTTTCCCGGCTCGATTCGAGAGAACCAAGCCACCATGTCTCCGGGCTATGCGGACTACCAGAGCCAAGAAGGCTACGGCGCGAATAAGGTTGCTGCCGAACAAGTACTCCTCGATAGCGGTTACCCCGTCTCCGTGGTCAGGGCTTCAAAGGTACACGGCGCAGGTGCGGCACGGCCACGCGAGTGGGTCTTCCTCAAGCGGATACTAGATCGTAGGCCTGCCGTTTTTCTGGCAAACCGCGGGCTCGGCGCCGATCACACCACGGCAGCGGTGAACACGGCCGCCTTGATCGCCCGGATCGCCTTACTCCCGGGCCAGCGAATTCTGAATAGCGCCGATCCAGATGCGCCGGATGGCTTAGAAATTGCTCGAGCTATCGCCGAACATATGGGCTATGAGTGGCAGGAGATTCTGCTAGAACCCGGGCAGTCGGATCTTGGCACGCATCCCTGGGACTTCACGCCACCGATCGTCCTGGACACTAGCGCTGCGAAGGCTCTCGGCTATCAGCCGGTGGGCGGCTTCCGGGAGACCATCGGCCTCGAACTCGACTGGCTACTGGCCCAGGTCGAAGCTGGCAGAGCGCCCGCCGCAGACGACCCGTTCTTCGGTCAGTACCTCGATTACGCTGCCGAGGATGCCTACCTCCGCGAGGCAATGCCGCGCTGAGCGAAATGGCTACCACGCCGTCGTAGGGGTCAATAGAGTATTTCCATGACTAATGCTCCGGTTGCGAAGAAGATCCCGACCACCCGAACCCACCACGGCGATACCTTCACGGACAGCTACGAATGGCTGCGGGAGAAGGAAAACCCGGAGGTACTGGCTCATCTGGAGGCTGAGCAAGCCTTCACCGATTCGGTCACCGGGCATCAGGAGCAGCTTCGTCAAGCGATCTTCGAGGAAATCAAGAACCGCACCCAGGAGACCGATCTCTCGGTTCCCTATCGCCGTGATCAGTGGTGGTACTACCTGCGGATGGAAGAGGGCAAGCAGTATGCTATCCACTGCCGCGTCCCCGCAATCGATACCGGTGATCAGGTGGCTGACTGGACCCCGCCAGCCATCGTCCCGGGCGAGCCGATTCCGGGTGAACAGGTGATCCTCGACGGCAACGCCGAGGCCGAAGGGAAGCCCTTTTTCTCCCTGGGCGGCCAAGCCCTGACTCGTAACCACAGGCTTTTGGCCTATGCGGTAGACCACGCAGGGGATGAAAGATTCACCCTGCGGATCAAGGACCTGGAAACGGGCACACTGCTTGCGGATGAGATCGCCGGGATTTTCTACGGCCTAGCCTTCTCCCCCGACGGCCAGGAGATCTTTTACACCGTGGTGGACGACTCTTGGCGCCCTTACCAGGTGAAGTCGCATCGGCTCGGCACCGATTCCGCCGAAGACACCGTGATCTACCAGGAGGACGACCTGGGGATGTGGACCGGCTTTGAACTCTCCGCCGACCGCAACTTACTTCTGATCAGCGTCGGTTGCTCGGAGTACAGCGAAAGCTGGATCCTAGACTTTGCCGACCGGGAGGCCGGGCTGCGACAGGTGATCTCCCGAGACGAAGGAGTGTTGTACGACGTGGATCCGGTCACCGTGGGTGGGCAACAACAGTTGCTGGTGACTCACAACCGAAAAGCCCGTAACTCCATGGTCTCTCTGGTGCCGCTGAGCGAACTCACTAAACCGCTGAACGAGCAGCAATGGACCACCGTGTTGGCGCACAGCGATACCGTTCGGGTCAATGGCACCGCCTCCAACGCCAGTCATGCCTTCATCTCGGTCCGCCAGGACACCACGGAGAAGGTGCTGCTGCTGCCCTTGGATCGGTTGGAGGGCACACCGCTGGAACCCGGTTTCGATGAGGCACTGTGCACCGTGGAACTCTCGCTCGCCGAGTTCAACGCGCCACAGATCAGGCTCAACTACACCTCCTTCGTTACCCCTCCCCGGGTCTACGACTACGTGCTGGCCACCGGCGAGCTCCTGCTTCGCAAGGAGAGCCCCGTACTGGGTGGCTACGACCCGGCCGATTACGTCGCGGAACGAGAGTGGGCAGTGGCCGCGGACGGGGTGAAGGTACCGCTTTCGGTGATCCGACGGGCGGACACCCCGCGCGACGGCGGCAATCCGGCGGTGATTTACGGTTACGGCAGCTATGAGGTCAGCATGGACCCCGGCTTCGCCATCCCTAGGTTGTCCCTGCTGGATCGCGGCATCGTCTTTGTTATTGCACATATTCGCGGCGGCGGTGAACTCGGCCGTGGCTGGTACGAGGACGGCAAGAAGTTGACGAAGAAAAACACCTTCACCGATTTCGTTGCGGCCACCGATTGGCTCGCCGCTTCGGGCTGGGCCGATCCGGCGAGAATTGCTGCCCTGGGCGGATCCGCTGGCGGCCTGTTAATGGGAGCGATCCTGAACCTGGCTCCGGAAAAGTACGCGGCCGTCGTCGCCCAAGTTCCCTTTGTTGACGCCCTGACCACCATTCTTGACCCGGATCTGCCGCTTTCCGCCCTGGAATGGGAGGAGTGGGGAAATCCCATCACGGATCCCGAGGTGTACCAGTACATGAAGGATTACACCCCCTATGAAAATGTGCGGGCGGTGAACTACCCGAAGATCGCGGCCGTGACAAGCCTCAACGACACCCGGGTGCTCTATGTGGAGCCCGCGAAATGGGTACAGGTTCTGCGCGAAACAACCACCGGTTCGGAGCCAATCGTGCTCAAGATCGAAATGGACGGCGGGCACGGAGGTGCTTCCGGCCGGTACGAAGGCTGGAAGACCAGAGCCTGGGATTATGCTTTCCTGGCCGATGCGCTCGGGGCGGTAGAACCCGTCGACTCGGTGGTTTCGGTCAGTTAGGTTGCTGCCATTCGCTGAGCAAAATCGAGTAGACCGCCTCGGAGGACCATTCACCTTTGAGGTACCAGTTGTCTCGTAAGGTGGCTTCTCGACTCATGCCGAGTCGCTCGCAGATCTTGCGGGAGCCATCGTTAGCGGCATCCAATCGGGCTTGGATTCGGCGGAACCCTAGGGTGTTAAAGGCGAGGGCGAGCACGGCGCGCGCTGCCTCGGTGGCGTAACCATGACCTTGGCCCTCCGGGGCCAAGGTCCAGCCAATCTCGCCGACAAAACCGTGCTGAGCGTCGCCACCCTCTTCCCATTTGAGCGCTATTTCGCCAATCAGGCCGGGCTGATCGGCACGCTCCACCACGAAGCTGGCCCAATCTCCCTGTTTGCTGAACTCGGCACGGCTAAACCGTCCCACCCGTTCCATGCACTCGGCCAGGCTACGTGCCTCGTTGAAGAGGAACCGTGCGGTTTCCGGTAGTGACTGATAGGCGTAATAAGCCTGTAGATCCTCCGGGCTAAAACGCCGCAGCACCAGGCGTTCGGTACTCAGGGGATAAGGGATTTCCGGCATCGATGACACCCTCACACCGTACCGCGAATCCTGCCGAAAATCCTTAGCTCTCCGGCCCCAAACGCTTCACCAGGGCTGCGGTTGCCTCGGCGATGGCACGTTCTTCATCCGTGGGAATGACGAGTACCGGAACAGCCGAATCTGCAGTGCTGATAACGCGCGACTGCTTCGAACGTTCCCGGTTCGCTGGCTCATCGAGCCGGACGCCAAGGGCACCGAGGCGTGCGGTCACCAGCGCCCGGAACTGCCAAGAGTTCTCTCCGATTCCCGCGGTGAACACGAGCGCCTTAGCGCCACCCACCGCCACATGGTAGCCGCCGATGTACTTGGCCAGCCGGTAGCTGGTCACCGCGAGCGCCATTGCGGCTCGCTCGTCTCCGGCTTCGGCTGCCTCCACCACGGTGCGCATATCGTTGTTCCCGGCCAGGGCAAGCAACCCGGACTCTCGGTTGAGCAGCGCATCGATACGATCCGCGGAATAACCCTGCCTGGCCAGGAACACCAGGATTGAGGGGTCCAGATCACCGCTTCGGGTACCCATCACCAGCCCCTCCAGGGGAGTGAAGCCCATCGAGGTGTCGATGCTCTTACCGGCCTGAATCGCGGTGATCGAGGCACCGTTACCAAGGTGCGCCAGCACGCCGTCGAACTGCTCCAAGGGTATTCCGAGGAAGTCCGAGGCCTGGCGGGCAACGTATTCGTGGCTGGTGCCGTGGAAGCCGTAGCGGCGGATCCCGTGCTGACTATAAAGTTCCTCCGGAACGGCATAACGCCAGGCGTGCTCGGGCAGGGTCCGGTGGAAAGCGGTGTCGAAAACCGCGACTTGCGGGAGCCGGGGCCATTTAGCAGCGATTGCTCTAATGCCCAGCACATTGGCCGGATTATGCAGGGGCGCGAGCGGGTTGAGTCGTTCAATGGCACGGGTGATTTCGGGATCGATGAGTACCGGCTCACCAAATCGCTCCCCGCCGTGCACCACTCGGTGCCCCACCGCATCGATGTCGATCCCGCTCAGCTCCGCAGCCAATAGTTCAAGGGCCGCCGCATGATCGGCTACCTCTCCCGCGCCGATCTTTTCGATCAGCCCCTCCAGTAGCACCGTTCCGGCTTCGGTGTCTCGCACTTGATATTTCAGCGAGGAGGAACCGGAATTAATCACCAAAACGCGCATTACTGCTCCCCCTGGGCCTGTGTGTCCTGGGCTTGAATACCTTGGGCCTGAATGGCCGTGATCGCCACCGTGTTCACGATGTCCTCCACGGTGCAGCCCCGGGAGAGATCGTTAATCGGCTTTCGCAGGCCCTGCAGAACGGGTCCGACGGCGACCGCCCCCGAGGATTGCTGCACGGCTTTGTAGGTATTGTTCCCGGTGTTCAGATCCGGGAAGATAAAGACGGTTGCCTGCCCAGCCACCTCGGAAGCGGGTAGTTTGGAGGCGGCGATTGAAGCATCGACGGCGGCGTCGTACTGAATCGGTCCTTCCACCGCGAGCTCGGGTTTGCGAGCCTTGACCAGTTCGGTTGCCCGACGCACCTCGTCCACCGCCCCACCGGAACCGGATTCACCGGTGGAGTATGAGAGCATCGCCACCCTCGGTTCCACGCCGAACTGCACGGCCGTTTGCGCGGAGGCAATGGCGATATCCGCCAATTGCTCCTCATTGGGTTCGGGGTTCACCGCGCAGTCGCCGTAGACCAGAACACGATCCGGCAGCAGCATCAGGAACACCGAGGAAACAATCTTGACGCCTTCGGCGGTTTTGACAAATTCCAGGGCAGGCCGGATGGTGTTCGCAGTAGTATGCGCCGCACCGGAAACCATCCCGTCAACCACACCGAGCTGCACCATCATGGTGCCAAAATAGGATGCTTCCAGCATGATTTCCCGGGCTCGGACCACATCCATGCCCTTATGCGCACGGAGCCTGGCGTACTCCTCGGCAAAGCCTTCCAATAACTCGCTATTGGCCGGGTCGATCAGGGTGATGCCACGCAGGTCGACGCCGTGGCTAGCCGCAAGCTCCCGCACTTGCGCCTCGGGACCAAGAATGGTCAGGTCGCAGACATCACGGCGGTGCAGAATCTCCGCGGCGCGCAAGATCCTCGGGTCCTGACCTTCAGGCAGCACAATATGCCGCCGCTCACCGCGGGCTCGCTCAATCAACTCGTGCAGGAACCGCAAGGGCGTCATCCGCACCGGCCGTGGCAGATCCAGGCGTTCCAGTAGTTCGGCTTCATCCACCCGGTTAGACCAGGCGCCCAGGGCGGCGGCAGCCTTGCGACGCGGCGAGGACCAGATCTCGCTGCGCACCTCGCTAACCTTCTTTGCCGTTCCATAGGTGTCTTCGGGACTGTCAAAAACCGGGAAGGGTGCCCCTGCCAGCAGCGGATAAATATGCGCATCCGGAGCCAAGCCGCCGGTCAGAATCATGCCCGAAGGAACCGGAAATTCCGGTGAGAAGGTCGATGCCAGAGTGGCGATGATGATATCCGCCCGATCCCCCGGCACAATCACCAGAGCTCCCGGATCAAGCACCCGGAGAAAGTTGCCAACGCTCATCGCGGCAACCTTGATCGATTCAACATCGCGCTCCTGCTCGGGGCTACCGGCAATCTGCCGCAAGCCCAGGGCGGTGGCAACCTCGCCAACGGTGGGCTGAGCTATCTCGTCAATTTCCGGCAGCACGTAAACGGCTTTGCCAGAAGCTCCGGGGCGCAGGGTCGAGGTAATTCCGGTGAGGTCTCCGGGAGCGGCCCGGTTGACCATCATGGCCAACAGCGAGCATTTTGCGGCGGCGAGTTCCTTCCTGGTGACGTCAACCGCGTCCGCTACCTCCGCCGTCGTGCGTCCCTTGGCGCTCACCACTGCCAGCACCGAACAGCCTAGATCATTGGCCAGCCGCGCGTTTAGGTCGAATTCGACAGCAGCATCCTGCCCGGTCAGATCGGTGCCTTCCACGATCACCACGTCTACCTCGCGGGCAATCTCGCTGTAGATTCCCACGCACTGGGCGTCGATCTCCTCGCGCTGACCGGCCGCTAGCAGACCACGAGCCTGCTGCGCGCTGAGACCTGCACGGCAAACCTTCGGGCTCAGGTCGAAGCGACGAGCCACCATGGCGACCATCGGATCGTTCTCGGCGTCCTCCGCAATGGGCCTGAAGAAGCCGATTCGGTCTGCACGTCGATGCAAGGCATCAGCCAGGCCTAGGGTGATAAGCGATTTACCGGAGCCTGGCATGGCCGCACTGACATAGATTCCCTGAGTCACCTTCCCTATCTTGCCAAAGATGCCTCTTCAGCGAGCAGGATTGTGAGCAAAACCTCGACGGCGGCTGGCTTGCCTTAGCCCGGGGTACAGTTCCCGTTATTGGCCAGCAGCGAGGTCAGGGTGGCTCCGGCGGCGGCGTCCCCGTTGTACTCCGCGACGGCTAGCTGTTGCAGGTACTCCTTGGTGATCGCTGGTGCCGAAGAGGTAGTTGGCTTAGGTGTGCTGACCGGTGTTGAAGGCTTCGCCGTCGTACTCTGCGTAGTGGCTGAGCTGCTGGCCGCACTGCTGCTGGCTCCCGTGCTGCTGGCACTCGGCTTTTTCGTGGCCGAAGCGGTTTTGCCCAACAACTGCGCCACCTTTTGCTTACTGAGCGCGAAATCCGGGTAGGTGGGGAAGTCGGTCTGGCCCGGCACATTGGACACCAGATCCGGCGGCCCGATGGTCAGCCGCTTCACCGGTTGAGACTGAGACTTCAGCGCCAGGTCTATGAAGCTGCCGATCTGGGCGGTGGAAATATCCGATTCGATGATCTGGGTCCCGGCCTTCGCGATCTCACTGAACTTGGTGAACATGGTCAGGGGGTCCATCTGTTTCACCATCGCTTGCACGATGCACTGCTGGCGTAGGTTCCGCGAATAGTCCAGCACCCACTGACGCGACCGAGAGTACCAAAGCGCCTGATAGCCGTTCAGTTTCTGCTTGCCAGGGGCAATCCAGCCTTCCGGCGGCAGGTGTACGCCACCGACGTTATCGAGCGCGGCCCCGCTGATCGGAACCCACCCTCCCGCATTGATTGTCACTCCACCCATCAGATCGATCAGATGCGCAAAGTTATCCATATCCACAATCACGTAGGCCTGCATTTTGATGCCCAGGATCTCCGAGGAGGTCTCCAGCATCGCTTGCGCCCCAGGATCCCCGGCGTTCGGATAGAGATCCTTGTACTTCTCGTTGACCTTGGCGTACAGGTTCCCGATGATGCACTGATCACCGCAATTGAAAGCGCCATCGGTGCCATCCGTGCCATCGCCATTCGTCAGCGCCGCCTTCATGGGCGAATCCGCCGGGAAGGGTGCGTTCTGCAGATTGCGCGGAATACTGATCGTGGTGATTGCCCCACTGGTGGCGTCGATACTGATCGCCATGATGCTGTCCGGGCGACGGCCCTCGCGGTCTGCCCCCGCGTCTCCGCCCATCATCAGGATGTTGTAGCGGCCATCAACGGGATTCAAGAGCGGCTTCACCGGAGTCCGGCCATCTGCGGTGGCTGGACCGGTGAAGATATCTCCCAGCGCGCTCCGACCGATATTGATGAGATAAGCCGCATAGGCCGTGCTGCCACTGGTGAGAACCAAAAGCGGCACCAGCACCGCGATCACGCCGATTTTCATGCCGCGGCTCAAAAGCGGGAATCGAATCAGCCGTAACAGATCGAGATAGGTCACCAGATACCACAAGGAGATAACCAGCAGGCAGACAATCAAGATCATCGAGTTCACCGGATGGGTGAGCAGGGTGATCAGCCAACGCCGATCGGTCGCTGCGGAAAGGCCAACGTAAGTCGCACCCGCCCACATCGCGGCCGGTACCGCTAGAAAAGCCCAGCGCACCGGGTGTTTACCGCGGAGGAAATGAACGATGCCGGGGAAGAAAGCGTTGAGCACCAGGAAGCTAAAGATTGACCTGGACGCAGGCACCCCGTCAATCGACTTGAGGTGCCGAGGCGTAGCACGACCAGCCGACCTGCGTCCCATCTGCTACCTTCTTCCGACCACCCACCCCTGGGTCCAGCTCATAAATGATTGCGATCGCATTTGACACGGATCTGAGTGAAGCCTACCGGATTCAAGTGCCAAGTTACCTCGTCGACGGTGGCAGCCGGGAATCGCTGTCAGCCGACTCATAGTTTCCGGTTAGTGAGATGCTCTTGACCTCAACCCGGATTCGCGATTACCTAATGAACATTCGGTAAGTAATTCTTGGAGGCTCCAGTGACACATCCCATGCTCGCCCACGACGCAGCCTCATCCTGGCTAGGCATCACCATTGACGAACTGGCCGATGGCCATGCCGCACTGTCAATGACCCTGCGTCCGGAAATGATGAACGGCTTTGGCGTGAGCCACGGCGGGATGATCTTTGCCTTCGCCGATTCTGCCTTTGCCTTCGCCTGCAATCCGCTTGATGCCGACGGGTCCACGCAGACCGTCGCCTCCGGGGTGGATGTGAACTTTCTGGCCCCTTCCTATGCGGGTCAAAAGCTACGGGCGATTGCCAGCCGCCGAGCTGCCACCGGACGTAGCGGCCTCTATGATGTTCAAGTTTTTGCCCAACAAGAAGACGGCGCGGAACAGCTCATTGCCGAATTCCGGGGCCGCTCACGCACGGTCCCAGCCCGTTCCGGAAAGGAAACACGATGACCGAGTCACAAAACCCCGAGCCGAAGAATTCCGAGACCGAGTTCTTCGACCGCGAGCGCATCGAAGCATTGCAGCTACGCCGACTCCAGCACACTCTCTCCTACGCCTATCAGCGCGTACCGCTGTACCAGCGGAAATTCGATGCGGCCGGGGTGCGCCCCGAGGACCTGCGTACATTGGCGGATCTACAGCACTTCCCCTTCACCACGAAGGATGATCTGCGCAATGAATACCCCTTCGGCATGTTCGCGGTCCCCCAACAGGAAGTGGCCCGAATTCATGCCTCTTCCGGAACAACCGGTAAGCCCACCGTAGTGGGCTACACCTCGAACGACCTGCGTAACTGGGCGGACCTGGTAGCCCGCTCGATGCGGGCTTCCGGAGCACGTCCCGAGCATAAGGTACACATCGCCTACGGCTACGGGCTGTTCACTGGAGGTCTGGGCGCCCACTACGGTGCAGAGGCTCTGGGCACCACGGTGATCCCGATGTCCGGCGGCCAGACCGAAAAGCAGCTTCAGCTCATCCTGGACTTCGAACCCGATGTCATCATGTGCACCCCGACCTATCTGCTCACCATCATGGACGCCTTCACCCACCGTGGCATTGATCCGCGGAGCACCTCGCTCAAATACGCTATCTGCGGTGCCGAACCTTGGACCGAGGAGATGCGTCAGGAGCTGGAAGCCGGAATGGGTCTGGACGCCTGTGATATCTACGGGCTTTCCGAGGTGATGGGCCCCGGTGTCGCCGGAGAATTCGTGCAAAGCAAGGACGGCAGCCACCTTTGGGAGGATCATTTCCGACCCGAAATCATCGATCCCTTCGACCATTCAACCGTGCTGCCCGACGGCGAATCCGGAGAGCTGGTGTTCACCACGCTGACCAAGGAAGCGCTGCCGATTATCCGCTACCGGACCAAGGATCTGAGCAGTTTGCTTCCCGGCACCGAACGCCCAGGAATGCGGAGAATGAGCCGGATCAGCGGTCGCAGTGACGACATGATCATTCTGCGCGGCGTCAATCTCTTCCCCTCTCAAATCGAGGAGATCGCACTGCGGATTCCCGCGCTCAGCCCACACTTCCAACTCGAGATCAGCAGGCCCGCCGGCCAGCGGATGGACGAGCTCACCATTAAGATCGAACCTCGCCCGGAGTCGAGCAGTGTGGAACGGGAGGCGGCTGCACTGCAGCTTCGGAAAGAGATCAAGGTACAGATCGGCTCGACGGCGGTCATTGCCGTTGTTGAGCCAGGGAGCCTTGAGCGATCCAACGGTAAGTTACGCCGCGTCTATGACTTGCGTACCGCGCGATGAGCAGCCCGGCCCGTCGGGGCAGACCCGGATACGATCAGGACGCGGTCCTACAGATCGCCGTTGAAGCCTTCAACCTGCACGGCTACGAAGCGACCTCGATGGGACTCCTGGCCGAGAAACTGGGTGTCTCCAAATCGGCGATTTATCACCATGTAGCCAGCAAGGAAGCACTGCTGGAGCTGGCCCTCGAGCAGGCGCTTGGTGGGCTCGAAGCACTTCTGACCGAGCCAGCTGCACTGGAGGGGCCGGCCGATAGTCGATTGGAACACGTCTTACGCGGCACCATCGGCGTACTCGTGGACAAATTACCCTATGTCACCCTGCTGCTCCGACTACGCGGAAACACCGAGATGGAACGGGAAGCCCTGCGTCGCCGTCGTGACTTCGACCGGGAGGTCTCTTCCTTGGTCGAGGCGGCCCAATCCGCGGGTTCGCTGCGGTCCGATGTGGATGCCAGAATCGCCGAGCGTTTGCTCTTCGGAACGATCAATTCAATTGTTGAGTGGTACCGCCCAGAAGGGCCACTGAGCGCCGAAGAACTCGCCGACCAGGTCATCGCCATGGTGTTCAACGGGCTGCACGCGCAAAGCTAAAAACCATCCTGAATATGACCCCGGATTGAAACATTTCGATCCTGGACATTTGTCAAGACAGCTCCTCGGGGGTAAGTTGCTACCCAATGAGTCGGGCGATTGACTGCTCGACTCGTCGGCAAGTTGGGGCTGCCGAGGGAGGCCTCCCCCAATGAGACTCAAGGAGGAGCGCCGTGTCGAATACTCTTAGCGAAGAGGCACCACAGCCGATTCGAAGCGTGATCGCTGCCAGGATGGACCGATTACCCTGGACAAGATTCCACTGGACGGTGGTGGTTGGCCTCGGGGTTTCTTGGATCCTGGACGGCCTAGAAGTTCAGATCGTCGCCCAGAATGGCTTCGCCCATTCACTCGGTATGGACAACGCTCAAGTTGGCCTGACCGGAACCATCTATCTACTCGGCCAGGTAGTTGGTGCACTCTTCTTCGGACGCCTGGCCGACCGGCTCGGCCGGAAACGACTCTTTATCCTCACCCTGGCCATCTACTTGGTAGCTAGCGGAATCGCTGGACTCTCCACCGATATGTGGTTCCTTTGGGTGTTCCGGTTCATAGCAGGCATGGGCATTGGCGGCGAATACACCGCGATTAACTCGGCTATCGACGAGCTGATCCCCTCGAAATATCGCGGCCGGGTGGATATCGCGGTCAACGGCACCTACTGGGCCGGTGCGGCTCTGGGCGCTGCCGCCAACTTCTTCCTGCTGCCCACCGGTAACCAGGAGTTCGCCGATAGCTGGGGTTGGCGGATCGGCTTCTTCATTGGCCCTGCCCTGGGGTTAGTCATTATCTATCTCCGACGGCACATCCCGGAGAGTCCACGTTGGTTGGTCACCCACGGTAAAGAGCTTGAAGCCAATACCACCGTGGACAAGATCGAAAAGGATATCAAGGCTTCCGGGCGGCAGCTCAGCAAGGTCACCGATGATCAGGCCATGTTGATAGCACCGATGAAGAGCGTGCCGTTCGGCAAGGTGGTTCGGGTCTTTATCGTGGAGTACCCGAAGCGCACCTTCCTGGGACTGAGCATGATGATCACCCAGTCCTTCCTCTACAACGCAATCTTCTTCAGCTACGCCATGGTGCTGGAAAACTTCTACGCCATTCCCAAGGGAGATATTGCTTTCTATTTCTTCCCCTTCGCGATTGGCAACCTGATCGGTCCGCTTTTGTTGGGGCCGCTCTTCGACACCATTGGTCGACGGAAGATGATCTTCGCTACTTACGGTCTGGCCGCCGTCGTACTGGCCATTTCCGCAGCCCTCTTCCAAGCCGACTCAATCAGCGCAACCGTGCACGTGGTGCTCTGGTGTATCGCCTTCTTCTTCGCCTCGGCGGGAGCTTCCTCCGCTTATTTGACGGTCAGTGAGATCTTCCCACTGGAACTGCGCGGACAAGCCATTTCCTACTTCTTTGCGGTAGCGCAGATCGTTGGCTCACTTGGCCCGGTCATCTTCGGCGCACTGGTAGGCGACGGTACCGATCGCAATCCACTGGCCGGAGGCTACTACCTGGGTGCCGCCGTGATGTTACTGGGCGGATTAATCGCCCTGTTCTTCGGCATCGACGCGGAAGGAAAGGCACTCGAAGAGGTGGCCGACCCACTCTCCAAAGTCAAAGAACCAGCAGCAGCGAAAGGATCCGAACTATGACGTTTATCGTGGTGGGAGTGAGTGCCTCTAGTGGCTCGCCCGGAGCGCTGCGGATGGCCGCCCGGGAATCAAAATTACGCAAGATTCCGCTGATTGCGGTGCAAGCCTGGAGCGCACCTCGCGCACCCAGTGCACCGGGTGGCAGGCCCCCAGCCGTCAGCGTGGACCCGGCTCAGCTCTTCGCTAACGCGGAGCAGGCGCTGCGGGATCAGGTGGCGGAGACCTTGCCCGAGGAGGTCGAGTGCCGATTGGTCAAGGGCTCACCCGGCAAGGTGCTGCTCAGCGAGTCCGAGGGAGCGGAACTATTGGTGGTGGACGCCCCGCGCGGCGCGATCACTCCGACTTCTCCGCTGCTGGCGCACAAGCTGGTTTACCAGACCAGCTGCCCGGTGCTGATCATGCCACCTTCGCAGGCCCAGGCGGGCTGAATCTAGACCCCGCCGACTAGCTTCAAGGGAAGCAGGTCTACCTCAGGAGCCGGATCCGCCCTGAGTCTTGAGTAAGTAACGACGTCGAAACGCTGATCGTCGTACCGGAGTTTTTGCCGCTCAAGACCCTCAGGGACGAATCCGGCCCCTGTTGCAACTTTTCCCGAACCAGGGTTGTTGAGCCGGTGCCCCAGCTCGAGCCGAAAGACGTCGAGGTTACCGAACGCCCAGTCAGCCAAGGTTGCCACGGCTCGAGTGGTCAGACCCCGGCCTCTAGCCTCCGGCGCTGCCCAGTACGACATCCAGGCGGTGTTGTGCACCGTCTCGATACCGCTCAGGGTGACTCCTCCCACCGCCACTCCGGCTAGGTCCACGGCGAGCGAGCGAATCACCTTAGAGGCTCCCCAGCGCCGGGTTTCAATCCAGCGGGCAGCTTCGAGGGCATCTAAGGGGCCGCCCTGGCTGGCCATATCCGACGCTAAGAATGCCGCGATCAAGGCTTCCGCGTCTTCGGGCTGCCAGGCTCGTAAAAACGGTTGCATGCGCCTCCTTGGGCTAATTGTTTAGGAAAGCATTGACGATGTTCCCGCTCCACCATCCACCGGCTCCTGGGTCTTGGCCACCAAGGTCAACACATCGTAGGTGGCGACAATCTCATCGTGCTGATTATGCAGGATGGCATCCCAGCAAACCTCGCCATAATCCTGATCTTCGCGCGGAGTGATTTGCTTGGCTGTGAGGGTTACCCGGAAGGAATCCCCCGCCGCCAAGGGAGTAATAAAACGCAAATTCTCCAAGCCGTAGTTCGCCAGCACCGGCCCCGGAGCGGGCTCTACGAAGAGTCCGGCTGCCCAGGAGAGCAACAAATAACCGTGCGCCACGATGCCGGGAAAGAAGGGGTTGGCTGCGGCGGCCTCTTCATTGGTGTGTGCGTAGAAGGTATCGCCGGTGCTGTTCGCGAAGTCCGTGACATCCTGCAGGCTGACCTCGCGCAGCTCGGAACCAAAAGCATCACCAATCCGCAGCTCGGCCAGGGATTTACGGAAGGGGTGCGTGCCATCGAAGTGCCGGTCCGCGCCCGGATGCCAGACGCCCGTCACCGCGGTGAGCATATTGGGTGAGCCTTGCAGGGCGGTCCGCTGCATATGGTGGTGGACCGAGCGGATACCGCCCAGTTCCTCACCTCCGCCGGCCCGACCGGGGCCGCCGTGTACCAGATGCGGCACCGGGGCGCCGTGCCCGGTGGAACTCCTAGCGTCCTCCCGGTTAAGCACCAATACCCGGCCGTGATGAGCCGCGATTCCGGTCACCAACTGCTGCACCACGAGCGGATCGTTGCTGCATACCGAAGCTACCAGGGAACCCGCACCCATTGCGGCCAATTGAATGGCCTGATCCAGGCTGTCATAGCCGATCACCGAGGTCACCGGGCCAAACGCTTCCAGATTGTGCACTTCCGGGGCAGCTGGATCGCTCCAGCTCAGCAGCACCGGGGACATAAATGCGCCGTCCTCCGCCGAGCCGACCGAACCGTCTCTTCTGGTGACCATAGGGGCATCCAGGGAGCCATACGCCAGCTCGCCACCGGCGTTGAGCATGGTCTGCACGGCGGCGCGCACATCGGCCAGTTGCTCCAGCGAGGCTAGGGCACCCATCGTAACCCCCTCCGCTCGGGGGTCGCCCAGGACCACCTTCTCGGTGAGCCTGGCGGAGATCGCGGCGACGACGTCGTCCTTAAGCGCGACAGGCACAATGGTGCGCCGAATGCTGGTGCACTTCTGCCCGGCTTTGACCGTCATCTCGGTGACCACGGAGCGAACGAAGGCTTCGAATTCCGGTGTTCCGGCGGCTGCGTCTGGGCCCAGAATCGCGGCGTTAAGAGAGTCGGTTTCCGAGGTGAATCGCACCCCACCAAACACCACCTGCGGGTGGCTCTTGAGTGCCTTGGCGGTGGAAGCGGAGCCGGTAAAAGCCACCAGATCACGGTAATCGAGTTCATCGAGCAGGGTCCGGGCGGAGCCGGAAATGAGCTGAATCGAGCCTTTAGGGAGAATCCCGGACTCAATCATCAACCGCACCATCGCCTCGGCCAGGTAGCCGGTGGGGGTGGCGGGTTTGACGATGCTGGGCACCCCAGCCAGGAAGGCGGGAGCGAATTTTTCCAGCATGCCCCAGACCGGGAAGTTGAAGGCGTTGATCTGCACCGCGACGCCCGGGATTCGAGTATAAATATGCTCGCCCGCGAAGGACCCATCCCGGGAGAGCACCTCAAGTGGGCCGTCAATAATCACATTGGAATTGGGCAGTTCCCGGCGGCCCTTGGAGCCGAAGGTGAAGAGCACGCCGATGCCGCCATCGATATCGACCAGATTGTCGATCTTGGTGGCGCCGGTTTTGGCGGAGATTTCGTAGAGTTCCTCGCGCCGACCGTTCAGGAACTGGGCGAGTTCCTTGAGTTTGAGGGCTCGCTGGTGAAAGGTGAAGTCGGCCAGATTACGCTGCCCGGTTTCCCTGCCATAGCGGACGACGGCGGCCAGATCGAGACCTTCGGAGCTCACCTTGGCAAGCGGCTCGCCGGTATTGGCATCGCGGACAATCGGCGCCCCGGCCGGAGTGTTCTGCGGGGTCCACCAAGCTTCTTGGACGTAGCTGGGAACCGTCAGCAGTTCGGTATCAATGCTTGTCATCGTCGACATCCTCCATCACAGCACATTACTGAACGATCGGTCAGTAATCCACCAAGTCTAACCCACCCACCCCACCCCGCCAAGCGTTACCCAGTTGTCCCACTGGGTGTTACTGGAGGGGCAGAAATACAGGGAAAATCGCCACATTGGCAACACCTGCAACACCGAATGGGATAACTGGGTTGAGTTTGGAGCGAGTTTGAGTCGCCGGGAGGCTAGGGGGTACTGGTAATGAGGACGAGGGAGCCTTCGAAGAAGGGCTGGGTCCTGAGCTCGCCGTGGCGCTCATCCCAGCTTCCGTTGAGCAAATCTGCTTCCAGGCTTGCTACCGACTCCGCCGCTTCCTGCGAACCGAGGAAACTCCAAGCGGAATTAGCCTGCCGAGCACCCGGATCGAGCAACATCTCCGGCCTGCCATAGTAGGCCTCGCCAAAACCATCACTGCACTGCAGCGGGATCGGCACGGTTTGGACCTTTGCCTTGCCCAGGATGTCCGCGATGCGTTGCGGATCGGGGTAGCGGCTGGCCTCGGTGGCAATCACTTCGGGCGCATAATCGACCAGCCAGAACCGGTCCAATAAGGCCGGATCACAGCTCAGGATAATTACCGGCCCTCGGGTCACTCGGCGCATCTCGCTGAGCCCTTGTTCCAGATCCTGCCACTGATGCACCGTGAAGGTGGCCATTGAAGCGTCGAAGGAATCGTCAGGAAATGGCAGGCTCTCCGAGCTGGCGTCAATCGCCCGGCTAAGTTCGGACGGGCGCTGCGCTCGCATGGTGGCGCTTGGTTCGACGGCGGTCACCTCCCGGTCTCGCGGCTCATAAGAACCGGCCCCGGCGCCGACATTGAGTACCGTTCGAGCGTCACCGAGAGCCGTCTCGATGTATTGGGCGATCAGCGGTTCCGGCCTGCGGTAGTTTGAGTACCCCAGACCGATCTGACCATAATTCGCATCCCCGACGCTGCCGTCGTCGTAACTCATACCCTGAGCCTAATAGGCTTGGATCATGAACGAACAGTGGAAGATCGTCCTCGGCGAGTTGGACGAGAAGATGGGTGTGCAGATCCTCGAAGAGTCCATTGACCGGGTGGTAGCGACGATGCCGGTAGCGGGAAATCGGCAATCCTTCGGGCTGCTGCACGGCGGCGCCTCACTGGCCATCGGGGAAGCCGTGGGCTCCTGGGCCGCGGTGATCTATGCTTCCACCCTGGGCAAAACAGCCGTAGGCGTGGATGTCTCAGCCACGCACCACAAATCGGCGCGGGAAGGCATCATCACGGTCACCGCCACCCCGCTGCAACTGGGCCGCACGCTAACCAGCCATCAGGTGATCATCGCCAATGAATCCGGCGAGCGGCTTTGCACGCTGCGAATCAGCAATCTATTACTGGACCGGAAGTAAGACCAACCTTCACTCCTTAGGCACTTCGACCTGGCAGCCGCGCAGATCGGCATCCGTTGCCCCTAAATGCGCCGCTACCACCGGGCGCAAAAAGGGGAAACGGGTGCCGAATTCTGGAAAGTAGCCAGAACAGATCACTGTCGATGTAGAACGGAACCGGGTCAGCGCTCCTTCTGCAGCCGGAATTCCAGCCCCGACTTCACCATCGGCCACTCGGAGGCAATAATCGAGAACACCACGGTATCCCGCACAGTGCCGTCCGGCATCCGCAGATGCGCCCGCAGCACGCCATCCTGCTTCGCCCCCAGCCGGGCAATTGCTTCGCGGGACTGCTGGTTCATCCAGTGGGTGTGAAACTCGACGGCGGTGCAGCCTAGGTTCTCGAAGGCATGTCTCAGCAGGAGCAGCTTCGAATCGGGATTGGTCCCGCTCCCCTGTGCACCGGCGGCATTCCAGGTGTATCCGATCTCCAGCCGAGGGGTCTGCACATCGATATCGCAATAAGTGGTCATGCCGATGATCTTGCCGTCGCTCAGCCTGCGAGTGGTGAAGGGAAGCATTGAACCCGCCTGCTGAAGCTCCAGCCGTCGCTCAATCTCGGCTCGCATCTGCTCCGGCCTGGGCACCCTGGTGTACCAGAGCTTCCACAGCTCTCCATCTTGAACCGCTTCCACCAGACCGTCGTGGTGTTCCACAACTAACGGTTCCAACTGCACATATTTACCGGTGAGAGTGACGGGTTCAAAGGTGGTCATAGAACCATCCTAGGGGCCAAGTAGCAGGCTCCGGATAGCGCCAATCTCCTGAGCCTGGACCCCAAATTCAAGCAAATAACCTTCGACGTCGGCCTCCGCCGCAGCGGTAAGCATGGCCTGCCGGGTGCGTTTTGCCCAATCGTCGAGGACCGGGTTGCTCTCGCCGGGCTGGACGCCGTCGAACTTTGGATCGGAAGGAGCACTCACCCGCACACCGGTCTCGTAATCGTCGGCAATCAGCTCCGCAGGTACCTCGGCAAGTTGCAATAGCCCCATCACGATCATGCCGGTCCGGTCGCGACCACCGGCACAGTGAATCACCACGGCACCCTCCGCCCGAGCAATGGCCCGGTAGACGGCAACGAGTTTATCCGGCCAGATCCGCATCATCGGCCAGATCGACTCGGGGGAATTCAGTATCGGGAAAACCGTCTGGAATTGAGGGTCTGACTGGTCTTCGACCGGCAGCAAGTGCACTTTGATACTGAAGAGTTCGGAGACCGTCGGATCATTCGATCTACGCCCCGCCTCGTCCGCGTTCCGCAGGTCAATGATGGTGCGCACACCGGCGTCATGCATCTGCTGCCAACCAGCCTGGCTGAGTGACTCACGGCGAGCCATCCGGAACACCCGGCCCGGCAGAACTTCGCCTAGCCCGCCTAGATCTCGCGCGTTGAACGCGCCTTCCCAATCCACCTCACGCGGCAATTCAATCATCGCCTCAGTCAATCAGAGCGACTACCAAGTAAAGAAACCCTGGCCGCTCTTCCGCCCTAGTTCCCCGCGCGCTACCTTATCGCGCAGGATCTGGGGCGGCTCAAAGCGCTCCCCCAGCGTGGATGCAAGGTACTCAGCAATGCCCAATCGCACATCGAGCCCCACCACATCGGTGGTCCGCAAGGGCCCCATCGGATGCTTGTACCCCAGCTCCATCGCGGTGTCGATGTCCTCGGCGGAAGCCACCTCTTCTTCGACCATCCGCATTGCCTCCAGGGCAATGGCAACGCCTAAACGTGAAGACGCAAAGCCCGGCGCGTCTCGAACGACGACGGCCCGCTTGCCCAGCGCTTCAACCCAGCCCCGCGCTTCGGTCACCAGCGAATCGGCGGTTCGCTCACCCACCACCACCTCGACCAGGGTCGAAGCCGGAACCGGATTGAAGAAGTGCAGACCGAGGAATTGCTCCGGCCGCGCCAGCATTCCGGCCAGGGCATTGACCGAAAGCGATGAGGTATTGGTGGCTAAGACAGCTTCAGCGGAAAGAACGCTCTCTGCGCGCTGCAGCGCGGAAACCTTGAGCTCAAAAACCTCCGGCACCGCCTCGATCACCAGTGAAGAGCCGCCCAGCTCTTCCACCGAAGTCAGCACGGAAAGCCGCTCCAGAGCATCCTCGACGTTGCCCGCCAGCACTCCCCGCTCCGCGGACTTCTGTACCGCTTCGGTGACCCGGCTGCGAGCGGCCGCAGCGGCGTCGTCATTGGCTTCGGCAACCGCCACCCGGCAGCCATTGACCAAAAAGGCATGGGCGATTCCCGCCCCCATTCGGCCTCCACCGATCACTCCGACCACTGCGGGCAAACTGCTCATTTCTTGGCCTTCTTTTCGAGGAACGCGGTCATTCGCCGGTACTTCGCCGCCGATTCGAAGAGCACGGCCTGAGCCTGCATATCGGCCTCAGGATGCGCTTGGCGAGGTAGATGGAATACCGCCTTCGTGTATTGGACAGCGAGCGGATCTTGCGCCGCGATCCGCTCGGCCAGCGCGTGTGCGGCAGGCAGTAATTCGGCCGGGTCGTGGAGTGAGGAAACCAGCCGAGCCGCCAAAGCCTCCTCGGCATTCAGCACCCGGCCAGCCAGCAGAATTTCCTTAGCCAACGGCTCACCCACCAGCTCTCGCAGCCGCCAGGAGGCTCCCGCCGCGGCCATAATGCCCAGCGAGGTTTCCGGATTGCCGATCCGAATCGATGGTGTGCCAATCCGGAAATCGGCGGCAAAGGCGAGCTCGGCTCCACCGCCCAGCACAAAGCCGTCCAAAGCAGCGATCACCGGCATTTTGAGTTCGGCAATTCGAATAAAAAGCTTGATATTAATTCCCGCGAGCGCATCTTCACGGCCGCGATCACGGAGTTGGCCGATATCCGCTCCGGAGGCGAAAACTCCGCCCTTGTCGGTCTGCGCACCGGTGAGAATCAAGATCTTCGGATTCGACTCCAGAAAAGCACACACCTGGTGCAGTTCGTCGATCATCTGCTGATCAATCGCGTTGCGCACCTCGGGCCGGTTGAGCCTAACCACCACACGGTCAGGTGAGTCCTCAATCAGCAGCGTCTTGGCGTCCGGAAGCAGGCTCATACCTTCTCCACCAACAACGCTGCACCCTGACCAACGCCAATGCACATGGTGGCTAAGCCACGATGTGCACCCTCCCGCTCCATCCGGCCGAGCAGGGTGATGGCGATTCGGGCCCCGGAGGAACCGAGCGGATGCCCCAGCGCAATCGCACCGCCGTCGGCATTGACGATTTCCGGATCAAGACCCAAGCGGCGGATGCAAGCCAAGGACTGAGTGGCGAAAGCTTCGTTGAGTTCCACAGCGGCAATGGAGGAAAGTTCGACGCCGGTCCGCGCCAAGAGCTTTTGGGTCGCCGGAACCGGGCCAAGCCCCATCACCTCTGGGGCGAGCCCCGCCGTCGTACCATCGACAATGCGAGCGCGAGGGGTTAATCCGTATTTCTGCACCGCTGCCTCTGAAGCCACCAAAATTGCCGAGGCTCCATCGTTGAGTGAGGAGGCATTACCCGCGGTGACCACCCCGTCCGGCCGGACCACGGGCCGCAAGCCGGCCAAGGTCTCCAGGGAGGTATCCCTCCGGGGCCCTTCATCGACGGAGACGGTGTGCACCGAACGCCCGGCTCGGGCTTCCACCGCCACGATCTCGGCATCGAAGCGACCGGCGTCCATCGCGGCCAGGGCTCGCTGATGGGAACGCAGCGCAAAAGCATCGGCATCGGCTCGGCTGATCCCATCCAGGGAGGCAACCTCTTCTGCGGTTTCCGGCATCGAATAGGTCGCTTTATCCCGCTGCTTGAGGCGCGGGTTAGTGAACCGCCAGCCAATCGAGGTATCGAACACCTCGCCGGGACGGGCGAAAGCCTTCTCAGGTTTAGCCATCACCCAGGGGGCTCGGCTCATCGACTCAACGCCACCGGCAACCACCAGATCGGCGGCCCCGGCCTTGATCATCTGGGATGCCAGGGTGATAGCGGACATCCCAGAAGCACAGAGTCGATTCACCGTGATTCCGGGAACGGTATCCGGCATTCCGGCAAGCAGAAGTGCCATTCGGGCGACATTTCGGTTGTCCTCACCCGCTTGGTTGGCACTGCCCAGAATGACTTCTTCGACCAAGGCGGGATCGATTCCGGTGCGCTGCATCAGTGCAGAAATCACCGTGGCCGCCAGGTCATCGGGACGAACCGAGGACAGCGCCCCACCATAACGACCCACCGGGGTCCGGACTCCGTCGACTAGAAAGGCTTCCGCCATGTCCGCTCCTCAGCGTCGATCCACCGGCAGCAATCTGCTCAGCAAATTACTGACCGTTCGTTCTATAAATATTTCACACCGGACATGCCGGGTCAATCATCGTTGCTCAGATGACAGCGGGCCCCTAGGATGACGACTCCAGTAAACGGCCATTCTCCATCCGCATTTCGCGGGCGGAGGACAGTCCGGAGAACCATTCGTGAAACACCCGGTCATGGCTGACCAGCAAAAGCGCGCCGGAAAAGCCTGCAAAGAGTTCTTGCAATTCCTCGACGAGCTGCGGCGCCAGGTGATTACTTGGTTCGTCCACCAGCAAAACCTCAAAATCCCCGAGCAGCAGCCGGGCCAAGGCAAGACGGCGATGCTGACCGGCCGAAAGCGTTCCCACCGGGAGTAGGAAGTCCGCCGAACGGAACAGCCCCAAGGTGAGCAGTTCCTCCGCCTGCCGCTCGATATCCCCGATACGTCCCGCAGCAAAGGCTGGCAGTAACCGCATTTCGGGCTGAGCAGGGAACGGAACCTCTTGCGGGAGATACCCCAGTGGAGCGCGACGTCGCAGCTCCCCGGCCGTTACTACTCGCCCGGAGAGCGCCTCCAGTAAGCTGGTTTTCCCCGCGCCATTGGGACCACTGAGCAGCACTCTCTCGGTGGCGTCCAGGGTGAAGGAGGGAACATTTAGCCGAGCGGGGAGCAGCAGGTCATGCCCCTCCAGCACAACTCCCGAGGACCGCGGAACGCCCAGCCTGGCCGAGAGCCGCAACGGTTGAGGCGGCCGTTCCACCGGGTTCTCCTCGAGTCTGCGGAGCCGTTCCTGCGCATTACGAATCTGCGAGCGAACAGCCTCATCGACCGTTCCCGCCTTGAAATCGAAGGCCATCCTGTCGTGGTCCCGGACCCGACCATAACCATTACGTCCGGTGCCGGCCACAGCCTTCTGACGCTCCCTGGCCATGGCATCCTGCCACTGTTGATAGGACTGCTCCCAACGAGCGTGCTCGGCCTGCTTCTCCCTCAGATAGCCGGAATAACCGTTGCCATAACGCCGGACCGCACTCCGCTCAGCATCCACTTCGATAATGGTGTGCGCCACCCTGCGCAAAAGCATCCGGTCATGCGATACCACCACCACGCTGCCCCGATGCGCCGCCAAGTTATTTTCCAGCCAATCCAGCCCGGCGGCGTCGAGATGATTCGTGGGTTCATCCAGCAATAGCACCGGTGCCGGGTCGGCGAGCAGACAGGCCAGGGCCAGCCGTTCACGCTCGCCCCCGGAAAGCGCATCAACCGAACGTTGCCGATCGAGTTGCCCTAGCCCCAGCCTGTCCATGGCTGCGTCCAGCCAGGCTTCGGCCTGGTAACCGTCACGCAGCGCGAAGGCCGTGGCGAGCTGATCGTAGCGGGAGAGTTGTTCCGGTGAGGCCTCGACCAGCTGGGACGAAAGCTCCAGTAACTCGGCTTCCATCGCCCTTGGCTCGGCAAGGGCATCGTCAATCACCTCGGTCACCGTGGCTCCGAGCGGAAACTCTAACCCTTGCCGCAGGTAGCCGGACCGTTTCGGGAAGGTGATCTGACCGGCGTCGGGAGCTTCCACTCCGGCCATCAAACGGAGCAAGGTGGATTTCCCGGCACCGTTCTCACCCACAATAACGACATGTTCGCCGGGCGAAATGGTGAGTTCCACCTGTTCGAAAAGCAGCCGATCGGCGTAACCGTGGGCGACGCCACGCAGCACAATGGGAGCCACAGTTTGGGAAGGAAACTCAGCAGAAAAAGTCATCGATGAACCTCGCAATCAACGTCAATGGAGTCACGTTTGGGAAGGATTGCGATTAGTTGTTCATGCCCTCAGGGTAGCACCGTCGGATCTGCCGATTCAGCTGCTTCGATTCAGGGCTGAAGTTGTCCTAAATGCCCTGGCCGAGCAAAGCGAATCACCGTAGTCTGCTGCCATGAGCTACTCACTTCAGATAGCAGTTGATGCCACTAACCCCCATGCGCAAGCCGATTGGTGGGCGGAAACGCTCGGGTGGCAGGTGGAGCCGAGCAACGAAGAGTTCATTCGGTCAATGGTCAAGCAGGGCCATGCGTCCGAATCCGATACCCTGATCCATCGCGGCACTCTGGTCTGGAAGGACGGCCAAGCCATCAACCCACCCGAGGAAGTGCGCGATGGCAGTCGGATCTTGTTCCAGACAGCCCCCGAGAGCAAAACCGTCAAGAATCGAGTGCACTGGGATGTCCGCCTCGGCGGCGACAATAAGGACGACTTACGCTCCGCACTGGAAGCACGCGGAGCACGCTTCCTCTGGGAAGGTCATCAGGGACCGCACAGCTGGTACACCATGGCAGATCCGGAAGGCAATGAGTTCTGCATCTCCTGAGCTATCAGCGTTCCGGGGGCACTACCTCGGTTCCGGACTTCGTCCTTGATCGCGGAAGGATCAAGAATCCGACGAGGCAAGCACCTAGGGCAGCCCCAGAAGTGTTAGCCACTACATCCGACCAGGACCCGGTACGTCCAGGCAGGAAGAATTGCTGAGTGAGTTCCACCGCCGAGCTGAGCAACAGCAGAGCCGGAATCGATAGGTACCAGCGACGCCCCAAAAGTATTGCGAGAAAGAGACCCAGCGGCACAAACATGAGCACATTGGCGCTCACCTCGATGAAGCCGTAGTCAACGAAGCCCGGCACGCCGTGACGATGCAAGGCATCGAGCAGAGCAGAAAGCCCTGGAGCCACTTGAGCATCGACATGACTCGGCCAGAGCACCAGAAGTAGCACCAGCACCCCATAGCCAAACAAACCGATCACGGCGAAACGCTTCAACCTCGTGACAGATCTCTTCACAACTTGGCACACCCGTGGAGTGAAAACTTCATCCCTCCAGTCTCGCAGCCGCCACCGCCCTCGGCACAACGGGGGTGGCTGATCAGTAGAATAGTCCGGTGAGTGAAACCCGGAAAGTCTCAGATATCTTCGACCCCCAGCGCTGGCGAACGGTCAGCGGCTTCGAGGATTTTCAGGACCTCAGCTACCATCGGCAACACGAAAACGGCCAAGATCTGCCCACCGTGCGGATCGCCTTCGACCGCCCAGAGGTACGCAATGCCTTCCGTCCGGGAACCGTGGATGAGCTATACCGGGCGCTCGACCACGCCAGGATGACTCCCGACGTCGCCACCGTGCTGCTGACCGGGAATGGCCCGAGTCCCAAGGACGGCGGCCACTCCTTCTGTTCGGGCGGCGATCAGCGAATCCGAGGCCGCGACGGTTATCGCTACGCGGAGGGCGAGACCCAGGAGACCATCGATCCGGCACGGGCCGGAAGGCTGCACATCCTGGAGGTGCAGCGACTGATCCGCACCATGCCCAAGGTGGTGATCGCCGTCGTCAATGGCTGGGCCGCCGGTGGCGGACACTCACTCCACGTTGTTGCGGACCTCACCATCGCCTCTAAACAGCATGGCAAGTTCAAGCAGACCGATGCCACCGTGGGTTCCTTCGATGCGGGCTACGGCTCGGCGCTGCTGGCTCGGCAAATCGGCCAAAAGCGCGCTCGGGAAATCTTCTTCCTGGCCAGAGAATACTCGGCCGAGGAAATGGTTCAGTTTGGCGCGGTCAACGAAGCCGTAAACCATGAACGGCTCGAAGAGGTGGCTTTGGAATACGCTGCGGATATCGCCAAGCAGTCCCCGCAGGCCATCCGAATGCTCAAGTTCGCCTTCAACCTGGCCGACGACGGCTTGGCTGGCCAACAAGTTTTCGCCGGGGAAGCCACCCGCTTGGCGTACATGACGGACGAGGCGGTGGAAGGCCGGGACGCCTTCCTGCAAAAGCGCGATCCGGACTGGTCCAGCTTCCCGCATTACTTCTGAGCCGGTAATGAATACTCAAGAACTACTAACTGCCCTGGCGGCGGCATTGGCCGACGAAGGACCCGCGGTCAAAATCAGCCCGGACGGCGTCGAGCTGATCGAGGCTCCGGAAGGAATCGCCCTTGTGGTGGGCACCTCGGGTTCTACCGGGGCACCCAAGCAGACCATGCTGAGCGTCGACGCGCTGGCGGCTTCCTCGATGGCCACCGCCTTGGCTCTGGGAGGCGAAGGGCAGTGGCTACTGGCACTTCCGGTGTTCTATGTGGCGGGCGCGCAGGTCTTGATCCGCTCGCTCTTCGCCGGCACCCGGCCTGCGGAGCTGCACGGCGACTTCAGCCCGGAGTCTTTTAGTGCGGCAGCCACCGAAATGACCGATCCGATCCGTTACACCTCGCTGGTACCCACCCAGCTAGCTCGGCTGCTGGACGCTCCGGAAAGCTGGCCCGCACTGCGCAGATTCAATGCGGTGCTGCTCGGCGGAGCCCCGGCGAGCGAGCAGTTACTCGCTCGCGCTCGCGAGCTTGGAATCAAGGTGGTCACCACCTACGGCAGCGCCGAAACTTGCGGCGGTTGTGTGTACGACGGCGACCCACTAGAAGGCGTCGAGCTCGCCTTACGCCCGGATTCGGCGGGGCAGCAGGTGATCTGGCTGGGCGGGGCGGTACTAGCCGAAGGTTATTTGGATGATCCCGCACGTACCGCCGAAACCTTCCAAACCTTTGATAACACCCGGTGGTACCGGACTTCCGACCTGGGCGAATGGGACGAACGGGGAGCTTTGCGGGTACTGGGCAGAGCCGATGACGTGCTCATTACCGGTGGCCTCAAGGTCTCAGCCCAGGCAGTAGCAGACAGTCTGCGAGGCATCGAGGGCGTGCACGAAGCCTTCGTCACCGGGCTGGAAGATGCCGAATGGGGACAGAAGGTGGTGGCCGCCGTCGTAAGCGAGCTGGCCGAATCCGCGCTGCATCAAGCAGCTGCCGGAATCCTGGCGCCCCATGCCGTACCCAAGACATTTCTGCTGCTGAAGGAACTGCCACTGTTGCCGCAGGGAAAAATCGACCGGCAGAGCCTGCTGGAACAGCTTCAAGCCAAAGATCGGGGAAAATAAGACCATGGCGAGCGCTGCACAATGGATAGAAGGCGCCCGGCTGCGCACCCTGCCGATGGCAATCGCCCCGGTCATCGTCGGCTCAGCTGCCGCTTTTGACCTGGGTTCCTTCCGCTGGCTGAACGCCTTGCTGGCTGCCGCCGTCGCCCTCTTCCTGCAAATCGGGGTGAACTACGCCAATGACTATTCCGATGGCATCCGCGGCACCGACGACGTTCGGGTCGGCCCGCTGCGATTGGTCGGTTCCGGGGCGGCCAGTCCGCGGCAGGTAAAGTATGCCGCCTTCGGCACTTTTGCGGTCGCCATGCTGGCCGGACTGGTACTGGTACTAATCTCCCAGTCCTGGTGGTTCATCCTGATCGGAGTGGCCTGCGTGCTGGCCGCCTGGGGGTACACCGGGGGTAAGAACCCCTACGGCTACCTCGGCTTGGGCGATGTTTTTGTCTTTGTCTTCTTCGGCTTGGTTGCCACCTTAGGCACCACCTACACCCAGGCTGGCTCTCTGAGCTGGGCCTCACTCGTGGGCGCGATCAGCACCGGGCTAATCGCCGTCGCGCTGCTGATGGCCAATAATGTGCGGGACATTCCCACTGATTCCGAGGTGGGCAAACGCACCTTGGCGGTTCGGCTGGGAGATCGGAATGCCCGGCTCAGTTATGTGCTGCTACTCGCCATAGCGATTCTGCTTCCACTGGCGCTGGTGACGCAGAAACCTTGGATCTTATTGGTGCTGCTGCTGATTCCAGCCACCTTGGTGCCCAGTTGGGTCATGCTCTCCGGTAAAACCCGTAAGGCGCTGATTCCGGTGCTCAAACAGACCGGTCTGATCAACCTGGGATTCAGCGTGCTCTACGGCCTGGCGATGGTCTTGCCGAAGCTGTTCTAGGCCAGTTTCAGACTAAGCCAGTTCAGACTTCGACCGGTTCAGACTTACGGCGCTTCAGACCGTGAAGTCCTTGGGCACCCGGCTGGTTTCGTCAACCGAGCCAAGCTGCTCAGCCGGGGGCAACTTCCTCGCGGAAGGTTTCTGATCGTTGTCGATGCCCACTTCGGGATTCGCCTCGATTAGCGAGTCTTCGATGTCGCCGTCCGTCACCCGTTTTTTGGCACGATCTTTTCGGGCTTCCGGCGAGACCGCAGTACGGATTGACTCCGCGGCAGCATTGCGCTGCGGGCGGAAGAAGAGGTAAGCCACACAGAAGGCAATCAGCGTTGCCGCGATCACGGAGAAGACAGCTCCGAGGCCCAGCAACATGAAAATAACGAATAGGGGGATCAGAATGCCCACTCTGATCAGGAAATACTTCAAAAAAGCCACGACACCAGTTTACCCGCTGGGCCTGTGTGCTTTCAGAGAACGCTTTCGGATAGCCCTTTTCCGGAAGCTAGAATAAATCATGCTCCGATACCTGCCGCTGCTGATTCTTCTCGGTCTAGAGCTCTATACTCTGATCGATTGCCTGCGCAGCGAGGGAAGCAGCGTCCGCACCCTACCCAAGGTGGCCTGGGTGCTGCTGATTATCTTCCTTCCCCTGATCGGGGTGGTGCTCTGGTTCGCGCTGGGCAGGCCACAGTATGGGAATGGAAACGCAGCGCGACAGGTACCGCGGGCGCACCCGACCGCACCGATGGCTCCCGACGATGATCCGGAATTCCTGCGCAATCTCGATGTCGCCCGGAAGCAGAAGGCCGAAGAGGAACGTCTGCGACAGCTACAAGCCGAACTGGAAGAGCGGGAGCGGAAGCTTCGCGATCAGGAAAACTGAGTTCGCTGAGCTACGTCTCCCCCAGCACACCTTGCTCGGGATAGCCAACTAGCCTCGCGATAGCTCAATGTCGCGACAGAGGGCTATCGCGAGGTCAGCGAACTATCGCGAACGCGTAGAAATGCAGACTGACCGCGGAAAGCCGACGACGAGAAGCGGGCAAGCTGAACCCTAGTTCGGCGAAACCCCGCCGTAGGAGTGCAGGCCGGTGAAGAAAATGTTCACCGCGGTGAAGTTGAACACCACGCAGGCGTAGCCAACGATGGAGAGCCAAGCCGCCCGGGTGCCGGTCCAGCCTCGAGTTGCGCGGGCGTGCAGATAACCAGCGAAGACCACCCAGATCACGAAGGTCCAGACCTCCTTGGTGTCCCAGCCCCAGTAACGACCCCAGGCCTTCTCCGCCCACATGGCGCCAAAGATCAGGGTCAAGGTCCAGCCTACGAAGGCAATCGCATTGAGCCGATAGGAAAGGTTTTCCAGGCTCAGCGCCGAAGGTGCCAGCCGCATGAACGGGAGACGATCCCGCTTACCGGAGGTCAGCACAACCTCACGATGAGACTGAAGGAGTTGCAGCACGCTCATCGCGAAAGTCAGAGTGAAAAGCGATGCGGAAAGCACCGCGATGGAAACGTGGATGACCAGCCAGTAGCTCTGCAGGGCTGGTACCAGGTGCCCCACTGGAACCCAGAATGCGCTGGAAGCAGCGAAGAGCATAATGAGGGACAAGCCCACCACAAAGGTACCCAGGAAGCGCAGATCACGCCGAGTCAACACGATCAGGAAGACCGCTGCCACCAGGAAACCACCCGTGGTGCAGAATTCGTACATATTCCCCCACGGCACCCGGCCAGCGGCCAGGCCGCGCAGCAACACTCCGGTGCCATTGAGCAGTGCGGCCAGCAGGGTAAGGGCCACCGCGGCTCTGGCAGCGGCTCGCCGCTCGCCACCGTACTTCATTGACTCATCGGCCAGCATGGGAGAGCTGCTTCCAGAGTGAGTGCTGGGGCGTTCCGCTAGGTCCAGAGTGGTGCCATTGGCGGAAACCGAACCGAGCGACGAAGCCCTGGCGGAACGCGAACTTCCGACGGCGACTGGCTCAGCTTGAGCGGTCTCGGCGGCTTGCTTAGATTGGGCTTCAATGGCCCTCGTGGTCCGGCTAGAGACCACCAGATCCCAAGTGAACGCACAAAAAGCAACCGCATAGGTGACTCCGGCGAGCAGCATGAACAGGGCACTGTATTCGCCCAGCTGTTCGTTGATCTCTGGCATCAGCTTTCCTTCATTTCCAATTCGACCGGCTTGCTCTTCTGATCGCCAGTATCTTGATTCTCCGCCACGCTCCAAGCTTTGGCCAGTTGGGACCTCAGCAGCATCGCCTCGCGGCTCAGTCGATAGTCCTCGCCCCTGGCAAGCAAGCCGTATTCGACCATTACCCGCCCGTCCGGATGGCTGCCGGTGCGCACCCAGACCCGACGCCGGGAGAGGAAGAGCGAACCGATCAGTCCGAGCAACGCGGTAACCGCAAAAATCAACACATAACCCTGTCCCGGATTGTGTCGGACCTCCAGGCCGATGTACCGGGTGATGTTGTCGAAACGGATCGAGCCTTTCCCGGCCGGCAACTGGTAAGTCTGGCCACCGGTCAGGGTGATGCCTCCGGCCGGCAATTTACGATCATTGAGCGGGGTGAGCTTGGAGACATCGAGATTGAAGACGTTCTGCGGAATGCCGCTGTCCAGCCCTAAATCGCCGAAATAGGAGTTCAGGAGCACCTCTGGATGACCGAGGTCCGGGTCAATGCTGACGTCTAGGCCATTGGCATCCTTAGCCGCTGTCGGCAGGAAGGTGCCGGCGAAAGCCAACTGATCGGGTCTGGCGTCCGGAACTTTGATCACCAGGCCGGAGGCGTAGGTGGCATCGGGCTTCCCGCCGACCACCCAACCGGAGAAGGCGACTTTGCCCTGTCCGTCCTTGACGGTGAAATGAGGGGCGTAGCCGTTCCCTAACAGGTAAACGTCGGTGCCACCAATACTCAGCGGCTCATTGACCTTGAGTTCCTTCTGCACGGGCTGGGCATTGGGCGAGTCCTTGACCGTCACCTTGGCGGTGAAATCGAGGGGCTGTACCTTTTTAGCGGCCGCGTTCCGGTCGAACTGGATGGTGAACTCGTCGAGCTTCACCGAATATGGTTGCAGCCAGTCCGAGTTGAAGTTTGTCCCCGGGGTGAACGAGTCGTAACCGATCAGCGTGTTCACGAAGCTCTCGCCGGTAACCAGCACGCGCTGACCGGAATAGCCGAATAGCCCGCCCAGGGCGACGGCGGCCAGCACACCGATCATGGAGACATGGAAGAGCAGATTTCCCACTTCCTTGAGGAAGCCGCGCTCGGCGCCGACACTGGGGCGGTCGCCGTCTGCCCGGACATCTACCCGGTAACCACGCCGCTTCAAGATGGCGGCAGCTTCCTGAACAGCCTCCAATGCGCTCTTGCCCGAGTCCGCCGGAATCTGCAAGGTGCCATACTCCGCCATCTTTGAAAGCCTGCGGGGAGTGCGCGGCGGCTGGGAGCGCATCGCCTTGTAGTGCTGCCTGGCCCGCGGCACCACGCAGCCGATTAGCGAGAGGAAAAGCAAAATGTAAATCGCAGAGAACCACGGCGAGGAGAAGACATCGAAGAGCTTGAACCAGTCCATGATCGGCCCGGCCACCGGGTTGTCCTGGATATAGCGAGTCACCGCCGAGGGGTCCTGGATACGCTGTGGGAAGTACGATCCGGGCACGGCCGCCACCGCAAGTAACAACAGCAAGAACAAAGCCGTCCGCATCGAGGTCAGCTGGGTCCAGGCCCAGCGCAGCATCCCCCAGAGCCCCAGGCGGGGCAGAGCCACTTCGATGCTCTGCGTTTCCTTGGTCTCGCTCATCTAGCTCCCCTGTATCCAGTACCCATCAAAACCCAGTACCCATCAAATCGGTAACCTGACCGTGAAAATCCAGCCTTGCATGGTGCTGATCAGGTAATTCCAGGCACCGGTCACCATCAGCAGCCCGACGACGATCAACAAGCCGCCGCCGATTCGCTGCAGCGCTAGTTTGTGTTTCTTGAAAAAGCTCAGCGCCCCCATTCCGCGCCGGAAGCCGAGGGCTATCAGTAGGAATGGTAGTCCCAGCCCCAAGCAATAGACGAAGGTCAGCAGCGTGCCCTTCAGCGCATCCGTCCCACCGGAGAAGGAGAGTGCTTGCACTGCGGCGAAAGTGGGACCAATGCAGGGCACCCAGCCCAGGCCGAAAGTCAGCCCAAGTATTGGCGCACCCCAGAGACCGGCTTTCGGCTTGGCATGGATCCGCGCCTCCCCTTGCATAAGCGAGAACCCACCCAGGAAGACAATGCCCAGGATAATAACGACGACGCCCAGCAGCTGAGTGATCCAGGCCGAGTTAATGGATAGCCAAGCCCCCAAGCCACCCACGGCAGCTCCAAGCACCACAAAGACCACGGTGAAACCGAGCACGAAGAGAGACACACCGAGCAGCATCCGACCCTTCCGCTGCTTGGCCAGGTCCACCCCGGTCAAGCCGGTGACGTATCCCAGGTATCCCGGGACTAGGGGCAGCACACAGGGCGAAAGGAAGGAGACCAGCCCGGCTAGTAGGGCCACCGGCAAAGCCAGAAGGAGCGAGCCGCTGCTCACTGCCTCGCCGAAAGGATTGTTCACCGCCGACCTGCGCTGTTCACGTCAGGGCTGCTCGCTTCCGCGCAGATCACTTCTCGGCCAGGGTGCTGCTGATCAAGGTTTTGAGGGTGGACTTATCCGCCACGCCGAGGATTCGGGCGGCAACCCGTCCTTGTTTGTCCAGCACCAAGGTGGTGGGCACCGCCGCTGGCGGCACATAGCTAGCGAGACTCAATAACACCGAGCCGTCTTTGTCGTTAAAACTTGGGTAGCTGATGCCAAAGGTCCGGCCAAACGCCACGGCATTGGCCACGTCGTCCCGAATGTTCACGCCGTAGAAGAGCGCACCCTTCGGCGCGAATTCCTGCTTCAGCTTCTCCAGGTCGGGGGCTTCTAGTCGGCAAGGGGCACAGGCGGCGTACCAGAAGTTCAAGACCGTGACCTTACCGGCAAAGGACTTGGAATCGAGGGCTTTGCCGTCCAGTAAAGTACCCGAAAAAGACACCGTTCCGCCACGATGGTCAACCGCATATTCGGTAACCGAGCCATCTCCGGCCACGTAGTTCTTGCCGTCTCCCGCCTTGGCTTGTTCGGCCAGCGGGTCCGGTGCGGAGCAACCACTCAGGGCAAGCAGGGCTGCGGCAGCCGTCGCCCCGGCAGCACCGAAGAGCGCGCGTCGATTTAACATGGGGTCCACCTCACCGACTTTTCTACAGGTCGTCGAATTCAATTGTCGCGCATTGTCCGACAGGTCTCAAACTGCGCTCAAGCACCGGGAGTGCTAGCCGCTCCCGGTAACAATGCAGCGGCGGGTTCGCTATAGCGAACTCCGGTGACCTCCGAGCCCTCGAAATTGATCGTGGTGAGCGAGGCCAAAGTACACTCTCGCGCTCGGGGATCGTGGAAGAGCTGCCGCTTCTGCAAGCTCAAATGAGTCACCCAAATCGGCAATTGATGGCTGACCAGAATGGCTTGGGCGCCGTCACCTCCCCGCTCCAAAGCTTCCAGGCGGGCGGCATCGATAGCCAGGCGCATCCGCGCCACCTGCTCCCGATAGGGCTCGCCCCAGCTGGGCAGAAAAGGATTGCGAAAATAGCGCCAGTACTTGGGCTTGAGCAACTCCGAGGCACTGACCTTGAGACCTTCAAAATGATTCTGCGCCTCGATCAACCGCTCGTCGGTATTCAGATCCAGGCCGAGCGCCGTTGCACTGGGCTGCGCCGTCTCCTGCGCCCGAGTCAGAGGTGAGGCCGCCAAATAAGCCATGGTGGCGCCGTCGTCCGCTAAAGCACGGAAGTGCTCGGCCAACCGCACGGCCATCGCAACTCCGCGGTCCGAGAGATGAAATTCCGGCAGCCGGCCATAGAGCACGCCATCGGGATTGAAGACTTCGCCGTGACGCAGCAGATGCACAGTGGCTTGGGACATCTGCCCATTCTCTCAAAGCCAAGTTAAGAAAGGTTAATCAGATCTGGAATAAAACATGCGTTTGCATGATTCTTAACCATGAACGGTTCATTTCCGTCATCCCTGTACAGCAGAACTAGAGCACTATTAGGAGTCATCATGAGCGTTGAAACCATTCCCACCGGCCTGACCACGGGCACCTGGACCTTCGATAACTCGCACAGCGAGATCGGTTTCTCGGTGCGGCATGCCGGCATCTCCAAGACCCGGGGCAAGTTCACCGAGGCCACCGCTACCGCAACGGTCGGCGAGTCCCTGGCCGATTCCTCCGTGCAGGCGACCATCAAGGCTGCAAGCTTCGATTCCGGCGATGCCAATCGCGATGGCCACGTGCGCGGCGCCGACTTCTTCGACGTCGAGCAGTTCCCGGAGCTGACCTTCAGCTCCACCTCGATCACCGCCGCGGGCGAGACCTACGCGCTGACCGGAGACCTAACCATCCGTGGCATCAGCCACCCGGTCACCTTCGATATCGAATTCAACGGCGTAGCCGTTGATCCCTTCGGCGCCACTCGCGCCGGATTCAGCGGCAAGACCACGATCAGCCGCAAGGAATTCGGCCTGACCTGGAACGCAGCCTTGGAGGCCGGTGGCGTACTGGTCGGCGATAAGGTGACCATCACCATCGAAGCAGAGTTCACTGCCGCCTAAGCTCGGTTTGAGTTCCATCTGAGTTTCATCTCGGGAACTTCTCGCTAAGGCCGCTCCACCCCGTCAAACAGCTTTTTGATGGGGCGGAGCGGCCTTTTTGAGCGGTGGATTGTGATCTGGTTTTCCTATGCAAACCCTGGGAATAGCAATACAGTGAATGACATGAGTACACCCACGGAGGACCCGAATCAAGGACAGCCGGGCTACCAGCCCCCGCAACAACCTGCTGACCCTTCTCAGGCACCTGGTTACCAGGCGCCCCAGGGTGCACCACAGCAGCCCTACCAGCAGCCAGCGCCCGGGTATCAGGTGCCACAGCAGCCGGCCCCCGGATACCAGGCACCCCCTGGCCAACCTCAACAACCCGGCTATCAACAGCCTGGTTACCAGCCACCCGGACAACAGCCGGGATACCAGCAGCCGTATCAGCAAGCTGGCCAACAACCTGGTCAGGGCAACTTCCAGTTCCAGATGCCAACCGATGGACCGAAGTCCTTCAATGACGTAATGCCAAAGGGCGGCTTCTCCGGCATCTTCAGCGTCGCTGGGCTACCCCAGCTGCTCAAGATCTCGTACATTCTCTGGCTGATCACCGCTGGGCTCTGGCTGATCTCGACCGTTATCGGCCTGATCTTCAGCATCATTCGGATAGCCACTCCGGATTACAACGACCTGAACAGCTTGATCTCACTCACGCGTCCTAACGAGCGCGGAGCGGGAGTGGCGGGCTTGATCGTCTCGATCATTTCCCTGGTGCTGATCGCGGCTATTGTGGTCTTCGCTATGAAGCTCAAAGAGGGTTTCCAATGGGCTCGGCTGGCGCTCAGCATTATCGCGGCCGTCTCAATTGTGCTGGTCTTCTTTGGCGCAGGCACCGGCTTGATCGGCGTTGTTGCCACCGTGCTGATGTGGTTGCCCGAGTCGACCGCTTGGCTGAACTCGCGCCGCAATGCACCTCCCGCCTTCTAAGGCAACATTTATCAGGCAATAATCGGCAAGGGGCCGGGGTAGGGTTAAGCGACCCACCCGGCCCTTTGTTCTGTCCCGGAAAACCACGAGGAATACGATGAGCACGCCAGCAAGCCCCGAGGGATCGGAGCCGAACCAGGCTCCGCACAGTCCAGGACAATTTCCGGAGATCACCCCGGGAGTCCCCCGCTATGGCCAATATGCGCCGCCCGGGTATCAAGCCCCCGGAATGCCCACGGAGCAGCCCGGCGAAACCGGAACCAAGTCGAGTGGAACCAAGCCGAGCGGCAACGGTCCGGTTCTGCCAACTTGGCTTGGCAATCAACCGCCCGGCACTGCTGGTCAGCCGGGCAGTGTTCCCTTGCAGATCAATCGTGCCTTTGTGTTGATCCTGGCGGCCGGAGCAATCATGCTGGTCACCGCAGTGACCTCGTTCTTCGCCTTCAACTCTCCTGAAATACGAGCTGCTTTACTCAAACAGCTCAACGAGTACCCCGAATTCGCCACTGCAGGCCTGGATATTTCTTCGGTCATTACCGCCTCCATGGTGACCGCCGCAGTAATGGGTGTGGTCGCCGTCGGGCTCTACGTGCTCATCGCCTTCAAAATCCGCGCGGGCCGCTCCTGGGCCCGGGTCCTAGGCACTGTGCTAGCCGTGCTCTCGCTGGTGTTACTGGTCAGTCTGAGCCCCTTGAGCCTGCTACAGGTCGGTTTCGGCGCCTTCGGGATCATCTATTGCTGGCTGCCTGCCAACCGGGCATACTTTAAGCGCTGAGCTCAGGCGCTAGCGGTCCCAGCCTCGGGCAGCCTCTGGGCGTGATAAGCCAGGATCTGCAACTCCGTAGCCATATCCACTTTGCGCAGATTCACATAGTCCGGGACCTGCAGCAGCACCGGGGCGAAGCTGAGGATGCTGTGCACCCCGGCAGCAATCACCCGATCACAAACCTGCTGCGCGGCTTCGGCAGGCAACGCTAACACCACCATATTTGCCTTGGTGCGCTCCAGTGTCACCTCGAGCTGCTCCGCATCGGAGATTCGCAACCAGCCAACCTCCTGGCCGATCATCAGCTGATCTCGATCCAACAAGGCGACGACGTCGAAGCCTCGGGACTCGAAGCCCGCGTAGCGAGCCAGCGCACGGCCCAGGTTACCGGCGCCCACAATGGCGACCCGCCAGTCCTGAGTCAGGCCCAGCGCGGTGGCAATCCGGCGGCTCAGATACTGCACCTCGTAGCCGACTCCCCTGGTTCCATAGGAACCCAGGTAGGAAAGATCCTTGCGCACATTGGAAGAGCTCACTCCGGAAGCCTCGGCTAGGTCCTCGGAGGAAACTCGCTCAGCTCCTTCGGCCAGAAAAGCGTTCAGCGCCCGAAGGTACAAGGTAAGGCGGGCGACGGCGGCAGCAGGCAAGGCGGGAACTTGCGGTTCCAGCTCGGGCAGGTCCGCCTCAGCTCCCGGATCGGCATTCAGCGGAACTCGCGGCGTGGACACAGAACAACTTTAGGTCCTCGGCTTGTCCAAGCCCAAGTCACTGCCGTGCACGTAGCAATCTGCGCAAGCGTTCGGGGTCGATCCGCCAAAAATCGCGTTGCACGCCGTCGATCAATAGCACCGGCAGCTCTTCTAGATACTGCTGATATTCGGGCAGTGGTTCCCCGTCCACCACAATCGAGAGCTCGCTGAAACCCAGGCCAAACTCTGCGCCGACCTGCGCCACTACCTCCCGTGCGTCCTGGCAGAGTGAACAGCCGTCCTTGACCAGTAAGGTCAGCACTGTGGGCGAGGAAAAATCGGGCATGTAACCACCCTACTTCGACACCATAAGTTGCGAAGACGGAGCGTAAAGTCAGGAATCTTTGAGAATACTGACTAAACTCGAAGTATGCCCGAAGTGAAGAGCGACGTTGTCGAGCAGCCCTCGGCTAGCGTAGTTCACCCGGGAGAGGCAGCTTTTTTCGACGTTGATAACACCCTGATGCGCGGTGCCAGCCTTTTTCATCTGGCCCGGAAGATGTATCAGAAGAAGGCTTTCACCTTGCGCCAGGTCGCTGGATTCGCCTGGAAGCAGGCTAAGTTCATCGTCCGCGGCGAGGATATGGACGATATTCATTCGGTGCAGGATTCAGCCCTCACGCTGGCCGCCGGAATCAAGGCTGATTTCGTCACGAATGTAGGCGAGGAAGTCTACGACGAGATGATCGCCTCCAAGATCTGGCCGGGAACCCGCGCACTGGCCGAACAGCATCTACGGGTAGGTCGTAAGGTCTGGCTAGTCACGGCCACCCCGATTGAGGTGGCCGAGGTGATCGCTTCCCGGCTGAAACTGACCGGGGCATTGGGCACCGTGGGCGAGATCAAGGACGGCTTCTACACCGGCCGATTAGTCGGAGACATCCTGCACGGCCCGGCCAAGGCCGTGGCGCTTAGGGCACTAGCCGAACGAGAAGGTTTAGACCTGGAGCGCAGTTGGGCCTATAGCGATTCCTATAACGACATTCCATTGCTCACCTCAGTAGGACATCCAGTGGCGATTAACCCCGATGCCAAGCTACGCCGTCATGCCCGGGACAATAATTGGCCAATCTACGATTTCCGTTCCGGCCGACGGGCCGCCACTCGGGGGCTCCGGCTAGCAACCGCGGCAGGCGTGGTGTACGGATTGTGGCGCGGTTTCAGCCGGATTCGCAACCGCTAAATAGGCTTTGAAGGAAAGCTAGCGGGCAAAGAAAAACCCGCCACCTTTGGTGACGGGCCAGGCTGAAAGCCTTACTTCTTATTGCGACGCTGGTGACGAGTCTTACGAAGCAGTTTACGGTGCTTCTTCTTCGCCATCCGCTTGCGGCGCTTCTTGATTACTGAACCCACAAAGTCCTCACAAACTTGTTTCCCGGCGAGAGCCAAGGATTATCAACATATTGACCGATCTGGATCTTTACCAGGGTACAGCCTTTAGGCTGTCTCCGCCGAACTGCCCAGCCCGACGCTGCGCAAGTGCTCATTCACGGCATTCTCCGGAACCCGGTAAGAACGTCCGAATTGGACCGCGGGAAGCTCTCCGGAACGGATCATCCGATACACCGTCATCTTCGAAACACGCATTACATCCGCAACTTCAGCCACGGTTAGAAAGCGCACATCGGAGAATGTGTTTTTCTCGGCCATATCCTAAGAACCCTTCACTCTTGAGTTGAAAGCACAACCCACAGGCGGCAGGAACACCTGACCGCGTCAAGGATACTCTAGACGGTGGAATGACCAATGTGAAAGTGCTTTACCAGAAATTTATACAGCGGATCCTCAGCGCCGGGCCAGTCGATGCTCAACTTAGACGGGTTTAGACCCGGTTCTTGCTCATCGAATCCCGGTGAATCCGGCACTCAAGGGAGCTGGCTAATCTTTGCGACGACCAAATTTTGGCAGATTAGCCAATAGATCGGCCGCTTTTGTGGCGGCTCTGCCCACGCTGCGGCCAATCTGCTGTGGCATCGAATCGGGGTCCATTCCTGTTTCCAGAAGCTGGTCTTCCGTAACTACCAGGGCCTGATCAGCCTCAGCTGGATCACTTGCTGACTGTCTCGGCTCAACCGAAGCCAGGCCAAAGTCATCGAGCCATTCAGAGATCCGATATAGCGGCTCGACGTCCAGACGGTAATAGCGGCGCTGCCCTTCGGCGCGCATCGACACCAGCCCCGCCTCTCGCAGCACCCGTAGATGCTTGGAAACCGTGGGTTGGCTGGCCCCGATTTCCTCGACCAACTCGCCCACTGCCTTATCGTCACCTTGCAGGGCTTTCAGGATGTCTCGACGAGTCCGCTCGGCAAGCACGGTAAAGACGTCTTCGTTCACCATAGAACTACCCTAGCGATATATAACCGAAAAGGCATCTAGAACGGCACTCCTGGTGGAGTAGCTTCAGTTCAGTCGAACCAAGGGTCCAGGCCGTAGAGCGGGAAGATTTCCTTCCGCGTCGCCATCACAGCGCGATCCACGGCATCCGCCGGGTTGTAGCCGACCTCCCAGGAGCGCCACCAGAGCTCAACATCGTCGCCCATCAGTGCGGGTACTTCGCTGCCGAAGGTAGCGCTTACCCTCTCCCGCCAGGCCAAAGGCACCTCCGTCCGCAGTGGGATCGGTTTCCCTGCCACGATCGCAATCAAATGCGACCAAACCCGGGGCACCACATTGGCCACGTTATAACCACCGCCGCCCACCGCCAGCCATCGGCCCTCGCAGAGTTCGTTCGCGAGCGCCGAAATACTTAGTGCGGCTTCGCGTTGCGCGTCGACGCTAGTGCCCAGATGCGTCAGAGGATCATCCCGATGCGAATCGCAACCGTGCTGGGAGACGATCATCTCCGGCCTAAAGGCGCGCAGAATTTGAGGCACGACGGCGTGAAAGGCCCGTAGCCAGCCCCCGTCACCGGTGTAGGCCGGTAGCGCGATATTCACTGCGCTGCCGATAGCCTCAGGGCCTCCGGTCTCATTGGCGAAGCCGGTTCCGGGAAACAGCGAGAGCCCGCTTTCGTGCAGGGAGACCGTCAATACTCGCGGATCGTGATAAAAAATGCTCTCGGTGCCATCTCCGTGATGAGCATCGATATCGACGTAAGCCACCTTCTGCACTCCGGCATCGAGCAGTCGCTGCACGGCAGCCGCAGCATCGTTGTAGATACAAAAACCGCTCGCCTTGCCGCGGCTGGCATGATGCATGCCACCGGAGAAGTTCACTCCGCGTTGCGCACTGCCATCCAGGATCGCCTCAGCGGCTCGGAGCGAACCGCCCACCAACCGCGCACTCGCCTCATGCATGCCCGCGAAGGCTGGATCATCCTCGGTCCCCAGGCCGCGTTCGGCCACGGCATGCGGATTGGCGCTGACCGAGTGGACCGCCTCTAGGTACTCGGCCTCATGTACGGTGAGCAACTCGGCATCGCTGGCCACATAGGGTTCGGTAAGCGTTACCCCGGCTCGATCAAAGAGTCCCAGTTGTCCGGCAAGCTCCGCGGTCAAGGACAACCGTGCCGGGGACATCGGATGGCTCGGGCCGAAATTGTAGGCGGTCAGCGCGGGGTCCCACACCACACAGGTGGCGGGTAATTGCGGCGCTGCATTGCTTGGCGAAGACATCTCTGACAGGCTACGTGATTCCGGGCACACTGGTGCAATCGAAGGCTTCCTGCGCCCTGCCTGCGGCAAAAGTGATTTACTACTTGTCAGGTCTCTATTTCCACCCAGCAGAAAGTTTCCCCGACGATGGCTAAGAGTCAGGCTGCCTGGCAGCCGCGCAGCGAGCGCGGTCGTTTCGCCTTTGTGGTGGCGCTGCGGGATTTCATCGACTCGGTAGCAAGTTCCTCTCCCGCGCGTCTGGCCCTGATCGTGTTCGTACTGGTGATCATGTTGTTCACCACCTTGCTTTCCCTGCCGGCGGCCGCGAGCAACGGCCAGGTGACGCCCTTTCACGATGCGCTTTTCACAGCCGTATCCGCGGTCTGTGTTACCGGTTTAACCACGGTTTCCACCGCTCTGCACTGGACCTTCTTCGGTCAATTGGTGATCCTGATCGCGATTTTCGTTGGCGGTCTCGGCATTCTCACGCTGGCTTCCTTAATGGCTCTAATGGTCTCCCGCAGGCTAGGCGTCCGAGGCAAGCTAATCGCACAAGAGGCGATGAACGCCGGTCGGCTTGGCGAGGTTGGCACCCTACTCAAGATCGTGATCACCACCTCCGTGGTGGTCGAAATCGTGCTAGCCCTAGTGCTCGTTCCGCGCTTCATGATTCTGGGCGAGTCCTTCGGCAAAGCCGTCTGGCACGGCGTCTTCTATTCCATTTCGGCCTTTAACAATGCCGGTTTTACCCCGCATTCCGACGGACTTGTGCCCTACGAGGCTGACCCCTGGATTCTGACCCCTTTGATGGTTGGCGTCTTCCTCGGTTCCCTCGGCTTTCCGGTGATGATGATCCTGCTCAGCCAGGGCTTCCGAATCCGCAAGTGGAACCTGCACACCAAGCTGACCATCCAGGTGTCCTTGATCCTGGTGCTGGTCGGTATGGTCGGCTTCGCCGCCTTTGAGTGGAACAACAGCAAAAGCATCGGCAATCTCAGCGATGGCGACAAGCTGCTGCATTCAATCTTTGCTTCCATCATGACTAGATCCGGTGGCTTCAATCTGGTCGATATGCAATCACTGGAACCTGTTTCACGGGTCTTCACCGATGCCCTGATGTTTGCCGGTGGCGGTTCCGCCTCGACAGCCGGCGGCATTAAGGTCACCACACTCGCGGTAATGTTCCTTGCCATTGCCGCCGAAGCGCGCGGTGACGCCGATGTGAAGATTTATGGTCGAACCATCCCCCAGGGCACCATGCGGGTGGCCATTTCGGTCATTATTATGGGTGCCACCTTCGTGCTACTGGCCACCGGTGCCCTGCTGATCATCAGCAACGCCCCGCTGGATCAGGTACTCTTCGAGGTGATCTCGGCCTTCGCTACTTGCGGACTGAGTACCGGCCTGAGCAGCCAGTTGCCGCCAGCCGGGGTCTATGTGCTGACCGTTCTGATGTTCGCCGGCCGTGTCGGCACCATTACCCTTGCCGCCGGACTGGCCCTGAGGCAACGCCGTCAATTGTTCCACTACCCGGAAGAGAGGCCGATCATTGGCTGATAAATCTGGCTCCAATTCGCGTCCCGCCCATAATGCACCCGTGCTGGTGATCGGGCTAGGTCGCTTCGGTTCGGCTACTGCGGAGCAATTGGTCAAACAGGGTCGCGAGGTGCTCGCCATCGAGCGTGACCCCTCCTTGGTGCAGAAATGGTCGGGGGCTCTGACCCATGTGGTGGAGGCCGATGCGACCAATATCGACGCGCTCCGGCAACTGGGGGCGCAGGACTTCAATTCCGCCGTCGTCGGGGTGGGTACCTCCATCGAGTCCAGCGTACTGATCACGGTAAATCTGGTAGATCTGGGCATCGAGCATCTCTGGGTCAAGGCGATCACCCAGTCGCATGGCAAGATCCTGACCAGGATCGGTGCAAATCACGTGATCTATCCCGAGGCCGATGCCGGGGTCCGCGCCGCACACCTGGTCTCCGGGCGAATGCTGGACTTCATTGAGTTCGACGATGATTTTGCGATCGTGAAAATGTACCCGCCCAAAGAAACCCAGGGCTTTACCCTGGCCGAGTCCAAGGTGCGCTCAAAATACGGTGTCACCATCGTAGGCGTGAAATCGCCGGGCGAGGATTTCACCTACGCCCAGCCGGACACCAAGGTCTCCGCCCGGCATATGCTCATCGTCTCCGGGCACGTCGATTTGCTGGAACGTTTCGCGGCCCGGCCCTAGCTAAGACCGGGCGCCAGAATTCGGACGTTAAGCGCTCGGATTCTGCAGTTCAGCGGTAATTACCTCGGAGCGACGGGCTGCGGCCTGAGCCCCCGCAAGGACAATTCCCGGCAGGCCTTGCGCGTCAAAAACCGCAATAGCCTGTTCGGTGGTCCCCTTGGGGCTGGTCACGGCCTTGCGCAGAGCAGTGGCATCGGCACCGTCTTGTGCCAACATCAGACCGGCCCCCGCCACGGTCTCATTGGCCAGGATCCTGGCGGTCTGCTCATCCAGGCCAAAGTCTCTTGCCGCCGTCGCCATCGCTTCGGCCAGATAGAAGGCGTAGGCGGGGCCGGAACCACTAATGGCACCAATAGCCGCCAGCTGTTCCTCAGGCACTTGCAGTACCACTCCGGATTCGGCAAAGACCTGGTGAGCCAGCTTGGCCTGCGCCTCGCTCACGGAGCTTCCCAGTGACAACGCGACCACGCCTCGGCCCACCATTAGTGGGGTATTGGGCATGGTGCGCACCACCGGCTGACCGGCCGGAAGCTCGCGTTCGATCTGTTCAAGGGTGACCGCGCCCGCCACGCTCAGCACCACTGTCTCCGGGCCAAGCGCCCCAGCGATCTCCCGGCATAGTGGGGCTATTTGGGCGGGTTTCACACCCAGCACTACGACGTCGGCGCCGGCCACCGCGAAAGAGTTCGCCTCTGCTTCCTCGGAGTTCGCAATCGCCGTCACCCCGTGCCTCAGGGCAAGCTCTTCGGCGCGCTCCGCTCGACGTACAGTTGCCACCACGGCGGCAGGTTCTAGCGGTCCGGCTAGCAGCCCGGCCAGAATAGCTTCGCCCATTGATCCGCAGCCCAGAAATGCAATCCGATTGATCATGACTTCATCCTTCCACCATCCCGCTGCGCTTACGAGTCCAGCCGCTTCAAGCGGTTCACTAAAAGCCAGATTCCGAAGTTTTTCCGATTACCAGCCAATTCCCAGCTTGGTAGCAGCTTGCCCCCAGAGTGGCCCCCTAACGTAGTTACTACCTCATTAAGGTGCGAGTGATTGCGGATCGATCGTTGCCAAGCGATCGGTTACAGCACCGGAGAGTCGGTCAGTGTTTCCCCCCAACCGCTGACCACATCGACTCTCCGGTGCTTACTCATTTAAGACTCGATATCGGCGAGGTGCTTGCGGGCAAAGCTCAGGGTCTCGGCGAGCCATTCCTCTCGCTCCCCCACCCCTTTGACCTTCCGGGTCGAAATCTCAGCCGCCACGGCGCCGTCGAACTCCTTGCGGGCCAGGTATCGCAGAACTTCCGCGCATTCTTGATTCCCATGTCCTGGGATCAGATGCTCATCCCGTCCGGAACCCGAGCCATCGGTCAGGTGAACATGACGCAACCTGTTGCCCAGAGCTTCAACCGCCTGCAGGGAGGATACGCCCGCAGTGGCCGCATGGGAGAAATCCCAGGTGACATCCGAATAGTCCTGCGGCAACGGATCCCAATCCGGCAGATAGGCCTTGACCTCGCGCCCGCGAACCCGCCATGGGTACATGTTCTCCACCGCTACCCGCACTCCGCTGGACTCGGCAAGATCCCGAACTCCGGGCGCGAAGCTCCGGGCATAGTCGCTCTGCCAGCGGAAGGGCGGATGCACCACAACAACTTGGGCTCCCACCTCGGCGGCCAGGGTGATGGAGCGTTCAAGCTTGTTCCAGTAGTTTCCCCAGACCTGTTGAGTCAGCAGCAGGGTGGGTGCGTGGATAGCCCCAATCGGCAGCTGGTAGCGCTCAGACAGCGTCCTCAGCGCGGCAGAATCCTGGCTGCTCGCATTATTGGTCACCATCACTTCGAGGCCGTCATAGCCCAGATCCTGAGCCGTGGCAAAGGCATCGTGCACCGACAGCGGATACACCGAGGCGCTGGAAAGCAAGACCGAAATCGCCATCGCCTCAGCTTCCCTCGGCCACCGTACGCGCGCTGACGTGGCGCGGCGGCTGTAGCGGGCCGTCAAAAACCAACTGGTCCAGGCGGCGCAGGATCAGGCCCTCACGCAGTGCCCAAGGGCAAATCTGCAAGGTGGAGACCTTGAAAAGTTCCAGGGCAGCCTCGGCCACTAGGGCTCCGGCCAGGAGTTGCAGGGCCCGTGCTGCGGAGACTCCGGGCAAATGCAGTCGGTCGGCGGCGCTCATTGCGGTGAGCCGCTGAGTCCACAGGCCAAGATCGACTGCGTGTAGTTCACGGCGCGCGAAGGGTCCCATCGCGCTGGGAGCGGCTCCGGTAATCCGAGCGAGCGAACGAAAGGTCTTGGAGGTTCCCACCACCAGATTCGGAGTCCCCAATTGAGAGAATTCCTTGATTGGTGCCTTGAGCGTTGATCGAATGTACTTACGCAGCTCTTTGACACTCTTCGCAGTGGGCGGATCCTCGGGGAGCCAGTCGCGGGTCAACCGACCGGCGCCGAGCGGCACCGAAACGGCCTTGCTTGGCAGTTCGTCGGCGCCCATTGCTAGCTCGAAGGAACCACCGCCAATATCCAGATCAAGAACGGTGCCGGCTCCCCAGCCATACCAACGGCGGACCGCGAAGAAGGTCATCGCGGCTTCCTCCGGCCCGGTCAGCTCACGCAACTGGATACTGGTCTCCGTCCGCACCCGCTCCAACACGCTCTCGCCATTGCTGGCTTCCCGGATCGCGGAGGTACAGAAAGCCAGCAAATCCTCGGCACTATGTTGAGCGGCAAAGACTTTAGCTTCCTGGACGAACTCCACCAATTCATGCTGCCCTGTTTCGGTGATGGCACCATCTTGGTCCAGGTACTGCACCAGCGAAAGCGGTCGCTTATGGGAGGCAAAGGGAACAGGCTGGCCACCCGGATGCGCATCGACAAGCAGCAGGTGGACGGTGTTTGAACCGATGTCGAGAACGCCAAGTCGCATGTGGCCAAGTTTATGCATCGGAGGCTCGGATAGTCGTCAGGGTTACTTATAAGTGCGTTCCAGACCGGTAACTACCTGTAACTACCTGCCGGACGGGGAAGTCCGGGCCGATCCGCATTCAATGTTCCCGAACAGCGGTACCGAAAGCTGGTTGCGTCATCCCCGATTGGCTGAAATGCTCGACGGCGAGGGCTGGCTAAAGGCGAGTATTGGCAGCTTCCTGCTGTCCAAGGGTGAGCGGATAGTGCGGGTGGATCTGGGCCTCGGCCCGGCCAATTTCGAACTCCCAGCCGCGGCCCGCTACCGTAGCGGTGCTCTGCTGGAAAGCCCGAACCAGCATGGAATTGGTCGTCGAATGGTGAGCGAGGTCTTCTACACCCATCTCCATGACGATCATCTGGGCTGGACAGTCTTCCCCGGAGCCGATGCCCTATCCTTCCCGAACGCTCGGCATCTGGTTAATCGCCGGGAATGGCTGCATTGGAGCACCGCGGGACACACTCCGGGGCATCTCTCCCTAGCCGTTGAGTCCATGCTCGGCCCGATGCTCCTGCTCGGAGACGTGGTTCATCACGAAGCCCAGCTAGCGGAACCGGAGATAGCCTTCCGGGTGGATGACGACGTCGAACTGGCCCTCAACACCGGCAAGCAGCCACTGCGGCGGGCGGCAGATTCCGGTGAGATTCTTGGCTTTGGCCATTTCTCCGGACAGCAATTGGGGCGCGTGCACGCGCAGCGGGAAGGCTTCAGCTGGGCTCCCCTAGATCGGCTCCCTGGCTAGGGTAGTTGCGGCTCAGCGCTATCAGCGTGTTCCGGCGTTCTGTTGGCTTAGGTGCTGTGGGCTCTTGTTCTGTGGGCTGGCGTTCCGATTTTGGCGTTCCGGCGCACGGCGTCGAAGGCTTCTCAGGAGGCATCCACCTTGGCGATACGTTCCTCCGCCCAGTCGCGCACCGCATCCAAGGTGCTCACCAGTTCCTCCCACGACTTGTCGGGTGGCGCAGGCTTGTGGCCGATCTTTTCGGGTGGCAGGAAATCGACGAGATCCGGCTCGTGGGCGTGGCAGAGAGATAGCCCCATAGTAGGTGTGTAGCGCTTCACCCAGGGCTAGCCATTGATTGCTTGAGGCATCCGTTATAGGACTGAAGCTATGACTGAACAACAACGATTGGCCACAAAATCCATCACCATCGATCAGCTAGCAGATCTCACCGCGGGATTCGCCGCCGATCCTGCCGCAGTTCTGGCGAAAAACGCGGTCACCCGAACCGCACTCAACGACCTCGCGGTCAACCACAGCGTTGTGGCTTCCACCTCTCGCACCATGTCCACCCGGCTCGATGACTGGAAGGTGACGAATCAGAAGAAGTCGGGCCGCTGCTGGCTGTTCGCCGCCCTCAACTTACTCCGCGCCGAGGCCAGGCAAGCACTCAATCTGAAGAATTTTGAGTTCTCACAGAACTACCCGATGTATTTCGACAAGCTGGAACGAGCTAACTACTACCTTCAGTCCATCATCGACACCGCAGATCGCCCCCTCGATGACCGGCTAGTGGTCTTCCTCAATGAATCGCTGATGGGCGATGGCGGGCAATGGAATATGTCCAGCAGCATTTTCAAAAAGTACGGAGCGGTGCCGCAGGAAGCAATGCCGGAGACCCAGTCCTCTTCGGATACCGCACAGCTCAATGCACGCCTGCGGACGCTGCTACACAAAGCCGCGCTGAGCCTTCGAGGGCTGGCCGCGGACGGGGCTTCGGAGACCGATCTGGATGCCGCCGTGCAACGCAGCATTACCGAGGTGCACCGAGTGCTCACCATCCACCTTGGCACTCCGCCCAGCTCGGTGGACTGGCAATGGATCGATGACGATAAGAAGTTCAGTCGCGACGGCGTGCTGACGCCCCAAGAGTTTCTGGCCAAATACACCAAGCTGAATCTCGATGATTACGTCTGCCTCGTGGAGGACCCGCGCCGTGAGCACCCCAAGGGCAGCACCCTGAGCGTGGAATATCTGGGCAATGTTATTGGCGGCGATGCCACCGTTTATCTGAATGTAGATATCCAGCTCATGAAGGACCTGTCCCGGGAAGCGCTCCAGGGCGGTTCTCCGGTCTGGTTCGGCTGCGATGTTGGACCCCAAATGCTCCGGCAAGACGGCCTATGGGATGCTCGGCTCTTCGACTACGAGGGCGTGTACGGCGTTGACCTGAGCCTAGACAAGGAGGAGCGGGTGAATCTCGGAGAATCGGCTATGACGCATGCCATGCTGTTCACCGGCGTGGATGTGCTCGACGGCGATACCCGGCGCTGGCGGGTGGAGAACAGTTGGGGTGATGAGAACGCCGATCAGGGTTTTTACACCATGAACGATTCCTGGTTCGACGAGTACATGTTCGAAGTGGCCGTGGATAAGAACAAACTCAGCCCGGAACTGCAAGCCGCCTTGGCCGAGCCACCGATCATTCTCCCCGCCTGGGATCCAATGGGGGCCCTAGCGAGGTAGCCTAGCGGCTTCCTCTCACTTCTTTCGTTGAGTGTGGGGGTCTGCATGTTTTGGGTGTTGTTTAGCGTGTAGATCTCCACACTCGATGTGGGTGTTTGGGTTGTTTGTGGTGTTTTGGGGTGGGGTTGTTTTCTGTCTATCGTTTTTATATTCTTAATGGACTTTGCGGTTTCGGATCAGCCGGCACCCGCTGAATCCTTGGGAGTTTGTGATGGCGAATTTGAAGGTTTCGTATGGTGAGTTGGATGCTGCCGGTACGCAGTTAGATAACGGGCGGGCTGATCTGGAAGGGAAACTTTCTGAGTTACAGCGTCAGATCCAGTCCTTAGTCGCTTCGGGGTATGTGACGGACTCTTCCTCGAAAGCGTTCGAAGCCGAGTATGTCCAGTTCACTCATGGTGCGCAGCAAGCCGTGAGCGGTTTAGAAGGTCTTGCCGCGTATCTACGTCATGCCTCCCAGACCCTGGAATCCACCGATCAACACCTCGCCTCCAAGCTCGGCAAATAAAAGAACGACCTCTAGTTCACGAGAAGGGGTGGTGATGGGTGGCTGTTCTTCAGGTTCAATACCAGGCGTTTCATGCTGCTAGTGCTGCCCTGTCCTTAGTGAGTCATGAGGTGGATGCGGCTGGTCCCGCAGTGACCGGCGATGTGGGACATGCCCTCTTGAGGGAGGCTAGTGAAACGTTCACTAAGGTTTGGGACCAGGACGGGCCGAAACTGGCTGACGCGATCACCTCCGATAGCCGACAGACTCACGACACAGCAGCACAATTCGCGCAGGTCGATGCGATGCTCAGTGGACAAGTAAAGGGGAAATGATGGGCAGAGGCGGTGATTGGTCGCTGCTCGGCGGCTCAGACCCAGCCCCAGGGTGTGTGGAGGACGTTCAACGGATCTCGATGAACTGGGGAGATAAAGCCGGGAAACTCTCCGACGCCCAGAACCTGTTAGAACGCACTCATGTTGCTGGTTCCGGGGCTTCCGTGGAGGCGGCCCGGACGTTACTGGCCCGTGATGGGGCGTTACTGAAAGTTTATGGTCAGGGCTGTGAGAACCTTGCGAACGGCTATAAGTCCTGGACTGCCAGCCTGCAAAGTTTTCAGGATGAAGCCGACCGACTCCTGACCCAAGCACACCAAGCTAATGACGACCTGGACCAAGGGCATGCGCTGGTTGAGGCGGGCAAGCAGGAACGCATCGAAGACGCCGCGAAACGCTCCCTACCGGAAGCCATCACTGAAGCCGCGATAGAAACCATCCTGCCCGGTCTGGCACAAATCTTTTCGGATACTCGCGGGCAATACATGATCAATGACGCCCAGCAACGCCTCGATCACCTCAACCACCAAGCCGATGACCTCCGGGAACGCTACAAAGCCGAAGGAGACAGGATCGCTACCACTACCGCTTTCGTTACCAGCCCCGCCGCAGCAGCCTATAAGGCCGGACTCGACAACGACATCCCGATCGGACCCGGCTCTTTAGCAGCCCTGATACACCAGGACAAAAACCCGAAACTCACCAAACTCGATGCTTTACGGAAAGAACTCGACAGCGGCGACCTCACCCACCGCCAGGAATACCTCAACCAACTCGGCAACCTCACCCCAGAACAACTCGTGCTGTACGGGCTGATGAACCCAGGAAGTGTCCGCAACCCACTCGGGGCGAATGTTGGTGAAGACGTCGCCGGGATCAAGAACTGGTGGGCAGGGCTCAACCCGACCCAACAAATAGCCCTGACCCTTTACGTGCCTGGCATCATCGGCAACCTCAACGGGATTCCGTATAGCGTCCGAGGCATCGCGAACAAAACAAACATCGACCTCATCAAAACCGACCCCAACACCACCCCCCGAGTCCTCAAAGCCATCAGCGAGATCGAAAAGAAACTCGTCGACAAGAACGGCAAACCAATCCCCAACCATTCTTTGATTTCTTTTGATCTGAATAATGGAAAACCGCTCGGGGCGATTGCGATCGGCAACCTAGACACCGCCAAAAACGTGACCTGGAATATCCCGGGCATGGGAACCACCGTCGATGACGGTATGGAGTCCTGGGGCCACTCAGCCCAAGACCTCTACAACGGCCAAAAAGATGCTTACGACTCTTTGTATTTGAAAGATCCGGGGCATGCGGTGGTTGCGTGGATTGGGTATGACACTCCCGAGAAGCCGCCGGAAGGATCGCAGTTTCTTAACCCGGTAAAGGATGTTGAGGGGACTGAGGTCCTGAAGCTCGATAAGGCTCAAGCAGGTTCTCAGAAGCTTGCTGCTGCCCTGGATGGTTTCTACGCGACCCGGTGGGACGGTAACAGTCTCGATCAGCCGAAGAACAACGTCGTTGCTCATTCCTACGGCACCACTACCTCAGCGTATGCCCTCACGAAGACGCACTACCCGGTGGATACCGTCACGTTCTTCGCCTCCGCAGGGATCGACCTCCACGCCGTCACCAACGCCGCAGCCATGAACGTGGCAAAAGTAGACGGCCAACCTGCCGTCTACGCGACCCAGGCCTTTGACGACCGAGTCGCACCCTACGCAGGGATCGGGGGCAGCGATCTCCTCGGGATTGGCACTCTAGATCCCAAGGTCGGAAGATTCAGCCCACAACTGCCCGGTTGGGGTGCCCACAGTTTCTCCTCCGACGGCGGATACGACCCTCAAACTGGTGTCCCTTATAAGATGGTCACCGGCCACGACGCGCAAGGCCATTCCGATAAATTCTCCTTCTTCTCTGCCACCACCGGGCACGGCTACCTCGATCCTGGAACCGAGTCCAGCCACAACATCGCCCTGACCTCGATCGGACACGGAGACTCGATCACCCCTCTTGTCCCGCTCCATCAGACCCTGCCATCAGGGATACATCTTGATCCCTGGGAGACCATCTCCGACGAGAGTAAACAAGACCCTGCAACCCTGGGCAAACCACGAGGCTGATAGTGACCAAGAACCGTTCCTCCCACACCCGTCTAGTAGCACTACTGCTAGTAACCACCGCCCTGATACCCATCATTTCGGCCTGCACGCCCGCCACCCCTGGACCTGGAGGAACCATGACCACCGACCCTTCACACCCCTTCAACGGCACCCGACCCGCCAACATAGTCCTCAAAGACTTCGCAAACATCATCGACGACACCATCAACCACTCCGGCACCACTTTCCCCGGGTGGAAGGGCTCAAACACTGACGGCATACTCCTCTACGGCTGTGAGGTCGGCTCCGAGAAGGGAAACGGTTACGCCACCCAAATCGACGGCGGTCCCGTTCCTGATACCACGGCAGCGGTGGAAAAAATGAAGACCTACTGGGAATCCATCGGCTACACCATCGACGGAATAGTTCCCTGGCCAGGAGACAACAAACGAATCGATCTCACCGGAATAACCCCCACAGGAGCCCGCATCATCTACTCCCCCTCCATGGGAAAAACCGGCATTAACATCGAAAGCGAATGCACCCTCGACCCCTCCCTCAACGGTGTCCCCACACCAACAACACCACCCACCGGAAACTAACGGCAAGATTTAATTTCTGCCGCCACAAAGTAAAAGGCAGGAGACCAACGATGAGTAAACTCACACGATCCTGCCACCAGCCAAAATTCTCGATCACCTCACCCCTCCTAGCGCTCATCATCTCGACCGCGTTCCTCACCGCCTGCACCCCGCTCGCCCCTGGACCTGGATCCGGACCCGGACCCGGACCCGGAGGAACCATGACCACCGACCCCTCACACCCCTACAACGGAACCCGACCCGCCGACGTGGTACGCAATGACTTCTACAACACCATCGAAGACACCGTGAAACACTCCGGCACCACCTTCCCCACCTGGAACCGCAAAGACCCACAACAAATCGACCGGAACGGGTGCACCATCGGCTCCGGCGAAGGACACAACTTTTCCATCCAAATCGACGGCGGTCCCGTTCCTGATACCACGGCAGCGGTGGAAAAAATGAAGACCCACTGGGAATCCATCGGCTACACCATCGACGGGATAGTTCCCTGGCCAGGAGACAACAAGACCATCGATCTCACCGGAATAACCCCCACCGGAACCCGCATCATCTACTCCCCCTCCATGGGAAAAAGTAGCATCGACGTCGAGAGTGAATGCACCCTCGACCCCTCCCTCAACGGTGTCCCCACACCAACAACCCCACCCACCGGAAACTAACGGCAGGATTTACTTTCTGCCGCCACAAAGTAATAGGCAGGAGACCAACGTTGAGTAAACTCACACGATCCTGCCACCAGCCAAAATTCTCGATCACCGCACCCCTCCTATCGCTCATCATCTCGACCGCGTTCCTCACCGCCTGCACCCGCCCCGCCGACATAGTTCTCAAAGACTTCGCAAACACCATCGAAGACACCGTGAAACACTCCGGCACTACTTTCCCCGGGTGGAAAGGCTCAAACACTGACGGCGGATCAATCGCAGACCCTAAGGCTGCCGCAGCCGCAATGAAGGCCAACTGGGAAAGTCTCGGCTACGTCATCGGAAACATTTTTAATGGCACCAATCGGCCAGTTCCAGGGGTGCAACTTAACACAACCACGCCAAGCGGTATGTTCACACACTTCTCCCCCGGAGCCGATAAACGTTCCTGGTGGCCAAGAGCGAATGCACCCTCGAGCTGGGTATGAAGGGCTAAGCCCGAACCACCAGGGTTACAACCCCGTCTCAGCGATCAGAAACACATCGACAGAGTCTTCGTGCTCATATACGAATCCGTGACGCTCATACAGGCGTCTGGCCGGGCTGCCTTTGAGTACGTTCAGACGAAATGGCCGGTGATCGCGCTGCATCGTCATGACGTGACCTAGTACCGCGCTCCCCAGGCCCTGGCCCTGATATTCGGGGGCGAGATAAAAGTGTTCAATCCATTGCTCATCTGTCTCCGGACGAACAGCAATAACGCCCACTACGGCACCTTCAACCTCGATAACAGAGGTATGTTCCGGATGAAAACCTCTGAGAAAACGTTCCCTCACCCACACCGGGTCCCAGAGCTCAAGTCGCTCAAGGTCTGGACGCATCACCACGGCTCGGAGCTCGGCGATCCACGAAGAGTCAGAGGCAAGACTTTGACGCAAAGACCAAGCAGGAGGCATTCCCTTATTAAAGTCGGGAGTACCTTCAAGACTGAAATCGAGGTTCCCCAGCCATCGAGTGTGGAGATCTGCAGCTTATACCGGGGTCAAACCGTGCAGATCTCCACACTCGAAGGCGGGAGTTTCAAAACCTTAGCGCTTGGCCGGAGCCTTGCGCTTAGCGGGTGCCTTGGCCCTAGTGCTGGTCCGCTTCACCGGCCCGCGAGCTCGTTTCTCGGCCAGCAACTCGATGGCGCGCTCCCTGGTCAGTTCCTCAATCGAGGTAGCCCTGGGAACAGTGATGTTGGTTTCACCATCGGTGATGTAAGGGCCGAAGCGCCCTTCCTTGACCACAATCTTCTTGCCCGACGTCGGATCATCGCCGAACTCAGCAAGCGGCGGCACCGCGGCACGGGCACCGCGCTGCTTCGGCTGCGAGTAAATCTCCAGCGCCTGGTCCAAGCTGATCGTGAAGATCTCCTCCTCGGAGCCGATGGAACGCGAGTCCGTACCCTTCTTCAGGTACGGGCCAAACCGCCCATTCTGCACGGTGATCTCGTTGCCTTCTGCATCGGCGCCAAGCACCCGAGGCAAAGACATCAGCTGCAAGGCTTCTTCCAAGGAGACGGTCTCCACAGACATCGAAGCGAACAGCGAACCGGTCCTGGGCTTGGCCTTGACCGGCTTCTTCGGTGGCTTCGGCTTGCCGTTCTTGTAGTACTCAATGGGAGCATTGGCGAGCTGTTCCGCCGTCGGCTCCGGAATAACCTCGGTGACATAGGCCCCGTAGCGACCGTTCCGGGCCACCACGGTGTGCCCGGAATCCGGGTCCGTGCCCAGCACCCGCTCCTCCGGAGCAGCGGTATTGATGAGCTCAATCGCCTTCTCCTCGGTGAGCTCATCGGGAGCCAAGTCCTCGGGCACATTGGCGCGCTCGGGCTCGGTGCCCTCCGGGGCATCGGCGGGTACCGGCTTCTCCAAGTACGGACCAAATTTACCGACCCGCAGGGTGATGCCCTCAGCGATCGGCACCGAATTGATCTCCCGGGCATCGATTTCACCCAGGTTGTTCACGATCGGCAGCAGGCCGGAACCGTCCTCATTGCCGAAGTAGAAGAGCTTGAGCCAGTGCGGCCCGGTCTCCTCGCCCCGGGAAATCCGGTCCAGATCCTCTTCCATCGCCGCGGTGAAGTCGTAATCCACATAGTTCCGGAAATACTCCTCCAGCAGGCGCACCACCGAGAAAGCCACCCAACTAGGCACCAGTGCCGAGCCACGCTGGCTGACGTAGCCACGGTCCATAATCGTGGAAATGGTCGCCGCGTACGTCGAAGGCCGGCCGATGCCGCGCTCTTCCAAGGTCTTCACCAGCGAGGCTTCGGTGTAGCGCGGCGGCGGCGAGGTCTCATGCCCAACTGCGTTGATCGCCTCGGCTTTGAGCGCATCCTTAGCGCTCAAATTAGGCAAGCGACCGCCGTCGGCAGCATCGCCGTCGTCCTTGTTCCGCCGCTCGTCCTGACCTTCCTCATAGGCTGCCATGAAGCCCCGGAAGGTGATCACGGTACCGGAAGCGGCGAACTCTGCGTCCTTGCCATCGGCGGAAAGCGCACCGAGGCGAACCGAGGCGGTGGAGCCCTTGGCGTCGGCCATCTGCGAAGCCACGGTGCGCTTCCAGATCAGCTCGTAAAGCTTGAATTCGTCGGAGCTGAGCGAACGGGCCACCTGGGCGGGAATCCGGAAGGAGTCACCCGCCGGACGGATCGCTTCGTGAGCCTCCTGAGCGTTCTTCGACTTATTCGAGTAGACCCTGGGCGCATTCGGCACAAATGAGGGATCGTAGAGCTCGGCAGCCTGCCGCCGAGCGGCGCTAATCGCCTGATCGCTCAGCGCCACCGAGTCGGTACGCATATAGGTGATGTAGCCGTTTTCGTAGAGGCTCTGCGCCACCCGCATGGTCACCCTCGCGGAGAAACGCAGCTTACGCGCCGCCTCCTGCTGCAGGGTTGAGGTGGTGAACGGTGCCGCCGGGCGGCGGGTGTACGGCTTGTGCTCCACCGAGCGGACGGCAAAGGAAGAACTCTGCAAGCCCGCAGCGAGAGCGCTAGCGGTAGCCTCATCGAGGTGGGCCAGCTTGGTTGAAGTAAGTTCGCCCGCATCGTTGAAATCACGTCCGGATGCAACCCTGGAACCATCAACGGCCACCAGCTTCGCGTTGAAAGCCTGGCTCGAATCCAAGGGTGCGAACTCACCGACCAGATCCCAATAGGAGGCAGCCCGGAAGGCCATCCGTTCGCGTTCGCGTTCCACCACGAGCCGGGTAGCCACCGACTGAACACGTCCAGCGGAAAGCCCCCGGGAGACCTTGCGCCAGAGCACGGGGGAAATCTCATAACCATAGAGCCGGTCCAGTACCCTTCGGGTCTCCTGGGCATCGACCATCGGCATATCGACGTCGCGCAGCTCACCCATCGCACGCTGGATGGCTTCTTTGGTGATTTCCGGGAAGGTCAAACGGTAAACCGGGACCTTGGGTTTGAGCACCTCGAGCAGATGCCAGGCAATCGCCTCACCCTCCCGGTCACCGTCAGTGGCCAGGTAGAGTTCGTCGGCGTCCTTGAGCGCAGCCTTAAGCTCGGAGACCCTTTTCTTCTTATCCGAAGGCACCACATAGTAGGGCTCGAAGTTGTTATCCAGATCAACCGCGAACTTACCCACCGAAGACTTCTTCAGTTCAGCGGGCAGGTCGGAAGGCTGCGGCAGGTCCCGGATATGGCCATAGGAGGCTTCCACCTCGAAGCCCTCGCCAAGGTAACCGGCAATGGTCTTACCCTTCGCCGGAGACTCGACGATTACCAGTTTCTTGCTGACCTTCCCTTTCGGGGAGGTCCCTTCTGTCTTGGATGCCTTAGTGGGCACGGTTCTCCTAGCTGCGAAATTCCCTCATCATGATGCGGCCCCCGAATCTAGTTCACCATACATTAAAAGGCGTGCCGCCAAGGTACTCAGTGCGGCTGGCCAGAAACGCCGCAGGCGAAAATTAGTGCCGGAGCCAGCTCAGCACGGCCAGCACCCGGCGGTGATCTTCGGGCGACGGCGGCAAATCCAGTTTGTTAAAGATCGAGGAGATGTGCTTCTCCACCGCCCCAGCCGAGACCACCAGTTGCTCCCCGATGGCGGTATTGGAGCGGCCCTCGGCGATCAGCCCCATCACCTCACGCTCACGCTCGGTCAGCGCGTGGATGGCACTGCGGGTAGAGGTGTTGACGAAGAGCGCGGAAACTACCTCCGGGTCCAGCACGGTGCCACCGGAATGGATCCGCCCCACCGCCTCGACCAATTCATCCACATCGGTGACCCGATCCTTGAGTAGGTAGCCGATGCCGCCACCATTAGCGGCGGTGGCGAGAAGATCTCGGGCGTAGCTCAACTCGACATATTGGGAGAGCACCAAAATACCAATCTGGGGCGCCTTGCTTCTGATCTGTAGCGCGGCTCGTAGCCCTTCATCGCTGTGTCCCGGAGGCATTCGGACATCGGTAAGCACGATATCTGGCTTGGTTTCGGCGACCGCCGCGAGCAGTGACTCCGCATCACCTACCGCAGCTTCCACCCGGAAGCCACCCTCGCCGAGCAACCGGACCAGCCCTTCTCGTAGCAGCACCGAGTCCTCGGCCAGCACCACCCTGATCGCATTCACTCCCCTAGATTACCGGGCCACGAATCGAATGGTTGCCGGTTCACGGCAGTGGCAGGTTGGCTGCTATCAGAGTTCCTTTAGCACTCGAATCCACTGTCAATACGCCTCCGCTGGCTTCGACCCGCTCAGCCAACCCAGCCAGCCCGTGTCCCTTACCCAGGTGCGCGCCACCGTCGCCGTTGTCTCGTACCGAAACCGCTAGCGCAGTTTTCAACACCCGGACTTCTACGGTGGCTCGACGCGCATTGGCGTGCTTAGCCACATTCGTCAGCGCCTCGGTGACCAGGAAATAAGCCGTGTTCTCCACATTCTCCGGGAGCCGATGTTCCTCCAAGCCCTCGGTCTGCACCGAGACCAGGATTGGGGTGCGCGCCGCTGCCGCCTCAATAGCGGCAGCTAAGCCACGATCCACCAAGATGGGCGGGGCAATGCCTCGGGAGATAGCCCGCAGTTCATTGAGTGTGTCCTGAGTCTGGACCAGAGCTTCCGCCACCAGTTCGGCAGCCCCGGCCTCGCCCCGCTCCAGCCGGCGCTGCGCGGATTTGAGGTCCATGGAGACCCGCACCAGGCGCTGCTGCGGCCCGTCGTGAATGTCCCGCTCAATCCGGCGCAAATTACCCGCTTCGGCAGCCACCGCAGAGTTCCGGGAAGCTTCCAACTGGGTCGCCTTGGCCTTCCAGACAGCCGACTGATTACTCAGTAACCCGCGCGCTAGCAACCACTGCAAGGAAGCAAGGCCTTTGAGCACGGCGGGCAGGGTGAGCAGGAAGAAAAGTCCGACGGCGGCATCCAGCCAACCGTGAAGGCTCACCGGGAAGCCAATGAGGTCCCAAATATCCTGGGAATCCGAGGGCAGAAAGCGTTTCCAGAAGAACGCCGTCAACATACCCGGCCCGGCGACGAGCCAGCACAGCGCCAGGCAGAAGACTGTTATTCGAATCGGGAAAGCGACCACCGCGTGAATGGCTTCCCGCCAGCGCAACGAATCGGTCAAGCGGAGAAGTACACCCCGGAGACCGGGAGCGGAAATAGTCTTATAGAGGTGCAGAGGCAACGGCTCTCGGCTCCAAGCTGCCAGTCGACGCTCTGCGGTAGCGAAGAAGCTCGCCGCATAAAGCGTGCCAAGCAGAACGAAGATACCTCCGTAGATGATGGCCGTGGAGACCCCCAGGCTGAACAGGGCTACTACCGCAACGAAAGCCGGTATTCCGAGGAAGAAAGAAGCCAGGCAGTAAGCCAGGTTCCTTCCCAACCGTCCGAAGAAGCCGAGTTGGACTTCCCGCTCGGAAGTTTGCCGGAACTGGCTGGTCATGGTGGGTTCCCTGGTATCGCGGTCAATCAATGGAATCGTGGCCGTCTGGGTTGCTGTATTCACAGTATTCAGTTTTCCAGCCGGGCGCGATCAGCACATTGGTGCCAGCGGCCGTCTTTCTGTTGGTTTCCCGCACCCCGCTGGTAGGGATAACCCCACCAGCTCAGCTTGGAGAATCTTCGGTTGAGACTTCTCCTGGATCGTCCGGGACGAAGACGGTGTGTAGATAGCTGGCTTGCTGATCGGAATCCTCACCCAGTTGCCGGTATTTATCCACCAGTGTCTGGTAATCCTCGGCGAAGAGCTTGCGTTGCGACTCGCTGAGCTTGAGCTTGGTGGTGGAGATAAACATGGACGGCGACCCCTTTTCGCCCACCAAGTTCACCTGCCGCATTGCGGCGTTGATCCGGTCCAGGACCTGGCCGAATTGAATCTCTATCAGGGTGCTGCCGAGCAGCGCGGAGGCTGCCACCCCTTCGCCCACCCGCACGCTCTGGGCGGTGGCTTGCCATCGACGTTCCCTTTGATCGGTGCCATCGGTACCCGAGCTACGTTGGACGAATCCCCATTTCTCCAGGGCGCGGAGGTGATAGCTCATGGCGCTGGGGGTTCCACCGAAGCGGTGCGCGAGTTCTGTCGCGGTGGCGGGGGTTTGGGAGGCGAAGAGTTCGTCAATAACCTCTAGTCGAAGCCGATGTGCCATCGCTCGGATGGCCTGTGCATCGGTGATGACCAGTTCGGATCGTTCACGTTCGGGCATGTCCCCAGTCTAACTAATATCTGAAAGAACCCTTTGACATCTCAGTTATGAAGCATTAGTTTCATAGTTATGAAAGAGAAGCTTCAGACTTCCACCGGTGCGGGATTGTTTCGGAATCGGGACTACCTGATCGCCAGCGCCGCACGTTTCCTTGCCACCGTGGGCTACGGTGCGGTGACCATCACGATCATGCTGCACTTGCAAAGCAGCGCATCCGATCCAAGTTCCGGAGCTTGGATGGTGACTTGCTACCTCCTGATCGCCACCCTGCCCACCGTTCTGCTGGCACCGTGGGCCGGGCGACTCGCGGACACCCGGGATTCCCGAGCCCTTGCTACCGGAGCATCGCTACTAAGCGCGGTTGCCGTCGCCCTGATGGCGCTCAGCACCCAGTTCCTGGACAACTACCTGCCCGCCCTGCTGGCCCTCACCGTCGTGCTGGAAGCGGGGCTCGCCATAGCCTCCCCCACCTGGCAAGCGCTGCTGCCGCGGATCGTGGGCGAGGACCGCACTCCGCAGGCGATGGGGACCATGCAGGCGACCTTAATGCTGGCCGGGATGGTCGGGCCAGCACTGGGCGGATTCCTATTGGGCCAAGGAGGCTTAGCCTTCAGCTTTTGGGCGGCAGCCGCCGGTTATCTACTGCTCGCCGTGGGAGCCTTATGCATCCGTACCAGGAGATCCTTGCGCACCGAAGCCGCCGCCGTCGGCCTTGAACAGGAACCTCCTCGGCTGCTGGACGGGCTGCGTGAGCTGGGCAAAGATACCCTGCTGGGCTTGGTGGTCTTCGCGGCACTGCTGATCGTGCTCTTCGCCGAAGCCATCAACGTGCTCGAAATTTTCCTGGCCCGGGAGGAGCTGCACGCCACCGAGCTGCAGTACGGGCTGCTCTCGGCCACCATGAGTATTGGTCTGGTCCTCGGCTCGCTCTGGGCAGGCAGAATCAATTCGGAGCGGTGGCGGTTGCGAATCTTCCTGCTTTCCGCAACCGGATCGGCCTTGCTCTTAGCGCTGATGGGCTTAGCCCCAAGCTTGGTTTGGCTCTTCATAATGGCCGCAATCCTTGGCCTTGGCATCGGCGCACTCAATGCGACGTTTGGCGCGCTCCTGATGCTCCGCACCGCCGAACACAAGCGAGGCCAGGTCGGTTCCATCGTTCAGGCGCTCACCCGAGCAGTATCCATCGGCGCTCTGGGGCTGGGTGGACTGCTGGGTAGCCTACTCGGCGCGCGGCTCGGATTTGTGCTCAGCGGGAGCGTTACTCTGTTGCTCTGCCTGGGCATTAGCGTGGTTATCCTGCGCTTCGTCCGGAAGCAGGAATCCATCCAGGACAAGCTCGCGGACCTGGTCGAATAACTCCAGTTCCCGGTCCAGTAGCGCAGCGAGCGCGGCCTCGATCTGCCCGACGCTCAGGGTGCCGTCGCAGGCCGAGACGAATCCCGCCAGTTCGGTGCTCAGCAGCGTGGTTCGGCGTAGGCCAGCACCTTGGCGAAGCAGAATCACCCCCGGATGTTCCGCGCCGGGGCGCTGATGCCGCTCCTCGGTAACGTCCTCCGCCACGGTGAGCTTCGCCGTCGCTAGTTCCGTAGTAGAAAGCCAATCGGCCCGCTCGACGGCGGCCGCTAAGTAGGGTGCGATCGGCTGTTCGAGCGGGTGGCTAAGATCCTCAAATCTGTGCAAGGTCGAGAGCGCGGCTTCCGTCCGGCCACGCCGCAACCACACCATTCCGAACCCAATACCTTGCACGTTCCGGGCGGCGAAATCCTGGAGGTAGTCCCGGTAGGAGTCGGCGTAAGAGGTGGCATCGCGCCCTTGGGAGGCATCCTGGAGCCAGGTTTCCGCATACTGTTCCGGGCTGATTTCCTCACGCTGAATCACCCAACAATCTGTGATCCCGGCAACCCAGGGTTCGACCCGCTGTTGCCAGGGCTGCGCTGCGGAGATCTCCCAGTTGCCCAACAACTGGGCGGAGCCCCCGGGACTCAGTACGGCGGGCAGGGCTTGGAGCAGCGAGGAAACCAACTGGTCTCCGGGAAGCCCCGCATCCCGATAGGTGAACTGTTCCGCAGCGCTCTCTCCACGGTGTCTCGGGGTGATTACGAAAGGTGGATTAGAGACCACCAGATCGAATTCCTCACCCTGCACCGGCTCCAGCAAGCTGCCCTGTTTGAGCTGCACGCGCTCTTCAAGATGTTGTGGGTTCAAGCCCAGCAACTCTGCGTTCAGCAATAGATTGAACCGAGTGAAGGCGAGCGCCCGTTCGGAGATATCGGTCGCCGTCACCTGCCGCGCATGCCGAAGCAGGTGCAGGGTTTGGATGCCGCAGCCGGTACCCAGGTCAAGGGCTTTCTCTACGGGGTTTCGAATAGTTGCCTGCGCCAGGGTGAGCGAAGCCCCGCCAATGCCCAGCACATGATCTCGGCGCAGCACCCCGGGGCGTTGGTGAGCAGCCAGATCGCTGGCCACCTGGAGTTGCACCTCCCCCTGATCGTCCTGGAAGGCATAGGGGCGCAAGTCCGCCAGGGCGTGGCCAAGTCCATCCTTCAACTCGATCAGTCCGAGTTTGGCAAGCCCCTCCGCCCCAATCCCGGGCAGCGCCTGGTCAAGGAGTTCGACGGCGGTCGGCTCGGCCAGCAAGAAGAGTCGGGTTAGCACGGCCACCGGTTGGGAGGAGCCTTCCGTGGCCAGCAGTGCGGGGACCAGTTGTTCACGGTTCAGCGCCGCGTAGGCTGACTCGCCCAGGAAATCGGCCACCCCATCCACTGTGTACTCCGCTGTTTCCAAGGCTCGGGCAAGAGCTGGTAGCAGAATCGGATCACCAAGCGGAACATCGAGAGTCATCCTCCCAGGCTAGTGATTTCTTCTTTCCGGTGATAACCCCGAACGGAGCAGCCTCGGTAGAAAGCGCCTCCCTGGGGACTGTAGAATCTAAGCCATGCACCTTTCGCAGCGATTTATTAGCCCTCGGCCGCTTGGCCGTCGGGGCTCTATCGTTCTGCGCTAAACGTCCCGGCAGCTTTCGGTCGAGGGAGTCCCTTCCCCTCTCACTTCAACCGAAAGCCCTCCGATGAAAAACTATCTTTCCCTCACAGATCTCAATGCTGCCCTTGCCGTGCGCGATCTCAGCGACCCGGCAGCCGGGGAGCATGCTCTCCAAAAGCTGCTAAACGACGTCGTGCAAGCTTTGGAAACCCGGTGGCGGGTGCCCAGCGAAACCCACCGGCTCAATCCACTAGTAGCCACCCGAGACAACTACGACCGCCTGGGGTACAGCCCCGGAGCGGTGACCCGTGATTCCAGATATTCGCGGCATGTTTCGCCCACCGTGATGTTGCGAAGCCACACCTCGGCCGGCATCCCCGCGTTACTGGACAGCCTGCGCGCCGTTGAGGACCGTTATGACACTCTGCACGTGCTGCCGGGTTTGGTGTATCGACGGGACGCGGTGGATCGACACCATGTGGGAACCCCGCACCAGGTCGATCTGTGGCGGGTGAAATCTCGGGGGCTGCTCGGCTTAGCCGAGTTGGAGGAGCTCATGGCTTTGGTGGCCGAAGCCGTACTTCCGGGCTGCAAATGGCGAGCTACCCCGACCCAACATCCCTATACTTCGCACGGACATCAACTCGATGTGCTGGTGGGCGGTGAGTGGCTGGAACTGGCCGAATGTGGGCTAATTGCCACCCCGATTCTGCGAGCGGCCGGGCTGGAGCCGCGGCGCTGGGGTGGGCTGGCTATGGGGATGGGCCTGGACCGGGCGCTCATGCTGAGGAAAGGAATCGACGATATTCGGCTACTGCGCTCCGCCGATCCCCGGGTGCAATCTCAAATGCTAGATCTGCAGCCCTGGCGGGCGGTGTCCTTGATGCCCCCGATGCGCCGCGATCTGTCGCTGGTCTGTGACTCCGCGGCCGATGTGGAGACTCTAGGGGATGCGGCTCGTAGTGCGCTGGGTGATTCTGCCGAGGTGCTGGCTTCCTTAGAAGTGCTGGCGAACACCCCGCTTGCCGAACTGCCCGCCGCGGCTGCCACCCGGCTGGGGATGGTCGATGGGCAGGCAAATGTGCTGCTCCGGCTGACCTTGCAGGCCCTAGACCGGACGCTGACTGTGGCTGAGGCTAACTCGCTGCGGGATCGGGTCTATCTGGCGCTGCACGAAGGCCCGGTCAAGGAGTTGATCGCGGGATAGTTCTTCAGGACATGGCTGAGGCGGGACGGACCATCGCCGAGCCATCCGGTTCCACGAAACCGAATTGCCGGTAGAGTCCGTGCGCGTCAGCGGTGAAAAGCGTCCATCTGAAGGTGGCGCCCGGGCCCTCATCGATCATCTTCGACACAATGCGCTTACCCAGGCTGTGTCCGCGGTGTTCGGGGTGGACGAAAACGTCAGCCAGATAGCCAAAGCCGACGCCATCCGAGACGGCGCGGGCGAAGCCCACCAGCTCGTTTCCTCCTGCGCGGTAGGCGCCGACTACCCGCCAGGCGCCGGTGATCTGGCGTTCCACTTCTTCCCGGCTGCGCTGGCGTCCCCAGTACGCTTCCGTGGAAAGGAACTGCCAGATGGCTTCTAGGTTAATCCGAGCGGGGTCGTCACTGATCTCGTAGTCCATGACGGTTAATGCTAATCACGGAATCCTTGGATTTGGGCATAAAATTGGCTACTTTTAGCGACCTTTTGGCTTCGGCCAGGGGTTTTCCCGGGTGTTGCTGAGGGTGCTGCTGAGGGCGCTGCTGGTGGCGTTTTCAGCCGACCAGGCTTTCGCAGCCCTCGGGGCAGCGCAGGTTCGCTGGCTCGCTCGCGCAGTCGGTGCAGTACAGGTTCAGCGTGCGGCAAGCCAGATTGGCGCAATTATGAAAATCGCTGCTCGGCTCCCCACAGCGAACGCAACTACCGATCGTCTTGGCTTCCTCGCTGAACTCCATTCGCATCCGCTGATCAAACACGTAGAGTGAGCCCTCCCAAAGCCCAGCGTCCCGGTACTTTTCGCCATAACGGACAATGCCGCCGTCGAGCTGATAAACCTCGGAGAAGCCACGGTTCACCATCAAGCTGGAAAGCACTTCGCAGCGCACCCCGCCGGTGCAGTAGGTGACCACGGCTTTGTCTTTGAGGTCATCGTATTTACCGGAGTCGAGTTCGGCGATGAAGTCCCTGGTGGTTGCCACCTCCGGCACCACGGCATTCTTGAATTTGCCGATCTGGGCTTCGAAGGCGTTGCGGCCGTCAAAGAAGACAACTTCCTTCTGGTCCACCAGCTCATGCAGTTCTTCCGGGCGCAGGTGCTTACCGCCGCCGATCACGCCGTTCTGATCAACCTTCAATTCACCGGGTGCCCCAAAACTGACGATCTCGGAGCGCACCTTGACGCTGAGCCGAGGAAAGTCCGCCGCACCGCCATCGGACCATTTGACGTCGACGCCCTTGAAATACTCTTTGGTCGACTTCACATATTGTTTGAGCGCCTGAAGTTCGCCACCGAGCGTGACGTTAATGCCGTCCTGGGAAATGATGATCCGGCCGGTGAGACCGTGCTGCTCGCAGAGCGCGCGCTGCCATAGCCGGATCGCTTCCGGGTCTGCCACCGGGGTGAACGCGTAGAAAAGCACGATTCGCTGAATTGCCACCCCTCAAGAATACCGGGCTTGAAAGGGGATACCAGGCGCTGTGCCTGGGCTGCTAGCTCGTGTGCCGATCTGGCGTGGGCTACCGAACCGCCGCCAGGCACCTAGGCCGGGTGACAGAATGGCACGGTGGACACTGAGAATTCGCTGCTGAGGTTGCTGGGTCGGGGCCCGGACCCCGAGCAGCTTCGTCATGTCCGCGTACTACCGGCCAGGGAGGCAGTTACTGCCCCGTGGCCGTCCTGGGTGCATCCGGACATTGTGGCCGCTTACGGCTCCCTCGGTGTGCATGAGCCTTGGCGACATCAGGCCGAGGCGGCCGAGCTGGCTCATGCGGGTCAACATGTCATCATTGCCACCGGAACCGCCTCCGGCAAATCCCTCGCCTATCAGCTCCCGGCGCTGGACGCTATTCATCGCGCGCAACTGGCTCAGTCAGCTATGCCGGGGCGAATTCTGGACGACGGCGAAGATGCGGTTGCGCTCTACCTCTCCCCTACCAAGGCACTCGCCGCCGATCAGCTCACGGCCCTGCGAGCCTTGGGCTTACCGCATTTGCGGGCCGAAACCTACGACGGTGATACCGAGCTTTCGGGCAGGCGTTGGATCCGGGATCACGCCAATTTTGTGCTCTGCAACCCGGACATGTTGCATTTCGGTATTTTGCCGAACCACGAATGGTGGGCTCGCTTCTTTCGCCGCTTGAAGTATGTGATCATCGACGAAGCTCACGGTTATCGGGGAGTTTTTGGCTCCCATGTGGCTGCGCTGATGCGTAGATTGCGCCGGATCTGCCAGCATCACGGCGCCGATCCGGTCTTCATGGCGGCTTCGGCCACCTCGGCGGACCCGGAAAGTTCATTTGGTCGCCTCATCGGAGCCCCGGTAACCGCGATAACCAGCGATGCCTCCCCGCATGGGGCTACCACCATTGCTTTCTGGGAGCCGGCACTGAGCGAAATGACCGGTGAAAATGGTGCTCCCGAGCGTCGAACCAGCATTGCGGAGACCTCCGAGCTGCTGGCGAATCTGGTCTCCGCGCATGTTCGCACTATTGCTTTCATTAAGTCCCGCCGCGGCGCAGAGGCGATCTCCGGCAATGCCAAGCGGCTGCTCGAAGAGGTGGACGTTAGCCTGCCTCACCGGATCGCCGCCTATCGGAGCGGATACTTGCCCGAAGAACGGCGCGAGTTGGAGCGAGCCTTGCGATCCGGCGAGTTGCTCGGCGTAGCCAGCACCTCGGCACTGGAACTGGGCATCGATATCTCTGGATTGGATGCTGTGCTGGTGGCCGGCTGGCCCGGCACCCGGGCATCTCTCTTCCAGCAGTTCGGCCGCGCGGGCCGGGCAGGCCAAGATGCGCTGGCGGCTTTTATTGCCAGTGACGATCCGCTGGATACCTATCTGGTCAACCATCCGGAAGCGATCTTCGGCGTTCCGGTAGAGGCGAGCGTTTTCGATCCGGATAATTCCTTTGTACTCGGTCCGCATCTGTGCGCCGCTGCTGCCGAGCTCCCCTTGGGGCCAGCCGATCTGGAGCTTTTCGGCCCGGCCACGGAAACTATTCTGGACTCGCTGGTGGCCGAGGGATACCTGCGCCGTCGGCCCGCGGGCTGGTTTTGGACTCATCCACAGAGCCCAGCGGCGATGGTCAATCTGCGTTCGGAGGGCGGCGGGCCGATCAATATTATTGAGGCGGATACCGGAACGGTGCTGGGCACCATGGGCTCACCACAGTCGCATTATCAGGCTCATACCGGCGCGGTCTATATTCATCAAGGCTTGAGTTATCTGGTCGAGGAGCTCAATGAGGAGGACCACTATGTGGCGGTCCGCCGAGCCTGGCCGGATTACTACACCACGGCTCGCGATGTGACTCAGATCGAGGTGCTGAACTCCTTGAGGCAGAAGCAGTGGGGGCCGGTGACCTTGCATTTCGGGGAGGTTCAGGTGCGAACCCAAGTGGTCTCCTTCCAACGCAAGGCTTTAGTCTCCAATGAGGTACTCGGTGAGGAGCCCCTGCAGTTGGGGGCTCGGGATCTCTTTACCAAGGCTTTCTGGTTTACCATCGATGGCTCCTCTCTGGTTTCTCAGGGACTGGTGCAGGCTCGCTTTCCCGGTAGCCTGCATGCCGCCGAGCATGCAGCCATCGGCTTGCTACCGCTGGTTGCTTCCAGCGATCGTTGGGATGTAGGTGGGGTATCCACCGCGCTGCACGCCGATACCGGAGTCCCTACTGTCTTCGTCTATGACGGGCATCCCGGTGGCGCAGGCTTCGCCGAACGCGGCTTCGAAATGGCCGGTACCTGGCTCGCAGCCACCAGGGACGCCATTGCCTCCTGTGAATGTGAATCCGGTTGCCCTTCCTGTGTGCAATCACCCAAATGCGGAAATAAGAACAATCCCCTAGACAAGGCCGGAGCCGTGGATCTTCTCGACATCGTGCTCCGCAAGGCTGTATAGAGGGTGGTAAGACGCAACAATAATCCGAGGTCAGATGAACGCCCCAGCCTAATTAAGTCAAGATCCTCAAATTTGGTTGAGAAGTCGCACTTAAGGTTCGCCACCTCAGACTCAGAACTACATTCGAGCAGACAGACGCTGGAGGTACAGCTTGAAACGAGTGTGTACTTGGTGGGGGCAGCGTCCCATCAGTCCATATCGTGTTGGTCATTCATGGCTTGTGAGGCGATCCGTAGGGTGAGGGAGATTGCTAGGGCGACTGCGGCGAAGGGGAGGAGTTGGCTGACGATGTAGCCGAGAGTGAAGGTCCCGACGGTGACGATGAGTAGGTTTATGGCGGCTTGGAGGAGAAAACATGTCCCCCAGATGATGGTGATTTTGCGTTGCGCGGTTCGAAAGTACGGGTGTTCCCAGAGGCTGTACCACCAGTCTCTGTTCTCTTTACCGCCACCGGCTGAGAGTCGTTGGCCGAAGTAGAAGGCTAAGGGTTTGGGGAACAGCATTGAGGCGAAGAAGACCAGACTCACGGTGCCCACGATGATCGAGTCTTTATACAGAAGCATCTTAGGATCCGGCGAGCACAGAAGCGTCACGACAACGGAGAGCAGTGTGACACCAAGAATGATCGTTGATACTGCACTAAAGAATCGATAGCGCCGGAAGTACACCACCGCACCCATGACCGGCACGATACAAGCCAAGAGATAAGATGCCACGTCACCGAGGCCAGCAGACTGAGCCAGGCTAAAAACTATGACACTAGCAACGACTTCGCAGATGGTGAGGACAACCGAAAATCGAAGATCAGCCTTTCTCAACAGAACACCCTGGACTGGCTCTCCTAATGGTTGTCCTGAGGGCTGTTCGCCTGTCGGTGACGGCTCACTGTGGTCCATGACGGATTAGCTTAACACCTCAAACCTTGAAACGAGCTGGGAGGTTTGCCGCTTACCGTGGAGCTTGTGAGTCGTGAGTGAGGAATAAAACTTCAAGGGGTACCCCCAGAGTGCGAGCGATGCGCTCCCCCAATTGCAGACTGCAACTATCTCGACGTCCAGCGAGGAGATGGGAGATAAAACCTTTCGAACAACCAACCCGTTTCCCCACCTCACCAACAGAAAGCTTTTCCACGTCCATGCACGCTCTGAGCATGGCAATACTTTTCAGTTGCACTTGACCTCGACGCATCTCCATCAAAGCCCTCCATCAACAGTTCTCACCCGATCAGCAACGCCAGGCCGAGAAGAAGCCAACACATCTCAATAGACAACTATATCCGGTCTTTTATATAGGGTGTTACATTTCAGGTCCGATATTCACGCTTGAAGGATGGCTTGGAATGAAACGAAAGCAAAACAGTTCGGTATCGTCTTGCGTCGACTTCGCGAGGAACGCGGGCTCTCCCAGGAGGCTCTTGCCTTCAGGGCGGGAGTGACGAAGAACCAAGTTCAACTCATCGAAAGCGGACGCTCCTCCGGGCGCAAAGATGCAACCGGACCATCGAACCCGAGACTCTCCACCCTGGTAGGGCTAGCCGAAATCCTCGAAATGCCAGTCCACGAACTCCTGAAACACGGGAAAATCTGAACCCACCCAGACCAGCCACCTAGCCTGAACCACTACCAGCCCCGACAACTGACCGACGGGTATTGTCATCTACATTCAGTTTCGTCTACTCTGTATATTAATAAGATGTGAAATGTATCGCTGTTTGTGTTGGGGGTGTGGTTGGTGTCGGGTTTGCGGGTTGATTCTGTTGCTTTGCGTGGGTTCTCTGGAACTTTGGCTGAGCATGCAGCTGAGTTGGAGCGTCGTGTGGTTGCCGCTGAGAGGAAAGCGAAACAGGTTCTTGGTGATTCGTGGACTGGTGTTGCTTCTGATGAGGTTTCTGGCATTTTCGATCAGTGGTTTCGGGGTGCTCAGGGTGTGTGGGAAGCGTTGAATGGTTTAGCGTCTTTTGCGGGGGTGAGTGCCGGGGCGTATGAGGTCAGCGAGAAAGAACTCACCGCTGCTGCGCAGAACACGTCTGCCCTGGCGGGGTTACCGCCCGCACCCACTACATCTTCACCATCAGCGTCTTCGGCTACCTCGCGTGGTGGGAATGTTCCGGTGGCTTGGTAATGGGCGCGACGTTTGAGGCTGACGATGCCCAGATAGCTGCTTTGTTGGAGGAGTTGGCTGCGATTACGGTGTATGCGATGGATCTTCATGAGCAGGTCAGTAATCGTGCTACTGGGGTGGCTGCTGGTTGGGATGGTCAGGCTTCTACGGCTTTTACTGCCCAGATCAATAGGTGGCAGGTGGAGGAGCAGGCGATGGTGGCGGAGGTGGAGCATTTCACGAATTGGGTCGCTAACGCCAAACATCAATACGCTGCGGCCTCTGATGCGATCAAACAGGGCTGGGTCTAGTCATGCGCCTGCTCGTTAGGACAGCGTCCTATGTGGAGGCTGCTGAGGGTTTGGTGTTGGCTCAGCACGGCGTTGATCAGGTTCACTCTGCGTTACTTGCTGGGTTGGCGGGTACGGAGACGATGGCTGGGAATGACGACGGCGGGGTCAGGTTCGCGGGTGAGTACAACCCTGCAGCTCAAGACGTTGTGATGGGTATCAGCGCTGCTAGGACAGGGTGTGGTGTTCTGGCTAAGAGGCTGGCGGATACGGCGAATGTGTGGGCTGACGCGGAGCATTATGCTTCCGGTGGTAGGTCGCCGATGGGGATGGCAGCTGTTAGTGCGGATATTTCTGATGCTTCTATGGGGTGTTCTGCCATGGTGCCTTCTGCTGTGGGGCAGTCGATGGGGTTACCGGAAGGGTGGGAATGGATCCAGTCGGTCTGCGGGGCTGTTTGGCCTAATGGTGACCCGGACAGGTTACGTAAGGCTGCTGGTGCTTGGAAGCAGGCAGGTAATGATCTGAACTCTGTGGCTGATCGTCTTGGTAACGCTCAAACCCCTTTGCTGTCTTTGGTTACACCGGATCTGAACCTGATTTTGACCAAACTGGGTGAGTTCAAAGCCTTCGTGCAAGAGACTGCGCAGCACTGCACGGATATTGGTGATGCGTGTGATTCTTATGCTGCTGGTTTGGATGAGGCTCATAACTCTATCCGGACTGAACTTGCTGAGTTGTTGGCGTTTACGGTCGCGTTTGAGGCTGGGGCGGCCCTGTTAGCGGTGTTCACGGTGGGTGCTTCTGAGGTTGTGGGTAATGTTGCGGTGGTGGGGCGGATCGCCCTGGCTGGTACCAGGGTGGCTGGGATCATTACCCGGGTGGGTGCCACCGCGGCTTCTATCGCAGGGCGGATTAGTTCCGCCGCGGCGGCTATTGGCAGGACCACGGCGTTAGTCAGGGAACTCGCTGTCATCAAAAACATTACTTACCTCGGGTCGAAAGCGCCGGCGTGGGTGAAGCTCACCACGAGCATGACCGTGAACACTGGCGTCAGTGTAGGTATCGACGCCGCGGCTAACGGAGGTAAAGTCAATCATTTTGGTGCCGACCTCGCAGCAGGCTTCCTCCCCTTCGGACTAAGCAAAATCACCACCGGGTTGAAAGCAGAAATTGGTGCGTCGGGAGCGTTTAGCGGAGTCAGTAGCAAGCTTGATGACGTGCTACGCACCACTGCCGGTGTTCCCGGTGCCTGGAATAAACAACTCAATAAGGTGAAGCCCAACACCACATACGTAGTTGATCAGAAGTTCAGCTTCAAAACCAATGCATCAGGCCAAGTTACCGAAGGGTCGGCGACGCTGGACAGTCTGACACCTGGGGTAAGGAATCCGTATCAGCAGAAGATAGCCGGTGTGCCGGACAGGCTACCAACCGACGACGGCGGCCACATCTTCGGCACACAGTTCGGCGGCCCCGGAGAAGCCATCAACCTCACAGCCATGCGCAACGACCTCAACAGACTCGGGAAACGTGAATATTACGCGTTGGAGCAGGAATGGGCTAAAGCAATTGCTGAAGGCAAAGTGGTCAAGGTGAAGATAAATATTGACTATCCGAGTCCTGACAACTTCCGCCCAAAACGTTATAGAATTGAGTACCAGATTGATAGCGGTCCACTGAAGACTCAAACGTTCAAGAATTAGGAAGTCATCGATGAACGAAAACATAATGAAATTGCAAACTGACTTAGGAAATTTTCTCGTTTCTGCATTGGCAACTTCTGACTGGTCAAAAATTATCGTTTTCTACGCAGAAGTGGGGAACATTTCACAGTCTCAGTGCGACTACATTGACTCGGCCGGAGAAACCCAACACGCCTCAATGCCTGTTGGGGCATTGGACATCTTGGAAGAGATGAAATCAGCTTTTTCACAGGAGGGGCGTGGCACCTGGCTGTCGGCCGAGGTCACGGTTGACCGCTCGACTACTGAGATTAAGCTGAAATTCAACTATGACGACAAGCCAAACTGGCACATTGAACCACAGCCAGAAAATTACCTGCTTGACCTGCAACGGTACCCACGAACCGAAGTCGGGATCCCCGAGTGGTATCCAAAGTTTGAAGATTATCCGAACTGGCAGGACGAACTTTCTCGATAGTTTGAGTAACAGAGTGTCAAATCAACATTCCGCTTTAAAACAGATATTTCCACAAGTCGAAAAATAAAATATTGAAAGTTGTGTAATTATATGACGAATTTGAATGTTTCTTATGGTGAGTTGAATGCTGCCGGTACGCAGTTGGATAACGGACGGGCTGATCTAGAAGGCAAACTTTCTGAGTTGCAGCGTCAAATTCAGTCATTAGTCGCTTCTGGTTATGTGACGGATTCTTCCTCGAAGGCATTCGAGTCCGAGTATGCCCAGTTCACCCAGGGCGCACAGCAAGCCGTCAGCGGCTTGGAGGGTCTTGCCGCGTACCTGCGACATGCTTCGCAGACGTTGGAATCCACCGATCAGCAGTTAGCTTCAAAGCTCGGTAAGTAGGTTCCTTAAAGGTGGGTCGTGGTTGGTGCAATGTACCAACCACGATCCACCTCTTTAGATGGTTTTTGTTGATCATCCGATACGGCTTAACAATGTGAGGAGATGACCGGTTGAATGGCGTATGTTGTTCCGATCACGGCGGGCAGGCTCGCAGATTTCGTGCAACGGCTTGAGGTTTGGCGTGCACGCTACGGTAGGAATCCACACTCGAACTCTACGAATCCGGAAGAGATTTTTCTCCTTGAGTATGCCCAGGCGCTTCGTAGCGCGCGGGCTGCTGGACGTCTCGACGTGGAGACATCCGACTGGGTGATAGATCATGTCGGTCGATACAACATGAGCAGAACGGGCTCCGAGGGGTTGCATTGGGAGCGTCGGTTCGAAACCTCAAAGGCTTACATCGCTGAGCATGGTTTTCCAACGACAGCCGATGCCAGGATCAACCCTGACGCGAGATCTGTACGCGAATGGGTCGGACGTCAAAACAGAGCCCGAAAATTAGGCAAGCTCAGCCAGCAACGATCACAGGTAATCGCTGAGCTCATTGACCAGACTAGGTAGCGAGATTCTGTAACGAAAATGCTCTGCCCGTATAAGAATCCCAACTCTTAAATGTCCTTTTCCGACATAGCTTCAGCCAAATCAGTCCACGTGATACCTGTTACCCGGTCTGCGCAAAGCATTCCTTCCGAGCCTGATCCCCAGGCATCCGCGTCAATCAGAAGACTCCGAGCACCTTTCCTGGCTCCGGCGGCTGCGATGAGGCAGGACAGGGTTGAGGCTCCGGCCCCACCACAGCCACCGAGTATCGCAATCAGATTTGCCCGTTCGGGGACCCTATGAAGAGCACCGAGAAACTCCGCCAGCCAGGCTGAGGCTCTCGGTAAGGGCACCACATGGTCAATGCCCGTACTCGTTGCCGCCGCCCACATCTCTGCCTCTTCCGATTCCGGGCCGAGCAGCATGGTTGGCACACCCCGATGACGGGGCGGGTATCGATCCAAGGACTCAATGCTGATCAAGATGGCGGCCACTCCGGATTGCACCGGTATCTCGGTGACCAAAGTGACATCAGCGGCTGCGGCAGCAGTAGCTACTTGAATGCCCAGGGATTCTGAGGAACTCCGGAAGTAGACCGGCTGCCGGGAAGCCGGAGCTACGTTTCTGAGGCTGGATGCGGTGGTCATGGCAATAGCGTGCCGCACTGGGGTTTCCCGGAGTAGCGGTACCCCCGCGGATGTGGGGGAAACTGATCGAAACTGAGCCTTGTGCAGGAGGAGTGATAGGGCTCCCGGCCGAAGCCCCCTCCCCCCCCAGACCAAGCCAGCTCAAGCCAGCTCAAGCCAGCTCAAGCCAAAGAACGAGTAACGGAGCCCAGATAACCCGGACACAATCTGTCCTCAATTCCGCCGTAAATGAGAACGGCTGTCGGCCCGGGGCGGCACAATTGAGGTATGTACATATTGCTCGCGGACTCCGAGGGAGGGAAAGTAACACTCACCCCTCTCGACGCCCGGGGTGAAGCCCAAGCCGAAACGAACCTCGTTGATCGGACAAATCTTCCAGAAGCGGTGCGTGACCGAGAGAGCCGAAACAGTCCACGCTGGGTCTGGGACCGCGCCCAAAACTGGTACCCAGCCCTTCTGGAAGCCAAGGTCAGTGTGGAACGCTGCCATGATCTGGCTCTCTGCCGCCCCATTCTCGCCGGTTCCGAACTCACCCTGGAAACGGATTACCCTCGCGATTTCGTGCCGATCGAAGAACCCCTAGATACCGCTCCAAGAGGCTTTTTCAACCCAAATCAACAAAGCCTTTTCGATGACCTCGACCAAGCCAGCCGCAAGCGCGGACCGGAGAGCACCGAACTCATCGCGGAGTTACGCGCCCAGTTGGAGGCGGTCAGCCAATCAAAGAATCCACAGCGCCTACAGCTCTTGCTCGCAGCCGAATCCGCGGGAGCCTTGATTGCTGCTGAGATGCAGCACTCTGGAGTTCCTTGGCGCACGGATCTGCACGAGAAACTTCTAGAGGAGACGCTGGGACCGCGCCCGGATAGCTCGGCCCTGGGCATCCAAAGGCCAGCCAAAATGGAAGCCCTCCTTGCCGAGCTCAGAGAGAAACTCGGCGGAAATCCTTTCAACCCCGACTCTCCGCAGGAGCTGATGCGGGCACTGCACCGAGCCGGTATTGAGGTCAAAACCACTCGCAGCTGGGAGTTGCAACAGTCGAAACACCCCGCGATTGCTCCTTTACTTGCCTATAAGAAGCTCTCCAGACTCTTCAGTGCCAACGGCTGGAGTTGGCTGGAGCAATGGGTGAAGGACGGAAGATTCCGCCCGGAGTATGTTGTGGGCGGCGTGGTCTCCGGACGTTGGGCTTCCCGGGGCGGCGGAGCCTTGCAAATCCCCAAGCAAGTTCGTGGCGCCGTACACGCCGATCCGGGGTACAAATTGATCGTGGCCGATGCCGCTCAGCTGGAGCCCCGGGTACTGACGGCGCTAGCTCAGGACAGCAAAATGGCCGAAGCCGCGCAGGACCATGACCTTTACGCCGGCATCGCGGCCCAGGGCTTCGGTGGGGACCGCGCCAAGGCGAAAATCGCCCTGCTGGGCGCCATGTACGGTGCCACCACCGGCGAATCCGGCCGACTTATGCCGCAGTTGGCGCGTACTTACCCACAAGCCGTTGGCCTAGTTGAAGCGGCCGCCCGCGCCGGAGAGCGTGGCGAAATCGTCACCACCAAGCTCGGCCGCAGTTGCCCGCCACCGTCCGAAAGGTGGCTCCAAGCTCAACGCAGCACCACCGAGCAAGAGCAGCGCTGGGCGGACAATCTGGCTCGATCCCGGGGGCGTTTCACCCGGAATTTCGTGGTTCAGGGCACCGCTGCCGAATGGGCATCCTGCTGGCTGGCCGAATTACGACGCGGGCTAAGGGCACGTCCTGGGCTCGGTGCCGAGCTCGTGTTCTTCCTCCATGACGAGGTTATGGTGCACAGCCCGGAATCCTCGGTGGAGCAAGTCAATGAGCTGATCGAAGGGGCCGCAAACTCGGCCGCGGAGCTGATATTCGGAAAGGTACCGATCAATTTTCCGGTGAGCATCGCCGTCGTCGATCACTACGACCAGGCGAAGTAGCGGCTCACAAAGGGGCTGGCATTTCCTGGCTGTGATCCCAGGGGTGGGACCAGCCCAGCTCATCAAAAAGTCTATTGAGGATGCCTCCGGTGAAGCCCCAGATCACCGCGTCCTGAACCAAAAAGGCCGGGCTACGAAAGGTATTCGATCCGCGCGTAATGGTAGAGGTCCGCCGCAGCTCGGGGTTGAGTAAGTCTCGCAGCGGAGCCCGAAAGACTCGCGCAGACTCGGCCAAATCCACCGCAAAGACTTCCGACGGCGCAGCCCACCAAGCGAGCACCGGCGTCACCATGAAATTACTTACCGGCAACCCGGTAGCTGGCAACTCAGCCAAAATCTGCACCCCGGCGGGGTCCAGCCCGGTCTCCTCCACCGCCTCGCGTAGTGCGGCCGAACTCTCATCGGCATCCTGCGGTTCCAGGCCACCACCGGGGAATCCGATTTGGCCCGGATGATCATCCAGGGTGGCGGCCCGCTCCACCAGAAGCACATCACAATCCTCAGGCTCGGCGTCCGCTCCCCGTAGGTCGCTACCGAACAGGATAAGGACCGCGGCATGCCGGATGGTTGCCGGGTCCATAGTGATATCCCGGATCTCGTCGCGCATTGCCGAAACCTTTCCGGCGGCGGCCCGTGCGGCGAATTCTTGAAGGTCCGTCAAAGCACTCATCTGGGCACTACGTTCTTCCGTTGAAATTCCTGCCTGAGCTCCGCGGCCGCGGAGGTATCGGCGAGCATAGCAGCCAGCAGCGCCTCATTTCCCGGCGCAAGTTCGTACTTGAGCAACTTGGCAGCCTTGAGCGGGTCGGTCTCACCCATGCCGTAGGAAGGACACAAACCAGCCACCGCACAGGCACCACAGGCGGGACGGCGGGAATGGCACACCCTTCGACCATGGAAAACCACCCGATGCGAGAGCATGGTCCACTCCGATCGCTCAACCAGAGTGCCAACTTCTTGTTCCACCGCTACCGGGTCCTCGGACTCGGTCCAGCCAAAACGGCGGGCCAGGCGGCCAAAATGAGTATCCACGGTGATTCCAGGCACCCCGAAGGCATTGCCCAGCACAACATTCGCGGTCTTCCTGCCCACTCCCGGGAGCGTTACCAGCGCCGCCAGCGAACCCGGCACCTCGCCGTCGTACTCATCGACAATCCGGCTGGCCAGGCCCATCAGAGATTTAGCCTTCGCCCGGAAAAAGCCGGTCGGCCTAATGATCTCCTCGAGTTCTATTGGCTGAGCCTGACTCAGCGCACGCGCATCCGGATAGCGGGCGAAAAGCGCCGGAGTGACCTGGTTGACCCGCACATCCGTGGTTTGCGCCGAGAGCACGGTGGCGACAAGTAGCTCAAAGGGGTTGCTGAAATCCAGCTCTGCATGCGCGTAGGGGTACTGCTCGGCGAGCGTCCGATTGATCTTCCGCGCCCTCCGCTTGAGCGCCAGCAAGGATTCCGCCGAGGCGCGCTCGGGCGTCCTAGCCATCCTGTGGTGCACGCTCAATATTGCGCAGGTCGCGCAGCAACCCCACCTTGCCTTCCGGGCTTTGCACTACGTAGTCGTAGCCACGATCTTGCAAGGCCAGGAACCAGCTTCCGGGTTCGATGTTATAAAGGAAAGCTCCGCTGTGCTCATCCACCACAGCCTTGGGTTTGTCCACCGCGAACCAGAAGGCTTCCTGGACCAACTCACCCGCCGTGTTCTGGTTTGGTCGGCTCGCGGGATCCACGGTTGCTGCGAAGCTCTCCGGCTCTTTGGCTTCCACCGGAGCGGACGACGCCGGCTCCTCGGCTTCTGGGGCAGCGGCAACTTCGGGCTGAGGTTCTGGCTCAGCCGGGGATTCAAATTCCTTGGCAGCTTCCGGCGCAGAGGCAGCGGCTTCGAGTTCGGCGGCCACTTCCGGTTCCGCTGCTGGTTCCACGACGGGCTCATCCACGGACTCTGCCACTGGCTCCGCCGCCGGCTGAGACTCTGCCGCAGCTTCAGGCTCCGAATCGGTGGGAGGTTCGCTAGCAACCTCGGGCGCTACAGCGGCTCCAGTAGCTCCGGCAGTTCCGGCTGCCTGGGTGAGCGGATCAACGAAAGTCGAGCCAGCCACATCAACGGGCGCCTCCGCCGCAGCGGGCTCCGGTGTAGTTGCAGGCGCTGCCTGCACGGCTGGAGCTACCTGGGCGGCTGGAGCTGCTTGGACTGGCGCCGTTACCTCGCCAAAGGCAGGGATCCAGCGGGCCAGCACGGTAGCGGCCAACAGGACCAACGCGCCAATCAGGGCGATCACCATTCCGACCAAGGATCCGGCCCCGGTCACCACCTGCAGGAAGAAGTAGGCGACCGCAAAGGAGGCCACCACGGAGCCGAACTGGTCAACGGTCAAGGTGCCAATCACCAGTTTGCCCGTGGGGTTGACCCGTCGGGCGACCAAGAGCCCGAGTACAACCAGCGGTAGCAAAATGCCGACGGCTAGGAAGAACAAGGCGGAGGTAGTCCAGAAATTACCTATCCCTGGACGTACAAGAGGGATGAGCGTGCCGATGAATATCACTATCACGGCAGCTATCGCCACCAGGTCACGCAGCGAAAACGGACCCAAGACCGCTCTGGCGGGCTGCTGCTGGGGCTTGCCCGTCGCCGTCGGCTCAGCTGCCTTGGCTGATACCTGGCTAACGGCAGTAGTCTCTTGTGTCTCGCTCATTTTCATCTCCTTGTCGGTCCGCGCTCATTCCCTTTTCGACGCGAACCTCCCCTACAGACTAGTAACCCGGCTAGGCAAACCCAAAGCACTCCTGAGTTCAAGGACGCTCAAGAGTGGTCAGTTTGGCTCATAATCGGCACCACTTGGCGTACCAGAACTTAACATCCTGTGAGCTGGGACACCATCACGGAGCGAGGAGCGCTAGGGTAGAAATCAATCCAGATACTTCTAAAAGCTGAGGTCAAAGATGAGCGAGAATCCACCGAGCGAAGCACTCGAAAATCTGCTGCACGAGAATCGCAAGTTTCCACCGAGTCCGGAGTTCGCCGCCCATGCCGTTGCGCAGCCCGAGCTTTACCAGGAGGCTCAACAGGACCGGCTGGCGTTTTGGGCAAAACAGTCTCGGGAGTTGCTGAGCTGGAGCAAGGATTTTGAGCAAACCCTGGATTGGTCGGATGCGCCCTTCGCGAAGTGGTTCGTCGGCGGTGAGATCAATGCCGCTTACAACGCCCTAGACCGGCATGTGGAAGCAGGCATCGGGGATCGGGTAGCGATCTATTGGGAGGGTGAACCCGGCGACTCCCGGCAGATCAGCTACGCCCAGCTGACCGAAGAAGTGAAAAAAGCCGCTAACGCCTTCGAGGCGCTCGGCGTCGCCAAGGGCGATCGGGTAGCGATCTACCTTCCGATGATCCCCGAGGCCGTTATCTCGATGCTAGCTTGCGCCAGAATCGGTGCCATTCACTCGGTGGTCTTTGGCGGGTTCTCTGCCGATGCCTTGCGTAACCGGATCGATGACGCGGAAGCCAAGCTCGTGGTGACGGCGGACGGCACCTATCGCCGAGGAGCCCCCAGCTCGCTTAAGCCAGCGGTGGATGAGGCCCTCGTCGCTCCCGGGCACACCGTGAACCACGTGGTGGTGGTGAAACGTAACGGCGAGCCGGTGGCCTGGACTGAAGGCCGTGATCTTTGGTGGTCCGAGACCGTGGAAACCGCCGATCCGGAACACACCGCCGTGCCACACGATTCCGAGCATCCACTTTTCATCCTCTACACCTCGGGCACCACGGGTAAGCCGAAGGGCATTCTGCACAGCACCGGTGGTTATCTGACCCAGACGGCATATTCACATAAGAATGTCTTCGATCTGCGCCCGGAAACCGATGTCTATTGGTGCGCAGCCGATATCGGCTGGGTGACCGGCCACAGCTATATCGCTTACTCACCCTTGGTGAACGGCGCCTCGATGGTGATGTACGAAGGCACTCCGGACACTCCACACCAGGGCCGCTGGTGGGAGATCGTACAGAAGTACAAGGTGAGCATCCTTTACGCTGCCCCAACCGCCATTCGGACCTTTATGAAGTGGGGCCGGGAGATTCCAGATCAGTACGATCTGTCCTCGCTCAAACTGCTCGGCTCGGTGGGCGAACCCATTAACCCCGAGGCTTGGATGTGGTACCGAGAGGTGATCGGCGGCGGCCGGACTCCAATTGTCGATACCTGGTGGCAGACCGAAACAGGTGGCATGATGATTTCCCCGTTGCCAGGCGTCACGGCAACCAAGCCCGGCTCAGCCCAGGTTCCGCTGCCCGGCATCGAGGTCGATGTGGTTGATGACCTGGGGGTATCGGTGGAGAACGGCCAAGGCGGTTACCTGGTAGTCAAGTCCCCGTGGCCGTCGATGCTGCGCGGCATCTGGGGCGATCCGGAGCGCTATAAGAACACTTACTGGTCCCGCTTCGACGGCATGTATTTTGCCGGCGACGGTGCCAAAAAGGATGAAGACGGCGATATCTGGCTGCTCGGCCGGGTGGATGACGTGATGAATGTTTCCGGTCACCGGCTTTCCACTACGGAAATCGAGTCCGCTCTGGTGAGCCACGAGTCCGTGGCGGAGGCCGCCGTCGTCGGAGCTGCCGATGAAACCACCGGGCAGGCTGTGGTCGCCTTCGTTATCCTCCGGGGCTCCGCCGTGGACGATCCTGAGATTGAGCAGACCTTGCGGAACCACGTTGGCAAGGAGATTGGCCCGATTGCCAAGCCTAAGCGGATCTTGGTGGTGCCGGAACTGCCGAAGACCCGCTCCGGCAAGATCATGCGACGGCTACTCAAGGACATTGCGGAAGGCCGGGAAGCCGGAGATGCAACCACCCTGGCCGACGCCGGAATCATGCAGCTGATCTCCGAAAGCCTCAAAAAGTAACCCGCGTCTTCCCCTCCGTCCCATTCAGCCCGCCTACGCCCTCCCATCTATCCCACTGAGTGTTACCAGAGTGAAGAACGTCCACGTTTTGCGGGCTCGTCTGCCACTTCTGTAACACCCAGTGGGACAACTGGGTAAGGAATTGGGACGGATGGGTGCGGGGTTTGGGGTAGGCAGGGGTAAGAGGGAGTTAGAACTGGGTTTGGGGCGGGTTTCCGAAATCACGGATCGGCAAGCGAACACCACCTTGCAGGGCGGATTGATGTGCAACGATACCCGGCAGCGTGAATCGCGCAGCGACCCAGGCGTTAACCGGCGGGAGCGCTTGATCCGTGACGGCTCGGACAAAGTCATCGGCCAGAAAATGATGGCTACCCTCGTGTCCGTTGGGTGCCCCAATGTACTCCGTGGGCAAGCGCTCCACGTCATGGACCTGAGCATGACCGGAGACGAAGGCTGAGCGAAGCGCGGGAGCAACATGCTGCAGAGACGGATCGTCTAGGGACAGGGTGTCGTCCGTGGCGAGTTCGTCCGAGACGTCGACAACCTTCTCCTTATCCTGCCAAAGACTGACAGTGGCCAGTTGCTCAAAGCTCGCCTCGGTGCCGAAAAACCGGAACCGTGATTCTCGGATCGGGCTGGGATAGCCCACCCTGCGCATCTCGTTGGTACGCACCACGGTGCCGTCGTTGAGTTCGAAAAGGGCGCTCGCATTCGAGAAGTCATTACCAAATTGGCTAACCTCGCGGTCGAAAACCCCGTCACCCCGATCATCGACCACACCTAGGCAGCTCACGCTCACGGCATGACCGGGCAGCGCGCCCAGCACTCCGCCCAGCGCGTGGGTGGGATACAACATGGGCGGGTAACTCGCCGTCGTCTTCCAATTCTCGCCGCCGCTGTACTGGTACGCCTCGTAAAAGCCGAGGTCCATATCGTGCACATAGTCTCCCTCGGAGTAGAAGATCCGGCCAAAGGCCGCTCCGTGTTTTCGGGCATAGACGGTAGCGGGGTTGTAGTAACTGGTCTCGCCCATCATGTAGACCAGTCCGGTCTGTCGAACGGTCTCGATAATGGCGGCGATCTCCTGCTCCGAGATCGCCATCGGAACCGCGGAATAGACGTGTTTTCCGGCCCGGAGTGCCTGAACCACCAAGGGGCCATGCGTCCAGCGCTGGGTGAAAATTGCGACGGCGTCGATCTCGGAGGAAGCTAACATTGCCTCGAAATCGGGAAAGGTTCCCGCCAAACCCAAGGAGCGACTCAGCTCCTCCGCCCGCTCCGGCAGCAGATCGGTAGCGAAGACCTGGGCGACGTCAGGATGACGCTGAAACAGCTCCGCAAATTGACCGGCAAACTGCCCAGCCCCGACCATACCTAACGACATTCCCATGGTGTCTCCTTCGTTTTTATGTGATCCAGCTCATGCCTACTCGTAATATTATGGTCCTTTTTGTTCCTTTATGGGATAACTTGATCTATTCTTGGGGCAAAGATCGCGGACGTCTCGACATAAATCCGCGATCCCACCAGTTTCATTAGGGAGAGATGATGTCCGCAGCGCAGCACTCGTCATTTGTTCGACCAAATCAGCTCGTAGGCCGCCGTAGCCTACTCAAAGGCCTCGGCATCGGCGCGGTGGCTCTTGCCGGGGCTCCGCTGCTAGCAGCGTGCGGCGGTGGAAGTAGCTCGAGCTCCAACAGCTTAACTTTCGGTTCCGGCTCCTCCGATGACGTACCCAAGCGGGCCTACGAAGCCGTAATAGCCGCCTTTAAGAGCAAAACCGGAAACAATGTGACCGCAAACGTGGTTCCACACAACGACTTCCAGAACAAGATCAACACCTACCTACAGGGCAGCCCCGATGACGCCTTCACCTGGTTTGCGGGATACCGGATGCAGTATTACGCGCAGAAGGGTTTGCTTGCCTCCATCGATGACGTCTGGGACAAGATCGGTGGCAACTTCTCCGACGCCCTGAAAAAAGCCTCAACAGGCGCGGACGGCAAGAAATATCTGGTCCCCAATTACAACTACCCCTGGGGCTTCTTCTATCGCAAGAGCCTCTGGCAGGCCAAGGGCTACGCCGAGCCGAAGACCTTCGACGAGCTCAAAGCCCTCTGTGCCACGATGAAGAAGGACGGCCTGATTCCGATCGGCTTCGCCGATAAGGATGGCTGGCCCGCAATGGGCACTTTCGACTACATCAACATGCGCTTGAACGGCTTCCAGTTCCATACGGATTTATGCGCCCATAAGGAAAGCTGGGATCAGAAGAAAGTCAGCGACGTCTTCGACACCTGGAAAGCCCTGCTGCCCTATCAGGACCCGGCAGCCCTGGGACAGACCTGGCAGGATGCGGCCGGTGCGCTAGCCGCGAAAAAGACCGGCATGTACTTGCTGGGCTCCTTCCTCACCCAGCAATTCACCGACCCCGCCATCCTGGCAGATATTGAGTTCCTGCCTTTCCCCTCCATCGCGGTGGAAGGACAGGAATCGGTAGAAGCTCCTATCGACGGTTTAATGCTTTCCAAAAAGGGCGGGCAGAACCAGGCTGCACGAGATTTCGTCAACTTCATCGGCACACCGGAAGGGCAGAACGCCTATTACAAGGTGGACACCTCAAACTTGCCCACTGCCAAGGGCGCTGACACCAGCAGCTACTCCACCCTGAGCAAGAAGCTCTCCGAAACCATCGCCAATGCCAAGAACCTCAGCCAGTTCTTTGATCGGGACGCGTTGCCTGCCATGGCTAGCAACGTGATGATTCCGGCTTTGCAGAGCTTCATTAAGGACGGCAGCGTGGATGTTAAGAATCTGGAATCACAAGCCAAAACGCTCTACGCCGCCCAGTGAGCGATAGCGAGACGATGACACTCTCCACAAGATCCGGCAAAGCCGCCGGAAAACCTCGGAAACTGAAACGGCTCTCTCGCCGCGACATTGTGGCTCTCTCCTTCATGGTGGGCATTCCCACCCTGATCGAGTTGTTACTAGTCTGGGGGCCAACGCTGCTTTCCATCGGGCTGTCCCTCACCCGTTGGAATGGCCTTGAACTGAGTGACCTGAAGTCGGCCGGCCTCGACAATTACCGGTTCATCGCGCAGGACTACCCACCCTTCTGGCCAGCCGTTGGACACAATGTGCTTTGGCTGCTGTTCCTCGGGGTGATCGGCACCCCACTCGGGCTACTGCTTGCGGTGTTGCTTGACCAGAAAATTCGCGGCAGCAGGATCTACCAAAGCATCTTCTTCATCCCTGTGATGCTTTCGATGGCGTTGATCGGGGTGATCTGGCAGCTTTTCTACAACCGGGACAACGGTTTGCTGAACTTTTTGCTGGGCACCGCGGGAACACCTCAAGCGGTGGATTGGTTTGGTGATTCCTCGGTGAACATCTGGGCGGCTATGATCGCGGCCACCTGGAGACATGCAGGGTATGTAATGATCCTCTACTTAGCCGGCCTGAAGGGGGTTGATCCCACCCTGAAAGAGGCAGCGTCCCTGGATGGCGCGAATGCCAGGCAGACCTTCTTCCGGGTGGTCTTCCCGGCCATGCGCCCGGTGAACATCATCATCGTGGTCATCACCATCATCGAATCGCTGCGAGCCTTCGATGTGGTTTGGGTGATTAACCAGGGCAAAAACGGCCTGGAGTTGCTCAGCGCGCTGGTGATCCAGAACCTAGTTGGCGAAGGCCAAGTGATCGGCGTCGGCTCCGCACTCGCGGTGATCCTGCTGGTGATCTCCCTGGTTCCTATCGTCTGGTATCTGATCCGCACCTTCCGGAGAGAGGACCGAGCATGAGCACCGTTACCCGAGAAAAACCCGCCGTCCGGAGTGCCGGCGAGCGCCGCGATAAGAAAACTAAGTGGCACTGGGGAACTCACCTCTTCCTGGCAGTGATGGCGGTAATCTGGCTCATTCCACTGCTGTGGAGCATCTACACCGCGCTACGCCCGAAGGCATCGACCGATGCCCACGGCTATTTCAGCATCGCCGGTGACTTCAATTTCCAGAATTTCATTGACGCCTGGACTCAGGCCGGTCTACTAAAGTACCTAGGGAACTCGGCGCTGATCACCATCCCCACCGTGCTCATCACCCTCTTCCTGGCCTCGATGATGGCGTTCGCGGTCAGCCGAGTCAGCTGGAAGTTCAACGTCACCTTGCTGATCTTGTTCACGGCCGGCAATCTGCTTCCACCACAGGTGCTAGCGGCCCCGCTGTTCGAAATCTTCAAGCATATTGAGCTGCCCTATTCGCTGAGCCCGTCCGGCAGCCTGCTGAACACCTCCTTCGCGGTTATTGCGGTGAACACAGCCTTCCAAATCGGTTTCTGCACCTTCGTACTGAGCAACTACATGAAGGCACTCAGCGCTGACCTGACCGAGGCTGCCCTGGTGGACGGCGCTGGCATCTGGCGACAGTACTGGTCAATCATCATGCCGCTCTGCAAGCCTGCCATCGCTGCGCTGGCCACCCTAGAAGTTATCTTCGTCTACAACGACTACTTCTGGCCGCTACTCTTCATTCAAAGCGGCGATTTGCTGCCAATCACCGCGGGGATCAACAACCTACAAGGCCAGTTCCTTTCCAACTACAATCTGATTGCAGCGGGCGCTATCATCACGGTGCTGCCCACGCTGATCATCTACCTTTTCCTGCAACGTCAGTTCGTCGCAGGGCTAACCCTCGGTTCCAGCAAGGGCTGAGGACCCAGTTCCAGAACAAACCGACCACGCACAAGGGAATGCACATGTCCATGGAATACGTCACCCGCAAACTGGGGGACGAAACAACCCCACGGGCCTTCGCCTTCGGTGCGGATTACAACCCGGAGCAATGGCCGGAGGACATCTGGGAGGAGGACATCCGGCTGATGCAGGAGGCCGGAGTCAACCTGGTCAGTGTCGGAATCTTCTCCTGGGCACTACTGGAGCCGGAGGAGGGTCGCTACGATTTTGGCTGGCTGGATCGGATACTCGATCTGCTTCACGCCGGTGGCATCCGGGTGGACTTAGCGAATGCCACGGCTTCCCCTCCCGCCTGGTGGGTGCGCAAGTATCCGCAGGCGCTACCGGTAACGGTCGACGGCGTCCGGTTGGGTTTTGGCTCCAGGCAAAGTTTCAGCCATCACGCCCAGGAGTACCGCCGTGCCGCCGCTGCCCTCACCCAAGCGATCGCCGACCGCTACGCCGGGCATCCCGTCGTCGTACTCTGGCACGTCCACAATGAATACGGTTGCCACAATATCCCTGATTACTCCGCGCAGGCCGAGGCACCGTTCCGACGTTGGTTGCAGAAGCGCTACGGCGATCTTGAGGAGTTGAACACCGCCTGGGGAACGGCTTTCTGGTCTCAGCACTACTACGACTGGGAAGAGATCCAGCCGCCACGGCGCAGCGGAACCTTCATCAATCCTTGCCAGCAACTCGACTGGGCGCGTTTCACTTCCGATTCACTGCTGGAATGTTTCAGTGCCGAGGCGCAGATCCTGCGGAAGGCTTCCCCTCATCCGGTGACCACCAATTTCATGGGCTTCATGCCCAATGTCCATCAGCCCACGGACTACTGGCGCTGGGCCGAGGAACAGGACGTGGTTTCCAACGACCACTATCTAATCGCCGAGGACCCCCGTAATTTCCAGGAATTGGCGATGACCGCGGATCTAACCCGCAGCCTGGCACAAGGCAAGCCCTGGCTGCTGATGGAGCACTCCACCTCGGCGGTGAATTGGCAGAACCGTAATATCGCCAAAGCCCCGGGCGAGCTGCTGCGCAACTCCCTACAACACATTGCTCGTGGGGCGGACGGGGCGTTGTTCTTCCAATGGCGTGCTTCCGCCGCCGGGGGCGAAAAGTTCCATTCGGCGATGCTTCCGCATGCCGGTACCGACACCAAGGTTTGGCGCGAAGTACTGGAACTTGGCCGCTCACTCAAGGCGATCGCCGAGGTTGCTGGGTCCACGGTGGCCCCGGCTCCGGTAGCGATCTTGCACGATACGGATTCTCGCTGGGGGCGTGAACTGGATTCCCATCCGCACAACGAATTGGACGGCATCGCGGAGACTCGTCGCTGGCACGACGCCTTTTATCGCGCCGGAATCGGCACCGACTTCCGGCGCAGCACCGACGACCTGAGCTCCTATCGGGTAGTGATCGCGCCTATGCAGTACGTCATGACGGACGCCGGGCGAGCCAATCTGGAAGCCTTCGTGCATTCCGGAGGTCGGTTGGTCGTGACCTTCTTCTCCGCTATCGTCGATCAAAATGAACATATTCACCTTGGTGGCTATCCCGGGCCGCTCCGGGAACTGCTGGGAGTGCGGATCGAAGAGTTCTTCCCCTTGCGCCAGGATGAGACGATTGAACTCGGGCGCTTCGGCCAGGGGCGAGAATGGAGCGAATTGGGGCGGACGACGACGGCCCGGAGCTTGGCTGATTACCTCTCGGGAGCGGTACAAGGCTCCCCCGCCGTAACGGTCAACGATTTCGGTGCAGGCCAGGCCTACTATGTGGGTACCCAACTTAACCGGGAGGGGCTTGACGAAGTGCTTGGCTTGATCGGGGCGGATATTGCCCCGGCGGTGTCTGGATTGCCTGCGGAGGTGGAAGCGGTGAAGCGGATGCGCGAAGGACAGGAATGGCTTTTCGTGATCAACCACGGCACACAGCAGGTGGAGACCGCACTGAACGGATTCGAATTGCTGAGCGGCACCGAGTTGAATGGTGAGTTGAGACTGCAAGCCGGCCGGACCGCCGTCGTTAGATTAGACAAGATCAGATTAGACACAGGAGATGCCCATGCTCGCTGATGCGAGACGTGCCGTGATCGTCGAGATGGTGCAACGGGAAAGAGTGTTGCGCGTTGCCGATCTGGCACAGGCACTTGAGGTCTCGCTGATGACCGTGCGCCGCGATATTGATGTACTGCACGATGCGGGAGCGGTGGAGAAGATCCACGGCGGCGCGAAAGCTCGAGCCGAGCCGAGCATGTATGAGCCGGGCTTCGAGGTGAAATCCACTCAGGCTCAACCGGAGAAGGACGCCATTGCCCGGGCTGGCGCCGCCTTGGTGCAAGAAGGGATGGCGGTAGGGCTGAGCGCCGGAACCACCACCTGGACACTGGCCAAACGACTCAGCGCCATGAACCGACTGACCATCGTGACTAACTCGGTCCGAATTGCCAGCGTGTTCTATGAGACTCCCTCGCAGAATACGGTGCTGCTGACCGGTGGCGAGCGAACTCCCTCCGACGCCCTGGTGGGGCCAATTGCCACCCATTCGCTGAGCCAGCTACACCTTGACCTCCTTTTTCTGGGAGTACACGGGGTGGATCCCCAGGTGGGCTTTACCACTCCGAACTTACTTGAGGCGGAGATGGATCGTGCCCTGATCGCGGCTTCCCGTCGAGTCGTTGTGCTCGCCGATCACAGTAAATGGGGCATTCTGGGGGTTTCCTCGATCGCTTCTTTCGAGGAAGTCGATGAGATGATCTCGGATGACGGGCTGCCCCCTGAGGCAGTTGAGGCGATTCGCGAGAGGCTCGCTTCGCTGCGTATCGTCAGTGTCCCGCAGCCATAAGGCATACTGAAGACATGACTTCCAGTGGTGTGATCTTGGTTCTCAACGGACCGAACCTGAACCTGCTCGGCAGCCGTGAACCGGCCGTTTATGGCACCTCAACCCTGACCGATATTGAAGCCTTGTGCGCGGAAACCGCTACCGCCAACGGGTTCACCGTCCGCTGCGTGCAGTCGAACCACGAGGGCGTGCTGCTCGATGAGATCCACGCTGCTCGCGAGAGCGCTTCCGGGATAGTCATCAATGCTGGTGCCTATTCGCACACCTCCGTCGCTCTACGCGACGCCCTAGCCTCGGTAGGCCTGCCCACGGTCGAAGTGCATATTTCGAATGTCCACGCGCGTGAGGATTTCCGGCACTTCTCCTACCTTTCGGCGGTATCCGATGCGGTAATCGTCGGGGCCGGGATCAATGGTTACCGCTTAGCCGTCGAGCAGTTGGCTACTATCGTCCGACGCTGACTCTGCGTTTAGATTCCGGCGTTTAGCTTCTGTTGTCTGGTTTCGTGCGTTTAGTTTCGTGCGGTTCACCATGATTTACTTCTGCACGCAACTACCCGAGGACACCTGCTGTTGCAGGCCCGCGGCTTGTTTCACCACGGGTGCAATTTCGGCCAGGGTAAAGGCGTAACCCACCTGAATATCTGAATCGGCCTTCGCGAAGACCACCCCTGTTACGTTGCCGTTCAAATCGAGCAGAGGCCCACCGGAATTGCCCGGCTGAACGTCTCCGGCAATCTGGTAAACCTCCTCAAAATGCTTATTTGCGCCGTAGATATTCGGCACCAAAACCTGCCCTTTGCTCTGCACGGCAGCGGGCTTGGATTGGAAGGGTCCGCCCAAAGGGTAGCCATCGAAGGCTGCCTGCGCACCAAGAGCGAGGTCTGAGCCCAGACTTAAGGGCTTCACCTTGAGTCCATCTACCTCGATCACCGCAAGATCCTGCTCTGAATCGAAGTAGACGATCTTTCCTGGCAGGGCGCTGCCTGGGACTTCAACCACCGGCTGACTCACCCCGGCCACCACATGGGCATTCGTCATCACCCGATTCTCGGAAATCACGAAGCCTGAACCGGTCTGGTTCTGCCCACATTGAAAGGCTGTCCCGGTGATCTTTAGTACGGACTGCCCCGCCTCGTTGAGTACCGGGGTGTCCGTACGGGCATCCGGCGGGGAGACCGGAGTAACCGGTGCAAGCTGATTGAAAAGCTGAGGAATGCCCTCGCTGACCACAGTGGACCGCAATTGGGCGATCGCCTGCTTCAGAGGCGTGGGCGTCAGCGAATCGATGGTCCGGATCACCCCGGAGCCGCTGATTGCCGAAGAAAGAAAGGGGATGCCCAGGGCTGAAATACTAAATGCCACCGGAGAGATCAATAAGGCAGCAATAACCACGGCCGCCACCGCACCAAGAACGCGGTTAATGGCACGAAGCGGCTTGAGCTTGACTCCTTTGCTGAGCTGCCTGCCAAGCACAATGCCTAGCCAATGCCCCACCACCATGAGTAGAAGCGCGGCAGCTACGACGGCGGTCAGTCGCCAGCCGGAGTCGGTAACCCAGCTGCTAACCACGGGCACCGCAAAAAAAGCGGCAACAGCGCCGACCGCAAAGCCAAGCACCCCGCACAAGCTGATCAGCAAGCCAACTCGCCAGCCATAGAAAAGCTGCCAGATCAGCAAGCCAATCAGCACGATATCAAGCAGTGTCAGTCCGAACATGTACCTTCCTCCGCACCGCTAAAAGCGGTGCTGCGTCGAAGTGCCAGTGTACCGATCCGGGCTGACATTTTGATGTGCAGGACTGTAGGCGGACTGTGATTCCGGTGCTCGGCCAGAAAGTTCTGGGCTTCTAATAAGTCCTCTTTGTGAGGGGCAAATCGTCCGAGAATGCCAAATACGTCACATTCCAGGCAAATATCTGAAACAATTGCCTCAGTACAGCATTGAAACGTTACTCAGGAGAATTCATGGACATCGAGGTACTTCGTCGGGCACCACTTTTCGCGACGCTTGACGATGAGGCATTCCGGTTGCTCACGGATGAGCTCACCGAAGTTGACCTTTCTCGTGGTGCCTCGGTTTTTCATGAGGGCGATCAGGGCGATCAGCTCTACTTCATCGTTTCTGGCAAGGTGAAGTTGGGACGCACCGCAGCTGATGGGCGAGAGTCACTTTTGGCTATCCTGGGCCCTGGCGAGCTTTTCGGCGAAATGGCACTTTTCGATCCGAGCCCCCGCACCGCCACGGCCACCGCCGTTTCCGAGACTCGCCTGGCTGGACTGCGAAACGATAGCCTTCGTGCCCTGCTGCAATCCCGTCCCGAGGTCTCTGCGCAGCTTCTGCAGGCTCTGGCTCGACGGCTTCGCCGCACCAATGACAACCTTTCCGATCTGGTGTTCTCCGATGTACCCGGTCGGGTGGCGAAGGCCCTGATCGACCTTTCCGAGCGCTTCGGGCGTCCGGCCACCGATGGTGTGCTGGTGGCTCATGAGCTGACCCAGGAAGAACTGGCCCAATTGGTGGGTGCCTCCCGTGAGACGGTGAACAAGGCCCTCGCAGAGTTTGTGCAGCGTGGCTGGCTCCGACTGGAAGCGCGGGCCGTGGTGATCCTGGATATCAACCGGCTCCGTCAGCGCAGCCGCTAAGCACTCGATAGTTATCGCCCACCGAGTCAAGGTTCTCGGTGGGCTGGGATGCCCCTAGCGTTCCCGGCAGACCCCGTCGAGCATCGATGCCGAGTCGATCTCCAGTGAGAAGTGGCCGTCTTCCACTATGAGCTTCGGCTGATAGGAATTCGCCGGACGGGCGTGATTCAAATAGGCTATGCAGCCGCGGGACATTGCGATCTTGCTCAAGATCACATCGCAACCCGAGCTCACCAATTCACCAAAGGTACGGCCAACGGTGTTCTCAGCGCCAACGTCCTCGCCCAGCGTGGTGGTATCCCGTTCGGCGATGAGCTTGGCCGGGCAAACCCAACTAGCCCACAGATTCTTGCTCTCTAGCGGCGAGGGCGTCTGATTGACCGGGGCCGCCGCCGCGAAGTATCGGGTATTGAAGCGACGATGGGCAAAGTCCGGGCTGATCCAGTTGATAATCGGCTTGAGCAAATCGGTCCGCAACGCGAGCCCGCGCTTATTGAGCATGTCCTGGAAACTGAAATCCTGAGACACGATGCCTTCGCGTTTCTTCATCCATTCGGCAGAAGGTGCCACATCGATCAGTGAGGAAGCATCACTGCCCGCCAATAAAATGCCGGTTTCCTCGAAGGCTTCCCGGATCACCGCGACAATGTGTTTACGCGCCAAGGTGTCATCGGACATCCCCATGGTCTTGGCCCACGCTGCGGGGCTGGGCCCGACCCAGTCCACCTCGACGTCGTCGGTGGTTTCCACACTGCCGCCCGGAAAGGCGACCGTGCCGAGCGGTGAGTAGCCGCGGCGGTAGCTCAGATAAGTCTCAGGCCCGTGAGCGCTATCTCGCAGCAGCACCAAAGAAGAGGCATAACGAGCCTTGGTGGGGGTTCGCTCCCCGTGATCCACCCAGCTCTGAGCGGCTTCGATCTCATCCTGCCAGAGCTGAAAGCGCCGCTTCATTACGGGTTTACTGGAACTCAACAACTAACTCCACCTCCACGGGTGCATTGAGCGGAAGTACGCTCACACCCACAGCGGATCGCGCGTGCACACCGGCTTCACCCAGCACCTCGCCCAGCAGCTCCGAAGCACCGTTAATAACGGTCGGTTGACCGGTAAAGGACGGATCTGAGGCGACAAACCCGACAACCTTGATCACGCGGGTGATCCGGTCCAGATCACCAATCACACTTTTGACGGCGGCCAGGGCGTTCACGGCGCAGATCGCGGCACACTGTTTAGCTTCATCCGCTGAAACCTCTGCGCCAACCTTTCCGCTAGCTGTGAGTTTTCCCGCGATGCTGGGTAATTGGCCCGAGGTGAATACCTGGTTACCGCTGATCACGGCGGGCACGTAGGCGGCTACCGGAGCAGGAACGGGTGGTAAGGCACGACCAAGCTCCGCCAGCCGGCTTTCCACGGCGGAGTTACCGGTCGTGACGGGCTGTTCTGCCGCGTCATTCTGCGCATCGCTCACGGTTACTGCTTCTCCCTCTTGAGGTAAGCCACAAGACCCTTGCCGTCCGGGCCCGGAACCACCTGGACCAGCTCCCAACCGTCGTCGCCCCACTGATCGAGAATCTGTTTGGTGGCATGAATAATGAGCGGTATAGTCGCGTACTCCCACTTGGTCATACCCCCAGATTAGCCTGCCCCCGGTAGACTGAGGAAATGGCTGTTCGAAAGAATCCGATCATCAATACTGCCACCACGCTGGGAAAGCTGCTGGCCTTCTTGGCTGTCAGTGGGCTCTGCGGCGTTCTGGTAGCAGGACTGGTGGTGCCCGCGGTCGCACTGACCGGCTCCGCCACGAGCGCATCGATTGATGCCTTCGACCAGCTACCGGATGAGTTGAAGACCGGCGATCCTGCCGTTGCAACTAAGATCCTGGCCTCCGATGGTTCGCTGATCGCTAACCTCTATACCCAGAATCGTCAGCCCGTCGCCTTCGACAAGATGTCGCCCTTTATAAAGAAGGCGGTCGTGGCCATTGAGGATTCTCGTTTCTACGAGCACGGCGGCGTTGACGCGACCGGCATCATGCGAGCTCTCGCCGCCACTCTGCAGGGCGGTCGCCAAGGCGCCTCGACCATCACGCAACAGTATGTGAATAATAAGATCATCCAGGGCCTAGAAGCCCAAGACAAAGGCGACCAGGCCAAGCTCGGCGCGGATAAGACCGTCGCGGACAAGCTTCGCGAAATGAAGCTGGCGATTGCACTGGAAAAGCAGCAATCCAAGGACCAGATCCTGGCGGGCTACCTAAATATCGTCAACTTCTCCAATGGCGCTTATGGCATTCAAGCCGCGGCGCAGCGTTACTTCGGTGTCGATGCCAGCAAGTTGACCCTAGTTCAGTCGGCGCTGCTGGCCGGAGTGGTCAACAGCCCTTCGTTCTACGATCCGATCGCTAATCCCGATAACGCCAAAAACCGTCGCAATGAAGTGCTGGATAAGATGTTGGCGCAGAAGATGATCAGCAAGAAGGATCATGACACCGCGATAGCCACCCCGATCAAGCTGAACCCAAAAATCCAACCGCAGGGTTGTGCGACTGCTGTAACGGCTCCGTTCTTCTGCGATTACGTAGCTCAGCTCATCCTTAACAACGCTGATTATGGTAAGACTGTGGACGATCGGAAGCGCCTGCTTTATCAGGGTGGATTAACGATTAAAACCACCCTCGATCCCAAAGCGCAGCTAGCCGCACAAGAGCAACAAGACAACACCACGCTGCCCACAGATAACCGTGGTTCAGCAATGGTCAGTGTGGTTCCGGGGACCGGCAAGATCGTTGCTATGGCTCAGAACAATAAGATGTCCACGACCGAGGGACCCGGCAAGACCGCGTTGAATTACAGCATTCCCCAATACGATAGCGCAGGGAATCCGCTAGGTGGTTTGGGTATGCAGGTCGGCTCAACCATGAAGCCCTTTACTTTCGCTGCCTGGCTTGCGGCAGGCAAATCAATGGAGACTATTGTCGATGGTTCCAAACGACGCTACGGCCTCGGCACCACTTGGACTAATACTTGCGGGACGACGACCGGATATTTCGATAGCACTCTAGAAGGCAGTGAGGATCTGCAAAACGATGACGCCACACACTACTACCCGATGTCAGTACTTAACGGTCTGATCAACTCGATCAACACCGTCACCTTTGCCAGTGCATCTCAACTAGATTTCTGCAAAATCAAGCAGATAGCTGACGAGGCAGGGCTTAAGGATGTCGGTAATAGTCTCGACGCTAATAAAAAATCCGTTAAGAAGGCGACGCCTTTGACCTTTTCAAATGCCTCATCACTCCTTGGCACTGACAGCATCGACCCGATAACCATGGCCAATGCCTTCGCTACATTTGCTGCCAAGGGCGTTTATTGCAACCCAGTCGCCATTGAGGCCATCACCGACACTCAAGGAAAATCCTTGAGTGTTCCTACGGCGGACTGTAAGCAGTCGATGGATCCAGAGGTTGCCGCGGGCGTGCTGTTTGGTTTGAAGAACGTGCTTTCTGCTAAATATGGTTCTGGGTCTCTCATCACTCCGGACCGTCGACCGAGTGATATCGGTTTCGATATTGGCGCTAAAACGGGCACCACCAATGGCAACGTGGATACATGGGTTGTCGGCACCACCACCGGCCTGGCAACGGCTTCTTGGTTTGGTAACCCCAAGGGAACTGGCGAGGATCCTGCATATTACAATCAGGGCCCTAATGGCATCACTATTAATAACAAGCACTACAATTCGATCGATGGTTCCGACATTGCCGGTACGGCATTCTCAAACTTCATGTACGCGGTTGCCCCGAGCTATGGACACGATAACTTCCCTCAGCCGCCGAGCAGCATGATCGCTACTCCTTATGTTGCCCCTCCCGTAACACCTGCCAAACCCGGGGCCACCAACGGAGCCACAACTCAGCCGAGCGCGCCTGCAACCACCGGGACAGGTAACAACAATGGAAACGGTAACGGAAAGAAGAAGTCTTGACCGCTCCCACGGTTCGTTCCATTAAACCGTGGCTGCTCGGGCTCGGTACCGTGTCAGCGGCTGGGCTGGGTTGTATCGGTTACGGCGCCTTCATTGAGCAGAATTGGTTCACGCTTCGCCGCGAGTCGCTGAAGATTCTGCCGAGCGGTGCTGCTCCGTTCCGGATCCTGCACCTCTCCGATATCCACCTGAATATCGGGCAGCGTAAGAAGACTGAGTGGCTGCAGGACCTGGCGGGGCTCAAGCCAGACTTGGTGGTCAACACCGGGGACAACCTGACTCACCCCAAGGCCATCGACCCGCTCCTGGAAGCGCTCGGACCGCTTATGCAGTTCCCTGGCGTCTTCGTGCCCGGCTCGAACGACTATTACGCGCCCCGGCTCAACAACCCACTGGCCTATCTGCGCGGCCCGTCCCGGATGCCGGTAAAACGCCAACCGCAACGGCTCGACACCGAGCGAATGCATGCAGGCTTTGGCGCTCGGGGTTGGGTGAATCTGACCAATCGGAACCAGTCCTTGGTACTGAACGGGATTCGCTTCGACTTCTCCGGCGTGGACGATCCGCATTTGCGACGCGAGCGCTACGCCGGCTGGCCCCGCGGCACCGCCGATCAGGAAAACTCACCGCACCTCAAGATCGCCGTAGCTCATGCCCCCTATCAGCGGGTGCTCGATCATTTCACCGAAGATGGGGCAGATCTTTTGCTTGCCGGGCACACTCACGGCGGTCAACTATGCATCCCCGGTTACGGAGCTATCGTGAGCAACTGTGATCTACCTACTTGGCGAGCCAAGGGCCTCCATGATTGGGAAAGCGGGGGGCGCACGACGCCGGTCAATGTCTCCGGAGGCATCGGCACCTCCCGCTTTGCCCCAGTTCGCTTCGCTTGTCGGCCCGAGGCCGTGCTGTTGGAACTCAGGGAGCAAGCTAGCCCGACGTTCGATCTTACAGAATCAACAAAAAACTTCGACTAGGCAGGTAAAGTGTTGTACCAACCAGTGTAGGAGACTCCTGAACAAGAAAAACGGGCTTGATCACCCTGCTGCATAGGCGCCATGGTGCTCCAAAGCCGGTAGTAAAGATAACCAACAGAGTAGGTATGGGTCTCTACTTTTCCATACGGGTACCACCTTTTCACTTGAATTAGTCCGTTTGTGCAGCTCGATACACCACCGCCCTCCGGTCGGTACCAAACAGAAGCGCAAGATGGCGAGTACCTAAGATCCACGCCTAAAGCGATGGTGTAGGCACCAGTACTGCAACCGGATCCCTGCGGGTCCTTTCCGGCACAGCTATCGAGATAGCAATTACCGGCGGCGCTGGCACTTTGAGCAGTAATTAGCCCAAAGCCTCCCGCCGCCAGAAGAACTCCCAAAATCGCTAATAATTTCTTCAAAACACACTTCCTTCATTCTATTACATTTTAGACATAAAATTTAACCGCAAACATTTGTATATAGTCAATAAGATATTCAAAACAAAAGCATCAAAGGCGGTCAAGTAAAACTCGGCCCAAATACGACCTGGGAAATTAGTATGAAAACAATACCGGCCTGGTATCAAACAATCCGCTCTTGACGTTAATTGGCGACCAATAATTTATCGTTCCACCAATTTGAAGTGGAACCATAACGGTCCAGGACCCCCGGACATAATTTCCAACGTAGTTGGTTACATACTTGTAGACATTGTTGGGGTGGACAACTTTTACTTGAGCCGGAAGGTCACCGTTTCCAGTAACCGGCCGAAGCCACGAAGCCGCACAGCTAGGGGAACATCTAATTTCCCTCCCCAAAAATAACCAATGGTATACGCACCCACGCTGCACCCAGAGGACTGGGGATCTTTTCCCTTACAGCTATCAAAGTAACAATTCCCCGCAGCAGCCGCCGTTGGCACGGCGGTAAGTCCAAAGCTCCCTGCGGCAACGATGATTCTAAAGCTTGCGATTAACTTCTTCCACATAGTCCGACTCCTCACATAAAGAACAAACTAGTAACCTTCTGATCATGCCAGGTCCGTGGGGCTTCTAGGCGAGTTATGATTGGAAGTTTTCTTGGAAGTAACTGGAAGTTTTTACCCTTTGCCGATTTCCCACTCAAAACTTCGAAGACTTCCGTTAGATTTAGAAAGAAGGCCCAAGATTACGATGCGAGTGGCTGAGCAGGACCTAGACAACCGCGGACCACCAACCGGGGCTCATAACAATAAATTTTCAGAACAAGCTTATAAGGAGTACGAACACGCGAGTCAGCGGATTTAGAGGCTAGGGAACCTAGCTAATAGATTTTGTAGGTCTGTCTCCCCCTGCAACGGAGGGAGCGCCTCGGCAAGCAACTTCATCACGTTCGACTGAACGTCACCGCAACAATCACAACTCGAATAAGTGCCAATACTGCAGTGGATACCTTGTAGCAATGGACTGATTCTCAACAAAATCGTATTGTTAGAAGTCGATGTACTCCTAGCACCACCATTTAAACCAAACTATAAAATAGCCTCTTACGCAAGGACAGTCGTAGCCGATAATCTGGTCAAAGCAGCTCAGCGCTTCATCAATAACTATCACCTATCAGACGCCTAAGCGGGTAACGTGTTGAACCAACCGGAGTAGACAGGGCCAGCATACTGATCTTGGATTCTGACCAAATCATTGGCTCCCATCGGGGCCATATTCGTCCACAAACAGTTCTTTCCGCTGGATCCCCAACCCTCATTCACAATGTAGTAGTCACCAAATGCATGTTTGATCTCAAAAGTAACCGGCGTACTCACACAAAAACTATTCCTCACCCAAACCGCGCCACAGGTAGGCGAATAGCGAATCTCATCTGTACTATACCCACTAGCGGTCCCAGGTGCCTGAGTTCTCACCTGCCCGATGGTTCTTGCGTCAGCACTACAACCAGCGATCTGAGGATCCTTTGCCTGACAAAGGCCTGCGGAACAAGTTGCAGCAGTAGCCGGCGAAGCCACTGCCAACGAACCAAGAATTATCGAAATAACTCCAAGTATAGAGAATATAAAACGACCTGATCTTGATCCTAAAGATTTTTTCATTATAAAAATATCTCCTTCCGAGAATTAGTATCGACTTTCGTCGAAATAATACTGGTGCGAAGCGAATAGAAATAGATCCTATATTTCTCTGCAGGAAAGATTCTCTACACAGAAACTCCACCAACTCCAACGAGCCTGTAAAACTATCTAGACCTCCCTCCTTATTAACAATTCTGGATACCATCGAATTACGCTCCAAAGCGAGCGTCTCGACTCCGAGGACGATAGGTGAGAACATATAGCATTCAAGGCACTATTAGTTATATACTAAACTATTCTTTAATGCCGCCCGACACCTCGAAACGAGAATTAGGAGCGCAGAGGATGGTCCCAGTGGTCAACTCCTACAATATATCCATCCCTTCCCTCCACTTTATACCTTGCCCTCAATTTATAAGCTCCGGGTTGCGCTAAGCATTTGTAGTGTGATTTTGGCGGAATATTATACATAACCATATGATTGTCGAAGTGGATGGGATCAATCAGTGCAACTCTCGGAATTGGTCTCGATCCCTGAAGTTTGCTCAACTCAAGATACCTATATGCCAAGTCAGCAACTTTCCGCTGGCGCTTCAAACCCTCTATCGGCGTCCCAATTCCGGCAACAAGCCATCCAAGTATTATCAGGCTTGAAGTTATTATCAATCCCGGGCCAGTCAGACGAAAAATTAGTTCCAAAAAAATACCAGAAATCAGAAAGATTGTAAAAATAAATAGACCGGAAACGAATACTCTGGGTCTAGCCAGAAACTCCGCGGCCTCGACCCCTATTCTTGGTTCCCAAACATCCGTTATCTGTCTGTGTAGTTTTTTATTTCGATTGAAAATCAACCTTCTCATTTCCCGCCTTCACCTCCGGAGCAGCTGTGAATAAACGCGGGAAGGTCGATGCCATACCCCCCGGCCCCAAAGAGACCCGAGCCAAGATCCCAGCCTGTTTTCATACTGTTCCCGCCTTCTCCTAGCAATGCTGTCCCACCCCAGGATGCAGCACCGCCGAAACCGAAGCTTGCAGCACCCAAAGCGGCTCCCGCACAAGGGATCAAATCTTGATCACCGCTCATTAAGTGACCAACACAAGTACCTGCGTCAAGTGCGGTCGATGCTGCTCCGGCCCAAAGCCCAACTGCCCCGGCGACCTCGCCGACAGCCACAGCCGATTCGCTAATTGCAAGACCAGCGGCTCCGGCGATCTCTATGCCCAGCCCCACTCCAGTCGCAGCTAGAGCTACACCACCAATGATCGCTCCGGCGATCCCAACACCTATCCCTACGTTTTTCCAAGTCTCTCCCGACCACGAGCCCGGATTCCACCAGTCATCCAGTCCCATCGGATCCACCATGTTCAGGGGATTATTCCCGGCATACGCGAACCATTGCAACGTCTTAGTGAAGGCAGGGTCGTGGCTGATGAACTGTGTGGTCGCTGGATCTAAGTACCGGGCTCGGAAGTAAACAAATCCGGTCTCAGTGTCTGAGTAGCCGCCCGCATACTGCAGCGGAGTGGATGCAGTACCGGTGTGACCGCTGACCTTGCCATAGGCGTCATAGCTGTAACCGCATGTGACGCTACCCGTCGAGTCGGTCAATGCCCTGATAGAACCGATCTGATCAACAAAGTAGAACATCACTGCCCCACCGGTCACCTGCTCAATAGCTTGACCATTCGCCCCATAGATGAAGTTGCTCGCGCCGCTCGACAGCAGATCTGGCACCTGAGCATCGTCCCAGGTAAATTGTGTCGTCACCGCACCCACTGTCTTGCTGGCACGCAGTCCCGCTGCGTCATAGGTGTAAGAACTTGAGACTCCGGCAACGGTTGCCGCCTTCAAACGATCTACTCCGTCATAGCTATAGTTAGCAGCTCCGGCAGCGGTACGGTTGCCGTCCACGTCATAGGAATAGCTCGTTGCACCGCTCGGTACCGTGCTACAGGACGGCGTAGTAACCACTGTGGTAGAAGACCAGCACAGACTGTTTGCGGCGTCGAAGGCCTGAGTGCCGTTCCGAACTTTAGAAGCATTGTGTGCTGCGTCGTAGGTATAAGAACTCACGGTGCTGCCGGTGGTTTCCGAGGTCACTTCGTTAACCGAGCTATATCCATAAGTCTTTGCCACGCCGGGCAATCCCGTCGGCGTCTGTCCGGTCAACTGGTTCATGTTATCCCGGCCGTAGCTCAACGACGCCAGGGTAGTACTGCCCTTAACCAGAGAAGCAGAGGCCAATTGAGCTGCGTTATCGTAGTTGCTGTTGACCGTCGTTCCGTTGGGATAGCTCAACGATTTGACCTGGCTGTTCTCGTTATAGCTATAGCTGCTCTTGTTTCCGGCAAAATCTGTCACCGTAGCGAGCCGACTCGCGTCGTCATAGGTTTCTAACACCGCGGTCGCCTGCCCCGGGTACGTCACCGAGGTTTGGTTCCCGCCGTCGTCATAACCGTAAGCAACCCGCGCGCCTGCACCGTTGGTGTGTGAAGTCAGTTCGCCATAGTTGTCATAAGCCCAAGAGCTCGTGCCAGTGCCATCCGTCAGGGTGAGCTGCTTCCCGTTTGCGTCATAGCTCAGCGCGGTGACGTCCGGAGTGGCATCCGAGTAATCCAGTGAGATCATCCTCCCAGCCGAGTCGTAGCTGTAGGTGGCCACAACCCCCTTTGCGCTCGTGGAGCTGCTCTTCAACCCGACTGGATCAAGCACCGTCTTACTCACTTTGCCGTTGGCATCTGTAACTGAGATCTGTCGGTCCTGCCCGTCGTAGCCGTAGACCGTGTGCTTACCTAAGCCGTCCACTGTCTCAGCAACTTTGCCGGTCGCGGAGTAAATCGTACTCGTGCTGTTGTTGTCTGCGGTCTTTATCAGCACTGGCTGACCTGCCGCATCAAAGGTAGTCGTGGTTACATGGTTATTCGCATCAGTCGAGGAGGTCTGATTTCCATTCGCATCGAACCCGGCCGCGGACTTATGATTCAGCGCATCAGTGGTGGCGGTTATGTGCCCCCAAGCATCGTGCCCGTAGATTGCGCAGCCCTTCGCGGGTGGGGTACAGGCTGCAGTGACGCCAGCCGCCACGCCAGCTGGGGACACCGTAGAGGTGACCCATCCGGTGTTGGTGTTATAGCCCATCAGCGAAGTGTCCCCGACCGGATCCTTACGGCTAGTAGTGTTCCCAAAAGCGTCATAACTCTGCGTCGAGGTTTTGCCACGTGGATCAGTGGTCGATGTTAGCTCACCCGGATGTGCTGCATCCGAATAACCAAAGCTTGTCGTCCGGTGGTCAGCGCTCGTCCCGGTCCCGGTGTTAGGACCCCCACTTGGATTACCGGTTTCGGCATCCTGCACAATCTCGTTCACCGTTACCGAAGAAGGAACCCCAGCCACCGTATATGAGGTGCTGGTCTGCAGCCCCGTAGGAGAAATGCTTTGTGTCTGGTGACCGGCGTCGTCAAACGCCATAGCAGTGGTGTTGCCTGCCGCATCCGAAGCCGAGACTCGGTTACCGTGATCGTCATAGGAGTATGTCTGTGTGTGACCATCCGGATCAACAGCGGTGCTGACACCGAGAGTGATCGGATCGTAAGTGTATTTCCAAGTTCCAGCCACGGAAGACCCGTAACCTTTGGTCTCTGAGGTCAGGAGACCGTTGGTGTCATAACTATCCAGAGTCTTGTGTCCACCGGGGTCTGTGATCAGCGTCTGACCGGTGATGAGCCCGACTGTCGAGTTCGGACCGTAGCTGAAAGTGGTGACCCTACCCAGTGGATCAGTTTGGCTGGTCACCCTTTCGACACTGTCGTAAACCATAGAAGTAACCGGAGTAGGAGTCGTGGTTTTCCCATAATTCGCAGGAGTCCTCATGGAGTTCATCAAGTGCGCCGTCGTATATCCAAATTGCGCATGATCGGCATCATTTTTGGTGGTCCCAGAACGAGTAGTACCGACACCGTAGACATCGGTCAGGTTTCCTGACGCATCGTAGACGTAGTCGATCTGCCGACTTGCTGAGTCCTTGACACTGGTGATGTGGGCTCCAGACCAGGTGAAGGTATAGCTCCGATTCGAGGGATCAACAACGGTGCTGAGATGCCCGGAAGCATCGTAATTCAGTTTGGTTGAGTAGGTCGGACTTGCCGCGTTGCCTGCCAGATCCGATTCACTAATCAATCGTCCAGTTGCGACGTCGAAGGTGAAGAAGGAATTTCCTCTCCTGGTGTAAGTGTAGTTGCTGCCGTTTTTACTCAGCTTGGCGTCAAATCTCGGAGCCGTTGTGGTGTAGCTACCACCACTGAGTTTGAAACTGACGGCTGAACCGTCTTCCTGCCGCACTGTGACGTTGCCGGAGGCATCGGTAGTCGTCGATAACCCATAAGAGTAGGTCCACCCCCAGCCGAAGGGTCCGTTAACGGCTAAGGTCTTATTCGGACCATTGGGGTCTGCGAGCGCTGAGGCAAAAGTGCGACTCAAGTTGAGCGACACGCCAAATCCAGGCGTACTCAGATCGGTCAGGGTCTCACCGAAATAACCGGTCTGAGTGTTCACTGGGTCACCTGCGGTCCGTGCCACACAACCGCAATTCACAAAGGCAGGGTTCGACCCCTTAGGCGCATCCTGGATTCCAGATGGACCACCGATGGGTGTCCCTGGCGTACCTCCCATCGGAATGAAAGCGACGGCGTCATAGGCCACGTCGTAACCGCTGGGTGTCATATTGCTAGTGTTGTCGAGGCTAACCGAGCCTCCGTTTTGCATGGCAAAGGTGCCAATAGTCGCCCATTGCTCAGAGCCCCAGTCCTGGTTCACTCTGATCTTCCACGGAGCCACTCCTCCGCCCGGGTTGATCGTGTAGACAACATCCGTCGCAGTGGCACCAGTCGCAGGAAAGTGAACTTTGAGCTTGTAGTACTGCAGACTAGGCAGGTTGGGAGTCCAGGTTCCTTTATTAATCACCTGGGGTTCGGAAGCGGGTTGGGTGTGGTCGAAAAGGATGCGTCCACCGAACCCAACACCCAGCTGGTGCATGTCAATCTGCCCGACTTCAACTCCGTTCGCATCCTGTCCGTAGGACATGGTGAAGGTGCCGTTCGAAGTCCAGTTATTCGCCCCGCAGCCAACGATATTGAGCGGTGGCGAGGTCTCATCGTCCACAACAATAGGAGCACCGCCAGGGCCTGAAGGAACGGTTGGACCTAGGTCACATGTGGGTGGGTGTGGATCGGCGTGGCTAGGTTCGGTGCTACCTGCACCGAACTCGTAGGCCGAAGTGGCGCATGAGGTAGCGCAATCACCGATCCATGTGGCGGGTTGGCTCCACCAGCATTCTGAATCCGCGAGCGTGCAATAAGCGCCATTAGCGGCGGTTGGATTGCAGTGATTGCTGCCATCGCACATTGTATTGACCGCTGGCATTTTCAGCCAAGAAGCACCGTGGTAATCAGGCGTGCCGAATCCGTAGTATCCGTAACGGATAATCGGGCTAGCCATCCACCCCAGTACACGTTCCTGATAGGGCCAGTCACCGGGATGCGCCGCATCCGCGTAACTGCTCTGCAGGAATGGTAACCGGTTGGGTGGGTAAGCCGGGTTCTTTGGATTGTTACTCCATCCCATACCCCAGGTGCCATCGGGGCCGGTACAAGTTGCAGATGGTGTGCACCCTGTGGTGTTACCGAAGGCAGCAGTGGGCTGGATACCGGAGTTATACGCCCAAAGTGCAAAATACCAGTTCTCCAACTTAGAAGGGTCCGCGTTGTTGGCTTTGATACCGGATTCATAGAGCTGGTTCCAGGTGTCTTCGAGGATCTGAAGACCTGCGGCAATATTCTCCTGGTAGTCTGCAGCGATCTTCATCTGGCCGTGGTGAGAAATCGATACATCTCCCGCGTGCATACCGGTAGTCACCTGAGCGATGCCATAGCCGCAGTCAGCATTCGGGTAGTCGATCTGATCTATTGAGCCTGCTACCCCGTAATAATTAGCGATCAATGGATCCCCAGGCACTGATGGCAGCGCATGCCATGATGCCTGATTGAAATTAGATTCCTGTGCCAGGATACCGAGCATGACAGATCGCGGCACCGTGGTCTGAGTCGTGCCGCTCGGGTGATCCAAGGGAATCGGAGCGAAATCATCGCTCGGCGAATAGCTCACTAATCCCATATTCTCGAAGTTGGCAGGACGAGCGTAGGTGGAACCCGAGAGTAGGCCTTGCTCAGCCATCTGGGTAGCCCAATTAACTTGTGCGTTCGATGGCTGCATCACCTGCCCTGCCGGGTCCAGTCTTCCGATTGCACAACTAGGAGTGGTGGAGGAAGACGTCGAAGCAGTTGCTGGCGCCATTTTGCTCAACTGCATAGCAAGCGGGGAACTCTTGGAGGCTTCGTTGCTTTTACTCTCCTGAGGGGAAACAGTGTTGTGCTCGCTGATAGGCGGCTGAGACAGCACGTTGGCTGGGACAAAGCCTGCCACCGCGGTAATGACCTTCGTAGCCACCGCGTCAAAGGACCGATCTGCCCGCTGCCCGGTCGCCGTTGCCAAAACCTGCCCAGATACCGGGCTGCCAGCTGTCGTGGGGCTAGGCGAAGCATTGGCATCGCTAGGTTTTGCGGCTGGAGCGTTAAAAATAGCGTCGCCATCCAAGGATGACGACGCAGGAGGCTGCCCCAGAGACGAGGCATCAACAGCCTTCAATCCCGGAGCATTTGCATCTATGCCGCTGATGATATTGACCCCATCGCGGCCACCGAATAGCCGAACCTTAACTGTGGCACCTTGGCCAAAGACCTTAACTCCATTCCCTTCGAAACGAGCCAGCTGCGTTTGATCCGCGTTAGGTGTGACGACGAGGAAGTCCACCGCACCCGTACGAGTGGGACGCAGGTTGAACAAAGCGCCTTTGAGGCTCGCAAGCGGAACGAAAGGCTTTTTCTCAGAACTGACCGCTGGAACTCGAACCAATGAACTCCCCAAAACGCCAACGATATCTTTACCCGTCGGAATGGCAGAAGTTACCTCGCCCTTCACCGTACGCTGCGAGATGATCTTGCCAGTGGCTAGATCTGCCGAGACGAGCCCAGTGAGTTCCTCGTTCGATCCCAAGCTAAGCGAGAAAACCGCCGTATGGCCTGTCCCACATCCCGGGGAGTAATAGCGCAGACCCACACCGCTCACCAACGGAATCACTTTGCCCGTCGCAACTTCCACGGCGTAACCGAAAGCACCATGATCACGCGCATTCTGATAATTAATCGACGCCCCAGCCAGCACCGCCACGGCGATGTACTTCCCATCCCCGGAAAGACACTGGTACCCCGTCCAAGACGAGCTATCCATGCCCTCCGGTTTGATCACGGCAAGAGAACGCCAGGTAAATCCGTCGCTCTCGCGTCCGATCTGCACGTGATAGCCCGCGGAATCACCAAAGGCTCCTACTGCAATATCGCTTGAGCTGGCGGCTTTCTGGCCAAAAAGATCATTTGTCTGAACCGCCACACTCGGAGGAGAAGCCTGCTGCACCGCTGAAGCCGGCGTGGCAACGCTCATCAGCGGTAGAACGGTGGCCAAAGCCAGAAACAACCCGAGCAAAGCTTTCCAGGGAGACCATCGCAACATGAGTGACCTTCTGCGTCAGGACACTCGTTGTCCGACGTCGTGATGAATGACATTGACGACGGAGTTGTCTCCGTCAGATCTCAGAATGTCAGGCGATTCTCACGTTGCCTAGGGGATGCAATTGGAAGTTTTCTTGGAAGTGACTGGAAGTTTTCGGCAAGTACTTCACCGAGACCCTGGAAAGCGGGGGCGCACGACGCCGGTCAATGTCTCCGGCGGCATCAGCACCTCCCGCTTCACCCCAGTCCACTTCGCCTGTCGGCCAGAGGCTGTGTTGTTGGAACTGACAAGGCGCTAGACGGTCTCGACTACCCCGTTAGGCTGGCAATGTGATGAACCAGCCAGAGTAACATAGAGCCAGAGTACTGACCCTTACTTATAACCAAAGCAATGATTCCCATCAGAGCCATGTCGTTCACAAACAATTTTCCCCGCCGGAAGCCCAGTCCCCATTCACAGCGTAGTAACCTGCAGTTTCGCTGCTAGCGATGAGTCAATTAATTCTTGACCGTCAATCTCAATGAAATTCAGTCCCACAACCTTGCCGCCTTATGCTGGCTTTGCGTTATACTATCCGCTCCAGTGACTATCCCCCGCTGGATCACAAGTGAAACGAGCCGTATCACTTGCTTGCATTGGTGCCATTTGGCTCCAATATTTACCATAAAGAACACCGACAAAATTGGTTTCGGTTTCTACTCTTCCCCCGGGGTACCAGCGTCGAACCTGGATATAGGTACTGGTGCAGTTTGTAGTCCCACCACCACTAGGTCTAAACCACACCGCCGAACACGATGATGAGTATCTCAGGTCAATACCTAAAGCGATGGTGTAAGCACCCGTGCTGCAGCCTGAAGAGTGAGGATCTTTGCCCTTACAACTGTCAAGATAACAATTCCCAGTGGCGGTCGCTTCTGGCGCAGCGATAAGCCCAAACCCTCCGGCTGCAATAACGACTCCCAAGCATGCAATTAATTTTTTCCATATAGTTAGACTCCTCATAAATAATACGGTTCACCAACTCTCTAATCATGCCGGAACCTATGAGGTTCTGTGCAGCCTTCGATTGGAAGTTTTACCTAGCGTTTCAGAGAGTGCAAAACTTCGGGAAGTTCGAGTGGTCTTCGAAAGATCATGCGTTCTGAAACAGACCAGACTGTCGGGTTCTTCCCATCTCCTTATCCGGCCTGCAAATTCTTGTCGTGAGGAGGTCCGGTAAGCAGGAATGCGGCTCGTAGCCACCGATTGGACGGTATCGAAATCGAGGGGCACCAGTAGATACCGCTCTGTTGAGACGCAGCGCCGAGAATCCACCCGATTGCTATTGAGGAATACTCCTCGTATAGGTTCGGTCTCAATACTCAGGCGCACGCCGACTCCAACACGAACGGTCGTGAATAAAAGACGTGAGAACCCAGAAACAACCACGTCCTGGTTTAATTTTCCCAGGCAGCGATTTGCCAATAGTTCCTATAATCACCTGGCTTAACTAGCAGCTTCGTACCTAGACTCGACCTGCTCCGTCCATGTGATCAATAGAACGATGTCCCCAGGCAACTTGTACACGAGTGTTACCTGGTGCACTCATCCGTGCGCTGTGATCCGATGCCACTTCTCAAACTGAAGCCACCTACTGTTGTTACCATGGGTAAAATAGCAAAAATTTTCCTCCATATAGAATTCCTCCTAAATTTTAAATAGCACTCAATCAATTAACAACTGCCTACATACGCAGTACCACCACCAACGAGCCCTGTATCCGGAACGCGATGTCCCCAGGCAACAACAACGCAAGTGTTCCCTGGTGCATACACTTGCCGGCTGTGCTCAGATGACACACCTGCCGTTATTGCTTGACCACCCTTCGATGTGCTGGGCACGCTGATTGTCGCCCAATAATTTTGCCCAGCAAGATACCCATATACGTTTACCCAGTTAGTCCCACAGCGCGGTGAATAGACAAGTTCCGCCCGACCCTCTCCTTTTTGAAAATTCCAGGATTGAACGACGTACGCACCTGACACACAACCGGTCGCCACAGGATCAGTGCCGTCGTAGCCAGCCGCACTTGCCGCAGGGGCAGCTGCCAGCCCAAACGTCAAAGCAACTCCAAGCGCTCCCGCGATCGTCAAGATCTTCCTCATTTTGTCGAACTCCTTAGTGATATGGAACTGGGACTTTCGACACTAACAATGCACTTGAGCTTCAAGCCAGGGGCAGGACTGGAAGTTTTTCTGGAAATGATTGGAAGTTTTTACTTTTCGTCAGCTTTTGGTCAGGCCCTCTAAGGTCCCCCAGTAGCATTCAAGAAGGACAAACAACTGAGGCCTGACCCGGGTGCCGGTTGAGAGTACCCTAGCAATGGCATCCGGCGGGGCGGACTATAACCAGAAAACTTCAGGTCAAACTTACGAGGAATATGAATTATGCAGATTAGTCGACGCGCAGCGCTTGGAGTCGCTCCAGCAGCATTTGGAGCCATTTTCCTCAACGTTGGTAGTGCCCATGCCTCCGGAGAGACGAGCACCATCAGTACCGAAATGACTAGCTCCCAAGCAAACGGCGTAAAGATAACCGTTACAGCCGTACCCCAGACCTGTTTTAACCCGGGCTTTACTCGTGCCATAACTTGGCAGCAACCCCTGCGTATTGATTTCTCTGGCAAGATCTCGAAACTAGGTGGCACTAGACTCATAATAAATTTTGACAACAGGGTCGCTCGATGGACCGGAATACCCGCGATCTGGACACACGGTGGCAACCCAGCTGAGGTCAGCAGCCATACTACCGGCACCCCCAACCCCATGATGGATCAATTGCAGATCAATCTCCCAGCCCAGCTCTCTGATATTGCCCCCGGTGCCGCGGCAGCCCAACTGTACTTACCGCTCGATACCTTGCCCCTGTATCCCCTAGATAACATCGCTCCGGTGAATCCCACGAAAATCGAGGTAGAAGCACTTCCAAAATTTTTACTGGTCTGCACAGCAACTATTCCTGAAATCGCCGGAACACCCTGGGGTGCTGAACTATCCGCGGTTTGGGCCAGATTGAATCTCAGCGGTAAAGGATATTCAGTACCGCGGTCCGTACGGATACAGAGTGTCGGCCCGGGTCCCATCCCTGCAGGTACGCTCCTGAAGTTCACTGGAGACAGCGGAGTTGTCGCATCTCTAGACCTGGGCAGCGCGGTTCTCACCGAAACCGGAGCTCCATTCCCCACGGTCATTCGCACTGGGAGTAAGAAACTGCCGAACTCCCTTCATCGCGAGCTAATTCTCAAACAAGATATTCCGGCCAAGACCTCAATCACCCTGAATCTCATCAGCACAACAAATCAGCAAAAACTCTCAGATAGAGATGTATCTTTCGCTACGGTCGAGCTTATCGCCACTAAAGGAAAGAGCGCCCTCGTGAGGCAAACCGGACGCTACTCCCTCTCTAGGGTGACTAGTTCCGGAAAAGCTCAATTGTCCGACTCCCTGATCTCCTAAAAGGACTCATCTCATGGATCTTCAAGTACAGAAATCGCAGCAGTATCTGAATACAACTTACGATTCCGAAACAGGTTTTGTGGCCCTAACGGAAGATGGTCAGACCGGTTGGCCTACCATATTTGGGATCCTGCGCGCGCTGCAGATCGAGCTCGGCATTGCCAGCCCGTCAACGAACTTTGGTCCCGCGACTTCAGCTGCATTCACTTCTAATTTTGGAACTCTCACATCAAGTAACACCACGACACGAGTCACTGCACTTGTTCAGTGCGCGTTCTGGTGCAAGGGATATTACGGAGGACCGACCTTCGGTACTTGGACCGAAGATATCGATGGCGGTATCAGGATGATCCGAGCTGCTCTAGGGTTGTCTTCTGAGCCATCGATTCCCCTCAAACTCATGAGATCCTTGCTAAGCATGGACGCCTACACCCTCCTCCCGGGAGGTACCGACTTCATTCGAGCTGGAGAACAATGGCTCAACGGTCAGTATTTAGAACGTCGTGACTTCGACGTCCTACCCGCTGACGGACTATTTACCCGTTCCGTGCAGGAAGGACTCATGCTCGCTTTGCAATATGAACTAGGCATGGCGGACTACGATGCGACAACGGGGACCGGAGCCACAGGTTCGCTTGGACCCAAAACAAGCTCACTCCTACAGACGCAGGGCAACGTAGCGCCGGGGAGTATAGATTCGGTAAGAAAGTTCGTCTCTCTTTTCCAAATTGCTCTTGCCTTTAATGGCTACAGTGTTAGCGTCACGGGAAGTTTCGATTCAGCTACCGGGTCAGCGGTTCGAGACTTCCAAAGCTTCATGGAGTTGCCTCAGACCGGTATCGGCGACTACCAAACTTGGGCGGCCCTTCTCGTCAGCACCGGGGACCCCAATCGTCCGGCAACCGGCTTAGACACTAATCTGCCGATAACTCAAGAGCGAGCTCTGAGTCTCTACAATTTAGGGTATCGGGTTGCTGGACGATACTTGACTGTGTCGGGAAAGGCTATAGTTCCAGGAGAAATCGAGATCCTGCTCGATGCTGGATTTTCGGTCGCACCTATCTTTCAAAACTACAACAATGACGCCTCTTACTTCACCAAGGACGTCGGAGCTGATCATGGCCTTCAAGCGGCAATCCGGGCGAGGCAACTTGGGTTCAAATCGGACACGATCATCTTCTTCGCCGTCGATTACGATGCTTTCGGTGATGAGATCCTAACGATTGTGGCTGACTACTTCGGTGGGATCAAGGAAAGTCTGGCAAAGTCCCGCAGTAACTCATTCAAGATCGGGGTCTACGGTACCCGGAATGTATGTCAGAAACTCAAGGAGGCTGGCTACGCCGACGCCATCTGGGTGAGCGGGATGTCAACTGGATACAGTGGAAACCTGGGCTTTAAGATGCCCGAAGATTGGATGTACAACCAGATCCAAGAAGTAGGAAGCCTTAATATCGATCGGAATGTGGTCTCCTCGAGGGCTCGGCCTGCAAAAAGAGAGAACATCAATCCGACACCGCTAACAGCAGATAGTGGATTTGTTCCGTTCTACTGGGCGATGGTGAAGGAGGCAGTTCTCGCAGAAGGGGCAACACTCCAGGACCCCGTCCGGGTATCGATTAAGGACGCATCGGAAAATGTCCTTTTTGGGCTTCAAAGAGGGGTTTACGACACCAAAACATGGCTCCTATACACGCCTTTCCCCGAAACTGTTCCCGGGCTCCCCCAAGACACGGCATTTGCACTAGCATCCGCCAGAGGCGGGTACTTTCAGGTTTCCACCCCTGCTTCTGAAGTCATCGGATACGAAGGCGATCTCGCTCACATGGCTGCAACAGCCCAGGGGGTCGTCATTTGGGGCGGAGCGCAAGGGCAGTCCGCAGTAGAGGTAGGAGATCTTGGCGGCTGGGGTCTCGACTTCGTTCAGCTATGGGTAAACTACAAAATTAGTGGTGACGGAATTAGTATTCGAGATTTTGTGCTCAAATATTTAGGCGCTTCGGGCACTGAGGCAGAGTCAATGGGATTTAGCCAGAGTGACATCATTGCAGACGCCGACGGATGGTTGGTTGGCACAGAGATCCGGAATGGCGCACCGATCGACGATGCTGTAAGGAAGACCTTTCTTGAACGGATTCATTGGCCAGACCGACTAGCGTTTTTTACATCCCAACGCTTCGGTCCCACGACGAGGGACACAATGATCACAGCAATTAGTAATATCTTCACAAGTCCGTGGCCTTGGACCGCAGTACCACGGGAGCAATTCCTCAATGGCCAGCCGAATGCAACCAGCACGGAAGCCAATGAATTCGCAATCGCTGCGACTGACAGACTTCTTGCGCTGGCCGCGAGGGACTGAGTTGGAAAGAGCTCAATCGAAACCTGCCAACAAGATTCTCTCGGCGCTCTATGGACTCCTCTTCACGACGCTTTTTGCCGGATATTTTGTCTGGCTTCTGCAAGCGCCAGCCCAGATCTATACCAAGAATTCAGCTACGCCGCTAACAGGATCTGGGCTGCTGATTGGACTCTGCTTTTTAGTCTCTCTACTGTTGCTGATTTTTCTTTGCTGTGCTCGAATCGGAGGAAGTTTCGTACTTCCTTCGTGGGCGATCCTCTTGTGCCTCTTTGCCCAGGGGGCCATTACCGGCGCCCTGTCCCTTTGGTCGTTCGTTTGGTTGAGCTACTCATCAAGTCTTTGGATCTTCGTTAGCGCCTCAGCCCCGTTGATTCCGTTCCTGGTGGTGGCCCTCGCTCTGCTCTTCGCAGCGCTGACAAGAACAAAAGATCTGGCACGACGCCAGCTATACATCAAGCTTGTCTGGATCGTGCCGCCCGCCTTTCTCTTATTCTGGACGGGCGTGGTGGTTCTGATCAGGCTGACCCTCTAACCCCTCACAGCCCCCTCAGTATTCGTCTTCCACCCCAGCGCCGGCGCCACATGCTTAGCGAAAGACTCCAGCACGTGCAGGTTGTACTCCACGCCAAGCTGAGTAGGGATGGTGAGCATCAAGGTATCGGCGGTCATCACAGCGGAGTCTTTGAGCAACTCCTCCACCAGTTGATCCGGCTCCCCCGCGTAGCTCTTACCAAAGGTTGAACGGAAACCATCGATCATTCCCACCTGATCCGAGCTACTGCGCCCGAAGTACAGCCGGTCCTGATCCGTCATCAGTGGAAAAACGCTGCGGCTCACCGAAACTCGAGGATCGCCGTCGTGCCCGGCCTCTCGCCAAGCAGCGCGGTAGCGCTCAATCTGCTCGGTTTGTAACTCGTGGAAGGGAACACCCACATCCTCGGTCAGCAGCGTCGAGGACATCATATTGACCCCCATTTTCCCGGCCCACTCCGCGGTATCCCTGGAGCCGGAACCCCACCAAATCCGCTTCCGCAGACCCGGCGAATGCGGCTCCACCCGCAACAGACCTGAGTGCCCGGCAGCTCGCGGGTCGGTGGGTGCAACGCCTTCACCATCAATGGCCTGCAGGAACAGCTCAAACTTTTCCCGAGCCAGATCAGCCCCACGCGGATCGGAGCTGCCGGTGTAGCCAAAAGCCTCATAACCCCGCAGGGCGGTCTCGGGCGATCCCCGACTCATCCCCAGAGCTAGGCGTCCATCGCTGATCAGATCCAGCGCGGCAGCCTCCTCTGCAAGATAGAGCGGGTTCTCGTAGCGGAGATCGATGACGCCAGTGCCAACCTCGATTCGCTCGGTTTTCGCGGCAATCGCCGAGAGCAGAGGGAACGGCGAGGACTGCTGGGTGGCGAAGTGGTGGACCCTGAAGTACGCACCATTAACGCCTAGTTCATCGGCAGCCACGGAAAGGTCAATCGCTTGATGCAGAGAATCTTTCGCAGTTACCGTCTGAGAACCCTGGCCCGGCCCATAATGTCCGAAGGAGAGAAATCCAAAACCTTTCATGCCGGATAGAACCATACGTTTGCATGCAATATTCCGGATCGAGGCATAAGACTTTCACGCTCGGAACAGGACGCGGCCAATAGATCCCACTACATACGTCAAGTCACCGCGACACTCTCAAAAATGTTGGTGACCCAGGCCACAAAGCACTAAGATAGTTACTCTGCGTAACTAATTGGTACCGGTCACAAAGACAGAAAAAGAAGTTGGCATGACTGCATCGAAACGTAATCAAAACTCACTCTTCCACTCCATCGGCCGCCTCTATCCTTTCCTCAGACCCATCCTTCCCCGACTAATTCTGGGACTACTCAGCGCCCTAGCGGCAAGCATCGTAGCCTTGGCCGTCCCCCAGGTTTACCAAGTGCTGATCAACTCAGCCCTGCATCAGGGTGGTGAGACTAGAAGCGTCTGGATTGCCGCCGTCGTCGTACTGCTACTTGGCATCCTGGAAGCCAGCTTCGTCGCCCTGCGCCGCCAGTTTGTCATCACCCCAGCCACCACGGTGGAAACCAAAATGCGGATCTCCCTTTACCGGCATCTGCAGGATCTGACCGTTTCTTTCCATGACCGCTGGGGCTCCGGACAACTCCTCAGCCGCGCCATGAGTGATCTGAACTTCCTGCGCCGCTGGATGGCTTTTGGCGCCATCATGCTCGTGGTTACCACGCTCACGGTGATCATCGGGCTGGTGCTGATGTTCACCCTCAGCTGGGCCCTAGCCCTGATTTTCATTGTGGCCGGCGTGCCGATTGTTATCTACGGGTTCCGGTTCAACCGCTACTACCGCAAGGTGAGCCGGAGGAGTCAGGACCAGACCGGCGATCTGGCCACCGCCGTTGAAGAATCCGTACACGGCATCCGGGTACTCAAAGCCTTTGGACGCAGCAAGGAAGCCCTGGAGAACTTCAGCGATCAAGCCGAGGAACTTCGTGAAACGGAGATCTCCAAGGCCAAGTCCCTGGCCACCTACTCCCTGGTGATCAGTCTGCTTCCCGAGCTCGCACTCGGCTCCGGCCTAGTGGTGGGTATCCTGCTGGTGGCCAACGGCACGCTCACCGTGGGGGCACTGGTAGCGTTCTTCGCTACCGCGGCAGTGGTCGCCACGCCGGTCGAATTCATGGGGCCGCTAATGGCTATGTCCTTGACCATGAAGACAGCCGTGGAGCGGTTCTACGAAGTGATGGATGCGGAAAACACCATAGTCGATCCCGAGCAGCCCAAGTCCCTCGAACAGGTCCGGGGCAATGTGGAGTTTCACGATGTAGCTTTCCACTACGCCGACGCATCGACAAATATTCTGCACGACATCAACCTAAATATCCGGGCTGGGGAGACCATGGCTCTGGTGGGTATCACTGGTTGCGGAAAATCGACGCTACTACAACTTGTCCCCCGGCTCTACGAAGTCACCGCCGGTGGGATCACGATAGACGGCGTCGATGTGCGGGACCTCCCTATCGAGCGATTGCGGACCCTGGTCTCGGTAGCCTTCGAGGACACCACGCTCTTCTCCTCCTCGGTACGGGACAATGTGCTGCTCGGCACCGGAACCGATTCCGAAGAGGTCCTCAATGAAGCCCTGGACGTCGCCCAAGCCCACTTCGCCTACTCGCTGCCCGACGGCGTCGACACCCTGATCGGGGAGGAAGGCCTCAGTCTCTCCGGCGGCCAGCGACAGCGGGTTGCGCTAGCCCGCGCCATCGCCTCCAAACCTGCTGTGCTGGTATTGGACGACCCACTTTCCGCCCTCGATGTAAACACCGAGGAATTGGTGGAGGCCCGGTTGCGCGAAGTGCTGGCGGACACCACCACGCTGATTGTGGCGCACCGCCCGTCCACAGTAGCGATGGCCGATCGGGTGGCTCTGATGGAGAATGGCTCGATCACCGCGGTGGGCACGCACTCGGAGCTGCTGGCCTCCAATTCTCACTATCGCTACGTACTGGCCAGCCTGAACGAAGAGCCGAAGGATCTAGACAGCGAACTTGAAGACGATGATCGGGACCTGGACGACCTGCAAGGGGTGCAAGTATGAGCATGGGGACAGCCGATGAAGATCGGGTCAAACTTACTACTGCGGATTCGAAGTTCGTCCGGAAACGCTCGCTCAAGCTACTCGGCTCGCTGATCCGGCCGGTCCGTAACCGCTTCATCTACACCATTGTGCTGGTGGTGCTCTCTCAGGCCACCAGGGTGGCCGGGCCGTTGCTGATCGCCTTTGGCATTGACCACGCCCTGCCGCTGATGATCAAGGGCAATCCGCTGACCTTGCTACTCACCGGCGGCGGCTACATCCTCGCCGCCGCACTGACCTCGGTGATGACCGCCGGCTATGTCACCGCCACCGCACAGTTGAGCCAGGCAATGTTGCTGGATCTCCGCCGTCGGGTGTTCCGGCACACCCAACGACTCAGCCTGGAATTCCATGAAAAGTACACCTCCGGTCGGATTATCGCTCGGCAGACCTCCGATTTGGAAGCGCTGCGAGAACTCCTGGATTCCGGAGTCTCCTCGCTAGCTTCTGGCGTTGTCTTTATGCTCTTCACCGCGATCAGTATCTTCGCCCTGGACTGGCAGACCGGCTTGGTGGTGCTGCTCGCGGGCGTGCCGATGTTCTTCCTGGCTCGTTGGTACCAGACCCGCTCCCAGCTGGCCTTCCGAGCTTCCCGCGTGGTTTCGGCGAAGCTGATCGTGCACTTCGTCGAGACCATGACCGGCATTCGCGCAGTCAAGGCTTTCCGCCGCGAGAAGGATAACGGTGCCCGCTACGAGGAACTTGCTGAGGAATACCGCAAGGTTACTGTCCGCTCGATTAACCTCAACGGCATCTTCCAGCCTGGCTTGATCCTGATCGGCAATGTCACCGTGGCCGTGGTGTTGCTGCTGGGTGGCTTCAGGGTGCTCGACGGCGGCCTGGCGGTGGGTGCCTTACTCGCCTTAATCCTCTCCACCAAGCGATTTTTCTCCCCGGTGGATCAAATGGCCATGTTCTACACCTCCTTCCAATCTGCGCAAGCCGCGCTGGAGAAAGTCTCCGGTCTATTAGAGGAAGTTCCTACCGTGCGTCCGCCGAGCGATCCGATTGGGCTACCGAATCCGCGGGGCGAGTTGGCCTTCCGTGGGGTGGAGTTCCGCTACGGTGATGGGCCGGTGGTGCTGCCCCGAATGGACCTGACCATTCCGGCTGGACAGACGGTCGCCGTCGTTGGTCAAACGGGGGCTGGAAAATCTACCCTGGCCAAGCTGGTGGCCCGGTTCTACGATGTCTCCTCGGGTTCGCTAACTCTTGACGGGATCCCCTTGGACCGGCTGTCCACGGAGGATCTACGCCGCGCCGTGGTGATGGTGACCCAGGAAGCCTTCCTGTTCAGCGGCACGGTGGCGGAGAACATCGCGCTCGGTAAACCCTCGGCCAGCCGGGATGAGATTGAAGCTGCCGCTCGCGCAGTCGGCGCGCACGATTTCATCATGGAACTGCCGGAAGGCTACGACACCGATGTGAACAAGCGAGGTGGGCGAGTTTCCTCCGGGCAACGCCAATTGCTCTCCTTCGCCCGAGCCTTCCTGGCTTCACCCACGGTGCTGATCCTGGACGAGGCTACCGCTTCGCTAGATATCCCCTCGGAGCGAGTGGTGCAGCAAGGACTACGCAATCTACTGGGCTCCGTGGCAGGCACTTCCCGGACCGCAATCATCATTGCGCACCGGCTTTCCACCGTGGAAATCGCGGATCGGGTGCTGGTGGTGCACGACGGTCGCATCGTTGAGGACGGCACTCCCGCCGAGTTGATTTCCTCCGGCGGACGCTTCGCCAAGCTGCATGGCGCTTGGGAGGATTCACTGGTTTAGAGGTTTGCGACTCTCCTTGAGCGTTGCGCGTGCCGCCGAGTAGGACTTTCGCAGCCAAACCGCCTCGTTGGGGCCTTGGGGACGATTAATTCCTACCTGGCGGCACGTTTTGCTTCCGCGTTTGAGTGGGGGGCGTGAGTCCGCTATTCTTGAGAGGTTGCTTTCCGGACAAGTTCTGAAAAGTAGCGGGGTGTGGCGCAGCTTGGTAGCGCGCGTCGTTCGGGACGACGAGGCCGCAGGTTCAAATCCTGTCACCCCGACCAGTAGTCATCACGGCGATCCAGCCAATGAGCGTAAGTCGAATGCAGTCTTCAGTCGGCTGCGCATGTAGACCTTGAAGCTTAGACAAAGGCCCCTACACCGGTCATCGCCCTGGCCACGATGAGCGAATTAATCTCATAGGTACCCTCATAGCTGTACAAGATCTCCGCATCTCCGAACAGCTTGGCCATCTCGTAGTCGCTCGTCACCCCATTGCCGCCGAGTAATGCTCTCCCCTTGGCCACCGATTCGCGGGCCAGCCGAGTCGTCGTCGCCTTCGCCATTGCCGCTTGAACCATCTGAGCATCGCCTTGTTCCTGCATCCGAGCGAACTGCAGCATAAGAGCCAAGGAGGCCGAGGCATTACCCAGGATCTCCGAAAGGCTCAATTGGATGAGCTGAAACTTGGCTAGCGGCCGGCCGAACTGGATGCGCTCCAAGGCATAGTCTCGGGCAATATCGAAAGTGCCGAACTGAATCCCGGCAGCCTGCCATCCTACCCAGGCGCGGGAGTCGCGTAGTAACTCATTTGCTGCGGCGAAGTCACTCGCCCCCGGCAGTAGATTCGCCTCCGGGATGCGCACTTGATCCAAGACGATGTGAGCGTTCTGCATAATTCGCAGGCCCATTTTGTGCTCGATCTTGGTAGCGGAGTAGCCAGGGCGATCCGTTTCTACGATGAACCCTTTGATCCGCTGATCAGCAACGTCCCTGGCCCAGACCAGGGCGAAATCTGCGATGGTTCCGGAGCCGATCCAACGCTTAGCACCATTGATCACCCATTCGCCGTCGACCAGTTCCGCCGTCGTCTCCAGACCACCGGCAATATCGGAACCGTGGTCTGGTTCGGTGAGCGCGAACGCACCAAGCTCACGGAAGCTCCGCAGTCCGGGCAGCCAGCGTTCGCGCTGGGCAGCAGAACCCAGGCGATCGATCATTCCGACAATCAGCTCATTATGGATGCCCACCAGAGCGGAGAGCGAAACATCGGCCCTGGCGACTTCAAAGTACATCAGCCCCTTGAAAAGCAGACTGCTACCATCGACCTGCAACTCGCCAAGCCCCAATTCCGCCAGCTCGGGGAGCAGCTCGAAGGGGAATTCCTCGCGATTCCAGAAACCAATGCTTTCGGGCCGCACCCGGCGCTGCAAAAACTCTCGAACCCGCAAGAAACGCTCGTGTTCATCTGCCGGTAGGAGCCCGATCATCCCCATCAGATCTACGTCCGGAATCGCTGCCTTCGCGGTGCTCTGCTGATCCTGCATCTGGGCTCGCTTTCTGCGCCATTCCGGGCGAAGGAGCGTCATCGACCTTTCAAACCCTTGGAAGTCCTAGTATATTGCACAGAGGATGCAGATCACTAAGCGACGAGGAGCGGACATGGGCGTCACCGAGGAATTCCGAGCTATCCGGGATCGGCTTGTTGAGCTTCGCGAGGACTACGAAACGGCGCGTCAGGAGTTCCGCTGGCCGCATTTTGAGGAATTCAACTTCGCTCTCGATTGGTTCGATTCCATCGCTGCCGATCCAACGAAGGGGAGTCGCCCGGCGCTGGTCATCGTAGAACCGGATGGCACCACCACTCGACGCAGCTATCTCGAACTCTCCCAGCGGTCCAACCAGGTGGCCAATTGGTTCCGTGAGCAGGGCGCTCGCCGAGGCGAGAAGATGATCGTCATGCTGGGCAACCGGGTCGAGCTCTGGGAAGTCATGCTGGCCGGAATGAAGCTGGGCCTTGTGCTCATCCCCACCACCACGCAGATGGGTCCGACCGACCTGAGCGACCGAATAGAACGAGGTGAGGCTCGCTGGGCATTGGTAGGAAGCACCGATCTGCCCAAATTCGTTGAGGTGCCGGGCGACTACCGCCTGATCGAGGTCAACGACGGCAATCCGACCTCGGCAGCAGCTTTGCAGTATGGTGACTCCCTCGCCGCCAGCACGGATTTCCAGGCGGAGGTTCCCACCAAGGGCGATGAAACGCTCCTGTTGTACTTCACCTCCGGCACCACCTCGAAGGCCAAATTGGTGGAGCACACTCACACTTCGTACCCGGTGGGGCATCTCTCCACGATTTACTGGATTGGGCTGGAACCCGGGGACGTACATCTCAATGTCGCCTCCCCCGGCTGGGCGAAACACGCCTGGTCAAACATCTTCACTCCCTGGATCGCCGAAGCCTGCGTCTTCATCTACAACTACCAACGTTTCGATGCGAAGGCTCTGATGGCACAGATGGATGCCGAAGGCGTCACTAGCTTCTGCGCCCCGCCCACGGTTTGGCGGCTGCTCATCCAAGCCGATCTCAGCGCCCTGAAGACCCCTCCCCGCAAGGTAGTTTCGGCCGGCGAACCGCTCAATGCAGAGGTTATTGAGCAGGTTCGGCGTGCTTGGGGCCAGACCATCCGGGACGGCTTTGGGCAAACCGAATCCACCGTGCAGATTGCCAACACCCCGGGACAGCCGGTCAAGATTGGTGCGATGGGTAAGCCCTTGCCCGGTTATGACGCCGTACTGGTGGACCCGGCCACCGGCCAAGAAGGTGCGGAAGGCGAGCTCTGCTTGAGGGTGAACGGCTCGGCGCAATACGGTCGCCCGGTCGGCCTGATGAAGGGCTACTACGGCGACGCCGAGAAAACCGACTATGCCTTCCGAGATGGTTACTACCACACCGGTGATATGGCGGAAAAGGACGACGACGGCGTGATCACCTATGTGGGTCGCGGCGACGATGTCTTCAAATCCAGCGACTACCGGCTCAGCCCCTTCGAACTGGAGAGCGTACTTATTGAGCATCCAGCGGTAGCCGAGGCCGCCGTCGTACCCTCCCCTGATCCACTCAAACTTTCGGTACCCAAGGCCTTCGTGGTGCTTGCGCCGGCATACCAGCCCGGGCCGGAGGTGGCCGAGGACATCTTGCGCTATTGTCGGGAACATCTGGCACCCTTCAAGCGAATTCGACGCTTGGAATTTGCCGAATTACCCAAGACTATTTCCGGCAAGATTCGCCGGGTCGAATTGCGCCGAAATGAAGAACTCCGGCACGGTGCCAACCCCGCCTCGGGGCTTGGTGTGGAATACGTGGATACCGACTTTCCAGGCCTAAAGGGAATCGGATGAGTCAAGCGCTCCCCCGAGATCCGATTGCTGAGGCTCAGCGCAACTGGGAACAGCAGGGCTGGCATGAGACGGCCGCTCCAATGTCCGCTATCACCGCGATCATGCGCACCCAGCAGATCCTCTTGCTCCGAATCGAGTCCGTACTGAGTCCGTTCGGGCTAACCTTTGCACGTTATGAACTGCTGGCGCTGCTGGGGTTCTCGAAGCTCGGGAAACTGCCGATGAATAAGGCCAGCGCCTTGCTACAGGTACATCCCACCTCAGTGACCAATGCCGTTGACCGGCTATCCAAGGACAGCCTGGTCCGGCGCACTCCGCATCCAAGCGATGGACGCACAACTCTTATCGCCCTTACCCCCGCTGGCCGCAGCCTGGTCAGAGAAGCGACAACAGCTCTCAACGCGGAGGTCTTTGGCCAGTCCGGCTTCGCCGCCGACGATGTTCAGACCTTGATTCAGGTATTAGCCCGTTTCCGCCAAAAATCCGGCGACTTCACTTCCGACTAAACCCAGTTGTCCCACTGGGTGGTGCCAGAGTTACAGGAGTCCACCCAAATCTGCCTCAGGGGCAACATCTGCCACATTCAATGGGACAGATGGGAGGGACGTGGGACGGACGACGGGGCAGCTGGGGCAGAGCGGGGTGGTGTGGGGAAAAATGCTGCGTGGTCTGGGGCTAGCGGTGTTTGAAGTCTGGAGTTCGTTTCTCCACGAACGCTGCCATTCCCTCTTTTTGGTCCTCAGTGGAGAAGACCGAGTGGAAGAGCCTGCGTTCGTAGGTCACTCCCTGTACCAAGCCCATTTCGAAGGCTGCATTGGCCGCTTCCTTGGCGATCATCGCTACCGGCTTCGACTTTGAGGCGATCACTTCGGCAGCCTTCAATGCTTCGGAGACCACATCTTCGTTCGGAACCACCCGAGCCACTAGGCCGGAACGCTCAGCTTCTTCGGCACCCATCATTCGGCCGGTCAGAATCAGATCCATCGCCTTGGCCTTACCGACGGCGCGGGTCAATCGCTGTGAACCGCCCATCCCGGGCAGCACACCTAAGTTGATCTCAGGCTGGCCAAATTTGGCGTTCTCCCCCGCGATGATGAAATCGCACATCATCGCCAGTTCGCAGCCGCCGCCCAAGGCGAAGCCGGAGACCGCAGCAATAATAGGAATCCGGAGCCTGGTCAGGTCCTCCCAATGCCGGAACCAATCCTCCGCGTACATCTCCATGTAGCTTTTGGAAGCCATCTCTTTGATGTCCGCACCCGCGGCGAAAGCCTTGGCGGAACCGGTCAGCACCACGGCACCAACTTCCGGATCGGCATCCATCTCCGTGATCGCTGAGACCAACTCGTCCATAGTCTCTTTGTTGAGTGCGTTCAACGCCTCCGGACGATTGAGAGTGACCAAGCCAACCCGCCCGCGCCGTTCTACCAGAATGCTCATGTCCATCCTCTGCTTCCGCCAATTCGCCGTCTAAATCCGGCATCCGTCCAATTCGGCTACCGTTTCCCCTTTATGCGCCCATCGTTAGGGGCGCATAAAGGGGAAACGGTAGCCCTAGCCTTATGAACACGCTACCCGTTCAAGCTACTCCGCTGATTTCTGACGGATATCGGTGATGATGCCGGAGAAATCCCGGCCGGCACCGCCCTCGTCCACGAAACGATCGTAAATCTGCGAAGCCAGCGACCCCAGCTCGGCCGTGATTCCGGCACTCTGCAAGGCGCTCACCGCTAGCTTAAGATCCTTAGACATCAGCGCACCCGCGAACCCCGGCTGATAATCGCGGTTGGCTGGACTCCCAGGAACCGGACCTGGCACCGGGCAGTTCGTTGTGACCGCCCAGCACTGCCCCGAGGCGGTGGAAATCACGTCGTAAAGGGCCTGATGCTCCAAACCCAGCTTCTCGCCCAAAACAAAAGCCTCGCTGGCCGCGATCATGGTCACACCGAGCAGCATGTTATTGCAGATCTTCGCGGCCTGACCGGCACCATTGCCGCCGCAGTGCACAGCCCTTTTCCCCATCACTTCAAGCAGCGGAGCGATGGCCTCAAATTCCTCGGCAAGCGCACCAACCATAAACGTCAGCGTCCCAGCCTCTGCACCCACCACGCCGCCCGAGACCGGCGCATCCGCAGCCCGGTGACCGGCGTCGACCGCTAATTGCGCAGCCTCCCGCGCCTCGTCCACATTGATGGTGGAACAGTCCAGGAACAAGGAACCCGGCTGAGCCGCCGCCAGTAGCCCGCCACGGTATGCGTCCAGCAGATGCTTCCCGCTGGGGAACATGGTCAGCACAATCGAAGCCTGCGCAGCAGCCTCGGTCGCGCTACCCACCACCGGCACGCCCTGGGCCGCTGCCGCCTCAACTGCAGCCGGAACCACATCGAAGCCAAGCACCTGATACCCGGCCTTGACCAGATTGACCGCCATCGGCCCGCCCATATGACCCAGGCCCAGAAAAGCTACTGTCTCGCTCATTGCCGATCCTCCTTTGAACCGTCAGTTCCTCGTCGAACTGCTTTCGGAAATAGCCGCCAACCCCAGCTCCCGCTCGCCCAAGGGCGCAAAGTAACTTTCGACGTCGGCCTGGCTCACCGCCGCAAGACTGGCCGGACTCCACTGCGGATTGCGGTCCTTATCGATCACCTGAGCCCGGATGCCTTCGGCCAGATCGTGCCCGGCCAGAAAGCGCAGCCCCACTCGGTATTCCTGGTCCAGTACCTCTTCCAGGCTGCCCAGCTCCCGGCTGCGACGTAGCGAGGCCAAGGCGACCTTGACCGCTGTCGGGGACTTCGCCGCAATCGTCTCCGCATGCTCGGAACCTTGAGCGCGCAGATTCTGCAGAATTTCCTCCACGGACTCAGCCGCGTAGGCACTATCGATCAGTTCCCGTTCGGCAGCTAGAGCGGACTCCGGTGCGGGACAAGCGAAACGGACGACGGCGTCGGGCGCAGTCTCCGTTTCAAGCGCCAGTTTTAGTGCGGGTAGCTGTTCGGAGGGCACGAAATAATCCGCCATCCCGAGGTACAGCACGTCCCCAGCGCTCAGATGCGCTCCGGTCAGCGCGGCGTGGGTGCCTGCCTCGCCGGGTGCACGGGAGAGCAGATAGGTACCGCCGACGTCGGGAACGAAGCCAATCGTGGTTTCCGGCATCCCGCAGCGAGTGCGTTCGGTGACGATGCGTACCGAACCGTGCGCCGAAATACCCACTCCGCCGCCCAGCACCAGGCCATCCATCAAGGCGATATACGGCTTGGGATAGCGTGAGATCAGGGAGTTGAGTTGATATTCGGTACGCCAGAAATCAGCGGTAGCATCGCCGCCACCAGTAGCGTCCCGATAGATCGCCACAATGTCGCCGCCCGCGCACAGCCCACGCTCGCCGCTGCCGCAGACCAGCACCTGGCTGATCGAGGCGTCCGTGGCCCAGGCCTGCAATTGCGCCAGCATCGCTTCACACATCGTCGCGGTCAAGGCGTTGACGGCTTTGGGTCGGTTCAGGATCACCACGCCCAAGGAGCCCCGCTGCTCAAAAAGGATCTCGGCAGCTTGAGAAACCTCCGACTCGGCCACTCAGCTGCCTTCCGGCATCACGAAGCTGGCTCCCTGACGAATCCCGGAGGGCCAACGGCTGGTCACCGTTTTGGTCTTGGTGTAGAACCGGAAAGCATCGGCTCCGTGCTGGTTCAGATCGCCGAAGCCAGAAGCCTTCCAGCCACCGAAGGTGTAATAGGCGATCGGTACCGGGATCGGCACGTTGATGCCTACCATCCCCACCTGAACCCGGCTGGCGAAGTCCCGGGCGGTATCGCCGTCGCGGGTGAAGATCGCGACACCGTTGCCAAACTCATGCTCGCTGGGCAGCCGGAGCGCCTCCTCATAATCGGCAACCCGCGCCACGCAGAGCACCGGCCCGAAGATCTCTTCCTTGTAGATCCGCATCGAGGTGGTGACATTGTCAAAGAGGCTCGGCCCGCACCAGAAGCCGTTCTCGTACCCCTCTACGGTGTGCCCACGGCCATCGACCAGCAGGGACGCGCCCTCGTCAACGCCGGACTGAATGTAGTTCTCGATCCGTTCCTTGGCGGAGGCGGCAACTACCGGGCCGAAGTCAGCGGTCGGGTCCATGCTGGCTCCAACCTTGAGGCCCTTGATTCGCTCCTGCAGCTTGGCTACCAGGGCATCTGCGGTGGCCTGACCGACCGGCACCGCCACCGAAATAGCCATGCAACGCTCCCCGGCGGAACCGTAGCCCGAACCAATCAGGGCGTCCGCAGCCATGTCCAGATCGGCGTCCGGCATGATGATCATGTGGTTCTTAGCCCCGCCGAAGCACTGAGCGCGCTTGCCGTGTGCTGCCGCGGAAGCGTAGATGCTCTGCGCGATCGGGGTGGAGCCGACGAAGCCGATGGCCTTGACTCGCGGATCTTCTAGTAGGCCATCCACGGCTTCCTTATCGCCGTTGAGCACATTGAAGACGCCGTCGGGCAGCCCCGCTTCGGTGAACAGTTCGGCGAACCGCAAGGGCACCGAAGGGTCCCGCTCGGAGGGCTTGAGGATAAATGCGTTCCCGGCTGCGAGCGCGGGACCGGCCTTCCAGAGCGGAATCATCGCCGGGAAGTTGAAGGGTGTGATGCCTGCCACCACGCCGAGGGGCTGGCGTAGTGAGTGCACGTCGATTCCGGTGCCCACGCTGTCGGAGAACTCACCCTTGAGTAGATGTGGTGCGGCGGCGCAGAACTCCACCACCTCAATGCCGCGCTGAATATCGCCCTTAGCATCGGGGAAGGTCTTGCCGTGCTCAGAAGAAAGCAACTCGGCTAGCTCGTCTAGATTCTCATTGACCAGGTCGACAAATTTGAGCAAAATGCGGGCTCGCCGCTGCGCATTGGTGGCTCCCCAGCCCAGCTGAGCCTGCTCCGCATTGCTAATGACGGCATCGATCTCCGCCTGACCGGCCAAGGGCAAGCGAGCCTGAACCTCGCCGGTGGTCGGGTTGAAAACATCGCTGAAGCGGCCGGAAGTGCCACTGACGTGTTTGCCGCCGACATAATGTGAAAGTTCGCGCACCATTGATGACTCTCCTCTGCTGTGACCTTGCCCGCCTCGGAAATGAGCGGGCCTGCCCTGCTAGAAAATATACTCGGACTTCCTACTATTTAGCTATGTCGAGAAATGCACGCACTCAGTGCGTAGAGAGGGTGTTCTCCGCTTTGCCGCTGCGCGGTTTCTTCACGAATAAGGTCTCCGCTTCCTCCAGCGACATTCCGTTGGTCTCCGGGATCTTGAAGAAGACGAAAACGAAGGAAAGTGCGGCGAAAGCCGCGTAGATCGCGTAGGTGACGCTCAGGGACATACTGGCCAGGCCGGGGAAGCTCACGGTGATCACAAAGTTCGAAATCCACTGCGCCATCGCCGCAACACCGAGCGCCTTGGCACGAATCCTATTCGGGAAAATCTCCCCAAGTAGCACCCAGACCAGAGGTCCCCAGGACACTCCGAAAGCAATCACGAAGATATTGGCGGCTACCAGTGCCACCGGTCCCCAAATCCCGGACAGCTGAACCTCACCGTTCGCGGTCGACGCCGTACTAAAGGCGAGCGCCATTGCCCCCAAGCTCACGGCCATGCCAATCGACCCGGCCAGCAGAATGGGGCGCCGCCCAAGCCGGTCCACCAGGAGGATCGCGACCACTGTGACTGCCACGTTGGTGACCGAAGTGACCACAGAGATGAAGAGCGAGTCGGATTCCTGGAAGCCCACCGACTTCCACAGCGTGGTGGAGTAGTAAAAGATCACGTTGATGCCAACGAACTGCTGGAACATCGACAGCGCAATGCCGATCCAGACGATCGGTAACAGGCCGAACCGTCCGCCGAAGAGCGAAGCTCGCTTCGCCTTAGCGTCTTCGGCAATAGCGCTGCGGATATCTTTGACGGCCTTGGTGACATCGGCGGCAGGCCAGAGCGAGGAGAAGACTTTGGTTGCCTCCTGCTCACGGCCTTTCTGCATCAGGTAGCGGGGAGATTCCGGTAACCGGAGGGCCAGCAAGCCGTAGATCAGTGCGGGCAGGGCGCAGGCAATGAACATCCAGCGCCACGCTTCCAGCCCGAGCCAGAAGGTAGCCGAGGCGCTGCCTGCGGAGTTGGCGAAGAGCGTATCCGACAGGAGAGCGGCGAAGATGCCGAGCGTGATGGCCAGTTGTTGGAGTGAGGCCAGTCTGCCTCGGATCAGCTTGGGAGAAATCTCGGCGATATAGGCCGGAGCCACTACCGAGGCAATGCCGATGCCAAGACCTCCGATGATCCGCCAAAGCACCAAATCCCAGACTTCGAAGGCAGCACCCGCACCAATAGAGGAAACGAAGAACAGGATCGCCCCGATCAACATGGTCACCTTGCGGCCCCAACGATCGGCAATTCTCCCTGCCAAGTAGGCTCCTAGTGCGGAGCCTAGGAGCGCAGAGGCTACGGCAAGGCCGGTCAGACCGCTGGACAGTCCGAACCTTGATTCGATAGCGTCAACGGCGCCATTGACCACCGAGGAATCGAAGCCGAAGAGGAAGCCACCCACTGCTGCCGAGATGGCCAGGCCGATCACCTTGAGCTGGAGTTTCCTGCTGTCCGTTACCATTTTCGTTTCTACCTCTCCTAGCCGACCGTGCCCTTCGACACTATAACGTCGGCCGCTGGGATCAAGCTCGACGGTTTCGGGCGAACGCCCTGGCCTTCTCGCTGGACAGCGCAAGCATCGCGAAAATATCTAAAGTGATACCGAACAGATTGGTACTCAGAGTGATCTGTTGACCCTGCACCGAGCCCACCGCCGTCACAATGATTGACAGAGCCGTGACGGACATCAGAGCGATTCTGGCCCAGTTGTGACCTATCCAGACAAAACAAGCCAAGGCGATCTGAGAAATTGCCAGCAGCCCCAAAATACTCAAGGTAATAATGGTTACCCCCTCGGAGAGTTGGGCAATTTCCAGGGGGCTGTAGTTCCCTGCGGAAAGCACATCGCTCATCTCGTGCGAGGTGAGAAAAGCAATGGCGCTGATGATTGTGGTGATCGCGGTGAACAGGCCAAAGAAAGCGCCGAAGATTGTGGGGAGTGGGCGCTCGAGTGGGGGCACGTCAACGCTGGTACCGGGTATCACAACGCCGCCGGTAACGTTCCTCGGCTCCTCCACCGTGACGCCACGGACATTCACAATCGGCAGATCGCCGTCGGTGGTGATTTCGTCTCCCCCGCCATTGCGCGAGTGATATCCCGTGGAGAAGTCCTCTATCACGTCAAGGCTCACGAAGGTGTCGGCTGCATGCATGGTCTGCACGATATGATCCCGCTCTATATCGACATTTGCATCGATCTTATGGGTGATCTGAAAAGTGAAAAGGGACAGCCCTACGCTTCGGTCGAAGGTCCCAGCAGCCAGCCAATCGGCCTGGTGCCCACCCGGAAGTAACCAGCCATCTGGGCAACGCCAGAATCGAACATGATGCCGCTTTGCCGGGCTGTTTTCCACCTCTTGTTGGAAGGCAAAATCCTGTTGCCTTCCGAAGAGCATGAGGGAACTGACGGGCGCCTTCAAATAGCTTCGCCGGGTGACCGTGGAGACGATAATCCGCCAACTGCTGAGCAAGGTGATCTCATCAGCTTTGGTCCACCCTGCGGCGAGCATGATGGCTTCCAGCTGCTGCTGCGACCCCCGCACCGCCAAGTTAATCGGATCGCCGAGCAAGCCGTCCGCGGTCCGAGAACGCCCGATGAAGTAGTCCGGAACATAGATGCTGGTCAGAATCCGATGCAGCCTGGGCAGCGCCACATAAGCCAATACCACCCAGAACGGCAGGGAGAGCCAGAGCTTTGACCAGCCACCAGCAATGCTTTCGCTCAGCACCAACCAGGCGAGCCAAATGGAAGCAGCCCCGCTGAAGACAAAGAAGAGGTTATCGACCAGTAAGTTGATCGACCAGCGCCGTTTACTGATTTGAATCATCTCGGAAATTGCCGTCACTCTCCCAGCTTAAGCCGTCGCCGTACTGACAGCCCTTCTAACGATGCCGCTCCCCGGTCTCAGTTGTGGGAAGGGCAGCAGCAGTTAGAGCCTTTTCAAGTGCCACTAGATGTTCGGGAGCCGCTCTGAGCTCTCGGAGCCCCCGGTTCGTGAGATAGCTCCCCTCCCCCAACTGGAACCCAGTACCTCCGCGCTCACGGCTTGCGGTCAGTGCATGCCGTGGCTGCCAGCTTTCCACCTCGTACCAGGTCACTGGCCCTGCTGGCAGCTCATGTCCGGACTCCTCCAACTGGAACCCAAATCCCTGAGCCGAAGGTGTGACCACCCCGTTAGCCCAACGCTCGCTCAGCGAATCCTTCATCGCACCTGGGCTCCGAATTGCAGCCTGGAACCGCCCATCCTTGGCCAGCAAAGCTATATTTCTACGCTGCTTCCGATGCGCCGAATACCAGATAGCGGTCCAAAGAAACGCGCTAAGAACAGCTTGCCCGGCCAGACTGATGGGCTTTCCGCCGAATACCAAACCCACCAGGAAGTACACCAGAGCGAAAGCCAAGCCGAAAAGCGTGAAGTACAGCGCCGGTCGTTGATTCGCAGTACGGCGTAAACCCCGAAACATCAGTCCTCCGCTGCTGCTTAGAAACGCTCGCCGGTCAGCCTCTCATAGGCTTCAATATAGCGAGCCCTAGTACGTTCGACGACGTCTTGCGGCAAGGCGGGCGGCTCACCGCTGCCATCCCATCCCGAAGCATCCGAGCGGAGCCAATCCCGGACATACTGCTTATCAAAGCTCGCTTGCGCCTGACCAGGATTCCAGAGCTGGGCATCCCAGAATCGCGAGGAGTCAGGCGTCAATACCTCATCCCCTAAGGTCACAACACCCTGCGCATCAAGCCCAAATTCGAGCTTAGTATCGGCCAGAATGATGCCGCGTTGCCGAGCAATTTCCTCTGCTTGGCGGTAAACCTTCAGCGTCTCAGCCCGTAAGATCTCGGCGTAGTCCTGCCCCACGGTAGCCACCACGGTGGCAAAGTCCACGTTCTCATCGTGCTCGCCAACTTCAGCCTTTGCTGAAGGGGTAAAAATAGGCTCCGGAAGTCTGGAGCCGTCGGTAAGCCCGGCCGGAAGTGGTAATCCACAGACCGTCTGGCTATTGCGGTACTCGACCAGCCCGGAGCCGGTCAGATAACCGCGAGCGATGCACTCCACCGGGAACATCTCTAGTTTCTTGCAGATCATCGCCCGCCCGGACACCACTTCGGGAACGCCGTCTTCCACTGTGCTCGCCAGAACGTGATGAGGCGCCTCGAGCTGGGAGAACCACCAGAGACTCAGCTGCGTCAGGATGCGACCCTTGTCGGGAATTTCGCTACCGAGGACCTGATCGGCAGCGCTGATCCGGTCGGTGGCTACCACCAGCACGCGATCCTGGCCACCATCCTCCGGACGATACAGCTCACGAACTTTGCCCGAGTAGCTATGCTTCCAGCCGGGAATCTCTAGCGCGGTCATCAGATACCTTCCGTCCTTTGGCTGCTGGGGTGTCCGGGGATTTCGATGGAATCCCGGGCTGCCTTGGAGGCGATGTCTCGCCGGAATTGCGCACCGTCCAACTGGATCAGGCCAGCGCCCTCATAGGCTCGTTCGCGCGCCTCCACGAGGTCTTCGCCCAAACCGACCACCGCGAGCACTCGACCACCGGCACTGACTAATTTGCCGTCGTCGTCCGCTGCCGTTCCCGCATGCAATACGTGCACACCCTCAAGGGCGTTGGCTTTCTTCACGCCTCGAATCCGGTCACCGGTTTGCGGTTTATCCGGGTAGTTAGCGGCCGCGAGCACCACGGCAACCGCGCTCTTGGGGCTCCAGCGCAGGGTTTCCACGGTCTCCAACTGGCCCTTTGCCGCCGCCAGAAGTAGGCCACCCAAGGGGGTGCGCAGCCTGGCCAGTACCGCCTGAGTCTCCGGATCGCCGAAGCGCGCATTGAATTCGATCACCCGCAAACCTCTGGAGGTGAGCGCCAAACCGCAGTAAAGCACGCCAACAAAAGGTGTTCCGCGATGCGCCATTTCATCGATGGTTGGTTGGGCCACCCGGGACACAACCTCCTCGACCAGACCCTCTGGAGCCCAATCGAGAGGGGAATATGCTCCCATGCCACCGGTATTGGGGCCTTCATCACCGTCGAAGATCCGCTTGAAATCCTGTGCCGGCGCCAGCGGCACCACGTTCTTGCCGTCGGAGAGCACAAAGAGAGAAACCTCGGGTCCGTCGAGGAATTCCTCGATCACCACATCGCCACCGGCATCGAAACAACTCTGTGCGTGAGCGAGCGCCTCGGCTCGGTCGGTGGTGACCACCACGCCCTTACCCGCGGCCAAACCGTCGTCCTTGACCACATAAGGCGCCCCGAAAGTGTCTAGAGCCTCCGCTGCTTCCTCGGCATTCGAGGCCACCTTGGCCATCGCCGTCGGAACTCCGGCACCGGCCATCACCTGCTTAGCGAAAGCCTTCGAGCCCTCCAGTTCCGCTGCCGCCCGGCTGGGACCGAAGACCGGAAACCCCGCCTCACGCAGGGCATCAGACACCCCGGCAACCAGTGGAGCCTCCGGTCCGATCACGACTAGATCGACCTCAAGCTTGCGGGCCAGCGCGGTAACAGCGTCCGGATCGTTGGCGTCCAGCTGATGGGTTGGCACCAGCGCGGCGATACCTGCGTTACCGGGTGCCGAATGCACTTCGTACACGGAGGAATCGGCCAGCAAGGCCCGGACAATGGCGTGTTCGCGGCCACCAGGGCCAACAACGAGAACCTTCACAACCCCCAAGCCTACCGACCAAACCCAACTATCCCACCGAGTGTTACCCGTGTGGCAGGTGTTGCGGCGAATCCGCCACATTCGCCACTCCAGTAACACCCAGTGGGACGGCTGGTTTAAGAGGCTGGTTTAGGAACTGGGATAATGGTGGGGTGGTGCATACTTTTTTGGCGCAGGACGCCGTAGAACTTGCCGTTGTAGAACGCAGCGGCTTCATCGAATCCAGACACATCGGTTCCGCAGTGGTGACAGCGGCAGACGGCTCGGTGGTCACCAGCCTCGGCGACCCCAAAGCCCCGATTTTCCCGCGATCCACGCTCAAACCCTTCCAAGCCATCGCTTCGATGCAAGCCGGAGCCCCCTTGCGTGGCGCCCAGGCAGCAATCGCTAGCGGCAGCCACGTCGGTTCCCTAGAGCACATGGACTTGGCGAAAGTCATGCTGAACAAGGCGGGGCTGAGTGAAAGCGATTTACTCTGCCCCCCGGCTTGGCCGCAGGATTCCGAGGCCTACCGCTGGATGATTCGCGCCGAGCGGCCAAAGACGACGTTGGCGATGAACTGCTCGGGCAAGCATGCGGCCTTCCTATGGGCCTGCACCGAGAACGGCTGGGACCTCGCCAGCTATCTCGACCCGAAGCATCCCTTACAGCAACTGGTGCTCTCCGTCATCGAGGAGTACACCGGCGAATCTGCTGCTCAGATCGGCATCGACGGCTGTGGCGCCCCAGTCGCAGCCATCTCGCTCACCGCGCTGGCCCGAGGATATGGCAAGCTCAGCCGCTCGCCGGGCGATAAGAATTCAAATGCCCGCGCCGCCACAGTAGCTACCTCCATGCTGGACTACCCCTGGGCCGTGCACGGCCGGGGCAAGCCGAACACCGTGGTGATGGAGGACCTAGGCGTACTCACCAAGGGCGGGGCCGAGGGCGTGCTGGCGCTCGGCACCGAAACCGGTGTTGGTGTGGCAGTCAAAATCCTGGACGGCAACGAGCGCGCCGCCACCCTGGTCGGCCTGACACTGCTTGCCGCTTCGGGTGCTATCGAGGTGGCTGGCGTCGCCGCAGTGCTGAACAAAGTGGTGGAGCCCATTGTTGGCGGCGGGCGGGTAGTGGGCAGCCTGCGCCTTGGCGGCGCGGTCTCCGCTCTGCTGAATTAGCGCAATGGTCGCACGACGCCGGATCGATAAGCGGGAGGGCATCGCCGCCTTAAGCGCCTGGAACGCCGGAGAGCGGAACCGTGCGACGACGGCCCTTGCGGTGCGCTTTAGCCTTGAGGAAGTGGCTGCTAGAGCGCCCGGCAACTCGGTTGAAGTACGGGTGCCGCCCTTCGGCGTAACCCAGTGCATCGAGGGGCCCCGGCATACCCGGGGCACTCCACCGAATGTGGTGGAAACCGACGCGGTGACCTGGTTGAGTCTGGTCACCGGAACGCTGAGCTGGGAGGCCGCCGTTTCGGCAGGCCAGGTGGCTGCTTCCGGAACTCGTACCGATTTGGGGCAGCTATTGCCGTTGGGATTTCCGTTCTAGGATGCGGATGCATGACCACCAGCTCGAACTCAGCACCGCCACTGTTGCGGGGCTGATCCAGGATCAGTTTCCACAGTGGCGCGGGCTTCCGATCCATCCCGTGTATTCCTATGGAACGGTCAGTTTCCTGTTCCGTTTGGGTGAGGAGCTGGTGCTTCGCTTTCCGATGCAACTTGCCGCCGTGGGAGAGGTGCGGGCCTCGATTCTCGGCGAGGCTGCTGCTGCCCGCCGTTTGCTGGGCCTGACCTCGGTGGCCACCCCGGAACCGCTGGGCTTCGGTGAGCCAGGCCCGGGCTATCCGCTTCCTTGGGCGGCATATCGCTGGTTGCCGGGAGAGAGCGCCGATCGGAGCGACGTTTCCGGTTCAACCGGCTTTGCTCAAAAACTGGCGGAGTTCGTGAGCGCACTTCGATCGCTGGACACCGAAGGACGCCGCTATAACGGAACAAGCCGCGGTGGCCTGCTCACCGATCAGGACGACTGGGTGGCCAGAAGCCTGGAGCAGAGCACGGAACTCATCGATACCAAAGCCCTCGGCCTGCTCTGGCAAAAACTCCGGGAGACCCCACGGACCGAGGCGGATGCTTGGAGTCATGGCGATCTCATGCCGGGCAATCTGCTAGTCAGGGCCGGTCGGCTGTCTGCCGTGATCGACGTTGGCGGCTTAGGCCTCGCCGATCCGGCACTGGATTTAATGCCAGCCTGGAACCTCATGGACACCCAGACGCGCCGGGTATACCGGAAAGCGCTCAGCGTCGAGGATCAGCAGTGGGCTCGGGGCAAGGGCTGGGCTTTCGCCCAAGCCATCGGCTGTCTAAATTACTATCGGCTTAGCAATCCGCCGATGTCCCGAATAGCGCATCGGACCTTGCAGGCGCTACTCGACGATGGAACGCGTGCCGCTGAGTAGGAACTTTTCGACGTTTCCGGCTCCAAAACGCCTTAGTGGCTGGCAAAGTCCTACCCAGCGACCCGGGCGGCAAAATATCAGTACCCTTGAAGGATGAGTGAAACCCCGCAATCCGAGGATGCCCCCCTGGAAAAACCGCACGACCAGGTTGAAGTCTCGGTTCGCAGCGCCCCCAAATACGTGCCCTTCCTGATCGCCGGTGGCGTGCTGGGCATTATCGGGGCCGGGATCTTCGCCTTATTGCCCGAAGACAACCAGTATGACAAGGGCACTATCTTCGGATTCTTCGTCGTGCTCTTCGCCCTGGTGGGCGTTGGCTTAGGCGGAATTCTGGCCTTGATTCTGGACTTAGTAGGCCGCCGCCGGGCTCAGCGAGGGATCGCCGAAGAGACCTCGGAGCAGCCCACCGAGGAAAACTAGCACCGAGGACCGCAAAAGTAGCTTAGAATGGCTTAGTGGCACGCGGCGATGGCAAACTTTCCCACGATCTTCTCAGCGGCGAAAAAGGACCCCAAGATGCATGCGGCGTCTTCGGTGTTTGGGCGCCCGGTGAAGAGGTAGCGAAACTGACCTATTACGGTCTGTATGCGCTGCAACACCGCGGCCAAGAATCGGCGGGTATCGCCACCAGCGACGGCAAACGAATCAATGTCTATAAGGACATGGGCCTGGTTTCTCAGGTCTTTGATGAAACCACGCTTAACACCTTGCTCGGGCACATCGCCGTCGGGCATTGCCGCTACTCCACCACCGGATCGTCCACTTGGGCAAACGCCCAGCCCACCCTGGGAGCCACTGCCGAGGGCACCGTAGCGCTTGCGCACAACGGCAATCTGACCAATACCGCCGAGCTTTTTGACCTGGTACTGGATCGCTATGGCAGGCCCAAGACCGGCGAGATGGCGCAGGGCAATACTTCAGACACCGCCCTGGTCACCACCCTGCTACAGGGTGGTGGAACCGATTCCCTGGAAACCACCGCGATGGATTTGCTACCGCGAATCAAGGGCGCCTTCTGCTTCGTTTTCATGGACGAAAACACCCTCTACGCTGCTCGCGATTCCTACGGCGTCCGCCCCTTGGTGCTGGGGCGCCTGGAGCGAGGCTGGGTAGTGGCTTCGGAATCCGCAGCCCTGGCTACCGTCGGCGCGAGCTTTATCCGCGAGATCGAGCCCGGAGAGTTCATCGCCATTGATGAGGACGGCGTCCGCAGCCAGCGCTTCGCTCCCGCCCAGGCCGCCGGTTGCGTTTTCGAATATGTCTATTTGGCTCGGCCGGACGCCACCATCGCGGGCCGCTCGGTCTACGAATCCCGAGTGGAAATGGGTCGTCAGTTGGCTCGGGAGAACCAATTTGAAGCGGATATCGTGATCCCGGTGCCGGAATCCGGCACTCCTGCGGCAGTCGGTTATGCCGAGGAATCCGGAATTCCTTTCGCTCATGGCTTCGTCAAGAACGCCTACGTTGGCCGGACTTTCATTCAGCCCTCGGAGACGCTGCGTCAGTTGGGCATCCGGCTAAAGCTCAATGCCTTGGAATCGGTGATCCGCGGCAAACGACTCGTGGTGGTGGACGATTCGATCGTGCGCGGTAATACCCAACGTGCGGTGGTCCGGATGCTTCGGGAAGCCGGAGCAGCCGAGGTGCACGTGAAAATCTCTTCCCCGCCGGTGCGCTGGCCATGCTTCTATGGCATTGATTTCGCCTCCCGGGCCGAGCTAATAGCCAATGGTGCGGCAATCGAGGAGATTACCAAGTCGATCGGTGCCGATTCGCTGGCCTACATCTCCGAAGATGGCATGATCAACGCCACTCAGCAGCCGCGTGAACGGCTCTGCACCGCTTGTTTCACCGGCCAGTACCCGATCGAGCTTCCGACCGCTGACCGGCTTGGCAAGAATCTTCTGGAGCGCAATGCTCCGGACTCCGACGGCGGTCATCCCGGTGCGAATGGCTGTGATCCAGGGCCCGGGGCCGAGCTAGAGAAGTTATTGAACGAATCTGAACCACCCGTGGAGCAGCAGCCGAAAGAGAGAGTATGAGCGAGTCGATCACCTATGCCAGTGCCGGGGTCGATGTAGAGGCTGGTGACAAGGCAGTGGAGCTGATGAAGGAAGCTGTCAAAGCCACCCACGGGCCACAGGTCCTCGGAGGTGTAGGCGGTTTCGCCGGGCTCTACGATGTGTCCCGCCTGCTGCAGTACAAGGCACCCCTTTTGGCAACCTCAACCGACGGAGTTGGCACCAAGGTATCCATTGCCCAGGCGATGGATATCCACGACACCATCGGTTACGACCTGGTAGGCATGGTCGTCGATGACATCGTTGTGGTTGGCGCCGAGCCGCTGTACATGACCGATTACATCGCCTGCGGCAAGGTGGTTCCGGAACGGATCGCCGATATTGTCCGTGGCATTGCAGCGGCTTGCCAGCAAGCCGGAACCGCCTTGATCGGTGGCGAAACCGCCGAACACCCGGGGTTGCTCGGCGAGCACGAATACGATGTAGCCGGTGCGGCAACCGGGGTGGTGGAGAAGGGCAAGCTGCTCGGACCCGAGCGGGTTCAAGACGGCGACCTGGTCATTGCGATGGCTTCCTCGGGTTTGCACTCCAATGGCTATTCCTTAGTCCGCAGGGTGATCAATCACGCGGGTTGGGCGCTGGACCGGCAGGTCAGTGAACTGGGCCGCACCTTGGGTGAGGAACTGTTGGAACCAACCAGGGTCTATGCAGCGGATTGCCTCGACTTGGCTCGCACCTTTGACGTTGACGCGGATAAAGCGGTGCACGGTTTCAGCCACGTCACCGGTGGCGGTTTGGCAGCGAACCTGGCACGGGTGTTGCCGCAAGGCTTGACGGCTACCGTCGAACGTTCCAGCTGGCAACTGCCCGCAATCTTCAAGCTGGTCGCGGAGCTGGGCAATGTCCCGCTGCCAGATCTGGAGCGCACCCTGAACCTGGGCGTGGGTATGGTAGCCATCGTGAGTGCCTCGGCTGCTGACGACGTCGTGGCCCGGCTGAACTCGCGGGGTCTGCCCTCTTGGGTGATGGGAACCGTGTCCGCCTCCGACGCTGGCCCCAAGGACGGCCCGGACTACATCCAGGGTGCCAAAGGGGTCGACGGCGGCGCAGTACGTTTAGCTGGCAGTTACCTCTAAGCGCTCATCAGGCTGAACATCGCACCGGTGGGATCGGCGAGCACAGCCATCCTGCCAATACCGGGTACGTCGAACGCCGGAGCAACCACGGAGCCGCCGGAAGCTTGAGCCTGTTCGAGGGTCTCATCCACGTTCGCCACATTGAAATAGATGCCCCAATGCGGCGGAACTCCCAGCATGGCTGGGGTGGTTGCCCCCGCTATGCTCTTCCCACCAACGAGGAACTCGGTGTAGCTCGGCAGATCACCAGCCGGAGCGGTGGAGGATTCCATTCCCACTACCGCCTGATAGAACCCCGTTACCGCTGCCGGATCTGGCACGGTCAGCTCGTTCCAGATCACCGCACCGGGTTCATTCACTAGGCCGGAACCACGGTGGTTTCCGGCTTCCCAAAAACCAATCACCGCACCCGCAGGATCGCTGGCCAGGAACATCCGGCCCGAGCCATTAGGCACCTCGTCTACCGGCATCAGCAACTGCCCACCCGCTCCGGCGACCTGAGCCGCAGCCTGATCCGCGTCGTCGACGGCAAGATAGGTTGCCCAGAAGGACGGGGAGTCATCCATTCCAGGAATTTTAGCCATCATTCCGGTGACCCATTCACCCTTTTTCTTGGCCATGCTGTAACTCAGACCATTGCCAACCGGCATGTCCTCGAATTCCCACCCGAATAGCTGACTGTAGAACCCCTTGGAGGCTTCGAAGTCGGTAGTAGACAGGTCTGCCCAACAAGGTGTGCCCTGTTGGTAGCTCTCAACGATACTCATGGTGCCGCTCGCTCTCAGTCGCTCCTTGACCGACGCCGTCGCCGGAGGATAGCCCTATCCAAGCACAGCGCACCGACAGTGTGAAGAGACAGCTGGAGCATTCCAGCAAAGCAAGAAAATACGCCAAAGGAACGATTCGACTAAGCCTCGGCTAACACCTCGCGGAGGATGCATCAGAGCCGCAGGAGAGGTCCGAGCGTGCCGGCCGCTCCAGGCGGAACGTCATTAGCCGATCCGGCGGGTGTCTTCCTCGTCGTCGTCCGCGAACTTATCCGCGTACTCGGAATAATCCGGCTCAACCGGATCATCCGTATAGCGATTGGAGGCAGTGCTCGATGGATGCGAGAGCTCACGTTCCAGAGCAGAGTAATCAGTGCTCGGGGAGTAATACTTCATGTCCCGAGCCTGCTTAGTAGCTTTTGCCTTTTGACGGCCGCGCCCCATGGCGTGACCCCCTTTTGTACTTGTACCGGAGGTGGTCGCCCTAAAGCGGGCGAGGCCCCGGATTGCCGGTCATTTTGTCGTGTTACTAGATTACATGTTTAACCGACCGAAACGTGAACTCATTCCGCTTGAAGCGTCGTAACCCCTGCCCAGACGCATTCAAATTGGGTAGAGTCACAGTTTGACGACATTTTTTACATTGCCGCGGAATGATTTATTCTGAGTGATAGCGTAAAGCAAAAGGGACCACGTTTCAGAAGGGTGTTGAGGGTTTCAATGAGTGAAAACGAGAGCAATCCGGCGGGGACCGGAGGAGCGAATGGCGATCAGCCAGAGGTTGGAGCCGATCTGAATTTCCCTGAGCCCTCTTTGGACGAGGCTAAAATCAGTCCAGACGCCGCTCAGAGCGCCTCCTTAGACGAAGCCAATGCGGAAGCCGCAAAAGCTGCTGCCGAGGCCGAGGCCAAAACTGCCGAGCCATCCTGGCTGGATAAGGGTAGTGAATCCAATGAATGGGACAGCGCGTTCAGCGCACCCAACACGCCAGGACAGGCGCCCGCTACTACCGCACCCTCCGTGTCTCCTGCCCCTTCTGCACCAGCCGCCGCGACAGCAAGTGAGGCACCTTCGGCCGCGAACGAATGGGGAGCGGAAGAGACCACCACACTCCGCACTAACTTCAACGAGCCGCCCGTAGTGAACAACCCCTGGACCCGCGGCAATAATGCCGAAGCTCAGCAGACTCCTTCGGCACCGTCAGCTCCATCCGAGCCCAGTCAGCCCGCCGCACCCACGCAGCCGCAGTATCAGTCGCCAGCATCGGCTCCCGGCCAGCCCGCACCGACCCAGCCCTTGCAGGGTCAAGATGCACCGTCGCCATGGGCTGCACCCACGCAGGGAACGCCTGCGCAAGCGACACCCGGACAGCCTGCACCGACTCAAGCACTGCCGAGTCAGTCGAATCCTTATGGTCAGGCGCCTTCGGCCTCTACTCAGCAGCCAAACCCCTATGGTCCAGGTTCCCAGGGCAGCGGCCCACAGGCCGCTGGGGGCCCCTTCGGCGCAGCCCCCCAGGCATCCGGTCAACAGGGTCCAGGTCAGCAGGGTCCAGGTCAACAAAACCCTGGCCAACAGCCTCCCTATGGCCAAGCCCCGGGAGTTGGCGGGCCGGGGCAACAGCCCTATGGCGCTCCCCCCGCCGGCGGCAATCCTTACGGCCAGCAGCAAGGCGCTGGGGGCCCGGGGATCCCCTCGGCCTGGAACCAGCAGAGGCCGCAAGGGCTCGGCGGTCCGCAGGGCCCGGGTGGACCGCAAGGTCCGCAGAATCCTTATGGCCCCCAAGGTCCTCAAGGCCCGGGCGGGCCCCAAGGTCCCGGTGGCCCCTTCGGGCAGGCTCCGAAGAACAACAATAAGCTGTGGATTATCGGTGGTGCCGCTCTCGTTGTGGTGGCGCTGATCGTGGTGGTTATTATCATCATTGCCAACATGATGAAGGGGGCCACCCCGGTGTCCGACCCGACCACTACAGACGATCCCAGCATTTCGCAGTCCGATGATCCCAGCCCGAGTGACAGCAGCTCCGACCCAAGCTCGGATGACAGCGGGCTCATCATTCCCAACGTCAAACCAACACTTTGGCTCAAGGGGGATTGCCTTAAGGGTTATGTAGATATCAACACCCCCGCCGATATCGTTGAATGCTCGAGCGCGCACTCTGCTCAGCTGGTAAACACCTACGAATACTCGGACAGCGCCGCTTTCCCCGGCAAGGCCGCTCTGCAGACCAAGGGCGAGGCGACCTGTGACGCGGTGCCGCTGACCAGCGCTGCGGATAGTGCCGGAGTCAAGGAACAATACGCCTATCCGACCGAGAGCACCTGGGCCAATGGTGACCGGCTGATTCAGTGCATCGCCTACGCCAAGGACAAGAAGGACACCCTGACCGATGATGTGCGGAAGTAACATCTAGTCGCAACAAAGGCGGGGTCGGAACTGAAAAGTTCCGACCCCGCCTTTGTGTTCTCAGGCAAAGCTATTCGTGGGCTGCACCTGATTAGACCTTGTGCACGGTTAGCCCCGCGTTAGCGCCGCCCAAGCTCTCCAACTCATCGACATCCGCTGCGGTGTCCACCAAAACGGTGTCGCCGTCGTTGATCTCTCCGGCGAGTAGTCCTCGAGCCAAACGGTCACCGATTTCCCGCTGCACCAAACGACGGAGCGGGCGCGCCCCGTAAGCCGGGTCATAGCCGGTCATCGCCAGCCAGGCTCGAGCGCCATCACTCACCTGCAGGCTGAGCCTGCGCTCCTGCAGCCGGGAGCTGAGCTTCTGCACTTGAAGATCGACAATCCTGGATAGCTCGTTCACACTGAGCGCGTCAAACATCACCACATCGTCCAAGCGGTTCAAGAACTCGGGTTTGAAGGAGGAGTTCACCACCGCCATCACCGAGTCGCGCTTCTGCGCCTCATCGAGCAAGGGATCAACCAAGAACTGCGAACCGAGGTTGGAGGTCAGCACCAGAATGGCGTTCCGGAAGTCCGCCGTGCGGCCTTGCCCGTCGGTGAGCCGACCGTCGTCGAGCACCTGAAGCAGGATGTCGAAGACCTCCGGATGAGCCTTCTCCACTTCATCCAGCAAGATCACCGAATAAGGACGGCGGCGCACCGCTTCGGTGAGCTGCCCACCTTCCTCGTAGCCAACGTAGCCGGGAGGTGCCCCGACCAACCGAGAGACCGTGTGCTTCTCCGAGTATTCGCTCATATCGATCCGCACCATGGCGCGTTCGTCGTCGAAAAGGAAGTCAGCGAGCGCCTTGGCTAGCTCGGTTTTTCCGACGCCGGTCGGTCCCAGAAAGAGGAAGGAACCGGTGGGTCTGTCCGGATCCGAAATACCGGCTCGGGCTCTGCGGACAGCATCCGAAACTGCCGCCACAGCCTTGCTCTGGCCGATCAGCCTGGCCCCCAGTACTTCTTCCATCTGGAGCAGCTTCTGGCTCTCCCCTTGCAGCATTCGGCCCGCCGGGATACCCGTCCAGGCTGAAATCACCTCGGCAATATCGTCCGCGGTCACCTCTTCGGCCACCATCAACTCCGGCTTATTGGCCTCTCCGGCAAGGGACTCCTCGGCCTTCTGGGCTTCGGTTAGCTCACGCTCCAGCTCAGGCAGTTCTCCGTAGAGGATCCGGGAGGCCTGCTCCAGGTCCCCTTCACGCTGAGCTTTTTCGGCGACGGAGCGAAGCTCGTCCAATTTGGCCTTGAGCTCGCCAACCCGATTCAGGCCAGCTTTCTCGGCTTCCCAGCGCGCATTGAGTGCCGCCAGTTCCTCTTTTCGGTCGGCCATATCCGCGCGCAGGGCTTCCAGCCGCTCGATTGAGGCTGCATCCGTCTCACTCGCTAAGGCAAGTTCTTCCATGGTAAGTCGGTCCACTGCCCGGCGCAGCTGGTCGATCTCCTCCGGGGCGGAGTCGATTTCCATCCGCAGTCGGGAGGCCGCCTCGTCAACCAGGTCTATCGCCTTGTCCGGCAGCTGTCGGCCGGAAATGTACCTATTGGAAAGCGTGGCTGCCGCCACCAGGGCCGAATCGGCGATGGCTACCTTGTGATGTGCCTCGTAGCGTTCCTTCAGCCCGCGCAGGATGCCAATGGTGTCATCGACGCTTGGCTCGCCAACATAGACCTGCTGAAAACGACGCTCCAGCGCCGGGTCCTTCTCAATATGTTCCCGGTACTCGTCCAGCGTGGTGGCACCAATCAGCCGCAGCTCGCCGCGGGCCAGCATGGGTTTGAGCATATTTCCGGCATCCATGGCGCCTTCCGAGGCACCCGCCCCCACCACGGTATGAATCTCGTCAATGAAGGTGACAATCTGACCGTCCGAGCTCTTGATCTCCTCGAGCACGGCCTTGAGTCGCTCTTCAAATTCACCACGATACTTCGCGCCGGCAACCATGGCTCCCAAATCCAAGCTGATGAGTGATTTGCCTCGCAAGCTCTCTGGCACGTCTCCTGCGATCATTCGCTGCGCCAGACCTTCAACCACCGCGGTCTTGCCCACTCCGGGCTCACCGATCAGTACCGGATTATTCTTGGTCCGCCGGGAGAGCACCTGCATCACTCGGCGAATTTCCGCGTCCCGCCCGATTACCGGGTCAAGCTTTCCAGCCCGGGCGACGGCGGTCAGGTCCAGTCCGTATTTTTCCAGGGCTTGGAAGGTGTTCTCCGGATCGGGTGAATTCACCTTACGGTCGCCACGAACACCGGGCAGCGCGGCCCGCAAGGCTTCCACCGAGGCACCTGCTTGACGCAACAGGGTGGCCACATCGTCAGCTCCAGCGGCAATGCCGATCAGCAGGTGTTCGGTGGAGACATAGGAATCCCCCATCGACGCTGCCTCTTGTTCGGCAGCCTGGATGGCCTGTAGTCCGAAGCGCGAGAATTGCGCCTGGGCGACAGTGCTTCCAGAACTAGCAGGCAGCGCCTTGATAGCCGCAGAAGTCCGCACGCTAACCGTATCCGGCTCCACGCCAGCGGCTTTGAGTAACGCTACCGCCACCCCTTCACGCTGATCCATCAACGCTTTGAGCATATGAGCGGGTTCCACCTGGGGATTCCCTGCGGTAGAGGCGTTCATGGCGGCTGCGGAGAGCGCCTCCTGAGTTTTGGTGGTGAATTTGGTGTCCAAGGGAACTAGGCTCCTTTGCTGCGTGGGGTGAAAATGTCTCTAAGTTGAGTCTACTCCACTCAACTTTTGCTCAGAGGGTTCAAGACCCATGTTTACCCAGAGCAGAACACTTGTCTAGCGTTGATGCACCCTGGGTCTAGTCTGACTCTCCTCCACTGGAGCTATCTTTGGTCTTTCTCGAACCCATCTTGAGCGAAGCCCCGGCAATTACTAGCAAAAGCCCCAGGAAACTCATCACGCTCAGCACCACAACGGCAATCGAGACCCAGAGGGCATCCCCAGCAAAGGACCTGAGTAGCATCAAAACCAGGTAGGGGATAACAAAGCCGAGTACCCCTGCCAGCAGAAGACGGTTCCCCCGGGCCTTCGAGCTCCCTTTCCCGGCCGCGATCATTGACCACTCACTGTTCGTCATCGCCGAGCACCGCAGCCCGCTCCCTCGTGGCAGCCGGCCGCACCGCCCCGCCGGATGCTCGGGAGGCCGCCGTCGTCAGCTTGCCGAACAGCCGTCGCGGGTTCTCCCAGTAAGCCACGATCCACCAGATCAACACAGCCGTGCCCCAGAACACCCCGGCACTGGAAGCCATCAACCAAGTAGTGGGAATCTGCGATCCAAGGTCCACCGCCCCGAGCGCGGTTCCGATGGTCTTCGGCGAGTATAAGAAGATCGGCACGGCGAGCACCAGAAGCACTACGCCGACGCTGCGAAGCCCCTTCCGGGCAGCAGGAAGCACAATGACACTCCGCGCCAACACCGGAATGAAGAGCGCAATCCAGACCCAGTGATGAGACCAGGTAATGGGGGAAATCAATACCATGAGCAGTGCCGTCATGGCGAAGGCGACAATCGTCTCACCCCTGCGCTGAGCGGAGCGTAAAGCCAGCCCGGTCAACACCACGAAAATAGCCGAAAGACCTAGCCAAGGTAAGGTGACCGCGAAATCGGGACCAAAGAAATGCAGAATCGCTCCCTTAAAGGAGAGATTATCGACATAACCTGCACCACCGATCCGCGAGGTATCGGGCAGCAATTGAAACCAGTAAGCGAAAGACTCCTTGGGCATCAGCAGGAAGCCAAGACCCACCGTGCCCAGGAAACCAAAAGCCATATTGCGTAGTCCACGCCAATTACCGGTACACAGATAATAGAGACCAAACACCAAGGGGGTCAGCTTGATCCCCGCCGCAATACCCACCAGCACGCCGTGCGGCCAGCGCCTCGCCTTGATCTGATAATCGGCCATAATCAAGCCGAAGAGCAGAATATTAATCTGGCCAAAGGCCGTGGTCTCCCGCCAAGGCCCGAGCGCCACGATGAAGCCGAAGGCCACCATGGCGAGCGGGCGTAACCAAGGGTCGGTAAACACCGAGCTCAGCCGTTCCGCGCGCGAGAGATACCGCACCCCAAAGACGGCAGTGAGCGCGGCTATCACCAAGGACAATCCAGTAAAGATCCCCAGCCCCAAGGCATTGCCAAACGGCGCAAGAAGGGCGAAGAACATCGCGGAGAAGGGTGAGTAAGTGAACAACAGGTCGTTGTAGACCTTCGTGTAAAGGTCCCCTTGCCCCGCCAGTACGCTTTGACCACCGCTGATATAGACCCCGAAATCAAGACCAAAAACCGGGGAGATCCAGAATGCCCAATAGATCAACAAGGCAGCCACTACCGCCGCGAGCAACGTGGCAATGCTCTTCGAGAATGTTGTACGAAGGGTCACGATCCACAATTCTTCCGTAGAGATGCTCCAGGGAAACGAAGCGAAGGGTCAATCCAGTTTACGGGAAAGGCCACTAGCCCCACTGAGGTTCCGAAAATCGGCTTCCTGGAAGCCAGCCCGGAATTGACGATTAATCACCTGAATGCCAGGTTTCCCCAGGTTATTTGCTGTTAGGTTCTGAAACTGTCAGGCCTGTTCAGGGCCGCAGAGGAAAGGGATCGTGAACATGTTTCTACGCCATACCTTGAAGGTCGCCATCTGCCTCAGCCTCGCCGGAGCCGCATTTCTCGCCGGAGCCTCCCCTGCCGCCGCCGCTACCAAGCTGAGTCAGGCCTCCGCCGAGTCCCAGCTGTCCGCGGCAGGCGTCACGCATTCCTCCAGCGGAGGCTGCACCACCCGCTCGAACTCCACCTGCACCTCCTACGAGCAGATCAATCAGTCCACGGTGAGCGGGCTCGTTACCCTGAAGAACGCCAGCGGATGCGCTATTAATGTCACCGGCGGCACCGAAGTCGGCCACGCCTCAGGAACCTACAGCCACTACAACGGCTACAAGGCCGATGTCGCCAAGAACAGCTGCATCGACAGCTACGTCAAGACCTCCTTCACCAAAATCGCCAATCGCGGAGACGGCTACCCGCAGTGGCAGTCCGCCGCCGGGAATATCTACTGCGATGAGGGCAATCACTGGGACATCACCTACTACTGAGACTTAGCGGTTCAACCGCAGTTTAGACTTCCGCTATGGCTCTCTATATTGACCCGCCACTGTGGCCAGCTCACGGCACCATGTTCTCCCATCTGATCTCCGATCATTCACTCGCGGAACTGCATGCTTTCGCGGCTGCCGCGGGGATCCCCGAACGCGCCTTTGACCGGGATCACTACGATATTGCGGAAGAACGCTATGCCCGACTGGTTGCTCAGGGCGCCAAAGCGGTTGACGGTAGGCAATTGACCCGGGTACTGATCGCGAGTGGTCTGCGGATTCCGGCTCGGCGGCGAAGTGAGTCGCTCGATACAGCGCTGCTGCTCCGCTGGCAAAGCTTACTTCCCGATACCTCGCCCCGGGCCGAAACAACTGGCCGAGCGCTACTGGACCGCTGGGCCGAGCCGCACCGGCACTATCACGGCAGAACCCATCTACTCGCCATCCTGGAGGCGCTGGAGACTCTTCGGACTGAGCCGCCACGGCACGTTCTGTTAGCCGCCTGGTTCCATGACGCGGTCTACCAGGGAGTCGCCGGAGAGGATGAGGAAAACTCAGCCCTGCTGGCCGGAGAGCTGCTCCGCGAGCTGGTGCCCGCAGCGGAACTTGCCGAAGTGCAGCGACTGATTCGATTGACCGCGAGTCACCAACCGGAATTAGGGGACGACGACGGCGCCCTACTGTGTGATGCGGACCTTTCAGTTCTCGGCTCCGCACCGGAGGACTATGCCCGCTACCTGAGTGCGGTGCGCCAAGATTACGCCCACATTGCTGAAGCCGACTTTCAGGCCGGTCGCGCCGCCGTCGTCCGTCAGTTACTCTCCTTGGACCCGCTCTATCGCAGCCCGAAGGCGCGGTCGCTCTGGGCTGCGAACGCGCAACGGAATCTGAGCTCCGAGTTAAGCTGATTCCATGTCTATCCACCTGGCCGCCCAAGCGGGCGAAATCGCTCCCCACGCTCTGATGCCCGGCGACCCTTTGCGGGCTCAATGGATCGCCGAGACCTTCCTGGATGAACCTCGGCAGTACAACACCGTGCGAAATATGTTCGGCTACACCGGAAGTTACCAAGGAATTCCGGTGTCTGTACAAGGAAGCGGCATGGGGCAGCCTTCGATGTCCATCTACGCCACCGAACTTATGCAGGATTACGAGGTCAAAACGATCATTCGGGTAGGTACTTGTGGTGCCATCTCATCCTCTGTGGGGCTGCGAGATGTGATCATTGCCAATACCGCCTCCACGGATTCCGCAATGAATAGGCATCGCTTCCACGGCATTGACTTCGCTCCGGGCGCGGATTTTGCACTGCTCCGGCACGCCGTAGAAGTCTCCGAACAGCGCGGCCTGAGCGCCAAGGTGGGCGGGTTGTTCTCCTCCGATCTGTTCTACAACGATCGGCCCGAGTTGGCCATGCAGTTGGCTAAATACGGCGTGCTGGCCATTGAGATGGAAGCCTCCGCGCTCTATACCTTGGCGCTCAAGCACGGCGCACAGGCGCTGACCGTGGCTACCGTTTCCGACCATATCCTGACCGGAGAAGCCACCAGCGCACAGGAGCGGCAGGAGACCTTCGGCTCAATGATTGAGCTAGCGCTAGAGACTGTGAAGCGCAATGCGGAGAGCCACTCGGCCGGGTGAAGATCCGACTTTTCGACGAGTCTGATTGGTCCGATGTCACTCGCATTTACGCAGCCGGAGTCTCCGCCGGTAACGCCACTTTCGATGCCGAATTGCCGGCGCGGGAAGCGTATTTCGCCAGCCGGGTTCCGGAGTTGCGTTTGGCTGCTTTCGACGACGGCGGCCAGATGTTGGGCTGGACCGCAGCCAGCAGGACTTCGGCTCGGGCCGTATACCGGGGAGTGGTGGAGCACTCGGTATATATTGATCCGAAGTTCGCCGGGCAGGGCGTGGCTGGTTCGCTGTTGGCGGCGCTGAGTCTCGCCGCACTCGAACACGGCTATTGGACTATCCAGTCGTCGATCTTTCCCGAAAACGCAGCCAGCCGAGCCTTGCATGAGAAAAATGGTTTCAGACTGGTGGGTCGCCGAGAACGCGTGGGGTTGATGAGCTTTGGGCCCCATGCCGGGCAATGGCGGGATACCTTGCTCTATGAGAAACGCCTCTAGGTCCTTAGTTCCGGGTTCTTAGCCGGTTCGCATGTTTGCCGGTTAGCCTGTTGCCGATCATTTGGTCGGTCGGTTGGCTTGGCCAAAATCAGGGTTCTCCCGGATGCGGCTTCCCTGCGGATGCCGGAGAATAAGAATATGAAAGCGATTCTGAACGTCATCTGGCTCGTCTTCGGCGGCATCTGGCTGGCCTTGGGCTACTTTTTCGCCGGAATCCTCTGCTGCTTGCTCATCGTCACCATCCCCTGGGGCATTGCGTCCTTCCGGATCGCGGGCTATGCGCTCTGGCCCTTTGGCCGAGCCGTCGTCGATAAGCCCAAGGGACCGGGTGTGCTGGCGACCGTGGGAAATGTGATCTGGCTTCTGGTGGCGGGAATTTGGATTGCGATTGGTCATCTGCTCACCGCCGTCGCGATGGCCATTACGATCATCGGAATTCCGCTGGCTATCGCCAATCTCAAGCTGATTCCGGTCTCGCTGATGCCCTTGGGCAAAATGATTGTGCCCACCGATCGCCCCTTTGTCTCCAGCTATCGCTGATCGCCCGCACCGCCGTCGGCTCCTGCACCACGCCCACCCGGCACGCCGCAAACCACTCGCGATAGTCCAGTGACTTCGCGATAGCCGAATGACCGGTCATTGAACTATCGCGATGTCGTTGAGCTATCCCGAAATGTGATCCCGGGCACCTAGGCCTTGTGTCGGAGTACGCTCCAAGTCCTACGCTGGGGACATGAGCACAGGAATCCAGCCAAATTCAGCAGCGGCCGCAGGGCCTCGGACTCTGTCCATCTCCGATGTCTCTGCAACCACCGGCCTAAGCCAGGACACCCTGCGCTGGTATGAGCGTGAGGGCATGTTCCCACAGATTGCCCGGGGCGGGGACCGGCGCCGCAAATACGACGAAACCGATCTGGCCAGGATCATGATGCTGGTCAAACTACGCAGAACCGGCATGTCGGTGCACGATATGCAGCGCTTCGTCCAACTGCTTGCAGGCGGCCGGGAGACCCATCAAGAACGGATGACGCTGCTTCTGGAGCACCGAATCAAGGTGCTCGCCCAACTCAAACAGGTTCAGGACGATCTTGAGACGGTTGATCTGAAAATCTCACACTACGAAACTCTCATTGCTCTCGACCAAGATTGCCTCGACCCCACGGAAAGTAAGGAATCATGACCATCAATCTCGGAGATAACCTCCGCGTCAGCCCACTAGGCCTCGGCGGAATGGCGCTCACCCCGGTCTATGGCCCCGCCGACCCGGTGGAATCGCTGGCTACGCTGAACCACGCTGTGGACGTGGGAGTCAGTTTCATTGACACCGCAAACGTCTACGGCATGGGGGCCAACGAGGAGCTCATCGCAAAACTACTCAAGGATCGCCGCGGCGAGGTTCAGCTGGCCACCAAATTCGGTATCGCCAGCAATCCGGCAACCGGCGGTCGCGAGGTGCGTGGTGATCCCGCCTACGTCAAAGAATCTGTGGCGGCCAGCCTGAAGCGGCTTAATACCGAGGTCATTGACCTCTACTACATGCATCGGCTGGACACCCGGGTACCCATTGAGGAAACCGTGGGGGCAATGGCCGAGCTGGTCGCCGAAGGTAAGGTCCGCCACCTAGGCCTCTCCGAGGTCACCGCCGCGGAACTGGAGAGAGCTGTCGGCGTGCATCCGATCGCTGCCGTGCAAAGCGAGTGGTCCATTTGGAGCCGCGACGTCGAGCAGAGCGTCGTTCCCGCTGCGGCTCGCTTAGGCGTTGGCTTCGTGCCCTATTCGCCGCTGGGCCGTGGCTTTCTGACCGGAACGCTACAGGTCTCCGCTTTAGCGGAAGGTGATTTCCGGCGTCGGATCCCGCGCTTCGCGGATGGCGCTATCGATGCAAACCAGGCAGTGGTCGAAGTGATTCGAAGAGTGGCCGGGGAACTGACCATCAATGGAGCAGCCGCAACCCCAGCTCAGGTAGCACTGGCCTGGCTGCTGGCCCAGGGTGAGCGTCTTGGCCTTCCAGTAGTGCCGATCCCCGGAACTCGCCGGTCGGCGCGGGTCGATGAGAACCTTGGCGCGGTATCGCTCAACTTGAGCGAGGCCCAACTGGCCGCTCTCGATCAGGCCGCGGACGCCGTCGTCGGAAGCCGCTCTAACTCGCCGAATTGGGTTTCACAGGACCGGGAGTAACTGTGTAGTAACTATGGGCCGGACTAGACTGAATCATCCGACGACAACGACGTTCTGGAGGATCAGATGGCACGCGTGGCCAACCCCTATTCGATCTGGCGGCGAAAGCCAGTTGACGAGATCGAGGAAGAAAGCGGCAAGAGCGGGCTCAAGAAAAGCCTGGGCCTCTGGCAGCTAACGGCAATCGGGGTCGGCGGCATCGTCGGCGTCGGAGTTTTCTCCCTGGCCGGCCTGGTCGCTCACGGAGATCCGAATAATCCAGCGGTGGGTCCGGCTGTGTTGATCTCCTTCCTGATTGCCGGAGCAGCCTCCGCCGCAGCGGCTCTCTCCTACGCCGAATTTGCCGGAATGGTGCCTCGGGCTGGTTCTGCCTATACCTATGGTTATGTAGCGCTCGGCGAGGCCGCCGGCTGGTTCATCGGTTGGGATCTACTGCTCGAATACATCGCCATTGTCGCGGTGGTGGCGATCGGCATTTCCGGGTATTTCAACGCCTTCCTCGAAGGTTTCGGCGTTCAGCTGCCTGCCTGGATTTCTCAGACGGCGGACCAAGGCGGATTGATCAATCTGCCCGCCATCGTGATCTGCCTGTTGGTTACTTTCATCCTGAGCCGGGGAACCAAGGCTCTGGGCCGCTTCGAGTTCATTGCGGTGGCGCTGAAGATCGTGCTGATCCTGTTCATCGTTGGACTGGGCCTGTTCTACATCAACACCAGCAACTACACCCCGTTCATGCCCTTCGGCTTCGGACCGGTGATCGCGGGATCGGCCACGGTGTTCTTCGCGGTCTTCGGTTACGACGCGATGAGCACCGCCGCCGAGGAATCGACCGATGGCAAGAAGCACATGCCAAAGGCCATTATTCTGTCCCTGATCATCGCCATGGTGCTCTATGTGCTGGCGACCCTGGTGCTGACCGGCATGCAGAATTACAAGGACATCGATCCGGAAGCGGGCTTCGCCTCCGCTTTCACCGGCGTCGGACTTCCCGTGATCGCCACCATCATCTCGGTCTTTGCGGTGATCTCCATCCTGACCGTAATGCTGACCTTCCTACTGGGGGTGACCCGAGTGTGGTTCTCGATGAGCCGCGACGGCTTGCTACCGAAGTGGTTCTCCAAGGTTGATCATCGCGGGGTGCCGCAGCGGGTGACTTGGATCGCGGGCGTTGGATCGGCAGTTTTGGCGGGCATCTTCCCGATCCGTGAGGTTGCCGACCTGACCAATATTGGCATCCTGGCGGCTTTCGTAGTGGTCTGTGTTTCGGTCATCGTGTTCCGCAGGACCAAGCCGGAGACGCCGCGCACCTTCCGGCTGCCGTGGATGCCCGTCATCCCGATCTTCGGCGTACTGGCCTCCGGCTACCTGATCACACAACTGCACTGGGAGACTTGGCTGCGCTTCGTCGTCTGGCTGGTGATCGGGCTATTTGTTTACTTCTTCTACGGTCGGAAACATTCCCTGATGAACCCGGACAGCCCCCGGCATACCGAAATCAAGGACTCCGCCAGCTAATCCGGAGCCGCCTCCGCCTCCACTCTCATCCGGCTCCATTCCCATCCGTCCCACCGTCCCTGTCCCGGCTCGCCCATCCGTCCCACCGAATGTTGCTGGTGATGCGAAAGATCACCGTTTTCCGCAACATCCGCAACTCCAGCCACAGCGAGTGGGACAACTGGGAGCCCGGATGGGACGGATGGGTAGGGCAAGCGGGGGCAATGGCGCGGGCTTGGGCCTTATGCTGAGAGCATGCGTGGAAGAGTTGATTGGCTGGACCTAGGAATTCAGATCGGCGGGTTTGTGCTGATCTATCTGTTGCTGTCCCTGGTCAGCTGGCCGTTCCTGGGCAAGCTGCTCCTAGCCCTGGCCCTCGCCGCAGTATTTGGGATGCTCACCAGCCGAATTCGGAAACATCTCCGGCGCAAACGCACCGAGCCCAAAAGAATCCGCGTTATCAGCGTAGAAACGGTAGACGACTAATGTCCTTGCTTCGCTACTCCGCATTGAAACCACAGCCTTGGTTGGGCGGCGGCGGAGTGACCAGAGTATTAGCCGAAAGCGGCGGCACCGATTTCGATTGGCGAATCAGCATCGCAGAGGTCTCCCAGCCCGGCCCGTTCTCCGCGCTACCCGGAATCGACCGGGTGATCACCCTGATCGAAGGGGAATTCCTCCTACTCGATGTGAATGGCGTGGAGCACGGCCTGGAAAAATTCCGTCCCTTCCGGTTCTCCGGCGACTCGGAAACCCGAGCCGAACTACCCACCGGCCCCGGCATGGATCTGAATGTGATGACCCGCAGGGATAAGTTCCGCGGCTTCGTCACCGTTCTGGAACTCTCCAAGAAACGTCCGCATCCGGTTTTCGATGACCAATGGGCTGTTCTACTGCAGGGTTCTGCCGAGCTTCAGGACGGCACCACCATGAATCGCTTTGATGCACTAGCAGGAGACGGCACGACGCCGGAACTCATCGGCCGCGGCTTCCTGGCCGTGATCAGCCTGGAACCGGTCACCGACTAAAAGCAAAAAGTCCTGCCCACCGCGATCAGCAGTGAGCAGGATTTTTTGGACTAACGAAGACTAATTAGCCGCGGCGAGCGTTCGATGCGGGGGCTCCGGCACGACGCGGACCCGAGGGCCGATTGCGGCGCTGAGCGGGAGCCGCCGAGTGCTCGGTGGTACGAGCCGCACCCTGTCCGGCACCGCGTTGTGTGCTGCCCTGACGAGGCGTGCCCTGAGCAGCACCACTCGCGCCAGCCCGGCGAGCACTGGAGCGGCCGCCCGAGCGAGCCCCTTCGGAACCGAAGCGGGGAGCCTGAGGCTGGTCACGACGTCGTTCCTGACGGTTTCCGGCCGGAGCCTCACCCTGCCGACGAGCGCGCTTACGCTGCGCGTTCGCACCAGTAGAGCTACCCTGGCCCTGCTGCGGAGCCTTGGCCGCGAGCAGCGCGGCACGAGTGCGCGGATCAATCCGGTCTGCAACTTCTCCGACCAATTTGCCGATCAGTGGGGAGTTTGCGGTCACCTTTTCGAAAGCCACATCCACACCGGCGGCGCGCATCAGCTTCTTCACGTCCTGCTGCTGTTCCGGCAGCGAGATGGTCACCACGGTGCCATCGGAACCGGCTCGGGCGGTACGTCCGGAGCGGTGCAGATAAGCCTTGTGCTCGGTGGGCGGATCGACGTGGATAACCAGTTCGACGTCGTCGACGTGCACGCCACGAGCGGCCACATCGGTGGCCACCAGGACGCGGACGTCCCCGGAGGAGAACTCCGCGAGGTTCCGGTCCCGAGCATTCTGCGAAAGATTGCCGTGCAGATCCACGGCAGGAATCCCAGCCTCGGTCAGGGTTTTCGCGAGCTTGCGGGCATGGTGCTTGGTACGCATAAAGAGCACTCGGCGGCCCTTGCCGGAAGCCAGCTCAACGATCAGCTGCTTCTTGACCGACTGATCCGCCACCGCGAGCACGTGGTGTTCCATGGTGGAAACCGCGGCCTTCGGCTCGTCGACGGAATGCGTCACCGGTTTGCTGAGGTAACGCTGCACAATCTTGTCCACGCCGTTATCCAAGGTAGCGGAGAAGAGCAACCGCTGGCCTTCGCTCGGGGTGGTGTCCAGCAGGCGCTTGACCACTGGCAAGAAGCCCAGATCAGCCATGTGGTCAGCCTCATCGAGCACGGTGATTTCAACGGATTCGAGGCTGATCAGCTTCTGCCGCATCAAATCTTCCAGGCGTCCGGGACAAGCGATCACGATATCGACGCCAGCCCGCAGAGCACGTTCCTGGCGTTGCTGGGACACCCCGCCGTAGATCACGGTGGTGTTCAAGCCGAGCGCCTGAGCGAGGGGTTCGATAGTGGCGTTGATCTGGGTAGCCAGTTCACGGGTCGGTGCCAGCACCAGGCCGAGAGGACGACCGGGCTTGCGACGGTAGGCTGCCTCAGCCTCGGCGAGCCGAGCCACCAAGGGCAGCCCAAAGGCCAGGGTCTTTCCGGAGCCGGTGCGGCCACGGCCGAGCACATCGCGGCCGCCGAGCGAATCAGGCAGCGTCTTAGCTTGGATGGGGAAGGGGCTCTCGATGCCTTGGGCAGTGAGAACGGATACAAGGGTCTTGGGCACGCCCAAGGAGGCAAAGGTTTGCACAGAAGGTCTTTCAGGCTGAGTCTCCACGACTGAAAGCAGCGGCGGAGGCACGGCCCCCATCACCGGTTGGCACGGGGGTTCGCCGAAGAAATGCTCAAAAAGCTGCACAGTCAACCACCGAATCAAGTGGGACCGAACGTTCGCGTTCATCGACGCAGGACGCGGAAAACCGCATCAAGTACCTACAGCCTACCAGCAGGACGACGGCGAACCGGGCTAAGTGGGCAAGCTCACACGGCGGTGCGCGCATCGGGCGGCATCGAGTTCTACGATGAAAAGGTGACTACTGCCCACGTTGAAGAGAGCTGAGCGGTGCCGGAGGCCTGGGCTGGTCACCTACGTGGCAGCAAATCCTATCGACGCATTCTGATCGCGCTAGCCTGCGCCGGGGTTGCAACCTTCGCCCAGCTTTACTCGGTGCAGGGAGTGCTCCCGGCGATGTCCGCCGATCTTCACGTCAGCGCCGCGGACGCCGCGCTAACCGTTTCTGCCGCCACCATCGGGCTCGCTCTTGCGGTCATCCCCTGGTCCGCCGTGGCGGATCGAATCGGCCGCCTGCGCGCTATGTCGATCGCCGTGATCGCGGCGGTAGCACTCGGCTTGTTAGTTCCACTGATGCCGAACCTGCCCAGCCTGCTGAGCCTGCGATTCCTGGAAGGCGCGGCACTCGGCGGCATTCCAGCGCTCGCCTTGGCGTACCTCAGCGAGGAAGTGCACAAGCTACATGCCGGAATAGCCGCCGGCACCTATATCGCGGGCACCACGGTGGGAGGTTTACTGGGCCGGGTGATCGCCGGGCCGATAGGTGACCTGGCCGGCTGGCGGATCGGCATTCTTACGGTGAGCCTGCTCGCTTCGGTGGCGGCGGTTTGGTTCATCCTGCTGGCACCCGGCCAGCGTGGCTTTAGTCCAGTGCGGAAGAACGACGGCGGCCCCGGCCTAGTGGCTCGGCTCGCCATTAATCTACGCAACCCTGCGCTATTGGCCCTCTACGCACAAGGTTTCCTGCTGATGGGCGGCTTCGTGGCGATCTATAACTATCTGGGATTCCGGCTAGAAGCCCCACCCTTCGTTCTTCCGGCCACTATTACCAGCCTGCTTTTCCTGGCTTATCTGGCCGGAACGGTGACCTCCCGGGTGGCGGGCGGGCTAAGCACCAAACTCGGTCGACGACGAGTGCTGGCAGGAAGCACCGCGGTGATGATCCTCGGCGTCGTACTCACCATGGTGCCCTGGCTACCGGTGGTGCTGCTTGGACTGCTGGTGCTCACCGGCGGCTATTTCGCGGCTCACGCCATGGCTTCCAGCTGGACCACCGTGCGAGCCAGCATCGGCCCCGCTCAGGCAGCTTCGCTGTACAACTTATTCTTCTACACCGGTTCCAGCCTGATCGGCTGGCTTGGCGGATTCGTTTTCCAAGCTCTGGGCTGGATTGGGCTGGCTTTGATGGTGATGGCGCTGGCACTACTGGCCATGCTGACGGCTTGGGCGGCACTACGCTCCCCCGGGGAAGCGCCGCTCCGCTAGGCTGGAGGGCGATGAACGAGAGTAGCTATCGAGCGCAACCGGTTTCCTTTGTCCGCAGGGGAAGCCGCCTACAAGGGCGTCGGCAAAAGGCTTGGGAAGACCACAGCGAGTTCTACCTGATCGAGGTACCCCGGCTGGTAGCTGATACCTCGGTTGATCCGGAGTATCGCTTCGATCCGCGCACGGTATACGGCCGAGATGCGGAACTAGTGGTGGAAATCGGCTCCGGTCTAGGTGAAGCCATAGTCCAGGCAGCCACTGACCATCCGGAACGGGACTTCTTAGCTGTTGAGGTTTATCTTCCCGGACTCGCCCAGACCATTCAGCGGGCTGCGGCAAAGGAATTGAGCAATCTTCGCGTGGTTCAGGCCAATGCGCCAGAGGTGCTCAAGACCATGATCCCGGCGGCTAGCCTGGCCGAGGTCTGGACCTTCTTCCCTGACCCGTGGCCGAAAAGCCGACACGAGAAACGCAGGTTAGTGACGCCGTCGTTCGCTGAATTGGTAGCGGAAGCCTTGGCGCCGGGCGGGCTATGGCGGCTGGCTACCGACTGGGATCACTACGCGGAACAGATGCTAGAAGTGGGTACCGGCTCCTCCCTGAAGAATCTCCACGACTCCTGGGCGCCACGTTTTGACGGTCGCGTGGTGACCAGCTTTGAGAACAAGGCGCTAGAGGCCGGGCGGGAAATTCACGATCTGGAGTTTCGGAAGGACTGAGCAATGCCACAGGTGGTAGCGGAGCGAACGATCAGCCTGGATCCGGAGACGGTCTTCGCGCTGTCGCAGACCACCGGCGAATTCCGGCTCCGCTGGGATCCGTTCATCCATTCCCAGCGTTTTGAAGCTGGCGCTCTCGCCGCCGGAAAGGGTGTCCGTACCCGCACTCGATCCCGACTTGGCCTGCTGATGATGAGCGAATACGTCTCCTACGCACCGCCAAAAAATGTGGGAATGACCATGGTGAAAGGGCCTTGGTTTTTCGAACAGTTCGGCGGCGGCTGGCGTTTCGCCGAGCACGACGACGGCACCCGGGCAGTCTGGAAGTACACCTTCTCCTGTCGCCCAGGCTGGTTACGCTGGCTGGCTCATCCCCTCGGCAGCTGGCTACTCGGACGCGAGATCGAACGCCGGATCGGAGCTTTCGCCGCCGCCTGCGAGAACCCTGAAATCCTGGCTGAGTTCAGGGCCCTTAGCGACAACAGCTAGGCGTTAAGCGAGATGCCATCCACTATTCGCTGAACCCTGTCGATCTGAGGTTCCAAATCGAGGTCCAGTACGGGCCAGAGCAGGGTAAGCCCGAAGAATTCACCGGAATCGAAACGAATGCCGGTGACCGCGGCCACCTTAGGTTCCGTCTCGCTGTGCGGGTAGAGAGTTAGCGAAGTGAAACATTTCTTCCCCTGGCTCTCCAGGGCACCTTCGGCAATCTTTTCGCCCTTTTTCGTCGTGCTGTAGTAGCTCGCCATTTTCTCGGTCCATTCAATGACTGCCGCGTAGCTCTGCACCGTAGAGTCATCTCGAACCATCGAAAAGAGAATGTCACCGGGAAGAGAGATCTGTTCCGACCCCGGACCCGCACTAGATTCCGCTACGACGAAGGACCCTTCCGGCAAGGATGCCGTGAAGCCAACCTCGGAACTCAGTTCAATATTCACGCTCGATGGTATCCCTTCACTGCTCTCTGTCCGACCCAGCTTACTCATTTACCCGCTCCAGGACCGTCGTCGGGGGTGACGTGCTGAAAGCCGTTATCGTTGGCAATTTTGTACTCGGTTGAGACGTTACGCGAGACCTCGGTGGTTTCGCCCACCTTGAGTGAGGCAAATTTAGCATCGAAGTCCACGAGGTTGGCCTCACTGCTAGCTACGGCGTTGGTTTGTAGGGTAACGGCGCTGGCATGGTAAATATCCTGCAGGTTCGCGGCCGCTGCTGATCCGTCTTGGCTAGCCGAATTAGCCAAGAAACTCTTGATCAGGGCCTGGTTTTCGGGAGTGTTGTCAATCTGCATAGTGACGGTACCTTCAGAACTGCCTTGAATGCTTGCTCCTGGACCTCCCTCGGGGGCCGATGGTGCAGAAATTTCACTTCCCACGCTACCTTTTGCGGTAACGACGATGGAATCAATGTTGTGGTCCTTGTCAAGGTTCAGGTCGAGGTTTACCTCACCGTTGCCCTTGAGGCTCAGACCGTCGCCCAAACTGAGATCCGCATCAACGCTAGCTTTGCCGCTGGCGACTGCAGTGTGATCGGTTGCGTTGTACTCATACGACAGTCCGAGGCTGGCTGAGGCACTTGCCTCGGGCCCACCACTCTCACCACTCTTAAGGTCACCGGTTGCGTTCACCGTCACAGAACCTTTGATCTTGTCCTCATGGCCCGTGGTGTTATTGTGCTCCGCCGCATCATTCATCCGGTCGTTGATGTACTTGGGAGGGTCACTCACAATGTCTTTGACATCGCCTGCACTGTCCGGCGGCAGACTATTCAAAATATCGTCCCGTGCCGCTTCTGCATCTTTGAGGCTGTCAAAATGATAGGTCCTGCTGATCTCGCCATCCGCAGTTGCGCCGAAATTTCCACCGGGGGTGTTGACTCCCCCACCAATATCACCGGCAAGCGTCAGCGATGCACTGCCGTCCGCGTTCTGCGCTATTTCAGAGCGCAAATGTGCACCACCGTGAACCCAAGCTACCCGCCCCTCGATGCCAATCGTATTACTCTCCCGATAGACCTCGATATCGGGTTTCGCTCGATCGACAAGCTCCTCTCGGATGGCTTGAATATCGTCTTGAGGCAGCACATCTTGCATTTTGATGAGCGTCTCCGCCAAGGGATTTCCTTCGGAATCGACACCTTGGATCAGAAGCTTCTTGTCCTCCGCTGAAAGCGAATCCCACCATTCCTTCACTTCCTGGGGAGTTGCCCCATTCATGTGGTCTAGCTGCGATTCCAGCTCCCGCATGTGCTTCAGCTGCTCCTTGAGCTGAGCATATTTGACAGTCGCCTCCTGCCAGAGTTTGCCTAAGAACCCGAGGTGTTGGTCCGACCCCTCTGCTGAGGATGTCTTCTCCTGCTCCTCAGCGTTCCGCACCAGAACCTTAGAGGTTTTCCGCAGGTAAGTTGTCGCATCAATAATCACTGGGCGCATCCGCCCACTCCAGTCCGATCTGAATCGCACCGCATCGCCACCGAACCAACGTCCGTGCTCAACAACCGGCTGAAGCCGGGTGACGCTGTTATTCAGTTGCTCGGCAAAGTGATCGAACTGCTTGGCCAATTGCCTCAGCTGCTCAGGATCGGCGCCAATCATAGAGTCAGTCATGCTTGGGTCCTTCAGATCGGTGGTCTGGAAGCTGATGCAGCAATAAACCAGTGAACGGCTAAATTTCTTTGAGCCTATTACTTCGCGGTAATTATGAACATGGGGAGAACTCCCCTACCCGGCCAAGCCGTCCAGAAGAGAAAATCCTCCCCTGGTATGAAAGCCCCTAGATTCCGGGCCAAAAACACCGAAAAAGCGCGTCTTCCGTCACCTTGAGCAGTCGCGCACAGCCTTGTCACAGTATGTCCAGTCATGGTGAATTGATGGATACCACCGTTTTACCCCGGCTCGACCCCGACGATCTGCGTCGCCGTCCTGCTGCTTACCGACCACCCCGGCGCCGACGGATCCGCCCGCTGAGCACCGTCGTCGTGATCATCTTGAGCCTTGGCCTCGCCTTGGTGCTGGCAGGGCACCGCTGGCTCCCCGACGTTGGCGAATGGACCCTCGCACTGGAGAGTTTCCTGCCGTGGCTAGGGCTACTGAGTCTGCTGTTGTTGATCCCGGCGACCCGGTCCCGCTCTTTCCTAGCTTGGACGGCTTGGCTGGTTCCGGTGGTGGTCTGGTGCTTCGTTTTTGTGCCAGCCATTTTGCCCGGTGGAGCCACTGCGACCGGTCAGGGTTCGCTCACCGTAGCAACTCAGAATCTGCAAGGTTACAACGGCTCGCTCTCTGCAAGCTCAGCACTGATCGCTCAAGACGCCGATATTGTGGCGCTGCAGGAAATGAAGTCCGCCGAGGCGCTGAATGAGTTGGCCGCTAAATATCCCTATCAGCAACAAGCAGGCACAGTGGCGCTGCTCAGCAAGTTCCCGTTCAAGGATTCTGAGTCACTTGCCCTGAACGGCTTCGCCTCGTTGCGCTCCCTGCACGCCACGGTGCAAACCCCCTCGGGCGAGGTGAGTGTCTATGTGGTGCACGGTGCCTCGGTGAGCGGGGGCGACCACACCGCGCGCGACGCGATGCTGAGCGACCTACAGGGGCGGGTCAGTCAGGACACCAGCAGTCGGCTGTTGGTATTGGGTGATTTCAATGCTGCCCCAAGTGACCGCGTTATGGACGGTTTCAACCAGCAACTGCAGGAGAAACTTGCCAGCAACGGCGGATTCGGCTTTAGCTGGCCCTCGAAGTTTCCGGCCACCCGCCCGGATCACATTCTGAGCAAAGGCCTGAACATCAAAGAGTCCTCGGTGCTGGCTCCGATCGGCAGTGACCACTTAGGCCTAGCCGGAAGCTTCACCTTCTAACCCCTCTTCTCCCCGGCTCCCTACCCAGTTGTCCCATTGGGTGTTGCTGGTGTGGCAGAAGTATGTTCACGGACGCCACATCAGCCACTCCCTTAACACCCAGTGGGATAGCTGGGAGGAGGTTGAGGGGTTTGGGGTTAGATTTTGCGGTGGGGGTGCCAGACCACGACGGCTTGGCTCCTGGCGCGCGGACGTTCGCCTCTGTTGAGACTCACCACGTCACCGGCCAAGCCCGCTGCGAAAATTCGGGCAGCGTCACCGCGCTCCTTGAGCTGATCGCCCAGCTCCCGGACCTTGGCCTGCAGGGCCGCCACCTGGTTCTCTAGCTCCAGGATCCGTTTGATCCCTTCCAAGGAAACCCCGGACTGGGAGAGCCGCTGCACCTCGCGGAGCAGATTCACATCGTGCTGCGAGTAGCGCCTGGACCGGCCGGGAGCCCGGCTGGGTGAAACCAGACCGAGCCGGTCGTACTGACGCAAGGTCTGCGGATGCATCTCGGCCAGCTCGGCAGCCACCGAGATAACGAAGATCGGAGCATATTCGTCCGCAGACATGGTTACAGCTTTGCTTTCGCGGCCAGCTCAGCCCTCGGGTCGCCGTCGGCCGTTGCAGCGGCAAAATCCTTGACCGCCTGCTCGGCTTCCTTGCTCAGCTTCTGCGGGGTGACCAGATCCACGGTAACCAATAAATCACCGGTAGTCTTCGCCGTTTTAATGCCCTTGCCCTTGACGCGCAGGGTGCGCCCGGAAGGGGTGCCTGCCGGGATGCGTACCTTGACCGATTCGGCGTCCAAGGTTGGCACGGTGATATCCGCGCCTAGGGCCGCCTCCGGGAAGGTCACCGGAACGTGGATCCGAATGTTATCGCCATCGCGGGTGAAAAAATCGTGAGCTTTGACATGTACGGCGACCATCAGGTCACCCGGGCCAGCCGAACCAGCTTGTCCTTTTCCACGAACCCGGACCTTCTGGCCGTCTTTAATGCCGGCCGGAATCCGTACCTCGATCACCTCACCGGAGGGTTCTTTCAACCCAATGGTGGTGCCTTTGATGGAACCGGAGAAGGAAATTGTGGTCTGCGCCTGACGATCCGCACCTTTGGTGGGTCGTGGCTGCTGATAGCCCTGGTAGGCTCCGCCGAAAATATCGGCAAATTCTGGAGGTAGTCCGGAGGCATCGAAGCTGCTGTTCCGGCCGCTGCGCTGGTTGTTAAAAAGGCCGCCAAACATATCGTCGAAGCCAGCGCCGCCCTGCGCACCGGCACCGCCGGCACTAAATCGGGCACCCGAACCCATCGCTCGAACCGCGTCGTACTGCTCGCGGTCCTCCGCATTGGAGAGCACCGAATAAGCCTCGGAAATGTCCTTGAACTTCTTCTCCGCCGCCGGATCGCTCTGGTTCTGATCCGGGTGGTGCTTACGCGCCAGCTTGCGGTATTCCTTCTTGATGTCCGCCGCGGAAGCATCCTTGGAGACACCGAGGATCGCGTAAAAGTCCTTGTCGACCCAATCCTGACTAGCCAAGGTATCTCCCTTCGTAAGTATCGATATTCAAGCTGAGGGTTGCTCCAGCTGTTTTTGTAGCCCCGCATCGCGAGCCCCCGCGTGGCGCGTCAGCGACACGCGAAGCCTCGTGTCTAAGGGGCGGAAAACCGCTGGAGCAACCGTAATTATTCCGGAACGGCCACAATCACTTGAGCCGCCCGGAGCACCCGGTCACCTTTACGGTAGCCGGAACGGAGCACCTGGCTAACCGAATCAACCTGAACCTCAGCATTGGGCTGCTGAATAAGCGCCTCATGCACGGTTGGATCGAAAGGCACCGCTGTTTCATCGATGCGTTCCAGTCCGTAGGTCTGCAACGCAGTTTCCAGCTTCACCGCGATGGCCGCGAACGGGCCATCGGTGAGATCGCCATGCGCCCTAGCCGCGTCCACGTCGTCCAGCACCGGCAACAGCGAGTTAAGGACGCCGACGACGGCGCTCTCCCCCGCCACGGCACGGTCCCGTTCGACGCGCTTGCGGTAGTTGACGTACTCCGCTTGCAGGCGGAGTAAATCATTCTTCAGCTCGGCGGCATCATCCTGGCCTTGGCCAGACAACGCCGTGCCCTGAGCCACCGATTCCTCGGCGGGCACCTCGGCGTTGTTCAGGATGTCCTCGACCTGGGCTAGCGGATCTTCCGTGTTTTCAGCCGCCTCCTCGCCGGAGTTCCCCTGGTCGCCGGAGTCCTCAGAGCCCTGCGGGTAGTTATTGTCGTGATCCGACATGACTACCTACTTCTTCTCGTCTTCGTCAACGATTTCGGCGTCGACGATATCTTCGTCAGAAGAGGAGTTAGCCTTGGCTTCGCCGGCCGGAGCTTCGGCACCAGCAGCATCTGCGCCCTCGGCCTGAGCGGAAGCGTAAATCGCCTCACCCAGCTTGGTCTGCGAGGCCTGCAGCCTCTCGGAAGCAGCCTTTACGGCGTCCTCATCGGTACCGGCAAGCGCAGCCTTGAGGGCTTCGACGTCGGCCTTGACCTCGGTCTTGACTTCTTCGGGCAGCTTGTCGTCATTCTCGGAGAGAATCTTGTCCACCGAGTAGGCGAGCTGCTCAGCGCTGTTGCGGATCTCGGCCTGCTCGCGGCGGGCCTTGTCCTCGGCAGCGTGCTCTTCGGCTTCCTTGACCATCCGGTCAATATCTTCCTTGGAGAGGCTGGAACCGCCGGTGATGGTCATCGACTGCTCCTTGCCGGTGCCCTTGTCCTTTGCAGAAACGTGCACAATGCCGTTGGCGTCGATGTCAAAGGTGACCTCAACCTGCGGCACGCCGCGCGGAGCCGGAGCGATGCCGGTCAGCTCGAAGGTGCCCAGCGGCTTGTTATCCCGGGTGAACTCGCGCTCGCCCTGGAAGACCTGGATAGCCACGGAAGGCTGATTGTCGTCAGCGGTAGTGAAGGTCTCGGACCGCTTGGTCGGGATCGCGGTGTTGCGTTCGATCAGCTTGGTCATCACGCCACCCTTGGTCTCGATACCGAGAGACAAGGGGGTGACGTCGATCAGCAGCACGTCCTTACGCTCACCCTTCAGCACACCAGCCTGGAGGGCAGCGCCGACGGCGACTACCTCGTCCGGGTTGACGCCCTTATTGGGCTCCTTGCCACCGGCAAGCTGCTTGACCAGTTCGGTCACTGCGGGCATCCGGGTGGAACCACCAACCAGCACGATGTGGTCGATATCGGAAACCTTAATGCCAGCCTCGGAAATCACGTCGTGGAACGGCTTCTTGGTGCGCTCCAGAAGATCAGAGGTGAGTTCCTGGAACTTCGCTCGGGTCAGCTGCTCGTCCAAGTGCACCGGTCCATCGGGTGTGACGGAAAGGTACTGCAGGGAGATGTTGGTGCTGGTGGCCGAGGAGAGTTCCTTCTTGGCCTGCTCCGAAGCTTCGCGCAGACGCTGCAGGGCGATCTTGTCCTTGGAGAGATCGATACCCTTCAGCTTGAGCTGGCTCAGCAAGTAGTCCACAACGCGCTGATCCCAGTCGTCGCCGCCCAGTCGGTTATCACCAGCGGTGGAGCGCACCTGGATGGTGGAGAAGCCGTCGTCGTCCTTGCCAACTTCCAGCAGGGAGACGTCGAAGGTGCCGCCGCCGAGGTCGAAGACCAGGATGAGTTCGTCTTCCTTGCCCTTATCCAGACCATAGGCCAGCGCGGCCGCGGTCGGCTCGTTGACGATACGCAGCACGTTGAGGCCCGCGATCTCACCGGCTTCCTTGGTGGCCTGACGCTCGGCGTCGTTGAAGTAGGCCGGGACGGTGATTACCGCATCGGTGACCTTCTCACCCAGGTAGCTCTCGGCGTCGTTCTTGAGCTTCATCAAGGTACGAGCGGAGATTTCCTGCGGGGTGTACTTCTTATCGTCGATCGCGATAGTCCAGTCAGTGCCCATATGGCGCTTAACCGAAGCAATGGTGCGGTCGATGTTGTTCACTGCCTGGCGCTTGGCGATTTCGCCAACCAGGACCTCGCCGCTCTTAGAGAAGGCGACGACGGAGGGGGTGGTGCGGCCACCCTCAGCGTTCGCAATAACGGTGGGCTCGCCACCTTCGAGGACGGAAACCACCGAGTTAGTGGTTCCCAGGTCAATACCTACTGCTCGTGACATGGTGTTCCTTTCAAGTTGAGTGCTCTGACGTCAACTTTACTCTTGAGTCGAGTCTTGTCAAGTTGAAGTTGAGTCAAGTGCGCTCAAGTCTTTCACGAGTTCGTCACATTCGTTGGCAGCCACTCAGGATTGAAGTAACGTAGGCCCAATCTTGTGACCAACTGAAGGGACGTCACACTTGGGCAGTCACCTAGAAGCCATAGGGTTCGACGTCGAGAGTCGAGAAGATTTCAAGGAACTCATTCGCTCACTGACAAGATTCGGTGTTCATCGGAGGATCAGCAGCGAGGCATCCCTGACCGTCTGGACCGACCCCTCAGGTGCCCGATTTGTGACTCAAACACGCCGCCAGCAAGGCAGCTCAGCCCTGCCCTGCATCGCCGGCTCCACCAAAGAAGTAGCCGTTGGGGATGTACACCTGGTGAGCGTCGATACCGCAATGATGGAGCTACTCGACGGCCCTGGCGGGGATCTACTCTGCCCCATAGCCGTCGACCTAGAAGACAGCTTTGTCCTGGCAGAACTAGGTGGAAGCGTCCGCAAAGGGAGCCTGTCACTTGCCGCACTCGCCGAAGAGGTTGACCTCCACACCGATCAAGAAAATTACTACGCCTCCCAGACAGGCGATGCACAATTTTCCGCCGGCTTCTTTATCCCTTCGGGCACGTTCCCCGCCAATCCAGAACAACCCGATTGGAAACCCTCCGCCACGGCAATCTTTGCCGGTGAAGTACTTCGCTGCTCCATGCAAATAAATAGCTTCAGCGGAAAGGAGTTCTGTTTGGCCACGGTGCGCACCATAGGAGACGTTACGCTGGACGTCGCGATCGCCAAGAAGGACCTCCGCTGGGTACCCGTTCCCGGCAATATCATCGATGGCCAGTTCTTCCTGACCGGGAGTCTCGGCTTGGAAAGCCCGGAAGCCTAGGGACTCATAACCGGCTAGTTTCCATCTAAGGAAAGTTCCAAGAGTGGAAAATACAACGAGAACAGCGAAGCTCGACTCGACGCCATATTTCTGCCCTGACACACCACCGTCAACCAGCAATGGCGCACCCGCAGCCTGGAACCCACCGGTTTCCGCCAGCTCAAGGACTGGACTCAGCACACTACAAGAACCAGAAAAGATAAAGGACCAAGATCATGACTGAACTACTGAGCGAAATCATCGAAAACGGCCTCATTCTGAGCCGCGATTTCCAAGCACCCCAGAACTCGTTTTCCGAGCCCACGCTGAGTCCGATTTAATCAGCCAATGGTGGGGACCCGAAGGATTCCCGGTGAACAACTCGACGATGGACTTCCGCGCCGGTGGCGAGTGGATTTACAGCATGCGCAGCGACGAATTCTGGACCGACGCCTTCTGCGACTCCTCGGGCAAAATCAGCGAGGATCTGCCTCAGGGCCGCTCCACCCTCACCTTCACCGAGCACGACGGCATCACCATCTCCTTCAACCAGCTCGATAACCTCCTGGTGAAGTTGCAGGGCTAAGCCCAAAGAGCCCAGAACAAGAAGAACGCCGGACCCGCTCAATGCAGCAGGTCCGGCGTTCTTATGTCAAAAGCGGCTACTCCCCGTCGTAGGCCTTCTGTAGATCGGCGATGATTAGCTTCTGCTGCCCCATCAGGACGTTCATGGCTCGCTGCGCCCCCTCGGCATCCGGGCCGCCAATCAAGCTGGGCAAGACCGAGGGAACCACTTGCCAGGAGAGCCCGTACTTATCCTTGAGCCAACCACACTGACTTTCCTCGCCGCCCTCGGCGATCAGCCGATCCCAGTAGTAATCGACCTCATCCTGATCCGCGCAATCAATCTGTAGTGAGATCGCTTCGGTGAACTTGAAGATCGGGCCACCATTGAGCGCGGTAAAACGCTGTCCGTCCAGCTCGAAGTCGACGGTTAGTGCGGTACCCGCGGGGAACGGAGCACCTTCGCCGTAGTAACTGGTGTTATTGATCTTCGAGTTCTTGAAAATGCCGCAGTAATATTCGGCGGCTTCCGCTGCCTGGGTATCAAACCATAGGCAATTGGTAATAGCGGTCATGGGTTTTCCTTCCGTGTTTTCGGGATGTTTTCCGGCCACGGCGTGGTCAGTTTGAGTGTAGTACGAGCGATATGACGAGACAATGACTCAGGCATACTCACGACGGCGAAAACTCACCTAACATGGCCCTATGCAACTCTCGCTCTGGCTGGCCCTGTTGGCCGCCTGCCTGCTGATTAGCTTCACCCCGGGGGCCGGAGCAATCAACACGATGAGCAACTCGCTCAGCTCCGGATTTCGGCGGTCCCTTTGGGGCATCCTGGGCCAGCAAATAGCGCTGCTCATTCAGATTGCCATTGTGGCAGCGGGAGTTGGCTTGCTGGTTTCCTCCTCCCCTATCGCCTTCCATGTGATTCGCTATGCCGGTGCCGCCTATCTGGTCTACCTAGGCATCCGAAAACTCCTGGCAAAGCCTGCCGATGCCGCGGAAGAGAAGGACAAAGCCAGCCAGGAAAGCGCCTTCTCCATGCTGCGCCGCGGCTTCTGGGTGAATCTGCTGAACCCTAAAGCCATCGTCTTCTTCCTGGCCTTTGTGCCACAGTTCATCCGCCCGGACCAGCCCCTGCTGCCCCAGTATTTGGTACTGGCAGCTACCGTGGTGCTGGTCGACGTCGTGGTGATGTGGCTGTTCTTCGCCGCCGCCGCCCGCTCGCTCCGCCGCTTCACCGAGAGCCAACGAGGCGAAAAGACGCTCAACCGCACCTTCGGCGGCCTCTTCGTGGGTGCCGGAGTATTGCTCGCCGTGGTTTAGGCATCCGCTCATTACGATGGAAAGATGACAGCCCCCAACCCCGAGCAGCTTGTTGTCGCCATTTGTGCACCCCTGGAACCCGAGCTGGTTGAGCAGATTCGTAGCGGTTCACCGGAGGTGACCGTACTCTACGAACCGGAGTTGCTGCCGCCGGAACGCTTCCCGGCAGATCATTCCGGCGATCCTGACTTCCAGCGATCTGCGGAACAGCAGGAACGCTATTGGGCGAATATCCGCCGGGCAGATGTGCTGTACGGCTTGCCCGATGAATCACCAGCGGGCTTGGCCCGGGCGGTTCGGGAGAATCCCCGGCTGCGCTGGGTCCATGCGATGGCCGCAGGGGCTGGCGGTTCGGTGCGAGCCGCTGAGCTGACACCCGAAGAACTGGCCCGGGTCACCGTGACCACCTCGGCAGGGGTGCATGCCCTGCCCTTGGCGGAGTTTGCCCTGATGGGCCTGCTGAACGGTTTCAAAAGGGTCGCCGAACTCCAGGCGGATCAACGTGCCCAGCGCTGGCCAACACCGCGGGTGCCCACCCGCCTGCTTTCGGGCTCTCGGCTGGTGATCGCCGGATTGGGTGAAATCGGCGTGGAAACCGCCCGGTTAGCCAAGGCGCTCGGTATGTCGGTGAGCGGTAGCAAACGCGAGGTCACCCCGATCACTGGCATCGATTCGGTAGTTCCAAATAGCGGTCTGCCCGGACTAGTTTCCGAAGCGGATGCCGTGGTCAGCACCCTGCCGGGAACTCCTTATACAGAGCACCTTTTCGATGCCGAGATGTTCTCGCACTTCAAACCGGGCACGGTTTTCGTCAATGTCGGGCGCGGCTCGGTGGTCGATGAGGCTGCGCTACTCTCGGCGCTGGATGATGGAACGGTCAGTTATGCCTGCCTCGATGTTTTCGAGCAGGAGCCACTCCCCGGCTCAAGTCCACTTTGGAAGCATCCACGGGTACTGGTTTCGCCGCATACCTCGGCGCTAAGCCTGGCGGAGAACCGACTGATCGCGGAACGTTTTAGCTCAAACCTTGCGTTATTCCGCGCCGGGAAAACGATGCCGCACGCGGTTGATCCGGTCTATTTCTACTGAGCCTCTACTGGGTTTTGCCCGTTTTCCGGTCGCTGAGGACCTCGGCAAGCATGCGATGCCCCTGTGCCTCGAAGCCCTCGTCCGCTACCTGATAGGCCCAGGCCGCAGTGCCGATCGCCTCCCGGACCCGATTACGGTACCAGGCTCCGGGTTCGCGCGGATCGGAACCGTAACCATCGAGAAATGCTTCTTCTAGCCTAGGGTTCCTGCGGAAATCCTGGGCGGCGAGCCGGGCAAAGTCGGACATGGCCGGGCGGAGCGCGGCTCGGCCGAAGTCGATAATCCGAATTGCGTCCTGATCCACCAGCCAGTTTCGCGGCTGCCAGTCACCGTGGGTAGGCACCAAGAGCACGGGCGACGTCGGCCACGAAGAGAGCTCCTCCCCCAGCCATCGCTCCAGCTCCGGCGCTATCCGATGCGGGCCATCAAGCCAACGGATCGACCGCTGGTTCTCAGCTGCCTCGTAGTCGTCGTCCCGAACGGCGGCCTGCTTGTGCAGAAGCGCCAGCAACTTTCCGGCCTGCCGATAGCTCTCCGGATCCTCCGCCGCTGGCGTTCCCAGCACCAGTTCTCCCGGAAGATAACCGGTGACCAAGAGGTTCGCTTCGAGGTCAAAGTGCCGAAGAATCGGTGCAAACCCACCAGAGCTCCAGGGCTCAAGCCAGTTCAAGTGTGCTTGCACCTCGCGGCCAATGTGGTGGTCGGTGGGTCCGCCTGCTTTAACGATGAACCGGTCCCCGGCTTGACTCAGTTCAAGAACGGCTCGATCAACCTGCCCCCAGCTGTGGTCATGCTCAAGGACCGCGCCGGGAAACCATTCGTCCAGCAACCTTCGCTGCCGGGTACTGAGATTCTGATGATCAAGGGGCATCTCTTTATCTTAAGGACCACGCCTCGAGGGCTCCGACTAAGTCCAAATGACAGCGCATTCAGCCAGCCTGGTTAGGATGGCAGAACCATGAGCGAGAAAACTCCCACCGTCTACGATGTCGCGGCGCACGCCGGGGTCTCGATAGCCACCGTCTCCCGGGTGCTGCGCAGGCCCGACGATGTGCGCGAAGCGACCCGAGCCAAGGTGCTGGCCTCGGTGCGGGAACTAGGGTACCTGCCCAGTGCAAGCGCACGCGGACTGGCCGCACGACGAACCGGGGTGATCGGAATCTTCTTCCCTGGCTTCGATGCTGCCTGGGAAATCCCGGCTCTCTCCGATGCCGAGGACGGCTTGGTCCGGATGGTGCGGGACAGCGATGACCAATGGGGGCAGCGTCCGCCCGATCTGTATTTCGATGCTGTGCTGCGCGGCGCCGAGTTGGAAGCCTGGCGACGTGGGCTGGTACTCATGGTCGGCGTCGGGCGCGGCGCGGACCCGGAGGCAGTGGTGCGAGATATCGCCGGGCGGGTGGATGGGCTGGTGGTGCTTGCCCGCAGCGTTCCGGACGAGGTGCTTTCCAGCATCGCGCATCGGATTCCGGTTACCCTGCTCGCGGGGCCGCGGCGGGGCGACGACTTCGACCATGTTTCGGTGGCGAATTCGGAGGGCATGCGAGCCCTTACCCAACACCTGATTTCCACCCTCGGAGTCAGCGCACCGCGCTACGTGGGCGGCCCGGCAGACTCTCCCGACGACGTCGAACGCTATGCCGGATATTGCGAGGCGCTGCGCCTGGCCGGGGTAGATCCGGCCACCGTGCCGCCGCTGCGGGCGGAGTTTCGGCGTGAGATTGCCCGCGAACTGGCTCAGCAATTGCTGGCCGAGGGAACCTTGCCGCGAGCGCTGATCTGCGCGAATGATCAGATGGCATTGGGCATATTGGATGTACTCAACCGTGCTGGCATCGCGGTGCCAGGCGAGGTGATCGTCACCGGTTTTGACGGGATCGACGCCGGCCGAGCCAGCGTGCCGCCACTCACCACGGTGTTTCAACCGATGGAGACGCTGGGCCGCGAGGCGGTGCGGATGATGGCAGATCGGCTGGATGCCCCAGAGTCAGAACCGGTGAGCAAGCGACTGCCGGTCACCGTGTTGCTGCGAGGAAGTTCGGAAGGCTGAACCAGGCTAGCCTGATCCCCCGCCCCGCCAAGAAGGCGAGCTCAGGGGCGTCAGCAGCTCAGACTCTCACGGAAAACCCTTGCCATCACTTAATGTATGCGCTTACAATCACAGTACAGCCCCACCACATCACGACAATATGGGGCTTCAGTGAGGACGAAACGTGTCAATGACGATGCAACACCCGGGTCAAGACAGCCCGCACCGGCTCCGCCGTTCCGGTAGTAACCCCCGGCGTAAGCTCACGGCCATAGGCACCGTCGCCTTACTGGCGCTACTCCTGCCAGCCGCGCTGGCAGGCTGCTCGATCAAGATCACCAGCCAACCGGACCCCTCGATCCCCAAGGACACCATGCTTCTTGCCGCAGACAAGGGCACCCCCATGATGGAGCGAAACTTCAATCCGTACCTGAGCAATAAACGGGCCGCCGCCACCTACATCTACGAGCCCCTGTTGGTCACCAACGCCCTCGACGGCAAGCAAACGCCGTGGCTCGCCTCCGGTTTCAGCCAACCCAACGCCAGCACCATCGATTACACCATCCGCGACGGCGTGAAATGGTCGGACGGCCAGGCCTTCACCGCTCAGGACGTCAAGTTCACCTTCGAGCTGCTGAAAAAGTACCCCACCCTTGACCTTCAGGGTGCCTGGCAGCATATCGACAGCCTCACGGTCGAGGATCGCGGCGCCCAGGGCCAGCACCTCATGGTGAAACTCAAAGGTGATGACGCACCCGCCCAGTCGATCATCTCGCTGACCATGATCGTCCCGGAACATATCTGGAAGGACCAGCCAAACCCGGACACCTGGCGGAACCCGAATCCGGTGGGAACCGGGCCGTATACGCTGGGCAATTTCGCCGCCCAGCAGTACACCATGGATAAGAACCCGAATTACTGGCAGGCGGACAAAATCCAGGTGAACCACCTGGTGCTCCCCGCCTCCACCAGCCAACTCGACGTGGTCACCAAGGGCTTCGACTGGGCCTATGCCTATATGAGCAACGTTCAGGGCACCTGGGAGGCCGCCAATCCCGGCAATAAATACTGGTTTCCGCCGGGCGGGGTGATCAGCTTGCTGCCCAATCTGACCAAGGCACCCTTTAACGATCTGAACTTCCGGCAAGGCCTCTCACTGGCTCTCGACCGGGACAAAATCGCCGGCGTAGCCACCGAGAACTATATGCAAGCGGCCGGTCAGACCGGGTTATTGCTGCCCAACCAGCAAGACCAGCTTGACCCCTCGATTCCGGATCAAGGCAAGATCAAGCAAAACACCGCGGCGGCCCTGCAAGCCTTCGCCAAAGCCGGCTACACCCAAAAAGACGGCAAACTTGTTAACGACGCCGGGAAGCAGCTGAGTTTCTCCATCACCACCGCGAATGGCTACTCGGACTGGCTGCGAGCGGTCCAGGAAGTCCGCAAGCAACTCACCGCCCTTGGTGTCCAGGTTGATATTAAGCAGCCTCAGCCCGCCGGTTACCAACAAGCCATCCAGAACGGCGACTTCGATCTCACCCTTGGCAGCATGGGCGGCGGCGATATTTTCCAGGGCTACAACAATCTGCTTTCCAGTGAGTTCTACGCCCCGGTGGGCAAACAGACAGCGGCGAACTTCCAACGCTTTAAGGACCCAGCGGTGGACGCCCTCTTGGATCAATACAAGAAGACCATCGATCCAAAGCAGCAGACCAAGCTGAACTACCAATTGGAGCAAGCGGTCTACACCAAACTTCCGGTGATTGGCCTGTACTACGGCGGTCTCTGGGGGCTGTACAACACCTCGAAGTTCACCGGTTGGCCCGATGCTAAAGACCCTTACGCCCCACCACAGACCTATAACTCCACCCCGCTGCTGGTCTTTACCCACCTCAAGCTCGCGGACGCCGATGCCCCGAAGGAGGGCTGACCGTGCGCTATATCGCCCGTAAACTCGGCCTCTTCGTGCTTACCCTCTGGGCCGCCGTCACCCTTAATTTCCTGCTTCCCAGGATGATGCCCGGCTCGCCTACCGATGCAGCCATCGCCAAGCTCTCCCAGAATGGTCCCATCACGGCGGCCACCCGGGCAGCCATCGAGGCACAACTCGGCGTACCCAATGGCAATCTCTGGGACCAGTATGTGAATTACCTACACCAGGTAGTGACGCTCGACTTCGGCGTCTCCTACACCTTCTACCCGCAGTCGGTCTCCGAATTGATCGGCCAGGCCTTCCCCTACACCGTGCTGCTGGTCGGCGTGGTGACCGTGATCGCCTTTGTGATCGGAACCCTGATCGGGGTGCTGGCGGCTTGGCGGCGCAATACCTGGGCCGATGCGCTACCCACCCTGAGCGGCAGCTTCCTGAGCACCTTCCCCTACTTCTGGACGGCGCTACTGCTGCTGTTCTTCCTGGGTTATGTGCTGCACTGGTTTCCCACTTCGGGGGCGTACGGCCCCACCGCAAGCCCGGCATTCAGTTGGGATTTCACCGTGGACGCGCTTTATCACGCGCTACTACCTGCCCTCACCATCCTGCTGACCTCCCTGGGCGGTTGGATCCTAGGGATGCGTAATGCGATGATTGGCACCCTGGGCGATGACTATGTCACCTTCGCCCAGGCCAATGGTTTGAAGGGCCGCACCGTTGCACTGAGGTACGCGGCGCGGAACGCGATCCTGCCCAATCTGACCGGCTTCGGTCTGGCTTTGGGCGGCGTGGTGGGTGGCTCCATTCTGGTGGAACAGGTGTTCGGCTATCCCGGCATCGGTTACCTGCTTTTCAATTCGGTGATCGGTCAGGACTACCCGCTCATGCAGGCGCTGTTCCTGTTGATCACGGTCAGCGTGCTGATCGCCAATTTCATCGTCGACATTCTGTACGGTGTGCTCGACCCGCGGACCAGGAGATGAGGACTCGCCGATGAGTGCGAATCAAGCAATTGACGCTCCGCCAACGGAGACCACAAGCCACCGGCCCGGCGCCTTCGCCGTCGTCGGCCGGATCGCCTCCACGCTCTGGTCCAACTGGAAGTCCCGGCTGGGCCTGATCATCCTGGCTGTCTTTATTCTGGTAGCGATCTTCGCACCGTTACTGGCCCCCTATGGCGCAAGTGACGATGGCTTCCCGCGGAATGCTGACGCCAGCGCGGAGCATTGGATGGGCACGACGGCGGCCGGCGAGGATGTGCTGAGCCAACTCATCTTCGGTGCCCGGATCAGTGTGCTGGTGGGCTTCCTGGCTGGTGTGCTTTCCACCGCTATCGCGGTGCTGATCGGCCTGAGCTGGGGTTATATTCGGGGTTTTGGAGCTGAGGTAGTGGGCTTCATCGTGAACCTCTTCCTGGTTGTCCCGGGTATGCCGCTGATGATCGTTATCGCGGCCTATCTGCAAAACGGCGGCCTGGCAATGATCATTGCGGTGATCACCATCACCGGCTGGGCTTGGGGTGCCAGGGTGCTGCGTAGCCAGACTCAATCGCTGCGTTCCCGGGACTTCGTCACCGCGGCCCGGTTCTCCGGGGATAGCGGCTTCCGGGTGGTCTTCAGCGAGATCCTGCCGAATATGACCTCAATTATCGTGGGCAGTTTCTTCGGTGCAGCCACCGCGGCTATTTTGGCCGAAGCCGGTCTGGAATTCCTGGGCCTGGGCGATTCCAGCTTGGTCTCCTGGGGCACCATCTTGTACTGGGCGCAGAATTCGAATGCGCTGCTCACCGGTCAATGGATCCTGCTCTTCGCCCCCGGTCTGTGCATTGCGCTGCTGGCGATGAGTCTGACCCTGATCAATTTCGGTGTCGATGCGATCGGCAATCCCCGCCTACACGAGGGCAAATCTTCGCGTGCCGCCAAGAAATCAACACCCAGCACACCCAACAAGTTGAACAGGGCGGCCCAGTGAATAAGCATCAAGCGGTAGAGAACCCGGAGGCACTACTGGACGTCCGCGACCTCTCGGTGGTCTACGAATCCTCGGGTCAGCAGGCCGTCCAGGCCGTGGACCACGTCTCCTTCACCGTCCGCAAGGGTGAGTTCATTGGCCTGGTCGGTGAATCCGGCTCCGGAAAATCCACCCTGGGCTTTGCCATCACGCGTCTGCAGAAACCTCCGGCGCGCACTAACGGGGGTGAGATTCGTTTTGCTGGCCGGGATATCCGGGAACTGAATGAGGAGCAATTGCGCCAGCAACGCCAGGGCGGCTTCGCCATGGTGCTGCAATCCGGAATGAACGCCCTCAATCCGGTGCGCAGCATCCGCAACCATTTCGTGGACATCTTCCGGGCACACCGGCACGTTGCCAAAGAACAGTGGGACACCCGGATGGCCGAGCTGGTGAGCAAGGTTGAGTTGAGCCCGGAGGTACTCGGCCGCTATCCCGGAGAACTCTCCGGCGGTATGCGGCAACGCGTTTCGATTGCTTTGGCGCTTTCCCTGGAACCCGAGCTGATGGTCTTCGATGAGCCAACCACGGCGCTCGATGTCCTGGTACAGCACGCCATTATGGATACCATCCGCTCACTACAGGCTGCCGAGGGTTTCACCGCAATCCTGATCAGCCACGATCTGGGCATTGTCCTGGAGGTGACCGAGCGAGTGCTGGTGATGCACGAAGGTCGGATCGTGGAGGATTCCTCTAGCGAGAACATCCTGGAAAGCCCCCAGCACGAATACACCAAGATGCTGCTGAGCCACTATGCCGATCCGCGCGCAGAGGTGATTGAGCTTCCGGGCTTCGGCGTCTCCCAAGCCAGAACAGCGCAGGACGACGGCGAACGGCAGCAAAAGCTGGCCGCGCAAGCATCCATTGTGGTCGAGAAAGTCTCCAAGACTTACCCCGGGCCGCGCCGCGGCGAACCTGAGGTGCAGGCGCTCTCCGAGGTGAGTTTCCGGCTGGAGCCTGGGGAATCCCTCGCCCTGGTGGGCGCCTCCGGCAGCGGCAAATCGACGCTGGCCAAGCTGATCACCGGGGTGGAAAAACCGTCGGCAGGCGGCGTGCACTTTGGCGAGACCTCGATTCCAGAGCTCGGCAGGCGTGGTCTACGCGAGGTGCATCGCAAGGTGCAGATGGTCTTCCAAGACCCCTACGCCGCACTCAATCCACTGCATACCGTGGAACACACGCTGAGCCGTCCGATCCGAAATTTCACTGAATTGCGTGACACCGCGGCCAGGCACCGCGTACGCGAGCTACTGGAAACCGTGGGTTTAACCCCGGTAGAGCAATTCGCCCAGAAACTACCGCACCAGCTCTCCGGCGGCCAACGCCAGCGCGTGGTGATTGCCAGGGCTTTAGCCAGCAATCCGCAGGTGCTGATCGCCGACGAACCGGTGTCCATGCTGGATGTCACGTTGCGCGCCGGCGTGCTTGCGCTGCTGCGCGACCTGCGTCAGGAACGCGGGCTGAGCCTGCTCTACATCACCCACGATCTACTCAGCGCCCGCTTGGTCACCGACAACATCATGGTGCTAGAGAAGGGGCAGGTGGTGGAGCGTGGCGTTACCGCCGAGGTGCTGCAACACCCCAGCCACGACTACACCGTCCGACTATTGGATGCGGTCCCCAACCCCCGCCGCGGCATCACGGAGCTTGCCCAATGAATCAAATCAGCTCGCCGAGCCGCTCACTTAGCAGAATCGAACCGTTTGGTAGTCACCCGATACCTCTAGGCGTCGAGGTCCTTGGCTTACCCGCCGCCGTCGGCATCTTGACCGCGCTACACGCCGCTCCACGGGTGCCCCTTGACCGGGTACCTGCCGAAGGTGTTCCATCCGGGACGGTGCTAATAGTCCCAGGATTCACCGGCTCCAAGGAGGACTTCCTCAGCTTCTTACCGCTACTTGCCGAACGTGGCTGGAATGTCTGGGCCTATAGCCAGCGAGGTCAGGCGGATTCCGCTGCTCCTGCCGGCGTGGAGAATTACACCCTAGATCGGATGGCTGCCGATGCGGTTGAAGTGGCTTCGCTCATTGGCCCCGGCCCGATTCACCTGCTCGGTCACAGCCTGGGCGGCGTGATTGCCTCGGCAGCCGCGATAGCAGCGCCGTCGAACTTCAAAAGCCTCACCATGTTCTGTTCCGGGCCGCATGGCTGGCCAGACCGGCAGCAGCAGACCACGGATACCGTATCGAAAACCGGCAGCCTGGGGCTCTGGGAACGGGTTAACCCAGGGTTAGTCAATGCCAGCGATGCCCAGCTGGGACCGGAAATGGCGTTCCTACGGGTACGCGCTGCCCACACCTCAAGCGATAATCTGCTGGCCGGTGCGGAGATCCTACGGAACCATCAAGATCCCAGTGCAGCGCTCTGCGACTCCGGCCTGCCCGTCCTGGTAACCCACGGTGAGGACGATAAGGCCTGGCCCCAAGACTGGCAACAGCAGTTGGCGGAGGATATCGGCGAGCGCGCCCAGTACCGGGTGATTCCCGGTGGCGCACACTCGCCGCAGCTCGAATCGCCACGGGCAACCGCCGAAGCCCTGGACGCCTTCTGGCGTTCGATCTGATATTTCACAAGAAGCTTCAAACTAAGGAGAACCCATGCTCAGTTTCCCCGACGGATTCCTCTGGGGCGCGGCCACCGCTGCTCACCAGATCGAGGGAAACAATGTGAATAGCGATTGGTGGGTCAAGGAGCACACTCCCGGTACCACCATCGTCGAACCCAGTGGGGACGCGGCGGATAGCTATCATCGTTACCGCGAGGATATGAAGCTACTGGCCGATGCCGGACTGAACACCTATCGCTTCTCCATCGAATGGTCGCGGATTGAGCCGGAGCGCGACTTCGTCTCACGGGCCGCCATCGATCATTACCGGCGGATGGTTGAAGCCGCACACGAGTTCGGGCTGAATCCGGTGGTCACGCTGATGCACTTCACGGTGCCGCGTTGGATGCACGAGGCCGGTTTTTGGCGCAACCCAGAGGCTCCCGAGCTCTTCGCCCGCTACACCGAGCTCGCCCTGCCGGTGGTTTCCGAGGGGGTGGACTACGTCTGCACGATCAACGAACCGAATATCGCTGCCATGCTGGCCGGAGGTGAGGACGCCTCAAATCTGGTGTCTTACGGGCTGCCGAACCCGGATCTCCAGGTGGCGGATGCGCTTTTGGAGTCCCATCACCGCTCGCAGGAGGTGCTGTCCTCGGTGTCCGGCCTGAAGACCGGCTGGACGGTAGCTACTCAGGCCTTCCACTCCACCGGCGAACCCGGCATCGATGGCGGGCCGAGTGCAGACGAAAAACTGCGCGAATACGGCTACCCTCGGGACGACTGGTACCTGGAGCAGGCCGCCGGAGACGACTTCATTGGCGTGCAGGCCTACACCCGGACCTTCATCGGCCCGCAGGGGCCGCTGCCGGTTTCCGCCGAGGCGGAGACCACGCTGACCGGCTGGGAGTTCTACCCGCCCGCACTGGAACTGGGAGTGCGTAGCGCCTGGGAGCTCTCCGGCGGGGTGCCGGTGATGGTGACCGAGAACGGTATTGCCACCGCCGATGACAACCGTCGGATCGCCTATACCGAGGGCGCTCTGCAAGGCTTGCACTCGGCCATCGCCGACGGCGTGGAGGTGCTGGGCTATCTGCATTGGAGTGCCCTGGACAATTACGAATGGGCCAGCGGCTATCGGCCTACCTTCGGCCTGATCGCCTTCGACCATGAGACCTTTGAGCGGCAGCCGAAGCCCTCGCTGGGCTGGCTAGGCTCGGTGGCTCAGCGGAACGCTTTGGGCTGACTCCGAGTGGGCCTGCTCTGGAGGGCTGTGGGATAGCATCGGAGAATGTCGGCAATGATTTCCCTTCCTGGCTTCCCCAACTTTCGTGACCTCGGCGGCTTAGCGCTTGTCTCCGGAGGCACGACGGCGGCCGGCCGGGTTTTGCGTTCCGCGGCGGCCACCAGCCTCAGTAGTGAGCAATTATTGGCGGCTCAGGTGGGGAAGGTGCGTTTCATCGACCTGAGATCGGTCACCGAAACAGTCGCCACCCCGCATGCGCTTCGAAACTTATCGCAGTATCTGAACCTGCCGATCATCGATCCAGCCCGGGAACATGAGTTCAATCCGGGAAACTCCAGCTTGGGAGAGATCTACGCCAAGAGCCTGGTCCGAAATGCCAAGACCATCTCGACCATCCTGGCTGAGATTGCCGCCGTCGAAGGCCCGGTGCTGGTTTCTTGTGCAGCCGGGAAGGACCGTACCGGAATGATCTGCGCCCTGCTGTTGGATGCTGCCGGGGTGGAGCCGGCTGCGATCCGAGCGGATTACCAGGCCGGGGAGAATGGTGCCAAGGGTGAGGATATCGAGTACATGCTGACCTCGATACATCGTGAGTTCGGCTCAATCACGGGATATTTTGAATTCTTGGGATTGAGTTCTGATGAGGTCGCTTCGCTGTCCTCGCGATTGGCTTAGGAGCCGTCGCCTTCGCTGGCCGAGGCGAGCCATAGGGCGATCAGGGCTTTGGTGATACTTTCCCTGACCGCGAGGTCCTGGACAATGCCTTGTTGGTCGATCACCGAACGCGGCGTTGGGGCCGTCAGACATGCCCCCTCGATCAGCCGAGCCTCGGTGTATTCCAGCACGGTTCGTAGCGAAAGGTAGGTTCGTTCCGCTCGGCCGGGGTTACTGGAGGGATTGATCCAGCCGCTTGGCTTGTCCGAGATTTCGGTTCCGCCGATGGTCCATTCCAGCAGGTTTTTCAGGGCTCCCGGCATCGCACCGGCGTATTCCGGAGTGCTGAAGAGCAGGGCATCTGCGTTCGCGATCTGGTTTCTTAGCTCCGCGACCGGCTCCGGCAGGGGTTCCCTATCGAGGTCTGGGTTGAAGTGTGGCAGCGTGGCTAAGCCTTGGTAGATCGAGGTTTCAACGTCTTTTACCGCCGGCTCTGTCTGCGCCAATCCTGTGTGGGCTAATCCTGTTTGGGCCAGCTCGGCCGCGGTCGCCAGCACCGCGGAATTGACCGAGCCAAGACGCACGCTGCCACTAATCAGAAGGATCCGGAAACTCATCTCAAGACTCCTTAGACCTCTTGGCCATTCTCTGGCCGCGCTGCATCCGAAGCACGGTGTTCATCACGGCTATCAGGAACATCACCACCACAGCCACCCAGAAAACCCAGAGTTCCAAATGAAGTTCCTCCACCAGTTCAAAGGTCTCCTTGACCGCGATCAAAAAAGCTCCGGCAGCAACGTAAACCCAGCCCGTGGCCTTGCTGATAAAGGACAGCAGTACGCGTGCATCCTCGGCGGGCAGGTGGGAGAAGTATTCGCGCTTATTGCGGTTGTTGCGGTTATTTTCCAGAATGATCTTCACCGGCGGCAAAAGCCACCACCAGGCAGACACCGCGTGCAGAGTGTCGGGCACCGAACGGTCCATTAAGTAACGCTTGCCGGCCGCCTCGTGTTCGCGCAGCTCAACTGCCGCCTGGAAGATCGGCCCGGCCACCAGAAGCCAGCCACCGACAAAACCCGCCACCGCCATCAATAACTCCATCGGAACATCGTAAGCCAGGAAGCTCGGCGGCGAGATCGGCCGCCCCATACAACGCCTCGGTAGAGTGGAGACATGACCTCTCGCTACCGGATCATCACCGTATGCACCGGAAACATCTGCCGGTCCCCTATGGCCGAGCTGATGCTACGGCAAGCTCTGCAAGGAACTTTCGCCGAAGTGGACTCCGCCGGGACCACAGATTGGGAACGCGGCAACCCAATCGACCCGCGAGCCGTCAAGGTCCTGAAAAAACACGGAGTCGAGATCGGAGACGGGCACCGGGCCCGCAAATTCAGCCCGGAAGATTTCAACAACGACCTCATCCTGGCGCTGGATACCGATCATTTCGACTGGCTCAAGCAACACGCCCCGAGTGAAGCCAGGCCGAAGATCCACCTGCTGCGCGAGTTCGATGCGCGGGCGCTCCCGGAAGAACTCGGCATCGCCGACCCCTGGTACGGCGGGGCCGAAGACTTCGAAGAGACCTTTGAGCTGATTCAAGCCGCCCTTCCCGGAATCCTCGAACAAGCCAACACCCCGGTGCCCGGAAATGTCTGAGTTCCGCCAACAAGCCACCGCCGAACGGTCCGGGCCGCGGCCGGTGCTGATCGCCGTCGACGGTCGTTCCGGGGCTGGGAAAACTTCCTTGGCGCTGGAGCTCGCCTCACTGCTTCGGCAACATCGCGAGGTATCACTCTTCCACCTGGAGGACGTCTATCCGGGCTGGAATGGTTTGGCCGCCGGGGTGGATCGTTATTTGCAAACCGTGCTCACTCCGCTGGACCAGGGCTTGGATGCGCAGTGGGTCAGCTGGGATTGGGCGGCTCATTTCGACGGCGAAACCCGCAGGACGGCGGCTGCCCCGATTGTCATTATCGAAGGAGTCGGCGCCGCCCACGCCTGGGCCCGGGACAAGCTGGACGTGGTGATCTGGGTTGAAGCGCCGGAGGAACTCCGCAAGGGACGCGCACTGAGTCGCGACGGCGAGACCTACGCTCCCTTCTGGGACCTCTGGGCGGCTCAGGAGGCCGAGCTACTCGCCCAACACCAACCCGCCGAAAGCGCCGATATTCTGGTCGACTCTCCGGTGGAACCCGCAGATGTACTGCTCGCTCTCACCGCGTTACCCACCCTGTCCGGGCTACTCGCCCCCGAGCGGTTGCGGGAACGAGAGCGCAGCGTGAACACCACGACCCTGCCGTTCCAAGGCGACACCCTTGGCCTGTTCAGCACTCTCTTCGGTGCAGCGCCACGCGCTGTCTGGCTGGACAGCTCGGACGCTTCGGCAGCCTCGGGGCGCAATCGCTATTCCCTTTTAGCGGACGACGGCGGCGCTTCGGGTCAGTATGCCTGGCATGCGGATGGCGTCACCCGGCAAAGCTTCCGTGGGGTGCAGGTCCGAGTTCCCGGGCCGTTCTTCCAGTGGCTCGACCGGCAATGGCCGCAGAACAATCCGGCGGAATCCGCGAGCGCTGGTTTTAACCTCGGCTGGGTAGGCTACCTGGGGTACGAGCTCAAACGGGAGACCGGCGGCGCCGACCTCCGCGCTGCCACCCCGGATGCGTCCCTTCTATTCGCCGGCCGGGCCGTCGTCGTTGATCATCAGGAACACCTACTCTGGGCCCTGAGCCTGGACCGAGATGCAGAGCAGTGGGCCGAGCAGGTTCGCGAGGCCGTCCTGCAGGCTTCGGCTCCCGGACCAACGGCCGGTCTAAATCTTCCAGCGAGTGGAAATCCGCCGGGCTCGGCCAGCCCGATTGTGGCCGGGCCACTCAAGCTACGCGACGATGCGGCGGCTTATCAGAGGAAAATAGCCAGTGCCCAAGCCGAAATCACCAAGGGAAACAGTTATGAGGTCTGCCTGACCACAGCGATCGACTTCGAGCTGGATGCCGATCCGCTGGCCGTTTACTCTTCGCTCCGCAGCACCAATCCGGCTCCCTTCGCGTCTTTCCTGCGGTTCGATGAGCTCTCGGTGCTCAGCACCTCCCCAGAGCGCTTCCTGAGCATTGGCCCCGAAGGCGAGCTCAAGGCTGAGCCCATCAAGGGCACTCGCCGCCGCGATCCGGATCCGGTGCAGGACGCCCGGTTACGCGAAGAGCTGGCCAGCTCGGCCAAGGATCGCGCCGAGAACGTGATGATCGTGGACTTAATGCGCAATGATCTCTCGCACTTTTCGGTGCCCGCATCACTGCAAGTGAGCAGGTTGTGCGCCATTGAGAGCTACGCCACCGTGCACCAGATGGTGAGCACCATCGAGGCTCAGCTGATGCCCGGTGCCTCACGAGCGGAGGCCGTGGCTGTCGCCTTCCCCGCAGGTTCGATGACCGGAGCCCCGAAGATCAGCACGATGGAAATCCTGGACGAACTGGAGGGCCGACCGCGTGGCGTCTATTCCGGAGCGATTGGGTACTTTTCTCGCGACGGCGGCTGTGATCTTTCGGTGGTGATCCGCACCTTGGTGCTCAACGGCGGCCAGGCGAGTCTCGGCGTCGGAGGCGCAATTACCGCCGATTCAGACCCAGCCGCCGAATGGGATGAAGTACGTGCCAAGGCTTTCGGGGTGCTCAATGCCCTGGGCCTGGAGTTCCCCGGCTAGCTCGGATAGTTCGGGCAGTTCGGGCACTCGTGCCAAGCGTTCAGCCCAGCGCGTTCGGGATAGCCCAGTAGCATCCCGATAGCTCAATGACCGGACAGTAGGGTATCCCGAAGTCATTGGGCTATCGCGGACCCGTGATGCTCGGGATCCTCGGGAATACTTCGCAGTTCCGAAGAGTTTTCTCCAATAATTGACAGTCGTCCATAATAGTTGGCCCGTGGAAATTGGAGAACCAGATGAACATTGTGCTGTGGGTTATTGCGGGTTTCCTCGCCCTCGCCTATCTAGCTGCCGGGATAATGAAGCTCAGTACCCCGAAACCGGTTCTGGAAGCCCGGGACGGATTCGGCTGGGCCAAGGACTTTTCCGCGGGAACACTGAAGTTCATTGGCACCTCGGAAGTGCTGGCAGCCATCGGCCTGATCCTTCCGCAACTCACCGGAATCGCTCCGATCCTGACCCCGCTGGCCGCCGTCGGAACCGTGATCATTCAGATCGGTGCCATCATCGCCCACGTTCGACACCACGAGACGAAGAGCATTGCGGTCAATATCGTGTTGCTGGTGTTGGCCGCTTTCCTGTCCATTATGCGTTTTGCTGGCTAGCTCGCTGCGCTCAGAAATCAGCTCAGAAGTCAGCCTATGAAGCCCCCACAGTCGAATTGTGCACGCCGCAGCCCCGGGCGACCCCGAGGCGGCAAGCCGGTAATTCAGGAAGCGGAGCTGCTCAGCGCAGCGCTTTCAGCCTTCGCTCGTTTGGGCTACCACGGCACCTCCCTTCGCAGCCTCAATCGAGAACTAGGGGTAAGCCATAATCTGCTCACCCAGCAGTTCGGATCGAAAGAGGCCCTCTGGCGGGCTGCGGTGGATTGGGGTTTCGGCAGAATGCAGCAGAGCCTGACGCAGGCCACCGAGGACTCAGCCACCGAAAACACCGGCACCGGCGAGGCCACACGGACTGCCGAGGAGTCCGGACCGACTGCCGCGCTGCACCGTTTCATCGAGGCTTTTGTGCTGCAGTCCGCACGGATGCCCGAGTTGCTGGCTCTGGTCAACGCGGAGGGAAGCCAGCACTCCGAGCGACTGGACTATTTATTGGAACACTTTGGCCAACCGATGTTCGCCCGGATGCAGCCAATCTATGCGCAGGCCGTGGCCGCGGGCGAGCTTCGAGAGGTTCCGCTGGAGACGCTGTTCTACCTCATCACGGCCGGGGGCGCCTCGCTCTACAGCACCCCGGCTCTCAGCACTAAGCTCTTCGGGGCGGAGTCGCTCGCTCCCGATCAAGTTCAAAGCCAGGCGCGGTCGGTGGCGGATTTCCTGATCGCCGGTTTACGCTCCGAAGCAGCCCCGAGCGATAGTACGCTGAAGCCATGACTGTGCTTGTTTTCATCGATCCGGATTATCCTGCCGGCAGGATTGCGGATGCCAAGCTGCCTCAGCTCTTCGCCACCGACCTGGGTGCGACGAGAGGGGACGGTATTTTTGAGTCCCTGTTGGTGGTCGAGGGGAAACCGAAAAAGATCCAGGCTCATCTAAATCGGCTAGCCTCCTCGGCCCAGCTGCTGGAATTACAGATTCCTAGCCAACAGCAATGGTTAGCCGCTGTCGACACCGCAATAACCGCGTTCGGACAGCCCGATGCCGTGGTGAAACTCTTGGTCACTCGCGGCATTGAAGGGCGGCCGAACCCCACCGCCTGGGTCCAGATCTTCGCTCCTCCCGCGCTGGGCAAACAGCAACGGGAAAGCGGACTAGATGTGCTGCTCCTAGACCGCGGCTACGATTCCGATCTGGCTCAGCGCGCGCCCTGGTTACTTCTGGGCGCTAAGACCTTGTCCTACGCAGTCAATATGGCCGCACTGCGCTACGCACACCAACAAGGCGCCGACGACGTAATCTTCACCAGTTCCGATGGCCGCGTTCTGGAAGGTCCAACTTCTTCCGTTTTGATCGCCAGGCGCGAGGGGGAGAAGAAACGGCTCGTCACCCCCCAACTCGATGCCGGGATTCTGCCGGGCACCACTCAGGGAGCGCTTTTCGCGGCAGCTCAGCAGGCTGGCTGGGAACTGGGTTACGGCCCGTTAGTGCCGCAAGACCTCTTCGAGGCAGATGCTGCTTGGTTGATTTCCAGCGTCCGACTGCTGGCCCCGATCAATCGGATCGACGGTCAGGAGATCGGCAGCACACAGGATAGAACCGAACTAAGCGCCGAGCTTTCCGCCATTCTGGCCGACACGGAGTGAACCAACGATGAGTGCAATGCGGACCATGGGGGCCAGGGGCCGACTCGGCGGCGATGAGGACGTTCAGCGCGCGATCATTGCGCAGGCGCCCAAGATTCAGCACCTCTTTCGCCGGGTCTATGGGCTCTTCGCCCCCTATCGCCGGGCACTCGTCCTGACCTGCGTTTTGGTGCTAATTGGTGCGGCGCTGTCGGTCATTCCCCCGCTGCTAACCCAGCGGGCTTTCGACGACGGCCTCTTCCCACGCTCCGGAAAGCCGGATCTGGGTGCCCTGAGCAGCATCGTCGCACTGATGATCTTGGTTTACATCAGTTCTGCTCTGCTGAGCGTCTGGCAAACCTATCTCACCTCCTCGGTGGGCAATAAGGTGATGGGTGCGCTCAGGGTGCGGCTCTTCGGCCATCTGCAGGCCATGGATTTGAGCTTCTTCACCCGAACCAAAACCGGAGTGATCCAGTCCAGGCTGCAGAACGACGTCGGCGGCGTTGCCAGCGTGCTGACCAATACGATTTCCTCCGTGTTGGGGAACACCGTTACCGTGATCGCGGCCTTCGTGGCCATGTTGCTGCTGAATTGGCAATTGACCGTAGTGGCAGTGCTACTGATGCCCATCCTGGTGATCGCGCAACGCAGGGTAGGTAAGGTCCGGGCTCGGATCGCCACTAAAACCCAGGAATCGCTCTCCGAGATGTCCGCAATCACCCAGGAGACGCTGAGTGTTTCCGGGATTCTGCTGGCCAAGAGCTTCAATATGCAGAGCGCCGAGGTGGAGCGTTACTCGGCGGAGAACAAGAATCAGATTCGGCTGCAGGTGAGCCAGTCGATGAGCGGCCAGTGGTTCTTCGCCGTCGTCACGATCTTCCTCTCCTCCATCCCGGCCATCGTCTATTTCGTGGCCGGCCTGCTGGTGGATAACGGCGCACAAGCGATCACGGCGGGAACCATCGTTGCCTTCACCACCGTGCAGGCCAGGTTGTTGTTTCCCTTGATGAGCTTGATGCGAGTGGCACTGGATCTGCAAACCTCTGGGGCGCTTTTCGCCCGCATCTTCGAGTATCTGGACCTCACACCGGCCATTGAGGACACCGCGGAAGCGGGGCCGCTCAAGGATCGCAGCAAGCTGGGCCAGATCGGCTTCGAAGATGTCAGCTTCTCCTATCCGGATGCCAAGCCCGGCGAGCGCCCCACCCTCGATCAGATCTCCTTCGAGATTGAGGCCGGGCAGTTCGCGGCCTTTGTCGGCTCTTCTGGGGCGGGCAAGACCACCATTTCCTATCTAATCCCCCGCCTCTATGAAGCGAGTTCCGGGCGGATCAAGTTCGCCGGTGTTGAGGTCCGCGAGTTGCTGCAGGAATCGCTCGTCGCCAATATCGGCATCGTCAGCCAGGAAACCTATCTTTTCCACGCCACGATTGCGGACAATTTGCGCTACGCCAAGCCCGGGGCAAGCCAAGAGGAGCTTGAACAGGCCACCCGCCAGGCCAATATCTACCAAACCATCATGAGCTTCCCGGAAGGCTTTGAGACCCTGGTGGGTGAACGCGGTTACCGACTTTCCGGCGGGGAGAAGCAGCGGATAGCGATTGCCCGCGTGCTGCTGAAGGACCCTGCCGTGCTGGTTTTGGATGAAGCGACGAGCGCCCTGGACTCAATCTCCGAGCGGGTGGTGCAAGCAGCCTTAGAAAATGCGTCTCGCGGGCGCACCACGGTAGCGATAGCACACCGCCTCTCCACCGTGCTGGCCGCAGATGTGATCTTCGTGGTGGAGCAGGGCAAGATCGTCGAACGCGGCACCCACCGTGAGCTACTGGCTACCGACGGGCGCTACGCTGCGCTCTATCGGGAACAACTTGGCGAGGAGCCGCCCAGCCCGAACCAGCTGGGCGAAGGCGAGCACCAGGACCAGCCCGAGGCGGCGGAAGTAGTCCTGACCAAGCCGACCGACCCCACGGACTTTACCGAGCCGTCGTCGTAAATCTGCACGGGAACCCGCACGGGCCCGGCTGCGCAATAAAGCCTCATTCAACTCCATAACAATGCCCCTGGTGTGTTAGTTTTGCTCTCGAGTAACGAGCGCCAGCGCGCACCGTGGCCCAGCCCGGTGCACTGCCCTGACTTGCTGGCCGGCAACCCTCGATTCCGGTGGGGTGCCTCAGGTGAATACTCGGCAACGTGAACGGGTTGCAAGCGTGGAACGATTCCTCCTTGCTCCCTCAGGCAAAAGGAGAACCCCATGACTGACGCCCCCTTGACCTACCGGCTGCTGACCGGCCCGGATGATCACGCTTTCTGTCAGCGGGTCAGCGATGCGATTGCCGAAGGCTATCTGCTTTACGGCAGCCCTTCGGTGACCTCCAACGGCGGCGAGGTGATCGCCGCGCAAGCCGTGGTGCTGCCCGGTTTCAATGCTGCGGAAACAGAGGCCGGAAAATGAGCTACGCTGGCGATCTGACTCCCCAGGAAGCCTGGCAAAAAGTCTCGGACGGCGCCGTGCTGGTTGACGTCCGCACCGAAGCCGAATGGCAGTTGGTCGGCGTCCCGGATACCTCTTCGATCCCCGCCGAGCCGCGCTTTGTGCAGTGGAACCTGGCCGGGAATGTTTGGAATTCCGCTTTCCTGGATGAGTTGAAGGCCGTGGTTCCGGCGGAGGCCGAGCTGGTTTTCCTCTGCCGCTCTGGTGCCCGCTCGATAGGGGCCGCAGAGGCGGCGACGGAGGCCGGTTTCACCTCTTTCAATGTGCTTGAAGGCTTCGAAGGCGTTCCCGATTCCTATGGGGACCGCATCGTCAACGGCTGGAAAAACCGCAAGCTGCCCTGGAAGAAGGGCGCATGAGCTTCAATCCGCTGGCCACCGAATGGGCGGCCGATACCCAAGCGGTACGTGGCGGCTTGGACCGCACCGGCTTCTTCGAAACCTCGGAGGCGATCTTCGTCAACTCCGGCTTCGTCTACGATTCCGCGGAAGCCGCCGAGCGCGCCTTCACCGGTGAGGACGAACGCTTTGTCTACTCCCGCTATGGCAATCCGACGGTGGCCACCTTCCAGGAGCGGCTACGGCTACTAGAGGGAACCGAGGCATGCTTTGCGACGGCGTCCGGCATGTCCGCGGTGTTTGTCGCCTTGGGCGCGCTGCTGGCCGCCGGGGATCGGGTGGTGGCCTCCCGATCGCTTTTCGGCTCCTGCTTTGTAATCCTGAACGAGATTTTGCCGCGTTGGGGTGTTGAGACTGTTTTCGTTGATGGCCCCGATCTGGAGCAATGGAAGGAAGCGCTCTCGGTACCAACTCAGGCGGTATTCTTCGAATCGCCGTCGAACCCCATGCAGGAGATCGTCGATATTCGCGCGGTCTGCGAACTGGCCCATGCGGCCGGAGCCAAAGTGGTGGCGGACAATGTCTTCGCTACCCCACTGCTGCAAAGCTGCATCGAGCTGGGAGCCGATGTGGTGGTCTATTCCGGGACTAAGCACATTGACGGCCAGGGCCGGGTAATGGGCGGAGCCATCCTGGGCAGCAAGGAGTTCATTGACGGGCCGGTCAAGCAGCTGATGCGACATACCGGCCCGGCGCTCTCCTCCTTCAACGCCTGGGTGCTCACCAAGGGGCTGGAGACTCTCGCCTTGCGGGTGAATCATTCCTCGGCCTCCGCGCTGGCGCTGGCAGAGTTCCTGGAGCAGCAACCCCAGGTGGAATGGGTCAAGTATCCACTGCTGCCCTCGCACCCGCAGCACGAGCTGGCCGCCACGCAGATGAAGGCCGGCGGCACCGTGCTGACCTTTGCCCTGGCGGGCGGGAAAGCCGAGGCCTTCGCGCTTTTGAATGCCCTCAAGGTGATCGATATTTCCAATAACCTCGGAGACTCGAAGTCCCTGATCACCCATCCGGCCACCACCACACACCGGGCGATGGGCCCGGAGGGCCGGGCTGCCATTGGACTGTCCGACGGCGTGGTGCGGCTTTCGGTGGGGCTGGAAGATCTGACGGACCTGCGCGGGGATTTGGAGCAGGCGTTGCGGGGACTCTAGCCGCTAGTCCCTAGTCCTGGAAGTATTCGATCTCCGCACCCAGGGTGTTCAAGCGCTCGGCCAGGTCTTCGTAGCCACGCTCGATGACGTAGATATTGCGCAGTTCGGAGGTGCCGCGGGCGGCCAGCATGGCCAGCAGGATGCAGGCAGCCGGGCGCAGCGCCGGTGGGCAGCCCACCTCTGCGGCACGCCAGCGGGTGGGGCCTTCGACGTCGATCCGGTGCGGATCGAGCAGCCTCACCCGAGCACCTAAACGGTTCAATTCGGTCAGGTAGATCGCCCGATTTTCGTAGACCCAGTCGTGGATCAGCGTGCTGCCTTCGGCGCAGGAGGCAATCACCGCGAAGAAGGGTAGATTGTCGATGTTCAGCCCTGGGAAGGGCATCGGGTGAATCTTGTCCGGAGCGGCCTTGAGCTTGGAGGGCAGCGTGGTGATATCCACCAGCCGGGTGTGCCCGTTCCGGGCGGTGTATTCCTCCGAGGCCCGGTATTGGAAGCCCATCTGTTCCAGCACGGAAAGTTCAATCTCCATGAACTCGATGGGCACCCGGCGAATCGTCACCTCGGATTCGGTGACAATACCAGCGGTGATCAGGCTCATCGCCTCAATCGGGTCCTCGGAGGGTGCGTACTCGATATCGGTATCGATCCGGGACTTGCCGCGGATGGTCAAGGTGGTGGAACCAATGCCCTCCACCGAAACACCCAAGCCCTGAAGATAAAAGCACAGATCCTGCACCATGTAGTTAGGGCTGGCGTTGCGGATCACGGTGGCACCTTCACGGTGAGCGGCCGCCATAATCGCGTTCTCGGTCACCGTATCGCCACGCTCGGTGAGCACGAAGGTGCGGTCCTGAAGATCGGCGGCGGGTGCCTGCACCGCGTAGAACCCGTTGTGCGCCTCCACCGAGAGACCGAATTGCCGTAACGCCTGCATATGCGGCTCCACCGTGCGGGTGCCCAGGTCACAGCCGCCCGCATAGGGCAGCCGGTACAGCTCTTCCTGGTCCAGCAGCGGGCCGAGCAGCATAATCACGCTGCGAGTACGGCGGGCTGCTTCCACATCCATCGATTCCAGGTCCAGCACCGCTGGCCGCCGGATCTGCAGATCATTGGCGTTCAGCCAGGTGCACTCGACGCCAATCGAGGTTAACACCTCGACAATCCGGTTCACTTCCTCGATTCGAGCCAGTCGCCGCAGGGTCGTGGTGCCGTGGTTCAACAGCGAGGCACAGAGCAGTGCCACCCCCGCATTTTTGGAAGAATTAACGTCCACCACTCCGGAGAGTTGATGACCACCGGTGACCCGCAAATGGGTCATCTTGGTTGAACTTGAGCTGCCAACATTGACGATGCTGCGGCCAAAGATGGTCTCCAAACGCTGGATCATCCGCAAGCTGAGGTTTTGCTTACCCTGCTCCATTCGCGCCACCGCACTCTGGCTGGTGCCCAGCTCGGTTGCCAGCTGGCCCTGCGTCCAGCCCATCTCAATGCGGGCGTCCCGGAGGATCTGCGCCACGGTTTCTGCGGTTTCCTGAATATCGGTAGTCACAGGAAGAAAATATCATAAAAAGCATACTGCTGGCTAACATTTCGTAAAATCAGGCATGTCGCCCGCTCAATAGTCGCCACATGCGATAAATCTCGGGAGGTCAAGCTCAGCGCGACCAAACCACATTCCAGGCACCCAGCGCCATCGAGACGGTTACCGCCGCTGCCGCGACCAGCACACCGAAGGCGATAATGCCGACGTCGCGAGCCGAAAAAGCGCTCTCCCGCGCCCAGGTGCGCTGATTGCTACCGAAGCCCCGCGCCTCCATTGTGGTGGCCAGCCGGGTGGCTCGACGTACCGATTGGATCAGCAAAGCCATCGCCTGACCGAGATTGGCCCTGATTCGGCTGAGCACAGAACCGGAAGCACCCACGCCACGCGCTCTTCTGGCCATACTGAGGGTCTGCCATTCCTCGGCCATCACGCCCGTCAACCGCATCGCGGCCAGCGTGCCCATCACAAAGCGGGCTGGCAAGTGCCATTTCTGCGCCAACGCGGTGGCCAGGTCGCTCGGGTCGGTGGTCAGCACCAACATGGCGGCCGGTAACGCAATCGCGAAACCACGAACGCCGATCGCAACCCCGGTGGCCAGCGAGCCTTCGCTTATCGTGACATAACCCCAATCCAGCAGGGTCCTGCCCGAATCCGCCGAAGCCAATGAGGTCCCCCACGCCGCCAGCAAGAGCGCAAAGACAAGCGGCCAGACCCTGCGCAACAGAGTCCGCAAAGGCACCCCGCTCAGCGGGAAAACCAGCAGTAGGCAGAGCAGCACCACGGTACCGGAGACCCAGTCCACCGAAAGCGCCAACGCCAGCGTCAGAACTCCGACGGCGGTCAGTTTGCTGAGTGGATTAGCCCTGGTGAGTAGCTGGGACCGACTCATCATCGGGCACCGTCTTTCGCTTCAAGGCTGCCCAGGTGTAGCCGTGAGCCACCCAGAGCATCAACGAAGTGCTCATCATGCGTCACCGCGACCACGGCACTTCCAGCAGCGAGTGCTGACCTTAGTAGCTCGATCAGGGCAAGCCAGGTCAGCGCATCCTGCCCGAAGGTCGGCTCATCCAAAATCAATAGCTGCGGCCGGGCCGCCATCACCGTGGCTACCGAGAGCCTGCGTTTCTGGCCACCGGAGAGCGTGAAGGGATTGGCCTCCGCGAGTTCCAGCAAATCCAGGGCTTCCAGTAACTCATCCACTCGGGAGCTGATCTGCTGCTCGGAGAGCCGCTTGCCCTGGTGCCGCAAGCCGAAGCCAAGTTCGTCCCTGACACTGCCGGTGACAAACTGATGCTCCGGTTCTTGGAACACGCTGCCAATCCGGCTGACCAGGTCCTTGGCCTTCCAGTTTCGAGGTTGCCCAGCCAAGCCCTGGGCAAGTGCCCGGGCTGCTTCTAAGCTCCCGGCCAGGGGCCGCAGTAACCCGCCCAGGGTTAGGGCAAGTGTCGATTTGCCACTGCCGTTCCGTCCGGTGATGGCCAGCGCGCTACCGGAGAATAGTTCCAGTTCTACTCCGGAGGCTGCCACCCGAGCGGATCTGCCCACCGCGAGTGAGGCAACGCCGAGCAGCTTCTCCCCGTCCTTCGGCATCGAAAATGGCCCGGGCTGTGGTTCCTGCCCCGGCACCCAGATACCCAAGGCCGCGAGGGCTCTGCCCTGCTCGGTGAGTAGCTGCGCAGGGGGACCGTCCGCGATCAGCTGCCCTTCTCCGTCGAGCACTAAAATTCGATCAACATGGTGCTGCCAGATTTCTACCCGGTGCTCCACCACTACCAAAGTGGCAGAACGGTCCGCTATTGCGGCGATAACAGCGTCCCGGACCTCCAGAACACCCTCCGGATCGAGGTTAGCGGTCGGCTCGTCAAGCAGAATCACCCCGGGGTGCATCGCCAGAATTCCAGCCAGCGCCAGCCTTTGCTTCTGCCCGCCGGAGAGCTCGCTGCTGGGATGATCGAGCGGAACCCGCAACCCGACAGCTTCCAGCGAAGCGCCAACCCGACGCCAGATCTCCTCCCGTGGCACCATCAGGTTCTCCGCACCAAAAGCCACATCATCGCCCACCCTGGGCAGAATCACCTGGGTTTCCGGGTCCTGTTGCATCAGCCCGGCTCGGCCTCTGCTGTGCCGGGGCGCGGCTCCGTCGATCAGCAGGCTGCCACTTTCGTTTGCCTCATCGTCGCCCAGTACCCCGGCCAGAGCGTGCAGCAGCGTAGATTTACCCGATCCGGAGGGGCCAAGTAAAAGCACCCGCTCCCCCGGAGTAATGCTGAGGCTCAGCTCCGAGAACACCGGCCTGGATCGATCGGCGTGACTGAAGGACCAGTCCACCGCATCGATCCGGGCCGGCCCTGAGCTGATCGAATTGCTCGCTGCCACGATTAGAGGATCGGTTCCTTTGCCGCATTCCGCGACGCCAAGCTGGAAAGCGCCCCGGTCCTGGCCAAGCCACGAGTGGCCAGCCAAGAGAGCAGTCCCGCAATTACCGCACCAGAGATCATGCAGAAAACGATGTAGATGGCCTTGAAGTCGCCGGTGTACTCGATGTTCCAGCTCCAGGGCAGGAAGCAATCGTTGATTCCACAGAACAGTCCGGTGGCCGCGCCCGCGAGCAGCGCGGCGGGCAAGCGCCAGGAGCGGTAGCGGAAGGCGGCAAAGACCAGTTCCGCGCCTAGGCCCTGGATGAGGCCGGAGAGCAGCACGGTTCCGCCATATTGGGAACCCGCAATAAGCTCGCCTGCAGCGGCAACGGTTTCGCAGAACAGGGCGGCACCGGGTTTGCGGATCAGCAATCCGCCGAGCACGGCGGGGATAAACCAACCGCCGGACCAGAGCGCGCTGAGCGGTGGGTAGCCCGCGGACAATACACTGATTCCCGAGGCGAGGGCCGACCAGGCCCAGAAGATCACCCCGCCGGCTACCGCAACTACTGCGGCCACCACGATGTCCACCACACGCCAGGTATAGCGGGGCTTACTTGAAATAGAACTGGTCATGGCTTCCTCCTTTTCAGGAGGGGCGGCGGTTTTTCACGCCGAAGAGCGCTCGACTCCCTTCGCCGGTACTAACCGGATCAGGTTCGAGGGTCTGCGGTGGTCCGCACTCTCAGCGCCCACCTTACGGCGGCGCTCCCCTGTCGTTACTTGCGCTGTCAGTTTACACCGCCACCGCAGCACTTAACACGCGCGAGTGTGGAGATCTGCACGTTATGAACCGCTCTTAAGGTGCAGATCTCCACACTCGGCGGAAGGTTTTGGGGCTTAGGTCAGATCCCGCGACTTATTGAAGCGGGCAATCGCGCGCTGAGCGCCCCGACCGGTAAGGGTCTGAATAATCGCGGCAACCGTGGCCGAGACGATGGCGAAGGTCAGCGCCGAACGCAGGCTGTGCTCCAGATTTTCGCCGTCCTTAGGAGGGGCGTTGCCCGTGGTCTTGGTCCAGACGGTATCCACCAGCTTGTTCGCGGCGAATCCCGCGCCGAAGCTGATCCCAGCGGCAAGAAGTTTGAAGAGCAGACTCATAAGCTCAGCCTACTTCACTCCGGAAAATCGCCGTGTTCCTTATGGGCAGCAGTCTCCACTACCTCATCCAGATCGTCTTGACTCAGAGTTTCCCGATGTAAGTGCTTGGTCCGATAGCCCGCCCGACCCACCATATGGGCGGAGACCGGCACGGTTAGCAGTTGGAAGACCCAGGCGATCAGCAAGATCGGCAGCACCTCCCAGCGACGCATCTGTAGCGCCGCGGCCAGTAGCAAAAGGAAAAGCCCCAGCACCTGCGGCTTAGTGGCAGCGTGCATCCGGCTCATTAAGTCCGGAAAGCGCAGCAGGCCGATAGCCGCCGCCAGGGAGAGCAGAGCTCCGGCGATAATGCAGATCGCGGACAGTACATCCAGCAGGTCGTTGAAGCTCAACTCTTCCTCCGATCCGAGACATAGCGGGCAACCGTGACCGAACCGATAAAACCGATCACGGTCAGGGCCACCAAGAGCGGCAGATTATTTAAGTTCCGATTCACCGCCATATCTGTGGCCAGCGCGGCGGAGAAGATCGCCAGCAGCACATCCGCGGCCAGCACCCGATCCAGCAAGGACGGCCCGACGGCGATCCGATAGATAGCGCCCAAAGCAGCCAGGCTGAGAACCACCCCGACCACGATGAGTACGAAGGTCATCAGCGGCAAACCGAAGATCGTCATGCTGTTCTCCCCTCGGCCCGCAGGGCAAGCAACTCGTCCTTACTGCCCATCACCCTGATCAGCCAAGCCTCGGCTGCCCGAACCTCCTGACGTACCTGATCCACCTGCTCCGGCGTGGTCACGTTGAGGGCGTGTAGGTAGAGCGTGGAGGTGGAGCGATCCACTTCCACAACGAGGGAGCCAGGAATCAGCGAGACCACATGCCCGGTGGCCGTGACCATCAGATCCGAGTGGCTGCGTAGCGGCACCGCGACCACGGCGTTGATCACTCGCGGACCCCGCCAAACTGCAAAATAGGCCACCTGGGCGCTGGCCAACAGCACCCGCCACAAGAAGATCCCTGCATAGGCCAGGAAGTACAGCGGATTGAAACGTCCACTCAATTCCACCGGGGGCAGGTAGAACAATCTGGCCACCACCAGGGCAATAATTGCCCCGAAGATCAAGTTCCCCGGGCTGAAATCCCGCCAGAGCGCAGCCCACACCAGCACCAGCCAGACAAGCAGTGGCAATTCCTGTTTGAGCGAGATTTTCTTCCGGCTCATGGCTTCGCCCCCGCACCGTTGTTCAGTGCAGCCACCCCGGCGTCACCCAACACGGCATGCACATAAGGCGTTCGGTCGAGCATTTCCTGAGCTGCGCCGTCGGCCAATTGCACGAGTGGACCGGCAAAAATGGTGAGTGAAACACCCAAGCCAACCAGCCCCATGGTCGCCCCCACCATCATCCGCGGCAGCGCGGTCTTGACCCTCACGGAAGCAGCCGCTGAAGCACCCCGGGAAACACCCACGGAAGTCGGTGCGGGCTCATCGGCCAGCAACGCCGGATCGGGAGACTCCGCATCCTCGGGGCTGCGCCAGAACGCCCGATTCCAGACCCGAGCAACGGCCAGCAGAGTCAGCAGGCTCACCGCGACGCCCCCGGCCACCAGCACCCAGGCAAGCGGAGTGCCGAGGTTCACGCCCGCCTGCAGCAAGCCCACCTTGCCTAAGAAACCGGAGAAGGGCGGGATGCCCGCCAGGTTCATCGCCGGAATGAAGAACAGGAAAGCCAGCAGCGGCGAGAGTTTCGCCAGACCACCCAGCCTGTCGATCGAGGTGCTTCCACCACGGCGCTCAATCAGTCCGGTGACCAGGAACAGGCTGGTCTGCACGGTGATGTGGTGAATCACGTAATACACGGTGGCGCCCAGCCCAATTTTGGAAGAGAGCGCTAGCCCGAACACCAGATAACCAATATGACTCACCAGGGTAAAAGAGAGCAGCCTCTTAATATCCGTCTGCGCCAGCGCACCCAAGATCCCGACCACCATGGTCAGCAAGGCCACCACCATGAGCAGGTCATTCAACCCTTCGTCGGGGAAGAGCAGGGTTTCGGTGCGCACCATGGCATAGATGCCCACCTTGGTGAGCAGTCCGGCAAACACCGCGGTGACCGGTGCGGGGGCGGTGGGATAGGAGTCGGGGAGCCAGAAGGAGAGCGGGAAGACGGCGGCCTTGATCCCGAAGGCAACCAACAGCATGAGGTGCAGCAGGGTCTGAGTACCTGGGTCCAGATGGGCCAGCTTGACCGCCAGATCCGCCATATTAATAGTGCCGGTGGCCCCATAGATCATCGCTATTGCAATCAGGAACAAGAGCGAGGAGACCACACTGACCACAACATAGGTCACCCCTGCCCGCACCCGTGGCCCGGTACCACCCAAGGTCATCAACACATAGGAGGCGGTGAGCAGGATCTCGAAGCCCACATAAAGATTGAACAAATCCCCGGAGAGGAAGGCGTTGGAAACCCCTGCCATCAGGATCAAGTAGGTCGGGTGGAAGATCGACACCGGACCTTCAGCATCACCATCCGCGGCGCCCTGACCGGTTGCGTAGATCAACACGGCGAGCCCGACCGCCGAGGAAACCACCAGCATGAGTGAGGAGAACTGATCCACCACCAGCACCACCCCGAAGGGCGGCAGCCAATCGCCCAACCGGACCGCTACCGTGCCACCGTTCCAGACCTGAGCCAGCAGCGAAACTTCGAGCAGCAAAGTCAGACTGAGTAGCGAAATGCTGACCGCCTGCTGGGCTTTGGGATGCCGGATCAGCATGAAGGTGAGGGCGGCCCCGAGGATCGGCAGAATGACGGCGAGCGGGGTCAAGGAGGTCAGATTCACTGCCTGTTCCCTCCTTTATTTCGCTTGGTGTTCCGGTCTTTGTTCTCCGTCGAGGGGGCGAATTCCGTGGTCTCCAGCGGAATCTCCACATCCTCTTCGGCGTCGAAACTCGGCTGATTAGCCACCCTGCGGTCTTCAAGGTCGTCCTGAACCTCGTCCTGCCGGGCCAAGATCCAGGTTCGGTAGATGATGCCCAGCATGAAGGCGGTAACCGCGAAGGAAATCACAATCGAGGTCAGGATGAGCGCCTGCGGCAAGGGATCGTTATAGTCCCCGGCCGGAATATTCTTACCGAACAGCGGCGCCAAGCCCGAATAACCACCCGTGGTGAGCAAAAGGATATTGGTGCCGTTGGCCAGCAGCATGAGGCCCATCAGCACCCGGGTCAGGCTTCGTTCCAGCAGCAGATAGATGCCGACGGCGTAGAGCACCCCCATCACGATCAACAAGGTCAGATTGACGCTCATTCAGCCCTCACCGCCTCATCCTCATCCGCTCCCAGTTCTTCGCGCTCATCGATCTCGGCACCCAGACTGCGCAGCACATCGAGCACCAGCCCAACCACAACCAGGTAGACGCCAATATCGAAGAAGGTAGAGGTGACGAACTTAATATGCCCCAGCACCGGCACGGTGAAATCGAGGATAGCGCTCTGGAAAATCTCGCCACCGAAAAAGAGCGGCAGCGCACCGGAGAGCGCGGCGACACCTAGACCGGTACCTAGCAGCGCCCCGGCGCTAATCGGTGTCGCCTCGGCCAGTTCCACCCGGCCACCGGCCAGATAGCGGATAGTGAGCGCCAGCCCGGCCATCAGACCACCGGCGAACCCGCCGCCGGGAAAGTTGTGACCGGCCAGCAGCAGATAGATGGAGAAGATCACCATGGAGTGGAAGATCAGCCGGGTGACCACCTCAAAGATGATCGATCGGCGTTCCGGGGCCAGGGTGCGACCGGCCACCAGCCAGGCGTCCCGGCTTGAAGTAGCAAAGCGGCGGGCGAGTTTGAGCGCGGCCACTCCGCGTGCGCCGTCGTCCGGGTCCTGAGCGCTCCGGCCCACACTGCCACTTTCGACGCCGGCCGCCCGGGGCAGTGCCCGGCCGCGGTTATGCACAAAGATCAGGCTGGCTACCCCGGTGGCGGCGATGGCCAACACCGAGATTTCGCCGAAGGTATCCCAGGCACGTAGGTCCACCAGGGTGACATTGACGATGTTGAGGCCCCCGCCTTGGCCATAGGCCAGTTCGGGGAAGTCCAAGGAGACCGGCAGGTCCACCCTGGAACCCAGCGCGACCAGCGCGACCACCACCATGGTGGCGCCGAAGGCTACTCCGATCAACATCCGCAGCAGTCGGTGCGAACCGGTGGTCCGATCCCGCAGCTCGGGAGGCAGCGAGCGCATCGCCAGTACGAAGGCGACCAGGATGATGGACTCCACCAGCATCTGGGTGAGCGCCAGGTCCGGGGCACCCTGGAAGGCGAAAATCAGGGCAATGCCGTAGCCGGTGACCGAGACCATCAGCACCGCGAGAAAGCGCTTATTGGCTCTGGCCGCGGCGAGGGCACCGATCACGATCACCAGAGCTGCAACAGCTTGGGCGGGCGAGCCCGGATCGATCAGATACAGCGCCGGAAGCGGCCGTCCGCTGAGCAGCACGGCGACAATATTGACCACCACGGCGGTGGAGAGGATGACGGCCAGATAGAAGAACAGTGATCCTCGCTGCGTGCGGCCGGTGATCCAGATCGCGGTGTCATCGATCGCGCCGATGATATTTCGGTAGCCCTTCTCGGCATCGATCAGCGGGTAGATTCTGTCCTGCGCCCGTTCCACCCGATCCCGAGCCCAGAACAGCAGCAGGCCGACCGCAATCGCCAGGGCGCTCAGGCCCAGCGCCGGGTTGAAACCGGAGAAAACCGCCAGATGCGGATGCCCCTCGCCGTGGAAAAGCTCGCTATACGGCTCCGCCCAGGCTTGCACCGGCGCGGGCCAAAGCCCGTAGATCACGCTGAGCGCAGCGAGGATCGCCGGGGCGGCCAAGAACTCGGCGGGCACCTTCTTGAAGGCGGTGGCCATGCCCTTGGCCTTAGGCGCGAAGCCGCCCCAAAGGAAGCGTGCGCTGTAGGCGAAGGTAAGCATGGAACCGAGCAGCACCGCGCACAGGATCCAGGGATTGCCGTATTCCAGCAGCGCTTCGAAGACCGATTCCTTGGCCACGAATCCGCCAAGGAACGGGATGCCCGCCATCGAAGCCGTGCCGATTACCGCGACCACGCCGAGCGCAGGGGCGGAACGAAAGACCCCGGAGAGCTTACGGATATCGCGGGTACCGCTTTGGTGGTCAATAATGCCAACCACCAAGAACAGGGTGGCCTTGAACAAGCCGTGCGCCAGCAGCATGGCCAGCCCTGCCATTGCGGCTGCCGGGGTTCCCAGGCCGACCACGACAGTCAGGAAACCGAGTTGACTGACCGTACCGTAGGCCAGGATGAGCTTGAGATCGTGCTGGCGCAGGGCTCGCCAACCACCCACCAGCATGGTGGCGATACCCAGAATCAGGACCGTCGGCTGCCAGAAGGGGGTCTCGGAGAAGCTCGGCGCCAATCGCGCAATCAGGTAAATGCCAGCCTTGACCATCGCGGCCGCATGCAGGTAGGCGCTGACCGGAGTGGGTGCAGCCATTGCGCCGGGAAGCCAGAAATGAAAGGGAACCAGGGCGGATTTACTCACCGCGCCCACCAAGATCAGCAGGATCGCAATATCTACTACCGTGCCGCCGGGTGGGTGTTCCAGGAGCTGGGAAATCCGGTATGTGCCCGCGCTCTGGCCCAGCATGATCAGCCCGAGCAGCATGGTCAGCCCGCCAAAGGTGGTGACCATCAAGGCTTGCAGGGCGGCTCTCCGGGCGGCGAGCCGAGTCCGGGAGTAGCCAATCAGCAGATAGGACAGGATGGTGGTGAGTTCCCAGAAGATAAAGAGCAGGATCAGGTTATCGGCCACCACCAGGCCGAACATCACCCCGGCGAAGGCGAGTAGCTGCGCACCGAAACCGGCCCCGTGAGCGCGGAAGGCGCCGTCGTCCGGCTTGAAATAGCGGGCGCAATAGGCCAACACAAGAGCGCCAACGCCGAGCACCAGCAGTGAGAGCACCCAGCTCAGGGCATCCATCCGGAAGGCGAGCTCCACGCCGAAATCCGGGATCCAGGGCAGGGTCTCGGTGGGCGTGTTTCCGGCGAAAACAGCATCGTGTTGGCACAGTAGCCAGATAAAGGATCCCGCGGGTACAGCGGCCAGTAAGTAGAACCCGTTGCGGCCCAAAAGGCGGAAGAAAAACGGCGCTACCAATGCCACCACAAAGTGGACGGCAAGGATAGCTAGCACGATCGGCACCACCTGAAGGATTCTGTCGGTCGGAGTACCTAAGTCTATCAATGCCGCCTCTAGCCCACTGACCGCCCGGCACAGGTACCATTCACGGTATGAGCGACGTCACTTTAGCGCAGCAGCTTCCGCAGAAACACCGGGGCACCGTCGGTCAGATTCTTGCCTGGGCTTCCTGGGATTGGGGTTCGGCCGCTTTTAACGCGGTGATGACCACCTTTATTTTCACCGCCTTCTACCTCACCACGGATATCTTTGGCGGTGCGGACCACGCCTCGCAGGTGCTGGGCTGGAGCCTGGGCGTGGCCGGAATTCTGATCGCGTTGCTGGCACCGGTGGCCGGTCAGCGCACCGATCACAGCGGACGACGGCGACTGTGGCTGGGCATTAACACTCTCGTTGTGGTGGTGCTCACCGCGAGTTGCTTCTTTGTGCTGCCGGAGCCTTCCTATTTGCTGTTGGGCTGCGGGCTGCTTGCGGTGGGGCACGTCTTTTCCGAGCTCGCCTCGGTCAATTACAACGCCATGCTGGTACAGATCTCAACGCCGAAATCGATCGGCCGGATTAGCGGTATTGGCTGGGCCTCCGGCTATTTGGGCGGGATCGCTGCGCTGCTCATCCTGTACTACGGCTTACTCTCCCCCGAGGTTGGTTTCTTCGGCATCTCCGATGAGAACCTCAAGTACCGGGTGGTGGCTTTGTTCTCCGCTGCGTGGATCGCGGTCTTCTCAATTCCGGTGCTGCTGGTGATCCCGGAGAATCGGGCTGATTCGGAAGAGCCGAAAATCGGTTTCCTGGCCTCTTATCGCAAGCTCTTCCAGACCATCGCTCGGCTCTGGCGCGATGAGCGGCACACCTTGTACTTCCTAATTTCCAGCGCCGTCTTCCGGGATGGCTTGGCTGCAATTTTCACCTTCGGTGCGGTGATCGCGGTAGGCACCTTCGGTTTCGCGAAGGGCGATGTGCTGATTTTCGCCATCGCCGGCAATGTGGTGGCCGCGATTGGTGCCTTCTCGGCGGGTTATTTCGATGACAAGCTTGGCCCGAAAACGGTGATCGTGATCTCCCTCGTCGGCTTACTGGTCTCGGCCGTGGTGTTGTTCTTCAGCTCCGGCAAGACGCTGTTCTGGATCTTCGGGCTGCTGCTCTGCCTCTTCGTTGGCCCGGCCCAATCCTCTGCCCGGACCTTCGTGGGACGGTTGGCCCCTGTGGGAGCCGAGGGCGAGCTCTATGGGCTGTACGCCACCACCGGGCGGGCGGCATCCTTTATTGCACCGATGCTGTTCGCGGCGTTCATCGGATGGTTCGGCAGCCAGCGCTTCGGCATTATCGGGATCTTTATCGTGCTGCTGGCTGGGCTGCTGTTGCTGATCCCGGTGCGCAGCCCCGCCCGCGCCTAAGCCCCCTCGCCCGACCACCACCCGAACCCACCCGAACCCACCCGAACCCACCCGAACCCACCCGAACCCACCCGAACCCACGTTCCCGCCCCCGAACCACCACCGCCGAGTGTGGAGATCTGCACCTTATGGAGCGGTTTTAAGATGCAGATCTCCACACTCGACGAAGGTTTTTCCTACTCAGGGTGATTCTGCCTGTGGAAAACTTCTTTCGGGGCTCTCCGATCTTCCACTATTGAGGGATGAAACCTCTCTCCAAACTTCCATCGAGCTTGAACGGCAGGTCCTTCACCCTGGCGGAAGCGAAGGAAGTCGAACTGGGTCGTGGTCGGCAACGAGGTAGAGACCTGCTGATTGCCAGCCGCGGTATTCGGGTTCCGTGGGGTGTGGAGCAGGAATTTCACCGAATCGTGGCTCCCCTGCTCCGAATGACTCCCGGTGCTGTGGCCTGTTGGGGCACCGCGGGCAGGCTATGGCGATTGCCACTGCCGGCCAGGATGCAGAGCGAACAACGCGTACATCTGGCCCGCGTCAACTCATCCACCGCTCCGGAGCGTTTCGGGGTGGTGGGGCATCGACTGCGGCTGGGTGAGGACGAGGTCTCCGCATGCTCGGGGATTCCGTTGACCAGCCCCGGCAGAACCTGGTTGGATTTGGCCGGGTTACTCGAGCTGGACGAGTTGGTGGCAGCCGGAGACGCCCTCGTGTGCAGCCATCAACGCCCTTTCGGTCCGCCAAAACTTGCCCTAGCCAGCCTTCCCGAGCTGACCGCCGTCGTCAAAAATCATGCCGGAGCTCGTGGCATTCGCCGTGCCAGGGCGGCATTAGAGCTCATCCGAGTCGGTTCGGATTCCGCCCCGGAAAGCTATCTGCGGCTCGCGGCGCTGCGAATCGGCCTGCCCGAACCCGAACTAAATATCGCCATTCTTGACGAATCGGGCCAGGAAATCGCCTGGCCCGATCTGGCTTTCAGGGCGTATCGGGTGGCTGTGCAGTACGACGGCGGCCATCACCTCAGTGCCGAGCAGCAGGCGCTGGACGCTCGCCGGGACAACGGGAGCTCCCGAGCCGGCTGGGCATCGATCCGGATTAACCGGGTGATGATCAAGGAATCCGGTTACGAAGGGGTAATGCGTCAGCTCATCCCGCTTTTGCAAGCTCGTGGGTGGCAACCAAGCCGCCGAGTGTGGAGATCTGCACCTTAAAGCCGCTCTATAACGTGCAGATCTCCACACTCGGCGGACGGAAAAGGACGGAAACGGAGGGAAAGAACGAACCGAAGGAACCGAACGAAAAGCAGGAACGAGAAGGAACGAGAGCGAAAAGATAAGGAGGATCAGATCGATGTGCGATGAAAGTTCAGGTGGCTCCGCGACGCCGTCGGACCGCGCTGGCCCTGGTAGCGGTTGCCGTATTGGCCCGAGCCGTAGGGGTGCTCCGCCGGGGAAGAGAGTTGGAAGAAGCAGAGCTGACCGATCTTCGACCCCGGCCACAGCTTGATCGGCAGGGTCGCCATATTGGAAAGCTCCAAGGTGACGTGACCGGAGAAACCGGGGTCAATGAAACCTGCGGTGGAGTGGGTCAGCAAGCCCAGGCGACCCAGCGAGGACTTGCCCTCCAAACGGGCAGCAACATCGTCCGGCAAGGTAACCGTCTCGTAGGTGGAGCCCAAAACGAACTCGCCAGGGTGCAAAATGAACGGTTCGCCGTCCGCCACCTCAACCAGCCGGGTCAGCTCTGGCTGCTCCTCGGCGGGGTCAATATGAGCATATTTATGATTGTCGAAGAGCCGGAAAAGCTTGTCGATCCGCACATCCACGCTCGATGGTTGGACCATAGAAGGCTCGAAGGGGTCCAGGACAATTCGCCCGGTATCGATCTGGGTTCGGATATCGCGGTCGGAGATCAGCACAGTTATAAATTAGCCTATCTAGCGCCGGTTAGGAGGACTGGCCGATTTCGGTACGGACCGCGAAGAGCTCCGGGAAGAAGGTCAGCTCTAAGGCCCGCTGCAAGAACCCCACTCCACTGGAGCCTCCTGTGCCGGTTTTCATACCAATAGTGCGCAGCACTGTTTTCATGTGTCGGAAGCGCCAGAGCTGGAAGTTGTCCTCCAAATCCACCAGTTCCTCACAGGCTTCGTAGAGGTCCCAGTGCGCTTCGGTGTTCTCGTAGATGGCGCGGTAAATCCCCACCAACTCCTCGGAGAAAACATGCGCCTTGGTGACATCCCGCTCCAATAACTCAACGGGAACCTCAAAACCTCGCCGAGCCAGCAATCTCATGAACTCGTCATAAATGCTGGTCTCGGCGAGGATCGTGCTGAGCAATTCCTGCGCAGCCGGATCGGCTCGGAACACCTTGATCATCCCAGCGTTCTTATTGCCAAGCAGGAATTCCACCGCCCGGTACTGATACGACTGGAACCCCGATGAGGCGCCCAAATCACCCCGAAACTGAGCGTATTCCGTGGGCGTCAGGGTGGCCAGCACACTCCACTGCTCGGTGAGCGAACGCTGGATGTGCTTGATCCGGGCTATACATTTCATCGCCATCCGCAGATCATCCTGCTGCAAGGAAATGCGCACCATCCGCAGCTCATGCAGTACCAGCTTGAGCCAAAGCTCCGAGGTTTGATGCTGAATAATGAACAGCATCTCGTCGTGGTGCTCCGGCTGACTCACCGGATGTTGGGCGCCGAGCAACTCATCGAGTGCCAGGTAGCCGCCGTAGCTCATCTTGTCCCGGAAATCCGTTTCGATGCCGGACTCGATGCTGCGGGTGTTCTTCTTCACGTTCACCCCCATAGGCTACGCCGCTTAAGGCATTCGGTACGACGGCGGCAGGAACCTCTTAGCTCAGCAACTGGTTGATCAGCGGGTTGCTGAACAGGCGATGCGGATCGTACTTGTTCAGCGTTGCCACCGCCCAGTCCCATTCCGGGAAACTAGCCGGGATCTCCCCTTGCATGGCAGCCGTGTCCGTCCAGGCTCCCGCTGCGGTATGCGCGAAGCGCTTGGCCCACTCCGGCCGAGCCAGTCCTTGATTCGCTGGCAACCTGCTGAAGTAGTTCTCTAATTCGGAGTAGAACTCGTTTGAATGCGGGGTGTCCGGCAAGGTCACTAGGTCCAGCCACACAGCCACATCCCACTCGGGGTGGCCCTCGACCGGACGCGCCGCAGAGAGCGCCGGGGCTTCGGCCCCAACAACGTCCACCTGGCTAGGGGTATCAACGCCGGTGATCCGGATCTCCAACGCACTGTTGACCGGGTACTCGCCCCGGCCCTGGTATTCAGCCAACTTAGCGGAGTAGAAGGTGGTGAAATCGTGCACTACCCTTTGGATATTGCTGCGACTGGTGATCACCACATGGGCACCGGCGGTGACCCGCAAGGTGGTGGGCTTGACCCAATTCAGGAAGTTCTTCGACTTACCCCACATATCCCTGGCGCCTAACGCGGTTAGGCCGGCGTCGGTGGCCGCCAGGATGGCATTGCCAAAGGCCGGAGCTACCCAATCCTGTCCTTCAATCAAATTACCTAGTAACTGGGGCACCGGACTGGGCAGATTATCTGCGAACAGATAGTTGTACGGCGTTAACGTCAGGCGAGAAAGCAAGGGCTTATTGGGAGTCGGTTGCCAGACCTGCACCCAGGGGCGATCGGTGAAGGCGTACCAAATAAGTCCTACCCTGCCGTGCGCGTCCAGAAGCTTGCTCAGTGAACGGTCAGTCATCGCCTCCGGTGCGGCGAAGAGTTCCCCGCTATTGATATCGGTGTAGTTGAGGCAGCGGATGTTGTAGTCATTCATCACCTGGAGGGTGACCTCGGTAATAAGGGCCCGGCCAAGGTGGGTCAGAAAGGCCTTGGCTTCGCTATTTGACCGATCGAAGGTGCGCTCTACATAACGTTGCTGACTCTCATCCCAGACCACGGCGGTGAGTGAAAGCACCAGGTTGCTCACCGTGCCGAAGCTCTGCCCGGCCTGTCGATTCTCACCCAGTGCGGGTAGCGCGGTGCCGTGTCCGTTGATCGCCAAGGCTCCGCCAACAGTAATACCGCCCGGAGCGGGAGTAGCAGCCACGCTGTAACCCTGGTCAGAGAGATAGGCCAGCAGATCCTCCATCGAAGCGCCGGTCTGCACCCGCACCTTTCTGGTACCGGAGATCTGCATCGAGGTGAGGTGTTTGGTGGTGTCGAGCAGGATCACCTTGCTGTCGGCAGGCGTTCCCGGGGCCACGGTGAGGGGCGACCAGGTGTGTCGGTAGCCTCGGGCGCGCACTGTATAGCCCTGTTGATGTGCCCAGTTCACTACTGTGACGACGTCGGCCGCATTGGCTGGTGCGCAGGTCCAGAGTGCGTCTGTCACCACCACTCCGTCCCAGTTCTGATAGACCTCGCGATACAACGAGACCGAACTGGGGAACTGGGCTGGGCCTTCGGCGGCGTTTGCCGGTGTTTCCACCCCCAGGAAGACGAACCCACCAGCAACTACCGCTGATGCCCCCAAAAAGCCTCGTCGACTAACTGCATTGCTCACAATTTCTCCTGACCTACGTATCAGGGGAGGGTAACGGTATGTCCGTTACCCTCCCCTGACGAAATTAATTAATTAATTGAAGGTAAATCGATTGCTATTTCCCGGAAATTAGGCCGAAGATTAGGACCGCGCCGATTCACAGAAAGAGAGAATGTCTCCCACGGTTGCCGGAATATGGAAGTTCGTGTCGTTGACCGCATAAACCGGTACCTGCAGAACGTCCTGCAAGAGCAACCTCAGCACGGCATAGGGGTCGGATGAGCCGTTCAGCAAACCGGTAATTGAAGCCAGGTTGGCGGTAATGAACTTAGCGATGTCGTTACCGTGATCGGTGAAGTTCTGATTCAGCCAGTTCAGCAGATTGAGCGGCTGACACAACGGGATGATGGCAAGCGCCTCGTCATGGCTAGGCGCCCAAACGCCGTCGCCGGTGGCTGCCCGCGGGGCAACCTGAGTCGGCGAGCTGGAAGTTGTCACCGGAGCAGCCGTTGCAGCGGGCGCAATCGCCAGTGATGCAGCCACAAACAAAGCTCCAACAGCCCCGGCTTTATAGATAGTTTTTTTCATAGTTTCTTCCTCACTATTCCCCAGATAGTTCGTCAATCGACTATCGACAAGAAATTATTTATTGTTATCTCCGGCAGTCAGTTATGAGAAACACAGTCTTATTAAAGACTGCCCATTCCAACCGCACAATTGGATTTTAGATAGCCATTCTCAAATTTCTCTGAGAAAATCCTGGGAAAACAGTGGGAGCCTCCTTTGGGCTCCCAGGGAACTCTCAGGAATTCACATTTGAGCCACGCGCCTTCAGCTTGTGTTAGCGTCCAGAAGGGCTTTGGCCCTGTATCAATGACGAAACAGGAAGGGTGGTTTAAGTGGAAAGCACTTTGACTCCACCGCGGCAGAAGCGCAACATCGCAATCTGGTTTTTCGGTGCCCTCGGCGGCATCCTTTGGGGCTATGACACCGGGGTGATCTCGGGTGCGCTGCTCTTTATCCACCAGGACATCCCGATGACCCCCTTGATCGAGGGCTTCGTGGTGAGCGGCCTTCTGCTCGGTGCAATGATCGGAGCCGGAGCCTCGGGAAAGCTCTCGGATCGACTTGGCCGGAAGAAGCTAATCCTGGGCGGGGCGATCATCTTTATCATCGGAACTATCGGAGCAGCGCTGGCCGTGAACGCGCCGATGCTGATCGCTTTCCGCTTGGTAATCGGCATTGGGGTTGGCATCGTCTCCGTAGTGGTTCCGATGTACCTGAGCGAGCTCGCGCCGAAGCACATCCGTGGTGGCCTATCGTCCCTGATGCAGCTCATGGTGACCACCGGCATCTTCATTGCCGGGGTGACCGATCTAGCCCTGACCGAGGTCGGTGGCTGGCGCTGGATGATCGGCTTGGGTGTTATTCCGGCCATCATCTTGTTCTTTGGCTTGATGACTCAACCGGAAAGCCCTCGCTGGCTATTGGGCTCGCACCGTCACGACCAGGAAGCACTAGCCACCCTGGTCAATCTGCGTGGCAATGATCAAGCCGCCCAGGATGAAATGGCTGAAATTCAGCAGAGTATCCGCAAGGAAGAAGAGAATAAGCAGCCACTCCGGCTCACCGACCTGGTCACTCCCCGGCTGCGCCCCTTGCTGGTGGTGGGAATCTTGCTGGTGTTCTTCCAGAACTTTGGTGGCATCAATACGATCATCTACTACGCACCTACCCTGCTCACCAATATTGGCTTCACCTCACAAGGTGCCATCCTGGCCAATGTCGCTATTACCCTGGTCAACCTCTTGATGACCCTGCCGGCGATTCGACTGATTGATCGAGTCGGTCGCCGCCCCTTGCTGATTGGTGGGGCGATTGGCATGTGCTTCGGCATGCTCTTGCTCGGTGTTACCACCGTGGCCGGGCTGACCAGCGGCACCGGGGCCGTCGTCGTGACCTTGATTGGGGTGACCATCTTCATTGCCTCCTTCGCCATCTCTTGGGGACCTGTGCAGTGGGTACTTCTGCCGGAGCTATTCCCGCAGCGCATTCGGGCTGGAGCAATGAGTATTTGCACCACGCTGAACTGGCTCTTCAACCTCACCGTGGCTGTCTTGTTCCCCACCCTGCTAGCTCAATTCGGGGCTGGGCCGAACTTCCTGTTCTTCGCCCTAACCACCTTCCTGGCCTTCCTGTTCGCTTGGAAACTCCTGCCGGAGACCAAGGGTCGGAGCCTGGAAGAAATCGAACAGGAACTCGTCTTTCAGGACGATTCAGTTTCGGCTGGTTCCGCGGAAGCCTCCCGCTGAGGCTGCTCTAGCCAAGCCACCGCGGAGGTGATCGCAATAGCGGTCTCCTCCGCGGCCAAGGTGCGGAAGTGACCGGAACCATTCAATCTGCCCTGCCGAGATCCTTCTAGTCCGCGTTCTCCCGGAATCAGTGGATCGACCTGTGGGAACAACGAAACGATTCTGGCGTTCACCGCGAGCGCGGCCTGTAGCCTGCGGATCGTCTGGTGCGCGGGATTGAGCTCGCTCAGCGTGCGTCCCGAGTAGCGGCTGGCATAGCGAGATCCGGCGAAAGGCGTGGCGACGGCGACCATCCCGTGCAGCTCGTAGGTGCGGTTCGCGGGCGCGGTGGCGTCGTAGTCGATCAGCACTTGTTTTCCGACCAGGCCACCCTTGCTGTGCGCCAACAGCACCACGCGTTCCCGGCGTCCTGCTGTCACCGCTTTCTCGGCAAGTTCGGCCAGCGACTCCTGTACCAATCGTGCCCCTTCGGCCACCGACTTCAGATTACGGCCGAGCCCCGGCACGGGAGAAAGCCGATACCCCTGGGAGTGCAGCCCACGAGCGGCCGGAAGCATGAACCGCCAGGGCTCATAAACCCCGGGCAGCAAAACGATCAGCGGCTTGGCGAGGTCCCCGGCAAGAAATTTCTCGGGGCGCACTCGCCAGACCGCGGCACGCAATTGCCACCAGCTTGCCACCACTAGATCCAGAAACCGCCAGCTCAGTGCCGCAGCGAGCCGAGAAAGTGGCCGTGATCCGCTCATCGGCGCGCGTGGTCGCGGACCATCCGGGCTACCGGCTCGGCCGAGGTGATCATTGCCTCGTGTCCCCTACCCTGTGCCTCCAGCATGGTCGATCCCGGAATCGCTTCGGCGATCCCCCACACCCAGTCCCGAGGGCAGACTCGGTCTTCTGAGCCCCGAATCACCAAGGTTTTCACGGTGATCTTTGGCACCACATCCTCGATTCGGTGCGCCAACATACTTTTGAACTTCTTCAGGAACCAGCGCGGACCGGCCTTAGCGTAGAGCACCAAGCCAATACCACCGACCAGAGGGGATTCTCCCCAGAGGTCCTGGAGCATCCGGAATGATTGCTGCCACATGCTGCGTTCGGAGGCGTTGACGGTGGGGGCGATCAGTACCAAGTGAGAGAGCAATTCGGGATGCCGCACGGCCAGTTCGGAGACGATTTGGGTGCCCATCGAATGTCCGAGCAGCACCACGGGAGCGCTTTGCGATTCACGGAGGCATTCGGCGAGCAGATCCGCTAGTCGCGGCATTGGCAGCGAATGCTCCGGCTCCGGGGAGTCTCCAAACCCGGGCAGATCCACTAAAAGCACGTGAAAGGACTTGACCAGTTCATCGCGCAATAATCCGAAGTACTGCTGGCCCATTCCGATGCCGTGGATCAGCACCACGGTCTGCGCCTCGGGATCGCCCCAGGAACTGCAGATCAGCACATGGTCGCCTCGCCGGAATTCGGTCTTCTCGCCGTGATCGTTCCGGCCTCTGTTGTTCCGCCAGGATTGCCGCCAAGCTCTCAAGGAGCACCCTCCACCCATTTCTTCTCGCCCGGTTCCAGGGTAACTCAGGCCGTGCTGCCAGGCTCTTGCGGCCGGAGCGGGTGGTTTGTGGGGCGAAAATCTCCGCTATGCTGGTTCCCGGGATATTTTCGAGCCAGGTTCGGAACAATTCCAGGCGGGCGTAGCTCAATGGTAGAGCGCTAGCTTCCCAAGCTCGATACGCGGGTTCGATTCCCGTCGCCCGCTCCAGATCTTGTTTTCACGCTCCGACTTCCCGGTCATGAGCCTTGCCCGGGCTGACTAAGTCAGCGATGCACAATGCGTACGACGTCGGCCGGGCGCCAGAAGCGAAGACTCACCTTGAGCATTAGCTCACCCCGCCGGGCCAGCACGATCCCGATCACCAGAGCCGCGAGGGCAGGCACTCCACCGGAAATCATCAGCGTCAGATGCGGGCCAAAATGCTCGGCCAGCCAGCCAATCAGCAAGCCACCCAGCGCCTGCCCGCCGATCAAGACCATGACGTACAGGCTCATCACCCGGCCACGGATCTGCATGTTCGTGGAGATCTGCACCAATTGATTTGCTCCGGTCAGGAACATCAAGGAAGCAAACCCAGCCAGCACCATCACCGTGGAAAAGCTCCACATTGAGGGCATCAGCGCCGCCACCAGCAGGGCCACGCCGTAGAGACCAGCGCAAACCACCACCGAGCGCAGCCGCAGTTCACGCCGCCGGGTGGAGGCAAGTGCACCGGCTAGGGCACCCACCGCGATCAAGGTGTTCAGCAAGCCATAACCACTCGCTCCTGAGCCGAAGACATGATCGGCGAAGGCGGCCATCAGCACCGGCAGGCTGAGCCCGAAGACGGAGACAAAGCCCGCCATGATGGTGGAAAACAGGATGGTTGGCTTGGACGCTAAGTACCTGGCGCCCTCGGCGAGCATCCCCTTGGAGCGAGGGGCCGGCGTCGAACGCACCAAATCAGCACCCCGCATTACCGAAAGCATGGTGACTGTGAAGGCACAGGCCACCGCATTGAAGGCGAAGGCCCAACCGCCGCCCACCGCGGTGAGCATCACCCCAGCCACGGCAGGACCGATCATGCCACCCAACTGGAAGATGGAGGAGTTAATGCTGATCGCATTACGCAGGTGCCTGGGCCCGACCAATTCGTTCACAAAAACCTGCCGCGCGGGCTGATCGACCACGGTCACCAAGCCGAGCAGGAAGGCCACCAGGTAGACATGCCAAACCTGTAAAGAGCCGCTGAGCGTCAGCAGGGCCATCACAATGGCGAGCACTCCGGCGGTGGATTGCGCGATCATCAGCAGCGCTCGCTTGGAGAAGCGATCCGCCAACACCCCGCCCCAGGGGCCTAAAAAGAGAGTGGGCGCGAACTGCAGAGCCACCGTAATACCAACCGCGGCCACCGAACCGGAGAGCTGCAGTACGATCCAATCCTGGGCAATCCGCTGCATCCAGAGCGCAATAACGGCAACGAAATGAGCCATCGTGAAGTAGCGATAATTCCGAATGCTGAAGGCCGCGAAGGTGTCCTTGACTCCGGTCCGGCTAGAGACAATGCTGATCGGCGCCGTCACTCCGGGATCGGCTACTACCGGAACCTTCTGAGCGGGCGACGGCGAGGCGGGCTCGGGCTGCACGCCTGGTTGGGCGGCGGCAGGCTGCGGATAATGACTTGGGGCACGGACGGTGGGCAAGGGGGCAGTTGCAGGGGAAGCCACGGAAATTCCTTGAGTTTCGGGGATGTTTTAACGCTACCGATGCAAACGATCATTTTGAAGACATATAATCCCTATAACTAGCATTACGAATCGTAATGAGGTGGGAAGATGTTCGATAACGATCAGCTGCGTAGTTTCCTCGCGGTTGCGGAAACGCTGAACTTCACTCGTGCCGCCGAGCGGCTGGGACTCAGCCAGCCGACCATCAGCCAACATGTGCGCAAACTCGAAGATCATGCCGGGCGGCAGTTGGTCTTCCGAGACACTCGCGAGGTGCGGCTTACCGATAATGGCGATGCGATGGCAGGCTTCGCCCGGAACATTATGGCGGCGCAAGATGACGCTGCGCGCTATTTCTCCGGTGCAGCGATGCGCGGACGACTTCGCTTCGGCACCGCCGACGATTTGGCCTATACCCGGCTGCCCACCATCCTGCGCGATTTCCGTCAGCTCTACCCGCAGATCAATCTCGAACTCACGGTGAGCCAGAGCGATCAGCTCTACCGGCGGGTCAAAGCCGGCCAGCTGGACCTGGTCTTCGTCAAATGGGTTTCGGCCCTACAGACGAGCAGCGGTTCGGAAAGTGGTGGTCAGGAAGGCCGGGTGGTCCGCCATGACCACTTCTCCTGGGTGGGCCTGGAGCAGACCAATTTGGACCCGGAGGCGCCGGTGCCGCTGATCGCCTATCCGAGCCCCAGTCTGAGTCGCAGATTGGCCATCGACGCCCTGGAGGGTGCGGGGCGAACCTGGCGGATCACCTGCAACACCAAGGAGATCAATGGTGTGATCGCCGCAGTACGAGCCGGTATTGGGGTCACCGTAATGCCCTCGACCCTGATCCCCGACGATCTGGTCTCGATCACCCGCCGCTTCGAACTCCCTCCCGTCGGTGAGGTCGATTTCACCCTGATTCGCAATCCGCTCGCCCGCACCGATGTGGTGGACGCGCTGGAACAAGCCATTATGGGGAGGAAGCTCAATGCCGCCAAAGGCTGAGGGTCAGAGCGGTTACACCTTAATCGCCGTCGACGGTGTGGATGGCAGCGGTAAGACCACCTTCGCCGAGGAACTGGCTCGGTTGCTGCGCGCCGAAGGCCTGACCGTCGTCGTGCTGCATGCGGATCATTTTCACCATCTGCGAGCCACCCGCTATCGTCTTGGCCGGGATTCTCCGGAAGGGTTCTGGCTGGACAGCTATGATTACGCAGCACTGCGACACTGGGCCGTTGAGCCCTTCCTCCCAGGGGGCCAGGGAATTTATCGCGAGCGCGCCACTGATCTGGAGCGGGACTGCTATCTGGAAGCAGAATCCATCCAGGCCGCACCGGGCACCGTGGTGATCGTCGAGGGGATGTTCCTGCACCGCGATGAACTGCGCGAGGACTGGGATTTCTCGATCTTTCTCGATGTACCCTTCAGCGTGACCGCGCAGCGGATGGCCAGCCGGGACGGCTCCCCTGCCGATCCGGAGCATCCCGCCATGCGGCGCTATGTTCAGGGGCAGCGACTCTACTTTGCCGCCTGTAAGCCCTGGAGCCGCGCCTCCGTGGTGGTGGATAATTCGGATCCAGGCCAGCCGCAACTGTGCGCACCATCACCGGGCCAAATTGCCGAGGAGGCCGAATAATCAAAGGCCGATTACACTTATACCTGTTATGAACAGGACGATTTTCAAATCCAAGATCCACCGCGCCACGGTGACGCATGCCGATTTGCACTATGTCGGCTCGGTGACCGTTGATCAGGATCTGCTCGATGCCGCAGATATTCTGCCCGGCGAGATGGTTTCGATCGTTGACGTCAACAATGGCGCCCGGCTGGAAACCTACACCATCGCGGGCGAGCGCGGCTCCGGGGTGCTGGGCATCAATGGTCCGGCGGCACATCTGGTACATGAAGGTGATCTGGTCATTTTGATCACCTACGCCCAGATGACGACGGCGGAGGCGCTGGCCTTCAAACCCACCATTGTGCACGTGGATCAGCACAATAAGATCGTCAAGCTCGGCGCCGACCCCTCCGAGGCCGTCACCGACGACCTGCAGCGCCCGCCCTTCGCGGTAGCCCGCTAAGCTCCCGAAACGCTAAGCTCCCGCAGAAACGCTGTCCCGCCAAGAGTGCTGCGGCTGATAGCCAATGGCCTCGCGGGCAGCGTCGATGCTCAGCAGACTCTGATGCCCCTCGATGCTGCCGCGCACCGGCACCTCGGGGAACACCTCTTTGGCCAGTTCCGCGGACGGCCGATCCATCAGACTGTCCGCAGCCGCGATAATCAGGTTGATAGAGCCCTTTGTCTGAGCTTCCACCGCGTTACGGCAGGCCAGTGCAACATCGCGCGCATCCACATAGCCAAAGGCGTTCCAGCCCCGGGATGATGGCTCTGCCCAGAAGGTCGGAACCTTGGCATAGTCCGCCTCGGAAAAGATATTGGTGATCCGCAGACCGACAAAACTCGTATCGGACCAACGCGCCACTTGCTCTGCCGCGGCCTCGCCCAGCACCTTGGACAGCGCGTAACTCGATGCCGGATGCGGGTAGTGCCCCTCATCCACCGGCAGATACTCCAGGGTGCCGCCCGGCTCACCGAACGGCAGGCCCAGGGTGGTTTCCGAAGAAGCCCAGACCACGCGCGGGATCCGCAGCGCGGCCGCGGCCAGGAAAACGTTCTGATTCATCGCCGTATTGGCATTGATGGTCTGAGCCGGTGGATACATCCCCGGTTCCGGGATATTAGCCAGGTGCACGACGGCGTCCGCCCCGTCGAGTGCCTGAACGCACTGTCCGTAGTCGCTCAGATCGACGCGCATGGTTGGGCAGCCCAAATCGGAGTTACGTCCAACCGGACCAGCAATATCACAGGCCAAAACCTCGTATCCGGCCGCCAGGAATTCGGCCACCGCGGCCCGCCCAGCCTTGCCGTGCGCCCCAGTGATGGTGACTTTTCTCATCGGACCCTCCAGGCCAAGCTGATCATCTAATGTCATGAACTACCTCGTTGCTCCACACAGCTTAGGCTGGAAGGGTGATCATCTGCCAAGCCCGGGAACACTGAGCCATGGGCGGTGTGCTGATCGGCTTTTCCCTGGTCTGGGCAATCATTGCCCTGGGGTATCTACTTGGCCGTTTCCGGATCTTAGGCGATGACGCCCAGCAGGTGCTGAGTCGCTTCAGTTTTTTTGTGGCCAGCCCGGCGCTGCTTTTCGAGACCATTTCACACGCCGATTTCCACAGCGTTTTCGGCTCTGCGTTCTGGATCATCGCAGGCTCGGCGCTGCTGGCTGCCCTCGTTTTCGTACTGATTTCGCTGCTGCGCCGAAAGCCCTTTGATGCCGAGCTTGCGGTAGGCACCATGACGGCCTCCTATGCGAACGCAAATAACCTGGGCCTGCCAATTGCCGTCTATGTGCTCGGGAACGCAGCCCTGGTGGCTCCCGTGGTGATCTTCCAGCTGGCCATCTATCAGCCGCTTTTCGTGGTGCTGATCGAGGTTCTACGGCAGCGCCGCTCGGCACCTATTGGCAAGATCCTGCTCAGCGTGATCCGCAACCCGCTGCTGATCGCGGCGGTGGCCGGTGTGGTGGTGGCGGCCAGCAATTGGAACCCGCCGGAGCTGCTCTTCCAACCCTTCGCGCTAGTGGGAGCAGCCGCGGTGCCGTCCGCACTGATCGCTTTCGGCATCTCGCTACGCGGCTTCAAACCGCTAGCCGAACGTGGAAATCGCACCGGCGTGCTGCTGGCTACCGGGGTGAAACTCATCGTGCAACCGGTGCTCGCCTATCTGCTGGCCACCCTGGTTTTTCACTTGGCGGGTGCCGCGGTTTTCGCCGCAGTGGTGCTTGCCGGGCTGCCCACCGCGCAGAACGTTTTCGTCATTGCTTCCCGTTACCGTATTGGCTTGGTTCAGGCCAAGGACACGGTGCTGCTAAGCACCGCAATCGCGGTTCCAGCCATGCTGGTGATGGCCGCACTGCTGACGCATTGAGTGCGGGCCCCGCGCACTGATTCGAGCGCCTGGTTCGAGAGCCTGGTTCGAACAGGAAGCTAGTTGGTCACCGTTCGGGTCTCGGTCCAATCCACAATGAGGTTTCGCTCGGCGAAGTACCAGGCACCCTCAAGTTTGGTGAAGGTATCCAGGTAGCGCAGCGATGCCACCATAATCTTCCTTTCACCTTCGACGGTGGAGAAATGATGAGCGATGGTGTAGCTCTCCCCGGTGGCTTGTTCGCCGTTCAATTCAACCGTGCTCTGTCCGTTGAAGTGGGTGGTCACCTCGTATTGGTTCAGATCCGCAAAGACCGGAGTCAGTGATTCGCGACCCTCCAAAACATAACTAGCCTCACTGCCCTGGCCCTCCATGAACACGGCGAACCGGGTATCGACCGTGAAAAGGGCCTTCTGCCCCTCGGCGTCCCTACGATCCGCGCAGTGGGCGTAGGCGTCGAACAGTTCTCGGATAGCCAGCCGGTCGGCGGCTTCCTCGGGACTCAGCACGGTATGAATAGCCATTGAAACTCCTAGAAATGGTGGAAATGAAAGTTCTGGACGGGCTTAGAACCATAAATACGGGGAGTTCCCCGCTTACCTGGCAAGCCTAACCGCGGAGATCCCCGCTTAGCAAGCTGAGATAGCATTTCCCTTGTGCCTTCCCGCGATACTCACCGCCGTGCCGATGCCGCACACAACCGTGAGGCGATTCTTACCGCCGCGCTGACGGCCCTAACCGAATCGGACGAAGCGTCCCTGAACTCCATTGCCAAGCAGGCAGGAGTTGCCAATGCCACCTTGTATAGGCACTTTCCCAGCCGGGAGAGCCTGATTCTTGCGGTCTATCGGCAAGAGGTAGAACAGGTGGTCGAGACTGCCGAAGCGCTCCTGGCCCAGAACCCTCCCGTTCAAGCGCTCAGCGAATGGGTGGACCGATTAGCCCGGTACGCGATGACCAAACACGGGCTGGCCGATGCGCTACGCGCGGCCACCAGTTCCGATCCGCTTTTTGCGCAGACATACCAGTCCATTGTTGGAGCCTTGGAGAGTTTGCTGACGGCCGCTCAAGAGGCCGGCCAGATTCGCCGCGACCTCGACCCAAACGACGTCATCCTTGCCCTAGCCGGATTATGGGAACTCGACCCACGAGGTGATTGGCAAGCTCAGGCCAAGCGACTTTTCTCCATCGTCTTCAACGGCCTGCGCGGATAACGCCGAGCCCGCAGCTTGGATGGATAAGGCGCTGCCTGATCGCTCAGCCCAGGCACAGCAGGTACTCTAACCTCATGGCTTCCAAGAGCGCGGCGGATATTGTCGCAGAGATCACCCAGGGATATACCTTCGAAACTCCGGCAATCGCACTCGGTGCAGCCTTGCTAGGAACCGAGGTCTATAAGGACGCTCAGGTGCGGCTGCCCCTGGCCATGATGAATCGACACGGTCTAGTGGCCGGCGCGACGGGAACCGGCAAGACCGTGACCTTGCACATGATCGCCGAACAACTTTCCACCGCCGGTGTGCCCGTCTTCATGGCGGATATCAAAGGCGACCTCTCCGGCCTGGCAACTCCGGGAACCGCCAACGATAAGCTCACGGCCCGCACCCAGAGCCTGGGTCAGGACTGGGCAGCTAAAGCTTTCCCGGTGGAATTCTTGGCACTCGGCGGCGACGGCAACGGAGTGCCGATCCGTGCCACCATCACTTCCTTCGGTCCGATCTTGCTTTCCCGGGTGCTGGGCCTGAATGAAACGCAGGAATCCAGCCTGCAACTGATTTTCCACTATGCGGACACCGAAGGACTCGAGCTCTACGACCTCAAGGACCTGCGCGCCGTCATCCAATTCCTCACCTCGGATGAGGGCAAGGAAGCTCTGAGCAATCTTGGCGGCCTCTCCAAGGCAACCGCGGGAGTGATCCTGCGTGAGTTGGTCACCCTGGAGGCTCAAGGCATGTCCAAGTTCTTCGGGGTTCCGGAGTTCGATACCGCCGAGCTGATCCGCACGGCGCCGGATGGTCGCGGCGTGATCAGCTGTCTCGAACTACCGAATGTTCAGGATAAGCCGCTGCTCTTTTCCACCTTCCTCATGTGGCTGCTCGCCGATCTGTTCCGCGAGCTCCCCGAGGTGGGCGACCAAGACAAACCCAAGCTGGTCTTCTTCCTCGATGAGGCCCACCTGCTCTTCAAGGGCGCTTCCAAGGCGTTCCTGGACGCCATCACCCAAACCGTACGGCTCATCCGCTCCAAGGGTGTGGGAATCTTCTTTGTCACCCAGACGCCGAAAGACGTGCCCTCCGATGTGCTGGCGCAGCTGGCCAACCGGGTGCAACACGCCCTGCGCGCCTTCACTCCCGACGATGCCAAAGCGCTCAAGGCCACCGTCTCCACCTTCCCGATCAGTGACTACGACTTGGAGGAAGTCCTCACTAGTGCGGGTATCGGGGAAGCCGTGGTGACCGTGATGAATGAAAAGGGTGCCCCGACGCCGGTCGCGCTGACCCGCTTGCGCGCTCCCGAATCGGTTATGGGACCGAGCGCGGATGAACTGGTGAAGTCCACCGTGGCCGGCTCCTCACTGCTGAGCAAATATGGCACCGAAACCGATCCGGTCTCCGCTTTCGAGAAGCTGCAGAACCAGGCCGCACCAACCACAGGCGGTTCGGTGGGCACCACGCCACCGCCGATGCCCGCTCCGCCGGTTCCGATTCCGCCGCCACCGGCCCAACTGCCCGAGCCCCAGCAACAGGGCGGCGGCTTCGGCGCGGAAATTGCTGGCGCGCTCGGGGGCATCCTCGGAGGCGGTTTGAAGTCGATGGTTCGTTCGATGGGTAGCGGCCTTGGGAACTCCATCATTCGGGACATTTTCGGCACTAGCTCCCGCCGCCGTCGTCGTTAGTCCCTGCCCTTGACTGAAGCGAAGCCCGCCGAGGCTCCCTCGAGTTCCAGGCTGGTCCGCATCGCGGCCGGCTGGCTCTTCGGTCTGCTGCTCGCCATTGCTGCCGCGATCATCACCATCCAGTTGGTGAACGCCAACCTCTATGGACCGCAGCAGCCGGTACGGGATTACTTCCAGGCGCTACGAGACGGAGACGGCGAACGCGCGCTCGGATTGCTACAAGCTGAGCTGCCCAATGCCGCCCCGGACCTGCTGGATGGCGACGCCTTGAAGAAGTCAGCCGAGGGGATCAGCGACGTCCATATTGGTAATCCGGCGACCTTGAGTGGTGGCCGGGTGAAAATCACCGTGAGCTACCAGTTGGGCGGGCAAACTCAGAGCACCGATTTCACCCTGCAACCGGCAGGCACCCAGTGGATGTTCTTCAATAAATGGGCTTTTGTACCGAGTTCGCTGCCCACCATCGAGGTCTCGGTGGTGAATGAGGACCAGGCTATGGTGAATGGCGTTGCGGTCAATATGCCCGCCGGTAAGAACACCTTCTCGGTGCTCTACCCCGGTAGCTATCAGGCGGAATATCAAGACAAACTCTTCACCGCCAAAGCCGTCTCGGTGACTGTGGCCTCGCCATCAACACAGTCCATGCCGATGGCCTTGGCCACGGAACCGTCCACGGAATTGCTGCAACAGGTTGACACCTCGCTGAAGAACTACTTGGATCAGTGCGCCACCCAAAAGGTATTGCTACCCAGCGGTTGTCCGCTGAGCCATCACAGCCTGCAACAGGTGGACGGCAGCATTAACTGGAAGATTGTCGAGTATCCCAAAGCCGCCATCTCCGCTTATAACGGCGGCTGGGTGATTTCGCCGCTCACGGTCAAGGCCAGGATTCAATACAAGGAGCAGGATTTGGGCACCGGCGCTTTCAGCAATATCGACGAGGAACAGGATTACGGCTTCACGGCGAAGCTGTCCGTCAATGGGAACGCGATCACCGTGACGCCGGTGGTTGAGTACTGAGGATTGCCTAGGCTCCCTATCGCCCCGCAGGATGCCTCGATAGGCTGGGAGCATGAGCAAATTCAACTCCCTTTTGCAGGAACAAATTGGCCATGAGTTCGCTGCCTCACAGCAGTACATCTCGGTTGCGGTCTGGTTCGATGCCCAGGATCTGCCACAACTTGCCGCTTACTTCTACAAGCAATCCCTCGAGGAACGCAATCACGCCATGATGATGGTTCAGTACACCTTGGATCGGGATCAGCCGGTGACCATTCCTGGCGTCGGCTCACCCGTCATCGACTTCAACGATGTTACCGAACCGCTCAAGCTGGCCCTTGAGCAGGAAAAGCAGGTCACCCGCCAGATTGAGCAGCTCTTTGCTACCGCCCGCGCCGAGAATGATGCACTGGGTGAGCAGTTCATGCTCTGGTTCCTCAAGGAGCAGGTGGAGGAGGTTGCCTCGATGAGCACCCTGGTCAATATCGCCGAGCGCGCCAGCAATCTCTTCGATATCGAGAATTTCATTGCCCGGGAGACCGTCGGCGACGGCGGCGAGGACGCAGCGGCTCCGGAAGCCGCCGGCGGCGCCATCTAAGCCACGCCGGCCCTCCCGTCAGAGGCCGCCGAGTGTGGAGATCTGCACCCTATAAGCACCCGAAAGCGTGCAGATCTCCACACTCGATGAGTAGAAAGAGGACCCGTGTCCGTTGAACTACCAATAGCAATTCAGAAAGCCTTCGACGCCACGAATGCGGGCGATAGCGAAGCCTTCGTTGCGGCCTTCGCTGCGGACGGTTTTATCAATGACTGGGGACGTCAGCTCAATGGTTCCGCGGGCATCGCCAGCTGGGACCAGAGCGATAACATCGGCAAACAGGCCAGCTGGGAAGCCCTCTCCATTGAAACTCATGGCCGGGGAAAATACCTGGTCAGCATTAAGACCGGAGGCAATGGCTACAACGGGGTCAGCCCCTTTGTCTTTACGCTGGCCGGGGACGCTAGAGACAAGATTCAGTCCATGGTCATCAGTGCGGGTTGAAGGGTAGGGATCTTGTTTTCATCAACAATCACCGATTTTTGGAGCGCGCCTTTTGCCGGTGGCGAGGTTCTGCGCAATGACCCCAACTTCATCCTCGCGATTAATCCCGAGCTCGACGACGACCGCCGGGTCACGGTGTTAGAAACCACGGCTGGGGTGACCTCCGCCGCTCTCACTCCTGCGCTGGCCGAAAAGCTGGAGCTTCGCGAACAAGCCGAGCTCTCTGCCGCCTCTTTCCGCCAATTGCTGCGGCAGAATCAGGTTCTGTTACACGAGGCGGACTATCTCTTCTATTTTCCTGCGGCTGCGCAAGAGGCCTTGAGGGAAGAACCGGCAGCGGACCGTGTCCGCCAGCTCACCGAGCAAGATAGCGCAGTTTTCGCGGAGTTTCAGGCCTCGGCCACCGAGCAAGACCTGGATGACGCCTATGTGGAACTCGATCACTGGGCGGTCTTTGGCTCTTTCGACGGCGAACGCCTAGTCAGTGCCAGCAGTATGTACCCCTGGGAAAATGCCCCTGTCGCAGACCTTGGCGTGCTTACCCTGCCCGAATTCAGAGGGAAGGGGCACGCGCGAGGCGTGGTGCGCGCAATCTGTAGCTACGCCACTAGCCGTGGATATGAACCGCAGTACAGGTGCCAGCTCGATAATCATGCCTCCCAGGCGCTAGCTATCGCCTCGGGCTTGGCCCGGTTCGGCAGCTGGGAAGTAATCTCACCCGATTCCACCAACTAAACAGGAATCGAACTGCCTGGCTAGTTCATCCCGCGCAGGTCCAAGGCCAGGCCTGCTTCGCCGCCGGTTACCAGCTTCACCGGGATGCCCCAGTCCTGCTGATACAGGTGGCAAGCAGCATGATCCGGAATCTCGCCGTCCTCGGTTTCCGCACCATCACAGGCAGCGGCCCTGGCCGTGATGTGCAGTACGCCTTCGGGCACCTCGGTGGACAGGGTCAAGATCCGATTCAATCCGGTTGAGGTGCCATCACCGGCCACCAACAGTTCCGGTGGGGTTGAGGAGATCTTCAATTGCGTCGGATCACCCCAGCGGTCGTCCAGTTTCTGCCCGGTCGGCGCACTGAATCGCACGCTGAGCGAAAATTCGCCGGGAGCCACATCGGTTGCGGGGCGCTGGGTTCGCACCGAACCTTCATCAACCTGCAAGGCTTCCTTCGGCAGCGGCAACCGAACCAATTGGTGCTGATTCGCCTCCACCACCACGAGCAGTTCACCGTCCAGCAGCACATCCGAAGGCTCGGCCAGGCCACGAGCCAGCGTGCTCACCTGACCGGAGGCCGGGTCATAGCGCCGTACCGCACCGTTGTAGGTATCGGCGATCGCTACCGAACCGTCCGGCAGCGGTGCCACTCCGAGCGGATGCTGCAAACGCGCCTGGGCAGCCTCACCATCTCGGAAACCAAAGTCGAAAAGCCCCTCGCCGATTGCGGTCTCCACCTGGCTGATCCGGCCTTCGGAAACTCGCAGCACCCGGATCGCGGAGGTCTCCGAGTCGGCTACCCAAATATCTCCCTTAGCGTCCACCCCGAGGCCCGAGGACTGGGCGAACCAGGCTTGTTCCGCTGGTCCGTCCAAAAGGCCTTCCAGCCCGGTCCCGGCCAGCACGCTGACCGCGCCGGAGCGCGGGTCGAAGCCAAAAATCTGATGTACCCCGGCCATCGCAATAACCAGTTGCCCCAGTTCCGCCGAATAAACCACGTCCCAGGGCGAGGACAAGGCGACCGAAAGCGGGTCTGTCCCTAAAACACCTAAAGCAGTTGCGTCGTCGTTATCAACGGTATTGGGGCCAGCTTCCAGTAGCCGCTGCACACCGTTACCGGCCACCGTACGCACCTCACCGGTAGCCAGCGAAACTCCGCGCAGCCGGTGATTGACCGAATCAGCCACCACGACGTCGTAGCCCAGTTGAGCAGCCAGCTCACCGGGCAGCAAGGCCAGGCCCTGCGGCTCGTTGAACTGTGCCGTTGCAGCGTCATCATCGGCGAAACCCTTACTGCCACTGCCGATACTTCCGACTACGGTCTCCAGATCCGGGGCGAGCTCGACCAGGCGGTGATGACCGGTGTCCGAGACCAGGAAATTTCCCTCGTGTCCGGGCACCCCTTGCAGGGGCAAAACCTTGCCGGGGAAGCGTAGGGTCCCCTCCCGCGGCGCGGGCGGAACGTACGGCCCATCCCCACGATGCAGGGTGCCATTGGCCTCGTGCTTGGCAATCAGCTCCGGGATGAGCGATTCCAGGCCAGCCGAATGCCCCTCGCCGGAGAGGTTGGCCACCAGGTAGCCCTCCGGGTCAATGACTACCAGGGTGGGCCAGGCGCGCGCGGTGTACGCCTGCCAGGTAAGCAACTCCGGGTCGTCGAGTACGGGGTGGTGGATCTCGTAGCGCTCCACCGCGGCTGCAAGTGCTACCGGGTCCGCCTCGTGTTCAAACTTCGGTGAATGCACCCCCACGGTCACCAGCACGTCTGCATACTGTTGTTCCAGTGGCCGCAGCTCGTCCAGCACGTGCAAGCAGTTGATGCAAGCGAAGGTCCAGAAGTCCAGCAGCACGATCTTGCCGCGCAGGGCGGCTAGGTCCAGGGACTTTCCTCCCGTGTTCAGCCATCCACGGCCTTGCAGCTCGGAGGCACGTACTCGGGGCGTGGTCGCTGACATCACTCGTCTCCTGAGGGTTTGGTAGGCGTTGCATTGCCGCTTGCATTAGTGGTTGCATTGCCGCTTGCATTGCCGGGCCTGACGGATTCCCGCTCCGCCAGTTGGGCGAACATGTTGTTATAAGCGGAGAGGTCGGCATCGTTATTCCGATCGGCCGCCCGGTCTTTACGTTTTGTTTCACGCTCATCGGAGCGCGACCAAACCAGGGCCACCCCAATCGCCACCAGTACGGTTGGCACTTCGCCAATCCCCCAGGCCACCGCCCCACCGATTTGCTGATCCGCGATCGCGGAGGCACCCCAGGAGCGCCCGAGATTCCCGAAGTAGGAGGCTTGAAGCAGCGCATTGGAACTCATAATGGCCACCCCGAAGAAGGCGTGGAAAGCCATCGTGGCGAGCAGCAGAAGCAACCGGAGCGGGTAGGGGAACCGATAAGGGACCGGGTCCGAACCAATCAGCGAAAGCACGAAGAGATAGCCGGTGATGGTGAAGTGCAGGATCATCAGCTCGTGGCCCACATGGTCACGGAGCGCATAACCGAACAACCCGGAGTAGTAGAACAACACGATGCTGCCCGCGAAGTTGGCGGCGGCGAAGAGCGGATGAGTGACCAGGGCGGAGAACTTGGAGTGCACCACCACCAGGATCCACTCCCGGATTCCGCGGCTGCCGTCCGCCCGGGGGCGGAGAGTTTTGAGCGCCAGGCTCACCGGAGCACCGAGTACCAGGAAAATCGGCACCACCATGGTGAGCGCCATATGGTCCACCATATGCGCGCTAAACAGCACCATGCCGTACACGCTTGGTGGGCCGGAGGTCACGTAGACCAAGGCCACCATTCCCACCAGCCAGGCGATCAGCCGGAACCACGGCCAGCTATCGCCCCTGCGCCGAAGCTTCCGAACTGCCAGGATATAAGCCACCGCTGCGCCGATAGCAAAGGTCAGCCAGAGCCAATCCATCCGCCATTCGGTCAGCCAGCGAATCGGGGTCAGTTCGGGCGGCAGCGGGTAACCGGAAAGGATTTCGGCGGCGCTGGTATCCGGGGCGAAGCTGGTGGGCTGCGGGGGTGCGGATTGACTCAGGCCTACCGCGACCCCACTGGTTACCGCCATCACCACCAGTTCAACCAGGATGAGCTGCCAGAGCACACGCTTTGCGCTTTTTACACCCTTCTCCAGCTGCGGGATGATCCACTGCCGATGCATGAACCCAATGGCTCCAAGCAGCAAGGTGGCAATGGCTTTGATCAGAATCAACTGGCCATAGGGGGAGTTGAACAGAGCATCCCAGCTGGTCACCCGGATCGAAGCGTTCACTACTCCCGAGGCGAAGACCAGGCAAAAGGCGAAAAGCGCGAGGCTGGAAAAGCGCTTGAGCACCTTGGCGGTGAGCGATTCCGGTTTGCTCAGCTTGCCGGAAATCACGGTCAGCGTGATGACGCCACCGAACCACAGCGCCACCCCGACGATGTGCAGCAGCAGGGAGTTGACCGCGCCCTGGTGGTCCGAGGCGGAGGCTGAGTGGCCAATCAAAGCTTGCGGGACCATTCCGACGACGGCGAGCAGCAGGGTCAGCGCCAGCCCGGTAAGTGCCCTGACTCCGAAGCACAGGGTGGTGACGACGGCGGCGAAAATGCAGATTGCCAGCCAGGCACGACCCGAGTCAATATCGGTCATAAAGTAGACCAAGCCCTGGGTGAAGTCGGATCCAGCAGAAATCGCCAGGCCTGATTGCTTGAGGTAGGTCAGGATCAGCACCGCGATAGCGGCCAGGGTCCAGATCACGGCGGCCACCGAGGCTAACATCATGGTTCTGCCGAAGGCCGGATGCTCCTGAAGGTCTTTGCTGGCTCCGGCGGCTCGGGCTGCCCTGCCTTGGGCTGTTCTGTCCTTGGGCAGGATAACTACCGCGAAAACCAGCGAGCCAACGACGGCGGCCACAGCCAAGTTGTGCACCATAAGTGCCACCGGAAGTGCCCAGGAGACGAGGGGATCAGTATCCCAAATGCCGTTGGTGGCGAGAGCGCCGCCAAAGATCAGCGAGCCGGTGAGTCCCAGGGCAGCGGCAATGGCGGCCAGCAGCAGCCAGGGATTTCGGATGCCCTCTGACACTTTGGGAGTTGAAGAAGCAGCCGACACCTCTCCATTCTCCGGCATCCGGGCGGCTCGGGCCAATCCAGCCCGGGCTTGCGGCCTAGTTCTGCAGTGAGTTTGTGTTGGTTTCGTGCTGGTTTTGCTACGGTTCAGCTCCGGCGGGGCAAGCCAAAGGCGGCCCCTGTAAACAGGAGCCGCCTTTGAGTGAAGTCTAAGAAGTAGTTACTTCTTCTTGGCCGGAGCCTTCTTCGCAACAGCAGCCTTCAGCTTGGAGCCGGCGGTCAGCTTAACGCTGTGGCCAGCCGGAATCTGAATGGTCTCACCGGTCTGCGGGTTGCGTCCGGTGCGAGCGGCACGGTCGGTGCGCTCAACAGCGAGCCATCCGGGGATGGTGATCTTCTCGCCGGCAGCGACGGAGCTCTCGAAAACAGAGAACACCGCGTCCAACACGTTGTTCACGGCCGCCTGGCTGGTCTCAGCCTTGGCAGCAACCTCAGCGACAAGCTCACTACGATTCTTAGCCATTTATGTCCTCCTGGACCTCGGAAATCGAGCTAGAACATGGGATTCGTTCTAGCCACTGTTCGAAAACATACCAGTTCTCGCCGACATCGCCAGCAAAATCGCCGAGATTTCCGCGGAGATTGGCGGTTTTCGTCATGTTTTCCGTCATTTCGGCTGTTTTGTTCGCTCTCAGAGGAGCGCCGAGCCCTCCGCGCTAACTGCCCTGTGGCCCGGTGCCTTACGGTACAAAGGCGAGTCCCGCCGTCGCACCTATCCGCTTTCTTCCCCTGCTTTTGGCATCATGTTGCCATCTTCGTTGACAAGGCTCCTCGGCAGGAGTTGAGTCAGATTCAACAGCCTTTTTCGAGAATTGGAATCACCATGGAATACACCTACCTGGGCCGCAGCGGCCTCAAGGTCTCCCGGCTGGTGCTGGGGACAATGAACTTCGGCCCAGTCACCACCGAGGAGGATAGCCACCAGATCATGGACCAGGCGCTAGAGTCTGGGATCAACTTCTTCGATACCGCCAATGTCTACGGTTGGGACAAGAAGGGCACCACGGAGAGCATTATCGGCAATTGGTTTGCCGCTTCTGGGCGACGCGAGGACGTGGTTTTAGCCACCAAGGTTTATGGCTCAATGGGGGATGGCCCAAATTCGGAAGGCCTCTCCGCCAAACATATCCGGCGCCAAGTGGAGGCTTCGCTGAAGCGGCTGCAAACCGATTACATCGATCTTTACCAGTTCCATCATGTGCAGCGGAATACGCCGTGGGACGAGATCTGGCAAGCCATGGAGATACTAGTTCAACAGGGCAAAGTGCTCTACGTGGGCTCCTCCAATTTTGCCGGCTGGCATATTGCGCAGGCCAGCGAGGCGGCGGCTTCGAGGCATTTCCTCGGCTTGGTCAGCGAACAGTCGATCTACAATCTGCTGAATCGCAATGTAGAACTCGAAGTTCTTCCAGCAGCTCGAAACTACGGCCTGGGCGTCATTCCCTGGTCGCCGCTGGCCGGTGGCCTGCTGGGTGGGGTGCTGGCGAAGGGCAAGGGCGCTGTTCGTGGTGCGGACGATTATCGGCAGGGCTTGCTGGCGCAGAATCGGGAGAAAATCAAGGCTTTCGAGGCTTTCAGCAAGGAGCTAGGCCATCACCCGGCCAATGTCGGTCTAGCCTGGTTGCTGGCCCAGGACGGAGTCACCGGGCCAATTGTTGGACCGCGCACCGTGGAGCAACTGACCGCGTCCCTGGATGCACTCAAGATCCGTTTCAAAAAAGCCGATCTGGCCAAGCTGGATGAAATCTTCCCGGGTCCGGGTGGACCAGCGCCGGAAGCTTACGCCTGGTAAAGCTGGGGTTCGGCGGAGCCGACTGGATACGGGGTGGGGTCTGCGTAATCGGGATTGGTTTGCCCCGCCCAGCGCGTGCGGGAAAACCGTCGATAAGGTATTGGTTTTCGATTTCCCAGGGCTCATCCCCGCGCGTGCGGGGAACACCGCCGAGGTGGCTACATCGGTTTTCCGCCGGAGGGCTCACCCCCGCGCGTGCGGGGAAAACGCTCCTAAGCTTTGTTGTCGAGGTCGATCATGGGGCTCACCCCCGCGCCTGCGGGGAAAACGTCCGCTAACGTGCCCCAAGCGCCATTGGCTCGGGCTCACCCCCGCGCCTGCGGGGAAAACCTACTCGCTTCATTGCTCCAGGTGGTCATCCAGGGCTCACCCCCGCGCCTGCGGGGAAAACTCGATCCCGATGGTGGTGGCGTTTCCTACCGGGGGCTCACCCCCGCGCCTGCGGGGAAAACTATGCGATCATCGGCAACGACCTCTGGCGGCAGGGCTCACCCCCGCGCCTGCGGGGAAAACTCCGTAGGCCACAAGTACGGACGGTGCGCCAGAGGGCTCACCCCCGCGCCTGCGGGGAAAACTTCTGCTTGGCATGAGTCAAGCCGTCGTTTTCGGGCTCACCCCCGCGCCTGCGGGGAAAACCTTTGGGATGCTCTTCGAAGGAGTCCCAATTAGGGCTCACCCCCGCGCCTGCGGGGAAAACGTGGCGGCGTTGGTCCTGTGCTCGGGTTAGTGGGGCTCACCCCCGCGCCTGCGGGGAAAACTTCCCGTGAGCATGGTCAAATAGTTGGCCCCGGAGGCTCACCCCCGCGCCTGCGGGGAAAACCTTGATCTCGCAAATAGTGTGTTGAGACATGAGGGCTCACCCCCGCGCCTGCGGGGAAAACCTTGATCTCGCAAATAGTGTGTTGAGACATGAGGGCTCACCCCCGCGCCTGCGGGGAAAACATCGCATAGGTCGGGGTCGAGTATTCCAGCACGGGCTCACCCCCGCGCCTGCGGGGAAAACGAGGAGCTAAACAGCCTAGGAGTCGAGGCATGGGGCTCACCCCCGCGCCTGCGGGGAAAACCAGGACCGTACAAGGTCCAGCCGCAGTTCAGCGGGCTCACCCCCGCGCCTGCGGGGAAAACGACATCGCCGTGAAAATCAGATCGGAGTAGGTGGGCTCACCCCCGCGCCTGCGGGGAAAACACATGCAGGTGCTCTGCGTCCTGAAGAGCCGCGGGCTCACCCCCGCGCCTGCGGGGAAAACGACAAACCTCGTCATGAGATACCGGCTCTGGCAGGGCTCACCCCCGCGCCTGCGGGGAAAACGAGTTTCGCTTTAGCCATGCGGTGTGCGCGGTCGGGCTCACCCCCGCGCCTGCGGGGAAAACCAAACCAATCGATCCGGAGCTTGGGCCGTGATGGGCTCACCCCCGCGCCTGCGGGGAAAACCACCGCACTTCATACAAGCTTTCACGGGTGGCGGGCTCACCCCCGCGCCTGCGGGGAAAACGTGCTTTCCGCCGCCGGGGGAGAAGGACGTGAGGGCTCACCCCCGCGCCTGCGGGGAAAACGTGCTTTCCGCCGCCGGGGGAGAAGGACGTGAGGGCTCACCCCCGCGCCTGCGGGGAAAACGGGGAGTGGTCAGAGATGCCTTGGCCCGGTCTGGGGCTCACCCCCGCGCCTGCGGGGAAAACGCACTCTCGGTGTCCCTGGCCAGCGGCCCGGTGGGCTCACCCCCGCGCCTGCGGGGAAAACTCTAACACGATTGTTGCTGCCGCAAATGCGACGGGCTCACCCCCGCGCCTGCGGGGAAAACTGGTCGCACGGCTGGCCGGTCAGTCTGATCCCGGGCTCACCCCCGCGCCTGCGGGGAAAACTGCTTGCCTTTGCCGTCCCAGCCCTGCTGGGAGGGCTCACCCCCGCGCCTGCGGGGAAAACGGGATGCCGATTGTTGCGGTGTTCCCCCAGTAGGGCTCACCCCCGCGCCTGCGGGGAAAACTTGGTGACCTGGAGCGTGTCACACACCATGCCGGGCTCACCCCCGCGCCTGCGGGGAAAACATTGGCAGGGAACCAAGGTCAGTGTTGGCCGGGGGCTCACCCCCGCGCCTGCGGGGAAAACCCGGACCCTGACTCGAATACGCCAAGGTACCAGGGCTCACCCCCGCGCCTGCGGGGAAAACTGGCCACGATGGTTTGGGGGGAGGTGTTCGCGCGGCTCACCCCCGCGCCTGCGGGGAAAACTCAAGTTTTGACTTCGGTCAGGCTGGGTCTGCGGGCTCACCCCCGCGCCTGCGGGGAAAACGTGCGAGTGCGGAATGACTGCTCAGGTGGCCGGGGCTCACCCCCGCGCCTGCGGGGAAAACTACAACGGACACTCACCAAAAGAAGCGCTCCAGGGCTCACCCCCGCGCCTGCGGGGAAAACCATTACCCCTGGTAGTGGAGCTAAGAAGTGAAGGGCTCACCCCCGCGCCTGCGGGGAAAACCTGTTGGGTGAGAATCAGGTGTGCCGCCCCCTGGGCTCACCCCCGCGCCTGCGGGGAAAACAAGCTCCGATCCGGATCTCACAACTCGGGGTAGGGCTCACCCCCGCGCCTGCGGGGAAAACTGACCCACAGGAGGCCGTAGGCATGTACCCAGTGGCTCACCCCCGCGCCTGCGGGGAAAACTGAATCGGTGCGTTTGCGCTGTGCCGCGACCAGGGCTCACCCCCGCGCCTGCGGGGAAAACCAAGGGCCACCGTTAATGGATTGCGATCTTTAGGGCTCACCCCCGCGCCTGCGGGGAAAACTACTAACTTCAAGACATTGCGCTGCGCAGACGGGGCTCACCCCCGCGCCTGCGGGGAAAACATCAACGAAAGTTCCACGCACCAAACCAGACAGGGCTCACCCCCGCGCCTGCGGGGAAAACACTTCTTGACCTGCGACGTTATCGCGGTATAAGTCTTATTTTATTCAGCTTCGAAGGGCAGAGCTTCAAAGACTCTTGCCTCCGCCATATTTCCGTCTCTGCGCTGCCTTACTCCAACCTGCCCTCGACGATGGGTTTCCCACCGGACCTTCGCCAGCAGAAGGGCGTAGCAACAACGTAATGCCGTCAACGTCGATGGGAGACCAGTGGTGCCCATGCACTTTGAAGTCCATGCGCTGCTCATTGCGTGCGCTGAAGACCATAATGGCTCTACCAGAACCGATCATCAGGACGCACTTTTCCCACATCAAATCCCGGACGCGCTTAGAGACATGTCCAACGAAGACTCCGGCTGAGAGCTCTAACATCCACCTCGTCAGATATCCACGCAGCCCTGGAGGACAAGCCGATAGCACGAGGACAACCATCGGTTAGTCCTCCTCATATGAATCGTACGAGGTACCGCTAGCAACGTTCCTCCTAGAACCATCCCACAGCTGCACAACATCTTCTCCGAGGTCAACTTCAATGGTTTCCGGATCAGCCTCGGGAATCAGAAGTCGCTGGATATCCCGCACACATCTGCCAAGGAAGGCTCCCCCATACATGAGGTCACGGACAGCACGTCTCGTAGCCCCACCGACATCGGTTAATCCCTGACTGGCTATATCAAAGGCAACAGGAATCGTTAGCTCCGCTTTATACAGGTCCGCTATGTCATAGACAAAGGAGCGAACATGACCAGTATGCACAAACCCCAAGCCAGGTGAGCACCCTAGAGCCACGATGACCGAGTGCACTACCCCGTAGAGACTAGTGTGAGCGGCGGAAAGTGCCTGATTTACTGGATCACCAGCCTCAAAATCCGCAATATCGTAGGTTCGTCCGGACCAAGCAATCCCAGTTCGTTTTGATTCCTCCCTATATATGCGTCTTACTCTGGCACCTTCGCGACCACGTAGCTGCTGCATTGTCAGCTTCGTGGTGTCCTCTCCCGGAAATCTCATTGCATACATTTCTCTGGCAACCCGAAGCCTGGAGTTCTGATTCGATACCATCTGCGCTTGTGCATCCAGTAGCCGAGAGCTTCGAGCCAGCGAACGCCCGTGGGCGTAATAACGAACACCCTGTTCCCCCACCCAAACAACAGTCGATCCGCTTTCCGCCAGCAGCATCATCGCGTGGTGACTAACCTTGGTCCCCGGGCCTAACAGCAACGCACCGAGCGAGGCCGCCGGAATATGAACGGTGCCTCGCTGATCGGTCGCAGTGATTGCGTTACTTTCGCGGTGCACCACACTGTGTTCTAGGTAGATGAAGGTCATTCGGTCTTCAACGCGCACCAACTCGGGCAACGACGGCGGCGGGGCACCTGGAGTTTTCATCTCAGCTAACCGGAGCGATAGTCAGAAGCCCACACCCATACCCTTTGGCCCTTCCGATCCCCTGAGTCAGACTTCGTCGAAAGGCCTGGTGATCTGTAATCTCTAGGATTCCGTCGTAAGTAGCGGTTGCAATCGTCACATCGGAACCTTGCCGTTTGAATTTCAAGATCTCACGACGGCTGACCGTGACCGCTCTTGCCCCGCTTTCGTCCTCAGAAGGGGCGACAGCCCAGGGAATTTCGAACCCAGATTTTTCTGCCCTGCTCAAAAGCCATTCCGTTTGTTGCTCGACGGTCACATGAGCGGAGACTTTTCCGCGTGAATTCTCTGAATCCGATCCGCGAACACTTCGAGTCGGGTTGGCGGTTAGACGAAACCTCCATCGCTGCCCCGATTCAACACGCTCAAGCACGTCATTGTAGGGTTTCGTCGTCCAGGTCTCCGTTGTGGGCCACCCAATTTGCTCCACTAGGTGACTCAGGTCGGGCTTTTCAGGACTCACGATGTACAAGAAGGTATTCTCCTCCCATCGGTCGAGTCGCCACAGAACCCTTCCTAGGCTGCTCGGCTTGGGGTCAGCGAATCCACCAAGAACGGCTGCATGCATAACCTGCGGTGATCCGAGGAGCTTGTAGGCACCGACTCTCCGCTTATTGACTTGAAATCTCGTCAGATACATCCAGATTCCTTCCTAAAACGCCAATAGAGGGTCGTGCTCGATTGCTAGACCCCTCTGTGGTTTCGGAGAAGGAACATAGTGCATATTTCGGACCCGAACAGTGGAATTTATTACACTGCGCCAGCCATACTCACGCCGCCGAGGATCAAAGCTGATCGGCTCATCCCGGAATGTATCCACCCCCGCCTCCAGCGGGTCTGCATCCAACAAAGTATCTACATCAACGAGGTCCGTAGCGGTCTTCTTTTGATACCAAGGAGAAGCTTGCCAATCCACGGTCTTGAACACTTCAGCCAAGGTTTCCGAGTGAAGTTTAGCCTCAAAAGGCTGAGCCGGCGGACAGGACCGACGACCCAGATAAAGCGGAAAGACTGGATTGCTCAATGCCTTGAATAGCTCTTCCAATAGAGAATCATCTTTGCTCTCAACCCCTGCCAGAAACACAGCGTCACCCAAGTAGTAGCGATAGGAGAGGGGCATGGACTTTCCGTCCTGGGTCTTTGCAACCTGGAAGTCTCGGATGAGCCTGCCGGGCTGATCTATCCTCACCCCAAAACTCAGCTTCAACAGCTCGGTAAGAGGTTCAGTACGCCGAATGCCCTTGGCGGCTGCAAGTAACCCAATAACACCGCTCTTCGTTGGAGCTTGCTCGGTGCCGCGGGTGACAAACCGGCTACTCGATCCCCAAGATTGCAGCGGCCCCTTCAAAACAAAGGTCAGCGAACTCATTGCTTGCCCTGGAGCCGCTGGGCTACAAGCTCACCCAGTTCTTTCGTCAGAACCTCCAAGGAGGTAGGAGCTCCGAGGGCGTCGAGCGACGCCAGAGCAGGAGAGGTCCGCACTACCCAGCACTTTTCAGCCGTAGTCCGGTAAGCGGCATCAACTTGCTGGGATAACTCGGCAAGAGCATCTGCAGCGTTCCTCAGACGAGGAATCTCCACCGGTTCCTCAAAGGCACCAACCAGGTTAACCGGTTGATCAGAACGGACAAAGACGACGACGGCTTCCGGAAGGGTGCGGTTAGCAAAAGTGTTCTGCTTGCCGGTTGGCATGCTAGTCACGAAAGAGTCAACGAAGGCCTCCACAGCCTCCCGCGTTGCCTCGACATCGCCAAGATTCTTCAGCAAGCCTTCCGCATCAACAGTTGCGTACCTGTAGAGAGTGGAAGAGTTGAATTCAACGGTACCGATCATTCCAGCGCCCGCGTCCTCTTCTTCATCTTGAGCCTTGTGGTCATCCACAGCCGTGTAGTAGTCGAACTCGTTGTCTACCGCGTGCACGCTGAGCGCATGGGCAACTTGGGCAGCGGCGTCCACGTTCAGATCGGTCGAGTCGGCCACCATCCGGCCAAAGAGCGCAATGTCCACTGAGTGATCTAAATGAAGCTGCTTTTTCAGATCCGCGCTCTTGAGGTGAGCCGTCTGGTCTTCCGAATGAAAAGCGCCAATTGCGGCGTCCGCTAAATGATTGACCTGCAAGGAACTGAGGAAAAAGAGGAATCCAGACTCATCGGGTTTGGGGTCTTCTCCCTTCTTGACTCTAGCGGGTTTGAGTTTCACCCCGGCAGAGGTAAGAGTGTCAGTAGCCAGAGCGAGCGCCGATTCTAAGGAAATGTCTGGAGCCTTGGCAATGATCCTTTCACCTAGCAACTCAACCACCTGTTTGGTCCGAACGCCGAGTTGATCACTCTTCAAACGACCTTCAAAAGCCTTACGGGTCGCTCGTTTCCAGGCTTGACTAGAAACCCTGGCCCTTGGTACGCCACCATAGATAGCACTCTTTGGACTGCCGGTATCATCTCGGTTGATATTGCTCGGTGGGACAGTTTGCAGGATATTGATGTCAATGTAGGTGTGGCGCACGGAGATCTCCTTCGTCATTGCTGATGTTATTAGTTCTTCTCGGCGTCGTCGCCGGTACCCTGTTCGTGGCTTTGGGCAGCCCGATAAAAATCGATACCCCACCTTCGCCTCACACGATTCGCCGCACTAGTCTGCAGCCAGTAGAGATCCTCGGCAAATTTCACATAATCTAGCGGGATATCCTTCGAACGGAATTGCTGAATAAGACCCCGGGCATGGTGCAGCGACCCTTCCAAAGTGGAAGCGGTAGCAAGCGCCTCGAAACGCCGTCGTACGGCCTTCTCATCCCCTGGTCTGATCCAAAGCAATCCCGCCGAACGGCCAAAGGAGTTGCCGGCTTGGTGCATGCGTGGGTCTCTCTTGGATGGGTCTCTCTTAGATTGTTGATGCACTGCATAGAGAGTAATCGCCGCATAAGCCGCCTTCTCCGCATAGCTGGGCTCGCTGCGGACATTATCTCCCTCCTCATATAGATCAGCCACCGTCAACCCAATCAAGAGGGGATCATCCCCTATCGGCTTAGCCACACCATGTCGCAACTGTGCCAAGGCCGCAACGGCCGAGCTGCGATCTCTAAGGTAGCCCTCCTGCAGTTCCTCAACTCGAGCCCGCACCACTCTTTTCAACCGAGCAGTATTTGACTCCTCAATGTCACTCATCCTGCGCTCCCCTGCTCCTGGTGCCAAAAACTTCATTCATCTTGTTGTCGAATTTTTCTTCCGCGCGGGGAACATTAACGAGGTAACCATTGACCTCGCGACCTTTCCACGCCGTCACTCCCGTGGTGCTAAGCAGCTCCTGTCCTAAACCCATCACAATATTTCGTGACATAATCCGCCACTTTTCCGCAGCATCTTCACTGTCTTCTCCGGGACGAAGCGTCTTCAGCCAATGTCTATAGGGCCTATCAAGCGCAGCATAGGCCACTTCCTCCACTCGTTGACGGTCGCCGTCGCCTTCACCTCCTGCCGCCAGCACCAGATCTTTGGCTAAGTTCCGTAAGGCCTGAACAGCCTCCTCAGCAAGCACGACGGCGTGCTCCGCTTCGGCGGCCAATGCACTATCGGTTTCGCTCAACAACGCGAGAGAGACATTGAGTCGATCATCAAGGACCTCACCAACCGTCGAGTTATTTTGGTCGGGATAGAGGACTCCAATCGCTCTCAATGAGACAAAGGAATTTCGATCCAGATACCCAAGATTCAACAAGCTGCTGATCCAGCTAATAACTCCAGGCGGGATTGTGTTCTCTGGATCATTAGCCGACGCCGCTTGCGATTTCTTTGGAAGAAGCGCGGAAATTCCGCGCCAGAAGAGGCGGGATGGGTTGTGAGGTCGGGGAGTGTAGATCGGGGTTCGCCCCAGAGTCCTCTCCTGGCTAGGACTGCGACGCCAAGCCGTCATGGGCTCTTCCCCGAAAAGATCCAGGGTTGCAATTTTGTCACCATTGCTCACTAGGCATCGCACAACCGAATCGGAATCGAAGAAAAGCCGGACTCTCCGGCTCTGCCAGGTGTAGAGGTCCACAGGTCCGGTAGGAAGCCGTCCTTCGACTTCTTCCGCAGGACCGAAATGAGGTTTCTCCCAAGGCGGCAGATCGTCGGGATCATTGGCTTCACGCTCGGCAGGTACTACTAAGTTCAGCAACAGAGTCTCGCGTAAGTTCCTGCCCTCAATCATCACCCCACCGAGACGCCCCGCCAATCCGACGCCAATGCCATACCCCTTGCCATTCTTCACTCGGGGGTCACCGACCGCACCGGACTTGATTCCTGAGTAGTCGAAGGCTTGAGTGTTGATCAGCCACCGACTAGCTTCCGCGAAACTCAACCGTTCCAGACCCGAACCCGCCCGGGTGGTGAACAACCTGTTGTTTGCCGGAACGTCGAAAACGAGGAGTGCGATCTCTTTATCTTCGTTCTTCTCTGTGTGTAGATCCGCCACCTGGAAGAAAGGCTCTTCTGAGTGCAGCAAGTCGAAGCGGTCACGAAAGCGATCCAGATAGGAATCAATCTCCTTGAGCGGCAAGCCACTCTGCCACAGCTCCTGCCAGTCTTGCTCCGAACTAAAGTCCTCGTCAAGACTGCGATAAAGGATCGCTAGCAATAGCCGGAAGATGGCAAACCCCTGGGTGGGCAGCTCACCTACTAGCTGGGCTATTTTCTCTGCCTCATGGAAGGCCTGCGTCAACGAGACCTCAGCAACCTTGCCGTCGAGATAGCGCACTTGAACCCATGGTTGATCGATCAGGTTAAAGCTATCTGCTGCCTCTTCTACGGCGTCAGGCATCCTTCATCACATCCAATCCCATCTTTTCGTCGTACCTCAGGGTGTATTCGTTAAGTTGGAAGGTTCGCTCGGAATTGAAAACCAAAGCCAGCTCGCCACGTAATTCGTGGGATCCGGCCCACTCCGGGAAGTGCACCAGAGTTTCCCGCTCCAGAGTGGAGATCAGTGCGTCGATCTTCCCTCCAGCACACATCCAAGCTGGCAGGGATAGGGAGCAGCCTAGGATTACCTTGGCCAGCCAAGATGACGGCGCTTGATTCAAAGGAAGTGGTAAGCCCCCCTTATCGGCCAACCACGGCGGCGTGGTGAACTCACCGTCATCGTTCCGGTAAACGACCAGCACCTCCAGCGTTTCTGGAGCATCGCGAACCGCAGCCTGGCCTTTGATTTCTTCCCTGAGATCGCCCACTCCAATATTGTTCCAGTCCACCAGGCTGGTGTGCTTCGAATCTGTGGGAACGTTGCTAAGCCGGAAATCTTCGGCCTCATCCTGTTTTCGCCGCACTTGAGCGGCGTGTCCTTGTTGGGCGATAGACATTGCAACTTGCCATTCGGGAATTCCCAGCTTTTCTGGGCCATAAACCTTTTGTACAAGTACAGGTATATCTGCTGGCACCGACAAAATACTACGTTCTGCGAGTACCGCGAGCGTACGATAAAGAATATGTGGGTGATAGATCCGCTGATAGCTCTTCTGCGGCTCGGGAAGCGTAGCGTTCCATTCCACGCCTGTGAGGAATAGCTGAGCTTGCCGCAATTTGACGGGTCGTTCGTTCTGGCCCTCACCACGCGGATGCCTATGCAGCCTTCCGGAGCGTTGAAAGAGCAGATCAATAGGAGCCAGATCACTCACCATGATGTCAAAATCGATGTCAAGAGACTGCTCGATAACCTGAGATGCCACCACAATTGCTTTGACCGGCCGGCCCTTCGCTCTTCTCAGCGAGCCGAATTTATCCAATAACTCACTATCTTTAGCTAGGCGATCTGCAGCTAAAAATCTGGAATGTGCCACGATTATTTCGGTGTCATCACCGACTGCTCCTCGAAGATATCGTGCAGTTTCCTGGACTCTCCGAACTGTATTGTGGATGACGGCAGCGCATCCGCCGTCTTGGAGCGCATTCTGGAGCGTCTGCGCTATTGCTGCCGGGCCGTCGTCGAGCCTTCCAAGTGCTATTTCGACAGTTCGGTCATCTGCTTCGGGAAGCGCTACTGCTGGTAGTTCACCTAAACGAGTGTGAGTGATCGCTGGATAGCCAATGTCGCCCGAAAGGAACTTATAGGTATCTTGTAGAGTCCGCTTTTCCACCTTTTTGAGGGTGCCTCCCCCTAACCCACGACGGCGACCCTCCTCATAGGCGAGGACCATGTCCATTCGCTGGTCTCCGGGAAGGGTCGCAGAGAGCAACACAACCGGGACGCTATAAGCGCCTAACCAGTGCAGCACCTGATTGAGGTAGACGTTCATATAAGCGGAATACGCGTGTGCTTCGTCGATGATCACCACCTTGCCTGCCAAAGCCAGGTGCCGGAGCATAAGATGTTTGCTTTTCAGGGCTAGGAACAGACCTTGGTCGATGGTGCCGACCATGACATTAGCTAACGGTCCACGTTTCCCATCCGAAAGCCACCGATGGGCAATAGCATCATCATCCGATATGCCCTTTCTGCCATCAGCTTGGTCTTGTCCGATTGATCGGAAATATGCATCCCTAAGCAGCCCCTCATACTGCTTATTGAGACGGGATTTTCCGTGTGCCAGATACAAGGTACTGAGCGTAGGTACCAATCTCAGCCATTCTTGGGTTCTGGCGAGCATGGCATCCGTAGTTGCTTGAGTAGGCAACGCAATGAAGATTCCTCCAGCCTTTGTCTTAGCAGCAAGAATCTCGGCGGCTGCTAACGCAGCTTCCGTTTTTCCAGAACCCATCTGTGATTCGAGGATCAGAAGTTCGGCTTGGTTTGTGGATCTAGCTACCTCGCTGAGAACTCTTTGAAGAGGCCGAGGCCTTGCCCCTGCCGGTAACGAAAATCTCTTCGCAAAGTGTTCGTTAATGTCCGAAGGAGGACTGTTCAACAGCCAGGGGCCAGGGAGGTTGAGCTCGTTCCATGCCTTGCTGAGACGCTCCGAAGCGCCTTCCACGGGAATTTGTCCAGGCGGCGAATAAGGGAAATACTGTTCATTGCTTGCAATCCAATCCGCCACGATGACCAGGCCGCTGAGCAGAACTTGAATTGGTTGCGGAAGCCCGGTCTCCTTCAACACGGGCAGGTCTTCTTCGTGTAGGAGCAGGCCTTTGGCTCGATCCAAATATTCTCGTCTGACCTCAGACCAGAGACCACGACCAACGAGCCGACCCATGAATCGAATCTCCTCTATGTCATGATTTCGCAAGGGTCTGCCGTGATGTGAGCCAATAATCGAGGCGTACTGATTTGCAGCTAGCTCTTGAAAGCCCTGTGTTTCACTGAGCCAATCTCTCATCGCCAGGTAGCTCACGAGTTCATGCCTAGCCCGACGGCGCTCGGTCGTTTCTCTGAGAGTCCGGTCCATAGAAAGACCCGCGTTAATCATCGAATCGGCGAGCATGGGGACTTGGACAGCGAAAGCTGGCGAGACTTTGCCAATGTCGTGAGTACCTGCTAGCCAGGCATAAACTCTCCGAGCTCTGTCCTGGTCCCCACCGAATGGGGCGGAGATGGATACTTTGAGATTTTCAGGAACCCAGGTTTCCCATAATTTTGTGGCGACAGCAGCGGAGTCATCAAGGTGTTGATAAAGCGGAAGCCAGCCGACTAATTTCTGATGTGTCTCGGGATCCATCACACTCTTAGCCCAAACAGAGCGGGCTTGACGGCTTAGAGGAGTCACGCCGTCGTCACTGCTCATTCATCTCCACCCTATCTTCAGGTCGGTGGATAAATCTTGGTTGAGGCAGCGTACCACAAGAGTTTTTATGGTCAATACAGTTGAACTTTTGTCCTTGTTGGAGATGCCGTCAGTGCTTGGTCCGCTGATTCGAGAGCACTCAGCAGTATCAACGAAAGGCACTAGCCTGACTCCGGCAGAGAGTCGAAGGAGTACCGAGAGGACGTGCTGAGCCGCTCCGTTGACGAGTCGGGCGCTGTGCTGCCGAAGCCAAAGTAGATTGTTTCAAGACTTACTCGTGCGGGAACACTTCCATCCTCAGAACCATTGGCGCCTCCGGTATCTTGCCGAGGTTCACTAGTTCCTCAATGATGGGCCTCTCTTCTGCATCAGATCGGGATTCAGTGCGCATATCCGGCTCCTCCCACTTAGCCGAAAAATTGCCAACGGTTTCGACTGCTGCATCTACTGCACGGGGTAGCTACTTTTCATAAATGTGACGCCGGTAACCAGCGGCCACAACGACAATAGTTAGCCGACCATCTTCAACGCGGTAGAGCACGCGATAGTCGCCAGTTCTAACACGCCACTCAACTCGGCCAACAAGCTTCTTAGCACCCGGTGGTCGCGGTGTCTCTGCCAACAACTCGATCGCTGCTTGTACTCGCCGCCGGGCTTCCGGTGAAAGCTTACGAAGCTGACGGCAAGCTGACGGCAAGATCTCAATCTGATAGGTCATGCCAGACCCAGGTCGCGCTTCACCGTCTCCCAGGGGATAGGTTGAGCTCCGGTTTCTTCCACTTCTCTCCATGCCGCGTCTACGGCCCGGATGTCCGCCAAGTCCTCGGCGTCCTCGATCAGCTGATTCAGCTGATCAGCGTCCACCACGGCGGCAACCTGCTTGCCACGTCTGGTCAAATACACCGGTTCTTTACGGGCTTCGTCAACGACTGTTCCTAAGTGATTGCTTGCTCGGGTGATGGTAATTTCACTCATATACATATTTTAGCTCAAAATGTATGTTACGGAGATAATCACTATAGTTAGGATTTGGCAGAAGGAAAGAGCCAGAAATGGCTGTCTTGCGGTGAAGTCAGCTCCCGCATAGCCTGCCTAGGCGAGTGCCCGGTCCAGCAAAGTGGATCTCAACGAGACGACAACGCCCCGATGTTCACCTGGCTTGACCTCGTCAGCCTCAGGATCTGGTCCCGAGTACGAAGCGACCGCCTCACTCCATCCGTGCTGCTCGCCAAGAACCTGCGGTGGGTGACGCCACCTGAGCTCTATACCGCCCGCGAGCGGTTCAGTAGACGATATACCTGCATAGCGAAATACGAACTGGCAGGAAAAGGAATCGAGGACCCCGGAGAAGTTGGCTTAATCGCCTCAAACGGGATGTCGAGTCGCTCAAATTTATCCTTGGCTAGCCCTCGGGGAACGCCGGTGCCGACGCGGCTTGCCCTGGTGAGCTTGGGCTCACCCCCGCACGTGCGGGGAACACGGCTTCGCGGCCTTCCTTTTGATGGAAGGGCTGGGCTCACCCCCCGCACACGCGGGGAACACCTCGTAGGTTTCGAAGCTGATTCCCTCGTCGAGGGCTCACCCCCGCACACGCGGGGAGCACGCTTCCAGCGCGGAGAGGCGGGTCAGGACGGCGGGCTCACCCCCGCACACGCGGGGAACACGTCGATACAGCTGATCTCGATGTGCCGGATCTGGGCTCACCCCCGCACACGCGGGGAACACCTCTCGGGCTTGACTACCCACCACTTAGAGCCGGGCTCACCCCCGCACACGCGGGGAACACAGAACACCATCCGCCCATCGTCCCCGCAGGCTGGGTTCACCCCCGCATACGCGGGGAACACACGCGACCCCGGCGAGCAATGCCCTTCGTCTGGGGTTCACCCCCGCATGCGCGGGGAACACCATCCAGCCAGACCCGCGGCATAGCGTAACCGGGGTTCACCCCCGCACACGCGGGGAACACTTCGATGTAAAGCTCCGTGTAAGGGGCGGTGTTGGGCTCACCCCCGCACACGCGGGGAACACGGAGTTTCATGGCCAGGGTTTGATCATCGGTCGGGCTCACCCCCGCACACGCGGGGAACACTGTATACCCGCCGCGACGTTCCGGGCTGTCTCGGGCTCACCCCCGCACACGGGGGGAACACACACCTGTCCACGATGATGTGGCACGCATGCGGGGCTCACCCCCGCACACGCGGGGAACACAACACCACTGGGCTGGGTACGAAGGCTGATCCGGGCTCACCCCCGCACACCCGGGGAACACTCTTGAAGCTTCTTAGCAGCCATCTGCCGGATGGGCTCACCCCCGCACACGCGGGGAACACAACAGAACCTCGTCTTGATTCACCGGGCGACCGGGCTCACCCCCGCACACGCGGGGAACACGCAGATCAGATGATTGCAGAGTCCTCGGCAGCGGGCTCACCCCCGCACACGCGGGGAACACGTCAAGCAGGGCATGAATGGTAGCTTTAGCTCGGGCTCACCCCCGCACACGCGGGGAACACTATGGTTCTTTCATTTGAGTTGTTTGAGGCCCGGGCTCACCCCCGCACACGCGGGGAACACAAGCTTCTGTGTCGCCTCCCGGTACGCTCTAGCGGGCTCACCCCCGCACACGCGGGGAACACTAGTGGGCGGTCTGCGAGGGCTGCTGGGAGCGGGGCTCACCCCCGCACACGCGGGGAACACGATGCTGCCGCCCTGCATGGCACTAACTCGCCGGGCTCACCCCCGCACACGCGGGGAACACGGCACGGCAGTACCGGCCACCTTTGATGTGCCGGGCTCACCCCCGCACACGCGGGGAACACGCCTCTTGCTGCTCCCTCGCACTAAGTCCAAGGGGCTCACCCCCGCACACGCGGGGAACACCGTAATGGATCTGACGCAGACAATTGCCCCGCGGGCTCACCCCCGCACACGCGGGGAACACCTGTACTGCCTCGCTACTCGCCTTGTCTTCTGGGGCTCACCCCCGCACACGCGGGGAACACCTTGGTTTTCGTCCGGGCAACGCCCATCCTGTGGGCTCACCCCCGCACACGCGGGGAACACGTTCACCAACATTGAAGGCGGGCTTGGCTCCGGGGCTCACCCCCGCACACGCGGGGAACACGCCAGCGCACGATGGAGCTACTCAATCGATACAGGGCTCACCCCCGCACACGCGGGGAACACTTAACTTCCTCGAAGGGGATGCAGGGGGTTCCGGGCTCACCCCCGCACACGCGGGGAACACAGAGCCGATCTGAACCCCGCGAATAATGACACGGGCTCACCCCCGCACACGCGGGGAACACTCCTGGGATCCGGGCTCCCACCCACACCCGTCGGGCTCACCCCCGCACACGCGGGGAACACCTCGACCGCTAAGGAAGCCGCCGCGTCCTTCGGGGCTCACCCCCGCACACGCGGGGAACACGAAACAATCGTGTTCCAAATGCCACCGAAAATGGGCTCACCCCCGCACACGCGGGGAACACCGTAGGGAACTCGCCGAGGCTCGGGATCTGTGGGGCTCACCCCCGCACACGCGGGGAACACGATTCAAGACTTTTCAATCAATCGTTCAGTAAGGGCTCACCCCCGCACACGCGGGGAACACTTCGCCAGCCGCCTTGCTCCCGCGTGCATTTAGGGCTCACCCCCGCACACGCGGGGAACACAAGCTCAACGCGTGGTTGCTCGATGTTCACCTGGGCTCACCCCCGCACACGCGGGGAACACTGCCGGTTGCATTGACGTGCGTACCCATATTCGGGCTCACCCCCGCACACGCGGGGAACACGCCTTACGATAAGCAGACCCAGTAGCGTATGCGGGCTCACCCCCGCACACGCGGGGAACACCTTAGTCAGGGACTCGGCAACGTGTTCTGCTTGGGCTCACCCCCGCACACGCGGGGAACACTTAGTGCGGTGAGGGTGAGCAGGGCGGCAACGGGGCTCACCCCCGCACACGCGGGGAACACTTAAGAGGGCGAGGGTGCGCCGGAATTGGAGCTCGGGCTCACCCCCGCACACGCGGGGAACACTTTCACTAGGTTTATCACCGATAGATCGTTTCGGGCTCACCCCCGCACACGCGGGGAACACTCATCAATGCGCTCATGCCTGTAGTGACCACCGGGCTCACCCCCGCACACGCGGGGAACACCTGCCGGATGGCTCAGGGAGCGGAGCCTTACAGGGCTCACCCCCGCACACGCGGGGAACATAAGCTCTCGACTACGGTGTTTCGCTCACTCAAGGGTTCACCCCGCATACGCGGGGAACACAATTCCTGGTCATCGATCTGGACAGGCACACGGGGTTCACCCCCGCATACGCGGGGAACACGTAAGACCAGCCACTATAAGTCAGCACGGTGCGGGTTCACCCCCGCATACGCGGGGAACACTGGGCGAAGGAGAAGAAGGCGGCTGTGCGTGCGGGTTCACCCCCGCATACGCGGGGAACACCCCCGGCGACCGTGACGGTTGCAATGATTCGTGGGTTCACCCCCGCATACGCGGGGAACACAACATCACTGGAGACGCCGCCACTTCCACAATTGGTTCACCCCCGCATACGCGGGGAACACTTGCCGTGGTTCGCAACGGGTGGGCAATGGGTGGGTTCACCCCCGCATACGCGGGGAACACGACGTATTGGCCGAGCCTCCCACTGCCCCGAGGGGTTCACCCCCGCATACGCGGGGAACACGACATTGAACTCTGGGAAGAGGCAGCCGTAGCAGGGTTCACCCCCGCATACGCGGGGAACACACGCGCTCGGCGGGTTTGGCCCGGCTGGAATGGGGTTCACCCCCGCATACGCGGGGAACACAGGCAGCCTGGTCGCAGCCCTCCAATCACATCGGGTTCACCCCCGCATACGCGGGGAACACGTCCCGTTGTTGAATTCCACTTCATGGCGGATCGGGTTCACCCCCGCATACGCGGGGAACACAAAATCACGTTCACGAAGCCACGTAGCGGCGAGGGTTCACCCCCGCATACGCGGGGAACACTTGAATCCATGGACGATCACGAGAAGGCGCGGGGGTTCACCCCCGCATACGCGGGGAACACCCATTGATCGGGAGGACAACGGGTCCGAGTAAAGGCTCACCCCCGCACACGCGGGGAACACGCTGCCTATCGAATTTCGACGGCGAAGCCCCCGGGCTCACCCCCGCACACGCGGGGAACACCTGCACCCTTCGCCCATCCGATAAGCAGCCCTGGGCTCACCCCCGCACACGCGGGGAACACTCGATCCCGACCCGAATGCCGTCTGGGATGTTGGGCTCACCCCCGCACACGCGGGGAACACTGCCTGACGCTTAGCCAGCCGCAGGGCAAGGCGGGCTCACCCCCGCACACGCGGGGAACACGGCACAACAAAGTAGCGGTAGCAACACTTCAAGGGCTCACCCCCGCACACGCGGGGAACACTCGGCAACCTCATCAGCAGCGATCCGCCAACCAGGCTCACCCCCGCACACGCGGGGAACACCCGCCCCAAACCTTTCTAGCAGGTGCCGCAATGGGCTCACCCCCGCACACGCGGGGAACACGTGTCGAGCGCAATGGCGACGGCGAGCTCGTAGGGCTCACCCCCGCACACGCGGGGAACACGGCACCCCCATGTCTACAGCCCTTGCCCGGCGGGGCTCACCCCCGCACACGCGGGGAACACGAATGGCCTTCCAGATGCCCCGGTCGCCGTTCGGGCTCACCCCCGCACACGCGGGGAACACCCGTATTAGCGATCCGCTTGTGGTGAAATTCGGGGCTCACCCCCGCACACGCGGGGAACACACCACCTCGACCAGCAGGACACGACTAGCTGAGGGCTCACCCCCGCACACGCGGGGAACACGCCACCCCATTTGCTGATGTGAACCCCACCCAGGGCTCACCCCCGCACACGCGGGGAACACGACTATCGACGTGGAATGGGCTGACTCGACACGGGCTCACCCCCGCACACGCGGGGAACACCAACCTCAGCCCCGGTCTTGCCAGCCGCTGGCGGGCTCACCCCCGCACACGCGGGGAACACGGTTCTGAACTTGGTCCAGACTGCGCCAAAAAGGGCTCACCCCCGCACACGCGGGGAACACATGACCTGAGTCATGGGCGAGATAGAGGATTGGGGCTCACCCCCGCACACGCGGGGAACACGGTGCACAATCAAGGATGCGAGTTCGGGTCGTGGGGCTCACCCCCGCACACGCGGGGAACACTCAACTCATGCCCTTGCGCAAACACTCCATTATGGGCTCACCCCCGCACACGCGGGGAACACGGGTAGGTACTCTCCATAATCAGAGCGGGTCAGGGCTCACCCCCGCACACGCGGGGAACACCTTAGACAGCTCTAGGCCAGCCGCATTCACCCGGGCTCACCCCCGCACACGCGGGGAACACTTTGTCGAGTAGCCGGTTGATGATGATCGCACGGGCTCACCCCCGCACACGCGGGGAACACTGCGTAGGACGTTGACCACCAGCTCGGCTGCGGGGCTCACCCCCGCACACGCGGGGAACACGTCGTCTACTACGAGGTATCCCAGGTCGATAAGGGCTCACCCCCGCACACGCGGGGAACACGAGTGAAGTGACGAGGGCTAAGACGATAAGTAGGGCTCACCCCCGCACACGCGGGGAACACTAAGAGACACGGATCCGTTACCGATAGGGGCGGGGCTCACCCCCGCACACGCGGGGAACACACTTCTTGACCTGCGGCTTTACCTCCAACCATAGAGGAATTCAATCACTTTGAGCAGCAGGCAAAACCAAGCCTCTAAGACGAACCAGAAACCAGAAATCCCTTAAACAAAGTAAGGGCGGCAGCCCGAAGACCACCACCCTTACTTAGAGCAGGTTTTTACCAGCTCGACTTCTTGATACCGGGCAATTCGCCACGGTGCGCCATATCGCGGAAACGAACGCGCGAGATGCCGAACTTCTGGAGCGTGCCGCGGGGACGGCCGTCGATCGCGTCGCGGTTACGCAGACGGATCGGGGAGGCGTTGCGGGGCAGCTTCTGCAAGCCCAGGCGGGCAGCTTCGCGCTGCTCGTCGGTGGACTCCGGGTTGACCAGGGCCTTCTTCAGCTCGAGGCGCTTCTCAGCGTAACGCTCGACAATGACCTTGCGCTGCTCGTTACGAGCAATCTTGGACTTCTTAGCCATCTCTTAGCGCTCCTCTCGGAATTCGACGTGCTGGCGGATCTTGGGATCGTACTTCTTCAGAACCAAACGGTCTGGGTCGTTACGACGATTCTTGCGGGTCACGTAGGTGTACCCGGTGCCCGCGGTGCTCTTGAGCTTGATGATCGGACGTACGTCCTTGTCTTTAGCCATTAGAGCTTCACCCCACGAGCGAGAATCTCGGCGACAACCGCGTCAATGCCGCGAACGTCGATGGTCTTGATACCGCGTGCGGATACCTGCAGCGTCACGTTGCGACGCAAGGACGGAACCCAGTAACGCTTCTTCTGAATATTCGGGTCGAACCGACGCTTATTGCGGCGGTGCGAGTGCGAAATGCTATGCCCGAAGCCCGGCTCAGCTCCAGTCACCTGGCAATGTGCTGCCATGATTTGCCTCCATTGATGTGTATATTTGTCCGCAAAGCAGCGTCCAGCCATCTCGGAAAATGATGATCAACAGGTGCGAAAGCACTTCCAGATTCGGCCAGCTGAGGGTCCGTGCAACGTGAGCCCCTAACTACCGGCTGCCGAGTTTTCGACTACCGGAGCAATTGCCCGAATTCCACGCCACTTAGCGCCTGATAAGTTTACCGGCAGCGCGACGATTAAAGCGAATTAACCCCAGCCACCCCGCGAAGCCCGAAACAGCCACCCCCTGCAAACCTCTTGAGCATAATGCGCAAAACCCGAAGAACGAGCAGATCTTAGTTTTATGTTCTCAAGCGCAATGTGATCTACGCCATGTATTAGTGTCTTGGAAGGTTGGCCGCTAGGTCACCAAAAGACTTCAGACGACGGCGTCGGACGCAAGGGGAGAAAACGTGCTGGTAGTTCTCGGCTTTTTGATGATCGCGGTCTTCATGGTGCTGATCATGACCAAACGAATGACGCCGGTCCTGGCGTTAATCCTGGTCCCCACCATTTTCGGCTTGATTGCCGGCGGCACCCTCTGGAGCCCTGACCACAACCTCGGCGATATGGTGATGAAATCGGTGGGCAGCCTCGCTTCCACCGCCGCTCTGCTGATGTTCGCGATCATCTACTTCGGTGTGATGATCGACGTCGGCCTCTTCGACCCGCTGGTCCGTCTCATTCTCAAGGTGCTCGGCAATGATCCCGCGAAGGTAGTGCTGGGCACCGCGATCCTGGCCGCCGCGGTATCTCTCGACGGCGACGGCTCCACTACCTTCATTGTCACCACCGCCGCTATGCTCCCGGTATATCTCAGGCTAGGCATCTCACCAGTTGTGCTCACCTGCGTGGCCGGTCTGGCGAACGGCACCCTCAATATCGTCCCCTGGGGCGGTCCCACGATTCGAGCCGCAACCGCTCTGAACGTCTCGGCCACCGATATTTTCGTCCCCATGCTGCCCTCACTTGCGGTCGGCATCTTGGTTGCCTTCGGCTTCGCCTGGATGCTCGGTCTGGGTGAGCGCAGGCGACTTCGCGCCCTCGATCCGATCGCCTGGGCCCCCGGCGCAGGACACACGATCGCATCCTCCGGCAAGACCTTCGGGAACGGCGGACCGCTGGGTGGCGGCTTGGGCAAGGCCCTCGGCAGCGCCGGCCAACTGGTCAAGCTGAAGGCTGATCCGGCCGATTCCGCGATGGCGGATACCGTACTGGACCCGGAGCGGAGCACCTTGCGACCCAAGTTGGTCTGGTTCAACCTGGGGCTCACCATCGTCATCATGGTGATGCTGGTTCTCAACCTGATTCCTTTGCCGTACGTCTTCATGCTCGGCAGCGCCATCGCCCTGCTGGTCAACTTCCCGAAGGTGCATGACCAGGCTAAACAACTGATCGCACACGCACCTTCGGTAGTCGCCGTCGTCGCCATGGTGATGGCAGCCGGTGTGCTGACCGGCGTGCTGAGTGGCACCGGCATGGTGGACGCCATGTCGCAATGGCTGGTGAACATCATCCCGCCGTCAATGGGCCCCTTCACTGCGGTACTCTGCGGTTTGATCAGTATTCCGGCAACCTTCTTCATGAGTAACGATGCCTTCTACTTCGGCATCCTCCCGGTACTGAGCAAGACCGCAGAGAACTACGGCATCCAGCCGGTGGAAATGGCCCGTGCCTCGATTACCGGCCAGCCTGTGCACCTGCAGAGCCCCCTAGTGCCGGCCATTCTGCTGTTGGTTTCGCTCGCCAATGTGGACCTGGGCGATCATCACAAGAAGGTGCTCTGGCGGGCGCTCGTGATCTCCCTGGTGATGCTCGCCGTCGGCGTGCTTGTCGGCACCATTCCCTTCGGCCGCTGAGCCGAATAACCCGAAAGGACAACCCGATGCCCACCATCATCTTGGCCCATTTGAGGGGCGACGACGGCTCCGGAGCCATCCGGGAAGCGGCCCAGCAAGCCCTGTGGCGGGGAGCGCGGGTGCTCGCAGTGAGCGCCCAAGGCGACGCGAGCGCCACCCCGGTGTACTCATCCCCGGAGGCTTTTGAGCAGATCGCAAAGGAGCTTGAGGCCGCTGGCTTGGAGTTCGAACTAGTCCCTGCGCAGGACAATAGCGCCGAGCAGGTGCTGGAACTCGCCGCCGAGCATTCGGCCGAGCTGATTGTGCTGGCTACCCGCAAGCGCTCCCCCGTGATGAAACTCTTCCTTGGCTCAATGGCCCAGCAGATCATCCTGGAGGCCGATTGCCCGGTGCTGACCGTGCGCGGACGCAACCAGGGGTAGCATGTCCAGCGGACCCTTTCGGATCCGCGACAGAGAACTGAGCAGGAGGAGCGCCATGCTGGCCACGATGATTTACGCCCCGGGAGACATTCGGGTTGAGGAGCGGCCGCAGCCCAAGATCCTGCATCCCTCCGATGCCGTGGTCCGAGTGGTCGCGGCCTGCGTCTGCGGATCTGATCTCTGGCCTTATCGTGGCGCACGGCCCACCAAGGAACCGCATCCAATCGGCCACGAAATGGTGGGGATTGTTGAGGAAGTTGGGGCCGAGGTCCGCACGGTCAAAGCCGGTGACTTCGTGATCTCACCCTTCTCGATCAGTGACGGTAGCTGCGTAAATTGCCGCAATGGCTGGACCCAAGCTTGTGAACATGGCACCGGCTTTGGCGGTACCGATGGCTTCGGTTTGCCGGTGGACGGCGCCCAAGGACAGTTCATCAGGATGCCGTATGCGGATGGCACCTTGATCGCGACGCCGGAGCTGCCTTCCGAAGATCGCATCCCGGACCTGCTCACCTTGGCCGACGTGATGTGTACCGGCCATCATGCCGCGATCTCCGCCGAGGTCGGACCCGGCAAAACGGTCGTAGTGGTGGGCGACGGCGCCGTCGGACTTTCCGGAGTGCTGGCCGCCGCGCGCTTGGGTGCGGAACGGATCGTGATTATGTCCCGGCACGAAGACCGGCAGAAGCTGGCCGTCGAGTTTGGAGCCACCGACGTCGTGGCGGAACGCGGCGAGGAAGGCATCGCCAAAATTAAGGAGCTCCTAGGGGGCCTGGCTGACTGCGCGCTGGAATGCGTGGGCACCAAGGAATCCATGGACCAAGCCCTACATGTACTGCGGCCCGGCGGGCATCTGGGTTATGTTGGGGTACCCGCCGGCGGTCCCGAACTCCCCTTGCGCTACCTTTTCGAGACTAATATTCACGTCGCGGGCGGTATTGCTCCGGCACATAGCTACATCCCGGAATTGCTACCCGAGGTACTGGACGGCAGTTTGCGCCCCGGCCGGGTCTTCGATCTCGAATTGCCCATTACGGAGGCCGCGGAGGCTTATCGGGCGATGGATGAGCGCCGCGCGATCAAGGTGCTCTTACGGCCCTGATCCGCGCCTAGCGAACCGTTACCAAGAGGCAGCTGAGCAGCAGCGTGGAGGCTGCCGCTGCGGCCGCCGTCTTAGCTCCCCCACCGAGCTGAGTCACCAGTCGGGCGCTGCGCATCACCGAGCGAACGATCCGGCCGAAGGCTCGGAATAGCATGGAACACAGGAAGAAGCCCAGGCTGATGCCTGCCGGTAGTAACGCCACCGAGCTAAACCGTCCGGTGACATCGCGCAAGTCAAGCAGTAACACGGTACATTTCGCACAGGACATCAGGTGTCTCTCGACGCTCTGCTGGGCGGATCGAGTCAAGGTCTTATTAACATAGCGCCCCAGCCGTCCTGCGTATCTGCTGCAATGCTGAGGAACGTTTTTACTGACGTGCTGTTGGAAGTAATTGCTACGCAGGCTATCCCGGGCCCTACCCGCCATGGCGGAGACGGCACCATCGGAAATTCCAAGCAGCTTGGCAGCCTCACTGGTCCGCTTACCCTCCACATCGAGGTACCAAAGTACGGCTCGCCAGCGGGGCGGAAGCGCCATAAAGGCCTTGGCGACGGCTGCGGATTCAAAGGCTTCCAGAATCAGATCGGGGTCGCTGAACTCCCCCTCGGGAAAACGCTCCTCGTCGGTTGCTTGGACCTTTGCGGAGGCTCGGTTGCACTCATGCGCAATCCTGCGGACCGCGGTCAGCAGATAACTCCTGAAGGAGCTATCTGGTCCCTTCCCGGCTTCCAATTTGGAGAACAAATAGGTGAAGGCCTCGGCGACAACGTCTTCGGCATCGGCATCCAGATCAAGGCTCCTACGGGCAATAGCCAGGGCGATCCCACGATGTCTCCGGTAAAGCACTTCGAAGGCGATCTTGTCCCCTTCGCGGACATAACCGGCGAGCTGTGCGTCGCCCGCTAAATATTTCTCCCCCGGTACCACGACATCTGCAACGGATGGCATTCGCCCTCCCCCCTACTTACTCGCTGTAAAGGACGGGCGCCGCAACCCAATAGCCTCGAATTTCCCCTTCCGAAGCGCCCCTCAACAGTCCCCAATACTGCGTTGCTACCTAGTATGAGGCTTGGCGAGGCGCTTGGCTAGACAACAGTTGTTGTCCTGCGAACGCAATGAGAATAAGCGTGCTTGAGTCAATGCAAAACTCAGGCGCCTTCGGCTTTTCCCTGCCGCCAATAGCCCATAAATGCCACCTGGCGACGGTCCATTCCCACCTCACGCACCAGGTAGCGCCGCAGTTCGCGAATCACCGCAGCTTCCCCGGCAATCCAGGCGTAAAGCTGCCCACTTGGCTCAAAGCCAAAATCGTCGGGGGTCTCCCACAGGATCTCCTCATCGACATTCACCTCCTCCAGTTCAACCGGCGGCACGGCAGAACCAGGCGCGACGGCGGCCCGCACCGCAGCGTCAAGCAGCTCACCGTGTATCCGACCACGGCAGGAATCGGCACTAGCCCGCGCCACCCATTGGATCTTCACTCCGGAAGGAGCGGCTAAATCCTGAAAATCTGCCGCTTCCGGCACCTCCAAAATCACCTCGCCCTGCATATCCGGCTCCAGGCTCTCCAGAATGGCAGCGATAGCTGGGACCGCGGTTTCATCGCCCACCAAAAGTAAGCGGCGCGAGAGTCCCGGTTTGAACTCAATCCCTAGGCAGGGACCAGCCTGCGAATTCGGCCCAATCAATACCACCCGCTCCCCCACCTCGACCCGCTCGGCCCAGCTCCCCGCCGGACCGGCTACGCCGTCCTCGGCGGCCGGGTGCAGTACAAAGTCCACATCGATCTCGCCTTGCTCGGTTCGTGCGCTGCGCACCGTATAAGTCCGCATGAAGCCACGACTTTCCGGGTCCATTCGAAGCCAGCTCTGATACCAGCTCGAATCCGGCAGCTCCATCAGAGCGGCGAAATCCGGCAGGGGATGCCCGGCCGAAGGGATCATCACTTTGATTCGTAGGTCAAGGGTTCGGCCTTGCTCATCGGCCCCGAAATGTCGCAATTGATCGGCGGTGAAAGTGACCCTTTTGAAGTGCGGGCTCAAGGATTGCACCTTGGTTACCTCCACCTCGAAAGCAAGAAGAGCTTTGACCTCCGGACCGACGAGAGTTGTTTCGGCACTCATGCATCTGCTCCTTCCAGGCGTTGCGCTTTATCGAGAATGGCTGGGCTATCCGGCGTTGAACCCAGAGTTTTGGAGTGCTGGCGGCCCTGTGGAATCACCATTGGCGCTCCCGTCACGGGGTCCGGCAGAATGACCGATTCGAGGCCAAAGACCTCCCGCACCAGTTGGGCATCTAGGATCTCGGCGGGGGTGCCCTGAGCCACGATGCGGCCCTCTTTCATGGCTATCAGGTGGTCCCCGTAACGGGCAGCCAGGTTGAGTTCGTGCAGCACAATGGCCACCGTGGTGCCTCGGCTGCGGTTCAGTTCGGTGACCAGGTCCAACACTTCCACTTGGTGCGCCATATCGAGGTAGGTGGTGGGTTCATCGAGCAGCAGCAAGGGAGTCTGCTGTGCTAGGGCCATCGCGATCCACACTCGCTGCCGCTGACCGCCGGAAAGCTCGTCCAGTTCTCGCTCGGCCAGCTCGAGCGTTTCGGTGAGCCGGAGCGCATCCGCCACCGCTTCGTCGTCTTGCTGGCTCCATTTTCGGAACCAACCCTGATGCGGATATCTGCCACGGCCCACTAGTTCGGCAACGGTGATGCCATCCGGGGCGGTGGGTGACTGCGGCAGCAGCCCCAATTGTTGAGCTAATCGCTTCGCGGGCAACTGATGAATGTCCTGACCATCCAGCAACACCGATCCCCTACTGGGCTTGAGTAAGCGGGAAAGGCCGCGCAGCAGGGTGGACTTCCCGCAGGCATTTGCCCCCACGATCATGGTTACCTGGCCAGCCGGCAGCGATACCGTGAGGTCTTGAACCACGGTCCGTTCGGCGTAGCCCAGGGACACGTTTTCCGCACCCAGGCTCGGCATCGCCTCAACGCTCTTCCGACTCGCATCAGTCGCCCTTTTGATCATCACTAAGCACCGTTTCCTTGACGATTGCTGCTGATTAGCAGCCAGAGTAAAAATGGCGCGCCCATTGCGCCGGTGACCACGCCGACCGGCAGGGCAATCCCGCCGGGAATGAGATAAGCAGCAATATAGTCCGCGGCCAGCACAATCGAGGCTCCGACCAAAGCTGAGGCCAGCAGCGAGACCCTGCCACCAAGTAGTCTGCGGGCGATTGGCCCGGAGAGGAACGCCACAAAGGCTACCGGCCCAGCCGCCGCCGTGGCGAGGGCGGCCAGGGTCACGCCCACTACGATCAGCCAGATCCGGGTGCGTCCAACGCGAATGCCCAGACCGGAAGCAGCGTCCTCGCCCAATTGCAGGGCACTCAGGCGGGAGGCGAGTAGCAGCACGAAGGGCAACAGCACGGCAAAGCCCAGCGCCAGGGCCCCCACCCGCTCCCAATTGGCTGAGTTGAGGGAACCCATCAACCAGACCATGGCGTCCTGAGCCCGGTTGACCTCGGCCCTTTGCATCACAAAGGTGACAAAGGCGTTCATCATGGCGGCCACCCCCAGGCCGATCAAGATCAGCCGACCACCGGAATTCTTCCCTGCCAGCAGCACCACCAGCAGTGCAATCAGAACCGCACCAACAATCGCGATTAGGGACACAGTCACACCACCGGCGGCAAAGAACACGATGGCGGCCACGGCACTCGCGCTGGCACCGGAGGAGATACCAATAATGTCCGGACTGGCTAGCGGGTTGCGTAGTAAGGTCTGAAAAATGCTGCCCGAGACTCCGAAGGCAGCACCAACCAGCAGCGCGAGTAGCGCGCGTGGGAACTTATTCTCCATCACGATGAAGCTTGCGCCCGGGATGGTCTTGCCGAAGAGCATGGCGAAAAAGTCCGGAATCGTCACGGTGAAACTGCCGAGCAGGATATCGACGGCAAGCAAGCCGATCGTCAAGATCCCCAGGGCAGCGCAGATCAGCCCGGCTCTGCGTTTGCCCTTCCTGCGCTGGGACCGGAGCAGCTCAACGGCACGGATGGCCACGCCACCCATCACATCGCTGCTCATAGCGTCACCGCTCGACGGTTGCGGACCAGGTAGATGAACACCGGGGCACCGATCAGCACCGAGATGATCCCGGCCGGAACTTCGCCCGGTAGCAGCACCACCCGGCCCACAACGTCGGCCGCCAGGAGCACAATCGGCGCGGTCAGCACCGAGTAGGGCAGCAACCACCTGTAGTCGGTACCGATCAGCGCGCGCAACAGATGCGGCACGATCAAGCCGATGAACCCAATCGGGCCGACCAGCGCCGTTGCCGAGCCGCAGAGCAAAACCACGCCGAAGCCGGCCAGCGCCCGCCCGAGCGCCGGGTTCTGGCCCAGGCCACGTGCCAAATCGTCGCCGAGCGCTAGACCGTTGAGTACCCGACCGGTGCCCAACAGGATCACCATGCCAAGCACCATAAAGGGCAGCACCGAGAGCACCTGGTCCCAGTCTCGGCCCGCAAGCGAACCAACCTGCCAGTTCCGGAAGGAAGTCAGGGCGTCCTGGTTGGTGATCAACAGGGCGTTCAGTAGTGACGTCAGCCCGGCGGTCAGCGCGGCCCCCGCGAGAGCCAGCTTGACCGGCGTCGCGCCTTCCCTGCCCAGGCTGGCCACCGCGTAAACCACGACGGCGGCCAGTGCGGCGCCCAGAAAAGCGAACCAAATGTAGCCACTCACCGTACTGGCACCAAAGAAGACCACCGCGACAATAACCGCCAGGGCGGCACCGGCATTCACTCCTAGCAAGCCAGGATCGGCCAGCGGATTACGGGCCACGCCCTGCATTCCGGTGCCTGCCAGGCCAAGGCAAGCACCGGCTAGCAAGGCTGCTACGGTACGCGGGATCCGAGAGTGCACCACGTCCCAGTCGCCACCGTCGCTCTGGGTCAGATGGCTCAGCGCCTCCCAGACGGTGGATAAGGGGAGCAGCCTGGCACCAATCGCCACCGAGGCGAGCACCACCAGCAGCAACACAGCAGCGAGCACCAGCAGTACGACGGCTCTGCGCGCTAACGGCCGCCATGCCGGAGCGGAGTTAGCGACTTCGGCTGGCTCGGCGGGGGCTGCACGGCCGGCAATCGTCTCTGTCATGGCTGGGATCTGCTCGTTACTCTCGGTTCAGGTCTTAGTTGCTGCTGGCGTCAACCGCGGCAGCTAGCTGCGGAACGAACCTGTCCAGGCCCCAGACCAGGCTCAGGGGAGAGGCTGCGGAAATGGAGAGATTGAGCGTCTTATCCGGGTCCGCCACCAGGGCACCCTTCTTGATTGCGGGCACCTGTCCAAGCAGCGGATCCTTAATGATCGCGTCCTTAGAACCGGCATCGGGCACCCAACTGACGAAAATATCGGAGCTCAGCTCATTCGCCTTTTCCAGCGACCAGGGCAGGTAGAAGGCGGTGGAACCCTTGCTCGCCGTCTCCACTACCGGCGCGAGCTTCATACCCAGGCTGCTGAGGAATTTGGGTCGGTTATCCAGCGGGGTGTAGATATTCACACCATCTGCTTTACCCGGCTCAAGATTGCCGGAGATGAAGGTCTTCCCGGCGAGCTGCGGGTATTTCGCGGCTTCGTCCTTAATGCTCTGATCGGTGGAGGCTATTAGCTCCTTCGCCTGGCTGCTCTTGCCGAGGGCTTGACCAATCAGCGTGGTGGAATCCTGCCAGGAGGTGCCATAGGGCTCACCCTGGTAAGCGACCACGGGGGCAATCTTGGAAAGCTTGTCGTAGTCTTCTTTACTCAACCCGGAGTAGGCGGCCAAAATGACATCCGGGGTGGTCTTGGCAACCTCGGTGAAGTTGATCCCATCCGCCTCGGAGTAGAGCGCGGGAGCCTTCGCGGTGCCGAGCGAAGCGCCAAGCTTGCTGAGTGCGTCACTCTTCCACGGGGTCAGGCCCTTATCGTCGCCACCCCACTCAACCTTTGGCATCCCCACCGGAACCACGCCCAGTGCCAGGGCAACGTCGTCATTGACCCAAGAGACGGTAGCAACTCGCTGCGGCTGGGTTTTGATCGTGGTCTCGCCGAAGACGCTTTTGAGCGTGACCGGGAATTGATCACTCGCGGCGCTCGCGCTGGTGCTTTGATCTCCCGAGGCGACCGAGCCGGTAGAACAGGAGCTGAGCAGAAGGGCGACGGCGGCGACGGCGATCATGCCACCGAGCCGGAGGGGGCGAGAGAGTTTCACGAGGATCCTTTATTAGGTAATGCAAACCTAAGTAAGGCTATCGCAACAGCTTCGGATTAGGAAACAAAAATGTGACCTATTTGCCAGATTTTCACCCCGTTGTGTGAAAAGTTACTTTTCCTTGAAGTCCACGGCATCCTGCTGGAAAATCCACTGATCCGGATTCAATCGGCGCAACAGCTTGCGGGTGATGCGATCCAGCTGCTGCACCTCCTCGGGCTCAAGCTGATCAAAAACCAGGGATCGAACGTTCTCCACGTGTTCGGGAGCGAGCCGAACCACCAGCGCCACCCCCTCATCGGTGATCCTCGCCGTCGTCACCCTACCGTCCTCGAAGTGCGCGTCACGCCTCACCAAACCCCGGCGCTCAAGCTTCTGCACCACATGGGACAACCTGGAAAGTGAGGCATTAGTACGGGAGGCCAGTTCACTCATCGGCAAAGTGCGCTCGCGCTGTTCGCTCAGCATGGCCAGCACGTTGTAGTCGAACATGGTCAACTGAGCGGCGCGCTGAAGGGGCACATCGAATTCATGCGGCAGGGTGGCGAAAGTAAAAATCAAGGCCAGCCACGCCCGGCGCTCCTGATCGGATAGCCATCGCGGTTCGCTCATCCCACCAGCCTACGCCGTAACCGCCCCGCCATTGAGGTGACTAAGACAACAGAACAGATTAGTTGCCAAAAGCAAGTGAATGATGATTCACTAGTTGGTGAACGCTCGTTCACCAATCCCATAGTTTGAGGAATATCTGTGCCCGCGCACTCAGTGAAAAGCCGTCCAACCCGGCGTCCCACCTGGCTCATCGTCACCATTCTCTGCCTGGCCGGAACCGTGGTTTCGCTGCAACAAACCCTGATGGTTCCGCTGCTACCGGACTTCCCGAAGATCCTGAACACCACCCCGGATGACGTCTCCTGGCTAGTCACCGCCACTTTGCTGACCTCCGCGGTGGCCACCCCCATTGTTTCCAAAATGGCCGATATGTATGGCAAACGACGGATGATGATCGTTGCCATGGTGACCATGGTGATCGGCTCGGTGATCTGCGCGGTCGGGGAATCCTTTGGATGGCTAGTGGTTGGACGGGCTTTCCAAGGTCTCGCCGCTTCGCTGATCCCGGTGGGCATCTCTATCCTGCGCGACGAACTGCCCAAAGAAAGGGTGGCTTCCGCCGTTGCACTGATGAGCGCAACCCTCGGCATCGGAAGCGCCCTGGGTCTTCCGCTCTCCGGTTTGATCTACGAAAGCCTCGGCTGGGAGGCAATTTTCTGGCTCAGCACGGTGGTCGGCATCTTGCTGATTATCGGCGTGCTGGCGATCGTGCCGGAATCTGAACTGCGCACCCATGGCCGCTTTGACTACCTCGGAGCCGTGCTGCTTTCCGTCGCGCTCACCGCGCTGCTGCTGGCTATTTCCAAGGGCGGTCACTGGGGTTGGACCAGCGAACCGGTGATTCTGCTCTTCATCACCACCGCGGTGTTCCTGGGCATTTGGGTGCCTTACGAACTGCGAGTCAGCCAGCCGATGGTGGATCTGCGCACCTCGGCTCGGCGTCCGGTGCTGCTGACTAACCTCGCCTCTTTACTGGTTGGCTTTTCGATGTACGCCAATATGCTCGCCACCACTCAGCAACTCCAGCTGCCCGAGATCAGTGGCTTCGGTTTTGGTCTAGCCGTCACGGTAGCCGGCCTGTGCATGGTGCCCTCCGGCTTAGCCATGGTGGCCTTCGCCCCCATCTCCGCGGGATTGACCAAACGCTTCGGCGCCAAAACCACCCTGATCGTCGGCGCCGGAGTGCTCGCGCTGTCCTATGTGGCTCGGGTATTCCTCACCGGGGAAGTTTGGATGGTTATTCTCGGCGCCACCGCGGTCAGCGTGGGCACCGCAATCGCCTATGCCGCGATGCCTACCCTGATCATGCGTGCCGTACCGATCACCGAAACCGCCTCGGCCAATGGGCTCAATTCGCTGCTGAGAGCGGTTGGAACCTCGACCGCGAGCGCGGCCATCGCCGCGATCCTGACCGGCATCGTGGCTCAACACGGTGGCCTGACGCTACCCACCTTGAACGCCTTCACCACCGTATTCTGGCTAGCCTCCATCGCGGCGCTGGCTGCCATCGCGGTTGCCGTCTTCATCCCGGCGGCCAAGGCCGTCAGTACGGCAACGGGAGCCATCAAGGTGGTCACACCGGCCGGTGCCCAGACGGTCAAGGCGACGACGGCGGCACTACCCAAGGTTGCCTCCCAACCGGAGTTGCAATTGGCGGATAACGAAATCGTGGTTCGCGGTGTGATCGTTGGGCCCGCTGGCAAGGCCGTACGCAATGCCGTGGTGACGGTGCTCGATCTGGAAGGCGAACCGGCTGACTGGTCGCGTGCAGACAACGAAGGAAAATATACCCTGGTGCTGCCCCGCACCGGGAGCTATCTGGTGGTTTCCAGCGCTGAGGGCTGGGCGCCGTCCTCCGAGGTGGCGGACTTCTCCGTCGCCGATCAAGGACGCACCATCCAGCTCCGGGAACGACTAGCACTCAGCGGCACCGTGCGCTCCGATAGCCTCGAGATACCCGGGGCGCTGATCACCCTCACCAAACCCAGTGGTGAGTTCGTCGGCTCGGCTCGTACCGACGAACAGGGTAGTTATGAGATGCCGCTGCCGCAGACCGGTCGGTACATTCTCAGCGTGCTGGCTCCGGGCGCCTCAAAAGCGGCTGCCCGGCATATCCTATTGACCGCACAGTCCTCCGTGGTGAATTTCGATGATCTACCGCTTTCCGAGGCCTTGGTCCGGTGAGCGCACGCGAAGTCATCGTGAGCGCAGCGCGCGAACTCTTCGGCGAGCAGGGTTACACGGCGGTGACCATCAAGGAGATCGCGCACCGCTCCGGGTACTCCCCCGCTATGGTGATGAAAACGATGGGCAGCAAGGCGGAACTGTACGCGGCAGCGACTCCCGTGGTCCCTGCCGAGGAGCTTTCCGACACCGAGCCGCTGGGCTTCAACCTGGCCCGTCGCCTGGTGGAGCGCCGGGAAGCCGGTCAAACAGAACCCTGGGCGATGGCAGCCATCCGGGTCCACGACGCCCCGGATAAAGAAAAGGCTCGCGAGGAAATTCACGATAAGTACCTCAATTCGCTGCGGGATCGGCTGGGCAAGGAGGCGGGGAAAGCTGAGCTGGTAATGACCCTGCTGGTCGGCTTTGGTAGCGGGATGCGGACTCTCGGGCTGTTCGCCGAGGTCCCTGCGGAAGAACTCGTGCAACGCTACGGAACACTGCTACAGCAAGTCATCGATAACTAAGTCTCGTCCTACCCCGAGGTTTCAACATAGGCTGAGCATAGGCTGGTGATATCAGCAGCCGGATCCCGCGGAAAGGCATCATTCATGTCCACCGAGCTCGCCGTCACCGGCGCTACCGGCCATATCGGTGGCTTGGTCGCCACCCTACTCAGCGAAGCCGGTGCCAGCCAGCGGCTGCTGCTCCGCAATCCTCAAGGCGTCAATCAGCTCCCTGGGGCGAGTGTTCACCGCTTTAGTGGCTACACGGATGCCGAAGCAGCGCATAAGGCGCTGACCGGCGTCGAAACGCTCTTCATGGTCTCCGCAGCCGAGGCACCGGATCGGCTGGAGCAGCACTTCACCTTCATCAACGCGGCCGCAGAGGCGGGTGTGCAGCGGATTGTCTACACCTCGTTCCTTGGCGCCTCCCCGGAAGCAACTTTCACTTTGGCTCGGGATCACTGGGCTACCGAACAACATATTCTGGGCAAGGGCCTGGAGTACACCTTCCTGCGGGATAACTTCTACCTGGATGTTCTCTCGGTCTTCGCCGATCAGCAGGGGGTTATTCGGGGACCGGCGGGGGAAGGTAAGGTCGCCGGAGTGGCACGGGCCGACGTCGCACGGGTGGCCGCAAAGATCTTGCTACAGCCCGCCGAGCATCTGAATACCGTCTACGATCTCACCGGCCCGGAGGCTCTGAGCTTCGCTGAAATCTCCACGATTATTGGCGAAGCCACCGGACGGGAAACCAGCTTCCAGAACGAGACCGTGGAGGAGGCTTACGCCTCGCGGGCCGTTTTCAACGCGGAACGCTGGGAACTCGACGCTTGGGTGAGCACTTACACTGCTATTGCCACCGGGGAACTGGCGGAAGTGACCAACACGGTGCGGGAAATCACCGGCCAGGCTCCGACCTCGCTCCGGGACTTGCTCCGCACCGCGAGTTAGTTTCGGACCGCTTGCTGCTCAGCATTCGGCTCAGCGGAAGTTCGGCTCACCCAGCAGCGCGGAGAGCATTTGCTTCTTCTCCGGTAACAGCCGAATCAGTTGGCCTGCCGGTTCGTCGTAGTAGGCCAGTGTGGTTTCGGCAATCACGCATTTGGTACCGGCTACCGGATCAAAAATCGCATAAGCCACGGTGAAGCTAGCGCCCTTGACGGCACTGATCCAGACGTCCACTTTCGCGGGCACATTGCGGTAGTGCAGCGAAGCCAGGTACTTGATCCGATGCTCCACCACAAGTGCCTGGATGCCCTCCGGCAGGTCGGCGAAGATCGGTAGCTCAACCTCCACCCCCGGCAGCCCAGTCCCGGCGGGCGGGCCAAAGGCGTGAACGCGGGCCTCCTCCAGAATCCGAACGATCTCAACGTTATTGATATGTCCGTAGGCGTCCATATCGCCCCAACGCATGGGAATCTGAAGACTCAGGCTCATGCCTCCAGCCTACGACTCTCGAACGAGACGCCACGCAGCAGGCCACCTTGAACCGAACACATGTGACCCCGAGTAGGCATTCCCAGCGCAAGATTGCGGATTCTTCCCTTTTCCACGCTAAGTTCCTACTCGCCGGGCACAAAGAGTCGGCGCACCACGGTGCCTGCGGCGAGCGCGTCCAGGCTTTCGTTGATCTCGCTCAGCGGCTTGGTGTCGGTGTGCAGCAATTCGATCGGCAAGCGCCCCTCCCGCCACAGCGCCAGGTAGCGCGGCACATCACGCTCCGGAACCGAGTCCCCCAGATAGGAACCGAGCAGGCGCTTACCGGCACCTGCGAATTGTAGGGCTTTCACGGTCAGTTGCTGATCGGGGTGCGGCAAGCCGACCGAAACCAGGGCACCGCCCCGGGTGAGCAAACCCAGGCAACTCTCCATCACCCTGGCGCTACCCACCGCCTCCACGGCCAGGTCCACTCCATCTCCACAGTGCTCCGCCACCAGAGCCGCCGCCGAGGCGGGTTCCCCGGCATAGTTCGCTCCGCAGCGCAGCGCCAACTCCTGTTTGGATTCCAGCGGATCAATCGCGATCACCGTGGTGTCCGGCACCAGGGCCGCCGCCATCACGGCAGCCAAGCCCACCGCACCCATCCCGAAGACGATCACCGATTGGCCAGGCTGCAGGTCCCCGGTGTTGAAGACCGCGCCCATCCCGGTCAATGCAGCGCAGCCGAAAAGAGCCGCCACCTCAGCGGGAACATCGTCATCCACCGGAACCACGGACTCCCTCGCCACCACCGCGTACTCGGCAAAGGCTGAGACGCCCAGGTGGTGATTGACCCGTTCGCCCGCAGCGGTGCGCAGCAAGGCAGGGCCGTGCAGCAAATCCCCACTGCCGTTGGACTCCGCCCCGCGATGACACAGCGCCGGACGTCCGGCTAAGCAGGATCGGCAGGAGCCGCAAATCGGTACGAAGACGGTGACCACCCGCTGCCCCACGCTCAAATCCGTCACCCCGGGTCCAAGCGCCTCAACCACTCCTGCGGCCTCATGCCCCAAGGCCATTGGTAGCGGCCGCGGCCTGGAGCCGTTCACCACCGAGAGATCGGAGTGGCACAGGCTGGCCCGTTCAATGCGCAGCAACAACTCCCCGGCTCGTGGTTCCGGCACCGGAAGGTCCTCTAGAAGCAATGGACCGCTGACAGCATAGGGCGCCCGCGCCCCGGCTTCCCGTAGCAATGCAGCTCGCATATTCGTTCCTCCTTGAGGCAAGAACCGGATGTAATATTGTCTAAGTCAACCATTTTGGAACGGAGTATGTGCATGCGAATCGCTGCCATAGAGAACGGGGTGCGGCCACTCACGGCCTGCTTCGCGCTACGCTCCGCGTCGGCACGCGGCTGAGAGCCTTCCGGTAACGCTCCCCACTGTCGACGCCTCGAGCATTCTCGAGCGGACCGGTCTTTCGTTGTGCCCTGCGTGGGCGCGGCTTATGCATCCGCCGGTACCGCGTGAAAATTCCAACTAAGGATTCGACATGCAAGAACTAACGCCTGACCAGATTCGGCAGAGCTTCGTCAATGCCTCCCGCAGCGAGGTCAAAGCCGTCACCTTCCCCACCGATTTCGACGCCGTGGACTGGGAAAACCTCGATTACCTGGGCTGGCGCGATGCCAAAATGCCGCAGCGAAGCTATCTGATCTACCCCACCGAAAACGGACCGCTCGGGCTATTACTGCGTGCGCCCGATGGCGGTAGCGGCAAGCAACGCAAGGTGCTTTGCGATCTCTGCCGGGACGTGCGCTGCGAAACCGAGGTGTATCTCTATGTGGCTAAGCGGTCCGGTCCAGCCGGGCGCAATGGCAACACCGTGGGCACCTTGATCTGCGCGAATTTCCGGTGTTCCGGGAACGTCCGGTTCGTGCCACCGAGCAAGGCTCCGCACCTGGACGCTGAAGCGATCCGCAGCCGTCAGATCGGCGGCCTAAAGCAGCGCATTGAGCTCTTCTTCGCCCGTGTGAAGGGCTGATTGAAGGGCTGAACGGCTAAAGCACCCCGAGCAGTGCCTGGGTCGCCCGGCCCAGGAGTTCCGGCGTCGTACCGAAGTTGAAACGAGCGAAACCTCTGCCTGCCTCACCGCAGGCAACTCCGTCCACCAGGGCGAGTTTCGCCTCTCGCAAAAGGTACGACGCCGGGCTCTCACCCGGATTGCCTAGCTCCAGTCCGCGGAAGTCCAGCCAGGCCAAATAGGTCGCCTCCGGCGGAATCGCAATGAGCCCCGGGATGCTCCCCAGGGCAGTAAAGAGCTGGTCTCGGTTCTGCTCAAGTTGCTCCAGCAGGGCGTCCAACCAAGGCACTCCCTGACGGTAAGCAGCCTCCGAGGCTGCCACGCCCAGCGGGGATACCCCGTGCATCCGCACCTCCGGCAAGCCGTCCCAGACGGCACGGTCGCCCTCGCTGCCGAGGATTGCTTGGGCGCAGCACAGACCGGGTAGATTCCAGGCCTTCGAGGTGGACATCAGGGTGACTGCGTGGGCGGCCGCCATCTCATTCACCGAGGCATAGGGAAGGTGCCGGTCGTTGTAGACCAGCGGGGCATGGATTTCATCGGCCACCACGCGCCCGCCGTGCCGATCCACAATCCGAGCAATCGCAGCGAGCTCTTCCCGCTGAAAGGCCTTACCCACCGGATTGTGCGGATTGGTCAGAATCAAGGTACCGGCACCCGAGGCGAAGGCCGCATCCAAAGCCTCTAGGTCCAGTGACCAGCCGGTCTCCCCGCGAAGCATCGGAACTTCGATCCGTTCCCGCCCCAACTGCTCAATGAGTTCGAAGAACGGCATATAGGCGGGGACGGGCAGGATCACCGGGCTGCCGGGTGTGCTGAAGGCATCGATAGCCAATTCCACCCCGCGCAGCACCTCGGGCAACGTTCGAACGCCCTCCGGGTCAAAGGCCCAACCGTAACGTAGCGCGCAGAAGTCAGCGAGCGCCGTCGCCAATCCCGGTTGCCGTCCAGGCGGGTAACCGAACATTTCCCGATCCACCGCCCGGTGCAGCGCATCGGTAATCACCTCGGCGGTAGGGAAGTCCATTTCCGCCACCCACATTGGCAGCACCTCGGCCGAGTGAAAATTCCACTTGATGCCCTGCCTGGCGCGCAGCGTCTGCGGCGTGGGGCTGGAGAAATCCATCAGCGAATCCAGCCGAAGGGGGCCGCTTTCCGAGTGCTGGGCAGCGCAACGTCATTGCGCCAGCCGTGAATCCACTCGGGCAGCACCAGATCCGCAGGAGGCTGCCCGATCACTGCGAAAAGTTCCTCGTTACTCACCGGCTTTCCGCCGCCGACCAACCGCATCGCCATGAACGCACGAGCGTAGATCTCGCCGTCCACCACCATGCACTGCTCAAAGTACATCGCCCGCTCATCGAAGCCGAGCACTCGGGATTCCATCGTGTAGCGCTGCCACAGTTCGAGTGACTTACGGAAGGAAATGGTCTCCGCGCTCATCACCGGCGTCCATCCTTTGGCCCGGATCTTCTTCCACATTCCGGCACGAATCATCAGGTCAAAACGGCCTAGGTCCATCAGCGAGAAGTACATGCCGTTGTTAATGTGCCCGGCGATGTCGATATCGGTGGGCCACGCTCGCATCCGCACCGAGGAGTGACCCCACAGGCTCAGTGGTGCCCGGCGGGACGCAAAGAACAGGTGCAGTAGGGTGCGCAGAAACAGGTGCATAGGGCCATGCTACTGATCAGTAGGGAGATGTGCCCATTTCGGAGCGCGCCGGAAACACATAGGCTCGGAGGATGGCCAAAGATCATTCTGCCCAGGACAAGAACTCCGAAGAAGCCGCCGAAAAAGAGGCGGAGACCGAGGTGACCGACGACTTTGTCACCCGGGAGCACCAGCTGGGCGATTTGCGCTACCGTTCCACGGCCGGGCGGCTGGTCTTGCGCAAGGAGCAGAGCAAGGACGGTAAGAGCGAGGGTTTCAAGGCCAAGGCCGAGATCTTCGTGACCTCCTATGTGGTTGATTCGGAGCAGAATCGGCCGGTTGTCTTTGCCTTCAACGGCGGCCCTGGTTCAAGTTCGGTCTGGCTGCACATGGGCTTGCTCGGGCCCCGCATCGTTGACTCGGGTGATGTGGATAGCCTCACTCCGCCGCCTTACGGGCTGCTGGATAACGAGCGGACCATCCTCAAGCACGCCGATCTGGTGATGATCGACCCGGTTAGCACCGGGTACTCCCGCGTGGTCAAGGGCGGTAAGGACGATGAGTTCCACGCCTTCGTTGAGGACCGCGATCTAGTGGCCGAGGTGATCAGGCTCTGGACCACGCGCAATAACCGCTGGCTCTCCGCCAAATATCTGGTGGGTGAGTCCTATGGCACCCTGCGCGCGGTCGCCGTCGCGGCCAGGCTCTTCGATGCCTATGGAATGGCGGTAAACGGCCTGGGGTTGATCTCCACCGTGCTGAATATGTCCACCCTGGACTTCGCTCCGGGCTCGGACACCCCTTATGCCCTGCATGTGCCCACCTATGCCGCGATTGCGCACTTCCACGGCCGTCACCCCGGCCGGGAGCTGGCCGAGGTGGTTGCCGAGGCGGAGGAGTTTGCTGCTAAGGACTTCGGTTATGCGCTCAGCCAAGGCTCCCGGTTGAGCGAGGCGGAGTACGACGGCGTGGTGTCCAGGCTCGCGGCGATCACCACCTTGAGTGAGGGGTTCGTTAGGCGAAGCAACCTGCGCTGGGATTATTCGGAGTTCTCCGCCGAACTATTGCGCAATCAAGGGCTTACGGTGGGCCGGATCGACGGTCGATTCACCCAGAAGAACTTGCGCGGCCAGGCCTCGATCAACTGGGATGACCCCTCGCTCAATGCGATCAATGGCCCCTATGCGGCTGCGGTCAATCACTATATTCGCTCCGAGCTCGGCTACCAGAACGACCTGCCCTACGAAATTCTCACCGGCAGGGTGCAACCCTGGAGCTATCAAACCTTCGAGGGCAGGCCGATCGAGGTGGTTGGGGATCTAGAGCGGCTGCTGAATTACAACCCGGCGCTGCGGGTGCATGTGGATTACGGCTATCACGATGGAGCCACTCCACACTTTGCGGCTGAATACGTCTGGGCCCATCTGAATATCGCTCCGGAAGCTCACGAGCGCTTCAGTCATCACTATCACGAGGCCGGGCACATGATGTACCTCAATCCTCAGTGTCGGCAGGATCAGCTAGCAGCCCTCGCCGACTTTGTTAAGCCCTAGCCCTGCCTTCGTTCCCATCTTCCCCTTCCCTGCCGATCCCCACCCGTGTTCTCACCCACCTGTCCCAGTGAGTGTTACCGAGGTGACGGAAGTTCGCTCGAAACAACCACATTCGCCACACTATTAACAACCAGTGGGATAACTGGGTTAAAAGGAGGGGTCGGTCCGCTCAGGGAGTATCGCTTAGAAAACCCAGCCGGAATCGCTCAGCGCACGCTCTTGATCTTCACCACGAAAACCGCACCGAGTAAGCCAATGACTCCCGCCACGACATATAGCGTGAGATAGCCGCCCAGGTAGGCAACAAAGGGGAAGGCGATCAGCGGGGCCAGGACTTGGGGCAGTGAGTTGGCAACGTTGATCACGCCCAGGTCCTTGCCTCTGCTTACTGCGGCTGGCAACACCTGGGTGAGCAGGGCCAGGTCCACGGCAAGATAGGCGCCATAACCGATGCCGAGAATCGCGGCACCGGTAATCGCCCCGGTCCAGCTGGGCGCGAAGGCCAGCACCAGCGAAGCGATTGCAATAATCACCGAAGAGGCAATCACAAAAGGCTTCCGCCGCCCCACCTTATCCGTCCAGATCCCACCAATGGCGGCGGTGACAATGGTCAGCACGGCATAGATCCCGGTCAGCACCAGCACTCCGAAGGCCGGATTCTCGTAGTGCACCTCGTCGCTCAGGAAGAACAAGAGATAGAGGGTGCAGATGTGGTTACCCAGTTGCACCAGGAATCTGGTCAGCCAGGCCCAGCCAAAATCTGGATACTTACGTGGGCTAATCCAAAATCCGCCGAAAAATCCGCCCCAGGAAAAGGGCACCTGCTCAGCCTTGGTCAACTGGGTATCCTCGCGGCGAAGGATGTAGCTTCCAATGCCAAGCAGCAGCGCCACCGCGCAAATCAGGTAGCCGAGAGCGAAGTTTTTCCCGGCAACAGCGCCGATCCCGGCACCCACCAGGATGCCCAGCACGGTGCCCATCGACACCACTCCGCCCACCACACCGCGCTGCGGAACCGGCACCCGATCAGGAATGGCGGCGGTAATCGCGGCAAGCGCACCATTGCAGCCCAGCTGAACCAGACACCAGAGTAGGGTCATTATTGCCACGCTCGGCGCCACCGTCAGGCCCAGCAAGGCAATGCTGCCAAGCACCGCACCAATGAAAACCCAGGGAATCCGCCTGCCTAGCCGAGAGGTGGTGCGGTCGGAGAAAGCACCGAAAAGTGGATTGGCCACAAGAGAGACCGCGGCACCGCAGCCCGTGACCAAGGCTAGAATGGCCTCCTTCCCCGCCTCGTCGAAGGCGGCAGCCTGAGTGCCCAGGAGCACCTGGATGGGTCCGAAGAAGGCCGCATTAATACCCAGGTTGACCAGCACGACGGCGGCAGTCCAGCCCCGGCGTGGCGGCACCGTCGGTTCGGCAAGAGCGCTGGGCGGGACGGTGAGATCATCCGCGCTGGCGGGATACTGGGTCATCAGCCTCTTCCTATAACTATGCGAGCTAAGGTGCTGTTGTTACTTCTAGCTGCTTCATTGCTGCTTCATTGCTGCTTCATTGCTGTACGCGTCTTCGCCATCAGGGCTTCCTTCGAGGTTTCCCTCTGAAATGGAGTTTACCGGTAACGTTGGTTCAGCCTACCCTTGGGAATCTAGGCAGTGAAAGGAAGCCAAAGTGCGCCGAGTCGCCACCACCGCGCGAAGCCTCTGGATGGCGTCGCTATTGCTTGTCGCCCTCATGCTGAGCGCTTGCACTGGCGGATCGGGGATTTCCGGCGACACCCCCACAGCCCCCTCCTATGACTCCAGTCCCTCGTCGAGCACCCGGGATCGGCAGGGTACGGATAATTCACCGGCCACTCCGCAGACAGATTTCAAGCTCCCTGCATCCTCCGGGACGGTCAGCCCGAATGCAGATGGTTTATTGCAGAAGAAGCTCGGCGAGTTAGCCGGCGTGGTATCCAAGGACGACTCAACGGTGCGGCTGGTCAACTTTGTGGTCGCTTCGATCAAGGTGGACTATCACTGTGAGGTTCCGGGCGAAGTGAAACCCGCTAATGGTCATTTCATCGCGGTGGAGCTCTGGATTGAGACGACGGCAGCCCTCTCCAATTCGAAGGATCCTTACTTCGGTGTCAGCGCCAAGGACTTCGATCTCCAGGGACCCGATGGCAAGAAGGTCACGGCATCGCTAGACACCAGGTCCGCTCATGCCTGTTTGGACAATGGTTTGGGGCTGCCCGCCAAGATTGCGCCCTCGCAGAAGATCAAGGGCCTATTAGTGCTGGATTCACCGGTGACCTCGGGAGCTTTGATCCTTTCGCAGAAGAACACCGACGGGCCGGGCTGGATCTGGCAACTCCCCGCAAAATAATCTCTGCGCTGCTCATCGAGCACTATTTATTAGGCAGGGTTAAGAGGCGAGGATCACTCAAATTCTGGTGCTTAATTCGCACTCTGGGGATATACTTGTTTCACGAAAGCAACTAATTTTTGGGAATCTGAGATACTTCCCTGCTCAGACATCGGAGCAATCATGTCACACGCGACGACAAACGAGGCCAGCAAACTGGCCAAGAATAAACGAATACCCGAAGCGGGCCAGCCTTATACCCACCGGCAGATTATGACCGTTTTGATCGGTCTGCTGCTAGGTATGTTCCTGGCTGCCCTGGACCAGACCATTGTGTCCAGCTCGATCTACACGATTTCAAACGACCTGAACGGCCTCTCTCTGCAGGCCTGGGCCACCACCGCCTATCTCATCACCTCCACCGTGAGCACCCCGCTGTACGGCAAGCTTTCCGATATCTTCGGACGCCGCCCGCTGTACATCATTGCAATCACGATCTTCCTGGCGGGTTCCATCTACTCTGGCTTCGTTCAGTCCATGGGTGAGCTTGCGGTAGCTCGCGGCATCCAGGGTCTAGGCGCCGGCGGCTTGATGTCGCTCGGCCTGGCCATCATTGGCGATATCGTTCCGCTCAAGGATCGCGGTAAGTACCAGGGCTACTTCATGTCCGTCTTCGGTATTTCCTCTGTCCTGGGCCCGGTAGTCGGCGGCTTCTTCGCCGGATCTTCCCAGATCCTCTGGATCACCGGCTGGCGCTGGGTCTTCCTGGTTAACGTACCGATCGCGCTCGCCGCTTTGGTCGTGGTCTGGATGTTCCTCCACCTGCCCAAGAAGGGCGGAGTTCGTCAGAAGGTCGATTACTGGGGTGCCGCTAGCATCACCTTGGCACTCGTACCGCTGCTCATCGTGGCCGAACAGGGCCGCGACTGGGGTTGGAGCTCCGGGGGCGCACTGCTCTGCTACGGGCTCGGCGCGCTAGGCATCATTGCCTTCATTCTGTCCGAACGGATGGCTGGCGATTCCGCTCTGATTCCGCTCCGATTCTTCAAGATCCCGGCCTTCGGCATTTCGGCTCTGCTCAACTTCATCATCGGCATTGGCATGTTCGGTGCCATCGCGATGCTTCCGATGTACCTGCAGCTGGTCGCGGGATTGACCCCCACCCAGGCGGGTTTGCTGATGATCACCTTCACGGTGGGCATCCTGATCGGTTCCATCACGAGCGGGCAGGTCATCTCTAGAACCGGCACCTACCGGATCTTCCCGATCGTTGGAACGTTTATCCTCGGCGGATCGGCACTGACCATGGGTCTGTTGCTCGGCGTGGATACTTCTTTGGTGGTTCCCGGCGGGATTGCCGTGGCCTTCGGCCTGGGGCTGGGCTTCTGTATGCAGCCTTTGGTGCTGGCCATGCAGACCGCGGTACCTCCGAAGGACATGGGCGTGGCAACGTCCTCGGCCACCTTCTTCCGCTCGATGGGCGGAACCGTGGGCACCGCGGTCTTCATCTCGATGCTCTTCGCTACCGCGCAGGACAAGATCGCCACCCTGTTGGGCGATGCCATGAAGAACTCCAGCTACGCCTCGATGTTCAAGGATCCGGCAGTTTTGTCTGACCCGAACAACAAAGGCTTCCTGGACTTCCTCAAGAACGCTCAGAGCGGTGGCAGCAGCGATCTGAACGACACCTCGTGGCTGCACGATGCCAATAAGGCGCTGACCCAGCCCATCCGGGATGGCTTTGCGCAGTCGATTGACATCGTGATGCTCACCGCAGCCGGACTCGTTGCGGTAGCTTTCCTGATCACCTTCTTCCTGCCTAAGAAGAAGCTGACCGATCCGCGGGAAGCCGCAGCAGCTAAGGAAGAGGCCGCAGCAGCGCTCTAAAGCCCGTTCTGCGCTCTGACTTCTTCAATAATGCGCAACGCCGCCACCGCGTCGACTGGATCGACAGGTGGCGGCGTTCCGTCGTTAAGAGACTCGGCAAGCAGCCGATAGAAACTCGGAAAGTCACCCCGTTCGGTGGGAACCAAACGGTTATTCCCCTCGCGTCCCAGCCGTCCCCAGTTCGCCTCCGGGTCCACGCCATAGCCCGGCTGTCCCGGCAGTACGCCGGCCAGAATCTGCGCCTCTTGTAAGTCCCCGAGCTCCTTGAGGTAACCGGCTTCGCTACCCAGCACCCGTAGCCGCGGCGCGAACTGAGCCACCGAGACGTTCATCGATAGATGAGAACGGACTCCGCTGCTGTGCCGCAGCGCCAGGAAAACATCATCATCGCTAGGTTCCTGCCGCCGTCGGGCATCCAATTCGCCATACACCTGGTCCACCGGACCAAAAAGCAGCAAAGCTTGATCAATCAGATGGGTTCCAAGGTCAAAGAGGATGCCTACGCCGGGTTGCGCCTGGGTCTTCCAGTCCTTGCTAATGGTTGGTGCCCAGCGCTCCATTCTCGATTCGAAGCGGTAGACCTCGCCGAGGGTATTCTGCTCCAGCAGGCGTTGCAGGGTCAGGAACTCACCGTCCCAGCGCCGGTTTTGATAGACCGTGAGTAGCTTCCCGGCCCGCCGGGCGTACTCGATCAGCTCCAGGCCCTCCGCACTACTCGGGGCAAAAGGCTTATCGACGACGACGGAGAGGCCTCGGTCGATAGCCTCACGAGCGAGCGGGGCATGGCTGAGCGGTGGGGTACCAAGTACCACGAGGTCCAGCTCGCCGAAAGGCAATTGTTGGAAGGAATCCAGCACAGCAGTTCCGGGATATGCCGCGAGCGCCTTCGCTCTCCTACCCGGGTCCGCGGTCACGATGGCGCTGAGCTGATAAGCCGGGTCTGCCGCGATCGCCGGGGCGTGAAAAACGCTTCCAGCCAGCCCTAAGCCGATCACTGCGGTACGGATTGGCTTGTCTGAGCCTATTTCAGTCATAGCCAGAGACTATTCGTTTTTCGATGATCTCGCTGAAATCTTCCGCTCACCCGTCTTACCGCCCGTCTAGAGCCGCGGTCTCCGGCCCCACCGCTCGGCCTTCAGCGCACTGTGCAGTTCCAAACGCACCAAGCCGTGTAGCGGATCGGCCCCCAGCAGCGACCTAATCCTGGCCAGCCGGTTATAAACGGAGCTTCGGTGCAGGTGTAGCTGGTCCGCCACCGATTGCACCGAACTTCCGCTGTCATAGAGCAACTCCAGCACCGGTAAAAGCTCCCGGTTACGGTCCTGCTCCAGCAAACGACGATAATACACCGAGTTCAATCGCCCACCGTTTGCCCCGTCTAGCAATTGGAAGATGCCTACCGTCCGCGCATCCACTAATTCGCCCAACATCGGGTCCACCGCAGCCGCCTGCGCTGCCACCCGCGATTGCCCGCTCGCCTCGGGAAGCCCGGTAATGGCGGCAAAGGGCTCACTGATGCCCAGTAACACTCGTCCCGCTGGCCTGCCCAAGCGCTTACCGAGTTCCAATTGATACTGCACCAAAACGGCCGCATGGTTGGCTCGGCCTATCGAATCTCGGAACAGCATCACGGCGTGCGTACTGGTGCCCGCGCTGAAAAGCGCGGCGTCCATTCCGATGGTGGCCTGCAGTGCCGCAGAACGATGCGTCAGGGTGGCGGCGATCGGATCATCCGCCGGGCCAGCCGGCTCCTCAGAAACCTCCAGCGCGGTGACCAGTTGCCAGGGGCCGCGGTTAGCCACCTCCTTCCAACCGGCTACCGCACTGAGCGCAGCAGCTTCACCACGGCAGGCGGCCAGAAATTCTTGCTCACGACGGCGGCGGTGCTCGGTTTCCGCTGTATTGGAGTCCAGCAGTAGAGCGGCCAGCACATCGAGCTGATCACGGACCGAGGGCAACTGGGCGAGGATCGCCGTCGCCGACTCATCATCTTCCTCTTGCTGCACCCAGAGGTACCCGACCCGATAACCGCGGACTAACAGCGGCACGCACACCCTGCCGAGCATGCCGAGCTGGGCATTGGCCGGGATCACCACGGGACGAATCGCAACCGCCACCCCGTGCGATAACTGCCAGGCGATGACATCGGTGGGTACTCGCTTGCTGAGCAGAAAATCGACCCGGACCTTGTCCGCATGCGGCTGATTGGAACTGTAGGCGAGGAGTAGCCCATCCACGTCTTCAAGAGATAAACCGCGTCCCAGCCTAAGGGCCACATCTTCAACCAGACCCTCGACGTCTACCGACTGCATATTTCAAGGATATCCAGCCATCACAACATCAGGCGACACTTGACGCTATGTTCTTCGACAAATGTAGAGCAAAGATCAATAAAATCCCTGAGAATCCAGGGATCACCGGAAAGGCCACAAATCCTCATACTGTCTGCTGGCTCACAGCAGATCTATTCTGGATGCAGTATTCCAGCCAGCAAAAAACGGAGTTTAGCCATGATTATCGGCGTCCCCAAGGAAATCAAGAACAACGAATTTCGCGTTGCCATCACTGCCTCTGGTGTGCACGAATTCACCAGCCACGGCCACACCGTGCTGATCGAAAAGGGCGCCGGACTTGGCTCCTCGATCACCGATGAGGAATACACCACCGCTGGCGCCGAGCTGATCGACTCCGCGGACGACGTTTGGGCCCGGGCCGATATGGTGATGAAGGTTAAAGAACCCATCGCGGCTGAATACCACCGCTTCCGTCAGGGCCTGGTGCTTTTCACCTACCTGCACCTGGCCGCAGAGCCCGAACTGACCGCCGAACTGGTCAAGTCCGGTGTCACGGCAATCGCCTATGAGACGGTACAGGAGGGACGCGCGCTGCCCCTGCTGGCACCGATGTCCGAGGTCGCTGGCCGTTTATCCGTTCAGGTCGGGGCACAATCTCTGATGGCTCCGGCCGGAGGTAAAGGCGTTCTGCTAGGCGGTGTACCCGGAGTGCGGCCAGCCAAGGTTGTGGTCCTCGGAGCGGGTGTTGCTGGAACGAATGCCGCCGCCATGGCACTCGGCCTGGGCGCCGATGTGAGCATCCTGGACATCAACATCAACCGACTGCGCGAACTTGACGCGATCTATCAGGGTCGTTTGAAAACCATTGCCTCCAACACCCTGGAAATCGAGAAGTCCTTGCTTGATGCCGATCTGGTCATCGGCTCGGTGCTGATCCCCGGAGCCAAGGCTCCCAAGTTGGTGACCAACGCCCTGGTTTCACGAATGAAACCCGGCTCGGTCCTGGTTGATATCGCGGTCGATCAGGGCGGCTGCTTCGAAGACAGCCACCCGACCACGCACGAGAACCCCACGTTCACGGTGCACAACTCACTGTTCTACTGCGTGGCAAATATGCCCGGCGCCGTGCCCAACACCTCAACCTATGCGCTGACCAATGTCACCCTGCGCTACGCCGTAGCACTGGCCAACCTTGGCGCGAAAGCTGCTCTGGAGAGCAATACGGCGCTTGCCGCTGGGCTCAACATCGCCGCCGGCAAGGTGACCAATCACTCCGTCGCGGTCGCACACGGCCTGGAGCTGACCGAGGACTGGCGGAGCCTGCTCTAAAGCTCTTGGGCCAGCGGATTTCGGACGAATTCCCGCTGGTTTCCGGCTGATCGACGAGATTGTCGGAGCGATAGGCAAGAATGAAGGCAGCGGCATCGGATTCCGATAACCGCTGCCTTTCTCTTGCCCACCCTGCCCACCTTTACGCAGCCCTTGATCGGAGCCCCCGTGACCCAAACACGTTTCCACGACCTACACCAGGGCGAATCTGCTTTGCTATTGCCCAATGCCTGGGACGCCGGGAGCGCCCGATTGGCCGAGAGTCTCGGTGCCCAAGCCATTGCCACCACGAGCGCCGGCGTGGCTTGGTCCAGAGGGTATCCAGACGGCGACGCCCTGGCCGTCGAACAACTGCTCGCTACGGTCGGAGAGATATTCCGGGTCATCCAGGTGCCGCTGAGCGTGGACCTGGAAGGTGGCTACTCGGATGATCCGGAGGAAGTCGCCGAGCTCGTTGCTCAAGTGACCTCATTGGGTGCGGTGGGCATCAATCTGGAAGACGGCGGTCAGGAGCCAGAACTGCTTGCCGCGAAGATCCGAGCCATCCGGCAGCGGCTAGCGGATTCCGATACGGAGCTCTTCATCAATGCCCGCACCGATGTTTATTTGCGCGGCTTGGCGGAAGGTGAAGCCGCCGTACAAGAGGTGATCCGCCGAGCCGAGCTCTACCAATCTGCGGGTAGCAGCGGTCTATTTGTGCCAGCCTTGGCCGAACCCACGGCGATCACCGCGATTGCGACCGCAGCCCAGCCCAATCCACTCAATCTGATGTTGGTACCCGGGCTGCCGTCTACGGATGCGCTCTACCAGTTGGGTGTACGGAGACTCAGCGCAGGCTCGGCCATTGCCCAGGCGGCATTGGCAACCGCCGCACGGCTCACCGAAGCCTTTTTGAACGGATCCCAAGCGGAGCTGACCGAGGCTCCCGCGATGGAATATGGCGAAGTAAATCAGCTGTTCGCCGGGCACTCAGCGGACTAGGGAGCTTCGGGTAGTAACCGTTCCAGTAAGTATCCCCATAGCGCGCCCTGGCGCTCGGGGCTGATCCCGGCCACTCGCCGATGGTAACTCAGTAGCCCCGGCTCAAGCGCCGCCAAAAGAACATAAGCCAGCAGTTCGACGTCGGCGGGCTGGGTGCTGGGGGCAGCTGGGCTCTGGGCGGTGGCAGCTTCTGCTTCGGCGGCTCGGAGCAGAATCATCACATGCATTCGGTGCAATTGCGCAGCCGGGGCGCTGAAGCGACGATCGCTCGACTCCCTTGCGGCCTGTACCAGCTCACCGTTCACCTCGAAACGGTCGATCACTGCTTTCCCAAAAGCCAGCAGTCGCTGCTTGGCCGATGCGCCCGGTCCTAGCGGTGGCGGACCAAAAATCAGCTGCCGCTGGAAGTCTTCTTCAGTGTGGTCCAAAAGCGACTCAAGCAACCCTGATCGGCTGCCAAAATGGCGGAAGATCGTACCTTTGCCGACCTTGGCTCGTTCGGCCAAACCATCCATGGTGAGGCATCCGACCCCCCGCTCCTGGATCATCTGAGCGGCTATGTTGAGCAGTTTCTCCCGATTGCGGGTGGCATCGCCCCTGCCGCTGGAGATCCGCGGCGGGTTCGAGCTCACTGGCAAAGAAAGATTTCGCAACAAACCTCCACTCGGGAATATAAAACGGACTATGGTCCGTTTTATCAACGAACTGTTCGCCCAACGGACGGTCAATGAACCTACAAAACCGAGAAAGTCCAGGTATTAATGATGACTGAGAACACCGTACTCGCTCTAGTCGGTAGTCTACGCAATGGCTCCACCAATAAGCAGCTTGCTGAAGCCGCCGCCCAGCTTGCCCCGACCGGCACCACCATCGTGATCCACGAAGGGCTCGCGGATATTCCGTTCTACAACGAGGATGTAGACCTTCCCGACGCTGCCCCCGTCGAGGCCCAGCGCTTGCGCGAAGCCGCAGAGAACGCCGATGCCGTTCTATTCTTCACCCCCGAATACAACGGGACTATTCCGGCCGTGCTCAAGAATGCCATCGACTGGCTGTCCCGCCCCTTCGGTGACGGGGCCATCAAGGGCAAACCCACCGCCGTCGTCGGTACTGCTTACGGCCAGTACGGCGGCGTATGGGCGCATGACGACGCCCGTAAGTCCCTTAAGATTGCTGGAGCTAATGTGGTTGAGGAGGCCAAGCTCTCAGTGCCTGGTTCGCTCGTACGCTTCGCCGAGGTACACCCGAAGGACGATGCCGAGGTTTCCGGCCAGCTCTCCGAAATTCTGCAGACTTTGCTGGGCGCCGTGAACGATAAGGTCGCCGCCTAGCTCGATCGACAATACGTTCGAAGGAACGCGAAAAGGGCTGTGGCCCCGGATTTCTCCGGGGCCACAGCCCTTTTGCAAAGCGGCTAAATCAGCCCACTCATTTACTTCTGGAAGCCGACCGTCGACCAGTCGATGGTCTGGAACAGCGAGGCACCGTAGTTAGCCAGGCCGGTACGGACGTAGAAGATGTCCGGGCCGTTGAAGGCAATGCCTGGCACGAAGTACTTCGCCATGAAGTCCTTCTCGATATCCATCGCGGCCTTGTTGCGCTCGGCGTCATCAGCAATGCTGCTCACCTTGGCGATACGGGCATCGATCGCGGCATCGCCCACTCCAAACTCACCATTCTTGGAGTCGTAGTACTGCTTGACCGCGCTGGTGGCGTCAGCACCCATGGAGTAACCACTCATGGTCATCTGGAAGGTACGCTCGCCAACGACCTTACCGAAGTCGTTATCACCCTTCTGATCGATGGTGACGTCCATGCCGGCATCCTGCAACTGCTTCTGCAGGGTCTGCACGGTGGCCAGAGCGGTCGGGTCATCGCCGAAGTTGGTGATCTTGAAGGAGACCTTCTTGCCGTCCTTAACAACCTTGCCATCGGAACCGACGGTGTAGCCAGCATCGGTGAAGACCTTCTTAGCCGCGTCAGCGCCTGTGGTCTTTACCGGGTAGTTGTCCTGGTAGTACGGGGAGAACGGCATCAGCATCTGCGATCCGGGGGGCGTCTCGGTCCAGTTCAGGCCGTTGTAGCGAACCTTAGCGATTTCCTGGCGATTGACGGCGGTCAAAATAGCCTGACGCACCGTAACATCGTTCATCGGAGCCATTGCGGCGTTGATGTTCAAACCACCACCGAAGAGGCGCTGACCGGTGCGAACCTCGGAATCCGGGGTGCCCTTCAACTGGTTGAAGGCGTTGATGGTACGGCCGCCGGCAATATCAATTTCCTTGTTTTTGAAGGCCGCAATCGTTGCCGCAGACTCCATCTGACGGAACACAATGGAGCTCAAAACCGGCTTCTCGCCCCACCACTTGTCATTGGGGACCATGGAGACGGTCTTGGCCGCGGGATCGTACTTATCCACCTTGAACGGACCAGCCATCCACTCCGGGTGCAGATTGTCTACGAAGCCGTCGTTGAAGATCTTCGTGGTATTAATGGCCGGATTCACCAGGCCGGCGAAGAGGTCGCTCAGCGGGTAAGTAGGCTGCTTCATCGTCACGACGACGTCTTTGGGCGTAGCGCCCTGAACAACATTCGCGATGTTCTCCCAGGCCCCCGGAGTGACAATGTTGTTCTCTTTAATGGTGCCGCTGAGCTGCTTCCAGCTATTGATGAAGGTATCGGCGGCAATTGGGGTTCCGTTGTTCCAGACAGCCTTGTCATTGATCTTAATGGTGATGGTCTGCTTAGTGCCATCAATCTTGCTGTCGAAACTCTCGCAGAAATCCTTGTTCAGCTTCGGGGTGCCGTTAGCCTCAAGAAGCCAGCAACCGGTGGTCGCGGCGACATTGACCGGCCCCAGCATAAGGATGTTATCCGTGTTATTGCCGTTTTGGTTGAAAGGGCTGAAATCCGGGCCGAGGTTACCGACCGGCAAGGTGAAAGTCCCACCCTGCTTCAGATTGTCTACCGGCTGAGCGTTAATGCTGATCAGCTTGTTAACGTCTGCGCCGGCCGTTTCTGCGCCAGCGGAGCTGGGGCCGCCGCCGGAGTTCCCTCCGCCACTACACGCGGTGAGCAGCAGCGCGGATGCGACCACCACCACTCCCCCAAGTTTTAGGTTCTTGTTCATTGTTTTCCTTTCCAACATTAAGTGCTCGTTCATTTCTTGGTGAAGGAGCCTGCCCGTCGTCGCGCAGGCCAATCTGAGTAGATTGTTCTGGGAGAATCAGCGCACAAGCATCGCCTCATCTAGCTTGCCGTCCGGGAACAAGCAAGCATGTTCATGGTCATCGGAATGCGGACCGTCACCGGCCGCATGAATCAAGGGAGGCATCTTCTCCTGGCACATCCGCTGCTTTTCCTCCGGCAATGCCGCAAAGATCGGACACCGGCTGGTGAAGACGCAGCCCGCGGGCGCATCAAGCGGAGTGGGCAGATCGCCTTTGAGTACGATGCGTTCGCGCTGACGCTCAATCTTCGGATCCGGGATCGGAATCGCGGAGAGTAGAGCCTTGGTGTACGGATGCTGTGGGTTATCGAATACCTCATCGACATCGCCAATCTCAACGATCTTGCCCAGGTACATCACGGCCACCCGATTGGCGATATGGCGCACCACCGAGAGGTCATGGGAGACCAGAAGATAACTCAGTCCGAGTTCGGCTTTGAGCTGCTCCAGCAGGTTGATCACGCCCGCCTGCACCGAAACGTCAAGGGCGGAGACCGGCTCATCGAGGACAACGAGTTTGGGATTCGTCGCCAGTGCACGGGCAATGCCGATGCGCTGCCGCTGACCGCCGGAGAACTGGTTTGGGAAGCGATTGACGTGATCGGGCTGCAGCCCCACCAACTTCATCAGTTCCAGAATGCGCCTTCTCATCTCGGCCTTGGGAACCTGCTGGTTTTCCAGAGGCTCCGCCAGCGCCTCAAAGACCGTGAATCTGGGGTCTAAGGCCCCGGTGGGGTCCTGGAAGACCATCTGCAGATCTTTACGAACCGTCCGTCGGACGTCGGAGGCTTTCGCCGTTTTGTTCAACGCATCGCCGATTCGAATTTCACCGCTCTGGCTCTGCTGAAACTCCATGATTTCCAGCAAGGTGGTGGTCTTGCCACAACCAGATTCACCCACGACGGCGAAGCACTCACCTTCGCGGATATCGAAGCTGATCCCGTCTACCGCCTTGACGGTACCAATTCGCCGTTTAACCAGCGCACCCTTCAGGAGTGGGAAGTGCTTCTTGACATCGGTCAGCTGGAGCACTGTCTTACGTTCTGACCGCGGCACACTTTCGAGCGCAGAGGGCGGAATCTCAGGCACATCGTAGACCTCGTGAGCATCAGCATTAGCGCCGATTTCCTCGGTCTTAATGCAGGCTGCCTGATGTTGAGGGTCGCCGTCAACGGTGACCAGTTGAACATCTGCGGACAGGCACTCTTCGGTAGCCAGCGGGCACCGAGAGGCGAAGGAACAACCGGGAGGCGGAGAGATCAAGTTAGGAGGAGTCCCTTTAATCGGCACCAGGGCGGCTTTCGCGCTGGTATCCACCCGGGGAATTGCCCCCAGGAGGCCGATCGTATACGGCATCCTCGGCTGGTAGTAGATGTGGTCCGCATTGCCAGTTTCCACCGAGCGCCCCGCGTACATCACCATGATTTCATCGGCGATGCCCGCCACCACACCAAGATCGTGGGTGATCATCACCACCGCGGCCCCGGTCTCTTCCTGAGCTACTTTCAGCACCTCAAGCACCTGGGCTTGGATGGTGACATCCAAGGCGGTGGTTGGCTCATCGGCGATCAGCACCTTGGGATCGTTGGCCATCGCGATCGCGATCATCACGCGCTGCCGCATCCCGCCGGAAAACTCATGCGGGAAGGCCTTGAGCCGGCTCTTCGGGCTGGGGATTCCCACCAGGCCGAGCAACTCGACGGCACGGGCCTCCTTGGCGGCCCGACTCATCCGCGGATTGTGAATGCTCAGGGTCTCGATGATCTGATCACCAATACTGAAGACCGGGGTCAGTGAGGAGAGCGGGTCCTGGAAGATCATCGAAAGCTCTTTACCGCGGAACTCCGACATCTTGCGATCGCTCATGCCGATCAATTCGTTCCCGCGATAGCGGATCGAGCCAGTGATTTCGGCGGTCTCGGGCAATAGACCCATAACCGCCATTGAGGTCACCGATTTGCCGGATCCCGACTCACCCACGATTCCCAGGGTACGGCCCGGTCGAACATCGAAATCAATGCCGCGCACGGCATGGTTCAAGCCATTTTCGGTATTGAATTTAACGTTGAGGCCGCGAACGGTCAACACGGCGTCGTCGGCTGCCGGGCGGGTGCCCGAGGCAGCATTCATGTCAATCAATTCCGGTTCCAGTTCTGCCGTCATTTCTTTTTCTTCTTCGCTTGCCCAACCGAAGTGGAGTTGGGATCGAATGCGTCGCGCAGACCGTCATTCATCATGGACAGGGAGCCCGTTAGGAAGAACATGGCGATCAGAGGGAACCAGAACATCCAGGGGTAGGAGCTAATCTGAGCGGTCGACTGGCCGATCAGAACACCCAGGCTGACATCGGGATCCTTAATACCAATGCCGATGAAAGAGAACGCCACCTCACTCAAAATCGCGAAGGTCACACCACGGGTCAGCTCAAGGACCAAAAGCGAGCCAATATTGGGAACCAAGTGCCGCCAAACAATCTTTAGCGGCGGTACGCCCATGAATTGAGCGGCCTTGACGAATTCTCGAGTCATCAGTGACTGTCCGAGTGAACGGATCAAACGAGCCGCAGCCATCCAGCCAAAAACTAACAGCACGATGGTCAGCAAAACCCAGCCAGGTATGTTGTCCTTGAGCCCGCCGCCACCACTGGTCACAATGGCGACAATCAAAATGGAGGGCACCATAATCAAGGTTTCCAGAATAAAGAGCATAATTCGCATGGTCCGACCACCGAAGTAGGCCATCGTGCAGCCGTAGATTGCGGCGATCAGAGTTGCTCCCGCTCCGACAATCAGGCCGATCAGAATTGAGGTTCGCAGGCCTTCAACCATCTGGGCAAAAAGGTCACGCCCACTCTGAGTGGTACCAAACCAGTGATCAGCGCTGGGACCGGTACCGATGTTGAAAACGTCAAGAGTAGTCTTGTCCCACTTTTGTAGGAACACCCCGGCGGTGGAAAAGAGGCAGAGCAGGATAAAGATCACCAGGCCTGCAACGGCGGTTTTGTTGCGCATGAAGCGGCGGACAATGATCCTAGTTTTGCTAATCACCTCATCGCCAGTCTCCATCGATTTCTCGATGTCAATTTCGACCGGGTCTGGAACATTCATCGTGGTCATGACACCCTCACTCTCGGGTCAACCAGAGTGGTGGCAAAGTCAGCCAGCACCGCTCCCACAGCGAAAATAACCGAACCGAAAGTCACCGTAGCCACCGTGCCATTTACATCGGCCGCGGTGATGACTTCAAAGGACCACCGCCCGATGCCAGGCCAGGCAAAGATCTGCTCGGCGAAGATAGCGCCGGTAAAGAGAGCCGGGATATTGAAGGCGATGGACTGAGCCACCGGAATGAAGGAAACCCGCAGCGCATGTTTTCGAATGGCTTGATTTCTGGTCAAGCCCTTGGCCCTAGCGGTACGGACAAAGTCGGCATTGACGTTGTCCAGAAGATACTGTCGCTGCGCCACCTGATAACCCTGCCAACCCAGGATGGTCAGGGCGAAGGTGGGCACCACATAGTGCGCAGCCAAATCAACGATGGCAGGCCAGCCCTGTTCCACCCCGACGGATGATATCCCTGTCACAAACAGGCTCTGGGTACCGGTCCATTCGTTGATCTTGATGGCCAGCAACTGGATCAGGAAGTAACCCACCGGAGCGGGCAGGATGTAAACGAAATAGCTGTAGCCGGTGATGACTCGATCGGAAACCTTGTACTGCCGAGCCGCAGAATAGACGCCCAGCGCGATGCCGATGATGATGGTCAGGATCAGCGAGACCAAGATCAACCGGGTGGAAACCCAGACTCGATCGCCGAACTGAGTATTGATGAAGCCGCCATTGGGGCTGCGTCCCCAATCCCAGCGGGTGACAACACCAACCAGCCAATCGACGTAGCGTTCCCAAGGGTTCTTGGTGGGATCGAGGCCAAGGCTAGCGAAGTTCGCCTGGACCTGTTCCGGCGTGGGCTTGGGAATCTTCTCCTGTTCCAGAAGCGCAGGCTTCATGGAGGAGACAGCGAGGAAATAAGTCGCCGTTGTGGTGATGAAGATCATCACCAGGTAGCTGGCGGCTCGCTTGAGCAAGTATAAAAGCATGGAACGAAAGCTTCTAGGACCAGGGACTCTTCTGTTCAGCGCCGATGTGCGGACTGGAAGAAATTCCCGAAATTCCCATAACCAACGTTGACACCTTGTACTTCCTCTCGAATGGCTTGTGGCCTGACGAGTGACGGGACCTTAGCTTGAAGCAGTTCGCTTCAGAAGTGAGATGAACGGCTGAGGCCTTTTGGCCCACCATCCCCCACTGACTATGCCGCACGTCACATTGCACCGAATGTAGCACAGCGTTTACACACTCAGTTCATAATTCACAGGAAGGTTTATCTACCTGATAACCGGATCACGCGCATTAATTTCGCCGACCAATCCCCCGCCCAAAAAGCTTGCCTGAACGAATATTCCGCTATTTCTAGGGGAACTTAAAACCAACGATTCGGGTCGAGGAGTCCTTTTACCAGCAACAAGCTACGCCCCCGGCAATCAGGATGACTCAACCCCGTTACGCAAAAGTTACCCAACTGTCACTCTCGACCTGGATATATATGCAACTTATGTTGACTTGTATGCAACCTTCGGGCTTATCCTAAGGATGTGACCTCCATCATGCAGCAGCCCGATTCCCCGCGCGAGACCTACTCCCCGACTGAGTTGTTTTCAAAGCGTGCCGCCAATATCAAGCAATCCGCCGTTCGCGATGTTTTTGAGATCTCCATGCAGCCCGGACTGATCTCCCTCGCTGGCGGCAATCCCTACCTGCAATCCCTCCCCTTGGCCGAACTGGGCCAATCGGCTGCGCAAGTGATCGCGGAGCAAGGACTCGAAGCCCTGCAATATGGAGGCGGTCAAGGCACCCGGGAACTTCGCGAGCAGATTTGCCAGGTGATGGCAGCCGAGGGGATAACCGACGCCGATCCGGACAATGTAGTGATCACTGCGGGCTCGCAGTCTGCCCAGGATGTGGCCGCCAAGGTGTTCTGCGATCCGGGCGATGTCGTCCTAGTGGAGGATCCCACCTACGTGGGCGCCCTGAATGCCTTTGAGGTTTACCAGGTAGAGGTGCTGCCCGCTGTCGTCGACGGCGAAGGGCTAGTTCCCGAGGCCCTGCGGCAACGCTTGGCTGAGCTGCGCGAAGCTGGCAAGAAAGTGAAACTGCTCTACACCATCCCCACCTTTAATAATCCTTCCGGAGTGACGCTCGCCGAAACTCGGCGTCAGCAGATTATTGATATATGCCGTGAAGAGCATGTTCTCATCTTGGAAGATAATCCCTACGGCCTGCTCAAGTTCGATGGTCACCCGGAAGCCCCTTTGCGTGCCAGGGACGCCGAAAACGTCATCTACCTAGGCTCGTTTTCCAAGATCTTCGCACCCGGCCTGCGAATTGGCTGGGCTTTGGTGCCCGCCGAGCTTAAACAGAGGTTCTATCTGGCGAGCGAGGCAGTGACTCTTTGCCCGCCGTCGTTCAACCAAATGCTGATTTCGGCATACCTGCGCGATTACGACTGGATGGGCCAGATCCGACGCTACCGCGAACTCTACTCAGAGCGCTGCGAGACCATGATTGAGGCTCTGGAAGAGCACATGCCCGCCGGAGTGGAATGGACCCGGCCCGCGGGCGGATTCTTCGTCTGGCTGACCCTGCCGGAACACGTGGACACCTATCCACTGCTGCAGGAGGGCATTGCCGCCGGTGTAGTTTTCGTCCCCGGTGCGGCTTTCACCACAGCCTCACACAGCAACTCGCTGCGCCTGGCCTTTAGCGCGGTGAGTTCGGAAAACATCCGAGAGGGCGTCAAACGACTGGCCCCGGTGCTGGCCAAAGCCATCGCCGCCTAGTCTCACCGCTACCAACCTTGCCAGCCCGCCGTCGTCGTGATGGGCTGGGCTTATGCCAAGCCAGCTGACCTTAGTCACCGAGGATGGCTTGAGCATCGCGGCCACAGTTTTTGAGGCAAGCCCTCAAACAGCTTCGGAAACCGTGGTGATCAGTTGCGCCACCGGCGTGCTGGCTCGCTACTACCGACGCTATGCGGAGTTCCTGGCCGCTCAGGGCTTCCGCACGGTGACTTTCGATTATCGCGGCATTGGTGGCTCCAGCGTAGGCGCGCTCGGCTCGCTACGTGGACGCTGGAGCGACTGGGGACGGTACGATCTGGACGCCGTTCTCGGTTACGCCCTGCAATCGGGGCCATCATCGGGAAGGGTCTCGCTGATTGGCCACAGCTTTGGCGGATTCGCGGCCGGCCTGGCTCCGCAAGGTCGCAGCTTGAGCCGGATCTTGGCCATCGGGGCGCAACACGCTTTCTGGCTCGACTACCGTCGGCAGCAAAAACTGGCTTTTTGGTATCGCTGGCATCTCCAGATGCCAGCACTCACCCTGAGACTTGGCTACTATCCAGGCAAAAAGCTGGGGCTAACCGAAGATCTTCCCCGTGGGGTAGCGCTGGACTGGGCGCGCAGCCCCAGAAACTTCACTCGGGGCCAGCCAGAGCTCCGGGAGAACCTGGCCGCAGTCACGGCTCCGCTGACGGCACTAGCCAGCAGCGACGATCCTTACGCCACCCGGCGAGCCACCCAGCGGATGCTCCGCTACTACAGCTCCGCCCCGAGCTCGGTAGCTTTCCTCAACCCGGAGCGTTACGGCGAGCGGAGCCTCGGGCACTTCGCCCTTTTCCAATCGAGATTCGAAAACAGCTTCTGGGCGGAGACGGTGGACTATTTGCACGACGGCGACCCCTGGCGCTAGGCACCTGACTCGCCTTGGTCTGGGCTTGGCTCAGTCCAGCAGCAGAGCCGGCTCCTCCAAAATAGCTGCCACGTCCACCAGGAAGCGGGCGGCTAGATCGCCATCCACCACCCGATGATCGAAAGAACCTCCCAGTGTGGTGACCCAACGCGGCTGAACCACACCATCAACCACCCACGGTTTCTGCTTTATGGTGCCAAAAGCGACGATCGCCACTTCGCCCGGATTGAGGATCGGAGTGCCGGTATCTAGCCCTAGTGCACCAATATTGGTGATGCTAAGCGTTCCGCCTTGCATCTGCGCGGGTTGCGTCCGCCCCTCCCTGGCCGTGATGGTCAGTTCGTTCAGGGCGACTGCCAGCTCCCGCAGCGAAAGGTCCTGAGCATCCTTGATATTCGGCACCATCAAACCACGCGGAGTAGCCGCGGCAATGCCAAGGTTCATGAACCGCTTGACCAGAATCTCCTGCTCACCCCAGCTCGCATTGACGCCAGGGTTGCGCTCGGCGGCCCAGATCACGGCCTTGGCCACAATCAGCAAGGGAGAGACCTTCACCTCCTGGAAATCCCGGCTCGCCTTGAGTCGCTTGACGAATTCCATTGTCCGGCTGGCATCAACCTCGACAAAAATCGAAACATGCGGGGCACTAAAAGCACTTTGCACCATCGCCTGGGCGGTGGCCTTGCGCACGCCCTTGACCGGGATCCGCTCGATTCGGTCCCCGCTCTTTGCACCTTGCCCGCCCTGAAAACTCAGCAAATCCTGTCGCGTTACCTCACCACGAGCTCCGGTGGCTGGTACCTGAGCCAGCTCAATGCCTAGATCCTTCGCCGCCTTGCGAACCGGGGGCGTGGCCAAAGCGCGGACCGGACGCTCCTGGGGCACCGCCGTCGTGCTGGTCTTTGCAGGAACTGGGCTACTCGCTGAAGAACTTACGGTGCGGGGGCGCCGCCTGACCGCATCAGCCTTCGGCCCCGATCCGACCAGAGGGGCCGGTGCAGCCTCGATACTCGGTTCGGTGAGCTTGACCATCCGATCGTCGATCAGAGCTGGGTCCAGATCGAGCAGGCCACTGCTCGGAACCGAAGTCGTACTTGCCGCTTGCTGAGCCGGCAGCTCTGCCGCCGAACCCACCGAAATCAGCGGAGTGCCGACGTCGACCGTCTGCCCCTCCGCAACCATCAGTTCAATCACCCGACCGGCATAGGGAGAGGGCAATTCCACGAGCGATTTAGCGGTCTCAATCTCCACCAAAACATCATTGATCGCCACGATATCGCCCGGTTTGACCTTCCAGGAGACAACCTCCGCCTCGGTCAAACCCTCGCCTACATCCGGCAAATTAAAAGTATTCATCTGGTTCCTCTCAATAAGCCATGGCGCGGTCGAAGGCCTCAAGAATGCGGTCGATATCCGGCAGGTACTGCTCTTCCACCTTCGCGACCGGATATGGCAGATGGAAGCCGCCAATCCGGATCACCGGGGATTGCAGTGAGTAGAAAGCTCGCTCGCTGATCCGCGCCGCGATTTCGCCACCCAGGCCGCCGAAGGTTGGCGCCTCATGGGCAATCAGCAGCCTGCCGGTCTTTTGCACCGAACGGGTAATGGTGTCGAAGTCGATAGGAGAGAGCGAGCGCAGATCAATCACCTCAAGGCTATGCCCGTCCTGTTCGGCCGCGTTTGCTGCCGCGAGCGCCACCGGAACCAACGGCCCGTAGGCCAGCACGGTCGCATCCTCGCCGCTACGCAGCACCTGAGCCTCGAAGGGACCTCGGCCGGGCTCCTCGGTATTGACCTCACCCTTGAGCCAGTAGCGGCGTTTTGGTTCGAAAATGATCACCGGATCCGCGCAGCTCACCGCCTGCTGAATCATCCAATAAGCATCGTGCGGATTGGAGGGGGTGATGATTCGCAGACCCGCAGTGTGCGCAAAGAGCGCCTCCGGGGACTCCGAGTGGTGCTCGATGGAGCCGATGCCGCCGCCGTAGGGAATCCGGATCACCACGCTGGTACTCAAGATGCCCTCACTGCGAGCGTGCAGTTTGGCTAGCTGGGTGGTGATCTGGTTGAAGCCCGGAAAGACGAAGCCGTCGAACTGAATCTCACAGATCGGCCGGTAGCCGCGCATGGCTAGGCCGATCGCGGTACCGATAATGCCGGACTCCGCGAGCGGGGTGTCCACCACCTTGAGCTCTCCAAATTCGGCTTTGAGCCCCTCAGTGACCCGGTAAACCCCACCCAGGGCACCAATATCCTCGCCCATCAGAAGACTCTTCGGATCGGAGGCCAGGCTGCGGCGGAGACCGGCATTAATTGCCTTCGCAATGGTCATGGTGCTCATGCTTGCCCGCTTTCCGGGGCGAAGCCCTGCTCGTACTGTTCCAGCCACGCGAGTTCTTCGCTGACCAAGGGGTGCTGTTCGGCGTAGACCTGGGCAAAGGATGCCCTCAGGTCCGGGTTGGTCATGGCCAGCACATCCTGCCGTAGCTGAGTGGCTAGCTGATCGGATTCGATTTTCAACTGTTCGAAAAACTCATCGTCTACATGCCCTTCGGCGCGCAGTAGAGTTTCCAGCCTGGAGAGTGGATCGCGGCTACGCCAGCTCTCTTCCTCGGCGCTCTCCCGATACTTGGTGGGGTCGTCTGCGGTGGTATGAGCACCCAGCCGATAGGTCACGGCTTCGATCAGCACCGGCCCCTTCCCGCTTCTGGCGTGCTCCAGCGCCCACTGGCTCACCGCGTAAACCGCGAGCACATCGTTGCCATCCACTCGGACTCCCGGGAAGCCGTAGCCTGCCGCGCGCTGAGCCAACGGAACACGGGACTGTACCTTGAAGGGCACCGAGATAGCCCACTGGTTGTTCTGGCAGAAGAACACCACAGGAGCCTGGAAGGAAGCCGCGAAGACCATTGATTCGTGCACGTCCCCCTCGGAACTAGCACCGTCACCGAAATAGGCGACGACGGCGGCCTCCGTGTCGGGTGCCTCCAGCTGGTCCCGTTGGATGCCCATGGCGTATCCCACCGCGTGCAAGGTCTGGGCAGCAAGCACCAAGGTATAGAGGTGGAAATTGTATTGCAGCGGGTTCCAGCCGCCATGCGAGACACCGCGGAAAACCTTGAGTAGCTGGGCAGGGTTGAGGCCTCGGGTCATCGCTACGGCATGTTCGCGGTAGGTCGGGAAGAGATAGTCCTGGGCTTGGGTGGCCCGGCCGGAGCCAACCTGCGCGGCTTCCTGTCCTGTCATCGGCACCCACATGGCCAGCTCACCTTGACGCTGCAGGGCAGTGGCTTCCTGATCGAAACGCCTGGCCAAAGCCATGTCCCGGTAGAACTGCCGAAGCTGTTCCGCGGGCAAGTCCTCGGCATACCTGCCGAAGAAATCGTCCTGACGACGCTCGCCTTTGGGACTCAGTAACTGCACTAGGTCCGACTCGGCAAAGGGGGCAACCTCGCCTCCGGGGGTGCCGTCACTTTCGGTTTCGGGCAGATTCGCTGTGGTCACAGCAGACCTCGATCCATGCTTCGAGTACAGATATATTCCCCGAAGGGAATGTATAACTCACAGGGAATATCTCCCTGATCCGTCTTCCACTCTAATCAAAAACCAGCCAAGAACCGTCATGTGAAGGACTAGGAAGCTGCCGGAGCTTTTGTATAACCCTGACAGAACTGAAGAAAACGACTATTAGCCTCAACCTCGCCGATAGAAACCCGGACCCCTTCATTGCCGAAGGGCCGCACGGATAATCCCTGGCCCTCGGCCTGAGCCGCGAAATCTGAGGAATCCTGGCCAAAGTTGAGCCAGACGAAATTGCCTTGGGCGTCGGGTACCGGCCAGCCAAGTTCCCTTAGACCCGCCACCACGCGTTCTCTTTCACGTACAAGGCTTTGTACCCTTTCCACTATCTTCGGATAGAGCTCCAAGGATTTAATGGCGGCGTGCTGGGCAAGACTTGAAGCCGCGAACGGCACCGCCGCTACTCGCAGGTACTGGGTCAATTCAGGCTGGGAAACTGAGTAGCCAACACGCAGGCCAGCTAATCCATACGCCTTGGAGAATGTACGCAGCACGATGACGTTCGGATACTTTCGGTAGAGTTCCAGACCCTTGACCGCGTCTGCATCTGTCACGAACTCGACATAGGCCTCATCAATCACCACCACGACATCCTCCGGAACCTTAGCCAGGAATTCCTCGACCTCCGCGGTGTGCAGCACCGGGCCAGTAGGGTTGTTCGGCGTGCACAGGATGACGATCTTGGTCCGGTCGGTCACGGCGGCAGCCATCGCCTCAAGATCGTGCCGGGCACCGGAGGTCAGCGGAACCTGGATGCTGCGGGCTCCGGCCAAACCCACCGAGATGGGGTAAGCCTCAAAGGAGCGCCAGGCGTAGATAACCTCGTCCGGTTCGCCGCCGTCGTTCGCTCCGGAAAAAGCCGCGAGAATCTGGTTTAGCGCGCCCAGACTACCGCCGCCGGTGACAATGTCCTCGGCGGGAACATCAAGAAAATCGGCTAGCGCCGCCCGGAGTGGGGCTGCGGTGGGATCGGGGTAACGATTGATCTCGGGGTGCTTTGCCATCGATTCCAGCACCTCGGGCAAGGGCGGCAGCGGATTTTCATTCGAGGACAGTTTGAAGCTCTCCATCCCGGCAACGGCGACGGGTGGCTTGCCTGCGGCATAGCGGGGCAGGCGGCCCAGGGCAGCGCGGGGATGAACCGAAGATTCTGACATGAGCCAATACTTTCACGATTCCTGAGCCTGTTGGCAGTTGTTTCTGCTCTAAGGAAGCTGCTTGCTGGCACACCCGCGGCCTGCTCAAACGATCTGCAGTGTGCCAGCATGGAGCTATGGGAAAATTTCTGGTCCGAGTATTGATCAGCACTATCGCTCTGTGGATCACCAGTTGGATCCTGCCCGGAGTCAAAATCGGCACCGAGGGCACTTTGAATGTCGCCCAGGGAAATAACACTTTGGCTGCTGTGCTGGCCTTCTTGTTCGTTGGCTTGATCTTTGGGGTGATCAACGCCTTGATCCGGCCATTGGTGAAGCTCATTTCGCTTCCCGTGACAATCCTGACCTTGGGTCTGTTCACGATTGTGATCAATGCGCTCATGTTGTGGCTTGCCTCCTGGCTGAGCAGCTTCACCCCCGTGCACTTCACCATCGACAGCTTCTTCTGGACAGCAATCCTGGCCGCCATCATTATCAGCGTGCTGTCCATGATCGGTAGCGCGGTCACCGGAGTAAACCGGAAAACCCAAGACCGCCGCTAACCCACCTATCCCACTGAGTGTTACTTGTGGGGCAGATGTTCTGCTTTTCTCGCCACATTGGTCACATCTGCACCATTCAGTGGGATAGCTGGGTAGCCGTGAGGTAGGGCTGAAGTGTTTCTGGGGTGGGTGGCATGAAAGAATTGGGGTATGCCACATTCTTCTGCCTCGGCTGATGCCCTGGTCCGGATCCCTTCCGGCCGTCGTTCACTTTCGGAAAGCGATACTCCGATAGCACTTGGCCCGCTGGACGGTCGCTATCGCGGAGCCGTATCCCCGCTGGTTGATTACCTCTCGGAAGCGGCACTGAACCGGGACCGGATCGCCGTCGAGGTCGAATGGCTGATTCAGCTGACCTCGGATTCCGTATTGCCCGGCACCAAGCCGCTGAGCGCAGAGCAGCAAAACCAGTTGCGTTCCCTGGTCACCGAGTTCGACGCCGACTCGGTCGCCGAGCTGGGCGAACTGGAGAAAACCACGGTGCACGACGTCAAAGCCGTGGAGTATTACATCGGGCGCAGACTCGCCGAAATTGGTATCGAAGACCTCAAACCGCTCGTGCACTTCGCCTGCACCAGCGAGGACATTAACAATCTCTCCTACGCCCTGGGCATCAAGGGTGCCGTGGAGAATGTCTGGCTGCCCGCGGCACGCGAACTGAGCACCAAATTGCACGCCATGTCCGAAGCTAACCGCGAAGTGCCGATGCTCTCCCGCACTCATGGTCAGCCAGCCACGCCCAGCACCTTGGGCAAGGAGCTTGCGGTGCTGGCGCATCGATTGGACCGGCAGCTAAAGCGGATTGAAGCTACCGAGTACCTGGGCAAGATCAACGGCGCTACCGGTACCTACGCGGCTCACTACGCAGCTGTTCCGGAGGCGGATTGGCAACAGGTTTCGCGCCGCTTCGTCGAAGGACTGGGGCTGAGTTGGAACCCGCTCACCACCCAGATCGAATCCCACGACTGGCAAGCCGAGTTGTACGCGGACATTGCCCGTTTCAACCGGATTCTGCACAATCTCTGCACCGATATCTGGAGTTACATTTCGATCGGCTATTTCAGGCAGATCCCGGTTCCAGGCGCCACAGGATCCTCCACCATGCCGCATAAGGTCAACCCAATCCGCTTCGAAAATGCGGAAGCGAATCTGGAGATTTCTTCCGCCCTGCTGGACACCTTGGCATCGACCTTGGTCACCTCACGGTGGCAGCGAGACCTGACGGATTCCTCCAGCCAGCGGAACATCGGCGTGGCCTTTGGGCACTCCGTACTGGCCATCGGCAATGTGCTGGGCGGATTGGGCCGCTTGGACACGGCACAAGAAGTGCTCGCAGCTGACCTGGACCATAACTGGGAAGTACTCGGCGAAGCGATTCAGACCGTGATGCGCGCCGAGGCGATTGCCGGTGTCCCGGGGATGGATGATCCTTACGAGCGGCTCAAGGACCTCACCCGAGGGCAGCGCGTTGACGCCGAGCGGATGCGTGAATTCGTCAGCGGACTTGGACTTTCTGCCGCGGCCGAAGAGCGCCTGCAGGCGCTCACTCCGGCTAGTTACATCGGCATCGCCACCACCCTGGTAGATCACCTCAGCGACTAGACCTCAGCAAGGCGAACGGCCCAGTCGACAAGGACCTAGACCGTCAGCAGGACTTTCCCCTGATGCACCCCGGAATCAAAGAACTGGTGTGCGGCCGCGGCTTCGGCCAAGGGGAAGGTCCTGCCAATACTGGGGCTGATCTTCCCCGCTGTGATCAGAGGCCAGACGTGTTGCCGGACCTGCGCCATGATCTCCGCCTTCTCCTCGACCGGTCGCGATCTCAGCGTCGTACCGATCACGGAAGCGCGTTTGCCCATTAACGCGGCAAGATCGAGCTCCCCCGTTTTACCGCCCTGCAACCCGATCACCACCAGACGTCCGCCCAGAGCCAGGGCATCAACGTTGCGGGACAGATAAGACGCACCCATCACGTCCAGGATCACCTTCGCGCCTCGGTAACGGTGCGCCACCTGAACGAAGTCCTGCTCCCGATAGTTCACTGCTTCCTCGGCCCCCAGCGCTAGGATACGTTCACACTTCTCGGCAGTACCCGCCGTCGCAATCACCCGTGCACCAAAGGCCGAAGCCATTTGGATCGCCATGGCGCCGATGCCACCAGCCCCGCCATGGATCAGCACGGTCTCGCCTGCCTGCAATTGGGCGGTCATGAATAAGTTCGAATACACGGTGGCCGCCACCTCGGGCAGGCCTGCCGCAGAAACCAGGTCCACGCCGTCGGGCGCCGGAATTACCTGACCCGCTGGAACCGCAACTTGCTCCGCATAGCCACCGCCAGCCAACAGGGCAACCACCTGTTGGCCCTTCTCAAAGCCGTTTCCGGTTTCAGCTACTCGCCCGGAGACTTCTAAGCCAAGATACTCGGAGGCTCCCGGAGGCGGCGGGTAGAAACCGCGACGCTGCTGCACATCCGCGCGATTCAGGCCAGCGGCGACGACGTCGATCAGCACCTCGCCGGGGCCGGTCACCGGGGCCGGAACCTCGGTGAGCACGAGCGACTCGGGGCCGCCGGGAGTGACAACGGTGACTGCTTTCAATTCTGCTCCTAAGATATGACCATGACTGACTCGTCCATAGCCGCCTCTGGCCAGAGTATCGGCAAAGCCGCCCGCCTTGCAGGCTGGATCTTGACCGGCTTCGTTAGCCTCTTCCTCATCTTCGACGGGGTGAGCCATCTACTGAATCTGGCCCCGGTCCAGGACGCGCAAAAGCTTTTGGGCTTTCCTTCCGGAGTCGCCGTTCCGATAGGTGTGGTGGAGTTGGTGATTCTGGCGCTCAGCCTGGTACCGCGAACTGCTGTGCTGGGGGCAGTGCTGCTGACAGGTTATCTGGGTGGTGCGGTCGCCGCTCAGCTACGCATCGAAGCATCGCTTTTCGGCAATGTTCTGTTTCCGGTCTATATCGGCATTGCCCTTTGGATTGGACTGTGGCTGCGCGATGAGCGGGTGCGTAAGCTGCTCTGAACCCAGCCTCCGCTGCGGAACACCGGCGGAACACTTTGATTGCAGCGGCCCTGCCGTGAAACACTGGGGGCTAAGGAAGGTTGTCCGAGCGGCCGATGGAGCTGGTCTTGAAAACCAGTGGGCGGTAACCCCGTCTCATGGGTTCAAATCCCATACCTTCCGCGTTGTGTGAACAGGTCTAGCCAGAACGAAAGTTAAGGCTAGACCTGTTCGCATCGTTCGCTCGGGTTACTCAAGCCCTTAGCAGGCATTAGCAGGCTCCCATCCCGGCTGTATAGTCTGTGCATGACTGACACTTCCAAAAGGAACCCTGATTTTTCCGGGCTGTCCGCGCTGTTTATCAACACAACCTTGACCCGCTCCCCTGGCTTGAGTCACACCCAACGACTTGTCGATATTAGTGCCAATATTATGACCAAGCACGGTGTTGAAGTCGATCAATTCCGCGCAATCGACCACCCCATTGCAACCGGGGTTTATCCCGATATGCGGGAGCATGGCTGGGAAACTGACGCCTGGCCAAGCTTGTTCCCACGAGTACTCGCCGCAGATATTTTGGTCATTGCCGGGCCTATCTGGCTGGGCGATAACAGCAGCGAAACCAAAAAGATCATTGAGCGCCTCTACGCCCACTCCGGTGAGCTAAACGATAAAGGGCAATGGCTTTACTACGGCAAGGTTGGCGGTTGCCTCATTACCGGAAACGAGGATGGCATCAAACATTGCGCATCTAATATCCTCTATAGCCTCCAACACGTTGGCTACTCTGTCGCCCCGCAATCGGACGCCGGTTGGATCGGCGAAGCTGGCCCGGGACCAAGCTACGGCGATCTTAATAACGGCGTTCGAGCCGGTATAGACAATGAATTCACTAATCGCAACACCACTTTCATGACCTGGAATCTGATGCATCTGGCCCAGTTACTCCGATCGGCCGATGGCTTCCCGGATTATGGCAATCAGCGCAAGGAATGGGATGCAGGAGCTCGCTTTGACTTTGTCAATCCTGAATACCGCTCCTAATCACCCGAGACACCGAACTAACTGACTCCTCGACCAGCATTCCGGGCCACTGATCGGCACCGATCGGCGCGAAGCGAGAAGGACAACAACACCTCATTTTGAGCTATGTCAAAATTCAACGAAATTTTTGTTTCAACTCGGAAATATCTGTAAATTCCCTGTGCCCGTCCGGTAGTCTCATGCGGGGGAACTACTCGCACAGCTGATTGACAGCAAAGGGCCGTTCAAAATCTCCAGTAAATATTGGCAATAGCGCTTAGGAGTCATAGATGTTAGAAACCATGAAGTCACCGAGGCTGCGTGCTAGCGCCCTCGCTGCTGGAGCCTTAGTCCTTGGACTTTCACTCAGCGGTTGCGGACTGATCGGTGGTGGCGGACCTGACCGCGATCCGAGTGGCACGGTAACCGCAACGTCCACCTCGGACGCCTTCCAGATCAAGGTCGGCGACTGCATCCAGGACCCGGGTACCACCTCCATCACCGATGTGGTCAGCGTTCCCTGCAGCGAGGCACACGATTTCGAAGCTTTCGACCGCACGCTGTTAGCGGACGGGGACTACCCCGGAGAAACGACCATTTCCGATAAGGCCGAGGCATACTGCGGACCGGCCTTCACGAAGTTCGTCGGCATTGAGAGCGCTAAGTCCAAGTACGGGGTGACCTACTTCTACCCCACCGCAGAGAGCTGGAAGCAGGATGACCGCGAGATCCTCTGTTTAGCTGCCGCCAAGGACGAAACTAAGATCAAGGGTTCGCTCAAGGGCGTCAAAAAATAGTCTAGAAAATCTAGAAATGGGGGCGGTTCTGCAGAAATGCAGAACCGCCTCTTTTTTGTTTCACAACACACCCCCAGCTGCAACCTCATGTTAACCTGGCTTTGATTGGATGCAACAGTAGAGTCACAGCCCTGACACAGTCGAACCATAGCTAATATGGCAGGCTACTAGCCTCGTCCAGACGGCCCGGCGCCCGGGTAGGACTCATCAAGTGCCAAACAAAAGCTCAGAGAAATGGGGAACTATGCCAGGCAAGTCCATCCGCGTAGCGCTAGGGGGAGTGCTGGCGGCAGCGTTTATCGCTGCTCCGCTGGCAAGCGCGCCAGCCTTAGCAGCAAGCCAGCCTCAAGCACCAACAGCCACCACTGCCTCTCCGGTGGTGATCAACGAGGCCTATCTGAGCGGCGGTAGCGCAGGGGCCGCCTATAAGAACAAGTTCATCGAGCTTTACAACGCCACCGACGCTTCCGTCAGCCTGGACGGCTGGTCGCTGCAATACCGCAGCGCGACCGGCACGGCCAACCCCGCGGGCATCGCCCCGCTGAGCGGATCGATCCCCGCGAAGGGCCACTTCTTAGTTCAGGCCAGCAGTAACGGCACCTCGGGTGCAGATTTGCCGACACCAGATGCCACCAGCACGCTGAATTTCTCCGGAACCAGCGGAACCATCTATCTAGCCAAGAAGGCCGCCGCGGTGACAGGCTTGGCCACCGGCTCCGTGACTGATAATGCCGATGTCGCCGATCTGCTCGGCTACGGCACCTCAAATACTTTCGAAACGGCTGCGGCTACCGCCCCGAGCGGAAATACCGACGTTAAGTCGCTCAACCGCACCGATGGCGCGGACAGCAATAACAACTCCGCAGACTTCAAGCTCAGCGCCAGCATCACCCCGCAGTCCGCTGGCAGCCCAGTCGATCCGGGTCCGGTCAATCCGACCATCGCGGCCATCAAGGACATTCAGGGCAGCACCGATACCAGCCCCCTGGTGAACCAGACCGTGACCACCCGCGGCGTAGTGACGGCGGTTTACCCCACCGGCGGCTTCAACGGCTACTACATCCAGACCGAGGGCACCGGTGGCGATCTCGATCTGAGTACGCATAAGGCCTCGGATGCAGTTTTCGTCTACTCCCCCAGCACCATGTCGCAGGTACAGGCTGGTGACTTCGTCGAGGTGACCGGGCCGGTCACCGAGTTCAAGGGTGCCAGTGATGCCACTTCGCTAACCGAAATCAGCGTGGCTGCGGACAAGCTCACTAAGCTGAGCCAAGCCGCAGTGGCAGTGAAACCCGCCGTCGTCGATCTTCCGGCCACGGCAGCCGAGCGCGAATCCCTCGAAGGCATGCTCTTCCAGCCCAAGGGTTCCTACACGGTAGCCGATAACTACTCACTCAATCAGTATGGTGAAATCGGCTTGGCTGCGGGAACCACCCCTCTGGTGCAGCCGAATGCCCTCTACCCCTATGGCAGTGCGGAGAACACCGCGCTGGTGGCGAGCAATGCGGCCAAGTCCATTGGCTTGGACGACGGCGCCTCCACGAACTTTCTGAGTGCAGCCAATCAGGGCACCCCGCTGCCCTATTTGACCACGGCTTCCTCGCTGCGGGTCGGTGCTGCAGTCACCTTTAGCACCAACGTCATCTTCGATAACCGCAACGGCGACTACAAGCTACAGCCGCTTACCCAGCTCACCCCGGCCAATGCGGCCAGCGTGCAGCCAGCTAGCTTCTCCGACACCCGCTCGGCTCCGGCCGCAGTGGGTGGAAACCTGAAAATCGCCTCCTTCAATGTGCAGAATTACTTCATCCACACCGGTGATCAGGACCCGGCTTGCACGGCCTACTCTGATCGTGCCGGGAACAAGATCACCGTCAAGGGTGGCTGCACCCAGCGTGGAGCTTGGGATGCGGCTAATTTGCAGCGTCAGCAGGACAAGGTTGTAGCCGGCATCATCGGCACCGGCGCGGACGTGCTGTCACTCGAAGAGATCGAGAACTCGGCGAAGTTCGCCGATAGCGCCACCGACCGGGACAAGGCTCTAAAGACCCTGGTGGACGCGCTGAACGCAAAGCTGGGTTCTAACGTCTGGGATTACGTTCGCTCCCCGCAGGCTCGTCCCGCGGTCAGCGATGAGGACGTTATCCGCACCGCTTTCATCTTCAAGACCGCTGCCGCCGAACCGGTGGGCGATTCCGTCATTCTGAATGATGCGGCTTTCACCGGGATTGCCCGTCAACCGCTGGCTCAGTCCTTCAAGCCGAAGGGCGCAGCGGATTCGGCTCAGTTCCTGGCGATTGTGAACCACTTCAAATCGAAGGGTTCCGCTCCGGCGAATGATCCGAGCGATACCGATAAGGGCCAGGGCAACTCGAATAACGCCCGCGTCAAACAAGCTCAGGCGCTACTGACCTTCGCTAACACCCTCAAGGCGCAGAAGAACACCACCAAGGTGCTGCTGATCGGTGACTTCAATGCCTATAGCAAAGAAGACCCGATCAACACGCTAACCGCCGCCGGGTACACCGACCTGGACCCGCAGACCGGTAAGCATTCCTACCTGTTCGACGGTCGGGTTGGCTCGCTGGACCACGTTCTGGTTTCGAATGAGTTCGCGGCCTCGATCACCGGCGCGGATATCTGGAACATCAACTCGGTTGAGTCCGTGGCGCTGAACTACTCGCGCTACAACTACAACGTCACCGACTACTACAACACCGAACCGTACGCCGCGAGCGATCACGATCCGGTCGTCGTCGGACTCAATCTGAGCACTGCTCCGGCTGGTCCGCTCGAAGTGAACCTGCTGAACATCAACGATTTCCACGGTCGCATCGACACCAATACGGTGAATTTCGCCGGTACTGTTGAGCAGCTCAAGGCGGCGTCGCCGGCCGGTGCCTCGGCCTTCCTCTCGGCTGGGGATAACGTCAGCGCTTCGCTCTACGCCTCGGCCGTGCAGAAGGATCAGCCCACCATCGACGTGCTCAATGCGATGGGCTTACAAGCCTCGGCGGTGGGTAACCACGAGTTCGATAGCGGTTTTGCGGATCTGAAGGACCGGATTATCAACGGCGGCACCAACGCCAAGTGGGACTACTTGGGTGCCAATGTGTACCTCAAGGGAACCACGACGCCGGCCCTGGACGAATACAAACTGTTCACCGTCAATGGGGTCAAGATCGCGGTAGTTGGCGCGGTGACCCAGGAAGCGCCCACCTTGGTGAGCCCCAGCGGGATTGCCCAGGTTGACTTCGGCGATCCGGTGGACGCCGTGAACCGGGTGGCCACCAAGATCAAAGAGCAGAAGCTCGCCGATGTGATTGTGGCTGAATACCACGAGGGCGCCGCAGAAGGCACCCCCGATGGTGCCAGCCTGGAGCAAGAGCTGAACGCGCCGGCCGGGCAGAATGAGGCTTTCAAGAAGATCGTGAACCAGACCTCTTCCGTGGTCAACGCGATCTTCACCGGTCACACTCATAAGCAGTACGCCTGGGATGCTCCCATCCCCGGAGTGGCTGCCGACGCTGCGGTGAAAACTCGTCCGGTGTTGCAGACCGGAGACTACGGCGAGAACATCGGTCAGGTTCAGCTCTACGTTGACCCGGCCAGCAAGCAGGTGCTCAGCTACAAGCAGCGCAATGTTCCACGCACCACCACCCCTGCCGCAGACCTGGTCAGCCAGTTCCCGGTAGCGGCAAAGGTGAAGGGAATTGTCGATGCTGCCTTGGCCTACGCCCAGGCAGAGGGCGATAAGCCGATTGGCAAAATCTCAGCGGATATCACCACCGCTCAAGTGCTGGACCCGGCAACCGGAAAATACTCCCGCGATGATCGACAGAACGAGTCCACCTTGGGCAATCTGGTGGCCAATGCGCTGAAGTCCTCGCTTTCCGATCCGTCTCTGGGCGGCGCCGAGATCGGGGTGGTGAACCCCGGTGGCTTGCGTGCCGATCTGTTGTACAAGGCGGCCGGAGCGGAAGGCGATGGTGTGGTTACGGTGGCGGAAGCCAATGCGGTGCTGCCGTTCCTGAACAATCTGTGGACCACTAGCCTGACCGGTGCCCAGTTCAAGACCTTGCTGGAGCAGCAGTGGCAGACCAATGCCGACGGCACGATTCCGAGCCGGCCGTTCCTGAACCTGGGTCTATCGAAGAATGTGGATTACACCTACGATCCCAGCAAACCGCAGGGCAGCCACGTGACCTCGATTGTGATCAATGGAGCGCCGATTGATCCGGCTAAGTCGTATCGGATTGGTACCTTCAGCTTCCTGACTTCCGGTGGTGATAACTTCCGGATCTTCACCGAAGGAACCAATGCCAAGGACAGCGGCCTGGTTGATCGGGATGCCTGGTTCAAGTACCTCAGCACCGAATCCGCCAGCAAGCCGATCGCCCCGGACTTCACTCGGCGAGCACTCAACGTCACCGGAGCACCAACCTCGGTAACCGAGAATCAGCAGGTCACGGTCAAGCTGCAAAAGCTGGACCTGACCTCCTTGGGCACCCCGGCTAGCACCAAGGTGACCCTCCGCTATGAACCCTCGGGAGTCGGCGGCGGCACGGGCTGGTCGGTACCCACGGCAGCGGTACCCGCGGTACTCGGGACGTTCCCCGTTACAGCCGGTGTGGCTACGCTGAGCTTCAAGGTTCCCGCCGAGCTCAAGGGTGGACGCTTCACCGTCACCACCGATACCGGGACCTACGGACGGTTGCCCATTGATATCGGCACCACCGCGCCTCCGGCTCCCTCCACGAACTGGTGGACTTGGTTCTGGAAGTCGCTGCTCTGGCTGTGGTACTCCTGGCAGTGGGTGTGGCAGCACGGACTGCACGGCTAATCACCGGAGTCATTGAATCGCACTAACTAAGTGGTCGTCCACTGAGGCTTTCGAGCCCGGTGGGCGACCACTTAGTTGTTAAGCTCGCTTGCCGCTAGAGCTGGAGGCTTTCCAAAAGGTGGCTGGCAATGCTGTCCGCATCGATCAAGCTGCGGTAACCACTGGGGTGTTTGGCGTGCGCCTCGGCCGCGATTGCGGTTCCCCACTGCACGGAGGAGAGCTGCAGACCCAGCACGTACAGGCCTTCAAGAACCGAACCGGAACCGTCAATCGCTCGATAAGGAGGGGTAGTGACCTCCAAGCCGCTACTGAGCACCACCTCGCCGTCCGCCGCCAGCATGGCTTTGGGACGGACCAAGCCGTCCGCAAGCAACTGCCGCATCAGCGGGGATGAACTTTGCAGCACTCGATTGCTTGGCGCTAAGGCCTCCACCAGGTAGCGGGCATGCCGCGGAGCCGCATCCAGCCAGGGTGAGCTTGCGGTAAATCCGTCCGGTCCAGCGGCAAAAACCGGGTCCGGCCCGGTGAAGCCCACTATGCCCGCTCGCACCAGCGCCGCCAACTGCTCGATCCGCAAGGAGGGTGGCCCGCTAGCCAGACCCTCAACCAAGGGTTCGAACCAACCCCTTAGCTCGCCCAGCCAAGATTCCTCGGTAATTCCGCCATCGGCCACGAGCTGCTTGATCAGCGCCCGGCCCTCGTTAAGAGTCCCGATGGCCATCTTCACCGGATCGGATTCGGCCGCGGCAGACCCCTGCGCGTCCCTCTCCAACTCCAGCAGCACCGCCCGGTCGAATTCAGCCGTACCGGCAAAATGTTGACCGGCGAAGGGTTTGGCTAAGGCCTCAATGTCCAACCGGTCCGCCGCGGGGAGCCGGGCTTCGAAGGCCTTCAAACCCTCGGACCACCCCGGGCCGTCAAGGATCGCCGCCAAATCCCCCAGCAACCCCTCGGAAGGCGTTCCCCGAAGCAACGTTCGATAGTAGCTCCAGGTTACGTCTCGGTGCAGCGCGGGCCAGATATCGTGGTCAAAACCGGGTATCTGCTCGTTCGGACCGGGAGCTTCACGCTCGGCAAGCAGCTGATTCAAGAACCGTAGTTCCACCCCGCGCGGATAGTAACTGTCCAGATCCGCCTTGGCCCGGTAGGGCGAGCCGCGCCTGGAAGCCGCCAGGATCACCGGTTCCTCGCCACTGGGCAGATATTTGAGCGCCCTACCGGCACCTTCGCCGGTGGCCTCGAAAACCCCTCCCCTGCCTTCGGTCCACTGACCAATCAGATCAAAGAAATTCAGACCCATCCCGCGAACCAGAACATTCTGGCCAGCCGGGATTTCGCGCCAATCCACATCCGCCGGAATCGCCGGTGGCCAGTACCCCAGGTTCCAGCGGGAGGCTGCCTCAGCGAACTCCCGCTGCTCGGAACTCAGTTCGGCCTGTAGATGGCCCAGCGCGAGCACCACCGCCTCCACCAGCAGCTCATCCCCGGAGCCGAGCCGGACCGCAAAGCCGCCGGCCGCCGTCGTCGTCCGCGAAATGGCAAGTGCTTCCGTTCGGTGCCAATGCACCGTAACTTCGTGAGGTAGTCGCCTCAGTAGCTCCTCAAAAGTCCACCGCAGATATTGTCCGTATAACGCACGGGGCGGGAATTCAGTGCTGGCCAGCTGGGGCGCAAATCGTGCCCGCCACTGATCAAAACTCAACCCGGACACCGGGGGGCTGTCCACACCTTGATCCGGTACCACGGTGGGATAGAAGGACTGAGTATTCATCAAGTACAACTCAGACTGGGAGGTACGCCAGACTCGGCCAGGACCCGGGTCAAAAGGATCCACCAGATCGATCTGCAGCGACCCGGCCAGTGGCTCAGATCGATCCTGAAGCTGGGAAATCAGCCGTTCCAGCACCGAGGTGCCCCGAGGGCCTGCACCAATGATCGCGATGCGGCGGGGAGCAGAGGAAGGCATGCTTTGAGCTTACTAGGATGGCCTTATGACCCTTGAAACCGATGAAAACCTCTGGCTGGAAGACATCTACGGACAAGAACAACTCGACTGGGTGCGTGAACGCAATGCCCGCACCGAGCAAAAGCTGTTGAACGGTCAGTACTCGGCGCTGGAATCCCGCATTCTGGAGGTGCTCGACTCAAAGGACCGGATTGCCGCCGTGGCCAAGCGCGGCGAACACTATTACAACTTCTGGCAGGACGAGCAGAACCCGCGTGGTCTTTGGCGGCGGACTAGCTGGGACTCTTATCGCTCTGAAATCCCGGAATGGGAGACCGTACTGGATATCGATGCGCTGGGAGCCGAGGAAGGCACCCAGTGGGTCTGGCATGGAGCGGTTTTTCTCCGCCCCTCAAAAGGCGAGCCACACCGCCGCTGCTTAGTCATGCTTTCCCCGGACGGCGGGGACGCGCACGTGCATCGGGAGTTTGATGTACTGGAGAAGTCCTTCGTTCCCAACGGTTTCACCATCCCGGTAGCGAAGTCGGATGCCTCCTGGCAGGACGCGGACACCCTCATCGTAGAGACCGATTTCGGGCCGGGCACGCTGACCACCTCCTCTTATCCGCGAACCTCACGGATTCTGCGCCGCGGCCAAGCCCTTAGCGACGCCGAACTGTACTTTGAGGTACCGGAAGACCATATGGGCGTTTTCGTCCGGCACGATGACACCCCTGGCTTTGAGCGGGACATCGCGATGGACGTGATCGATTTCTTCTCGCGCCGCAGCTATCTGAGAGTCGGCGAAGAGTGGTTGGCGCTGGAGGTTCCCGAGGACGTCAATATCAATCTTCATCGGCAATGGTTGCTGCTCCGGCCGCAGAGCCAAGCAACCCTTGGCGGCTTCGAACTGCGCAGCGGCGCGCTCTACACGATTCTGCTGGAGGACTTTCTTGCGGGCTCACGGGACTTCACGGTGATTTTTGAACCGGATGAGCACACCTCGCTACAGAGTTGGAGCTGGACCAAGAACTTCCTGCTGCTTGAGTTACTGCAAGATGTTTCCTCAAAGATCCTGGTGGCAGATCCGGCTGCGGGCTTCGCTCGGCGCGAGCTGGAAGGTTGCCCGCCACTGCACCTCGCCAACATCTCTCCGGTGGATGAAGAGGACGACGGCGAAGGCCCAGAAGGTGCAATAGGAGACGATTATTGGCTCACCGTCACAGGCTTCCTGACTCCGAGCACCCTGCTTCGTGGCTCAGCGGCCGCGGAAGCCGGGCCAGCAGCGAAACTGAAGGCCTCGCCGTCGTTCTTCAAAGAAGCCGACTACGCCGTGGAACAGCACTTCGCCACCTCCCTGGACGGCACCAAGGTGCCCTATTTCCAAGTGTCACCCAGAGACCTTTCCCTCGCCGGCGACAATCCGGTTCTACTCTCCGGCTACGGTGGCTTCGAGATTTCGCGAACCCCGGTTTATAGCGGAATCATTGGCCGTGCCTGGTTGGAACGGGGCGGGGTCTATGTAGTGGCCAACATCCGCGGTGGTGGCGAATATGGGCCAGGCTGGCATCTGGCAGCGCTCAAGGAGAACCGGCATCGGGCTTATCAGGATTTCGCTGCGGTGGCTGAGGATCTCATCGAGCGTGGAGTGACCATTCGAGCTAAGTTGGCTTGCCAGGGAGGAAGCAATGGCGGGCTGCTGGTGGGCAATATGCTCACTCAGTATCCGGAGCTGTTCGGCGCGATCTCTTGCGGGGTGCCCTTGCTCGATATGCAGCGGTACACCAAGCTCAACGCCGGGTACTCCTGGATTGCCGAGTATGGGGATCCGGATGTTCCTGAGCAGTGGGAGTACATCAAAACCTTCTCGCCGTATCACCTGCTTCAAGACGAGGTGGATTATCCGCCCACCTTTATCTGGACGGCGACCTCCGATGATCGGGTGGGCCCGGTGCAAGCTCGGAAGATGGCGGCCCGGATGGAGCGGATGAACATCGAACCGCTGTGGTTCTTTGAGTCGCTGGAGGGCGGGCACAAGGGCGCCGCGGACAATAAACAAGCCGCTCGCCTGCAAACCGCACCGCTCGAATTCCTCTGGCGGGCTCTCAACGGTGGTGAACTGTGACGAGTATCCGTCAGATGCGCCTTGGAGATGCGCCTCGGCTCGCCGAAGTTCATGTCCAGGCTTGGCGAGAGACCTATGTTGGGATGCTTTCCGATGAGTTCTTGGCGGCGCTGCGGGTTGAGGACCGGCTAGCAATGTGGTCCTCGGCCACTCCTGAGGGGATGGCTCGGCATTGGGTAGTGGAGGACGACGGCGTGATCGTGGGTTTCGCGGGTCTCAATCGTCCCGCTCCGGGTGCGGCGGTTGAGCTGTGGGGTTTGTATCTGCTCAAATCGCATCAGAAATTGGGGCTGGGCGGGGAGCTCTTGCGAACCGCCCTCGGTGACCGGCCAGCGTCGCTTTGGGTGGCGGAGGAGAACGCCAATGCCATCGCTTTTTACCAGCATCAGGGCTTTGCCTTGGAAGGCACTCGCGAGCTGGTGGCGGACTGGGAAAACCTGGCGGAGCTTCGAATGGTCCGCTGATCTTTTCTCCCTGGCGCAGGCTTCACTCGCTTGTACCTTGGAGCTCCCATCTGGTCGCTTTGCGCACAGGGTGCTAAGTTCGGTAACCTTGTCAGGCTGGCTCTAGGCTTCTACTGGAGCCAGCACCTTGGAGACGTGCCAGAGCGGCCGAATGGGCTTCACTGCTAATGAAGTGTGGGGCAAAACTCCACCGGGGGTTCAAATCCCCCCGTCTCCGCCGAAATGCCCCCGATCAGTCACTGATCGGGGGCATTTTTTGCTTAAGTCGCAGAGCTGGGCGCAGGCGAGGCTACCGCCCAGATACTTCGCCCAAGCGGACCCCAGTCACTTGGCACACTCGGTGGGGTCCGGCATCAGGTCCCACCAAGCCGCTCGACTCGGTGGGACCCACCTCCAACGCCAGAGTAAATGACTTCAGATTCGCCAAAACACCTGCGGGAGAAGCACAAACGAGCCGATGCCGATTACATCCCGGGCATCTGAAGGAATTCGTGCACCTCGATGGTGCCGCCCTGGGCGGTGTGCGGATGTCCTTCCAAAACGCCTTGCAGGGCCTCGGCGGAATCTGCCTGCAGGATCGAGAAGCCACCAACGCCGCTCTCCGCCCCAGCTGAGGCCGGAGCAAGGGGTGAGCCGAGATCCACAATGGCATCCCCTGCCTTGCCCGCCCAGTCCATCCAGACCTGCATTCCGGCTTCCTGCTCCTCCGGGCTCGCCTGAGCCATTTGCTCCGCCGCCGACTGATCGGCCTTGTACAACACTAAGAACTTCGCCATCTCTACCTGTCTCCTCAAAACATAGAGCCATCCCGCGCTGGAGACTTCCAGCCACACTCGAATTATGGCGCGTTCAAGCTGTTTCTAAGCTGTGAAACTGCTAGACCACTGTCAGTGAATCAGCAGACCTGCCAAATCACGGACCGTCTGAACAGGTAGGGATCTTGGGCCGGTGACTCACGTTTGCCCGAGGGAAGGGTAACGCACTATTGGCCACCGGCCCAAGGCGAGGGCACTGGAAAATTTGGGGAAAAACCAGTGCCCTCGATAGGCTCCGCCGCCTCACCGGCAGGTATAGCGACGGAACCTGGCTCATTGTCTAGCCACGCTGCCGAGTTCTCCTGCTAAGGATCCTCATCGTCAGTCCTAGGCCGAAGAGTCCGACGGCGCCAATCAGCAACCAGCCAAAGGCGGCGCCGGTGTAGGCGAGGGCAGGACTCTCGATGGTTACAGTTGCACTAGAAGTAACAGTCGCCTTGGCTCCGGGTTTCTTGACAATGACGGTGCCGCCAGGAGTTTTGACCTCGACCCCAGGAATTGAGACCGACGCGGTGTTGGTGTAGCCGGAGACAATACTGTCCTGCTTGACCACTACGGTCTTAGTCTCACCCGGTTGCAGCGAGGCAATAGCCGGAATCGACGGCAGGTTTTCGTCTCCGATAACCACGTTGCCCAGAGGGATGTTTCCCGTATTGACGACGGTGAACTGCCAGTAGATGGAGGCTCCAGTCTTAATGCTGACGCTATTTGACCACGGTCCATCCGGACTTGCAGAGACCTGCTTCAGCAAGGAAATTCCCGGCTCAGCCCCGAAATACCATGATTCATCGGCGGCCTGCAAAGCGTCTCCACCTGCTGGATTCGCGGCACTAGCGGTCACAGTGTTGTGATACTGCCCGGAAATCGCTTTCCCCGAGGCGCTGAGTGTCACGGATTTGCCAGCAGCCAACGAAGCTACCGTGCCGACGAAAACCGTATTACCGGCTGAATCCTTGTCCGTGACATCAATGTTTGTCAGCGGCAAAGAACCGGTATTGGTGACCTTATAAGCCCAGGTCACCTGATCACCAGGAGTGAGCTGAAGACCAGGAGCTGAATCAACGTTCTGCCCATTAGTCGTCTTCTCAACCGTCAAGGCAGCATTTCCTGCCAGATACCAGGACTGATCAGTCTGCGCTTTCGGCTGCGGCGCGAGAGCCTTGCCCTCCGCGTCCACAGCAGTCGCCGTCGCCGTCGCCGTGTTGTGATACTCACCATTGACCGCCGTGCCAGTTGCCGTGAAGGTACGGCTCTCTCCCGGCAGCAACGTCCCCGTCTGAGAGGAAGTGGGCGTCAAGGTTCCGGCCTTGCCGGTTCCATCGGTGTAGGCGTCGCTGATCGCGACGTTATCCAAAGGGGTGTCTCCGGTATTGGTCACCTGGTAGGTCCAGCTCACCGTGGATCCGGTAGCGACTGCAGCCCCTGGGGCTGAATCGTAATGAAGGCCATTGGTCTTTTTGACCAGTGTGAACGACGGCGTTCCCTCAACTTGCGCGGTTGCCGTGTTCGAAATGAAGTTGCGATTCTGTCCCTGATAATCGGCGGTGGCCGTTACATCGTTAACCGCGATGTCTTGATACTTCTGTGCCGCCGGAACATTCGTCGAGACAAGCAGCGTCAGATTGTCACCACTGGCCAAGGAATCGAGCTTCAATCGGAACGCCGTGGCATTGCTTGGGTCAGTGGTCCAGGTTCCGGTGCTCGCACTAGTGGCATCCGTGGAGTACTCAAGAACCGCGCCCGCCGGAGCCCCGGTGACCGGGCCACTCAGCGTCACGGGGAACTGGGTTCCTCGGTTGTCTCCCAGATAGGGCAGGCGATCGAAGACGACAGCGTTAGTAACTGATTCGGGAAGCGCATTGGCAACATACACCTGCCACTGCACCGTGCCCGGGGATTTGACCGTGGCGCTGAGCCCCCAGTCCGCAGAGGCATCCGCGCGCACCTGCTTTCCCAGCAAAAGACCGCCACTGGTGTTCACTACCGACTGATCAGTCCACTTCGCGACGCGGCTTAGGGCCGGATCGAGATCATAGAGGTCTGGGTTGTAGTACGGTCCGTAGAAATCCATCCGCAAAGAGGAATATAGCGGGTCATTGGTAAAGGCCCAGGAGGTAACCTCAGCGGTGTTCTGGGTCGGGTCGAAGGCCTGAGCAAGTACCTGAGTAGGGATGTTGTAACGGAACCCTAGGAATTCGTCTCGATTCTTCACCTCCCCCACCGTGCGCAGTGACGGTAGATCCGCAACCACAATGTGAACAACCTGATGCACCTCGCCGTTGGCATCCGTGACGTTACTCGTGGTGACAGTCGCCCCGTTCCCCAGGGTCGGCACCGGAATGTTAGTGGTGGGGGTGCTGGCATAGGCCGGAGTAATGCCCACGGCTGGGTCATAAACTACGCCCGGCGGAAGGACGACGTCGAGCTCCGAGTTCTTATAGGAGCGGCCCACCGGATCTAGATTGGAGATCGTAGCCTGGTAAACCGCGGTTGAACCCACCAGGATCGACGTTGGCGCGGCAACAAAAGTGGCAATGTTCGCCCGGTCTTGAACGGTGAAATTGGCCGCGTCAGTCTTCGAGTGAGTGACACCGCTGGCGTCGGTCAGGCTGCCGGTTGCCGTGTTGACAATAGGCCCCACCGAGCCGGTAGCGGGAGTTGGTAAGGAACCATCGGTCAGGCTTGGATAGGAGGCGGCGTAGTTGGCTTGAACATCGGCCTCGGCCCCTGAAGGGATCAAGGCTGCACCCGATGAAACCACTATCCGCCAACCGGTGAGGTGCTCACCGATAGGGATGTTCAGATCGACTGGGTTGTTTTGGTAGGCGTGCATGCCGGCAGATCCGGTTGTCTGCACCACAAAGTTGGTATTTTCGCCGGTGGTCAAAGCGCTGCCGGTGTAGGTCTGCCACAACGAATTGTTCGCGCTCGTGGTGTATTCAAGCGTATAAGGCAGATTTGCGTTCTGTAATGCGGCATTGAAAATGGTATTCAGGTAATACACATCGGAATGGTCGAAGAACTGAGCGTTACCGGCAGAGTCGGTAGCCGCGTCCTGGACGGTCATGGATGAAGCCTTATCGCTATCCACCCCGTTGATATAGGCGGCCTCGACCTGGTATGCCGAAAGGAAGCCACCGCTAGCCGAAACGATGTCTTTGTCCCCGTTGATTGCAGCCTTGGTAAGGAAGATGTCCTTAGTCACTCCCGTGGTGAAGTCCACGCTCTGAGCGCTAGCCGAGGTCGGTCCAGCAGCGTTTCCATCGTGGTCCTTGACCGTCAACTGAACGGTATTGAGCGGCGGTTTGATCGTTGCGTCCGGAAACTGAGCCACGGGGTAATGCACCTGGACCCAGATCTTCTTGCCACTCAGTTCAGTGAGCGATGGTCCCCGAGGGCCATAAGCGCCCAGGTGATCCCAGGTCACCGTTGTGGTGCCGTCCGGGTTATTCGTCGTGGTCCAAGTTCCGCCGTCGTTGCTGGACGTAGCGGTGATCACGGCACCCGCCGGAAGCGTATCCGTGAGAGTTTGCTGCCAAGTAGTGAACGTCGACGTGCCAGCATTGGCATTAACGGTACTGACATCAAGGTAGTAGGTGACGTCACGATTGTTGGAGCCTTGAACCGTAAAAGCCGACTTCCCCGGGTGGTAGTTGAGATCCCCAACCACCTTGGTATCGGCAGCCGAGGTGGGGTCGCCACTTTGATCGGAAATCGTGGTGTGCAACACCGTGTCTTGGCTCTTCACCGTGTTGTCGATCTGCGTTACCGAATAGGTGAAGGTCGTCAGCTGCTTGGTGAGGTCGTTCAGGGTAAAGGTAATGACCCGAGTGGTTGGATCGTAGGTGTAGGACTGCACCGGCGTTCCGGGGCCGGTCGCCAAGGTATCCAGCTCCAGGCCCGGGGCCAGGGTCGAAGTCAGCACGACGCCGGTCATAGGTGCCGCCGGAGAGGCTCCGGGGGTAGAGATAGTCGCCGTATAAGAGAACCCTTGGTTGAGCGGAGCGCTCACCGGAGCGGTTAGGCTCAGCGTGTAAGCGCCAGCCGCCGATGCCGAAGAGGCAAAAGGAATCAGGGTCGCAATAGCTAGGCAAAATGCCAGCAATACGGACACAAATTTTCGGCTACCTAACGTATGTCGCCGTCGAATCCCCCCACCCGGGGCCACCCTCTTTGGCTCGCTATACATATAAAACACTCCCATTCCCCCATTTAATGCAACTAGTGATTCCCCCAGCGCAGCCCCGACCTTGGGATCAAAGCCCAAGGCCTCCCAATGGGTGCTGCACCGCGTTACTGGCAATATCGCCATCTGTAGGTGTCAAAAATTAAAAAAACATGACGCGCTCCCCTGAGCCCGTGTACAAGGGGCGATACTCCCGATCAACTGACGGCCCTGGTTGAGCCCGTCGAGACAATTTGATCGCCGCTGACCTCCATGCTGAAGGACGCTGTTCCCTCCGCTTCTCGGGTCACCGAAAAGGTGAAGGAAGCAGAGGAGTTAGCTGCCATCTGAGTGGTCCTGCAGCTCCACGCCGCCCCCGCAGGGCTGCAGGACCAACCGGCGGCTGGCTTCACTGTGCCAAGCGAGATTGGCCCGCTGGGCGAAATCGTTACCACAGCGCTTCCGTCGGGGGTCTTTCCCGCCGGTGTGAAGCCAACGGTCGCCGTGTATCTGTCGGTGACGATCGCAGTCAGCGTGCTGAACGGTACGACTCTTGTCCGAACCACCGAAGGCGCGGGTGTGGCGACGCTATTACTAGTCACTGTTGGACTAGGAGGCTCTATCGCGGCGGCCACGGGCGCCTCGGCGGGCAAAGCGACTGCCTGGGCTGCGGGCGGGGCTGGCTGAGTCGCTGACGAGGTCGGCTGCCGAGAAGGAAAAAGGGAAGGGGACGAGGTAGGGGTTCCGGCCGTTATTGGCGGCGCCGAGAAGGATGGCACTGGAGCTAAGACGCTGGGGGAAGGACTCGGATGTGGAACCAGCAAAATTCCGAGCAGGACGGCGGCAGCAGCTACCCCGATCAGACCAGTGAGGAGGCGTCCCCGAGTAAGAAACCCGCCGGTAGCCGCCGGAAGTGAAGCAGCCGTAGTATTGGCCATCCCCTGATAAGTACTGGCCGATACCCCGACAAGTGCGGGAACGAGCAACATTCGCAGGGCAAACTTGGTCTCCGCGAGTTGCTGCACCACCGTGCTGCAGCTTGCGCATGAGGCTACATGTCGGTGCAGGTTCGCGGGCAAAATTAAGGGATCGCCGCTACGAATGAAGGGTTCGACGGTGTTGGCCAGTCGATTGCAGGCATCCGTGGGGGATTTTGAGCGCAGTGTTTGGACAAAAGACCTACGCAAGCCTCGGCGGGCCCGCAGCGCCAGCGCGGAGACAGCGTTTGAACTCATACCCATCAAAGCGGCCGCTTCCGCCGGTTTCACTTCATCGATCTCCAGGTACCAAAGAACTTCCTGCCAGCGCTCGGGCAAGGCCTGAAAGGCTCCACGCACCAGATCGGTATCAATATCCAAGCGGATTTCATCCGGTTCAACCACTTCGTCCAGCAAGGCATTATCTGCCACCGGAAGAACCTTGGCGGCGTCTTGATTGGTTCGGGAGGCTTTCCGAGAAATGACGGTCAGGAAATAAGAGCGAAACGAATCGGTCGGCCCCTTACCGTCCGTCATCTGGGCGTAGACATCGGCAACCGCGCTGGAGAGAACGTCCTCCGCGTCGCTCGGATTGACGACCCGAGCCCTGGCCAGCCGCAAGCCCATCGGAGAGTGTCGCGCCACCAACTCGCTCAGAGCATCTTCGTCTCCATCGTGAAAGGCAGCGAGGAGAGAACGATCCGATTTTACGGAAGAATCAAGATCCACAACACGCTCCTAGTCTATTCGTTTGCTTAATTGGATTGCAGGCGTCCGGGGACTCTAATACCCCGCGGATGAGTCGACATAGTCGACCCCAAGATGGCCCCCAAGCATCTCAATTTAGCCGATTCATCCCAATTGAGATAACCAGACTCAGATTCCGTTCTCGCCGATCCGGATGAGCGCCGGGTTCAGCCCCGCGGGGAACCCGAAATGCTAGGATTTCCGCCGGAAATCCCGCTGCTACCTGGTCGCCGTCATAATCCCGATCCGGTAGGTCATCTGACGTGTATTCTTCTCTCCATAACCGAACTCTGCTTCGAAATCCCGAAGCTGGTTCGCTCAGACAGCGAGGGCCTCCTATGACCGCACTTCCGAACGGCGTTGCAAGCACCACCAGCAGCACCTTCAGCCGCACCACACAGGTGGCAATTGCCGTGAATGCGGAAGCTCCGAGCATTTGGCATCTACTCACCACCGCCAGCGATTACCCCCGCTGGAATTCCACGGTCGTTTCAATCGAGGGCGAGATCTTGTCAGGGTCGAAGATCAAGCTGGTCTCCACCCTCGATCCGAGCCGAACCTTCTCGCTAAAGGTCAAAACTTTCGAAGAGAATTCCACACTGGCTTGGGGAGACGCCTTGGGCACCAGAACCTACACTCTCACCCCTATTGCCGAGGGTGGCACGTCCGTTGAAATAGTCGAGAAAATCGGTGGACCCATTTTCCCACTTTTCGCCAGCAAGATCCCATCCTTCGACGAGAGCTTCACCCAGTTCGCCGCCGATTTGAAGACCGCGGCCGAGCAACCGAAGGTCTAAGCACCGTGCTGCCCGCCTTCGTCGATTCCGAACGGTCGGCGCTTGGCGCGGTCGGCTAGCCTGCCTGGGCAAGGACCAGTGGCAGCACCGCTGCCGCCCCAGCCCGACGCAGTTCCCTGGCAGCAACCGTCAGTGTCCAACGGCTATCCACCAAGTCATCCACCAGTAGCACCGTCTGTCCGGACAGCCTTTCGCTCAGTTCCGGTCCCGGAACCAAACGCTCCCAGAGTCCGGCCAGACGGTAAGCGCTGTTTCCGCCGCGCAAACCCGTCGGTCCGCCATCAACAAGGGACAACTCACCCCAATATTCGAGCCTCCCGATCTCAGCCAATCCGCTAGCAAGCGATCCAATCAACTGCGGCTTGCTGCGCGAAGGTAACGAAACCACGGCCACCGGACGACCCGCAGCAGACCAGCCATCCTGGCCCCACTCCTTGAGTAACTGAACACAACCGCGCAAAAGCTCCTGACCCACCGGCCCATCGGGGGCACCTTCGGCAAAGAGTTCTCGGAGCGGACCGCCCCAACCCAGATCGGTCAGCCGAGCCAAGGCTCTGCCCTCTACCGCGCGCTCCCCCATCGAGATCTTGCCCTTCGCTGGCTTGCCGTCAATCAGCACGCCCAGGCGTTCCATCCCGGAAGGCCACTGCGCCCGCGGTTCCACCGGCACACCCAAGCGATGCAATGATTCTTCCGCGGCCTGAGCCGCCTTTCCATCCAGCTCTGTGCTGAACCACTGGCCCGCACAGTTATCGCAACGGCCACAAGGCGCGGCGTTCGGATCATCCAGAGCCAGTGCCAGATACTCCATCCGGCAGGCCGAACTGCGCTCATAATCGACCATCGACCCCTGTTCATCGACTCTCGATTGCGCAATCCTCCGATAGCGCTCCCGATCGTAGACCCAGGGATTGCCGGTTGATTGCCAGCCACCGGCAACCCGCTGCACCGCACCATCCACCGAGAGAACCTTGAGCAACAACTCCAAAGGCGTCCGGCGAAGATCCACCCGAGCTTCCAAAGCTGCGGTGGAGAGGACTCCCGACGGCGTTCCGGCCTCCGCAAGCGCCTCCAGCACCGCGGTGGCTCGCTCGGGAGACGGCATCGAGGCAGTGGCGAAGTATTTCCAGATTTCCTTGTCCTCGGTCCCTGGCAAAAGCAGCACGTCCGCATTGGCGCTGCCACGACCGGCACGGCCCACCTGCTGGTAATAAGCCACCGGGGAGGAGGGCGCGCCCAGGTGAATCACGAAGCCTAGATCCGGTTTATCGAAGCCCATGCCGAGTGCGCTGGTTGCCACCAAGGCCTTGACCTGGTTGTTCTTGAGTAGTTGCTCGGCGCTCTCCCGATCGGCGTTATCGGTACGGCCGGTATACGCAAGTACTCGATGCCCGGCCTCGGCGAGCAATCGCGCGGTGTCCTCTGCTGCCGAAACTGTCAGCGTGTAAATAATCCCGCTGCCGGGCAGTTCTTCAAGGTGGCTCAGCAACCAGGCCAGCCGATCCCTGGAATCCGCTAGTCGGAGAACCCCCAGTCGCAGCGATTCACGAGCCAAAGAGCCTCGAATGGTGAGGACCTCGCTACCCAATTGTTCTTCGATATCGGTCACCACTCGAGAGTTCGCCGTGGCCGTGGTGGCCAGCACCGGAACGGTACCGGGCAGCCCCGCGATCAGCTCGGAGATCCGCCGATAATCCGGGCGGAAATCGTGCCCCCAATCCGAAATACAGTGCGCCTCATCAATCACCAGCAGCCCGGTCCGCCGGATCAACTCGGGCAATTCCCGGTCCCGGAAAGCCGGGTTGTTCAAGCGCTCCGGCGAAATCAGCAGCACATCCACCCGATCGGCGGCGAGCGCCTCACGCACCTCGTCCCATTCGGTGGCATTCGCGGAGTTAATCGCCACCGCGCGCACCCCGGCGCGTTCGGCGGCGGCGATCTGATCGCGCATTAGCGCCAGCAACGGGGAGACGATGAGCGTGGGTCCGGCACCGCGAGCGCGCAAGAGCAGCGAGGCGACGAAGTACACCGCCGATTTGCCCCATCCGGTGCGTTGCACCACCAAAGCCCGCTGACCGCCGTCGACCAGCGCCGCTATGGCTTCATACTGCCCTTCGTGGAAATCGGCTTCCGGGTTCCCCACCAGGGTGGCCAGGATCCGCTGGGCTTCGATCTTCAACTCAGGCATCCCTCCAGTATGGTCGTTGGCTCCGACAAAATGCCGATTCGCCCTGGGCCGTTTAGACTCATCAGGTGACGAATAATCAGAATTCCGGTCCCTTGGACCTTTCGGCATCCTTCAAGGCTTACGACGTTCGCGGCATCGTGGGCGAGAGCATCACCGAGGAAATGGTCGAGGCAATCGGCGCGGCCTTCGTGGACACCCTGGAGCTCACCGGCCAAACCGTGCTGGTGGGTGGCGATATGCGGCCCTCCTCGCCGAGCTTCTGCAAGGCTTTTGCCCGGGGCGCAACGCTGCGCGGTGCCTCGGTGAAGCTCCTGGACCTGATTTCCACCGATGAACTCTACTTCGCTTCCGGGCATTTCAACTCGGCCGGCGCCATGTTCACCGCGAGCCATAACCCGGCGGAGTACAACGGCATCAAAATGACCCGGGCCGGTGCTGTTCCGCTCTCCTCCGAGACCGGGTTGAAGGAAATCCAGGAGCTGACGGCTCAGTACCTGGCCTCCGGGATTCCGTCGGTGCCGACGCCGGGCCAGATTGGCATCCAGGATGTACTCAAGGACTACGCGGGCTACCTGCGTTCACTCGTGGACCTCTCCAGCTCGCGGCCACTCAAGGTTGTTGTTGACGCCGGAAACGGGATGGCCGGGCTGACCACTCCTGCCGTGCTCGGAGACCAGCTTCTCTCTGCCCTGCCGTTGGAAATCGTGCCGATGTACTTCGAGCTCGACGGCACCTTCCCGAATCACGAGGCCAACCCGCTGGAACCGGCAAACCTGATAGATCTGCAGGCGGCTGTGGTGGCTCACGGTGCGGATATCGGCCTAGCTTTCGACGGCGATGCGGATCGCTGCTTTGTGATCGACGAGAAGGGCGATCCGGTTTCACCCTCTGCGGTCACCGCCCTGGTGGCCCGCCGCGAAATCGCCCGAGCCCGGGCCACTGGCGAAGAGACACCGGCGATCATTCACAATCTGATCACCTCCCGCGCCGTGCCCGAATTGGTTGAGGCCGACGGCGGCCGCCCGGTTCGCACCAGAGTGGGCCACTCCTTCATCAAGGCCGTGATGGCTTCCGAGGGTGCCGTGTTCGGCGGCGAGCACTCGGCTCATTACTACTTCCGAGATTTCTACAATGCGGACACCGGAATGCTGGCCGCAATGCATGTGCTGGCGGCGCTCGGCGAACAACCGCTCCCGCTTTCCGAATTGGGCGCCGAGTACGAACCCTATGTGGCTTCAGGAGAAATCAATTCCACCGTGGAAGACAAGGCTGGCGCCGTGGCCAAGGTCCGCGCGGAATACGAGCACGACGGCGTAAGCATAGATGAGCTGGACGGCACCACCTTCTCGGCGGACTCCGGTGACTGGTGGTTCAACCTGCGTGCATCGAACACCGAGCCCTACCTGCGCTATAACGGCGAGGCCAAGGATCGGGCCACGATGGAGTCCGTACGCGACGCCGTGCTGGCCCTGGTCCGCGGCTAATTCCAGGTTCCCACTGTTCGCGATGCCTCCGCTGTTTGCCCACAGTTCGCGATAGTCCACTAGCATCGCGATGGCTCAATGTCGCGTCGGTAGGCTATCCGGAAGTCAGTGGGCTATCGCGAGCCAGGTGTGAGGTGGACGAGCTGCCCTATCGCAAGCCAAGGAAGTTGGAATCATGACCGATTGGCGTTCGGACCGGATTGCTGCCGCCCAACGCGGCGAGAACCCGACAGTGCTGACCCGGCTGCCGCAGAGCTTTGCGGTAATCGGTGATGTGCAATGGCTACCGGGATACTGCGTGCTACTAACGGATAACCCCGCAATTTTGCGGCTATCCGATTTACCACGCCCGGCCCGTATCGAGTTCCTGGACAGCCTGGAGCGGCTCGCTGCGGCGGTAGAGAGCTGCTGTGCGGCGGCGGATCCGGACTTCCTACGAGTCAATATTGAGATTCTGGGCAACGCCGATCCCTATCTGCACGCCCATGTCTTCCCACGTTACGGCTGGGAGCCCGAGGAACTACGCAGAAGACCGGTCTGGCTGTACCCGGAATCGAACTGGCACAATCCGGTCACCGCCCTGGGACCAGCCCAGGACCAGCTCCGCACCGCTATCAGCACAGAACTAGCTAGGCCGGAACGGCGCTAGGAGCCCAGTCCAGGAAGTCCTGCGCGGCCTGGCTAAGCCGTCGCTCCGCTAGATACCCGATCGCAATGGTCCGGGTTACCGCAGGAGTCACCGCAACCTCCACTACCCCCTGCAGACCACCCTCGACGGCGGGCAGCAGGGCCACTCCCTCACCCGCGGCGACCAGCCCACGCACCGTCGCAACGCTATCGCTCTCGAAGCCAATCCGTGGGCTGAGACCGGAACTCCGGCAGGCGCCGTCGAACACCTCACGCAAGGTATTTCCCTGCCGCAGAGCCAGGAATTCCTCGCCAAGCAGTTCCTCCAGGCTGAGCCGTTTGCGCCGAGCCAGTCGGTGGCCGGTGGGCAGCAACGCCACCAGGGTTTGCTCCAAGATCTTGGTGTATTGCACCGCATGATCCACCAGGGGTGGCATGCTGAGCAGCAGGTCGAGTTCGCCAGACTCCAAACGGTCGCGGAGTTCACCTGCGGCTCCCTCCAGAAGCTGAAAGCGGATTTGGGGGTGGCGCTGCCGGTAACTATGCACCAATTGCGGCAACAGGTCCCAGCCCAGCGATCCTAGATAGCCAAGCCGAATCAGCCCGGTACCGGGGGCCGCGTCTTCCGCTAAGGATTCCTTGGCCTGCACCAGCAGCGCCTCCACCGCCTGCACGCTTTGCAAAAACGTCCGGCCGGCCGCTGATAGTTGGAGTCCTCTTCCTCGTCGCAGGAACAACTCGACGCCGAGTTCTTCTTCCAGAGCCGCGAGCGAGCGGCTCAATCCGGGCTGCGAGACATAGAGGTTCCTGGCGGCCTGACTCATATTCTCGGTCCGAGCAATCTCGGCGAAGTAGCGCAATTGGCTTAGTTCCATCTCGTATCCATGCCTAGAAATTATTGATCTGATGAAAACTATGTATTGGACGCATTCTTTTGTCGAGTCCTACCGTGGAATCACGGATTATTAGCCATCGGAGGAGCCCCATGCAGAATGCCCCAGTTTCCGGCCCGCTTGAAGGAGTGACCATCCTGGACCTCTCTCGAGTTCTGGCTGGCCCCTTCGCCACCATGACGCTCGCTGGTCTTGGAGCCAGGGTTATTAAGGTCGAGGTCCCGGGAACCGGGGACGATGCCAGGGCCATTGGCCCCTTCCAGGACGGCAGATCACTGTACTTTGAAGGCATCAACTTCAATAAGGAGAGCATTGCACTCGACCTCAAAGACGAGACGGACCGCAAGACCTTCGAAGCCTTGCTAGCAAAAGCCGATGTACTGGTGGAGAACTTCCGCCCGGGCGTGATGGACCGGCTAGGTCTGGGTTGGGATGAGCTAAAGGAACGGCATCCAAAGCTGATTTACGCGGCGGCTAGCGGCTTCGGCCGCAGCGGCCCAGCCAGCGACCAGCCCGCCTATGACCTGATTGTGCAAGCCATGAGCGGGATGATGAGCATCACCGGCGAAAGAGGAGGCGCTCCGGTGCGTGCCGGAGTCTCCGTTGGCGATCTGACCGCGGGCACCTATCTATGCCTAGGAATCTTGGCTGCGCTGTTCAGGAGAGCCAGCACCTGTCGGGGCGAGTTGGTGGACGTGGCCATGCTGGATTGCCAGATTGCTTTCATGGAGGAGCCCCTAACCTCCTACGCAAACACCGGGGTGCTCCCCGGACCCCGTGGTACCCGACACCCCTCCATCGTGCCCTTCCAGGCCTACCGAACCAAGGACTCACAGTTGGTGATCGCGGCCGGAAACGATCAGCTCTTTGCTAAGTTGGCTGGGGCACTAGGCAAGCCCGAGCTGCCAGAACTGGAAAAATTTAGCTCGGTGCGGAAACGCTTTGAGCACGTCGATGAATTGGAGACCGTGCTAGAAGAGGCATTGAGCGAGCGGACTACCGACGACTGGATCGCCGAACTCACCGCCGCCGGAATACCGTGCGGACCGATCGCCACCGTGGATCAGGTACTGGAGAACCCCCAGGTTCGAGCCAGGAACATGATTCGCCAGACCGCACCCCGGCAGGACGGCTCGCGCAGCACGGTGATCGGGAATCCGATTAAGTTCGGCAGCTACCCTGAACAAATGGAACCCCTACCAGCCCCACAACTCGATCAGCACCGCGAGTCCATTCTGGCGATGCTGGCGACTCAGGAATGAGCGACCATATCTCCTTCCGACGGGATGGCGCGATCGCCATTGTGGAGCTGAACCGCCCCGAGAAGCGCAACGCGCTTTCCGAGCAATTGCTGGGCGAACTCACCGAAACGCTCAATAGGCTCGACGGCGGAACTCGGGTTGTTGTGCTGCGCGCGGCACCGGGATCGAAAGTCTTTTCAGCCGGGCACGACATCGACGAATTACCGCTCGATGGCAGTGACCCACTGACCGATAGCAGTCATTTCGAGCGGAGCCTTGCGGTTTTACGGAACTTCCCGCTGCCGATCATCGCGCAGGTCTCCGGAGGAGTCTGGGGTGGCGCAGTGGAGTTCGTGCTCAGTTGCGATCTGGTCCTGGCCGACCCCACGGCGTCGTTCGCGGTCACCCCGGCCAAGCTCGGCCTGCCATACAACACAGCGGGTATCGCTTTTTTCCTCAGTCGGCTGCCAGCGGCCTTCGTGAAGGAGCTCTTCCTCACGGCGCAAGCCCTCGATGCCGAAACGGCGCTGCGTCACGGCCTGGTGAGCCGGCTGCTACCGGTTTCCGAATTAGCCCGTGAAACCCTTGAACTAGCGCACTGGATGGCTGGTCTTTCCCCTCGCGCGCTGCACTTGTTCAAGCGTCAGATCGCCGTCCTTAGCTCGGGAACGAGTTCAGGAGTCGACCCCAAAGAACGCGAGACTATCGAGACGCTACGTGGCGAGATGTACGCCGAAGGCGGCGAACTCAGCCAGGGAGTCGCCGCCTTCAGGAACAAGCGAAGTGCAGATTTCAAGCCAATCGATCAGGCCGATTCAGGCTCACGATAGTCCACTAGCATCGCGATAGCTCAATGACTGCGCAGTGGGCTATCCGGAAGTCAGTGAGCTATCGCGAGCCCGGAAGACGTCCAGCGACGGCCAGCTCAAGCCAATCGGCTCTTGAGGCCTTCCAGTTCTCCCAGCAATTCCTCGGGCAAAGAGCCTCCGAAACGGCGGTACCACTCGTCGATGCTTTCGGCTTCCTCGGCCCACTCCAGCGCATCCACCTTCAAGGCGGCCTCAAGCTGCTCCGCCGAGATGTCCAGGCCGTCCAGGTCCAGCGACTCAGCGGTCGGCACGAAGCCAATGGCGGTATCAACCGCGTCGGCTTTGCCCTCGATCCGTTCAATAGCCCACTTGACCACGCGCGAGTTGTCACCAAACCCGGGCCAAGCAAAGCCACCATCCGGGGTGCGGCGGAACCAGTTCACCAAGAAGATCTTGGGCAGCTTTTCGGCATCAACCGCCGAGGAAAGCTTGACCCAATGCTTAAGGTAATCCCCGGCGTCGTAACCCATAAAAGGCAACATGGCCATCGGATCACGTCGCAAGCGACCCAGCGCGCCAGCAGCGGCGGCCGTGGTCTCGGAGGAGAGCGTGGAACCCATGAAGATGCCGTGGCTCCAGTCCCGGGCCTGGGTGACCAAGGGAATCGTGGTCTTGCGGCGACCACCGAAGAAGATCGCGGAAAGCGGTACACCCTCCGGCTCGTAATACTCCGGGGCGAGCATATCGATCTGATCGATCGGCGTACAGAACCGGGCGTTAGGATGAGCCGCTGGGTGATCCATATCGGACGTCCAGGAATTGCCCTGCCAATCGGTGAGGTGCTCGGGCGTATCGTGAGTCATTCCCTCCCACCAAACACCGCCGTCGTCGGTCAGCGCGCAATTGGTGAAGATCGAGTTGCCCTTGCTGATGGCTCGCATGGCGTTCGGATTGGTGTCCCAGCCGGTTCCGGGTGCGACGCCGAACAGGCCTGCTTCGGGATTGACGGCACGTAGCTGCCCCTCATCGTCGAAACGCATCCAGGTGATGTCATCCCCGAGGGTTTCGACCTTCCAGTCCTTGATGGTCGGATCGAGCAAGGCCAGGTTCGTCTTACCGCAAGCAGAGGGGAAAGCCGCCGCCAGGTAGTAGGTCTTCTGCTCGGGGGAGGTCAGCTTGAGGATCAGCATGTGCTCGGCTAGCCAGCCTTCGTCGCGAGCCATCACCGAGGCGATCCGCAGCGCGTAGCACTTCTTGCCCAGCAGGGCATTGCCACCGTAGCCGGAGCCATAGGAGTAGATGGAGCGTTCCTCGGGGAAGTGCACAATCCACTTTTCCTCGCTACAGGGCCAGGCCACATCTTGCTCGCCCGGTTGCAGGGGTGCGCCCACGGAGTGCAGGGCGGGCACGAAGAAGGCATCGAGTTCTTCGATCTTGCGCAGCACCTCGGTGCCGATCTGAGCCATTACCCGCATCGAGGCAACCACATAAGCGCTATCGGTGATCTCCACGCCAAATTTGGGATCTTTGGCTTCCAGGTGGCCCATCACGAAGGGGATCACATACATGGTGCGACCGCGCATCGAACCAGCGAAAAGCCCGTTTAGCTTGGCTTTCATCTCCGCGGGTTCCATCCAGTTATTGGTGAAGCCCGCATCGCTTTCCTTGGCCGAGCAGATGAAGGTCTGCTCCTCAACCCGTGCAACGTCCTTCGGATCGGAGAAGGCCGCAAAGGAATTCGGGAAAAGCTCGGGATTGAGCCGCTTGAGGGTTCCGGCCTCGACCAATTCGTCGGTGAGCCTGCTGTACTCCTGCTCGGATCCGTCTACCCAATAGACATGATCCGGCTGAGTCAGTTCAGCCATCTCAGTCACCCAATCGAGCAATCGCTGATTGGTCGTCGGTGCTTCGCTCAGAACCTGCTGCGCGGTTTGGCCCATGATCTTCCCTTCATTGGGTCGGTGTATGCCTTACAGGTTAGGGTTTGGTCTCTGGTTCGACGGCGGCGCTCAGCGGGAGCTATCCAGCAGATTTGGAGCGAAAACGCCGTGATTCCGGGGAATTCATCAAATATTCATCCGAAAAACTGTGATATAGATCACGTAGACCGGTCTATGATCTATTCCTCCGTAGGGCAGAATTTGATGACTAGGGCATTTCCACGCTAGAGTTGACCTCGGCCTTTTGGCCGGTTTTATTGCGGGCGTAGCTCAACGGATAGAGCATCTGACTACGGATCAGAAGGTTGGGGGTTCGAATCCCTTCGCCCGCACAATAAAAGCCGCTAGAACCTCGGAATCCCCGAAGTTCTAGCGGTTTTCTTGTTTTCACGCTGGGTGGGATGCGGGCCAAAACATTAGACGCCTCCACCACCGGCGCCCGGGTCCTAGGTGCCCGGGTCCAGGCAGAGAGCGGCCGGGAAGGTCCAGTCCCTTGTGGCTCCAGGCACAAAACATAATCGAGGACAGCCGTCGCGGTACGACGACAACCCCCTAACCAAGCGGTTATGGGTGGAGGAAACGGATCGCCTTCCCATGTTCCCTGGCATATGCAATCTCTGCACGGGTCGAATCGCCGATGTACCCGCCTGGGTTCACCACAAACACCGAGTCAGCAAGGTCGATCTTTTCAAGATGTAGCGCGTCAAGCTTTTGCTTGACGCTGGAATCGTGGAGATCGGAATACGCGGGATCGGAGTGGACTAGCACCTCAGGACCAACAACGATCTTTCCGGCGAGCGTCAACTCGGCGCGGGCAGCCGCAATCTCATTCATGAAGCGAGTCGATCCACAAATGCACACGATCTTATTCATCCCTAAGGCTCCTGTTCGGCTGGCTCGTGGCCTGGACAACGGTCACCTTGCTCAGCGCAAGTCCAATCTGAGCATATGGCGGATTCATAAGCTGATTCTTCATTTGCACACACAATAAAAACCGCTAGAACCTCGGAATCTCCGAAGTTCTAGCGGTTTTTTGTTTTCAAGCTAAGTGTGGCTAATGCGAGCCCAAGCTATTAGGCGCCTCCACCACCGGTACCCGGGTCATAACAGAGAGTGGCTGGGAAGGTCCAGGCCGTTGTGGCCCCAGGGGCAATAATGTAGCCGGGGGCCGCCGCCGCGGTAACAGTGACAACTTCAGTTGTTTCAGATCCTGTAGAGGTCTGTGTGTAGACCACCCCGGTCATTGTCGGGTTATTCACCACAATGCTGAAATCAACGGTCCCGACCTTACAACTGATAGTCGGCACTACGGGCGTAACCGGAATAGCCGTTGGCGTAGCCGTGGGGCTAGGCGTTGCGCTCGGCGTTTGAGTACTAGTCGGCGTGGAGCTGGCGCTGGGACTAGAACTCGCGCTGGGTTCGGCTGTCACGCTCGGCGTGACGGGTACCGGGTTGCTCGGAGCGATAACCGGCGGAACCACAACGGGCCTGGACGGGGACGGCGATGGCGTTGGGGCAGCATCACATTCGGTAACGGCAGCCGCGCTAGAAGGCTGAGCCGTATTGAGAGCTAAACCGCCTAGAGCCAATAAGCCGACGAGCAATAAGGCTCCACTGCCGACCGCGCGTCGCCCCGGCCGACGCCGGGTTATCACAACGATCACTGCGCCGAAGATAAGTAGAGCAAATCCCAAGATCAATGGGACAGCAGGATGGACACCTGTATTTGCCAGGCAAGAAGTCATTTGGTTCCCCCCAAAAGGCTATTAATTAATTGAGATTACCATTCACTTATTCCCATCGAGAAGTGTGACGAGGTTGCTACGACGATATGCGATTCAATCCAGCTAGAGCGCAGTCGCACTCCTCCGACCAGAGCCAAAACTCAGGCATTGGCCGGACCCTTCCGGAGCAGTTGCCGCGATTTCCAAACCGCGCTTTCCCGACCACTTGCACAACAGGCGGCATATAGATTGGTTCTATGGAGTATTTTTCTTCGCCTCTTGCAGAAATGGATCCGCAGACTCTTTATCGATTGATGTGTTTGCGTGTTTCGGTCTTCGTCGTCGAGCAGGGTGCCGCCTATCCGGAGTTGGACGGGCGCGATAACGAAGCGGGGGCGCTGCTGTTCTGGGCAGAAGAGGATGGCGAGGTTTTGGGCACACTCCGCCTCCTTGATGAGAAGCATCGATTCCGCATCGGGCGAGTCGCCACGGCCCAGGCAGCCCGAGGCAGAGGGTTGGCAGGGCGCTTGATGCAGCTGGCCGTCGCGCAAGCACCAGGGCGGGAGATCGTTCTGGACGCACAGACGCAAAAACAAGCCTGGTACGCGAAATTCGGTTTCAAGGTGTCCGGTGACGTTTTCTACGAAGACGACATCGAACATGTTCCGATGAGCCGCGAGGCCGTCTCGCCCCAGTAGCCGCGAGGCTCCTAGAGGGGAACCCCGGCCTCAAGCCCCTTAAAGCAGCTCGGTGGCGCCGACCGGTACAACCGATCGACACCACCGAAGCTCACCGAGAACGGAGGGGCTAACTACTTCGTTGAGCGACGCACCCGCAGGGTCACCACACCAGCGATAATCAGCAACACACCAAACGCGGTGAACCAGAGCAGACCGGAGGCACCGGTGTAGGCCAACTCATCCTGCTGGGGCGCAGGATCGGCCGACGGCGTCGGGGCTACTGTCGGGCTCGGCGCAGCAGTCGGAGTGACCGCAGCAGTCGGAGTTGGGGTGGCGGTCGGAGTAACAGTTGGCTTAACGAGCTGCTTGATGGCCACAACCGCATCGTCTTTAGCACCGATGCTGGCGCCACTCGGATCCAGCCCATTCGCGCTGGCAGTGTTAATCAGATCGCCCTTATCGCCGGCTTGCACCCGGTAGCTCACCGTGCAGCTGAGTTCCTGACCGGGAGCAAGTTGCGCGGGCTGGGGCTCGGCACAAGCCAAACTCCCAAGCGTGCCAGCACCCGTGAAGGAGTCCTCGCTAATAGCAACGTCGTGAAGCGTGAGCGTACCCGAGTTGACTGCCTTTACGGTATAGACCACTTGGTCTCCGGCAGCAGCCGAGTCCACGTTGGCAGTCTTGGTGAAGCTCAGGCCAGCCTGGCCAGGTGCCTTAACCGTCGCCGTCGACGGCGTGGAGGTCACCACTGCGGTGGTGCCGGTCACCGTCCCTTGCGCCGAGGCGGTGTTGAGGAATTCTCCGGTGTCAACATCCGCCTGGGTAGCTTGGTAGCTAGCGGTACAGGTGGTGGACGCCGAAGGGGCAAGAACGGTTGCCGCGCAGGTCACCGCAGACAAGGTCCCACTGCCGGCGAAAGCACCTTCATTGATTGCCACGCCGTCCAGCGGCACCTGGCCGGTGTTAGTCACTGCGAAAGAGTAGGTCACCGACTCGCCAGCAGTCACACTGGCTTTGTCCGCGGTCTTCACCACGCTAATCCCCGTCGGTAGAGCCGAGTTCGTCAAGGTACAGGAGACATCATCACCGAGTTTCGGTGTGAAGGACTGGCTAAGCCCTGAGCCGGAGGGCAACGCAGTTGTGCTGGCGGAGGTGGCGTTAGCGCACTGCCAGGCCTGGTTGTAATAGTCCAGTACCGTCGTTGAGCCGGGTGTCGGAGCCTCGGAAAGGGCAACCGGCCCGTTCGGCACAATAATCTGGCTCCCGGTGGTGGCCGAGTCAGCCGTTCCGGTACTGGCCGTTCCGAGCGTCTGGCCGGTGATCGCCGTCGTCAGATCAAAGGAGTCTGCGCTGTCGATGCGGCCCTGCACCTGCTTGCTCAGATTGACCCGGGAAACCATCAGCCCAAAGGCGGCACCCTCCCGCTCACCCCGGGTGCCAAGGTACATGCTTGCGCTCAGCGAAGTCGCGGCGGGCGCCGAGACAATCAAGCCATAAGCGCTAGTAGTTCCAGCGCTAGCACCCGCACAGTACACACTCGTGGTGCCATCCCCGGGCGTCGGAATCTGACAACCACTGCCAGTAGAGAAGGTACCGCCATGGTCAATCACCTGGATCGGCTGATCGGAAGTCCAGTTGCTGGTCTCCCCCAGGGCACCAACATAGGGATCTTGGGTCTCCGGTGAGGCGCTGACCAATGAGTATCCCGAAACCGGCGCACCATTGAGGGTCACCTGGACGTTCCCGATGGTGAGCGTGTTCGCGCTAAAGGATCCGGTACCGATATCGGTATAGAGCACCGGCAAGCCCGGCAAGCCTGCGTAATAACCCGGAGAATCGAAAAGCCCCACCGAACCACTGGGCCGGACGGTGCGCTGCCGCCAACCCGGAATGGGCCGATCGGTTACATTGAAGCTCACGGTGTAGGCACCCATTGGCATGGTCATATCCTGGCCGGTCGCGCTCCGAGCCAGTACCGGATCGTAGCCGCTCCAATCGATCCAGCAGGTGGTGGACGGATAGGCGCCGCCACCGGTGGCAAAGCCACAACTCGCACCGGTCGGAGCCGCAGAGGCTGGTGCGGCAGCCACCACCGAGCCGAAAACGAGAGCGATGATCGCCGCAATGAATACCCACGGCCTCATCAAGCGTGACGTTCGTCGATGTTTGAGCATGACTTTCCCCCAAATAAGGTTCACGGAGGGGCCAAAGGCACTTAAAAGAAGAAAGCGCCATCCCTCCGAGATGACAATTTGAAAAGCATACTCACGAGGTACAACAAAAATGAATAAAGTCGAAGCTGTGCCGTTTATTACGCTCTCACCTGGGATAACATTTTGAGATTTCTCATCTCAAAAATGCTCTTTGAGGGCGCTTGAGAGGCGTGAACTGAGCTTAGCCAGCTCCTCAATAAGCTCCGGGCAACCGTCGATATAAAAGGCGTAGGGCACTGCGGCCAACCACTCCTGGACATACATTGCGGGGTTGCTCGTGCTGCCAATAAGCACGCACCCCTCCCCCAGCACTTCAAGCTTGCCCATAGCAGGCCGGATCCACGGAGCCACCTCAACCATCGGCGCCTCAAACACCACGCGGGTGGGGAATTCCCAGCCGGTACCAAGGTTCTCCTCCAGCATGGTCACCGGGTCGAGGGCTTCGGGTGGCTCGAAGGTAGCTCCGGTCTGCCGCACAGCCCGAATCCGATCCAGTCGATAGGTGCGAATGGCTGCCGCGCGGTATGAGTAACAGAGCAGGTACCAGCGCCCATAGCGGACGACGACGGCCCAAGGCTCAGCCTCGGAATCCCACTCGCCGCCTGACTCGCTTCGATAGCTGATCAGCACCTGCCGCCGCGCGGCAACGGCCGCAATGAGGGCACTCGTGATGGCCGGATCGGGGCGTGACGAGTAGCGGTCCGGAGCAGCCTGTGCATAGTTACGGAGCTCACCGGCTTGCCGGCCAACACTCTCGGGCAATGCCCGGATCACCTTATTCAGGGCGGAACCAACCAGATCGTCAACATCGGTGGCCGCTGGCTGACCATCTAGTACAGCCATCACCAAGCCCAACGCTTCCTCTTGGGTGAAAGCTACCGCAGGCAGCCTGGTGCCGCGCCCCAGCCGGTACCCGCCGTGCGGGCCTCGGGACGATTCAACCGCAATACCCGCCTCCCGAAGTATCCCCACATAGCGACGAGCAGCCCTTTCGGTGACGCCCAAACGCTCGGCCAGCTCTGTAGCGGTACTGCCCGGTCGAGCCTGAAGCAGCTCAAGAGCACGCAGTGCACGGGCGGTGGGACTGAGATCGGAGGTCACAGCAGCAGGTTATAAAAATTACTTATAAACCGGAAGTAGATCGTCCGGAACTGTAACTATTCTGAGTGCATAACAATCGTCCGGCTATTGCAAGAACTGGAAAGAAGGAACTTATCGTGGACATCATTCTGATCGCAGGTCTCTGGCTGGACGGTTCGGTTTGGCAGCGGGTAGCACAGACCTTAGAAGAACTGGGGCATCGCCCCGTCCCGCTGACCCTTCCCGGACAGGGCGATGGGAATGGCTCTGCCTCCCTCGACCAGCAACGCGCAGCGGTACTCGCCGCGGTTGATGCTGCCGCCGGAAAACCCCTGGTAGTGGGACATTCCGCAGCCTGCACCTTGGCCTGGCTGGCCGCCGACGCCCGAGCGGAGAAGGTTGCCAGGGTAGCTCTGATTGGCGGGTTCCCCTCCTCCGCGGGAGCGAGCTATGCCGACTTCTTTGAGATTAAGGACGGCGTCATGCCGTTCCCGGGTTGGGGTCCTTTTGAAGGCGCAGACTCAGCCGACCTGGACGAGAGCACTAAGGCTGCTATCGAGCTGGCCGCAATTCCGGTTCCCGAAGGGGTTGCCACTGGAGTGGTGAACTTGAAAGACGAAGACCGCTACAACGTTCCGGTCACCCTGATCTGCCCCGAATTCAGCCCCGCCCAGGCTCAAGAATGGATCGATGCCGGCGAGATTCCCGAACTCACCGCGGTAAAGCAACTTGAACTTATCGATATTGACTCCGGTCATTGGCCAATGATCAGCAAGCCAGAAATACTCGCCCAGCTGCTTGCTTCGCTGGCAAACGAGGACTGAAAGATGCCGGAGTCCAGCACTGCCGAGTCCAGCACCACGACTTACCGCAGTCGCCCACTCAACGCTGCTAGCTGGGACGATTTCGCGGAACTGGTCGAGCGTAATAACGGCATCTTTGGTGGATGTTGGTGCATCGGCTATCACCCCGAAGGCAGCGAGAAAGGACTCAACCATCGCGTAGCGAAGCAAGAACGAGTCTTCAATGATCGAGCCCACGCCGCACTAGTTTACGACCACGATGGCCTCGCACAGGGCTGGTGCCAATATGGCAGTCCCGAAGAACTCAGCCGAATCAAACACAGGCGCGAGTACCTCAAGGACGCGCCGGCTCAACCCGATTGGCGGATTACCTGCTTCTACGTCGATAAGCACCATCGCAGCCAGGGCATCGCCCGGGTGGCGTTGGAAGGTGCCCTCGATCAGATCGCGCAAGCGGGAGGTGGCCTGGTCGAAGCCATATCCGAGGTGACCACCGGCCGCGAAGCCCAAGGCAGGTTTCTATACAGCGCCACCGTTGAACTCTTCGAAGAGCACGGATTCAACCGAACCCGACAGGTCGGCAAACACGCCTGGATAGTAAGCAAGATCGTCGAATTCTCAATGCAGCCGAGCTAGGCCCGGCGACGCTGCCGCCAACGAGTTATCTCCAGCTCGACCTCACGCGTTTTAGTCACCACCGGCGGACCACCGAGCAGTTGACGGCGGGCCTCGATGACCCGGGTATTGAAATCCTCGATCGTCTCCCGGACCTGGCGCTCGGAACCCAGCCGATCCAGGCGGGAATCCAGTTCGGCGTCCTCCTTGCGCAACATCAAGGCGGGAGGCCCCAGACCGCTGAGCTGCTCACGCTGAATCAACCCTTTGAGCCACCAATCCGGATCGAGGTTCCCCTCCAGGCTCGGAAGTGACTTGCCAGCCAGCGCCAGGTTGTCGAAATCTCCTCGAGCTATTGCCTGCTCCAGCACCACGTCCGCCCGCACCGCTTCGCTGCGGATCGACTGCTGCGGAACAACGGGCTCTTCCGGAGGTTCTTCACCCCGGCTGAGGTCCCTGGCCGCGCGTTGTTGTGCGGCTTTCCGCAGTAGTTCGGCTCGCTCTTTCCGATCCATACCTCCAGGCTATCTAGCCTTTCGCCAGGCTGTCGATACCGAGATCAGTAGCCAAGCCGTCAAAATCACCGAAGAGGAAGACGATCCGCTGGCCTCGGCGTAGGCTCTGAGGATGACTGAAGTGCGCTCTGAACAGACATTTGACGCCATCGTGATCGGGGCCGGGGCGGTGGGCGAAAACGTCGCCGATCGGCTGGTCAAAGGTGGCCTGAGCACCCTGCTGATCGAAGCCGAACTCGTTGGTGGGGAATGCTCCTACTGGGCCTGCATGCCCTCCAAAGCCCTGATCCGCCCAGGCGTTGCACTCAATGCCGCCCGCAATCTGGCCGGTTCGCGTGAAGCCGTCACCGGTCGCCTGGACTCAGGCCAAGTGCTGCGGCGCCGGGATTCCTTCACCTCGAACTGGGATGATTCCGGCCAGGTCAAGTGGGTTGAAAATGCCAAGATCTCTCTCCTCCGCGGAAAGGCGTGGCTGATTGGTGAGCGCACAGTGGAGATCTCAGCCCCCGACGCCGGCACCCACCTTGCGCACGCTCGGCACGCCATTGTGCTGGCCACTGGTTCGAATCCGACCGTTCCTAGCATCCCAGGCCTCGCCGAAATCGAGTTCTGGGGAACCCGAGAGGCCACTAGTTCGCCACGAGTGCCGAGAAGTCTCACGGTAATCGGAGGCGGGGTGGCCGGAACCGAACTCGCTCAGGCCTATGCCCGGCTGGGCTCGCAGGTGACGCAACTGGTTCGGGGCAATGTGCTTGGCAAAATGCCCGCCCCGGCCCGGGATCTGGTCACCGCCGGGCTGCGAAAAGACGGCGTGGATCTGCGTGAAAAGGTCGCCTTCAGTCGGATCAGCCGCGATCCGGAAGGCGTCCGGGTGGAACTCGAAGATGGCAGCTCGATCACTTCCGATGAGCTTTTGGTAGCCACCGGGCGGGCGGCCGCACTGGCCGAACTTGGCCTGGAGACCCTGGAACTGCCCGGCTTTAACGGCAAACAATTGGAGACCGATCAGAGTGGCAAGGTGACCGGCTCCGATTGGCTCTATGCGGTGGGAGATGCCGCAGGCAAGGTTTTACTGACCCATCAGGGCAAATACGAGGCTCGGATTACCGGCGATGCCATTGCCGCGAAGGTCAAAGGAAGCTTCGACGGCGTTGCCGCCCCGTGGAGCAAGTTCGCCCAGACAGCGGATCACTATGCGGTGCCGAGTGTGGTCTTCACCGATCCCGAGATTGCCACGGTTGGGCGCAGCATCGAAGAAGCCGAGGCCGATGGTGTGGTGGTGGTCGAGGTTTCGCTACCTATCGCCGTCGCCGGATCGAGTCTCTATGCCGATGACTACCAGGGCTGGGCACAGTTAGCGATCGACGGCGACCGGAACGTGATTATCGGCGCCACCTTCGCGGGCCCAGACGTGGCCGAGCTACTGCACTCCGCCACCATTGCAATTGTCGGCGAAGTAACGCTGGACCGACTCTGGCACGCGGTCCCCGCCTACCCAACGGTGAGCGAGGTGTGGCTCCGGCTCTTGGAAAAGTTGGGTCTCTGAGTCCGCCGTCCGGGAATTCCAGGGAATGGGAGCGTTGAAGTTCTTCCGTAGAACTCCTATTTGAACTGACCAGTCAGTTCTGTTAGCCTTGAGACAGAAACATCGTCGAAAGGCACTGCCGTGCTCCTTGCCCAGCAACTCAGGGTGGAAGGTCGTCATTACGATCTAGTACCCGCCCTGGATCTTGAGGCCTCCACCGGCTCACTGCTGCTCGCCGTCGGCGATATACAGCCGCAGCGCACCGCCTTGGCGCTCACCCTCAGCGCCCGAATGAAACCGAGCTCGGGCACCGTGAGCTGGGGACAGAGTTCTAAGCTGTCCCAGCTGCGTAAGCGCAGCGCGCTGATTGACTCCCCCGGCGTCAACGAGCCCGAACAGCACCTGAGCGTCAAGGATCTGGTGACCGAGGATCTAGCCCTGATCCCCCGCCGCTATCGCGGGATCCGGCACGCTGGCGATTGGCTCAAGGTCAACTCCTTCAAGGACATCGCCGACTCCCTGGCTGAGGAATTACCCTCCCAGCGCAGGCTGGAATTGCTCTGCACCCTGGCACTGGCCAACCCTGACGTCGATCTGCTGATCGTCGACTCCCCCGACCGGCACGGCCCGCATTCGCAGAATTGGCTGCCGCAGCTGGTCGCACTCGCTCAGGATAAGGGTCGCCCGCTCTGCATCGTCGCCACGGTATCCCAGCTCCCCGAAGAGTGGACCGGCAAAGCCGTCCGGATCGACAACCCCACCGAAGCTGCAGAGACCGAACCCGAACCAGCCGAAGCAACAGCAACAGCAGCCGAAGCAGAATCGCAGGAACTCTGATGACCGTCCTCCGTCTAGCGCTCTCCGAACTCAAGCGGATGACCAGTGGCATCCTGCCCAAGCTCTCCTTGATCGCCCTCATCTTGGTGCCTCTGCTCTACGGCGCCGTCTATCTCTATGCCAACTGGGACCCCTACAGCAATCTGGACCAGCTCAAGGCCGCCGTTGTGGTTAACGATCAGGGCAGCGTAGTGGATGGAAAGCCGGTCAAGGTGGGTGACGAGGTGGCTCAAAACCTGGTGGACAGCAAGACCTTCGACTGGGTGAAGGTCAGCTCGGACCAGGAAGCCGACGACGGCGTGGCCAACGGAACTTATTCTTTCGCCCTGAAGATCCCGCAGGAGTTCTCCGCCAACCTGGCCTCGCCATCGAATTTCGACTCGGCACAGCAAGCCATCCTGCAGGTCACCACCAATGATGCCAACGGCTACATCCTCTCCTCCATCGTGGACAAGGTGACCGCGCAGGTACACGACAGCGTGGCCCTGCAGGTCGGCGAAACAACCGCCAATCAATTACTCACCGGCTACGGCACGGTACACGCGCAGATCGTCAAAGCGGCCGACGGCGCCAGCCAGCTCGCCAGCGGAGCAAGCCAACTGCACAATGGGACGGCGAAGCTGCACCAGGGCAGTACCGAGCTCCAAAGCGGTGCAAATGAACTGGCTAGCGGACAAAAGCAGTTGGCGGATGGAGCCAGCCAGCTCTCCGCCGGAGCTAGCGAACTCTCCTCCGGGCTGAACCAGCTGCAGAGTAAGACCGCCGGACTACCGGGCTCAGCTCAGCAGCTCTCCGCGGGTGCCGCTCAAGTAGCCGCCGGGAACGCGAGCCTGAACACCAAGGTGCAATCCGCCGTCGGGAGTCTGGATCAGCTCAGCACTCAAGCAACTACCGCCGTTGGCTCCGTGCTGGACAAACTGGAGACGGATGGAGTGATCACAGCAGCGCAGCGGAGTTCTATTGGCAGCGCATTACAAACCGATGTGAACGGCGTGAAGAGCAAGATCGACGCCGATGCCGCGGATATTCAGAAACTCGCGGCCGGGTCGAAGTCGGTGGCCGACGGCGCCGCTACCCTGGCTGCCTCCACCCCGGCGCTGAGCAGCGCGATCAACCAGGCGAATGGCGGTGCCAGCCAGTTGGCTAGCGGCGCGGCCACGCTTTCCAGCTCCGAGCAGCAAGCGGTAGCTGGAACCGATAAGCTCGCGGCCGGCGCAAAGACCCTGGACGAAGGCGTCGGCACCCTGGATAGCAGCGCGGGAAAGCTGGCAGCCGGTGCAAAGACCCTGGCCGATCAGCTACACAAGGGAGCCGATCAAATCCCCAACCCGGATCAGGCCGCTAAGGAAAAGGCTTCTAAAGTGATCGCCGATCCAATAGCCGTGAACAATGTCGATCAAGCCAAGGCCGTCAACTACGGTTCTGGTCTGGCCCCGTTCTTCTTGGTGCTTTCCTTGTGGATCGGTGCGTTCATGCTGGTGCAGGCAATGCGCCCGCTTACTCAGCGCGCCCTAGCCTCGAATGCGCCTTCCTGGAAGGTGGCGCTCGGCGGCTGGCTGCCCTTCCTCACCGTCTCGGTCATCCAAGCCATAGTGCTCTACACCGTGGTGCTCTTCGGCTTGGGCCTGAATCCCAGCCACCCGGTGCTCACCCTGGGCTTGCTGCTGCTCGCCTCGATGGCTTTCACCGCACTGATTCAGGGCATCGTGGCTCTGCTGGGCACTCCCGGCAAGCTGGTGGTGCTGATCCTCCTGGTCTTGCAATTGGTCGCCTCCGGCGGCACCTTTCCCTGGCAAACCACCCCAGACCCGCTACACATCATGCACACCATTCTGCCGATGGGGCACGTTGTGGAAGGAATGCGGCATTTGATCTACGGGGCGGACTTGGCTCCGTTACTACCCATCGCCTTGGGCCTGGTGGGTTATACCCTGATAGGAATCCTGCTTTCCATCCTGGCCGTCCGCAAACGTAAGGTCTGGACCCTCAGCACCCTGCAACCGGAGATTTCAATATGAGTACCGAACCGCTCAAGCGCCCCGGGCGCACCAACGCCACCAAGCAGAAGCTCTTCGAAGCCTCAATGCAGCTAATTGGCGAGCGCGGCCCGGCGGAGGTCACGGTGGACGAAATAGCCGCCGCGGCCGGGGTTTCCAAGGGCACGGTTTACTACAATTTCGGCAGCAAGAGCGAGCTAATCGCACAACTGCTGGAACACGGCGTGAGCCTACTAGAAGAGCAGCTCACTCCGGACGATTCGCAGCCTTCCCTGGTAGCTCTGGAGGACATGCTGGCCAAGACTCTCGACTTTTTCGAGGCTTACCCTTCCTTCACCCAGTTGCTGGTCTCCGAGCTGTGGCGCACCCCCAGCGCCTGGCGGGACACCTTGACCATGCTCCGCGAGCGGCTGTTCTTGCTGGCCGGGCGAACCCTGACCCGGGTGGCTGAGGAACATCAGGTGCATACCGAGGTGCAGCCGCAGGCCATGGTGGGGTTGACCCTGGGGGCCGCCCTTATCGTCGGCCTGGATCGCCAGGTGTTCCACCCGGAGCGCAGCCGTGAAGAAGCCTTGGCGGCGCTGATGACGGTGATGACCGGTTACCTCAAGGACTGAACTTCTAACTCGCTGGGCTTCACCGGCACCGTTGGCTTCTTGAAGCGGACGACGGCGAACGCCACCCCGGCGAGTAAAAGCGCACCTCCCAGCAGCTCGGTAGAGCTCGGAACCTCGCGAAGCACGATCCAGGCCGAGGCCATCCCCACCACCGGGATCAGCAAGCTATAGGGGCCGACGGCGCTGGCCGGGTAGCGCCGGAGTAGATTGTTCCAAATGCCGTAGCCCACCAGGGAGGAAATCAGGGCGGTGTAGAGCGCGCCCAGAATGGCCGGCCAGTGCAGATTGCCCCATACCTCCCCCAGTGCGGCCGGCCCCTCGAAGAAGTAGGACAGCACGAACATTGGTACCGGCACCACGGTTCCGGACCAGATCACCATGCTTAGCCCCGAACTTGAAGCGGAAGATCTCCGCTGAACCCGACGAGTGATCACATTGCCGACGGCCCAGCAGGCTGCCGCCAGCAAGACCAGCAGGAAGGGCAGCACGGGAGCGACCTGGGCGCGGCCAAAACCGACAATGGCCAGGCCAAGGACACCCATTCCGATGCCAATCAGCTGGCCGCCACTGGGACGTTCCTTGAGTACCGCCATAGCGATCAAGGCAGTAAAGAGCACTTGGGCTTGTAAGACGAGCGGAGCTAAGCCCACCGGCATGCCCAGGCTGAGAGCCAAATAGAGGATGGCGAACTGCCCCAGGCTCGTGGTGAGACCGATCGCCACCACGGCTCGCCAACCGACCTTCGGTGGCTTGACGAAGAATATCCAGGGAAAGACGACCAATAAGAAGCGCAGAGCCAGCGAGAGCAATGGCGGAACATCCTGCAAGGTTGCGTTAATAGCCAGGAAGTTCACTCCCCAGATCACAGCCACCAGAACGGCCAGCAGAGCGTGTTTGAGTTGCATAAGTCCAAGCTTGGCAAAGAACTCCTTTAAGTAAAAGCAAACGTTTCGCCTCGAAATCATGTACTTTTACTTCATGATTGATGTGATGGCGGTACGCGCTCTAGTGGCCGTTTCCCAGTACGGTTCGGTGATCAGCGCGGCGGAGTCCCTGGGCTACAGCCCCTCCGCCATCTCCCAACAAATCAAGAAGCTAGAGAAGCAGGCTGGCGGCGCATTACTCGAAAGGCACGGCCGTGGCGTGTTGTTGACCGAACGCGGGCTCTCCATGTCCGAGCAGGGCCGCCGGGTGCTGGAGGAACTAGAAGGACTAGAAGTCACCCTAATGGCGGACCCGAGTAAGCCAAGCGGCCCGGTGCGGGTTAGTGCCTTCTCCACCTCCTGCCGCGGCCTGGTGGGCCCACTGATTCGCCGACTGGAGCAGCAAGGCTCCGAGATCCAGCTTCGGGTGATTGCCGAGGACCCCCGCGAATCGGTGGAAAGGGTGGCCAACGGCGAAGCAGATCTTGCCCTGGTGCACAACTGGAATTCCGTACCGCTGCCCATTCCGGAGCAATTACAAACCACCGATTTATGCGATGACCGCGCCGATGTATTGGTGCACCGAGAGCACCCCTTGGCGGGGCGCGGCAGCGTCTGCGCGGCAGATTTGTTGGATGAGTGGTGGATGGCTACCCCGGTGGGGATGATCTGCCACGAGGCGCTGATGCGAATGTTTGCCGAAATGGGCATCCTGCCTAAGATCCGACTTTTCGATGCCGATTTCAGCACCCATATTGGCCTCGTCGAGTTGGGTGTTGGCGTGGCATTAGTGCCCAGGCTGGGCAGGCCGGAGCTGCCGGCCGACGTCGTCGCCCTGGAACTGCGCGCCCCCGCTCAGAACCGTGAGGTAAAAATCGTCTATCGGCGCAGCCTGAGCGCCAGCCCGGCGATCAACCACCTGGTCGCCGAGCTCAAGGACATTGCTAAAGCCCTCTAACTCAAAGCACTGCAACGCTAGTTGGCAGGGTCAGCTAACGCGGGACGGCGAACCCGGTCAGCGTGGCGTCCTGACCATCGAGCTCAGCCCACGACGAGGCAGTACGGAAGGTAGCCAGCCCCGCAGTTGGGTAGCGCTCGGCAAGATCCAGATATGCCTCCGGATCCGAGTCGCGGGCCGCCAAGCGCAGGGCTAGCTCCTGCACAGTGGGCAGATGTGAAATCACCAGCAGCGAAGTCACCGTCTCCGGAACATGGTTGATCAGCGCGAGCATCCTCAGCGGACCCCCGTCGTAAAGGTCATCCTCCAGCTTGGGCGTGGGCGCGGCCTCCGCCAACTCTTTGCAGACCCAGGTACAGGTCTGCCGAGTACGCAGCGCGGAGGAACACAGGATGAAATCCGGCACCGCATCGTTTTCGACTAGCCAACGCCCGGCCAAAGCCGCCTGCAGATGGCCTCGCGCCGCGAGCGGGCGGTCGTGATCGCTCTCCACCGCTGAACTCGGATATTCAGCTTTGGCGTGGCGCATCAAGGTCAGCTGCTTGAGGTGATGCAAGCTCATTCGGCCAGTCTAAGGGATCGAAGCTCTAAGACTGGCCGCGAAAAACAGCCTAGATGGAGTATTCCGGAGCCGCCCAGACAATAACCTCGGGGTGCTCATAGAACCGGTAGCCCTCGCCGCGCACGGTGCGCACGGTGTTGGCCAGCCGCCCCAGCTTGGAGCGCAGGCGGCGGATATGAACGTCGATGGTGCGCTCATTGGGCACCTCTTCGGCGTTGCTCCACAATCCTTCGAGCAGCTCCTCACGGCCCACCGTCCGGGTGCCGTTCTCCACCAAGTAATTCAGTAGTTCGAATTCCTTGAAGGTCAGATTCAGCGTCTCGCCGTCCAGGTGTACTTCGCGCCGAGCCAAATCGATTAGCACACCGGCCGGACGGCTGTCCGAAAGGTTATGCGGCCTGGTATCCACCCGCTGGCGGGACGCCACGGTGGGATCACCAAAAGTGGAGCGGACGACGTCAAGCGAAGTCCCGGGTGCATCGGCGGCGGCAATGGCGACGGCCGCATAGCTTTGCGCCGGCGGCACAAGCGACTGCACATAGGCTCGGATGTCCTGCGCCAGCTTGGCCAGGGAGGTCCCATTGGCTGCTGCGGTCTCCTCATCCACGCCTACATAGAGCACGAAGCCGTGTGCCACATTGTCCTGGCCAACTCCGCGGACGGTAGAACCGCTACCGGCGATAAGAGCCGTGGGCGCGGTCATCGGGGCTGTGGGGCGGCTGGGTACTGCGTGCAGCGGCTGGTGACGCTGTTCTTCCGGATGGGCCGAAGCCTGGCTCCCGTGTTGGAAGGGAGGAATGCCGGAACGAGAAACCTTATTAGCGTTGCGGACTGAAATATGCACATAACCGGGTGCTATTGACATCTGTGAACCTCATTGTGAATTGCCGTTGCTGATGTGAACGGCTCGAATGCCTGATCTCGCTGAGTTGTATCGCGAGGGATGCCCGTCATTGGGCTGACCTGACTGGTCGACGCCTAAAAAACTCTTCGGATGGGAGCTAGGCCTGCATTCGACAACAGCACATTACGTGACCGAGCGTTGCTTCGGACCGTATAGCTGCGGCTGCAGATGCGCTTGAGTGGATCTTCACATATGAAGTGTGCAACGTAATAAATGGAACTTGCAAGTAACAATGCCCCAAAACGTCCGCATTTTGAGACAAAACCGGAGAATGTGACTCAAATCACATTTAACATCTCTGATGAACTTAATTCGTTGATTCATCAAATTAACGATGTTGAACACCTCTTTCGCTTAAGAATCAATTTGAGATTAGTTATACATTCGATGATCGGGGTAAATCGTCTTCCAAATTGACGTTTGACGGGACCGTTAGGGGTGCGGAGGTCGTTCCGAGTGACCAATAGTTGGACGCCCCTGGGGTTGCGAAGGGGCACCGGGTGCGACCTCCACTCCTCGGGCACTTGCTGGCCACCGCCGTCGTTCTTCAGGTAGCAGGCTTGAGTCGGTATTTGCTAGCTGAGGTATTCACAGCTTCCACAGCGGATGTTCAGCTAACTTCAAGGCAAAATATATCGATCTGTCAGAAAGTTGGATTATGGCTACTACCCGAAACTTCACCGAGAATCTGCCCAAGCTGAACCATCCCGATGGTTCGCCGATTCGAGCCCTGGTAGTCGACGACGAGCCTTCGCTGGCCGAACTGATGTCGATGGGGCTACAGATGGCAGGCTGGGACACCGAAGTGGCTCACGACGGTGCCACCGCCGTGAAGATCGCCCGTGAGTACCGGCCTGACGTCCTGGTGCTGGACATTATGCTGCCCGGCTTCGACGGCGTTGAGCTGCTCGGCAAGATCCGCAGCTTCGCCCCCGATATCCCGGCACTCTTCCTCACCGCCAAGGACGCGGTACAGGACCGAGTGGCCGGCCTGACCGCCGGTGGCGACGACTACGTCACCAAGCCTTTCAGCATGGAAGAAGTGCTGCTGCGCTTGCACCGGATTGTGCAGCGCGCCGGAGTGACAGCCGTGGACGCGGCAGAGATCCGGGTGGGCGATTTGGTGCTCAACCATGACACCCGTCAGGTGATGCGCGGTTCCGATGAAGTCACCCTTACCGCCACCGAGTTCGAGCTGCTGCGTTATCTCATGGAGAACCCGAAGCGCGTGATCAGTAAAACTCAGATCCTAGACCGGGTCTGGAATTACGATTTCGGTGGTCAGGTGAACATTGTGGAGCTCTACATCTCTTACCTGCGCAAGAAGATCGAGGCGAATCACCCGCCGATGATCCACACCGTGCGCGGCGCGGGCTACATCCTCAAACCGGCCGAGCAGTGAGCAAAACGACGCCTGTTGGATCGTCAACCGCGTCGGCACCCGCTCCGAAGTCGGCGAGCCGCAGGCAGCTTCCGGAGTGGTTGAAGTTCTCGCAGTGGAGCCTGCGCTCCAAGATGGTGATGGCAACGCTCGCGCTGCTAACCGCGATCTGCTTCATCGTGGGCTTGGTTTGTTTTGCCTCGATGAGCGTGGTGTTGAACGGCAGGCTAAAAGAGACACTGCTGAACACCTCGCGGCAGGTGACCACCTACGTTGCCAGCGGCAACACCAATCCAGCCACTTACCCCGGGGTGGGCTACGGGACCCTGATCGCCCAAGTGAAGGGCGGGGTTCTGCTGACGCAGCCCACTCTTGTATCCAATGTGGTGGGCAGCAAGAACGTGGAAGCTTCCGATATCAGCACCATCGCTTCCGTCGAACCCACCGACGGACAGGTGGACAAACATCTTTCCTTCGGAGATTACCGCTTCATTGCCGTACCGCTCTCGGACGGGACGACAGTCATTACCGGCATCCCCACCGATGATGTAAACGACCCCCTCGCCACATTAATCTCCACCATCATCCTGGTCTCTGCTTCCGGCTTGCTGGCCATGGGCTTGGTGGGCACCGTGATCATTCGGCGAGCGATGGCCCCGCTCAATCAGCTTTCTGCCGTTGCCACCCGGGTTTCCCAGCTGCCGCTCAACGAAGGTGAGGTGACGCTGGCGGAGCGGGTGCCGTCGTCGGCCGCAAATCACAATACCGAGGTGGGTGCTGTGGGCTTGGCGCTCAACCGAATGCTGGACAATGTGGCGCAAGCCCTGCAGGCCAGGCAGCGAAGCGAGACCAAGGTCCGCCAGTTCGTCGCCGATGCCAGCCACGAGTTGCGCACCCCGCTGACCGCCATCCGTGGCTACACCGAGATGCTCAGAATGACCGAGGATCTCAGCCCTTCGGGGGAGAAATCACTCTCCAGGGTGGAATCACAGTCCAAGCGGATGGGGGCGATGGTGGAGGATCTGCTTACCCTAGCCCGGCTGGACGAGGGCAAGCCGCTAGAGCTTGCAGACACCGAGATGACCCAACTGGTGCTGGAGACTGTCAACGATATGAAGGTGGCGATCGGTGATCACCGCTGGCAGCTTGACCTGCCCAGTGACCCCTTTATCATCAAGGCCGACGCCGGGGCGATCCGCCAGGTGCTGCTCAACTTGCTCTCCAATGCGGCAAAGCACACCGATGCTGGAACCGTTGTGGTCACTAGCTTGCGCAATGTGGAGAACAATATGCTGCGACTGAGCGTGCGGGATAGCGGGCCAGGAATCGCACCGGAGTTCCAAGCAGATATTTTCGATCGCTTCTCGCGAGCGGATGTCGCCCGTTCCGGCCACGATGGCACCACTGGCCTGGGCTTATCGATTGTGCACGCCATTGTGCAAGCGCACGGTGGCAAGATCACGCTGAAATCCGAGCCCGGGCATACCGAGTTCATGGTCGATCTGCCCCGCGGCATAGCTCCGACGCCCCAGGGTTAGTTCTAGGCCGCTTGCTTCGGAGCGAGCGGGCCGATTCCTTGCAAGCAGGTCCCATCGAGTTGTTCTTCTCTGTGGGTTCTGGCAAGTGGATCCCACTGAGCTCCCGTTCTCGGCGGGATCCACTTGCGCAATTGCAGAGGGCTCAAGTGGGGGTTGAATGGCTTCACCCCGGGATCTACCCGTCCGTTGAGGCGGGCAGCCCGAGATTAGGCGCGAACTCGATGCGGCAGAATCGAGCCGAGTTGCTGCCGCAGACTATTGTGATTGCGTTTGTTCAAAACCAAAAGCGCCGCAGCCCCGGCCAACAGTGCGGCCACCCCTCCCGCGATCAAGGACCAGCGCGGCCCGAAGAGGGTGCCAATCCAACCCACCAAAGGAGCCCCAATGGGGGTTCCACCCTGCACCACCACCATGTAGACGGCCAGCACTCGACCGCGCATTATTGGATCCGTGGTGAGTTGGACCGTGGTGTTGCAAACGTTCAAAAAGGTCATCGCGGAGAGCCCAATAGGAATCAACGCGAGTGCGAATAGCCAGTAACTCGGCGCCATGGCGCCAATAATCGTGAAGAAACCCGTGGCCAGCGCACCGCCAACCACATAGGCCATCCGCACCCCCTTGCGGCGAGCGGCTAGCAAGGTAGCGGAGAGAGTACCCACCGCCATCACTGTGCCTAGCAGGCCGTACTCCCCCGGTCCCAGGCCAAAGACCGAAGTGGCCATCAGCGCGTTGGTGATCTGGAAATTCATGGTCAGGGTGGCCACCAAACCGACTAGCACCATGATCATCATTAGGTCCGGACGCTGCCCGATGTAATGTAAGCCCTCCCTGATCTGCCCCTTGCCGCGTGGTGCCCGGGCCGTCGGGTGCAATTCGTTGACCCGCATTTTGGCCAGTGAGATAATCACCCCTGCGAAGCTGGCGGCATTGATCAGGAAGGCCGGCCCGGTGCCGATCCAGGCGATCAGCAAACCCGCCAAGCCGGGGCCAGCGAGCCGGGCAAGATTGAAGGAGGTGGCATTGAGTGCGACGGCGTTCGGCACGTCACCGGCTTCAACTACCTCGGAGACGAAGGCTTGCCGGGGTGGCGCGTCAATCGCGCTACCGACGCCCAACAGGAGAGCCAGCAGGTAAACATGCCACAACTGCACGGTATTGGTGACCACAAGTAAGCCCAATACCAAGGCACAGAAGCCCATCGCCGATTGAGTCATGAGGAGCAGTTTGCGTTTGGAGTACCGGTCCCCCAGCAGACCCGCCCATGGTCCCAGGACCAGGATCGGCAAGAACTGCAGACCCGTGGTGATTCCGACGGCGGTCCCGGATTGATGGGTCAGAACGGTCAGTACCAGCCAATCCTGTGCGACGCGCTGCATCCAGGTGCCAATATTCGATACCAGCGCTCCTGTCACCCAGAGCCGGTAGTTGAAGACCTTCAGCGCCCTAAACACCTATTTTGCACTCATTCTCTGTAGTATCCCCGCTGCTTCCCGCAGCACTTTCCGTTCTTCGGTGCTGAGCCCTGCGAGCCGACGCTCCAGCCACTCAGTTCTGCGTTGCCTAGTGTCGCGAAGCACCTCGCTGCCAGCGTCCGTAAGCTCCACCAGCACCTGACGCCCGTCACTGGGATCTGCCTGCCGACGGACCAACCCTTCACGTTCGAGCGAGTTGACCAGTCTGGTCATGGACGGCGCCTGAACATGCTCCCAGTCCGCAAGCTGGCGGAGGGTCTGTTGCCCCCCGGACAGAATAGAAAGCACGGTGAATTGCCCCGGGGTAACGCTCTCACTGGTGGCCTCGGTGCGCAGCCTGCGTGAGGTGCGCATCACCGCCATTCTGAGCTCCACGGCAAGTGGCGCGCTCTTCTTTCGTTGTTCCACATACTTAGCATAGGTCATTACCTTTGCTAAGTAAATATTAAATAGTGTGGCGGCTATCTCTTAAAGATCACGGACCGTTACCAAAATGTGACTAATCGGCGAGATTCCGGTATCGTTGAATGATTGCCGCGCAGCAGTGCGGCAACTCCCGGAGGATAGCCGAGCTATGCCACCACCGGGTGCATACAGCAATTCCGGCAGAGACGGGGGAACCACTTTCGGCCACGCAGTACTGGTGGCCTTGGGGTGAAGCCCTGCAGCACAGGGCCGGCTTTCTCAGCCGAATCCGACAGCTCACCTCGCAGGCAAAAGAGAGGCATTATTCGTGGCTAGTAAAGCCAAAAGTTCGGGGCGTCATAGCGCGCGCCACGCTGCTGCCCCCGAGGCAGCAAGCACGCTCGAGCAGAACTCCAGAGTCTCCGGACGCCGTCGTGCAGCGCCGCAGAAATCCACTTTCGGCTACCTCCTGGAAGCCGCACCGAAGCTGCCGCTAAAGCGCGTGGCAGCGGTCGCCGTCGCCGGGGTGCTCATTGCCGGAGTAAGTGCCTCTCAGCAAGCTGCAACGCCCACCATTACCCCAGTGGCCGATAAAACCGCTGCTGAAACCATCTCCGCGGCCCCCGACGCCGCGGTGAGCTTCACCCGGGTTGCCACTAGCTCCCAGATCGACAAGAGCACTCAGAAAACCAACGCTGCCTCTTCCGAGATCAAGACCATTAATGATCCAGAAGCAGCGCAAGCCTTCGCCGCCAGTAAGCTTTCCGGTTTCGGCTGGGGGCAGGATCAAATGAGCTGCCTGACACAGCTCTGGAATCGTGAGTCCAGCTGGCAGACCACGGCGGAGAACCCTTCCAGCCTGGCCTACGGCATTGCCCAATCCCTGCCCGCGGAGAAGATGGCGAGCACGGGCGCTGATTATCGGACCAACTACAAAACCCAGATCATCTGGGGGTTGGGTTACATCGAGGAACGCTACGGATCCCCTTGCGGGGCCTGGGGACATTCCCAGGCCACCGGCTGGTACTGAGGTTTAGTAGAGAGTCTTCTGACTCTTGAAGTTGTAGTACTCGGTTGATGGCTTAAGCCAGATAAACACCAGGGCAACCACCGAGACAAGCGAGGTCAGAATGCCAAGAACCAGCCCGCTGACGAAAATGGTCTGAGTGAGCAATCCGGAGATAACGGTATAAAGTCCGCCGATGATGCTGAATGCGGCAAAGACAGTGGAGAGCACACGCGCCCACTTCTTACCCGCGTTGTTGGCGAAAGCCATCCAGATCCACAAACCGGTGCCGACCACTAGACCGAAGATCCCACCAAAATAGCCACCGATTTGTGCTCCCGATTTCGCGGCTTCGTATTGTGTGCCGCTCATTCCGGAGATGGGTGGACGGGATACCACCAGCTCTGTCACAGCAGGAACCTCAAAGAGCGTAAAAATCCCGCCAATCAGAGCCAACGCGGCACCGACATACATCAGGATAACGGCATTCTTAATGCTCGAGGGACGCTCAACCGGAGCGGTCTGCGGCATCGCAGCACCATAGCCATTACTCGAATAACCGGGGTATTGCGGAGCCTGCGGTGGCTGCTGACCGAACTGGCCGGGCTGCTGGCCATAGCCTGGCACTTGCTGACCATACTGGGGAGCCTGCGGCGCCTGCGGTTGCTGGCCATACTGCGGTGCTGGCTGACCGTATTGAGGTGCCTGCGGTGGGCCCGCGGGCGCCGGATTCGGATTGGGGTTAGCTTGATTTGGGTCTTGGTTTGAACCCTGATTCGGGGGCAACGGTGGGTTGCTCGGAGGCTGAAATTGATCCATGTGTAGAGCCTAGTCCACCGCCGTGAGCCCAGGCCCTAGAACCGCAATTCGTATCTCTGAAACAATTTCCCGGTCACTTCGTGGGGTTCCGGTTTGCCCACTTCTAACCAACCGAGCTTCTGATAGAGCCGCCGCGCTCCAGAGTTTCCGGTGAGAACCCTTAAGTCGAGTGCTCGGTCGCCGCTCTCTCGCCGGAACCTGGTCAGTTCCTGCAGAAGAGCCCGCCCAACGCCGCGGCCCTGGGCGCGGGGACGGGTGCCGATCAGCGCCAGGTGAGTGCCGTCGTCGGCCGGTTCATGAGGTACCGCGAGCGCAAAGCCGGTCAGACCCAACTCATCCTCGGTGACCAGAAACGCATTGACGGCACCGAGGAATTTCAGCCGGGCACGCTCCAGCTGGATATGAAGTTGGCTGGGATCAACCTCAGCCCCATCGCGGGCACGCACGGTCTCCGCCCATAGCTCAAGACATGGCTCAATATCGGCGGCGGTACCTAAGCGCACTGCGGCAGGTTTAGCCGACCACGCCATAGAGGCGGTCTCCGGCGTCGCCAAGACCGGGAACAATATAAGACTTCTCATTGAGTCCCTCGTCCACGGAGGCGAGCACGATGGTGACGTTTGCGCCCTCATGCTGCTGGCGCAGAGCCTCAATGCCTTCGGGAGCACCGAGCAAACAAATGCAAGTGATATCCATGGCACCGCGGTCGAAGAGGAACTTAATGGCCTCCTTCAGGGTGCCACCGGTGGCGAGCATCGGGTCCAGAACATAAACCTGTCGTCCGGTCAGATCGTCCGGAAGCCGCTCGGCATAGGTGATCGCCTCAAGGGTCTCCTCATTCCGAGCCATTCCCAGGAAGCCAACCTCCGCGGTGGGGAGCAGTCGAGTCATCCCCTCCAGCATGCCTAGCCCGGCACGCAGGATCGGCACCACAAGAGGGGTGGGTTTGACCAGTCCGGTGCCGACGGTGGTGGTGACCGGAGTTTCGATCTCCACCTCCTCGACCCGTACTTCCCGAGTAGCTTCATAGGCCAGCAGGGTCACCAATTCCTCGGTGAGCAGCCGGAAAACCGGTGAAGGGGTATTTTTGTCCCGCAGGACAGTGAGCTTATGGGCCACCAAGGGGTGGTCGACAACCAGAACACGCATAGCTAAAAGCTACCATTGAGTGATGGCTACCGACGCTGAGCTCGAATCCTGGATGGGGCTTGCCCTCGCGGAAGCCAGGGCAGCCTTGAGCACCCAGGACGTGCCCATCGGCGCGGTGGTGCTTGACGCCTCCGGGCATGTGATCGGAACCGGCCGGAACCGCAGGGAGGCCGACGGCGACCCCACCGCTCACGCTGAGGTGCTCGCCATCCGCGCGGCTGCTTGGGCGCTGGGCACCTGGCGACTAGATAACTGCACCTTAGTGATCACCTTAGAGCCCTGCGCAATGTGTGCGGGAGCCATTGTGCTGGCCCGAATTCCCCGGGTGGTTTTCGGCGCCTGGGATGAAAAGGCTGGGGCCTCGGGTTCGGTTTTTGATGTGCTGCGTGAGCGCAGGCTGAATCATTGGGTGGAGGTCACCTCTGGGATTCGTCAGCAGGAATGCGCCGGGCTGCTCCGGGATTTCTTCCAGGCTCAGCGCTCCACCGAACCCTATTAATGGCTACGAACACCTGTGTCCCTGGGGTCATGGGCGTCCCTGGCGCGTAGCCTGCGCAGCATCCTGCCGTCATCAAACCCCACCGCCAGAGCGGCCGCCTGCATGGTACTGCCGTGTTGGATCAGCGATTGCGCTTCCTCCAGGCGTAGGAGCTGTTGATACCGCAAGGGAGTTAGCCCAATGGCCTGGCCAAAGGCTCGGCTGAGGGTCCGCGCACTGACGCCAACCGCCGTCGCAATCTCCGCGAGCTGTAGCCGCTCCCGGAATCGTTCATCCAGTAGATCCTGAGCCAGGTGAACAACATCGATCAAATGCGCCCGGTGCCGCAGAATGCCACTCAGTTGTGGCGCGTTCCCATTCCGGCGGGTGTACATCACCATCCCCCTAGCCACCCGGGCAGCCATCGCTGGCCCCTCCTGCTGCGCCACAATGTGCAGCGCTAAATCGATTCCACTGGCAATACCCGCGGAAGTCAGAATACCCTCATCCTCAGTAAAGAGCACGTCGGAGACCACACGCGCCTGCGGAAAGCGCAGAGCCAGTTCGTTCTGAAGTTGGTGATGAGTGGTGCAGTGCCTGCCATCGAGTAGACCGGCGAGTCCCAGCGAGAAGGCACCGGAGCAGACGCTGGCCACCCGGCCACCTACTGCATAGTGGTTCTGGAGCCGGCCGAGCGAATCCTCGCCTAGCCTGGCCGCCGTCGCGAGCGTAGCCGCCCTGCCACCCGGAACCAGAATGATGTCCTCCGGCTTGAGTTCCGGCCATTCAGTCGCCGGAGCCAACGGTAGCCCTTGCGCCGAGGCTAGCGGGGCTTCCCCATCGGCCACGAAGTGCAGTGAGAAATCTGCCCCCAGCCGGGCGGCATCGCCAAAAACCTGAGCCGGGCCAGCCACGTCGAGCAAGTGCACCTCGGCCATTAGAGGAATAGCAATAGCGGTCATATCCGGTCACACCTCCTGCACCGAAGTCTAGGCTGATGCCGGGACATTTGGCGGCTCAGCCGGCAAGCACCTCGTCCACCGTGCGGATCACCGCGAACCGCCGCGCCAGGGCGTAGCAGGTCCGCTGAATAATGCTCTCCGCGTCCAAGGTAAGCGGATCGGCCAGGATCTCCTTCAGGCTGCGTCCCGCAGGGGCACTCCAGTGTTCAATGGGTTCGGTGGCGGTGGCATCGACCACGAACTCCACCGAGTAGCCAAGGTCGCTTCCCAGCCGTGCCGTAGTCTCGCAGCACTGCTCGGTCCGGATGCCACAAATCTGCAACTCGTCAATGCCCTGGCTCACCAGGTATTGCTGCAGGCCGGTGGTGGTGAAGGCATTGTGCGAGGTCTTAGTGAAGAGCACCTCCCCGGCCGCCGGTTCTAGCCCCTCAATCGGGTGGGTGAAGCCGAGCTCTGGATCAAAAACCCCGCCGCTACCAGGCTCAGAATGAATAATCCAGATCACCGCATCGCCCTTTGCTCGGGCATGGTCAACGAGCCTGGCCACCTGCTCTGCTATCTCCGGGTTGGAGGCAGCCGACCAACTTTCGCGTTGTCGGAAGGATTCTTGGACGTCAATGACGAGGAGTGCTTTCATACCTCCAGGCTATGAGCGTGCGCGGGCCCAGGAAAGGGCTATCCGAGACTGGAAGCGGACGGATCTGGCCAACCAGTTTTGTCGGCGTTTAGAGTGGTCAACGCTTAGTTTAATCAGCCCTGAGCAGCGCGCAGCGCGTCAATCCGTTTCTGCCGCGAGGCCGGAGAGTCCAGGCTGAAGGAGCGGAAGTCACCCAGGTCCTGGCGAATATAAGCCTCAACCTCAGAAACTCGCTTGGATACCGCGGCAGTGGGCTTTTTGAAGGTCCAAGCCACCACTTCCTCCTGACCCGGATCGTACTGCCACAAACCAATGATCTGGCCGCGGTCCACGATCGGGTGATCGGGTAGATCGGCGGTTAGAGCCAGCGACTTCTCTCCCAATACCGAGCGGTCCCGGTCCTCCTCGGCCAGGAAATCGCTTGCATTGCGTTTGAGCAGGAACAAACCGTCTGTTCCGGCTAGGAGTTGGATCTGCTCATCCTCGGGAGCCTTGAAATCCTGATAGGCATCGTGATCACCGGGCAGCATCCAGACGCCGTCGTTCTCCACTGCCGCGACATCGGCGAGAGCCGCCTTGCTCTGCGCGACGGTGAAGGCGGTAAACCACTGGCTCTGCTTGAGGGTGGCACCACCGGTCCAATGCAGATACTTCTCCATCACCTTGGCTCGCGCCTGCTGATCGCTCAAACCACTCGGCTCCAGGCCCCAGGCTTGGTAGGCATATCGTTGCTGATCGAGCCGCCCATTGACCGGAACGCGCCGGATTCTGCCATCGGCTTGTAAAAGCCCCAGGGCGGTGGGCAGGGTTGTGGAGGCGCCCTTCTTCTTGCCCTCTTCGCCCAGGCTGCGCACCGCATCGCCGAGGGAATTCTTGAGGTCCTTGGGGTCCAGTGGGCCTCGCTCTTGGAGAACGGCGAGCGTCTGCTCCGCCAAGGAGTCAACCTCAGCCTGCTCCACCCCCAGCCGGTGTAGGACCTTCACCGTTGCCTCGGCAGCACCGGTGCCTAGTTGGAGCGCCCACGGGAAATCTTCGGCGCCAAGAACGTACGTGCAGCCACGAACCACCGGGAGTTCATGAATGCTGGCCTGTGCGACGTCGGCATCCACCTGGTCTCGACGCAAACCGGCCCGCGCGAACAGGCTCAGATAGGGATTGGCACCGCCGACCGAACGCACCCAGCCGGTTTCAGCCAGCATGGCTGCAGAGTCTTTGCCCGCCTGCGAGCCATCCAAGCCCTGCCGGTGCCACGCCCAGGCCCACTGCTTTGCGTTCGTCATAGCCACATTGTGCCATTCGGCTGGCCCCTTTTGGGCCAAAGAGCGCCAGTGAAGTAGAGTGTTTGGGTTGGTGACGTGTCCGAGCGGCCGAAGGTGCAACACTCGAAATGTTGTTTAGGTGAGAGCCTAACGTGGGTTCAAATCCCACCGTCACCGCGACAGAAGGGCCCCTGCTTTCTTTATAAGAAAAGCTGGGGCCCTTTGCTTAGCCAAAACGGAATCCGCATCCTCATTCTTTGCCATAGCTCTGTTCTTTCAACAAAGGCCAAAACCTCCTTTTCGAGATTTCCAAGAACTCCACACAGAGCAAAGTGGTACCATATTCAGTACGACTTGGAGGGCGCTATGGCAATAACAGCGAGCGAAGCTCGACGCGATCTTTTTGGCCTCATCGAGCGCGTCAATCTCGATCACACCGAGATCGAGATCATGTCCAAGCGCGGATCTGCCGTGCTGATGTCAAAGGACGAATACGACGCGCTGGTGGAAACGAGCTATCTGCTGCGCTCGCCCAAAAATGCACAACGCCTGCTTTCAGCCCTCGAATCATCCCGTGAGGGTCAAGTTGTAGAGCATGAACTCATAGAACCTTGAGTGGGCGCACTCTCACCTGGACAGCCGAAGGCTGGGAAGATTATCTGTATTGGCAGAGCCAGGACCGTAAAACTCTCAAGCGAATCAATACCCTCATCGACGATACGCTTCTGGATGATCCTTTCGACGGAATCGGAAAACCAGAGCCATTGAAGCACGCCTTAGCTGGGGCGTGGTCTCGTAGAATCGACGAAAGCAATAGGCTTGTTTACATTGCTGACGATCATTGTGTGACGATCTTACAAGCCCGTTATTACTACTGACCGCATGCGACCTTGCCTGGCTACGGCAACGATATCCAAGCTGCCGAAAGCCTCCCTCACGGTATCCCCGAGATTGACTTCGTGAGAACCACCAACAAAAAGAAGCGCCGCCCCTAAGGGACGGCGCTTCTTTTAGCTAACGATCAAACGGACCTAGTGTGCCCGACGGCGAGCTAGGAGCATTACTCCACCCACCAGCAGAGCCAGAGCAGCGATCCCGAGAATCGGCAGCACACCATTCGCACCGGTGTAGGCCAATTCCTCGCCAGTCGCCGTAGTCGAAACGGTCGGCACAGTCGAGGCACCGGCAGGCGGTGTGGTGCCCGACGGCGCGGCTACCGGAGCACTGCTGCTGGGAGCAGGCGAAGTGCTGGTCGGTGCCGGCGTTTCGGGCGTAGCGGTCGGTGCCGGCGTTTTTGGCGTCACCGTAACCGTCGGCGTCGGCGTGGCAGTCGTCGGAGTCGGAGTCGGAGTCGGCGTAGCGGTCGTCGGAGTCGGCGTCGGCGTCGGCGTCACAAGCGGCTTGTCGTCGCCACTGGCATTGCCACCCGAAGCGTAGCGGGGCACCTGGGACACCGTCGGCGAGGTGACTCCATCAACGGTCACATTGGCCGTGTTGGTGTAGGCAGCCAGGCTCGGATCGGTGACCGTGCTGACGTAGGTGACCGAGACCATCTGGCCGGCCGGAACCGGCTGGATGGTGGCTGAGAAGGTCGTCCCTGTGCAAGAGGCCACAGTAAGGCTTCCAGCGGGCAAGGCGGCCCAGCTGCTCGCGTCACCCGTCGCGTTGAAACCAGTGGAAACCTGCGCGGCGAGCGAGGTGCAGTCATTCTGCTGCCCAGCACCCTGAGTGTCCTCGAAAAGCGCGGTGTTATACGGGCCTATCGGAGACGAAATGGTCCAACGGATCCGGTCGGTTGGCACCACTGAGCCATTTCCGGCAGCGTCGATCCAGTAACCGTACTTATGTGGCTTGGTTTGATCCACCGGAGTGCCTGCACTCGGCGTAACAGTGGTGGTCCCAGCCACGCCAAAGTCGAGGGTGATCGGCTGACCAGGAGTAACGACTTCATTGAACTGAGTCTCGAAGCTCGCACTGCCCTTGACGTTGACGTGAGTTTCAACAAAATCCGTCAGCGTGAAAACCACCTCGCCGTTCACAACTTGCGCCGTTGCAACGAGGTTTCCGGAGGCATCTTTGATATCAAAAGATGTGGTCAATGCCATCAGCTCCGGAGGCAGGGTCAACGAGAATGTATCTCCCGCATTGGATCCGTCCGGAATTGCCCAGTCGACAGCAACATTGATTGGATCGTATTGTGCTGGGTTTTGCGGGGTCACGGTCACCTTGGTGATAGCGCCCGGAATATCAGCTGCCTGAGCGGGTGCCGCAAGCGCGGTCAACCCCAGAAATGCAAGCAGAGCCGCAAGCAGCAAAACGGCAAAAGAAAAGGGCCCTTTATAAGAGCCCTGGAAGAAGGTATGGCTAATTTTTTTCATACTTGTGTCCCCCAAGACAACAAATTTTTACACTTAACCTGAGTACAGCGTACATAGCATTGAATAGCTATTCTGCCTACGGTAGCTCATTAAACATTTAAACCATAATTTTGAAGCCTGCCTGGAAGGTTCCTGAGGATCTTCCAGGAGTATTCTCCCTATCAGCGGAACAATTCAGCGGAGCCATATCGTGGGGTGCCCTGAATATCCAATGGCCAAGGAGGGACATGAGCTTCGCAGTTTTGGCACTCGTCATGGCCCTAGGCTTGTTTGGCCCGCTACTGGCCACGCCACGGCGCTGGCAAATACCGGTGGTGATCGGTGAGCTACTCGCCGGACTATTAATCGGCCGTACCGGTTTCAACGTAGTTGACTCAGCTGATCCAACTTTCAGCCTGCTGGGAAATATCGGCTTCGCCCTCATTATGTTCGTGGCTGGAACCCATGTCCCCTTACGCAATACTCAACTCCGCTCCGCATTAGCGAAGGGGGCCGGACGCGCGGTCGCGGTCGCGGCGCTTTCCGTCGCGTTCGCCGTCGTAATAGCACTGAGCTTCAGCATCCTGCACGCCCCGCTCTACGCCGTACTCATTGCCTCCTCTTCCGCGGCTTTAGTGCTGCCGATCATCGAATCCAGCCACCTCGACGGACCCGAGGTGCTCGCACTAACCGCCCAGGTGGCTATTGCCGATGCCGCCGCCATCATTGCGCTCCCGCTTGCCATCGACCCGCCCCGGGCCGGAATAGCAGCACTGGGCGTTCTGGTGATTGCAGGCTGCGCCGCACTGCTCTTCGTACTGATGCGGAGCACGGAGCGGAGCGGCCTGCGCAGCAGGGTCCGAGCTTTCTCCGAGCAACGCAAATTTGCCCTGGAACTCCGCCTGCAATTGATCGTGCTCTTTGCCCTGGCCGCTTTGGCGATGTTCAGTCAGGTTTCCATCATGCTGGCTGGCTTTTCTTTCGGGCTGGCCGTCTCCGCAGTTGGCCAACCGCGGCGCCTAGCGCGCCAACTTTTCGCCATCACAGAAGGCTTCTTTGGCCCGGTGTTTTTCCTTTGGATTGGCGCCTCCTTGAACCTCCGTGAGCTACTGGACCACCCTCCGATGATCCTGCTCGGATTGGCGCTGGGCGTGGCCGCAATCCTGAGCCACCTGGCCATCCGGGCGCTGGGCTTGCCATGGCCGCTGGGCATCCTCTCCGCAGCCCAATTAGGAGTCCCGGTGGCAGCCGTTGCGATCTCCACTCAATCCGGTTTACTACTGCCGGGCGAGGCCAGCGCCCTCATCCTGGGCAGTCTGCTGACAATCGCCGCCAGCTCATTGCTCGCGCACTTTCCATCATCCGTGCACGGAAAGCCAAGAGCACGAAGCGAAGACAAGTAAACTTGGCTCGGGAACATCGGCGAAAGGATAGGCATGAGGACCGTGGTGCCCTTTCGCCTGCTCCGCAGTTCAATGCTGGCCCTGACCACTCTTTCTCTTGCGGCTGGAGCACACACCGCAGGCGGTGGAAGCCTCCCGGAACCTATCCTGCTTCTGGCGCTGGCGGCTTTCACCCTGATGGGTTCCATGTTGGCTTGCCGGTGGAAACTCACGACGCCGGTCATCTTGGCGCTGCTTTCCGGCAGCCAGTTAGCGCTGCATCTGGGTTTTGAGTTTCTCTCCGCAAACCCGATGTCAGATGCCATGCAATCGACTCTCCAAACAGCCACCGAACATGGGCACCAGCACGGTACGACCATGGTGCACTACTTCCCGCAGGCAATGCCCGCCCATAATTCGGACAGCCCGGGAATGCTGATCGCCCACCTGGTGGCAATAGCCCTCACCGGCTTACTGTTGTCCCGCGGTGAGGCAGCGTTGTGGGCGCTGGCGGATTGGCTTCGACCGCTTTTCCAACTCACCGCTCCCTCCGCATTGCCGACCCCGTTTCGGCTGCGCTGGAGTGATCGCCCGGTGGAGCGCGCCGTTCCACAGCGTTACTTGAATGCACAGCGCTGGCGCGGGCCGCCGTCGTCCCGGATCTCCATCTCTCTCTGAGACCTAAACCGGAGCACGGCAGTACTGCCGTGCAAACAGACGAAAGCTAAAAATGAAAAAGACCCCTTCTTTGCGCGCGCCCAAAAAAGCCGTACGCATTTCGGCCACTATTGCTCTCGGTACAGCAGCCCTGATGGCGCTGGGCCTTGCCAGTGCCTCGGCGCACGTCAGCGTTGATGCCTCCTCAACCTCGGCAAACTCCTACTCCTTGCTCACCTTCAGCGTGCCGCACGGCTGTGACGGTTCGGCAACCACGAAGATCGCGATCTCCCTTCCGGAGAGCATCGATGACGCCACCCCCACGGTGAACCCGAACTGGACAGTCGCGAAGGTGACCGAAAAACTCGCTCAACCGAAGACCCTGGAGAACGGGAGCAAGGTCACCGAACGAACCAGCCAGATTGTTTATACGGCTAAAACGCCCCTTGACCCGGAACTGCGCGACACCCTGGTGCTCTCACTCCAGCTCCCGGACGGCAGCGGCACCCAACTCAATTTCCCGGTTTTACAGAGCTGCGTGAAGGGACAGACGAATTGGGCCACCGTGGTGCCGGCCGGTCAGGACGATGAAGCCGTCCAAGATCCGGCTCCCGCGATCACCCTGACAGCTGCCACCGACCCGGCCAGTGCGAACCCGGCGAACGCCTCCGGCACTACGGAGAGCAAGGCGGACGACGGCGGCTCACAACTTCCGGGATGGCTCGGCTTGGCGGCGGGGGTACTTGGCCTGCTGCTAGGTGGTTTTGCGCTGTTCCGCACCCGTAAACAGGGCTCTTAAGCCTCGGTCGGGGGTGGCTGGCTGGAGGGATATCTGGCTAGCCACCCCAACTGAGTAAGGTGACGAATCGGCGTCAATCTGCTTTTCCGCCGCTTGGCTGATTGACTCGGGCAGCTAAGCGGGCGAGGGTGTTTCTATGCCGCATTTAAACTCTTCCCCCCGTCAGCGGAATCTTCTCGTCGTCGGTGTCGCCCTGCTCGGCACCCTCGCTCTGGCCAGTTGCGCACCCAGTTCGCCCACCGCCTCCTCCAGCGACACCGCGAGCAGCACCTCTCCGGAGAGCACCAGCACGGAGAGCAGCACCCCCAGCCAGTCAACGTCGACCAGCACCCCGACTTCCTCCGGCTCAATGACCCCGAGCAATCCCACAACTCCGGTACTGTGCACCGCGGCCCTGCTCAGCGGTTCTATCGATGAGAGCGGTGGCGCGGGAGCGGGCAGCATCTATTTGAAGCTGGTGGTTAAGAACAAATCAGCCAAACCCTGCACCATCAACGGCTATCCCGGGGTATCGCTGGTGGGAAATAATAACGGAACCCAGTTGGGCGCGGCCGCCGATCGCGATCCGGCAGATCCCTCGCAAGGAGCCGTTCTACTGGCTCCGGGGGCTTCCGCTGCCGCCCAATTGCAGTACACCCACGCCGAGAATTACGGTGCCAGCTGCGGCCTAAGCTCAGCCGATGGTTTCCGGGTCTATCCACCTAGTGCCACGGATGCGCTTTACATTGCTCATCCGCTCAAGGCTTGCACGCAGAAGGACGTGGTGTTGCTACACATCGGAACCTTCAAGAAGGCCTGATTCCTGCCCCCTTGGCCAACTGTCGGAGCGGTAGGCAATGATGGTGTTCATGGCCAGCGCTGAGAGCACCCCGATGGAGCAGTTCAGCGCGCCCACCCGCGAATGGTTCCTCGGCGCCTTCTCCGCCCCGACTCCGGCTCAAAGCGGGGCTTGGCAGGCTATTTCCGGCGGTTCGAACGCCCTGGTCGTTGCCCCTACCGGCTCGGGCAAAACCCTGGCAGCTTTCCTCTGGGCCTTGGATTCACTGATTCGGACCCCGGCTAAGCACGACGGCGAGGCCAGCGGCCGCGTGACCGCAGAGTCAGCGCGCGGCAGCAAGGTTCTCTATATCTCCCCGCTCAAGGCACTCGGGGTCGATGTGGAACGCAATCTGCGCGCCCCTCTGATCGGCCTCCGGCAGACCGCGAGCAGGCTGGGTCTCGACGTCCCAGAGGTGAGTGTTGGAGTACGCAGCGGAGACACCCCGGCCGGGGATCGGCGGCGGCTATTGAGCCACCCGCCGGACATCCTGATCACCACACCCGAATCGCTCTTCCTAATGCTTACCTCGCAGGCCAAGGAGACGCTGCGTTCGGTGCACACCGTGATCATCGATGAGGTGCACGCTGTGGCCGGCACTAAGCGCGGGGCGCATCTGGCGGTTTCCTTGGAACGACTGGATGCACTCTTGAACCGTCCGGCTCAACGCATTGGGCTCTCTGCCACCGTGGAGCCCATCGAGACGGTGGCCCGCTTCCTGTCTGGCAGCGCGCATTGTGAAATAGTCGCTCCGCCAGCCGCAAAAACCTGGGATCTCAGTGTGACCGTGCCCGTGGAAGACATGACCGATCTGGCTTCCGCCGCGGCAGCCCACGACCTGGGCCCTGCCTCCGGGCTGCAGCCCAATGCCTCAATCTGGCCACATGTGGAGGAGAAGATTGTTGATCTGGTGCTGCAGAACCGTTCCACCATCGTGTTCGCGAATTCGCGCAGACTGGCCGAACGGCTCACCGGCAGGCTGAATGAGATCTACCTAGAACGGCAGGAAGATCCGGAAACTGCCACCGCCAAGCCAGCCGCTAAACCAGCCGTTGCGCCGCCGGCGACCATTATGGCTCAAGCGGGAGCCTCGGCGGGTGCCGAACCAGTGCTGGCCAAGGCGCATCATGGCTCGGTTTCCAAGGAGCAGCGGGCGTTAATCGAGGACGATTTGAAGTCCGGTAGATTGCGCTGCGTGGTGGCTACCTCCAGCCTCGAACTGGGCATTGATATGGGTCTGGTGGACTTGGTTATTCAGGTCGAGTCCCCACCCTCGGTAGCGAGCGGCCTGCAAAGGGTTGGTCGCGCCGGGCACCAAGTAGGCGAAGTCTCCCAAGGCATATTGTTCCCCAAGCATCGGGCCGATCTACTGCATTCGACGGTTACCGTGGAACGGATGCTGGCCGGCCGGATCGAACCGCTTTATATCCCGGCCAACCCGCTAGACATTCTGGCTCAACAGACCGTGGCGGCAACCGCCTTGGGCAGTATCGATGTGGAGGAATGGTTCGCCACGGTACGTCGGAGTGCTCCCTTCAGTGCGCTACCCCGTTCCGCCTACGATGCCACCTTGGACCTACTGGCCGGGCGCTATCCCTCCGATGAGTTCGCCGAGCTGCGGCCGCGGATCATCTGGGACCGAAATGCGGGCACCATCACCGGGCGGCCCGGTTCGCAGCGGCTTGCCGTGACCTCAGGCGGAACCATTCCGGACCGTGGGCTTTTCGGGGTCTATCTGGTGGGCGCCGAGGAAGGCAAGAACAGTCGCCGGGTGGGCGAGCTGGACGAGGAGATGGTCTACGAGTCCCGGGTGGGAGACGTTTTCGCGCTGGGCGCCACCAGCTGGCGAATCGAGGACATTACCCATGATCGAGTCTTGGTCTCCCCCGCTTTCGGCCAGCCCGGCAAACTTCCCTTCTGGAAGGGCGATTCACTGGGACGGCCGGTCGAGCTCGGCAAGGCCATCGGCGCCTTTATGCGAGAGGTCTCCGGGGCTTCTCGGGAAACCGCGCTAGCCCGTTGCACAGCCACCGGGCTGGACGACTACGCCGCCAATAACCTGCTCGGCTATCTGGAGGAACAGCGCCAAGCCACCGGCCTAGTCCCCGACGATCGCACCCTACTGGTGGAGCGTTTTCAGGACGAGTTGGGAGATTGGCGAGTAGTTCTGCACAGTCCCTTCGGGATGCCCGTGCACGCACCCTGGGCCTTAGCCGTTGGTGCGCGCCTGCAGGAACGCTACGGACTGGATGGCTCCGCGATGGCCTCCGACGACGGCATTGTGCTTCGGGTGCCGATGATGGACGATGAGCCACCGGGCGCGGAACTGTTCCGTTTTGAGGCCGATGAGCTGGAGTCGGTGGTAACCGCCCAGGTGGGTGGCTCCGCTCTGTTTGCTTCCCGGTTCCGGGAATGTGCCGCCCGGGCACTGCTGCTCCCCCGGCAGAACCCGGCTAAGCGTTCACCCCTGTGGCAGCAACGGCAGCGCTCCGCACAATTGCTCGATGTGGCTAGGAAATACCCCACCTTCCCGATCATCCTGGAAACCGTCCGGGAGTGCCTACAGGACGTCTACGATCTGCCCGCATTGAAGAACATCGCGCTCTCCTTGGAGCGCCGAGAACTTCGACTGGTAGAAATCACCACCCCGCAGCCTTCGCCGTTCTCCCGCTCACTGCTCTTCGGTTATGTCGCCAGCTTCCTCTATGAGGGCGACTCTCCGCTGGCCGAGCGCCGCGCTGCTGCGCTCTCCCTGGACCCGGCGCTACTAAACGAGTTGCTAGGCCGGGCTGAACTGCGCGAGCTGCTGGACGCCAAGGTGATTGCGCAGACCGAGGCCGAATTGCAAAGAACAGCACCGGAACGGAAGACGCAAGGGATAGAAGGCATTGCGGACCTGCTCCGCCAGCTTGGCCCGCTGAGCCTTGCGGAAATCTCCGCCCGACTGGTGGACCAGAGCGAAGATGCCCTGGATGCTCAGTTGAAAGAACTTCTCGGCAGCAATCGGGCTTTTCGCGCCAGCATTGCCGGCCAGCCAAGCTTTGCCGCGGTGGAGGATGCGGCTCGCCTACGCGATGCGCTCGGCACTCCGCTGCCGATGGGTATCCCGCTAGCTTTTATCGAACCGGTGGCGGACCCCCTGGGGGACCTCATCTCCCGTTTCGCTCGCACCCACGGACCCTTCTTAGCCGCCGAGGCCGCGACTCGGCTGGGGCTTGGCATCGCCGTCGTACTCTCTGCCCTGGAACGTCTCGCGGTTGACGGCCGGGTGGTGCAGGGTGAATTCAGGCCGGAATCCGAGCCCGGTTGGGAGACCGGGGCGGAATGGTGCGATGTTCAGGTATTGCGCCGAATCCGGCAACGCTCGCTGGCTGCCCTGCGTTCGGAGGTCGAGCCGGTGGACCGGGCCGCTTATGCGCGCTTCCTGCCCAGCTGGCAGCATGTTTCGGCCCCCGGCCGGCCCTCGGCGCTGCGCGGTGCCGAAGGAATCCTCACCGTGGTGGATCAGTTGGCTGGACTGCCGGTTCCCGCCTCCGCTCTGGAACCCCTCGTGCTGGCCAGCCGGGTGCGCGATTACTCTCCTTCCCTGCTGGACGAGCTGATGGCCTCGGGTGAGGTGCTTTGGTCCGGATCGGGCGCCCTACCCGGAAACGATGGCTGGATTTCCTTACACTTGGCGGAATCTGCGGCGCTGACCTTGCGGCCCGAGGCCGACTACCAGCCCACCGAGATCGCCACCCTATTGCTGGAACTGCTTGGGGCGGGCGGAGCTTACTTCTTCCACCAGCTGCGGGAATCCTTCGCCAACTCATCCGGCAGCCCAGCCGACGAAAATCAGCTCACCCAAGCGCTCTGGGACTTGGTCTGGGCCGGTCGAATCGGTAATGACACCTTTGCCCCGGTCCGCGCCATGTTGGCCGGCGGTCACACCGCGCATCGCCAGCAACCACAAGCGCCCAGGCTACGGCCACAAAGACTACAGTCGATCCGCTCCGCCGGGCGTTATTCCGGCCTGGCCGCTCCAGCACGAGCCGCCGTCAGCACCGCCGCCACCATGCTGAGCGGTCGCTGGAGCGTGCTCACGGTACCCGAACTCGAAGCAACCATCCGCGCCCATGGCATGGCCGAACTACTTTTGGACCGTTACGGTGTGGTCAGCCGAGGCTCGGTGGCCGTGGAGGGAGAACCCGGCGGCTTTGCACTGATGTACAAAATGCTGGCCCGGCTAGAGGAACAGGGCCGTTGCCGACGAGGATATTTCATCGAGAAACTTGGCGCCGCCCAGTTCGCGGTCCCCGCCACGGTGGATCGACTGCGCAGCTTCGCCATCGACTTCCCCACCGAAATCAGACCCAATGAAGCCTTGCTCTTGGCCGCTACCGACCCCGCCAACCCCTACGGTGCCGCGCTAGCCTGGCCCGCCCTGGAAGCCGGGCACCGGCCGGGACGGAAGGCCGGAGCGCTGGTGATTATGGTCGACGGCGAGCTGGTGCTGTATGTGGAACGAGGCGGCAAAACCGTACTGTGCTTCAGTGCCGATGAAGCCGCAATCAGCGCCGCTGGAGCCGCCCTGGTGTCCTCCGTGCTGAGTAAGGCGGTGGACAAGTTAGCCATTGAAAAGGTCAATGGCGAAGGTGTTCTGGACACGGTGCTGGCTAAAGCGCTGCTGGCCGCCGGAGCCTATTCGACCCCGCGAGGAGTGCGCATCCGTGCCTGAGGTAAACCGCCGTGCCTGAGGGAGACACCGTTTGGCGGCAGGCTCGGCTGCTCTCGAAGGCCCTGCTCGGAAAGGTACTCAATAGCAGCGACTTCCGGGTTCCGGCGCTAGCCACTCTGGACCTCGGCGGAGCCACCGTTGAATCCTCGGACTCACGAGGCAAGCATTTACTGCTCACGGTACGCCGTGCCGGTAGCGAGGAGCTGATCATCCACTCACATTTGAAGATGGAGGGGATCTGGCAGGTCTATCTACCGGGTGAGCGCTGGCGCCGCCCCGCACACACCGCCCGCGTCGTGCTGAAGGTTCCGGACGCCGTCGTCGTAGGTTTCTCGCTGGGCATCCTGGAAGTGCTCAGCCCTGAGCAAGCCGAAACCGAACTGGCCTTTCTGGGCCCCGATCTGCTTGGCACCGACTGGGACGCGAACGAGGCTATTCGCAGGCTCGAATCAGATCCGGAACGCCCCGTCGGCATAGCGCTGCTGGACCAGCGGAACCTGGCCGGGATTGGCAATATCTACCGTAATGAACTGTGCTTCCTGGTCCGAGTCCGGCCGCAGCACCCCGTCGGTGCAGTCTCCGATCTGCCGCGCCTGGTGGATCTGGCCAAACGCCTCTTGGAAGCCAATAAAACCCGCCCGCAGCGGAACACCACGGGAACCGCGGGCCGGGTGAGCGCCTGGGTTTACGGTCGCGAACACCAACCGTGTTTACGCTGCGGCAGCCACATCATTCGGGAAGAGTACGAGGGCCGTCCCATCTACTACTGCCCGCACTGCCAGCCAGCGCCCGAAAGCTAACCGGAAGCCAACCGGAAGGCTGAACGGCGGCAAAGCGGCGGCAGCGCTGAAAGCAAGACCCTAGACTGAGGAGGTGATGGAATCCCCGCTCCCGGTGCGCAATGGCGTCAATGCCACCCGTTTGCGGCTGCCCGAAGAGGGACCCTGGGGAACCGCCATGGAGTACCTCTTGCAGCGCTTCCCGCACGTCGATCCGCAGGGCATTGTGGAACGTTTTGAACGCGGCGAGGTGCGCGGGCTGGGTGGGGCGGTGATTACCCCGCAGACCCCGCTGCAGGAACACACCTTCCTCTGGTATTACCGTGAGTTGCCGCAGGAAGAGCGGCTGCCCGTTGAACTGAGTGTGCTGCATCAAGACGAACACCTCGTGGTGGTGGATAAACCACACTTCCTGCCCACCACCCCGGGTGGCAAATACGTGGCCGAATCCGCCCTAGTACGATTGCGGGTGCTGCTCGGGCTGCCGGATTTGGTCCCCATTCACCGTTTGGATCGAATGACCGCTGGGGTGCTGCTCTTCGCTGCCAATCCGGAGACTCGGGGCAACTATCAGATGCTCTTCGAACGCCGCGAAGTCCGTAAACGCTACCAGGCGGTGGCTCCGGTACGATCGGATCTGGCCTTGCCGTTGACCATTCGCAGCAAAATGTGGAAATCGCGCAGCTATCTACTCAGCCAGGAACTACCGGGCCAGCCGAACGCAGAAACTCGGATTTCCCTGCGACACAGCTGGTCGAGCCCCGAAGGTACCCGCGGACTCTACGATTTGGAACCGCATAGCGGTAAAACTCATCAACTCCGTGTGCATCTGGCCTCACTCGGTCTGGGCATCCTCAACGATCCGTTCTACCCGATACTCCACGAAGAAGCGCCCGACGATTACTCGAAACCTCTGCAATTACTGGCGTACAGCCTGGAATTTACCGACCCAATTAGCGGCCGTCCGGTGGAGTATCAAAGCGAACTGAGCCTGGCAGAAGCCCGTCCTGCGGACCCGTACGCCTAGCCGACGAATAGCCACTTGCCGCCGCGCCGCCGGAGCGTGGTGAGCCTTCCCGTACTGGCCACCCCTTCCACCGCGTCCCGCACTGCTGCGGAAGCCTGCAAGGCTTGGTCATCCTCGGCGGAGTCGGTGCTGGCTTCGACCAGAAACCTCAAGGTAATCACCGGCACTCGCGCCACCACGTCCAACTGGTTTGCCTCGACCAGGTGGATCGAGGAAAGCGCCTGCACCGCGGTCCGCATCACCGATTCCGGCGGATTTCCCGGTCGCAGTCCGGTAATTTGCAGAACAGCACGATAAGAAGGCACCTGAAAAGACTATGCCTTGCCGCCGACAACTTGGGCGTACTCATCGTGGACTTGCTGCCAGGCCGGATAGTGATCCGAGTACCAATTCGGCCAATCCACCGAGCCTCCCGCCAGCACGGAATCCAGGTGATCTAGGTGAATATGCCAACCGGCAAGGGTGCTAAGCCGGGCTTGCCTGTCCTCGGTGTCGATAATCGCCGTGAAGATCAGTTCGGTGCCGTCGCCGGTAGCACCGACGACGGCGGGACTCAGCTCCCAGCGCAGCAAGCCGTGCACGCTATTCTGCAGTTCGAAAACCCGCTCCGGCTCCAGCTCGGTGATGCTCCCGGTCCACCAGTCCATCGGCTGTTCCCCCGGCGGAGTGTTCTGCCACCGCAAATCCCAGGAACCACCCGCCTCCAAGGCACCGCGCGCCTGCGCCCACCAGCGCTTACTCTGCTCTGGGTCGGTGAGCGCTTGCCAAACCTTGCTCACCCGATGCGGATAAAGCCGCCGGTAACGCAAGCGAACCTTGCCGCCGTCGAGCTCCTCCATGGTTCCCAGATCGCTCATGATTTCTCCTGTTCATCCAGATAATTTCCCAGTGCTAATTTCCCAGTGCGTCCAACTGACTGGCCCAGAGTTGGCGGATATCCTGCAACCAACTAGCCAATTCCTCGAAGGGCTCCGGCCGGAGCGAATAAATGCGCTGCTGCGCCTGGCTCTGGGAGGTAACTAAGCCGCCCTCACGCAAGATACGCAGATGCCGCGAGGTCCCAGGTTGGGAGAGCTGTAATTCGGTAACCAACTCGTTCGGCGTCCGGGGCCGGTCGCGCAATAGTTCAACGATGCGGCGACGTTGCGGGTCCGCAAGTATGCCGAGGGTGTCTTGCATGCCCCTAAATATATGGATCTACTTATATAAGCGTCAAGGTATATGGAATTTATCCGACGGTCGGGAAGTTGGCCAAGTTATGAGCAATCAGTCCTGGCAAAGCTTCCGCGAGGAACGCAACCGCACCCTGCCTAGCCCGCACGGCTGGCTGAGTCTCAGCTCCCTGCAATGGCTCCCCGAGGCGTCCGGACCGCTGGAGCTGGTGCCGGGATACTGGAGCGCGGACGACGGCGGGGCTCAGCTCAGCGCCGGGCCCCAGGACGGCTTGGAACTAGTTCACGGCGGGCAGGCCGTGAACGGCACAATCAACGCCGAGCTCGAGGAAAACGAGTCGCTGAACTGGGTTCGTTACGGCAGCATCTTGATCGAACTGGCCAAGCGTGGCGGTCGCTACGCCATCCGAACCAGGGACTCCCAGGCACCTCGACTGACCGGTTTCAGCGCGGTGCCAACCTTCGACTATGACCCGAGCTTCGCCGTCGTCGGTACTTTCAAGCCCTACCCAGCCCCGCAAACCCGAGAGATCAGCACCGCCAATCCTCGCGTTCCGGGCCACACCGATATCGTCGGTGAGATCAGCTTCCAGCTCGGCGGTCAAGGACACACCCTGCTCGCGGAACGCAGCGGGGGCGGCTTGCTACTGAATTTTTACGATTCTAGCAATGGTCAGGAGACGGCAGGCTGGCGCTTCCTGAGCGTTGCGGCCCCGGCGGAGAACAGTTCGGCGGAAAAAGGCAGCGTTCAGCTCGACTTCAATTACGCCTTGAACTGGCCCAGCGGCTTCAGCGCCTACGGCACCTGCCCGCAACCCGTGCCGGAGAACCGTCTGGACGTGCCGGTGAAGGCCGGGGAAAAGACGCTCTGAGCAAGAGCGGCGGCAATTCCTAGAGGAAAGCGGATATCCCGGTAATCGATCGGCCGGTGATCAAGGTGTTTACTTCGTGGGAGCCCTCGTAGGTAAAAATGGCTTCCGCATCGGCAAAGCATTTCGCCATCCGGTAATCGGTAACAATGCCATTGCCACCCAGTATTGCTCTGCCCATTGCCACCGTCTCCCGCATTCGTTCGGTGGTAAAGGCCTTAGCCAGCGCCACCTGATCCATTCTCATCTCCGGCAGCGAGGTGAGTTGTGCCATCATCGCCAGCGAGGCCGTGGCGTTGCCGAGCATCTTCACCAATTGAGCCTGCACCAATTGGAAGGAGGCCAGGGGTTTGCCGAACTGCAGACGGTTCAGCGCATAGTCCCTGGCAATATCGAAAGCGCCTAGCTGCTGGCCAACCGCCTGCCAGGCCACCATCACCCGGGAGCCCTGCAAAAGCACATTGGTGTCCCTGAAGGAATTGATCCCCTGAAACCGGTCTGCCTCTAAGACCCGAACATCCTCAAGCAGAATGTGTGCGTTCTGCACCGTGCGCAGGGCGATCTTGTTCTCGATCTTTTCCCTAGTGACCCCGGGCAGTTCGGCATTAAGAATGAAGCCACGCATCTCCCCGGTCTCCGCATCACGAGCCCAGAGCAGCATGTGATCACAAAAAGTGCCATTGCCAATCCAACGCTTGGAGCCGTTGATCAGCCAGCCATCACCGTCGCGGCGCGCCGTGGTGGTCATTCCACCGGCTACATCGGAGCCATGTTCCGGCTCGGTCAGGGCGAAGGCGCCGGTAGTCCGCAGGGCCAGGGCGTCGGCCAAATAACGCTCGCGTTGATCATCATTGCCGAAGAGGTAAAGGGACTCGACGAAAAGATCGTGGTGGACCAGGAAGAAGGTGGCCAAGGAGGTGTCCACCCGGGTCATCTCGGCAATCACCAATCCGGAGAAGAGGGGGCTATAGCCCTGCTGAATGGCGGTAGAGAGTCCCAGCTTCGCTAATTCCGGCAGGATCTGCTCCGGGAACTCCGCCGCATTCCACCAGTCCACGCAGTACGGTGCCACTTTTTCGGCAAGGAACTCCCGCAGTCGAGCCAGTTTCTGCTGCTCGAAGCCGGTCAGGCCGGACTCCATCGAGAAGAAATCCGCGCTGGGGAGATCGAGCCTGGGGAGATCGGACTTTGGTAGATCGGACCTGGATAACTCGGACTTGGATAACTCGCCCGGAACTGTCATTTCGGTTGCATCCTGATCGCGCCGTCCAAGCGGATGGTCTCGCCGTTGAGCATCGCGTTGGCCACGATATGCTCCACCAACGCGGCATATTCCTCGGGCTTACCGAGCCTGGAGGGGTGCGGTACCTGGGCGGCCAGGGAGTCCTGTGCGGCTTGCGGCAAGCTTGCCATCATCGGTGTTTCAAAAATGCCCGGTGCGATGGTCATCACACGAATGAGCGATCTGGCCAGTTCGCGGGCTACCGGGAGGGTCATCGAAGCTACCGCACCCTTGGAGGCCGAATAAGCAGCTTGGCCAATCTGGCCGTCAAAAGCGGCTACCGAAGCGGTGTTGACAATGACACCGCGCTCCTGAGTACCAAACTCCCCGAGCAAGGGCTCGGAGGCTGCCATTTCAGCCGCAGCCAGCCGGAGTACATTGAAGGTGCCAATCAAGTTGACCTGGATTACCCGGACGAAGGCTTCCATCGGCAGCACGCCTTCACGGCCCAGGACCTTGCCTGGGGTGGCAACCCCGGCGCAGTTAACCACCACACGCAGCGGACCCAGTTTGCTGGCGATCTTGATTGCCTGCTTGACCTGCTCATCGTCGATCACGTTGGCGGGCACAAAGACCGCGCTCTTCTCCCTGATCAGCCCGAGTTCATGGGCCAGCTCAGCCCCTTTCGACTGCGGCAAATCGATCAGTACAACGGACAGTCCGGCGGCATGTAGCCTGCGCGCGGTAGCCGCACCCAAGCCAGATGCGCCCCCGGTAATCAGTGCGGTCGCGTGCTCGGCAGCCAAGCTTTTCAGGTCCACAAGTCCTCCTTGGATTCTCTTCCGTTAATGAATCCTAACTGAGAACTAAGTACCGAGGAGTAGGGTTAACAGCTCTGCCAATGCCTGGCACTCCCTCGCCGGTCCGGGACACCCCTATGGAACGGTTAGGGTGTTGCCATGACAAGTGCGCAGCAGTGGGCTAGCCGGGCCGCGAGCGCAGCCGAGGCCGTGGACCTCCGCTTTGGGCATCGCTTACTGGGCTTGCCAGGAACCTGGCTGGGGCGGATCTCCACCGGAACGCGCTCGGGCACAGAGTGGCATTACTGGTGGCAGGCTCATTACCTGGATTGTTTGATTGACGCCGGCTGGCGCGAGTTTCAAACGGCTGGATCAGCCGCGTCCCGGAATATCCTGAAAAAAGCCAAGGCATTCCCGCGCACCATCTGGCTGCGTAATTTCTTCAGACTGCGGAATAGCTATTTCGACGATATGGCTTGGCTCGCACTGGCTTCCCTCCGAGCGAACGCCCTGACCCGGAAGGCGGAAGGCAAGCCGTTCCCGCAAGCTCGCGCCATCAGAAGGGTTTTAGGGAAGCAGCTGCACAGCGCGCTCAGCACCGAGCTGGGCGGCGGAATGTACTGGTCCAAACGCCGCGACTACAAAAATTCGGCGGTCAACGGACCCGGGGCACTTTACTTTGCCCGCACCGGCGACGGGCCCCTTGCCCAGCGCATCCTGGATTGGATGCGGCGCGAGCTGTGGCAGGCCGAACTCGGGCTCTATATCGACGGCGTGCACCTCAGGGCGAGCGGTCCGGAACGCGAAGACACCATCTGGAGCTATAACCAGGGGCCAGTACTGGCCGCCCTGTGCGCACTGCCGACCACCGACAATCTTGACCATGCGGCCGAACTGATCCTCGGCGTCGAACGCGGTCTTTGCCAGGATGGTGTGCTGCGCCTACATGGCGAAGGCGACCCTGGTTTGTTCACCGGAATCCTAGTTCGCCATCTAGCCACCGCTGCCCGGCAGGAATTGCTACCCCCGGCCAGCCGAGCCGCCGCGCGCCGGATGGTACTCAACACGGCAGAGGCATTATGGGCGTCCCGCTCGGCGGCAGGGCCCGCACTTTTCAGCAAGGATCTTCAGCTCAGCGCTGATCGTTCGTATCCGCCGGGTTCTGCGGTTCCTCTGTCGGTTCAGTTGCAGGCGTGGATGATTTTCGAAATGGCATATCGGCTCGCTTCGGCCTGAACACGTCCACCAGGATCACGATGCCTAGAAACGCTGCCGCCAGTAATACCGAGGCGCTCACATCGGTCAGCCAGTGGTAGCCGAGATAGATCCGGCTAAGACCGACCAGAATAATCCCCACGACGGCGCCCAGCAGCCAGACCAGCAAGCGTCCAGCGGAGAATCTCCTGCTGAGCACTAAATAAGCCAGTGTGAAGATGAACACCGAGATGCCTAGGGTGTGCCCGGAGGGAAAAGAGTAGGAGTGGTTGGCCCCGGTGGCCATATCCGCAATCGGCGGACGATGCCTTCCCACCAGATGCTTGATGATATTCGAAACTGCGGCGCTCACCGCCATCGCGGCCACCCAGAGCGCGGGACGCCACCAGTACCGGCTGAAGAAAGCCCAGATCGCCGCACCAAAGATCACGATGCTGGCCAGCCACGGAGGTGATGCCAAGGTGCTCACTACCGCAAAGAACGCCGTCCAACCGGAGCTGCGTTCGCGCAGTAAATCGTGGAACAGTGGGCCGTCTATTGCGGCCAGTCCGGTGGAACTCCTGGCCATCCACAGCACCGCAACGAACCCGGCCAGCCCCAGTGCAAGCAGCAGGGCCGCGGTCAGCAGCGCGGGTTTACGCTGTTTCGGCAGGCTAGGGATCACAGCTATATCCTGCCTGAGAAAGCTGAGCGAGCGCTGTACTCGGCGCCTGCTCAGCCAGGATTCCGGCGCAGATTCCGGGCCCTATCAGTTCTCCGCGAAGCGAAACAGAGTCAGTCGCCCTGCGGGGCCGCCCGTTGCGGGTGGGGCGCCTCGTGCCGAGCTAACATTTCCACAAACCCCGCGATCTTACGTTGCCGGGCTGCCTCGGTTTTGAGTTGGCTAAGCCGGAAGTAAAGGGAAAAACGGTTCTTCGCATTGAGCACTTCAAACATTTCCTGCGCCGCCGGATTGGCCGCAATCGCGATCAACAAGTCTTGTGGCAATTCCGCCTCGGTTGAACGCGCATAGGCTTGGCCCCAGCGCCCATCGGCCTTGGCGGCATCCACCGCGGCCCGGCCCGCGGGCTGCATTCTGCCTTCCCGCTCCAGTCTTTCAACGATCTCGGTGTTCCGCACCGACCAGATGCTCTTTGCACCACGCGGGGTCCACCGTCGATAGCTGCTCTCCGCGTCACGCGATTTGCTCTGCCCATCGATCCAGCCAAAGCACAACGCCTCATCGAGCGCCTGCGCGTAGCTCAACTCGGTGACCGCGCCACCCTTCTTATGCAGCACGAGCCAAACGCCCGAGCTGGTGGCCTGGTTCTCCAGCAGCCAGCTACGCCAATGCTCAACGTCCGGAAGTAGTAGTTCAGTTATCTCACCGACCATGCGCCTCATCCTACGGGCTGGAATCGGGTCTTGTCCGTAATGATCTAGCTTGCTAGCATTCTAGCTATGACCGAAATCAAGACTCAGTTCAATGTGTACCTACCCCCTGAACTGATTCGAGATATCAAACACCGCGGCGTGGATGAAGGCATGAGCCTCTCGGCGTTGGTGGAAAAGGCCCTGCGCCACTACCTGGAAACCGAAGGAACTGGAGAAACTGAATAATGCTTCGAGTCAGACCCATCCATTTCACCTCCCGAGTGGAAGCCTTCCTGCCACTTCTCGATGCCCTCGGCCTGGTCAATGACCTGGCTGAGCAGGACTGGCTCGAATTCAGCGCCGGGCAGGGCAGGCTCGCGTTGCATCGTGTGGAAGCCCAATCGGCGGACGACGGCGTGACCTACCTAGGCTTCGAGGCTCGCGATTTGGAGGTCTTTGCCAGCAGGACCAGGGAGGCGGGCACTCAGGCCGAGCTCATCCAGGCCGCGCATGGACCTACGGTCCAGGTCACCGGCGGCGACGGACTTCAATTCCTGGTTGATCCCTCCGAACAATGGGAAGCCACTGCCGGGGCGAATCCTTTGCTCTCCGTGAACACCCTTTGGTACACCTCGGACGTCGCCGGAGCCGCACAGGATCTGCGCAATATCGGGGCAATCCCGGTAGCCACCGCGATCAACGGCAGAGTGGACGACTTCACCGCGAAGAACGGTGGGAAGATCCTGGTGCACACCGCACCTACCCCCAGGCACGGAGAGTTGGGATTCGGCTACCTTGGCGCCCTGGAGGAGCTACAAGAGCAGTTATCCCAACGTGGCTTCACTTCCCACATCATCGATGAAACATACGGACGCACCCTGCATCTGCCAAACCCGGATTTTCAGGAGCTGCCGAACAATCCGACCGGCCCCACGATCTGGATCAACGAGGAGAACCAGACCGATAACTACGGCTACCTCAAGCACTGATTCCAGGCGCTTTAAGCTCCCGCCTGCCGCCGAAACTGCGGTGAAAATTCGGCAAAGACGGCCGCGGCTCGGACTTCGAGAGGAAATATCCGGTAGAACTGAACCATGAGCGTACGCACCCCCGACCCGTATCCCGGTTGGCTATCCGATGAAGATCTCTACGAAGCGCGGAACCGACTGCCCATGGTCTATGTGGAAGCAGTACCGGTTCGGCTGGACCCACTGGGCTACGTCAACGAGGTCGGCCTGCTGTTGCGCGCCGACGAGGATGGCAGCATGATCCGTTCGCTCGTGTCCGGCCGGGTGCTTTACCGGGAGACGGTGCGGGCAGCGCTTTTGCGGCATATCGAAAAGGACCTCGGCACCATGGCTTTCCCGCAACTGCCGATCAGCCCGGTACCTTTCACGGTGGCCGAATATTTCCCGGCCCCATCGCAAACCAACTTCACCGACGAACGGCAGCACGCCGTCGCACTGGTCTATGTCGTTCCGGTGACGGGTGAATGCACTCCCCGGCAAGACGCTCTTGAGCTAACCTGGATGACCCCACAGGACGTGCTCAGTCCTGGTGTTCAGGCAGAGTTCGACGGCGGCCGAGGTGAGTTGGTGCGCCAGGCGCTGGCTTACGCCGGAATTAGCATCTCGCAGTAACTCGCAGGACCAGTTCGACCTGAACCGACAACGCGCCCGCACCGGGCCGTCGTCGGCCATCCCGCCGCGGCCTGAGAGAATAGCCGGGTGTCACATTCAGATTTCAGCTTCACCGTCGGCTCCCGGCTGAACGAAACCGCCGCAGCCACGGACTCCTCAGGGAAAGAGTTCCTGGGCCGCACCGGAACCATCGCCACCCCGCACGGAGAGATCCAAACCCCGGCCTTCATCGCCGTCGGCACCAAGGCTACGGTCAAGGCCGTATTGCCTGAATCGATGGCGGGGTTGGGCGCTCAGGCTTTGCTCTCCAACGCCTATCACCTCTATCTTCAGCCCGGACCGGAGATCGTGGATGCGGCCGGTGGGCTGAGCCAGTTTATGAACTGGCGCGGCCCTACCTTCACCGATTCCGGCGGCTTCCAGGTGATGAGCCTGGGTTCCGGGTTCAAAAAGGTGATCAATATGGACGCGGTGGATAATTCCGGCGCGGATGACCGGGTGGCGGCTGGGCGCGAGCGGCTGGCTCATATCGATGACGACGGGGTCTGGTTCAAATCCCATCTGGATGGCTCGCGGCATCGCTTTACCCCCGAGGTTTCGATGCAGGTTCAGCATCAGCTGGGCGCGGACATCATGTTTGCCTTCGACGAACTGACCACCCTGCACAACTCGCGCGGTTACCAGGAGAACGCCTTGGAGCGCACCCGGCTCTGGGCCGAACGCTGCATTACCGAACATGAAAAACTCACCGTAGAGCGGGCCGAGAAACCGTATCAGGCTCTTTTTGGGGTAATTCAGGGTGCCCAGTATGAGGATCTGCGGCGCAAGGCTTGCCGCGATCTGGGGGCTATGGATTTCGACGGATTCGGCCTCGGCGGGGCCTTGGAGAAGGAGAATCTGGGCACCATTGTGCGTTGGTGCTGTGAAGAGTTGCCGGAGGATAAGCCTAAGCATCTGCTCGGCATTTCCGAGCCCGATGACATTTTCGTGGCCATCGAAAATGGGGCGGACACCTTCGACTGCGTCTCCCCCACTCGGGTGGCCAGAAATTCGGCTTTCTACACCCCGTATGGACGGAAGAACCTTTCCAACGCGAAGTACAAGCGCGACTTCGGCCCACTCATGGAGGGTTGCGACTGTTATGCCTGCGCCAATTACAGCCGGGCCTATATTCATCATCTGTTCAAGGCCAAGGAGATGGTCTCCGCGACGCTCATCTCCATCCACAATGAACGTTTCGTGGTCAAAATGGTTGATGACGCCCGGAAAGCCATCGACGACGGCAGCTTTTTCGACTTCAAGGCCGAGACCCTAGGCAACTACTACACCCCCTAGCCCCACCACCTGCCCCCCTCCTTAACCCACTACCCCTAGTCCGCTACCCCTGGTCCGCTACCCAGCTATCCCACTGGATGTGACAGAAGTGACGGATGTGCAAGTTTTTTCGGCACATCTGCATCATTGGTCACACCCACTGGGACAGCTGGGTTGGATTTTGGGGGTGGGGTTGTTGGTAGGTTGACCTTATGAGCTTCACGGCACCGTCGAACTTCAGCACCCGACCCACCCTGCAGGGCACCTTTGGAATGAGCGCCAGCACTCATTGGCTGGCGACGGCGACCGCCCAGTCCGTCTTGGAGCGCGGCGGGAACGCCTTCGATGCGGCCACCGCCGCAGCCTTCGTATTGCATGTGGTTGAACCGCATTTGAATGGCCCGGGCGGTGACCTAGTCGGCATCTTCGCAACCGCCGAGGATCCCACACCGCAGGTATTGATGGGCCAAGGCCCCGCTCCGGCCGCGGCGAGCCGCGAACACTATCTGGCCGAAGGGCTGGAGCTAGTTCCCGGCTCCGGTGCGCTAGCCGCTGCGGTGCCGGGCGCCGTCGACGCCTGGCTCCTGTTGCTCAGGGACCACGGCAGTTGGTCGCTTCCTGAAATTCTGGACTACGCGATTGATTACGCTCGGAATGGGCATCCGGTAGCGGTCGGCGTCTGCCGAACCATCGAAACCGTCCAGCAGCTATTTATTGAGCATTGGCCCACCTCGGCTGAACAGTGGCTACCGGACGGCAAGGTGCCGCAGCCCGGCGAACTGATCCGCAATGAAGCTTGGGCGCGAACCCTGCAACAACTGACCGCTGCCGCTTCGGAAAACGAGCGGGAAGCGGGGATCGACACTGCTCGAATGCTCTGGCGAAGCGAAATTGGCAGAGCAGTTGCCGAGTTCGCCGCCCAGCCGCATCGGCACTCCTCCGGCAGCGACCACGCTGGGGTGATAACCGCAGCGGACTTCCAAGCCTTTGAGGCAAGCTACGAAAAAGCGGTAAGCATCGAATTCCGCGGCCACACCATCGCTAAAGCCGGCCCCTGGAGTCAAGGGCCCGCTCTGTTACAGACACTGCGGATTCTGGACGGTTTCGAGGCAGTCGAAATAGATCCCTCCACCGCAGGCGGAGCACACAATATCCTGGAAGCGCAGAAGCTGGCCTATGCGGATCGTGAGGCTTACTATGGCGACTCGGATAATATTCCGATTGAGGAACTTATCTCAGCCAATTATGCAGACCAGCGACGCACACTGATCACAGAGACCGCCTCGGAGGAGTTTCGGCCCGGCCAGCTGGAAGGCCTCACACCTTTCACCCCGCCCTTGCGTGTTGAATATGCCTCTTCCGGCATGGGAGACACCAGCTCCGGGGTAGGTGAGCCCACCGTTCGTCCGACCGGAGAAACCCGGGGCGATACCTGTCACCTCGATGTGATCGACCGTTGGGGCAACATCATCTCGGCCACGCCCTCGGGAGGCTGGCTGCAAAGTTCGCCTTATATCCCGGAGGTCGGCTTTTGCCTGGGGACCCGTTTACAGATGAACTGGTTGGAGGCAGACTCCCCGGCAACGCTAACCCCCGGTAAACGACCGCGCACCACTCTCACTCCGACCCTGGTGCTCAAGGACGGCAAGCCGATAACCGCCCTAGGATCTCCTGGCGGGGATCAGCAGGACCAATGGCAACTGCTCTACCTGCTCCGCACCTTGGTGGGTGGTTACCAGCCGCAGCAGGCCATCGATGCGCCCGCATTACACACCACCTCAATTCCCGGTTCTTTCTGGCCGCGAACCTGGGAACCCGCAGGCGCGGTGCTTGAGGACAGACTCGGTACTGAGGTGATCGAGGAGTTGGAGCGTCGCGGCCACCGAATCAACCGCTCGGGAGGCTGGTCACTGGGCCGGCTTTCCGCCGTCGGAATCAATCCAGATACCGGGGTGTTCTACGCAGCGGCGAACCCTCGCGGCATGCAGGGCTACGCCTCAGGACGCTAGGAACCCAGGAACAGGAAGGCCGCGATGAACACCGCCGAACTATTGACCGATGCTTTCAACCGGATCGACGAAGAGGTCCGAGACGTGCTGAATGGCCTGGCTACTCAGACCATGAACACCCAACCTGCGGCGGAGCGCCGGGAGCGTTCCAACTCAATTAGCTGGCTAATCTGGCACCTGAGCAGGGTTCAGGACGATCATCTGGCTGGCGTGGTGGGCACTGAGCAGCTCTGGACTCAAGGAGGCTTCGCCGAACGCGCCGGGCTACCGCTCTCCCCTCGCGATACCGGCTACGGACATAACCCGGATGAGGCGGCATCTGTGGTCTTTGAAGGACCGCAGTTACTCGCCAAATATCACGCTGCAGTACACGAGATGACCCTCGATTTCATCAAGAATTTGAGCGATCAGGACCTGGACCGAGTGGTAGATCAGCGCTGGAATCCTCCGGTAACTCTGGGTGTCCGGCTAGTCAGCGTGCTCTCCGATTGCTCGCAGCACGTCGGCCAGGCAGCCTATGCCAAGGGCATGCTGAGCAGCTAGCTCGCGATGCTGGGCGTGGCCTCGGCAGCTTCGATTCCGTAGCTGGGCTCGCGCTTCTTGATCCAGGCGATCACTACGGCGGTGACCGGAACGAGTAGGTATTGCACGGCCACCTTGTAGACGAAGCCGAAAAACACGTAGTTAGCCCAGCCACCGACGCCGGTGATCCCAATAATCGGGGCAGCCACCGTGCAAAAGATCAGCGTATCAACGAGTTCCCCGGCACCGGAGGAACCCAGCAGACGCGCCCAGAGCCGTCGCTCGCCCTGCCGGGCCTTGAGTCGCGACATAATGAACGAGTTGACTAGCTGCCCGGACACGAAGGCAACGAGTGAGCCCGCTACAAGGATCGGCGTCGGGCCGAGTACGTTCTCCAGGGCAGCCTGCCGATCCTGGCCGGAGCCGTCGTTGAAGCCCGGCAGGATGATGATGATCCAATAACACAACGTGGAGAAAAGAGAGAGCGCGAAGCAGGTAAATACCGCGCGACGGGCTACTTTAAAGCCATAGACTTCGCTGATCACATCGCCCAGGATGTAGGCAAAGGGAAACAGGAAGAAGGCACCGTCGGTGAGGATCGGGCCAAATTGCACGCCCTTGACCGCGCCGATTCCGGAGAGCACCACGATCACCGCCATCACGGCCATCAGAATGCCAAAATAGCGGCTACCCAGGGAAGCGTAGCGGGCGGGTGCGGTGGGGTTCATCGAGGGTCCTCTTGCTAGTACGTCAGGGAGACCCGTCTGCACCCAGGCCGCGCACTATTCTACTCATATCGGCTACCGTTTCCCCTTTTTGCGCGCCTAAGAACGGGTGCATAAAGGGGAAACGGTAGCGTTTTTGCGGCGTTGCGGCGTTGCGGCGTCGCGACGTCACGAGCTACGGAGCTACCCCGGTGGCCAGCACCTTGCCGCGGAAGAACTCGGGCTTGCGCAGGAACATCACCAGCATCAACACCGCGCCGAGCAGAATGACGCCGATCCCCAGGATGAAGACCAGGCCAAGCCCGCCGATCTCAGAACCCGAGCCATAGGCCGGATCCATCGAGTCAATCGCGGTCTTGACGAACATCACCAGCAGAATCACGCCGCCCAGCAGCGGGAAGAGGAAGGTGAAGAAAAATCCGCGGACCGAATCAAACCAGCGCTTGCGGAAATACCAAACGCAGGCCAGCGAGGTGATGCCGTAGTAAAAGCAGATCATCATACCGAGGGCGGTAATGGTGTCCCAGAGCGCGTTTTCCGAAATGATCCGAGTGACGGCGTAGAACACCGCAGCGGCAATGGCCGAGACGATAGTAGCCACCGAGGGGGATTTGTAGGTTGGACTGATCTTGCCCAACGATTTCGGCAGCGCTTGATAGTGCCCCATCGCCAGCAGGGTACGACCCGGCGAAACGAAAGTGGACTGCAAGGACGCTGCCGAGCTAGAAAGAATCGCCAAGGACATCAGAATCGCGAACGGACCCATTACCGGACCCGCCAGTACGGCGAAGATACTCGCCTGATTATCCGGGTTCCCCGCCCCCAGCCCGGTATCACCGATACCGGCAAAGGAGAGCGTAGCTAGCGCAACCACGAGGTAGATCACCACGATGATAATCACGGTAAGGGTCGCCGCACGTCCTGGGGTTTTCTTCGGGTTCTTGGTCTCTTCATTCATGGTCAGGGTGACGTCCCAGCCCCAGTAGATGAAGATCGAGAGCGAAACCCCGGCCGCAAACTCAGAGAAGGAGTTGACCGCAAAGGGGTTGAACCAGTCCGGGCTAATTGCGGTGGCGTCGAAAGCGGTCCCGGAGGAGACATGAATAAATGCCGAAATAGCGAACCACCCCAGCACCAGCAACTGGAAAGCTACCAGCACGTACTGGAAACTTTTGGTGGTCTCCATCCCTCGATAGGAAATCCAGCAGGCCAGCGCGATGAAGACGAAAGTGGTGGCGATATTGAGCGGCAACACCTTGCTCAATTCCCCCAGCTCCGGATTAGAGAAAATCTGCGCCAGCATGAGATAGAAGAAGTCGACGGCGACGGCGGCCAGATTGGAGAGCACAATAATGGTCGCCGCGATCAGGCCCCAGCCTCCCATCCAACCAATCCAAGGGCCGAAAGCTCGGCTAGCCCAGGTGAAAGAGGTACCGGAATCCGGCATCGCGTTATTGAGTTCCCGGTAGCCGAAGGCCACCAGCAACATGGGAATGAATCCGACCAGGAAGATCGCCGGTAAATGCACTCCAACCACCGAAACGGTCGGCCCCAAGGCCGCCGTCAGGGTGTAGGCGGGGGCAATACAGGAAATCCCGATGACCACCGCACCGAGCAGGCCCACCGAGCCGGCTTTCAAACCTTTTTCGCTCAGACCGCTCGGCTCATCCGCTGTGCCCTGGGCTGAAGACGCCTTCGTCTCGCTCATATCACCCTCTAGTTGATTCTGATGGATTCTGACCACGCGGAAGCACGATCATGGGTACCGGCAGCGCACGTAGAATGCTTTGCGCCGTGCCACCCAGGAACAGCGAATGCGCTCGAGCCAATCGGCTAGAGCCGATCAGCAAGACTTCCCCGGGCTGCCAGTCCAGGGTGTCCACTGCTTGTTCGATGCTGCGGCCCTGTGCCACCTCGATGACCACCTGCAGAGCCGAAGAGTCCGAGCGGGAGGCTAGTTCGCCGTCGAGCTTGTCTTGCAGGTAGGCCCGGGCCGCTGACTGGACATTGCTCGCCGAACTTTCGGCAGGGTCCTGATCGAGAGCCAAAAGCGAGATTAGCCGCAACGGTAGCGCCCGCCTGGCCGCGGTATCGAGGGCCAGGCTCAGCACCTCGTTGGCACCAGGCCTGGTGCCAACTCCACAGCTGAGCCGGGTGATCGGGTCGAGGTTCTGGTAACCACCGGGGGCCAGGGCCACCGGAACACTCGCCGAGTGCAGCAGCGCACTTACCGTGCTGCCCACCGTGAAACGCTTGAACAGCCCCTGATTAGCGGCTCCCACCACCAACAGAGCAGCCTGAAACTCTTCGACAGCGGCATTCAACGCCTCGGGTTCAGATTCTGCGGCGCGCAGGTGACCGCGAGCCACAATATCTGCCGGAACAGACTTCAAGGCTTCATCCAGCCAGGATTGAGCCTGTTTTTCCAGGGTCGCATCAAAGCCGGAGCTGGGTGGGTAGGCAGCGTTGAAGGGCGATTCCTCCGGAAGCACCAGAACCAGGTCTAGTTCAGCATCCTGCCGCCTGGCCAAGGCGATGGCCAAGCTGAGTGCCTCGCGACCGCGCAGATTGGCGGAATAGCCGACGACGTAACGCATCTCAGTTGCGAACTTTGAGTTTGGCGGCAATCACCGCGGCGGTAGCTTGCCCCATCCGGACCGCTCCGTCCACATGCTGGTAACCCTCGGCTGCCAGGTCCGATGAGGACCAATGGATTGGCCCCACCGGGGTGCGCTGATCCGCGCCGTAGCGGTGCAGACCACCCAGGTCGTAACTCGCGGCATAGGCTCCGCGGGTCCATTCCTCGGAGCCCCAATCGGATTCGTAGTACACCTCTGGGTTCGCCGCCTGCGGTCCAAGGTAGCTGGCCAGGGATTCGAGGATTGCGGCCTTACGCTCTTGCGCGCTGAGCGCGAATACCATGTCGGCCTTCTCGTCGGAGACGAAACCGACCAAGGTGCCACGAGCGTCCTGGTAATTGGTGTTGTCGTACACTTCCTGCACGATCTCCGCCGCGCCGAAGCCGGTCCCGGAGAGGCCATCTTCGCGCCAGAAGGGGGTCTTGTAGACGGCATGCACTTTGATCACTAGGCCAAGCGATTGGTGCTGATGCATCTGATGCTGGCGGCGTGGCAGCGGCGGATCGAAGGAGACCCGGGAGTACAGATTCGGCGGAACCGCCATCACTACCTTGCGCCCGGTGACCGATACGCCGTCGGCCTCGACCAGCACCGAATCCTCGCTCCAGCGAATGGTGCGCACCGGCGCGTTCAGCAGCACATCGTCGCCCAGTTCGGCCGCCATCTTTTCTGAAACCTGCTGCATGCCACCGATTACCCGCTTATCCAGGATAAATCCGTCATCAACCAGATTGCTGAAGGACCCGGCGGAGGCTGCCATCAGCACGGCCTGCAGAACGGAAAAGGCGTGCGCGGGTTTAGTCAGCATGCCACCGGCAATGAACAGGCCGATGTTATTGCAGGCTTCCTCGTCATCGGACTGCTGGCGGAGCCAGTGGTGGAAGGAGATGGTGTCCAGCTCTCGCGCCAGCGGATGTGCCCAAGGTTCTTCCGCGCCGATCTGCGCGGCCAGCTCGTCCAGGATCACGGTGAGCCGTTCCATCTCGGCCACCGTGTGTTCGGAGGCTGGGAACATCTCGCCGGTGTAGCGGGTGCGCTTCCCGTCCGGAGCGAGGTAGACGGACTCGCCTTCGCGGTAACGGCTGAAGGTGTCCAGGCCGAGTTCTTCGAGTAGGCCGATCAGTCCGGTCTGGTCGGGGGAAACCCACTGACCACCGATTTCCAAGACCGCACCGTCAATGGTGTTGGTCCAGGTGCGGCCGCCGACCCGGTCCCGAGCTTCGAGCACCGCAACGCTTAGGCCGGCTTTTTTCAATTGCCGAGCCGCGCTTAGACCGGACGGTCCAGCGCCGACGATGATGACATCTCTTGTCAGTGTGCTCATGGCTACCCTTCAGGTATGCAGAAGATGTGAGAAGACTCATAAAATGAATCTGATTCATTTGTTCCGAATCCTACGTGACCGAACAGCAAAGGACAAGGGGTAATTTTTCGATGCAATAATCGATTACCGAGCATCGCCGTGAAGGGAAGAAAATGACGGAATCGGCCGCAGGGCTGGAGGAACTGCCCAAACGGCGTGTGGGAAGACCGGTCAAAGCAGTCCTCGAACGAGGACGAATCACCCAGGCAGCGCTCAAGCTGGTACGCCAAGAGGGGTACCAGGGACTGACCATGTCCGCGCTTGCCCGACGCCTAAATGTTGCCCCCTCCGCGCTCTACAACCATGTGCGCTCCAAACAGGATCTGCTCATTCTGGTCCAGGACCACCTAATGTCCCTGGTTGATGTGAGCAGTTTCGAAAGCGAGCCCTGGGACGTTTCGGTCCGCAACTGGGCACATTCCTACCGGGATGTCTTCGCCCATCACACTCCATTGATCCCGCTGATCGCCATCCAACCGATCACCGACTCCCCGCAGACCTTGCGAATCTATGAGGCGGTGGCCGCCGGCTTCCGCCGGGCAGCCTGGCCGGAAGCGGAAGTGGTGAACGCCGTCGTCGCACTGGAGTCCTTCATTTATGGCTCAGCCTTCGATGTGACAGCTCCAGAGAATATCTTCGACTGCGGGCACCTGGCGCCACAGGCCCCTTCCTTTGCCGAAGCGGTCTCCGCACGGGAGAAAATCTATGGCCGCTACTCCGCGAATCCAGCTTTTGAGCTTGGACTCGAAGCAATGATTTTAGGCCTCAAATCACGCAGCGAACGCCCCTAAGGCGAGGCTTCCCGGCAAATCTCTCCCTTCCTTTTAGACAACCTTCTAGACAACTGTCCAAGGTCGGATGACGGAGGGTTCCACCGCGTTGTACGATCTGAGCATCTACTCGTTTACCGGAGGTATTCATTATGACCGCACGTCTTAACCCCTACCTAAGCTTCAAGGACACCGCCAAGCCTGCCATGGAGTTCTACCAGTCCGTTTTTGGCGGCGAATTGACCTCCAGCACCTTCAGTGATTTCCAGGCTCCCGTCGAGGCTTCCGAGGCCGACCTCGTGATGCACTCGCAGCTGGAAACCTCCAGCGGATTCACCCTGATGGCCTCGGACACCCCCGCGCACATGGGCGAATTCAAGACCGGCAATAACTTCTCGGTTTCGCTCAGCAGCCCCAGCGAGGACGAAGCCGAGCTGCGTGGCTACTGGGAGAAGCTTTCCGACGGTGCCGCCGTGTCCATGCCCCTGGAGGCAGCACCCTGGGGCGACACCTTCGGGATGCTCACCGATAAGTTCGGCATTGCCTGGGTAGTCAACATCACTGGCGCACAGCAGTAATCTGCCTGAATCCAGGCTCCGGTCGGGGTTGCTTCTAAGAGTCATTGGACTCTTAGAAGCAACCCCGACCGCTTTTAAGAGGGTCTTGGAAGGTGCGCTAGGGTGGTAATAACCACGTGACACGGGGTGCCCCTTGGGCTGAGAAAACACCCGTCGAACCTGATCTAGTTAGCACTAGCGAAGGGATGTCGCGCATGACGCGCACGCCAGAAGACCTTATTTCTTTTACTCAACAAGCACTACGGGAACTCCGCAGCCGCACCCCGCTTGTCCAATGCATCACCAACAGCGTGGTGGTGAATTTCACCGCCAATGTGCTGTTGGCCCTCGGCGCAGCCCCCGCCATGGTGGACATCCCCGGAGAGGCTGGGCCCTTCACCCAGATCACCTCCGGGTTACTGATCAACCTCGGAACTCCGAATAGCGAACACCGCCAAGCGATGCTCGAAGCGGCAACGGCGGCCTCCGGCACCACGCCCTGGGTGCTAGACCCGGTTGCGATCGGCTCACTGCCGATCCGCACCCCCTTAGCTAAAAAATTACGGGATCTCGGTCCGACAATAATCCGGGGCAATGCCTCTGAAATCATGGCCCTCTCCGGTGAGGGCTCCGGTGGCCGTGGCGTCGATTCTGCTGACCAGGTGGATTCCGCTCTGCCCGCCGCACTGTCCCTTACCGCGAACGCACAGGTGGTAGCCATTTCCGGAGCGGTCGACGTCGTGATGGACCGCCACGAGCAAGTGCGGATAGCCAATGGCACGGTTCTTCTCACCCAAGTCACCGGTGGTGGTTGCGCGCTAGGTGCCGTGATGGCAGCCTTCGCCTCGCTCGGTGCCGATCAACTAGCGAATACCGTGGCTGCGGTCACCGTATATACAGTGGCGGCCGAGCTGGCGGCCGAGCGCAGCGCCGGGCCAGGAAGTTTCGCGGTGGCCTTTCTGGATGCGCTGCACCACCTCGATGCGGAAACACTTGGCAGCAGAGCCCACATCTGCGTAGAACAGGTGAGTCGATGAGCCCGGACCTGTCCCTTTATCTAGTCACCGACTCGGCCTTGGCTGCCCAAGCGGGACACCAGCTCACCGATGTGGTTCAACAAGCGGTCGCCGGTGGCGTAAGCACGGTGCAGATCCGCGAGAAAAACGCCTCGGCAAAAGAATTCCTGCTCACGGTGCAGCAGATCTCGGCCGTGCTACCGGTATCGGTGACCTTGCTGGTCAACGACCGGATCGACGTTTTCCTGGCTGCACGTGACTCAGGCACCAAGCTGGATGGGGTACATATCGGCCAATCCGACCTACCGGTCGAGGCGGTGCGCAAGCTGATCGGCCAGGACGCCCTGCTGGGCCTGAGCGCCGCCACCCCGGAGCAATTGGAACGCGCGGCCAACAGTCCGGCCCGCATCGATTACCTGGGCATCGGCGCACTGAACCCAACCAAGACCAAGGACGATGCCCCACCCGCACTCGGCTTGGACGGATTCCGTGAGTTGCTCCGGCACTGCACGCTGCCCGCCGTCGCGATTGGTGGAATCGGCGTGGCCGACCTGCCCGGTCTGCGGGTGGCTGGGGCGGCCGGAGCCGCCGTCGTCTCGGCGATCTGCTCGGCCGAAGATCCCCGACGTGCCGCCCAGGCGCTTTCCCTCGCCTGGCAGGAGGCGCTATGAGCATCCCCCGGGTACTGAGTATTGCGGGCACCGATCCGAGCGGCGGCGCCGGAATCCAAGCCGATCTGAAGAGCATTGCGGCCAATGGTGGCTATGGGATGGCAGTGGTCACCGCCTTGGTGGCACAAAATACCAAGGGTGTGCGGTCGGTTCATCTGCCACCGGTGACCTTCCTAGCCGAGCAGCTCGCCGCGGTGAGCGACGACGTAGAAATAGACGCGGTCAAAATTGGCATGTTGGGCAGCGCTCAAGTCATCGATACGGTGATCCAGTGGTTGGATCGGGTGCGCCCAGCCATTGTCGTGCTGGATCCGGTGATGGTGGCGACCAGTGGCGACCGGTTACTCGATCCGGATGCCGAGCAGGCGCTTCGCGACTTAATCAGCCGGGCACAACTAGTGACCCCCAACCTGCCCGAGCTGGCCATCCTAACCGAAGAACCACCCGCGCAAAGCTGGGCCGAAGCGCTGCGTCAGGCCGAACGGGTGGCAAACCGTTTCTCCCTACTGGTGCTTGCCAAGGGTGGCCATCTGGAGGGCGAATTGGCTCCGGATGCCCTCTTGGGCGGCGGCCGGGTATTGGAGTTCCCGGCTCGCCGGATCATCACCAATAACACCCACGGAACCGGCTGTTCACTCTCCTCCGCGCTAGCCACTCGCCGTGCCCTCGGCGAGGACTGGCCGCTCGCCGTCGAACATTCCAAGCGTTGGCTAACCGAGAGCATTCAGCACGGAGCCGCGCTCGACGTCGGCCAGGGACACGGCCCGATCAGCCACTTTGCCGGGCTCTGGGCACGCGGCGGAACTGAGACCAGCCCCTCCCCGGAGCAGCTTCGCGAGGATTGGTGGCAGCAGATTGCCGGAATTCGCGCCGAAACTGATGCCCTAGCTTTCGTCCGGCAACTCGGCGATGGCTCGTTGAGTCGTGAGGACTTCCTTTGGTACCTGGCCCAGGACGCACTCTATCTACGTGATTATGCTCGAGCGCTGGCATTGGCTAGTCAATTGGCACCCAGCCCCGAGGAGCAAGCGTTCTGGGCCGCGAGCGCCGCCGGAGCCATTGAGGCGGAGTTAGTTTTGCATCAGAGCTGGATTCCCGCTGGCACCATGTTTCAGACCGAAGCAAGCCGCAGCACGACTGAATACTTGAATCATTTGCACGCTGCCGGGGAGAGTTACTCTGTTTTGGTTGCTGCCCTGCTGCCCTGTTTCTGGCTCTATCAGGACATCGGAACCCGTCTCCAGCAGGGATCTCATCCCGAGCATCCCTATCGGAGTTGGCTGGAGACTTATGCCGATCCGGAGTTCGCTGAGGCCAGTGAGCAAGCCATTGGGATTGTCACTAGGACGGCCGCGGCGGCCAACGCCTCCGAGCGACTAAGGATGCTGGGCGCCTTCCAACGCTCGGCGGAACACGAGAGAGCGTTCTTCGCTGCACCGACTCTGCGAAAGGATGCTGCGGGCGGAAAAAGATTCTGCTTCGAACCAAGACAAAAGCTATGAATCTGCTATAGAATTTCTGTGAGCGCAATCACTTGTTGATGGGGGACACATCAACAAGAGAGGCAATAATGCGTAAGACTGCCAAAGCAACGATGCTCGGAATGGCCCTCCTCGGCTTGCTCTTCGCCGGAGGCGCCACTGCCAACTCCGCCCCGGTCAGCGGCGGCGGCTCGACCACGAAAATCATCGGCGGAACTACCGCCAGCATCAGCGACTTTGCACCTATCGTTGCCGTCAACACTTCCAGCGGCGGAAATTGGTGCGGCGGCACCCTGGTCGCCCCAACCAAGGTACTAACCGCCGCACACTGCGTCTCCGGAAAGTCCCCGAGCTATTTCAAAGTCAACGGCGGTAGTGCAAATCGCACCGGCGGTCCGAAGACCTCTTCGGTCAGCAGCATTTGGTCCAATCCGGGCTATGCCAGCACTGGGAAGGGCGACTACGCCATCCTGACCCTGAGCACCGCCTTCAGCGGACCGGTAGCAACCCTGGAGACCAATCCTGCCGTCTATGCGGCGGGTACAAATTCCACCGTGCTCGGCTGGGGTGACACCACCGGCAATGGCACCTACCAGAACGTCCTGCGCAAGGTCACCGTGCCGATCAGCAGCAATTCAAGCTGCTCCTCCGCCTATGGCTCCAACTTCGATGCTAATTCGATGGTCTGCGCTGGTCTCGCCCAGGGCGGTAAGGATTCCTGCCAGGGTGATTCCGGTGGCCCGCTGATTATTAATGGTCGCCTGGTCGGCATCGTTTCCTGGGGCAATGGCTGCGCGCTTGCCGGCTATCCGGGCGTGTACACCCGAGTGACCACCTATGCGGCCGATATTAAGTCGCGGATCTAACTCCACCGACAGGCCCACGGTAGGGCTCCACTAAGCTCTGAAACACGGGCGGCTTCCAGCTTCGGCTAGAAGCCGCCCGTGCCATTGACGTGAGGTAGGTACCCACCGAGGTCGTGCCCGAAAAGCCCGAATCCTTGCAGTCATCGCCGCGTAGACCGAGTCGTCGATTATGCTCGGGACAGCGCTTCGGACAAGGAGGATTCCCCGTGGAACCGGTCAATATACGGCGACCTCCGGTAAACCGGCGACGCCAGGAAAGGTCTAATCGGTGTTTACCCTCGGCATTGAGATCGACGAAGCACTGCTGGCGCATCAAGTTAGCTGGTTCGCCCCAGCGCGGCAGCCGTTCCTGGTCTCTATGGACCAAGCGGAAGCCATCGGCGTAGAACAGTTGGCGGGCGAACTTCCCGCGGAGGTCCGGGACACTTTCGAGATCTACCAGGTTCCCGTGGGCTTTGTCTGCATCCTTCTGGGCGAGGAAGAGTTCAACGGACTGAGTCGCACCACCAGATCCAAGCTAATAAGAGGCCAGATTCACTTGGAGCGTGGGCTGACGCCCACCGTTCGGAGCTCTCCGCACGATATTCGATCAGAAGCTACCCAACAAGGCGACGGACACCGTTTTGTCTGGTGGCAATCCTTATTGAAAGGGCATGAGGAGCCTGTACTCGATGCATACCTCCGGGATGGACGGCGTCCCAGTAGGCACTCGGAAGTCCCGGAACGGCTTTGGGAAGCGGCCCAGGCCGTGTTACCGCAAGCTCGGAGTTTGGCTGGAACCTTCCCCCTGCTGAGCGGACCGAATTGCTTTGCAACCGTGATGGCGGCAGCCGGAGTGCCCGGGGCAGCGGAAGTATGGATGCTACAACAGCCCTTTGAGGACTGGCTACAAGAATTCACGGTTCCCGGAGGGGCCGATGAGGTTCCGGGCACCGTGCTGGTCTGGCGTTCACCCGAGGGGCTGGTACAGCACGCTGCCATCACCATCGGGGGTGGATACGCCCTGCATAAGCCCTCGCAGGGATGGATGAGTCCCCGGAAGGTTCTCACCGTCCCGGAGGTCATTGCCAGCTCCCGGCAACCGGGGCGCCGATTGGCACGCTACCGGCTATCCACTCGCTGAGCGGCAAAGGCTCCGGCTAGCGAAGGGAGCTGAGAAGGAAAGCGGCCAAAGAAAAGAGCCCCGGTCCGTAGACCGGGGCTCTAACTGTGCGCGAGGGGGGATTTGAACCCCCACACCCTTTCGGATACTGGCACCTGAAGCCAGCGCGTCTGCCGTTCCGCCACTCGCGCAAAGTGTCAATCCCGATCTGTGAAGTCTGAAACAACCTCAACCGGAATCACAGCGAAAATAAGCATAGCCGAAAATTGTCCAATACGCCTAAACGGGCGGCCAGCTACCCCCAGGAAATCGCTGATTTGCCGGGGCTAAACGAAGCGTCAAACGCCTCATCGTGCCCGCTACTCAGTCCTTATTCAGTCCTTCTTTAAGGTCTTTAACAGCCGCACCAAGTAGTATCTAGGCGATAAGTAGTTGAGCGGAGGCCTCGGCAGGCCGCTCTCCAGACAACGCCCTAGAGGCCGCAAGAGCAGAGGAGGTGCCCGTGGGAATACTCGACAATGTGGAGCGTGGTTTAGAAAAAGCCGTCCGTGGCGCTTTCACTCGCGGCTCCAAATCTCAGGTTCAACCTGTGGAGATCGCGAGCGCCCTGCGCCGCGAAATCGATGACAAGGCCATGACTCTTTCGGCCGGTCGAACCCTGGCCCCCAATGTCTTCGATACCCGGCTCAGCGAGCCCGATTTTGAACGCGCCCGCTCCTGGGGAGTGGCACTCGCCGAGGAGCTTTGCGATGTGGTGATTCGGCACGCCCGTTCCCAGGGATACACCCTGCAAGGCCCGGTGCGGGTGTCCTTCACGCAGGACGCCGAACTCAAGGCCGGTCACTTCGAGATCATCTCCAGCACTGAAAAGGCCAACGGCCAGGCTCAGCAACAGGCACAGCAGGCGCAGCCCAGCTATCCTGGCCAGGCTCCGCTGAGGACACCAAATCGACCGGCTGCGCCCGTGGTGCGGCCAGCGGCACCCCAAAGGGCAGCGGAAAAGCTACAGGCCGTCCTAGACATCGATGGGCAGCGCTACTCACTGAATGCCTCGTCGATCGTGCTCGGGCGCTCCTCGGAGGCGGACATTCTGGTAGACGATACCGGCGTCTCCCGTCAGCACTTGGAGATCCGAACCGCCGATGGGAGAGCCACCGCTGTGGACCTCGGTTCAACCAATGGCAGTTTCGTCAACGGCAACCGGGTGAATGGCAGCACTGAACTGAGCGACGGTTCGGTGATTTCGATAGGCCGCACCAAGATGACCTTCCGGCTCCTGCCGGTGAAGAACAATCGAAGTGGTCGCGGATGATCGAAACAAGCACTCTGACGCTGACCGTCCTGCGCTTTGGATTCCTGTTGCTGCTCTGGATCTTGATTTTCAGCATCGTCACGGCGATGCGCCGCGATCTGGTGATCGGCCGCAAAATCCGTACCGGCACTCCAACCGCCCGGCAGGCCCGGAAACATCCCGAGCTCGCGGTAGAGCCCCCGGCACGTCAGCAGGCGCATCGCTTAGTCGTCACCGAAGGCCCCTTGAGTGGGCAGGTTATTGAGTTGGGCAACAGCCCGATTCTGCTGGGCCGTGCTCAGGAATCCACCCTGGTCTTAGAGGATGACTACGCCTCCGGTCGGCATGCCAGACTGTTCCCGCAGGGTAGCCGATGGTTCATTGAGGATCTCGGTTCCACCAACGGCACCTATTTGGCTGATCAGCAGCTCACTCGTTCTTTGCCGGTCGAAATCGGCGTCCCCGTCCGGATCGGTAAGACGGTCATCGAATTGAGGCCATGATGGCCGATCATTTGATCCTGCGCTACGCAGCCCGTTCTGACGTGGGTAAAATCCGCGCCAAGAACGATGACTCCGCCTATGCGGGGCAGTACCTGGCGGTGGTTGCCGATGGCATGGGTGGGCACGCTGGCGGCGACGTTGCCAGCGCATCCACGGTTTTAGATTTGATTCATCTGGATCGCGATGGCTATCACGGCGATGCGGGAACCGTCCTGGCGGACGAGATTCAAACCGCCAACTCGCTGCTCTCCGAGATGGTGCACGTCAATCCGAAATTGACCGGCATGGGCACCACCGTGACGGCGCTGCTGCTCTCCGAAGGCAAACTGGAATTCGCTCATATCGGCGATTCCCGTGCCTACCGGCTCAAGAACGGCGTGTTCGAACAGATCAGCACGGATCACACCTTCGTGCAGCGACTTATTGACGAGGGCAGGCTCACCCCGGAAGAAGCCGAAACCCATCCGCATAAAAATGTGCTGATGCGCGTTTTGGGTGATGTCGATGCCTCTCCCGAGCTGGACCTCACCAGCTTCGAGGCCACCCCCGGGGAACGCTGGCTACTCTGCTCCGACGGTTTGAACTTTGTTGACCTCCCCGTGGTGGAGCAGGTCTTCCGCCAAACGGCGGCACTGGATGCCTGTGCAGAGAAACTGATCGAATTGACCTTGGCCGCCGGTTCACCCGATAACGTCACCGTGGTGGTAGCCGAGGTAATCGAGGCTCGGGCAGAGGATCTGCGCACCGATCAGCTAGAGGTGATCCCAGCTCCGGTAAACGCCCAAAGTACGACGGCGGTTCAAGACTCCGTGCCCCGGCTAGCTGTCCCACAAGACCTAGAGTCACAAGAGGCGGATCCTGAGCTCGATCAGGACGATTCCGAGGAAGAGGAACTCGGGGAGGACTCGGACGGTTCGGAGGACTCCGCGGACGAGAATCTCGTTGAGGAGCAAAAGACTCTAGCGGGCCTCGACGGACAACCGCTCGGGGCGCACATCACTGCGGACGTAGTGCGTGAGGATCTAGCACACCGCCCTCATGAACTGGTTGGCGCAGCCATTACTGCTGCAGCAGAGGGCAAGATACCGCTAGTCGCCGGTCGGTCCACCTCACATCGCGCCGCCGCCATGCTAACCCATAAGCCCGATTCGGCCGATGATGAAGAGCTACTCATCTCCGAGCCCGCCCGTCGTCGCCGTTGGTTCAGCCTGGTGGCAGGCTTCCTCGCTATTGTGGTAATCGCTGGCGGAGCCTGGTTCGGTTACACCTGGACCCAAACTCGATACTATGTCGGCGAATACAATGGCAAGGTCGCCATTTTCAATGGCATCTCGCAGTCCCTCGGCCCCATTCAGCTCTCCCATGTTTATACCGAAACCTCGGTGACCGTTGATTCGCTGCCGGAATTCTCCCGGCAACGACTAGGCCAGACCGTACCGGCAGCCACCTTGGTGGATGCCAATCAGATCGTGAAGGATCTACAGTTGGGCATCGTCAGCCCCCCAAATAACGGTCAGTCACCAAGCCCCAGCAGCTCGCCTAGCTCTAGTAGCACGCAGAGCTCCGGCAAGGCGACGAGCACTAAAAGCCCCAGCAGCTGCCCGAGTGTCTCATCAAGCCCTCGATCCACTGTCAGCGCTACCGCCAAGGCTAGTCCTAGCGCCAGCAAGACCGCAGCCTGTAAAGGGGGTCAGCCATGAGTCAGGTATTGACCGTTCCTAAACCACGCCGGAACACCGAGCTGGTTTTGCTGATCTTCGCCTTGATCGCCGCCATAGGTGCATATGCCTTGGTCGACATAAATCTAGGCATCCCGCTGGACTCCGACTTTTACGTCCAAGCCCTTATTTTGACGGTCCTCGGGCTTGGGATGCATATCGTGCTGCGAATCAGGGCAAAGTATGCCGATCCGGTAATATTACCGATCGTGATAGCCCTGAACGGCATGGGCTTGGCGATGATTCACCGCTTGGATATCGCCACCGGGGATAACGCCGGTGAAAGGCAATGGCTGTGGACCTCGGTAGCCGTCATCGTAGCCATTGTGGTGATTTGGTTCCTCCGAGATCACAAGGTGCTGCGACGATTCACCTATATTTCGCTCGCGGTCAGCGTGCTGCTTCTATTGCTGCCGCTTATTCCAGGTATCAGCGCAGGCGATGTCAACGGCGCACGGGTCTGGATCAAATTGGGCCCGGCAACCTTCCAACCCGGGGAAATCGCCAAGATTACCCTGGCCATCTTCTTTGCCGGCTACCTGTCCTCGAACCGAGACTTGATCTTGTTAGCGGGCAAGAAAATTGGCCGCTTACAACTCCCCCGAGCCCGGGACCTCGGGCCCATGATCGTCGCCTGGCTAGCCAGTGTGGGTGTGCTTGTCTTCCAGCGAGATATCGGCTCTTCCGTGCTTTTCTTCGGTCTCTTCATCACCATGATTTATGTGGCCACCAGCAGGATCAGCTGGGTAATCATCGGCGTGCTGTTGGTAGCTGTCGGCGGATTGTTAGCGGCGAAGGTCTTCGACCATGTTGCCTTGCGGATCGACTCCTGGCTCAATGCTTTCGATCCGGAAGTCTATAACCGGGTCCCTGGTGGTAGTGCGCAAATCGTACAAGGACTGTTCGGCATGGCCAGTGGCGGCCTTTTTGGCACCGGATTAGGGCAGGGAAAACCTCAGTTAGTGCCCTTCGCTAACTCGGATATGATTATCGCCTCCTTCGGCGAAGAACTTGGCCTGATCGGGCTCCTCGCCATCGTGATGCTTTACCTGCTGCTGGTCACTCGGGGCTTCCGAGCCGCCCTAGGCACCAGAGACGCCTTCGGCAAACTGCTGGCCTGCGGACTTTCCTTCGCCATTGGCTTGCAATGCTTCGTGGTGATCGGCGGCGTCACTCGGCTGATTCCGTTGACCGGCCTAACCACTCCCTTCCTGGCAGCTGGCGGCTCCTCGCTGCTCGCCAACTGGATCATTGTGGCGCTGCTCCTGCTGATCTCCGACGCAGCCAGGCGCCCCATTTCCACCACCCCGCTTCCCGATAGTCCACAACCGGATTCGGGAACGTCGAAGAACCAAACGATCAGTATTACTAAAGATCCCGTGGAGGCGGTGAGCACGCAATGAACCAAGCTATTCGCTCTTCCTGGGTGGTCGCCGTCGTCCTTTTCGCTCTGATACTTGGCGCGGTAACCTATGTCCAATTTTTCGCTGTCGATGACCTACGAGGCAATGCCTGGAACAGTCGCAGCCTGGAACAGACCTACTGCAATGAGCGAGGCGCCATCCTGGTCGATGGCCAAGCCATTGCACAATCGGTGCCAACTCCCTCTTCGGACTCCTGTAAGTTCGTCCGGCAGTACATCGATCCCACCGTCTACGCCGGGCTGACCGGTTTCTACTCGAGTCAATATGGCGCCTCCGGGATCGAGAAATCCATGGATGAGCAGCTAACCGGGCAGGCTCCGGAGCTGTTCTACGACCAGATTGCGCAGATCCTCACCGGCAGCCAGCCAAAGGGATCAGCGGTGGAACTGACCATTAATTCGAAGATTCAGAAGCTGGCCGCCAGCATGATTCCCAACGGGGTGACCGGTTCCATCGTGGTGATGAACCCTAAGACCGGAGAAATCATCGCCATGGTCTCCACTCCGAGCTATGACACCAACCTGATGGCCAGCCATAATCTGACCCAGGTGGATCAGAACTTCGCCAAGCTGACCAAACAGACCGGAATCAATATGTACGGCAGTAGCGCCTACGCGCAACGCTATTCACCAGGCTCGGTTTTCAAGCTGGTAGATACCGCAGCCGCGCTGGCCTCGGGGAAGTACAACAAGGACTCGGTAATGCCGAATCCCCAGGTACTGTCCATTCCTGGAGACCCGCTGGGCTTGCCCAACTACGTCAGCGGCGGTTGCTCGGCGCGTAGCCAGGCGGATTTCGCTTTCGCCCTGGAACAGTCCTGCAACACCCCCTTCGCCGGGATTGCACTCAAACTGGGCGAGCAAGCGATCACGGATCAGGCCACTAAATTTGGTTTCAACGACCCCAATTTGATGATTGAGAACAATAAGACCAAGGTGCAGACCAGCGTCTTCCCCGGCGGCGACGGCAGCCCGCTGGGAGCTGCCGAATTGGCTCGTAGTTCGGTGGGTCAGCAGGACGTCCAAGCCACCCCCTTGGAAGTCGCCATGATGACCGCGGCCATTGCCAACGGTGGAACCCAGATGAAACCGAATATCATCAAAGGAGTGCGCACTCCTGATCTAAAGCCGGTCTCTGCTTTCGACTTCAAACCCGAGGTGCTGCGGCAGTCAACCACCCCGGAAATCGCCAAGCAGCTCACCGAGTGGATGACCGGCGTAGTGGATAACGGTATTGCCAGTGGCGCCGCCGTCCCAGGAATCAAAGTGGCCGGCAAAACCGGCACCGCCGAAACGGTGACCGATACGCCGGTTTCCTCGAAGAACTCGTGGTTCACCGGCTTCGCGCCGGCGAACGATCCACAAGTAGTTGTGACCATCATGGTTCAGGGCCAAGACATCCTGACCAGCAATACCTTGACCAGTCCAAACGCAAGCAAACTCTTCCAGGCGGTGTTGAATAAGTGAGACCTACTTCTGGCATCACCTTAGGCGGTAGGTTCCATCTCACATCGCGAATAGCGATCGGTGGGATGGGCGAAGTTTGGCGCGCCCAGGATCAGTTATTAGGCCGCACCGTGGCCATTAAGATCCTGAAGGAGGAGTACACCGGAGATCCGGGATTCCTCCAGCGTTTCCGAGCGGAGGCACGGCACACCGCTCTGCTCAACCATGTCGGCATCGCCAATGTCTTCGACTATGGCGAAGAGGCAGGTTCGGCCTATCTGGTGATGGAGCTGGTGCCCGGTGACCCGCTTTCGGCCATCATCGAGCAGGAGCACGTTCTCTCCCCGGACCGCACCCTCAGCATCATCTCGCAAACTGCACAGGCTCTGGCGGCGGCTCACGCTCAAGGATTGGTGCACCGGGATATCAAACCGGGGAATCTGCTGATCACACCGGAAGACCGGGTCAAGATCACCGATTTCGGCATTGCCCGGCTCGCCGATCAGGTCCCACTTACCCAGACCGGCCAGGTGATGGGTACCGCCCAGTATTTGGCACCCGAGCAGGCCACCGGCCAATCGGCCACCGGATCCAGCGATATTTACTCGCTCGGCATCATCGGCTACGAATGCCTCACCGGTCACCGCCCCTTCTCCGGCGAATCACAGATCGCCATCGCCCTGGCTCAGGTCAACGACGCTCCGCCACCACTGCCCGAAAGCCTGCCGACTCCGGTGCGCGCGTTACTAATGTCCATGCTCGCTAAGGACCCGGTAAATCGTCCGGCCAATGCCACCAAGCTGGCCGAGGCGGCCGAGGCGATCCGTAATGGTGACATCCAAACCGCACACGCTGCGGTACCCGGTATGTTGCTTTTCGAGTCCAGCACCGGCCCCATCACCGCGCCGGTGGATGTTGGCGGCACCGCACCCACTTCTGTGGTCGGCGCACCCATCATGGCCGAAAGCACCGCCCCGGCAACCTCCGCTATGCCCGCTGTGGGTCAGCAAGAGGCTGTGGCGGCAGAGCGTGATTGGCAGCCGGACGATCTGGAGGAAACGGCGGAGGAACAGCCTGCGCAGCGCAAGCGGAGTCCTTGGACCTGGCCGCTAATAGCGCTTATTGTGCTCGTGCTCTTTGTCCTGGGCGCCCTGATCGCCAGTCAAGCCGGCTGGTTCAAGTCCACCCCGACCGCCAGCAGCCCGTCCGCTAGCGCCACCCAGAGCAGCACGGCGCCCACAACACCGAGCAGCACACCCACCCAGACCACCCAGAGTTCGACGCCGACCACCTCGGCCCCGGAGACGGTCACCATCCTGCCGGATCAGTTCCTAGGCCAGCAGTACAAGGATGTGCAGAACGAGCTGATCGGGATGAAGATGGGGGTCAAATTGAACCCGGTCTCCGATCCGGATAATCCAGCCGGTACGGTTACCGCGATCTCACCCTCCGGAGTGCAGAAGATCGGCTCAGAGATCACGGTCACCTACTCCACCGGGCCGGAAAAGGTCACCATCCCGTCCTTCGCGGGCTTGACGGTGCAGCAGTACAGCGCCGCACTCACCCAGGTGGGCCTGGTACCAGCCGGTCCCTCCAGCGATCCGAGCGCCACCGTCTCCGGAACTTCACCGGTACCGGGAACCGAGGTTGCCAAGGGCTCAACCGTGACCTTCACGGTGAACGCCAAGTCCACACCAACACCCACCACCAGCTCTAGCGGTACGCCCACACCGTGAGTTCAGACCGATCTGCCCCAGCTGCTTTGCAGCCAGCAAGCCCAGCGGGCGCCCAGCCCGAAGACCAGAAAGGAGCCGCCCAGTGACTGAACCACGCGTGCTCAATGGTCGCTATGAACTGGACAGGCTGCTCGGCCGCGGCGGCATGGCCGATGTGTATCTGGGTAAGGACATTCGGCTTGGCCGTACCGTGGCCATTAAGCTGCTGCGCTCCGACCTGGCCAGGGACCCTCAGTTCCAGGCCAGATTCCGCCGCGAGGCACAGGCTGTGGCCGGCTTGAACCACCCCTCTATCGTGGCGGTTTACGACACCGGAGACGCTTCCACCGATCTCACCGGCCACGACAGCGAGCACACCCGGGTCCCTTATATCGTGATGGAGTACGTCGAGGGACCCACCTTGCGGGAGTTAATCCGGCAGGGCGATCTGAGCATCGATCACGCCATTGACTACACCCTGGGCGTACTCTCCGCCCTGGAGTACAGCCACCGGGCCGGCATTGTGCACCGTGACATCAAACCCGCCAATGTGATGGTGACCAAAGAGGGTTCTGCGGTCAAGGTGATGGACTTCGGCATCGCTCGCGCGATTGCCGATTCCTCGGCCACGATGACTCAGACCCAAGCGGTGATCGGCACGGCACAGTACCTCTCCCCCGAGCAGGCCCGCGGCGAGACCGTAGACGCCCGTAGTGACCTGTATTCGGCAGCCTGTTTGTTCTACGAAATGCTGACCGGCAGGCCGCCCTTTATCGGCGACAGCCCGGTTTCGGTGGCCTATCAGCATGTCCGGGAGGCGGCTGAGGCTCCTAGCCATTTCAACCCAAAGGTAAGTCCTGCCCTCGACAGCGTGCTGGCTCGAGCTCTGCAGAAGGACCGACAGGACCGTTTCCAGGACGCCGCAGCCTTCCGGCGCGCACTACGTGCAGCGAAGGCCGGAGTGGAGCTCGCTCCAACGAAACCCGCTGAGGTCAGCACCGATCAGTTGTCCGCCGAAATCCCCACCAAGCTTCCAGCGGTAGTTGCTCTGGAAGCCGAGGAACCGGCAACCCGGGCCATGGCTAAGGTACTCAGCGGGGGTTCCCTCACCACCGATAGCGTCGAGGAGGAACCTCATGAGGTGCCCCTCGCCTTGCTGGATGACCGGGAAATCGATAAGTCCACCCGGCGCAAACGTCGGGCTTGGATCATCACGCTCTTCGTGGTGCTCGCCCTGGTCCTGGGCGGCGGCGGGTTCTTCCTGTACAGCCAAATGACCGCTAAACCCGCAGCCACTCCCACCGTGCAGGTCCCCTCGGTCGCCGGTAAGCCCGAAACGGACGCTGTTATTGCGATTAGCAATGTCCAGCTCAAACCTCAGGTCGAACGGGTGAACAGCGATACCGTGGCTTCCGGTGTCGCAATAGGCACCGATCCGGAGGCGGATAGCACGGTCGATATCAATTCCGAGGTCACGGTGAAGATCTCCAAGGGACCTGCCAGCGTTACGATCCCCACCTCGCTGGCGAAAATGACCGAGAGCGCCGCCCGAGACACACTGCGTCAACTCGGGCTTAACCCCGGGAACACCACGATGATCAATGACCCATCGATCGCGCAAGGACTACTGGTTTCCACCTCACCAGCCATTGGAGAGAAGGTCGGCGCGGGCAGTACGGTGAACCTGAACATCTCCACCGGCAAGGTCACCATGCCGCAATTGATCGGCAAGACCAAGGATCAGATCACCAAGCTGCTGAAGGAGACTTCCCCGAGCCTCCAGGTGAGCTTCGTTGAGGAGGATAACTCCCTGGTTGATCCGGGCAAGGCAACGAGTCAGGACCCGGAATCGGGCAAGGATGTCGATCAGGGCAGTACCGTGACCGTGACCCTCGCGAAAGCACCAGATAAGCCAACGTCTACCCCCACAACCACCAGCTCACCGAGTTGTACGGCCAGTCCGGGAGCAACCAGCACGCCGAGCGGCTGCCCCTCGTCCTAGTAAACCTAGTGCCCGGAAGGCAGGTCAGCGTGGGGTTAGTGGTGAATGAGTGGGCTCAGCTTGGCGGAAGCTTCGGCTGCCCCACTCATACCCAGGGACTCCAGCCAGTTACCCAGCATCCGGTAGCCACCTTCGGTGAGCACGGACTCGGGGTGGAACTGGACTCCGACTAACGGAGCACTCCGATGGACCAAGCCCATGATGACGCCACTCGCGGTCTGCGCGGTGATCTCCAGTTCGGCCGGAATTGTCTCCCTGACCGCGGCAAGCGAATGGTAACGAGTTGCCGTAAAAGGTGAGGGCACGCCATCAAAGGGAGCGCCGCCGTCGTGCTCCACCAAGGAGGTCTTGCCGTGCATCAGTTCGGGAGCATGACTAACCGTGCCCCCGAAGGCTTCTGCCAAGGCTTGGTGTCCCAGGCAGACACCGAACATGGGCTTGGAGTGCTCCGCGCACCAGCGAATGAGTTCGATGCACACTCCTGCCTCGGCCGGATTGCCCGGCCCAGGGGACAGCAGCACACCGTCGCGGTTAGCAGCCAGCTCGGTTGCCTCGGCAAGCGTCACGGCATCATTGCGCACCACCGTGGTCTCTGCGCCCAGCTGGCGCAGGTAACCCACCAGGGTGTAGACGAAGCTGTCATAGTTGTCGATAACCAGAATGCGAGTACTCACTGGGAGCCAATCGTGGAGTCGGTAAAGGGGTTGAAGAGCGAGAGCCAGGGGAACACCCAGATCACCAGAACGGCGAGAACGGCCGCGAGCAGCAGGATCGAGAAGATGATCCGGAGCCAGAGCGGGCCGGGCAGTACACGAAAAATCCAGCCGTACATTTCTAGCCCTTCTTTGCGATCGCTGCGGCTTGGGCCGCAATAGCGGCGGGTGGCCCCGCACTAAGTGGCTGCCAGGACTCCATCACCGAGTAGGCGATAATCCGCTCCTGAGCGCCGAAGCGTGGATTACAACTCGTCATGGTCATAATCCGTTCTTGAGGCTTGGCGTTCTTCAGCGTGGGGACCGGCAACAGCACACTGGTCTGAGTGGGTAGCACAATCTCGGTATTGCGGAAGACATAGGTGTAATAACCGTCTTTGGTTTGGACATAGATTTTGTCCCCGGGAACCAGGGTGTGAATGTTATCCAACACCGCGCCGTGGGTCTGCCGGTGGCCTGCGACCGCGAAGTTCCCAACCGCACCGGGCATCGCCGTGCTGGGGTAGTGGCCCAACCCCAGGGTGTCCAGCTCTTGCTGATTAGTTCCTTGGACAAGCGGCCGCGGCGCATAATTCGGTCCGAAGCGCGGGATATAGACCAGGCCGAAAACATCCAGATCGGCTGCGGGTGCCTTGGTTACCACCGGTGCGCCATAGTTTTTTGGAGTAGTAGAGGGAGTTACCGGGCCACCGAGTTGCTGGGCGAACTGCTGCGCTGCCTGCTGCTGGGTCTGATCGGCGGAGATATTGGTCCACCACAGTTCCCAGCCAACGAAGAGCATCAGAACAACGCCGAGGGTGATCAGCAACTCGCCGAAAACCTGAACGATGGTGCGGAAAACACCCTTGCGTTCCCGCTGCTCCGAGCGGCTTGAGCGTGCGGAACGGTCCCGCCGTTGCGCGGACTGAACCAGCTCATCAAGGCCGAGCTGCTCCGAGTTTTCCCCTGGGGATCTATCCACTGCTATCTCCTGAATATTGCCAAACACAGTTCCACGGGCACGGTTCACTGATTTACCGCTAGAATTGCTGCGAGAAACCAAGTGGACCGGCAGTAGTCGTGCTGTGTTATAGCAGGATACCAATTGCCCGGGCCGCACCCCATTCGGTGGTTCGGCCTTGCCGCCCGCCCGTCAAGGAGAGCCAGTGCCCGAGTCGAAATCCCGCCGTCGTCCCGCCCGTCCGACTAATGCGGACGGCAGCAAGGTCGTCAAGCCGAATGCCGTTTGGTACAAGCCGGTAATGTTCGGCCTGATGATCATCGGCTTGCTCTGGATCATCACCTTCTACATCACCTCAACCACCCCGAATCAGCTGCCCATCCCGGGGATTGGCGCCTGGAACATCGTGATCGGCTTCGGGATTGCCATTGTTGGCTTCCTGATGACCACTCGCTGGCGCAGCTAACTCTGCGGTGCGGGGCCGCTGTATTGCCCTCTGGGGCGCAGTCGCAAGGGACTTTGCAGATATTCATCCATGATGTGCGCCAGCCAACCAGCGGTGCGGGCTAGGGCGAAAAGCGTCTGGCCACCATCAAGGGGCATCCCGGCGCCAATCATCAGCACCGCAATCGCTAGATCGACATTGACCGGCTGTTCGGTTCGGGCATGCACGACGGCGGTCACTGCGGCTGCCGCTTGCCAGGCTTCACGGTAGTGCGGGTTCTTTCGTAGCTCGGCGAGTAACACCGCAGCACGCGGGTCTCGATGGCGATAGATCCGATGCCCGAAGCCGGGGATGCCCGCACCGGGCGTGCTGCTGCTGGCCAACTGCGCTGAAATCGCTTGCTCCGGGCTGGATCCTGCCAGCACAGCCCGCAGTAGTTCCGCGGCGGTCACACTAGCCGAACCATGCAGGCCGGAGTCGCAGGCCGCGAGCGCGCTCATCAGGGCGGCATAGGGATGCGCCCGGGCACTCGCCGCCACCCGGCCGGCCAGGGTGGAAGCGGCTAAGTCGTGATCAACCAGCAGGATCAATGCGGTATTGAGCAGTTCGACGTCGGCTGGCTCGGATTCCCGTTCGGCTAACCGCTGCCATAGCTGGGCCGCAATAGCGCCGCCTCTCCGGCTCTCACCGGGAAGCCCTTCGATCATGAGCGCCATCGTCCGCTGGCCCAGGCTGCGCACGGCCGCCGGGCTCAGATCTCGTTTCAGCGGATCGTGGCTGGAAGCGATGAGCAAAGCTTGCTGCATGTAGTCCACACCCCGGGCTTCCGGGCCGAGCAGCCGGCGCGCGTTTCGCACTAGCCGAGTAAGGTCCACCGGGGCCGCGAAGGATAAGGTTTCTTTCGCATCATCCTCGGGGGTTTCGGCGTCCGACCACAACCAATTGGCAATGTTTTCGAAGCGATGTTGCTGAGCGAGCTCAACCGCAGGCAGGCCCCGGTAGTAAAGGCTGTCTTCGCTGAGCAAAGCGATGGGCGAGTCCATCACCATCAAGGGGGTCCCGGTAAGTGGCGTACTCAAGAGTTCCGATGCTGCCCCCGCAGATCTGCGACGGCGGGCCAGGGTCTCCACTTCAAGCGGATCGAAGGTGGAACCGGCGGCATCCACGGCTCGCTCACTGCTAATCAAGCCGCGAGATACGTAGGCATAGAGGGTGGCAGCTTTGACGCCTAGTCGGGCGGCAGCCTGGGCCGTACTCAGTCGTTCCGTCATGGCTTCCTCACTACCCAACTTGATTCAATCAATATTGATTATTGTCCGATCAATATCGGTGATTGCATACCCCTATGCAGACGGCATCAAGATTAGACAACACTCCGATAGAGGTTCCTCGCGGCCTGAGCAACGTTGTGGTCACCGAAACCATGCTGAGCGATGTGCGGGGGCAGGAGGGCTTTTATCATTACCGGCAATACTCTGCCCTTGAGTTAGCCAGACAAGCTTCCATCGAAGAGGTCTGGTATCTGCTCATGTTTGGCGAGTTACCCAGCCCTGCGCAGCTCGAAGACTTTCTGGGCCGGATCGCTGGACACACTACGCTCTCCCCCGCGCTGCTTGAAATGCTCATCGGTATGAGCCGAGCCGTAGAGCAGGGACAACTCGATCTGCTCGCAGGCTTGCGAGCCGCCTTGGCCTTCGAAGGTGCCGCTACCGCCGTCAAACCCTTATACGATCTGTCCCGGGATCAGCGGGTCGAAGAACTCATCAAACTGGCAGCGAAGGTCACCGGGATCATCTCCACGCTGCATCGACTCGGCCAGGGTTTGAGCCCGCTGGATTCCCGTCCAGAGTTAGGTTATGTGGGGAATTACCTCTACATGCTCTCGGGTGTGGAGGCTCCCAAACGCGAAGTGAGCGCCTTGAGTAATTACCTGGTGGCCGCCGTCGACCACGGTTTCAATGCCTCCACTTTCACCGCCCGGGTGATCGCCTCGACCGGGGCGGATGTGGCCTCCTGCCTGGTGGGCGCGCTTGGTTCGCTCTCCGGCCCGCTGCACGGAGGTGCGCCCAGCCGCGCCTTGGATACCCTCGATGCCATCGGTTCGCTGGAGAATATCGACCCCTGGATCACCGAGCAGGTGATGGCCGGGCGGCGGATCATGGGCTTTGGCCATCCGGTCTACCGGACCGAGGATCCACGCTCGGCGCTGTTGAAGGAAGTGGCTCTCGGCTTCGGCGGGTCACGGGTGGCCTTCGCGGTGGCTGTTGAGGAACGGATTCCGGTGCTGCTGGAGCAGCTCAAGCCGGGCCGTGAGCTGCATACAAACCTGGAGTGGTACGCCGCTATAGTGATGGAACTGGTAGGTCTGGACCGGGCGCTCTTCACCCCGACTTTCGCCGCAGCTCGAGTGTTGGGCTGGTGTGCCAATGTGCTGGAGCAGTGCGACGATCCGAAGATCATCCGCCCGTCCGCGCGATACATCGGTCCGCCCGCGCCGCAGGCCCTGCCTGCCGAGATTCAGGCCCGAATTCTTCCCCAGGCTTAGTTCTGCGTTTGTTCCTGAGCCTGGTTTGAACCCTTTCCGCACCTGGTCACACCGAGCCTTGGATCTGACTGGGTTCTGCTGCCCGGGTCCCACCGAGATGTCCAACTCAGTGGGACCCGGCATCTGAGCTGCGGCGCTCCTGCCTGCTCCCCTGAACCATGAGCGGCATGCACAGCCTGTGATGAAAGTTATCCACAATGTGCATAACTCTGTGGGCAAAATCTCGATTATCCCCCTAGACCCCGCGACTGCGTTATCCACATGTGTGGAATTACATGTGTGTAAGTTTTCCACCGTGTGGATAACGCATGTGGATTTCGGTAGGCAGGCGCTGATGTAGGTTCGCGTTGGATCTGTGCTTTGTAACTTTAAAGTGGCCACGCGTGTCAAATCTAATCATTTGGTGTCACGGGTGGAGACTGTGAGCATGGTGCCGACTTCTAGTTCGGTGGTTCAGTTTGAGTACCGGGATTCGACCGGTACTGCGGTGGGAGTGTCTGCTGCAGAGGTGATTGGGGCGGATATTCTCCGTGGGTCGCCCGTTCGGCGACCTTCTAGTTATGTTGGCCAGCGTCATTATCCTGGCATTTTTTGGTCAGCTACCACTCGGACTCAGCTTCTGTATGAGAGCCTCCTGGAGGAGTCGTTCTTGTGGGTTGCGGATTTTGACTCGGCTATTACTGGTATCGCTTCGCAACCTTTTCGTTTGAGGGGCCAGTTCCTGGGCCGGATGCGTTCGCATGTGCCTGATTTTCTTCTGCAAACCGTTGAGGGCCGCTTCCGTGTTGTTGATGTGAAGCCAGAAGACAAGCTCGACCGGCCCGAGGTGGCTGAGATTTTCGAGTGGACTAGCCGGGTCTGTGCTTCTAAAGGCTGGGAGTATCAGGTTTTTACGGGGGTGCGGCGGATTATTCTACGCAATATTCGTCTGATCGGTCGTTACCGCACTGCGGGGCTGTTTTTTGATCCTCCGTTGGTCGGTGTGGGTGCCGAGGATTTAGCGGGGTTGACTGTGAGTGAAGCGTCCGGGGCATTGGAACCTTTTGCTTCGGTTGAGCGGTCTGCGTTGTCGCTGGTTTTGGAGCGTTTGTGGTGGGGGGAGGTGGGTGTTGATCTGAGGGTTCCTTTATCCGGTAGTTCTTTGTTGTTTGAAGGAGAATCTCGTGGGTTCTGATGATGCTGTTGTTGTAGAGGTTGGTGGTTGGGTTTGGTTTGATGGCGGGTTGTGGGAGGTGGGGTCTCTTGATGCTCGCTCGGTGACTTTGTACCGTGCTGGTCAGGTGCGGAGGGTGTCTCTTTCAATGCTTGATGCTGGGACGCTGCGTTCGGAGGGTGCTGAGGTAGCCGACGGGGGCTCAGATCCGATGTTGGGTGTTGAGTTGGCTCAGTTATCGAAGGAGTCGAGAGCTCGTTTGGAACTGGAGGTTGAAGTTCTGGCTGGAATTTCTTCCGCGGTGTCCCAAGGAGCCTCTCAGCAGCCTCTTTTGGTGGAGGGCGCTGAGAGGTTGGGGACTACTGCTAGAACGCTGAGGAGGCGTTTGGTTGTTTTTCGTGATCAGGGTCTGGCGGGGTTAGTTGATTCTCGTTCTACGGGCCAGCGTTCCGCGAAGGTTGATCGGCGGTGGGTTAGTGCTTGCCAGAGGGCGATGCGAGAAGCAACGTTTGAGTCCACTCCGTCCAAGAAGCGCATCTTGATGCAGGCCAAGGCGTTGTTGGAAGACTCTTATGGTGTCGGGGTGGTTCCTATTCCTACCTATCAGACTGGTTGCCGATGGATTGAACGATTGGCTAAGGGAAAATATACGTTTGGTTCGGCGAAAAATCGGCGCTCGGTCGCCGAACGTCCTCAGGGTTTCTTCGGCAAGCTTCGCCCTGATGCTCCGGGGGAAGTGGTGATGTTGGATACCACTCCTTTGGATGTTTTCGCGATGGAACCGGTGACCCATCGGTGGGTCTCCGTCGAGTTGACGATAGCCCTTGACCTTTATTCACGTTGTGTTCCCGGTTTGCGCTTATCTCCGGTATCGACGAGGTCTGCTGATGTCGCTGCCGTGTTATTTGAGGTTATTTCCTTCCAGAAGGATGACAGGTCTGACAAAGATTCCGGGGCGTCGGAACAACCTGCATGGGCACCGTCGTGTGTTCCTCAGACGATCGTGGTCGATCATGGCAAACAGTATCTGTCGGCTCATGTGCTGGGTGCCTGCGGAAGGCTGGGCATCAATGTTCAACCAGCGATCCCGGGCAAGCCGACCGACAAGGCAGCCGTGGAACGGTTTTTCCGGTCTTTGAGGGAGTCTTTGCTGGAGAACCTCGACGGTTATAAAGGCCCTGATGTGTATTCGCGAGGGAAGGATGTAGAGCTCAAGGGTTTCTACTATGTCAGCGAGTTAGAGGATCTCATTCGACAATGGATCAATGACTACTATCATCAAAGACCTCATTCCGGCCTGGTAGTACCCGAGTTGCCGTCTGAGCGATTCAGCCCATCCGAGGTGTGGGACATTGGTGTGCAAAAGGGCGGGGTACTGAGAATCCCTGCCTCAAATGAGTTGCGTTATGAGTTTCTTGAGGTGAAGTGGAGGGCGATCCATCATTACGGGGTGGAGATCGATGGGCGCACGTATAACGGTTCCGCGGTGAACATGTACCGTGGTTCGCGCTCTTCATATGTGGGCGCTCAGGCAGGTAAATGGCCGTTCTTCATTGATTCTTATGACATTCGCTGGGTATATTTTCGGGATCCCGATACGGAAGAGTTCTCCTCCTTGGAGTGGGAGCATGCTAAGAGCCTTAACGGACCGCTGAGCGCTGAGGCGGCCGCTTACGCCAAGGAAGTCGCTTCTTCTGGTGATAGGCGGTTCGATCCAGAGACGGAGATGCGTCGTTTACTGCTGGAGTGGTCCCGCGGGGAAGTCTTGGATCGTCGAAGCAAGACTTTGGCACGCCGCACTGCAGCACGTGCTGAGCCCTTAGTTGCCGCCCCAGTAACATCCGCCAAGCGCAACGGTAAGAGGAAGAGTCCGCACGCACCTGGCGCAGTCGTTGATTTACTCACTCGGCGGGTGCATGCGGAAACAATGATCGAGAACATCGAAGCAGAGGTCTTCGAGGAGTATTACAAAGACCGTCCTGAGGGAGCCGGCATGGAGACGCTGGACTGATGGGAAATCAGTGGGCTGCATGGTTGGAAGATAACAGCGAACGCCAGATCAATCTGGCGCATCAACGAGGCTGGTTTGCCTTCGCAGAGGCTGCGGATCGTGTCCCAGTCAAACTACTCACAGCCTCCCAGCTGCGGAAGTTGGGTGAGGAGGAGCGGGAAGACTATGACGAATGTCGGCAAGTGTGGAATGTAAATTTTCCGACGATTAAAACCCCGCAGTTGCTTCGTGCTTTCGAGGTGATGGACGAGGTTTTCTATTCCTCCGCCCGCGATGGTCACCGGCTCAAGGGCGGAGTGGCTATCGATGCGCCTCCTGGTTTGGGAAAAACAACAATCGTCACCCAGTACGGTCGCGGTTTGCACCGTAGAGATATTCGCCGCCACGGAGCAAGAACGACAGCCGGCCACCAGCGCATTCCCATCGCATTCGTGTCGTTGACGGCGAGTATGACGTTGAAGACACTAAATCGGAAAATTGTTGAATTTTACGGTCACCCAGCGATTGACAAGGTAACCTCGGCCCGGTTGGCTGACCTGGCGGTGAACTTTGTGGAGTCTTGCCAAACAAGGGCCATTGTGGTGGACGACTTACACTTCATTGATTTCCGGCAGCGCAGCGGTGTTGAGGTTTCTGATCATTTGAAGTGGCTGGCAAACGCACTCCCGGTAGTGTTCATTTTTACCGGTGTCGGATTAGCAAAAAAGGCGTTCTTCAACGAGGGCCGCACTTCAGAAGAGGCATCTCTAGCGCAAACTGCAAGACGCACCACCCTCCACACCGTGGCACCGTTTCTGACGAACACCGATGCCGGGGCCAGAGCTTGGGTCGAGTTGTTGTCAACAATTGAGGCCCATCTATTGCTGGTCAATCGCAAGCCGGGAATGCTCACCGATCATGCAGAACTGATCGCCCAACGCACCCAAGGCCATATAGCTTCCCTCGCGGCACTGGTTGACCGAGCCTGCCACCGGGCAATCCGTTCCGGTGAGGAAACCATTAGTGAAAAAACTCTTCAGCTAGTGACGTTAGATAATGCTGCGAGTCGTTCCAGCGCCTCAGCGTGACCGCCTCGAGCCGTCCTGGCCATTAGCGGTCACACCACTCCCTGGGGAGTCGTTACCGTCATGGCTTCGCACCGTTGCTCGAACCTATCAGGTCGGGGTCAAGGACATTCTTACTGCTCTGGGATTGCCAACAAAAAGACAGACCTTCACCACCATTGCGCACCATGTGGCAGACAGCGCTGAAACCATTTCAGCACAAACCCACACCCCTGCGGACTGGCTAGCCACGGTCAGAGACGAACGCGGCGACCTGTTATGGGCTCGGGCCGTGAAGCTCTATGGTTTCAAACCGTTGCCCGTCCAAGCCCCTTCACGGTTCTGCCCGCAATGTTTGTCCGATAACGGTGGCCGATGGCAAGCCTCCTGGTTCTCCCCACTGGCACTGGTGTGCAACAAGCATCAATGCTTTCTGTACGAGCGTTGTCCGAGATGCGGTATCTACCCTTTCCGGACCACCCGGTGGTTATGGTCCTCCCACCCCGGCAGCCTTTGCCTGGGACACCTCAGAACCCCGGAGCGTAGCACCCGGTGCGGTCAACGCTTCAATGAACTTCCCTCAAGGGTTGTTACGGCTGAGGAAAGTCGCTTTCTACGCTGGCAACACCTCTTAGATCAGACAAGAACGCCGTTGAGTGACCTGTCTGATTCTGCAACCAACGACGGCAGAGCATTAGGGATGACGGTGTCCCCCCACGATTACGCTGATGCCTTCCTGTGGCTACTTGACGCCTCAGGCGGTTTCAACCCACTCATCAAACAGCAACTCGGGCCGAAGAAAATGCGCCAACGCATCCAGCAACTGAGCGGGATACTCGATCAGCCCCACCCGGGGTCGGCGGCCCGCCTAGCCATCACCGAACATAAAAACCTCATCGCCAAGATCACATACACAGCGGTCGGAAATCCGCACCACCCACCGAACGACTTCGCAGGAAAAATACGTCACGCTCTCCTCGCCCACACCTCTTTCCCCGCCCCTGCCGTGATGCAGCCGCAAGCTGAACTCAAAGCCCGCCGCATCACCCCAGCTGCGTTATGGATTTCAGAAGCCTCAACTCACCACCTCTTGCAGCAAAAGCGTGTCCATCGCATCGCTTTGTCGGTGGCCTGGCTAAAAATGCGTACCGACTACAACTGGTCCAAAGCGGGGGCCCATCTTGGACTGCCTTACCGTCTAACCCAAAGCATCCCAGTGTTCTGGCATGAAGCATCCCTCACCGGCTACACGCACGAAGCACTAGAGTTCCTGGAAGAACTCACTGACCGTGTTGAAGAACTGACTGTCCCGATCGACTACCACCGACGTCGAGAAACCTTCAAACACCCGCAACTTCTGGAAAACGCGCTCTACTCAGTCACAGGGGCAACAACTGAGCAAGCCCCAGCGTCCACCGAAATCCTAGACCTATGGGCACACCTCACCGGGGGGCACCCCTCCTACCCACCCAGTTCATATCAGCGCCTGCTTATCAGCCATCGCCGTCAAGGGCATCCAAACAACGGAGCCCATCTCAGCCCAGAACTCGCCGCCGCCGTTATCGATGCTCTTCTACCCGCCGCGCCCTGCCTCCGCGATGAACCCGCCACGTGGAAGCCGCCCCGGGAATGACCCAAAACAGAACACCCATCGGACCACCCTTGGAGTCCTGCAAACTACTCGGCCACGGTACGGGGATAGTCATCACAAACCCTTAGTCCCGACTCCGCGATTACCTCACAGACAACTGCTGGCACCTGAGCTAGTTTCGAGGGCACTCCCTAGATTTACTCTTCTTGCTATCTCAAGGTCAGTTTTTGACAGGCAGAACTTATCTAGCCGGACCCTGATATTTTGCCGGGCCAGTGTAGACGTCCAGGTACGATGGTGCGCAGCTATCGATCGAGATTGGTGTTGAAATGGTGCCGCGTCCTACACCTGCAGAAGAAGATCCCCGATTTCGGCAAGCACGTCGCCTGTTGGAAGAGATTGGTGAGTCCCGAATGCGCTGCGTGTTTTGAAGGTTCAAGAACATCTTCCGGACAGGCCCTTGACGGACGAAGAGATACGCTGCATTCGATCAATTATCGAGTTAGGGCTGCTTCCAGATCGCAAGATTAGAACTCTTTGGCGAGCCATGGACACTGTCGGAGCGGACATCAACATCGATATGCTCCGACTTGTCGATGACTTTTTGCCGGATCGCAGATTGTCAGAAATTGAGTGGGCTGCTCTGTGCCAATGGCTACGCCAACACCGTTCATGGGCAAAGTTCAATCTTTCTCAGGCTGTGAAGACAGAGAGCGATCGTCGACGGTGGCAACAATCCCGTGTACGCGTCAGGGCCCTGTTGAAGGACGAACCTTGGATCAGTCAGGTCCTAAACTTCATCGGCCAGTACAACCAGGACCATGGAGAAGGTCCGTCATGGTCTCAAGCCAGGAAGGCTAATCCCCACCCTCAGTTGTTTTCGGAAGCGTTCTTTCAGGTCATCAGGGTCCTTGCCAAACGAGGCAGAGTCGCCTTCACTAATATGCCGCGAAGTCTTGCGCTGTATCGACCAGCCGACGAAGCACCCGTGTTGTGAACACCTGCCGAAACACTCGCGCTAATGGCGAAGCACCTCATCTGATCGGGAGGACTTCGTGCTGGCCAAGTGAATGCTCTGCCGAGCACCCGCCCATATAAATCTAGTTCCCATCAATATGTAGGAATATTTCTGCATATTTATCTTGCAATGAGAGTGCTGATGATTTACTGTGGTGGTTATGGAAGTTTCGCCTAATGGCTCCGCCACTGTGATACGACCCCTCGTGGGCACGATCAGAGTCGCCCGCGGTCTGACGCAAAAAGAGGTCTCCTCCGAGACGGAGATCTCTCAGGCCGTGTTGTCAAAAGTCGAGAGCGGACTGATGGAGCTGGACGAAGAACGGAAGCTTCTCCTGGCGCGAACCCTCAGTGTCCCTGTGCAAGCATTGGACGTTGCCATTGATGAGGGGAAATCATCAGGATTGGTTTTCCATCGGAAACGCGCCACCTTGCCAGTATCGAAGACTAATCAAATTCGAGCGATCTTGGACTTCACCCGAGTCCAGGTCGATGCGCTGTTGGGATCAGGCCGTCAATCTCCCACTTTGATGAGAACCCCGTTACCAGAGGACGGCCTCACTACGCCGGAGGAAGTCGCGCAGGGCCTCCGAAAGAGGCTTGCTCTAGCGCCGGGTCCGTTGCCAGACATTGTTCAAGTGCTGGAACAGGCAGGAATGGCGGTCGTTAGGCGCGATCTGGGTTCAACCCAGATTGATGCGATTGTTAGTTGGCCTGAGGGAGATTGGCCACTGGTCCTCCTTGGTAATCATGCACCAGGTGATCGCCAGCGATTTACCTTGGCTCACGAACTAGGTCACGCGATCATGCATCAGCTTCCCTCTGAGTATCAAGAGCAAGAAGCAGACCGATTCGCCAGTGAATTCCTGATGCCATTGCAGGATATCCGGAGCGAACTTAAAGAAATAAGCATCCCTTCGCTTGCCCGCCTCAAGTCTCGGTGGCAGGTCTCCATGGCTGCGCTCTTGAGGCGCGCCCGCGATATCGGCACCATTACTGAGGCGCGGTATAAGGCTCTGATCATTGAAATGTCCCGGGCAGGTTATCGAAAACGAGAACCTGTCGACATTATTGTCGCAGGCCCCCAACAAATTCCAGAAGCCATCAAGAGGCGCCTAGCTTTAGGTGAGACACCTTCAGATCTGGCTGAAGCAGCACATCTGACACTCGATGAGTTCGACACTCTTTATGGGAATGAGGAACGATGATGGAACCTGAGAACGCCCCCACAGTGAACCTGATCGATGATCGTGAATCTTCTGCGATGTCGACCGTTACACGCCTGTCGCCACTTTCAACCGCCGCAGCGACAGCGTTGCAAGGTAGGGTGCTGATGCTTGTCAGTTCGAATGCCTTCGACGCGATGAAGCATATCGACACGAAGTACTCCGGGATTGTAATTACCGGGGCGAAGGCACTAGATACAGTCAGGGTCTTGAAACGCCACCACCCCCAGATGGTTGTAGCGGTCGAACCAACCTCAATCACCAAGTACATTGCGACGGCCAGCCACCCTTTCGATGTGGCCGAAGGTGACGGGATGTTGATTCCGCTGACCCTCGGGGAGGTTCTCGCAGCCCAAGCAAGAGCCGGTGCCACAGTGACTGTGACACCAACCGGCTATATCGCCCCTGGGGAATCACAAGCACTCAAGGCTGCGATTGAACTTGGCAACAAGGAAACTCGTGACGATATGGTGTTGCTGCTTCCTGTCCACCATCTTTGGTTGTCTAAGAATTGGCTAACTCAGCTCATCGCAGTCGCACGACTAAGTATCCACCCAGTGGCGCTGATCGTTGTCGACAGCTATCAGGACCCTCTCAGCAACGATGGAGCTGTCGAAGGATACCGAACTTTCTTCCGTCAGGTCCCTGGCGCAATTGCGTGGCGGACGGATCTAGCTGGGTTCGACGCTCTGGCTCACGGCGCTATCGCTGCCTCAATTGGCTTTCTTCCGAGTATCCGCAGAGGGTTCGAACCCAACAAAGGGTCGAACTCCAGTGATCCGAATAACAAAAGCCCTCATCTACTAATACCGAAAATGCTGCGTTATACGCGATCGAGCGTGATGCGTGAACAATGGTTCGCCTCATCGGAGCCAATTTATTGCTCATGCATTATCTGTTCCAACAGAGCCCTCGACTCCTACACGACTTCAGATGAGGATCGCCTTCAAGCGCATCTGCACAACCTCGTAGCCCTGATGCAGATGCGGCGCGACCTCGGAGTGCTTACAGGTGAAAGCATCTACGAATGGTGGCGCGAGCTGGTAATTCAAGCGCTAGTTGAGCATGAAACTCTTTCGGCGAAAATTTCGGTAAAAATAGGTGTGCCTGAAGCCCTTAAAAGCTGGGCCGCATAGAACCAAGCTGTGGATTCAAAGGAATCGGCTCACCCTGGTGAGTTTCGCAAGGAATCGTAGGCCACTTCGGCGAATCTCCATAACGCTCCGGTGTACCTGCTCGGCAGGAAAGGGGCTGGCTCAAGCAGCACCTCAAGCGCCAAAGGATCCTCAGAGAGCTGCACTGAGGTACCAATAACGATACCTACTCCGTAATAGGCTGCTTCCAGGCACATCAGTTCAGCATCATCTGGTATCCGCGAAAGAATCATAGTGCGTTGGCAATACTGACCAAATCGTGTGGCGTTAGACAGAGTTCGCTCCCAACCCCGCCCCGCAATCCAAACAGCGCGGGGCGTCACAGCAGGGGCCACAATTCGCTTAACGAGCGCGCCCTCCGCTCCAGAATCCCACTCGATAAGACCTTCACTCATTCCGCTCAGCTGATCTTGCTCCCTGCTAGGGAAGGCACGAAGCGGCAGGAACGATTCAGAAGGAAGTTTCAGCAGCAAGTCCAAAAGCTCTGGGTTCACTGGGACTCTTACATCACCAGTTTTTCGACGTTGGATTTCAGCTTGCATAGGTAGGACTTCCAGGCTGACAGGCACACCTTGGAAGTGAGACTTAACCAGTTTTGCCTCAGAGCTGGACGTTGCTAGGTGAGGGATCGAAGCTAACACATTCATAATTACCCCTTCCTTCCCATACCCGTAGTGAGGGTCCTTGATCTACGCTCTTTTTCTCGCGCAGTCCGAGTCAATTCTGCGACCGCCTCCCAAAATGGGTGAGCGCTACGAGTAAAATACTGTGCCCTACTATCCGGCTTTACCGGCTGCCTGGAGACCAACCCAACGACCGTCAAATCTACCAGCAATCGATGTACGGTACTTCCAGGAATCTGCGTCAGGGAAGCTAACTGCGTCCCTGTGAACTCTTCAGTAGAGTCCATGATCCCCTCAGCTAAACGCAACATGAATCTGTTACCGAAGAGAGTCTTCGACCATGTCTGCTCGCAGTCAGTCGACGAAACCATAATTTCATTGTATCCCATATTCCGGAAAATGAAATATAAAATCACAACGTTCTAGCTAGTTGGTGCCATTTTGTCGGCCGAGTGCCTTAGGGTGGGATCACCGCACAGCAGAGAACTTCTGAAGGTAGTTAGTTGGATTGCTCTGACTAGCTACCGACAACTCTCCAAAATTTTGGCGCAGTCGCAGTTTCCTCGAGAAATCAGAGTATTTAGAGCCTGGGTTCGATCAGCATCGTGTTGCGCCACTGGCCTCGGCGGCCGACGGCGCGGTATCCGCTTTTGTGGTGCAGGCGAGGCTGGCCAGATCTTCCCGGAAAATAGACGATTGGATCACCCATTATCCCGCTTGTTCGGCGGTGTATGCCAGGGCTGCGAGGAGGTGCAGCCAATTCCTTGACCCCCAGCAAAGGTGGCGTTGCCGGTGGCAATACTTTCGGAATGGATTCGTTCGACTGTAGGCCAGCCTTCCCGCATCATCGACCGGACCACGGCTGGGGGCGGTTCTGAGGTATTAGAGCGAGGTGATGAGTCCGGCAGCCTGTTCCAAGGCGCCGGGAACCAGGGAGTAGTAGGCCCAGGTGCCGCGTTTTTCCCTGGTGAGAAAACCGGCATCGACCAAGATTTTCAGGTGGTGCGATACTGTGGGCTGCCCTAAACCGAGCGGTTCGGTCAGATCGCAGACGCATGCTTCCCCGCCCTGGCCAGCCTTGACTATGGAGAGTAGCCGGAGCCGATTGGGATCAGCCAGCGCCTTCAAAAAGGCTGCCCGTTGCTGCGCTTCCTCGGCTGCCAAGGTGTCTACGGTGCTGGGAGTGCAGCATGCATCGACGGGGGTTAGCTCGAGGGTCTGCAGTGCGGTCATGGAGTCCAGTATGACACATATTGACATCCATCGATATATGCGGTGATACTCAATACATCGATAACATTCGATGTTTAGTTGAGGAGTTTCGTGAGTGCTCTAGCCCCTGATCTGGCCGATGAGAAGAGCGTGGTGGGTAAGTTATCGACGCTCGACCGGTTCTTACCGGTATGGATTGTTACTGCGATGGTCGTTGGTCTTTTGCTTGGAAGGCTTATTCCGGGCTTGAACACGGCATTAGATGCGGTGAAGATCGGGTCGGTGTCGTTACCGATCGCGATCGGCTTGTTGGTGATGATGTATCCGGTATTGGCGAAAGTCCGGTACAACGAAACTGGCCGGGTGCTTTCCGACCGGAAGCTGTTGGTGACCTCGTTAGTGATGAACTGGGTGTTAGCGCCGGCGTTGATGTTCGCTTTGGCCTGGATTTTCATTCCTGATCTGCCCGAATACAGGACGGGTTTGATCATTGTGGGTCTGGCCCGGTGTATTGCGATGGTGATGATCTGGAACGACCTTGCTTGTGGTGATCGGGAAGCAGGAGCGGTTTTGGTGGCGATTAATTCGGTGTTCCAAGTCCTCGCGTTCGGTGCACTGGGCTGGTTTTACCTTCAGCTCCTCCCCTCTTGGCTTGGCTTGCCGACCACTAGTGCTGATTTCTCTTTCTGGTCTATCAGTGTCTCGGTGCTGATTTTTCTGGGCATCCCGCTACTGGCCGGATTCTTGACTCGTGTTCTCGGGGAGAAGGCTAAGGGCCGGCCCTGGTACGAGGATCGTCTTCTGCCGAAACTTGGGCCGTGGGCGCTCTACGGTTTGTTGTTCACCATCGCTGTGCTCTTCGCCCTGCAAGGGGAAACGATCAGCAACAAACCGTTGGATGTCATCAGGATCGCGGTGCCTTTGCTGGTGTATTTCCTGGTGGTCTTCACCGCCGGCATGTTGATCGGTAATGCCCTGGCACTGGGGTATGCAAAGACCACGACGTTAGCGTTCACGGCGGCAGGGAACAATTTCGAGCTGGCGATCGCGGTCGCGATTGGCACTTTCGGTGTTGCCTCCGGCCAAGCCCTCGCCGGGGTCGTCGGCCCGCTCATCGAAGTTCCCGTGCTCGTCGCCCTGGTCTACGCAGCGCTCTGGGCGCGGCGCCGATTCTTCACCCCCACATCAGCCCACATCAACCTGGCCAGTACCGGAACAACTAGTACCGGATCAGCGGTGTTAGGGGCAGCTACTGCAGATGAACCGGCTTCTGCTGTTATCAACGGTCATTAGTCAGATTTCTCGAGAAGGAGAGTATTTGTGATGAGTGAGAAGAAACCCTCGGTGTTGTTCGTGTGTGTGCATAACGCGGGACGGTCGCAAATGGCGGCAGCGTTCCTGACCAGTCTGAGTCACGGCGCTGTGGAGGTGCGTTCTGCCGGCTCCGAGCCAGCCAATCAAGTCAACCCTGCAGCTGTTGCGGCGATGGCTGAGCTCGGCATCGATATTGCCGCAGAAATCCCGAAAGTCTTGACCACTGAGGCGGTGAAAGAATCGGATGTGGTGATCACCATGGGCTGCGGGGATACTTGCCCGATCTTCCCCGGCAAACGCTACGAGGACTGGGAACTGGAAGACCCGGCCGGTCAAGGCGTGGACGCGGTCCGCCCGATCCGTGATGACATCAAGGCTCGCATCGAAACCCTCCTCACTGAATTGCTTCCTCTGGGTAGTGCACGATGAACCAGCAGATGGCTGGGTTGCCGGTTGTGGTGATCGGTGCCGGCCCTGTCGGTCTAGCGACCGCCGCGCACCTGCTCGAAAATGGGCTCACCCCGCTAGTACTCGAAGCCGGTGGGCAGGTCGGCGCCGCGGTCACGGCTTGGGGACACACCAGGGTGTTCTCGCCCTGGCAGTACAACATCGACGCGGCCGCCCGTAGGTTGCTTGAACCCACTGGCTGGGTTAGTCCTCGCCCGACAGCGCTACCGACCGGTGCCGAGCTCGTCGCGGAATATTTGAAGCCTTTGGCCGCCCAGCTTGGCGAGTTGGTGCACACCGGTGTGAAAGTGACCGCGGTGACCAGGGACGGGCTCGATAAAACCCGCACCGACGGCAGGGACAGCACACCTTTTATGGTTCGCACCATTACTGCTGACGGAACGATCGAGGACGTCCGAGCCCGGGCGGTCATCGACGCTTCCGGGACCTGGGACACCCCTAACCCCTTGGGCGCCGGGGGCTTGCCTGCACCGGGCGAAGAAATAGCTCGTGCCCAAGGGTTTATCACCGCCCCGCTACCGGATGTGACCGGTCGTGGCCGGGCGAGCTTCGCGAACAAGCACACGGTAGTCGTTGGTTCCGGACATTCCGCGGCGAACACCCTGATCGCGCTCGGTGAGTTAGTCAAAGATGCCCCGGACACCAAAATTAGTTGGATCGTGCGCAACGCCTCAGCAACGAACCTTTATGGTGGCCAAGACAAGGACGGGCTACCGGCCCGAGGGATGCTCGGCACCAGGTTACGTAAACTCGTCGACACCGGCATCGTGGAACTCCATCAAGGATTCACCATCACCTCCTTCACCCCAGGCACCCATCAGGTGAACGTGGTCGGGCGCACTGCCGAAGGCGAAACAGTGCTGGAAGCAGATCTGGTCGTTCCAGCGGCCGGGTTCCGACCCGACCTCACGATTCTGTCCGAAGTGCGGCTCGATCTCGACCCGGCAGTAGAGGCACCTACCCGCCTCGGGCCGCTCATCGACCCGGAACACCACTCCTGCGGCACCGTGCCAGCGCACGGGGCAACAGTGCTCGCTCACCCGGAAAAAGACTTTTACCTCGTCGGCATGAAGTCCTACGGGCGCGCACCCACCTTCCTGATGGCCACCGGTTACGAACAAGTCCGCTCCATCGCTGCCGCCCTGGCCGGCAATGATGAAGCAGCGAACCAGGTAGAGCTCAACCTGCCTGAAACCGGGGTCTGCTCTGCCGATACCGACACCAGTTGCGACACCCCCATCATGAGCGGCGAGAAACCAACCGGGGAAGGGGTCCAGGCAGCAGGTTCGTCATGTTGCGCGGCTGCACCAGAGCCGGTACTTATCGGTATCTCGACCGGCCTCGCTCACGGACGCGCCGGTCACGAACACAACTAATCACCCCTGTTATCGACACAGAATATGGAGCACGCCCGATGAGTACACCGCCTCAACCGGTCCCCGGATTGCTTGATGACACCGCCGTCCTGCAACGAATCAGCGCCTCGCTTGCACAAAAGTTCTTAGGGATCTTCGCGGAAGAAACCGTTGAACGCTACGTCTTTGAGTCCTACACCGCGTTACGGCGCACCGCGAAAATTCACACCTATCTTGCTTCGACCACCGAGCGGTTCGCCGCTGACCGACTCACAGCCCTCGCCCAATCCAAAGGCGCGATCGCCCACGAGGTGCCCGAAGTATTGTTCGTGTGTGTGCATAACGCCGGTCGTTCTCAAATCGCCGCCGCTCTCTTGGCCCAGCAGGCGAAAGGGAAAGTTCATGTTCGCTCCGCAGGCTCCACCCCAGCGAGCGAACTGGACCCCGCCGTGCTGCAAGTCATGAACGAGAGCGGCCTGGACCTGACCCAGGAATTTCCTAAACCGCTCACCGACGACGTCGTGCGGGCAGCCGATGTCGTGATCACTATGGGTTGCGGTGATTCCTGCGCCATCTATCCTGGAAAAACCTACCTCGACTGGGACATCCCCGACCCGGCCGGTGCCACCCTAGAGACTGCTAGGGATATCCGTGACCAGATCGCTCACTGCGTCCGTGAACTCCTAGCCACCCTGACGACCGAGGATCCGCGATGACCAGCCAGGTTCCCGGTGTGTTGTTCGTTTGTGTGAAAAACGGTGGGAAGTCCCAAATGGCAGGCGCTCTGATGCGCCACGCAGCCGGAACAGCCGTGCGAGTCTTTACTGCCGGCACGGCACCTGGAACCTCCCTGAACACCCAATCCGTGGAATCCTTGACCGAACTCGGCATTGACCTCGGCACCGAACACCCTAAACCCATCACCCATGAAGTCCTTGACCAAGTCGATCTCATCATTACTCTCGGGAAGGAAGCCGTCGTTGACCCGGTAGAAGGGATCCAAATCCGTCAATGGGACACCGACGAACCCTCACTACGAGGCATCAAGGGCATGGAACGCATGCGTCTGATCCGCGACGACATCAAAACCAAAGTCCAACAACTCCTGATCGAGCTGACTAAAACCGTCTAGGACAATTGAATGGGGGCTCGCTTTCGCTTCATCACAGCGGAAGAATGAGAGGCATGGACATTCAGGTACTCACCATCCAGGGGTACTCACACGAGGATGCCCTGACGGCGTTCGCCCGGGCACTAGCCCTCGAAGGATATGATCCAGAGTTGATCAAGGTTCATCGCGTGACTACGGAGGGTGAAGCCCTCGCGTTGAGATTCCACGGCTCACCGACATTCGCGCTCAACGGCATGGACCTGTTCCCGTCCGATAACACCCCAGCACTTACGTTCAGGGTATCCGGTGCCATGAAAGGTTTTTCTGCCGTACCGTGCCTTGATGTTCTTCAAGCACATCTCCATGCCGGGCTAGAGTCTGCTGAACAGTACAGCTAGGCCTGGTGACCGGTCATGGACCCGCTTCAAGAAAAGATCATCGTAGACTATCGCCGCGCCGTCGCTGATTTGGAATACTTCCTAGGCCAAGCCACCCCGGCCGAGCTACAGAACCAAAGCGCCGGGACGAAGTGGACTAATGAAGAGCTGCTGTTTCACATGGTTTTCGGCTTCATGGTCACCCGAACTCTTCTGCCCCTAGTACGGGTAGTGACTAAACTCCCGAGGTCTTGGCGCAAGGGGTTTGCCCGGTTACTCAACGCTGGGACTATCCCCTTTGACATCGCTAATTACTGGGGATCCAAACTTGCTCGCCGCGTCTATAACAGGCACCGGATGGCAACTAAACTCATTAAAACTACTCAGTCCCTCTTGAAACAACTCGGAGCAGAAACCCCGGTCTCTCTCACCCAGGAAATGGACTTCCCGACCCGATGGGATCCCTTCTTTCACACCGGGATGACGCTGGCAGAGCTCTACACCTATCCCACGCTGCACTTCGACTTCCACGCCCGACAACTCACCCTCAACACCCCTCCCGCGCCACCCCACTCACAGAGTCGTTAGCGCATCTACCAGTCATATGTATCAAATCTCTAACACCCCGCAGATGCGGCCACAAGGAAGCGAATCACCAACCGCATTCCCTGGGCGATCCTTGAGCTATTCGGGTTAGGTGCGCAAATCAGCGGAGCGCTCAACGCTTCGAGCGAGAGAAACACCAGCCCCGACAGCGGCAGCCCATGGCTTGGTTGGATCTGGTCACGCTATGAGGATTAGCCAGAGCCCCACCGAAATAACACTGCGGTCAGGACTGAGTCAAAAGTCTAAGCAGACCCTTACCGACGGTAGCCAGCCCCTTAGTGGGAGCCGCTTCCAGCATTTCCACGTGCTCGAAGTTCATAAAGTTCACAATGTTCACAGAAGTTCACAACCCATACTCACGCGGGTCGGACCGGGGAGCCTTTTTGTAAGGTTCGGATACTTGTCAGAGGCACCGTCTATCGTGAGGAGTGAAGCTTGTCCCATCCGAGGGTGAGCCGGACACTCAAGAGGAGAACCTCATTGAACAGCCCCAGTGACAGTCGCTCCGTTTTTGTGGTGCACGGACGCAATGAACCGCTTCGTAAGTCTATGTTCGACTTCCTGCGCAGCATCGATTTGTCACCGATGGAGTGGACAACTGCAGTTGAGCTAACGGGTGAGGGGTCGCCCTATATCGGGCGGGTGCTCGATATGGCTTTTGATCATGCGACTGCCGTGGTTGTTTTGATGACTCCTGATGAGGTGGCATATCTACAGCCCCGCTATGGTCATGGTGAGAGCGACAGGGAAACCCAACCCGCGCCACAAGCCCGCCCCAACGTGCTGTTCGAAGCTGGCATGGCGCTAGGGCGTGACGCCGGGCGAACTGTGCTCGTGGAAGTGGGTGAAGTACGTCCGTTCAGTGATGTTGCTGGACGCCACGCGATCCGGCTGTCGAATGCTTTGGCAAGTCGTCAGGAATTGGCGAATCGGCTTCGAACGGCAGGCTGCACCCTGGACCTCCGCGGCACGGACTGGCATACCACAGGTGATTTCACGGCACCTCCTCCTCCAGGCGACGGCCTCCCACTCGGGCGGCGCATCCCGGGCAGCGTCTCAGCAAGGAAGGCCATTGACTTTGATCTCAAATTCTTCACCAAGGGCGGTAACCGCTTAGACAAGCTTCAGGTGATCAACCGAGGAACGGAGACCGCCTACGATGTTGTCCTGACCGTGCCTGAGAACGCAGCCCTGGATCTACGCTCGACAGATGTTGAAACAATCGCGAAAATCCCAGGCGGTGGCCGCTCCGTCACCGTAGACGTCTTGAACACAGGACGCATGTTCGGCGGTCCGCGAAGAGAGGACGCTTTCGACGTCACCATTACGGCACGTGCTGAAAGCGGCAATCAGGTAGTCCAACAAGTATTCCTCGATCTGAACGGGTGATAACAATGGAGGAAGAGATCCAAGTTCCGGTGAGTATCCCCCTCGACAGTGACGGCTTCCTTCGTCGGGAGTGCCCGACCTGCGAACAGGAGTTTAAGTGGTTCAACCATGCTGCAGGAGACGATGACGCTGAGCCGACCTCCCAGTACTTCTGCCCACTGTGCGGCGTCGCAGCAAGTCTCGATTCATGGTGGACTCCAGCACAGCTTGAATACGGTTTTGGCAGTGCCGGCGGGGCACTCGATCAGGCAGTGCGGGACGCCTTCACTGACGCGTTCAAGGGCATCGGAGGCATGAAATTCGAGCCAAACTCATCACTCAGCCTGAATATTGAAACACCGGACCCACTCATAGAGCCCGACGACATGGTCATCGTTGAACCGCCTTGCCACCCGAATGAGCCACTCAAGGTCCCCGACTCTTACACAGAACGCGTGTTCTGTCTGATCTGCGGTTCACCGTTCACAACATAGCCCGGAAACATAGCTGTCGTGACTTGGCCCATCAAGGACCCGGTAGAAGGTAATGAACATGCCAACGCCAACTTTACGGACCCCTAGCGCATCAGCCCCAGAACGGGCCCTGGTGATGGGAGCTCTTCACAAACAGGTTCCATCACCATGAAAAAAGAGTTTCGCACCGTCACCAACTAATCGACCTCACCTACTAGTTTGCTACGCAAGACTAGGCGCAGGCATAAATCATCGTAAGTCCGTAAAAAGCTCTCGCGCCTCAACGCAGCCGCGGAAATGGCCACGCTAACGAGAATCGACGCCCACCCACAAAAAATATCACCGCACGTCAGAGCAGAGCCAAACTGCCCAGTCCAACGCGAACCTACATTTGTCCGGCTAAGTTGTCAGGGCGGGGACCGTCCGGCCTGCCACGAAGAGTATTCCACCCTCAGCCCGGGCTAAATGCGGCTCGCTGGTGCCTTCATGGCCCAGCTTAAGCTTTTTCGTAGGTTCAGATTAAGTCGCATACCTACCCTGAGGGTCAAGAACATCATTCAGAGTTGTCTTCACACAGGGGGATGATTTTAGAGGCGGGGGATTTTCGATGACTGATGTAGTAGACGGGGCATTGATAAACGCGACATTGCAACACCCATCCCCCAAAGCCCATCCCATCCGCCCAGCCGCTATCTTATGGATCATCTGGACCGGGGCTGCCGCCGTGCTGAGCCTCTGGTGGATCGACACTCCTTCAGTATCTGGCCTGGGCGAATGGCTCACCGGAGCCGGAAGGATAACCGGCCTATTCGCCGGCTATGCCATCGTCATACTTGTTGCCTTGATGGCCAGGATTCCCGCCCTGGAGCGCGGAATCGGAGCAGACCGCTTAGCCCGCTGGCATGCTATGGGTGGCCGTTACACCGTCTCCTTGGTAGTGGCTCATGGCTTGCTGATTATCTGGGGTTACGCAGTTACCGCAAATACCGACGTCGTCACCCAAACTTCCGTACTGATCCTCAGCTATCCAGACGTGTTAGCCGCAACGGTCGCCGGCTTGCTGCTGCTCGGCGTCGGTATTGTGTCAGCGAGGGCAGCGCGTGCCAAGCTTCGGTACGAAACCTGGTATTACTTACATTTCTATACTTATCTGGCCGTGGCCTTGGCGTTCAGCCATCAGTTCTCCACCGGTTCCGACTTCATTGACAACCTGCCTGCCCGGGTTCTCTGGTCCTGCCTATACATCGTGGTTGGGGTATTGATCCTCTGGTACCGATTTATCGTTCCAATACGTCAAGCGTTCCGTCATAGGCTCCGGGTAGCCCAGGTCTACCGGGAGGGGCCAGACGTCATATCGATCGTCGTCGTCGGTCGGCATCTTGAAGAGCTGTCCGCTGAATCGGGCCAATTCTTCCGCTGGCGTTTCATAACAAAAAATTCCTGGTGGACGGCCAATCCTTTCTCACTTTCCGCCCCGGCTGGACCGTCCGCCATGCGCATCACGGTGAAGGACTTGGGCGAGCATAGCCGCCAGCTTAAATATCTGCGCCCTGGGACCTCAGTCGTCGCCGAAGGACCCTACGGTGCATTCACCGGCCGCGCCCGGACCCGCCGCAAAGTTTTGCTCTTGGGCGCGGGCGTGGGAATTACTCCGCTGCGAGCCTTATTCGAGACTCTTCCCGGCGGTCCGGGCGAGATCGATATGATCTATCGAGCTAGTCAGCCTTCCGATATTCTCTTCGGAGCCGAACTGGATTCAATAGCCGATGCCCGCGGAACTAAGGTGAACTATCTCTTCGGTTCACGGCGTCAGGGTCGGGCCGATCCGCTATCAGCCGAACACCTGACCGCCCTCATTCCGGACCTCGCTGAACGGGATATTTATCTTTGCGGCCCACCCGGAATGACAGAGTCCACGATAAAGGCTCTTCGGCGAGCCCGAGTTCCGCGCCGCCAAATCCACCACGAATCATTCGAATTTTAGGAGAGTCTCTTGCGACGCGTCATCATCACCATTACCGCGACCATCGCGGGTCTCATTCTGCTACTCAGCTTTAAAACCCACCCCATGGCGCAGGCAGGCGGAACCACTTCCAGCACCTCCGCTACTACCTCTGCCCCGCAATCCGTTGCCACCGCACCAGTCACCCCTTCGAGCGGTACAACTTCCTCGACAACCTCGCCCACAGCCACCGCAGATGCGACGACTGGAAGTTCGGCCACCACCTCGAAAACCTACGCCGGTACCGCGATTGACACCCGATATGGTCCGGTTCAGGTGCAAATCACCGTCGTCGGAACCAAAATCACGGATGTGACTGCGCTCCAGGTTCCCTCGGAGAATGGTCGTGATCAGCAGATCAATAGCTACGCCGTACCGCAGTTGACCCAAGAGGTCTTGGCTGCGCAAAGCGCTAACGTAGACATGATTTCCGGTGGCACCTATACCAGTGAAGGATACTTACAGTCCTTGCAGAGCGCGCTTGACCAAGCGGGTATCAAATGACCGACGCGGCCCCGCTACGTCGGGTTGAATCTTGTATGGGAACCGTCTTTTCCTTTGACATCCGCAGTCCCGGCGTCTCGACGGAGGCCTTACAGAAAACCATCGATTGGCTCCACTGGGTCGATGCAGTGTTCTCGACCTATCGCCCCGATAGCCAAATCAACCGCCTGGACCGAGGCGAACTCGTGTTAGCGCAATGCGATCCGGAGGTGCGGGAAGTTCTGGAACTTTCCGCCCAAGCTAAAGTCTCCACAGATGGTTATTTCACCGTCAGTATCGATCATCATCTTGACCCCTCCGGCATGGTCAAGGGTTGGGCCATCGAAAGAGCAAGTGAGATGCTCCGCGAAGCAGGATCATCTGCGCACGCCATTAACGGGGGCGGAGACATTCAGTTCTGCGGAGAGGCGGCACCCGGACGCCCTTGGGCCGTCGGTATTGCAGATCCGTTTCGTCAAAACGCCCTCGCGGCCACGGTTACGGTCAGCGATCTGGCGGTGGCGACGTCGAGCATAGCCGAGCGCGGACTCCACGTGATCAATCCACTCACCGGCCAGCCGGCAAAGGAATTGGCTAGCGTCACGCTCATCGGTGCCCGCCTCAGCCAAGTTGATGCCTACGCAACCGCCGCACTGGCCATGGGCAACGGTGCGAGGGAATGGATCGAAGCTCTCGACCATATCGAAGGCCTCACCATCGGCCCCGCGGGTGAAACCTGGCAATCAACTGGGTTCACGAAGCACTCCGTGAACAGCTGAGCCCTAGCCGGTGTCTGAAGCTCCTGAAGACGAGCCGCAATCGGTCAAAAAGCGCGAAGCGAGTCACCAATAAAGAGCCAGCAAATCTTCACTCGACCGACTACATTGCTGCTATGGCTAATTGGTTCAAAACTCAACCCCAGCAGCGAGAAGCGGAAGTGGTCGAGGCTTCGGCGTCAATCGAAATTTCCTCCGCCAAAGAGGGGGTGTGGGCTCTGATTAAGCCAGCTAGCACAGCTAAATATTTCCACTCCAGTCTGCTCCACGGTTTTAGAGTCCCCGGAACCCCGGAGGGCTTGGGTGAGATGCAATGTTTCATCTTCAAAGTGGGCGATCGAGAGAAAGTCTCTGTGATCGAGATTGTTGAATACGTTCACCAGGAGCTGGCGGTCATCAGGGAACTCGTCACCGATGACCCCGCGGCACGAAGCTTTTTCAAACTCACCAGCTGCGTTGGCGGCACTACGTATGAATGCACTGACCGTTTTACGATCTCGGCAGAGCAAGTCGAGCACAAGGCTCAAATCATCGAACATCGTAGAAACCACATCCTTGACCACCTGGCCTTAACTAAGGATCTGGTGGAGAACGGTTGGCAAAAAGAGACCCCTCCAGACCTTACGCAGAACTAGTCGATTCTGTGTCCACCCAACCTGCTGACCATGGCGGGGTCGCGGTGATCAAAGAAGAGGCTGGCCTCGGTATCCAAAGTGGTAACCTGACTCATTTGTTCCTCGGTGAGGGCGAAGTCGAAAATATCGAAGTTCTCGGCCATCCGATCGGCTCGGACAGATTTGGGGATGGCGACAACTTCACGCTGAATGAGCCAGCGAAGCACGATCTGAGCGACTGATTTGCCGTGTGCTTCCGCGATACCGCTGAGCAAAGAATTGCTGAAGAGGTCATTCCTGCCCTCCGCGAACGGCCCCCAGGATTCGATCTGGACACCGTGCTCCTGCATTAACTTCTGATCTTCGGCGCGCTGGTGGAAAGGATGGGTCTCGACCTGATTCACGGCGGGGACGATTTGATTGTGATTGATGAGATCAACTAGCCGGTCAGGATGAAAATTCGACACTCCGATTGCGCGAATAAGCCCTTCCTGATGGAGTTCCTGCATGGCTCGCCACTCGCTGTAGTAGTCTCCGAGCGGCTGATGGATCAGGTACAGGTCGAGATAATCCAGGCCGAGCCGTTGCAGTGACTTATCGAAGGCAACCTTGGTATCGTCTTGGACGCTACCGCTCGGCGCATGCTGGACCCAAAGCTTAGTGGTGATGAATAGTTCCTCGCGCTCAATTCCACTTGCTTTGATCGCAGCACCGACGGCTGTTTCATTGCCGTAAGCGGCCGCCGTATCCAGATGGCGGTAGCCGGCAGCAAGTGCTGCTTCAACAGCGGCTTGCGTTTCATCCTCGGGAATCTGGTAGACACCAAACCCCAAGATCGGCATCTTTACACCATTGTTCAGTGTCACGGTATTCATCAATACTCCTGTACTCTCGGGCGGTTATCGACCAATGTTTGCAGCTTACTGTGAGTTCCTGAGCTTCAGGATCAAGGGCTAATCCCGGTCGCCCACGCCACCGTTGGTGTGCTGCAAATGCGCTCGCTCGCCGTCGTGACTCAAGATCACAAGAATCTCCACCGGCCCCTCGTGCGCGCCGATAGCGTGCGGGATCATGGTGGAGAACTCGGCTGCATTGCCCGCCTGGACCAGGATGGTGCGCTCGCCAAGGCGCAACTCGGCGGTGCCCGATAGCACCGTGAACCAGTCCCGCCCAGGATGCACGCCCAGCTGCGCTATCGATGACACTGCTGTTGTGATCCGCATTTTTGCCACGGACATTCCGAAGGGGCTTCGCTCTTGAGCCAAGGTCCAGATGGTGGTTCCTCGGCCATCAATGCGCTGCGGACGAATCACCACGTCCTGGTCGTTCGGCGATTCGATGAGTTGATCGAGGGTCATATCGAGGGCGCGCGCAATCGGGACGAGCTGATCGAGGGCAATCCTTCGTTGCCCGGTTTCGATGCGGCTCAAATTCGACGGGCTCAGGAAGGTCCGCTCGGCAAGGGTGTCAAGAGACCAGCCACGGGCAAGACGGAGCGCCCGGATGCGGTGTCGAACTAGGGAATCGATATCTAACTCTTGCCTCATACGCAATAGTGTATGCCTACTTAGCAATATCCGCTTAGGCTGAGGAGATGGCTCCTCATACACACCCTCATCGCCACGGCTCGATTGCCGAACTGCTCGATCTGGACGCCCAGGTTTTACACCAGTATCTGCGCGGGTTGATGGCTTGGCTGAAGGCTCAAGTAGAGCTACCAGCCAGCAGAATTCTGGATATTGGGGCAGGAACGGGTACCGGGACTATTGCCCTAGCCCAGCAATTCGCGAACGCCGAGGTAATAGCCCTAGATATTTCGCCCGAGATGCTTGACCACATCCAGGCCCGAGCAACGGCGAACAACCTGAGCAGCCGAGTATCAACCGTACAAATGGATCTCGACGGCGGCTGGCCCGAGTTGGGCTTCTTTGACCTAGCTTGGTCCTCCTCGGCACTTCACGAGCTGGCGAATCCCGGCCACACTTTTAACAATCTCTTCCGCGTGCTAAACCCTGGTGGGCTAGCCGTCGTCGTCGAAATGGGCACGCATCCGCGGTTTCTGGAGGACACCACCAGCGAAGGGTTAGAGACCCGCATTCGTGGCCTGCTTCGCGAAACAGGCCGGGAGCAGGCCGATCACCCTGAATGGAGCGAGAACCTTGAGCGGGCTGGCTTCACTTTGCTTGAAAAGAAATCGTTCTCGATTGACCTGGCGCTGAACGGCGACTCAGTTGGCGGACGCTACGCCCAGACCTACTTCCAGAGAATCCAGCCCTTCATCGCACCCCAATTATCGACGTCGGATTGCTCCGCACTGGAAACTCTCCTTGCGGATCACGGTGCGCAGAGCCTCCTCCACCGGGATGACCTGCGCCTACGCGCCGAGAGAACGGCATGGGCAGCCAGCCGTCCCTGACTCCTAAAGTCATGAGGTGATCTAGCATTTCCAGAACCGAACAAGGGGACCGGAGCTTTGAGACGTTCAGCCAGGCTGGGGCGGGCACGTGGGGCGATCAGATTATCGGTCTGTTTACCGTGTTTGCTGAGTGCAATGCGGGATAGTCTGGAATCTTCTGGATCAATCCGACGCTGGATGAGTTGAGCTGGATCGACGCGGAGCGCTGGTTTTTCTACACGGCGAAAAAACACCTGGAAGCAATCCAAGCCGAACGAATTTCTCCCCGCCCCGGTTAGCGAGGTTCCCAACGAAACCCATAAGGGTGCAGCCGGTCTCGTCACCAGCGACCGTAAGCGGCAGCATCCGAACGTGCGGATCATCCTGTCGCGCTCCGGCGGTAACACGCCGCTCCTCGCCCCACGGGTGGCGGTGCTCTCTAATTATCTCGGCTGTGAGCTGAGCCCCGAGGAGATCATTTCCGACTTTCGAATCTTCTACTTCGAAACCGCGCCGTCGGACTTTGAAACCAATCTGAGGACGCTGGAAGGTTTTGTGCCTACGGAGCAGATCCTCAATCAGCCGCAGACGCGCGTGCTGCTACCCCGGTGCCCCCTAGGGAGGCAAGAGTCAGCAGTTAGCTATTTTGACGATAACTATCGATAGCCGGATCATAAATGGCCACAGCCAAAGTGGTGTCACTCTGCCCGTAGTAGGCAAACCAGCGCCCCTTGAACGCAACGAGCCCTTCAACAAAAGTGACATTTGAGACGAGCCCATGAGTGTCTTCGAACGACTGCGGCACCAACCAGGGGGTGGTCATCTTAGCCACGACTTGGGTTGGGTTGGAAACGGGGATGGCAATCTGCCCGCAACGATAGTCGACTTCGGATGGTGATTCTGCCTGTGCGGAGTTGATCAAGAAGATCATCAGCCCATTCTCGGTGAGCACGGGCGGGGCTCCGATTTCCACCAGGGTTCCGTCCCACTGCCCAGGGGTAGGGGCATAAATTGGTTGTGCTTCATTGCAGGGGGTCCAATGGAGTAGGTCCATGGAGGTGGCCGAATAGATTGCGCCCTCGCCGAAGTACATGTAGTACTGGCCATCTATTGGCTGGTTATGAATTACCCCGGCTTTGCTCCAGGGCTGGTCCGGTCCGTAGGGCAGGGTTGCCCAGGTGTTGAAACCCGGGAAAATCGGGCCGTGCTTTGTCCAGCTCTGGAGATCGGTGGAGGTAGCTAGGCAGAGTTGGGCGGTCTCACCGTTGAAGCCCGTGTAGGTGAGGTAATAGGTGTTTTCGATCCGAGCGATCCGGGGGTCTTCACACCCCTTACTCTCATAGTCGAATTCGGGGACCAGCACAGGATCGGCTTGGCGTTCGAAATGGATTCCGTCGCTGCTCGTTGCGATGCCGATATGAGACACCAAATCGGCGGCGTGCCCCCGATATAGCAGCACCACCTTGTCGTCGACGACGAGCGCTGCCGGGTTATAGAGGTTCGATGACTCCCAACCTTCGCCTTGGGGCCGCAATATGGGATTCCCCGGATGTGGCGTGAACGGACCCAGGGGGAAGGAGGCGTGCGGGAGCGGAGCTTGGGTGGAGGCATCGAGGCGCATTTGCGTCGCCTTTCGGAGTGGTTGGGTTGACGGGTGGAAAATAGCGAGTATCAGGCGTCAGGGTCTGGAAGCGATTCGCGGCGCTCGGCCAGGACGCGTGTCAGATCACGAGCGATATCGGAGGAGGAGACAGATTTGTCACTTTGCCGCCAGACATCGGCGGCAGTTTCGACGATCAGAATAGCGATGCGGGCAGACATGACTACTTCAAAGTCCGAAGTAGCCTTCCCTAGGCGTTGAGCGATCAGGGCTCCGAGTCGAGCCCGTTGATCGTCAAGATGGTCCCAGAGCTTGGCCCGGGCCGCGGGGGATTGATCAATGATTGAACGGATTAGCAGGCTATCTTCCGGCTGTTCATCTTCAATTCTCAGAACCGCGTCGATGGCCTTAGTGAGTGCCACGCCGATACTTAGGCTGGGTGGCTGAGCCTCAAAGACCTCGGTTAGATGATCGAAGGTGGATTGGAAGCTTTCGAGGACGATCGTATCTTTGCTGGGGAAGTATCGATAGAGCGTAGAAGGGCTGAGCTCCACGGCTTCGGCGATGCTTTCCATCGTAGTTTCAGCGAACCCCCGTTCCTTGAAGAGCTTCACTGCTTCCGCCACAATGTTCTGCCGGTTTCTGAGTGCTTTCTTCTCTCGTAGTCCCATGCCAGGATCTTAGCAGAAACTATCGTTTGACAGTAGCTATAAAATAATAGAGACTACCATTTTATAGGTCATCGCCGCGTCTACAAGGAAGCAGGCCATGAACGCAAGAGAAACAACGTCGTCGCTCACTGATTTTGAAATTACTCATACCGACTCCACAATCACTTTGGCTCAGCTCGGGGCAGATTGCTCCTTGGCCTGGATTCCCGCTTCGGTACCTGGTGAAGTTCATGCCGCACTGGTCGATCAAGGTCAGCTCAGACACCCCTACCTGAACCAGCATGAGGATGACGCCAGATGGGTGGAGGATCGCGTTTGGTGGTATCGCAGCCACTTCGATACCACCAGTATCGACGCTGAGGATGAGCGACTTCGCCTGGTTTTCCACGGCCTCGATTCGGTGGCAACCATCTGGCTGAACGGGGTGGAGCTTGGACATCATGAGAACATGTTTCGGCCAGCAATCTTTGAGGTGTCGGCCCTACTTCAACCTCAGAACACTCTAATTGTGCGGCTTGATGTACCGCTAGCAGGCCTTTCTGAGCCGGAGAGCGCGGCCGAAATGGCTCGGCGTATCAAAATCGGTATGCAGGCGTCATCAGTGAGCACCACGGAGGAAACCACATCTCACTTCGACGACGTCCGGCATACTCTTAGGCGTAAATCAAGCTTTTCCTGGGGTTGGGACTTCGCCCCGCGGCTACCTTCGGTTGGTATCTGGCGGCCCGTTGAGCTGCTCAGAGAAAAAGGCGCGGTGATTGCTGGGCATCATTTTCGTACCCAGGAACTCGATCTAGAGCGTCGAGTGGCGACCGCGGTGATCGACGTCGAGGTTGACCGGTTCGCCTATAACGGAAGGCTCTCCCTATCCCTTGGATTGCGTTCACCGGACGGGATCTCTTTCGAAACCCCGGTGGAGTTGGCAGAGGCGGAATCGGTTGCTTCGGTGACGTTTGAAATCACCGAAGTCCACCCGTGGTGGACGCACGACCTTGGTACGCCAAACCGCTATGAACTGGCCATCGACCTGTTCTCTGAAGATGGTCTTCTTGACCAAAAACGAGAACTAGTAGGCATCCGCACCATCACCCTCGATCGCACCGCCGATGCTGAAGGAGGGAATCGATTCCAATTCATCCTAAATGGCCAGCCGATTTATAGCCGCGGTGCCTGTCTGGTGCCAACCACGATGATGCTCGGCACGACCTCCCCTAATCACTACCGCCAACTCGTGGAGATGGCGGCAGCAGCTCAGATGAATATGATCCGCGTCTGGGGTGGCGGGGTTTACGAAGACGAAGTGTTCTTCCAGGCAGCCGACGAAAGGGGGATCTTGGTATGGCAAGACTTCCTCTTGGCCTGTTTGGATTACCCCAGTGAGGATCCACAGTTCGCCGAGGAGATAGCGCTTGAAGCTCGGTACCAGGTCAGGCGGCTACGCAATCATCCAAGCCTGGCACTGTGGGCCGGTAACAACGAAGTACAGGCCATGCACCAGCTTGCCTGGGGGAATCTAGATCCCGGTAACTGGGGTTACGACTTTTTCCACGAACTGTTTCCCAGTGTCATTGCCGCAGAGAGCCCGGAGATTCCCTATTCTCCCGGTAGTCCCTGGGGTCAAGGTGATCCGGCCGGAGTGAATGGAGTGCTCGACGGCGATCGCCACGCTTGGGAGGTCTGGCACGGTATTGGGGTGGGGGCGGTCTCACCGGAGAAGTACGCAAGCCAAGGCGAGGCGATGCATTTCGAACGCTACAAATACGACACCGGGAAATTCATCAGCGAATTTGGCTTGCTCGCTGCCCCCGAACGGAAAACTCTAGAGCGCTGGATCAGTGCTGAACACCTCGCCCTAGATAGTCCTGTATTTCGCTCACACATCAAGGACAACCCCAAAGGTAAGGGAGATGCGCTGTTAGAGATCGAAACAGGACTCCCTCTCGACGTCGACGAATATATCGACTTCACTATGGCAACCCAGGCCGAAGGGTTGAAATTCGGGATAGAACATTATCGTCGTCAATCCGGAAACTCGGGGGCTTTGGTCTGGCAGCTTAACGATCCGTGGCCGGGGATGAGTTGGTCACTTATTGACCACGATCTTCGACCAAAGGCCGGTTACCACTTCGTTCAACGTGCTTTTGCCCCCATCCTCGCCTCATTCTTTAGGCGCGATGACGGTGGTCTTGAGCTGTGGCTGAGTAACAGTACCTCCGAGGCGATCCGAACCACACTCGTTGCCGAGATTGAGACAATTTCGGGTTCATCGATCAACAAGGTGATATTGCCAACGACCGTGGGGGCAGGAGAGACGAAGCTGGTGTTTAGTTGGGCTGCGAATCAGATCGGGACCGGTTCGGATCGGGTTGCTTGGGTGAATAGTACAGATAATCGTGTAGCGGCTAACCGGACCTTTTTCGCGCATCTCAAGGATATTTCCTGGCCCCAACCCTCCCTTTCCCTTGAATTCGAATCCACTGGGAAACATTCGGGGGTGCTAACCCTCAGCTCGGACGCGTATAGCTACCTGACTCGGGTCAGCAGTAGTGACCGGACGGCACGCTTCGACCGGAACTACCTGGACTTACGTCCCCGGGAAAGTATCAAAATCAAGGTCACCGATATCGAAGGTGATCCATCGAACACGCTTTTCACAGCGCAGAGCTACCGCGGCGCAACGTCAGTCCAGGCCACCCACACCTGATCCAGCTCTTCAATCACTCACACCATTAAGCAATGAGGCTCATTATGGCAAGCAATATCGGACTCGAGGGATCCATCGTGCCTGCGAACAAAGGCGAAGGGCGTACCAGGCTTGGGCGATTTGTCCCGTTACTGTTGGCTGCCCAGCTTGGCTGGTCTATTCCTAATAACGCCGCCAGTGCGCTCTTGCAGGCGGGCTCCAGCACGATTGCTCCAAATGACAAGATCGGCTTCTACGCGACGATGTCAACCATCGGAGCCATCCTGGCGGTAGTAGCAATTATCCTTGGTGGTGCACTGTCCGACCGGACTCGGACGCGTTTTGGCAAAAGGATCCCGTGGATCATCGGTGGCAGCGTACTCGCCACTCTCGGACTTTTCTCTACTGGACTGACTACTAATCCGGTGTTGGTTATCGCAGGCTTCGCGCTGTATCAGATGGCGTTGAACGCGATGCTGGGAGCAATTTTTGCACTTACCCCAGACTACTTGGCTCAGTCTGTGTTGGGCAGGGCGTCCGCGGTCAGCGGAGCAGGAGTGCTCTTGGGCGGGATCCTTGGCGGGATTATCTCGGCCATTTTCATCACTGTTCCACAACAGGGATTGATGATTATTCCGTGGCTCATTTTGATAGCTGCCATTGTGCTCGGTATCTTTCTGCCGCCTCGGCCTAATGTCGATGAAGCCCGGGAATCCCTCAGCCTCCTCGGTTTCCTCAAGTACCTCCGACCACCGAAAGACGGTCAGTTCTGGTGGGTCTTTGCGGGACGGTTCCTGTTCATCCTTGCGCTGTTCATGACCGTTCAGTACCAGTACTTCATCGCCACCGAGTATCTCGGACTTGAAACTCAAGCCGCCGGGAACCTGCTAGCCCTTACCTCCATAGTGCTTGCCATCTGCGCCGGTGCTGCAACCCTGGTTGCGGGACCACTCTCTGACCGAATAGGGCGGAAACCCTTCGTCATCGGTGCCCCACTGATGGCCGCCGTTGGAGTTCTCCCACTGATCTTCGCTCACCAACCCTGGGCCCTAGTGGTGTTCTTCGTTCTCGGCGGCCTGGCCTATGGCGGTTATCTGTCGGTGGATGCGGCCTTGATGGTAGAGGTGCTGCCTAACCAAGAAAGCACGGCGAAAGACCTCGCTGTGCTGAACGCGGCCAATAGTCTTCCCCTGGTTTTCGCTCCGGCACTTGCTGGATTGCTGGTGACCATTGGCGGGTACCAAGGGAGCTTTATCGCCACGGTAGTCACCGCCGTCGCCGGTGCTGTCTGCATTTTCTTCGTCAAGCGAGTGCGCTGAGAACTTCTCACACTCTTAGGAAGGTTCACTCATGAAAATAGATCCACAATTAGTCCCTGTACTGGCGCCGCTTACACAGGCTATTAGCTCGAATGTCTCGATCGACGTCGTTGCCGAACGAGCGGCAGAAGTCAGTCAATCCCGGGGCATGGTTGGTACTTTGACCCGCGCGATTCCGGAGTCGGTGACCTGGGTTGACCTCGAAACTGACGGTAACCATCCGGTGCCGATACGGGTGTTCACCCCGGTCAAGAGCACCGAGGCGATAGATCGGGCCGCTCTCGTCTACGCCCACGGTGGGGCTTGGCGTACCGGTTCGCCCGATACCGTGCACGAGCACACCGGAAATCTTGCGGCAGATGCAGACGTTGTGGTTATCAGTATCGACTACCGGCTCATCCCGGAGAATCCGTATCCGGCTGGCTTAGATGACGTCACTGAAGTCCTACGTTGGGTGGTGGAACACGCCGTCGAACTCAGAGTGGATCCCCAGCGAATCGCTGTCGGCGGATCAAGCGCCGGTGGTAATCTGGCGGCAGCTCTCGCGTTGCGCGCCCGGGATCATGGAGGACCCGCAATCGCCTTGCAACTCTTGGAAGCGCCTGCTCTCGATCTTGCCTGTGATTCACCGTCCTGGGACGAATGTCGGCAAGATATCCCGCCCCTAGCCGAAATGCTTGATCGGGGCTTGGGCAAGTATCGGCTTGCCGGGGCGGATCCGAAAGACCCATATGCCTCACCACTTTCCGCCGCATCCTTCGAAAACCTTCCACCGGCACATCTTCTCGTCGGAGAAGCGGATCCTCTCCGTTCTGACAGCGTCCGGTACGCAGAAGCGCTCGGTGCCGCAGGAGTAAGGGTCAGCCTGCAAATTTTCCCCGGAATAGTCCACGGCACGGAGAATTTTGTCGAATTGCTGCCCACCGCAGCACAGTGGCACCGCGCCTGCGTGGCTGCACTGCGGTCCCTCACCCCAACCGATGACGCCAATACTGGCACAGTGCAAGGAGCCTAACGTGACCAATTCCCCACAAAGCACGAGCTCGGATCTGCCAAGTGACGCTATTCCTCCGGTTATCGCCGGATTGGTTGCTGCTGCCGGCCTCAACCCCGGAGTCTTGTTGGAGCATCTCGGGGTGCCAGGGCCCGTCGAAGATCTCATGCTCACCTCCACCCTGGGCCTATCTCTGCATCAGCTCGAGACTTTACGTGAAGAGTTCCGCAAGGAGAATGAGAAGTCCGCCGAAGAACTCATGGCAGACCCTAAATTCGCTGCCTTGATTGAGAATCTTCCTTTCACCCGTGGAGATCGAGTCGTGATTGTAGGAGATTCGATCACCGCAGTGGCGACCAGTTGGGCCAATATCCTTGGAGTCATCCTGCAGCACCGCGGTATCGAGCTGATCAATCGGGCCGTGAGCGGACGCAGCTCAACCGAGACAATCGCGGTGTTCGACAAGACTCTTGCACTGAATCCGGATTGGATCGTGTTGATGATCGGTGCGAACGATGTTCGCCGTCATGGCGCCGTAGCGGGAGTGAGACTACTTTCTCTCGACGAGAGCATCCGCAATATCAAGGAACTATGCAGAATGGCTTCCGAGGAATCCCACGCGCGGGTGGTGGTTATTCCTTCGCACCCACCCATTGATCCGAGCAAAGTTGAGGAGAACAGATCTGCGGGAACCTTTTGGCTGGTTGAGGAGGTTGAATCAGCCCGTCAGGCGGTTGTGGCGGCCGTGCCTGATGCCTTCGATGTAATGACTCACTTAACGGTAGATTCCAGTTATTGGGGGCCTGACGGAGTGCACCCCACGGCAGCCGGTCAACGTAAACTCTTGCGCTCAATCGCCAACGGACTAACTTCGACTAGTCCACATCCCTCTAATCAATAAATGACAGTCGCTAGTGTATGGTAGTGACTGTCATTTATTGTACTTACCCTGAGGAGTGCCCGTGCGCACAAGATCCCGGCGTCTTTTGACTGCCCTCATAGCAGTCGTCGTTGTGGTCGCTGTGCCGTTGGGTTGGAACCAGGTGTCAGTGCAGCCCGGTGCGTCAATCGTTCGAGTGCTCTTCGAAGCCAATGCCTTCCCCGAACCGCCGAATTTCGCTGAAATACAAAGCACGGTGAGCGTCACCTCAAACATTTCTATTCCCACCCCCGAGGCACCGAATGCCGCCCTGGATATTTATGTACCGAAACAAGCCAGCGCGAAACCTCGACCAATCGTTATGTGGGTCCACGGTGGCGGATTCATCTCAGGCAGTAAAGAGCAAGTCCGTGATTATGTAACAGTCCTGGCTGCCAAGGGCTTCGTGGTGGCAAGCCTCGACTACTCTCTCGCGCCGGGAACACAATATCCTGCTCCAATCCGCCAAGGGAACGCAGCGCTGAAATACCTTAGCGACCATGCGACTAACTTCGGAGGGGACAAAACCGCGATGTTCGTTGGTGGCGACTCTGCTGGCTCGCAAATCGCCAGCCAGTTGGCCGCACTGCAGACCAACCCGACTCTGGCCCGGCAAATGAACCTCACTCCCGGCATAGCTTCCAGCGCTTTGCGTGGAGCCTTGCTTTTCTGTGGTTTGTACAACATGGAGACCGTCGGTTCAACCGGCTTTCCCGCCCTTCGAAGCTTCCTCTGGTCCTACACGGGCTACCGAGACTGGCTCAGCTATCCCGATATCTCTCAGCTTTCGACCACCGGTAATGTCACAAGTGCTTACCCGGCAACCCTGCTCACGGTGGGTGATGCCGACCCCTTCGAAAGCCAGGGAAAGGAGCTAGTTGCGGCATTGAACGCTAAGAAGGTTCCGGTGACCTCCCAGTTCTACACCGGTAGTGGTGCCAAATTAGGCCACGAATACCAATTCGATTTTTCCCATCCTGAATCTCAGAAGATGTTTGATCTAACGGTTTCATTCCTGACCACTCACTCAAGTAAGGGCAATTCATGAGCGTCGAAAACGTGGGCAGCCGCACTGGGCGACCTCGCATCAAGCGAATCTTCCTCTACGCGGGTCTAGTCATCTTGGTAGCCTTTGGTGCCACCTTGCTCTACGGCCTTGCCGTCTTTCTGAGTTGGTAACTTGCCTTCTTTGGTCGGCGTCACTCAGCGCGGCGTCACTCAGCGCGGTCCCGCCCTCGGCGGACCGCTAAATCTTCGACCCAATAAGGTTCGCCGTGACCTCCCATAGTTCGCGCTGGATGGCTTCTCCCCGGCCAAGCTGCGGGCATTCCAGCGGCTTCATGGTCTTCGCGGCAAAGTAACCACCGGTAATATCCGCGAAGTTAGGGTCGACTGCAAGCTTCACGATGGTGTCAGCACCATGCTGGGGATTACCGATGTTTAGTCGGCTAAGAGCTTTCTCCAGGAATCCCGAGAAGGGCAGTTCCCGGCCCAAGCCAGTTGCGTTGAAGCCAGGACAGCAGCAGGTCACCGCAACACCAGTGCCAGCAAGTTGCCTGCCCAACTCCTGGGTAAACATCACGTCCAGGAGCTTGCTCCGACCGTATAGCGGGCCGGACTCACGACGAGTGAAATTCGCCGTCTCGGTCAGATCGATCATTGGATCGAAGTGCCGCACCTGCAATGAAGCCCTAGATGCCACGGTGACAATCCGGGCGGGAGCCGAGGCGAGTAACTTGTCACGCAGCGCATTGGTCAGCACCCAGGGAGCTAGGTAGTTCACTGCCGTCATCTCGGCGAGGCCCTCCGAGGTGACTCGCTGAGAAAAGGCATGCAGGCCGGCATTGTTAATCAGCACATTGATCTGCGGATAGTAGGCGGCAATCTCCTGACCCACCCGGCGCACATCGCTGAGCAGGGATAGATCAGCCAGGAAAATATCGGCGGCGGCCCCTGGCACCCGCTGCTCAATCTCCTCACGCACGGCCTCGGCCTTTTGCTCACTGCGGGCGAGAATACCGAGGCGGGCGCCACTGCGAGCCAGGTCGAAAGCGGCTAGCCGACCTATGCCGTTTGTAGCCCCGGTCAAGATAATAACGGGTTGGGTACTCATCGAATCTCCAGACTGATATATTGAGGTACCTCACTAATGTAACACTTGATGAGGTACCTCATCAATGACGGAGAGTCAGGACAGCTTCATGACCGATCGAACCGTGACCGCCGTAGAGGTCGGCTTGCGATATCTCTCGCTCGGACACCGGATGCGCCGGGTTGTCGACGACGGAATGGCTCACGGCGGGCTTTCCCTTGCCCGCACAAAAGTTCTGCAAGTTCTTCAACTGCAAGGACCGCTGCGGCAGGCATCGCTGGCCGAGGCGCTGAGCCAGGCTCCTCGATCGGTCACTCAATCCCTTGAGGCCCTGGAGCGGGATGGCTTTGTGGAACGAACGTCGGACCCCGAGGACGGACGGTCTAAGCTCGTCCGCCTTACTCCCCAAGGCAGCAAAGCCTTGGCCACCGGAACAGCTGCAGGCGAGCGGGTGCTCAGTGAGATCTTCGCAAAAATGACTGCCGAGCAACTCGCGGAGCTGGGAAGGCTCCTTGATGTTATTGATCGAGGCTTAGAGGTCTAGGATCCCGAATCGTTGCAACTAGAGTGATTGTTGTAGCCTCTCGGAGGGAATCTTGTGACTACCTTGCCTTTTATCTCCTATCTTGGCGGCCCCGAGCCGGTGCACTATGCGCACGGACCGGACTCGCAGCGCCAAGTCGGCGTTCCCGAAGGGGAGCTTCTCGAATTCGACTGTAACTCCAGTGAAGTATTCCCCGGCACAACTCGTACCTTCTGGTTATACGTCCCCCAGCAGTACTCTCCCGACGAAGAAGCCGCTCTGATGGTCTTCCAAGATGGAGCGATGTACTACGACCCCGAAGGCGAAATTCGGGCTGGCATTGTCTTGGATAATCTCATCCATCAAGGGCAAATACCCGTCACTTTGGCCATTTTCGTGGATCCCGGCCAACCCGGAAACCGGAACATCGAGTACGACGCCTACGATGACAACTACGCTTCCTTCTTACTGAATGAGGTCGTCCCCCGAGTCCAGGCCGATTACAACATAAGCAGCAAGCCGGATGACTGGGGAATCTGCGGCGGCAGCAGCGGGGGTAACTGCGCGCTGACGGCAGCCTGGACTCGTCCCGATAGCTTCCGCCGAGTCATCAGCTTCCTCGGCAGCTTCGCCCAAATGCCAGGCGGAAACCCCTACCCCGCCGCGATTCGCAGCACCGAACCCAAACCGCTGCGAATCTTTATGCAAGCCGCCACCCGGGATCTCAACTGGAATGCACCCACCATGAACTGGTTCAGCGAAAACCTGCAAGTCGCGGCCGCCCTGGCGGAACGAGACTACGATTTCCGCTTTGTCCTCGGCGATGGAGGCCATAACCCCAACCACTGTGGAGTCCTGCTCCCCGACGCCTTACGCTGGTTATGGCGCTGAGTATCCAGTTGCCTATCGAGCTTGCAGTCCCGAGGAGCACCCATGAACGAGAAGAAGCCTTCCGTCCTTTTTGTCTGCGTGCATAACGCGGGTCGCTCCCAGATGGCCGCCGCCTTTCTCACCAGCCTGAGCAATGGATCGATTGAAGTTCGATCGGCCGGATCGGAGCCGGCAGATCAGGTCAACCCGGCTGCAGTTGCCGCAATGGCAGAACTTGGCATCGACATCGCTGCCGAGATCCCGAAGGTGCTGACCACGGCGGCAGTCCAGGAGTCCGACGTCGTGATCACCATGGGCTGCGGCGACAGCTGCCCATTTTTCCCCGGCAAACGCTACGAGGATTGGAAACTCGACGATCCGGCTGGCCAAGGCTTGGCATCCGTCCGTCCGATTCGGGATGAGATTAAGCGCCGGGTCGAAGAACTTATCACCTCACTCAGGGCGTAAACCAAACGAAACACCGCAAACAGCAGCAGTCTCTGCGGAGATGCTCGCTTTGCCATGCCTCAGAGGCCCAGGATAACCAGAAAAAGCCTGCAAACTTGCCCAAAATCTCACATTGACTTATACCCCAAGGGGGTATAGGTTGGGGATCGAAGCAATACCGGAGGGGGGTATCACTGAAAGAGACCCCAGGGGCGAACAATGGAGAAGTGACCATGAGCGAAGCAGCACATTCACACGGCTATATCCACGAAAAGGACGACTACCTCAAGCGGCTACGCCGGATTGAGGGACAGGCTCGGGGCCTGCAGAAGATGGTCGAAGAAGAGAAGTACTGCATCGATATCTTGACCCAGGTCTCGGCGATGACCAAAGCCCTCCAATCCGTTGCGCTCGGCCTGCTCAATGAACATATGGATCACTGCGTCTTGGACGCCGCCAAGGCCGGTGGGCCGGAAGCCGCCATCAAACTCAAGGAAGCCTCCGACGCAATCGCCCGTTTAGTCCGGTCCTAAAACCCGCTTCGAAAGGAACTGAGCCATGAGCACCGCCAACTACACCGTCACCGGCATGACCTGCGGACACTGCGTCTCTTCAGTCACCGAGGAGGTACAAGAGATCCCGGGAGTAACGGAGGTCGATATTGACCTGGAATCCGGCTCCCTGTCAATCACAAGCGATCAACGGCTCGATGACGACCTCGTCAAAGCCGCCGTCGAAGAGGCCGGCTACCAACTCGGATGAAAACCATCACCCAGGTGGTGGAATTCGTCGTCGCACAGATTCGCCAAGCGGTCACCGAACCCGCATAATCCAGAAGAGATGATTTCCGTGGCTAGAACAGTTCAATCCATCACCTCGACAACACCAATCCTGAGCAGCATAGAACTGGAAATTGGCGGCATGACCTGCGCCTCCTGCGCCAATCGGATCGAGCGCAAGCTCAATAAACTCGACGGCGTCACCGCCACAGTTAACTACGCCACCGAAAAAGCCAAGGTCTCCTTTCCCGCCGAAATCTCCACAGAGGATCTGGTGGGCACCGTTAAATCCGCCGGTTATACGGCCGAGTTGCCCAAGCTCACCACCGATCCGGAAACCGCCACCCCCGAGGATTCGACAAAAAGCCTGCGTCAGCGACTCATCGTTTCCGCGGCGCTATCCATCCCGGTGATCGCCCTGGCGATGATCCCCGCACTGCAATTCACCAACTGGCAATGGCTATCCCTGACCCTGGCCGCTCCGGTAGTGGTCTGGGGAGCCTGGCCCTTCCATCGCGCCGCCTGGGTCAACCTGCGCCACGGTTCCTCAACCATGGACACGCTCATTTCGATGGGCACCCTGGCCGCGCTGGGCTGGTCCATCTACGCCCTCTTCTGGGGGACTGCGGGCATGCCCGGGATGACTCATCCCTTCGAATTCACGGTGGCTCGCAGTGACGGGCTAAGCAATATCTACCTGGAAGCCGCCGCTGGGGTCACCACCTTCATCCTGGCCGGACGCTATTTCGAAGCCAGGTCTAAACGCCAGGCGGGAGCTGCATTGCGAGCGCTGCTGGAACTGGGTGCTAAGGAGGTCTCCGTGCTCCGGCCGGGACCCAACGGAACAATCGAGGAGCAGATCGACACCGCCCAACTGGCCGTCGGAGATCTTTTTCTGGTCCGCCCAGGCGAGAAGGTCGCCACCGACGGTGTGATTGAAGAAGGTAGTTCGGCGGTAGACGCATCAATGCTCACCGGTGAATCCGTTCCGGTTGAAGTAGGCGTCGGGGATGCCGTGGTGGGCGCTACGATCAATGCCGGAGGACGGCTAGTGGTGCGAGCCACCCGGATTGGCGCCGATACCCAATTAGCTCAGCTCGCCCACCTGGTCGAGGACGCTCAGAACGGTAAGGCGCGGGCGCAGCGGCTAGCAGATCGGATTTCCGGGATCTTCGTGCCGATAGTGATCGGCTTGGCGGTTGCCACGCTCGGTTTCTGGATTAGCATTGGGGCAGGCCTCCCGGCAGCCTTCACGGCGGCGGTCGCCGTCTTGATCATTGCCTGCCCCTGCGCACTCGGACTGGCAACCCCCACGGCACTGATGGTCGGCACCGGCCGGGGCGCACAATTGGGCATCTTGATCAAGGGCCCGGAGGTCCTCGAATCTACTCGCGAAGTAGACACCATTGTGCTGGACAAAACCGGCACCGTGACCACCGGACGGATGAGCCTGCTGGAGGTCGTGGCTGCCGAAGGCGAGGATTCTCAAGATGTTTTGCGGCTAGCTGGTGCCCTTGAGGACGCCTCCGAGCATCCGATTGCGCGGGCCATTGCCGCCGGGGCACGGGATCGTCTTGATTCACTTCCCGCGGTGCAGGATTTCGCCAATCTCGAAGGCTTGGGCGTTGAGGGTTCGGTGCAGCTCAAGGGCCTGAGTAGGAAGGTCTTGGTCGGCCGAGCGCGGCTCGTGACGACATCCGAACAACCGTTGCCCGCCGAGCTAGATCTCGCTCTGGCAAGGGCACAGGACGCCGGAGGGACCGCCGTCGTGGTGGCTTGGGACGGCCGAGCGCGTGGGGTGATCGTGGTGACGGACACCATCAAAGACAGCTCGGCCGAAGCCATTTCCCAATTGCGCTCCCTTGGCCTCACTCCGGTGCTGCTGACCGGTGATAACCAGGCCGCAGCCCGAACGGTCGCCGCCGCGGTGGGGATCGAGAGCGATGCGGTAATCGCCGAGGTGCTTCCTGCGGACAAGGTTGAAGTCATTAAACGACTGCAAGCCGAAGGGAAAACGGTCGCCATGGTGGGCGACGGCGTCAACGACGCTGCTGCCCTGGCTCAGGCCGATCTCGGGCTGGCTATGGGTACCGGCGCAGATGTGGCCATTGAGGCCAGCGACCTCACCTTGGTTCGTGGCGATCTGCGGGTGGCTGCGGATGCCATTAGGCTGTCCCGGCGCACCCTGGCCACCATCAAGGGAAATCTGTTCTGGGCTTTCGCCTATAACGTCGCAGCTCTGCCCCTTGCGGCCGCCGGATTGCTCAACCCGATGCTGGCTGGAGCGGCAATGGCCTTCTCCTCCGTCTTTGTGGTCTCCAACAGCCTGCGGCTACGAGGGTTCAAACCACTTAGCAAGGTCTCGGCGGATGGTGCGCACCACTGAAAGGCGTGATCCTAGCCTTTCGACAGGGGAATCTTAACGGAGAAGGTACTTCCTGCCGAGGATGAGGATTCCAGAGTCAACGAGCCTCGGTATTGTTCCGCGGTTTCTGCGGCAATCGCCAGGCCCAAGCCGAAGCCGTTACCGCTGGCAGAGAATTCCCGTTGAAAGATCTGGTCTGCGGTCTCGGCGGTGATTCCCGGCCCGGTGTCAGTGATTCGCAAAACCGCGGAGCCGACGTCGACCGTACTAATCAGCGCGACCCGACCACCGGCGGGAGTCACCTTGAGGGCATTTTCCAACACCGAAAGCAATACCGTACGCAGCGCGGTCTCGGTGCTGGCTACTCGCACCCGGGCGCCGGGTTCAAAGCTGAGCTGCACCTTCTTTTCCCGAGCCAACACCTGTAGCTCATCGCTAAGGCTTTGAATTACGGCATCAAAATCCACCGCCTCGGTCGGCTCTACCGGAGCGGTGCCCTGCAATAAGTTCTCCACCGTGCTGACCATCCTGCGAATGTCGCCCCGCAAGCTTTGCAGTTCGACGGCGCGCTGCCCGTCGGCGTCGAGCCTGGCCAGCAGCTGGGCCCGGGCGTCAATCACCGCCAAAGGAGTACGCAATTGGTGACTGGCATCCTGCACAAAACGCCGTTGCTGCTCAATGGCGTCCTGGAGCGGGCGGACGGCTTTACGCGCGGTATAGACAGCAAAGGCCGTGAGGGCGAGCACTAAGACCAAGGCAGCAAGCGCCGCAGCGAGGTAGATTTCCCGCCCGTCGATGAGTAAGTAACCGGGCAGGTCGATGCGCTGCGCCCGTTCCGCTGGCTGCGCCCTGCGGATCAGGAAGACTAAGGCCGCGATCAACACAATAAACAGCACCAAAAGGCTCGCCAAGCCGACGCGCAGCCCAATCTTCCAGGCCGCCCGTCGGACCGGATCTTGAGGTGATGGAACACGGTTCATCATGAATGTCCTATCTGATAGCCGAGTCCTTGAATGGTGATGATGACCTCACGTCCGAGCTTTTTCCGCAGATAGTGCACATAAGTATCGACCACGGACTCGTTGGCTGGACCATCAAAAACCCCTCCGGCTAACTCCGCTCTGCCGAAGACCCGATCCGGGTTGCCCGCCAATAGGGAGAGTAAATCAAACTCGCGCGGTGACAGTGCAATACGGGAACCGTAACCCGACTGGGCACTTCGTTGCGAGGGTTCTAAGAGCCACTCGCCCACACTAAGCGGGGCGGCGACTTCCTCGCTCCCATGATCGACGGTCCGACGGCTGAGTGCCCGAAGCCTGGCGGCTAGCTCCTGAGCGTCATAGGGTTTGGCGAGGTAATCGTTAGCCCCGGCGTCGAGCCCTTCAACGATGTCCTGCACGGCCGAAAGCGCGGTTAGCAACAGAATCGGCACCTGATCTCCGGCTGCTCGTAGTCTTCGCACAATCTGGAGGCCGTCCAAGGACGGTAAGCCACGGTCGATGAGTAGGACGTCCCAGCCGTCACGAAGGGCCTCCTGCAGACCGTCCCAACCGTCCCTGAGCCAACGCACCTGAAATTGCTCACCGAGCAGACGGACGGTGAGCGAACCCAGAGTCTGATCATCCTCGACAAAGAGAACCTTGGGTGCTGTGGAAAGCTTGCTGGCGTCCTTCATTGCTGCCTATTCTCGCATCGAAACCACTGGTTTCAGGCTGCAACGGGCAGTTCCGGTAACGGACCGAAGCGACGCAACCAAGCCATCCGGGCAACCCATCGGCTGAGCAGCAAGTTCCAGAGCGCCATGGCAACTATCGCACCGGCACTGCTGGCCAGCAAAGAACCAAACACATCCGAGGGGTAGTGCACTCCCAGATAAACCCTGGAAAGCCCGACCAAAAGGGAGAACACAACGCCCAAAATCGCCACCGGCTTGGCCCATTTGCTTCCCCGAGCCAGCAGCCAAAAGCCAAAAGCCAGCGAAAAGGCGATGGCGGTGTGCCCCGAGGGGAAACTATCGGTGCCGGATTCTGGGAGCAAGGGATCGGCGAGCAGGTGGAAATCCGGACGGGGACGGTTGATCAGGTGTTTGAAGACCTCGCAACTCAGCCACGAGATGGCCACCACCCAGCCGAAAGCCAGCGCATTTACCGGGCTGGAGCGGAAAATGAGCAGGACCAGGCAACAAAGTGCAATCCAGATAACGGCCGGGAAGGGACTCAGTAACCAAGCAATCGATTCACTCAAAGCGGTTAGTAGGGGCGAATGAGCGGAACTAAAAGCTTGATCGATACTGAATTCACCCGGTGAATCGTTACTCATCGCCTTGGCGACCGTGCCCAGCAAATAGGTGGCCGCCGCCAGCCCGAGCAGCCACGCCCACCAGAGCTTGGGCAGCGGCAGCCGTGCCAGCCGAAGTTTAGGGTCCAGCTTCTGTTCACGTCTTGTGTCGTTCATCGGCACCTCCGGGCTTGTTTCATTCGGCAAGCTTGCACCGGGCGTTCTAAGAATGCTCTAAGACCCCCTTCGGCTCCCGCGAAAGGAGACGGTAACAGCAACTTAGGCTTGCCTGCCCTAAGATAGGGTGGGCAGGTTTTAGATGTTGATCTGCGCTACCCATCCCGAAAGGCCCCCGAATGAAACTCAAGATCGTCTCTTCCCTCGGCCTAGTTGTTGCAGCCGCGCTGACGCTTGGCGCCTGCAGCGGCTCCACCTCTTCCAACGAAAGCAATGGCCAGCAGGAAATCACGGTCTACAACGCCCAACATGAAGAGTTAACGCAGGCATGGGTGGATGCCTTCACTAAGGCGACCGGAATCAAGGTCAACCTTCGTAATGGAGACGACACCGAGCTGAGCAATCAACTCGTTCAGGAGGGTAAGAATTCTCCTGCCGACGTTTTCCTCACCGAGAACTCTCCCGCCATGACCCAAGCGGAAAACGCGGGGCTATTTGCCGATATCGATGCGGCCACGCTGCAGCAGGTTCCCGAACAATACCGTCCCTCTACTAAGAAGTGGACCGGAATCGCAGCACGCAGCACAGTTTTCGCCTATAACAAGCAAAAATTGCAGGGGAGCCAGTTGCCGAAGTCGATCATGGACTTGGCAGATGCGCAGTGGAAGGGCCGATGGGGTGCCTCCCCCTCCGGAGCCGACTTTCAAGCAATCGTCTCGGCCATGCTTGAGCTCAAGGGGGAGCAAGCCACTCAGGACTGGCTGAACGCTATGAAGAGCAACGTGAAAACTTATAAAGGCAATAGCGTGGCAATGAAAGCCGTCAACGCCGGTGAGATAGAAGGCGCAGTGATTTATCACTACTACTACTTCGGTGACCAGGCCAATACCGGCGAGAATTCAAATAACGTAAGCCTGCACTACTTCAAGAACCAAGATCCTGGAGCCTTCGTCAGCGTCTCCGGCGGCGGTGTTTTGGCCTCCAGCAAGCACCAGGAGGCCGCGCAGAAGTTCATTAACTTCATCACCGGCAAGACCGGCCAGGAAGTACTGAAGAACGGAACGTCCTTCGAGTATCCGGTGGCCAGCGAAGTAGCCCCGAACAGCAAGTTGACCCCCTTGAAGGATCTTCAGGCTCCGGTCATCGATCCGGCCAAGCTGAACAGTTCTGCGGTCACCGATCTGATGACCAAAGCAGGATTGCTCTAGGGCACCATCCTTCGTGGCCATTCATTTCAACCGCGTGAGAAGGGGAGCCTCGGCTCGTCGACCAGGCATTTTGACGCTGATCGCCATCCTGGTCAGTTGCTTTGCCCTGCTTCCCTTGGGTTTTGTGGGCTATATGGTCCTCAGCTCCGGCTGGCAAAATGTGGTCACTCTGGTCTTCCGGGCTCGAGTCGCGGAACTGCTGGGCAATACCGCTGCTTTGGTAGCACTAACCGTTCCACTCTGCCTGCTGCTCGGGATTGGCGGTGCCTGGCTGGTGGAGCGAAGCAATCTAGTCGGTCAGCGGATCTGGTCAGTAGCGCTGGTTGCTCCCCTGGCTATCCCCGCTTTCGTCAATAGCTACGCCTGGGCCAGCGCAATTCCCTCCCTGGCCGGGCTGGGCGGCGGAGTGCTAATTTCAACGCTTTCCTACTTCCCTTTCGTCTATCTGCCGGTTGCCGCCTCTCTAGCCCGGCTCGATCCCGCTCTTGAGCAAGCCGCAGCAACTCTTGGCCGGGGCCCGTTCCGGGTTTTCTTCACCGTGGTACTGCCGCAGATCAGAATTCCGGTGCTCGGTGGGGCACTATTGGTAGCTTTGCATTTACTCTCCGAGTACGGAGCTTTCGCCTTTATCCGCTTTGATACCTTCACCACCGCGATCTATGACCAGTTCCAGTCCACTTTCAATGGCCCGGCTGCCAATATGTTGACCGGGGTGTTGGTGCTGATCTGCCTGGCCCTGCTTCTTATCGAGGGCCGAGCCCGCGGTAGAGCACGCTATGCACGGCTGGGTGGTGGAGTACAAGGAAAGCCAGAACGGCGGCGGCTGGGTTCACTCCAGCCAATGACCCAATTGCTATTGTTGGCCTTGGTCGCTGCTGCCGTCGTTTTGCCGCTGGCCCAAGTGATTCGCTGGTTGGTCGCGGGCGGGGCAGAAGTTTGGGCACGGAATGAGTTGGTCTCCTCGCTGCTTTCCACGGCAGGACTCGGTCTACTTGCGGCTGTTTGCACCGTACTCGCGGCGCTCCCGCTCGCCTATCTTTCGGTACGTAGACCGGGATTTTTGAGCAAATCCCTGGAGAGCGTTAATTACATCAGCTCTTCAATCCCCGGAATCGTGGTGGCGCTCGCGCTAGTAACCATCACGATCAGGCTGCTCCCTGTGGTCTATCAATCAATAGTGGTACTGCTTTTGGCTTATGTTCTGCTGTTCATCCCGCGAGCACTAATCAACATCCGGACCGGTTTAGCTCAGGCCCCTCGTGAACTCGAAGAGGCAGCCCAAAGCCTGGGAAAGCGTCCCTCACTTGCCTTCCTGCGGACCACTGCGCGACTCAGCGCACCGGCCATCGCGAGCGCTGCCGCCTTGGTGTTCCTCGGCGTCGTCAATGAACTCACCGCAACACTAATCCTTTCGCCCACGGGAACTCGCACCTTGGCTACCGAATTCTGGAGTCTGAGTAGCGAGATCGATTACGCGGGAGCTGCCCCTTACGCTTTGCTCATGGTGTTACTTTCCGCCCCGGTGACCTACCTGCTGTTTGTCCAATCCAAGAAAGCGATCGGCCAATGAGCGCTGCCCAGCTTCAAGTGCAGAATGTGTCCAAGTCCTTCGGATCCCAGCGGGTGGTGCAGGATGTCTCGCTAAATGCGCAGCGGGGCAGCATCACCGCCATCATTGGGCCCTCGGGCTCCGGGAAAACCACCCTGCTGAGGATGATCGCTGGTTTCGAAGTACCGGACGCTGGTCGAGTGCTGCTCGGTGGAAAGGACCTGACTTCGGGGGCGAAACCGGTACCGGCACACCGACGAAAAGTGGGCTATGTTCCCCAAGACGGTGCGCTTTTCCCGCATCTGAGTGTGGCTAAGAACATCGCTTTCGGGCTCAAGGGCCGACAGTCCGACCGAGTTGCCGAGTTGCTCGAAGTGGTTTCATTGCCGACGTCGTTCGCTAAACGTCATCCCGACGAGCTCTCGGGTGGGCAACAACAGCGAGTCGCACTAGCTCGTGCCTTGGCTCGGGAGCCGGATCTAATGCTTCTCGATGAGCCGTTTAGCGCTCTAGACGCTGCGTTGCGGAATACCACTCGACGAGCCGTGGGCAAGATTTTGAACGAGGCGGGGATCACCACCGTTCTGGTTACCCACGATCAAGCCGAGGCACTCTCCTTCGCGGATCAGGTCGCCGTCCTTCGGAACGGCCAGCTAAGCCAGGTAGGTAGCCCTTTCGTGGTCTACAACCGTCCTAGCGATCGAGAGACTGCTGAGTTCCTGGGTGACGCGGTGATGCTTGAAGCAATAGCTCAAGACGGTATTGCCGTCTGCGCGCTGGGAAGGATTCCCATTAGTCGCGGACCATTCCCGGTGCAGAATGGTGCGGTGAAGATCATGCTGCGGCCCGAACAAATCCGGGTGGTACCGGAATCCGAGGTCAGCGGCAGAGTGGTGGACAGCGAATTCTTTGGACCCGAGACCACATTGCGAATTCGGCTCGACTCCCTGGGAGCATCGGCTCCAAACCAACTGATCTCGATTCGACACTGGAACTCTAGCCAGGCATTCCCTGGTGCAGAGCTCAAACTTCGGGTTGCCGGTGAGGCAGTTGTACTCGCTGATCACCAGGGAGACTAGCGCTAGAGGCATGTTTATCATTCCAGCCCGATCTTCTTTGATGAGAGAAATCATGCTCTCTAAGGGGCTGGCCTTAGTTCGGGCATGATCTATTTTGGCTTAGATTCTCCATCGAACTACAGCCGTGTAAGTTATACCCAGCTGTGGATAACTTTGTGGATAGATTCCCATGAAAAAACTGTGTATCGGCTGAGGGTTGACATTACGGGTGATGAATGGATTTAATCGAAGAATCTTATGCCAATCGCTAGTCTAATTTGAACCCTGGGGATCAATCCGATGCATCAGCAGAAATCTGCCCGTAGATACTCCCAACTTTCCGCGCTTACAGGAGTGGCGGCCCTCTCGCTCGTCGCTCTAGTCGGCTGTTCCGGTGGCTCGGGCAGTTCGGAAAGCCCGGCCAGCACCACCAGCTCGGCCAGTGATCCGAGCAGCAGCTCCACCAATGAGACTTCTACTTCCGAAAGGACCGAGGAGTCAGAGGCACCTTCAACCAGCAGTTCCGCAGCGGCTGCGCCGGCTGGATCTGCGGGGGCACTGACCCCTCCCGGAACCAAGTTGAAGTTAGGACAACCAGCCAATACGCACGCCAATACCGGTAATGATCCTAAGGATGCCAAATACAAAACGGCGACCTTTATTACCAAGGTAACCAAGATCGTTCCGGGATCTTCCGCGGATCTGTCTGCTTTTAAGGACGCGGCAAAATATGCCGGCCAGACTCCTTATTACGTTTACACCGAGACCACTCTGACCTCGCTGAGCAAGCCCACCGCGGGGATGAGTGCGCCCTCGGTAGATGCTCAGCTCAAAGATGGCTCCGACGCACAGAAGTTGATCGTTTTCGGCAGCTTCGATAAGTGCGAAAGCACCCAATTCGATACCACCGGTAAGGGTGATGCACTGAGCCTGAAGGTTGGCAGTACCGCCATTAGCTGCAGCGTTTTCTTAGCACCCAAGGGCGATCAGATCAGCTCGGTTAGCTACACCGATCCCCGATTCAGCTACGTGAAGTACAGCGACAACCAATACCAAGACAACCCGATCGTCTGGTCTAAGTAACACAACAGAAATGGCCTACCCGATTGACTTCGGGTAGGCCATTTCTGTTTAAGAGGTGCTCGTAAAGGCCGCCAAATGAGGTCGAACTACAAGCGTGTAAGTTATACCCAACTGTGGATTTCCTTGTGGATAACTAGAAGACGTAGAACTTACTGATCTCGTGCAGTGAAGCCGCTCCCCAGACGGTGAGCACCAGCAGGATCAGCAGCACCACCACGACCCCGCCCCACTCCAAGACTCGTTTGCTGGCTCCCGCGGGAGCATAAAGCATCACCGCTGCCACCAGGGCGCCACCGATCAAACCACCCAGGTGTGCCTGCCAGGCAATCCCTGGGACGAAGAATCCGATAGCTGCATTGATCACCAGCAAGACCAAAATCTGCCGCAAATCTCCCCGCCGCTTCAGTTGCAGCACAAAGAGCGCACCGAACAGGCCAAAGATGCCCCCGGAAGCACCAACAACAAGCTGTTCCGGGTTCCCAATCAGCAAGACCCCCACGGAGCCGGCAAGGCCGGAGATTAAGAACACGGTAAAAAAGCGGAGCCTTCCGAAGATCGGTTCCAGTACCGATCCCAGAACATACAGAGAGTACATATTGAGCAAAATATGCAGCGGGAAGCCGGTGGAATGGGTGAAGACGGAGGTCAGCATCCGCCAGGGTTGGGTTTCGGTGGTGACGGGTGCATAGCCGAAGTTAATCACCAGGTTCAGGCCGGGAATCCATTCGCCAATGAAAACCAGCACGCAGAGCGCGATCAATCCAAAGGTAATAACCGGTCGCCCACCCCGGGCCACCCCACCAAACATGGTTCGTTTGACCGGCGCCGCCTTAGCGGTTTCCCGTACGCAGTCAACACATTGAATTCCGACGGCGGCCTGCCGCTGACACTCGGTGCAAGCCGGCCGGCCGCAACGCTGACAGCGCACATAGGACACCCGGTCTGGGTGGCGAGGACAAACGGGTACCTGGGCACCCGGCGAATTGGCCGCCGTCGGAACTCCATAACTCATCTCAGAGCTGCTCGATGGTCACCGAGTTGATTACAACGTCCTCGACCGGACGATCGCCACGAGCGGTAGGCACAGCCTCGATGGCATCGACAACGGCCTTCGACTCATCATCGGCAACCTCACCGAAGATGCTGTGCTTACCCTGCAAATGCAGGGTAGGAACGGTGGTAATGAAGAACTGTGAGCCGTTGGTTCCGTGACCCATCTGAATACCAGCGTTGGCCATCGCCAACAAATAAGGCTTGTTGAACACCAATTCCGGGTGAATCTCATCATCGAAGTTGTAACCGGGGCCGCCGATGCCCTGGCCGAGCGGATCGCCACCCTGGAGCATGAACTGGCGAATGATTCGGTGGAAGATCACGCCATCGTAGAACGGCGCGTTGCTCTCCTCGCCGGTGGCCGGGTGAGTCCAGGTCTTCTCGCCGGTGGCCAAGCCAACAAAGTTAGCCACGGTTTTAGGCGCGTGGTTGCCGAAGAGATTGAGGCGGATATCGCCGTGGTTGGTGTGCAGGGTTGCTTTTGCGGTAGGAATAGCAGTCATAAGCTAATTCTTCCATGTTCATTCCGTACCGGGCGAAGTTCCACTCAGAGCGCAGACTCGCCGGGCGCGGCCAATCGACGTAGGCTAGAGGGAAATTCCAATCCTCGGGAGGTAATTGTGAAAAAGGCAGACCACGTAACCCGTGACTTTGACGAAACCCTGGCCAGCGGCGTCGAAGCCGCCAGAAGCTGGGCGGAAAAGGGCATTGAAGCGGCCTCACCGAAGGTTCAGGAAGGCTTGCGGAAAGCCGCCCAATTCACCGCTGACGGCGTTGCCACAGTGACTCCGAGGATCCAGGAAGGGCTGGAGAAGTTTGGTCCACGACTTTCGGATGCCGTTGATGACGCAGCGCCGAAAATTGCCGAAGCTCTTGAGAAAGCTACCCCCGCATTGCAAACTGCGAAGGATAAGGTCGTCGACGAATACCTTCCGCTGCTCTCCGACAAGCTCGGTGACGCCGCCCACGCCGTCGGCAAGGCTTTGGACAATGCGAACAGCAATGTTTCGGAATACGTCAGCGACCATGTTGCCCCGGTGGCCAGCGAAGTAGTCTCCCAGGCGTCCAATGCCGTTGCTCCGGTGGTGAAGGAAGGCAAACGCGCCGCCGCCCAAGCCCGCAAGGTCGCCGAACAAGCTGCCAAGGAAGCCGCCGCGCAGCTCAAGCTGGAGCAGAAGAAGGCCAAGTCCGGTGGTAAGGGTTGGATTATCTTCGGTGTGATCGCTGCGGCCGTAGCTGCGGGAGCAGCCGTTTGGCGCGCCTCACGGCCGGTGGAGGATCCGTGGAAGACGCCGGTGCCGGTTCAGGACGCCGTACAGAAAGTCTCTGAGACCGCCAGCGCGGTCAAGGACGAGGTCAAGGAAAAAGCCGAAGACCTCGGCGAGAAGGCTGTGGACAAGGCTGAAGAGGTCAAGAGCGAAGTCAAGGATGCCGCTGCCGAGGCTAAAAGCACTGTGAAGCACAAAGCTGAAGACCTCAAGGAAGCAGCCGAGGACGCCGTCAAGGACGCTACCGAGAAATAAGCCGCGGCCGCGAGGCGGTCAATGTTAGATTTGGTGCATCATGCCAAGTGACTTAGCCGACTCAGTCGACGACTTTACGGCCCTCGGCACGTCCGAGGGCCTTCCGACGGTATCCATTGTGATTCCGGCCTACAACGAAGAAAGCGTGATCCGGCAGTGCTTGATCGCTGCCGTATATCAATCAGTTCCGGCCGACGAGATCATCGTGGTGGACAATCGCTCCAACGACGCTACCTGCTCGATTGTTCGGCAAATGCAATTGGAATACCCGGAGAGTCCTATCCGGTTGCTGCACCAAAATGACGAGCAAGGCCTAATCCCCACCCGGAACTTCGGGCTCAACCACGCCCATAGCGATGTTCTGGGTCGGATCGACGCCGACTCGGTCTTGGAGCCGGATTGGGTAGAACAGGTTCAGAGCGCGTTCCTGAATCCCCAGGTCGCTGCCGCCACCGGTCCTGTGGTTTATTACGATATGCCGATGCGTCGCTTTGGGCTCAAAGCCGATGACAAGATGCGTCAGTTAATGCTCCGGCTGGCCAAACATCAATATCATTTCCTCTTCGGCTCGAATATGGCCGTGCGTCGAAGCGCCTGGGAAGAGATCCGCGGCGAAACCTGTAGGGATGAAAAAGACGAGATGCATGAGGATATTGACCTCTCCTTGCATCTAGCCGACCACGAGCTCAAGGTACAGTACGTGCCCTCCATGGTGAGTGGCATGTCGGCACGCCGCTTGGAGGATTCCCCACGGGATTACCGCTATTACGTGAGCCGCTTTGAGCGCACCTACAAGGCGCATAACGTGAAGAAGCTGGCCTTGAAGGCTCCTATGGTGGTTTTCTTCTCGGTCTATTTCCCGGCCAAGATGCTGCGTGCCGTGCACACCGCGAGTGTGAACCAGATGGCGCGCCGGGCTGCGCTGCGTCCCTAAACCCGCTCAGCGGGCCTTCCGCAGTCTGCCAGCGCCTCCCAGGCCTTGACCTAGCACGACGACGGCTAGGCCAGCCAGGATGAGCAGCAAGCCTAGGTAGGTACCAGCGGGCAGCACCTCGTGTAGGAAGATCGCGGCCAGAATCGCTGCTCCGGGGATCTCTAAAAGGATCAACATGGAGATCACCAAGGGGCTCATGCTGGCGAGCAGATGGTTGAAGATCGTATGTCCCATCATCTGAGCCACCAGGGTGACCGCAATGATGCCCAGCCAGACCCACGGTCCAAAGCCGAAGAGGGGAACCCTGAAGGCTAGCGCTAGGACCAGCAGGAACAGGGCACAGAGGCCGTAGCACAGCGTGGTGTAGATTCCGGTGCTCATGGTCTCCCGAGCCTTGGCACCGACCAGTGTGTAGGCTCCGGCCAGAACGCCGCCAGCTAAGCCCAGGAGGTCGCCGATAAGCGCCTGCTTTGAGGATCCGAGGTCAAAACCGGTGATGAGCAGGGCTCCGAATAAGGCCAGAAGCAAGCCGATGAAGATGGCTGGCGCTTGTCGCTTGCCGCGGAAGAGTTGGAAGAGCACGATCCAGGCCGATTGCAGACAGACTAGTGCCGTGGCTGCTGCCACCGAGGTCAATTGCAGCGCAGTAATAAAGCAGGCAAAGTGCAAGGCCAAAGCGCCCGCACCGAGTGCACAGGTGAAAACGTCTTTACGGGTCAACTGTCGAAAGCCGCTGCGTTGTCGCAGCGCAGCGGGGGCTCCCATAAAAACCGCACCCAGGGCATTGCGCCAGAAGGCAATGGCTAAAGCCGGAGCAGCAGTTGCGGCCATGATCGGGCCTGAAGCGGCAACACCGAGCACAGCAAAGGCGGCCAGCAGGTAGTTCACTGACTCAACCTTAGTTCACCCACTTCGTCGAGTGTGGAGATCTGCACCCTATGACGCCCTCAAAACGTGCAGATCTCCACACTCGGCACGGCGGACGAAGGGGCCGAGGAAAGGGAGCAGACGAAAGGGGGCAGAGACAAAGGGGCAGAGACAAAAAAGCCCTGGCTCGCAAAGCGAGCCAGGGCTTTTGACGGTGGAGGCACGGGGACTCGAACCCCGAACCCCCTGCTTGCAAAGCAGGTGCGCTACCAATTGCGCCATGCCCCCGTCTTGAGGACTAATGAAATTCTAACCGACCTTATCGGTCGCTTCGTTCCACACCGTCTTCTGGGCTTTGGAATCTTGAAGCTTCTTCCGCAGGAAGATAGCCCCAACCACTGCCGCAGCAATAAGAATCAACTTCTTCATGGGTCCTCCTATCGGAAAGATTCCGTGGGCGTACCAGGACTTGAACCTGGGACCTCTTCGTTATCAGCGAAGCGCTCTAACCGCCTGAGCTATACGCCCCCTCGGCCCCGTCGGGCCGAAATAAAACTCTACAGCATCCGGCTAGCCCGCCAAAATCAGCAAGCTGCCGGACGGCCGACTAGTCGTCGGTCAGGGTCACCCCGATGCCACCCACCAGGGTGGCAGAGATGTTGTAGAGCACCGCAGCGAGCATTGAAAGGGCCGTCAAAAGCACCACGTTCACTACCGCTAAGATCACCGCATAGGAAGCCACCAGGCCCAGAGAGGCGAAGGACTTGATGTCCACCGAGCCGCCTTCCGGTCCCTGGAAATCAACCAGCAATGAATTGATCCGATCAAAAACTCCGGTCAGATCCAGCACACTCCAGAGCACAATGGCTGCAACCACCGTAATGATGCCCAAAGCCACCGACAGCAGGAAAGCCATTTTGAGCACCGACCACGGATCGAGCTTCGAGACCTGTAGCCGGGCCCGACGAACCTTCCCCTTGGGGGCGGGCTTCACCAAGCTTGGCTTGGCGGTAGCGGGACGGGCAGCTGGTTTGGCCGACGTCGGGCGTTGAGCCGGTCTGGCCGGCGCGCCTGGGTTGTTCGTACTCACTCGTTGCCTCCCTCGTCGGCAGCCTCACCCTGGCTGGCCTCTACATGTTCAGTCTCGCCTTGATGTGCCGCTTGATCTTCAGACAACGGTACTTCATCCTCGGACTCTTCGCCCGTCAGGCTCTCCAAACCCCGCTCGCTATTACGAGCAACCTCAATGATCCGGTCGTTCTTATCCGGCTTGGCGAAGACCACGCCCATCGTGTCGCGGCCCTTGGCGGGTACCTCGGCGACATTTGAACGAACCACCTTGCCGCCTTCCATCACCACCAGTACCTCGTCATCCTCTTTTACGATCAGCGCACCGACCAGGTCACCCCGGTCTTCAACCAGTTTGGCAACTTTAATGCCCAATCCGCCTCGTCCCTGGGTACGATATTCTTCCACCGCGGTGCGCTTGGCGTAGCCGCCCTCGGTGACGATGAAGACGAAGGAATCATCGGTGACCACATCTGCGGCCAAGAGTTCATCGGTATTTCGGAACTTCATGCCGGTCACCCCGGAGGTGGCGCGGCCCATCGGACGTAGCGCTTCATCGGTCGCGGTGAAGCGAATCGACTGTCCCTTACGGGAGACCAAGAGCAGATCATCGGTTTCGGAAACCAGCTGAGCGGAGACCAACTCGTCGCCGTCACGCAGGTTGATCGCGATTACGCCTGCGCTTCGGTTGGTGTCGTAATCCTCCAAGCGAGTCTTCTTGACCAGACCGTTCTTAGTGGCCAGCACTAAATAGGGCGATTGCGCGTAGTCCCGGAGATCCAGCACCTGGGCAATTTTCTCGTCCGGCTGGAAAGCCAAGAGGTTAGCCACATGCTGGCCCTTCGCATCGCGACCGGCTTCAATCAGCTCATAGGCTTTGGCTCGATAAACTCGGCCCAGATTGGTGAAGAACAGCAGCCAATGGTGGGTTGTCGTCACGAAGAAATGCTCCACGACGTCGTCCCCGCGCAGTTGGGCGCCCTTGATTCCCTTACCGCCGCGGTGCTGTGAGCGGTAGTTGTCACTGCGGGTGCGCTTTACATAGCCGCCCCGAGTAATGGTGACAACCATTTCCTCTTCGGGGATCAGATCTTCCATGCTCATATCGCCGTCGTAGCCGAGCATGATCTGGCTGCGCCGGTCATCACCGTACTTAGTCACGATTTCCGCCAGCTCTTCGCTGACAATCGTGCGCTGGCGTTCTTCCGAAGCCAGAATCGAGTTGTACTCGGCGATCTCAAGTTCGAGCTGGGCGTGCTGGTCCTGGATCCTTTGCCGTTCTAGAGCCGCCAACCGCCGAAGCTGCATGTCCAAAATCGCGTTGGCCTGTAGTTCGTCAATATCCAACAACTGAATCAAACCTGCACGGGCTTCATCACCGGTGGGCGAGCGCCGGATCAAGGCAATGACCTCGTCGAGGGCATCCAGTGCCTTCAGCAGGCCACGCAGAATGTGTGCCCTAGCTTCGGCCTCCTTGAGTAGGAACCGGGTCCGCCTGACAATAACTTCCATCTGGTGGGTGACCCAGTGCCGGATGAAGGCGTCCAGGCTTAGCGTGCGCGGCACGCCGTCCACGATTGCGAGCATATTGGCGCTGAAGTTCTCCTGCAGCTGGGTGTGCTTGTAGAGGTTATTCAGCACCACCTTGGCCACCGCATCACGCTTGAGTACCACGACGAGCCGCTGACCGGTTCGGCCAGAGGTCTCATCCCGGAGATCCGCGATACCGGCGATCTTTCCGTCCTTGACCAACTCGGCGATCTTGACGGCCAGGTTGTCGGGGTTGGCTTGGTAGGGCAGTTCTGTGACCACCAGGCAGGTGCGGCCCTGAATTTCCTCGACATTGACCACGGCGCGCATGGTGATCGATCCACGACCGGTACGGTAGGCGTCTTCAATACCCTTGTGCCCCAGGATTTGAGCACCGGTTGGGAAGTCTGGACCCTTGATTCGCTGAATCAGCGCCTCAAGCAGCTCTTCCTTGCTGGCCGTGGGGTTCTGCAGGTACCACTGAACGCCTTCTGCAACCTCACGCAGGTTATGCGGCGGAATATTGGTGGCCATGCCGACGGCGATACCCGAGGAACCGTTGACCAGCAGGTTCGGGAAACGAGCCGGCAAGATGATTGGCTCTTGGTTTTTGCCGTCATAGTTGTCCTGGAAATCGACGGTGTCCTTGTCGATATCGCGGACCATCTCCATGGCTAGAGGAGCCATCTTGGTCTCGGTGTACCTCGGAGCAGCGGCGCCATCATTACCGGGCGAACCGAAGTTTCCCTGCCCCAAGGCCAGGGGATAACGCATTGTCCAGTCCTGGATCAAACGGACCAGAGCATCGTAGATCGCCATATCGCCGTGCGGGTGATACTGACCCATGACTTCGCCCACCACACGAGCGCACTTATTGAAGGAGCGGTCAGGCCTGTAGCCGCCGTCGTACATCGCGTAGAGCACCCGCCGGTGCACCGGCTTGAGGCCGTCGCGCACATCCGGCAAGGCGCGACCCACAATCACCGCCATCGCGTAATCCAGATACGACCGCTGCATCTCGGTCTGCAGATCGACTTGCTCGATCCGATCCGTTATTTCTCCGCCTGTTACATCGCTCATTGATGTTTTCCTCTACTAAAAATCTGTGGCCAGGGAATGGTCTGGCTCAGATGTCCAAGAACCGGACATCCTTGGCGTTCTGCTGAATGAAGTGCCGGCGGGATTCCACGTCCTCGCCCATCAGCACCGAGAAAGTCTGATCGGCTGCGGCCGCATCATCCATCGTCACCTGCAAGAGCGTCCGGTGATCCGGATCCATGGTGGTGTCCCACAGTTCGGTGTAGTCCATCTCACCGAGGCCCTTGTAACGCTGGATGCCATTGTCCTTAGGGATCCTGTGCCCGGCGGCAAGGCCCTTGGTCAACGCATCATCCCGTTGCTTATCGGAGAAAACGTAATCGTGGGCGGCATTGGACCATTTGATCCGGTACAGCGGCGGCTGAGCCAAGTACACATAACCATGCTCAACCAGCGGGCGCATGTAGCGGAATAGCAGGGTGAGCAGCAAGGTGGTGATGTGCTGGCCGTCAACGTCGGCATCGGCCATCAATACGATCTTGTGATAGCGAGCCTTCTCGACGTCAAAATCCTCACCAATACCGGCACCAAAGGCAGTGATCATGGCTTGCACCTCGGCATTGCCAAGCGCACGGTCGAGCCGGGCTCGCTCCACGTTGAGGATCTTTCCTCGCAGCGGCAGAATCGCCTGCGTCTCCGGATTGCGGCCACGCACGGCGGAACCACCTGCGGAGTCACCCTCCACGATGTAAATCTCGCTCCTTGAGGGATCCTTTGACTGGCAATCCTTGAGCTTTCCGGGCATCCCACCGGATTCCAGCAAGCCTTTACGGCGGGTGGATTCCCGAGCCTTCCGCGCGGCCAGTCGGGCTTGTGCGGCTTGAATTGACTTGCGAATCACATCGCGGGCCGGGCCAGGATTGCGCTCCAGCCAGTCACCGAGCTCGTCGGTGACCACACGCTGCACAAAGCCCTTAGCTTCCGAGTTGCCCAGTTTGGTCTTGGTCTGGCCCTCAAACTGCGGCTCGGAAAGCTTGACCGAGATTACCGCGGTCAGTCCCTCACGGATGTCATCGCCGGTAAGGTTTTCGTCCTTTTCCTTGATGATGTTCTTCTCCCGCGCATAGCGGTTGATCAAGGAAGTCATCGCGGCGCGGAAGCCTTCTTCGTGGGTTCCGCCTTCGTGAGTGTTGATGGTGTTGGCGTAGGTGTGCACGCTCTCGGAATAGGCCGTGGTCCATTGCATGGCAAGTTCCAGAGCAATCGAGCGCCCGTTGAGGTCCTTATTTTCGCTTTCAAAGGAGATCACCTCGGGGTTGATCACCTCGACCCTCTTGGAGGAGTTCAAGTAGGTGACATAGTCGATCAGACCGTTGTCGTACTGATAAATCACCTGGCGATGCGTTGGGCCAGCCTCAGCGGCTTCGTCATCGGCGGCCAGCTCTTCCTCGGCTTCTTCAAGAACCCGCTCATCGGTGAGGGTGATCCGCAGCCCTTTATTCAAGAAGGCGTACTGCTGGAAGCGTGCCCGGAGGGTTTCGAAATCGTATTCCGTGCTTTCAAAGATGGAACCATCGGCATAGAAGGTCTGCGTTGTACCGGTCTCATCGGTCGGCTCACCCTTACGCAGCCCACCCACCGGCTTACCGCCGTCGGCAAAGGACTGGTACCAGGTGAAGCCCTGGCGCTTGACGATTGTTTCCATCCTGGTGGAGAGCGCGTTGACCACCGAGACACCCACGCCGTGTAGACCACCGGAAACTGCGTAACCGCCACCGCCGAATTTGCCGCCGGCATGCAGGATGGTCATCACCACTTCTACCGTCGACTTGCCCTCAGTGGGGTGCATGTCCACGGGAATACCACGGCCGTCATCATCCACTCGGACACCGCCGTCGGCCTGCAGGGTGATCTCGATATGCGTGCAGTATCCCGCAAGCGCTTCATCAACACCGTTGTCGACAATCTCGGTAATCAGGTGGTGCAAACCGCGCGGACCGGTTGAACCGATGTACATGCCGGGCCGTTTACGAACAGCTTCGAGGCCTTCGAGAACGGTAATGTCGCTCGCACCGTACTGTGACTCTTCGGGTGAAACATGTGAGGTTGGGATGCTCGGGCTTGGCTGCTCTTCCGAAACTTCCGGAGTCTGCGGGTTTTCTGAGTTGCTGGTAGACACAGGCGTGCTCGACCCCTTTATATCTTGTTGTAGATTACAAAATCCTTCTCGAAGACTATTCTACAGGGTCGAGTGCTTTTTCAAGGTAAAAGCGGTAGTCAAGTGCCCTTGAGCGGGCAAGAATCACAGCTAGGACGAATCCGTAAGAACCAGTATGGGTCCTAGACAGCTTCCAGATCCCTCAGGCCGCTACGTGGCTTTCTGGCGATTAGCCGTAAGTATCGCGTGGGCCTCGACCAGTGACGGTACGCCCGCCCTTGCGCCAATTCGGCGCGGTGGGCGCCAAGACCTGAATTTTAGTCACGACGCCGGCCCCCAGGTCCGCATCAAACCTGGCCAAAAGCGAGCTTGAGAGCAGGCGAAGTTGAGTAGCCCAGCTGGTGGAATCGCAACGCACCTGCAAAACGGTTCCCTCAAAAGACTCCGGCTGACAGTGCGCAGCAATCTCGGGGCCCACCAAATTGTTCCATTGAACCATCACCGATCCGACCGCGACCGGGGAACTCCAGCCACGTTCGGCCACCAATCGTTCCAGGATCCCCCCCAGTCCCTGGGGATCACGGGCTGCCCCGATAGCCGAACGCGGGATTCCTGCCTGACGCGCCGCTTTCTTCTGGTTCCGGTGCACTGCCGCGCTTCGTACCCGACGGTCCCCTCTGGAAGTCGCGGCTTGACGCATTCGATTTAAAGCAGCCTGAGCGGCGTCCAGATCGGTTGGTTCTTCCGACTCCTCTACAGCTTCGCGCTGCGTTGATTCTTCAGAGCTCTCATCCTTGTTCATCAACAACTCCCGGGGCAAGCACTCGAATCCGATGCCCGGTGAGCTGTTCCGGAATATCGTCCTCGACGGCGGCCGTCACCAAAACTTGTTCCGCTGAGCCAACCATAGCGGCCAGTTTATTGCGCCGGGAGACATCCAGCTCCGCGAAAACGTCATCCAAGATCAAAATTGGATCGGCTCCCACCACACCCTGCTCATCGTCATCCCGAAGCAAATAATAGGATGCCAAGCGCAGAGCTAGGGCTACCGACCAGGTCTCACCGTGCGAGGCATAGCCGCGGGCCGGGGCGGTGCCTAATTGCAGCTCAAGTTCGTCGCGATGAGGTCCCACCAAGGTCAGGCCGCGCTCCACCTCCCGCTGACGAGAAGCGGACAGAGCACTTAGGTACCTATCGGTGAGCTCGGCGGTACTGAGTTGAGTCAGACTCTCCTCTTCAAACTTTTCCGCACTGCCGCCGTCGGAATCTTCCTCATAGCCGGCCAAGCTGGAACGATAGCTGGCCAGTAATGCCTTTGAACCATCGGTGAGATCTGCATAGGCAGTGGCCAAATGCGGCTGCATCTTCTGCACCAGTGCTAGCCTGCCAAAAAGCATCTGGGCGGCATGTTCAGCCAAATGCTGGTCCCAAACCTCGATAGTGGCGAGGAATTCGGGGCTCGGCTTCGAGCGGAATCCACCATGACTACGTGCCGACTTCAGCAAGGCATTGCGCTGCTTGAGTACCCGCTCATAGTCGGCTCGGACCCCGGCATAACGCGGCTGCAAGGACTGCAGCAGATCGTCCAGAAAACGGCGACGAAATCCGGGCTCACCCTTGACCAGCGCTAAATCTTCAGGCGCGAAGAGCACACTCCGGCACAGACCCAGGATGTCCCGGGCCCGCACCGGATTGGCACGATTGATTCTGGCCCGGTTAGCCCGTCCAGAATTGATTTCCACTTCCAGGCTGAGTCGCTGGGCGCCTCGGACCAGAGCACCTCTGATGATCGCTCGCTCCGCGCCAAAGCGAATCAATGGCCCATCGTTGGAAACCCGATGGGATCCTAGCGAACTCAGATATCCAAGGGCTTCGACCAGATTGGTTTTGCCCAGCCCATTGGAACCGACAAAAACCGTTACCCCTGGTTGAAGCTCCAGGTCAACCTGGGGATAACTACGAAAGTCGGTCAGCGAGAGCTTTTCTAGATACACACTACTTAGCTGGCTTCATGGCATGTCCACCAAATTGGTTACGCAAGGCGGAAACCATCTTATTTGCCGGTGAGGAATCTTCCCGTGAAGCGAAGCGAGCAAACAGCGCGGCGGTAATAGCCGGTGCTGGAACCGCATTGGCAATGGCTTCCTCAACGGTCCATCGTCCTTCGCCGGAATCCTCGACGTAGTCATCGATAGAGGCCAGGCCCGGATCTTCTTCCAGAGCCTTGACCATCAGATCCAGCAGCCAGGAGCGCACCACGGTGCCTTTTTGCCAGGCGCGGAAGGTGCCGGGAAGGTCGGTAATGATGTCCTTGGCGGCTAGCAGTTCGTAACCTTCTGCGTAGGACTGCATCAGACCATATTCGATGCCGTTGTGCACCATTTTGGCGTAGTGACCGGCTCCGACCTCGCCAACATGCACAAAGCTGTCAGACCGCTCACCCTCTGGACGCAAGGCATCGAACACCGGCAACAAGCTCTCGATGTCTTCCTTGCTGCCGCCTGCCATCAGGCCGTAGCCATTTTCCAGACCCCAAACGCCACCCGATACGCCACAATCAACGAAACGAATTGACTTCTCGGCCAGCTGAGCGGCGTGCTTTTGATCTTCAGTGAACCGCGAGTTACCGCCGTCGATCACCAAATCACCCGCGTCGAGCAGGCCACCGAGCTGATCAATCACCGAATCGGTGATCTGACCGGAGGGAACCATAACCCAAACAGCACGGGGGGAAGGCAATGCGGCTACCAAAGCTTCAACGCTCTCGACGTCGGTCACTTCGGGATTCCGGTCGTAACCGGTCACCTCGATGCCGCCCTGCCGCAAGCGGGCGCGCATGTTGAAACCCATTTTTCCAAGGCCGATCAGACCAATGTGCATCTTTTAACTCTTTCCTGCGAAATTATTGATTGGGTAACCGAACCGGCATAACCAGGTATCGGTAGTCATCTTGGTCATCGCCATCGATGTCGTTCTGCGCGGTCATCATCACCGGTTTAGGCGCAGAAGTGAAGGAGAAACGCACGTATTTGCTCTCGAAAGCGCCCAATCCTTCACTCAGATAATGCGGATTGAAGGCAACCGTGATTTCTTCACCGCTGAGCCCCGCTTCCAGGGCTTCAGAAGCTTGAGCATCTTCGCCGGTTCCGGCATCCAGGCTCAATTGCCCATCGGTGAACGCTAGGCGCACCGGGGTATTCCGTTCAGCCACCAGGGCAACCCTTCGTACCGCTTCAACCAAGGTGCTGGTCTCCACGGTTGCGTGAATCGGGGTGCTGTCCGGGAACAACGAGCGGATCTTGGGATAGTCACCGTCAACCAAAAGCGAGGTGGTACGGCGGCCGCCGCTTTCGAATCCGATGAGCTCGGAGTTATCCGAAAGTGCAATGTTGATATCGCCTGCGCCGCCGAGAGTCTTGGCAACTTCGCTCAAGGTCTTGGCTTTGACCAGTGCCGAGGTGGAAATCCCAGGCACCGCTGGTTTCCAGTTCAATTCACGCATTGCCAAACGGTAGCGATCGGTGGCCAGTAAGGTGATTAGATCATCCTCGATCTCCACCTTGACGCCTGCCAAAATTGGCAAGGTGTCATCTTTGCTGGCCGCCACGGTGACCTGAGCGACGGCACGAGCAAAAGCATCTCCGGCTACGGTGCCACTGAGCTTAGGCAGTGCCGGTAGCTCGGGGTAATCGGCTTCCGGCATAGTTGCCAAATTAAAACGCGAGTTGCGGCAGCTGAGTGTGACCTTGGACCCATCTGTCTCAATGTCCACCGGAGCGGCGGGCAGACTGCGGCAGATATCGGCAAGCAGCCGACCTGAAACCAGGATGGTTCCTGGTTCGGCAATATCCGCAGGGATCTCGAGCCGAGCCGAAATCTCATAGTCAAAGCTCGAAAGACTCAGTGTCCCAGCTTCGGCCTTGAGTAATAGTCCGGAAAGTACCGGCACCGGTGGTCGTGGTGAAAGCGCGCGGGCAGCCCAGCCCACTGCATCATTGAGAACATCCCGTTCGACTCGAAACTTCACGGCAAGGGTGCCCCTTTTCTTCCGGTTGTTGCTGGAATGACATACTCCCAGACAGCTTAGCCGCTTCTGACCTTGCTTCGTCCACGTGGCGCTTTTCGGGAGCTGATCGGTGGGTGGTTGTTTTTTGAAAGATCAGATTAATGGGATTCGTAGTGTTAATAACACCTGTGGATACTGTGGATAACTGCTCTCTGACCCGGGGTTTCGCCTTTGTGCCTGTGTACAGAATGTTGGTTCGGCGTCGTTCGGTAGGTGTGTACCGGTGGACAAACTACCTTGTGGTTATTGCCTTCCACAGCTCTAGAGGAGTTGTTCCTCCTAGAGTCCCGATTTTTCCCGTGGTAATCCACAGAGTTTTCCACAGCTGTTAAAAACTAGCCTTCAACTAGAGGTTCAACCCTGGCGTTGTTGTTGTTTGATCAAGTTCGTCAGTTCGGTGACCTGATTGAAAATGGTGCGGCGTTCAGCCATTAGCTCGCGGATCTTCCGATCCGCGTGGATTACCGTGGTGTGATCGCGGCCGCCGAGCTCTTGGCCGATCTTTGGCAGCGACAGATCTGTTAGCTCGCGGCACAGATACATGGCGATCTGACGGGCATTCACCAGGGTACGGGTACGAGATTTAGAGCGCAGCTCGTCCAGACTCAGTTTGAAGTACTGCGCGGTCTGATCCAGGATGGTCGCTGCGGTGATCTGTTGGTCGCCGTCGTCGGAAATTAGGTCCTTCAAGACGGCTTCGGCTAGGCCTACATCGACCGATTGGCGGTTCAGCGAAGCGAAGGCGGTGACCCGGATTAGGGCACCTTCCAGCTCGCGGATATTGGTGGAGATCTTGGAGGCAATGTATTCGAGCACATCGTCCGGAGCATGCAGCCCCTCACCAATCGCCTTCTTTCTTAGGATGGCGATCCGTGTTTCCAATTCAGGTGGTTGTACATCGGTAAGCAGCCCCCATTCAAAGCGGGAGCGCATCCGTTCTTCGAATCCGGAGAGCTGTTTGGGCGGTAGGTCAGAAGTGATGACCACCTGCTTATTGTGATTGTGTAAGGCGTTGAAGGTATGGAAGAACTCTTCCTGGGTCGCTTCCTTGCCGGAGAGGAACTGGATATCGTCGATCAGCAGGATGTCTACATTGCGGTAGGTGGTTTTAAAGCTGGTGCCTTCGTCGTAGCGGATGGAGTTGATGAACTCATTGGTGAACTCCTCTGAATTCACATAACGAACCCGGATCCCGCTGTAGAGCCTGCGCGCGTAGTGGCCGATGGCATGTAGTAGATGAGTTTTACCTAGGCCGGAATCGCCGTAGATGAAGAGCGGGTTATAGGCCTTGGCTGGGGCTTCCGCGACGGCTACCGCGGCCGCGTGCGCGAAGCGGTTCGATTGTCCGATCACGAAGGTATCAAAGAGGTACTTCGGATTGAGCCGACCGAATTCATTCGAGGTACTTGGCGGGGTGGGCTGCGGCCGGGATTCCTCTTGATCGGAGCCCTGATCGGCGGCCTGGTCAATTTCGGGTTCTTCTTCAACGGCAACGGGAGCTAGTTCGGTGTCGATGCTGATGGCACACAACACGTCCTCGCCGAAAACCTCCCGCAACGCTAACTCAAGCGAACCTTTGATCTGGTTTTGCAGCACTTCGCGGGTGAGCTCATTGGGCACGGCTACTAGCAGAGTTGAGCCAATCAGTCCTTGTGCCTGGGCCAGAGTGATGAAACCGCGCTGCCTGGGAGATACATGTTCATCGCCTTCCAGTATTTTGACGACCTTGCGCCATAGCCCTGCTACGTCGTCGGTGTTTTCTGTGTTCATTCAGTTCCCCTAGCGGCTGCAATACGTGCCATTCGCCGTTGTCCTTGGAGACTCAAGATCTCAGTAGTGACTGTTCGATGAAAGGTCATTGAACAAGAGTATGGGATGCTATCGGCATCCGGTAGCGGTTGAGGGGCTGCAGGCTCCCCTGTGGATAACTCTGTGGAGATCTGTTCTTGTGCCAACCTCCTATCGCTTTCAGTTTGACTGTCCATAAGCTCATGGCCTAACGTTAGGAAGTCCTTTGTGCCTGTATTTAGGTACCTGATATTTCAGCGTCGGCCTGTTACTTCCCCAGTCGCAACAGCCTCGGCGTTCCAAAAGATTTCTTGGAGTTGACACCGTGAGCAAGCGGACTTTTCAGCCGAACAACCGTCGTCGTGCCAAAAAGCATGGCTTCCGTCTTCGTATGCGTACTCGTGCGGGCCGCGCCATCCTGGCCGCCCGCCGTTCGAAGGGTCGCGTGGAGCTGTCGGCGTAAGCCGATTTCGCAACTGGACCGGGCTAGTCCTACTTTCTGATTCCTAAGAGAGCAGGCACCTGTGCTTCCAGTAGCCAATCGCATCCGTTCGGCCAGCGATTTTTCTCACACCGTCCGTTCCGGCGTCCGTTCAGGGCGCCGGAACTTGGTGTTATATACGCTCGTTGAACCAACGGGGCCGAGCAAAGTGGGTTTCATTGTGGCTAAGACGGTGGGTAATGCCGTCATTCGAAATCGCGTGAAACGCAGATTACGAGCCGCGGCCGCTCTATCGGTCTCCGAGCAGCCAACAGGGTTGAGAATAGTAGTACGCGCACTGCCCGCTGCGGCTCAGTCCGGTTGGCAGGAGCTGCTTGAGGACTATAACTCGGCCCTGCAGGCTAATTGTGAAAAGGCAGCAAAGAAGGCACTCAAAACCGTGCGGTCGTCAACTGACCGCACCAATGGCGGAAAGGCGGCTCATGCTTAGCTCGGCAACAAAGCCTCTTGCCGCCGTCGGCCGCTTTCTCTGGTACCTGCCGCGCCGAGCGCTGATCCTTTTTTTGAAAGCCTATCGGGTGCTAATTTCCCCGCTTTATGGGCAGGTCTGTCGCTATTTTCCAAGTTGCTCAGCCTATGCGCTGGAAGCCATCACGGTGCATGGCGCTGTTCGCGGCAGCTATTTAGCGGCTCGCCGGTTGCTCCGTTGCCATCCCTGGAGTGCTGGCGGCGTAGACCACATACCCGCTCATCGTGATGAGCATCAAAATTTTGCCGGGTTGCCAATGGAGTCCACGCCCCGGATCGTAGTGCTCAACCACCCTGAGCGCTATCTCGACCACCTGCACGATGGCACCGATTCTTTGAATCGGGCGGCCTGAGGCTTAGAGGGGAAAATAGCGAAGTATGGATCTCTTTGGATTCTTAGGAACCATCCTGACGCCGTTCAAATGGCTGGTGTCTTGGATCATGTGGGCCTTCCATGAGGGCTTTACCTTTATTGGGCTGCCTTCGGGATCGGGGTGGACCTGGACGCTGTCCATTGTTGGCCTGGTGCTGGTGATCCGGGCTGCGTTGATTCCGGTCTTTGTCCGGCAAATCAAAGCCCAGCGAGGTATGCAGGCCTTGCAGCCGGAGATGAAGAAGCTGCAGGCAAAGTACAAGGGCAAGACTGACCAGCTCTCCCGCCAGGCGATGGCCCAGGAACAGATGGCGCTGTACAAATCTCACGGCACCAACCCCTTCTCGGCCTGCCTGCCGATCCTGATTCAAATGCCGTTCTTCTTCTCGCTTTTCCAGGTGCTCTCCGGGGTGGCTCACGCAAGCCAGAATAATCAGGGCATTTTTGCGCTGAGTGCCGATCAGATCAAGCAGTTCGATAATGCCGACATTTTCGGAGCCCGGCTCTCGGATGCCTTCTTGCCGCAGATTCAGAACGGCAATAGCAATATTTCCGTGGTGATTCTTTCACTCATCATGATCCTGGCGATGATTGCGTCACAGTTCATTACCCAGAAGCAGATCATGTCTAAGAACATGAGCGACGAGGCGATGGCTTCCCCGTTCATGCGCCAGCAGAAGATGATGCTCTACATCCTGCCCTTGGTGTTCGGTGTTGGTGGCATTAACTTCCCGATCGGCGTCCTGATTTACTGGACCACGACGAACCTCTGGACCATGGGTCAGCAGTTCTTCGTGATCCGTCGGATGCCGACGCCGGGTTCACCCGCTTACCGCGAGTACATGAAGCGTCGCGAAGCGAAGGGTCTTCCCCTGGTGAATCATCAGGGCAAGAAGACCGAAGAGACAGTTTCCGAAGTGGTCGAAGAGATCAAGGGCCAGCGTGTCCAGCCCCAACGCAAGAATCGAAGGAAAAAGTAATGACTGCCGAATTGCCTGTTGAAGATCTGACCGAGACCGTCCAAGAGGACCAAGAAGCCCCCACCGTGAGTCGCCTCGAAGAAGAGGGCGATGTGGCGGCCGATTACCTGGAGGAACTTCTCGATATCGCTGATATCGATGGTGATATCGATATCGAGGTACGCAACGGTCGTAGCTATCTTTCTATCGTCACCGAGGAACAGAGTGATGCCCTCAGTGCCCTAGTCGGCCGTGACGGCGAGGTTCTGGAGGCGCTGCAGGAACTGACTCGGTTGAATGTGCTCTCGGCGACCGGGCACCGCTCCAGGCTGGTACTGGATATCACCGGTTACCGTCAGGAACGGGCTGGGGTACTAGCCCAGATTGCCAAGGATGCAACCGCACAGGTCAAGGAAACGGGCGAAGCTGTGGCACTGAAGGCCATGGGTGCCTATGAGCGCAAGATTGTTCACGACGCCGTGGCCGAGCTTGGTTTTGTTAGCGAGTCGGAGGGCGAGGGCGCCAGCCGGCATATTGTGGTTAGCGCGGCCGAATAGCTTTCGGTATCCCGGATATGTCTGAATCACCAGAGCTGACCTCCGAGGTCGAGCAAGCCGCCCGTGCTGTGTTTGGCGATCGCCTTGCCTTGGCCGAACGTTACGTTGAACATCTGGCCACTTCCGGCATCGAACGTGGGCTGATTGGCCCACGTGAGGTCCCCCGCTTATGGGATCGTCATGTGCTTAACTGTGCCGTTGTGGCGGAGCTGATTGACGACGGCGTACATCTCGCCGATGTGGGTAGTGGCGCTGGCCTGCCAGGTCTGTGCCTTGCCTTGGCTCGTCCGGACTTGCAGATCACTCTGATTGAGCCGCTTGAACGGCGAGTGATCTGGTTGGAAGAAGTTATCGCTGACCTTGGGCTCTCCGGAGTGCGGGTGCTTCGGATGCGGGCAGAGCAGGCTGTCTCCGAGGTGGATGCTCAGGTAGTGACCGCACGCGCAGTTTCGGCTCTGGATAAATTGGCTGCATTGACGATTCCGTTGCTACATGGAAAAGGTCAGGTGCTGGCGATCAAGGGTCGTAGCGCACAGGAAGAGATCGATAAGGCTCAGAAGGTCCTCCGCAAGTTCAAGGTCTCTCAGACCGAGATACTGACCGCGGGAGCAGAGGTATTGACCGCGCCGACTACGGTGGTGCGTATTAGAGTGGGCGGTTCGCTGCCGGTAGGCTAGAAGCTATTGGCGGCTGATTAGCTGGCTATGGAGAGGTAGAACAAGTGAGCAAACAGTCTGGATCCAGTCAACGGATTCCGTCCTTTAATGCTCTAGGATCAACTCTTTCCGGTAAAAGACAATCTAAATCGGTTGATTTATCTGGAGACTCGAGTGTTTCACGTGAAACAAAGTCTGGTAGAAATGTGATTGATGAAGTAGGCGACGATAGTCCGATCGGCCGCGAGTTGGCCAATGAAACCCGCCGCAGGGAGAAGTTACTCGGTAGGCGACTTCCGCGACCGGAAGCTACCAGGGTTTTGACCGTAGCCAATCAAAAAGGCGGTGTGGGCAAAACAACCACTGCGGTGAATATTGCTGCTGCCTTGGCTGCAGCGGGTCTTGAGGTCCTGGTGGTGGACATGGATCCGCAGGGAAATGCCTCCACTGCTCTAGGTATTGATCATCGCGCCGATGTCGAGAGTGTCTACGAGGTATTGATTGATGACGTTCCTCTGGCAGATGTTGTCGCACCCAGTCCCGACCTGAACCATTTGTATTGTGCTCCGGCCACTATCCATTTGGCTGGCGCAGATTTGGAATTGGTTTCGTTGGTGGCTCGTGAACAGCGCCTTCGGAAAGCCATTGATGCGTATACGGAGTATCGTGCGGATTCGGGGCTTCCCAGGCTCGACTATGTATTCATTGACTGCCCTCCAAGCCTAGGGCTGTTGACGGTGAATGCATTCTGCGCTGCTTCAGAGGTTCTGATTCCGATTCAGTGTGAGTACTACGCTCTGGAGGGGCTGAGTCAGCTTCTTAATAATGTTGCCATGATTCAAAAGCATCTGAATAGTGAACTTGTAGTCTCTACTATTTTGCTGACCATGTACGACGGGCGGACAAATCTAGCGGCGCAGGTTGCGGCTGACGTGCGCGAACACTTTCCTGAATTGGTTTTGAAGGCTGTTATACCGCGTTCTGTACGTATTTCAGAAGCTCCGAGCTTCCAACAGACTGTGATGACCTATGATCCTTCATCCACTGGCGCCTTGGGATACCTAGAGGCAGCCGCGGAGCTTGCTGAAAGAGCCACGCGGAGCAGTTAGAATTATTGCAAGAACCATTCGTCGCCTTAGGCAGGCAGATAGGTATTGCAAATGACTGAAAAACGGGCGACAGCAGATAGGCAACGACGCGGATTGGGCCGCGGATTAGGCGCATTGATTCCGTCTGCGGATGTTTCACGTGAAACAGAGGAGTCCGCCTCGCGGCCGGTAGATCTATTCTTTCCAGAAGGCACTCCCAAAAAGCCGCTACGAGCCAAGGTTTCACGTGAAACACCGGAGCTCTTAGAGGTTCCCGGGGCCAGTTTTGCCCAACTTAAGCTAAGCGACATTCATCCGAATCGTAAACAGCCGCGATCTATCTTTGATGAAGAAGATATGGCTGAATTGGTGCACTCAATTCGCGAAATTGGGGTGCTTCAACCAATTGTGGTGCGTAAGAGCACTGAAAAGGGTGATGAATCCTACGAATTGGTGATGGGTGAGCGGCGTTGGCGTGCCAGTCAACTGGCCGGAACCGAAACAATCCCCGCGATCGTCAGAGATACCGCAGATGATGATCTGCTGCGGGATGCCTTACTCGAGAACTTGCATCGTAGTCAGTTGAATCCGTTGGAAGAAGCAGCTGCGTACCAGCAGCTGCTGGAGGATTTCGGTACCACTCACGAACAATTGGCTGATCGGATAGGTCGCTCCAGGCCTCAAGTTTCAAACACTTTACGACTGTTGAAGCTACCCCCGGTGGTACAGCGACGTGTCGCCGCTGGGGTTCTGTCTGCTGGACATGCCCGCGCCTTGCTTTCTCTCCCGGATGAGGAGGCAATTGAACGGTTGGCTCAACGGATTGTTGCGGAAGGTATGTCCGTACGAGCAACTGAAGAGGCTGTGGCCCTGTGGCAGTCTCCGGCGGAGAAGAGGCCGACGGGTGAGCGTAGCTCCGCCCGGCACGAACGACTGGATTTTTTGGCTAGTTCCTTGGCCGATCGTTTGGATACTAGTGTGAAGATCTCGCTGGGCGCTCGGAAGGGAAAGGTCAGCATCGAATTTGCTTCCGTTGAAGACCTTAACCGAATCATGAGTGTACTGAACCCAGAAGGTTAGAGGGTAAAGAAAAGCCCCGTTGTTTCACGTGAAACAACGGGGCTTTTCTTTGGCTATCTACTTCAAGTAGTTTGCAAACTCCTGCTCAAAGAACGGCTTGGGTTTTGCGCCGATAATGGTACTCTTCACTTCGCCTTCGGAGAATAGATAAACCGCCGGTATGGATGTGATGCCGTATTCGGCAGCTATCCGTGGGTTTTCATCCACGTCGACTTTTACCACGTTGATCTTATCGGAATATTGAACCGAAATGTCATCTAGGATTGGGCCGAGTTTGCGGCAAGGACCACACCACTCAGCCCAGAAATCCACAATTACAGGCTTATCTGAAGAAAGTACCTCGCTCTGGAAGGTGTCGTCGGTAACTGCTTTGGCATTGCTCATGATTAGGCCCCTTCGGCGTGGCTGAGAACTCGTTCTTGCGCTGCTGGCTTGCTCTGAAGGCTCGCCAGGTAGTGTTCGACGTCTAGTGCTGCAACACAGCCGGAGCCGGCTGCCGTTACGGCTTGACGATAGGTGGGATCTACAACATCTCCGGCGGCAAAGACGCCGGAGAGGCTGGTCTTTGAGGAACGACCCTGTACTGCGATAGTGCCTTCCTCGCTGAGATCGAGGACATCGCGGATCAAATCAACCCTAGGGTCGTTGCCTATAGCAACGAACAAACCCGTGACGGCGAGTGTTTCGGATTCTCCGTTAAGTAGATTCCTCAACTGCAATCCGTTGACTTTATCCTGGCCATCAATACCGACTACCTCGGTGTTCCAGATGAACTTGATCTTGTCGTTGTTCAGCGCCCGGTCCTGCATGATCTTGGAGGCCCTCAAGCTGTCCCGACGGTGAATAACAGTCACGGAGCGGGCGAACTTGGTCAAGAAGGTGGCTTCCTCCATAGCGGAGTCGCCTCCACCCACCACAGCAATGTCCTGGTCCTTGAAGAAGAAACCGTCGCAGGTGGCACACCAGCTGACGCCTCGGCCCGATAGTCGCTTTTCGTCTTCCAGTCCCAGCTCGCGGTAAGCGGAGCCGGTGGAGACGATGATGCTACGCGCAGAGTAGCTCTGCCCAGATCCGGTGGTGATCCGTTTGATCTCGCTTTCAAGCGAAACTTCTGTGACGTCGTCGTACTCAATTTGGGCGCCAAAACGTTCAGCCTGCTTTTGCAGATTGTCCATCAAATCCGGGCCCATAACCCCCTCGGGGAAACCGGGGAAGTTCTCCACATCAGTGGTATTCATCAGCTCGCCACCGGCGGTAACCGAACCGGCGATGACCAAGGGATTGAGGTCGGCACGGGCGGTATAGATAGCGGCGGTATAACCGGCAGGGCCGGAACCTATGATGATGACATCGCGGACATCGGTCTGCTGAGTTTCGGTACTCACGGACGCAGCGCTCCTTGGGTGGTGATTATTTTCTCGCTTGTACAACCCCTCCACCATGGGGCTTATTCCGTGTAGTGGGGCAGGTCTCAAGACTACTTGATGGTGATCTCACCGATCTTCAGTGCATAGGGGTAGGTCTTAGGTGATTGCTGCTTAGGCAGTTGAGTGAAATTAATAATCACGTACTGCGCCTTGGTGTTAGCGGGAGCGGGGGTGGTGATATTCGGTCCGGTGAAGCTACCGGTGCCGATCTGCTTGGCGCCGGTCAGATTCGGCTTGTCATTGCTGAGTATCTCGAAACTTCCGCCGGAACCACCGGACTGCGCGATGGTCACCATGTTGATGTTCGACTTCTCTTTCAACTGCACCACGAGGGCAATACTCTTGGCCGAGTTGATGTAGGTGTCATTGGTGAACTCGAGGGTCTGCCAGAGGGTGGCGGGATTCCCGTCAAAGAGGTTCTCCAGCTTGCCGTCGGGGAAGTTCGAGGCCGTAGTCATGTCCTGAACCTGTTGGGTAACGCCGGTGATGACCGGGGTGACCGTCGGGGTGGCAGGCGGTGCGCTGCTGTTGTTCCCGGTAGCACTGGAGCTTTGACTGTTGGTTCCGGAGGCGCTGGGAGCCGCTTGATGGCTATTAGTAAACAGACCAGTAATAGCCGGTACCGCAAAAATCAAGGCAACTACCAGAATCACCAGCAGAATGCCACCGACGAGCCAGCGTCCACTGCGTGGAGCGTTGACTTCGTCATCCTCCTCGTAGCCTTCCTCGACCGCGTTGGGGTCGGCTAGGGAGGTTAATGCTGATGCCGGGAAGGTACCGGGTTTGCGCGCCGGGGGCTCTGTTTCCTGCTGATTTATGGGGGCTGGGATCTGCTCGCTGATGACTTTTCCGCCAGCTGCCGCGCCGCTCAGCTGTTCCGCAGGCTCCGCTTCGTTCCAAAGGGAAACCTTGGGCAGCTGCGCTGGTGCCGGGGCTGTTTCCGGTGCAACAGGTTCTTCCGGGGCAGTTGTGGACTTGGGGGCAACCTTGGGCGGCGGCGGGATGTTCGGACGAGCCTGCGGCAGTTCATCGTTCGGAACCGGGGAGTTGTCTTCATAGACATAACCGCCGATAGTGGGCTCCACCGGCCGGGTAGCACCGAAGATCTCAACGCCGAGCGTATCGGTGAAATGCGGCTCAACATAGGGAGTGGTGGGCACCAGCAGGTCAAGCAGATCCGCGGCTTGGCTCTTGCTGGCGATCAGATAGGCGGTACCTTCACCCAGACCCAAGTCCAGAATTTGGAAACCGGCATCGCGCTCACCCGTGGCTACCTCGCGGGCTCCTTGAGCCAGGCTTTCGGTATTCTGCTCTCCGGCGATCATCATGCTGACCGGCCGATTGAGGACCTGATCAATGCCATCGAGCACCTGATCGCCGTCCGCAGAGACCAAAACGCTAGCGGTGACCTTATAGCGGCCACCGAGCACCGTACCGACTTCCACAGACTGCGACAATTTGCTGCCCTCCTTGGCTTCCGATCCTAGCCGATCCGTACCTGCTAGTGCCGGAATTGGGCGCCCCACCCGACGAAGAATAGGCGCGAGAAGTTCGTCGAGCTCGCGCACTCGCATCATTTTAAGGGCGAGGAAATAGGTAAAGGCCATGACCAGCCCAACTACGACCATAGTGACCACCGCGGTCCAAATAGACTGCCAGGCGAAGCCATCGAAGCTTTGGTTGATGAAACTGGCACCACCCAAGCCAAAGAGTACGAGGCCTCCTACAATGGCGGCAAAGGCCGCGCCGACCAGATATTGCACATGCGAACGAATCACTCCGGCTAGTCCGAAGTCGCCAATCTTTCGCCGCAAAACGGAGCCAGCTAGGAAGGGTGCCAGGATATTGCCGGCGGTGATTGTTCCGAGTAGGCAGTAGATCAGGATGTTGGAGGGGACTAGGGAGACTGCCAGGGCGGTGACCACACCGAAAACAATCAGAATGCACTGGAGCACAAACGGTGTGCGAGCATCCTCGGTGGCATAGAACACCCGGTTCAACATGAAGTTTGCACTCAGGAAGGGTGAGCCAATGGAAAGGATGGCCACCGCAATACCCACTATGAGTCCGGTTTCGGGGCTGCCTGAGCTGAAGAGCATACCGATTTGACCGGAGAGAACTAGTAAGACGGCGGCGCAGAAGATGGTGGCCACCCCCACGGTACGTAGGAGCTTTGAAACCGAACTTCTTAGCGCCTGATGGTTCCCTGTCGAGGCCGATCTGGCCATTTGGTTGAAAAGTATCGTGGCAATAGAAAGCACAATGATGGAGTGCGGTAGCAGATAGATATCGCTGGCCCGATTGAAGATGAAAAGCCCCGCTACCGATTGCTCAGAACTGTTGTTCCGCTGAGTCACCAGGTTAGCGACGCGGGCAATGACCAGATAGGAAAGATTTCCCACGATCATGGTGCCCAGAGCCCAACCTGCGATCTTTCCGGCCGAAGCCAAACCGATGCCTCGCCAGCCCCAGGCAAAGTGAAGACGCAGACCTAGTTTACGGATCGGTCCGATCAGTATCAGGGCTTGCAGAACAACTCCAAGAGTTGTTGTCCCAGCAAGCAATAAGGTCTGCCCCGAGGACCAGTTTTCAACGGTGTGTGGGTGAGCGGCAGCCAGTCCGTTGATGGCAATGAATGCCAAGATTCCGATGATGGCCACGATGTTGTTCAGCACAGGAGCCCACATATAGGAGCCAAAGCGGTCATGCGCATTGAGGATTTGGCCCAGCAGGGTGTAGAAGCCGTAGAAGAAGATCTGAGGCAGCAACCAGACGGCAAAATGTGTGGCTAGATCTAGATTTTGTCCCGACAATCCCGTGGTGAGTGCCATTAGGGGGCGAGCAAGCAGAGCCAAAATAAGAGTAATGATGACCAAGCCGGTCACGCAGAGCGTCATGAGTCGGCTCAAATAGTCCGAGCCACGATCGGGAAGCTTGCTGGCTTTGATGATTTGCGGAACCAGAACGACATTGAAAACGCCACCAGCCAGCATGATGTAGAGCAGATTCGGTAGATAGTTCGCCGAATCGAAGATGTTGGCAACATTGGATGTCGCCAACAACGCGTAGGCAATCAGGATTCCCTTGATGAATCCCAGAATCCTGGATGCCAGGGTTCCGGCGGCCATGATGGTGCTTGACCTGGCCACGTTGACTCGGGCTCGGTCACCGGTGGGGGCTGCGCTGGGGGGTGGAGTGTTCTCTGCCATTTGGCACCATCATTCCACGTTGCACCTGGCCGGGTCGTGATTAGCGCTCCGTGAGTGGCATCCCGGACACCGGTGAAACCGAGCAAAACTCGATCCAGGCCTCAGAAATCCTTGGGCAAACTACCGGTGGCCAAATCCGCAATCCGTCGTTCATTCGGAAAGGACAGCCGTTTGGTCAGGTCGGCCAGGCTCACCCAGGCCACATCGATAGCCTCGTGGTCGGGGTCGTTCTCAATGGTCAGCTCGCCGCCGGTGGCACGCAGGAGGAAATGGTGGACCGTTTTGTGTACCCGGTGCCCGGTAACGGTGAACCAGTAGTCGATGCTGCCCAGCGGCGCCAGGATTTCACCCTCAATGCCGGTTTCCTCGGCGATTTCACGCACCGCCGCCTGCTCGTGGGTCTCCTCACCTTCCGGATGTCCCTTGGGCAAACACCACTCAACCCGACCACCGCGGTTCAGCCGCGCGATAATCGCAACCCGCAGGACGCCGTCGTGCCTATCTACTACTACCCCGCCGGCGGAGACCTCTTCCACGGTAGGCAGGGCAGAAACCCCGCCAGACACGGCAGCCGCTTGCGCACCGAGTGCCGAGGGCAAGGGTGCGCGCTTGGGTGCGCTGGGAACGGGACGGGCCATGCCTCCCACTCTAACGAAATCTGGCAGGATGTAAGGAACTATGATGCAGCTTCTGACCAGCTCAACCCTTGATCCCGTTGTCCTCGAACTGGGACAACGCTTTGTCGACGCCGGATTCGAGCTATCCCTGGTAGGCGGACCGGTCCGCGATCTTTTTTTGGGTAGGCAATCCCCAGACCTGGATTTCACCTCGAACGCCAGGCCCGATGAGATCCTGGCCGTGATTAAGGGCTGGGCCGACGCGGTCTGGGAGATCGGCAGGGCCTTCGGCACCATTGGCCTGCGTAAGGCTGGGTTCATCATCGAGGTGACCACTTATCGCGCGGAATCCTATGATCCGGACTCTCGTAAACCCGAAGTCAACTTCGGGCATTCCCTTGAAACGGATTTGCGGCGCCGGGACTTCACCATGAATGCGATGGCGCTGCGGCTACCGAGCATGGAACTCGTTGATCCCTACGGAGGTATCAAAGACCTGCATGCCGGGGTGCTGCGGACTCCGGACCGGGCCGAAGACTCTTTCTCCGACGACCCTTTGCGAATGATGCGGGCCGCTCGATTCGTCGCGCAGTTGGGCGTTGCCTTACATCCCGAGGTGGAGGGCGCAATGATCGAGATGGCGGAGCGGATCAAGATCATCTCTGCGGAGCGGGTCCGTGACGAACTGACCAAGACGATTTGTGCCCCGCAGGCCCGGCTCGGCGTGGATGTACTGGTCAACGTTGGCCTGGCGGACTATGTGCTGCCCGAGGTGTCGGCGCTTCGCCTCGAAGTGGATGAACATCACCGGCACAAGGATGTCTATCAGCACTCCCTGCAGGTACTGGAGCAAGCCGCTGCCTTGGAAACCGGCCCCGAAGGCGCGGTCCCAGGCCCGGACTTTGTCTTGCGTTTCGCTGCCTTGATGCACGACGTCGGTAAGCCGGCTACCAGGCGCTTCGAACCTTCCGGCGGGGTCAGTTTCCGGCATCACGATGTGGTCGGCGCAAAATTGACCGCCAAGCGGATGAAAGAACTGCGCTTCGACAACGACACCATTAAGGCCGTCTCCCGGCTGGTTGAGCTGCACATGCGGTTCTACGGCTACGGTGAGGCGGGCTGGAGCGATTCCGCAGTACGGCGCTATGTCACCGATGCCGGGCCGCTGCTGGAACGGCTGCACCGGCTGACCCGCTCTGATGTGACGACCCGTAATCAGCGTAAGGCTGAGCGGTTGGCCTTCGCCTATGACGACCTGGAGCATCGAGTGGCTGAATTGGCGGAACGTGAGGAGCTCGCCTCGATCCGCCCAGATCTCGATGGGGCTCAAATCATGAGCTTGCTGGGCATCGCACCGGGACCGTTGGTAGGGCAGGCCTATAAGTACCTGCTCAATGAGAGAATGGAAGAGGGGCCGCTGGGCGAGGCTGAGGCCGAACGTAGGCTGCGGCTCTGGTGGGCTGAGCATCGACCGTCCGCTGCCGATGAAGAATCAACGAAAGCCAGTGATGAGCGCTGAATCAGTACCGTGGGACCATGTCACCTTGCCCAAGCTCTGGCTACTTAGGCATGGCGAGACGGAATGGTCCAAGAGCGGGCAATACACCGGGCTTACTGACCTGCCGCTGACCGAACAGGGTGAGCAGCAAGCCCTCTCCGCGCGTCCGGCGCTTGCCGGCACCGACTTCGATCTGGTCCTTAGCTCCCCTCTGCAGCGTGCCCGAAGGACGGCCGAGCTGGTGGGCTTCCCTGACGCCGTCGTGGAGCCGCTCGCTCATGAATGGGACTATGGCGACTACGAGGGTGTGCACAGCGCAGAAGTTCGACGGCGGCACCCGGGTTATCTGATTTGGAATGATGGAGTTCCGGGCGGGGAAACCATTGAGCAAGTTGCTGCTCGTGCGGATCAGGTGATTGCTAGGGTGTTGACTCCGCAAACCGAGGGTCCGCTTAGCGGCCAGGTGGTAGGCAACGCGCTGGTGGTGGCACACGGACACTTCCTAAGGATCCTGACTGCACGCTGGCTGGACCTGGAGGCGCGCGAAGGCAAGCACTTCGTGCTTGGCACTGCAAAGGTCTGCACGCTTGGTTGGGATAAGCGCACTCCAGCAATAGAACAATGGGGACTCTAATCAGCTCATTTTGGCGTTGATTGATAGCGCCGATTCATCTCCCTGAAAAGTTTTTCAAACTTTTTTGACGATCTGGTATTCAACTGGTCTTTTAATGATGTATGTTATTAAGTGTGTTCAGCGCAACCGCCTGGACCGTCCGCCACGTGATGAAGGGAGGCCTTGAAATGAATATCGAAGCAAACGCCGCAGTGATTGGTACAACCATCATCGTATTCGGCAAGGCCCCGGCCCGTGGCATGCTCAGCTACTCCTAGCTGAAGTCTCGCGCCGCTGGCGCCGATATCCACGAGAACTTGGCTGAACTTTTTGCTGTTCTGAATTCCTTGACGTAAATCTATTCGCGCCTTTTGCGTCCAAATAAAGCTATTAATTAATAGCTTTATTTGTCGCGCCCCTCAACAGTATTATCTGCCTAATTCCTGGAGTTTGTGTGAATAATTCTCATCGTCCACATTCGAATTTCATCGAGCGCGCCGCAAAGGAGGTGACAGCCATGAGCCCCATGCCCTCAATCTCTTCGATCAAGCGAATCTTCTTCACTCCGATCGACGCCGAGCGGATCCAGCAACACCGTGACCGGGTGGAGACCGACTTCCGCAATATGAACATCATGAACATCCGCTGAGTTTCCTAAGGAGGCTGAAGATGTTCGAATCAAGGCCAGTTACCAAGCAAGAGGCCCACGCAGCCCCGCGTGGGCTTCTTCGTTTAACGTCAGTTTTCTGGATCAGGGTTCGGTAAGCTCAGAGCCATGCAGCTAAGCCGCACTCCTCCGCCCATCGTGGTACCCAGCCGCAGCGATCAGTTTCTGCAGAAGAACACCGAGCTAATCGGCGGCCCGCTAGGCAAACGGACCCAACCAGGACGCACTCGCACCGGCTTTTTCAGCGTTGAGCGAGTCTTGCTACTGCTGGTTTTACTCGCCGGGGTGTTGGCGCTGCTCTTCAAAGATCATTGTCGCCAGGTTGGTTGGCTGACCCCGGACCAGTATTCAACCACTTGCTACTCCGCCATTCCAGCAGCTTTCCAAGATGACAGCCTTGGCAGGCTCTTCCCTTATTTTTCCCCCGGGGTGTCTTTCGACTATTTGCCGCTAGGCGGGTTGATCGCGGGGATCACCGCCTGGCTCAGTGGTTTCGGCGGTACCGGGGGTACCCGGTTACTCGGTTTCTTCGATCTGAATGCCCTGCTTCTTGTGATCGCCTGGATGTTCGGCACCATTGCTTTGGCCCGGAGCACTCGCCGACGTCCCTGGGATGCTGCAATCTTCGCCTGCTCGCCACTTTTGCTCTTTACTGCGTTCTCAAGTTGGGATCTCTGGGCTGCCGCGCTTGCTGCGGTCGGCCTTTTCTTGCTCTCCCGACGTCGTTTGGCCGGCGCCGGAATCGCCCTCGGCTTGGCTAGCTGCGTTCAACCGTATGTGGCACTTATCCTGCTGGCCATCCTTCTGGTCTCCATTCGACGTCGTCAATTACTGAGTCTCTTGCCGGTGTGGTTGGGGTTCGTGGCGAGTTTTGCAGCCCTAAACCTTCCGCCCTTAATGCTCAATCCGGCGAGTTGGCGGGGTTACTGGAGCAGGGCTTGGACCGAGGAGGCTTCTACCGGCTCCATATATGGTGCGATCACCGCTCTGGCTGGACGGCTCGGTGGTCCGGGCTTCACCGCTCTGGACGCCTTTTGGGTCTCGATGGCTCTGCTGGTGTTTGGCATCATCGCGGCGGTGTTGCTGTGTTTCGGGGCGCAGCAAACACCGAGAATTGGATCGCTCGCCTTTTTGCTAGTGGCGTGGTTCATCCTGGTGGATAAGCAAGCGGCTCCCGAGCATCTACTCTGGCTGCTACCACTTTTCGCGCTGGCTAGACCACGCTGGCGGGGTGTGCTGATCTGGCAGGTTTTCGGCGTGCTCTGGTATTTGGCAGAACTGCTCTACTTGGGCGTTGTGCTGGGTGATAACAATTCTCAGCACGGCATTGACCTGCCCTATTACATCTTGGCGCTGCTACTTTCTGGAGCGGCCACCCTGATCATGATGGGCTTTGTGTGCAGAGATGTATTCCGTCCCCGCCACGATCTGCTGCGCCGCGGTGGAATAGATGATCCCTTGCTGGACTGGCGGCTCCGGACGGACGAGAGTTCACTCGCCCGTCCGGCCGCGCACCTGGCCTAGCTGCTAACCGATTGCTACCTGGCCTCTAGTTGGTTGCTAGTTGGCTGCGGTGAAGCGCTTGCGGTTGTGCTGCGGGTTCTCCAACTCATCGACGATGGCTACCGCGAAGTCCTGGCTGGAGATTTTCTCTCCGGCCGGGCTATCAAGACCCAACTTATATTCGCCGGTTCGCTCGCCGGGGGCGATCACTGGTGAGGGCGAGATCAGCGTCCAGTTCACTCCGGTAGGGGCTTCCCGTAACTCTTCCAAGAGGGTCGTCAGGGTTAGGGCTTCGGGCCGATAGATTTCGGGGAAGCCGGGATCATCAATAAGACGTTGTCCATTGGCGGTCAGCGAGCCCGCGCCGCCGATCACCAAGAACGGGGTGCTTCCGAGGGCCTTGAAGGCAGCCCTGCTCTCCGCTAGCCACTCCTGGTGGTCACCGCCGGTGCGGCTGGGCGTGGTGGCGAATACCAGGACGTCGTTGGCCTCGGCGAGCGTGCCAATAGTTGAGGTATCACCCAGCTGGGCGGTCAGCGGAGCCGCCGTCGGGGCTGCCTCTACTGCGCTTCCACTCCGGCTCACTGCGGTGACTTGGTGACCGCGGCGTGCTGCTTCCGTGGTGATTTCGCGGCCGATCATGCCGGTGGCTCCAATAACAGCGATCTTCATTTTTCCTCCTGGGGATTCGATATACTCTAAAGTATCCGATTGATACTGATAGCTTCAATGAAACTCTGTACCCCCGAGGTAACCAATGGAAATGAATATTCTGGACCCTAACTGTCCGTCCCGGGTGGTCTTCCAGCGGGTCGGCGATAAATGGGCCACCTTGGTTATCCAGGTCCTTGAGGATGGCCCACTTCGTTTCAGCGATCTGCGTGGCAAGGTCGCCGTCGTGACGCCTAAGGTGCTGACCCACACTCTTCGGGCGCTGGAGCGCGATGGTTTGCTGACTCGGACGGTTTACGCTCAGGTGCCCCCGAGGGTGGATTACGAGCTGACCGCACTGGGCAGGACGCTGCTCGAACCGCTCAAAATACTCAGGCGCTGGGCGGAGAGCAACGTCGATCAGATGCAACTCGCTCGCGAGGCTTTCGACGAGGCGCAAGATGAGGCCGTGCTCGCTGGTTCTGCGTCTGTTGGTTTAGCGCGGTGACCGATGCCGTTGTGGTTGGCTCCGGGCCCAACGGTCTGGCTGCCGCCGTCACCCTGGCACGTGCAGGACTCCAGGTCCGGGTCTATGAGCTTGCCCCTAGCGTGGGCGGTGGTACCCGCAGTGCAGAGCTGACGTTGCCCGGATTCAAGCACGACGTTTGCTCGGCGGTGCATCCGATGGCGTTGGCTTCACCGTTTTTCCAGGCCTTCGAGCTAGCTCGGCGGGTTGAACTCAAGGTGCCAGAGATCTCCTATGCACATCCACTCGACAATGGTCAGGCGGGTATTGCCTACCGTGATCTGGACCGCACCGCCTCGGAGTTGGGGAACGACGGCGAAGCTTACCGTCGGCTCTTTGCGCCACTGCTGCGTCGCCTGGACGGGATGATCGACTTCACTCAGCATTCCTTGCTGCGCTGGCCGGGCGATCCACTCGCTGCTCTTAGCTTTGGTTTGCGCGTTGCCGAACAAGGCTCGCTGCTTTCGAGTTTGCGGTTTCGCGAGCAAGCGGCTCCGGCCATGATGGCGGGAGTCAGCGCGCACTCCACCGGAAAATTACCGAGCCTGGCTACCGCGGGTGCTGGCATCTTGCTGGGCACCTTGGCTCACGCGGGCGGTTGGCCCGTTCCGGTGGGAGGCTCCCAAGCCATTGCAGATGCCCTGGCCGAAGACCTGGTCCAGCACGGTGGTGAGATCGTACTCAACCATCGGGTGACTAATCTCGCCGAATTGCGTGCGGAAAGCGGTGCAGCGCTGCAGTTGCTCGATGTCTCCGCCAAGGGGCTGTCGGATATTGCCGGCGAGGAATTACCCGAGAGCTATCGTCGCGCGCTTGGTCGCTTCCGCTATGGAAATGCGGCTTGCAAGGTTGACTTCGCGCTTTCTGGTCCGGTGCCGTGGGCGAATCCGGAGTTGGCCTTTGCTCCAACCCTGCATCTGGGCGGAACCCGAGCGGAGCTGGCTCGCTCTGAGGCGCAGGTGGCCGCCGGGCAACACCCTGAACAGCCCTACGTTCTGGTTAGCCAACCCAGCCCACACGATTCGTCCAGGGCACCATTGGGGAGCCAAGTTCTTTGGAGCTACTGTCATGTTCCAGCCGGTTCCAGCAGGGATATGACCGAGGCGGTGATCGCTCAGATTGAGCGGTTTGCACCGGGTTTCAGGGATCTCATCCTGGCTAGCAACGTCATCACCGCTGCGGAGTACCAGGAGTACAACCCCAATTACGTCAGTGGTGACTTCAGCGCGGGAGCACTGAACCTGGCCCAGATCCTCAAACGTCCGGTGCTCTCCGCCAAGCCTTGGCGGACCCCGGTCAAGGGTCTGTACCTGTGTTCCTCATCGACCGTGCCTGGGCCGAGTGTGCACGGACTGTGCGGTTGGTACGCAGCCCAAGCCGCACTCAAGGACATCTTCGGCCTACCCGCCCCAGACCTAAGCCCCTAACCCCATCGATTCCCCCGCATTCCGTACCCAGTTGTCCCACTGGGTGTGACGGGAGTTGCGGATGATCGGTGTTTTCTGGCACATCTGCACCTTCCTTAACATTCAGTGGGATAGCTGGGTGGGGGTTTGGCGGTTTGGGTGGGTCGCCGTCGTCGCTCTTGGCGGTCTGCGCCGGTGAGCTATTAGTGGCAGACTGGTGCGGTGGCTCATATAGACGTCGCCCAGATCGACTACTTCCTCTCCGATGGCAGGCAGTTGCTCAATGCTGCCAGCTTCCGGGTGGGAGACGGTGCGAAAAGCGCGCTGATCGGCCCTAATGGCACCGGGAAAACCACGTTGCTGCGGATCGTGGCCGGGGATCTGAAGGCGGATTCCGGTGCTATTACCTCAAGCGGCAGCATTGGCGTGATGCGGCAGTTCATCGGTCAAGTGCGGGATGAATCTACGGTGCGGGACCTGCTGCTGGGGGTTGCTCCGACCGCGATTAAAGCCGCCGGTATTGCCGTGGACTCCGCCGAGCTGGACATGATGGAGCGCGACGACGAACCGACCCAGATTGCCTACGCTCAGGCGCTCGCAGATTGGGGCGACGCCGGCGGCTACGACATCGAAACCACCTGGGACGAAGTCACCATGTCCGCGATGGGGGTGCCCTATGAGCGGGCGCAATATCGTTCTGCCGCAACGCTGAGCGGTGGCGAGCAGAAGCGCTTGGTGCTCGAAGCCCTGTTCCGCGGTCCGGATGAGATCCTCCTGCTTGACGAACCGGATAACTACTTGGACGTTCCCGGCAAACGCTGGCTGGAAGGCATGCTGAATGCCTCCCCGAAATCGGTGCTGTTCGTCAGCCACGATCGTGAGTTATTGGGCAATGCCGCGGATCGGATTATCACCTTGGAGCCGGGCGCCCTGGGTGCCACTTCGTGGACTCACGGCGGCAGCTTCGCGAGCTACTATCAGGCCCGGCAGGATAGGAACCTGCGTTTTGAGGAGCTCCGCAAACGCTGGGACGAGGATCACGCGAAGCTGCGCGAGTTAATGCTGATGTACAAGAACAAGGCAGCCTACAACTCGGATATGGCCTCGCGGTATCACGCGGCGCAGACTCGGTTGCAAAGGTTCGAGGACGCCGGTCCGCCACAAGCGGTGCCGATCGAACAGAACGTGAATATGCGGCTGACCGGTGGTCGGACGGGTAAACGTGCCGTGGTGGCTACCAAGCTGGAACTGACCGGTCTGATGAAGGCTTTCGACGCCGAACTCTGGTTTGGTGACCGGGTCGCCGTGCTGGGGTCCAACGGTTCCGGGAAGTCGCACTTCCTACGATTATTGGCCGGTGGCGGAACCGATCCGGAGCGCGAGCACCTGCCGGTTTCCGAGGTGGTCATTGAGGCTGTGCCGCACACCGGCAAGGTAAAACTGGGTGCTCGGATCAGACCAGGATTTTTCGCCCAGACCCATCTACGCCCCGATTTGCAGGGCCGAACTCTGCTGGAAATCCTGCACCGTGGGGATGATCACCGGGATGGCATGTCTCAGGAGCCGGCCGCTCGTGCGCTGGATCGCTATGGTTTAGCCAAGCAATCAGAGCAGCTTTTCGAATCACTGTCCGGCGGTCAGCAAGCCCGCTTGCAGATTTTGCTGCTAGAGCTTTCCGGAGCCACCCTGTTGCTGCTCGATGAGCCAACGGACAACCTGGATCTGCACTCGGCCGAGGCCCTGGAAAAGGGTATCGATGGGTTTGAAGGCACCGTGATTGCGGTGACGCATGACCGCTGGTTTGCGCGATCCTTCGATCGGTTCTTCGTGTTTGGCTCCGATGGGCGGGTTTACGAATCCGAAGAGCCGGTCTGGGACGAGTCCCGAGTAGTTCGCCAGCGCTAACCCACGCACCTTCTTCACGCCATCCCGGCACCCGTTTCCCTTCGATGCACCCGTTCTGCGGCATCCCGGCACCCGTTTCCCCTTTTTGCGCACGGTGTTAGGGATGCAGAAAGGGGAAAGGGATGCCGGAGGGACGACGGGCGAAGCACGGAGAATAGAGGCGAAGGTAAACGATCATCGATGATGTTCATATGAACAAGCGATGCTATCGTTCATGCATGAGTAGTGATGAACGGCATCGGCGGATCACTGATCTACTCCGTGTCCAAGCGCGGGTAGAGGTTGAAGAACTTGCCGGACTCTGCGGAACCTCGGCGGCGACTATTCGCCGTGATCTTGACGCTCTGGAGCAGCGCGGTGTGTTGCGTCGAGTACACGGCGGAGCCAACTCTCTCATTATGGGCGGCCACGATCCGGGTTATCCGCAGCGCGCCCTGGAAAGCCAGCGCTCAAAAATCCGGATCGCCTTTGCCGTGGCCGGCTTACTGAAACCCCACGAATTCGTTTTCCTGGATAGCGGGAGCACGGCGACTCAGATCGCCGTCGCACTCAAACAACAGTCGGTCACCGTGATGCCGGATTCCCTCCATGCCGCCCGCGAGCTGGCCGGTGGCCGTGCCGAGGTGATCATGCCCGGAGGCAATCTGGTCGAGGAAGAGCTTGCCCTCAGGGGTCCGCTCGCGGAAGCCAATATTCGCTCCCTCCGCTTCGACACCGCGATCATCACTCCGTGTACCTTTGATTTGAAGACCGGCATCATGGGCCACGATCTGGCCGATGCCGCCATTAAACGTGCGGCCATGGCCTCGGCGCACCGGGTGATCATCGCTTGCCACGCCGAGAAATGGAATCGTCCCTCCCCGGTGGTGGTGAGCTCGGCGGAAGCTGCCGATCTACTCATTACCGATCATCTGCTTAGCGCCGAAGAAACCGCCCTTGCCCAAACAGCCCAGCTGGAAGTGAAGTCACTGTGATGTCCGAAAAACAAGCCCGGCCGGATTTGGCCCTAATTGCCACCATGGTGATCTTCGCCGTCAATGGACTGGCTTTCGCCAGTTGGGCAGCGCGAATTCCTACCGTGGCCAGGGTGCTGAACCTGAGCAATGGCGAAATGGGTGCGCTACTGCTAACCATGGCCCTCGGCTCGGTGATTGCCCTTCCGCTGGCAGGCTCGGTGGCTTCCCGGATCGGCACGGCCAATACCGTCCGGCTGGGTGCGAGCATTTCCGCCGTCGGAGGCTTAACCCTGGCCTTGGCCTTAACCCTGGGTTCGGTGCCAATCACCGTAGCCGGACTGTTCCTCTTCGGCGCGGGTATTGGCCTTTGGGATGTTTCGCAGAACGTTGAGGGCGCCGCAATCGAGCGCAAGGTGGGTCGCAGCGTGATGGCGAGATTCCACGCGGCTTTCTCCGGTGGCGCCTTTCTCGGCGCGCTTGGTGGTGCCGGATTGTCCAAACTCGAGGTAGCCATGCCCGTGCACTTGTTGATCTTGGTGGCGGTGGTTCTGCTCGCCATTTTCATTGGCACCCGCTACTTCCTGCCGGACTCCGCTCACCAGAGTACGGATTCGGAGAGTTCGACGACGTCGCGCACAGCTTGGTTGGAACCGCGGACTTTGTTGATCGGCCTGGTGGTACTCGGTGCGGCCCTGACCGAAGGTGCGGCCAACGACTGGATGGCTAAAGCCACGGTAGACGGCTTGAATCAGAGCGAACCGGTGGGCGCGCTGATGTTCGCGATCTTCATCGCTGCAATGACGATCTTCCGCTTCTTCGGTGGCCGGGTGATTGACCACTGGGGCCGGGTTCCGGTGCTGTATGCCAGCCTGGGCGCCGCATTGATTGGTTTGCTGATTTTCGTTTTTGCCCCAAATGTCGGAATCGCCGCCGTGGGTGCCGTGCTCTGGGGTGCGGGAGCGGCTTTGGGCTTTCCTACCGGAATGTCGGCCGCAGCCGATGATCCGGTGCGGGCCGCTAAGAGGGTTTCCGTGGTCTCAACCATTGGTTACGTCGCCTTCCTGGCCGGTCCCCCTGCTATTGGATTCCTCGGTGAACACTTCACGCTGCGACCTGCGCTCTTGGTGATTGGAGTGGTGATGCTGCTTTCGATCCTGGTGGTGCCCGCGGCCAGGCCGCCCAAGAAACTGGAGGAAACGGTGTCCCTGCAACAGGGCCAGCCAACGGACTAGGCTGAACCGTATGCGAAAAGCCCTGCGGCCCCTGGCCAAGCTTGACCGTCTTATCGTGCGCAAGGTGAGCAATTTGCCAGCAGGTCCGATTGACGGGCTGATGCGAGGACTTTCCGCTTCGGCCACCAAGGGCAAGCTCTGGTTCTGCATTGCGGGAGCGGCTGCCTTGATTCCCGGTAAGCCGCGAAGGGCGGCGTTGAGCGGCTTGCTGGCTCTGGGAATCGCCTCTGCAGGAACCAATTTGATCTTCAAAACCCTGCTACCGCGGCGCCGTCCGGCGGCCGAGCTCTTGCCGTTCTACCGGTTTGTGAACCCCCAGCCCAAGAGTTCTTCGCTACCCTCGGGACACACCGCCTCGGCGGCAGCCTTCGTCACAGGGGTCTACACGGTGAGCCCCGCGATGGGACTGGCGCTGACACCTCTAGCCCTTGGGGTGGCTTATTCTCGAGTGCACACCGGGGCGCACTGGCCTTCCGACGTGGTGGCTGGTGCCGCCATTGGCGTGGCCGCAGGACTAGTAGTCAAAAACTGGTTCCCGCCCCATGAACTGAGCCCAGAAAGCAGAATCACCGAGGCATCCGCAGCAGCGTTGCCCGAGGGGACGGGCTTGCGTCTGGTGGTCAATCAGGGCAGCGGCTCCTATTCGGAGCAGGCAATGGCAGCGTTGCGTGAAGATTTTCCCGATCTTCAGATCAACGAGCTAGCCGAGGGCGATGACCTGAAGGAGCTGATCGATCGGAGCCTAGAGGAACCAGGGGCAATGGCACTTGCGGTCTGGGGCGGTGATGGCACGGTCGGTGCCCTGGCGCAACGGGCAATCACCGAAAAACTGCCGCTTGCGGTCTTCCCCGGCGGTACCTTTAACCATTTCGCCCGCGATGTACACGCGGAGGACGTCGAGGGTGTTTCGAAGGCGATTAGCACCGGTGCCGCACTACTGAGCGATGTGGCTGAGGTGCGGATGGAGCGGCAGGATGGCGAGGAACGCCGGGTTATGTTGAACACCGCTAGTGTCGGGATCTATCCCGAACTAGTGCAGCGCAGGGAAGCCCTGCAAAAGACCTTAGGTAAGCCGCTCGCCTCGATCGTGGCGGGACTTCGCACCTTCGCGGTGCTGAAGCCGACTAAGCTGAGTATTGACGGCCAGCCCCGCAAGATCTGGCTGATTTACCTGGGTCGCGGCAGATACTATCCGCGTGGCTTTGCTCCGCTGGAACGCCCGGTGCTCGATGACGGTGTGCTGGATACTCGCTACATTTCCGCCCGCACACTCTTCTCCCGGCTCCGCTTGCTCGGTGCGATTGTGACCGGACGGACAGAGGTTTCTCCCGTGGTCAGCCTCAGCACGGCCAGAACGGTTCGCCTGGATGCCGTGGGCGCCCCCTTTGCGCTGGCCATTGACGGTGAGGTGCTCGACGGCGTGAAGTCGGCTGTTTTCACCGTGCAGCCCTCGGCGCTGACGGTTTACACCCCGCGGTAGGGAAGGTGGTTAGCTTGACCGCCCAAGCCGAGCGCCGCCGTCGTCATCCTCAAGGAGTAGCCTCAGTTCATCCTTGAGCGGGCTGTTTTCGCCGGGTCCGTTCCGTAATGTGGATAGCAGAATCCACAAGAAGGAGCATATCCATGATTGAGGCAAGGAAGCTCGCCAAACACTATGGCGAGAAGACCGCCGTTTCCGAGGTCTCGTTCACCGTTAAGCCCGGTCAGGTCACCGGCTTCCTGGGTCCGAACGGTGCCGGGAAATCGACGACGATGCGGATGATCGTGGGCCTGGATCGTCCCAGCTCGGGTGACGTCACGGTAAACGGTAAACATTACGCGGAGCACAAGGACCCCCTGCATCAGGTGGGTGCCTTGCTGGACGCGAAAGCCGTGCACACCAGCCGTACCGCTTACGACCACCTGCGTGCAATGGCTGCTACTCACAGCATCCCGCTGAAGCGGGTGCACGAAGTGATTGAAATGACCGGCCTGGGCGCGGTCGCCAAGAAGAAGGCCGGTGGCTTCTCGCTCGGTATGGGGCAGCGGTTGGGCATTGCGAATGCTCTGCTCGGGGATCCGCAGACTCTGATTCTGGATGAACCCGTTAATGGCCTTGATCCGGAAGGCGTGCTCTGGGTGCGCAATCTGGTCAAGTACCTGGCCGGCGAGGGCAAGACGATTTTCCTCTCCTCACACCTGATGAGCGAAATGGCGCAAACCGCCGACCACCTGATTGTGATTGGACGCGGCAGAATCATTGCGGACGCGCCGATCGCTGAACTCATTTCCGGTAATAGCATCCAGAAGGTTCGGGTTCGCACGTCGCAGACCGCCGACCTGACTAGACTGCTGGCCTCCGAAGGGGTGACCATTGGCGCTAATGAGCCGGAGACCCTCGAGGTGACCGGCCTGGATTCACGACGGATTGCTCAGATCGCCCTGGATAACCGGGTGTTGGTCTATGAGCTTGCACCCCTTAACGCCTCTCTTGAGGAAGCTTATTTTGACCTCACCAAGGACGAGGTCGAGTACCACTCGCATGTGGAGTCCGGCGAACCCACTCTCATTACGGAAGGAAAGTGAGCGCCATGACGACGCAAACCCTCCCCACTGCCCACCGTCCCGCCGCCGGAACGCATGGCGTGAACTTCGGCGGAGTGCTGAAGAGCGAAATCATTAAGTTTTGGTCCCTGCTTTCCACCAAGTTGCTTCTCATTGTTTCCTTGGTGGTCATCGTTGGCATCGGTGCCTTCGAAGCCTTTGGCATCGGATTCGCTACCGAACGGGCACACACCGATGCTGCCGCCGGGAACGGCCCGCCAGGAGCTGCTGCCCAGTTGAGCAGCTTCGATTTCTCCAGCATTCCGTACGGAGGCATCCAGTTGGGGATGCTCATCCTCGGGGCGCTCGCTGTGCTTTTCATTGCCAGCGAGTACAGCACCGGGATGATCCGCTCCTCTTTCTCGGCGGTTCCCAGTAGGCTTCCCGTTTTCGGAGCTAAGGCTCTTGTTCTTATTGTGGTTTCCTATGTGTTGACCACGGTGGGGGCCTTTGTCACTTTCCTGGTGGCCAAGCCCATTCTCGGGAACTACAACATTGATTTCGCGATTGACCAGAAGGGGATGCTCTCCGGCATCTTCCTGTGCGGCTTGGCGGTAGCCGGAGTGACCCTGATGGGCCTGTCCTTGGGTGTTCTGCTGCGTAATTCTGCCGGTGGCATCGTGATTCTGGCCGGTGCACTTTTTGTGCTGCCGATTGCGGGTAATTTCCTGCCGCTGATCCCGATCGATTTCTTCAAGTACCTGCCTCAATACTTCCCGAGCGAGGTAGCGATTCGGATGCTTTCCACCGAGCATATTGATGGTCAGCTCGATCCCTGGGCAGCCGGGCTGGTCTTCGTGGGCTGGGTTCTGGTTTTGCTCGTCCCAGCTCTGGTCGCCTTGAAGAAGCGCGATGCCTAAGCTCTAAGGATGAGCAGTAATAGCCAGGTGAGGGCGACGACGGAACGAACGGCCGGCGTCGCCCTCACCGAATTCAGCGTTAAGCGCCGCGGACCCGTGCGGCGTTTTTTCTATCGGCACCCGGTAGTGATGGATCTGTGCATCGTGCTGATCTATCTCCTGGTGGCTTCGCCGAACACACTGCTGAGCTCCGTCGCAGATAAATCTGCGCCCATCGCCTTAGTTCTAGTGACGGCTGGAGTGCTGTTTTTCCGGCGTCGCTACCCGATTCCGGTGGTCTTGGCCTTGGCCGTCCTTGAAATGGTAGCGGTGGTGCTGGCAGATCCGATATCCAATAGTGTCGGAACCAGTCTGGTGTTCGGACTCTACGTAGTGGCCGCCACTAGGGGCGGACGTTTCGGCTTCGCAATCACCGCTGCGGTGACCCTACCGCTGGTTGCCTTTATGGTGGTGCTGCTGCCCACTCGTGCCACTCCGGCCAGTGTGCCGCTCGGGCAGGTGCCTACTTTCTGGGTTGTCACGGCAGGGTTCATCATTTTGGCGAATGTGGTGGCCACCGGCATCGGCGTCTCGGTCCGGCGAGATCGGATGCACGAAAAGGAGTTGCAGGAATGGGCACGGAGAAATGCGGCGCTGGCTTCGGCAAATGAACGGAACCGGATTGCCCGGGAGATGCACGACGTCGTAGCGCACTCTCTTTCGGTGATGATTGCGCTTTCCGACGGCGCGCAGGTCGCCTTTAAACGTTCACCGGATCGGGCTGAAGAAGCACTGGCTAAGTTGTCCCAGACCGGCCGCAGTGCGCTCGCCGATATGCAGCGCGTGCTGGGATTGTTGCGGGCGGAAGGTTCACAAGAGCAGGGCGAACGCAAGCCCCTGCCGGCCGATTTTGATATAGAAGCACTGCTCGCGGGATTCCGCGCTGCCGGCATGCCACTATCGTTCTCGCTCTCCGGTCCAACGCTGCCAGAAGATCCGGCCTTCCGGCTTACCGTCTACCGGATAATGCAGGAGTCGCTGACAAACGTCTTGCGCTATGCCCGCTCCGTCTCCCGAGTAGAGGTCAAACTCACCCATGAGCACCCACAGGTTTTGTTATCGATTTCCGACGACGGCAAGCAGGCTATCGAGGACCGTCGAGGACCGCTGGTGATTGGCAGTGGAAAGGGGTTGATTGGAATGCGCGAGCGTGCCGCCAGCTATGCCGGTCAGGTCAGTGCTGGCCCCGCCGCGAACGGCGGCTGGCTGGTAGAAGCTAATTTGCAGTGCCCTGATTCGACGGAGGCCGGAGCATGAAGATTCTCTTGGTGGATGATCAACCCTTGCTGCTGATGGGTTTCCGGTTGATCCTGGAAGGCGAATCGGACTTCGAGATTGTCGGTGAAGCCGGGGACGGTGCCCAAGCCGTGGGGATGGCAGCCGAGTTGCGGCCCGACGTCGTACTGATGGATGTTCGGATGCCGGTGCTGGATGGGATTGAGGCGACGCGGCAGATCGTCGATTCGGGGTCTGCCGCCCGAGTGATTATTTTGACCACTTTTGACCTGGACGAATATGCCTTTGCCGGTCTGCGAGCGGGGGCAAGTGCGTTTCTGCTCAAGAACGTGGCACCGGCCGAGTTAGTACAGGCCGTTCGACTGGTCTTCAGTGGTGATGCCGTGGTGGCGCCCCGGGTGACCCAGCGACTGCTAGAGAGTTTCGTGCGGACCACTCCCGCCGTGGCACCTTCGGATGGTTCTGCCGCTGGCTTGACCGCGCGTGAAGTAGAGATGGTGCGCGCCCTGGCCGAAGGGCTGTCCAATGCGGAAATTGCCGGACGGTTCTATCTGTCGGAAGCCACCGTGAAAACCCATGTGCGACGAATTTTGACCAAATTGGACCTGCGGGATCGGGTTCAGGTGGTGGTCTGGGCTTATGAGTCTGGTGTCGTGGTGCCAGGCCAAGAGTAATTGCTGAATTCTGAACCTTTTGAAAATGCTTGACACCGTTTTTATGGACGCCTAAGTTCAGGGTATTGAACAGGTTTGAACAGGTCCGACTTCCGGAGTTCCATAACAGCTCGTGAAAGGCTTTCGATGGAAGCTCATGCAAAACACTCGCAGTCCGGCAGCGAGGCGCCTGCCAAGCCCCGGGGAGTTGAACTCAATGGGATAAATTCCATCGACGCACGGGAGCACCGTGGCCAGCCACGCGAGTTGTTCTGGCCTTGGTTTGCCGCGAATATTTCTGTTCTTGGAGTGAGCTATGGTTCGTTCCTGCTGGGGTTCGGTATCTCCTTTTGGCAAGCCACCATTGTGGGGGCAGTGGGAATCGTTCTCTCCTTCTTGCTGTGCGGCTTTATCGCCCTTTCCGGTAAGCGCGGGCACGCCCCAACGATGACGCTGAGCCGGGCGGCTTTCGGAACCAATGGGAACCGGCTCCCGTCCGCCGTTTCTTGGTTACTCACCGTTGGCTGGGAGACCGTGCTGGCTTCCCTCGCTGTGCTTGCCACCGCCACGGTGTTCACCGAACTGGGCTTGGGTGGAGGCTTGCCGGTGAAGATTGCGGCATTGGTGCTGGTCGCCGCCCTTATTGTCGGCGGCGGAATCATCGGCTTCGACTTCATTATGAAGCTGCAGATGTGGATCACGGTGATCACCGGGGTGCTGACTATCGTTTTCATGATCCTGGTGATCGACAAGATTGATTTTGCCACCTTGGCGGCTTTGCCTGCCGGGTCCACCCCGCAGTTCATCGGTGGCTTGGTGTTTATGATGACCGGCTTCGGACTGGGCTGGGTCAACGCCGCTGGTGACTACTCGCGATACCTTCCCCGTCAGGCTTCCAGCCCGGCAGTGGTGCTCTGGACCACTTTCGGGGCATCGCTCGGACCGATCATTCTGCTGATTTTCGGATTATTGCTGGCCGGTTCTTCGGCGGATCTCAGCACCTCGATTGCCAGCGATCCGATTGGCGCTCTCACCACCTTGCTTCCGGCCTGGTTCCTCATTCCCTTTGCTCTGGTCGCCGTGCTCGGATTGATCGGCGGTGCGGTACTGGATATCTATTCCTCCGGACTGGCTTTGCTCAGCGTCGGGCTGAAGGCTCCACGTTTCGTGGCGGCCAGTATTGACGGCGTACTAATGGTTGCGGGTTCCATTTACATCGTCTTTTTCGCCGGGGATTTCCTGGGACCGTTCCAAGGATTCCTGATTACCCTGGGTGTTCCGGTGGCGGCCTGGTGCGGGATCTTCCTGGCCGACCTGCTGCTGCGCCGCAAGGGTTACGCAGCCAAGGAGCTCTTTCAGACCACCGGAAGATATGGCAATGTCCGGTTGGTACCGGTCATCTTGCTACTACTTGGCACAGCCGTTGGCTGGGGCCTAGTGACGAACTCCTCGGCCGCTTGGCTGTCCTGGCAGGGTTATCTACTTGGTGCCTTCGGGGGCCGTGAGGGTGACTGGGCTTATGCGAACCTAGGCGTGCTAGCGGCACTGCTTCTTGGTTTCCTCGGCTATCTGTTGTTCGGCCGGGCTGCGGTTCGGCGGCAAGAAGCCTTGCCCCTCTCCGAGCAGGATCAGTTGGTTCCGGAGCCCGAGCTATGAACGCAGGATCGGCGATCAAGCAACCCTGGCTGGTGCTCATCGATCTGCAGAGGGTCTTTGCCGAAGCCGATAGCCCGTGGTGTACACCGATGTTTGACTCCGCTGCTGCCGGATGTCAGCGGCTGAAGGTGGGCTTCGGCGATCGGGTTGCCTTATCGCGTTTCCTGGTACCGGAGCAACCGGAAGGTTCTTGGATTCCTTACTATCAGCGCTGGCCCTTCGCTCTCGAGCCGGAGAGCGTGGAACTCTTCGACCTGACCGCCGACTTTTCGCCCGCTGAGTCCAATGATCCCGCTGAGCCCGGTAACGCCGTCCTACTGGATAGAACAACTTTCAATAAATGGGATGCCGCTGCCGCGGAGGCGCTGGGGCAGCCGGAGCAGATTGTGTTGGCCGGTGTTTCCACGGATTGCTGTGTGCTCTCCACCGCCCTGGCCGCCGCAGACGCAGGAGTTCTGGTCCAAGTGGTGGCCGACGCCTGCGGAGGAGTGAGCGAGGAAGACCATCAACGCGCCCTCGAACTGCTCTCCTTGTACAGTCCGCAGATCGAGGTCACCACGGTCGATGCGGTACTGGAGTCTTTAGCGGGATCATTATGAGCACGAAGCAGCACCCTTTGGCGCCGCTGAAGCATGCGGTGATCGCCAAATCCCTGGAGCGCGAAATCCGTTCCGGTCGGATCGGCAAAGGAATTCAGCTGCCCGGGGAAAAGGTTTTAGCCGAGCGCTTTTCGGTCAGTCGCAACACCGTGCGGCAGGCGCTTGCTCAACTGGGAGACGATGGGCTGATCGCCACTAGGTCCGGAAAGGGCTCCTTCGTCAGCTATGACGGTGCCGAATTGGATGATCCGGAGGGCTGGGCCGTTGCTTTGGAGCGTCATGGCATCCAGTCAAGCACTGAGATTCTGGGCATAAAGCAGGTAGTGGACCAAGAGCTGGCGTTGAGATTTGGTCTGGAGCAGAACAGTTTCTTCTCGATCGAAAGAGTGCGGAGGCTCCCCGACGGTACCTATATCTCCTATGAGCATGCGCGGATTCCCGCCGTCGAACAATTCTCAGACCTCACCGAGCGGGGACTTATCGGTGGCTCATTGACCAAAACCCTGGCGCTAGCTGGTCTGATTCCGGACCACGGTGAACAGTGGCTCGGATCCCGTCCGATCAATGAGTATGAGGCAAAGGTTTTGCGCCGAAAAGGTGGTGACTGGTTCTTGTATTCTTCACGATTGTCCCTCAACGCCTCCGGGCAGCTCGTTGAGTTCGTGGAGAGCGTCCTCGATCCAGTCCACTTCCAACTTCACCTTCGATTCAGTTGAGCGGGGAGGCGAAATGAGCGCTACGGATCGTGCCCTGGGCAGCTTGTATGGCCTCGCCATCGGTGATGCCCTGGGCATGCCCACCCAGATGATGTCCCGAGAGGTTATAGCCCAGCAGTTCGCGCCCTTCAACCGGTTCTTCCCGGCCGCCGCGGACCATCCGCTGGCCGCCGGGATGCCCGCGGGAAGCATCACGGACGATACCGAGCAGGCCCTGCTGCTAGCTCAGTTATTGCTCGACGGCGGCGGTCGGGTTGATGAGCAGGAACTCGCCCGGCGGCTGGTCGCCTGGGAACAGCAGATGCGTCAGCGAGGCTCCCTGGACCTGCTAGGTCCCTCCACGAAGCGGGCTGTGGAAGCCGTTCTGGCGGGTGAATCCGTGGAGCAATCGGGCAGGTATGGAGTGACAAACGGTGCAGCAATGCGGATCGCGCCGGTCGGAATTATGATGTCAGCGACCTCGCTGCCGTCCTTAGTTGATCGGGTGGTCGAGGCTTCCAGAGTGAGTCACAACACCGGGGTGGCGATTGCGGCTGCGTCTGCGGTGGCCGCCGCCGTGAGTGCCGGAATCGATGGAGCCAGCGTGTCCGAGGCAATTGACCTCGGGCTGCGCGCAGCCGAGCTGGGAGCCAATCGGGGGCATTGGGTTGCTGCGGCCAGCGTACCTGCTCGGATTCGGCTGGCTCTGGACCTAGCGAACAGTTCCGGCTCAGCGTCCCAGGCAATCTACGAGCTGATCGGCACCAGCCTGGCAAGCCAGGAGTCCATACCCGCGGCTTTTGGTATTTTGGCGCTGCATCGGGATGAGCCCTGGCAAGCTTGTTTGACCGCGGCTTCGCTGGGTGGGGATAGCGACACCATCGCCGCTATCGTCGGTGCCATTACCGGCGCGGTCCATGGCATGGCCGGATGGCCGGCCGAGGCCGTGTCCTTGGTGAAGACCGTGAATTCAATGGAACTCGATGGCTTCGCGGCCTCGCTACTGGCGCTGCGTCAATGACTGCGGTGACCTCCATGACCTCCGTGAGGAGCTTCGACCGGCTGGTTAGCCTGGGCAATGTTCTGGTGGATATTGTCGTCGCGGTCGGTGAACTTCCGGAACGCGGCAGCGACGTGATAGCCAAGCGTGCCGGACTGGCCGTCGGTGGCGGGTTCAATCTGATGGCTTCCGCGGCGCGGCAAGGACTCCCGGTTTTCTATGGGGGTCTGGTTGGTTCGGGGCCCTTTGGCGACATCGTTCGCGGGGCACTCAATGCTGAGGGCATTGAATTTCTTGATCGAGAAGATGCGGTGGATCTCGGGGATACCGGGTTCGACGTAGCCCTGATCGAAGCCGATGGCGAGCGGACCTTTGTCACCGCGTCGGGAGCCGAGGCGTGCTGGACTCGCGCGCATGCGGACCGACTGATGATTGGTGCGCGCGATGCCTTAGCGGTTTCCGGCTACAGCCTTTTGCAGGCGGCTAACCAGGAGGCGGTGCTGCGAGTGCTTCATGCCGCTCCCGCCGAGGCTAAACTCTTCTACGACCCAGGCCCCCTGGGGCATAAGCTACCAAGCGAGGTGCTTTCTCAGCTCTATCGCAGAGTCGATTGGTGGAGTTGCAATGAGAGCGAAGCCTACCTTTCAACCGGAGCCGGGGAGCCCTTCGGAGCGGCTGAGGAATTGCTTGGTCGGTTGGAGGGTGGATCGGTAGTTATCCGCCTAGGCGCAGAAGGTTGCGTTTTAGCCTTGCCCGGAAAACCGCCACGGAGCGTTCCGGTGATTCCCGTTGAGCCAATAGATAGCAATGGGGCGGGCGATGCACACCTCGGTGCTTTTATCGCTGCTCTTGCCCGAGGGCTGGAGCCTTTTGAAGCCGCAAGCTGGGCGAACCACGCTGCCGCGATATCGGTTAGACGGGTAGGTCCTGCGGTATCGCCTGATGCTTCAGCCACCCAAACCTTCCTCGATTCCGGGGTGCTTCCGGAAGTCGATTGAGTCTGGCTTGTTCCTCAATCAACTTCCCGGTAATTAGCTGGCTCTTGCTAAAAGAGTTACTCGGTGTTAACTCGTGTATAGCGCCTTGGGGTATCGGCTATTTCATAGGAACAGTTCAGAATTCGGCCACGGTCACGGGTACTCCGCCGAGCGGTCCGCCGGTGACCTCACCGCCGTCGAACGTCTCGGTTCCGCTGACCGAGATGGCACCACCTATGCCGCCGATGCCTCCTGCACCGCAAGGTTCACTCGCTTATACCGGTGCCACTTTGGCGGCTCTGCCACTCGGGCTGGTCGGACTCTTGGCGGGTATCTTGCTGCTGATCGGCACCGTCCGACGGCGCAGAAGCTGATTGAATGGAGATATGCCCCTCGACTCCGCCACAAATCAACTTGACCACGTCCTCGATCTCGGCCGCTTTGTTAGCGCCTCACCTTCCAGCTTTCACGCGGCGGCTGAGGCGGGTCGGCGCCTAGCCGAGGTCGGTTTTACCGCTCTGAAGGAGCGGGATGAATGGCCAAGAGGAGCGGGCAAGTACTTCGTGATTCGGCACGGTGCCCTGATCGCCTGGATAGTTCCGGAAAACGCTGGCCCCCGCACCGGCTTCAATATTCTGGGTGCGCACACCGACTCGCCCTCCTTCAAACTCAAGCCCAAACCAACCACAGGCCGGCTCGGTTGGTTGCAGGCCGGCGTCGAAATCTATGGCGGCCCCTTGCTGAACTCTTGGCTTGACCGGGAACTCCGGCTGGCCGGGCGCTTGGTGCTGCTGGACGGAACCACGGTGCTGAGCCAAACTGCCCCGCTGCTGCGTTTCCCACAACTGGCCATCCACCTGGATCGGGCTGTTAACGACGGGCTGAAACTGGACAAGCAGTATCAGATGAACCCAATCTGGGGACTGGGGGATCCGAGCAACGCGGACCTCCTGGCAGTCCTCGCGGAGGCTGCCGGAGTTTCCGCCGAGCAGGTGGGTGGTTACGACATCGTGCTGGCGGACACCCAAGAGCCAGCGGTGTTCGGAGCCGAGGATGCCTTCTTTGCCTCTGGAAGGCTGGACAACCTGAGTTCGGTGCATGCCGGTTTGCAGGCTTTGATCTCCACCGCGCAGGCTCCTGCGGGCGAATCCATCGCGGTTTTGGCCGCTTTCGATCATGAGGAGGTCGGCAGCGGGTCCACCTCGGGTGCCTCCGGTCCGATCTTGGCAGATATTCTGAGTCGAATTTCTTCCGGCTTGGGGGCGAAGCCTGAAGATTGGCAACGGGCGCTGGCGGCGTCCTGGTGTCTTTCTGCCGATGCTGGGCATGCCGTGCACCCGAACTATTCGGAGCGTCACGATCCGGCCAACCATCCCCTGTTGAACGGCGGACCCTTGCTGAAAATCAATGCTAATCAGCGCTACGCAACGGACGCGGAAGGTGCCGCCCTGATCGCCGGTTTGGCTCTGCAGGAAAATATTCCGTATCAGGAATTTGTTTCCAATAATGATATTCCGTGTGGTTCAACTATTGGACCGCTGACCGCCACCAGGCTAGGAATCCGCACCATCGATGTGGGCGTGCCACTGCTCTCGATGCACTCCGCACGCGAAATGTGCGGCGTCCAAGACCCCTTCAGCTTGGCTCGTCTTAGCCAGGCCTTCTTCGCCCGGGAGCTCTAGGCGATTGCCCGGTAGGCTCTACAGCCGAAACCTAAGACGCCAGGCTGACCACCAAGTTGATCGTGGTGGCCAGGATTCCGGTGCCGAAGACGAAGGCCAGCAAGGAATGCCGCAATGCCGCCGATCGCATCGTGCGGGTTTGGATGCTGGTGTCTGAAACCTGGTAGGTCATGCCCAGGCTGAAAGCCATATAGGCGAAGTCAGTGTATTGCGGCGGTTCTTCCTGATTGAAGTCGATGCCGCCCGGCTCCGGGGTATTGGTGTAGTAGATCTCGGCATAACGCAGCGTGTACAGGGTATGAACCATCAGCCAGGAAAGGGCGGTGGTGCCCAAGGCTAGCGCTGCGAGAATGAGCCGCCCGCCGTTGCCCGCATTCTTGGCGTCAATCACCACGATTGCGACGGCGGCCAGGCTGGCCAGCGCACACAGAGTCACCAGAAGGTAAGCGGTGGGTCGGCGAGGATCCTCCTCGGTGGCGTGCGCCGCCGTCGCGCTCGCATCCATTCGAGAAATCGCGAGCCAGACCCAGAGGTTGTACACCCCTGCGGCACCCGCCCAGGCGACGGCCGGGGCGTGGATCCAGGAATCCAGAAAACCGGTGAGGCAACCGACGAAAAGGGCAACCAGGAGCATTACAAGGAACCGCGCCCGGGCGATCTTCGCGCGGCGCGAGCGCTTGCTCTCTCGGGCAGGAGTGGACACAAGGCGATCCTACGTCCCGAGCGGCACTGCAGGCGACCGAACTGGCTCGGTGGCCAGCGTTTAGTTGGTTACTACTTAATTGTGACGATACTCAGATCACGAAAAGGAACTCCGGCGTAGCATATGGCCATGAGCCAAGTGGTAGCGAAAAACCTTCCGGTAACGAACCATTTCCGCCAGGTGCTGGCCGCCGGGGTGGGCAATGCGGTGGAGTGGTATGACTGGTATATCTACAGCTTCCTGGCTCTCAACTTCTCCGGCCAGATCTTTCCCTCCTCAGACCCCACCGCGAGTCTGCTCTCCGCCTTCGTGGTCTTCGCCGTCGGCTTCCTGCTCCGCCCCATCGGGGGTCTGCTGGTGGGCAATCTAGCCGACCGGATTGGACGCAAGAACACCCTGGTTCTCACCATTACCGCTATGGGCCTCGGCTCGCTCATCGTGGGATTGACCCCTACCTTTGCTTCGGCTGGTCTCTGGGCGCCAATCATCCTGATCCTCGGCCGACTCATCTCAGGGCTTTCAGTGGGTGGTGAGTTCGCCGCGAACACGGTGTTTTTGGTCGAGTCAGCACCAGCCAATAGGCGAGGTTTCTTCTCCTCTTTCCAGTATGTTTCGACGACGGCCGGTCAGCTGATTGCCTCCGGGTTCGCCACCGTGCTGGTTAGGAGCCTTAATGAAGCGGAGATGAGCTCCTGGGGCTGGCGACTGCCGTTCTTCTTCGGTGCTGTGCTCAGCCTAATTGGACTCTGGATTCGTCGCGGTACCCAGGAGACCCTCGAAGTGGCTCCGGAGGCCAAGCGTCCCGGCGTCTTCGACGCGATCATTAAATACCCGAAGCAGACCCTGCTGATCGTCGGGATCACCATCGCGGGGACCATTTTGTACTACACCTGGACCACTTATCTGGCCACCTATGTTCCGGCCGGCGGAGTCACGAGCCAAGGTGATTTCCTGCTCATCTCCACCATCGCCTTATTCTTCTTCATGGTGATTCAACCGGTAGTGGGCATCCTCTCCGACCGGATAGGCCGGAGGCCATTGCTGATCGGGTACTCGGCGATTTTCGCCGTCGGGATCGTCCCCGCGCTTTTCTTGCTCACTCGTTTGGGATTCTGGGGCGTGCTGTTGGTAACGATGCTTGGCATGCTGGTGCTCAGTGGTTTCACTTCGATTTCCGCAGCGGTCAATGCCGAGACGATTCCCACCCATGTGCGCAGTGCGGGGATCGGTTTCCCTTATTCCTTCACGGTCGCCTTGTTTGGCGGTACCGCCCCCACGATGGGAACGCTCTTCAAATCCTGGGGCGTGCCCGAACTCTTCGGCTGGTACGTGGCCTTGCTCTCCCTGATTTCGCTCGCGGTGTACATCTTCGCCCTCAAGGAGACCGCTCACAAGCCACTACCGGAGTAACCGGCGCGTTACCGCTGTGTTCGGCGTCGAAAGGACGCCCTCGTTGATCAGAAAGAGTTTAGGACCGGCGGTAACGGATGTGGGTGGTCAGCGGTGAGTGAAGCACCTCGACGGGCTCGAAGCCGAAGGACTCAGCTCCATCGAAGATGCGCTCGCCCGAACCGAGCAGGACGGGAGCGATGTCGAGGGTTAACTCGTCGATCACACCAGCCGCCAGCGCCTGTCGGACGGTCGAGGCCCCACCGGCGATGTCGATTCCCTTGTCCCCGGCGGCCTCCAAGGCTGCGGAGTAGGCTGCCTCGAAGCCCTCAGTCACGAAGTGGAACGTCGTCCCACCCTCCAGCTGAATCGGATCATGGGGGTGATGGGTTAGCACGAAAACCGGCGCGTGATACGGCGGCTCCTCACCCCACCAGCCAGACCAGTCTTCGTCCCAGCCGCCGCGAATGGGGCCGAACATGTTCCGTCCCATCACATATGCGCCGCGGGGGCGCATTAGCCACTCGGTCGCGGTCTTGTCAGCATCGTTAGCCCGCGGGTCGCCGATGTGCCAACCGTGCAACTCTAATCCCCGCTTGCCCAGCGGATTCTCCAGGCTCTGATCCGGCCCGGCGACAAAGCCGTCCAATGAAATCGACATATGGCAGGTGGTGTCCGACACTGCGAACCTCCCGAGTGATTGCGGTGTACGAGCTGATGCTCACACGGTAACAAGTGCCGAAGGTAAATCACAACGGTCATGTAAGAGGCCGGGTGCTGAGGATAGTTGGTAGGCCCTCCGGCTTTCCGGTAACATTACAAGGTCTGTGCTTGCGCAGATGTGATTCGCCGTGTCTTCGGAGCCCGTCTCCGCGTCCGGCGGATCCACGCAAATGAACCTCCTGTTACGGAAAGACCGTAGCCGCTTAGCCCAAAGGAGGTGGGTTCACATATGCGTCCTTACGAATTGATGGTCATCATCGACCCAGAGGTCGACGAGCGTACCGTTGAGCCATCGCTGCAGAAGTTCCTCAATGTGATCACTGGCGACGGCGGGACCGTCGAAAAGGTGGACATCTGGGGCCGTCGTCGGCTGGCTTATGACATCAAGAAGAAGTCCGAAGGTATCTACGCCGTGGTGAACTTCACCGCTGAGCCGGCTACCGCCCAGGAGCTTGACCGTCAGCTTGGCCTCAACGAGACCATCCTGCGCACCAAGATCATCCGCCCCGAAGACCAGAAGGTTGCTGCCGAGTAATTTCGGCACATCATCTAGTCCAACTGTAGGAAGCAGGCAGACATGGCAGGCGAGACCACCATTACCGTTGTTGGCAATTTGACCAACGATCCGGAATTGCGGTTCACTCCGTCCGGTTCTGCGGTAGCCAACTTCACCATCGCATCGACTCCCCGCACATTCGACCGCACGTCGAATGAGTGGAAGGACGGCGAGACGCTGTTCCTGCGTGCGTCGGTGTGGCGTGAAGCCGCTGAGAACGTTGCCGAGTCCCTGACCAAGGGCACTCGAGTCATCGTGACCGGTCGGCTGAAATCGCGCTCCTACGAAACCAAAGAGGGAGAAAAGCGTACCGTGATTGAGCTTGAGGTCGATGAAATCGGCCCCTCGCTGCGGTATGCCAACGCCAAGGTTAATCGCACCCAGCGCTCCGGCGGTGGTGGCGGAAACTTCGGTGGTAACGGCGGCTTCGGCGGAGGAAACTCCGGCGGTGGCTCCGCTCCCGCGAACGGCAACCCTGGTTGGGGAGCTCAAGCCGCACCTGCTGAGGATCCGTGGGCGACGCCGTCGTCGGGATCTTCCGGCTGGGGTGCAGGCCCAGATTCTTCCGAACCGCCGTTCTAAATTCCATTCCCATCCCGTGGGACACTCCCACGGGCTCCACAAAACTGAAGGAGCTCCACGATGGCTAAGGCTGAAATTCGCAAGCCCAAACCAAAGTCAAACCCCTTGAAGGCCGCTGACGTTACCGTCATCGACTACAAGGACGTCGCATTGCTGCGCAAGTTCATCTCTGACCGCGGAAAGATCCGTGCTCGTCGCGTCACCGGCGTGACTGTGCAGGAGCAGCGCAAGATCGCCCTGGCGATCAAGAACGCCCGCGAAGTTGCACTGCTGCCCTACTCGGGCGCCGGCCGCGGCAACTAAGGAGAGATTACACATGGCAAAGCTCATTTTGACCCACGAAGTAACTGGTCTCGGTGCCGCTGGCGACATTGTCGAGGTGAAGAACGGTTACGCCCGTAACTACCTTCTGCCCCGCGGCTTCGCCCTGACCTGGACCAAGGGTGGCGAGAAGCAGGTCGAATCGATCAAGGCTGCTCGCACCGCTCGTGAGCACGCTTCGGTTGAGGCTGCTCAGGCTCAGGCCGCCGCATTGTCCGCTGCTCCGGTGCGTCTTGAAGTGAAGGCTGGCAACTCCGGTCGACTCTTCGGCACCGTCAAGGCAGAGGACGTCGCTAAGGCTGTTGAGGCTGCCGGTCTCGGCAGCATCGACAAGCGTAAGGTCGAACTTCCCGCGCACATCAAGAGCGTCGGCAAGTACCAGGCCAACGTCCGGTTGCATGACGACGTTTCCGCCGTCATCGACCTGAACGTCGTTGCTGCCCGCTAGATCCTAAAAAATGCTCTCCCACCCTCTTCGGAGGAGGGGAGAGCATTTTTGGTTTAAGCCTGGTTCATTAGCTGAAAGCCAGCTCGGATCAGCTCTTTGAGCACTTTCAGCTCAATCTGCTCAAGCCGGGTCACGTAGAGGCAGCCGACGCCGGTCTTATGTTTTCCGAGTTCGCCGAGCTTTGCCCGGGCTGAATCCGTATTGATCAGCCCGTAGAAGGCTAGATTGCCCTTGCGTGGTGAGAAGCCGACGGCGACTTGGTCGCCTTCGCGACCGCTCTCGTACTTGTAGTGGTTGGATCCGAAGCCAATGATTGAGCTGCCCCACATGACGGCTTGATGTCCGGTGACCTCGGTCATGAGTTTCAGCAGTGTCTGGGCGTCGGCGCGCCGGACCGGATCAGATACCGAATCAATGAACTCTTGCACGGAGGCTTCGGTAGCCACGGTTTTGATCTGCTCGGATTTGGCTGCCATACTTCCGTTTCCCCGCTCCCGATGCGCGCCCGCTGGTTCAGATATTGTCGGCGAAACGTTTCGCGGTAGCCAGATCCATGCCGGTGCTCTGCCGAATCAACTTGATTGCTTCGATTTTCCGTCCCCCACGCACTAGGGCCTGAGCCTGAGCAATGATATGCGGTGGCAGCTGGACGGGAAGGGCCGGAGCATAGGCTTGGGCCGATTGAGCCGAGGTGAGGTTTTGTGGCCGCGCCACTTGAGAGGAATGTGAGCGGGCAGTCAGCTGCTGGAGGTACCGATCCGCCTCGGAGAGTCCGGATCCTCTCCTTTCCCCTCGACCGGCACGTAATGCCCAGATCAGAATGATCAAGCCTGCTACTGCAATGAGCCCTACAATCAACCATTCCATTCTTGAAGTTTAGTCTGCCGCGGAGGTCCCTGCATAGCGATGTCCGCGTCGACCCCATGGACGCCCTTGGACGTCCCTGGAAGGGGCTAGGAGCCCTCGCATGACATTGCTTCACGAGGGCACTCGTAGCGGCCACCGGGGGCGCTCGAAGCGGCTCTGACGAACCCCGCTTAAAAGGTTGTCAACATGCAAGCTGTGGATGAAGGTTGGCGAAAAAGATTTTTCCTTCCACAAGCTGTGAACAACGTTTCCCAAGGTCAGAGGCATATGTCATGATAAACATTTTTTGTATCCACAGGCTTATCCCCAATGAGTACACACAACACGCCGCAGTGTCCACAAGTTATCAACAGCCTTCTGCCAGCAGCGCGACGGAGTTGTTGTAACGTTGCCGAGTATCGATTTTTAGGACGCAGGCATCTCACGGTAGTTGTTCTGTCGGTGCTCTGCGATAGAAAGAAAACATACTGTTCCGCAACTGCGAAGTATGTAGCTTGAGCGCAGCCGCGGAAGGCTGCGGCAAAGCTGAATGTTAGAAGGGGAGAGGCAGTCATGTCGTTAGCGAGTCCAGATGCTTCGACAGACTCTCTGCGCGATCCCGACTTCGCCAGGACCCCGCCGCAAGACTTGGTCGCTGAACAAAGCGTGCTTGGTGGCATGTTGCTTTCCAAGGACGCCATCGCCGATGTTGTTGAGGTACTCCGAGGTCAGGACTTCTACCGTCCCGCGCACGAGAATATCTACGAGGCGGTCCTTGACCTCTATGGTCGCGGAGAGCCCGCCGATGCGGTCACGGTGGCCGATGAGCTGACCAAGCGTGGTGAGATCTCCAAGGTCGGCGGACCGGCATATCTTCATCAACTGATCCAGTCTGTTCCGACTGCGGCCAATGCGGGTTTCTACGCCCAGATTGTCAGCGAGCGAGCCGTGCTGCGGCGTCTGGTCAATGCCGGAACCAAGATCGTTCAGCTGGGATACAGCAACGACGGTGAAGTCGAAGACATCGTCAACGCCGCTCAGGCAGAGATCTTCTCGGTAGCCGAGCGTCGAGCCGCCGAGGACTATGTCCCGTTGGGTGAAGTGATGGAATCGGCGATGGACGAGATCGAAGCCGCCGGTCATCGGGGTGAGGGTCTGATCGGCGTGCCCACCGGTTTCTATGATTTGGATGATCTGACTCATGGCTTGCACCCGGGGCAGATGATCGTGATCGCCGCGCGCCCCGCCGTCGGTAAGTCCACCTTCGCCCTGGACATAGCTCGCTCCGCTGCCATTAAGCACAAAATGGCCACCGTTTTCTTTTCCTTGGAAATGAGCCGCACCGAGATTGCGATGCGCTTGATGAGCGCAGAAGCCACCATTCAGCTTCAGGATTTGCGCAAGGGTACCGTGAAGGACGAGCAGTGGGCCAAGATTGCCAAGGTGATGGGTCCACTCAACGAGGCGCCACTGTTCATCGATGACAGCCCTAATATGTCCTTGATGGAGATCCGAGCTAAGTGCCGTCGGCTCAAACAGCAGCACGACCTCAAGCTCGTGGTATTGGATTATCTACAGCTGATGTCCTCGGGCAAGCGGGTGGAATCACGCCAGCAGGAAGTTTCCGAGTTCTCTCGGGCGCTCAAGTTGCTGGCTAAGGAGCTGGGTGTTCCAGTGATCGCTTTGTCTCAGTTGAATCGTGGCTCCGAGCAGCGTACCGATAAGAAGCCGATGGTTTCCGATCTGCGCGAATCTGGTTCCATCGAGCAGGATGCGGATATGGTCATCTTGCTGCACCGCGAGGATATCTACGATAAGGAATCTTCACGAGCCGGTGAGGCTGATGTGATTGTAGCCAAGCATCGTAATGGCCCCACGAAGACCATCGTGGTCGGCTTCCAGGGGCATTACTCGCGGTTCTCCAATATGGCTCCCGACTCCGGTGGTGGGTCCTACTGAGTTCGACTCCGATCTCTTTCTGGCGTCGGCGCTGGACCTGAGTCACGTCAGGGCCTGTCATTACGCAGAGTCCTCTGGATATAAATGTGATTTATATCACAGGACCTAAATGCAACATAAACTGGGTCGAGAAGTTACCTAGGGGGCATGAATAGAAACCAGGTGAGTGCGTCGGCATCGAAGCTGAGTGCTGACTCTGAATTGCTCTCCGCCTGGCGGCGGTTATCGGAGATGGCGTGCTGGCGTGAGCCCGATGATTGGCTGATTCCAGAAGTCGAAGTCTTCGCTCAGGCACTCCTCGGCGAAGGAGATATTGAACGAGCTGCCCTGCTCCTGGGTGCGGCCCGGGCGCTGCTCGGGGTGGGTGTGGTTGAAACGGTTGAAGACCTCCGATGCGCCTATGTTGCAGCGGCTAAGACCCTGGACATCGATTCAATTCAGGCCATGCTCGAAGGGTGGTCCGCCAACTTCCAGCTCGCCCTTGGTGATTCCTGTACCGATCCTTCGACCGGTCTTGCCACGATTGCACACCTGGAGAGGTTGCTTCTGGATCACTGCGCCAGCGCCGAACTTGAGGAGAGCAAAGTCCTCGCCGCTATTAAACTTCCAGTCCGGCTAAATTTTGGCACCGCACCTACGGGTTGGGCTTTGAAGGCGGAGCTTGGCAGCGCCAGTCTGCTCTCTCTGACAGCTACTTCTGCGGTTGTGGCTTATAGCGATCACGCGGTGTTGATTCTGATGCCGCGCACCATCGAGAATCTGACGAAGTTGGCTCGGTGCCAGGAAGCCATTGAAGAGATTAGTCCAGCGCTCAAAGGACAGACTCGACTTGAGTGTGAACTAGCCCCCTCGCTGGAGCGGGAGATCCCTCTCGTTCTAGCAAGGCTTTGCCGCTAGTGATTCTTGGCAAAGCCTCGCTACTCAAAGTTCGAAGTGTGACTTATTTCACATTTTCTGAACGACATCTTCTCCGCCGATCCGTACTAAATCAATAAGCTCCGCCAAACAGGAGCGCAAAGGGGCCGTGAGCTGCATCGAGCAGCGGATTCCGCCTCGGGGGTGAAAGATCGAGTTTGGAGTAAAGGTGAAATCAACAACCAGAAACGGGATTGTGTCATTGGATCGGACCATTGGCGCAGCTAGGGGAATGAGTTCCCGGTGAGCGTATTTTGGACCGTGATCAATGGCTTGGCGACTTTCGTGATGGCCTTTTCTGCCGCCTATTTCTTTCTGAATGTCGGAATGGGGCTTAGCCAGTTGAGGAAGGACCGTACGACTTTACGGTTCCAAAGCCATTTCGAGTATGGCCGTCCTTTCGTCAGCACAGAGGGCCCACTAGCAACGGACTACAACATTTTCTTTATTATCGCTTGCTTGAATGAGCAAGCGGTGATCAGCTCTACGGTCAGAGGTTTGCTGAGTCCGGGGGGACAGAAGCGGATCGTCGTGATTGATGATGCGAGTGACGATGCCACGGGTGAGTTGGCATTGGTCGCCGGTGAGGGGCAGGTGACCTTGGTTCGCCGGGAGCTGCCGGAAGCTCGTCTGGGTAAGGGTGCGGCATTGAACAGTGGCTTCGCCACAATAGTGCGTGAAGTCGAGCGGGAGGGGTTGGATCCGGCGAAGGTCATCATTTGTGTAATGGATGCCGACGGCCAATTGTCCAATGGCACCTTGGCCGAGGTGCTGCCGCTCTTCGATGACGCCGAGGTGGGTGGGGTTCAGCTTGCGGTGCGGATTCGCAACCGTGCCAAGAACTTCCTGCTGCGATTCCAGGACTATCAATTTTGGTCTCAATCTGCGCTGACACAGTTTGGAAGGGTCCGAACGAATAGTGTCAGCCTGGGCGGGAACGGACAGTTTGCCCGGCTGAGTGCACTGCTCCAGGTCGGTGTTAGGCCGTGGTCGGGTTCTTTGACCGAAGATCTTGACTTGACCGTCAGCCTGGCCGCGATGGGTTGGAAGACCAGTTCAACCCCGCGGGCTGCGGTGGATCAGCAAGGGGTGGAGAAGTTCGGTCCCTTGCTGAAGCAGCGCACGCGCTGGTATCAGGGCCATATGCTGACCGCAAAGCGAATCCCGGAGATACTGCGCTCCGCCAAAATGGGCCATGCGGCGGCCGTGGAGATGACCCTCTACATCCTGGTGCCGTGGATCTTCGATCTGCCCTGGTCAATCCTCTACCACTTGGTCTTGGTAGAGCTGTTCCTCTCGCTATCGAGCATCAGTATCTTCGAGTGGGGTGCTGCCTCTTTGGCGCTTTATCTGGTGGTTTGGTACCTGCTCGGTTTCTGGCCAGCGATTTTGACGGCGGTGATCGCCTTCCGCCGCGACCACACCCTAGGGCTTTGGGGTGCAGTGAAAATGGGACACGCCTTCGTCATCACCAACTACTTGTCCTACGCCTGCGTGTGGCGGGCATTGTTCAGAATTCTTCGCCATGAAAACGGCTGGACTAAAACCGCTCGTTCGGCTGAACGTCCAATCTCAGCCAGGGAAGCCCGGGAAGCCCGGGAAGCCCGGGAAGCCAGAGAAGTTAAGGCAGTCAGAGAGGCCAGATCATGAGCACTCTTCCGCTCCCAGGCCAGGGAACGGTAGTCACTGTGAGCAGGTTGCAGCGAGTCTTGCGCTGGATCGTGGCCTTGACCATGCTGGCTTTTGCGACAGTTTTGCTGAGCCAGAATGTTGCAGTCCGCGAATTGGAGACCAAATTGCTTGCGTTCTGGTTCTCGCCGCTATTAATCGGCGGAGTAAAGCCCAATGACACGCACTTTCTAGTGACTATCCCGCCGGGTCAGCTAATTGCCTTCAACATCACCTTCGAGTGCACCGTATTGTTGTTGATTCTGCCGCTGACGGCGCTGAGCGCGTTGCTCCTGGCCTTTACGAAAACTAGCTGGACCAGGGTGGCCTCGGGGCTCCTGGTCTCTTCCGCCGTCGTGCTGGTTATCAATCAACTTCGGCTTGCCCTGATTGCTTTCACCACCCAAACCTGGGGTCTGGACTTTGGCTACCAAATTGGACACCGGTTTATCGGTTCACTGATTGCTCTCTTTGGCTTCGCGCTAGGTTTCCTGATTGTGCTCCGGATCGCCTTCAAAACGAACAAATTCCAGCAGCGAAAAGCCGCGGCTAGTACCCCTCGCAAAGCACACAGAAGGTAGAAAGAATGACTCTCAGCCCAGCAGCCCTGAATGGTGAAAAACGCTCCAAGCTAGATGGCAACTTTGTCCTATCCGAGTCCTCAAACCCTGGGGAGTCGGCGCGACTTCTAAGCGGCGAGTCAGCAGGTGCCGAACCAAGACGACTACGAACCAATCCAGTACCGGAAAGGAGGGCAGGTCGCTATCTGATAGCGGTGCCTACCCTACTGGAAATCATTATGGCGACAGCTGGTGCGAGCATTCTGTGGAATGGGGCGGAAGGCCGCGGCGTAGTTCACGCGAACATCACGAGTATTGCCATTTTTATCCTCGTTCTCGGTGCGATTCTGGTGCTCTATAGCCTGGCTGTCCGGGTGCGGCGAACGGAGAGCGCTCACGGCTACCGCTTGCCCACCGTTGATCGTTGGCTCCTTGCGGTCCGCAATATTTTGTTTGTGGTGATAGCTGTCTTCTCGGCGCAAATCGACAACTACTTCATTCAGTGGATGATTTGCTTTGCCGCGCTCTTGCTGAGCGTTCTCGGTGCTGCCGGCGCCGTTCTGTCTGTTCTCCGTCGAGAGGATGGATCAACCACTAACTGGAGCCTGGCTAATTTGGTTGCCGGAATTCTTGGCTTGATCTTCAGCGCCCAAGTACATGGCTGGGACCCCAACTTCATCACGCCACTGCTCGGCCTTATCCTGGTTCCGGCTTTTATCTCCTGGACCGTGAAGACAGCGATTAAGCCCTAACGAAACGAAGCTGAGTCAGTGACCGCGCTATGGGATTGGTCTCGACGCGGTTGTTAGAGCGGGGCAGACAGGACCGGGTGAGTAGGTCCTGTCCGCCCCGGGGACGGGGAGGCTTGAGCCCAAAAAGGGGAAGGGTCAAGCGCCGTTTCGTCCCAGGAACTCCGCCGGCCTGGGGCGACCGTAACGCGGGTTCGCTCTTTAAGTACCGTTTCGATCGGAAAGTGTTGCCGCTTTCCAGCATATTTTCCAGAATAATGACAGCGCCTGGGCGGAGGTATCTATCAGCTCCGGCAGGACACCGGCCAGGCGAAGGATGACGGTGAAAGATTCGAGCCGCTCGCCGATATTTGCAAGGTGTCAGTGGCTGGGCAATTCGGTCTGCTCAGGTTGAAATTGAGCTCTATTGGCGTGTTCAGCTGAGCCGCACCGCTGCAGGAAGAGACCCCAGCGCTGACGGTAGTGCAGGTCCAGCCCTGCGGCGGGGCGAAATTTGTGATGGCAGTGCCGGAAGGAGCCGAGAACTTGAAGGTTGTTTTACCGGGAGGCCGCTGCCCACTAACCGCAAAGCTCAGACGAATCTGTACCTGATCCTTCACCACGGTCTCCGAGGAGCTTTGGATCTGGGCGGTGTTGGGTGGCGGAGTTGCAAGGGGCTGCGCTGTAGCTGAAGGTGCTGTTGTGGGCAGGATCGGGCTAGCGGGTGGGATTACTGCGGGCTGAGTCGGCCGGGGCGACGGCGGTTGCTCCTGAGTTGGGCTCGGCACCTGTGTGGGTGGTGCAGTGGCGGTGCTATGAGTGCTGGGGGCAGGAGCTGTCACTATCGGGGCAGACACCTGGCTCGACGGTGGGATCTTCTTGGGCAATTGGACGGCTTCGACGGCCGCTGCGGGTGTTTGGATTGAATCTGCAACAAGGAGACCGCCAAGTCCGAAGGCCAATACAACGCTCAAGCTGATCGAGAGATTTCTCCCCAGAGTCAGCAGCGCTGCGAGGCTGTGCGTGCTCGATGTCGGCGAGGAGGACAGTGCCACGGTTCCGTTGGAGAAGGTTGATACCAGTGGAGCCCCCAACAAAACCGGCAGGGCCGTCGCGTTGAGCCCGACTCTCAGGTTGCCCACCGACTCGACCAGCGCTGTGCAGGACGCACAGCCGGCTAGATGAGCTTCGAAAGCGGCCAGCTTGCTGGGAGATAGCTTTCCCAGCACATAAGCAGGAATGTTCTTAGAGATCTGGCGGCATTCCTCCGATGTTATGACCCCCAAATGCTGTTTTACGAATTCGAGGCGGAGCCCGTTCTTCGCCCGGCGGTGCAACACCACGATCGCGTTGGGCGTCAATCCCATGATCGGAGCGACATCCCTGGGTTTCAGTTCCTGGATATCCAAATACCAGAGCGTTTGGCGCCAGCGGTCCGGTAGTGAATCAAAGGCAGCCTTGATAGCGGACTGATTGAACTCGGCTTCGACGCTGTCGTGGAACTCTTCTTGACTGTCGAGGAACCCATTATCATCGGTCGGAGCCTCCTTGGAGTCCTTTCGGATCGCCTTATTGACGTTCCTGGTGACAACGGCCATCAAATATGGTGAGAATACCTCCACCGGGCCGGTGCCGTCCTTGATCGCTGAGTAGATCGCGGTGAAGGCATCGGAAACGGCGTCCTCGGCGCGATGTTTGTCCCAGGTGATCCGGTTGGCGACGCGCAGGGCAGAGGCTTGGTGGCGGCGGTAGAGAACGCCGTAGGCGCCTTCATCACCATTGCGCAAAGCGGAGAGAAGCTCGCCGTCGGTCTTGTTATTGAGGGTGTCATCCTGGAGGGCCATCGTCATTTCCAGCCCACCTTCGCCTTCGAGGAGCCACCAGCAGTGGCTCCGATAATCGTCGAATAAGGAAGTCGTTCTTCGGGGGAGGCCTCAGTTATCCCCGACCTGAGTGGCCACCCTCTTCCGCGCTTTACATCTGTATGAACCTGATATCCAACCCCTTCGCATACTTGGCGGAAGAATGTACTGTTAGAGCCATTGTCCTCTCGCCAGCCCTCGGTGAAAAGGGGATCGGTGTGATCGGAAGGGCTGTCCTGTCTCGGTGCCAATTCGTCGGACTCTCTTGCTTCGGGGACCTCAACCTGCGTCGTCCCGCTACCTAATTTTTACTACCGTGAGATTACTAGCGCGGAATGATCAAGAAGTGACGCGCTTTTTCTGAATTTTTTCTACGGTCGGTAATTTTCGCTGCGGATTCCGGGCTGAACATCGCATCACTTTCTGTTCCGCCACGACTATTAACAGGTGTAGGCAGAATTTCAGAGCGAACAAACACGGAGTGATTCGCAGAACGCATGGAGTCTTTTCGTCTTGAAGATCAGGTTCGGGTCGGGTGTCCGACCGAACAGTATTTCAAGACACCTTAAACCCCGACGAGCTTCTCGTCGTGCTGGCCCCAGGTCACTTGATCAACCGGTACACCGGGACCTGCCCAGCGGCTTCGATACTCCTTCAATCCCCTTGAGTATCGGATGGCAAGGAGGGACCCCTTAACCCCATAAGGGGTCCCTCCCAGGGATCTGCTGAAACTGCTTGAGGCAGAGAAATCGGGTCTTCAAAGATTTCTCGGATCTATCCGTCACAATCTACCCCCACCGCAGCTATTAACAGTTATGAACTATTTCTGTTGGGGGACGTCTGACCCTGGATCGGGGAGTGCACTCGGTTGTGGTGTTGCCCGGAGGCCTGACGTGCAAGCCGGTCGGTTATGTTTTCGTATTGAAACTAGCCGATCGGCTATAAGAAATAGCCCATGGGCCAATTGAAGAGTGCCATTTTCGGTGGTCCAATCAGAGCAAGGCCCGGGATGGGAAACCCGAGCCGGGCTCTCGACGTACTGGGGAGGCGCACTATGAATGGTTGTTCACCGCGACCGAATAGTCCACGGGGGATTTCTACACAGCCTGGGGGCTGCTGAGGCCATCGTGTCTCAAGGGCTAGATCAATAGCCAAAGAACCGGAAATCCGATCTTATTGCTTGTGTTTGACGTTATGAGGGAAGTAGCCAGATGAGTCAGAAAACCATATTTACGGGGCGACATTTTAGAAGTCACCGAGAAGCAAAGTCCTGGACGCGGACGTCCAAGGCTATCGCTGCCGCCGCAGCATTGCTGACAGCGTTGATGGTGATTTCTCCTGTGGTTCCGATGGCCGATGCTTATCAACGCCCTACCACTGGAGCGGGGGCGAGCATCACTTACCCATCGGGCGTCACCGTAACCGCGAGCCAGGCGGGAGCCGGTGGCAAGTCTGTTAGTGCCGCAACCGTCGGGTTCGGCACGACGGCTGGATACGGCTATCTCGCAAGTGATTACACCCCGGCGGTCCCCAATAACAGCCCCGGCATTACGCTGGGCGTCCCTGGACAGCCAACCAGCGCGAGTTGCCCGGACTATGGGCTCTGTACGGGTATAGGAACCTTCACTTTCACCTTCTCCCAGCCCGTGCTTAACCCCCACATGCATATTGACGAACTTGGCGGAGTAGCGACTCAGTCGAGCACAGTAAATAATGTGACCACGACCACGACCAACTCGACTTCGACGCGGCTCACTCTGACTACGCCTGGCGCAACGATGGCTGTTGCGTCCGGACGGAACATCGCCATCACCGGCGGCAACACCATCGAATCTCCAACCAAAACAATGGACGTCAACTGTACGAGCGGTTCGCCGGCGCCCGGTTGTGGAACCGTCGCGATTACCGGCTTGGTGAGCTCGTTGACCTTCAGCGTTTCGTCCTTCACAGCTCTGCGAGCTGGCACGGCTGCCAGCAATTTTCACGCCTTCGATGCGTTCCCGGTGTCGTTCACCTTTGATGAGGACTTCGGGGATGCGCCCGCTTCCTATGATCAGGGAAATGCCGCCCGCGCGGTGGTCAGCGATGTCCATCTGGGGGCTGGAATCTCTGCCGATAACATCAACGTCGCCAACGCTGTTGCGAGCCCCAATTCCAGCGCTACCGCGGCTCTCGATACTCTTGACGACGGCGTCGCCTTACCCCCTCTTAGAGCGGGTGATACTTCTTACTCGGCTACGGTAGCGATTAGTGGGGCGAGTAAAGCCGGAACCACCTGTGGCTGGGTCGATTTCAATCAGAATGGCATTTTCGATAATCCGTCTGAACAAGCTTGTGCGAGCTTTGCCGCCGGAGCAACCAGTGCGACTTTGAACTGGTCTGGTCTGAGCGGGATAGTTCCTGGACAGACCTATGCGCGGTTCCGAGTTGGCTATACCGCGGCTCAGATTCAATCACCTATCGGGGCTTCGGACTCGGGTGAAGTCGAGGACTATGCCTTGACCGTGGGACTGGCTCCGATTAGCTGTAGCGTTCTCTATGGTCTGGACCAAACTAAAACTGCCAGCTCAAACTTGCTGTGGACGGTTGACCCGGCGACTGGTGCGGCGACCCTTGCGGGAGGGTTCACAAATCCTTCCGCTGACCTGATGAACTCGCTGGCCTTGGCCGGTAACACTCTTCTCGCCGTACGCGAGGCATCTGGCTTGACGACGACAACGATCCAGACGTTGAACGCGGTCACCGGAGCGGAGACGAGTACCGTTGTCTCGTTGGGTCAGACCGTGGTCGGTGGGCTCAAGGTGGGCGCCTACAACCCGGCTACCGGCTATTATTACTTTGGCTTCTTCACCGGAACTCAACTTGTACTCTTCGCCTATAACGTAGCCACGAGTACCTTCGTGGGCCAGGTCGGTTTTATCGCAACGGGCGCCGCCGGCGGAGATATCGCTTTTGATGGATCGGGCCGTTTATATGCGGTTATCGGCAGCTCGACGGCATATGCGGTAAGGGTGACTAACGATCCGGTTCCGACGACTGCCGGCAACGTGAGTATCGCGAATACTGCGATTGCGAGCGGACCGTCGACTAGTTTCGGTGGAGTTGGTTTTGGTCCCGATGGCTTCCTGTATGTAACAGGTGCCGGCGATACACTTACGAAGTTCAACCCATCTTCGGGCGCGACGGTGTCAACAACTACCTTGACCCCAACGACTCCGGGAATTGGCGACCTGGCTTCCTGCGGTGCACCTTATACGATGCAGGTTCAGAAGAATCTTCCGAACGGTCGCGTGGTCGCGTCAGATCAGTTTGGGTTGAGTGTTACCGGGGGCGGTTTATCCCAGGGTAATACAGGGACCACAACTGGCACCGAGACCGGCGTGCAAAATCAGAGCTTCACCGAGATAGCTGGGCCCGTGCTGGGCTTGCCGGGTACTACTTACACAATCGCGGAGACCGGCAGCGGTGGCGCGAATCTGGGCAATTACGCAAGCACTTACCAGTGTGTTGACACCCTGCATGGAAATGCTGTGGTGGCGAGTGGTTCCGCAGCGACGGGTACCTTCACGATGCCTTCCGTCGCAGGCGGAGCGAATGTGGTGTGTACGTTTACTAATACGCCGTCCTTGCCCGCGATTTCGTTGACGAAGGTGCCGTCAAGTCCGACGTTTACTGCTGGTGTTCCGGTGACGTATACGTTTACGGCGACGAACACGGGCACCGTTGCCCTGTCGGCGGTGACGATTTCTGAGGGTGCGTTTAATGGTTCCGGTGCGATGTCTGCTCTGAGTTGCGGTCCGGTACAGCCCGCGACGCTGGCTCCAGGGGCGGTATTGACATGTACGGCGACGTATACGCCAACGCAAGCCGATGTGGATCGCGGCAATATTACGAACGCGGCGAGCGTAACTGGTAATCCTCCGACAGGTCCTCCGGTGACGGCGAACGCGAATGCAACGATCACTTCCGCGCCAAATCCCGGGGTTTCTTTGGTGAAGTCGGTTGCTGAGACTGATTTGACGGGTGCGGGTCAGGTTTTGCATTACTCGTTTGTGGTGACGAATACGGGGAATGTGACTCTTGCTCCGGTGACGGTGTCCGAGACTGCGTTCTCGGGGACGGGTACGCCGATGAGCATTACCTGTCCTGCCGGTGCCGCTTCCCTGGCTCCGGGTGCTCAGGTGACATGTACTGCGACGTATACGTTGACGCAGGCTGATGTTGATTCGGGTCAAGTGACGAATACTGCGGTGGCTCATGGCACTCCGCCTTCGGGTCCGGTGGTGGATTCACCGCCGTCCTCTGCCGCTGTTCCGGGTACGTTGAGTCCTGCGATGACGTTTAGTAAGACGGCTGATGCGTCTGCGGTGACTTCTCCGGCCCAGGTGGGGCAGTTGATTACTTATCATTTCTCCTCGACGAATACGGGTAACACGACGTTGACGGGTGTGGTGATCAATGATGGTTTGGCTGGTTTGTCACCGTTGACGTATACCTGGCCGGGTACGCCGGGCACGTTGTTGCCCGGTCAGACGGTGACCGCTACGGCGACGTATGCGTTGACGCAGGCTGATATTGACGCGGGTCATGTTGCCAATTCCGCGACGACGACGGGTACTCCGCCTAGTGGTCCTCCGGTGACTCCTCCGCCGGGAACGACGGATACCCCGTTGGTCGCCGGTCCAGCTGTTTCTTTGGTGAAGTCGGTTGCTGAGACTGACTTGACGGGTGTGGGTCAGGTTCTTCACTACTCGTTCTTGGTGACGAATACCGGAAATGTGACCCTGGCCCCGGTCACGGTCGCTGAGTCCGCGTTCACCGGTACCGGTACCGCGCCGGTTATCACGTGCCCGGCTGGTGCTACTTCCTTGGCGCCGGGTGCTCAGGTGAATTGTACTGCTACATATACGGTGACGCAGGCGGATGTGGATGCGGGTCGGGTGGACAACACCGCAGTGGCTCATGGCACTCCGCCGACGGGGGCGGTGGTGGATTCACCGCCGTCTTCCGCTTCGGTGCCGGGTACCTCCAACCCTGCTATGACCTTTAGCAAGACCGCTGATGCTGCCGCGGTGACCTCTCCTGCCCAGGTGGGCCAGCTGATCACCTATCACTTCACGTCGACGAACACCGGTAACGTGACCTTGACCGGCGTCGTTATTAACGATCCGCTGGTTGGTCTCTCTCCTTTGACCTATACCTGGCCTGGTACTCCCGGTACCTTGGCACCGGGGCAAAGTGTGACGGCGACCGCTACCTATGCGGTCACGCAGGCTGATATTGATGCTGGTCATGTGGCGAACTCGGCCACGACGACGGGTACGCCGCCGTCGGGTCCGCCGGTGACTCCTCCGCCGGGAACGACGGATACTCCGTTGACTCCCGGGCCGGCGATGACGTTTACGAAGACGGCTGATGCTTCGGCGGTGACCTCACCCGCTCAAGTGGGTCAGCTCATTACGTATAACTTCACTGCGATGAATACCGGTAACGTGACGTTGACCGGCGTGGTGATCAATGACGGCCTGGCTGGGCTCTCGCCGTTGACGTATATCTGGCCGGGAATCGCTGGCACGCTAGCACCGGGCGAAGCGGTGACCGCGACGGCGACCTATGCGTTGACGCAGGCTGATATTGATGCGGGCCATGTGGCTAACTCCGCGACGACGACGGGTACTCCTCCGAGTGGTCCGCCGGTGACTCCTCCGCCGGGAACCACTGACACTCCGCTTGCCGCGGGTCCGGCTGTTTCTTTGGTGAAGTCGGTTGCTGAGACTGATTTGACGGGTGCGGGTCAGGTTTTGCATTACTCGTTTGTGGTGACGAATACGGGGAATGTGACTCTTGCTCCGGTAACGGTGGCTGAGACGTCGTTCTCTGGGACGGGTACTGCTCCGGTTATCACCTGCCCGGCGGGTGCTACTTCCTTGGCTCCAGGCGCATCGGTGACCTGCACGGCGACGTATGCGGTGACTCAGGCTGATTTCGATTCGGGTCAAGTGACGAATACTGCGGTGGCTCATGGCACTCCGCCTTCGGGTCCGGTGGTGGATTCACCGCCGTCGTCTGCTTCGGTTCCGGGTACTTCTAGCCCGGCGATGACGTTCTCCAAGACCGCAGACGCCTCGGCGGTGCAGAACCCGTCCCAGGTGGGTGATGTGATTACCTATCACTTCACTTCGACCAATACGGGTAACGTGACATTGACCGGTGTCGTGATTAGTGATCCGCTGCCGGGCTTGTCTGCACTCACCTATACCTGGCCAGGTACGGCAGGAACTCTCCTGCCGGGCCAGACGGTGACGGCGACCGCAACCTATGCGATCACGCAGGCGGATATTGATGCCGGTCATGTAGCCAATAGCGCGACGACGACGGGTACACCGCCGTCGGGTCCTCCGGTGACGCCTCCGCCGGGAACGACGGATACTCCGTTGACTCCTGCTCCGGCGATGACGTTCTCCAAGACGGCTGATGCGTCTGCTGTTCAGAACCCGTCCCAGGTGGGTGACGTTATTACCTATAACTTCACGGCTACCAATACCGGTAACGTGACGTTGACGAATGTGGTCATCAACGATGGTCTCGTTGGCTTGTCGCCGTTGACCTACACCTGGCCGGGTACCGCGGGTACTTTGGCTCCGGGCGAGGTTGTCACGGCGACTGCGACGTATGCGATCACTCAAGCGGATATTGATGCGGGTCATGTGGCGAATTCCGCGACGACGACGGGCACTCCGCCGAGTGGTCCGCCTGTGACTCCTCCGCCGGGAACGACGGATACTCCGTTGACTCCGGCTCCGGCGATGACGTTCTCTAAGACGGCTGACGCGTCGGCTGTGCAGAACCCGTCCCAGGTTGGTGATGTTATTAGCTATCACTTCACTGCTACGAACACGGGTAATGTCACCCTGACCGGTGTGGTGATTAATGACGGACTAGCTGGTTTGTCGCCGTTGACCTACACGTGGCCGGGGACTCCGGGCACGTTGTTGCCGGGTGAGGTTGTTACTGCGACGGCGACGTATGCGATCACTCAAGCTGATATTGATGCCGGTCATGTGGCGAATTCCGCGACGACGACGGGTACACCGCCGTCGGGTCCGCCGGTGACGCCTCCGCCGGGAACGACGGATACTCCGTTGACTCCGGCTCCGGCGATGACGTTCTCTAAGACTGCTGACGCGTCGGCTGTTCAGAACCCGTCTCAGGTTGGTGATGTTATTACCTATAACTTCACTGCTACGAACACTGGCAATGTGACGTTGACTGGCGTCGTGATCAACGACGGCTTGGCTGGTTTGTCCCCGCTGACGTACACGTGGCCGGGTACTCCGGGAACGTTGTTGCCGGGTGAGGTTGTCACGGCGACCGCAACCTATGCGGTGACTCAGGCGGATATTGATGCCGGTCACGTAGCGAATTCCGCGACGACGACGGGCACTCCTCCGAGTGGTCCGCCGGTCACGCCTCCTCCGGGAACGACGGATACTCCGCTGGTTGCTAATCCTGCGATGACGTTTAGCAAGACTGCTGACGCCAGTGCGGTGCAGAACCCGTCCCAGGTTGGCGACGTTATTACCTATAACTTCACCGCTACCAATACGGGTAACGTCACGCTCACGGGTGTGATTATCAATGACGGTCTCGTTGGACTCTCCCCGTTGACGTACACGTGGCCGGGGACTCCGGGCACGTTGTTGCCCGGTGAATCAGTCACGGCGACGGCGACGTATGCGGTGACGCAGTCTGATATTGATGCCGGTCACGTAGCCAATAGTGCGACGACGACGGGTACTCCGCCGTCGGGTCCTCCGGTGACTCCTCCGCCAGGAACCACGGACACCCCATTGACGTCTAACCCCGCGATGACGTTTAGCAAGACTGCTGATGCGTCGGCGGTGCAGAACCCGTCCCAGGTTGGGGATGTGATTACCTACAACTTCACGGCTACCAATACCGGTAACGTGACGTTGACGGGTGTGGTCATCAATGATGGTCTGGTTGGGCTTTCGCCGTTGACGTACACGTGGCCGGGGACTCCGGGCACGTTGTTGCCGGGTGAGGTTGTCACGGCAACTGCGAGCTATGCGATCACCCAAGCTGATATTGATGCTGGTCATGTGGCGAACTCGGCGACCACGACGGGTACACCTCCGAGTGGTCCCCCGGTCACGCCTCCGCCAGGAACCACGGACACCCCGTTGACGTCTAACCCCGCGATGACGTTTAGCAAGACTGCTGATTCTTCGGCTGTGACGTCTCCTGCCGTGGTCGGTCAGGTGATTACCTACAACTTCACTGCGACGAATACGGGTAACGTGACGTTGACTGGTGTGGTCATCAATGATGGTCTCGTTGGCTTGTCGCCGTTGACGTACACCTGGCCTGGCACTCCGGGCACGTTGTTGCCAGGTGAGACGGTTACGGCTTCTGCGACGTATGCGATCACTCAAGCGGATATTGATGCGGGTCATGTGGCGAATTCCGCGACGACGACGGGCACTCCGCCGAGTGGTCCGCCGGTCACGCCTCCGCCGGGAACGACGGATACTCCGTTGACCCCGGCACCCGCGATGACGTTCTCTAAGACTGCTGATTCTTCGGCGGTGCAGAACCCGTCCCAGGTTGGTGATGTTATTACTTATAACTTCACCGCTACGAACACGGGTAATGTCACCCTGACCGGTGTGGTGATTAATGACGGACTAGCTGGTTTGTCACCGCTCACGTATACCTGGCCGGGGACTCCGGGCACGTTGTTGCCGGGTGAGGTTGTTACTGCGACTGCGACGTATGCGATCACTCAAGCTGATATTGATGCCGGTCACGTAGCCAATAGTGCGACGACGACGGGCACGCCTCCGTCGGGTCCGCCTGTGACGCCTCCGCCGGGAACCACGGATACGCCGTTGGTTGCTAATCCTGCGATGACGTTCAGCAAGACCGCTGACGCGTCGGCGGTGCAGAACCCGTCCCAGGTTGGTGATGTTATTACTTATAACTTCACCGCTACCAATACCGGTAACGTGACGTTGACTGGCGTGGTCATCAATGATGGTCTCGTTGGACTCTCCCCGTTGGCCTATACCTGGCCGGGGACTCCTGGCACGTTGTTGCCGGGTGAGGTTGTTACTGCTACGGCGACGTACAGCATCACCCAAGCTGATATTGATGCGGGCCATGTAGCCAATAGCGCGACGACGACGGGTACACCTCCGTCGGGTCCTCCGGTGACGCCTCCGCCGGGAACCACGGATACGCCGTTGGTTGCTAATCCTGCGATGACGTTCAGCAAGACCGCTGACGCTAGTGCGGTGCAGAACCCCTCGCAGGTGGGTGATGTGATTACCTATCACTTCACTGCTACGAACACGGGTAACGTGACGTTGACTGGCGTCGTGATCAATGACGGTCTCGTTGGCTTGTCGCCGCTCACCTATACCTGGCCGGGGACTCCGGGCACGTTGTTGCCGGGCGAGGTTGTCACAGCTTCTGCAACCTATGCGGTGACTCAGGCGGATATTGATGCCGGTCACGTAGCCAATAGTGCGACGACGACGGGCACTCCGCCGAGTGGTCCGCCTGTGACTCCTCCGCCGGGAACGACGGATACTCCGTTGACTCCGGCTCCGGCGATGACGTTCTCTAAGACCGCTGACGCTAGCGCTGTGCAGAACCCGTCCCAGGTTGGCGATGTTATTACCTATCACTTCACTGCCACGAACACGGGTAATGTCACGCTCACGGGTGTGGTCATCAATGATGGTCTCGTTGGACTCTCCCCGTTGACGTATACCTGGCCTGGTACTCCGGGCACGTTGTTGCCCGGTGAAGTGGTGACGGCGACCGCAAGCTATGCGGTGACGCAGTCTGATATTGATGCCGGTCACGTGGCCAATAGTGCGACAACGACGGGCACGCCCCCAAGCGGTCCTCCGGTGACGCCTCCGCCGGGAACGACGGATACTCCGTTGACTCCGGCTCCGGCGATGACGTTCTCTAAGACCGCTGACGCTAGCGCTGTGCAGAACCCGTCCCAGGTTGGCGATGTTATTACCTATCACTTCACTGCCACGAACACGGGTAACGTCACGCTTACGGGTGTCACTATCAATGACGGCCTTGTTGGCTTGTCGCCGCTCACCTATACCTGGCCGGGAGTAGCTGGCACGCTAGCACCCGGTGAGGTTGTCACGGCGACGGCCACGTACAGCATCACCCAAGCTGATATTGATGCTGGTCATGTGGCGAACTCGGCCACGACGACGGGCACGCCCCCGAGTGGTCCCCCGGTCACGCCGCCGCCGGGAACGACGGATACCCCGTTGACTCCGGCTCCGGCGATGACGTTTAGCAAGACTGCTGATGCGTCTGCTGTGCAGAGCCCGTCGCAGGTTGGCGATGTGATTACCTATCACTTCACTGCGACGAACACGGGTAACGTCACGCTTACGGGTGTCACTATCAATGACGGCCTTGTTGGCTTGTCGCCGCTCACCTATACCTGGCCGGGAGTAGCTGGCACGCTAGCACCCGGTGAGGTTGTCACTGCGACGGCGACGTATGCGATCACCCAGGCTGATATTGATGCTGGTCATGTGGCGAATTCAGCGACGACGACTGGCACGCCTCCAAGCGGTCCTCCGGTAACGCCGCCGCCGGGAACCACGGACACTCCTTTACCACCGGCACCAGCGGTGTCTTTGGTGAAGTCGGTGGCGGAGACGTCGCTGACGGGTGCTGGGCAGGTTCTTCACTACTCGTTCTTGGTGACGAATACCGGAAACGTGACCTTGGCTCCGGTCACGGTGACGGAGACTGCGTTCACGGGGACGGGTGCGGCACCGGTGGTGACGTGTCCTGGGCCTCCTAATGCGGTGATTCCATTGGATCCGGGCGAGTCGATAACTTGCACTGCGACGTATACGGTGACGCAGGCAGATGTGGATGCGGGCTTCGTGGATAACACCGCGGTGGCTCATGGCACTCCGCCGACGGGTCAGATCGTGGACTCACCGCCGTCGAGCGCTTCGGTGCCGGCCGACCAAAGGCCGGGGCTGTTGCTGACGAAGGTCGCCGACGCTTCCGCAGTTCAGGATCCGGCTGTTGTCGGTGACGTGATTACCTATCACTTCACCGCGACAAATACCGGAAACACCACCTTGACGGGTGTGAGCATTGTGGACGGCCTAGCTGGCCTGTCGCCTCTGACCTATGTTTGGCCAGGCACTCCAGGTACTTTGGCACCCGGTGAGGTCGTCACGGCATCTGCGACCTATGCGATTACTCAGGCGGATATTGATGCCGGTCACGTAGCGAACTCCGCGACGACGACGGGCGGTCCGTCCACGCCTCCGGTCACTACGGATACTCCGTTGCCGCCGGGGCCGGGTCTGTCGTTCGCGAAGACCGCTGACGCCAGTGCGGTGCGGAATCCGGCAAAGGTCGGGGATCTGGTGACCTACAACTTCACCGCAAGCAACACGGGTAACGTGACGCTGACCGGGGTGGCGATCCACGATGGCTTGGTGGGGCTTTCAGCGCTCACCTATACCTGGCCGGGAACCCGAGGGACGTTGTCACCCGGCCAAATGGTGACAGCTACCGCAACCTATCCGCTCAGGCAGGCTGATATTGATGCCGGTCACGTAGCGAATTCGGCGACCACCACGGGCACACCGCCGAGCGGTCCACCGTTGACGCCTCCGCCGAGCACGACGGATACTCCGCTGCCGCAGGGTCCGGCGATGTCGTTCGCGAAGACTGCTGACGCGAGTCATGTGCAGAATCCGGCGAAGGTGGGTGACGTGATCACGTATCACTTCACGGCAACCAATACCGGGAACGTGACGTTGACCGGCGTCGTGATCAACGACAAGTTGGTTGGTCTTTCGGAGCTCAGCTACAGCTGGCCGGGGGTAGCTGGCACGCTGACCCCGGGTCAGACGGTGACGGCGACCGCGACGTATGCGCTCACTCAGTCGGATATCAATGCAGAGAAGGTGGTCAATACCGCGACGATTGAAGGTACACCGCCGACGGGTCCTCCGGTCACGCCTCCGCCGGGTGTTGCGGTGGTGGATCTTCCTCCGATACCGCAGGCACCGCCGTTGGCTTATACCGGGGCCAGCCTGGCTGGCTTGGGTGTGGGTGTGTTGGCGATCCTGCTCGGAGGGCTATTCATGGTGATAAGCCGCCGCAAGCGATCACGGGCATAGGAGTGTCACAGACTCATCTGCCCATTGTTAGTTCACACTTATATGTATCCGAGGCTAAGGTGTGAAGACGAAGTATGAAGAAGGAAAGATAATGAAAAAATTCACAGCGGCCAGTGCGGCTGCCGGGGTACTGATCGTTTCGGCGGCCTTGGCTGGTTGTACGGGTGGTTCTACCGATAACCAGTCTTCGGCTACCACGAGTGGTACGGTGACGACTCAGACGGCGTCTTCGGGGAAGACTACTGCGTCTAATCCTGGGAAGGGCATTATTTCCTCCACGACCATGTCCTCTTGCGATAAGGGTCCTGGGAAGGTTAATGCTGTTGGTGAGGTGACCTTGCCTGATGGTGTTGATGGTCAGGTGATTGTTTCGGTGAGTTGGGTTAATCCGAAAACCTCAAAGGTCGTCGCTTCGGGGAAGCAAACCCTAAAGGATCTTGAACACGGTAAGAAGACTGGCTGGAAGATCACTGCTGATGTGGGTGCGAAACCCGGTGATATCAGCTGTGTTCTCGGAGCCACGGTTCTGCCTTAACAATCAAGTAAGTAGGCTAGCCCGTTCTTGAATGGGGGTTCCTTTCCGTGCGGGAGGAACCCCCATTTGTTTAAGGGGATCCAAGCCGAACGGAACGTTGAAACAACGCAGCTACAGTCAAAGTGGCGGTCATCTTCCAACCCCGTTGGGGCTCTAGATTCGAGTCCCAACGGGGTTGCAGGCGGAGATCCTCCGGGAGTGCCCTAGGGCTGAAACCCGACGTAAGCGGCGGTATTATTCGCCAGATCAACATCAGTCTCTGGAGAGGGAACCCCCACCGTCAGCGTGGTGGTCGACACATAAGGTGTGCCATTGACGGTGTCCGGCTGTGATGCCAGCGATCCTTCGAGCAAAATGGAATTGCTGGAACCAAGCAGGATCGGATTGATCGTGGTGCAACTAAAAGTAGCGTCCCCCTGGTAGTAGATGGCCGGACCGGTGTTAATATCCGTTCCCGGAATGATTTGCCCGGCGGCTATCGTGGGGCAGCTGAGGTTGGGATCAATGGAGGAGATGCTCAAGTTGCCGCCCACGAAGTGAACGGTGACATCCACGGACGAGCCGGCGGGAACTTGAGCCGTTGAGGCGAGCCCATTGTCAATAGTCATGGATCCTGCGTTACCACCTACGAGTCCCTGTTCCCAATTGCTTGGGGTGACTGCGGCGCGAGCGTCGACAACCGTCGGAGTAGGCGTTGGACTCGCCGTGGGTGATGGTGTTGTGTTGGGTGTTCTTGGCGTCGGGGAGGCGAAGGCAGTCGGCGTGACAGCCATCGTTGAAGTTGGGGTCGAGGTTGCACTTGGTGCGACGGTGGGTGTCGTAACGCGTGGAGCCGTTGCCGGAGCTTCGGAACAATCCTGAGCAGCAGCCTGCGCCGGAGTGGGCACGGACAGAGAAAAACCACCTAAAGTCAAGGCGCCTACCAGGATCAACCCCGTGACGGAAGCCTTCCGAGGCTTCTTCCGGATCAGAATCAACATCAGCAGCCCGATAACGAGCAAGACAGCCGCAACCACAATGATCGGCAGATTATTATTTACCCCGGTATTTGCTAGACACTCAGTCATTACAAACTCCCCTCAGCACGCTGTACTGCGCGCAGTCTTTGGACCACAAGTCATAGCTCTTGCAGCCGTCGCTATTTGCGAGCCCTTGTCTATTAAGAGACGGGGCTCGCTCCTTTGTGATCCGGGGTAGCGTTATTTTTTGAAACAAAGAGCCTCTTGGGAGCAGCTCGGCCAAGAACTGCGAGGTGATGGCCTCCTCCTATGATGGTTGCTATGACCACCTCTCGGGCTGTTGCGAATGACGAAGCTTGAGGTGACTCCGCAACGGGGCATTAATCGGCAAATCCTTCGGCTCGCGCTACCGGCCTTCGGGGCGCTGATAGCTGAACCGCTCTTCCTGATTGCCGATTCGGCCATCGTGGGTCACCTCGGCGTGGATGCCTTAGCCGGAGTGGGCCTCGCCTCAACTCTCCTGCAGACAGCAGTCGGTTTGCTGGTGTTCCTGGCCTACTCGACCACTCCTGCCGTGGCCAGGCTGATAGGTGCGGGGCGGCAGCGCGAGGCGATCGCCGTCGGACGGGATGGGATTTGGCTGGCGGCTCTGCTTGGCGCTGTGATCGCAATCCTTGGTTTCTTCGCTGCCGAGCCCTTACTCCGCCTCATGGGCGCCCAGGGTGCCGTCCTGGAGCAGGCCGGTGTGTATCTGAAGTTCTCCATGCCGGGAGTGCCAGCCATGTTGCTGGTTCTTGCCGCCACAGGCGTGCTGCGCGGGTTGCAGGACACCAGAACGCCACTGCTGGTCGCGGGAGTCGGCTTCGCCCTCAATGCCGCGCTGAACTACCTGCTGGTCTATTCCGCCGGGCTTGGCGTGGCCGGTTCGGCTATCGGCACCTCAATAGCCCAATGGGTAATGGCGGCCGTCTATCTATTGATCGTGCTTGGAACGGCTCGCAAGCACCGGCTCAGTATCGGCCCGCACTGGCGCGGGGTAGCGTCCCTGACCTCGGTGGGTGGCTGGCTGCTATTACGCACCCTCAGTCTGCGAGCCGCAATCCTGGCCACCGTCCTGGTGGCTACCGCACAAGGACCGGTCAACCTAGCCGCCCACCAGATCGCAATGACCATCTTCAGCTTCCTCGCCTTCGCTTTGGATGCGATCGCGATCGCGGCCCAAGCCTTGATCGGCAAGGAACTTGGTGCCTCCAACCTTCCTACGGTGCGTGCCCTGACCCGCCGGATGGTGCTCTGGGGCTTGGGATTTGGCGTGCTCACCGGAGCCCTGGTGCTGCTGAGTGCACCGTGGCTCGGTTGGATCTTCAGCTCCGATGTTTCGGTGCATGAAGCCCTGGCGACGGCGTTAATCGTCTTGGGTATTAGCCAGCCGGTAGCCGGATTCGTCTTTGTTTTGGACGGGGTGCTGATCGGTGCAGGCGATGCCCGTTACCTTGCACTCGCCGGAATGCTTGCACTGATGCTTTATGCACCGCTGCTCTACTGGGTCAGCTCGGCCGATTTAGAAGGTCCGGTGGCCTTGGCTTGGCTCTGGGCGGCTTTTGCCGGTGGGTACCTGCTGGCCAGGGCGTTGACCTTGGGGCTGCGCGCCCGGACCTCGGCCTGGCACAGGACCGGCCTACTAACTGCGGTAAACGAATAGACTGGACGGGCAGACAAGCGATGGAGGTCCAGTGAGCAGTATCCAGGGTGGCAAGCCAACAGCGGAGCCCGATCTATGGAAGCCGGTGCTTTCGCGAGCCCTGATTGCTTTGGCATTTGGCCTGTTGACCGTGTTCTGGCCAGACATCACCCCGTTGTCCCGGGCGATCGCTACCGGTCTCTACTTAGTCGTCTCCGGCGCCACTGTGATTTTCCTCCTGCTGAGCATCCGCCGTGGCTTGGCTACCGCCGTCGGAATGCTCTGGCTGGAAGCATCGCTTTTCCTGCTGGGCGGCATTTTGGCGATGATCTTCCAGGATGCAGTCCTTTTCGCCGTTGTCACGGGGCTTACTCTTTTGCTGACCGGCTTACTTGAGGTCTATCTAGGCTTCCGGTACCGGTCCAGGACTGTGCTCGGCAGGGATTGGCTAATTACCGGTGGAGTAGCCGCCCTCGCAGCGGTGCTGCTTTTCCCGCTGGCAGGAACCTCGCTCCGTGCTCCGGTCGGGGTGCTGGGCGGTTCTGCTGTGATCATCGGTGTGGTCGCGGTGCTCGCTGCGCTCAGCTACCGGCACGACGGCGGCCGGGCCGCGGTTTCGGGTGAAAAGCAAGCTCTACCGGGCGTAGAATAACTTCGGCGATCTAAAGAGTTTCAGGGCACCAGTTATAGAAGGAGACGTTGTGGCCGAGGACAAAGGCAGCGGTGAGATGCCGTCTAGCTCGGCTAATGGTGCCGAGGAAAGCAAGATGAGCAGCAAGATCAAGGGCGTCAAAGGGCCACTGATCTTCTCTGCAGTGCTTGCGGCGATTGCCGGCGTGGTTACCGTTTTCTTCGCCACCGGCGGCACCGGGGGAACGGTGAGTACCGGCTCAGCCCGAATCATTCGGTTCGACCTGGGTGCGATTGCCTTTGGGATCACCTTTATTGTTTGCCTGGTGGTGTGTGCCATGCTGCTGATGACCCACAAGGAGAACCCGGAAGAGCTCAGCGAAGGCTCCGGAGTGAATCTGCGCTCCGAGGATCGATTGAAAAAACTGAAGCAGGCAGGCGCTGAGAATGCCCCTCAGTCTGCGGATGCGGTTGACCCTTCCGATTCGAATGATCCGCGGGACAAAGACTCCTAAGACCTCAGTTCGCCAAGGCTCTGGGCGATGCGTTCGAATACTTCCTTGCCCACCGGTAAATCTGCATGACGGAGCGCTAGGAGAGCAGCGCCGGCCAAACCGTCCGGCACCCGGACGGGGTGCAGGTCACCGAGGTGTCCCGAGAGCTCATCATCGATCACTGACCCAGCCGATAAGATGCTGCCTCCCAGCACAACCGGACCCTTGACCTCCGGGATCCGCGCCGTCGAAAGAGACCGCGAAAGCGCCGCACCGGCCCGTTGCAGCAGGCTGTGGGCGACGACATCCCCGGCTCGAGCGGCCTCGAAAACCAGCACGGCAAAAGACGCTAGTTCAATAGGGCGTAAAGCATAAACGGCTTGGATGAGCGATTGAAGCGCTGCCGGCCTGCCCTCGTGAGTAGCTTTGCTGATGGCAATATCTAAGCGCTCAAGTAGCGGCCCGGTTATTGCAGTCCTCGGCGCGCGCCCGTCCAGATCGGCAGCCACGGCTCGTACCGCGCGGTGGCCGAGCCAGAAGCCGGAGCCCTCGTCGCCCAGCAGCCAGCCCACGCCGTCGACCACGCGATCCAGCCGATAGTTCCGGACCCGGGCGCAGACCGCTCCGGTCCCAGCAACCAAAGCATATCCATCCGAGTGATAAGTTCCGGAATAATAAGTAGCTAAAAGATCAGAATCGATCATTAGCTTACCTCGCAAGCCGAGTAATTCGAAGGCTTTTGTGAGCTTTTCCTGCGGGAGCTGAGTCGAGCCTCCAGCCATTGCCAGGGTCATTCCTGCCCAGTTCGAAGCCTTGCCCCCGGTAGATTCGAGGGCTCGTTGAGTGGCCTCCAGCAGCGAAGTTAAAGCCCGGTCAAATCCCGAAGATATCGGGTTTCCAGGCCCAGATCGCCCATATCCTAGGCATTTACCCGAACCATCCAGAATGGTGGCGCGGGTGGAAGTACCGCCAGCGTCTAGGGCAAGAAAGAAGGGAGGGGGAGGAAGGGAAATATGCATTGTTATCAATCTGTGCTGGTTGTGACTTGACACACACTAGCTTATGAGAATAGTTTTCCAACATCACTCATTCTTGAGAAATGGATTTTCATCGTGGCAGTTTCGAGCTCAACCGCGTTGCCGTACGCAGTTGACTCTGCCATGGGGGTGGTGAACCGGATCAAGGCCCGGCTCCCGGAAATGAGCGAGGCGATGTCCCAGATCGCGCGCTATCTGATCGAGAAACCTCAAGCCCCGCTTGAGCTGTCCATCAAGGAGCTAGCCAAGGCGACCGGAACTTCCGCGGCAACGGTAACCCGCTTCTGCCGTTTGATCGGATACACCGGTTATGCACCTTTCCGGGTCGGAGTGGCTGCCGCAGTGGGGCGATCCGACGCTCGAGAGTCCTGGAAGACCGACATCGGCAGGGCTTTTGGCCCGGATGACTCCCCCCGTGACGTGCTCAGCACCCTGATGAACGCACACACCCGTTCTCTGCAGGAGACCGCCGCGGTACTCGACCTTAGGTTAATGAAGAACCTGGCCCGCCAAATCGCACTCTGCGAACATTTGGACATTTACGGTATCGGCGGCAGCGCGGTGATGGCATCGGAGCTCCAGAGCCGGCTCTACCGGATTGGCATTCCCGCTCATCACTGGTCCGAGGTACATGCGGGCTTGGTCAGCGCCTCCCGGCAGAACTCTCGCTGCATTGCGATCGGTATCTCCAACACCGGCCGTACCGAGGAGACCATCGAGATGCTCCAGCAGGCGCGGATCGCCGGCGCCACCACGGTCGCGCTGAGCAATCATCTGAATTCCCCGCTCGCTGAGAGCGCCGAATTCCAGATCATCACGAGCGTGCACGAACAATTCCTACAGCCCGATGACCTTTCCGCCAAGCACGTCCAACTCCTGGTGCTGGATTTGCTCTACCTTCTGGTGGCACAAGAGAACTTTTCCAGCGCCACCACCAACCTGGCCGCTTCCGCTCTCGCGGTGGCACCGCATCGACGGCCCGGCCGGACCAATTCTGCCGCGGAGCAGATGGACCACCTGACCCCTTATTCGGTCGAGCAAAAGAGGAAGAACCTTGTCTGAGGCCCAGCAGTTAACCGCTCGCAAGCTGTTTGCGGATTTCCACCAAGAGGTGGTGGGACGGCTTGATCAGCTGGCCAATCATGCAGCCGACGGCGGGCTGGACGCGGCGATCGAACTGCTGAGCGATTCGGTCAGCAAGGGCGGCGTGATCCAGGTTTTCGGTACCGGTCACTCCGAGGCTTTTGCGATGGAGGTAGCGGGCAGGGCTGGCGGACTGATTCCGACCAATAAGATCGCGCTACGGACTCTCGTGCTGCGCGGCGGCCACGATGTAGAGGTGCTGAGCGGCTCCTCCTTGGAGCGCAACCCCGCCGTCATCACCGAGCTTCTGGAGATGACAGAGATCCACCCACAAGACGTGTTCATTATCGCCTCGAATTCAGGGGTGAACGGTTCGATTGTCGAACTGGCATTGCAGATCAAGGATCGCGGTCACTCATTGATTGCGGTCACCAGCCTGCAGCACACCAATGCGGTGAGCACGAAACATCCCAGCGGAAAACGCCTAAGCGAGGTGGCCGACGTCGTTATCGACAACCTTGCGCCCTTTGGTGACAGCACGCTGGAGACCGCGGACGGCACAGGTCTGGGGGCAGTGTCCTCGCTTACCGCCGCTTACATTGCGCAGCTATTCACCATTGGTACCGTGGCTCGTTTGGCCGAGTCCGGCGAACGCCCGCCGGTCTATATCTCGGCGAACGCACCTGGTGGGGACGAGCACAACAGCGCCTTGGAAGCACTCTATGGGCAACGAATCAGGCGTGATTGACGACTATGACTGATCACTGGCAGCTCCTTGCTCTACTCATCGCACCAACCATGAAAGGTAAGAAATGACTATTCAACAGAAATCTTTTGAACGGCGCGGATTCTTGCGCGGTGCGCTCGCTGCTGCCGTACTGGTTCCGCTGGGTGGCGCCCTGGCCTCTTGCGCGAGCGGCGGTGGTGGCGGAACGACTCAGCAGACCGGCACCGTTTCCGATAGCAACCCCTTCGGCGTAGCCGATAGCTCGACGATTGACGTTGTGGTTTTCAAGGGCGGATACGGCATTGACTATGCCGAGTTCGCTGGCGATCTGGTGAAGAAGAACCATTCTTCGCTTACCGTGAAGGTGTCTCCTTCCACGGATATCTCCGGTGAGCTGCAGCCGCGCTTTGCCGGTGGCACGCCCCCCGATCTGTTTGATAACTCGGGTGCCAAGTCAATTGGCATCAGCACGATCCTGGACCAGCTTGAGGATCTCAACTCGGTACTTGATGCGAAGAACCTCGAAGGTACGGCGATCAAGGACACTCTGTACGCAGGTGTCACTGCCCCAGGTACCTTCGGTGGCAAGTTTGTCGCGCTCAACTACGCTCTGACCGTCTATGCGGTTTGGTATTCGGCTTCGCTTTTCGAAGCAAATGGTTGGACTCCGCCGAAGACCTGGGACGAGGCACTTGATCTGGGTGCCAAGGCCAAGGCTAAGGGCAAGAAGCTCTTCGTCTGGGGCAAGGAAGCAGCCACCTATTACATGGAGCTCGCGGTTACTTCTGCTATCAAGGAGGGTGGCGACGACGTCCGGCTCGGCTTGGAGAACCTCAAGGCTGATGCTTGGTCCAACCCGGCCATCCAGAGCGTTTTCGGCAAGATAGCCGAAGCTGTTAAGCAGGGTTACTTCGTTCCGGGTGGATCTGGCACTCAGTTCACCGCAGCTCAGGCGCAGTGGTCGAATCAGCAGCAGGCGCTGCTGTACCCGTCCGGCTCTTGGATTGAGAATGAGATGAAGGACCAGACCGCTTCCGGGTTCAAGATGACCGGCGTTCCGGCACCTACTGTTACCAGTTCCTCGAAGCTGCCTTATGAGGCTCTTCACAGTGCGGCCGGGGAACCCTTCATGATCCCGAGCAAGGGCGCGAATGTGGCCGGAGCCAAGGAATTCTTGCGGACCATGCTGTCCAAGGATGCAGCGACCAACTTCGCTAAGACCAAGCTGGCCCCGACCATCGTCAAGGGCACCGTCCCCGCCGATGGATTCGGTTCCACCGCCCTGGTTTCTCAGACCAAGATGATCGACGGTGCCGGAAGTAACGTCTTCACCACCAACTTCAACGATTTCTACGGCACCAATAAGGACTTCCTGACCTTGTGGAACAGCTTCCTGGACGGCAAGTCAGATGTTGGCACCTTGACCAGCGAATCACAGAAAATTTTCGACAAGGTGCGCAACGATAGTTCGGTGACGAAGGTCGAAGTGAAGTGACTTCCGTTCCTGTCAAACCACGCTCGGACAGCGACTCCCCTGTCGCTGTCCGGCGTGGTCGCCGGAGGAAACTCACCTTCGATAAGGTGAGTTTCTTCCTGGTGTTCCTCGGCATCCCGCTTGTGATCTACCTGATCTTTGTGGTCTCTCCCTTTCTTCAGGCGATTTACTACTCGCTGACTAGCTGGTCCGGCTTCAATTCGGTCTTCAATTTCATTTGGCTGGATAACTACGTCAAGATCTTCCAGGACGACATCTTCCTGAAAGCCTTGACGAACAATGTCATCCTGGCCATAGTTGTGCCGATCGTCACCATCGTGATTGCACTGATTTTCTCCACAATGGTCACCATCGGAGGCCCGAGCCGGGGGCAGATCCGTGGTTTGCGGGGTTCTAGCTTCTACCGTGTGGTTTCTTTCTTTCCCTATGTGATCCCAGCCATTGCGATTGGCTTGATCTGGGCGCAGGTGTATACGCCCAATGGCGGCCTGCTCAACGGCATCCTCAACTTGGTGGGCATCCCCGGTTCGAACTGGCTGGGCGAAGAGAATACCGCCATGGGTGCCAGCATCTTCGTGATTATCTGGGGCTTGGTCGGCTTCTATATGGTCCTTTTCATTGCCGCGATCAAGGGCGTGCCCGCTGAGATCTATGAAGCGGCCAGAATCGATGGTGCTGGCCGGTTCCGGATTGCGATCTCTGTGACCATTCCCTTGATTCGTGACAATGTGCAGACTTCCTTCATCTACATGGGCATCCTGGCGCTCGACGCTTTCGTCTATATGGCGGCGTTGAACCCTGGTGGCGGTCCCAATAACTCGACCTGGGTGATGGCTCAGCAGCTCTTCGAAGTGGCCTTCAAAAAAGGTAACTTCGGCTTGGCTTGTGCGATGGCCGTGGTGGCTGCCGTGCTCACTCTGTGCTTTGCCGGACTGGTCTTCCTGGTGAACCGGCTCACCGGTGGAAGTAAGGATAACTCGTACTGATGACTACTCAATTAGCCCCTCAGGCGAAGGCAACGAACGCCGATACTCCAGAGCACCGTAAGTCTAAGTCAACCGTGGGTGACAAGGTTGTCGGCGGAATTTCGCACACCGTCTTGGTGATCTGGTCCATTATTGTCATCCTGCCTCTGCTTTGGACGGTGATGAGCTCCTTCAAGACCAGCTCGGAGATCTTCGCCTCACCCTTTGCGCTACCTCAGGTCTGGCACTTCGATAACTATCTGCGTGCCTGGACCGACTCCGGAATCGGGGCCTCATTCCTCAACTCAGTAATCGTGGTCGGCTGTTCACTGGTGTTGGTCATGTTGTTGGGCGCGATGTGTGCCTATGTCCTGGCCCGGTTCAAGTTCCCTGGCAGTAGAGCCATTTACCTGGCTATGCTCGCTGGGCTGACCTTCCCGATTTTCCTGGCTATTGTGCCGTTGTTTGGCATTCTGAAAAGCATGGGTTTGCTGGGCACTCTGCCTGGCTTAATCCTGGTGTTCGTGGCTTTCGCTTTGCCGTTCACGGTCTTTTTCCTCTTCGCCTTCTTCAAAGCGCTGCCTTTTGAGATCGCGGAGGCGGCGGCTATCGACGGCGCGGGGGAGTGGCGCACCTTCTTCCAGGTGATGCTGCCAATGGCTCGACCCGGCTTGGCTTCCGTGGCGATCTTGAACTTCGTTGGTTTGTGGAACCAGTACCTGCTCGCCGTGGCGCTCAACGCGAGCAATCCTAATAATCGTCTGCTCTCCCAGGCTCTGGGCGCCTTCGCCGGTCAAGCTGGCTACGCGGTTGATTTTGGTGCACTTTTTGCGGCCGTGGTGATCACCGTGGTGCCCGTTTTAGTGATCTATGTGATCTTCCAACGTCAGCTTCAGGGCTCGGTGAGCCAAGGGACGATGAAGTAACTGAACATGAAGTAAGCCGGCTGAACGGAGCTCCCAGGCCTCGGTCAGTCGGCTGCTTTACGCGCGCGATAAGCCGCAACATGCGCTCGATTGGCGCAGTTCCCGGTATCGCAGAATCTGCGAGAGCGGTTCTTCGACAGATCGATGAGTACATCGGCACAATCCGAAGCCGCACAAATCCGCAGTCGGTCCAGTTCCTGGGAGCGGATCACGTCGACCATTGCCATTGCCGCTTCCACGGCCATTCGCTCGGCGAGGGGTGCCTGCTGGGAGGTGGCATGCAGGTGCCAATCCAGGCCGTCGTGCTTGATCAACTGAGGCAGCGCCTTGGCGCCCTGCAAGATGGCATTGACCCGTTCAACTGCCCCCTCCTCGCTGGCTAACCATAGTTCTCGCAGCGGTGGGCGCAAAGCCTGGACCGCGGCGAGCTCGGCCGCGTCATGAGTGCGCGCACCGGAGAACTGTTCTTGTTCGACAAAGCGATCCAGATCCGCCGGGGTTTCCAGTCGATCCTGTTGCCCGGAGTGAATGGAGGGCAGCGTATTCACTAAAGCGACGGCGGACCGCAGGGCGGACTCCGTGTCAGGGGCAAAAAGCATCTTGACTCCTGTCCAGGTCTTGGATAATGTAATGAGTGTACTCCAAATGACTCATTACATGCCAAGGGGGCTCCAGTGACCACGACCTCGCGCAATACTTTCATCGGCTTTGGGTTGGCGCTCGCCTCCGCCGTGGCATTCGGTTTTTCCGGGACCTTCGCCAAATCTCTCTTTGAAACCGGCTGGTCTTCCGGCGCAGCCATCCTGGGGCGGGTCGGTGGGGCTGCGATTGTGCTGCTGATTCCTGTGCTGGTGATGCTCTTTCGGCGCTGGCCCGCCGTCCGCAGCGAGCTACCGCGGATCGCGCTCTACGGCGTGGTGCCGATCGCACTGTGCCAGCTCTTCTTCTTCAACGCTGTGCAGCATCTTTCGGTCGGGGTGGCCTTGCTGCTGGAATACCTCTCACCCGTGTTGCTCGTGCTCTACAGCTGGCTACAGAGCCGCAAGCGCCCCGCAGCACTGATCTTGGCGGGGACGGTAAGCGCCATTATTGGCCTGCTCCTGGTTTTGGACCTGAGTGGAGCGCAGTCGATCGATCCGATCGGCGTGCTCTGGGGCCTGGCTGCCGCGGTCTGCTCGGCTTTCTACTTCGTGATGTCCGCCCGAACCGTTGAGGGCGTGCCACCCGTGTTGATGATCGGTGGCGGCTTGATTGTCGGGGCGGTAATGATCTTCGCCCTCGGTCTATTCGGTGCCATGCCGATGGCTTTCAGTACCCAGAACGTGGTCTTCGCCGGAGAGAGTGTGAGTTGGCTGGTCCCAGTGCTTGGCCTTGCTCTGGTGGGCACCGTCTTTGCCTACATCACCGGCGTGATGTCGGTTCGCCGCTTGGGCACCAGGGTGTCTTCCTTCGTTTCATTGATGGAAGTGCTCTTCGCCGTGCTTTGGGCCTGGCTGCTGCTTTCGGAACTGCCGCACCCCATCCAGTTGCTCGGCGGGATTCTCATAATGCTCGGCGTAGTGCTGGTCCGGATCGGCGAAGTACGCACGACGGCGGCTGCCGAAGTGGTGGAGGAATGGTCACCAGAGGCTTCCACCCTCAGCCGATCCTGATCCGATTCAGATCCTGATCCGCCGAGTGTGGAGATCTGCACCTTATGAAGCCTCTTTAAGATGCAGATCTCCACACTCGATGGTGGGTTAGGCGTTGTCGGAGACTAGGAGATAACCCGCCTCAGCCACCGCTTCGCCAATTTCCTGCTCACTAAGCGGATGAGTCGAACTGATTACCGCCGTCGAAATCCCAGCCGCATTGAGCTTGATCCGCACCTGCTGGACCCCGGTGAGAGCCATGATCTCCTCGGTTACTGCTTCAACGCCATGGCCATCGGTGATTCCGGAGATGGAAGCCGTGGTGCTGACCGGAGAATTGTCCGGTGCGTTGAGCCGCGTTTCGAGACCATCCAGGATCAGCTCCACCCGCGCCAGGAGATTATCGAACATGCTCTGTTCCATGGTCCGACGGGTGTCATGAGCCAGTCTCTCGTCCTGATGTTGCCAGGCTCGCACGCTGTCCTCGCGAACAGTGGGATTCGCAGAGCCGGGCGAATTGAAGATCTGCTCGGTGATCATCGAATCAAGAGTGACATGAGCCAAGAGATCGACTGCCATATTGGCATCCGCCGCCGTGAAACCGAAGCTCAATAGATCGAGAGCCACCTTGGTTAGCGCGGTGATAACTTTCTCAGGGGAGGGGCGCATCAGCTTGAGTTCCTGGCTCAGGCCGGGATGCTGCTCCAATAATCGCCACAAACTGATGGTGTAATCAATCAGATACTGCCGCCAATGAGGCTGAGAATCCGGCCACTTTTGACGTTCGAGGGCGTAGTCCACCGCTAATCGCACTAAATCAGAGCGATCAGTAATGTGTCGGTAGAGCGAACTCTGCGCCACACCAAGCCTCCTGGCTACTTTGGTAGAAGAAATACCGTCCAGTTCGGCGAGTGCTGCTTCACCAATACTGGCTCGGGAAATGAGTGCCGGACGTCCCACCCGGGCTCGTTGAGTAGATGTAGTCTCTTTCATTATTCTTTTTTCATTCAATTCACTCGACAACGGGCGACCGCTGCCGTCGGCGCCCAACTACACCTTACGCCGCTAGCCATTGCGTCTAGGGCAGCTGGGTGATCAGATATATATATGACAAGCTCGAACAGCGTAGTTCTGGCCATCGGTACTAAAAAAGGGCTTTGGCTTGCCCGGAGTGACGATCGGCGAAACTGGCAGATTTCGGCGCCGCATTTCCTGATGCAGGAGATTCCCTCAATCGCCATTGACACCCGGCGGGCTGTGCCACGGATCCTAGTCGGGGTGCGTTCCGAGCACTGGGGACCAACGGTTGCGCACTCGGACGATCTGGGTGCCAGTTGGATCGAACCGGAGGAAGGATCGATCAAGTTCGGGCCGCAGGACGATGCGGCTTTGGAGCGAATCTGGCAGATTCAACCGGCCGGCCAGCATGAGCCGGATGTGGTTTGGGCGGGTTGCGAACCAATCTCGGTGTGGAAATCGGTTGACGGCGGCGAGCACTTCGAGCTCAATCGCGGCTTATGGGATCACCCGCACCGAGCCGAATGGGGTGCCGGGTTTGGCGGAGCGGCCGCGCATACGGTGCTTCCACCGGTGGAGGACTCGCAGAGCATGCTGGTGGCGATGAGCACCGGTGGGGTGTACCGCTCCGAGGACGGCGGCACGTCCTGGCAGCCCCGCAACCACGGCATCTCCGCCTATTTCATGCCCGACCCCCAACCAGAGTTTGGGCAATGCGTGCACAAGGTAGCCCGCGACGCCGGTTCGCCCAATACCTTCTACGCGCAGAACCACCACGGCGTTTACCGCTCGGATGACAATGCGGAGAGCTGGAAGTCCATCGCCGTTGGCCTGCCCGCAGATTTTGGCTTTGTCATGCTGAGCCATCCGCACCGCGCGGGCACCGCCTGGGTGATTCCCATTAAGGCCGACGGCGAACGGATACCTCCCGAGGGAAAACTCGCCGTGCACCGTACGGACGATGGCGGTGAGCACTGGAAACGTCTCGATACCGGCCTTCCGCAGTTCGAATACAACGTGGTGCTCAGGGATGCCGCCGGGGTGGACGACGCCGAAACCGCCGGTGTCTATTTCGGCACCCGGGGAGGTTCGGTTTATGCCAGTGCTGACGAGGGCGAGAACTTCACCGAGGTCATCTCGCACTTGCCGGACGTGCTCTGCGTTCGTGCCGCCGTCGTGAACTGAGCACTGATGGTGACGGTTCTGGTACCGAGCGCGCTGCGCCAGTACACCGGGGAACGGGCCGAGCTTCGGCTGTCTGTCGAGTCCTCGCTCGCGCTCGCCGAACTATTGGATCGAATCGGGCAGGAGTTCCCGGCCTTCAATCGGAAGGTTCGGGATGAGACTGGAGCGCTCAGGCGCTTCGTCAATATCTACTTAGGCGGCGAGGAGTCACGCAGGCTGAACGGCTTGGATACCCTGGTAGAGCCGGGAGCCGAGGTGTTGATCATCCAATCCGTGGCCGGAGGCTAGCGAGCCGTAGCTTGAACGCAAGTGACGTTGGAGCTTAGCCGTGGGGCCGCACGATCGCTTTGAGGGCACCAGGGACCTCGCCGGCCAGCAGCGCCTCCTCCACCTGGTCGAGCGAATGAGTGGAACTGACCAGGCCGTCCAGATCAACTGCCCCGGCTGCGGCCAGTGCGATGGCCGTGGGCCAAGTATTCGCATAGCGGAAGGTACCGGTGATGTTTAACTCTCGGCCCTGCACCAACTGCAATGGGACTTCCACCGTCTCGGCGCCCATCCCCACCAGGACGCAGCGGCCGCGCGGCGCAAGCCGTTGCAAACCGGCTGTAATCGCGGGCCTGGCCCCGGTGGCGTCAATGAAGACGCTGAATTCGGGCAGCACTTCGGGGGCATCTTGGGCGGTGAAGACCGAATCCGCTCCATATCGCCCCGCCACCTCTAGTCGGTCCGCACGCACATCCGTGACTGTGACCGTGGCTCCTGCCAGCTGCGCCACCTGGGAGATCAGCAAGCCCACCGGCCCGGCACCGGCCACCAGAACGCGGTCGCCAATGCTGATTCCCGCGGCTTGCCGTGCGGCCAGGGCCACACTGAGTGGCTCTAGCAGTGCTGCCGCCGCGTCCGAAACCGAGTCCGGGACTGGGTGGCAGAAAGCCGCCGGGTGCACCACGTATTCGGCAAAGACACCGTCCACCGGCGGGGTGGCGAAGAAGCTAACCGCAGGGTCCAGGTTGTAATGACCAGCCAGGGTCTGCGTCGAATAAGGGCTAGGTACCCCGGGCTCCAGAGATACGCGCTGGCCCACTTCCAGGCCGTTCACACCCTCGCCCAGTGCCACAATCTGCCCTGCGGGTTCGTGGCCCAGCACGAGTGAGGAAGTCACGATGTAGCTGCCAATCCTGCCCTCGCGGTAATAATGAACATCCGAGCCGCAAACGCCGACAGCCAGGATTTTCAGCAGTACTTCCCCCGCTCGGGGTTCTGGCACCGACCGCTCCTCGAGCACTAACTTGCCGGGGCCGCCGTCGAAAGGTCCGTGCAAAACTGAGACTCTCATCTCCCTATTTGACCGCACCCATCGACAAACCGCGAACTAGTTGCTTTTGCGCCACCCAACCTGCGATCACCACGGGCAGCGAGGCGAGTACCGAAGCGGCGGAGAGCTTGGCCAGGAAGAGCCCTTCGCTGGTCATTTGAGAGACCAGGAAGACCGGCACGGTGGCCGCATTGGCTGCGGTCAGGTTGAGTGCAAAGAAGAATTCATTCCAGGCGAAGATAACGCAGATCAGTGCGGTTGCCGCGAGCCCAGGCGCCACCATCGGCACCAAAATAGTTCGCATCGTCTTAATCAGGCCAGCACCGTCCATCTGGGCCGCCTCCAGGACCTCACCGGGCACCTCCTGGAAGAAGGAGCGCATCATCCACACCGCGATGGGTAGGTTCATCGAGGTATAGAGCACGATCAGGGTACCGATATTGTCGAGCACCTTGAGCTGACCCGCAATAACGTAGATCGGCATGATCACCGCAACCACGGGGAGCATTTTGGTGGAGATGAAGAAGAACAAAACATCGGAGGTCTTCTTCACCGGACGGATGCTCAGTGCATAGGAGGCGGGCACCGCCAGCAGGATGACCAGGATTGTGGAGATGCCGGTAGCCAGCAAGGAGTTCAGAAAATAGCTGCCAGCCCCGGCGTTGAGCACTGCGGCGAACTGGTCGAAAGTCGGGGCAAAGATGAATTTCGGCGGAGTAGAGGCAGCGTCGGATTCCTGCTTGAAGGCGGTCATCACCATCCAGAGCACAGGGGCGAAGAAGATCAGTGCGATCAGCCAGGTCAGGGTGGTCAGCGCAGAGGCGCCAACCTTATTCCGGCGAGCCTTGGAATTCTCCGGAGGGGTAACGGTGCGAGTGCTGAGGGTGGCTGTCATAGCGCGTCCTTCGTGTCGAAGCTGCGGAAGATCAATCGCAAGGCAAAGGTGGCAATCACAATCGTGGCGATCACGGTGACCACACCCATCGCCGCGGATTGGCCGATATCGAAGCCCAGGAAGGCTCGTTGATAGATGTAGAAGGGCAGATTGGCGCTCGCCGTACCGGGACCGCCAGCGGTCATCAGATAGATCTGATCGAAGGTGTTCACCACGTAGATCGCACCCAGAAGTACGCCTAGTTCGATATAGCGACGAAGCTGCGGAAGCGTCACAAAGGCGAAAGTCTTCCACCAGCCCGCACCGTCAATCTGCGCGGCCTCCAACACATCCTTCGCCTGCGCCTGCAGGCCGGAGAGAACCAGCAGCATCATGAACGGCGTCCACTGCCAGACCAGGGCGATCAGGATCGACAGCACCGGGTACTTCGAGGTCCAGTCCACCGCGGGAATCCCCACCAAGGAGGTGAGCCAGTTGACCAAGCCGAAGCTCGGATTGAGCATTGAAACGCTCCACAGCGTGGCGGAGGCGGCCGGCATGATCAGGAAGGGGGTGATCAGTAGGGTACGAACCACCGAGCGGCCACGGAAGCTGCGGTCCAGCAGAATGGCCAGCAGGATCCCCAGGATCATAGCGACGACGACGCAAGCCAGGGTGATCAGGATAGAGTTCAGGGCTGCGCCACGGAAGGTCGAATTCAGAAAGATATCCGCGTAATTCTTCAGGAAAACGAACTGATCGCTATCCGGGCGAAGCAGGTTCCAGTTCCGCAGCGAGTACCAGATGGTCAGGATAAAGGGCACCTGGGTCACCACGACGGTGAAGATCAGCGCGGGTAATAGTGGGGCCCGGCGACGCCAGCCCTCGGCACGGGAGAAGTCCGTTGCGGGGTCCACTGGTTTGTCGCGCCGAGCGGGTCGGGCCTTGACCGCCGTCGTCGTCATTTGCTGGACTCCGTTCCGTTAGCTCCTGATTGGTAGGATTCTGCGACTACCTGGGCGTATTGCTGAGCTTGCTCAAGCGCATCTTTGACGCTCTTCTGCCCGGCAATCGCGGCGGATATTTGTTGGGCAACCTGGGTACCCAGGTCTTGGAATTCCGGAATGCCGACGAACTGCAAGCCGGGATAGGGCACCTTCTGCACCATTGAGTTCGCCTGCGAGGCATTGTTCATGGCGTCCAGTGTGGGTTGCGCATAAGCCTTCGCTACTTGAGCGTATTGCGGGATCTGATAGGTCGACTTCCGGCTTCCTGGGGGAACCCGTTCCCAACCGATCTGGTTGCCCACCAGCTTGATGTAGTCCTTACTGGTCATCCAGGAGACGAAGTCCCAGGCGGCATCCTTGTGCTGCGAGGTTTTCGGAATGGCGAGCGACCAGCTGTACAGCCAGCCCGCCGATTTGGTGTCCTTGACCGGGGCCGGAGCGTAAGCGGTCTGCCCGGCCACCTTGGAAGATTTCGGATCCTCAACCGAAGAGACCATCGCAGTGGCGTCGTACCACATGGCCGCCTTGCCTTGGCTGTAGCGGGTGATGCAGTCACCGTAACCGCTTGTGGCCGCGCCCGGCTGCCCGTAGTTGTTCAGCAGGCTGACGTAGTCGCTGACTGCCGATTCCACCTGGGGCGAGTTGAGCTTGGCATTCCAGTTCTGATCGAACCACTGGCCGCCATAGGTGTTGATCATGGTGTCCAGCGGAGCCATTACCTCGCCCCAACCGGCCAAACCGCGCAGGCAGATTCCGGCGAAGTCACTCTTCTTATCGTCTAATTTCGCGGCGAAGCCTTTCAGGTCATCCCAGGTGGGATGCGCGGGCATGGTCAGCCCAGCTTTCTCGAAAAGATCCTTGCGGTAGGCAACGAAGGAGGACTCACCGTAGAAAGGTACCGAATAGAGGTCGTTCTGGTAGCTCAGCGCGTCCTTAATGGTGGGGATGAAGTCGTTCGGGTCGTAACCGGAGGTCTTATCCGCATAGGGCTGTAGATCGGTGATCCAACCATTCTTCGCCCACATCTGAGTTTCGTAGTTGGAGATCATCACGACGTCGAACTCACTGCCCCCGGTGGCTACCGAAGCGGTGATCTTGGCTCGCGCTTCGTTTTCCGGCAGCGAGACGAACCGAACATTGACGTCCGGATGCGCTTTGCGGAAGTCATCCTGCAGGGAAATGGCGTCCTTCATCTGCGGATTTGCCACAATCGCGACGACGATATCGGTCTTCGAGCTGCCGCTTGGCGAGCAGCCGGTCAGGGCGAGCGCTGCCGTCGCGAGAACTGCGCTAATTGCTAGCCAGCGTCTCTGCCGACCTGAGCGGTGCGGGAACTTCATGGGAAACCTTCCGGGCCATTGCTCCACAGCGCTCATTTGAGTCGCCATTGAAGCTCATTTGTTAAGTGACTTTAGTCATATAAGATCATTTGAGCAATAGATTTCGCTCATTCGGTCCTGGATTACGGTCGAGATGGGGGACAGGGAGCCATGACAGCAATCGATATTGATCAGTCGGATCACGAAGGATTCTTAGCCCAGGTGGGTAAGGATCATTACTTGGACAATCTGTCCAAGGTGGAAATCGCCAAGCGCTACGGGATTTCCCGATTTCAGGTGGCGCGGCTGCTCGATGAAGCTCGCGCGGAGGGCATCGTCCGGATTGAAGTGCGCTTCCCCGGTAGCTCCGGTGCCATTGACGAAGTTACCTTGGCGCGACGCTTGGGCATTCGGAAGGTAGTGCTTACCCGCACGCTGAGCGATGACCTGCAGCAGCGCGACCTGCTGGCCCAGGCGGTAGCCAAGGAACTGACGGAACTCACCCGAGTCGGCATGACCGTCGGGGTCTCCTGGTCCCGCACTTTGAATATGGCAGCCCGCTATGTGGAGAAACTTCCTCGCTGCGAAATCGTCCAACTGGCCGGTGCCTTACCGGGATCGGTGAACTCCAATCCGCTTGAACTCGTGCAGCGGCTAGGTCGAGTCTCCAACGGCACGGTATGGCCACTATGGGCGCCACTCGTGGTGGATACCCCCCGCACCGCGGCCGGGCTACGGCAGCAACTGGAGATTTCCACCGCACTCACCAAGGCGGATTCCCTGGACCTGGCTGCGGTGGCTATCGGAGCCTGGGGACCCGCGCTTTCCACCGTCTGGGACCGCGTGGACAATCTGGTCAGGCAGAGCACGCTCGACGCCGGTGCGGTAGCTGAGTGCTCCGGCAGGCTGATCTCGGCGGACGGGCGTTCGGTGCGCTCAGAACTGGACTCTCGGGTGCTTGCCGTGACCCTCGATCAACTCAAACGCACCCCGACCGTAATCGCGGTGGCGCAGGGCGAGGCCCGGGCGGATGCGGTCCGGGCAGCGATCTCAGCCCGGATCGTCAGCATTCTGGTGATCGATCAATCGCTCGCCACAGCCCTGCTTAAGGAGACCAACGGATGAGCAATGTGTTGGGAATAGATTCCTCCACCCAGTCATCCAAGGTGCTGGTGGTCTCCGCCGAGACCGGGGAAGTGCAAGCCTCCGGTTCGGCCGCCCATCCGGACGGTACAGCGATCGATCCGCGATCCTGGACCGAGGCGCTCCAGGACGCCTGGGGACAAGCCAGGGTCTCAGACTTTGGCAGCTCGGTGACCGCAGTGGCCGTTGGCGCGCAACAGCACGGAATGGTTGCCTTGGATCGGGCTAACCACCCGGTGTTCGATGCCTTGCTCTGGAATGACACCCGCAGCGCCCCGCAAGCGGCGCGGATGGTGACCGAACTCGGAGCGGAGAGCTGGGCGTCGTCGACCGGCCTAGTTCCGGTGCCTTCCTTTACCATCACAAAACTTGCCTGGCTTTTCGAGAACCATCCGGAACTCGCCCGCCGGGTGGCGCGGGTCTGCCTGCCTCATGACTGGCTCAATCTACAGCTCGCCGGGGCCTTCACCACCGATCGTAGTGACGCCTCGGGCACCGGCTATTTCGATCCGGTGAGCAACGAATACCAGCTCTCCACGCTCGAACGATATTTCGGAGCTGTGCCTGAACTTCCCAAGGTGCTGGGCCCCGCCGAACGAGCCGGGACCCTGAACGATGGCTGGGGGTTACCCAAAGCCGTATTGGCAGCCGGTGCCGGAGACAATGCGGCGGCTGCTCTGGGCTTGGGCATCGAACCGGGCGAGGTGGTGGTTTCGGTTGGTACCTCCGGCACCGTCTTCACTTCCTCCACCGGGCCGTACCGGGATTCATCCGGACAGATTGCCGGTTTCGCCGATGCCACCGGGCAGTACCTACCCTTGCTGGCGATGCTGAACTCGGCTCGTACCATGAGCGCAACCGCTGCGATGCTGCGGGTGAACCTCGGCGAACTGGACCGGCTAGCCCAAGCCGCACCGGCGGATGCCGGCGGCTTGCTGCTACTGCCCTATCTCGACGGCGAGCGGACGCCTAATCTGCCCACCGCACAGGGCACGTTACTGGGCTTGAGCCGAACCTCAATGACACCGGAGAACCTGGCCAGGGCCTCGGTGCTCGGGGTGTTGAACTCACTGGCAGATGCGGTTGAGCTGATCCAAGCCGACGGGGTCCCGGTGCGGCGGGTACTGCTCATTGGTGGCGGCTCGAAGTCGGTGGCCCTGCGCCAGGCGGCGGCCTCGGTACTCGGCGTCGAAGTAGAGGTTCCGGCGGCCGGAGAGTACGTTGCGCTGGGCGCGGCCAGGCAGGCGGCCTGGGCTGTTCATGGTGAATACCCCCGGTGGAAACGGCGGATCGAGGAGCGCTTCGAGCCCGACGGCAGCGACTGGGGCGCGGAGTTGCGCGGACGCTATGTGGAGGCGCGAAAGGCTACTTACGGAGTCTGATCGGTTTTTAGCCCCGCAAGCCTTGGCCGGGTTGGCTTCACGCCATCGTTTTTGACGGCGCTGCACTGCACTGTGCTGCGGCAAAGGGATAGAGTCGGAAGGTGTTCATCTCCGTGGTGATCCCGGTTCTCAATGATTCCGAATTCCTGACTGTCTGCCTGGCCGCGCTCGCTAAGCAGAGTAGGCAGGCCGATGAGATCGTGGTGGTGGACAACGGCTCCAGCGATGACTCTGCGGCCGTGGCCAAGGCGGCCGGCGCCGTCGTACTCCTTGAACCCCGGCGAGGCATCCTGCCCGCCACTGCCACCGGTTTCAACGGCGCCAAGGGTGAGGTCTTCGCGCGGCTCGATGCGGACTCGGTGCCCGCCCAGGACTGGCTAGAACGCATTGAGCGGCAGTTAGCGGAACAACCGGAAGCCGTCGCCATCACCGGAATGGGTGAGTTCTATGGGGGCAATGCATTCTTACGCTGGTGCGGCAGGGCTTTGGTGGGCGGCGGGAACTTCAGGTTACTTTCCTGGGGCCTCGGTTACACGCCGCTCTATGCATCGAATATGGCGATCCGGGCCTCGGCTTGGTACCGGATCCGCGCCAAAGTGCATCTTGATCACGCGGTGAACGACGATACCGATATCTGCCTTCAATTCGAGCCCGATATGGTGGCGATCTATGACTCCGAGTTGCGGGTTGGCGTCTCCGCCCGCCCGTTCTATTCCTGGGCGGCTTTGGGCCATCGGCTAGGCCTGGCGTTCCGGACTCTGGGTATTAATTTTCGTGAACAATCGCTTTGTAGTCGCCGCCGAGTGCGCAGAAAGTGGGCTCGCGCTCAACGGCTCAGGCGACCGTAGAGGGCGAGCAGATCCCGGCTGAGCTGATAAGGAGTGGTTTCGCTTGGGCTGTGCCCTGCCGGATAGATGGACAGCGTTGCCCCTAGCGCCTGGGCGAACTCCCGGTGCAGTTTCATTGGCCAGAGATCGTGCTCTCCCACCGCAACGAACTTTGGCTGCGGGAGCTGGGTCAGCTCGGCGCGCAGATCCGGGCTGTGCCGCATTAAGTCCATGATGTCTAGATGGGCATCAGGCCGAGTCAACTCGAAGCGATGCATCGCGAATTTCAGCCGGGCTTGGGAGACAGGAATGAAATTCCGGGCGATACCCCATTTCATTAGTGCCGCTATCACGCCAGGACTTGCCAGCGAGCTGAACCGGCCGATCCGCTTCACGCCGCGGAAGCACTGCCCTGCCAATGGAGGAGTGCTGAGCAATACCAGGCTGAGGACCAGCTCCGGGTGCCGGACGGTGAACATCTCGCCGAGGATCCCGCCGAAGGAATAGCCAAGTAGGTGGACCGGTCCACCGATTTCCAGGAAGTGCAGCAAATCATCCAGGAAGAGCTCGTAATCGTAGTGCTCCCGGGGTGGAACGAGGTTTTCGGGCCCGGCGGCGAAGGATTCGTACTGCCCCGCCAGGTCGTAGCTCTGCACGAAATAGCCTGCCTCGGCCAGAACTGGCATCACGAACCAGAAATCCTCCTTGGAGCCCGTCGCACCGGGGAGCAGCACAACTCGCGGATTCTCTGGCTTTCCCATCGAAACCATGGCGAGCGGGCCGCTGGGGGCTTCGAAGACGCCCGGCACACTTCCGGAGGGAAGAACCGACCAATCAATATCTGGTAGCTGCTCATCGAGCAACGCGGGGGTGCTCATAAGGCGATTTTACGGCTTGATGGATTTGCCGGTTATCCGACTCAATAGATCCATCGGCGGCGGGCGCCTTTCGTGGTTAGCCGGCCGGATTGCTGAGTAGGCTTTGCACGGTGGCTTTAGAGCCCGCCTCATGCAGGCTGTCCAGAGCCTTCGAATAGGCGGCCACGAACCGTTCGTTGTCGATCAGATCACCAAAGACGGCTCGGTTGGCAATGAAAGCGAGCTTGTCTCCACCGGGCGTTCCCGGCCGCTGCCGTGCTGCGGCCGCCATCAGGCTGTCCTTGAGCTGGTCGACGACGACGATGGGCTCGCCTGCCTCGTCGGTGCCTTCCGCATAACGCGCCCAGGAGGCGACGATTCCAGCGCTGCGTTCGATTTCACCACCGGTGGCTAGATTGATCCGGATCACCGGGACCAACCATTTGGGGATTCGGTCCGAACTCTCCGCGCATAGCCGGGCCAGGGTGTCCCGGACGTACTCGTTGGAGAATCTTTCAATCAGGGTGCGCTGATAGGTCGGAAGATCGACTCCAGGAACTGGTTCCAGAGTCGGGGTAGCTTCCAATTCCATGTATTCCAGCAAGAAGTTGGCGAAGAGCGGATCCTGGCAGACCTCATGGGCATAGCGGTATCCGGCCAGATAACCGAAATAGCACTGCCCCTGATGGCTCGCATTGAGCAGCCGTAACTTCATCAGCTCATAGGGTTCCACATCATCGACTACTTGCACGCCGGCATCTTCGTAACTTGGCCGCCCGAGGGCGAAATGATCTTCTAGAACCCATTGTTCAAAGGGTTCGCAGACCACGGGCCAGGCATCTTCGACGCCGAACTGCTCGGCAATGCTGGCTCGATCCTGATCTGTGGTGACGGGGGTGATCCGGTCCACCATGGAGTTCGGGAAGGGCACTTCGGCCCGCATCCAATCGCCCAGCTGCGGATCGCCGATCACCTGACCGCGGAGATCTGCATAGGCGGTGAACATCTTCTTAGCCACGTCGCCATTGCCCTGAATGTTGTCGCAGGACATCACGGTAAACGGAGCCATGCCTCGTTCACGACGCCTGACGAGCGCTTCGACGACGAGGCCGAAGCTTGTTTGGGGGGCGGCTCCGGGCTGCAGATCGTGTTGCACCTCGGGATTCTCCGCATTGAATTCGCCGGTCACATGGTGGAAGTTGTAGCCGCCCTCGGTGACGGTGAGGGAGACAATCCGTACCTCGGGGGAGGCGAGCTTCTCGATCACTACTTCTGGGTCGGCCGGGGCGAAGAGGTATTCGGCGATAGAGCCAATCACCCTGCCTTCTCGGCTTCCATCGGGATTCTTCAGCACCAAGGTGTAGAGGCAGTCCTGCTCCTTCATGACCTGGGCCATGGCCTCGTCATGTGGCAGAACTCCTACTCCGCAGATCGCCCAATCCAGGGCTTTGCCCTGGTTCATTAGCCGGTCCAGGTACATGGCCTGGTGTGCTCGGTGGAATCCGCCGACGCCGAAGTGCACAATGCCGGTACGTAACTGGGAGCGGTCGTAGCTGGGAGTAGCCAGTTCTGGGGGCAGCTCAGAGAGTGCTGCTTGACTGAGTTTCACCATTCGAAAAGTCCTTGGGCTGCGAAAGAGGGATGGTTTACGGATTCTATCGGATGAGCAACCACAGGATTTCAAATGAGCGATTCAGCTCCTTTGGTGGCCCGTTCTACCATTGGCGGTCAGTACGCTGAATGCGTGCCTGCTCGGCGGAATTTCAACGGAAATCTCGAGAGTTCATTCGTACCGGCAGTTTGAGTTCTTCAAAATGATCTGCGAGCAGGTTCATGACGCCTTCCGGCGAACGCTCCAGAATGCCGCGCACCACGAGTCCTTCGGATTCACGGACTGTTCGGCGATGCCGTTTCCAGGCTCCTTCCGAACACACCACATTGACTAGGCCGGTCTCGTCTTCAATATTGATGAAGGTAGTGCTGTTGGCGGTTGCCGGACGCTGTCGGTGAGTGACCACTCCACCGATTCTGACCCTTCGGCCCGCTTCGGTGGTCTTTAGTTCGGTGGCACTGAGAATTCCTTGTTCGCGCAGCTTGGCGCGTAGGTGCCGCACCGGATTGTCATGAGGAGAGATGCCGGTGGCCCAAATATCGGAAACCAGCTCGTCTAGCTCGGTAAACTCGGGCAGCATCGGGGCTTCGTAGCGAAGAGCCGTGCCGGGCAACTGATCGCTACGCTCCTGTGCCGCGGGACCAGCTTCCCAGAGGGCTTCCCGGCGATTGCTATTCAAGGAATCAAAAGCTCCGGCTGCTGCCAAGGCCTCCATTTGGGCACTACTGGGCTCCACCCTGCGAGCCAGATCGGCAAGGTCCCTAAAGGGTGCTTTGGCCCGTTCTGCCACGATCCGTTCTGCCAGTGCCTTGCTCACTGCCTTCACGCTGGAGAGGCCGAGCCGCACCGCCTGAGCGCCATCCCGGCGATGAGTGGAAAGCTTATGGTCAGCGTTTCTGTCGAAAGGTCCAATTTTCGGTTGCTCACGCTCCAGGCAGGAAGCCATGCCGGCGGCTAATCCATTGAAATTGGCCAAACCTTGCTGTTCGGAATCTCCCTTTTGGGGATCTGTCGGTTCCGAGTCCAGTGGCTCAAGCCCGGCGTCTACTCCGGAGAGCAGTAAGTCCGGCCCACGGACCTGCACGCCGTGCCTCCGGGCGTCCTCAACCAGAGTCCGGGGGGAGTAAAAGCCCATTGGCTGGGAACGCAGCAGAGAAGCCAGAAAGGCCGCCGGATAGTGCAGCCGCAACCAAGCGCTGACATAGACCAGCAGGGCGAAGCTAATCGAGTGGCTCTCGGCAAAGCCGAAATTAGCGAAGGCTGCGATCTGCTGGTAGATCCCCTCCGCAGCCTCCCCGGTAATGCCGTTTTCCGCCATCCCGGTGAAGAGTTGAGCCTTCAAGGACTCGATGCGTTCCAGCCCGCGTTTGGAACCCATCGCCCGGCGGAGTAGATCGGCGTCCTCCGGGCTGCAGTTGCCCACTGCGGCGGCCATTTGCATAAGCTGTTCCTGGAAGATCGGTACGCCTAGGGTGCGCTTTAGAACCGGCTCTAGAAGCGGGTGGTCATATCTGATTTGCTTAGGATCAACCCGGCGACGCATATAGGGGTGCACCGCGCCACCCTGAATCGGCCCTGGTCGAACCAAGGCCACCTCAACCACCAGATCGTAGAACTCTCGCGGCTTCAAACGGGGTAAAACGCTCATCTGGGCTCGGCTCTCCAGCTGAAAGACGCCAATCGTATCCGCTAAGCAGAGCTGATCGTAGACCGCCTGCTCCTCCTTGGGGATGGTGTCCAGATCCCAGACCTCCCCGTAGTTATCCCGGACCAGGTCGAAGCAGTGTTGAAGGGCCGCGAGCATGCCCAGGCCGAGCAGATCGAATTTGACCAGACCCATATAGGCGCAGGCGTCCTTATCCCATTGCAGCACGGTGCGGTTCTCCATCCGGGCATGCTCAATGGGACAGATCTCACTCACCGGCTGATCGGTGAGCACCATCCCGCCGGAGTGAATACCCAGGTGCCGGGGAAATTTTCCAATCTGCGCGGCCAAGCGGCGGACCTCTTCTGGAATGTCGTTCTCCGGCTCATCACTGCTGGCCTTAGTGCCCCCGCCATAGGGATTTTCCAACTGCTTCGACCAGGCATCCTGTTGCCCGGCCGAGTAGCCCAGGGCTTTAGCCATATCTCGAACTGCGAATTTGGGTCGGTAGCTGATCACATTTGCCACCTGGGCTGCATTACGCCGCCCGTACTTGTCATAAACGTGCTGGATCACTTCTTCTCGGCGTCGGGAATCGAAGTCAACATCGATATCCGGCTCCTCATTCCGGATGCTGGAGAGGAAGCGTTCAAAAGGTAGGTCGTATTTGATTGAGTCAACCGCGGTAATCCCCAGTAAGTAGCAGACCGCCGAATTTGCTGCCGAGCCCCGGCCCTGGCAGAGGATGCCTTGACTCCTGGCATATTCCACGATCTCGTGCACGATCAGGAAATAACCGGGAAAGTCCTTCAGCTCAATTACGGCCAGCTCGTTTTCGATCCGTTGCCGTTTTTCTTCGTTCAGATCCGGATACCGTTTCGTGGCTCCTTCCCAGACCTTCTCGCGTAGATAACTCATCTGGCTATGCCCCTCCGGAAGGTCGAGCCGGGGCAGCCGCGGCTTGGCTTTGTTCAGTGGGAAGGACAGCTCCTGGGCGAGTTCCACACTTCGCTCGACGGCACCCGGAAACCGAGCGAAGCGGCGTGCCATTTCCGCCCCATTGCGCAGGAAGGCGCTGGGCCCAGCGGGTAGCCAGCCGTCTAGCTCGGCCAGGCTGCGCCGAGCCCGCACCGCAGCTAGTGCGGCCGCGGTGCGGTGCTGCTCCGGCCTGGCGTAGTGCACGTTATTGCTGGCCACCACGGACAAGCCGAGCTTGCTGGCAAGCTCAGCCAGCAAATCATTATTCAGGCTGTCTTGCGGGTGACCGTGGTCATAGAGTTCCACCACCACATTCTCCCGACCAAACAGCTCGACCAACCGGGCCAATTCGCGGCTGGCCGCAACGCCGTCGTCATTGCTGGCCATTCCCTCCGCCAGCGCGCGGCGGACGGCTCCTTTACGGCAGCCGGTGAGAATGAGCCAGTTCCCCGCCGCCGCCTCGGCCAACTCGCTCAGCGCATAGCGCGGCCGCCCCTTTTCTGCACCGTGTGCCAATTGTCCCTGTGTGATGGCGCTGGAGAGCCGATGATAGCCAGCCGTACCCCGAGCCAAGATGAGTAGATGATCGCCCTCCGGATCGGCTTCCCCATTTTGTGGTTTGCTCAAACCCAGGGAGAGCTCGGCCCCATAGACCGTCTGTAACTGTGGATACCCCGCTGCCGCTTCCGCCAATTGAGCGGCTCCATAGAGGCCGTCATGATCGGTCAGAGCGATCCCGTGCAATCCCAGCCGGACGGCTTCTTCAACCAGTTCCGAAGGATCGGAGGCGCCGTCCAGGAAGCTAAAATTCGAATGCGCGTGGAGTTCGGCATAGGGCACGATCGGGCCTTCTGGAGGGGCGATCTCGATCGGGAGATAGGGTCCTCGATGATAGCTCCAGGCCGGTGCATCGCCGCCATCGCCCTCCGGTTCCTCCGCCCGGCTATTGCGCCTCTCGGTTACATGTTTGGAGCCCTTGCTTCGATCCGGACGCCCGGAAAGCTGCCGCTCAAACTCTTTCCACGGCATTGGTGGATTATGCCAGCCCATTAGTCGTAGCTCGCTTCGGCCAGCCACTGCCCGTTTCGGCAGAACAGCAGCCAGGCGGCATCCGTGCTGTCCACAAGCTGGAAGCGGTGCAAGGACTGACTGGAGGATTCCCACCACCGTTCATCTACTGGCCAGGGTCCTGCCCAGGCATTGATCAGCCGTTGTGCCTCTGCTCGACTAGCTTGGATGGGCGGGGTGAAGAAGGCTGGCCTTCCGGAGAGTTCGAGGCGTTCATCCACTTCAATGGTCCGCCCTTCGGTATCCAGAACCTGCACGGTCGGTGGATCGTCGAACAGGGTTGCTGGGGCAGGCCCAGGTAGCGAACCAGGCCAGGGCCGGGCGCGCTCACGTTCCAGTTCTCGCAGTTCTCTCGGTGGTGAGTCGCCCCAGGGAATCAGCACGCTGCGCTGGGCGAGCATCCGCCCTCCGGCTAGCACCGCGGTCAAAACTGCGCCGTGCCCCACCATGCTCTGAATCCGGGACAAGCCGTGATGCACTCGCTCTTGGGGACCATTGCCCCATAGACCCTGGGCATGCGAACCGCCGTCGGCTGTGCTCTCCGGGCTGAGCAGCACCTTGGTGATCCCGGAGCTGAGCTCCGCATCCAGTTCCGGACCGGTCCCCGCGCGGCCCTGCAATTGCCAGCGCACCCGATCCAGGACATCTTCCGCATCGAAGAAACGCGGATGCTTCCAGACTCGTTCGAGGTGTTCACCGGAGTCGCTTTCAAGCCGAATTCTGACGGCGGTGCAGACCAGACCTTCCTCGCTGATTCCGTCAATAAAACGTTCCGCAGAGGTTTTAATCGCAAAAGCCAGCTGATCGACCCGGCTGAGAGCTGGTTCGAAGTCCACTACGACGTCCAGCTCGGGGGGAGGTGCCTGTGGCACAACAGTCCGAGAGTCCAGGCCCCGAGCCAGTAAATGTGCCCGCGCGCCATCTTCACCGAAACGGCTGCGCACCTTATTGGCAGTCAGTGCAGCGAAGTCTCCCAGCGTCTCTAAGCCCAACCGTTGCAGAAGGGAAACTAAATCTGGTTGCTGCAAAACACTCAAAGGTAGCCGGGAGAGGAAATCGGCGGAAGCCTCCGGCTGCACAATACGGATATCGTTGCTCTTCCGAGCTGCCTGCTCTGCGGCGAAAATGCCATCGGCAATGCCAACCAGTGCTTGCTGAACTCCCAAGCCGAGCACGCTGTCCCGAAGGACTTCCGCAGCCTGGTGCTCGCTGCCGAAGTACCGAGCCGGCCCCTTGGCACGAATGGCGCAGGTGCCCGGCCGGAGTAACTGTGCCCCGGGCATGATCTGTTCAATAGCGGCCAGCACCGGTTGGAAGGCTCGAAGATCGTGATTTGGATCGTAGTTGACAAGCTGCAGTTGAGTGCAGCGAGCCTGCGCTTCCCTGAGTCGAAGACCTCTTCTGACGCCTTCTAGCCGCGCCGACGATGAACAGGCGAAAACCTCGCCCTTCTGGATGAGCGCTATCGGTCGCCGAGCGTCGAGTTCTTGCGATTCCTGAATGGCGGCGCTCACTGGCCAATCCGGGCACCAAAGCACCATGGCTCGATGACTCATTGGCCCGCCGCCACGGTGAGGTTGGGGTATAGCGAGGGCGCCGCACCGGGCTTCGCCTTGCGGCTCGCGGATACGCGCTGCTCCGGCAGCTGCTGAGCGGGCAATGAGCGGATAACGGAAGGCCCGGGGACCCAGAGCTCGCCCCGGTGCTCCTGCTGACCTCTTCGGCTGCGCCAATCGGCAGCCACGGTGACTCCTCGTCCTTGCAAGTGGCCATGACCTTCGCCCAGCCCCAACCAGCTATTTCCGACAACCCGCAGCTCGGCATCAGCCGGTGACCAAGGACCGTGTGAAATCAGCACTGCCTCTCGTTGTCGTAGTCGGGCTCCGAGCCGAGCCGCTTGGCCTGCGGAAGCCCGAGCGGGAGCGTTTAACAGCAATACCTCAACAATGTCGACCAAGGCCGCCGCCACATTCAGCCATTGTTCACCGGGGTTTGGCACCAGAATCAAGCGTTCCAGTTCAATGCCGAAATGCGCGGCGGCCTCGACATTGAAATCCGGCAGACCCAGCACCGCACACCAGGCACCTTCCGAGGAGGGTCCGGCTAGCATGGCCATGGAGAGGGTTTTCGAGCCGCTGACGGTGTAAATGCCTCCTGCTTGCAGCGCTCCGCCGGGGAGCAGCGTTCGCAGCTCCGGATGCGTCGGCAGGGTACGAGAATCCAGCCGAGATCCCTGTGCGCTGTGAATTCTGGACTGCAGTTCCTGGACCGTTTGACCAGTATTTCCCTTCCCGGAGGGCTCTGGCACGGCAGAGAGCGCGAATTCGCGGCGTGTCGTGTTTCCGAATTCCTGTTCCCGTGCTAATGGATTCATTTGTTAATATTCGAACATATATTCGAGTCTGTCAACTACAGAATACCCTCTCAAAATGACGGCCGGGAAGCCAAAGGGAAGTCAGCAAGAAAGCCATCAACTAGGCTGTTTCCGTGTTGCGCATTGGATTTGTGCCGGGAGTCAGCCCGGATAAGTGGTTTCATCGTTGGGCCGATCGGCATCCCGAACAGCCCCTCGAATCATTTTTGCTCAGCGTCGAGGAGCAGCGCACAGCCCTGCTAGAGGACGACGCAGACTTTTGCTTTGTCCGATTGCCGATCGACAAAACGGGTCTCCATCTGATTCCGCTTTACTCCGAAACGGCCGTGGTGGTGGCGCCGAAGGATCACGAGATCACCGTTTTTGAGGAACTGGAACTCAAGGATCTGGCTGACGAAAACCTGCTGAGTACCTCCGGCGGAACGGAGGCCGCGCTGGATCTGGTGCAGGCCGGCGTCGGACTTTTAATCCTGCCGCAATCCCTAGCTCGGCACCATAACCGTAAGGAGCTGCGTTACCGGCCCGTGCTGGATGCTCCGGGGAGTTCGGTCGGCCTGGCCTGGCTGACCGAAAGGGAAGATCCGGAGATCGAGGAGTTCATCGGAGTGGTGAGGGGGCGTACCGCAAATAGCTCTCGGCAGGAACCGACGCCCGCCAAGGCGCAGAAGAGCGCGAAAGCAAAGCCGTCTCCGGCCAAAAATGTACCCAAGAACGCAGCCAAAAAACCCGCAGCAGCTCAGCGCCATAAGCGGTCGGGTCGCCCGGGAAAGCGACGCTAGCGGCTCAGAGATTCCTCAAGCACCGGGGCGGAACGCGCGGTCCGTCGAGCCATCAAGGCGGCCACAATAGCGCCTGAGACATTGTGCCAAACGGAGAAGACCGCTGCCGGTAGGGCTGCGAGTGGCGAGAAATGCGCGGTGGCCAGCGAGGAGGCTAATCCGGAGTTCTGCATGCCCACCTCGAAGGCCAGGGCTCGCCGAGCCTTCACGTCCAAGCCGCCGATTTTTCCGGCCAGATAGCCCAACCCCAGGCCAAAGGCATTGTGCAGCACCACGGCCAGGAAAACCACTCCGGCTGCGCTTGCCAGTTTCGAAGCGCTGCCGGCCACCACGATGGCCACGATCACCGAGATCACGACGGCGGAGACCCACGGCAGCGCGGGTAGCACAATGCGGACCAGCCGCTTCAGAAACAGCCGGGCCAGTAACCCTGCGATCACCGGGAGCAGCACGGTCTTGACGATATCCAACACCATTGATCCGGCGTCGACGTTGAGGAAGGATCCGGCCAGTAGCAGCATCAGCGCCGGGGTAACCAAAGGAGCAACCAGGGTGGAGACGGTAGCCACCGCCACCGATAGTGCCACGTCACCCTTAGCCAGATAAGCCATCACATTGGAGGCCGTGCCGCTCGGTGCGCAGCCGACCAGGATCACTCCCGCGGCGAGAGCCGGGTCTAGATGAAGCACGACGGCGATCAGCCAGCCAGCGCCCGGCATGATGACATAGTGCGCCAGCAGTCCAAGGCCGACCGCCCAGGGGCGGCGTACTACGGAGGCAAAATCAGGCGGGGTTAAGGTCAGGCCCATACAGAACATCACCGTGCCGAGCAGATAAGGAACTGCCGGGGTCAGCGGGGTAAAACTGCCGGGAATTAGGAATCCGAGGACTCCGGCGAGGATGACCAGGAGCGGGAAAACGGTCACGGCAATTTTGGCGCGGCGTTCTTCAAGCATTATCTTTCTTCCTTCGAGTGTGGAGGTCTGCATCTTAAAACCACCTCAAAACGTGCAGATCTCCACACTCGGCGGTTCGGAACGGGCTCAAACGGGTTCGGAACGGGCTCAGCCCTCGGATTGCCGGTAGCTGAGCATTTGTCGCCAGCGGCGCTGCAGGCTTTCCCGGCGTCCCTGATCGCCCGTGGCGGTCAGTTCGATATGCTCCGGACCGTATCGCCAGAGCAGCAGATCATCCAGCAAGCGATCTGGTCCGGGGGAGTAGCGGTGATCCAGAGCCTTCCGGACATGTGAGATGGACTCGGATTGCAGCAGGCCGGCCAGGTCGATGGTGCGGCTCAGGCCGTGCGCGGAGAGCAGTTCTGCGGCCCAGCCCCAGTCGTCGTCGGACTTTCTGTCCACATGCGGAAGCAGCGTCTGCCAGATTTCCTTGATCCGTTCGGGGCTGAGCGGCTTGGCGCCTTCGCCGTCCTCGTCCCAGAAACTTGTCACCGTCTCGTAGCGGTCATGCAGATCCGAGAAGGTGGTTTCGACCGATTCGAGCATCGCTGCCGTTGCCGTGAACTGACGGTCGAAGGAGGGGCTCCAGGCTCGCCGATCAGCGGCTTTAAAGCGAATGTCATGCTCCACCTCGCTCCAGGCATGAGCAAAGATGGTGCGGATCTGGCACTCGAAAAGATAGCTTCCGGTGGGCTTGGCGGCAGGGTCTAGAACCTCTTGATAAGCCTTCACCGCGTCGTTTTGAATGGTGCGCAGGATCAGATGACGGCTCGAATAACCGTACGTGCCGGATTCGATGGAGCCAATATCCTTCTCCCGGTCTCCCCGGCAGTCGAAAATTGCCCGTTGGCGTTTAATCAGATTCGCGGCAGCCGCATTCTCATTGGGCAGTGTGGTGATGATTCGGACACCGACCAGATCGGTGAGATTGCGCAGCGGATCCGGGAATTGCAGCGTCGATTCGCCATCCGTTTCAAGCGTCCGGGAAGCCTTCTCCCGGAAAGAATCCACCGTTTTAGTCCGGCTGGCAACAAACAGCGGCCTTACCTCGGTCTCGGTAAAGATCTCCCGCAGGGTCCGTTCCATCTCCGCCGTGACATCCTTCAACGCCGGGCGGATTCGCTCGTATTCAGCCACGCTCGCCGCGACGGCTGGCCGCAGGCGTTCATCGAGGCGTTCCCAATTACTGGTCATCGTTGCCTCCTTTCATTGGACTTACTTCGGAGCCTAGCACCGGGCTTTGCCGATCCCGATCAGCGCAAATAGCGTTACGGCCGTGGAAGAGGCGGGAACTAGGATGTGAAAGGTGAAGCCCTTCCTGTTCCTGTCCAGCCGCAGCGAGGACGTCGTAGCGCATAACGAGGCCGCAGCCTTCGCCCGATTGTCCGGCCTTGAACCCGGCGAGCTGCGCTGGCATCGAATCGATCAAGAACCTCTGCCCGCTCTGAACCTTGATGAGTTCTCCGGGGTGCTGCTGGGCGGTAGTCCTTTCAATTCATCCGATCCGGAGCAGCAGAAATCCGCAGTTCAACTCCGGGTGGAGAAGGAACTGATGCAGCTCTTGGACGAAGTTGTGGATCGCGATTTTCCTTTCCTGGGAGCTTGCTACGGTGTCGGCACCCTCGGTAAGCACCAGGGTGGGGTGATCGATCGACAGTTCGGCGAGCCGATCAGTGCCGTGCAAATCAGCCTGAGCGACGACGGCGTGAACGACCCGCTGCTGGCAGGTTTAGCAACGCGATTCGAAGCCTTCGTAGGGCATAAGGAAGCGTGTTCCACGCTGCCACCCGGCGCCTTGCTGCTCGCCTCCTCGCCAAGCTGCCCGGTACAGATGTTCCGGTTACGGGAAAACCTGTATGCCACTCAGTTCCATCCCGAATTGGAGCTGGAAGGACTGATGTTGCGGATTGAGGCTTATCAGCACCACGGCTACTTCCCCGCCGATCAAGTCGAGGCCGTCCGTACCGCCGCTCGGGAATCGAAGGTCAGCGAGCCGGGGAAGATCTTGCGAAATTTTGTGCTGCGGTACGCGCGATGACGAAACTGCGCCGCGTCTTTTATGGCGATGATCCTCAGCAATATGGTGAGCTGCACCTTGCCTCCGGTTCGGTGCCCGGTAAAGAAAAAACCAAAGAAAAAGCCGGAGTAGTCGTGGTGATCCACGGTGGCTACTGGCGTTCCCGCTATGGAGCCGAGTTGGGTCGTCCGCTGGCCGAGGACCTGGCGGCGCAGGGGGTAACAGCCTGGAATCTGGAGTACCGCCGGGCGGGCAACGGTGGCGGCTGGCCGGAGACATTCTTGGACGTGGCTGCCGGTATCGACAAGCTGGCCGAGCTGGAGGTCGATATCTCCCGAGTGGTTGCCTTGGGGCATTCCGCGGGCGGCCAATTGGCGGTCTGGGCTGCCGGTCGGGCCGCTCTGCCCAGTGGCGCCCCGGGTGCCGGGCCCGCCGTGTCGCTGGACGCCGTCGTGAGTCAATCCGGGTTGCTCGATCTGAAAGCCGCTCGCGAGCTTGGGCTGAGCGATGGCGCGGTTACTAACTTTCTGGGCGGCAGCTTGGGGGAGGAGCGTTACCGGCTGGCCGACCCCCTCCAGCAATTACCTGTTCCGGCGCGGATTTGGGCGGTTTTTGGCGAGGCCGATAGCACCGTGCCGCCGCAGTTCTCCCGGGACTATGTTGCCGCAGCTCAGGCTGCCGGTGCTCGGGCGGAGTTGGTTCCTGTTCCTGGCGATCATATGGCGTTGATTGAGGTTTCGACGGCGGCTTGGGCTAAGTGCCGAGAGCTGGTTTTAGCGGCGCTCGGCTGAGGACAGAATCCTTGCGACTGTGCCAATGAAGTCGTTACTAAACTCCATTTCCACAGGTTGAGAGAAAAAATTTTCTCGGCTTACCGCCCGGAGTTCCGTGGCGGTAGGCCGATTTTTTGTGCCATCAGGCGGAAGTGATAGTGCGTTTCCGGATCTTTTCAGGGAAAAAGCTTGATTTCGTGCTGTCCCAGACCGATCATGTATGTCATGGTTAAAAATGATCTTAACTGATTGTAAATGTTCTGTTTGAATCATTTTCTACCATATTGATCCGAGTCTGGGGCCAATTGGCCAGCCAGCAGCACCAGGGTGACCCCCGGCGATCAGGATCGAAGAGAGCTTGCTCTGTTTCCTGGCAGAGCTTTGACGATGTGAAAGGACCATTATGTTCAAGCAACGGAGCTTGCGAATACCGGCGATAGTCGCCGCCGCAGCCTGTATGACCCTTGGAGCGGGGGCGACGGGCGCCCAGGCGTCCACGGACACGCTTGGCGGGACGAGCTACACCGTGACCTCGGGTGCGGTTGTGCAGCACGGAAACGCCATTGATAGCCCGGCAAACCCCTTCATCGACAAGAATGGAACGTTCTATTTCCAGCAGTCGATCGCACAGTATTATCAAAGCGGCCCGCGGAAATGGGACTTCTACACCGGAACCAATTTTGACGACGCGGTGAAATCTCCTATCAGTGATGCAGTGAACCCCGCCAACTCGAACGATAAGAACAACGACACCACCTTGCGGTGCAATAACAGCCCTACCGGGGTTGAAGCGACGTACACGAGCCCCGTTGACCCCTCCTGGTACTCGCAGCGCAATTTCTGTGACCTTTCTAGCGTCTGGGTGGATCCCGATACCGGCGATTGGTACGGCTTGGTACACAACGAGTTCACCCCGTCCCCCTTCGGCGATGGCCTGCACTTTGACGCCATTGATTATGCGGTTTCGAAGGATCAGGGGAAGACCTGGTCGATCAAGGACCACGCCATTACCTCCCCTTACAGCACCACTCGGAATGACAAAACTGCCTTCCCGAATCAGACCTACTACTACGGTGACGGCGACCAGCGCCTAGTGGTCGATACCGCCTCCGGCTACTTTTACGCCTTCTACAGCTCTCGCGTGGTAGACCAGGGTAGCGGCGGAAGCTGGGGTGCTTTCACCTCGCATGTGGCACGGGCTCCAATCTCGCAAAAGATGGCTAAGGGCTCTTGGCAGAAGTACTACGATGGCAAGTGGCAGACCCCGGGCGTTGGCGGCAAGGAAAGCAGCCTGGTCCCGGTGACCGCAGCGAACCCCACCGGTTATCTGCCCACCACCAAGGAATACAACCCGCAGAACACCGGCACCTGGTCGCAACAGATCGCTAATGGGACTATCGTCGATAATCCGGCGCTTTTCGTGATGAACGTTTCCTACAACGCTTATCTCGGGAAGTACATCGGAACTCCGGAGACCAAATCTGGTCAGGCGCTCCACTTCTATGCCACCGACGATCTGGCCACTCAGAAGTGGACCGATATTGGTAGCACCCCGAACTACACAACCGATGGCTCGTGGTATCGCTGGATGGTTGACTCCGTAAATGCGAGTTCAGGAAACATTCTGGGTAAAACCTTCCGTTCCTACTGCTACATTTCATGCTCCACTCCTGCCGGTGCCTCTGGCCCCTCGGGTTCCGAGCATGTCAATGTGACCATTGACTCCGATGCTCCCGCGGCACCGCCCGTGCAGCCGAACGTCTCCTACTTGATCAAGTCGGGCTCCGGTCAGGTATTGAGTCAGAGTGGCACTAACGGCACCACGGTGATCGCTACCCCCACCGGTTCGAATCTGGAGGGCTGGAAGTTCCAGAACAATAATGACGGCTCTTATACGGTCGTCAATGCCTCTTCTGGCTTGGCTCTAGGGGTCAACTCCAGCAGTACCTCGAATCGTGCCTGGGGTACTAAGCCGTCCCTCGCCGCCTTGCCTACGGGCGGGCCAACCGTTGGTCAGCAATGGTTCATCCAAAAGACGCTCGATAGCTCAGCCGCCAGCGGCGCCTCGGTGCAGACCGGCAGCTACTTGCTGGTCAACCGCTATAGCGGCCTGGTCATCAGCCTAGGTGGCACCGCGCAGACCACTCCTTACCGGAACTGGGTCAACGGCACCGGCAGCACCGCGGGTACGAATGACACCGCAGCCAACCAGAATGTTTCCTTTGTTCCTCGGGATGCCGGGAGCAATATTGTCGGCTTGGCGGGTAAGACCGTCGATCTTTCCGGGGCGGTGGCTAGCGACTCGGCGGCGGTTATCAATACGGTCAATGCGGCACGAACCGGTAGCCAGAGCTGGATCTTCAATGCGGATGGCACCATTCGTTTGGCCAGCAATACCAGCCTCTGCTTGGAGTCCTTGGGGCATACCGGAGCTAATGGCACGGTGGTGGAAGTTTGGAGTTGCAACGGCGGAACCAATCAGCAATGGACCTGGGATAGCGGGCAACTCCGCAACGGTGCCTCCACTCCGGGGCGGTGTCTCAGCGTTAATCAGAGCAATAGCGCCGATGGCACGGCGCTGGTCCTTTCGGATTGCGCGGCCAGCGCGAATCAACTCTGGGCTAAGGCCACCACCATTACCGGCCTGGCCGGAAAACGCGTCGATGTGGCCGGCTCGGTGGCCAGCGGGTCCTCTGCCGTTCTTAACACCGCCAGCTCTGCAGCCAATCAATCCTGGCTTTTCAAGCAGGATAAAAGTGTCCAGCTCAATGGCAGCAATCTCTGCTTGGAGGCCGTGGGACATACCGGCGTCAACGGCACCACCGTCGATGTCTATAACTGCAATGGCGGCGCGAACCAGCAGTGGGTTTTGAGCGGTGGGCAACTGAAGAATGTCGAGTCGAATCGATGCCTTGATGTCTACGGCAACAACACCGCAGATAACACCCGGCTGATTATCTGGGACTGCCAGTCGGCGGCTAACCAACAGTGGACGACGCCGTAGGGTGTCCTTCCAGATATCCCAATGACTTCGCGATAGCGGAATGCAGCGACATTCCGCTATCGCGAAGTTTGTTAACTATCCTGAGCCGCTTCGCTACGTTGAGCTGAGTCCTGCTGAGCGAGGAGCCGAGCGGCTCGAACTCGTTCACGATACGGCCGAGCGGCGAGTAATTGCAGCACCTCATCCAGGGCCTTACTAAGCGGCCTGGTCATTTCGGCCTCAAGTTCTCGAGCGAGGACCGCTGTTAGCCGCAATTCGGTATCCAGGACCGGAAGGATCTTTCGGGCGGCGGGGGTGAGGCGTATCAGGCGCTTGCGGGCATCGCTACCCTGGGTGCTGGTGACCAATTTGTCGTGGAGCAACTGCGCAACTGTTTGGCTCATTGCCGAATGAGTGACCCCGACGCTCAGGGCGAGTTCTCGAATTGACCGTCCGCCGCCGTCGTCCAAAAAGTCGTCGTCCAAAATTTTGAGCACGGGTGCATAGCGCGGGCGAAAGCCCGGCAGGCCGAGGTCGGTATACACCTCGGCGAGGCCCTGATCCAGAAGATCCTGTACCTGTTTTAGTCGGGTTCCGATGAGATCGACGGATTCCATGACTAAACTGTAACAGCGCTGTTAGATAATAATAGGAGGCAATCGTGAAACGGTACCCGGAGATCGAGCCGCATCGGAGCGGAATGATGGACGTTGGCGACGGTCACTCAATCTATTGGGAAGAAAGCGGCAACCCTCTTGGTGTCCCGGTATTGGTTTTGCATGGCGGGCCGGGCTCGGGAAGCACCCCGGGAGGCCGCCGGAACTGGGACCCGAGTAAATATCGAATCGTGCAGCTGGACCAGCGAAATTGCGGCCGGAGCAGACCCCTGGCCAGTGACCCCACGGTCGATCTCAGTACCAACACCACACAGCATCTGATCGGCGATATCGAGCGGCTGCGGGAGTTCCTCGCCGTCGAAAGTTGGGTACTCTGGGGCGGCTCCCGGGGAGCCACCCTGGCTCTTGCCTATGCCGAAAGCTACCCGAAACGGGTCCGTGCGATGATCCTAGTCTCGGTCACTACCACCCGGAGAAAAGAGGTGCACTGGTTGACCCACGAAGCCGGAAGGTTCCTACCGGAAGAATGGCACGCCTTCCGGGCCGGGGTTCCGGAAGCAGATCGAGATGGTGATCTGCTAGCCGCCTACTACCGACTGCTGAACGAAAGCGGAGACGCAGAAATTCAGCGAAAAGCCGCCCGGGACTGGTGCAGTTGGGAGGACGCACTGCTCTCCTTGGAACCCGATTGGACTCCCTCCATCCGGTACCAGGACCCCGATTTCAGCATGCTCTTCGCCCGGCTGGTCACCCACTATTTCCACCATGCCGGATTCCTGGAGGAGGAGCAGCTCTTACGCAATGCTCATCGGCTTGCGGGCATTCCGGGCGTGCTGATCCACGGTCAGCGGGATATCAGTGGGCCGGCTGAAACCCCATGGCTTTTGGCTCAAGAATGGCCGGAGGCGGAGTTGCATTTAATCAAGGAAGCTGGGCATCAAGGTAATCAGCGGATGCGCGGGCTCATCCTCGAAGCGGCCGAGCGATTTGCGGACTGCTGAAAGGCCGTCGAGGTCCAAAGTCTGATCAATTGTCGTGATCGTCGGTGCTGAAAGATAGGCTTGCAAGATGCTGACGGTGATCGGGGAAGCCCTGATAGATGAAGTGCTGCGGCCCGGTGCGGAGGCAACTCCGCATGTTGGCGGCAGTCCAATGAATGTCGCGGTGGGCTTAGCCAGGCTTGACCATCCCGTGCAATTCCTGGGCCGTTACGGTCAGGATGCCTACGGGGCCATGATCAGCGAGCACCTGCAGCGCAACTCGGTTCTGCTGCCTTGGCCCTCTGATGAGTCGCCCACCAGCGTGGCTCGCGCGGTCCTGGACCACGACGGTGCGGCAAGCTATGACTTCAAACTCACTTGGGAACTTCCCGGCCTGGCTAAAAAACTGGACTTCCTTTTACAGGGCAGCACTCTGCTGCACACCGGTTCGATTGCTTCGATGCTGGCTCCGGGAGCGGCCGAGGTCAAGCAAGCTGTGCTAGCCGCGCGTGGCCACGCCACGATTTCCTACGACCCCAACTACCGTCCGAGCATCATTACCGATTCGGACTATGCCCGGGCGCAGGCTGAGGAGTTCGTTCGGCTCGCGGATGTGGTCAAGGCCTCCGATGAAGATCTCGAAATGCTGTACCCGGGCACCGATCCGCTCGATGCTGCCCGGCAGTGGCTGGGACTCGGACCCGCCTTGGTGGTGGTGACCCGTGGCAGCTCAGGGCCTTGGGCGGTGGCAGCTTGCGGCGAAGTCAGCGTGGCCGCACCCAAGATCCGAGTCGCCGATACGGTAGGCGCCGGTGACTCCTTTATGTCCGCGCTGCTCTCCGCCATCGTGGACCGTGAGCTGGATGGTGCGCAGCGTCGTGAGCAATTGCAGGCGCTGAGCCGGGAACAGTTACAGGACATTCTGCACTTCGCCGCGACCGCAGCCGCCATTACGGTTTCGAGGCCCGGTGCCGATCCACCCAATAAAAATGAACTACGCGAAGCCCTAAACCACTAGCGAAAGGTCATCATGACCAGGCACGATCCTTATGCAGAACTGCCCCAACTTCCGGGCTTCGAACTGAGCAGCGAATCTTTCGGTGAAGGCGATACTCTGCCCGATGCCCAGACCTCCGGAATGATGGGGATTCCCGGTGGTGCCGATGAATCTCCGCAGCTGTCCTGGAGCGGATTCCCGGAAGAGACTAAGAGCTTCGCGGTTACGGTCTATGACCCGGATGCGCCCACCGCGAGTGGATTCTGGCACTGGGCTGTTTTCAATATCCCGGCTTCGGTGACCTTTCTGCCGGCCGGTGCCGGAACGCCGTCATCCGCTTTACTCCCGGAAGGCGCGGTGACCTTGAAGAACGACGCCGGCATCCCCGGCTATGTGGGGGCGGCACCTCCCGCGGGCCACGGTCCGCACCGCTACATGGTTGTGGTGCACGCACTCAACGTGGCGGAGCTGGAAATCGACGCTGAAGCTTCCCCCGCCTACCTGGGCTTCAACATCTTTAGTCACGCCATTGCACGAGCCCGGGTCACCGGCACCTTCAGCCAGTAACCGGGATAGCAGCATGAAGTTGCGCCAGTATCCGGCCTTCACGCTGTTATGGACCGCTTCAACGGTTTCCAGTTTCGGTAGCTACATCACCAGTCTGGCCCTGCAACTGATCATCGTGGTCAACCTGCAGGGCAGCTCGGGCGATGTTGCTTGGGTTAATTCGGCGCGCTGGTTGCCCTATGCCTTGTTTGGCCTCATCGTCGGGGTGATGGTGGATCGGCTCTCTAAGCCAAGATTGCTGATTCTGTCCGATTTTCTGCGCGGTGTGGTGCTCACAGCGATCAGTGTCCTTGGGATGATGGGCCTGCTGACCGTACCGATGATTATGGTGGCGATGCTGATTTTTGGCTCTCTCTCCCTGCTCGGTGATGCGGCTCATCAGTCGTATCTCCCGCAATTGGTGCCCCGTGGGTTGCTTGCCAAGGCAAACGCTCGAATTGAGCAGAGCGATGCGATTGCGCAAACCACGGGGCAGCTGGTGGCTGGTGCGCTGATTGCCTTGATCAGAGCACCGCTCGCCTTTCTGGTTGACGCGGCATCTTACTTTTTCTCCGCCTTGAGTATTTGGCGGATCAAAACCCCCGAGCTGTCGGAGACTCGTACCGAGCTTCCGCCCAGCGAGTCACAGGCCGGTGGCTCACCGGCCGATCAAGCACTGGCCGGTGAGCCACCGGGGCTGGGACAGCAAATTCTGGAGGGATTACGCTCCGTCTATGCGGAGCCGCGGCTCCGCGCCTTCGCTATGAGCACTCATCTGTGGTTTATTTTCAACGCCATGGTCGGGGTGAGCTTTACCGTCTATCTGGTGGATTCCCTCAAGCTGGGGGCTTTGGGAATTGGGGTGATCCTCACCGGTGCCGGGGTTGGCGCGGTGCTCGGCACCTCGGTGACCACTCGGGTGGGGGCGCGGATAGGGCCGGGTAAAACTATTCTGCTCTCCGGAGCCTTCGATGTGCTCGCCTTCATCTTGATCGCCGCTCAATCGATGCTTGGGCTAAGCGGCGCGCAGGGCGCCGATGCCTGGTGGCAACTTTGGCTGCCACTGATCGTCGGTCAGCTCTGCTTTGGTTTTAGCCTGGGATTGGGAGGAGCACATGAACTGGCTTATCGAGTCGGGGTGACACCGCCTCGACTGATCGGCAGAATGAGTGCAACGATGCGTTCGATCAATCGAGCGATGATCGTGCTGGGTGCACCGCTTGGCGGATTGCTGGTGGCCTGGCTTGGCTTCAGCTGGGTTTTCTGGATTATCGCTGCGGGATTCGCGGTCTGCAGGCTGTGGCTCTGGGCCAGCGGCTTCGGCTCGGCGAGCTATCAGGACCAGCCGTCGGATAGCCTGAAGATATGAAGATGGTGGCCAGCGATATCGACGGGACGATCCTCGGCCACGACGGCGCGATCAGCCCCCGAACCGTTGAAGCCTTCCGAGCCTGCGCGGCCGCCGGTATCGAGGTGGTTTTCGTGACCGGACGGCCTCCGCGTTGGCTCGATCCGCTGCGCGAACAGCTTGGCCATCTCGGCACGGTGATCTGTTCAAATGGAGCCTTGGTCTACGATCTGGGCGAGGAGAAGATTCTCTCCACCAAGTGCATTCCGATTCCCGATCTTTTGGCTGCGCGGGAAGCGATCAAGGTGGCGGTACCCTCCGCGAGCTTTGCTGCGGAGACCGTGGAAGGGCTGTACCTGGAACCTGGCTTCCTCAGTGCTGGGGATCCGGAACCGCTCCGCCAGCTTCCTACCCGGCCGCTGGCCGAATCGCTCAAAGAAGAATGCGGTGTGATCAAGTTCCTGGCTAAAACGGAACACAGCACAGCCGATGAATTCCTGGCCAAGGTGCGTCCCGTCGTCGCCCCTTGGTTGGACGCAACCCATTCCGCACCGAAGACCGCGCTGCTGGAACTCTCACTGCGTGGGGTGAATAAAGCCGCCACCTTGAGCGAGTTTGCTGCCTCCCGGGGGGTGCAAGCCGCGGAAGTGGTGGCTTTCGGCGATATGCCCAATGACGTGCAGATGCTCAGCTGGTCGGGACGGGGTTATGCGATGGCAAGTGGCCATCCGGCGGCTAAGGATGCTGCAAATATGCTCGCCCCAGGAATTGAGGACGACGGCGTAGCCCAAGTTCTGGAGCGATTGCTCGCCGTCAGGGGTGTCTGAGGGTGGCTGCGGCTTGGTACGCTAGCCGCGTGAGCACCCAGTCGACCACACCGTATTTGGATTCGGCTGTCCCTTTAGCATTCGCCCATCGCGGGTACTCTCCGGACGGCATCGCGGTGGAAAATTCATTGCTGGCCTTCGGATCTGCCCTTGAGCAGGGCTTTGACTATTTGGAAACCGACCTGCGCACCTCCTCCGATGGCGTGCTCATGGCGTTTCACGATGAGAGCCTGGACCGGGCGACGGACGGCACCGGGAAATTCTCCGAGAAGAGTGCCGTCGAGTTGGCTAGCTTGAGGATTGGCGGCCTCGAACCCATTCCGAGCTTCGAGGAGATGGTGACCGCCTTTCCTAGCGCTCGGATTAACTTTGATATTAAGGATCGAGCTTCGGTACGGCCGCTCATTGAGGTGATTGAGAAGTACTCCCTGCACGAGCGGATCTGCGTGGCATCTTTTTCTGATCGGCGGCGGCGGGCGGTGCTCTCCAAGCTGTCCAAGGCGACCACCAGCTCGGGTGGAATGGCTTCTATCGCCGCTTTCGTCTTGCTCTCCGGCTGGCTGCCGCGCCGCTGGCTACGCCACATCCTGCATGACGTGAATTGCCTGCAACTGCCGGTTACCTGGGGGCCTTTCCGCTTGGTGACCGAGGGGTCGGTGCGTCGGGCACATTTGCTGGGCATGAAACTGCATGTCTGGACCATTAACGATAGGGCGAAGATGCATGCTCTCTTCGATCTTGGAGTGGACGGCGTGATGACCGATCGGGCGGACCTACTGGCCGAGGTAATGCGGGAGCGAGGCTACTGGTGAACACCATCGCAGCACCCCGAACGGGGTCGCTGAGCTTTTTCACCTTCGCCCGTGCAGCGCTGGCCCTGGCCATCCTGGCTGCGGTAGTAGCCACCTTCTTCGATACCGCTGGCCGCGCCGCGATTAACCCTTTTAATTTCTTCGGCTACTTCACCATGCAGAGCAATATCATCATGATGCTCGTATTAACCGGCACCGTAGTAATGACGCTCCGGGGGAGTGAGCCTAGCTGGTGGATGGTGGTCCGAGCCTGCGCCACCACCTATATGGTGATCGTCGGTCTGGTCTACAACACCCTGCTGCTTGGATTGCCCGGAGGCGTCGAGCTAGCCTGGGCGAACGCCGTCCTACATATTTTGGTGCCGCTTTATGTCCTGGTGGACTGGCTATTTTGCCCGGACCGGCAGCGTTTAGCGTGGAAGACTCTTTGGCTAGTGCTGCTCTACCCCGTGTTGTGGTGTGCGGTGGTGCTGATCCGCGGGGCAAGCGATGGCTGGGTGCCGTATCCCTTCCTCAGCCCCTCGACGGGTTATGGTTCGGTGTTCTTTTTCGTGGCCTTGATCGGCTTAGGCACCCTGGCGATGGGCGCCTTGGTCTGGTGGCGCAGCAGGCTCGGGGCGGCGGAAACAAATGTCACTGGGACGGGGAACGCCAATGGCCAATCGTAAATTCGGTGCCGAGGCACCGCCCACCACCTCACGCCGTTATTCCGAGGACTGGTATGGCCAGGATCTGGCCGAGCAGCTCTTCTCCGCGGTGGAATTCATTGACCTGGACCTTACCGAGGTGACCGGAACCGGGGTGGTCTTTGAGGATTGCACCTTCCGCCGAGCCAAATTCAACGCCGCTACCTTCAAGGACTGCGCCTTCACGAATTGCACCTTCGTGGGCTGCAATTTCTTCGATGCCAGCTTGGAACGCTGCAAACTGGTGGGCAGCATGTTCGATTCGTGCAGTTTCGACATTATGAAGGTCAAGGGCGGAAACTGGTCTTTCGTGGGCCTCCCCGGCGCCAAACTAAGTTCCGCTTCCTTTGAGAACGTCCGGCTGAGCGAGGCAGATCTGACGGGCGCCGACTGCTCCGGAGCCACCTTCCGGGAGGTGGATTTCAGCTCGGCCTGGCTGAGTCGAGTGGACTTTTCCCGAGCCGATTTGCGTGGCTCGATCGTCACCTCACTGGACCCTGCCGAAGCGGAAATTCACGGGGCGATTGTTGACCTGCAACAGGCCGTGGTGCTGGCCGGGAATCTGGGCCTGGACATCAGGGCTTAGGGTTCTAGTAACAAACTCTTGATGGAATCGGCGAATCGCCCCATCTCTTCGGCCGCAACCTGATCGAGCATCCGCTGCCAGGTATCGAATTGGTTCAGCCTTGATAAAACGAGCGCGGCATCGAGGTCTTGGCGTAACTCCGGGAGCGGCGCGTAGCTCAGCCAACATTCGAGATAGGGCGTGATGTTTAGAGACTCGCCGTATTCTCGGATCGGCCTGCCGAGCGAGCAGAAGGGATGAGCGACGACGGCGTCCCCGAAGTCCAGCAATCGGCCCACCTTTTCGCCGGGTCGGGGCAGGAAAATGTTGTTCGGATGGAAATCATTATGGTCCAGGCTGAGCGGGATGTCGGAGGCGTTCAGCCGATCTGCTGCCCGCTCCACAGTGGGAAGGTTCCCTTGGGCAGCTTCGGCTTCCGGAGTGGTGAATCTCAAGGGATGTTCCGCAGGCAGCTCTTGAAGGCTCCGCACGGCCGCGGAAAAGTATTCCACCGCTTGCGCTGGCGCTCGTTTCGGGGCGGGCAACTCCTGTCCGAGGAGTTTTTGCTGCAATAACGCATAGTCACGCAGCGCCTCGGGCAGCCGAGCCAGACTTTTTTGCTCGCCGAGACTGATCAAGGTTTGACCGTAATCCGGACTGAGCAGCCAACCGTGGGATTCCTCTATTGCGATTGGCTGCACCACCGACTCGGGGGCGAGCTCGGCTATTCGAAGGAGCAGCCGAGCCTCGTTGCGGGCACCGGGGTAGTTCTCTTTGAACCAGAACCGACCACGATCGGTGGCCACGTAGCGAACCGTTGCCCAGAACCGGGTTTTGTGCTCGGCCAGTGGCCCTCGAACCGCGATGCCTAGTGCCGCTAAGCTATCGACGACCCAGGCTTCGGCTTCAGCGAGCCATTCGGCCGTAGCCCAAGTTTCAAGCGGTGAGCTCATGATCCAAGCCTAGGCGTTCGAATCTGTGGCTTGAGGATCCGACTGTGGGTGCGGGATGGCAGGATGGATGAATGCGCGTTTTGATTGCTCCGGACAAGTTCAAAGGAACCCTGACTGCCCTTGAGGCTGCGGCGGCGATGGCGGAGGGAGTCTTGCGGATTTACCCGGAGGCCGAGGTGATTCAGTTGCCAATGGCCGACGGCGGTGAGGGCACCGTAGCGGCGGCGGTCGCGGTTGGTTTTGAGGAGCGATTGAACGCCGTGGTGGGGCCGATCCTCAAACCCACCGGGGCTGCCTGGGCCATTCGCGGTGAAGCCGGGAAGCCCACCATCGCGGTGATTGAGACCGCACAAGCCAGCGGGTTTCTGCTGGCCGAATCTACTCCCGAAAATGCGTTGCGCGCGCATAGCTACGGTTGTGGCCAGCTCATTGCCGCCGCGCTTGATGCGGGTGCCACCGAGATTGTGCTGGGACTTGGTGGCTCGGCGATGACCGATGGCGGTACCGGCGCGCTGCGGGCGCTCGGACTGAAACTGTTCGATGCCCAGGGTGGGCTGCTGCCGCTGGGCGGTGGCCAACTTGCCGAGGCGGTGGCTCTTGATGTTTCTGGGCTGGACCCACGGCTGGCGCAGACCAGGATCCGGCTCGCCGTTGATGTGGATAATCCCTTATACGGCCCGGTCGGCGCGGCTCATGTCTTTGCTGCGCAGAAAGGTGCCGATCCGGAGGGGGTCGAATTACTTGATGCCGGGCTGCGGAATCTGGCCTCGCTGCTCCGGGAGGTTAGCGACCGGGACCCGAATGTTCCTGGTGCCGGGGCGGCGGGTGGGTTCCCGGCGTCGTTCCTGGCTTTGACCGAAGCGACCGTCGAATCCGGGGTGGAGTTGGTGGCGGAACTAACCGGCCTCATCGAAAAGCTTGCGGCGTCGGACCTGGTGGTTACGGGCGAGGGCAGCGTGGATGCGCAGTCTCTGGCTGGGAAAACTCCGATCGGGGTGGCTCGCGCCGCTCAGGCTCTGGGTGTTCCGGTGGTGCTGGTGGCGGGTCAGCTCAGCGTTGGGTTCGAGGAGCTAGCGGCGTTCGGTGTGGTGGCGGCGGCCTCCGCGGCCGAGGCGGCGCGCAGCCCGGAGGAGGCGATGGCGCATCCCGCTCGTTATCTCCGCCAAGCCACCGAAAACGCCCTCAACGGCAGCTGAGCCGTCGATACCCCTTGCAGTCGCTCTCCCAAAAAACGCCCACGGCCGCCCAGCCAGCCGCCCGTGCAGACCGCTTCAGGCCGCCGAGTGTGGAGATCTGCATCTTAAAACCGCCTCAAAACGTGCAGATCTCCACACTCGATGCGGGGCACGGGGGCGCCAAAGGGAAACAGGCGCCGCGAAGGGGAACGATGGCGAATGCGGGAAACGGGCGCCGCGAAGGGAAACGATACTCAGGAGCGGTCGGAGACTGCGCGGAGCCTGATCAGGCCACGCATGCCGTGGTAAATCACCAACGCTGCCGCGGTGCCCAGGGCGATGCCGGCGAACTGCAAGTCCCCGATATTCCAGGTGTAATTGGCAATGCCGATGATCAGGGCCACGGCCGCCGTGGTCAGATTGACCGGATCACCGAAGTCCACCTTGTTCTGCACCCAGATTCGCACCCCCAGCACACCGATCATGCCGTACAGCATGGTCGCCGCGCCGCCCAGCACTCCCGGCGGCACGGTGGCGATCAGGGCACCGAACTTCGGTGAGAAGCTCAGCAGAAGCGCAGCCACAGCGGCTACCCAGTAGGCCGCCGTCGAATACACCCGGGTCGCGGCCATCACACCGATATTCTCGGCATAGGTGGTGGTGCCGGAGCCACCACCCAGCCCGGCCAAGGTGGTCGCCAGGCCATCGGCCATCAGCGCGCGCCCGGCCAGCGGGTCCAGATTGTCCTTGGTCATCAATGCGACCGACTTCAGGTGTCCCACATTCTCCGCGATCAGCACCAGTACCACCGGAACGAACAATCCCACTACGGAAAGATTGAAAGTAGGGGGCTGAAAGGTTGGCAGGCCAATCCAGGCTTGGGAGTTAATGGCCGAATAGTCCACCTGCCCTTGCAGCATGGCAACCAGATAACCAATCACCACCCCGACCAGAATCGATAAGCGCCCCAGGATGCCGCGGAACAGCACCGAAACCAGGATGATCACTAGCAGGGTGATCAGCGCGGTGAGCGGTGCCTTATCGAAATTGGCTTTCGCCGAGGGCGCTAGGTTGAGGCCGATCAGGGCCACAATGGTGCCGGTGACTGCGGGAGGCATCAAACGGTTGATCCAGCCTGCACCAAAGCGCTGCACTACTAGGCCAACCAAGAACAGTGCGACGCCGGCCATCACCACGCCGCCCAAGGCGCCAGCCACGCCGAACTGGGCTTGCGAAGCCATGATCGGGGCGATAAAGGCGAAGCTTGACCCGAGGTAGGAGGGTACTCGGCCCTTGGTCAGCAGTAGGAAGAGAATCGTGCCGATGCCGGAGAAGAAGAGCGTGGTGGCGGGTGGCATGCCGGTGAGGATTGGCACTAAGAAGGTGGCGCCGAACATCGCGACCACGTGCTGGAGACCAATGCCAATGGTGCGTGGCCAGCTCAACCGTTCGGCTGGGCCAACAACCTCGCCCGGGGCAATCGTCTTGCCATCGCCGTGAACCGTCCAGCGGGTGCCGATTTCGCTCATATTTTCTCCTCAATCATCGCTGCCGCAGATCTGCGCTGCAGCTCCCGCCCCGGGTCTCAGCTAAGAATAACGGCTACCCGGTGCCAACCACCGTCGAGTGTGGAGATAAACATGTTTTGGACCCGGTTTAGCATGCAGATCTCCACACTCGGCGGAGACGGAGACGGAGACGGAGACGGAGACGGAGGCGGAGACGGAGGCGGGAGGGAAAGGCCTTAGTCCAGGCCGAGTGCCCCGTAGAGTTGTTCGCGGCTATCGGAGAGGTAACCGCGCATTAGCTCCGAAGCAAGGTCCGCCCTGCCGTCCAGCAGCGTCTGTGCGATCCGACGATTGCGGGAGATATAGGGTTCCAGGAACGCCCGAGCATCCGCCATGCTGTGGAAGGCCAGTCGTACCTCGGCGAGCAATTGCCGGGAGGCTTCGGAGATCCGCCTGCTGCCCACGGTGTCCACCAGGGCTTGATGGAAGGCCAGATTTTCGGTCGCCACCTGGGTCCAGTCGTCCCGCGCGGCGGCTAATTCGGCGCGTTCGACGGCGGCCATCGCCTCGCGTAGTCCGGCTTGCTCAGCCGTGCAGTTGGCCACCGCCGCAACCTCGATGAAAATTCGGGCCGTGTAGACCTCCAGCACGTCAAGACGAGTCAGGATGCGAACAAAGACCCCGCGGTGCAGTTCATGGGTAATAAGTCTTTCGTGCGAAAGCAGCCTAAAGGCTTCCCGCAACGAGTTCCGAGAGACCTGAAGGGATTCGGCAAGAGCTTCTTCGGCGAGTTGAGTTCCCGGCGGTAGATCGCCGTCCGAAATCCGCTGCCGGAGTACGTCTGCAACCATTTCTCCGGTTCCGGTGCGGCGGATATCCGGGCGCTTGCGGTCGAAGAGGTCGGCAAAATCGATCTCTGGCACCTCAGCCTCCTTCCTCGGTCGCTTCACTGTACCGCAATCTTAATGATTGAAGGATTGTTCAACAACATGTAGTCTGTGTCACATTCACGCACTCTTTTGAAGGAAGCAGCTATGGAGCAATCATGTTCGTGCTGATCGGGGTAGCGCTCGTCATTGTCGGTTTCGCGCTCCGACTCAATGCCCTGCTGGTGGTGGCGGTGTCCGGTGTCGTCACCGCGCTGATCGGTGGGCTCAGTCCACTGGACATTCTGAACGCACTCGGCTCGGGTTTTACCAGTGGGCGTTCGGTCACCATTTTTGTGATCTTATTGCCGGTAATCGGCCTGATTGAACGCTTCGGGCTGCAACAGCAGGCCAAACGGTTAATCGGACGGCTGGCCAAGCTCACCGCCGGAAGAATCATTTTTATCTATCTCGCGGTTCGCCAGGTCACTATTGCGGTGGGCTTGCCCATTGGTGGACACCCGCAGATGGTCCGTCCGCTGATCTACCCGATGGCCGAAGGCGCTGCCGAGGCCAAATACGGAAACCTGAGCGAGAAGACCAAGGACAAGATCAAGGGCCATGCCGCTGCCGCAGACAATGTCGGCGCCTTTTTTGCAGAGGACGTTTTTGTCGCGGTCGGCTCCATTCTGCTGATCACCTCCTTCGTGGACGCCCAATACAAACTTCAACTCGAACCGATCCAGCTCGCGCTCTGGGCTATCCCCACCGCGATTATTGCCTTCCTGGTACATGGGTTCAGGTTGCTCCGCTTGGACCGACAGATCGACCGGCTAGTTGCCGCCGAGGCTCCCGCAGTTCTGGAAAGTGAGACCGTCAAATGATTAACTCAGAACCGGTCTTCTGGCTGATTGGCCTGGTTTTCCTGGTCTTCGGCGGACTCATCCTTGCCGATTCCACACATCCAAAGCGCTACACCTCCGGAGCCTTTTGGTCGCTTATCGGCGCCGGATTCATCTACGGCACCTGGGTAGCCGCAGGCTCGGTTCCGCCCTGGACCCTGGGCATTGTGGTGTTGGTAATTGTGGTGCTGGGCTCCTCACCGAAACTGCTGACTGCCGGAGTGGTTAAGACCACCACAACGGAACAGCGTGAAACCGTGGCCGTCAAATATGGGAACAAACTCTTCATCCCGGCTCTGCTGATTCCGATAGTGACCATCATTGTCACCCTGGCCGCGCCCGCGATCACCATCAATGGCAAGCCCCTGATGGCTACCGGAAGCGCCACGCTGATAGGCCTCGGGCTGGGTGCGATTGTCGCCGTCGTGGTTGGTCTGATCCTGCTTCGTCCGGTGAGCCCTGTGGTTCCCGTACAAGAGGGACGCCGCCTTTTGGAGACCATTGGCTGGGCGGCTATCCTGCCGCAAATGCTCTCCGTACTCGGCATCCTCTTCACTCAGGCTGGGGTGGGCTCCTCGGTGGGCACCATTATGAAAGCCATTGTTCCGCCCGGAGTGCTGATCTTTGCGGTGATTGCCTACTGCGTTGGCATGGCGCTCTTCACCGTTCTGATGGGTAATGCTTTCGCGGCTTTCCCGATTATGACGGCGGCCATCGGCTGGCCGCTGCTGATCGAGGGTTTCGATGGCAACCCCGCGGTGGTCTTCGCGATTGGCATGCTGGCCGGTTTCTGCGGCACCCTGTGTACCCCGATGGCCGCAAACTTCAATATCGTCCCGGCTGCTCTGCTGGAGATGAAGAACAAATACGGAGTGATCACCGCTCAGCTGCCCACGGCAGGGATCATGCTGGTGGCCAATATCGCCATTATGTTCTTCTTCGGCTTCCCTCACTAGGAGTTCCAATCCATGAATACCGCTGAAAAATTAGCCCCCATTTACGCTGCCATTGTGCTGGAGAACCTCTCCCGCAGCCACCCGTATCACCTGGTCCATTTGGTGCGCGCGGAGCAGGATGTACGCAGTCCCGCTGAGCTCTACCCGGCTTTTTATACCTCCTATGACTGGCACTCCTGCGTGCATATGCACTGGTTGGGGGTTGAGCTGCTGCGATCCGGTTTGCTGGAAGACTCCGCGCCATTACGGGACCGGTTGAACGAGAATCTGAGTGGGCCGAAGCTGGCCGCCGAGGCGGAGTACTTACGGGCCAACCCGATCTTTGAACGACCCTATGGCTGGGCCTGGGCGGCTCGCCTCGCTGCTGCCTCCAGCGGCTTTGCCGCCGAGGGAGACCGGGATGCAGCGGGCTGGTCTGGGGCGCTGGAGCCGCTAACCGAGGCGGTGTTCGACAATGCTCGCCGTTGGTCTCAGGCGATTAATCATCCGGTGCGGCACGGCGTGCATAGCAATACGGCCTTCGGCTTGGCATTGCTGCTGGATGCGGCCAGCGCGCTGGGGCGTACCGAGGATCGAGCGGAGCTGGCGGCGGCCGCCGAGCGGCTTTTCGGGGCGGATCGGGGTTGGGCTGGTCGCTGGGAACTCAGCGGTCAGGATTTCCTTTCCGCCGGGCTCTCGGAAGCCGATCTGATGTCCCGGGTACTGCCGCCCGGCGAGTTCAAGCAATGGTTTGCTGAGTTCTTACCGGAGCCGGCCGACGTCGTACTGCCCGCCGTGGTGACCGATAAGACCGACCCGCAGATGGTTCACCTGGACGGGCTCAATCTCTCCAGAGCTGGTTCGCTGTATAGGATCTCAAGCGCTCTTGGCAGTGCAGAACTCCGGGAAGCCGCCGATGGCTTGCTCGCTCATGGCCTGGACGCGGTGGCCACCGAGGAGTTTGTCTCCTCGCATTGGTTGGCCAGCTTCGCCTGGGATGCCCTGCTGAGCAGGTCCGCAGTTTAGGGCCGGCGCTTAACCAGAGTTTAGAAGCAGAGTTTAGGCCTGGATTGGTTGGTGCTCCGGCTTCACCGCGAGGGCCAGCCCGAGCAGATCCTCTAGCGCGTGTGCGAGCTTGCGGTCGGCCAATTCGTAGCGATTGCGCCGCCCCTCCGGGATGGCCAGCACCAGCCCGCAATCGCGGAGGCAGGTGAGATGGTTCGAGATGCTCTGCCGAGAAACTCCCAGCTCCTCAGCGAGGTCCGAGGGGTAGGCGGGAGCCTCCACCAGGATCATCAGGATGCGGGCTCGGGTGGCATCGGAGAGGGCGTAGCCGAATCTGGCCAGCACGGCGCCTTTGGTGATTTTCTCCATGGTCCAACGATACAGCTGAGAATGAATACAGTTATCATTTAATTCACCTCTTTATGGATACATGAATTGATGTACTATTGGAGCATGGGTGGACATCAGCACGATCATGGCGCGGCCGGTGGGGCACACCGGAAGCGGATAGTCATAGCGCTCGGTATCACCTTGGCTGTCTTTTTGGCGCAGGTGGTTGGCTCGGTGGTAACCGGCTCGCTGGCCCTACTCTTCGATTCGGCCCACGTACTCACCGACGCCGGCGGGCTGGCGATGGCGCTGGAGGCTGCCTGGCTGAGTGCTCGCCCAGCTTCGGATAAACGTAGCTGGGGCTTTGCTCGCGCCGAGGTCCTGGCCGCCACGGCGCAGGCGGCGTTGCTGCTTGGGGTGGGGCTTTTCGTGCTGGTCGAAGGCATCCAAAGGCTGGTGAACCCCACCGAGGTAGCCAGTGTTGAGATGGTGGTCTTTGGAGTGATTGGCCTGCTTGGCAATCTACTGGCACTCTGGGTGCTCTCCGCGGGGCGCGGAGCCAACTTCAATATGCGAGCCGCCTTCCTCGAAGTGCTGGGCGACGCCCTGGGCTCGCTTGCTGTGATCGTGGCGGCGATCATCATTTACACCACGGGTTTTGTTCAGGCAGATGCCTTGGTGGCCATGCTGATCGGCCTGATGATCCTGCCGCGAACCCTCAAACTACTTTGGGAGACCGTCAACGTGCTCCTTGAGGCCACCCCGAAAGGCCTCGATGTCGCCGAGCTGCGGCAGCACATCCTGGACGTGCCACACGTTCTGGACGTACACGATCTGCATGTCACCCAGATCGCCACCGGCCTGCCGGTGCTCACCGCTCATGTGGTGGTGGCGGATGGTTGTTTCCGGGACGGACACACGCCGCAGATGCTCGATCAATTGCAGCGCTGCGTGGCCGAGCACTTCCAAGTCAGCATCGAGCACTCAACCTTCCAGCTAGAGCCGGAAGCGCACAACGAGCACGAACATGAGGTGCACGCCTAGGAAATCACGCCATCCACCAAGGCCTTGGCTTCTTCCTGCACCTGCTTGAGATGTTCTGGTCCTTTGAAGGACTCCGCATAAATCTTGTAGACGTCCTCGGTGCCGGAGGGCCTAGCCGCGAACCAAGCGTTCTCGGTGGTCACCTTGAGGCCGCCAATCGCCGCGCCATTGCCCGGAGCCTCGGTGAGTTTCGCGGTGATCGACTCACCGGCCAGTTCGGTTGCCGTGACGTCTTTCGCGGAGAGTTTGGCCAGTGCTGCTTTCTGCTCCCGGTTGGCTGCCGCGTCGATTCGGGCGTATGACGGCGCCCCGAACTTTTCGGTCAGCCTCGCGTAATGCTCGGAAGGGGAAGCCCCGGTGACGGCGGTGATCTCCGAAGCCAGCAGGGCTAGCAGCAGGCCGTCCTTATCGGTGGTCCACACCTTGCCATTGCGGCGTACAAAGGAGGCACCAGCGGACTCCTCGCCACCAAAAACGCCCTGGCCGGAGAGTAAACCGGGAACAAACCATTTGAACCCCACCGGTACTTCCACCAGCTCGCGTCCCAGCTCCGCGGCTACCCGGTCAATAATCGAGGAGGAAACCAGAGTTTTGCCCACGCTGGCGTTGGAGGGCCATTCCGGCCGGTGTGTGTAGAGATACTGAATGGCCACCGCCAAATAGTGATTCGGATTCATCAATCCTGCGTCAGGGGTGACGATGCCGTGCCGGTCGGAATCCGCATCGTTGCCGGTCGCGATGTCATAGTCCGCGGCCTTCGCAATGAGCGAGGCCATCGCGAAGGGCGAGGAACAGTCCATCCGGATCTTTTCGTCCCAGTCCAGGGTCATAAAGGCCCACTGCGGGTCAATGGTCGGATTGACCACCGTCAGGTTCAGATTGTGCCGTTCGGCAATCTCTCCCCAATAGTCAACGGAGGCTCCGCCCATCGGGTCGGCACCGATTCGGACGCCTGCCGAACGGATCGCTTCCAGGTCCAATACCTGCGGCAGCGCATCGACATAGCTGGAGAGGAAATCGAAGCTGCCGGCTTTCTGAAGCGCCTCGGTGAGCGGCAATCTCCGTACCCCGGAGAGCTTGGCCTCAAGTAACTCATTGGCTCGATTGGCAATCCAGGTAGTAGCCTCACTATCCGCCGGTCCACCATGCGGGGGATTGTACTTAAAGCCGCCGTCGCCCGGCGGATTATGTGAGGGAGTGACGACGATACCGTCGGCCTGGTCTGAATGTTGCTGCTCGCTGTAGTTGTAGCTCAGGATCGCGTGGCTGAGCGCGGGCGTCGGAGTGAAACCGTGCCGGGCGTCGATCAATACGGTGACCTGGTTTGCAGCCAGCACCTCGAGGGCGGTGTTCTGCGCCGGTTCGGAAAGCGCGTGCGTGTCCTTTGCCAGGAACAAAGGCCCGGTAATGCCCTGGCCGCGTCGATATTCCACGATGGCCTGAGTGGTGGCCAGAATGTGGTTCTCGTTGAACGAGGTTTTGAGACTGCTGCCGCGATGCCCGGAGGTGCCAAAAACAACCCGTTGATCGGGGTTACTGGGGTCGGGCCGCAGATCGTAGTACGCGTCCAGTAACGCGGTGAGGTCGACCAGGTCGGAGGGTAGGGCAACAGTGCCCGCTCGGCTTGCCATGGTTCTAGCATGCCAGAATGCCAGGGTCTGCGATACCGATGTGCACAAGCATGACGTAGTGAATCCGGAGCATTTCGCTCTTTGGGTGCAATTCGCCAAAAATCACATAATATTGAGGGCACTCGCACCCGATTCATTTGAGGCCATCATGTCCAATCAGCCCGAACAGCCCTTCCAACCTCCGCAGCCGGTTAACGGTTATGGACAGCAGCCCCCGCAGCAGTATCCGGGCGCGCCTGGTCAGCAGCCGCCGTCGGGATATCCCGGAGCTTTTCAGGGGCAGAATCAGCCCCCGATGCAGCAACCCTACGGACAACAGCCCTACCCGCAGCAGGGCTATTACAGCAATCCCAGTTACCCTATGCAGCCCATGGTCTATGCGGACTCAGGGCCTAAGGGCCTGAGTCTGACCGGGATGATTCTGGGTATTGCCAGCATCGTTGGTTTCGGTATCTTCATCCTGCCGCAGATCGCAGGCGTCATAGTTTCCCATATGGGCTGGAGCAAGGAACAGCCGCAGGGCAAAGGTTTCGCCATCGCCGGTTTGGTGCTGAACTACCTCTCCCTTTTGATCTGGGGTCTGGTGTTCATTTTCATGATTATCGGCTTTATCGCGGCGGCGAATTACTCGTCCAACTACAACTAAAGTTTCTGCGACCGGAGTGCACTAAGTCAGGGCTAGCCCGGAGGCTCAGTGCACTCCGGCCATTAAGCGGCGGATCGGCTTGCCACACAGTGCCAGGGCAATGCCCAGCACCACGGCAAGACCGCCGATAATGCCGAAATAGGGGAGCTCGTTGTTCGGGTCGTAATACCCGGCTAGCACGCCGGACATGGTGCTACCGAGCGAAACCGAGAGGAAGAACAGCGCAACCATCTGGGTGTGGAAGGCCTTCGGGGCCAGCTTGGTAGCCAGCGAAAGTCCCACGGGTGAGGTCATTAACTCGGCCACGGTGAACAGCAACAAAATGCCGACGATAGCCAGCAAGGGCACCGGGGCTAACGCCGAGAGCGGCATGAAGCAAAGAAAAGCCACTCCCATCACCAGCAATGAAATGCTGAACTTGGTGGGCGAGCTGGGCTGCCGGGAACCGAGTTTGGTCCAGATCACCGCGAAGACGCCGGCGAAAATAATGATGAAGATCGGATTGATCGACTGTACCCAGGCGGCCGGAATCTGCCAGCCGAACAGGTTGAGGTCAAGACGCTGCTCGGCGTAAACAGGTAATACGGTGAATTGCTGCTGGTAGAGCGACCAGAACGCGGAACTGGCGATGAACAGCGGGATGAAGGCGTAAACCCGGCTTCGCTCGGTGCTACTGACCTTTTTGCTACTGAGGATTACCCAGAAGTAGCTAATGGCAGCGATCAGCACCACGCCGACCACGACCCATTTGAGGTTCTGCGCCGTGATCAGCCCGAGCAGCACGGCCAAGGCAATGAGTATTACCGCGGTTACTGCGATGCCTGCCATCAGGCCGCGCCGCTGGGGCGGCAGCGGATTGGGTACCACTCGCGCCTCGGCGGGCAGCAGCTTCCGGGTGAGACCGTACTGAATCAGGCCTAGCGCCATCCCCACCGCCGCTGCGCCGAAACCCCAGTGGAAACCGATCTCGGTTTGCAGCCAGCCGGTGATCAACGGTCCCACGAAGGCGCCGATATTGATGCCCATGTAGAAAATAGAGAAACCGGCATCTCGTCGTCCGTCGTTCTCCCGATACAGGCTGCCGACAATGGAGGTGGCATTAGCCTTCAAGCCGCCCGAACCAATCGCCACCAAGATCAAGCCGACGGCCAAACCCAGTGCGCCGGGAAGCAGCGCCAGGGCAATATGACCGGCCATGATCATTACCGCGCTATAGAAGAGCACTCGCTCCGAGCCGAAGAGCCGGTCGGCTACCCAAGCACCCAGAATGGTGGAAAGGTAGACCCCGCCGCCGTAAGCGCCCACTAGGCCAACAGCCATTTCCTGGTCCAGCCCCAGCCCGCCGTTCGAGACGGAGTAGTACATGTAGTAGGCCAGAATGGCCTGCATTCCGTAGAACGAAAATCGTTCCCAGAGTTCTATGCTGAACAGGTTGAAAAGCGGTAATGGATGGCCCAGGAAGGTTTTGCCCTGGCCGGTTTCGGTCTCCGGGGCAAGCGTGCTGCTTTGACTCATTTAGACCATTCTGGCACTCTCGCTCAGCCCTGTCACACCGAGAGGCGGTCGGGAAGGCCGCGAAGTTCAGCCCAGAAAGCGGGGTTCCAGTCGCTCCTCAAGCACCGAATTACCGTTCCGGGTAACCCGATAAGCACCCTTCCCGGCGACCTCCGAAACCGCCTCGATCAGTTCCGTCCCTCGATAAACCAAGCCAACGCCGTCGTCCGTGCAATGCGTCTCGGGAAGCTCTCCGGCGGCTACCAGCTGATGAATCAGCGGCCTTCGCTCCGCCTCGGAATCGTAATGCACGCCATTGCCGTAGGGCAGGAATCCGAGGGCATCATTGACGCCGCGCAAGTGCGGACCAAAGGAATCTGTGGCGCCACCCTGAAACCAGCAGATGGAACCCGCGGATACCCCGCTGAGTACCACCCCGGCTTGCCACACGCGGTGCAGGATGTCGTTTAAGCCGTGTGCCCGCCAAACTGCAAGTAAGTTGACCACCGAGCCGCCGCCCACCCAGATCACGTCCTGTTCCAGCAGATAAGCCTCAATATCGTCAACGCTGGGCATCGTGAAGAGATTCAAATGACTCAACTGGAAACCAGCTACTCCGGCGGCTTCGTTCAGTTCTCCCGCCCACCAGCGCTGATCGCCGGAAGCGGTGCCGAGGTGGCTCAGCCGGGGAGCCCGGCCGCTCACTCCGGAAAGTTCGACGGCGTGGTGCAGCAGGGAGTTGAACTCAACTCGGCTGCGGTGGCCGGGGCGGACGCCACCCGAGGTGGCCAGAATAGTGGGTTCTTTCGCAGGCATTCCCCCACTATAGGCTGGGGGCAGAGCAACCGCCCACGAGCCGGAAGGCCTGCAGAATGAACGAGTTCGAAAGCGTGCCGATCGAGCAACTGACCGAACAGGTCACCATCCTCGATGTCCGTGAACAATACGAATGGGATGAGGGGCACATCGCCGGTGCGGTGCACTTACCTCTCGACGAACTGCCGCTGCGTTTTGAGGAATTGGATCCGGACGAGGATCTTTACGTTATCTGCCGCACCGGGGGCCGATCCTTCCGGGCCGTGCAATGGCTGATTGCCCAGGGCTATTCTGCCTTCAACGTGGCCGGTGGCATGGGCGCTTGGCAGGATGCCGAGAAGCCGATGGTCTCTGAGAATGGGCAGCCACCCCAGGTGCGCTAGACCCCGACTCGAAAGTATTCTGGAACAGGAATGTAACGATGGACTCTGCTAGCTCTTCTTATACCTATTTAGGTCCCAGCGGCACCTTTACCGAGGCGGCTCTTTTGCAGGTCCCCGGTGCCGAGCGGGCCCGCCGGGTGCCTTCCAGTAGTGCTGAAATGGCTCTGTCGATGATCCGCAGCGGAGAAGTCGATGCGGCCATGTTGCCGATCGAGAACTCCATCGAGGGCGGCGTTTCCGCCACCCTGGACGCCATTGCTACCGGCCAGGAACTGCGGATTATTCGTGAAGCAATCGTTCCGGTGAGCTTTGTGCTGGCCGCTCCCGCCGGGGTGCAGCGAGAATCGGTAAGCCGAGTGGGTACCCATCCGCACGCCTGGGCGCAGACCAGAGGCTGGCTGGAAAAGAACATTCCCCAAGCAGAATATGTTCCGGCTACCTCCACGGCGGCGGCCGCTCACGAGCTGCTCTCCGAAACCCCGGCTTATCAAGCGGCGATTTGCGCCAAGCTGGTGGCGGAGCAGCTTGGCTTGAACATTCTTGCTGAAGCCATTGAGGATAACGCAGGTGCGGTGACCCGCTTCGTGCTGATTGCGCGGCCCGGTGTGCTTCCGGCTCCCACCGGATCGGATAAGACCACGGTGGCCATTCCGCTCCCCGAAGACAGACCGGGTGCCCTGATGGAGATCCTGGACCAATTCGCCACCAGGGGAGTCAACCTGAGCCGGATCGAATCCAGGCCGACCGGCCAGTTCCTGGGCCACTATTTCTTTAGTATTGACGCCGAGGGGCATCTGGCGGATGCCCGGATGGCCGATGCGCTCGGAGCGCTGCACCGGATTAGCCCGCACCTGCGCTTCATGGGCTCATACCCCCGGGCCGATGCCCAGTACCCGTTGATTCCCGAGCACACCACGGACCGAGCCTTTGAATCGGCGCAGCGTTGGCTGGCCGAGTTGCGCGGCGCGCAGCCAGAGTGAAGTGCTTTGACACTTAAGACCTATGCTTTGCAGCAAGTACTTTTTCAGGAGGATCCGATGACCGATAGCAATAGCGATGGAACCATCGTCAACCCGGGCGCGAGCTACGATCCGGAGTTGGATTATGACGCGGTGGGAGATGTGGCCGATGAAGCCAACGATCTGCGTTTCAACGAAGAAGAAGTGTTGATTCGCGAGCAAGCCCAGGCCCGGGAAGTCCAAGCTAAAGAAGACGATAAAGAAGCTTAGGCTCCAACCCGGATCAGCAGCGCCTGTGGCTCCACCGAAACGGTGACCTTGGTGGCCTGACCGGCCGGATCGCCGTCCACTTGGGTCTCCTGTGGCACGGCCGTGCGCAGCACCACCTTCTGCGAGCGATAGAAATCGATCATCGGCAGGCTGCGATTGTGCTGGAAGACGATCTTTACACCCAATGCGAGCCAGCCCAGAGCGCTCCGCGGGCTCATCACCACAACGTCCAGGACGCCGTCGTCAATCAAAGCTCCCGGGATGAAATCTATCCCGCCCGGCAATAAACCGCAGTTGGCGAATAGCACCGAACGTACCTTGCGCTGCTGCGCTGGTTCTCCATCTAGGGCAATGCTGACCTTCTTCCGGCGGCCCGGCAGATGCCGCACTCCGGCTTCGCTGTAAGCCAGCCAGCCCACCGATTTCTTGAGTTCATCATTGGTGTCACCGAGCACCTCGGCATCCATACCAAGCCCGGCGATGACCAGGAAAGTGTGGCTTGATTGCGCCCCGGAAACCGAGTTCTCTAGGTCCATTGTGGCGGTATCCACCCGGCGCTGCGCACCGAATAGCGCGGCCTGTACCGCGCCGTCCAGATCATTGACGTCCAAGCTCAGATTTCGGGCCAGTAGGTTACCGGTGCCGAGCGGGACCAATCCCATCGCCACCTCGCTGTGCTTGAGTACCCCCGCGACCACCCGCACGGTGCCGTCACCGCCACCCACCACGACGACGTCGGCTCCCCAATCCAGCGCGCGGCGTGCCTGCGAGTGGCCAGGGTCTTGGACTGTAGTTTCCAGGAACAAGGGATCGGGCCAACCAGCCAGCGCAACGGCCGCTCGGATTCGGGACTCGGTCTGTTCGGCTAGCGCCTTCACCGGGTTAATGATCACCGCGACCTTTTGCGAACCCTGCGGACTCGGATGACTCTGCCCGCCGACCGCGCTTCGGGTGTGTTTTTGGCGTAATTTCCGAACGCCGCGCCAGCTGAGTAGGAACAGTACCGCGGCCGCTAAAGCGATCAGCAGAATCCAGAGCCAGACATCCATAGTTCCTCAACCTTAGCCGTTAGCCGCGGTTGCATAACGCCTATCTCTTATGCCCAGCCCGGCTCGCTCGACTTGGGCCTCTCGGGAGATAGGCTTGACGGGTGATCGATGTCAAAGACCTCAATGAAAATCCGGAAAAGTATCGGGCCAGCCAGCGAGCACGCGGAGCCGATGAATCCCAGGTGGACAGGATGATCTCCGCGGACGCTGCTCGAAAGAGCGCCATTACCTCTTATGAGGCCTTGCGCGCCGAGCAGAACGCCTTTGGCAAGAAGGTGGCGGCTGCGCAGGGCGAGGAAAAACAGCAATTGCTGGCCCAGGTGAAGGAGCTGGCGCTCCGGGTCAAGGAAACCTCGGCGGCCGCCGATGCCGCGCAGGCGGAACAGGACGAACTGCTCCGCACCTTCCCCAATCTGATCATGGACGGGATTCCGGCCGGAGGCGAAGACGAGTTTGTGGTGCTCAAAACCGTCGGGAAGCCGCGCGATTTTGCTGCCGCAGGCTTCGAACCACGCGATCATCTAGAAATTGGTGAGCTGATCGGCGGCATCGATATGGAGCGCGGAGCCAAAGTTTCCGGCGCCCGCTTCGCCTTCCTCAAAGGGCAAGTGGCTCGTTTAGAGATCGCCCTGATGAACATGGGCTTGGACCAAGCGTTGGCCAATGGCTTCATACCGATGATCACCCCAACGCTGGTCCGACCGGAGACGATGGCCGGAACAGGCTTCGACGTAAAGCACGATGATGAGATTTACCGCCTAGAAAAGGACGACCTCTATCTGGTGGGCACCTCGGAGGTTGCGCTTGCCGGGTACCACAGCGATGAGATCATTGACCTTTCGGCCGGACCGCTGCGCTATGCCGGCTGGTCCTCCTGTTACCGGCGAGAAGCCGGATCTGCAGGCAAGGACACCCGCGGCATCATCAGGGTGCACCAATTCAACAAGCTGGAAATGTTCAGCTATGTGCCGCTCGAAGAGGCCGAGGCGGAGCACGCCCGCCTGCTTGCCTGGGAGGAGGAGATGCTGGCCAAGCTGGATATCTGCTACCGGGTGATTGATACCGCCGCCGGTGACCTGGGTAATTCCGCGGCACGCAAATTCGACTGCGAAGCCTGGGTGCCCAGCCAAGGCCAGTTCCGCGAGCTGACCTCCACCTCCAACTGCACCGGTTACCAGGCGCGACGGCTGAATATCCGGGAACGCATTCCGGGGGAGGAATCACGCGGCACCCGGGCGGTCGCCACCCTGAACGGGACCCTGGCCACCGATCGCTGGATCGTGGCAATCCTGGAAAACCACCAGAACCCCGATGGCTCGGTGAACGTACCGGAGGCGCTTCGGCCTTATTTGGGTGGCTTGGCGAAGCTCGAACTAGTTAGGTAAACATTCCTTAGGTAAACATTCACAGTGTGGATTGCTTGTGAATATTCACCCCCTGTTCACCAGTGGTGCCGCCGCGGTTCTAGGCGTGCTGGCCGGAATCTGCTTCACTGGAGATATGACATTACAGACTGAATATTCAGTCTCTGGCATCGATGACCAGAGCAAAGATGAACAAAAGATGGTGGCTCTCGATGTGGACGGCACCCTGGTCGACCACGACGGCGCGATGAGCGACGCAGTCCGGGAGGCCGCCCGTGAGGTAGTGGCCGCCGGACATCAGGTGATAATCGCCACCGGTCGCTCCCTGGGTGCCACCTTGCCGGTGATCCAGCAGATTGGCCTGCAATACGGTTTCGGGGTGTGCTGCAATGGTGGCGTCACGCTGAGACTCGATCCGGCACTGCCCGAGGGCTTCGAGGTGATTCGGCGCGAGACCTTCTCCCCACGCAATGCGCTGATCGCACTGCGCAGCCGCCTGCCGGAAGCCATGTATGCGCTGGAGAGCGCTCAAGGCGAATTCCTCTCCACCCGGAGTTTTCAAGATGCCAGCTTCGGCATTGAGGCTCGGAGCGTCGATTTTGAGGAGCTCCTGGATACCGAGGCGGTCCGCGTGGTGGTGCACAGCGCCGAAATACCTCTGCAAGAGTTTGAAATGGCGATTGCGGCAGTCGGACTGCACGGAGTGGCTTATTCAGTGGGTTGGTCCTCCTGGTTGGATATCGCTGCGGCCGGGGTGACTAAGGCAACCGCTTTGGAACAGTTGCGCACCGAACTGAAGGTGGCACCGGAGGCAACAGTCGCCGTCGGCGATGGGTTCAATGACCTGCAAATGCTCCAATGGGCTGGTCGCGGCGTAGCGATGGGACAGGCTCCGCTGGAAGTCCAGCAGGCCGCGGGCGAGGTCACCGCTTCGGTCTACGACGACGGCGCAGCCCAGGTTTTGCGAAGCCTGGTCTAGCGCTCAGCGAGCCAGGTTGATGCTTAAACGCCGCTGGCTATGGGAGATTCCCATAGACAGCGGCGAGGCTCGGCAAAGAGCCTTGCAAAGGATTTAGTGCGAGTTCTCCGCGTAACGCTTGATTGAGGCTTCCAATTCGGCCTCGGCGGCTGCCTTATCCGCCCAACCCTCGGCCTTGACCCACTTGCCCGGCTCCAGATCCTTGTAGTGCGTGAAGAAGTGCTCAATCTCCTTGACTAGGAATTCATTCACATCGGAGAGCTCCTGGATGTGATCATAGCGAGCATCTGCCAGCACGCAGAGCACCTTGGCGTCGCCACCGCCGTCGTCGGTCATATTGAACACCGCGATCGGGCGGGCTTCCAGCACAATGCCGGACTGCAAGTCATATTCCTGCAGCAGCACGAGGGCATCCAAGGGGTCGCCATCCTCGCCCAGGGTGTTATCGAAGAAACCGTAGTGCGTTGGGTACTGCATGGCGGTGAAGAGCACCCGATCAAGCCGGATTCGTCCGGTTTCGTGATCAACTTCGTATTTGACCCGCGAGCCGCGGGGGATCTCGATCGTAACGTCATGCTTCATGGAGGCTCCTTATAAGTGGGATTTGCGAGTGTAGCTCCGTCTAGTATTGAGGATACAAGTGCTCAGCACAGCTGAAAAATACAAGCTAAAAGAAGCCAGAACAGGCCGGAGAAGAAAAGTATGAGTCGAACAGCCCGCCTCCTGCAGGCCGGACTGCTCACGGTGGCGCTTGCCGCGCTCGCTGTTCCGGCCGGAATCAATGCCGCACCTGCGTTTCTGGCCCCGGTCAAGACCGAAAGTCCGCTCCCCGCTGCACAGCAGCCGCCGAGTTCGTTGAGTCAGGTCACGGCGATCGGCAATCTGAGCCAAGACGCCCCGCAACCCAATGCCGCTCAGCTCAGCACGCTCCTTGAAGCCAATCTCAACTCCCCGGCCGGAAGTTTTACCGGTCAGGTGATGGATGCGCAGAGTAAAGAAGTGCTCTACAGCCGCAATGCGGATCTGCCGGTCATTCCGGGCTCTAATTTGAAGTTGCTCACCGCGATGAGCGCGCTGAAGAACCTGGGCACCGAAACCCGATTCAGTACTAAGGTGCTGCGTGGCTCCCAGCCGAACGAATTGATCCTGCAAGCCGGTGGAGATGTGCTGCTCAGCAGCGGGTCCTCGGATGCCGACCTCGTGAATGGCCGGGCTGGACTGCTCAGCCTGGCACAGCTCACCGCCAAAGCGCTCGGCTCAGTTTCCGGGCCGGTCAGCATCGTGGTGGATGACTCGATGTTCAGTGGGCCGGCGTTGAGTCCGGAATGGCAGGCTGAGGATGTTGCCGCCGGGCAGATCGCACCGATCTATCCGATGGCCCTCAATGCAGCTCAGCCGGAGGCAGGCAGCGCGGCTGGCCGACCGCAGGACTCAGCGCTCGCCGTCGGCCAGGCCTTTAGTGCCGCGCTGGCCAAACAAGGGGTGAAGGTTGCCGATGAGGTGACCCGGCTGGAATCGGATAACTCGACCCCGAGTGCGGGCAGCACCGGGGACGCGAAGGAATTGGCGAAGGTCGATTCCGCCACGGTGGCCGAGCAGGTCAATTACATGTTGGCGAACTCCGATAATTACTTGGCCGAGGTACTGGCCCGGATGGCCGCCGTGAAGCAGGGCAAGGCCGGGGACTTCACCTCGGCGATCAGCACAACCCAAGAGACCGTGAAAGCCCTGGGCATTGATACCGAGGGACTGGAATTAGTCGATAACTGTGGCCTGGCCATTAAGGACCGGATCAGTGCCGCCCAGCTCAGCCAGGTGATCCACGTGATGACCACCGATCCGGACCCAAGCCTGCACTCCGCCTTGAACGGGCTGCCCATTGCCGGACTGACCGGCACCTTGAGCGGTCGCTACAACAATCCGACGACGGCGGACGGGGCCGGGTTGGTGCGTGCCAAAACTGGCACCCTCAATACCGTGCTGACCCTTTCCGGCTACGTCGTGGACCGGGATGGGCGTTTATTGGTGTTCTCCTTTATGGCCAATGACCTCAACGGTGGTCCGTTGACGGCTCAGCCGGTGTTGGATAAATCGGCGGCTGTTTTAGCCGGTTGCGGCTGCCGCTGAGTAGCTGTTTCGACTGATTTTGGACTCGATCTGGATTCCGTCCGGATCAAGCGTAGAGCGGAATTTCGACCCCTTTCCCAGCCTTCTGTGATGTGATGTGCTGATGAGCACACTGATCAATTGGGACCTGGCAGCATCGACGGCGGCGAAGCTGGCTCCGGCGGGGCCGAGCCTGAGCAGCAGGGAAATTGGCGCGGCAGTTGCTGATCTGCGCGCGATGGCCGATAAATCGGTGCCCTATGTACACAGCATCACCGGCCTGGACGCGGCAGCGGATCTTCGCGATTCACAGGTGCTCATTGTGGACCGCGCCTCCTGGGCAAAAGCCAATACCCAGGGGTTCTCGGTGATGCTGGCGTCCACGCTGGCTCGAGTCGAGGAAAAAGCCCGTAGTCAGAACGCCCTCAAGCCGGTGGCTCGCTCGATCAGCGGCACCGTCACCGGCGCCCAGCTCGGGGCCGTGCTGGCTTTCCTCTCCTCTAAGGTGCTGGGTCAGTACGATCCCTTTGCTGCTTTGGCTAGTGACTCTCAGATTCCCTCGGCGGGCCGTTTGCTGCTGGTGGCGCCCAATATTATTTCCACCGAACGTGAGCTTGGCGTGGACACATCGGACTTCCGGCTCTGGGTGTGCCTGCACGAGCAAACCCACCGGGTGCAGTTCGCGGCAGCGCCCTGGCTGCGCGACCACATGCTCAGCGAAGTAGACAAACTCAGCGGCCTACTGCTGGGAAATATCGACACCCTGGGCGAACGAATCAGCTCCGCCGTGAAGGGGCTTCCGGGCGGCTCCGGTGCGGGGGATTCGTCCCGCGGGGGCTTATTGGAACTGCTTCAGGACCCGGACGAGAAGGCCGCGCTCTCCCACCTCACCGCCGTCATGAGCCTGCTCGAAGGACACGCCAATGTGGTGATGGATGCGGTGGACACCTCGATTGTGCCAACCGTGAAGACCATCCGGCAGCGCTTCAACTCGCGGGGCAAGGACCGTGGTGCAATAGAGAAATTCATCCGCAACCTGCTGGGACTCGATGCGAAAATGCGGCAGTACACCGACGGCGCCCGCTTCGTCCGAGCCGTGGTGGCCCAAGTGGGGATGGCAGGTTTCAACGCGGTCTGGACCTCCGCGGAGCACCTGCCCACCGAGTCCGAGATTCACCAGCCCAGTGACTGGGTGCACAGGATGGGCCTTTAGAAGATGTCCGACGGCGTCCCCGACCCGAGATTCGGAGCCTCACCTCGGCGGCACCGGCTGAACCCGACGATTGGTAAGGCTCGGAATCTGCTTCAGGTTGCTCTGGAAAAGGTTCAGCCGGGCGGTTTGCTTTTGGTGGCCTGCAGCGGCGGGCCGGACTCCTTGGCGCTCGCTTCGGTGGCGGCTTTTTTCGCCCGTCGTGGCAGCTGGCGAGTCGGGGCCGTGGTGGTGGACCATGGCCTGCAAGAGGGCAGCGCCGAGGTGGCGCAGCGCACCGCTGATCTGCTGAAAGGACTGGGCTTAGCTCCCGTTGAGGTCCGCACGGTTCAAGTTGGCTCCGGTTCAGGGCCGGAGGCGGCCGCCCGGCAGGCGCGCTACGCGGCCTTGGACGCCGCGGCGGAGAAATATCAGGCGGCAGCGGTTTTACTCGGACACACCCTGGATGATCAGGCTGAACAGGTTCTGCTCGGCCTGGCTCGTGGCTCCGGGACGCGTTCCCTGGGGGGAATGCCCGCCTCACGTTTAGGGGCGGGCGGATCGCTATATTTACGCCCCTTCTTATCCTTGCGTCGTGCAGAAACCGTAACGATCTGTCAGCGCGAAGGCTTAGAGCCCTGGCATGATCCGAGTAATGCCGATCCGGGCTTTACTCGCTCCAGAGTTCGGCATCGGGTGCTCCCAATGTTGGAGCAGGAGCTGGGGCCTGGTGTAGCGGAGTCGCTTTTTCGTTCGGCCAGCATCCTGAGCCAGGACGCCGATTATCTCGATCAGCTGGCCCGAGAGGCGTATCGGGAGCTATCCGAAGTCTCCTCCGACGGCGCTGAGCTTTTTCTCTCGGAGTCGGGCCTGGCCCAGTTGCACCCGGCGGTTCGGCAGCGCGTATTGGCACTCGCCGTCGTCGCCTTGGGCGGTGCTGGACCAAGCTTTGAGCGGCTTCAAGCCGCCGAAGCGCTGCTGCGTAGGCGGGGCTCGGCCGGTCCGGTGCAGCTTTCCGGCAAGGTGAGTGTCTATCGCCAGTCTCGTTCCGAGCGGGCGCTGGATTCGAAGCTGGATTCGAAGCGAGATTCAAAGCAGCCCGGCGGGTGTGGGAAGCTAGTGATGAGAACCAACCCCAGCAATCAATAAACATCAGGAGCATCGTGGATTCACGCGACGTCGAGGCGGACCTCAAACACGTTCTGTACAGCAAGGATCAGATTCAAGCCCGGGTTGCTGAGCTGGCCGCCCAGATCGATGCCGACTATGCCGGCCGCGACCTGCTGATTGTCGGGGTGCTCAAGGGTGCCGTGATGGTGATGGCGGATCTGGCGCGTGCGCTACACAGCCATGTCACGATGGACTGGATGGCGGTTTCCTCCTATGGCTCGGGCACCCAGTCCTCGGGTGTGGTGCGGATTCTGAAGGATCTGGAGACAGATTTGATGGGCAAGCATGTGCTCATCGTTGAGGACATCATCGACTCCGGTCTGACGCTCTCCTGGCTACGTGCCAACCTGCAATCCCGCGGCCCCGCAAGCGTGGAGATCTGTACCCTGCTGCGCAAGCCGGACGCCGCCAAGGTAGAGATCGACGTCAAGTACGTTGGCTACGAGATCCCGAACGAGTTTGTGGTGGGTTACGGCCTGGACTTCGCCGAGAAGTACCGCAATCTGGATTTCGTCGGGACCTTGGCTCCGCACGTTTACGAGTAGTTCTTCGTTTTTCACGTTTCGGATTTCCGCTCGCTTTTCGGCACCCGTTTCCCTTAAATGCGCCCGTAATTTCGGCTGCCTAAAGGGGGAGCGGGTGCCGAATATTCGAAAACCCCGGCTTGAGTCAGAATTCGGTGAAACTCGCTGAGGTCCATCATCTCGGCCCAGGTCCAGCGGACCACTCGCAGCCCTAAACTCCGTAGGCCATCCTCGCGATGCTTTTCCGCCAGCACTCGTTCTTCCACACTCGTACCCCGCTGCCAATCCGAGCGGAGATACTTCTGCCGCCCATCGAACTCGCCCATCAGTCCTAGATTTTCCCAGTAGAAATCCGGCCTGGCCAGCTTCCCGGACGGCAGAATAAAGCTGCACTGTAGCTGCGGGATGGGAGCTTTCAGTAAGTGCATTTGGCCGCGACTCAGCGATTCACCCATTGACTCAGCTAGCGGGGAGGCCAGACGAATCGCAGCTTCGGCCCGCCGCCGTGCGGCGAAGGACGGCAAATGTGCGACGGCGGTCTGCAACTCGGTTGCCGAGCAAGCCTCGCCCAGTGGCTCGGCAGAGTTCCAGGTTCCGGCAGCCTCCGGTCCTGCTCGGAGCGCAGCATCGGCGATGGCCAGACTCTGCGAAAAGGGAAGCATCGAGGCAAGTTCCACTGTGCTTCTGGCTTTATCCGTGCACAGCCAGTTCCCCGTCGAGCTGATCTGCCTGCGCAGGCTGCCACGATGTTTCTGAATGCCATGACGCGAGCGGCCGCCGCCGTCGTCCTCGGTTAGCACCGTGACTTGCTCCGGGCAGCGCAGCAAAGGCAGCCCCCAGAGGAGGGCTGCACTGTGCAGGGCGAAAACCGGTCGGTTGATGGTTGAACCCGCGTAAGCCTGGGCCCGGAGGCCATGTCTTTGCCTAGCCCCGGCGGATTGCCAGGTGTTCGCGCTGACATATGCGCCACGGCGCACTCTCACCAACTCACCGCGACGTGTCCGGCGGGCAAGCTCACGCGAATCGTGGCCCAGCCGGGCTAGCTCGGAGCTGAAGATCATTGTTCCGTCCGTCATCTTCCGAGCCTTGCAGCCCGAACCGCTGATTTGCAGTCCGAACTAAGAATTTGTATCGGAATGTGGACAACTCAGGGACACGGGTTCGCACCGACATCGACGTCCGCATCCACACCGAAATCCACCCCCGCCGGAATCGGCACCCGTTTCCCCCAAAAGCGCCCCGTAGTACGGGTGCATAAAGGGGAAACGGATGCCGGGAGGGGATGGGAGAAAAGCGGGAAGATTCCGGAAAGGTTCTGCTCTGAGGGAACATGACAGAATCGAAGGGAACTTCGTGGGTCCGTTATGCGTGAATGTTGGCGGACGGTAGATAAGTTAGTAGAGCTTTTAAGCCGAAGAACGCAGTAGGAAGGACGGGGCCGGTTCCCCGAACACATGGATATCAAAAAAGTCCTCAAGGGCCCCCTCGTATGGATCGTGGTCGTCGTTATCCTGGCGATTCTGGGGTTCTCCCTGCTCAACTCAGGCGGTTCGGCTCGGGTAGACACTTCCGTTGGAATGTCCCTGATCTCCGATAGCAAAGTTCAGTCCGCCAAGGTCTATGCAGAGGGTCGAGTCGATCTGACACTCAAGGACGATTACAACCAGGACAATCAGAACCTGGGCAAAAACGTGCAGTTCTTTGTGGTCCAGGACCGGATCAAAGACGTGATCAGCGATCTGGATAGCGCCAAGGTCGATAAGTACGATGATCAACCGGTGCAGAACAATTTCCTGGGTAGCTTCCTCTCCCTGGTGCTGCCGATCATCGTGATCGGTGCCATCTTCTGGTTCCTGGTCTCCCGGATGCAGGGCGGCGGCTCCAAGGTCATGCAGTTCGGCAAGTCCAAGGCGAAGCTGCTTTCCAAGGACATGCCGCAGGTGACTTTCGCCGATGTGGCCGGTGCCGATGAAGCCGTTGAGGAACTGCACGAAATCAAGGAATTCCTACAGCAGCCGCAGAAGTTCCAGGCGGTTGGTGCCAAGATCCCCAAGGGTGTGCTGCTCTACGGTCCTCCCGGAACCGGTAAGACCCTGCTGGCCCGCGCCGTTGCCGGTGAGGCTGGGGTCCCGTTCTACTCAATTTCCGGCTCGGACTTTGTCGAGATGTTCGTTGGCGTCGGCGCCAGCCGCGTCCGTGACCTCTTCGAACAGGCCAAAGCCAACTCACCGGCCATTATCTTCGTTGACGAGATCGACGCCGTCGGCCGTCACCGTGGTGCCGGCATCGGCGGCGGTAATGACGAGCGGGAACAGACCCTGAACCAGCTCCTGGTGGAGATGGACGGCTTTGATGTGAAGACCAATGTCATCCTGATTGCCGCGACCAACCGTCCCGATGTGCTCGATCCCGCACTGTTGCGGCCGGGTCGTTTCGACCGGCAGATTCCGGTCGAAGCGCCGGATCGGATCGGCCGTGAGCAGATCTTGCACGTTCATTCCCAGGGCAAGCCGATGGCTCCCGGGGTAGACATGAACGCCGTGGCGAAGAAGACGCCTGGCTACACCGGTGCCGATCTGGCCAATGTGCTCAACGAGGCAGCGTTGCTGACCGCTCGTTCCAACGCCCAGCTAATCGATGACCGGGCCCTGGACGAGGCCATCGACCGAGTGATGGCGGGTCCGCAGAAGCGCACCAGGGTGATGAAGGAACGCGAGCGGAAGATCACCGCCTACCACGAGGGTGGGCACGCCCTGGTGGCGGCCGCGTTGCGCTATTCGGCCCCGGTCACCAAGGTCACCATTCTGCCGCGCGGTAGGGCTTTGGGCTACACCATGGTGGTACCCGAGGACGATAAGTACTCGATCACCCGCAACGAGCTGCTCGACCAGATGTCCTATGCCATGGGCGGCCGAGTTGCCGAGGAAATCGTCTTCCACGATCCCTCCACGGGCGCCTCCAACGATATTGAGAAGGCCACTGCAACGGCACGCAAAATGGTGATGGAATACGGCATGAGCGAGCGGATTGGCGCGGTCAAGCTGGGCTCCGGTAGCGGCGAGCCCTTCTTGGGTCGGGATGCCGGCCGGGAGCGGGACTATTCTGAGGACGTAGCAGCGACGATCGATATCGAGGTGCGCAAGCTGATCGAGCAGGCACACGACGAGGCTTATGCGGTGCTGATTGAAAACCGCGACGTGCTGGATCGTTTGGCCCTTGAACTGCTAGAACGCGAGACGCTGAACCAGAAGGAGATCGAACAGGTCTTCTACGACATTCGGAAACGGGACTTGCGCGATATCTGGCTCTCCGCGGATAGCCGTCCGGTCTCCAGCATCCCTCCCGTGGTTACTGAGCGGGAGCGTCGCGATGCGGCTGCGGCCGGTGAGCCGAACCCGGACAGCGTTTCTCCCCAGGAGCAATTGGCTTCGGCTAATCTCTCCGGCCCCTCGGACGCTCCCGGCGGTGGCACGGGCGGTTCGCTCGGTCAGCCCGGTGGCGGCCACCCGGGAGGCGACCATGGCTCACACCACGGCCAGCCCGGAGGCGGTAACGCCGACGGCGGTGCGGGCCAGTTCGGTTCGGCTTCCTCCGAGGACGTGGCAGGCTACGACCCGAGCTAATTCCCGGCTTTCCAGATAGGATCAAGCTCGTGTGTGACGTCGACGAAGAACAGCAGGAGCCCATCGGATCGACGGTGGACCTACCTCGAATCGAGCAAGCCGTGCGGGAGATTTTGCTCGCCATCGGGGAGGACCCGGACCGTAGCGGTCTGGCCGATACCCCGGGGCGGGTGGCCAGAGCCTATGCCGAGGTTTTCGCCGGGCTCAAGCAGGATCCGGGGGAAGTGCTCTCCCGTACTTTCGATATCTCTCACCAGGAGTTGGTCCTGGTCAAAGATATTCCGTTCTACTCCACCTGTGAGCACCACCTGGTACCGTTCCACGGCTTCGCGCATGTCGGCTATATCCCCTCGCATGATGGCAAGGTGACCGGCTTGAGTAAGCTGGCCAGGCTGGTAGACGTCTTTGCTAAACGGCCGCAGGTGCAGGAGCGGCTGACCACTCAGATCGTGGACGCGCTGGTTGAGCATCTCAAGCCGCGCGGCGCCATTGTGGTGGTCGAATGCGAGCATATGTGCATGTCAATGCGTGGCGTCCGCAAGCCGGGCGCTAAGACCGTCACCTCGGCGGTCCGGGGGATCTTGCACGAGCCCGCCACTCGCGCCGAAGCCATGAGTTTGATACTAGGAAAATAAGAAGGTAGCAATTCAATGGACTCCCTCGCCGCCGCTCCCGGAACTGGCCCGGCCACCTCGCCGCTGCCCACCCTCCGCCCGCCGCGTCCCCCGGCTCGCTTCGAAAAGCTGCCTACCGACCGTGCCGTCGTCTTAGGCATTTTGAATGTCACCCCGGATTCCTTTAGCGACGGTGGCTCTTACAACTCTTTGGACACCGCCATTGCCCACGGCCTGCGGATGTTCTACGCCGGTGCGGACATCATCGATATTGGCGGCGAGTCCACCCGACCCGGTGCCGCCGAGGTCGAGCCGGCCACCGAGCAGGAACGCATAATGCCTGTCGTAGAAGCGATGGTGAAGGCTGGTGCGCTGGTCAGCGTGGACACCCGTCACGCGGAGACTGCGGCTAAAGCGCTCGACGCCGGGGCGGCCTTGATCAATGACGTTTCCGGAATGAGTGTCTCGGCTGAGATGGTGGCTCTGGTTGCCGATCGCAAGGTGCCCTATGTGCTGATGCACCGACGTGGGGACTCCAAAACCATGGACTCGCTCACCAAGTACACCGATCTGGTGCCCGAGGTGATTGCCGAGCTGAAATCCGCCCGGGAGGCTTTTTACGCCGCCGGAGTTGCCCCGGAACAGCTCATCATCGATCCGGGAATTGGCTTCTCCAAAACCGCCGATCAGAACTGGGAATTACTGGCCAAACTCGATCAGTTTGCCGAGCTGGGTCACCGAATCCTGGTCGGTACCTCACGTAAACGTTTCCTCGGTTCGCTGCTTACCACCGCGGGCAAAGCGGCCGCACCGGAAGAACGCGATGGGGCGACGGCGGCCACCACGGCTCTCGCCGGTATCAAGGGTGCCTGGGGGGTCCGGGTTCACGATGTGGTGGGTAATCTGCACGCCGCAAAGGTCGCGGCCCGGACCAGGGCGGCTCAAGAACTCGGCGGAGCTAACTCCTAGTGACAGCCCTGCAACGACCGGATCGAATCGCGATCAACGGGGTCAGCGCCATTGGCCACCACGGAGTGTTCGAGCGTGAGAAGCGGGACGGACAGCCTTTTGTTGTTGACGCCGTGCTGTTTACCGATGTGCGGGCTGCTGCTGCCAAGGACGAATTGGCGAAGACCGCCAATTATGCCGAGGTTGCTGAGGAAATCAAGGCGATGATCACCGGCGAGGCTTTCGATCTGATCGAGACGCTCGCGGAGCGCACCGCGCTGAGGATTTTGCACAATTTCTCGATCGATGCGGTGGAGGTCACGGTACACAAGCCAAAGGCACCCATCCAGGTCCCCTTCGGTGATGTGGCTGTGACGGTCTACCGGGAGCGCGGATGAGCACCCCGCCGCGGCCGAGCAAAGCCATTCTGGCGCTCGGCTCGAATCTGGGCGAGCGCGCCGGCACCTTGGCCGGTGGGGTGGCCGATCTGGTGGAAGATCCGAAGGTTCGGCTCTGCCACGTCTCTCCCGTAGTACAGACCCAGCCGGTGGGCGGCCCGGAGGGCCAACCGCCTTTTCTGAACATGGTGATGGAGGTGGAAACCGAATTCAGTCCGGAAGAGTTATTGGCGCATTGTCAGGCGGTGGAAGCCAAACATCACCGGGAGCGGATTGTTCGTTGGGGCCCGCGCACCCTGGATGTGGACATCATCACCTACGAGGACGTTCAGCAGGACGATCCGGAGCTCACGCTGCCCCATCCACGGGCCGCCGAGCGGGCTTTTGTACTTGTTCCCTGGCTACTGATGGATCCGCAGGCGCGGTTAAACGGTCGACCGGTGCGGGAACTAGCGGTGGAAGCTGCGGACTTCTCCGGGGTTGAAGATTTCGACGGCGAACCGGGGCTGCCATGAGGCCAAGCGTCGGCTTTATCCGGGCCAGATGGCTGCTGGTCATTGCGCTGATTTCTACCGCGCTGGGCTGGATAGCCACCGTAATCACCAATCGACTTAGCCTGCCCACGCCCGCGCTGCCCTTCACCGCGCTGATCACCCTGGGCATTGTGGTGCTCGCGGTATTGCTGCTGGGGTTTCGGGTGCGCAGTTGGCGCAATGGCAATCGGGAGCGAGCACTCAACCCCATTCTTGCCGCGCGGACGCTGGTGCTAGCTCAGGCCAGCGCCTATGCCGGCGCCCTGCTACTGGGCTGGCACCTGGGTGTGCTGATCGATGCGCTGGCCGCGACCTTCTACGGCGCATCGGCGGCGCTACTCGGTTTACCGGCAGCACTAATGGGTGGTTCTGCTGTGATGATCGTCGTGGGACTGGTGGTGGAGCGGTTCTGCCGGATCCCTCCGGAGGACGGCGCCGATTCGGCTGATGGCTTGCCACGCGGAACCTAGATCCATCAGGGCTCTCGAAACGTAGCCGGTCGCGATAGGGTTTCATTCCAGCTAAGACGAACTTCAAGGAGGCCACCGTGAGGGAGCCGATCGACCCCGCCGGGATTCAATGGCTTCGCGTCTCGCCTAAGCTGGCGCAATTGAGATTCATTCGCGAGGGTGTGACCAGCCTGATCGCGCTGGCGATCTTCGCCCTGCCTCTCGTTTTCGCGCTGAGCGGGGTCTGGCGCGGGTTCCCGCTTTGGCTGGCTTGGCTACTACTGGCGGCCGCCGTCGTTATTCGACTCTGGCGCTTGCTGCTCATCCCGCGGCAGGTTCGCGCCATTGGTTTTGCCGAACGTGACGAAGATCTGCTGATCCGCCGCGGATTACTTTTTCAAAGGGTCCTCGTGGTGCCCTATGGCCGGATGCAATACGTGGACGTTTCGGTCGGCCCGCTCGAACGCGCACTAGGCCTGGCCACGCTCAAATTGCACACCGCCTCGCCCGGCACACATGCCGCCATCGAGGGACTGCCCACGGACCAGGCGGCCAGGTTGCGGGAACAGCTCTCCTCCCTGGGCGAGGCCAAGCTGGCGGGATTGTGAGCGCTCGGTGAGCTATCAGGAAAATCCGGGGCAAGGCACCGAATTCCATACCGACCAAGCCGAGGTCTGGCATCGGGTGCATCCGGCGTCCCCTGCGGTCCGTGGCTGGCTCGCGGTACTGGCCGTAATGGTGATCTTTGGCCGGAACTTCATCGAACAGTTGGTGCAGACGACGGCGAGCGGTGGCAGGCACGAGGGGGAGGGCTTACCGCCCTGGGTAATCATCCTGGTGATCGGCGGAGCCATTGTGGTGTTCGGGATAGCCTTCGTGCTTTCTTGGTTCTTCACCCGCTATCAGGTCACCGATGACCATGTCCGGATCAACACGGGATTCATCTTCCGCCAACAACGGCAGGCGAGGATCGACCGGGTGCAAGCCATCGACGTTGTGCAGCCACTGCTGGCTCGGATTTTTGGCTTGGCGGAGCTGAAGTTTGAGGTGGCGGATTCCGGCAAATCTGCGATGAAGCTCTCCTTCCTGAAAATGGACGAAGCAATGCGGTTGCGGGCAGCCATTCTGGCCAGGGCGGCCGGAGTCACCGTTGATCCGGAGCGCCCCACCCTGGTTCAGGAGGCTCCCGAGCAAGAGATCTTACGGCTTTCCCCTGGACGGGTCATCGCTGCGAGCTTGTTCTCCACGCTCACCGTGATCATGCTGGTGATAGCCGCGGTGTTGGTCTGGATGGTACTAATGGGCTGGTGGGCCGCGCTGATCGGTTTCTTCCCGGTGATTCTGGGCTTGCTGAGCGGGTACTGGAGATCCTTTAGTAATAATTTCAACTTCCGAGTGGCGCTCTCCCCGGACGGCGTCCGGCTGCACTACGGACTACTGGAGACCCGGGCGCAGACCATTCCGCCTGGGCGGGTGCAAGCGGTGGGGATTAGCCAAGATTTCATCTGGCGGATTTTCGGCTGGTACCAGGTGCATGTGAATGTGGCCGGTTATGGCGATCAGCATCAGGAGCATCGCACCACCGTGCTGCCACTCGGCACCGAGGCCGAGGTGTTCGCCGTGCTGGCCCTGGTATTCACCGATCCCGGGGTGGAGGAGCCACTATCGGTGTTCAGGGCAGGCCTGCGCGGTAAGGGTGAAGCCGAGGGCTTCGTGCATTCACCGGCCCGGGCCGCCTGGCTGGGCCCCTTAGTCTGGCGGCGCAACGCCTATCGAGCCACCAGAACGGCACTACTTTGCAGGCACGGTGTACTCACGCGCAGGCTTCAAGTGGTACCCCATGAGCGAACCCAGTCCCTTAAGCTGCGGCAGGGGTTACTGCAGCGATTCCTTGGCTTGGTGGACTTCGAATTGCAGTCCACCCCCGGCCCCATCAAACCGCTAGTGCGGCATCTAGACCTCCGGGTAGGACGCTCGCTCTTCATGGAACAAGCGGATCGGGCGGCGCGGGCCAGGCGCGCCGACGCAGGGCGATCAGAACATTGGATGCATGAGCTCCCGAGGGAAGGACAATCGTAATGGACCGGGCAGAAGAGCGGCCGGGCAGGCTTGGGGTTGGCGTGATCGGGGCGGGCAAGGTGGGAGCCGTGTTGGGCGCAGCCCTCCGCGCGGCGGGCCATGCCGTGATCGGAGTTTCCGCGGTTTCCGAGCAGTCTAGGGACCGCGCCGAAAGCCTTTTACCGGGGGTTCCGATACTGCAGATCCCGGAACTCGTGGAGCGATCCGAACTTGTGCTGCTGGCCGTGCCGGACGATGTTTTGGAGCAGTTAGTGACCGGGCTGGCGGCCACCGGTGCCTGGCAAATGGGCCAGCTAGTGGCTCATACTTCCGGCCGTTTCGGCGTGGGGGTGCTGGCTCCGATCCGCGCCGCCGGGGCGATTCCGCTGGCCATCCATCCGGCCATGACCTTCTCCGGGCTGAGCATGGACCTGGCCCGTTTGCCGGATTCCAGTTTCGGAGTCACCGCGGATGCAGCGATGCTACCGATCGCTCAGGCGCTCGTGGTGGAGATTGGTGCCGAGCCGGTGGTGATTGCCGAGGCTGATCGCGCGCTCTACCATGCTGCCCTGGCGCATGCGGCGAACCACCTGGTCACCTTGGTGGCTCAGTCCTCCGAGCTATTGGACAGCATCGGCGTGGAGCAGCCGGAGAGGCTACTCGGGCCCTTGCTTCGGGCGGCATTGGAGAATGCCTTAGCCTCGGGGGAGAACGCGCTCACCGGGCCGGTGGTACGCGGGGATGCCGGTACGGTGCGGGCTCATGTGCAAGCCTTGGCGGAATCTTCGCCGGAGATTCTGGCGGCCTACCGGGCGATGGCGGGCACGACGGCGGTCCGGGCGGCGGCGCGGGACCGGCTCAGCCCGGAGGCGCTGCGGGAAATCGAAGATGCCCTGGAGGGGGAAGAGTGAAAGTAGTTAGTACGATTGCCGGGCTCCGTGAGGCCAGTGCGGCCCTCCTGAGTGGACAGCGGGAACCGTCCTTTGGCCTGGTGCCAACCATGGGAGCACTACACTCGGGTCACGCCGAGTTGGCTCGGGCGGCGGCGCGGGAGAACACCGTGGTGGCCGCGTCGATCTTTGTTAATCCGCTGCAATTCGGTGACCCGAGCGATCTGGAACGTTATCCGCGCAGTCTGGAGGCCGACGTCGAACTCCTGGCAGAAGCCGGAGTGAAGCTGGTATTCGCCCCGGAGGTGACCGAGATGTATCCCGCCGGGGAACCGATGGTCCGGCTGAGTTCCGGAGTGCTGGGCACGGTTTTCGAAGGAGCCTCCCGGCCTGGGCATTTCGACGGTGCCCTCACCGTGGTGGCCAAGCTGCTGCATGCCGGCACTCCCGCGCTGGGCAGTTATCGAGCGTACTTCGGGCAGAAGGATGCTCAACAGCTGGCTTTGGTGCGGCGGATGGTGGCCGATCTGAACTTCCCGGTGCAGATCGTGGGGGTACCCACGGTCCGAGCCGAGGATGGTCTGGCGCTTTCCAGCCGGAACAGATTCCTCTCTGCTTCGGAACGTCAGGCGGCCCTGGTGCTTTCCCGAGCACTGCGCTTACTAGTAGGCAGGGCCGAGCGACGCGAGCCGCTGGATCTGGATTCCGCGGTCGCTCTGGTGCGGAGTGAGCCGCTGGTTGAGTTGGATTATTTCGAGGTGGTGAATCCGGCCACGCTCGCTCCGCTGGCGGAGAACTGCCGGGAGACGCCTTTCAACGGGCAGGCTCTTGCCCTGATAGCTGCCAAGGTTGGCTCGGTGCGACTGATCGACAACATGCCCCTCGGCTAGGGTATTCGGGCTCGAAGGCCCTAATTAGGCAAGGCCGGCTTAGGCGAAGCTTGGCTGCAGGGCGAGGGTCAGTGAAGCCAGCTCGGGGATCTGTTCTGCTTCGGCAAGGGCATTGTGTAGGGCCTCGTTATGGGTTGGTCGGGCTTGGCTCAGCAGCGCCTTCCCGGCCTCGGTGAGTTCGGTGTAAATGCCACGACGGTCATCTACGCAGAGATAGCGACCGAGGAGTTGGCGGTCCTCAAGCCTGGCAACTAGGCGCGTTGTGGCACTGGAGGAGAGCGCGGTGGCGCGAGCCAATTGCTGCATTCGCATATGCCAGCCGTCCTGTCTGCTGAGCGCATCAAGCACGGTGTATTCCACCACTGAGAGCTGATGTTCGGCCTGTAGGGCCTTCTCCAGTTTGGTCTCGATGATCCCGTGCAGTGCGGCCAAGGCACGCCAGCCCTGAGCCCTGATTTCGACGGCGTCGTCCGCGATGGACATCTGCTACCTCCTGCTAGATCCGTTCAAATCAATAATAGCAGCTTGCGCCGATATAGAGCGTGTGCAACTATATATAAAGCGCTTGCAATTAATGCAGACGCCTCTATTTGTACACACTAGGAGATTCTGAATGCCCGTCGCACTGTATGCTCTCGCCATCGGGGGCTTCGGCATTGGTCTGACCGAATTCGTCATCATGGGTCTACTGCCCGAGGTTGCCGCCGACTTTAGGGTGAGCGAAACCGCCGCAGGCTACTTCATCTCGGGCTACGCGCTGAGCGTGGCCATCGGGGCGATTATCCTGACCGCCGCACTGACTCGGATTGACCGCAAAAAAGCACTGCTTGGTCTAATGATCCTGTTCATCGCCGGAAACCTGGTTTCTGCGGTGGCCACCGATTACACCGTGATGATGCTCGGTCGAATTATCGCGGCACTCTGCCACGGCGCCTTCTTCGGCATCGGCTCCGTGGTGGCTGCTCAGCTCGTGGCACCGAACAAGAAGGCCGGAGCCATCTCCATCATGTTTGCCGGGCTGACCATCTCCAATGTGCTTGGCGTGCCGCTAGGCACCATGCTCGGCCAGGCGGCCGGCTGGCGTTCCACTTTCTGGGCCATTACCGTCATCGGTGTGCTCGCCTTTATCGGCATTATGCTGCTCGTCCCGGCCCGTACCGGCTCGGAGGAGAAAGTACTGCCCGGGGCGCTGCGCCGAGAGTTCTCCGCCTTCCGCAATCCACAGGTCTGGCTCTCGATTCTCGTCACCATCCTGGGCTACGGCGGGATGTTCGGAGGCTTCACCTACATTGCCTTCACGCTGACCGAGGTAAGCGGATTCAGCTCCGCCACCGTGCCTTGGTTGCTGATCTTGTTTGGGGTTGGTCTCTTCATCGGCAATATTGTCGGCGGCAAGGCTGCAGATAAGCACCTCGGTCGCACCCTGCTGATCCTGCTGAGCGCGCTGACCGTCGTCCTAGTGGTCTTCGCGGTCACCGCCGGAAATCCGGTGATGACGATTATTAGCCTGGTGTTGATGGGAGGCTTCGGGTTCGCCACGGTGCCCGGTCTGCAATTGCGAATCATGGCTTATGCCGACCAAGCGCCCACCCTCGCTTCGGGAGCCAATATCGCAGCCTTCAATATCGGTAACGCCCTGGGTGCCTGGGTTGGTGGGCTAACTCTGGCCGCGGGGCTCGGTTACACCTCGCCGCTCTGGGCCGGAGCCGCCGTCACTGTCCTTGGCTTGTTGGTGTTGTTGCTTGCACTGTGGTTCCGGGGCGGGGAGTTCTCCCGCAAGCCACTGGCAAAAGCCAAACAGGAACTGGTTGTTTGAGCCAGAAAAGAAGCGCAGCACGACGGCGGCGGGCTGGCAATTGATTCGGCACTTAGCTGGTGCTTAGCCAAGACTTATCCAAGCGGTGAGTCCCGGCCCGCCAAGACCGGTAAAATGGATTCTCGTGACCGAAGAAAACGCCCAGTCCAGTGAAGAGCAAATTTCCGAGCAGATGCAGATCCGCTTGGACAAGCGAGCCCATCTGCTCGACCGTGGGATGGAAGCCTATCCGGTAGGGGTGCCCCGGACTCATAGCCTGGGCGAGATTCGGGAGAAGTTCGGCCATCTGGAAGCCGATGAGACGACCGGAGAGCTGGTCGGGGTGGTGGGACGCGTCGTCTTTGTCCGTAATACCGGCAAGCTCTGTTTTGTCACTCTGCAAGAGGGTAACGGCACCCGACTGCAAGGAATGCTCAGCCTGGACAAGATCGGCGCGGATTCGCTCGCCGATTGGAAGGCTCTTGTTGATCTGGGCGATCATGTTTTCCTGCACGGAGAGGTCATCTCCTCCAAACGAGGTGAACTATCGGTTCTTGCCGATTCCTGGCAGATGGCCTCTAAGGCACTGAGACCGCTTCCGGTGCTTTATGCCGAATTGAATGAGGAAAATCGCGTCCGTCAGCGTTATGTGGATTTGATGGTACGTGACGAAGCTCGGCAGATGGTGCTTAGCAGGGCTGCCGTGACTAAGACCGTCAGAGAGACCCTAAATAACCTCGGCTACATTGAAGTCGAGGGTCCGGTATTGCAATTGGTGCATGGTGGTGCAAGCGCGCGGCCCTTCGAAACCCATGTCAATGCTTTCGATCAGAAGATGACCTTGCGGATCGCTTTGGAGCTCTACCTCAAGCGTGCCGTGGTGGGCGGAATTGACCGAGTCTACGAACTCGGCAGGATATTTCGCAATGAGGGCGTTGATTCGACGCACAGCCCGGAATTCACCATGTTGGAATGCTACGAGGCTTATGCCGATCAATTTGTGATGGCCGAGCGGATGAAGCAAATCATCCTCAATTGTGCTGATGCCCTGGGCAGCAGGCAGATCGAAACCGCCAAAGGAATTATTGACCTCGATGGCGAATGGCGATGGCTTGGAGTCTACCCAGGGCTTTCCGAAGCGCTGGGCGAAGAGATTACCCCGCAGACCGAGGCCGCCGTCTTACGTGCTCTTGCAGCGAAACACGAAGTAAAGATTGATCCGGCTTGGGACGCCGAAAAACTCGTGGTTGAACTCTTTGGCGAAATTGTCGAACCTACGCTTTTGCAGCCGACCTTCGTCTATGACTATCCGCCCTCCGCACAGCCCTTGGCTAGGCCTCACCGCAGCGAATCAAACCTGATCGAAGCTTGGGATCTGATTATCGGTGGAATGGAGCGTGGCACCGCTTTCTCGGAGCTAATTGATCCGGTGATTCAGCGCGAGCGGCTCACTGAGCAGTCGCTACGAGCTGCTGGCGGTGACCCGGAAGCCATGCAGTTAGACGAGGACTTCCTGCGTGCTCTTGAATACGGTGCCCCGCCCATGGGTGGAATTGGCTTGGGTATCGACCGGCTGGTTATGCTCTTCACGAACGCCGGAATTCGCGAAACGATTCTTTTCCCCTTACTCAAACCAGACACGCAAAGAAGCTAATCGATGGATTATTTAGCGGTAATTGTCCCATCACTCGGTGTCGGTGTGGTGTTCTTCTTTGCCATGAAAGCGATCTTTAACGCCGACCGTTCGGAGCGTCAAGCGCTTGCCCGTGCTGAAGAGGAAGCAGATAGAAAAGCCGATTCGGAGCAATAACTGACGGTTTCGCTCCGCCAGCGGTAAAACATCAGTGGTTTAAAATAAATATCAGTCATTTAAATCTGGAAGCTCCTAGCCCTCTCACAGCAGATTGACAGTCAGCAATTTTGACTAGATACATTTTGAGGCAGATAATTTAATTTGAAACACAGAAATATCGCTGTGTTGAATTTTACTCATCTAGGGGATACGAATGGCACAAAAAGTAAACATTATTCTGGTCGATGATCTTGACGGCGAGTCGGCGGATGAAACCATCCGCTTTGGCCTCGACGGCGCTAATTATGAGATTGACCTTTCCACTAAGCACGCCACTGAGCTGCGCGAGGCTCTTCAGCCTTTTGTCGCCGTCGGACGCAAGACCGCAAGCCGTGGCCCGAAGGCTCGGCAGCAGAGCGCGGCTAGCCGTGGCAATGAGGTTGCACAGATCCGTAGCTGGGCACGGGAGAACGGCCACACGGTGAGCGATCGTGGCCGAATCCAAGCTGATGTGGTCGCCGCTTATCACCAAGCTAACGGCTGATTTATTCCCCAGTTTTCCCTGTGGCGAACATGGCCCCACTCCTAGCTGAAACTGCGTAGCATCAAGGATAGAGATGGCTAGTAGTAGCTAGGAGTGTGGCGAAATGTTCGAAAGATTTACCGACAGAGCTCGGAGAGTTGTCGTGTTGGCCCAAGAAGAGGCCCGCATGCTCAACCACAATTACATTGGTACCGAGCACATCCTGCTCGGCCTCATTCACGAGGGCGAGGGCATTGCCGCTAAGGCATTGGAATCGCTGAATATTTCCCTCGACGCCGTGCGCGAGCAGGTGCAGGAAATCATTGGCCAGGGCCAGCAGGCTCCCAGTGGTCATATTCCCTTTACCCCGCGCGCCAAGAAGGTGCTGGAACTCTCACTGCGTGAGGCCTTGCAGCTCGGTCACAATTACATTGGTACCGAGCACATCTTGCTCGGCCTGATCCGAGAGGGTGAGGGCGTAGCCGCTCAGGTGCTGGTGAAGCTCGGTGCCGACCTGAGTCGGGTGCGGCAGCAAGTCATCCAGCTGCTTTCCGGATACCAGGGCAAAGAGACCGCTACCGCGGGCGCAAGCCAGGGGCAGCCGGAAGGTACCCCCGCCGGTTCGGTGGTGTTGGACCAGTTCGGCCGCAACCTGACTCAGGCCGCTCGGGAGAACAAGCTCGACCCGGTCATTGGTCGTGAGCAGGAGATGGAACGCGTTATGCAGGTCCTCTCCCGCCGGACGAAGAACAACCCGGTACTCATCGGCGAGCCCGGCGTGGGTAAGACCGCCGTGGTAGAGGGGTTGGCCCAGGCCATTGTGCGCGGCGATGTGCCCGAAACCATCAAGGATAAGCAGCTTTACACCCTGGACCTTGGGTCCCTGGTGGCTGGCTCGCGTTACCGCGGTGATTTCGAGGAACGCCTGAAGAAGGTACTCAAGGAGATCCGCACTCGTGGGGACATCATCCTGTTCATCGACGAGATTCACACCCTGGTCGGTGCTGGTGCGGCGGAGGGAGCCATTGATGCGGCCTCGATCCTGAAGCCCATGCTGGCCCGAGGCGAGTTGCAGACCATCGGTGCCACCACGCTGGATGAATACCGCAAGCACATCGAGAAGGATGCCGCGCTGGAGCGTCGTTTCCAGCCGATCCAGGTGGCGGAGCCCAATGTTGCCCACGCCATCGAGATCCTCAAGGGTCTGCGGGACCGCTACGAAGCCCACCACAGGGTATCCATCACCGACGGCGCCTTAGCTGCCGCCGCTAATCTGGCCGAACGCTACATTTCGGACCGATTCCTGCCGGATAAGGCCATTGACCTGATCGATGAGGCCGGTGCTCGCCTGCGGATCCGCCGGATGACGGCTCCGCCGGAGTTGAAGGCGATGGATGAGGAGATCGCTGCGGTCAAGGTGCAAAAAGAAGCTGCGATCGATGCGCAGGATTTCGAAGGTGCCGCCGCCCTGCGCGATACCGAGCAGAAGTTGATCACCGAGCGGGCCGAGAAGGATCGGGCTTGGCGCAATGGCAGCCTGGACAGTGTCTCCGAGGTCGATGAGGAACTGATTGCCGAGGTACTGGCGAATTCCACCGGCATCCCTGTGTTCAAGCTGACCGAAGAGGAATCCACCAGGCTTCTCAAGATGGAAGACGAGCTGCACAAGCGCGTGGTTGGTCAGAACGAGGCCATCAAGTCGCTTTCGCAGGCCATTCGGCGTACTCGGGCGGGGCTCAAAGACCCCAAGCGTCCGGGTGGATCCTTCATCTTCGCCGGCCCGACCGGCGTCGGCAAGACCGAGCTGGCCAAGGCCCTCGCCGAATTCTTGTTCGGTGAAGAGGATGCCCTGATCACCCTGGACATGTCCGAGTACTCGGAGAAGCATACGGTGTCCCGTTTGTTCGGTGCTCCTCCAGGCTACGTCGGCTACGAAGAGGGCGGTCAGCTGACCGAGAAGGTACGCCGTCGGCCGTTCTCCGTGGTGCTCTTCGACGAGGTGGAGAAGGCTCACGCCGATCTGTTCAACTCCTTGCTGCAGATCTTGGAAGACGGCCGTTTGACCGACTCCCAGGGCCGGGTGGTGGACTTCAAGAACACCGTCATCATCATGACCACCAACCTGGGTACCCGGGACATCTCCAAGAGTGTGGCTACCGGCTTCCAATCGGGCACCGATACGCAGACCGGCTACAACCGGATGCGGGCCCGGGTCACCGAGGAGCTTAAGCAGCACTTCCGGCCCGAGTTCCTGAACCGCGTGGACGATGTGGTGGTCTTCCCGCAGCTCACCCAGGACGAGATCATCGAGATTGTTGACCTGATGGTGGCCAAGTTGGAAGACAGGCTCAAGGAGCGGGATATGGGCATCGAGCTCACGACCGCTGCCAAGAACCTCTTGGCTACCCGAGGCTACGATCCTGCGATGGGTGCCCGGCCGCTGCGCCGTACCATCCAGCGTGAGATCGAGGATCAGCTCTCCGAGAAGATCTTGTTCGGCGAGCTCAAGGCTGGCGAGATCGTGGTGATCGACGTTGAGGGTGAAGGCGACGAGGCGAAGTTCACCTTCGCTGGAAACGCCAAGCCGAGCATTCCGGAGATCGCACCGATTTCCTGATCCTCACAACAGCAGTAGCTAACTCACAACGCGCTCTCAGGCTGGGCAGGTAACTTTTACAGTGCCGCTCAGGCTGAGGGCGCATTGTGTTTTCCTGGGAGGATAAGGCCATCGCAGCTCTTTCACTGACCTCGGGATGGGTCATCATTCTATTTCCCATTCTTGGTGTGTTGGGATTGCTCTGGTTATTGATCGGCCCGCCTAAGCATCTTAAATGGGCGGTTCCTATTGCACTGATAGGCAGCGCCTTGGTGATTCTCGGTGCGAAGTTTTACACCGAGAACATCCTCAATCTCTGGGGAGAGCCGTTGCGGTGGCGGGTTTATATCTTCGCAGCATTGGCGCTAGCCGCTCTTGCCCTCATTGCGCCGCGGTTGATTCGTTCCAAGCATTGGTACACTCGGCTCCTCACCCCGATCGCGGCAGTGCTGGTGGTGCTGGCGGCGGGACTGCAGATCAATCAAGTGTTCGGGTATTACCCGACAGTCGGGAGTCTATGGGGAGACAACGGAGTTCATGTTCAGGGCTTGCTACCCTCGGATACCGTCGATAAATCGAAACTTACTCCGACGACTCCGACCGTCAGGGAGCAAAGCTGGCACCCGCCTGCGGGGATGCCCTCCGCCGGGAAGTTTGTCAGTGTGAGGATTCCCGCAACTGTCTCCAAAGTGCACTCTGGAGTGTCTTACGTCTATATCCCCCCGGCTTATAGGGTACAAAATCCGGCAAATGTTCCCGTGCTAGTGCTCATCCATGGCAATCCCGGTGGTGCCTTGGACTGGCAGCGGGGCGGCAGAATTACCCAGCAAATGAACACCTATGCCGCCGAGCATCATGGCATCGCACCTCTCGTGGTGATGCCCGATGTGACCAGTGGCAATAGTGGGACCTGGTCACTATGCATGGATTCGAAACGGGCCAAGGGTGCAACTTTCCTCGGAGTCGATGTGCCGAATTATGTGAAGAAGACCTTCGGCCTTGGTCTTGCTGGAGGGGAGCAATTTGCTATCGGCGGGTTCTCTTATGGCGGTACCTGCGCCATGCAACTGGCGGTTTCCTTCCCCAAGGTCTATCCAACGTTCTTCGACTTCTCCGGAGAGCGGGGCCCTTACCTCAATGGTGGGGACAGCGCGATTATCAGCAAATACTTCGATGGTGACGCTGCCGCATTTGCCAAGGCCAATCCTTTGGAAGTACTTAAGACTACAAAGTTCCCGCACACCACCGGCGTCGTATTGGTCGGCTCCACGGACTTCTATCGCCCGCAAGGCGAAGAGGTCTATCGAGCGCTCAAAAATGCCGGAGCTAAAGTGACGCTTCAGGTGGCCACCGGCGATCATAGCTGGGAGGTCTGGCGCCCTGCCTTCGCCGACAACTTGGGCTGGCTAATGAAACGCTATGGGGTCACCGTTTAGGGCGAGCGTTAGTAAGAGCGCCATGAGGCAAGCTGCTGCGGCCACAGCGAACACGGTGGTGTAGTCGACGGTATCGGTGATGGCACCGCTAGCGAGACCCGCGGCGAAGAATCCTTGAGACAGGTCAACTCATATCCTGGTGCCTCGCAAATCGGCTAGGATCGGGCCATGAGCGAGCAGACACCCAGCATCGCCGAACGAATCGATGCCTCCACCCAAGTGTTGCGCCACGGCCGCAGCACCGAGCGGACAGTCTTCTTTTCGGATGCGGTGTTCGCCATTGCGATGACCTTATTGGTACTGGACCTCCGGGTGGATTTACCGGCTAATCCCAGTGTGGAAGAGATCAATCAGGCGATGGTTGAAAAGGTACCCGCTTTCGCCAGTTTCCTGCTCTCATTCGTCCTGGTGGGGGTCAACTGGGTCAATCATCACCGGCGATTCAAGGGCATCAAGTCATACGATGCCAGGTTGCAGAACTTCAATCTGCTGTTCCTGTTCTTCGTGGCTTTTATGCCGGTGCCCACCAGCCTGCTCTTCGCTAATGCGGGTTCGCCGTGGCCGGTAGTGCTCTACGCCGTTGTCGTTTCTGGGATTTCGCTCAGCCTGAATTTGATCTGGTGGCATGCCCACCGGGCCGGGCTAATGGACAAGATGGTATCCGAGGCGCTTTATCGTTACTCCTTGTATGCCACCGCTCCGGTCTGGGGAATCTTCTTACTTTCTATTCCGTTTGCCTTCGTCGGCAGCGGGTTGGCGCTTTACTTGTGGATCTTGATCCTCCCGGCCAGCGTCATTCAGCATCGGGTTCTGCGGCGACGATTTGTGCGCAGGGAAACCGCCCGGTTCGAGGCTGAGGACGCCGCAGCGGCGCAGACAGCAGAATAACCTGGGAGTGTGATAGACCGGAGGAATGACAGATCAGCCTTCGGCAGCGAAGCCGGAAACGCCCTTTCACGACCTCGATCATTACCTTGCCATCCCTCGGCTGAGCGGTCTGACGCTGAGCCCGGATGGCAAGCGGCTGGTCACCACGGTGGCCACCCTGGATCCGAAGAAAACCGGCTACCGCAACGCGCTCTGGCAGATCGACCCGCGAGGCACTGAGCCTGCCAGGCGGCTGACCAGGAGCGCAAAGGGCGAATCCGCTGCCGCTTTTACGGCGGACGGACGATTGCTGTTTACCTCCGCCCGGCCTGATCCGGAGGCTGCCGACGACGACTCCCGGGCCGCGCTCTGGGAACTGCCCGCGACCGGGGGCGAGGCGCGAGTGCTGCATTCCAGGGAAGGTGGTGTAGGCGGGTTCACCGTCAACACCAGCTCTAACGCCATTGTGGTGAGAGCATCCGTGCTGCCCGGTGCTGTGGATGAAGAGACGGATGCCGAACTGCGGAAGGCGCGCAAAGAAAAGAAGATCTCCGCGATCTTGCACTCGGGGTATCCGGTACGGTTCTGGGATCGGGACCTAGGCCCGGACCAAGACCGGCTCTTCGTGCTGGAGGAGGTCCAGGAAGTTCCTGAGCTACCGGGAACTAGCGACTCAGGCAGCACCAGTAAACTACGCCTCATCACGGAGGGCATTGGCGCTGGCTTGCTGGAATCGGAGACCGTGCTGAGCCCGGATGGAAGCTTCGCGCTCGTTGGCGTGTCCATTCCCGGGGCGAAGGCCGAGATGCGGATCCAGATCGAACGAATCGACACTCTTAGCGGGCAACGTGAAGTGTTGTTGGCTGCCGACGATGCCGATTTCTACCCTGGGCCAATCAGCCCCGCAGGTGACCGGGCCGTCGTCGTACGGGAGAGCCGCAGCACCCCGGAACAAGCGGTGAGCTATACGCTTTGGCTGCTCGACCTCAACTCCGGTGAACGCAGCAGTTTGGCACCCGACTGGGATCGTTGGGGGAACCCGGTTGGCTGGCTGCCAGATGGCCGCACGCTGGTGCTGACGGCTGACCACAATGGCAGATCCCCGATCTTCCTGATCGACGTCGAATCCGGCGCGGTTCGGCAGCTCACCGGGGACGATGCTGCATACACGAACGTGTTGGTAGCCCCCGATGGTCAGGCGCTCTTTGCGCTCCGCAGCTCCTATGCCTTCCCCGCAGAAGCGGTCCGGGTCGAGCTGGCCAGCGGTGAGATCACCGCGCTCATTGGCCCGGTGGAACGGCCGAAGCTGCCAGGCAGGCTCGAAGAGGTCAGTACGACGGCGGCGGACGGCTCAACGGTGCGCGCTTGGCTGGTGTTACCCAAGGAAAATGCCGGAGCCTCTCCCGCTTACCCCCTGCTGTTGTGGATTCACGGTGGACCGCTGGGGTCGTGGAATGCCTGGACCTGGCGGTGGAACCCAATGATCATGGCGGCTCGCGGCTATGCCGTGTTGTTGCCTGACCCGGCGCTCTCCACCGGTTACGGCCAGCAGTTCGTTCAGCGAGGCTGGGGTCGCTGGGGTGCCGAGCCTTTCACCGATCTGATGGCGATCACCGACGCTGTGGTGGCTAGGCCGGATATCGATGAGAGCCGAACGGCAGCCATGGGCGGGTCCTTCGGTGGTTATATGGCCAATTGGGTGGCCGGACACACCGATCGCTTTAAGGCCGTGGTGACCCATGCCAGCCTCTGGGAGCTTCCCGGCTTCAGCAGGAGCACCGATATGGCGATGTACTGGCGGCGGGAGATGAGTGAACAAATGGCGGCGGAGAATTCACCGCACGCCTCGGTGTCCAAGATCGTCACACCCATGCTGGTGATCCATGGCGATAAGGACTACCGGGTGCCGATCGGTGAGGGCCTCCGGCTCTGGTATGAGTTGCTGGCTTCCTCAGGACTGGCTGCCGATGAGAGGGGCGAGAGCCCGCATAGATTCCTTTATTTTCCGGATGAGAACCACTGGATTCTCAAACCCCAGCACAGCCTGGTTTGGTATTCGGTGGTCGAGAGCTTCCTTGCGGAACATGTCCTGGGCCAGGAACTCAAGCCGGTCAAAGAGCTGGGCCTGGCTTAGCCGGTGATAGAGCGAGATAGTCTGCTGGCTCGCCATAGGATGATTGGGTGAGCACTTTCGTCATCCGCCCGGCACGCACCTCAGACGTCCCTGCTATCAAGGCTCTGGTGGCTCCCTTGGCCTCTCGACGGGTGCTGATGGCTAAGGAGACGGTGGCCTATTTCGAAGGCATCCAGGAGATGTGGGTTGCGGAGTCCCCCGATGGGGTGGTGGGTTGCGGTGCCCTGCATGTGATGTGGGAAGATCTTGCCGAGATTCGGACCCTGGCCGCAGCCCCGGACTGGCTCGGTCGTGGGCTGGGACATGCCCTGGTGGAACGGCTTCTAGAGGAGGCTCGAAGCCTCGGTGTGAGCCGGGTTTTCTGTCTGACTTTTGAGGTGGATTTCTTCCGTCGGCACGGCTTCGAAGTAATGGCAGATCAAACCGCGGTGGACCCGCAGGTCTATTCGGAGTTGTTGCGCTCACACGATGAGGGCGTAGCCGAATTCCTCGATCTGGCACGGGTGAAGCCAAACACCCTGGGCAATACCAGGATGCTCCTGCTTCTCTAACTCTCAACTCGCGATATGTTGGGGGATGAGCGAACCGGAGCTGATCAACCTGCTGCCGGCCGGCGTCGCGCTCTCCTGGGGCCTGGCTCCGGCGAGCACCCGGGGGCCCAAACCCGGAATGAGTGTGCCGCAGATCGTAACGGCCGCGATGGCGATAGCCGATGAGGGTGGCCTGGCTGCGGTTTCGATGAAAAGCGTTGCCGACCGGCTGGGATTCACTGCGATGAGCCTCTATCGCTACCTCAGTTCCAAAGAGGACCTGCTGATTCTGATGCTGGACGCTGGCTTTGGGCCGGTGCCCGAGAAAATTGCCGCCGCCCAAGGCTGGCGGGCGCGCTGCCGAGCCTGGTCCAGAGCCGTCTACTTAGGCATTCTGGAGCGGCCTTGGTTAGCGGACATCCCAATTGGCGGTGCGCCGATGACCTATTTCCAGATGCGCTGGCTGGAATCCGCCCTGCAAGCGCTCGCTGAAACTCCGCTCAGCGGGGCCGAGAAGCTGAATACCGCGCTCACGCTTAGTTCGCTCGCTATGGCCAATGCCAGGCTGACCCGGGATATGCGGCAAGGGCAGGGGCAAGATGGAGCGGCAGATGTTGGACGCCGCTTCGAGGAGGCACTGCTTGGGCTGCTCCCGCTAGGAGACTTTCCGGAACTTGCACCGCTCGTGCGGGGGAATGCCTTCAGCGACGGTGATGACGATGAGCACGAGCATTTTGAGTTCGCCATGGAACTAGTGCTGGACGGCGTAGCCCACAGGGTAGATGCCTCGGGAGCTGCGGGCTAGGCTTAGGACTAGGCTAGAAAATAGCCGCAAACTGCAGGCATTTGCCACAGACAACTGTCATAGACAACGACGTGAGGCAGCCATGAAAAAGCTTATTAATGATCCTAAGAACGTGGTGCAGGAATCGGTCCAGGGCTTCGGCCTTGCTCATGCCGATCTGGTCGAGGTTCACCCCGATCCGCTCTTTGTGAGCCGTCGCCAACCGAAGAGCAATAAAGTCGGTTTGGTTTCCGGTGGTGGCTCCGGTCATGAGCCTTTGCACGCCGGCTACGTTGGCTTCGGCATGCTGGATGCCGCGGTACCCGGCGCAGTATTCACCTCGCCCACCCCGGATGCGATTATCCCGGCCACGGTCGCCGCGGATTCCGGCGCCGGGGTACTGCACATCGTGAAGAACTACACGGGCGATCTGCTCAATTTCGAGACCGCCGCCGAAATGGCTGCCGCAGAAGGAATCGAGGTCCGCACCGTACTGGTCAATGACGACGTCGCCGTCGAGGACTCGCTCTACACCGCGGGTAGGCGCGGGGTTGGCGGCACAGTGCTGGTGGAAAAGATTGCCGGGGCAGCCGCCGAGCGCGGTGACGACCTCGATGCCGTAACGGCTATTGCACAGCGGGTCAATGACAATGTGCGCACCATGGGAGTCGCCCTAAGCGCCTGCACGGTGCCACACGCTGGAGTGCCAAGTTTCGATCTTGAGGAGAACGAAATCGAGATCGGCATCGGCATCCACGGTGAGCCTGGCCGGCACCGGATTGCCATGGAACCCGCCGATGGGATCACCGCACGTTTGCTGGAACCCGTCCTCGAGGACCTTGGCGTGGGCTCCGGTGAACAGGTGCTGCTCTTTGTCAACGGCATGGGCGGCACCCCGCTGAGCGAGCTTTACATCGTCTATCGGCGGGCCACCGAGCTGCTGAAGGAACGCGGCATCGAGATTGGACGTTCCTTGGTGGGTAACTACATCACCGCACTGGAGATGCAGGGTTGCTCCATTTCGGTACTTCGCTTAGACCAAGAACTGACCGAGTTGTGGGACGCCCCGGTGCATACCGCGGCGCTGCGCTGGGGATTCTAGAAAAGGGGAAAGCAACACGATGCTGGATTCTGAATGGGCCGTGGCCTGGGTCAAGGCGGCTGCGGCCAGCGTGGCCGAGCATAAAATGGAGCTAATTGAGCTAGACCGAGTGATCGGCGACGGCGATCACGGCGAGAACCTGGACCGTGGGTTTCAAGCCGTGCTGGCAAAACTTGAGACCAATTTCGAAACTCCAGGCGAGGTGTTCAAGCTGCTAGCCATGACCTTGATGTCCGTGGTGGGCGGGGCAGCCGGTCCGCTTTATGGCACTGCCTTCCTGCGTGCAGCGACGGCAGCCGGCGAGGCGAGCGCGCTGAATTCGGACCAGCTAGCGACGGTGCTGGCCGCCGCCCGCGATGGGATTGTGGCCAGGGGCAAGGCCGAGCCGGGGGACAAGACCATGGTGGATGCCTGGACCCCGGCGGTGGAAGCCGCCGATGAAGCGGTGGAAAACGGCCTGAGTCCGGAAGAAGTATTGACCGCAGCGGCCGCTGCAGCCGAGCAAGGGGCGACGGATACCGAACCCTTGCAGGCTCGCAAGGGCAGGGCCAGCTACCTGGGCGAACGTAGCATCGGCCACCGAGACCCCGGCGCGCAGTCCACCGCCTTGATCCTGCGTTGCGCAGCTAGCACGGCGCGGGATGCCGCATGACGGTTTCCTTGGTCATTGTTTCGCACAGTGAAAAACTTGCCCAGGGGGTGGCCGAACTAGCCGGACAGATGGCACCCGAGGTACGGATCATCGCGGCGGGCGGAATGGACCCGGACGCGGCCGGGCACAGCGCCTTGGGCACCTCGCTGGCCAAGATCTCCGCCGCCCTGGAATCAGCCAATGCCGGTGACGGGGTGCTGCTGCTTGCCGATTTGGGTTCCGCCGTGATGACCGCCGAATCGGTGCTGGAGTTTGCCGGAAATCCTGCCGACCAACAGCTTGCCGATGCGGCCCTGGTAGAAGGGGCGGTTGCGGCTGCGGTTACCGCCGCTGGCGGCGCCAGTCTGGCTGCGGTGCGGGCGGCTGCCGAAACGGCTCGGTCAGCCGGTCCGGCATTTGGTACGACGGCGTCCCCGGCAGCTCAGGCTGCAGCCGCGCCTTCCGGACGGCTACTTGAAGAAGACCTGGTACTCATTAACCCGATGGGTTTGCACGCCCGTCCGGCGGCAACCTTGGCCGCCGCCCTGGGCGCGATGAACGTGGAGATCGAAATAAACGGCGTGGATGCACAATCGGTGATGATGCTGATGACCCTTGGTGCGGGGCAGGGGAGCACCCTGCACGTTGCGGCGAGCGGTGCTGATGCTCGCCGGGCCGTTGAGCTGGTGCGCACCGAGGTGGAGAACGGCTTCGGCGAGCTTTAGTCAGGTCGAACTAGCCGGGCTAATTTAGCCGAGTTAATTTAGCCGGGCCATTTTAGCCGGGCAGGCTGAGCCCGGCCGCACTACGTTGTGCCAGTCCTTCTTGCAGCAGATCCTGCAGGATTCGTTCCAGCCGCGAGTTCTCGCTTTCCAGCGCGTGCAAATGCCTGAGACTTCTGCTCAGCTCGGCGTCCCCGATCAGCACCGGCTCGGTGAAGAACATGTCCCAAGGGGTTGGGGAATCCGTAGCTCTTAAAACGGCCATTACGGCCCCCCGGAGCTGTCGATCGGTACCGGCCCAGGGCTGGCCCTTGGGCCGATAAATCGGTTCTGGTTCGCCCGCCGCAATCCAGGCGCAGCTAGCCCGTACCGGACACAGAGCGCATTGCGGAGAACGAGCCGTGCAGAGCAGCGCTCCGAGTTCCATGGAGGCCGCGTTCCAGCGCACCGAATTAGTGGCCTCGAGTGGCAGCAGGGACTCAGCCAAAGCCATTTCGGCGGCATTGAGAGTCGGTGCGGGCAGCGCTAGCCCGGAGAACAGCCGAGCTTCGACTCGACGAATATTGGTATCCACCACGGTAGCCCGCACCCCGAAGGCAAAAGCCGCCACGGCCGCCGCCGTGTAATCTCCAATACCGGGCAGGGACTTGAGTTCGGCCACCGTGCCGGGCACTTCGCCGTCGTACTCCTCGGTGATCCGCAGCGCCGCCGCATGCAGCCGCAGCGCCCGCCGTGGGTAGCCCAACCGACCCCAGGCCCGTACTGCCTCACCGCTGGGCTCCGCGGCCAGTGCGGCCGGAGTTGGCCAGCGCTCCAACCACTCCTGCCAGCGTGGCAGCACTCGAACCACGGGGGTCTGTTGCAGCATGATTTCACTGACCAGCACACCCCAGGGGGTGCACTCGGCTGCACGCCACGGCAAATCGCGGGCATTGGTTGCGAACCAGTCGATAATCGCGCTCTGTTCGGGGCTGAGTGCAAGATGGGGAGATCTATCCATAGCGGGTTTCATCACTTCAAACGTAATATCTTTCTCAGAGACTTACCATTCTGATCACTGTAGGTGATCTTCATGAACAAGGAGTGTCAATGGCTGGCGAGATGCTGGGCGCGAATCCCGAAGATCTGCGGGATTTAGCACGCCAGATGAATGCCTCCGCGGAAAAGTTGGAGAGTGCCGCCGCAGGAATTCATGGTCGAATTTCCAGTGTGCGTTGGGGCGGCCCGGATGCGCATGATTTTCGGGGTAACTGGGCCTCTGCCTTTCGGCCCAGGCTGGAAAGCGCGAGCAATTTGCTCAGGACCACCGGCAAGAGTCTGATTGAGCAAGCCAAGGCCCAGGAACAGACCTCCAGTGTGGACGGCGGCGGCGGAAACCCCGGCACGCCCGGAAACCCCGGTAAGGCTGCGGACGGTGAGCGGGGCTCCAAGGATAAAAACCAGTACGACTGGGGTTCTAAGACCTCCACCGAGGGAAGCTGGGGAGAAAAGGGTGGCCTAGCTTCCGCCGAGGCGGGAGCTAGTGCGCGCGCCGGTGCCGACGCCGATGCGGATGCTTCGGCCGGGGTGGAAGGCGGGGAAGCTAAGGCAGAAGCCTCCGCGCACGCCGAGATTGGCGCGGGCGCGGAAGCCCACGCCGAAGGACAAGCCCTGGGCGGCCTAGTCAAGGGCGATGCCAAGGCCGAAGCGTATGCAGGAGCGAGGGCCGCGGCCGAAACCTCGGCGAGTGCCAGCCTTGCCGAAGGACTCAACGCCAAAGCCGAGGCATCGGCCATGGTCGGCGTGGAAGCCTCCGCACATGCCGGTGGATCGGTGCTGGGTGGCTTCGCGGGCGGCAATGCCGACGCTTCAGCCGCCGCCGGAGCCGCTGCCAGAGGGAGTGCGGAAGCCCATCTGGGGCTCGACGGCGCTAAAGCCTCGGTGGAGGGCGATGCCTTTGCCGGGGCTGAGGCCAGGGCTGCTGCGGACGTTCAAGTAGCCGGGGTTAGCACCGGAGTCGAAGCCTCTGCGATGGCTGGGGTGGGAGTCCGAGCCAAGCTCGACGCGGAAGTGTCCATGGATAAGGTTGGCTTCGAATTCAAATTTGGGGCAGCCCTTGGCTTGGGCGCCACCGTGGGTGGCCATGTCGAGTTCTCGCCGAAAAACATCATTAAGCACATCAATCCCTTCCATTGGTAGTCTGGCAACTGCCAACCTGACTTTTGGACGAGCACACAATCCGTAAAGGACTAATCATGAGCACTTCAAGCTTTCCTTCCGAGGCCTTCCCGGGATTCCCCTCGGTGAGTGTTGAGCTCCCTGAGGGTTGGGCCACCAGAGCCGTTCAGGACACCCTGGCTGCCTGGGTATTTCCCGATGGCACGGAAAACTTCACCTCCAATGTGGTGTTGAGCATCACCCGGCTGGCGGCCGAGCGCACCCTGGCCGAGACTGAAGCAGCCATTGAAGCGGCAGCTTCGAAGCTGAACGAGGTTGAGCTCTTCAATAGTGTCAATGTGCAGATGGGCGGCCGCGATTGGCATGTGCACGAATACGTTTTTGTGCACCCGCAGGTAGGCACCCTGATTCAGGTGATGGCGGCGACAAATGTTGTCAGCGGCGACTTCACCGATACCGTGCAACTCACAGGTTCGGTGTCTCCGCTGAACCAGGAACGCGATCTGGATGTAGTGCGGGATATGATCCGTGGCGCCCAGGTGAGCGGGTACGCCGCTTAGCGGATTATTGCTCGGCTAATCCCAGCCTGGACGGCGTGGGGCCAAGCCGCTCGGGGCGGCTTTCCGTAGGCTAATAGCATGGCCAATCAAGGGGGGAGAAGGAGCACGCGTCCTTCTCCGGCAGTGTATCGTCGCCGCAGAATCGTGGTGGGTACGGCTGCCCTGATAGTGGTTGTCGCGTTGATTACCGTGATCGTCCTTGCGGTGAATCATTTCAGCAAGCCGGCTACCGAAGCCTCCCAGAACAGTCCCAGTAACGTCGGCAGTTCTGCCGGCCAGACGACGTCGTCTCCCAACGCTTCCACGGCTGCTCCCGCCTGCGACCAGAGCAAGGTTACGATCAAAGCCTCTACCGACGCGGCCAGTTACACCGACGGGAACAACCCGGTGTTCGCCTTGACGGTGACCAATGGTGGTTCCCAGCCTTGCCAGGTCAATGTGGGTACCAGCCAGATGGAATTCTTGGTGCAGAGCGGTGATGACCGAATCTTCTCCTCTAAGGATTGCCAGGACAAGGCTGAGAACCTGACGAAGACTATTGCCGCGGGCGCTTCGGAGAAAGCTATTTTTCCTTGGCAGCGAAACCGCTCTGTGCCAGGCTGCACCGCCGTTTCGGCTAAGCCCGGTACCGGCTCAAATGCCCTCTACACGCTGACCGTGAAGCTTGGGGACCGGACTAGCGCGAAGGCCGTCTTCAAGCTGCTCTCTTAGAGGAAACGGTCCAGCAGGCTGGCCTCGGCGATCCGGGAGAGCCCCTCACGCACCGTGCGGGCGCGCTGCTCGCCGATGCCATCAACCGCCATTAACTCCTCGATGGTTGCGGCCATCAGGTTCTGCAAGCCATCGAAATGATCCACAAGGCGGTCAGCTACCGCGCGAGGTACCGCTTTGAAGCTGGAGAGCAGTCGGTAGCCGCGGGGATGGATTACCGTCTCCAAGGAGCCGCTAGTATCGGTCAAACCCACGATGCTGGCGATCCTGGCGAGGTCGATCAGCTCGGTCGGGCCGATTTCATGCAGCCCTGCCACCGCGGCATCAATTTCCTCTTGGCTGGTCTCTGCGCTGGAGTAGTCCCGGATCACCATCTCGTTGCCGGGGCCACGGCCTACCGTGAGTTCATCAAGCTGCAGGGAGAGTAGACGCCCGTCGACGCCGAGTTCCAGCACGTACTGGGCAATCTCCTCGGAGATTCGGCGCACCATTTCCTGGCGTTGTAAGATCACCGCGACATCGCGAACGGTCACCATGGCCTCGATCTCCAAGGCGGAGAGTGAGGAGGTCACCTGGTCCAGCCTGGCCCGGTAGCGTTCGAGGGTGGCAAGCGCCTGGTTTGCCCGAGCCAACACCTTCTCGGAGCCCTCCAGAACATGCCGCAAACCATCCACGTAGAGGGCAATGATCTGCATCGACTGACTGACCGAGATCACCGGCACCCCGGTCTGGATTGCTACTCGCTCGGCAGTGCGGTGCCGGGTACCGGATTCTTGGGTCTCGATGCTTGGGTCTGGCACCAACTGCACCGCGGCTCGAAGAATCTTTGAAGCATCCTTATCGCAGACAATTGCGCCATCCATTTTGGCCAGTTCACGCAATCTGGTGGGGGCGAAGTCGATATCGATCTCAAAGCCACCGGAGCACAGGGAGTCGATGGTTTTGTCGAAGCCGAGCACAATGAGCGCCCCGGTACGGCCGCGCAGAATCCGCTCCAAGCCGTCGCGGAGCCCGGTTCCTGGGGCAACGCGGGCTAGCGTCGCCTTCAGTGAATCCTCGGGGCTGCGAACCATGGCTGCTCCTTTTCCGGCGCAATGCGCACTTACCCACGTTAACGCGGCCGGACGCACTACGGTGCGACGGCTACTAGCCCCATAGTAGTGTCTAGCGCTTAAAGCTGGCGAACGACTACCCGTGCTGAGCCGGGATCAATACCGGATCAATACCGAATTAATGTGGAAAGAGCAGGCTGAGTGCCTCGCCTAGCTGGTGCACTTCGCGCACCGAGAAGCCGGTAGGGATCGGGCCCGGACCGCTCGGACTAGCCGGTACCACGGCGTGACTGAAGCCCAGGCGGTGTGCCTCTTGAATGCGCTGGTTGATTCCGGGCACTGGCCGCACCTCTCCGGCCAGTCCCACTTCGCCAAAGGCAATCAAGCGGGCAGGCAGCGCCTTGCCGGTATTGGCTGACATCACGGCCAGGGCGATGGATAGATCGGTGGCCGGCTCGGTCAGCTTAACGCCGCCCACGGTGGCCACATAGGAGTCCTTCTCACTGAGATTCGCCTCGGTGCGCTGTTGCAATACGGCCAGCAGCATAGCCACCCGAGAAGAATCCAAGCCGCTCGTCGCCCGTCGGGGTTGAGTGGTGGCGCTTTTCGCCAGCAGACTCTGCACCTCTGCCAGCAGCGGCCGCTTACCTTCCAGCGCAACCGTGATGCAGGTGCCAGAGACGGGGTCCTTGGTGCGGGAGACAAATAAGCCGCTCGGGTCTGCCAGCCCCTCGATTCCTTGCTCGCTGAGATCGAAGCAACCCACCTCATCGGTAGGTCCGTAGCGGTTCTTAGTGGCCCGTAGCAGTCGCAGTCTGGAATGCCGCTCGCCCTCGAACTGGCAGACCACGTCCACCAGGTGCTCAAGCAGCCGCGGCCCCGCAATGGAACCTTCCTTGGTCACATGTCCCACCAAGAGGGTGGTCATGTTCAGCCGCTTCGCCACCGCGATCAGGGAGGCCGCAACTTCCCGCACCTGGCTGACTCCGCCCGCTGTTCCATCGGTCTCGGCGCTGCTAAGAGTCTGCACCGAATCAACGATCAGCAAGCGAGGCTTCAACTGCTCGACGTGCCCTAGGGCAGTACCCAAATCGTTCTCGGCGGTGAGGTAGAGCGCATCGGCAATTGCCCCGATCCGTTCCGCACGCAATTTCACTTGGGCCGCGGATTCTTCGCCTGTGACGTAGAGTACGTCACCATTTTCGCGGGCAAACTTGGCCGCCACATCGAGCAATAGGGTGGATTTGCCCACTCCTGGTTCCCCGGCCAGTAGCACCACGGCTCCCGGAACCACGCCGCCGCCCAGCACCCGGTCAAGCTCCCCGACGCCGGTGGCCAGGTAGTCGGAGGCGCTCGCATCGACCTCGGCAATCCTGGCGGCCGGTACCGCAACGGTACTTGCCGCCGTCGTCCGGGCTACTGTGACGCCAATTTCCTCCACCGTGCCCCAGGCCTGGCACTCACCGCAGCGGCCCACCCATTTGGCCGTGGTCCAGCCACACTCAGCGCATTTATAGCTGTTCCCTGACTTCGTGGAGACTGTACGCGCAGTTTTTGCCATCCTCCGAGCCTACCTAGGAGCACCGACAATCAGTGTCCTCACACCGTGGGGAGCACCTGTTTGGCTTCCTCAGTCTCCATCCCGGCGGCTTCGAGCAGGTCGACCATAAGCGGCCTGAACAGCATCACTACGGTCTCGCCTTCTAGCCGCTGCACGCCCAGCATCTGGGGATGCAATTCCGAGGCAATGGCTACCAGCTCACCGCGCGCATTGTGCAGATTGATAGCACTTGCCGTGGCGTCCCGCTCGGAGAGCCCCAGGGAGAGCAGCTCCACCGCGTTAGCGGTGTTTTCTAGCACTTGTGAAATTCTCTGTACCGCGGAATCACTGAGGGCAGCATTATTGATCGCACTGGTTAGCCGACGGGCAAACACCCGCGCGTTGCGCATGGCGTAGTCGATGTACTGGAGCGAGTCGTTTAGGGTTCCGATTTCGGAGCGGTAGCGCCGATGGGCCGGGGAGATGCTAATTAATTCATCGGACGCCCGCAGGGCAGACCGCATCTGATCGATGAGTGACTGGGCGTTGCGCGCTCGCACCAAGGCATGCCAGGCCGCCGTCGAATCGCTTTGTTGCAGCGCTTCCGCGCAACTTCGGAGAACCTCGGTCAATTCGGTGAGTATTTTCCGGACGTCTTGCTGGGGTTCCTTGCGTGGATCGCGTGGGGTGAGCAGCGTGATGATCAGCGCGAAACAACCGCCCACCACGGCGTCCAGGCTCCTGCTGAACGGCCCGCCGGTGGGAATGGGAAGCAGAATCACCAGCACCGACTGCAGGCCGAGCTGAGTGGCGAAAATGCCGCCACCGTCGAGGAATCGCGCCAACATGATGGACAGGAAGAGTACGACGGCGGCCTGCCAGATTCCGCTGCCGGCCCAGCGCAGCACCAGCTCACCCATAATGATGCCCAGTGTGCAGCCGAGGGCGACCTCAAGGACTCGACGGATCTGGGGATCTCGGGAGAAACCGAGCGCGATGAGCGAAGAGGTGGCCGCAAAGATCGGTCCGCTATGCCCCAGTACATACTCGGCGAAGGCATAGGCGGCCACCGCGCAGATTGTCATTTGGATGGCTGGGACAATCGAATGTCCGCTCCGACGCAGGCTTACTTGGCTGCGGTTGCGGAAGAATCCAGCCGTTGCCGTCAGCGGCCGCCGGGACACAGTCATAAATCCAGTGTAGGTGGCCAGCCGCGAACTCAATGGCCAATATCTGTTAACCCTGCGTTCATCTGCACCGGCCCATCTCGTTACCTCTGCCGCTTAGGTTCATTGTTGTACAGCTATGAAAAGGGCAGGACGCAACCGCAGAATGCACCAGACAGTTCAGTTGGGACCTGGCCTTTGGGGGGCAGTCCAGCTAGATCCCTGGAAGGGGAACAATCACGTGAAGGTACTTCGCTTCGGCCGTGTAGCGGCAGTTATCGCAGTCGGGGCCATCGCCTTGACCGCCTGTGGCACGGATAACGCCACCCCGGGCTCCTCGAGCAATAACTCCGGAGGCAGCACCGGCGCCTCCGTTACCGGCACTTTGACCGGTGTGGGTGCAACCTCGCAGAACTCGGCTATGGACGCTTGGAAGACGAAATTTGCGGCTGCTAATCAGGGCGCGCAAGTCCAGTATTCGCCGGATGGCTCCGGTGCTGGGCGCAAGGCTCTGATCGGCGGAGCCGCACAGTTTGCCGGTTCGGATGCTTACCTGACCGATAGCGAGATCTCTGACTCCAAGAAGGTCTGCGGCACGGACGGCGCGATTGACGTTCCGGTCTACATCTCCCCGATTGCGGTGGCCTATAACCTGAAGGGCGTCTCGGATCTCAAGCTGGATGCCGCAACCATTGCCAAGATTTTCCATGGCGATATCAAGACCTGGAATGATCCGGCCATTGCGGCACTGAACTCCGGTGTCACCTTGCCCTCCACCGCTATCACCGCGGTGCACCGCTCGGATAACTCCGGCACCACCCAGAACTTCACTGACTACCTGGCGCAGACCGCTCCGACCGTCTGGACGGATAAGGCGAGCGGTGACTGGCCCAGCGCACTCGGTGGGGAGAACGCCAAGGGCACCACCGGTGTGGTCAAGCAGGTTACTCAGACCGATGGCGCCGTGACTTATGCCGATGAGTCAGCCGTTGGTTCCTTGGGTGCAGTAAGCCTCAAGGTTGGTACCGAGTTCGTCAAGCCTGCCGCCGATGCCGCCGCCAAGGCAGTGGATGCGTCCAAGGTGGCCGACGGCCGCGGTCCGAACGACATCGCCATCAAGCTTGATCGCACCACCACCGCGAGCGGTGTCTACCCGCTGGTACTCGTCAGCTACCAGGTTTTCTGCTCAAGCTACAAGGATCAGAACACCGTTGACCTGGTGAAGGCTTTCGCTAGCTACGTGGTGAGCACACAGGGTCAGCAGGACGCCGTGGCGGCTGCTAAGAATGCCCCGCTCTCCGCTTCCTTGACCGAGAAAGCCAAGGCAGCCATCGCCTCCATCAAGGTTGGCTCCTAACCTCTCCACTCGGCGAACCGGCTGCGCCGCTTGTGCGGTGCGGCCGGTTCGCCAGTAGTTTGCAAACCATCCAGCCGGAAGGGCTTTAGGTGACATCACCTGCTCTGACTAAAAGCTCAAGCGCGGATCGCGCGGGCGACAAGATCTTCTCCACCGCTACCGTGGTGGCGGGGTGTCTCATTCTCGCGGTCCTTTTCCTGGTCGCTCTCTTCCTCATCGTCCAGGCATTTCCCACCTTCCTTGCAGATCCCGCCGACCTAACCGGCGGCCAAGGTTTCTTTGGCTACGTCATGCCGCTCGTCGTCGGAACCTTGATCGGTGCGGTGATCGCGCTGCTGATCGCCACGCCCATCTCGGTTGGTGTGGCTCTGTTCATCTCGCATTTCGCACCCCGACGGCTAGCCCAAGGCTTGGGATACCTGATTGACCTGCTTGCCGCCATCCCCTCGGTGGTTTATGGGGCTTGGGGCATTGCCTTTCTGGCCCCCCAGCTGAGCGGTGTTTACCAATGGCTGGCCGAATATCTCGGCTGGATTCCGATCTTTGCTGGACCGGCCTCCAATACCGGCCGTACCCTGCTGACCGTCGGCATTGTGCTGGCCGTGATGATCATTCCGATCATCACCTCGCTCTGCCGGGAGATTTTCCTACAGACCCCCAAGCTCCACGAGGAAGCAGCCCTGGCTCTCGGTGCAACTCGCTGGGAAATGATCCGGGTGGCGGTGCTGCCCTTCGGACGCCCCGGGATCATTAGCGCCATCATGCTGGGCTTGGGCCGGGCGCTTGGCGAAACCATGGCGGTGGCGCTTGTTCTCTCCGCAGGTCCGCTGATCGCCAGTTTGATTAAAACGGGCAATCAGACCATCGCGGCGGAGATTGCGTTGAACTTCCCGGAAGCCTTCGGCACCCGGCTCAATGAGTTGATCGCGGCGGGCCTGGTGCTCTTCGTGATCACCCTGGCCGTCAATATGGTTGCTCGCTGGGTCATCAGCCGGCATAAAGAATTCTCGGGGGCGAACTAAATGACTAATGCGACCTTGACCCGAGCGAAGTCTTCGCTGACCAGAGGACAGCTGCCCAAATACGCGCTCTGGCTGGTCCTTGTTGGTGCCGTGGTACTCGGTGCGGCGCTTTCCGCACTGATTGGCTTCAACCTGGTGGGCTTCGTGATCTTCACGGCGATTTTCTTTGTGATCGCCGCGACTATCGTTACCCGGGCGGTGGAGGGCAGCCGGAAGGCAAGTAATAAATTCATTACTTTCCTGGTCTACGGAGCCTTCATTATTGCCCTGCTGCCGCTGGTTTCGGTGATCTGGATCGTCCTGCAAAAGGGCGTTCCGGGTCTGCTCGATCCGGGCTTCCTCTCCACCTCGATGAACGGCGTCACGGGCGTGGAGGACAATGCCACGGCCACCGGAGGGCCGGTACTTGGCGGCGCATATCACGCCATCCTCGGCACCTTGCTCATCACCCTCTGGGCCACCATCATCTCGGTGCCGATTGGTTTGCTGACCGCCATCTATCTGGTTGAGTACTCCAAGGGTGGCTTGCTGGCCCGCGCCATCACCTTCTTTGTGGACGTGATGACAGGCATTCCTTCGATTGTGGCGGGCCTATTCTCGGTGGCTCTCTTCGGGGTGCTCTTCGGCCCGGGAACCAAAACTGGATTCGTGGCGGCGGTGGCATTGTCCGTACTCATGATTCCAGTGGTGGTGCGCTCCTCCGAGGAGATGCTCAAGATTGTGCCCAATGAACTGCGTGAGGCCAGCTACGCGCTCGGCGTGCGCAAGTGGCGGACGGTGAGCAAGGTGGTCATTCCGACGGCGATCTCAGGTATTGCGTCCGGTGTTGCCTTGGCGATTGCCCGGGTTATCGGGGAGACCGCGCCGATCCTGGTCACTGCGGGCTTTGCCACCTCGATCAACTTCAACGCCTTCGCGGGGTGGATGGCTTCACTGCCGACCTATATTTACACCCAGATTTTGAACCCGACCTCGCCCAGCACCATTGGGCCCAGTGATCAGCGAGCCTGGGCAGCCGCCCTGGTGCTCATCATCGTGGTGATGCTGCTGAACCTGATCGCCCGGTTGGTTGCCCGAATCTTTGCTCCTAAGACCGGCCGCTGAGCCGTCGCTAGATCCTCGCCAAATTAAGGAAAGCCCATAATGTCTGTACCTGCCGCAAAGCGGATCGACGTCAAAGACCTCAATGTCTACTACGGCAATTTTCTGGCCGTGGAGGGCGTGAATATTAATATCGAACCCCGCTCGGTGACCGCTTTTATTGGTCCTTCGGGCTGCGGCAAGACCACTTTTCTGCGCACCCTGAACCGGATGCACGAGGTAACCCCGGGGGCCAGCGTTAAGGGCGAGGTGCTGCTCGACGGCGAGGACCTATACGGTCCCGGCGTGGATCCCGTGACGGTGCGGACCAAGGTAGGCATGGTGTTCCAGCGGCCCAACCCCTTCCCCACCATGTCGATCCGGGACAATGTCTTGGCCGGGGTGAAGCTCAACAACAAGCGGATCTCCAAATCAGAAGCCAATACCTTGGTGGAGAAGTCATTGCTGGGTGCGAATTTGTGGAATGAGGTTAAGGACCGACTGGATAAGCCCGGTTCCGGTCTCTCCGGTGGTCAGCAGCAGCGACTCTGCATCGCCCGTGCCATTGCCGTGCAGCCCGAGGTGATCCTCATGGACGAGCCGTGTTCCGCGCTCGACCCGATCTCCACGCTTGCGGTGGAGGATTTGATCAACGAGCTGAAGACTGATTTCACCGTGGTGATCGTGACCCACAATATGCAGCAGGCTGCCCGGGTTTCCGAGAAGACGGCGTTCTTCAACATCGCAGGAACCGGTAAGCCCGGCAAACTGATCGAGTATGCGGAGACCACGACGATCTTCAACAATCCAGCGGTCAAGGCGACCGAAGACTACGTCTCCGGCCGCTTCGGATAAGCCCCACGCCGTCGAGCCCGTCCCCGTCCTAGCGCGAGTTCGCGTCCTATTCTCGGATTCGCCTGTTTTTACCCACGATTTTGTGACTGACACGCGAACTCGCGCCCCCGCCGGGGGACCGCTAGAGCAATGGGGAGAGGGCCAGGTAGAACACCCCGCCGAGTAGGGCGCAGGCTACCGGGGTGAGTAGCCAGAAGAGGGCGATTTTGCCGCCCAGTGGCACATTGCTCACGCTGAAGCGCTGATTGATTCCGGCACCAACCACGGCCGCCGTGGTCAGCTGGGTGGTGGCGAGCGGCAGTTGGAATCCGAAACCTCCGGCAAACAGCATCGCAGCACTGACCGACTGAGCCACCAAACCACGCATCGGATCCACTCGGACCAGCCGATGTGCCAGCGTATAGCCGATGCGCCAGCCACCGATTAACGTCCCCGCCGTCATGAGCACCCCTACCACCAGTACAAGCCACCAGACCGAAGCCCCCGGGTCGCTGGCGCCCAGGGCGGCGAGGGCGAAGAGCATGAGTGCGACGATACGGGAGCCATCCTGCAGGCCATGGCCGAAGGCCACCGCGCTGGCAGCGACCGACTGGGCGCGACGGAATCGCTGGTCGATATTATTCGGCTGCGCATAGCGGGAGAGCCAGGCAATCGGGAAGACCAGCAGGTAGCTCAGCCCGAAGGCAATCAGCGGTGAGATCAACAGCGGTAGAACCACCAGGTTGAGTACGGTTGAACCAAGCCCGTCCAGTGGCGGCGATCCCTTGATTACCGCGGCCAGGGATGCGCCGGCGATGCCCCCGATCAGAGCATGGGTGGACGAAGAGGGATAGCCGATCCACCACTGATGGAGGCCCCAGAGTAAAGCTGAAACCAGCGCGGCGAGGAGGATTGCCAGGCCACCGGTGTCAGGGTGCAGGCTGAACAAATTGTCCTGCAGGCTCAATGCGAATGTTCCGCTGAGCAGCACTCCCACCAAGTTGAACAGGGCAGCAAGTAGGACGGCGACCGTGGGAGTGAGTGCGCGGGTCCGCACTGTCACCGCGATAGCTGAGGCTGCGTCACGCAGGCCGTTGAGAACGGTGAACGCGGCAGCGAAAAAGCACACCAGGACGAAGAAAACGAGCAGCATACTCAGGATTCCTTGACGATAATGCTGCCTACCCTGGTCGCCAATTGCCGGAAGTCCCGGGTGACCTCCAAGAGCTGATCCGCGAAATCCCGGTAACGGAGGTAGCTGCTGGCCTGGTGCTCCTGGAGCAGTTCGACGGAGAAGACCAGATGGGTGCGCTCGGCTCGTTTCGAGAGCCGAAGAATCTCCAACCAGTAGTCCTCCAGACCATCGAGGTCATCGAGTGAGCGCATGGCGTTTACCGTGAGCTCCGCCTGCCGGGCGATAACTTCGAGCTGATCGGTAGCCCGGCGCGGGATTCGTTCGAGTTTGTGCAGAATAAGTAATTCCGCAGAGGCGTCGAGGGTCTCCATCGCTTCATTGAGAATCCGAGACAGCGCGTAAATATCTTCGCGTGGCAGCGGGTTGATGAAACTGGTTCGGAGGTGAGTCAGCAGGGCATAGTGCAGATCGGTTGATTCGGCTTCGCGCTCGCGGATCTGCCCGGCCAATCGTGGATATTCCTGCACCGGTGCGCCAAAGATCTCGGACAGCAAGTGGACACCAAGAACCAATTGCTGCGCCATCTGGGAGAGGATGCTCAGCCCTGCGCGTTCTTGGGGGAAGAGACGAAACTTCAACGGGAGTCCTTGCCATTCCTACTGCTGCGAAGCCGGGGAATGGGTAGCCCCGCACTGAAAACATCCTATCGCGCGCTAGCAATTGAGCACCGTGCTTTGCGCTGGATGAAGGCGGCAGATTCCAGCCCTCGGCGAAGGCTCTGGCGAAGGCCCTGGCAGGAATCAAACAGGGGCTAAACCCCAGGAAATAAGCTTAGAAAGGCACAAAAATGGTGCCGAACCGGGAGCGCCTCTCGGCGTTAGGCCGCTCGAAGCGGCTAAAAGATGGAGCCCGGGGGTTCCACGGTTCGACACCACCTTTAGTGTCTCGCCTTCACGTTGCCATGTCAACGCGGCGAGCCAAATCAAGAGCTAACTAGGCTTTGAATCACTGGCGCGGAGGTTCGTGACTAGCTAGGAGCCGTCTACTGAACCGCCACGGGAAGCTGTCAGGAGGGACTTGCCGCCAGCCGCCGTCGAGCTCTGGTTCTGATCGTCCAGAGCGCTGCACCGCTGGCGATCAACGTGAGTGAGAGGGTAAATAGCAGCCCAGTCACCGCTTGGGTGTAGAGGGCTGGATCCACGGTTTGGCCAAAGTGAGGTGGCCTCGGGAATTTCCGAATGCCGCTGGCTAGCACGTACCAGCCGCCGACGAGCAACCAGAGCACTCCGGTGATGATCAACCCGGCTGCGCTCCGCACGGCCGTGGCGAAAGCCAGGGCGATGAGCACTAGGCCGCCGAGGACGGTAATGGTATTGAGGACAGAGGGCGCTTTGAGATTGCCATTGATCATGGTCGCGACATATCCCTGCCATGAACCAATATCGCTGAGCAACAGTCCTCCACTGAACAACAACACACCGAGTATGGCTGCGAGCCAGCCAAAGCCCGTGCCGAAACCGCGACGCCGTAAGATTGCGGCCGCAATGGCCAGGAAGATGAAGACCAGTCCCAGTGAGCCGGTGCGGCCCGTCAACAGCATGTCTAGGGCAGGGGTGTAAAGCTTGAGAGCCCTGAAAAGTTGAGCCATACTCGCTTGGGAAGCAGGTAGGAACATAGCGACAACCGAGGGTAACAACCAAAGTGCTGCGAGCGCAGGGGCAAGCGAGCTGAGGCTGGCTAGATAGCAAATCCCCGCCAGTAACATAGCGCCCAGCAGAATCATGAGGAGATAGGGAAGAGCCTGTGGACTGAAGGTTTTGAATTGAAGGAGGAACATCCGGTAGGTTTCGGTGCCGCCGGCCGCGAGAAGCCAGAGTCCTAACGGAGCCAATACAAAGCCGAGAATTGCGGCGGTGACCCGCTGGCCAACTCGTGAAGTTCCGGAAAACGTCGGTGGAGTCATCTCCACAGCGTACTATTCCAATGAATAGATGAAAAGGGTTTAGTCCAGCTCGCCCCGTCGCCAAGCGGAAGCCGCATGCTCCAGATCCTCGGCGGTTTTCACCAAGCGCTGGGCGCTGTGGGTAAGTTTGCTGGCGTGGTCTTCGTGGCTGAATTCCCGTTCATCGGCTACCCGGGTCTGGCCTAGCGCCACCACCCGGCAGAAAGCAGCGGAGCGTTCCAGCGCGACGTCGAAATCGCCGTCGAACGCTCCGGAGAGAATCGCGTCGGTCATCATCTTGAGTTCATCCGCCCCGGGTGGTTCTGCCACCCCGGCCACCACATGTGAAACCTGGGCGGTATCTTTACCGGCTTTGAAGTAGACGGCGATCCGCTCCGGATCCTGTTGAGTCGCGGCGCGTAGCGCATAGAGTCGCCAAAGCGCACCGGGAAGCGAGCGGGCAGGGCTCTCTGCCCAGAGTTCCGCGATCACTTCCAAGCCCTGCTGATCGGCCAGGCTGACTAGCCGTGCGGTAATCTCGGGGTCATCATTGGCGCGGCCGTGATGAACAAGCGCATGAGCGGCCAAGTGAGCGGCCTCAGAAACCCGAGCCGGATCGGCACCACCCGTGAAGGGCTCGAAGTCTGAAGGGGCCAGGGGTACTGGTCGATGTGGCCGGGGGCTGCGACTTCCTGGGTTCTCGCTCATGTTTTGACGATACTCCTGTGTGCTGACCGGGTCGAGGATGCTGGAGAATTCCTCGGCGCGGGGGAATCGAATTGCCGAGGCTGACAAGGTGTGCGACAGTATTAAGGTCCATTTGTGCGAGTTCGTCGCGATTCTTTATCGAATCACCGGTGCGCTGGCACGGACTGGTCTGCGCCTTTAGCTCAGTTGGTAGAGCATCGGACTTTTAATCCGTGGGTCGAGGGTTCGAGCCCCTCAGGGCGCACCAACGTTATCGAGTGTGGAGATCTGCATCTTAAAACCGCTTCAAAACGTGCAGATCTCCACACTCGACGCGTAGTGGCAACGGAACGACGGGCCGAAAACGCCGAACGATGCGAAAACGATCAGCTACCGCTCGCAGATTTCCTTCAACTTAGCCAGCCCCTTGGGCCACATGTCCTCGAACATGGCGCTAATATCCTCGCTGCTGTCGAGCTCGATATCCACGGTGGTTACTCCGTCCTTTTCGGTGAAGGAGTAGTTCTCGTGACTGCCGATCCAGATCTGAACCTGATCGCTGCTGCTATCCACCACTCCGTTGGTCACCACTCCGAGGTAACGAATGGAGAGGAACTCGGCGGGCCTGTTTTCCTCGATGATGCCGGCCAAACCGCCCAGTCCACCGTTACCGTCAGGGCCGAGGAACTGCATTTCGCTTCCTTGTTCCCAATTGCCAACAAAATGCGAGCCCTCATGGAACACTTCGGTCCACTCCCGGTAGTTGGCATCGGAGAGCATTAACTCCCAGACTTTTTCCTTGCTTGCCTTGATTTCCACGCTGAAATTGAGCTTTTCCATGCCTGGACTGTAGCACCGGAACTTGGCGGGGCACAGGGTTTGGGTTTTATCAGAGGAGCCCCACAACGTGATCGAAATGCAAGACTGGGGTTATGAGTGCAGAGCATGATCGCTTGGCGGAATCGCGGCAGATGAATGATCCTTGGCGGCGCTGGGGACCTTATCTCTCGGCTCGGCAGTGGGGCACCGTTCGCGAGGATTATTCCGCCGACGGCAATGCCTGGGACTACCTTCCCTTCGAACAGTCTCACCAGCGGGCGTATCGCTGGGGCGAGGACGGGTTGGCCGGTTTGAGTGATGAGCAGGGTCTGCTGAACTTCTCGGTGGCGCTCTGGAACGGTCAAGACGATCGGCTCAAGGAGCGGCTTTTCGGACTGACCAATGAGCAGGGTAACCACGGTGAGGACGTCAAGGAATATTGGTGGCCGCTAGATGCCACACCCACGCACTCCTGGGCGCAATGGCTCTACCGCTACCCGCAGGCCGCCTACCCCTACCAGGATCTGCGTGAAACGAACGCTCGGCGAGGTCGGAACGAAGCCGAATACGAGCTGAGCGATACCGGGGTACTCGACGAAAACCGTTTCTTCGACGTGGTGGTGAGCCATGCCAAGGCCTCCCCGGACGATATTTGCATCACCGTGACTGCTACCAACCACGGCCCAGAAGCAGCTCCGCTGCATCTGGTTCCGCAGCTCTGGTTCCGTAATACCTGGGCTTGGCGCGAAGGCGCAGAACAACCCCGGCTGCAACGGTTGGACGCCCCCGAACTGGCGCAGCCCAACCTCCGCGCAGTGCGGGCCGATCACCGGGTGCTGGGCCGCTATCTGCTGGCCGCCGAGGGTACCCCGCAGGTGTTGGTCTGCGATAACGAGACCAACGCCCAGGCGCTCTTCGGCTCACCAAACCGGTCAAAGTATCCCAAGGACGGCATCGGACGCGCGGTCTGTCAGGCGGACGACGGCGGCCTGAACCCGGCGGGAACCGGAACCAAAGCTGCCTTTCACTACCAGTTCGACGCCGTGCAGCCCGGTGAGAGCGTGACCATCAGGTTGCGCTTGAGTAATGACGAGCTGGCCGAAGCCCCCTTTGGGCCGAACTTTGAAGCGGTCCTGGCCGACCGCCGTCGTGAGTCTGATGACTTCTACGCTGAAGTGATCCCGGCGAAGACCGAGGCTGCGGATACGCTCACCGCGCGCCGGGCTTTCGCTGGCTTGCTTTGGGGCAAGCAGCTTTACCGCTTCAATGTGGCGCGTTGGCTGGACGGTGACCCCACCGAGCCGCCGCCCCCGGCGGAGCGAGCCAAGATCCGTAATGGAAGCTGGCGAAACCTGGACCTGGCCGAGGTGATCTCGATGCCGGATGAATGGGAGTACCCCTGGTTTGCATCCTGGGACTTGGCCTTCCACACCGTGCCACTGGCGCATATCGATCCGGACTTCGCAAAGGCGCAGCTGGTGTTGCTCTGCCGGGAGTGGGCCATGCACCCCAACGGTCAGTTGCCTGCCTATGAATGGGAGTTCGGCGATGCCAACCCTCCCGTGCACGCCTGGGCGGCCTGGCAGGTCTACCAAATCTCCGGCGCTCAGGACCTGGGTTTCTTGCAGCGGGTCTACGCCAAGTTGCTGCTGAACTTTTCGTGGTGGGTGAACCGAAAGGATGCCGATGGCTCCAACCTCTTCGAGGGCGGATTCCTGGGAATGGACAATATTTCGGTCTTTGACCGCTCTAAGGATGTCCCGGAAGGCTTCCGGCTGGAACAGTCGGACGCCACCAGTTGGATGGCTTTCTACTGCCTGGGGATGCTCCGGATCTCACTGGAACTGGCTCGCAGGGAACCCGGCTGGCAGGATATGGCGACCAAGTTCCTGGAGCACTTTTTGGCCTTGGCGCAAGCGATGGACAGCTTTGGCTCCGGCGGCGTGCAGCTCTGGGACGAGGCGGATGGCTTCTTCTATGATGTTTTAGTTTCCGACGGCGGCGCGGGACGTCCGGCAGGGACGGAACCGGTGCGGGTGCGTTCCATGGTCGGACTGCTACCGCTCATCGCGGTGGCGATTGCACCCGACTGGGTGGAGCGGGAACTGCCGGAGTTCGCTGCCCGGGTGCGCTGGGTGCAGCGCCACCGCCCGGAACTATCCCAAGCCTTGATCAGCGCTCATGGCGGAGATTCGGTACGCTACAGTCTTTCGGTGCTCAACTCCGAGCGGTTGGAGCGCCTGCTGTCGAGGCTGCTGGACGAGGGCGAATTTCTCTCCGAACACGGCATTCGCTCGCTCTCGGCAGCCTATCGGGGTGGCAGCAGCGTCCAACTAGCAGGACGTGATCTGGGCATCGCTTATCTGCCCGGGGAATCCGATTCGGGTCTTTTCGGCGGCAATTCAAACTGGCGAGGACCGGTCTGGTTCCCGGTCAACCTGTTGTTGGTGGATGCCCTTGACGATCATGCCGCGGGAGTCGGTTCCTCACTCCGGCCCGGTGGACACTCGCTCAGCGAGGTGTCGGAAGAGCTCCGTGAGCGGTTGATCTCGCTGTTTCGCCCGGCTGCTGGCGGGCGGCGTCCGGGGCAGCCTCGGGACTTCGGGGACGGGCCGCTCTGGGATCATCCGACCTTCAGCGAGTATTTCCACGGTGACACCGGGATCGGCCTGGGGGCCTCTCATCAAACCGGCTGGACCGCCGTCGTAGCTCATCTGATCTGCACTCGAAAGGGTTGATCGCACCCGATTGGTCTATGGATTTTGCCGAGGCCTCAAGCCCGGCGTCTACGCTCCCAAAAAACCGCGTGCAGGACCAGGGTGGTGAACAGGCTGATAAAAGCAGGGATGAGGAAACCCACGGTGAAGGGAGCGAAAACGCTGAGCCACGACGTTTCGTTATGAATCACCGGACCCGATGAATCAAAAGTTACGTTGGCGTATGCGGGCGTCTGAGCGCTGCCAATGAAGCCCAGCACCGTGAGTAGGATGAGCGCCCCGCTGAGCGCCCAGAGTCCGATCAGCCAGGGGTTGAAGCGATTCGATGCCTCAGCCTGGATTTCGGTTTCTATTTCATTGACGGCCAGGCGCATGCCATTTTCGTCCAGCTCGTGAATTTCGATTGATTCCGGGTTTTCCGACATGCCTTACAGCATAGGTGAGTAGCATGGCCTCATGTCAGCAAGCAATCGAACGGCCTTGATTACCGGTGCTACCGCAGGTTTGGGAGCGGAATTTGCCCAGCAGCTAGCTGCCGCCCGAAACAATTTGGTGTTAGTAGCCCGCGACGCCGCCCGGCTGGAGGCGAAGGCGGTGCGCCTGCGCCAGGACTTCGCCATTGAGGTGGAGACCATCTCCGCCGATCTGCAGAGCGAAGAGGGCATTGCATTGGTGGTCCAAAGGCTGAAAGAAGTCGAGAGCCCGGTAGACATTTTGGTCAACAATGCGGGGTTCGGGCTGACTAAGTCCTTTGAGCAGAACACGGTGCAGGAGGAATCCGATCACCTGCAACTACTGGTTGCCACCCCCATGCTGCTAATGCATGCGGCGCTGCCCGGAATGCTGGCTCGGGGACGTGGCCAGATCATCAACGTCGCCAGTGTGGCCGGATTTATCCCGCGAGCCAGCTACGGCGCTTGCAAGGCTTGGCTGATCAGCTTTAGTCGCTGGGCCAATGTGCACTACAAGAATCGTGGGGTGAGCGTGACCGCGGTCTGCCCAGGCTTTGTGCACACCGAATTCCATCAACGGATGGGTGCCACCACCAGCGGAATTCCGCAGTGGATGTGGCTCTACCCGGATCGGGTGGTCCGTGAGGGCTTGGCTGATGCGAATTCCGGAAAGAGTGTCAGCGTGCCTTCTAAGCGTTATAAAGCTCTGACATTCTTGAGTAAATTCAGCTCGGATAAATTTGGCGCATTTGCCGGAACGCGTGGCCGCTAAAGGGCAATTTGTGTATCATCGAAGGATGAATACATTGATTTAAGGCCAATTCTGGCCTCCAGTAAACCTGGCCTATCCCAAATCAACTTCGGCTCGTTGAGGCTTAGCCTCCGAGTATTTCCTCGTTTAGCCCAGCCTCTTTTGGCGAGCCTTCATTTCTTTGAGAAGGAGCAAAAATTGCGCCCCATCGATCCCCAAAACACCCCGAATATCCGTTTTACCCCATCGGTAGAAGCCAAATTGAGCGATGCGGCTAAGGAATCGCTCGCCAGGAAGCAGGCTCAGTCGAACCTGTCCGGCGGCCAGGCGGTAGCGCGTGGCCATAAACCGACGCATGCCAGCGGCAAACAAGGGCCGCGGGAACGCAAGGTTCGCTGGTAAGAGTCGTTGCTGAACGTGTTGTGTTAGCCCAGCTCCGGCTGTTCCAGCAGCCGGAGCTGGCTGCCCGAATGCTCTAGCTCCAGAACGGTGAAGACGTTTAGACCCGAACGGAGCAAGCCCGCCGGCAGATACAGCGACTTCTGCGGACCAAGCTGCCAGTACCTGCCCAGCAGGAAGCCATTGACCCAGAGGAATCCCTTGCCGAAGCCGGGCAGCTCAAGGTGGCTATCCCGGGGTTCGTCGAGTTCTAACTCGGCCCGAGAGAAACCGGGGCCTTCGGGTTCCCGAGGTGTTCCGGAATGATGCAGTGCCTCAAGCTGAGCCTCGTCCCACTCCGCCAGGGGCAGCGTCGCGTGCTGCCAGCCCGAGGTGAGCCGTTGGTTGATTAGTACCCCGGAGAGTCCCTTGCCCTGACCGAGCAAATGACCGTAGTTAATCCGGCCCTGGTTCTCCACCAGAACTTCCAGAACCGCAGCTTCACCCCGACCTTCCAACTCCAGAGGCTCATGCTCGGTACCCGCCAAGCAGCCCATCGGAATGCCATCTAGCCAGACATAGGCCCGATCGTGCAGCCCGCTGATCCGGAGGGTGAACTTCCCTGCGGGCAGGATTGGTTCGGCGCGGTAGAGCACCAGGCCCTGTGCGCAGTCGAGTTGCTCAAAGCTCAGCGGAGCGGGGCTGCTTGAGGTTAGTGGCAGCTCACGCAGTAGTTCCGGCAGCGCTGCCCCGGCGATTACCGGCAATTCGCCCGCCGGTAATACCTGGTTCGGGGCTAGCAACTCCGGGCTGAGCTCGGGCAATTCCTGCCCGGCGAAGCGGCCGAAAAGCTCACGCATGGCATGGAACTTCTCCGTCAGGGCACCATCTTCGGCAATCGGAGCATCCGAGTCGTAACTGGTCACGGTGGGTTGTAGAACACGATCAAAATTCGCCCCGGCGTTGAGCCCAAAATTCGTCCCGCCATGCGCTATATAGAGGCAGACCGAACCTCCGCCGTCGAGAATCTCGGCCGCCTCCGCGGTCGCTTCCGAGGCTGACCGATGATGATGCTCCTCGCCCCAATGGTCAAACCAGCCGTTCCAGAACTCGGCGGCAATAAAATGCTCGCCGGGCCTGCGTCGTTTCCAGGTTTCGATTGCTTCGGCGCCTCGGCTGCCCAGCGTGCCGGTGGCCAGTAGCTCCGGAATGGCGCCGCCGTCGAGATAGAAGTCATTCGCGCCGTCGGCGGAGAAAATCAGTTCGGTCACCCCGCGCTCTAGCAATGCTTGGCGCGTCCAACGCATGTACTCGGCGTCATCGCCAAAGCTGCCGTATTCGTTTTCCGCCTGGAAAGCCACGATGGGGCCGCCATTGCTGGCTTGCAGGGGAGTCAGCAGCGGCAGCAGCCGGTCGAACCAATGTTCCACCGCCCGCTGGTACTGGTCTTGACGGCTGCGCAGTTGGATCCCCGGTGTGCCGCTCAGCCAGGCTGGGAAGCCGCCGTTATCCCACTCGGCGCAGATGTAGGGACCCGGGCGCACGAGTACGTCTAGGCCCTGCTCGGCGGCTAGCTCGATAAACCGTGGCAGATCCCGCCAGCCACTAAAATCAGCAGCCGAGCGCGTGGGCTGATGAAAATTCCAGGCAATATAGGTGTCCAGTGTATTGGCCCCCATTGCCGCGAGCCTGGCTAACCGATCTGCCCACTGACTCGGGTGCACCCGGAAATAGTGGATCGCGCCGCCGAGCAGCCGGTGTGGCTGGCCGTGGCGGAACAACTGTCCATCGGCGGTGTGCAGTGCGGGGCCAGGAGTCTGCGAAAGGGGAGGCACCCTTCGATGCTAGCCGTAGCTAGCGGCCAGGCACAGCGGGAATGCCCTCTACCGGGGTGGCAGGTTCGTAACTGTCGTCGAAGGGCATCTCGTTCAGGTCCAGATCGGGATTCTCGTCCTGAGTAGCCACCAGTTCCCGGGCTTCTTCCACGGTGTCCACGCTCGGCATAGAACCGGGCAAGGGGCGCCCCGCGGTCTCGCGCAGGAAGAAAATGGTCACAGCGCCGACGGCGGAGGTCGCCATCAGATAATAGGCGGGCATCATGTCGTTACCGGTGAGTTGAATCAACCCGGCAACGATGAACGGGGTGGTACCACCGAAGATTGCCACCGCGAAGTTATAGGCAATGCCCATTCCGCCATAGCGGCTCGAAGTGGGGAACAGGGCGGGCAGTGCCGAAGCCAGATTAGAGACGTAGAAGGTCACCGGGAAGGCGATTAAGGCCAGTCCGAGCAGCGTGGACCACACCTCGCCGACGCCGATTAGTAGGAACGCCGGGGCGGATAACACCACGGTGCTCAACGCGCCGATCCAGAGAATGGGGCGGCGTCCGATTCGATCCGAGAGCCGCCCACTGAGCGGAATGCAGACTGCCATGATCACCAACACCGGGATGGTGAGCAGGGTGCCGTGTACCTCGTCGTAACCCTTTGATTCGGTCAGGTAGGTCGGCATATAGGAGGTCAGGGCATAGCCCACGGTGTTTGCAGCAGCCACCAGGATCATCGCCACGATGATTTGCCGCCAATAGGCTTTGACAATGCCGAGTGGCCCCTTGACCGCTGCGGCATCTGTGGCCTGGGCATCCTTGGAGATCGCTTCCTGGGCGTCCAGGGTGGCTTGGAATTGAGGTGATTCTTCGATCCGGCTCCGGAAGTAGACCGCGATGGCACCCAAGGGACCGGCCAGCAGGAAGGGAAGGCGCCAGCCCCACTGTTCCATGGTGTCCTGACCGAGGGTGAGCTGCAGAACGGATACCAGGGCAGCGCCCAGCGCAAAACCGAGATAACTACCCATGTCGAGGAAGCTGGCGAAGAAGCCGCGTCGTTTGTCCGCCGCATACTCGCTGACAAAGGTGGTGGCGCCGGCGTATTCGCCTCCAGTGGAGAAGCCTTGCACCAATTTGAGCAGCACCAGCAACACCGCGGCCCAGATTCCGATGCTGGAATAACCCGGCAATACGCCGACCAGGAAGGTGGACGCTGCCATAATCAGCAAGGTGGTGGCCAGAACCTTCTGCCTGCCGACCTTATCTCCCAGCCAACCGAAGACCACGCCGCCTAAGGGGCGAGCTATGAAGGTCGCCGCGAAGGTGCCTAGCAAGAACAGGGTTTGCACCGATCGATCCGCCTCGGGCAGGAATACCGGCCCCATTGTGCTGATCAGATATCCGAACACCCCGACGTCGTACCATTCCATGGTGTTCCCGACGATGGTGCCGCCCAATGCTTTTTTCAGCATGGGCTTACTCACCACATTGATATCGGAGAAGCTGAGTCGGCGTTTTTTCAGCCGCCCAGAGCGCCCAGCTCGATCGAGCTTCGGCTCTCTTGCGGTGTCTCTTGCAGCATCCCTTGTGGTGCTTTTGCTTGTCGTGGTGTTGCTTCGGTCTGTGGGCATTTGGGTCTCTCCAAGGAGGTCATTTGCTTGCGACTTTCAACCGCCCGGCCCCGGGCAGGCCTTCTACGTTACGGAATTTCAACCCGGAATGTGGCGGGAAGGTCGAATAATGCCAGTCTTCGGAGGGTGGTTCTGGCGGTGCATCCCAGTGTTCGTATGGATTGGCGATCGTTACCTTATCGTTACTTTTGCGAGGGTAATTGACGATCGAAATGACTTCCGCGTAGCTGCATTGCTGGGTTCAGAGACCCAGTTCATGCAGTGCTGGTAGCCCCCCACGCACCGCTGTTCTGGCATCTTCCGCGCTCGCCTCAGCTAAAGCCAAAACGGCCAGCTCACGGGCGCGCTTCAGCGAGACGGTTTTCAGTACGGCAGCCACCGCGGGCAAAGCCCGTGCGGTCATCGACAGGGTGCTCACTCCCAACCCAGCCAGCACGACGGCGAGAGCGGGATCCGCGGCAGCCTCACCGCAGACTCCCAACGGCTTAGCCGCAGCTTGCGCAGCCTCGGCGCAGCCCGCGATTAGCTTCAGTACCGAGGGCTGCCAGGGATCGTTTAGCCCGGATAGCAGTCCGAGCTGGCGATCCGCCGCCATCGTGTATTGGGTGAGGTCATTGGTGCCCAGGCTGGCGAAGTCGACGTGCTGGAAGATCTTGGCCGCGCTGATGGCAGCAGCGGGCACCTCGATCATCACCCCGGAGCTGCGCAACCCCGCTGCCCGACACAAATCGGCAAAATCTGCGGACTCCGCCGGAGTGGAAATCATCGGAGCCATCACCCAGACCTCCGCAGCGGTGCCGACTGCCGCCGTCGAAATGGCCTCTAACTGTCGTTTCAGAACTCCTGGGTTGTTCAGGCCGGTGCGGTACCCCCGCAATCCCAGCGCGGGATTGGGTTCGGCCGCGTTACTGAGAAAGGGCAGCGGTTTGTCCGCGCCAGCGTCGAGGGTGCGGACCACCACCTTCCTCGGTTCGCCCGGTACCGAGAAAGCCTGAAAAACGCCTCGGTAAGCCTCGACTTGTTCTTCCATTGAGGGCTCGGAATCGCGGTTTAAGAAAAGGAACTCGGTGCGGAACAGGCCGACGCCCTCGGCTCCGGCGGCGGCCGCCAGCACTGCCTCCTTGGCGTTGCCGACATTGGCGAGCAAGGGCAGCAGGTGGCCATCGGCAAGGATGCCCCGGCCATCAAAGTTCCCCCGGGTGGCGGACTTGGCAGCCCAGCTCTGTGCCGCTGCTCGCTGTTCGGCGCTCGGCTCGATGCTCAGCGTTCCTTCCGCCCCGTCCAGAAAGACTTCGGTACCCTCAACGATTCCGGTCACCCCGGGCGCTGCCACGACGGCGGGGAGGCCGAGTGCGCGCGCAATAATCGCGGTGTGCGATTGCGGCCCGCCCTCCGAGGTGGCTAGGGCGAGCACCAGAGCGGGATCGAGAGTGGCGGTATCAGCCGGAGCCAGTTCCTCGGCGATCAGAATGAAGGGTTCAGTGCCTGCCGGAACGCCGGGCGCGGGTAGTCCACGCAATTGGGCGACCAGTCGGGCCCGCACATCGAAGACGTCGTGCACCCTTTCCGCCATATAGCCGCCCAGTTGGCGCAGCATGGCGGCGACCTCCTCGGCAGCCTCCCAGACCGCGCGTTCCGCGGAGAGGCCGGTGCCGATCAGTTTCGTCGAAGACTTGATGAGCGCCGGGTCGGCGGCCATCAAGGCGGTCGCCTGCAATATCTCCTTGGCATCCCCGGTGGCGCGGTCGGCTCGTTCACGCAATTCCGCCTGAACTGCGCTGGCCGCGGTCTTGAGGGTTTCGACGGCGTGCTCCGCGCTGGTACCGGGGGCAAGGGTTTGGCCAGCAGGCGGTTCGAGGACGGTCGGGGGCATTTGTTTCACCGGTCCGGTCACCCGGCCGGGACTGACTCCGACTCCGCTAAATGTATTCATAAAACCCCCTCAGAGTGCCACGGTACCAACCGAATCGCCTTGCCGGGCGTCGTTTGTCCCCGGAGTAGTCGAGTTTTTGATTCGTTCGGTCCAGTCATCCAGCAGCTCGGCTAGCCCGGGTGCATCGATCAGCTCGAAATCCGCGCCGCTGGACAGGACGGCGAAAGCGGCCCAATCCGCAGAGTAGGCGCTGATCCGCAGCTCGCAACTTGCCTCGGAACGCTCACTCAACTGAGCCCAATCGCCCAGCTTCTCCCGGACCGATTCGAGCGGAGCGTGCATCAGCAGGCGGTATTGCTGAGGTCCGCTGGCTAAGGAGTTCAAGGAGTTCTGTAGATAGCTGGCGGCGTCCTTGGCGGGCAGCTCGCGGGGTCGGAAACGCACGCCGGTATTGTGTGGCAGCCGTAGCCGGTCCAAGCGGAAGCTTCGCCAATCATGCCGGTCCAGGTCGTAAGCCACCAGATACCAGCGCTGGCCTAGTGAAACCAGCCGGTGTGGTTCTACCAGGCGTTCACTGTGCCCGCCCTGCTGGGCGGTATAGCTAAAGCTCAATCGCTCTTGGTCACGGCAGCTCTGCGCCACCGTAGTCAGCAACTCGGCATCCACCAGCGGCCCATTGGTAGTGGCTGGGACGGTAACCGCCCGCAGAGCCTCCACCCGACGTCGTAATTTACCCGGCATCACCTGGATCACCTTGGCCAGCGCGCTAATAGAGGCCTCTTCGATCCCGGTTACCGAGCCTTGTGCTGCCAGGCGTAAGCCGATGGCTAAGGCCACGGCTTCTTCATCGTCTACTACAAGCGGCGGAAGCGAGGCACCCGCCGCGAGCTGGTAACCGCCGGTGGAACCTCGGGTGGCCTGCACCGGGTAACCGAGCTCGCGGAGCCGGTCCACATCGCGACGGAGCGTACGCAACGAGACCTCAAGTTTTTCGGCAAGATCCTGACCCGGCCAGAAGCGGTGATGCTGTAGCAGGGAGAGCAGCCTAAGAGTCCGTGAACTGGTATTGGCCATGATGTCATTATGGGTTGTTTTTAGGTCAATAACAGGCCTAAAGGACCGGTCATTGACTTGGTGGAGGCGGATATCGTGGTGCGGGATGGGGAAGCACTTTCCACCTCCCGCACCACAATAGTTAATAGCCACGGTGCAGCCGATTGTGTCGCGTTTCCTGCTGATTCTTATCCCCGCGCCAAAGGTGCGAGGCCAAGGACAGTTCAGAGCGAGGGCTCATCCTTGGTAGAGAGGGTAATCACGGCTTCCTCGATATAACTCAAGTTCTCCAGTTCGCGTTCCAGTCTTCGCAGACTCGTGGCCACATCATCTTCTTGATGGTTTCCGACCAGATCCACGGCAGCGACCAAAAACAGCTTATTGGGGCCGACAAATTCGAGATGAATATAGCTGACCCGGTCTATTTCCGCCCGGCGTAGCAGCAACTCCACGGCAAGTTCTTCCACCTCGGCAGAGACCGATTGACCAACCAGAAAGCGTCGATTGCGATCAATCAGCACCACGGCAATCACGCCCAACAACAGCCCGACGGCGATGGAGCCGATGGCATCCGGCACCGGAGATCCGGTGAGCTGGTGCAAGAGGATGCCCAGAAAAGCGATTAGCAGACCGATCAGCGCGGCGGCATCCTCGGCAAAAACTGCACGCAGGGTGGGATTCGAGCTATTCGCCACATGCTCCAAGGTGCGCATCTGCATGACTTGCGCGGCCTTCCGGGCTTGCCTGAAAGCCTGGCTGAAAGAGATCCCTTCTAAAACGAAGGAGATGGCCAGCACGATATAGGCGATGAGGAAATCACCGGCCGGCTCGGGGTCGAATAAACCCTGGACCCCGTGCATGATGGAAACCACGGCACCGGCGGTGAACAGGCCAAAGGCCGCAAACATCGACCAGATATAAGCTTCCCGGCCATAGCCCATCGGATGCCTGGCATCACGAGGACGCTGCGATCGTCTGTCGGCGAAAAGCAGAAACACCTCGTTACCGGCATCCGCCCAGGAATGGGCAGCTTCGGCAACCATTGACGCCGATCCGGTAATCACCGCGGCCACCGATTTAGCAATGGCAATCAGCAGATTGGCGGCGAAAGCCAGAACCACCGTGAAAGTGCTCTCCGATCCCGGGGCGGCTCCCTGTTCGCCCTGCTGTTTCAAGGCCTTCCGCAGCGCTAGCCGCCGGGCGTCTTCCGTCATGGCTACACTTTAGCTCTGTTCCCAGGCGGCTCTCCAACGATTTTCGACCGAGCCAGTTAGCATGGGCAGATGGTGAACGCCGTATGGTCCAAGCCCGAATCGGAACGCGCAGGAACGCCCCTGCTGGTGATGTTGCACGGCTATGGCGCCGATGAACAGACCATGGTGAGGCACTTCGGCGCGATGCCCAGCGGCTTCACCTGTGTTGCCCTCCGGGGCGGTTTCGAAATGGATGAAAGCTACGGCTGGTTCCTGCTGGATTACTTCCTGAACAATGACTTCGCTCAAGTGATTGCCGCCGCCAATCAGGTCTATGCCTGGCTGGATACCGAGGCCGCAAAATACGGCTTCAGCAGCGTTAGCTTGCTAGGTCATTCCCAGGGTATGGCGATGGCCAGCACCTTACTGAGGCTGCGGCAGGAAGCCTTTACCGCCGTCGTCGGTCTCTCCGGTTTTGTACTGAACAGCGAATTGCTGACCGTACTGGAGCCGCTCGGAACCAAGGTGCCATTCTTCTGGGGACGTGACGTGGATGATCTGGTGATCAATCCGGATGCGGTGGACTACACCGAGGAATGGTTGCAGGAAAACACGGTGCTGAGTAAAGCTCAGTATTCCGGGATGGGACATGGCATCGGGGCGGCCGAACTAGTCGATGCCAGTTCCTTCCTTACCGTCCAGGTGCCGGGATCATTCAAGCCAAGCTAACTTGACTCGGCTAGCTAAAATCCAGTTGCTGGCAGCGGTCGCCTAAGCTGGGGGCATGGCGAAATCCGGTTCCCAGCAGAAACCTAACCGAGCCGTGAAGGTTGCAGCCGATGCTGCCTTTACCGCCGATGGGCAACCGCGCCCTGCGCTCCAGGCGCTACTGACCCGCGCGGTGGAGAGCCAGCGGCCGCTAGTGCAAGCCAATTTACGACGCTTGCGGCGAAAGTATCCAATGGCCAGCCCCGGTGAATTGGCGCTCAAATTGGATCGTGAATTCGTTAACACGGTCACCGGTTCGGGCGCTGCCATTGGTGCCACCGCGATCATCCCGGGTCTTGGCACGCTCGCCTCCCTGGGGATCTCCGCCGGAGCCACGGTGATGTTCTTGGAAGCTACCGCACTTTACGCCCTTTCCGTCGCCGAACTGCATGGGGTGCATTTGCAGGACCCGGAGCGGGCTCGCACCACGGTGATGGCGATCATGCTCGGCGAGGAGGGCACCTCCCTGATGCAGTCCTTCGCGGGCCATGCCCTGGGCAGAGGAGATACTCCGATGAAAACCTGGGGCTCGGCGCTGGGACGCAATATCCCCAGCAGCGCGGTCAAGGTGATTGGCGGGCAGATCCAGAAAAGGTTTATTAGCAGGCTCATGCTGCACCAGGGCAGTGCGATGGTGGGCCGAATGGTGCCCTTCGGTGTAGGCGCTGTGATTGGCGGAGCCGGAAACCTCATCATGGCGCGCTCGGTGGTCAAAGCCAGCAAAATAGCCTTCGGACCACCGCCCTACGGCTTCCTGGGTGAGCTCGCGCTACCGCCCGGCCCCCGACCCACACGGACAATCGAATGGCGCAAGCCGCTCAAGGCGATCTCCTCGAAAATGCCCTTCCAGAAGAAGACCGAAGATGCCTGAGCCCCGCGTCGATCTGAATAGTGATCTTGGCGAGTCCTTCGGGTCATGGACGATGGGCGACGACGAGGCCCTACTAGCCCTGGTCAGCAGCGCCAACGTCGCCTGCGGGTTCCATGCCGGAGATCCGTTGACCATGCTGCGCACTGCCCGGACCGCCGTCAAAAACGCCGTTGCCGTCGGAGCCCATCCGGCCTACCGCGACCTGGCGGGCTTTGGCCGCCGCTTCTTGGACCTGAACGCGGAAGAGCTCTACGGCGATGTGCTCTACCAGCTCGCCGCACTGGATGGGATTCTGCGCACGGCCGGTGCCGAGCTGGGCTATGTGAAACCGCACGGGGCGCTCTACAACCGGATCGCCGTGGATCCCGGCCAAGCCGCAGCCGTCTGCGCTGCGGTTGGCGACTTCCGCCCGGGTTTGCCGGTACTCGGCTTGCCAGGCTCGGCGATCGAAGCAGCTTGCCTGGAGGCCAAGGTGCCGTTCTTTCGGGAAGCATTCGTGGATCGGGGCTACCTTCCGGACGGCACCTTGGTGCCAAGGACCGCCGAAGGTGCCGTGCTGCATGACGCCGAGGCGATTGCCCAACGTGCGGTACGGATGGTGCTGGAAGGCGTGGTTGAAGCCGTCGATGGTTCGCTCGTCCAATTGCGTCCGGATTCGCTGTGCGTGCACGGGGATACCCCGGGGGCAGTCCAGATGGCGGCTGCAGTGCGGACCGCGCTCACCGAGGCAGGAGTGCGGGTTGAACGGTTCAGCTGAAGGCCGCAGCGACGGTTTGGCGCTACTGCCCTGCGGGGACAGTGCCGTGCTGGCCGAACTGGTCTCACTGGAAGCGGTTCTGGCTCTCTACCGGGCGCTCTCGGAGCCTCCTGTGGGAGTGATCGATGTGGTCCCGGCAGCCCGTACCATCCTGGTCACGTTCGATCCGCAGCAGGTTTCGCCGGCCAAGATCGAGGCTTGGATCGAAGCCGTTGAACCTCTTCCGGCCGCTGCCACTACGGACCGCGAGGTAGTGATCGACGTTCGTTATGAAGGTCCTGATCTAGCCGAGGTTGCACAGTACCTCTCGCTTTCCGTTACCGAGCTCATCGAGCTACACAGCTCCTCCGAATGGACTGCGGCCTTCACCGGCTTTGCTCCCGGGTTTGCCTATTTAGTCACCACTCATGAACGACTTCGGGTGCCCCGAAGGAACACGCCACGCACCTCAATTCCGGCCGGTTCGGTGGCGCTAGCCGGTGAATTCAGCGCCATCTATCCGACCAGTTCACCGGCCGGTTGGCAGTTGATCGGACAGACCTCCGCGCAGCTCTGGGATCCCGCGCGGGCTTCCGAGACCGGCTCGCCCGCACTGATCATGCCGGGTACCAGGGTGAGGTTCCGAGCAATATGAGCATTCGAATTATCGCCCCCGGTCCGCTGGCTTTGATCCAAGACCTGGGCCGTCCGGGTGCGGCGAGCCTTGGCTTGGGGCCAGGAGGTGCGTTGGATCGCCGCTCCTTACTGGCCGCGAACGCCTTGGTTGGGAACGCGCCGTCGTCCGCCGGGATAGAAATTCTGCTGGGCGGTTTCAGTGTCGAATTCCTGGAAGCCGGGCTGATTGCGGTCACCGGGGCGGCTGGTTTGCTGACGCTCGACGGCGGTCCGGTTGCCTTGAATACAGCCCTTCCGGTGCGTGCCGGGTCTCGGTTGTCGATAGCGGCGTCCTCCGCCGGGCTACGCTTCTATCTGGCAGTTTCCGGCGGAGTGCTCGCCGAGCCGCTGGCAGGTTCCCTTTCGCGTGATGTGCTGGCCGAGATGGGCCCTGCGGCGCTCGCAGCCGGGGATCTTCTGGAGATCGGCCAGAGTTCGTGGGCCGCAGCTAGCTCCGTGTTGTTTCGGGATCCTCCCCAGCCCGAGCAAGTGCTCTCTCTTCGGCTTAGCCGCGGACCGCGATTGGACTGGTTCGCTCCGGGATCCTGGGCAGCGCTGACCAGTCGGCAGTGGTCCGTTTCTGCGGACAGCAACCGGATCGGGGCGCGGCTGCTGGGTCAACCGCTCGAATTCGCTCGCTCGGAGCAATTGCCCAGCGAGGGCATGGTGACCGGAGCCTTGCAGGTACCGCCGTCCGGGCTGCCTACTATTTTTCTCGCCGATCATCCGGTCACCGGTGGCTACCCGGTGATTGCGGTGGTCCGGCGGGCTGATCTTGATCTGCTGGCTCAGGCCCGCCCGGGGCAGAAAATCAGGTTCCTGGGCTGAGTTTAGCCGAATGCCAGGGCGGCCACCGTGTAGATGGCCAGGCCAGCCAAGGCGCCCACCACGGTGCCGTTGATCCTGATGTATTGCAGATCCCGACCCACCTGAAGCTCAATCTTCCGGGAGGCTTCCTGGGCGTCCCAACGCTCCACGGTGTCGGTGATGATGGAGGCGATATCGTGCCGATAATTGCGCACCGCATAGGCAGCCACCTCAATGACCCAGCCATTGACCTTCTCGGCTAGTTCCTCCCCAGAAGCCAGCCGGGTGCCAAAGTCGCGGACCATCGAAACGAATTTCAGCCGCAGCGCGGAGTTCGGATCATCCGCTGCCGCGAGTAGGGCGTTCTTCACGGTTTCCCAGGTTTGGCCGGCCAATTCCCGTACCCGCGGGGAGTCCAGGATCTGTGCTTTTACCTCCTCAGCCCGCTGGATCATCGCTGGATCGTGTTGCAGATCCTCGGCAAGTTTCGCCAGGTATTCGTCCAGAGCACGGCGTACTTGGTGCTGCTGATCGGCTTGTACGGCCAGCACGAACTTGTGAACTTCCGTGTACACCCGGCCGCCCACCAGCTCATCCACGAAGCCCGGTACCCAGGAGGGGGAGCGTTCCGAAACGACGCGAGAGACCACCGAAGGGTTCGCTTCAACCCAGTCAACCGCTCGATCCACCAATAGGTCGACGAGCTTGCGGTGATGTCCGTTGGCGAAAACCTGCCCGGCCAGTCGGCCCAGCGGCGGCCCCCAGGGCGGGGCCAGTATGTACTGGCGAACCATGGACTCGATCACCTCACGGATGTCCTCATCCCGCAAGACCTCGAGCACACCTTTGATAGCGGCGGCTCCTTCGGTGGCAAGCCGCTGCGCGGATTCCTCCCGAGCCAGCCAACTGCCTAGCCGCTGCGCCACTCCCACCGAAGCGAGCTTCTCCCGGACGACTTCCTCGGAAAGGAAGTTGCTCTCCACGAACTCGCCGAGGCTTGCTCCGATGGCATCCTTACGGGTAGGGATAATCGCGGTGTGCGGAATTCGCAGCCCCATCGGATAACGGAATAACGCGGTTACGGCGAACCAGTCCGCCAGCGCGCCAACCATTGCTCCTTCGGCGGCGGCCCGCACATATTCCAGCCAGGGGTATTGCCTCTGCAGCCAGAAGGAGATTGCGAAGACGATTGCCGCCACGATCAGTAGTAAAAGGGCGATGGTTTTCATCCTGCGCAGTGCACTGCGTTTTTGTTCGTCCAGGTCCGGCTCCATAGCGTAAGCCTAATCTGCCGCCACCCCCCCCATCTCCACCCCCTCTCTCTACCCAGTTGTCCCACTGGGTGGGGCTGATGATGCAGAAGTGCAGGTTTTTCCGTCACACCGGTAACTCTGGTAACACCCAGTGGGACAACTGGTTAAGGTTTGGGAATAGGGTGAGAATATGACGCTTATTTATGCTCATCGGGGCTCCAGTGCGCGCTACGCCGAGCACACCCGGGCCGCTTACCTCCAAGCCATTGCTGACGGCGCCGACGGCGTCGAATGCGATGTGCATCTGACCGCAGATCGGCAGGTGGTGCTGCTTCACGATTCCACCCTGGACCGGACCTCCAACGGCACCGGAGCGGTGGCTGAGAAAACGCTGTCCGAACTTCGAGACTTGGATTTCAGCTCCTGGAAGGGAGTCGATGTACCGGACGAATACGGCAGTGGTTCGCAACAATTCCTCACTCTGGAAGAACTGCTGGACATCCTGCTTGCCGCCGGCCGGCCGATCGGCTTAGCCATCGAGTTCAAACACCCCAACCCTTTCGGAGATCAGCTCGAAGAGCTCACCGTGCAATTGCTACTCGCCAGGGGCTGGCTGCCGCAGAGCTCAAGCTTTGGAAACCTGAATATCTCCTTTATGAGCTTTGATCCGGACGCTATCCACTACCTGCGGCGCACGGTGCCTGCCCGGCAGCTATGCCAGCTGGTTACCGAGGTGAAAGTGGAAGATTTGGCAAAGGAACTGGGCTCACTTGCGGCCGGAGTGGCCGCTGGCGCCCTCAAACTGGCGCTCGCCGAGGGGCAGCGAATCCTGGACGAAGGCGAAGCGGAGATCGCCGGTCCGGGCATCGACTATCTACGAAGCCACACCGAACAAGCCCGTCAATGGCTCGGAGCGGGGCGCACCTTCCGGGTCTGGACCGTTGACGAAGCCGAAGATGCTCGGTTCTGCCTCGGCCTTGGGGTGCAAGAAATCACCACGAACAAACCGGCTGAAATCCGGGCTTTGCTCTGAGTTCTAAAAGTCCTCGCGTGTGACGTTGTGCAAACGCTTACATACATGATTAAGTGTGTGAATGGCATCGCGCATTGAAGACTACGCACTACTTTCGGATCTACATACCGGTCCTTTGGTCTCCCGGACCGGCAGCATCGATTGGCTGTGTTTCCCCCGATTCGATTCACCCTCGATTTTTGCCTCGCTGGTCGGCACGGAGGAGCACGGGCACTGGCTTGTTGCCCCCAAGGAGGAGAGCGCCGTCGTCGCCTCCCGACAGTACGTCGATAGCACCTTCGTGCTGCAGACCGAGTGGCTGACAGCCACTGGAACCGTGCGGGTCACCGACTTCATGCCGGTGGGCGGCCGCCGCGCTTCCATCGTGCGCCGGATCGAGGGCCTGAGCGGCACAGTCACCATGCGCCAGGTGTTGCGGATGCGCTTTGATTACGCTCGGGTGCTGCCGTGGGTCTCCCGGATCAAGGATGCTGAAGGCGCGACGGCGCTACTCGCCATTGCCGGGCCGGACGCCTTGGCCTTGCGTGGGCCTCACCTACCGCATTCGACCGATCACCGGCACTACGGCGAGTTCGACGTGCAAGCCGGTGAAAAGGTTGATTTCGAGCTGCTCTGGTACCCCTCGCACAGGGATATCCCGGAAGCCCTGGACGTGGATCGGACGCTCCAAGAAACCACCGATTATTGGCAGGGCTGGGCGGCGGATTGCTCTCAGGAGGGCAAGTACGCCAAGGAAGTCCGGCGTTCCTTGCTCGTTCTGCGCGCGCTGAGCCACGAGGACACTGGCGGCATCGTAGCGGCCGCGACCACCTCGCTCCCCGAGGACTTCGGTGGTGCTCGTAACTGGGACTATCGCTTTTGCTGGCTGCGGGACGCGGCGCTCACTCTGGAGGCAATGCTCACGCACGGCTACGCTCAGGAGGCGCTGACCTGGCGGAACTGGTTACTGCGTGCGGTGGCCGGGGACCCGGAGGACTTGCAGATCATGTACGGTCTGGGCGGTGAGCGTGAGCTGCCCGAGGCAGAACTCAGCCACCTGCCCGGCTACGAGAACTCTCAGCCAGTACGAATTGGCAACGGCGCGGTGCACCAATACCAAGCGGATGTGGTGGGCGAGGTGATGGTGGCGCTGGAGAAACTCCGAGCCATCGGAGGGGCCGAAGACCACTTCTCCTGGCCGCTGCAGCGAGCCTTGCTCGGCTTCGCCGAGCGCCATCTGGCTCAGAAGGACCAGGGGCTCTGGGAGATGCGAGGCGAATCGCATTACTTCACGCACTCCCGGGTGATGATGTGGGCAGCCTTCGAAGCCGGGGTTCGTGCCGTGCGCGATCACGGCCTCAGCGGGCCGGTTGAGCAATGGGAGCGGCTACGTGATCAACTACGTACCGAAATTCTCAGCCAGGGTTTCAACCAGGACCTCAATTCCTTCACCCAAACCTACGGTGGCATGACCACCGATGCTTCGCTCCTGGTACTCCCGCAGGTGGGGTTCCTCGACTATGACGACCCGATGATGCTGGGCACGGTGGCGCAGATTGAGCAGGAGCTGCTCGATAGCGACGGTTTGTTGTTGCGCTATCGCACCGAAACCGGACTGGACGGTCTGGAGCCGGGGGAGCACCCGTTCCTGGCCTGTTCCTTCTGGCTGGTTGGTCAGTACGCTCATAGCGGTCGTCTGGAGGAAGCTCACGACCTGATGGATCGGCTGGTCGGGCTGTGCAATGAGCTCGGGCTGCTCAGCGAGGAATACTCGATGGGCTTGGGCAGGATGGTTGGCAACTACCCGCAGGCTTTCTCTCACCTGACCCTGGTGGGGGCTGCCGATGCTCTGCAGACTGCTGCTCAGCGGGTGCGGGTCTGAGACTGGAGGCCCCAAACCTCAGGGCTGCGGGTCATCTGCTTCTCGTAGTGCAGATCGTGACGCTGAGTCGGTAGGAAGACGGCATCGCCCAGTAATTCGGCAAATCGCTTCCAGGCGGGGGTTCCCGCAGGGGTGGTTTCCACCGCGCCGAGCAGCATACCGAGGATTGACTGGACGTCTTCCAGGCCCAGGTCCGGGCGAATATCGCCCCGAGCCTGGGATTTCTGCAGCAGTTCGAACATGGAGTCGACCACCGGGGTAGCCATTTCGGCCAGGGTGTCCTGGCGGCTATGGATCGCCGTCATCATATTGGCTTCTCGGCTGGCCATTCCCAGCACGCCGTAGGTCACATAGATCAGTCCGCGGGTCGGGTTCGGGTCCTGTAGGGCCCGTCGTACCAGGGGCATGATGCGTACCCGGACCTGCCAACCTAGGACCGCCAGGATGAGTTCGTCCTTCTCGGCGAAGTTTCGGAACAGGGTGGCCACGCCCACACCAGCCTCTGCAGCGATGGCTTGTAATGGGACGTCGGGGCCGTATTTTCGGAAGCATAGCTGCGCTGCTGAAGTCAGCGACTCGATATTGCGGGCGGCGTCCGCTCGACGCGGGCGCTGCCGAGATGCATCCGGCATATGCCCAGTTTATCAAGCGCAAAATTGCCGGGTTCTGGGCTTTGTTTGGCTTTCGTGTGAGGATGAATCATGCGGCGCACGACGCCGTTGCTGCCGCCACCAAGGCTGTCCGGTACTGGGCCTGCCCAATAGGGCGGCAAGTATGTTTGTCGAGCTTGAAGGCGCAAGAGTGCCTAAAGGAGTTGAAATGATCGTAGCGTTTTCAGTAGCTCCGTCAGGTGCTCCGCCCAGCGGGGAGGCACCGAGCGATGCGTCCGTACATGACGCTGTCGCCGCGGCCGTCCGGGTCGTCCGGGAGTCAGGCTTGCCTAATCGGACGAGCTCGATGTTCACCGAGATTGAAGGCGACTGGGATTCGGTGATGGACGTTGTGAAACGGGCAACCGAGGCTGTTGGCGCTTATGGTTCCCGAGTATCACTCGTTCTCAAGGCGGATATTCGGCCAGGGTACTCCGGTGAGCTTGATGGGAAAATTCAACGCCTCGAATCGGCCTTGGCTAAGAACGGATAGCTCCTTCGTCGGTAACCCGCTCCCTTTGAACTCTTCAAGGTTGGGGCGAGTTTGCTTGGCGGGTTGGTTCTGAGTGCAAGGATCCTTACAATCTTATTGAACTCTTCAAGGTTCATGGCATTATCCTTGAAGAGTGGATATCAAGGCCTTTGAATCGTCCTCGGCGGGGAAGCTTGTCCCAATCTCGGGCAAGGACGTCAGGAGTGCGGAGTCTTGGTCTTACTTCGCCTATGTCCCGAATCCTCTCCCGGCAGAGGTATCACTGACACCTGAGGCACAAATCGCGCTCGGTGAAGCGGACAGGGCGCTTGGCGCCCTCAATGCTTACCTCACTTTAATCCCCGATCCGCAATGGCTGGTTCGCCCCACACTTTCGAAGGAAGCGGTTAGTACCTCAGCGCTGGAGGGAACTTTTGCCTCTCTTGAAGAGGTGCTAGAGGCGGACTACATAGACGAAAAGAAGTCGACGGCTCGGGTCCGCGAAGTTAGAAACTATTTGCGGGCAGCGGAACGATCTCTCGAGTCCCTGAAAACTCGACCGGTATGCCGAAGTGTCTTAGAAGAACTGCAGGCCATTCTGGTTGAAGGAACAAGGGGTGAGACCTATGATTCTGGTCAGTTACGGAAGCGTCAGGTTTTCATCGGAAACCATGGCCGCCCGATTTCTGAAGCTCGCTTCGTCCCGCCACCGCCAGGAAGGGTTCTTGAGGATGGATTTTCTGACTGGGAAAAGTGGGTCAACCTAGCGGACCGCGTTCCACTTTTGGTCCGCGTTGCCCTCGGTCACTATCAGTTCGAGACGCTCCACCCATTGGCGGACGGCAATGGTCGAATAGGTCGCCTGGTGATGACTCTGCAGCTTTTAGAGAGCCGGGTTTTAGATTACCCCGTTCTGAACATGGCCTCATGGCTCGAACCGCGGCGGGAGGAATACATTGGCCATCTGCTCAAAATGAGTCAAACCGGTGACTTCGATCTTTGGATCCGGTTCTTCATGAAGGGCGTCGCGGAACAGTCTCTAGCAACCACCAGGGCAATCCGTGAGCTACTTCAGCTAAGAGAATCGATGCAACAGCAACTTCGTGAGGTGAAAGACAAGAGCATTGCAACATCCGTTGCCGCAGACCTTATCGGAAGTCCAGTTTTCGATGTGAGCAGTATTGCGCGCCGCTATGACGTTTCGCATCAGGCCGCAAATAACGCTGTCAACAAATTGCTTAGGTTGGGACTAGTCGAGCAGATTGGTCAGCGGACCTATGGTCGTCTCTTCATCTGCAATAAGGCCATGCGAATCATGAATTCCTTCTAGTCCCCGAAAGGGAGCCGCGTTCAACTCATGCCTGTTGGCGCTTTCTCTCGGGGGGTGTTGCCCGAGGTGCTCCGCAGAAATGCTGTTAGGACTTCACCGTGTGGGTGTCGTTAGCCAATACCTGTGCGCGATCGAAGGCGATAGCGAGCAGCCCCTAATCCAAGCTGCATCACTCTGGTGCCAGGTTGCTAGCCGATCCTTCGCCGTAGAGCCTCACCCGCTGGCCTCCCGGAGACGATGAGTTCCAACGTCGCAGCGAGTTCCGCGCCGCCGGGTAGCAGGTCGATCTGCGCATACATGGCATCTTCGATGGAACGCGTCTGCTGTTCCTTAAGGCGACCTTCCGCGGTCAACGCGAGTTGCATCTTTCGGCGGTCGGCCGGATCAGGATTGCGCTCGACGAGTCCGGCTTGCACCAGGCGTTCCACGAGGCGGGACGGGTTGGTGCCGCTATCGCAGACGAGCATCAGCCCCACCCCTTTGATCGAGAGATCACCGTGATCTCCAAGTATTCGTAATACCTCCGACTGCTCCGGGGTGAGTCCGATGGCGCGAAGTGCTGCCGCTAGTTGCCGATTGCCCTCGCGCTGCGCAGCAAGAAGGAGATAACGGATTCGCTCTGCCTGCCTCATTTTTTCTGGCTCATTCCGTGACCGGCGATTCAGTTTGGGCGGCACCGAGTAGCCCGGCGGCGGCCGGGTCGTGTGCGGCGAGTACGACCAACCCCGGGTGCTGCACAGCGAGCTGGGTGACCTGTTCTGTCGATGCTTCGAGACCTGCCTTATCGCCGACACCGGGGACGTGGCCTTTTTCAAGAAGGGATACGTCGTAGGTCAGGTCGCCGACGAATAGCAGCGGGGTCATGCCGTCCTGTTTCGCCAGCATGGAGAGCGATCCAGGCGTGTGCCCCGGGGTTGGGATGATCGTGAGAGCGCCGTCGTCGAAAAGGTCAAGCTCTCCTTCGAGCGGCTTCCAACGAAGCCCAGGAATGAAGATGTGATTCGTGAGGTAACCACGTGTCTCGGGCCGTTTTTCCCGGGCACTAGCGATTTCGGCGGCACCGACGATGATCTCGGCGTGCGCTAGCTCTGCCAGACCGCCGATGTGATCTTGGTGAAGATGGGAGATCACCACCGTTTTCACATCGGCAATGTCGTAGCCGATCTTCGCCAGTTGTGCGCTGAGGGTTTCATCGGCCTTGATTGAGAACCGGGCAAGGCGTGAGTAGATCACTCCGATCAGTCCGCCGGGGAAGTAGTTCTTGTCCGTGACGGAAGCACGGTCCTGCCCGGTGTCAAAGAGCACCAGCCCCGATTCGTGTTCGATGACGTAAACATTGATCGGTCGTGGCGCCGTCCAACGGCGTGAGGTCATCAGCCACCAAAGCTCGGGTGCTCGGGTGCGCGCGACGTGCTCGGGGTGGATTTCTACGCTGCCGGTGCTTACAACGGAGACCCTTTTAATTGATTGCATGTTGCAACACTATATGTCATGACACGCAATTACAAAAGCGGCCGACTGCCGGAACCGGAGTGGACATTAGTAGAAGGCGTATCGGCCGAGGGCTAGGCTGGATGAATGGTTGAACATCTGAGCCGCCCGGAGTGGCTGGAGGTTGAAGAATTCCTCAATCGCACCCTGATCAAGGCCGATCCGGCGCTTGACGCCGCTATATCCACGGCGCAGGCCGCCGGTATGCCAGCCATTGAGGTGGCTCCCACCGCGGGCAAGTTCTTGATGCTACTGGCGCGGATCTCGGGCGCTCGGCGGGTGCTGGAAATCGGTACCTTGGCGGGCTATTCAAGTATTTGGCTGGCTCGGGGATTGCCGGAGGACGGCACCGTGATCAGTTGCGAATTTCTACCCGAGCATGCCGCCGTCGCCCGGAAAAACATCGATAACGCCGGAGTCGGGAACAAAGTAGAAGTCCGGGTAGGTGCCGCCTTGGACACGCTGGTCAATTTGCAGGGCCCCTTCGACCTGGTGTTCATCGATGCCGATAAGGGCAACAACGTTAATTATTTGAAGCGAGCGCTGGAACTGAGCCGGCCCGGCACCGTGATCGTGGTGGACAACGTGGTCTGGGAGGGTGCCTTCCTGGCTCCGGAGGCCGAAGGGGATGCACTGGCGATCCGGCAGACCCTCGAATTCCTGGGCAACTCGGAGAGCTTGGAAGCCACCGCCGTGCAGACCGCGAGTTCCAAAGGCTGGGACGGCTTTGCCGTAGCGGTGGTCAAATGAGCCCCAAGATGACGGCCGCTGCTCGGATGACCACAGCATGGTGAAAGCAGCGGAGCCAAAGCCAGTCCCCGGCGAATACTCGATTGATACCGGCTTAGCCGAGCTGGAACCGGAACCCGGAAATCCAGATAGTTGGTTGCTGAAGATCAATGGCATGCAGTCTTCGCATATTGATTTAGCCGATCCACTCCGGCTGGAGTTCGAGTACATGCGATGGATCGTCAGTCTGATCGAGGATCGCTGGTCTCAGAGCAGCCGTGTGCGGGCGCTGCATTTGGGTGGCGGAGCCTGCTCGGTGGCTCGCTACTTGGTGGCCAAGTTTCCGGATTCCCGCAATACCGTGGTGGAAATCGATGCTGCCCTGGCGAACTACGTCCGTGAATGGTTTGGCTTGCCCAAGGCACCGCTTTTGAAGATCCGGGTGGGGGAGGCCCGGGAAGTGACCACGGCGCTCAGTGCCGGTAGCCGGGACGTGATCATTCGAGACGTCTTCTCCGGTCGGTTTACTCCAGGCCCACTGCTCACCGAAGAGTTCGTCGCCGAGGTCAAAAGGGTGCTTTCCACAGACGGGATCTACTTGTTGAATTGCGGGGATGCGCCTTCGCTCGCAAATGCCAGGCGAGAGGCAGCCACCGTTGCAGCGGCCTTCGCACACACCGCCATCATCGCCGATCCGCCGATGCTCAAGGGCAGGCGATTTGGCAATATCGTGCTGGCCGGCAGCGATGCGCCCTTGGCGACCGGTGCAGGCCTACCCCGGGCATTGCTCGCCGGTGCCATGCCAGCCACGCTCTGGGACGATGCCCAAGTCCGAGCTTTTGCCCGCAGCCATCAACCCTTCAAAGATCAGTAAGCGCGAGTTCGCTTGTCGCTCTCGTATTCGCCCGTTAAAACAGGCGAATACGTGACTAGGAAGCGAACTCGCGGGGAAAGAGAGGAAAGCATGAACGCATTGCCGCTTGAGGGCCGCCGCGCCCTGGTGACCGGTGGAGCCGGAGGGATCGGGGCCGCCGTCGTCCGCGAACTGGCCGGAATGGGCGCCCGGGTGACCATCGCTGACCTCAGCCCCGCAGAGGAGCTGGCTCAGGAGGTGGGTGGCGAAGCCTGGCAACTGGACCTGAGTGACACCGCAGCGCTAGAAGCGCTGAGCCTGGATTGCGACATCCTGGTGAACAACGCCGGGATTCAGCGGGTTGCCCCCATCGAGGAGTATGAGCCCGCGATGTTCCGCAAGATCCATACCCTGATGCTGGAGGCTCCTTTCCTGCTGATCCGAGCGGCCCTGCCGCATATGTATGCCCAGGGTTGGGGCCGGATCATCAATCTCTCCTCGGTACACGGATTGCGCGCCTCGGCCTTCAAGAGTGCCTACGTCGCCGCCAAACACGGGCTCGAAGGACTCTCCAAGGTGACCGCTCTTGAGGGTGGACCGCACGGGGTGACCAGCAATTGCGTCAACCCTGGTTACGTGCGGACGCCGCTCGTCGAGGCACAAATCCTTGATCAGGCGGCGGCACACGGGATTGATGAATCCGAGGTGCTGGCGAAGGTAATGCTCACCGAAAGCGCGATCAAGCGTTTGGTCGAGCCCGCGGAAGTTGCCTCCTTGGTGGGATGGCTAGCCGGCCCCACGGCGAGCATGGTGACCGGAGCCAGCTACACGATCGACGGCGGTTGGTCGGCTAAGTAACCCGACCGCAGCCGAAGATCCACCGGCCGATCCGCCCGGACCGGGTCCTGAGACCCGGTCCCGCAGACCTGGCGGATATTCAGTTGTTTGATTCGGCTTAGAGAGCAGCCCCCCGACGACGCCGGATCACCAGGAGTAGCACGGCACCTAGGATGAGCAGTGCGGCCGCCCCGGCGAGCAACATCGTGATGCCAGTGGCTCCGGTGTAGGCGAGTGAACTCGCCGAGATAACCGTTCCGGCTGGGATAACCGACATTCCTGGAGCGTTGGACCCGCTCATTCCATTGTTTCCGGGAGTAACGCCTGGGTTGCTTCCCGGGTTCGTGCCTGGGTTGCTTCCCGGGTTGGTTCCGGGGTTAGTACCTGGATTCGTGCCCGGGTTTGTCCCCGGATCGGTGCCGGGATCGGTGCCGGGATCGGTGCCAGGATCCGTGCCAGGATCCTGCACCGTGGATCCCGTTGTGGTGCTATCGCCGATGACGCTAATGGCATTCCCCGCGATGGTAATCGGCAGGCTCGGAGCCAAGCCGATTTGGGTGCCACCTAGTAAACCTCCGCCGGTCGTGCTGTTCTGGCTGCCTGGGCCGGCTGCGCGATTCGTGACGGTGGAGTTGGTGCTGGTGGAATCACCGAGGCCGCTGACTGCGGTGCCGGCTAGGGTCACAGGTGCGCTGGGTGCTAGGCCGATCTGGCTGGAGTTAGCCACCCCGCCTGCGCTGGTGCTGTTTTGATTGCCGGTGCCAGCCAGGGTGCCCGCACCGTTAGTAACGGCTGAATTGGTGCTCCTGGAGTTACCGATGACGCTGACTGCGTTACCGGCCAGAGCCACCGGTGCGCTGGGGTTGAGCGAGGCCTGAGTGCCATTGCCAATTCCACCTGCGCTGGTACTGCTTTGGCTGCTGGTGCCGGCTGGAGTGCCGGTCCCGTTGTTCACGGTGGAACCCGTGCTGCTTGAATTACCAAGACCGCTGACGGCATTTCCGGCCAGAGCCACCGGCGCACTGGGCGCTAACCCGAGTTGAGTGCTGTTTCCCGCTCCCCCCGCACTACTGCTGGTCTGGCTGCTGCTAGCCGCGGGAGTAGTGACGCCTGCTGATCCGGTGGTTACCTTGGAGCCGGTACCCGTCGAATTGCCAACGCCACTAATGGAATTCCCGGAAACCGTGACCGGTGCCGAAAGATTCAGCAGCGCTTGACTGCCGTTGCCAGCCCCCGATCCCGTGGTGGTCGTTTGTTTGGCGCTATTGGCAGGAGCCGTGGCCACGTTAGAGCCGGTGCTCTTGGAATTACCGATACCGCTGATCGAGTTTCCAGAAACTGTGACCGGGACCGACAAGTTCACAATGGCTTGGCTTCCGCCCAATAGGCCGGAACCGGTGTGGCTGGTCTGTGTGGACGAGCTCGGCGGCGGAGCGCTTCCGGTGCTGGGTGGTTCTGCGGCGTTTGCGGCCGCTGCACCGAGGACGACGACGCCTCCGGCAAAGAGGGATCCCCAAAGGGCCCTGCGTAAATAGGTATGCATGATAATTCTCCTGACTGACTAAAAAGTGTGAATAACACTGGAAAGGGAAGTTGTCCCAGCTTTAGCTGAGGAACAACGCGATTCCGATTAGTCAGGCGAGGAACCTGGATCATGAGCCAAGGCGCTCGGGGCATGCTGGCTAGGCAAGCCAACTAGCCCGGAGAGTTCATTGGCAGGAAGCTTGAAGACGCCGGACAGCACGGCCAGGGCTCCGTTAGGGGAGCCAGCTGAACCAGAGGTGCCGCCGGTGGAACTTGTGGATGGCGCGGGCGGTGATGGGAGCCCGGGCGAGGGTGCGACGGGGGATCCAGGGGGTGCTGCACCACCGGAGGGAGCCGTCGAGGTCGCCGGCTCGGGGACGTTTAGCGCGGCAAAGGCCAGTAGATCACCCAGCCCGGCTGTATTCGCCAAACCGTCTGCCTCCCCTCCGGGAGGGCTCGCCGCGTTTTGGGAGGTACCAGCATTTCCCTGAACTTTAGCCGCTTTGCCAGCTTCGGTGGTTTGAGCGCCGGAAACGGCTGCCGGTAGAGGCAGGACGCCGGGAAGCTGCGAAGGTACGGTGCCAATGCCCGGTGATGAACCGATTCCCGGTAGCGGGCCGATTCCCGGAAGGTCGCCAATACCAGGCACCGTGGTCCCCGGTAAGCCGGTCCCCGGCAAGCTGATAACCGGAGTCAAGTGGTCCAGCACGGAATCCACAGCGTCGACTACCGGAGGTACAGCAACTCCCACAACGGGCAGCTGGGAGGCGGGCGGTTCAACGGCCTTGACAGTTTGGTGCACCTGGCCGGTTACGGTGGTGACGGTCCCGTTGACAATCGGCTGAGCCGCGGTGGCCACTGGTGTAACCACAGCGACCACCGGAGTCAGAACCTCGTTAACGGTTTGCTTGACCGGAGCCAAGAGCTCGGGGATGCTCGGAGCGCTCACCGGAAGGCTGAGCTTCGGTGCCACGGCCTGAACGCTGGACTGCACGGTTTGTTTAACGAGGCCGACGACGTTGGGCAGCTTCGGTGTGCTGGTGACCGGAGCTGCCGGTGCCGATGTGCTCGGTGCAAGTTGGGCTGTAGTAGCTGGCAGCGCTGAGGTCACGGGTGAAAGTATGCTGCCGAGTGTTCCTACGGTTCCTTTGACCAGCTTGCCGGTGGAGTTAAGGAGGCTGGCTCCGGGTCGCTGCTGGCCGCCGTCGGAAACATTGCTGCTGGTTCCCGGGATTGTTGACGCGGTGGCAGATTGCGCACCGAGTACGCCTAGCAGGAGGGCCGCGGAGCCGGCCAAGCCGGTAAGGATGGTGAGCCGAAGAATCTTTTGCGCCCGCCGACGGGGCATGATCTGGGCGCTATCGAAGGTGACTTGCTCGCCTGTCTCGAACTCCCCAGTACTCACGATGCAACCCACCCCCTTGCGTGACTTACCCACTCTTTTTCAGAGTAGATCCCGCAAAGAGCAGAGTCCAGGCTTCGGAAAATTTCTAGCCGACTGGCTAAGCCAAGTGGCTAGACCGAAGCCCGATTGAGTGAGAGCCGCTTAGCTAATGCCCAGGAGCTGTTGGATTGGACCGATGCCGAAGAACACCATAAAGGCCGCTGCAACCACCCAGAGCAGCGGGTGGATCTCTTTGGCGCGGCCCTGGAAGGTCCGGATGATCACGTAGGAGATGAAACCCGCGCCCAGGCCATTGGCGATGGAGTAGGTGAAGGGCATCAGGATGAAGGTGAGGAAGGCCGGAATGGCGATGCCCCAATCGGACCAGTCGATCTTTCCGACCTGGGAAACCATCATGAAGCCAACCACCACGAGCGCTGGTGCCACCGCTTCGAAGGGGACCAAGGAAATCAGCGGAGTGAAGAACATGGCAATCAGGAAGAGTGCACCGGTCACCACCGAGGCGATGCCGGTGCGGGCGCCTTCGCCGATCCCGGCACCCGACTCAACGTAGATCTGATTGGAGGAAACCGAAGCGCCGCCACCAACAACCGCGCCGATCGCGTCAACCAGTAGCACTCGATTAACGTCCGGGATATTGCCCGCTTTATCCACGGTGCCGGCTTCATTGGCCAGGCCAACCATGGTGCCCATGGCATCGAAGAAAATGCTGAGCAGAATAGAGAAGGCTAGTAGGGTGGCAGCCACCCCGCCAAGATGGATGAAGGCACCAAACAGATCGACGTGACCAATGATGGAGAGATCCGGAAGCGAAAAGTTCTTTAGCTCCGGAACCACCAGGGACCAACCGAGCGGATTGCTCACTTTACCGTCAAAGCTGGGGCCGATCTTGAAGATCAGTTCTAAAACATTGGCCAGGATGGTCGCTGCAACCACGCCGATCAGAATTGCTCCGCGAACTTTGCGGATCACTAAGACAATGGTCAATGCTAGGCCAACTACGAAGACCAGGGTGGGCCAGCCAATCAGCTTGCCATCGAAGCCAAGACCGACCGGAACAGTGGTGCCCGCGACGTCGGGGATGCGGCGGACGAATCCGGCGTTAACGAGCCCGATCAGTGCAATGAACAGGCCAATGCCCACCACGATTGCGGTCTTCAGCCCTTCCGGAACGGCCTTAAAGACCGCGGTTCGAAAGCCGGTGAGCACCAAGATCAGCATGGTCACACCGGAGACCATGATGAGTCCCATCATGTCGGCCCAAGTGAGTCCGGGATGCGAGGCCACCGTGACCGCAACGAAGGCGTTGACCCCGAGGCCGGTGGCCAGTGCAAAGGGATGTCTGGCCCAGGCACCCATCAGGATGGTTAAGATGCCAGCCACCAGAGCAGTTACGGCGGCCACGCGCTCACCGCCCAGCAGTGCGCCGCTGGAATCTTTACCGCCCAAGATAAGCGGGTTCAGCACCACAATGTAGCTCATGGCGAAGAAGGTAGCCAAGCCACCACGGATCTCCCGGGAAAGATTTGATCCACGTTCGGAGACTTTGAAGTAACGGTCGATTGCGGAGGGTAAAGACGCCATGGAACGATCCTAGCGTCAAGTCCAGCGGCTCCGCCGGGGATGACCCACAACGATCACAGCGCGGATGACGTAGCGTAGGAGCATGTCCGTTTTGAGCCCTGCCGCCCCCCATCGTTTGCCGATCCGGAAGCTGCTGGCCGCCGTCGTACTGACCGTGGGAGTCGTCTTGGCGCTGCTGTTGCCCGCGGGTGCCGCAAGCGCGCATGATGTGGTGGAGCAGACCTCTCCGGCCAATGGCTCAACCGTGACGGTGATGCCCACGGAGCTCACCATCTCCCTAAACAACACTCCGGCGGCAATTGGCTCGAAAATCGAGATCAAGGACGTCGGCGGTCAGAATTGGGCGCAGGGCGACGTTTCGGTGCTCGATAGGGTGGCCAGTATTCAGCTGAAGTCGGGAGCGCCCGCCGGTCAGTACCTGGTGAACTGGCGGCTGGTTTCCTCCGACGGGCACCCGATTGAGGGCACCTTCGGGTTTACGGTGAGCACGGGAGTGGCTGGTTCGACGGCGGGCTCCGGGGCAACGCTGGGCACCCCGGCTCCGGTGAGCACTCCACAGGCTCAGGAGCAGAGCACAAGCACCGGTGGTTTCCCTTGGTTGATCGCGATTGCCGTAGCGGTTGCCTTGGTCATCCTGGTAGCGCTGCTGATCTTCGTACGGAGGCTGCGGAAAGGTTCGGCCGAGTAATCTTGGTCAGGCTTAATCTCAGGTCAGGCCTAGGCTCGAATCAGGCCAGGGCGTTCTGCCGTAATTGGCTCTGAGTGCTGATCGCCTGGCTGACGTTCTTCGCCTGGCGCAGGATGTCCTTGGTGCTGGGCAGCAGCGCATCGCCAACACCCACCAAATAAAGCCCCAGGGCGTGTAGTGCGTTTACTACGTCCTTGCCGATGGAGATGCCTAGCGAAGCCAGGAAACGGCGTAGCTGGCTCTGGGCACAGCGGGTTAGCACCACGTTTTCGGCCAGCAGCACGCCCTCCGAGGTGCGGATTACCCATTGCTGCGGCTTCTCCGGGTCAATGCTCAGCTCGGTAGCCTTCGCTTGAGTGCGTACATCGAGGCTATGGCTAGAGGCGTAATGCCGGAGCACCCGGAGGATTTCGCCGCGTTCCGCAAGGCTCCCAGGCTCCGCAAGTTCGGCTTTGCGGGCCACCGGCTCAACGCCGAAGAGTTCCAGCTGATCCACCACAATAGACTCAACGCCCTGCCTACTCAGCTCACTGGCCACGGCCAAGCCGGAAAGACCCGAGCCGATCACCACCGTGGTGGTGTGTTCCATCTGAGCAGTGCCAAGCGCGCGAGTCATGGAATGGTGCCTCCCCATGGGCCTCCCGAAGGTATCCCATTAAGTTGAATGCTGAGCTACTTCCCTGGGCTGTAAGACACGGTCCAGAGGGGCGTTCGTGAAGACACCCCCCCCGGGGTCCGCACTGTTTCGAAGCCTACAGAACTTCTCTAGTCCTGGATAGACCTCTGGCAACTCTGCTGACTGGAGAAAATGCCGACTGTCCCAGTCAGTAGAGTTATGACTTCTCGATACCGACGGCACGCTGTCAAGCATCCTTGACGGGTTCTCGGGAAGCGTGAATAGTGAAAAGTAAGTAGTTCGCCGACCACGATGAAGGGACGGACCATGAGCGAGTCAAAGCAACCCGAAGGCGCCGCGGAGACCCCGCAGGGCAAGGAACTCCAGCCGCCAACCGGCATTGTGGTGGGCGTGGACGGCTCGGATCACGGTAATTGCGCTCTGATCTGGGCGGCACGCGAAGCCCAGCGGCGGAAGAGGCCTTTGCACCTGGTAACGGCTTATTCGGTGCCTATCTTCGCGGCTTCCGGCCTCGACGGTGGCTTCGCCACCATCGACGACAGTGTGATTCGGCAGGGAGCCGAAATTGTGCTGGAACAAGCCGTGAACAGCCTGGCTGAGTACGATCTTGAGCTGGATGCCCGGGTGGAAGCAGGAGACGCGTCCGGGGTGTTGCTCGAAATGTCTGAGACCGCGGAGTTGCTGGTCTTTGGCTCCCGCGGACGTGGCGGCTTCGTGGGGCGTCTGCTCGGTTCGGTTTCCTCTGGTCTGCCGGGCCACTCTAAATGCCCCACCGTGACGGTTCCGCTCAAATGCGCTGCTCGATTAGGTGCCGCTGAGAAGCCCGAGGGCACGAAGCTGGTGGAGTCCACGGTTATTGTCGGGGTGGACGGTTCGGAACGGGCTCGTTACACCGTGCTGGTCGCAGCGGAAGAGGCGGAGCGTCAGGGACTGGCGCTCCGAGTAGTGTGCGCTGTGCCGCCCTATTCGGGGGCAATGACATGGTTGCCTGCACCTCTGGACCGCCAAGGCATGCTTGAGGACGTTAAGGTGCAACTGGCGGCGGGTAGCGCCTGGCTGCAGAGCCATTTCCCGAAGCTGAAAATCACTGCCGATGTGCTGGACGGGCCGCCGATTGAGATTCTGATCGGCGCGAGCGAGGTCTCCGAACTCCTGGTCCTGGGCACGCGCGGCCACGGTGGTTTTGCCGGAATGCTCCTGGGCTCAACAACCGATGCCGTGCTACACCACGCCAAGGGCCCCGTTATGGTGGTCCCGGAGCATGACGACCCGCGATTGGCGGATCGGGCCAATTTCGGCCCGATGCTCAAGGAAATCTAAACCCCGGCTGCGCCGTGCGTTCAGTACCGAGTCGCTCAGTATCGGGCGGCGTAACCGTACAACGCCATACCGGACATCCAGCTCAGTGGCGTGACGGCAATGCCATCGCTCGGGTTCAGGGCCTGAACCACCTGGCCGTTGCCGATGTAGATTGCCACATGTGTGAAGAAGCCGGATCCGTTGTCGTTGAAGGCCAGGATGTCTCCGTAGCGCATCTGAGAGAGCGGAACCCTAGTGGGTGCGTTCCAGAACTGATCGGAGCCGCCTCGAGGTAGGTTTACGCCGACCGAGCGGAAGGCCGCCCAGATCAAGCCGGAGCAGTCGTAGCCGACCGGCCCGGTGCCGCCCCAGACATAGGGGCCGCCAACCTTAGACATTGCGAACGAAACCATGCCACTGATGTTCACCCCAGAGCTTGGCGGTGTGGTGACCGGCGGGGTGGTAACAGGGGGCGTCGTGACCGGCGGGGTCGTGGTGACTGGTGGCTTAGGGGTGGTGGGCTTCGGCGTGGTCACCGGAGTCTGCGGTGTTGTCACCGGAGGATTGACAACGGCAGGCTGGTTATTGACCGGATTCGAGGTCACCGGATTGCTCGTCGCCGGCGGCGTAGGAGCAGGCTGCTTCTTCGACGCTTCGATCAGCGCGGCCAGGCGGGCTGCTTCCTTCTGCTGCTCCAGCCCGGTAATTCGGGCGCTTTCCAAAGCGGCCGTAGTGTTCTTCAACGTGGCCAGTTGCCCAATCAGGACGGTGCGCTGTTGCTGGTTCTTAGCGATCAGGGCATTTTGGGCGGCTACTGCAGCATCCGCCTGAGATTTCGCTGTCTCGGCAGTTTTCGCTGCCTCGTCTGCGGCCTGCTGAGCCTGTGCCGCGGCGTCCTTGAGGGCGCTCGCCGTGGCGGCGGTGGACTTGGCGTCGTCAAAGGTCTTGCTGCGGTTGGCGCCGAGCATTGACAGGGTAGAAGCCTGGTAGAGAACATCGCCGGAGCCTCCGGTGACGAATGACTCAATGCTGGGGTTCAACCCACCGGTCTTGTAGATGGTACTGGCCAACTGACCGACCGCATTGCGAGCCTTGTCCGAGGTTTTGATGGCGGCGGCGGCTTTAGCCTGGGCGTCTTTCGCGGCGCCCTGTTTGTCCTGCAGGGTGACCAGCGCCGTGGAGTAGGCGTCATTGGTTTTCATGGAAGCCGTCATGGAGGTTTGCAAACTTTGATTGCCCGAGTCGATCAGACCCTCGATCTTGCCTACCTCGGCGCTCGTCGAGGCTTGATTCTTTTTCGCGTTAGCAATGTCCTGCTGGGAGGGGATCTCCGGTGCTGCGGGCAGACTGCCCGGCGTTTGTGGGAGTGGCTGGGCGTTAGCAGGTACCGAGCTAACTCCCAGGACTAAGGACGTACTTGCCGCTAGCACCAGACCTGTGGTCAACCAGCGTTTCATCTTCGCACTCATTCAAAGCCTCACCTAGCGATTAATGGATGAATGCAGGCAGCAGCATTCACACAACAATCACGAGGCTACGTGGTCAAATGTCACTTTGGCAACACTGGTCACATCTTTAACATAAACAACACTGGTGTCATTTAGCTGGCAGCGACACGGCGTGTCGCGAATATTTTCTGCGCTTTATCCCCAGCCCAGTTCGTGCAAAGTTCGGTCGTCAATACCGAAGTGATGAGCGATTTCATGCACCACCGTGATCAGCACCTGCCGCACCACTCCCTCCCTGCTACGGCACAGATCGAGAATCGGCTGTCGATAGATGCAGATTTTGTCGGGCAGGGAGCCGATGCCCGACCATTCGGTGCGTTTAGTCAGCGGCACGCCTCGATAAAGGCCGAGCAGGATGAGGTCGGGGTTTTGGCCGGGCCGGGGCTGATAGCGCTCCTCCACCACGATGGCGACGTTGCTCAAGTAGGCGGTGAACTCGGCTGGGATTTGCGCAACGGCGTCGTCCACTGCCGCTTCAAACTCAGCCAAGCCCATTTCATAGCGGCCGAAGTGAGGCATTCCGGCGAGCGGATCAGTCATCACCCCAGCCTAAGCGCCTATTTCTTGCCTGCGCTCCGAATGCGGGTCAAAGCCACTCCGGCCAGCGCCACCAACCCGCCAATAAAGCCCCAGAGCGTGGGGATCTCGCCGAGCCAGATCCAGGACATCAGAACCGTAATGGCGGGGACAGCGTAGGTGGAAGCGGAAAGTCTGCCAGCATCGAAGCGGGAAAGTGCGTAGGCCCAGGTGGTAAACGCGATTGCGGTGGGGAATATGCCTAGGTAGATCACCCCGAGGGTGCTTGCTACCGGGGCCGAGGCTACTTCTGAAACTAGCTGCCCGGAAAAGGGTAGACAGCAGAGGGCCCCAATGCCGGTGCCTAGCCAAGTGGCATGCACTGCGCTGATTGATCGGAGCACCGGTTTCTGCACAATCACGCTGAGCGCGGCGAAGACCGCTGCGAGCAGACACAGCCCCACCCCTAGTAGGTCCACGCTGCTTCGCTGACCCGAGCCCAGCGCGATCAAGGAAATTCCGGCCAGTGCTACGAATCCACCAATGATCAGCCAGCGCGGGAAGCCTTCTTTGAGGAAGATTCCGGCAAAGATGGCGATCAGGATCGGAGCCACATTGATGAGCAGCGCGCTGGTGCCAGCATCGAGGTGCTGCTCGGCGGTGTTCAGCGCCACGTTGTATCCGGCGAACCACATGAACGAATAACTCACGATAGCCAAGCCGCTACGCCAATTGAGCCAGCCCTGAGGCATTTTGCGCAGCGTGGGCACGGCAATGAAACTCAACGCCAGGAAACCAACTAATAGCCGGCCAAGGCTTAGGGGGCCGGGGGAGTAGCTGGCTCCGATCACCCGGATGCCCACGAAGGCGGAGGCCCAGAGCACTAAGGTAACGACGACGGCGGCAATCGCCCAGGTTTGCGAAGGCTTAGCCGGGGTTTCGGTTGCGGTGTGTTCGATCATGGCGTGTTTCACTACTCCAAGCTACGACTCCTCGGTGGCCAAAGCTGGCGGTTTCCGGACACCTCTTGTCCTGATCTAATCGTTGCGCTGTCACCGGCGGATACTTCTGTGATGGACTCGTTTTTAAGTTGGTTTGGCGGATTCAGCTCTTAGGCCCTATAGTTTTAGAGGTCCACTTCGGGAAGCGATCGGGAAGCCGTTCGTCGAATTGTGTCCGATGCCCCCATCGTCTAGCGGCCTAGGACACCGCCCTTTCACGGCGGCGGCACGGGTTCGAATCCCGTTGGGGGTACGCATGGGAAATGGCTGGTAAGCTGTAACTCTTGCAAAAAGCAAGGCCCTGTAGCGCAGTTGGTTAGCGCGCCGCCCTGTCACGGCGGAGGTCGCGGGTTCAAGTCCCGTCAGGGTCGCTAGGTTCCTTGAAGAAGGAATCCGGTGCACTATTGATGTTTAGCACCAAGGCTCTGTAGCTCAGTTGGTAGAGCGTTCGACTGAAAATCGAAAGGTCACCGGATCGACGCCGGTCGGAGCCACCGTATTTAGTGGGAAGTAGGTTTACGCCGTTTCTGAGGTGTAGCCCCATTCTGATTCTTTAGAATGGCTGTCCAAGGAACGTATCTCTTCTTATTCTTGGTTCTTCCACGTTCCTATGGAATTTCACTCTCCCGGCTACAAAAGAACGTCACAAGTTGGAGACGATGGGAGAGTCGCACGAACTTAGGGTCGCCATTACAAGCAGCCCGGAAGATCGCCCAGAACCTTGAATCTTTGCGGAGCATCAATACCGGACGAGAACCACTCCGGCTGATGTGAAGGTACGGATGTTAAGTGTTGGCGGTTCAATAGAGACCTGGTGTCGGGTTTTTAATTTTGGGTGCCGTTGCGGCGAGGGTGATGAAAATAGCTGCTCCAAGTGAATACCACCAAACCCCGGCCCCGACGGCGGAGCCTCCCCTTGAAGTCAGGACGGCCGTCACGAGCCAGACTCCCAGAACTGACGAGCCCAACAGTAACGCAATGATTCGGGTGAATTTGATAGCCAACTGACTCTTTGTCTGTCTAATCAGCGGAATGAGACTGATGATTGCTGCCGTGCACGTCAAAAGCAAGAGGACAAAGCAAGCCATGAGTGCGATGCCTAAAGGATCTCCGTCAACTTCTTGACCAAGTGTGGTGGGGGCGGTGGCTAGAGAGACATCAGGCACGGAATGGTCCTTCGGGCCCAGATAAGGCAGAAACATGCCCATCAGCAAAACTGTGACACAGAGTGACGCCGGAATATAGAGGTACAGAAGTCTTTCTACGCGGTCGATACGCTCTTTGAGCCGGGTGTATGCGTGGGCGTCCTTCGCCTCGGAGTTGTGTTTGCCTTGGGGTGCAGTAGTCATTGGATGTCCCTCTCGAGTAGGTGAGGTGTAGTTGAGAGGCATCCGCGGTCGAAAGCACGCCCGAAGTTGGGGACTCTCACGTAGGGAATTATATAGTTGGGTGAATAAACCAGAGCCCTGTGTTGGTCGTTACGGCCGGGATTTTGATGAGATCATCTGTGTTTCTTCGAGACTATTTCGATTCCAGGGTGTTCAGAACCCACCTCAAGATTCGTAAGGGACCGTCCAAGGTTGGCGACCCATTTGCCCTATCTTCACCCTTGTTCCGTCCGCGCCTTCGTAACCGCGCTTTACGTTCCCGCCTATCACTATCACTATCACCTTTCACGCGGTGCGGGATGACGACATGCCGCGCTCAGCATCTTGCAAGATTCTTCCGAGGGGACAACTCGAGGCTGAAACAAAGGGCTTCAATCGGAGCTCCTACGGTGAAGATCAAAATGATTATCAGATAGACCCGGGATGGACCGAAAGGGCTCCGCAGCCAGTGACCAGCATGGAGGTGATCGCCAAACTGTGACGAATCTAACTGTCTGCTTGATCGGCCCTGATTTAGAGGGCGCTGAGACGTTTTTTGCGGCTTCGAGAAGAACCTGATTAAGCTCAATGTCGCTTTTTTTGACTTCAGGCGCTATCCTATGATTCTTGGGGGAACGCAGGGAACGATTTTGCCAGGGCTTTGCAGTGCTGCGTGGGAACAGCACAGGCAGGCCCTGATGTTTGCAGTATGGGGACCAATACCACCAAGCTCGTTATTCGCACCGTGGTATTCGGTCAAAGGACATGTTTATGCTGGCTTATTTATCGTCGTCGTTTTCCGGTCAGAGCAAGGCTGCCCAATTGAGGCGCCTCTTGGCGATGTTCATCATCACCGTACTCTTTGTCGGGCCGCTGCCCATCATCTTGTCCTCGGGCGCAAACGCGACCACCCCGGGCACTCCAGGAGTGACCCAAGCGGGCACCCCGGTCTACACCGAGAATTTCTCCAACCAAAACGCTTCTGCGTCGGCAATCAATATCCTGGACTACACAGGTGGCGCCGCGGCAGGCAATATGACCTATACCGCAGACCCGCAGTACACTCCGGGTGGCGGTCAGTGTAATGGCTGGATTCTCAATTCGACTACTCCGCTGGAGGGCTCCGATCCTGGCTGTTTGAACAATCAGCCATCAGGCTGGGCTTCGATTCAGCAGATGGCGATCCAGCTTGGTTTGCAGCAAGGGCAGACCGCGGCCCAGGCCGCCAACAACCAGGTGTTGTCGGAGTACACCAACAGCCCGTCCGGGGACATTGCAGCCGGTACCGAGTTTCAAACGGCAAGTTCCAGTTCTATCCCAGCGATTCCTGGACACTACTACGCAGTCTCCGCCTATTTCGCGGAGGTCAACTGTTTTGCACCCAATGCGAGCGAAACGTTCAGCCTCATTATTAACGGGACCCCCACTGTCCTCAGCACCGGGCTCAATCCTTGTACGAGCAGCGACCCGTCCGTGCAGGTTAAGAAACTGCAGTCTGCGGCTTATCAGATTCCGGTAGGAACCACGGCTTCGCTCGGTTTGTCGCTCTATAACGCCACCGCGACCGGTAGCGGTAACGATGTGGCTTTTGACCTTCCGCAGATTGTTGATGTGACTCCGCAGTTGGATAAGTCGTTTAGTCCGGCTTTGATTGCTCCTGGGCAGACTTCTACGGTGACTTTGACGGTTACTAATACGAGTGATCTCGCCGCGAAAAGCGATTGGGGTATTACGGATGCGTTGCCTGCGGGCGTGGTTATTGCGCCGACTCCCGCGATTGGTGGCACCTGTGCTCAGGTGACGGGTGCGCCTTTGGTCAGGACGGGGGTTGCTGGTTCTGGGACCTTCACGGTTACTGGTGGTGATTTAGCAGCGGGGCAGGCCTCTTGTACGGTCACTTTCAACGTAACGGCTGCCGCAGAGGGTACTTATACGAACGGCCCGGGGAATATCACCACTAATCTGAACCCGCCGTCGAATGCGACGTTGGTGGTCAAAGCTCCTCGGATTACGCTCACTAAGGCTCTTGGCACTTCCCGGGCAGCGGCGGCTGATCAGTTCACCACACAGATCCGCACCGGCTCGGCGGCTGGACCGGTGGTCAATAGCACCCTGAACTCGACGACTACTGGTTCTGGGTCAACGGTGACCGCTGGTACTGGTACTACGGGTGTTTTGGTTGCTTCGGCGGCGACCCCGTATTTTCTGACGGAAGCTGGTGCTAGTGGGGCTAATCTGGCTGCTTATAGTCAGACGATTACTTGTACGGACTCGAATGGTTTGCAAACGGGTTTGCCGAACGGGGCTACCTTCAATGGATCGCTCTCTATTACGCCGGTGGCTGGTGCGAATATCAGTTGTGTACTGACTAACAGCGCCCTTCCGGTGCCGAATATCAATATCTCCAAGACTGCTGGAACCGTTACGGGCCCGGCGGCGAATGGTGATTACACCGCGAACTACACGGTCAAGGTCACGAACTCGGGCGCCGTGGCGGGCACGTATGGTTCCTTGACGGACACTCCTGCTTTTGCTGCGAATCTGCAGGCAACCGCAGCCAGCTGGACCTCTACTGGTACAGGGGCTGCTCCTGCAGGTTCAGCCGTGGGCGCTGGTCCTTATTCCTTGGCACCTGCTGGAACGAGTATCGGTATCGGTGTCACCCACACCTATAACGTTGCTGTCACTTTCCATTACACGAACACCACCCAAGCAGTTGCTTGTGCTGGTCCGGGTACCGGACTGTATAACTCGGTATCCCTGCCTGCTGGACAGGAACAAGGATCGACTGCAGATAACTCGGCCTGTATTACTCCGCCTGCCCCGCCCGCTCCCGCAGTGTCCTTGGTGAAGTCGGTAACTGAGACCGCGTTGACCGGTCCTGGCCAGGTTTTGCATTATTCGTTCGTGGTGAAGAACACCGGGAATGTGACGTTGGCTCCGGTGACGGTGGCGGAGACTGCGTTCTCCGGTACAGGTACTGCTCCGGTGGTGACCTGCCCGGCGGGTGCCTCTTCGTTGGCTCCAGGCGCATCGGTGACCTGTACGGCGACGTACACGGTGACGCAGGCTGATTTTGACTCGGGTCAGGTAACCAATACCGCTGTCGCTCATGGCACCCCGCCTACCGGGCCGGTGGTGGACTCACCTCCTTCTTCGGCCGCGGTACCCGGCACAGCCAGCCCATCTATCACTTTGACCAAGACCGCCGATGCCAGTGCTATCACCAGCCCGGCTCAGGTAGGCCAGCTGATTACCTATCACTTCACCTCGAAGAACACCGGTAACGTGACGTTGACCGGCGTCGTTATCAATGACCCCTTGGCCGGTTTGTCAGCTCTGACCTACACCTGGCCGGGAGCCGCTGGCACTTTGTTGCCGGGTCAGACGGTCACCGCCACTGCTACGTACGCGATCACTCAGGCTGATATCAATGCTGGGCATGTGGCGAACTCGGCGACAGTGACCGGTAACCCTCCGAGTGGTCCGCCCGTGACGGCGACTGCAAATACGGATACTCCGCTGCCACAGGGCTCGGCGATGACGTTCAGCAAGACGGCTGATGCCTCGGCGGTGACTTCTCCGGCCGTGGTTGGCCAGGTGATTACTTATCACTTCACCGCGAAGAACACCGGTAACGTCACGCTGACCGGCGTCGTGATCAATGATCCGCACGCCGGTTTGTCCGCACTGACGTATACCTGGCCCGGTACCGCTGGTACTTTGCTGCCCGGTCAAACGGTCACGGCGACGGCGACTTATGCGATCACCCAAGCTGATATTAATGCGGGTCATGTTGCCAATAGTGCGACGACGACGGGTACTCCGCCGTCAGGTCCTCCGGTCACTCCTCCGCCGGGAACCACGGACACCCCGCTGACTCCGAATGCCAGCCTGTCCTTGGTGAAGTCGGTAACTGAGACTGCGTTGACCGGTCCTGGCCAGGTTTTGCATTATTCGTTCGTGGTGAAGAACACCGGGAATGTGACGTTGGCTCCGGTGACGGTGGCTGAGACCGCGTTCTCCGGTACCGGCGCGGCCCCGGTGATTACTTGTCCGGCGGGTGCCTCTTCGTTGGCTCCGGGCGCATCGGTGACGTGTACTGCGACGTACACGGTGACTCAGGCTGACTTTGACTCGGGTCAGGTGACCAATACTGCTGTCGCTCATGGCACTCCGCTTACCGGGCCGGTGGTGGATTCCCCGCCGTCGTCTGCCGCGGTGCCTGGCACTTCTGCTCCTGCAATGACGTTTAGCAAGACTGCTGATGCGTCGGCGGTGACTTCTCCTGCGGTGGTTGGCCAGGTGATTACGTATCACTTCACCGCGAAGAATACCGGTAACGTGACGTTGACCGGTGTCGTGATCAATGATCCGCACGCTGGTCTATCTGCACTGACGTACACCTGGCCCGGTACCGCTGGTACTTTGCTGCCGGGTCAAACGGTCACGGCGACCGCGACGTATGCGATCACTCAGGCTGATATTAATGCCGGTCATGTTGCCAATAGTGCGACGACGACGGGTACTCCGCCGTCGGGTCCGCCGGTGACGCCTCCGCCGGGAACCACGGATACTCCGTTGACGTCTAACCCGGCGATGACGTTCGCTAAGACTGCGGACTCCTCTGCCGTGACGTCTCCTGCCGTGGTTGGTCAGGTGATTACGTATCACTTCACCGCAACGAATACCGGTAACGTGACGCTGACGAATGTGGCGATCACTGACGGCCTGGCTGGTTTGTCTCCGCTGGTTTACACCTGGCCGGGTACGGCTGGTACCTTGCTGCCGGGGCAGTCGGTCACGGCGACCGCTACCTACGCCATTACGCAGGCTGATATTAATGCCGGTCACGTGGCCAACTCTGCGACGACGACGGGTACGCCTCCGTCGGGTCCGCCGGTGACGCCTCCGCCGGGAACCACGGACACTCCGTTGACACCCGGTGCAGCGATGACGTTCTCCAAGACGGCTGATGCGTCGGCGGTGACTTCTCCGGCAGTGATTGGCCAGGTTATTACCTATCACTTCACTGCGAAGAACACGGGTAACGTGACGTTGACTGGCGTTGTGATCAATGATCCTCATGCTGGTTTGTCCGCGTTGGCGTATACCTGGCCGGGTACTGCTGGTACTTTGTTGCCGGGTCAGACGGTGACGGCGACTGCGACGTATGCGATCACGCAAGCTGATATTAACGCGGGTCATGTGGCCAATAGCGCGACGACGACGGGTACGCCGCCGAGTGGTCCTCCGGTGACTCCTCCGCCGGGAACCACGGATACTCCGTTGACGTCTAGCCCGGCGATGACGTTCTCTAAGACTGCTGATGCCAGTGCTATCACTAGCCCGGCTCAGGTTGGTCAGGTGATTACCTATCACTTCACTGCGAAGAACACGGGTAACGTGACGTTAACCGGCGTCGTGATCAATGACCCTCATGCTGGTTTGTCTGCGTTGACGTATACCTGGCCCGGTACTCCTGGTACTTTGTTGCCGGGTCAGACCGTGACCGCGACTGCGACGTATGCGATCACGCAAGCTGACATTAACGCGGGTCATGTGGCCAATGCCGCGACGACGACGGGTACGCCGCCGAGTGGTCCTCCGGTGACTCCTCCGCCGGGAACCACGGATACTCCGTTGACGTCTAACCCGGCGATGACGTTCGCTAAGACTGCTGATGCGTCGGCGGTGACGTCTCCTGCCGTGGTTGGTCAGGTGATTACCTACAACTTCACTGCGAAGAACACGGGTAACGTGACGTTAACCGGCGTCGTGATCAATGACCCGCTGGCCGGTTTGTCTGCACTGACCTACACCTGGCCTGGGGTTGCCGGTACCTTGTTGCCGGGTGAGGTGGTCACAGCGACCGCTACCTACGCCATTACGCAGGCTGATATTGATGCCGGTCATGTGGCGAATGCTGCGACGACGACTGGTACGCCTCCGAGTGGTCCTCCGGTGACTCCTCCGCCGGGAACGACGGATACTCCGTTGACACCCGGTGCAGCGATGACGTTCTCCAAGACCGCTGATGCGTCGGCTGTTCAGAGCCCCGCGGTTGTTGGTGACCTGATTACTTATCACTTCACTTCTACTAATACCGGTAACGTGACGTTGACTGGCGTCGTGATCAACGACCCGCTGGCCGGTTTGTCAGCTCTGACCTACACCTGGCCCGGTACCGCTGGCACTTTGTTGCCTGGGCAGTCGGTCACCGCGACCGCTACCTACGCGATCACGCAGGCTGATATTAATGCGGGTCATGTGGCGAATGCTGCGACGACGACGGGTACGCCGCCGAGCGGTCCGCCGGTGACGCCTCCACCGGGAACCACGGACACTCCGTTGACCCCCGGTGCAGCGATGACGTTCTCTAAGACTGCTGATGCTTCGGCAGTGACGTCTCCTGCGGTTGTTGGCCAGGTGATTACGTACAACTTCAGCGCGAAGAACACGGGTAACGTGACGTTGACCGGTGTCGTGATCAACGATCCGCACGTTGGGTTGTCGGCGCTCACGTACACCTGGCCCGGTACTCCCGGCACGTTGTTGCCGGGTGAGACGGTGACCGCGACGGCGACGTATGCGGTGACGCAGGCTGATATTAATGCTGGTCACGTGGCCAACTCTGCGACGACGACTGGTACGCCTCCGAGTGGTCCTCCGGTGACTCCTCCGCCGGGGACCACGGATACTCCGTTGACGTCTAACCCTGCAATGACGTTTAGCAAGACGGCTGATGCTTCGGCCGTGACGTCTCCTGCAGTGGTTGGTCAGGTGATTACCTATCACTTCACTGCGAAGAACACGGGTAACGTGACGTTGACTGGCGTTGTGATCAACGATCCGCACGTTGGGTTGTCGGCGTTGACGTATACCTGGCCCGGTACTCCTGGCACTTTGTTGCCGGGTGAGACGGTGACCGCGACCGCTACCTACGCGATCACCCAAGCGGACATTAATGCTGGTCACGTGGCCAATAGCGCGACGACGACAGGGACACCACCGTCGGGTCCGCCGGTCACGCCTCCGCCGGGAACTACAGATACCGCGTTGACGTCTAATCCTGCAATGACGTTCAGCAAGACTGCGGACTCCTCTGCAGTGACGTCTCCTGCCCAGGTGGGTCAGGTCATTACGTACAACTTCACGGCAACGAATACGGGTAACGTGACGTTGACGAATGTGGTCATCAATGACCCCTTGACTGGTTTGTCGGCACTGATCTATACCTGGCCGGGTACGGCTGGTACTTTGTTGCCGGGCGGGACGGTGACTGCGACTGCAACGTACGCGATCACGCAGGCTGATATCAATGCCGGTCACGTAGCGAACAGCGCGACGACGACGGGTACGCCTCCGAGTGGTCCGCCGGTCACGCCTCCGCCGGGAACGACGGATACTCCGTTGACGTCTAATCCTGCAATGACGTTCGCTAAGACTGCTGATGCTTCGGCAGTGACGTCTCCTGCCGTGGTTGGCCAGGTTATTACCTATAACTTCACGGCAACCAATACGGGTAACGTGACGTTGACTGGCGTTGTGATCAATGACCCGTTGACTGGTCTTTCACCGTTGACCTACACCTGGCCCGGTACTGCCGGTATTTTGTTGCCGGGTGAGACGGTCACCGCTTCTGCGACGTATGCAATCACGCAGGCCGATATCAATGCTGGTCATGTGGCGAATGCCGCGACGACGACGGGTACGCCGCCAAGTGGTCCGCCGGTCACTCCTCCGCCGGGAACGACGGATACTCCGTTGACGTCTAATCCTGCAATGACGTTCGCTAAGACTGCTGATGCTTCGGCAGTGACGTCTCCTGCCGTGGTTGGCCAGGTTATTACCTATAACTTCACGGCAACCAATACGGGTAACGTGACGTTGACTGGCGTTGTGATCAATGACCCGTTGACTGGTCTTTCACCGTTGACCTACACCTGGCCCGGTACTGCCGGTATTTTGTTGCCGGGTGAGACGGTCACCGCTTCTGCGACGTATGCAATCACGCAGGCCGATATCAATGCTGGTCATGTGGCGAATGCCGCGACGACGACGGGTACGCCGCCAAGTGGTCCGCCGGTGACTCCTCCGCCGGGAACGACGGATACTCCGTTGACGTCTAACCCCGCGATGACGTTCACTAAGACTGCTGATGCGTCGGCGGTGACGTCTCCTGCCGTGGTTGGTCAGGTGATTACGTATCACTTCACCGCTACCAATACGGGTAACGTGACGTTGACGAATGTGGTCATCAACGATGGTCTCGTTGGGCTCTCCCCGCTCACGTACACCTGGCCGGGAGTAGCTGGCGCGCTAGCACCCGGTGAGGTCGTCACCGCGACGGCGACGTACGCCATTACGCAGGGCGATATTGATGCTGGTCATGTGGCGAACTCTGCGACGACGACTGGTACGCCTCCGTCGGGTCCGCCGGTGACGCCTCCGCCGGGAACCACGGATACTCCGTTGACGTCTAATCCGGCGATGAGCTTCGTCAAGACGGCTGACGCTACCGCGGTACATAACCCGTCCCAGGTTGGTGACGTGATTACGTATCACTTCACGGCAACGAATACGGGTAACGTGACGTTGACGAATGTGGTCATCAATGACCCGTTGACTGGTTTGTCCGCACTGACCTATACCTGGCCGGGAGTAGCTGGCACGCTAGCACCCGGTGAGGTGCTGACGGCGACTGCGACGTATGCGGTGACGCAGGGCGATATTGATGCCGGTCATGTGGCGAATGCTGCGACGACGACGGGTACGCCCCCGAGTGGTCCGCCGGTGACGCCTCCGCCGGGAACCACGGACACTCCGTTGCCGTCTAATCCGGCAATGAGTTTCGTCAAGACAGCCGATGCCAGCGGCGTTCAGAGCCCCGCAGCGGTGGGTAACCTGATCACCTATCACTTCACGGCGACCAACACCGGTAACGTGACGTTGACGAATGTGGTCATCAATGACCCGTTGACTGGTTTGTCTGTACTGACCTATACCTGGCCGGGTACTCCTGGTACCTTGGCTCCGGGTGAGGTGCTGACGGCGACTGCGACGTATGCGGTGACGCAGGGCGATATTGATGCCGGTCATGTGGCGAATGCTGCGACGACGACGGGTACGCCGCCGAGTGGTCCGCCGGTGACGCCTCCGCCGGGAACCACGGATACTCCGTTGCCGTCTAATCCGGCAATGAGCTTTAGCAAGACTGCTGACGCCAGTGCGGTTCAGAGCCCGGCAGTGGTCGGTGACCTGGTGACTTATCACTTCACCGCTACCAACACCGGTAACGTGACGTTGACCGACGTCGTGATCAATGACGGTTTGGTGGGGCTTTCCCCGTTGACCTACACCTGGCCGGGAGTAGCTGGCACGCTAGCACCGGGTCAGACGGTCACCGCGACTGCGACGTATGCCATCGCTCAGGCTGATATTGATGCTGGTCACGTAGCTAATAGCGCGACGACGACTGGTACGCCTCCGAGTGGTCCTCCGGTCACGCCTCCGCCGGGAACGACGGATACTCCGTTGACTCCGGCACCTGCCATGACGTTCAGCAAGACTGCTGACGCCAGTGCGGTTCAGAGTCCGGCAGTGGTCGGTGACGTGGTGACCTACCACTTCACCGCGACCAACACCGGCAACGTCACCCTGACGGGTGTCGTCGTCAATGACGGCTTGGTCGGTTTGTCACCGTTGACGTACACCTGGCCGGGAGTAGCTGGCACGCTAGCGCCCGGTGAGGTGCTGACGGCAACGGCGACGTATGCGATCACGCAAGCTGATATTGATGCTGGTCATGTGGCGAACTCGGCCACGACGATGGGTACTCCGCCCGCCGGTCCGCCGGTCACTCCTCCGCCGGGAACCACGGACACTCCGTTGACCCCTGCGCCGGCAATGACATTCGTAAAGACCGCTGACGCCAGCGGTGTTCATAAGCCTGCGAAGGTTGGCGACGTGATCACCTATCACTTCACCGCGAAGAACATCGGCAACGTGACGCTCACGAATGTGTCGATCACGGATCCACTGGTCGGCCTTTCGGAGCTCAGCTACACCTGGCCGGGAACGGCAGGAACCATGCTTCCGGGGCAGACCATGACGGCGACTGCGACCTATGCGGTCACTCAGGCTGATATCGATGCCGGGCAAGTGACGAACATTGGCACCATTGTGGGGATGTCTCCGAATGGTTCGAAGGTGACTCCGCCGCCGTCGAAGGCTGTGGTCCCCTTGACTCAGCCAGCTCCAAACGTCCTCCAGCAATTGGCGTACACCGGTGCGAGCTTAGTGGCTCTGCCGATTGCGCTCGTGCTGGTCCTGGGTGGCATCTTATTCCTGGTGTTTGGGCGAAGGAAGCGTTCAAGGCACTAACCCAGAGTGAAAAAATAAAATAGCGGTGGCCCCATTTCGGTGGGGTCACCGCTATTTTTGTCGGTGAGGCCTTGCTCCTCGGCAGCCACAGCTCGATGCCCTCAGTGCATATATCCAGCTAGTTTAGTTACAGCTTGGATGCGGGCCCTTGCAAAAACCTTCTGTGGGGTGTCAAATTCAGGGTATGAAGGGCGTGTGATCGCCTTAGTAATTCGCTTCCGTCGTTTAGGGAGCGGCGAGTTCGGCGGTGTGCTGCCTTCTTAGCGGAGGAGGTGTTATGTCATGGTCGGCATAGCGCTCACTCCCGCTGATCAAGTCATGGATTATTTTTGCATTTCATCTCATCTGCCAGCTTGGCATTTGAGATCGACAGAAATATCTCTTCGATACGTTTCTATTGCTCTTGATTTGCGGCAGGTCTGGGGGCCCTCCGTTACAACTTGCAGTCCGGGAAGGCTACGCCATGAATGACCACTACAGTCCCCGGCGATTAAGAATCAGCAGTGGATCGAAGGTTCATCGGATGATCATTCGTCCGGTTGCCGCTTTGCTAACTCTGACGACCATTGTGCTCACCGGACTCTTCTGGGTCGCCGGTACCCCTAGTGCCTCAGCGGTGCCCGCCGGTTCCGAATTTCCGGCCACCTGGACCATCGTGGGGAATGTTGCCACCGGCACCACCCCGAGCGGGGTTGTGGTGACGGCTACCTTGACCGGGCCAGCGACGTTTATTGGGCCTGGCGGCCTTACTCCGAGCGGGACGCGTCCAGCGTATATACCCGTGACAACGACCCAAGCCCTCAATATCAGCATCGTCAATTGTGCCGTCATCACGGCCAGCGGTTGTGGGTCTATCACCTATTCCTTCTCCAAACCCGTTATGACCCCAGTGCTATACACCTCCGATGTGGGAGCGGGAACTATCGCCGCTGGTAACACCTTTGCGACCTTCCATAATCATCCTCAGACTCTTACTTCGGGCGGAACCTTCAGTTTGGATTCCGCAGGTTCTCAGACCGCTACTATGTCCATCCAGAACGCTGGAACTACCGTGGGGTACACCAATCCGCTCGGAATGACTGGCAGATCCACGGTAGGCCAAACAGTTAGTTGTGGGACGGGCACCTTCGGAAGTTGGGGTTGCGGAGCCTACGACATCAATACTCCGACCCAATTCGTGAACAGCATTACCGTCGGCTTTGGTTACGCCGGTACCGGCACCACTAACGATGGTTTTAACCAAATGCTGGGCATCACCCCGATTGCCCCGAGCCTTTCGCTGGCGAAGACCGTAGCCCCAACAACCATCACCGCAGCGGGCCAGGCAGCCACCTACACCTTCGCCGTCACCAATACCGGAAATGCGCCACTGACCGGACTCTCCATCGCAGAGACAGCGTTCAGCGGTACCGGCACCCTGGGAGCTGTCAGTTGCCTTGCCACCAGTCTGGCGGTGGGTGCCAGTACCACCTGTACCGCGAGTTATACCGCCTCCCAGGCAGACATCAATGCGGGTCAGGTGACGAATACTGCGGTAGCCTCGGCAAACGTTCCAGCCAGTGGTGGAACAGTCAGCAGCGCACCGAGCTCCGCCGTTCTCACCGCTACCCGGACCTCCTCGCTAACCCTAGTGAAGTCCGCGACTCCCTCCGGCGCCGCCAGCTATGTGGCGGGGCAAGTCATCAACTATTCCTTCCTGGTCACGAATACCGGCAATGTCACCGTAACGAGTCCGTCAATCACCGAGACAACTTTCACCGGCTCGGGGACGATTTCGACGGCGGTGTGTCCGGTAGGCCCAATTGCCCCCGGGGCATCGGCGACCTGTACCGCGAGCTACACCCTGACCCAAGCGGACGTGAATAGTGGTTCGCTGAGCAATACAGCACGCGCGACGGCGGTTCCTCCAGCCGGGGTGACCGCACCTCAGTCGGGGCTCTCCACGGTAACCTTGCCTATCAACTCGGCTCCATCGGTGACCCTGGTGAAGTCCCTGACAGAAACCTCAATCACCGGTCCTGGACAAGTTCTGCACTACTCGTTCCTGGTTACCAACAACGGAAATGTCACCCTTGCCCCGGTGACGGTTACCGAGACGGCCTTCAATGGCAGCGGTACCGCCCCGGTGGTCACCTGCCCGGCCGGTGCCAGCTCACTGGCTCCTGGAGCCTCCGTTACCTGCACGGCGACCTATACCGTGACTCAGGCTGATGTTGATCGCGGAAATATAGCCAATACTGCGGTGGCGCACGGCACTCCGCCAACCGGCTCCGTCGTCGATTCAGCACCTTCATCTAAGACGGTTAATGCCACCCGGACCTCAACGCTGAGCTTGGTGAAAACCTCCTCACCCTCCGGGGCGGCCAGCTACACCGCGGGGCAAGTCGTTAACTATTCGTTCTTGGTGACAAACACCGGCAATGTGACGGTGAGCAGCCCATCGATCACCGAAACGAGCTTCAGCGGTTCGGGGACGATCTCGACGGCGGTGTGCCCAGTGGGGCCGATTGCGCCAGGGGCCTCGGTGACCTGCACGGCGTCCTATACGCTCACTCAGGCCGATGTGAATAGCGGTTCGTTGACGAATACAGCGACGGCGACGGCGGTCCCACCCGCCGGGGTGACGGCACCGGTATCCGGGCCCTCGACGGTAACCCTGCCGATCACCTCGGCACCATCGCTGTCCTTGGTGAAGTCCTTGACGGAGACTTCGTTGACCGGTGCTGGTCAGGTGCTCCACTACTCGTTCGTGGTGACGAATACCGGCAATGTGACCCTGGCCCCGGTGACGATCACGGAGACTGCCTTCAATGGCAGTGGTCCCGCTCCGGTGACGAACTGCCCGGCTGGGGCGGCATCATTGGCCCCGGGCGCTCAGGTGACCTGCACCGCGACCTATACCGTGACACAGGCCGATTTTGATTCGGGTCAAGTGACTAACACCGCCGTGGCTCACGGCACTCCGCCGAGCGGGCCGGTGGTGAACTCGGCACCGTCGTCTGCGGCAGTGCCGGGAACGGCTCTTCCTGCGATTACTTTGGCGAAGACAGCGAATGCTTCTGCAGTGAGTTCTCCTGCGGTGGTGGGTCAGTTGATTACCTATAACTTCACTGCCACTAATACGGGTAACGTGACCCTGAATGGTGTGGTGATTAATGATCCGTTGGCTGGTTTGTCGGCGCTGGTCTATACCTGGCCTGGTGTTGCCGGGAGATTGCTGCCTGGACAGTCTGTAACCGCGACCGCAACCTATGCGATTACGCAGGCTGATATTAATGCTGGTCATGTGGCGAATAGTGCCACCGCGACAGGGACACCTCCGACGGGTCCTGCGGTGACTTCGCCTTTGGCTGCAACGGATACTCCTTTGGTGTCCAACGCTGCGATGACTTTCTCTAAGACGGCCGATGCCACGGCGGTGACTTCCCCCGCCCAGGTGGGCCAACTGGTCACTTATCACTTCACGGCGAGCAACACCGGTAATGTCACCCTGACCGGGGTTGCCATCAGCGATCCGCATCCTGGATTGTCTGCCCTGAGCTATACCTGGCCTGGGACGCCCGGAACCTTAGCGCCGGGGCAGTCGGTGACGGCCACAGCAACCTACGCGATCAGCCAGGCGGATATCAATGCCGGACATGTGGCGAACTCGGCGACCACAACGGGCACTCCGCCCACCGGTCCGCCGGTGACACCTCCACCCGGAACCACTGACACTCCTCTGGCGCAGGCCCCGGCAATGACTTTCTCTAAGACGGCTGATGCCTCGGCGGTGACCTCTCCTGCCCAGGTGGGGCAACTGGTCACTTATCACTTCACGGCGAGCAACACCGGTAATGTCGCGCTGACCGGGGTCAACATCGCTGACGGTCTGGCTGGCCTATCCCCGCTGGTCTACACCTGGCCCGGAACGGCTGGGACCTTGTTGCCGGGCCAAACTGTCACCGCGACTGCGACCTATGCGATTAGCCAAGCCGATATTGACGCCGGTCATGTGGTGAATTCGGCGACCGTGACGGGTACGCCACCGAGCGGCCCGCCGGTGACACCGGCACCCGGTACAACGGATACACCGCTGATTTCGGGTCCGGCGATGACCTTCTCCAAGACGGCCGATGCCTCGGCGGTGACGTCTCCCGCTCAGGTGGGGCAGTTGATCACCTATCACTTCACCGCGAGCAACACCGGTAATGTCACGTTGACCGGGGTCAGCATCGCCGACGGTCTGGCCGGACTGTCTCCGCTGGTTTACACCTGGCCCGGGACGGCTGGAACCCTAGCCCCGGGGCAATCGGTGACCGCGACCGCCACCTATGCACTGACCCAGGCGGATCTCGATGCCGGGCATGTGGCGAACTCGGCGACGGCAACGGGTGCTCCGCCCTCGGGCCCTCCGATAACGACTCCGCCGGGGACTACCGACACCACAGTTCCGCAGGGTCCGGCGCTGACCTTCGCCAAGACCGCTGATGCTTCGGCAGTTACGTCTCCTGCACAGGTGGGGCAGCTGATTACCTATCACTTCACGGCAAACAACACCGGAAACGTGACCTTGACCGGCGTCGTGATTAACGATCCGCACACTGGGCTATCCGCCCTGACGTATACCTGGCCGGGCACCGTCGGGACGCTACTCCCGGGCCAATCCGTCACGGCGACCGCAACGTATCCCATCACGCAGGCCGATATCAATGCCGGGCATGCTGCGAACTCGGCCACCGCCACGGGTACCCCACCCTCGGGCCCCGCCGTGACCTCGTCCCCAGGCGCTACCGATACTCCGCTAGTCCAGAGCCCTGCGATGACAATTGCCAAGACTGCCGATGCCAGTGCAGTGCAGAGTCCCGCAGCGGTGGGCAACGTGATTACCTACAACTTCACGGCAAGCAACACTGGCAATGTGACGTTGACCGGCGTCGCGATTAACGACGCCTTGGCAGGCCTGTCTGCTTTGACCTATACCTGGCCCGGAACGGTTGGGACGCTATTGCCTGGCCAGAGTGTGACGGCGACCGCCACCTATGCCTTGACGCAGGCCGATATTGACGCCGGTCATGTAGCGAATAGCGCGACGACCACGGGTACGCCACCAACGGGTCCACCGGTGACCTCGCCTCCTGGCAGCACCGATACGCCCTTGACTCAAGGCCCTTCGATCGCGGTTGCCAAAACGGCTGACGCTTCGGCCCTGACCTCTCCTGCTCAGGTGGGGCAGCTGATCACCTATCACTTCACCGCGACGAACACGGGTAACGTGACGTTGACCGGCGTCGTGATCAATGATGGCTTGGCTGGCTTGTCCGCGTTGACCTACAGTTGGCCCGGAACTGCTGGGACGCTGCTACCCGGCCAGAGCGCGACGGCGACTGCTACTTACGCGATAACCCAGGCCGATATTAATGCCGGACATGTGGCGAATTCCGCGACCTCGACGGGCACTCCACCCACTGGCCCGCCCGTGACCTCGCCTCCAGGGACGACGGACACCGCGATCTCGCAGGGTCCGGCGATGACGTTCTCCAAGACTGCTGATGCCTCGGCGGTGACTTCTCCTGCTCAGGTTGGGCAGCTGATCACCTATCACTTCACCGCGACCAACACCGGTAACGTGACGTTGACCGGCGTCGTGATTAACGATCCGCTCGCTGGCTTATCTCCACTGGTTTATACCTGGCCTGCCGCTCCGGGAACGCTTTTGCCTGGTCAGACGGTGACGGCCACAGCAACGTATGCGTTGACGCAGACCGATATCGATGCCGGGCATGTGGCGAATAGCGCGACGACAACGGGTACCCCGCCCAGCGGTCCTCCGGTCACGCCTGCTCCCGGCAGCACGGATACCCCGCTTGCCCAGGGTCCAGCCATGACAATCTCCAAAACCGACGATGCCTCGGCCGTGACTTCCCCCGCTCAGGTGGGGCAGATCATCACCTATCACTTCACCGCGACGAACACCGGTAACGTGACGTTGACCGGCGTCGTGATCAATGATGGTTTGGCTGGGTTGTCTGCTTTGACCTATACCTGGCCTGCCACTCCGGGAACCTTGCTGCCCAATCAGCTCGTGACGGCGACCGCGACTTACGCGCTGACACAGGCGGATATCAATGCCGGTCATGTAGCGAATAGCGCAACCGTAACGGGTAATCCTCCCACCGGTCCGCCGGTGACATCGCCTCCGGGAACCACAGATACTCCGCTTGCCCAGACCGCCGCACTATCCCTGGTGAAGTCCTTGATTGAAATGTCATTGACGGGCGCTGGTCAGGTTCTGCACTACTCCTTCGTGGTCACGAATACGGGCAATGTCACCCTGGCACCCGTGACTGTCACAGACTCTGCGTTTACTGGATCGGGGCCCGCTCCTATTATTAACTGCCCCGCGGGGGCTGCCTCCTTGGCTCCGGGAACTCAGGTGACCTGTACGGCTACCTACACCGTGACGCAAGCCGATTTCGATTCTGGTCAGGTCTCGAACACTGCGGTGGCGCATGGCACTCCGCCGAGCGGTCCGGTGGTTGACTCGGCGCCGTCCTCCGCGGCCGTACCGGGCACACCTTCCCCCGCGATGACGGTGGCCAAGACCGCTAATGCCAGCGCCGTGAGTTCCCCGGCGCAGGTGGGGCAGTTGATTAGCTATAACTTCACTGCGACGAACACCGGCAATGTGACGATGACCGGCGTGGTCATCAACGATGGCCTGGCTGGTTTATCTGCTTTGACCTATACCTGGCCGGGGACTCCCGGGGTGCTGCTGCCGGGCCAGATGACGACGGCGACTGCTACTTATGCGGTGACGCAGGCTGATATTGATGCCGGTCATGTGGCGAATTCCGCGACATCAACAGGTACTCCGCCAACCGGTCCACCCGTGACCTCGCCACCGGCGACCACGGACACCACCATTCCGCAGGGTCCGGCCATGACGTTTGCGAAGACTGCGGATGCTTCGGCGGTTACCTCTCCTGCTCAGGTGGGGCAGCTGATTAGCTATAACTTCACGGCCACTAATACGGGAAACGTGACGTTGACCGGCGTTGCAATCAACGATCCGCTGCCTGGTTTGTCTGCTTTGACCTATACCTGGCCCGGTACCGCTGGAACGTTGCTGCCCGGTGAGACTGTGACCGCGACTGCGACTTATGCGTTGACGCAGGCTGATATTGATGCGGGTCATGTGGCGAATTCCGCGACGGCGACGGGTACACCGCCGACCGGTCCTCCGGTGACGCCTCCGCCGGGAACCACGGACACCACCATTCCGCAGGGTCCGGCCATGACGTTTGCGAAGACTGCGGATGCTTCGGCCCTTACCTCTCCTGCCCAGGTGGGGCAGTTGATTAGCTATAACTTCGCCGCGACGAATACGGGTAACGTGACGTTGACCGGCGTCGTGATCAATGATGGTTTGGCTGGGTTGTCTGCTTTGACCTATACCTGGCCCGGGGCAGCTGGGACATTATTGCCGGGGGAGTCGGTGACGGCGACTGCGACGTATGCGTTGACGCAGGCTGATATTGACGCTGGCCATGTGGCGAACTCTGCTACGACGACGGGTACCCCACCGAGTGGCCCTGCGGTAACTCCTGCACCGGCCAGCACGGACACACCCTTGGTGGCAAACCCAGCGATGACGTTCTCTAAGACTGCTGATGCCTCGGCTGTTTCGAGTCCGGCGACTGTTGGCGATGTTATTACCTACAGTTTCGCCGCGACGAATACGGGCAATGTCACCTTGACCGGTGTCGTGATCAATGACGGTCTAGTAGGGCTCTCGCCGTTGACCTATACCTGGCCGGGCACTGCGGGAACGCTAACCCCAGGTCAGACCGTAACTGCGACTGCGACGTATGCGGTGACGCAGGCTGATATTGATGCTGGCCATGTGGCGAACTCGGCGACGACGACAGGGACACCACCGACGGGTTCTCCGGTGACTCCTGCACCTGGAACGACGGATACTCCGTTGGTTTCGAATCCTGCGATGACGTTCTCTAAGACTGCTGATGCCTCGGCTGTTTCGAGCCCGGCGGCTGTGGGTGACGTTATTACCTATAACTTCACCGCGACGAATACGGGTAACGTGACGTTGACCGGTGTCGTGATCAATGATCCGCTGCCTGGTTTGTCTGCTTTGGCCTATACCTGGCCCGGTACTGCGGGAACGCTAACCCCAGGACAGACCGTAACTGCGACCGCAACGTATGCCATTACTCAAGCTGATATTGATGCCGGACATGTGGCGAACTCTGCTACGACGACCGGGACGCCCCCTAGCGGTGGCCCACTTGATGTCCCGCCGGGAACCACGGACACCCCTTTGGTCTCCGATCCCGCGATGAGCTTCTCCAAGACTGCGGATGCTTCGGCAGTCACTTCTCCCGCTCAGGTGGGGCAGCTGATTACCTACAACTTCACCGCCAGCAATACGGGTAACGTGACGTTGACCGGCGTCGTGATCAATGACCCGCTACCTGGTTTGTCTGCTTTGACCTATACCTGGCCCGGTACCGCTGGAACGTTGTTGCCCGGTGAGGTTGTCACGGCGACCGCTACCTATGCGTTGACGCAGGCCGATATTGACGCGGGCCATGTGGCCAATAGCGCGACTCCAGCTGGCACGCCACCAAGTGGTCCGCCTATCACCACTCCGCCGGGAACAACGGATACCCCGGTTCCGCAAGGTCCCGCGATGACCTTTGCGAAGACCGCGGATGCTTCGGCAGTCACTTCTCCCGCTCAGGTGGGGCAGCTGATTAGCTACAACTTCACCGCAACCAACACCGGTAACGTGACGTTGACGGGGGTTGTGATCAATGATCCGCTGGCTGGTCTTTCACCGCTGACGTACACCTGGCCCGGTACCCCCGGTACTTTGGCACCGGGGGAGTCGGTGACGGCGACTGCGACGTATGCGATTACGCAGGCAGATATTGACGCCGGCCATGTGGCTAATAGTGCGACGACGACAGGGACACCGCCGGTTGGTCCTGCGGTGACTCCTGCACCCGGAACAACTGATACGCCACTGGTTTCGAATCCTGCGATGACGTTTAGCAAGACCGCGGACGCCTCGGCCGTACATAGTCCGGCTGCTGTTGGTGACGTGATTACCTATAACTTCAGCGCGACGAATACGGGTAACGTGACGTTGACCGGTGTGGTGATCAATGACGGTCTAGTGGGACTCTCGCCGCTGACGTACACCTGGCCCGGTACCCCCGGTACTTTGGCACCGGGGGAGTCGGTGACGGCGACCGCTACTTACGCGATTACGCAGGCTGATATTGATGCGGGTCATGTTGCTAATAGCGCGACGACCACGGGGACTCCGCCCACTGGTCCTGCCGTGACTCCTGCACCTGCGACGACGGATACGCCGTTGGTGGCGAACCCAGCGATGACGTTTAGCAAGACCGCGGACACCTCGGCTGTACACAGTCCGGCTGCTGTTGGCGACGTTATTACCTATAACTTCACCGCGACGAACACCGGTAACGTGACGCTCACCGGCGTGGCGATCAATGACGGCCTGGCTGGCTTGTCGGCGCTAACCTATACCTGGCCTGGAACGGCAGGGACTCTCCTGCCGGGTGAAGTGGTGACGGCGACCGCTACTTATGCGATTACGCAGGCTGACATTGATGCGGGCCATGTGGCGAACTCGGCGACGGCGACCGGTACTCCCCCTAGTGGTGGACCACTCGGTACCCCTCCCGCAACCACAGATACTCCGTTGGTTTCGAATCCTGCGATGACGTTTAGCAAGACCGCTGATGCCTCGGCGGTTTCGAGCCCAGCGGCTGTTGGCGACGTTATTACCTATAACTTCAGCGCGACGAATACGGGTAACGTGACGTTGACCGGCGTCGTGATTAGTGATCCGCTAGCTGGTTTGTCACCACTGGCCTATACCTGGCCGGGTACAGCGGGAACGCTAACCCCGGGTCAGACGGTGACGGCGACTGCGACGTACGCCATTACTCAGGCTGATATTGATGCCGGTCACGTAGTGAACTCGGCAACAGCGACGGGTACTCCACCAAGCGGTCCGCCCGTTGTTACTCCGCCAGCGACGACGGATACGCCGTTGGTCTCGAATCCTGCGATGACGTTCTCCAAGACTGCTGATGCCTCGGCTGTTTCGAATCCGGTGGCTGTGGGTGACGTTATTACCTATAACTTCAGCGCGACGAATACGGGTAACGTGACGTTGACCGGTGTCGTGATCAATGACGGCCTGGCTGGTTTGTCCCCGCTGACCTACACCTGGCCTGGTGCTCCCGGCTCTTTGGCTCCGGGTGAAGTGGTGACGGCAACGGCGACGTATGCGGTGACGCAGGCTGATATTGATGCCGGCCATGTGGCTAATAGCGCGACGACGACCGGGACACCCCCGACAGGTTCTCCGGTGACGCCTCCTGCTGGAGTGACGGATACCCCGTTGGTGGCTAATCCGGCTATGACCTTCTCCAAGACTGCGGATGCCTCGGCAGTTTCGAATCCTGCGGCTGTTGGTGACGTGATTACCTATAACTTCAGCGCGACGAATACGGGCAATGTGACCCTCACCGGCGTTGCAATCAACGATCCGCTGCCTGGTTTGTCTGCTTTGACCTATACCTGGCCCGGTACCGCTGGAACGTTGCTGCCCGGTGAGATTGTGACGGCGACTGCGACGTATGCCATTACCCAAGCTGATATCGATGCCGGACATGTTGCCAACTCGGCGACGACGACTGGGACGCCCCCGACGGGTTCTCCGGTGACGCCTCCTACTGGGACGACGGATACGCCGTTGGTTTCGAATCCTGGCATGACCTTCTCTAAGACTGCGGATGCCAGTGCCGTGCAGAACCCAGCGGTGGTTGGTGATGTGGTGACCTACAACTTCACCGCGACAAATACGGGTAATGTGACCCTCACCGGCGTCGTGATCAATGACAGCCTGGCTGGCTTGTCGGCGCTAACCTATACCTGGCCGGGAACGGCAGGCACGTTGGCTCCGGGTGAAGTGGTAACGGCGACTGCGACGTACGCCATTACTCAGGCTGATATTGACGCCGGGCATGTTGCTAATAGTGCGACGACGATGGGGACGCCCCCGACGGGTTCTCCGGTGACTCCTGCACCCGGGACGACGGATACTCCCTTGGTGGCAAACCCGGCCATGACGTTCAGCAAGACGGCCGATGCGTCGGCTGTTTCGAGTCCTGCGGCTGTGGGTGATGTGATTACCTATAACTTCGCCGCGACGAATACGGGTAATGTGACCCTCACCGGCGTCGTGATCAATGACGGCATGGCTGGCTTGTCGGCGCTAACCTATACCTGGCCGGGAACGGCAGGCACGTTGGCTCCGGGTGAAGTGGTAACGGCGACTGCGACGTACGCCATTACTCAGGCTGATATTGACGCCGGGCATGTTGCTAATAGCGCAACGACCACAGGTACCCCGCCCACTGGTCCTGCCGTGACTCCTCCTGCTGGAGCAACGGATACTCCCTTGGTGGCAAACCCGGCCATGACGTTCAGCAAGACGGCCGATGCGTCGGCGGTTTCGAGTCCGGCGGCTGTTGGCGATGTGGTGACGTACAACTTCACGGCCAGCAATACGGGTAACGTGACGTTGACCGGCGTCGTGATTAGTGATCCGCTAGCTGGTTTGTCACCACTGGCCTATACCTGGCCGGGTACAGCGGGAACGCTAACCCCAGGACAGACGGTAACTGCGACTGCGACGTACGCCATTACTCAGGCTGATATTGACGCTGGGCATGTAGCGAACTCCGCGACAACGACCGGTACTCCACCAAGCGGTCCGCCCGTTGTTACTCCGCCAGCGACGACGGATACGCCGTTGGTTTCGAATCCTGCGATGACGTTCTCCAAGACGGCCGATGCCTCGGCTGTTTCGAATCCGGCGGCTGTGGGTGACGTTATTACCTATAACTTCACGGCGACGAATGCGGGCAATGTGACGTTGACCGGTGTCGTGATCAATGACGGTCTAGTAGGGCTGTCGCCGTTGACGTATACCTGGCCTGGTGCTCCCGGTTCTTTGGCTCCGGGTGAAGTGGTGACGGCGACTGCGACGTATGCGGTGACGCAGGCTGATATTGATGCCGGCCATGTGGCTAATAGCGCGACGACGACCGGGACACCACCGACGGGTCCTGCCGTGACGCCGCCGGCTGGGACTACGGATACGCCGTTGGTTTCGAATCCGGCGATGACGTTCTCTAAGACTGCAGATGCCTCGGCTGTTTCGAGCCCGGCGGCTGTTGGTGACGTTATTACCTATAACTTCGCCGCGACGAATGCGGGCAATGTGACCCTCACCGGCGTCGTGATCAATGACGGCCTGGCTGGCTTGTCGGCGCTGACCTATACCTGGCCAGGTACGGCCGGAACGCTAACCCCGGGTCAGACGGTGACGGCGACGGCGACGTATGCGGTGGCGCAGGCTGATATTGATGCCGGTCATGTTGCAAATAGTGCGACGACGACTGGGACGCCCCCGACGGGTTCTCCGGTGACGCCGCCGGCTGGGACTACGGATACGCCTTTGGTGGCTAATCCTGACATGACCTTCTCTAAGACTGCGGATGCTTCGGCTGTTTCGAGCCCGGCGGCTGTTGGCGATGTGATTACCTACAGCTTCACCGCGACAAACACCGGTAACGTGACCCTCACCGGCGTCGTGATCAATGACGGCCTGGCTGGCTTGTCGGCGCTAACTTATACCTGGCCGGGAACGGCCGGCACGTTGGCTCCGGGTGAGGTTGTCACGGCGACTGCGACGTATGCGGTGACGCAGGCTGATATTGATGCCGGTCATGTTGCAAATAGTGCGACGACGACTGGGACGCCGCCCACGGGTCCTGCGGTGACGCCGCCTGCTGGGACGACGGATACGCCTTTGGTGGCAAACCCGGCGATGGCGTTCTCCAAGACTGCTGATGCCAGTGCGGTGCAGAACCCGGCAGTTGTGGGTGATGTGGTGACCTATAACTTAACGGCGACGAATACGGGTAACGTGACGTTGACCGGCGTCGTGATCAATGACGGTCTAGTAGGCCTCTCGCCGTTGACGTATACCTGGCCGGGTACGGCGGGCACGCTAACCCCAGGTCAGACGGTGACGGCGACCGCTACTTACGCGATTACGCAGGCTGACATCGATGCTGGCCATGTGGCGAACTCTGCAACGACGACGGGTACCCCGCCGTCGGGTCCTGCGGTGACTCCTGCACCGGGCACAACGGACACACCCTTGGTGGCAAACCCGGCGATGGCGTTCTCCAAGACTGCGGATGCCAGTGCGGTGCAGAACCCGGCAGTTGTGGGTGATGTTGTGACGTACAACTTCACGGCGACGAATACGGGTAACGTGACGTTGACCGGCGTCACGATCAATGACGGTTTGGTCGGACTTTCACCGCTGACCTACACCTGGCCGGGCACGGCAGGCACGCTAACTCCGGGTCAGACGGTGACGGCAACCGCAACCTACGCGATCACCCAAGCCGATATTGATGCCGGTCACGTAGTGAACTCGGCAACAGCGACGGGTACTCCACCAAGCGGTCCTGCCGTGACTCCTGCACCGGGCACAACGGATACTCCGTTGGTGGCTAATCCGGCGATGACGTTCTCTAAGACTGCGGATGCTTCGGCTGTTTCGAGTCCTGCTGCTGTAGGCGATGTGGTGACGTACAACTTCACGGTGACGAATACCGGCAATGTGACGTTGACCGGCGTCGTGATCAATGACGGTCTAGTGGGCCTCTCGCCGTTGACATATACCTGGCCGGGTACGGCTGGGACATTGTTGCCGGGTGAAGTGGTGACGGCAACCGCGACCTATGCGGTGACGCAGGCTGATATTGATGCCGGTCATGTGGCGAACTCTGCGACAACGACGGGTACTCCGCCGAATGGTCCTGCGGTGACGCCTCCTGCTGGAACGACGGATACGCCGTTGGTTTCGAATCCTGGCATGACCTTCTCCAAGACTGCGGATGCCAATGCCGTGCAGAACCCAGCGGTGGTTGGTGATGTGGTGACCTACAACTTCACCGCGACAAACACCGGTAACGTGACATTGACCGGCGTTGTCATTAACGACGCTTTGGCTGGCCTCTCGCCGTTGACGTACACCTGGCCGGGTGCGGCTGGCGCGCTGGCCCCGGGGCAGACGGTAACCGCGACGGCGACGTATGCGGTGACGCAGGCGGATATTGATGCAGGCCATGTTGCAAATAGTGCGACGGCTACTGGGACGCCGCCCACGGGTTCTCCGGTGACTCCTCCTGCTGGAGCAACGGATACGCCGTTGGTGGCTAATCCTGCGATGACGTTCTCCAAGACTGCTGATGCCTCGGCGGTTTCGAATCCGGCTGCTGTGGGTGATGTGATTACCTATAACTTCGCCGCCACGAATACGGGTAACGTGACGTTGACCGGCGTCACGATCAACGACGGTCTAGTAGGGCTGTCCCCGTTGACGTATACCTGGCCGGGTACGGCCGGAACGCTCACCCCGGGTCAGAGCGTGACTGCGACGGCAACCTATGCGATCACCCAAGCCGATATTGATGCAGGCCATGTTGCAAATAGTGCAACAGCGACAGGTACTCCACCAAGCGGTCCACCGGTGACGACCCCACCAGGAACCACCGACACAACTGTTCCGCCGGGTCCGGCCATGGCGTTCTCCAAGACCGCGGATGCCAGTGCGGTGCAGAACCCGGCTGCTGTGGGTGATGTGATTACCTATAACTTCGCCGCCACGAATACGGGTAACGTGACATTGACCGGCGTCACGATCAACGACGGTCTAGTAGGGCTGTCCCCGTTGACGTATACCTGGCCGGGAACGGCCGGAACGCTCACCCCGGGTCAGAGCGTGACTGCGACGGCAACCTACGCGATCACCCAAGCCGATATTGATGCCGGTCACGTAGTGAACTCGGCAACAGCGACGGGTACTCCACCAAGCGGTCCGCCCGTGACGACCCCACCAGGGACTACGGACACCTCCATTCCGCCGGGTCCGGCCATGACGTTCAGCAAGACTGCGGATGCCAGTGCGGTGCAGAACCCGGCAGTTGTGGGTGATGTTGTGACGTACAACTTCACGGCGACGAATACGGGTAACGTGACGTTGACCGGCATCGCGATCAACGATCCGCATGCTGGTCTCTCACCGCTGACATACACCTGGCCGGGTGCGGCTGGCACACTAACTCCGGGACAGACGGTGACTGCGACGGCAACCTATGCCATCACGCAGGCTGATATTGATGCCGGTCATGTTGCTAATAGCGCGACCGCGACGGGAACCCCGCCGACGGGTCCTCCGGTGATTACCCCACCCGGGACCACGGACACCACGGTGCCGCAGGCGCCGGGAGTTTCCTTGGTGAAGTCGGTGGCTGAAACGGCTCTCACGGCTGCCGGTCAGATTCTGCATTATTCGTTCTTAGTAACGAATACCGGAAATGTAACCCTGGCGCCGGTAACGGTGACCGAGTCGGCATTCTCCGGTACCGGTCCTGCCCCGGCGGTGAACTGCCCGCCGGCTGCGGCTTCGCTAGCTCCCGGGGCTTCGGTCACCTGCACAGCCACCTATACGGTGACGCAGGCCGACGTGGATGCCGGAACGGTGACCAACACCGCGGTGGCACACGGCACCCCGCAGGCAGGGGACGCCGTGGACTCCCCGCCGTCGAGCGCTTCGGTACCGGCCGATCAGAGGCCCGGGTTGTTGTTGACCAAGGTTGCGGATGCTTCTGCGGTGCATACGCCGGCCAAGGTCGGGGACTTGGTGAGCTACCAGCTCGCCGCAAAGAACACCGGCAACACGACGTTGACGGGGGTGAGCATCGTGGACGGTCTGGCAGGTCTATCGCCGCTGGTTTATTCCTGGCCCGGGACTGCTGGGACGTTGGCTCCGGGGGAGTCGGTGACGGCGACCGCAACGTATCCGATCACCCAGGCTGATATCGACGCCGGCCATGTCGCCAATAGTGCGACCACAACGGGTGGTCCGTCCTCACCTCCGGTCACCACGGATACCCCGCTTCCGCAGGGTCCGGCGATGATCTTCAGCAAGACCGCCGACGCTGCCGGGGTGCAGGATCCTGCAATAGCGGGTCAGGTGATCACCTATCACCTGAGCGCCACCAATACGGGTAACGTGACCTTGACCGACGTCGTGATCAATGATCCAATGGCTGGGCTCTCGCCGCTCAGCTACACCTGGCCTGGAGTAGCTGGCACGCTAACCCCCGGCCAGACGGTGACGGCTACTGCGAGCTATGCGGTGACCCAGGCCGATATCGATGCTGGAGAAGTCGCGAACTTCGCCACTGCCTCCGCGATACCGCCATCGGGATCGAAGATCACACCGCCTCCGGCGAAGGTGACAACCACTCTCATCAAGCCTGCGGCGCCGCCCTTGGCCTACACCGGAGCCGATCTGGTGCTCGTCCCGGTGGCTCTGGCGATCTTGTTCCTGGGCTTGGGCCTGGCAATGGTCTCCAGCCGGAAACGGAGGAGCTAGACGGTTACACGCCCGAGCGGGTGCGGACGATCAGCTGTGGGGTGATCAGCCGATGAGCTCGACTGGCGTTGCTTTGATGCTTGAGAACCTGGTTTCCCTCGGGCCCCAGCAGTAGTTCGAGGGTGCCTTCAGCCACGTCCTGAAGGCATTGATCGATGCTGCTGATGCCTAAAGCCATGGAGACCGGGCTGTTATCGAAACCGATCACCGGGATGCTTGTCAGGTTGGCTGCGTTCAGCGCCATCAGGGCACCGAGGGCCAGGGTGTCGCTGGCGCAAACTATGCCGTCGAGCTCTCCGGGTCCGTCCAGTCGGCGTAGCTGCTGGGCGACTAAGCGTTGGGCATCGGCCACCTCGTCCTTGCACTGCCAACGCAAACCACCAAGTTCGCCCTGATTTCGCTGCTCCAGCATGACAGAACGCCAGCCGTTCAGTCTGTCCTCGCCGACGCCGGAGGGACTTGGCCAGCCGAGGAACGCGATTTGCCGAGCGCCTTGGGCCAGCAGATGCCGGCAAGCCGCGGCGCTGCCAGCGGCGCCGTCCACATCGACCCACAACTGGGGCGAACCATCGATATCGGCTTCGCCCCAGGGCCTGCCGAAGGTGACGAAATCTGCACCGTGTTGGCGTAACCAGCCCGGCCGCGGATCACCGTCGTGAGTTGAGGTGAGTACGAAGGCGTCCACATCCGCCTCGTCCAGCAGGCGCTGGAACTGCCCGATTTCCTGGCCAGAATCCTTCGCGGTGTAAACCAGGATGCGCATCCCCCGGGCAGTGGCCTGCTCCGTCAGGGCGTGTAAGTAGCGGTCCAGTACCGCGCTGGAGATCCCCTGGCTCAGTGGATCGAGACAAAAGCCGATGGTTGAACTCTGTCGAGTGCGGAGCCTCCGGGCAGAGATATTTGGACGGTAGCCGAGCTCGGCGATGACTGCCTGGACGCGTTCCCTGGTTCCGGCCTTGACGATCTCCGGGGTGTTAAGCACATTGGACACCGTCTGGCGGGAGACGCCAGCAGCTCGAGCCACATCTAGCACTGTGGGTGGTCGATTCAAGCGTTTTCCTTCCCTGCAGCAGAATTCGTGTACCGGGATACTTTGATCGATCAAAAGTACCAGAAGCCGGGGCCACTGGTGAGGCCGGTAACCTCTTGCCTGTGATGGCAGTGTGGTGATAGCTTGATCCAACTATGAATTGGATCGTTCAAATTCTCTAGCGAGGAATTGTTTAATGATCCAGTTGATAAAGAATTTGATCGTTCAAATGATTCGCACGATTTCAAAGGAGAAATGATGCTCAGCAAAAAGATGAAGGGCGGCGGGGGACTAGGCTGGCTGCGTGGAGCCGCTGTGCTCACCGCAGGACTAGTGACACTCAGCGCTTGTGGCAGTGGATTCAGCAGCGGCTCGCAGAGCAGTTCTTCCGGGCTGAGCAGCTCGGATAAGAGCCTCACCGTGCTGATCGGCTCCAGTGGCGATGCCGAGACAAAGGCAGTGACGGACGCGGTGTCCGCCTGGTCGAGCAAATCGGGCGTCTCTGCAACCGTCACCGCCGCTAGCAATCTTTCTCAGCAGCTCTCCCAAGGTTTCGCAGCCAAAAAGCCCGCCGATGTTTTCTATCTAGCCCCGGATAGCCTGGCCGGGTATGCCAAGAACGGCTCATTGCTGGCTTATGGAGACCAGCTCGCCAATAAGGATGACTTCTATCCGGCTCTGGTCAAGCAGTTCAGCCAGGACGGCAAGTTCTATTGCGCTCCTAAGGACTTCTCCACCTTGCAGCTGGTGATCAATAAGCGGATGTGGAGCGAGGCGGGGCTGACCGACGCCGATATCCCCACCACCTGGGACCAACTCGCCACGGTGGCCAAGAAACTCACCGGAAACGGTCACGTCGGGCTCAGCACCAGCAGCGAATACGCTCGCCTGGGAGCCTTCATGGTCCAGGCCGGCGGCAATCTCTACGATGACGACGGAAAGCCGACCGCTAATAGCGACGCCAATATCAAGGCACTCCAGTACGTCAAGTCACTTCTGCAGGCGGGCAGTTATAAGTTCGCTAAAGACCTTGGAGCAGGATGGGGCGGTGAAGCCTTTGGCAAGGGACTCGCCGCGATGACCATTGAGGGAAACTGGATCACCGGTGGCCTGAGCAAGGATTACCCCAAAGTGCAGTACAAGGTGGCTGAGCTCCCGGCCGGCCCAGCCGGTAAAGGCACGCTACAGTTCAGCAATTGCTGGGGGATCGCCGCCGATAGCCCCAATCAGAAAGCTGCCCTAGATCTCGTTCAGCAGCTCACCGCTTCCTCCACCCAGCTGGCCTTCTCCAAAGCCTTCGGCCCGATGCCCTCGGTCAAATCAGCCGCAAGTGATTGGAGCAGCCAGAACCCCACACTCGCGCCCTTCTTGGCCGGTGCCGATTACGCTAAATCAGTTCCGGTGGCACAAGGGGCCTCGGACGTCATCTCCGATCTGAATTCCAAGCTGGAGTCCTTGGCAACCTCGGACCCTAAGACTATTCTCGACGCGGCTCAGAAGAACCTCCTGGCTCTGGGTAGCTGAATACCATGCCTGCTAGAAAACGAGCAGCCCGGGTTGGTGGGCTACGGCGCGGTGAGAATGTAGCCGGTTGGTTGTTCACCGCTCCGATGTTGATCATCCTGGGCCTGTTCCTCTTGGTTCCCGTACTGATGGCGCTATGGGTCAGCTTCTCCGATTGGGGCGGGCGTGGCTCGCCCTTCTCCGGGGATGTCAGTTTCGCCGGTTTTGATAACTATCGGAAGATCTTGGCTAGCGGCGGACAAGCTGAGCAGGATTTTGGCACATCGCTGCGTAACAACGCCTGGTATGTGGTTTTGGTGGTCCCGATCCAGACCGCCGTGGCGTTACTGCTCGCCGTGCTGGTGAACGGTCGCGCTCTGCGCGGGCGTGGCTTCTTCAGAACCGCCTTCTACTTTCCCTCCGTCACCAGTAGCGTGGCCATCACGGTGCTCTGGCTCTTCTTGTTCAGCGCATCGGGGGCGGTGAACAAGGCCCTGTCCTTTATCGGGATCAATGGACCGAATTGGTTCAATGACCCGCGAGGAGTGCTGCATCTGATCCTCGACGGACTGGGGATAAAAACTGGCCCGGCGGCGCTGACCGATAACAGCGTGCTAGGGGTCTCCTTCTGGGATTGGCTCTCCGGTCCCTCGGTGGCGATGACCGCTTTCATTGCGATGGCGGTTTTCACCACGAGCGGCACTTTTATGCTGCTCTTCATCGCAGCTCTGCAGAACCTGGGTGGCGACATCACCGAGGCCGCTACCTTGGATGGGGCAAGTGGCTGGCAGCGCTTCTGGTACGTCACCTTGCCGCAATTGCGTCCCACCTTGTTCACTGTGCTTACCTTGGGCTTGATCGGGGCCTGGCAGGTTTTCGACCAGATCTATACCGGAACTCAGGGCGGTCCGGGGAAAACCACGCTTACCCCGGCTTACCTTTCCTATTCCTCCGCTTTTAATAATCAGCAATGGGGTCAAGGCTCGGCAATTGCCTTTGTGCTCTTTGTCATCATCGTGCTGATGACCCTGCTACAGCGCTGGATACTGCGTGAACGGCCGGTGTCGCAGCGGAAGATGCGAATGTATCGAGAAGTGAGCGCGACGAGCGGAGCGAAACGATGAACAGCGTCACCCGTGGCCTCCGCAAGGGTGGGCTTTATCTGATCCTGCTGCTCATCGCCGTCGTCTATATCTGGCCCTTTCTGGTTCAGGTGGGCACTTCGTTCAAAACGGATGCCGAGGCCAGTAGCAGCTCCATCTCGCCGCTTCCGCTGACCTGGAGCACGGATGCTTACCAACGGCTTTTCGAAAACTCCGATTTTCCGCTCTGGTTCACTAACTCGGTAGTGGTCACGCTACTGGTGACCCTTGGCAGAGTGTTCTTCGACTCGCTCGCAGGCTATGCGCTCGCCAGGCTGTCTTTTCGCGGCAGGGGAGTGATGTTTGCCGGGTTGGTCGCGGTGATGGCGGTGCCCGGCGTCGTGCAATTGATTCCAAAATTTTTGGTGATCAATCAGCTCGGTCTCTACGATTCCTATGCGGGAATGATTGTGCCGCTCTTGGTCGATGCGGCGGGTATCTTCATTATGAAGAACTTCTTTGAATCCATTCCGAGCAGTATTGAGGAGCAGGCACGGATTGACGGCGCGGGTAGCTTCCGGACCTTTTGGTCGGTGGTGCTCCCGATGGCACGGCCCGCCGTGATCACCATCGTGATCATGTCCTTTCAGGGTTCCTGGAACGAACTGTCCCACTTCATCATCTCCGCCCAATCCCCGGAACTCACCACGCTCGCCAAGGGAGTGGCCTCCCTGGCTTCCGGTCAGCTCAGCCAGGGTAGTCAGTTTCCGCTCAAACTGGCCGCCGCGCTCCTAATGACCGTTCCGGTGGCACTGGTATTTCTTCTGTTCCAGCGACGGATCCTGAACAATAGCGAAGGAGCCGTCAAAGAATGACACAACCGCTATCTATAGAGAATCAGGAATATGACGATCCCCTCCCCCGAAACCCTTACCGCTTCAACCGAACTGCGGCAACCCTTTCTCCATGATGCGCTCTTGCTCTTCAAAGCCCCGACCCAGTTTTGGACGGACCGCATTGGGAACATGGGCCTGGAACCCATCCACGGGATCTACTATTCCGATACTCGGGTGTTCTCCAGCCTCGCCCTGACGGTGAACGGAGAGGCGACAGAGAACATCGGGGTGAACCGGATTAATGCTTCCGAGGATGTACACAGCCTGGTGGCCCGCTCGGTTGACGGCCGGGGTGCGGACCCGCGGGTGAGGTTGGATCGCCGTCGCACTGTTGGAGCGGAATCGGTGGCGGAGGTACTGCGTTTTGAGTCAAGGCTTCCCGACGAACTGAACTTCGAGCTGAAACTCGTGCTGAAGCCAGATTTCGGGGCGCTGCAGGACGTCAAGTCCGGCCTGGCCGCCAGCCGGGACCGGGCCGCGCCGCAGCTCTCGCCAGCCATCGAATTGTCCATAGCGGGGGATCAGGCCACCCTGGAGCGTGGATCGGTACAAGCGCGGGTTCTCGCTCCCGGAGCAAATATCAGTTACGACGGCGGTGAACTTGCCATTCGCTGGAACCTCACGGTTCCGCCCCATGCGGTGAGTGAAGTGTCTTGGACCGTAGAACTGCAGGACACGTCCGCCGTCGTCAAAGCAGCCGAGGGGCTTCCACAATGGGATGAAGTCTCGGTAGAGAGCTCAGATTCACGGATTGGCCGCTGGGCGGAACGTGCATTCGAAGACCTCAACGGGCTTCGAATGACTGCCACAGCCGCCCCCGGCGAAGTTTTCTTAGCGGCCGGGGCGCCCTGGTTCTTCACCTTATTCGGGCGGGACTCAATCTGGGCGGCCAGAATGCTGCTGCCTTTCGGCACCGAACTCGCAGCCTCCACTCTGCGTGCCCTGGCGGCGCTGCAAGGTACGCGAGTCAATCCGGAGAACGCCGAGCAGCCGGGCAAGATCCCGCATGAGATCAGGTCGGCAACGCTCCATCTACACGGTAAAGGCATCACCCTGCCGCCCTTGTACTACGGCACCGTGGACGCCACGCCGCTGTGGATTTGCCTGCTGCACGATGCCTGGAGCTGGGGCCTCGCGGATCAAGAGGTCAAGGAACTGTTGCCTCAGTTGGAGGCGGCACTGGCCTGGATGCGTGACTATTCAAACGCGGATGGCTTCCTGGATTACCGTGATGAAACCGGGCACGGGCTGAGTAATCAGGGCTGGAAGGATTCCGGCGATTCGATTCAATGGCGAGACGGGCGGCTGGCCGAGGGGCCGCTGGCTCTGTGCGAGGTACAGGGCTACGGCTATGAAGCGGCGCGGGCGGGGGCACGACTCATGCGCCACTTCGAGCTCCCTGGTGCGCAGGAGTGGGAAGAGTGGGCGGAGCGGCTCAAAGAGCGTTTCACCGAATCCTTCTGGGTGGGCAGCGAAGACCAGTCGTACCCGGCGGTGGCGCTGGACGGCAAGAAACAAAAAGTGGACTCGTTGACGAGCAATATCGGTCACCTGTTGGGCACCGGCATTCTGACCGCGGAGCAGGCGGAGCGAGTATCTCGACTGGTTTCCGGGCCAAGCCTAGATTCGGGGCTGGGCTTGCGAACCTTGTCCACCGAGGAGGCAGGGTATTGGCCACTGAGCTATCACGGCGGATCGGTCTGGGCACACGACACCGCAATCGCTATCTGGGGAATGCACCGGGAGGGCTTGGGTCAGCACGCAACTGGGCTGCTCGAAGGTTTGCTGCTCGCCGCGGAGGGCTTTGACTACCGGATGCCGGAACTGCATGCGGGAGAGCCGGTGGCTGGTGGGCCCGTTGCCTATCCTGCGGCCTGCCGTCCACAAGCTTGGTCTGCCGCCGCTGTAGCGGTGGCTCTGCAGACAATCTTGGGTGTGAACCCACGGGACCGGCAGGAACTGATCTCGGAACCACTCCCCGGTTACCAGCAGCTCAGGGTCTCGGGGTTCCGGCTCGCCGGGGTGCCGCTCACCATCACTCGGGACGGTGAATAACGGCAACCCCGGCGTCCAAATCGATTTCGATCCCGTGCCCGCCCTTATCGGGGGAGTCCACCGTGGCAGGCAGTGTGAGCTGGCGGCTTTCTTCCTCCAGTTGGTAGGCGCGGGCAGGGTTGAAAATGACGTCCAGGGAGCCGAAGGCCCCGCCTAGACCGTTGCCGCTCATGGTCGCCGTCCTTCTATCGTGATGTAGCTATCTAATGAACGTTCGAAGGCGGCTCATTGTTTCGAACCTGACGGACTGGTTCCTTCAACCCTTCTCGCTCGGGCAGTAGGCTTGGGGTGAAGGCATTCTCTGAAGGAGTGCAGCAGAGCGCGGTAGGAGGCATCAGTGAGCGATCCGGTGAACGACGGCGGCCAGCCCGGTGCGGAGCAAGCCTCCGGACGGACGGTTATCGCCGAAACGGCGGTGGCCAAGGTGGCAGGTATTGCGGCGCGGGAGGTTCCGGGAGTCTACTCACTCGGCTCCGGTTCCGCGCGTGCACTCGGCGCGATCCGTGAGGTAGTAGGTGCCACCGATCTTTCCCAGGGCATTCGGGTCGAGGTGGGCCAAACCCAGGTAGCCGTCGATGTATCGCTGGTCGCTGAATACGGACGCCCGCTTCTTGAGGTAGCCAATCAAGTTCGGGCTGCTGTCTACCGAGCCGTACAAGAGCAGGTGGGTCTGAAGGTGATTGAGGTCAATGTGGAGGTCAATGATGTTCATCTCCCAGGTGGCGATGTGCCGAAGAGTCCAGGGCAGCCGAAACTGTCGGAGCGGCTCGCCGCGAGTGTGAAAACCCCTGAGCCTAAAACGCAAGTAAGCAGTGGAGAGTCAGCATGAACTACACACTCGTTGGTATCGGTGCGGGCGCCTTCTTAGCCTTTATGGCTTTTGCCTTCGGATTCTGGGGATTCCTAATCGCGGTGATCTTCATGGTGATCGGAGCGATCCTTGGCCGCGCCGCCGACGGCAAACTTGATCTGCGAGGTGTGCTTGACGCCCTGACCGGACGGCGTTCCTCCTCATGACAGAGGCTACGACGCAAGCCCCGGCAGTAATTCCGGCAGCAAGCAATGAGGCTCTTGCGGGACACAACCGGATCAGTACGGCCGCCCTCAACAGCGTGGCTCAGGCTGCGGCCGCTGAAAGTTTCGGCGTGCAGGTCAATGAGGTTCGGGTCTCTTTTTCCGATGCGGCTGGTCGGTTGGCGATTTCTCTGGCCACCCCGATTGCGGTTCCCAGCCTGACTGCTTTAGCGGTGGCCCACGATGAGGCTGCGGCAGCGAGGTTGGCCGAGAGCGGCGGTTCGATTTGGCTGCGCACCATTGCCGCCAAAAAGGATGTGCTGGACAAGGTGGGTTATCTGACCGGATCGGATGTTGCCAGAGTGGACATTAGGATCACCGGTGTCCGCTTACCGCAGCAGAGCCGAGCCTACGAAAATCCGGTACAGCCCGATGCAGCACCGGCTCGGAGGGTTCAATGACGCAGAGCGAACAGAGCGAACAGAGCGAACAGAGCGAACAGAGCGAACAGAGCAAAATGGATAGCAAGCTCGATATGGCTCGGGTGGTTCGGAGAGAACTCTATTCGGGCCGCTCGGTGCTCTCCGCGATTGCCGCTTTTGCCGTGATCGTACTGGCGATCTATGGCCTGCTGGAATGTGGCTTGCGGATCGTCAATCAGCCCGCCTGGCTAATTGATCCGCAAACCGCTCTGGATCGACTGGCGCATCTACCGGACGGTATCAACCCCTTCCTGCTCGGAGTGGTGGGAGCGGTGCTGCTTTTCTTTGGCTTGCTGTTCTTGCTCAGCGCGGTGCTACCGGGACGTCGAGCCCGGCACACCCTGCCCGATTCCAGAATGTCGGTGGTTGTTGAGGACGAGGTGATTGCCTCCGCGCTAGCCCGCCGGGCACGCTTGGCTGCTGGTGTCACCCAAGAGCAGGTCATGGTGGTGGTTTCCCAGCGCACCGTTGTGGTGAATATCAGGCCGACTTCCGGCGTCGCACTGAACGCCGAAGCGATCAAGCATGCGGTGGAGGCCGAAGTGGAACTAATGCAGCTTTCCCCGCTACCCCAAGTTCGAGTCAACCTGGCAGCAGTGGGGGTGATCGGGGTTTGAACGAGACGCCTCGTGTACTCAACCGCATATTGCTCACGCTTTTCGCGCTTTTCCTGTTGACTTTAGGCGGGGTTGCTCTCGGCCTGGCCACGGTGCCGGCTTTCGCTCAGTGGTGGCAAGCCTGGGCAGGGCCGCTGAATAGTCAACTCCAAGACTTGGCCACGCAGACTGCTTTACCCGGTCAAGGCAGCAGCCTGATCTGGGTTGGGGTTGCGGTGTTCTTGATTGTGCTGATCATTTTGATGATCCTCTGGGTGGCCGGCCAAGGACGCGGACGTACCACCATTCTGGCCGCCGACGATGAAGCGGGCGAGGCGGAGGGGCTGGTCTCGATCAATGGCAGTGTGGCCGAGCAACTGTTACGTCAGGCCTTCGGCGAGCGCACCGATTTACTCGGCTCTACGGTCTCAACTTACGAGGTAAAGGGGGAGCCCGGCCTCCGAGTCAGGCTAATGCCCCGTCAAGGCGTTTCACCGCATCAACTAGCTACCGAGGTCTCCGAATTGGTAGCTGCCCTGGAACTAGTGATCGGCCAACGCATCCCGGTGCTGCTGAACATCGCCTCCGGAACTCGCGTGCGCTTCACGAAGGCGGAGCGAGTCCGCTGATCCCGAGAATGTACTAGGTACGATAAACGCCGTGGCAGCTAGCTGCCACGGCGTTTATCGTTACTTCTCAGTTTTAGGACAGCCAGATGGCGCTGTTCGGAGCCAATTCGCCGTTCTCAGTCAAAGCCTTGGGCTGGCTGCGCAGGCGTACGCCGCGGTCCTCAAGGAACTCCGTAGACAGTGCCAAAGGCTGATCACCGAAATTGGCCAGCACCGTCAGTTCGCCGTTGCGGAAGCTGAGGATGTCCTTGTCCGGCTGATGCAACCCCGATGCTTCGAGCCATTCAAGTACGCCCTGGCCCAGCTCATATTCGGAGCGCAGAGCGAGTGCTTCCCGGTAGAACTCAAGGGTTGATCCCGGCACCCCGTCCTGGCGGTCGGCGGCATAGCTGGCGAAGGACTCGGGTTGCGGCAGCCAGGGCTGGCTCGGTTCCACGCTGCCGTGGCTGAAGCCGTAACCGGGCTCCTGGTCGTACCAGGGGAGTGGTACCCGGCAACCGTCGCGGCCGATCTCCTCGCCCTTGGTTCGGGCAAAGGCCGGGTCCTGCCGGAGCTCCGCAGCCAGCGTGGTGTGTTCGGGCAGGCCGAGTTCATCGCCCTGGTAGAGGTAAGCCGAGCCGGGCAGCGCCAGCATGATTGCCGCGGCTGCCCGCGCCCGGAGCAGGCCGAGAGCCTCATCCGGCTGTTCGTCGGCGGCACTAATTCCCTTCGGGAAACCGGTCGGAGTGCTGAGGCCGTAGCGGGTGGTGTGCCGGACGGTATCGTGATTGGACATCACCCAGGTGCTCGGTGCGCCAACGCTTTCGACGGCGGCGAGCGAGTTGGTGATTGCCGCCGTCATCCGCTCCGCATCCCAACCGGCCAGCAGGAACTCGAAGTTGAAGGCTTGCTGCATCTCGTCTGGGCGGATATACCGCACTAGCCGTTCCGCCGGCTCAACCCAGGCTTCGGCAACCAACATCCGGTCGCCGTCGTACTCCTTCAGTACCTGATTCCAGGCTCGGTAGATTTCGTGTACACCTTCTTGGTCGAAGAAGGGCGAGGGCGGATTCATATTACCTTCGGGAGCTTTCTCAGAATCCGCTGAATCCGCTGAATCTGCGGAGTCCTCGGCCTGCTGGCCCTCCACCATGGCCGCTGCGCCGTCCCAATCTGGCAGGCCCTCGGCCTTGATCATGCCGTGTGCCACGTCCACCCGGAAACCATCTACCCCACGGTCCAGCCAGAAGCGCAGCACCGCTTCCATTTCGCTGCGAACCTCGGGGTTCTCCCAATTCAGATCCGGCTGCTTGGTGTCGAAGAGGTGCAGATACCACTGTCCTGGGGTGCCATCGGCTTCCACCAATCGGGTCCAGGCGTTTCCGCCGAAGATCGACTGCCAGTTGTTCGGCGGCAGTTCCCCTTGCTCGCCTTTGCCTTCGCGGAAGATATAGCGGTTTCGGGTCTCGGAGCCGGGTTTGGCCGCTCGTGCCTGAACAAACCACTCGTGTTCGTCCGAGGTGTGGTTGGGTACCAGGTCAACGATGATCCGTAATTTGAGCGCGTGAGCCTGCGTTAGCATCTCATCGAAATCGGCCAAGCTGCCGAAGCGCGGATCTACGTCACGATAGTCAGAAACGTCGTAACCTGCATCGGCTTGCGGGGAAGCGTAGAAAGGCGAAAGCCAGACGGCGTCCACACCGAGTTCCTTGAGATATTCGAGTTTGGAGGTAACGCCGGGCAGGTCGCCCATGCCGTCTCCGTTGCCGTCAGCGAAGGAACGCGGATAGACCTGATAGATCACCGCATCCCGCCACCAGCTCTGCTCTGGTCCCTGAAGTTCCCCGGCATCGGTGCCGAACGTGGTTTGGCTCACGAATCGCCTTTCACTAGTTTTGCGTAAACGCTTGCACTTTCTCTGCACACGTTACTAGTATGAGCGACATCACTCAACCGAGTTTTCTCAGATTCTTAACAGCTTCTGCAAAGCATCGGTCCGATATCTCAATGAGGAGTATGAGTATGAAGTTAGCCAAAGTACTCGCCCCGGCTCTTACCGTGGGCATACTGGCGATCAGCCTGACTGCTTGTGGTGGGGGCAGTTCAAGCACATCTACCGGTGGTGGACTGAGCGGAGACGCTGCGAACAATCTCGATGATCGTGGCCCCATCACCTACGTCCAAGGCAAAGACAACTCGAACGTCGCCCAGCCGATCGTGGATAAGTGGAACGCTGCTCACCCGGATCAGAAGGTCACGCTCAAGGAGCAAACCGATAAAGCCGATCAGCAGCACGATGATCTGGTGCAGAACTTGCAGACCAAGAACGTCAATTACGACGTGATGAGCGTGGACGTGGTCTGGACCGCAGAATTCGCCGCCAAGGGCTGGTTGCAGCCCTTGAAGGACAAAATGGCGCTCGACACCGCGGGTATGCTTCCGGCTACGGTCAAGGCTGGAACTTACAACGGAACCCTGTATGCCGCCCCGCAGAACTCCGACGGTGCACTGCTTTACTACCGCAAGGATCTAGTACCGACTGCGCCGAAGACTTGGGCTGACATGATGAGCATGTGCTCCATCGCCAAGGCCAAGGGTATTGATTGCTACGCGGGGCAGTACGCACAGTACGAAGGTCTTACGGTGAACGCTTCGGAGGCCATTAACTCCACCGGCGGACAGGTCATCGGCGACGACGGCAAGGTCGCTATCGATTCAGATAAGGCTAAGGCTGGTCTGCAGAATTTGGTCACCGCCTACAAGGATGGCAACATCCCGACCCAGGCAATCACCTATCAGGAAGAGCAAGGCAGGCAGTCCTTCGAGGACGGCAAACTCCTGTTTATGCGTAACTGGCCTTATGTCTACAACTTGGCCAAGACCGATGCCACCAGCAAGGTAAAAGACACCTTTGGCATCGCTCCTATCCCCGGAGAGAGTGGCCCCGGTGCCTCGACCCTGGGTGGACACCAACTCGGTATCAGCGTCTACTCGAAGCACAAGGCAACCGCCCTGGACTTCGTGAAGTTCGTGACCAGCTCCGAGATCCAGAAGTTCTATGCACTGCAGGGCTCCTTGGCTCCCGTGCTCAGCGCACTCTATGACGATTCTGAGCTGACCGCCAAGCTGGCGTACCTGCCGGTGCTCAAGACCTCTATCGAGAATGCGGTGCCGCGCCCGGTAACCCCGTTCTACCCAGCCGTAACGAAGGCCATCCAAGACAATGCCTATGCTGCGATCAAGGGAGATAAAACCGTCGATGCGGCGATCTCCGATATGAAGACAGCAATGGAATCAGCAGGCGTCAAGTAGTACCAACGCGTTCGGGTTGGTGTGGGGACCTTATCGAGGTCGCCACACCAACCTCATCACTATTGAGCATTGAATAACACCTTTAGGCCTAGCCCGCACTTGAGAGTCCGGGATCGAAGGAGGGGGCATGTCCATCGCTGCACATGACACCGATCCACAAGCCGAGGCAGCCGATTCGGGCCGCCGTAACAAGAAGAAGAATTCGGAAGCACGTCCCGAAAAAATGCAGAACGCGTGGGCGGCCTGGTTACTGGCCCCCACCATCCTGCTGCTGTTGGTAGTGATCGGTTACCCGGTCATCTCCGCCATCGTAATGTCCTTTAGCAAGGATGCGGGCCTGGACGCCAATGGCTTCTTCGTCCAAGGCGGAGCTGCTGGGTTCAGTAACTATTTCGCCTGGCTTTTCCAGCAATGTTCCGCCCCGGACGGCGGTACCGCGGCCTGTGCCCCCGGACAGCTGGGCTCTCAGTTCTGGTCAGCCACGGGCAATACCTTCTTCTTCACCATTGTCACTGTCGCCTTAGAGACCATTATCGGTTTCTGGATGGCCATCATCATGGCTCGTACCTTCCGTGGACGCGGTCTGGTCCGTGCTGCGATCTTGGTACCTTGGGCGATCCCGACGGCCGTTACCGCCAAGCTGTTCTTCTTCATGTTCGCTTTCGACGGCGTGATCAACAAGATGCTCGGCACCCAGATCCTGTGGACCGGCTCCGAGTGGCCGTCAAAATGGGCGATCATCATCTCGGACACTTGGAAGACCACGCCCTTTATGGCCTTGCTGATTCTGGCTGGCCTGCAGATGATTCCGGCTGAGGTCTACGAGGCGGCCAAGGTGGACGGTGCCAACGCCTGGCAGCGCTTCCGGATGATTACCCTGCCGATGGTCAAGCCGGCTCTTATGGTCGCCATCCTGTTCCGTACCTTGGACGCGCTGAGAATGTTCGATCTGCCCTATATCTTGACCGGTGGCGCGAATAACACCGATACCCTCTCGATCTTGGTAGTCCAGCAGATCAGGCAGGGTTACAACTCAGCCTCAGCTCTGTCCACCATTACATTCATTATTATCTTCCTGGTCGCCTTTATCTTCGTTAGATTCCTCGGCGCCAATGCATTCCAATCGTCCACCGGGAAAAAGAAGGCTGCGAAATGAGCTCGGTAAATATTCCCGTCAATGCCAAGTCCACCAACCGCACTCGCTGGGCGCAGACCAGAACTTATATCAGCGCCGGAATCATCGTGCTATGGTGCCTGGCACCCTTCTACTGGATGATGGCGACGGCCTTCCGGCCTTCCGATTCCACCTTTGAAATGTCCTTTTGGCCAAGCAATGCTACTTGGGAGAATTTCACCACGGCCTTCGCCGAGGACCGGGGCAACCATTTCGGTCTAAACCTCTTCAATAGCTTGTTGATCGGTGCGATAGTTACCATAGTCGCCCTGCTGGTGGGGGTCTTCGCGGCCTATGCTCTAGCCCGACTGAACTTCCGTTTCAAGTTCGTGATCTTGGGACTTATCTTGGGTGCTTCGATGTTCCCAGGCGTTGCGCTGATTACACCGCTCTTCCAGCTCTTTACTGATTGGGGTTGGATTGGCACTTATCAGGCGCTGATCTTGCCGAACATTTCCTTCGTGTTGCCGTTGACGGTCTACACGCTGGTCTCCTTCTTCCGGGAAATGCCCTGGGAGCTCGAGGAAGCGGCCCGAGTGGACGGCGCTACCCAGGGACAGGCCTTTCGCAAGGTGATCATGCCTTTGGCTGCTCCGGCGATTTTCACCACGGCGATTCTGGCTTTTATCGCCTCCTGGAACGAATTCCTGATCGCCAGCCAGCTCTCGAATGACGCCACTAAGACAGTTACCGTTGCCATCGCTTCCTTCGCGGGAGCTCAGCCGCACCAGGAGCCGTACACGGCGGTGATGGCAGCCGGTACCATTGTCACTGTTCCACTAGTGATCTTGGTGTTGGTCTTCCAACGGAAGATCGTCGCTGGTCTAACTGCGGGCGGCGTGAAGTGAGAAGGCCCGAAGCTATGGAACCGCCGCGAAGCCGTGCGGCCGAGCAGGTTGATATCGGTATCGGCTTCATCGGGTTCTGGGCGCTGATCTTGCTGGTCACGGTGCTCTGGCAGGAGCTGAGCGGGAGTTCAGCGCTGGGTTGGGCGCTCGTGCTGGCTGCCTCGGTTCTAGTGCTAGCCAGTCTCTTCCGGCTGCGTTATAAGGTGCAACGCCGGGATCAGCAGCAGGGTAAAGACTAGCCGTAGGAACATCGACTCGGGGGAACACAGCAGCAAGGGGAGGGCATCATCGCGAGCAGCATCGAGGACGTCGCCGCTGCGGCGAAGGTCTCCACCGCAACGGTTTCCCGGGCTATCCGGGGGCTGCCCAGGGTGAGTCCGCAGACCCGAGAACGCATTCTGGCCATCGCCTCGGAGATGGGCTATGTGGCGTCCTCGGCAGCGAGCGGGCTGGCTACCGGGCGAACCCGGACCGTGGGGGTGCTGGCACCCTATGTCAGCCGCTGGTTCTTCTCCCGAGCCATTGAGGGCGTCGATATCGCCCTGCAGGAGAATCAGTACAACCTAATGCTGATTAATCTCGGCGGCTACGGCGGTAACCGGGAACGTCTCTTCGAGCACACCATGCTGCGCAAACAGATCGACGCACTCGTGGTGCTCTGCCTAGGCTTGCAACCTTCAGAACTGGAGCATCTGCACCTGACCGAAATCCCACTGGTTGCCGTTGGCGGCCCGGTCAAGGGTTTCCACCAGGTCTGCATCGATGATTATCAGGCCGCGCAGTTAGCCACTAAGCACCTGATTGAACTGGGGCATCGTCGGATTGCCCAGGTGCTCGGCGACGATAAGGACGAGGTTGACTTCGCGGTCCCGAAACTCAGAGACCGGGCCTTTGAAGAGACGCTGCTCGCGGCCGGTCTACGATTTGAACCGGGCTGGGAGCTCAATGGTGACTTCACCGTAGCCGGTGGAGTTCGCGCGGCAGCGCAGCTCTTCGATGCTCCGGGCGAGAAGCCCACTGCGGTTTTCTGCGCCTCGGATGAGATGGCTCTCGGCGTCATAATGGAGGCGCAACGCCGAGGCATCCGGGTACCGCAAGAGCTATCGGTGGTTGGTATTGATAACCATGAATTTGCCGAGGCTGCCGGGCTGACCACGGTGGCACAGAACCCCGTGGAACAGGGGCGTCTGGCGGCGGATATGTTGATCAAGGAGCTCGACGGCGCCGTTGGTACCGTGCGCAGTGTGGCCGCGCCCTTCGAACTCCTGGTTCGCTCAAGCACAGCGCCGCCGTCGAGGTAACCAGCCGCGCCAAACTGGGAAAACGCTGTTAATCTGGCTTTACTCTGAACCCGGGCTCGGCGCGCCCCGTAGTCGTGGTTGTTAGCCGGACTCCACAAGAGTCCATACGACTAAAGGAGCACGCCTTATGGCGAAGACATCAAACTCAGCACATCTCGGATTGATCCTGTTACGTCTGGTAACCGGTCTGATTTTCGCCTTGCATGGCTGGCAGAAGTTCAACAGTGGCATTGAATCTACCGCCCAGGGTTTCGGCTCGATGGGAGTCCCGGCACCCGAGCTGATGGCCCCGTTTGTGGCCGGACTTGAATTCATCGGGGGCTTGGCGCTCATCGTGGGGTTGCTCAGCAAGCCGATCGCGGTGCTGCTGGTGGCCGATATGATCGGCGCAGCTTTCCTGGTACACCTGCCGCAGGGATTTTTTGCCACCGATGGTGGTTTTGAATACGTGCTGGCGCTTGCCGCGATGGCAGGCACCCTGGCTCTGACTGGCCCCGGGAAATTCAGTATTGACGCCCTGCTCTTCGGCCGAAGCAAGCGCCTCAAGGCGGTACTTGCCTAAGCGGCGGATGGGGTTCTAGGAAGCCCGAGAAAGCTGCCGGATAGGGATCCACCGGGAGGCGAGCCGCCGATATGCTGCGGCCGCCCCGGTGAGATCTCCTTCGGCTAGGCATTCCAGACCCACCCGAACATCCGTAGGCGATTCATCCGGATAGATCCGGTCGGCAATGGCACCATAATCCAACTCAACAGCCGCCTGGTGGCTGACACCGCTCAGCCAGTCCTGTAGTTCGCGTAATTCCTCGAGCAAATCCAGCTCGGGAGCGGTGACTTCCAGATTTTCAATCCCGGCTGCTAGGCGCTGTTGCGCTACCGATACGGGCGTCTGCACCCGAACTGTAATCACGCGGCTGCGAGATTCCACCACCTCGGTACGGTCAGCCTCGGAAACCACCACGAACCAGCCGAAGGGGATGCCCCAGCTGGAGGAGCGGGTCAGGCTGCGCTGCCCGGTACTACCTTGATGTACCCGCTGCTGGACTTCCTGCAGCATCTCAGACTCGAAGACCGTGTTGGCGAGCTTCGCAATTGGACCAGCTTGTAACTGCTCCAGGGCGGCAAGCGAGCGGGGCAGAACCTGATTGAGATTGAATAGCACCGGACCGTCGTCGAGCAATTGCAGGCTGCGGACCCGCTCACTGGAAGCCTCCGGGAAGGGTTGTGCTCGGATCACCCGGTGTAAGGAATCGCCAAGTTCTTGCAGATCTGCGCGCATCCTGTCCTCCAGGGGAGGGGCGCTGCGGTTAATGAACTGCTGCTCGGCCGCGCTGAACTCGCTCAGCGGGAGGTAGAGCCGCAAGGTGGAGAGATACGGTAGATTGCTGTGCCCTAAGTACAGCTCCCTGGACACTAGCTCAGCTCGACAATCACCGGAGTGTGGTCCGAAGCGCCCTTGCCTTTGCGCTCCTCGCGGTCGATCTGGGTGTCGGCGACCCGGGTGGCGAGGGCTGGTGAAGCCATCACGAAGTCGATGCGCATGCCCTCCTTTTTGGGGAAGCGCAATTGCTTGTAATCCCAATAGGTGTAGACACCAGGTCCCGGGTGTTGAGGACGCACGACGTCGATGAAGCCGGTGCTTTCGAAAGCTTGGAATGCCGCACGTTCCGGAGCGCTGATATGAGTCAGGCCCTCGTCGATGAAGTACTGAACATCCCAAACATCCTCATCTTTAGGAGCGATGTTCCAGTCGCCCACCAGCGCAATCTGAGCCTGCGGATCGGCGGCCAACCAGCCCTTAGCCTCTTCGTTGAGTACTCGCAGCCACTCCAATTTGTAGGGCATATGTGGATCATCGAGAGCCCGGCCGTTGGGCACATAGAGACTCCAGATTCGCACCCCACCACACGTGGCTGCGATGGCACGGGCTTCCTGTTCCGGGGCCACCTCACCCTTGCCGAAGGCGGGCTGGCCGGGGAAGGTGCGCTGCACGTCGTCGAGCCCCACCTTGGAGGCAATCGCTACGCCGTTCCACTGGCTGAAACCGAAGTGCGCCACTTCGTAACCGTTGTTTTCGAAGAGCTCCCAGGGGAAGTTCTCATCCTTGCATTTGGTCTCTTGGATAGCGAGCACATCGATATCCGTGCGGCGCAGCCAGTCTTCGACGCGGTCGGCTCGGGCTCGCAGCGAGTTCACATTCCAGGTGGCAATCTTCACCCTTCCAACATACCCGTTTTCATTACCGCTTTAGCGAAGGGAGTTATTTGCTCCGGTTCCGGGTGACCACCAGCAGCACAATGGCACTCAGCGCCAGCTGGATCGGCAGCAGCAGATCCGCGGCGGCACCCGCAATCAAGCTAATCAAGACCGGGGCCAGTACAATCGCCGCCAGATCCGGCCCGGCCAGGAATTGAGCGGCCACTCCGGCCGGTAGCGCGCCACTGGGGGTGGCAATCGCGGGTTGGCTCCAGTCAGCAGCCTTCTTATAGGCTCCCCGCAATGCGGCTCCGGCCAACGCCGGTCCCGCCAGCAGGGCGGCCAGGAAGAAGGTCAGTGAGCCAACACCGGTAAGCCATAGCAAGCCGAAGGTCAGCGCGGCCCAGAGTAAAAGTAGGACGGCGGGTACCACCGCGTGCAGTTTGCGTACCGTGCCGGGGGCGAGCGGCAGCAATTCGTCCAGAATGGGATTGAGAGCATTGAGCTTGAGCGGGTTGGCAACCGAGGACACGGCCAGCAGGCCACAGATCAGTAGCAGGATGACCACAGGCCAAGGGCTATTACCGCCCATGAATGCCCTGCCAATCGCGGGGATAACACCTAGCGCCGCCACCATCACCAGGCGACCTGGGTGACGGAAATAGCGCAACGCATCCGCGCGTAGCAGCACCGTTCCGGGTTCGGCGGCTAGCAAAAGCCGGGAGCGATTGCTGCGTTCGCCGGTCCTTTCGGCGGAGCCCAAGGAACTCGAGAGCGAGGTTGAATCCATTGACACGATGCTGCTGCGTACCAGCGAGGCGCGGGCGGAGTGCTCGCGCAGTGAGCGAGTAGTGATTCTAGGAACCCAGATCAGCGAAACGGGCAGCACTACGATGCCGATCGGGAGCAGTAGCGCGGCCCAGAGCTGCCCAGAGGCGGCTAGCACGGGCCAGCTGCTCGGCAGCGCCAGCAGCCAGTTTCCCAGCAATGGCAGACCCAAGGCAGAGAATAAGCCAAGTAGGGTGAGTGCGCCGAGCACGGCCATCACCAGGCGTCCGAGCAGAGTTCCCCAGGCGAAACTTTGTGCCAGTTGAGCCAGTACGAAGCCACAGAGGAAAAGGCCAGCATTGCTCGCCACAGCGAGGCCGATATTGGTGGGGCTCAGCACGGGTGATTCCAGCACAGCGAGCAGGCTGCCGAGCACGGCACCCACCACGGTGACCAGGGCGGCCGAGCGTATGACGGCTGGCTGTAAGAGAGCGCGACGAGAGGCAGGCAGCGGGAGCAGCCACTGAGTATGCGGAGTGTCTAGATGGGCCGGGCCTAAACGGCTGGATAGCAGTACGGTTGCTGCCAGGGCGGCGAGCAGCACCACGGCCCAAGCTACTGGCCCGGGGACCAGGGGATCGAGCTGCTGAACCAAATGGCTGTCGCTTGCCGAGGCTCCGGCAAGGTAGCTACTGCGGATGTTCCCGACCAACGAATAAGAGGCCACCAGCAGCACGGCGATGCCGAAAACCGTCGTATAGACCTCCCCGAACAGGGAGAAGAAGCCAACGGTTTGACGGCTCAGTGGGGCGTTACGAATATAGCGGCGCAGCTCCGATGCGGAGAGTTCATCCTCTTCATTCGCCGGATGAGTTATAGCGAGCGGCTCACTCATGCGGGCATCGCCTGAATTCGCTCGGCTGCCTGTTGCGCGCTGAGCTTCTCCACGACGTCGGCGATATACAAGGCCTTCCGGGAGGCTGTGACCAAGAATTCGGGGTCGTGGGTGACCAGCAGCACGGTCTGTCCCTGTTTGGCGCACTGCGCCACCCGGGCCGCCAGAGCCCTGCGCATATGGGTGTCCAGGCGCTGTTCCGGTTCATCTAGGACCAGCAAGGAGCGCGGCCGAACAAAGGCCGAGGCCAGCAGCAGCCGGCGACGCTGGCCGGAGGAGAGGCTGGTGACTAAGGAGTGATCGTGCTCGGTGAGCTGGAAGAAATCAAGTTCTTGGTCCACGGCCGCAACCGGATCGCTGACCCCGTGTCCGGCAGCCACCATGGTGAGGTGTTCGCCCACGGTCAGCTCGGGGAAGAAGGCGTCGTCGTCGAAGACCAGGGCTGCGAGGCGACGGAAGTCCGCGCTGCGGTCATCGATTGCGGATTTATTGAGCAGCACCTTGCCAGCCAGCGGGTCCAGCTGCCCGACGACGGTGCGGAGTGCGGTGGATTTTCCTGCACCGTTGGGGCCGACCAGGGCGAGTGCCTCGCCGGAGACCTTGAAGGAGATCACTCCGCAGACTTGTTTCTTGCCGTAGCCGACCTTGAGATCGGTGATATTGAGGGCTGCGGAACTTTGAGGCATGGTGCCATCTTATGTTCCCGAGCGCCTCCGGCTTACTTCGGCCCCGCCACAAAGTTCGCGATAGCTCAATGGCTTCGCGATAGCCCATTGTCGCGACATTGAGCTATCGCGATTCGGCAGGCTATCGCGAGTTGAGGAGGAGTCCGCGTGCTCGAGGTCTTCGCTGTCCTCGACAAGGGCGGCGATGTTTCGGATGAACAGCACCAGCCAGCCGAAGATTATCGCCGTAGTGACCAGTTCCATCCCGGTCAGGTTGTAATAGCCAAAGGGAAAGAACAGCAGCACGGAAAAACCTGCTCCGGCTAACAGCACCCAGGAGGTGACGAAAAAGCTACGCGGAAAGCTGGGGACCCACCAGGGCAGGCAAACGATGATCACCACGAAAACCAGGATCATCCCAATAGCCGAGGTGTTGTGTAGCGGCATGGCCACATCCACCGGTACTAACCCGACCCCGGCGGCCAGGATACCGAGCAGAACCAGCGACCACTGAATCCGTGAAGCCTGGGTACTGGAGTCGTGATTCAACTCGCTCCAGCGCCGCAGATCCTGAGTCATATAGGAAGCCAGTGTGGTAATTACCAAGCCGGAAACAATCAAGGTGGTGTTGAAGGCGTAGGCGGAGAGTCCGCTGTCACTTGCCCCCAGCACGCTGAAGTTGATCTCCCACCAGCTTGGGTTGTCCGTTGTCACCATCGAAGTCAATGCACCGCTGACCAAGAAGATCGCCAGCAAATTCGACAGTGAGTAGGTGTTGATTCTGGCTCCGGAGAGGTAGACCGCATAGCCGCTCGCGGCGCAGCTGAGGCCGACAAAGAGGCCGCCAGCGAAGGGATCCAGGGTCAGTCCGGTGAAGGCGTTCTGGAAAAGGTAGAACACGGCCTGGCCGAGCATGAAGGCGATGGCCGCATGCGCGAAGGCTAGCGCTGCCACGTCGAGAATCCGCCGGGCCAAGGCGGAGCGTCGAAGCCAACTGGATTCCGGCCCGCGCAATGAGGAAACGTAGCTTGCCGAAAAGACTCCGGCACCCACGACGGCGGCAAATAAGCTGGAGAGCGAACCCACCGAGCCATCCCCGGAGAGTGCGGGACGCTTACCCAGGAAAATAACAAAGGCCAGCACGGTGAACAACACCATCGCCAGCAAGGCGATCAGGGCCGCCCGGGATTCAATGCTGACCGCTGTGCGTCGCTGCCTGCTTGATTTGTCGGTGGAACCGGACACTACCGCGAAGCTCGCGATTCGGCAGGCTGCCACCATTCATCGAGTAGCGATACCGGCACGGTGCGCTTGTGGCGGGTGATCAGGTAGCGTTTTTCGATGCGTTCGGCCACCTCGGCGGCCACCTCGCGGCCTTCCAGATAATCGTCGATGTCATCGTAGGAGATGCCTAGCTCGTCCTCATCGGCCCGGCCGGGCACGCCGTCGAGCAGATCAGCCGTCGGCACCTTGGTGTAGATCCGTTCGGCCGCTCCGAGTTCTTTGAGCAGCTGCCGGTTCTGCCGTTTATTCAAGGTGAACAGCGGCAGTACGTCCGCGCCGCCGTCGCCGAATTTGGTGAAGAAACCGGTCACCGATTCTGCACCGTGATCGGTGCCGATCACCAGCAGATTGTGCTCCCCGGCCAGGGCATACTGGGCCACCATTCGCGCCCGAGCCTTGATATTGCCCTTGCTGAAATCGCTCAATTGTTCGCCGGTGGTGGTTTCGTATTCTGCTTCTAAGCCGTCGACGCCGGGAGCCACGTTGAAGGTCCAGGAACGGTCCGCTTGGATGAACTCCAGCGCCGCCTGAGCGTCGTCTTCGTCCTTCTGGGTGTTGTAAGGCAACCGCACAGCCGTGAAGCTCGCTTCATAGCCCTCGGCCCGTAGCTTCTCGGCGGCGAGCTGGCCAAGCCTTCCGGCTAGGGAAGAGTCCAGGCCACCGGAGATGCCCAGCACAAAACCCTTGGTGTGGCTGGCTTTGGCGTACTCGGCTAGGAAGTCCACCCGCTTCTGGATTTCCTGCGCGGGGTCGATGGTGGCTTTAACGCCCAGCTCGGCAATGATTTCGGCCTGAAGTTCTCGCATGTAAAAAGCCTACTCCCCGAAAGTTTCGGCAAGATTTCATGGCGACCGCTGTCGATTAACTGCGCGCCGGGCCGGTGGACTGCCGCACCGTGAGGTGGGTGGGCAGCACCCCGAGGGTGCGGCTGACGCCACGCTCCCCAAGACCTTGATCGAAGGGCCGCACCCGGCTCAGCAGCATACTGATCGCCACTCGTCCGGCCTGCTCAATCGGGGCGGTGATAGTGGTGAGCGGTGGATTACAGAAATCGGCACCGAAGATGTCATCGCAACCGATCACACTGATGTCTTCGGGCACTCGGACTCCGCGGGCCGCAAAGCGTTGCAGCATGCCGATGGCGATCAGGTCGTTGAAGACCACGCAGGCACTCGCCCCCGAGTGTAAGGCTGCGTCGGCGGCGGCCGCGCCGGAGGTGGTCTTGGGCGCGAAAGGGCCGAGCTTGCTGATTCGCAGTCCGAGTCGGCTGGCCTGTTCCTCGAAGGCGATCAAGCGGCGGGCATTCGACCAAGAGCCGACCGGGCCTGCGAGATAGGCAATGTGCTGGTGGCCTAGGGAGAGCAGATGTTCCAGCGCCTGCCCCACGGACTGCGGGGTATCGATAATGACGGTGGGCACCCCCGGCACGCCGCGGTTGATGGTTACCGCCGGAGTCTGTTCCACCACGCCCAGGATCTGCTCATCGCTGAGTCTGGAGGCGGCGAGCACCACCCCGTCACAGGACTGTCTGAGTTTATTGAGTGCTTCCGCCTCCACCTCGGCGGATTCCTCGGTATCGACCAGAAGCTGGGTGTAGCCGGCCGCCTTGAGCTGGTGCTGTGAACCGCGGATGATGTCGAAGTAGAAGGGATTGGTGGCATCCGGCACCAGTACGGCAATAGCCCCGGTGCGCCCGGAACTCAAGGCTCGGGCTTGTGAGCTGGGAACGTAGTTGAGCTCGGCGGCGACCTGCTCCACCAGCTTGCGGGTTCTCACGCTTACACGTTCCGGATTGCTTAGCGCCCGGGACACGGTGGAGGTGGCTACCCCCGCGGCCTCCGCCACATCGCGGATGGTGGGTGCCGCCGTCGGACTTTTCTTCATCCTGGCTCCTCCTTCCTGACTGGGCACCATCAGATCACTTTTGGCAATTTTTGGCAAACGATTGCCGTGACTTGCTGAACATTCTTAGACTCAAACAACTCGGCACATGTGACCCGGCTCACTCGCGCGCAACCGGTTGGTGCCATGACATCTCGACGAGGAGAAGATATGAGATTCGGCCAAACCAGAAGACTTGCATCCAGAGGACTTGCGGTAGCCACCGTGGTCACCCTTTCCGCTCTTACGCTGAGCGCCTGTGGCAGCTCCGACGGCGGCTCGACTAACGGCTCCGGCAAGACGCTCGATGTGCTGGTCAACGTGAACACGCTTTATCCCGATCAGCAGAAACAGTGGATGGACGATATGTCCAGCAAGTTCAAGGCCGAAACCGGAGCAGAGCTGAAGTACGAAACCTTCACGAGCGCCAATGACGAACTGACCAAGATTCAGACTTCGGTCGTTTCGGGCCAAGGCCCGGATGTCTACAGCCTGGGCACCACCTTCACCCCAACCGCCTACGCCACAAAGGCCTTCGTCACCTTGAGCAGCGACGATTGGACCAAGGTGGGTGGTAAAGATCGCTTCAACCAGGCAACTTTGGGCATCTCCGGCCCGGATGCAGCCCATCAGGTGGGCGTTCCCTTCGTCAGCCGCCCCTTTGTGCTCGCCTACAACAAGGACATGCTCAAGGCCGCAGGCTTCGATAAGCCAGCCACCAGTTGGGACGGCCTGCTGGAGCAGGCCAAGAAGATGACCGGCAATGGTAAATACGGCATGGCCGTTGGCTACAAGGACAATTTCGACCCCTGGAAGTTCATCTGGGCAATGTCCACCCAGGCGGGTAATCCGCTGGTGGACGGCAGCAAAGCCAAACTCGATGATCCGGCCGTGAAAAAAGCCTACGAAACTTATTTCGGTTGGCTGAGCAAGGACAAGGTGGTGGACCCGGCATCGGTCGGCTGGACCAATAGTCAGGCGCTCGCCGCCTTCTCCCAAGGCAAGACCGGCTTCATGCTGATGACCACGGCTAGCTCCATTGTCAGCCTGGACAAGTCCGCCCTGGCCGGGAAGTACGCCTTTGGACTGATGCCGACCACGGCACCCGGGCAGAGCACTCCCGGCAGCACCCCGGCCGCAAGCATCCTCTCCGGCGACAATCTGGTGGTGGCCGACTACTCGCAGCAAAAGGATCTGGCCTTCGCCTATATCAAGCTGGCTACCTCCAAGGAGGAGCAGCTGAACTACAACAAGATCTTCGGCGATCTGCCTGCCAACGCCGAGGCGCTGAAAAGTCTCACCGATCCCAAGCTCGCACCGATCACCGATGCGGCCACCAAATCCTTCGCCACTCCCTTCACCGGGGCCTGGGGTGACATTCAGCTCGCCTTGACCAACGTCGTCGTGCAATCCATTCCGGATCTATCCCAAAGCGGAGTATCGGACGCCTCGTTGCAGCAACTCCTCAGCGATGCACAGAGCAAGGCTCAGTCCTCGCTCGACCGGGCTGCGAAAGGCTGAGCCTTGAGCACCGGAACTGCGAAGCGACGGCGGGGGCCGAACGAGCGGAACAGGCCCCTGTGGATGTTGATCCCGGGTGGCTTGCTGATGGTCCTGGTGATCATCGTGCCACTGCTGCTCGGGGTGTACATGTCCACCTTGAACCTGGACCAGTACACGCTGCGTAAATGGATTTCGGCACCGTTTATCGGCATCGAGAACTTCATCGAAGCGCTCACCGCGACGGATTTGCTGCGCTCGGTGTGGCTCAGCCTGTCCTATTCGCTGCTGGCGATGGCGGTGACCATTCCGCTGGGCGTGCTCGCCGCAGTCGCCACCCAGAACAAGTTCCGGGGTCGCGGACTGGTCCGTTCGATCTTTCTGATCCCCTATGTGCTGCCGTCCTTCGTGGTGGCCACGGTGTGGCGGACCATGTTCCAGCCGGGCGGGGTGATCGATCATGCGCTCTCCGGCATTGGTCTGCACCCCGGTCTCTGGCTGAACGGCCCGAACAGCTATTGGACGCTGATCATCGTGCAGATCTGGGCTTCCTGGCCGTTTGTCTACATGCTGGCGCTCTCCGGTCTGCAAGCCGTGGACCACGAGGTGCATGAGGCGGCCGCGTTGGACGGTGCGCTCTGGTGGCGAAAGCTGCGCTACGTGGTTTTCCCCTACTTGAAGGGGCCGCTTTCGCTCGCCTTCTTGGTGGGCATCCTGCACCACATCAATAACTTCACCCTGCCCTATGTGCTCTTCGGCCTGCCCGCACCCTCGGATGTGAACGTGCTGCCGATCCTGACCTATGTGACCAGTTTCCAAAGCTTCCGTTTCGGGCTGAGTGCGGCAATGGCACTGGTTTCCCTGGTGCTGGTAGCCATCCCGCTCTTCGTCTATTTGCGAGCGGTCAAGCTGGACGACGGCGACCAACCGGCTAAGCGGCGGAAGTCGCCCAAACGGGCGGACCGTTTCACAACGGACAGCCCTTCGGGTGCCGTTGCTACCGAGGAGGTATTGGTATGAGCGCCGTTGCAACTGCCAGGAAGCCACACAAGCAGAACCGGCAGGCTGAAGTCACCCGATTGTTGCCCCGTCCGCTGCTGGTGGTGGTGATTACGGTGCTGGCCGCGGTGGTGTTGATCCCGGTGCTGTACATCTTTTTTGCCTCGATCAACTCGGATATTGCGGTGGCCCGTGGCGATTTCTTCCCCACCGAACTGAACTGGGAGAACTACGCCAAGATCTGGACCAGCGTTGGCTTGGCCAAGGGCTTGGCGAATTCTCTGCTGGTGGCGGGCTCAACCGCCGTCGTCTCGGCGCTGCTCTCGGTGGCTACCGCTTATGTGCTGGTCCGCTTTGCCTTCCGTGGCCGGTTGACCATCCTGCGCGGGTTACTGGGTCTGCAGAGCATTCCCGGCACCCTGATGCTGCTCCCGGTCTTCGTGCTGTTCTCCTCCGCGGCCAGTTACCTCGGGGTGACCATTATTGGCACCCAATGGGGTCTCTTTCTGACCTATCTGACCTTCGCCCTGCCGTTCTCCACCTGGGTGATGGTCACCTATCTGCGGGGTTTGCCGCGCGAGTTGGAAGAGGCCGCGCGGATTGACGGGGCGGGCCCGCTCGGCGTACTGCTGAGGATCATTTTGCCGCTGAGCTGGCCGGGCATTGTGGTTTCGGCGATCTTCGCTTTTCTGCTCGGCTGGAACGACGTGCTGTTCGCCTCTGTGATGACCCGGCCGGAAAGCCAAACCGTTGCCGTGGCGCTGCAAATTTTTGGCGCTTCAACCGAAGGTGGCGCGGTTCCCTACTACGGTCAGATGATGGCTTCGGCCCTGGTCTGCGCGGCACCCGTGGTGATTCTGTACTTGATTTTCCAACGCTATCTAGTGGGCGGCCTGACCGCCGGAGGAGTGAAGTAAATGGTGGAATGGGCATTGTCCGGTTTCGGTGACGAGATCGACGACGATCCGGTGATCCAGTGCGCGGTGTTGCAAGCCCTCGGCGCCCAACACCTCGAAGTGCGCAGCGCCTGGGGAGTGAATATTGTCGACTTATCCGAGCAGCAACTGGCTGCGCTCCAGGAACTGCTCGACGCCCGTGAGATGGGGGTTTCCGCAATAGCCTCGCCGATTGGCAAGGTCTCGGTGGAACTGCCGGTACAGCACGAACTGGACCGGCTAGACCGCGCCATAGCCGCCGCCAAAGCCTTGGGTACCCGGTATATCCGGATCTTCTCGTTTTACTACCCGGGGTCCGCCGAATCGGTACGAGATGCCGTGCTGGAGCGGATGAAAGCTCTGGCCGCCCGTGCGGAGCAAGCCGGGGTGGTGTTGCTGCATGAGAACGAAAAGGAGATTTACGGGGACACCCCGGAACGAGTGCTCGATATTGTGCGTAGCGTGGATTCACCGGCGCTCCGCCTCGCCTGGGACGCCGCCAACTTTGTTCAGGTGGGGGTTCGGCCCTTCACCGAGGGCTATGCCCAGCTCCGCCCCTATCTGGAATATCTGCAGGTCAAGGACGCCGTGCTGGCCGATGGCACGGTGTGCCCGGCCGGTCAGGGCGACGGCGAATTGCTGCGCACCGTGGAGGCACTGCGAGACGACGGCTATACCGGCTTCGCTTCCTTGGAACCACATCTGGCCGATGCCTTCGCACTGGGTGGTTTCTCCGGACCGGCAGCTTTTGGGGTGGCCGCAAGGGCCTTCGCCTCCGTGCTCGATCAGGCCGGGGTGGTGGCGAAATGAGCATCCGGGTTGCCCTGGTGGGCTGCGGCTCCATTGGACGCACGCACGCCGCCGTGATTCTAGAACAGCCGGAGTTAGAGCTGGTGGCGCTGGTTGATCCGGTGCCGCAGGCTCGGGACTCGCTGGTGACCTTCCTGGCTGGGCGCGCCGAGCCGGCACTTTTCGACAGTATTGAGCAGGCACTGGCTACTCCCGATGGCGATGCGGATTTGTTCGTCCTAGCCACCCCGAGTGGCTTGCATATCTCCGGCGCCTTGGAAGTTCTGGAGGCCGGAAAACACGTAGTGATCGAGAAGCCGCTCGATGTTGATCTCCGCCAGGCTCAGCAGATCGAAGCCGCGGCCTTGCGGGCCGAACAGAACGGTCAACTGGCCACCGTGATCAGCCAGCACCGCTTTGACCCGGCCAGCCAGGTAGTGGCCGGAGCCGTTTCCTCGGGAAGGTTTGGCCGAGTGACCTCCGCTATCGCCACGGTTAGTTGGTGGCGCAGTCAGGGTTATTACGACTCCGGAGACTGGCGTGGCACTTGGGCGATGGACGGCGGTGGGGCGCTGATGAACCAGGGCGTACACACCGTGGATCTACTGCTCTGGTTCCTGGGTAAGCCGGTGCAGATCACCGGTCACACCGGCCTGCTGGCACACCAAGATATTGAGGTGGAAGATACCGCCGCAGCGGTGATCAGCTTCGAATCCGGCGCGCTCGCCGTGCTGCATGCCACCACGGCGGCCTATCCGGGGCTAAGCGCTTCGGTGCAGCTGATGGGCTCGCTCGGTTCGGCCCGGGTAGACAACGACAAGCTGCAATATTTCCACACCGCCGCGGAACAGTCCGAGGATGCCCGAATGGGAATGCAGGGGGAGTGGAATCTCGCCGGCGAGGAATTGGCCAGTTACCCGGCCGAGGTTGTTGCGGTGGCGGACCCAACTGTTTACCCGGTGGGTCATGCGCGGCAGTACCGTGACTTTATCGAAGCCATTCAGCAGAGCCGCCCGCCAGCGGTGAGCGTCAGTGATGCGGTTAATGCCTTGGCCTGCGTGCGCGCGGTTTACCTTTCCGCCACCTTGGGGAAAGCCGTTCGATTTGATGATGTGCTGTCCGGGAAATACAACGATATCGAGGTTCGAGTGCCATGAAGTTCTCCGTTTTCACCGCCTCCACCCCGGATTGGACACCAGAGGAAGCAGTCCGCGAACTCGCCGCGCAGGGCTGGGACGGCATTGAGTGGCGGGTGATCGATCAGCCGGAGGCGAATCCACCGGGATTCTGGGCCGGGAACCGGGCCACCATCCCGCTGACCGGGCTGGAAGCCGCGGTCCCGAGGCTCAAGGCGCTCACCGATCAGGCCGGCCTGGGCGTTTCCGGGGTGGGCGGCTATGCGCACTGTGGCCAGCACGACGACGTCGAACGCCTACTAGCCGCAACCGCCGCCTTGGGTGCCCCGCAAGTCAGGGTGGTGGTTCCTGCGCTCGGCACGGCTGAATGGGGAGGCGAACCGGCCAGCGGCATCTCCTATCCCGAGCTCTTCGAACAGGCTCGTGAGGATTTCCGTTGGGTGGCCGAGCGCGCCGCCCAACACGGGGTGAAAGCCCTGGTCGAGCTGCACCACCGAACCCTGGTGACCTCAGCATCGGCGGCTCTGCGGCTGCTCGACGGTCTTGATCCGGCCCATGTCGGCGTCATTCACGATCTGGGGAATCTGCAGATTGAGGGGCATGAGGACCACCTGGCCGCTTTCCAGATGCTGGGACCCTATTTGGCGCATGTCCATATCAAGAACGGCCAATGGCTGAAGACCGGAACCGATGAGTTGGGCGCCGCGCTTTGGCAGCATGAGTGGGCTCCGGTGCAGGAAGGTATCTCCAATGTCCTGGAGTACCTGCGGACCCTGAAGCAGCATGGCTACGATGGCTGGATAGCCCTTGAAGACTTCTCCACCGTCTTGCCCCTGGCCGAGCGCACCAAGCAGAACCAGGAGTTTCTCCGGCGGGCTTGGGCGGCGGCGCAGTGAATGCGGCAGAGGATTCTTCGACGAGGGGCTTGCAAAGCATTGCCCTGGACCCGGATCGGCTCTTTCCGGCTGAACCTTCGGTTCGCGGCATCGCCCGTGAACTGCATGCGCTGGTGGCCGAGCTGCCCATTCTCTCCCCGCACGGACATGTACCCGCTCAGGTATTGCTGGAAAACTCTCCCTTCGAAGATCCGGCCAGCCTGCTGATCAGCCCGGATCACTATGTCACGCGACTCATCCACGCCTCCGGGGTGGACTTGGCGGAACTGGGCGTGGGTGGGGCTAGTGCGGAGCCGCGTGAAATTTGGCGCAAGTTTTGCGCCGCCTGGCCGCTCTTCGATGGAACCGCCTCCGGTTACTGGTTGCGTTCGGAGCTGGTCGAGCTCTTTGGCGTGGACGATGAGCTGATCGATGCCGAGCATGCGGATCCGATCTTCGATCAGCTTGTTGCGGCGCTGAAAACCCCGGCGTTCCTGCCCCGGGCGCTTTTCGATTCCTTCCGCATTGAGGTGCTGGCCACCACCGACGACCCCTTGGATTCCCTGGATGCGCACCGCGCGCTCGCCGCCGATCCCAGTTTCACCGGCCGGGTGATCCCCACCTTCCGTCCCGATCGCTATCTCAATGCCGCAACGCCCGGGTTCGCCGAAAGGGTGGATCGGCTGATTTCCGAGGCGGGGGAGGGCGTTGCTGGTTATCAGGGGTATTTGCGGGCTTTGCAGAACCGCCGGGCGTATTTTATTCAGCACGGTGCCGTCTCCGCCGATCACGGCGTGCGTACGCCGCGCACCCTGAAACTTGAGCAGGCCGAGGCTGCACGGCTGTTCGAGGCAGCAATGCGCGGTGACTTGAGCCCGCAGGAGAGGGACGCCTTCGAGGCGCAGATGATTTACCAGATGGCTCGGATGTCCGTTGCAGATGGTCTGGTGATGACCGTGCATCCTGGGTCTTTCCGAGACCATCACACGCCAAGTTTTGAGCGCTTTGGGCCGGATACCGGGCACGATATTCCGGTTCCGGTCAGTTACACCGAGGGGCTGCGCCCGCTGCTCAATGACTTTGGTGATAGCCCCGGTTTTCAGCTTTTACTCTTCACCCTGGACGAGACGGTGTTCTCTCGGGAATTGGCCCCGCTGGCCGGGTTTTATCCCGCGGTCTACCTCGGCGCGCCCTGGTGGTTCCTGGATGCGCCCGATGCGATGCTGCGTTTCCGCTCCGCGGTGACCGAAACCGCCGGATTCTCCCGGAGCGCGGGCTTTGTGGACGATACTCGGGCCTTCTGTTCGATCCCTGCCCGGCACGATGCCTCCCGCCGGGTGGAAGCCGCATTCTTGGCTCGCCTGGTGGCCGAGAAGCGGTTGCGCGGGGACCGGGCTGCGGAGATCATCGTGGATCTGGTGGATGGTGCGCCACGAAGGGCCTTCAAGCTGGGCGCCTTCAAGTCGGGTGCCTTCGAGCCGAGCGCCTTCGAGCTCGGGGAGGGGTCGGTTCGGTGAAGCTGTCCCGTACCGCACTGGCTCTGCAAGGGGTAGAACTGCCCAAACCCCCGGTGCGGATAGTGCATCTGGGCTTGGGAGCCTTCCACCGCGCGCATCAGGCCTGGTACACTCAGCACGCCGCGGATGGTGCCCAGTGGGGGATCGCCGCCTTCAGCATTAGGTCCGCTGCGGCGAGCGCAGCGCTGGCGCCGCAGGACGGGTTGTCCACCTTGGTACAGCGCGGGGTCGAGGATGTTTTCGACGTGCTCTGGCCGGTGGTGGAGGTCGGTGATGGATCTTCTGCTGCGGGTCGTCACCGGATCGTGGAGTTGCTGGCATCGCCGGAAACCGCCATTGTCAGCCTGACCATCACCGAGGCTGGTTATCAGCCCGGCTCACCCGCCCTGGAACTGCTGGCCGAAGGTCTGCTGGCTAGGGAACGGGCAGGTGCTGAGCCGATTTCGCTGCTGCCCTGCGACAATCTGCGTTCCAACGGTGAGCGGCTCCGGCTGGTGCTGACGGATGCCCTGCGCGCCGCCGAGCCAGGGTGGCTGGATAGCGGTCAACACCATTTCGTCTCCACCTCGGTGGACCGGATTACCCCACGGACGACGGCGGCGGATCGGCGGACGGTCGAACTCGCCACCGGTTGGGAAGACGCCGCACCGGTGGTGACCGAGGAGTACACGAGCTGGGTCTTGCAGGGCATCGAGTCTTTTCCGCTCGGCAGGCCGCACTGGGAGGATGCCGGAGCGCGCTTCGTTACAGACATCCAGCCCTGGGAGCAGCGCAAGCTCTGGATGTTGAACGGTGCGCACACCTTCCTGGCCCTAGCCGGGCAGCTCCGGGGGCATCAGACGGTGGCGGAGGCGATAGCCGATCCGGAGTTACTTGCCGGAGTGCGTGGCTTCTGGGCAGAAGTCGTGCCCCAGCTGCCCGTCGAAGTTGAGGCGGAGGCTTATGCGGAGCAATTGCTGGATCGTTTTGCTAATCCCAGGATTGAGCATCGGCTCGCTCAAATCTCCCAGGATTCGGTGGCGAAACTTCAGGAGCGAGTTGTCCCGGTGTGGCTGGCAGAACGAGGTCAGGGACGATCCGGCGCAGCCGCCTTGAGCATCGTCGAAGCCTGGTGCCGGGCGATGCTCGCCGGGGTTCGTAGTGTTGACGCCGCCGATCCGGGCATTGATGCCGCGCTCTCCGAACCCGAGCCCCGATATGCGCTTTTGACCCTTGTCGATAGTGAAATTGCAAAGGAATCACGTTGAAAATCATTGCCGCCGACGTTATTGTCACCAGCCCGAGTCGTAATTTTGTCACCCTCAAACTGACCACCGATGAAGGCCTCACCGGCTTAGGTGACGCAACCCTCAATGGCCGGGAGCTCGCCGTCGCAAGCTATTTGAAGGATCACCTCGCGCAATTGTTGATCGGTCGAGACCCGCACCGGATTGAGGACACCTGGCAGTTCTTGTACCGCAGCTCTTATTGGCGGCGTGGTCCGGTGACGATGGCAGCCATTGCCGCCGTGGATATGGCGCTGTGGGATATCAAGGGAAAGGCCGCCGGGTTGCCGGTTTACCAGTTGCTTGGCGGTGCTTCGCGGCTGGGCTTGCGCACCTATGGCCACGCCTCGGGCCGGGACCTGCCGGAGCTTTTCGACTCGGTGCGGGAAAACCTGGAGGAGGGGCACACCTCGGTGCGTATTCAGACTTCCATTCCGGGGCTGAAGGCGATTTATGGCATTGCCTCGCAGGAGCAGGCTACCGGGGAGCGCTACGACTACGAACCCGCCGGTCGAGGGGCTTTCCCCGCGGAGGAGGACTGGGATACCCGGGCGTATTTGAACCACTTGCCCGGTGTTTTTGAGGCGGTCCGCAACGAGTTTGGGCCTGATCTGCCGCTACTCCACGATGGGCATCACCGGATGACCCCGATTCAGGCTGCCAAGCTGGGTAAATCGCTGGAACCCTACGATTTGTTCTGGCTGGAGGACTGCACTCCGGCGGAGAACCAGGAGTCGTTGCGGTTGGTCCGTCAGCACACCACCACGCCGCTGGCGATTGGTGAGGTGTTCAATACGGTGTGGGATTTCCAGACCCTGATCCGCGAGCAGCTGATCGACTATGTTCGGGCGGCTTCGACGCATTTTGGTGGCATCTCACCGCTCAAAAAGGTGATGGACTACGCGGCGCAGTATCAGATTAAATCCGGTTTTCATGGGCCAACCGATATCTCCCCGGTGGGCTTTGCCGCGCAGTGCCACGTTGGGCTGGCGATTCATAATTACGGTATCCAGGAGTACATGGCGCATTCCGAGGCGACCAATACGGTCTTCCAGCAGTCGATCCGCTTTGAAGGTGGCTATCTGCGGCTTTCCGACGCTCCCGGGCTCGGCGTGGAACTCGACGAGGAGGCCGCTGCGGCACATCCTTATCAGCAGGCGTATCTGCCGTATAACCGCTTGGCCGACGGTACAGTCCACGATTGGTGACCCTCGGCCGTTCTCCGTCCCCGCGGTGACTTCGCCGTCGTCGAACTTCCTCCGCCGAGTGTGGAGATCTGCATCTTAAAACCGCTCCAAAACGTGCAGATCTCCACACTCGATGGCGAGGATTTGGATATCGATTGCCACACAGGTCGCCGCGACATCGGTTCTCGCCTTGACCCCGCTCCTCGTCGGTTATCGCTGCGACGACGCCCCTCGTCGGTTATCGCTGTGACGCCACTCTTCGGGGTGTCCCAGCAACAATCCAAGTCCTTCGCGATAGCTCCTTGACTTCGCGATAGTGCAATGTCGCGACAATGAGCTATCCCGAAGTCAGTGGACTATCCTCAGCGGTTCGAGGTCAGCAGCCACCAACCCAGCACCCTCGGCTAGCTATCCGCCGCGTCGATCAATTTCTTGAAGCTTGCGAAATAGGCTTCTTCGTCGAAGCTCTCCACAAGTGTCGACTGGATGATGTAGCCCTGGCCGGTGCCGATCAACAGCGGAGTTAGCTCGGTGGCGCGCTGCTGGGCCTCTATCGGGCCCAGGCCCTGGCTTTGATACCAGGTGATGGTCCGAGCCTTCAGCTGGGCGGTCAATCCGGCATAAACACCGTCGAAGAGTTCGCGGACCTTCGGCTCGGTCACCGCATCCCCCCAGATCTGTAGTAGAAGTGAGGGATTGCCGATTTCCTGCCATAGGTGCCCGGTGACGTCCCTGATCAAATATGCCGGATGCACCGGGGGCTGTTCGGTGCTGCTGAGTGCGGGCTGTTCGGCAATGACCTCGAACACCTCGGAGACCACGAAGAGCACCAGCTCGTCCTTATTGCTGAAGTGGCCGTAGATCGCCCCGGCGGAGAGGCCCGATTCGGCGATGATATCGCTGATCAAGGTGGCTTTGATCCCTTTGCGGGCAAAGCACTTGAGCACCGCAACCATGATCTGCCGCCGACGGTCCTTGCGGTACTGCTCTGAAACTTTCGGCATTACCCCTCCTGAACAACTACTGACCTTGACAATCTAGCGCATTGTCCTCACTATAAAAAACGAACATTCTCTTTTATTTTCAGAAAGAAGCCTCTTATGCCCAGTTCCGAGTCCATCAAGCACACTAAGTGGGGAGTTACCATCGGTCTAGCCGCGGCAGCGGCCGTGCTGGTAACCCTTGTGGTGCTGGCCTTCCTTTGGCCCACCATCACCTCCTCGCCGAAGTCCTTGCCGGTAGCCATCTCCGGCCCGGACGCCCAGGTGCAGCAAGTGAAGTCCCAGCTCGAGGCAGGCACGGACGGTGCGATCGAGCTGACCGTAGTGGATAGTCGAGATGCCGCAGTCCAAGGTCTCAAGGATCGCAGCTACTATGGTGCAATCGTGCTGGGTCAGTCGCCCGAATTGCTCGAAGCTTCCGCGGCCGGTCCGGCGCCGCTGCAGATGATGAATCAGCTGGCACAGAATTTACAACAGCAGATGACTGCGCAAGCAGCCTCCAGCTCATCGTCACCCTCTACCGCCGCCGCCAAACTGGTGGTGACCGACGTCGTCCCGCTGGCTTCTACGGATGCGCGCGGCACCGGATTGTCAGCGGCCTCTTTCCCGATGGTGCTGGGCGGCATGATGGGTGGCGTGCTGCTTTCGCTGCTGTTGGTCGGGGTCTGGCGTCGCCTGGCAGGGGCGGCACTGTATTCGCTGCTGGTTGGCTTCTCCGCCTCTGCGGTGCTGGGACCTTGGTTCGGCATCTTGCAGGGCAGCTATCTGCTCAACGTCGGGGTGATCGCGCTCTCGGCCTTCGCTACGGCTGTTTTCATCGTCGGGGCGACGGCGCTCTTTGGCCGAGCTGGTGTGGGAGTGGGGGCAGTCGTCACTATGTTGATTGGGAATCCGCTGTCCTCGGCTGCACAACCCGTGCAGTTCATGGCGGAGCCCTGGGGTGCTATTGGACAGTGGTTCGTGCCCGGAGCCTCGAGCAACTTGCTGCGCAGTGCCTCATACTTTCCAGAGGCTTCAACGCTCTTTCCCTGGCTTGTGCTGGCGGGCTGGGCGGCGCTAGGGATTCTGCTCTCCATCATTGGGCACTTCCGCAACCAAGAGGTTGTCGAGGTCCCGGCCTTCGAGGATGCCTCGGGGGACACCTCGGAGGCGGCTTCGGAGGCTGCTTCGGAGGCGGCAAGCCCCGTCCCGGCCTAGTCGCTCGAGCGCCGTGGTTTCGCGATAGCTCACTGACCTCGCGATAGTGCAATGTCGCGTCAATGAGCTATCGCGAAGTTATTGGACTATCCCCAGCGTCTCGATGCGACAAGGCCCGATGCGCCACGGCCCGGTGCTCCAAGACCCCTTGGGCGATAAGCTTGGAGCCATGACTTTGGATCTCGCTGCTGCCCGAGCTCGCTTGCTGGAACTGATCAAGGAATTAGCCGTGGTGCACGGCAAAGTCACGCTTTCCAGTGGCAAGGAAGCCGACTACTACATCGATCTACGCAGAATCACCCTGCACCATGAGGCGAGTTCCCTCGTGGGACAGGTGATGCTGGCGATGTTAGATAACGCCGGAATCCAGTTCGAAGCCGCGGGTGGGCTGACTCTGGGCGCCGATCCGGTGGGCACCGCACTAATGCATGCCGCCACGGCGCAGGGTCGCTCAGTTGATGCCTTCGTGGTGCGCAAGGAGCAGAAATCCCACGGCATGCGTCGCCAGGTCGAGGGCCCCTCGGTCGACGGGCGAGCCGTTGTGGTGCTGGAAGATACCTCCACCACCGGCGCCTCCCCGCTCAAAGCTGTGGAGGGCGTTCGGAGTGCGGGTGGACAGGTGCAAGCAGTGGCCGTCATCGTTGATCGTGCTACCGGAGCCAAGGACCTGATCGAAAAGGAAACCGGAGTTCCCTACCTCTTCGCCTTCTCCAAGGACGAACTCGGTCTCGACTAAATCGCAACGCCTAGACCACTCCGCCGAGTGTGGAGATCTGCACGTTATGACCCGTTCTTGGGGTGCAGATCTCCACACTCGATGCACGGAGGCGGCGGGGAACGGGTGCCCCGAGGGGAAACCCCAGCGGGCGGAAACGGTTTAGATGAGTGGAATGAGGTCCGCGACCGAGTTGAGTGTTTGGTCCGGCCGGAATGGGTAGGCATCCACGTCTCCGGGCTGAGTGATCCCGGTGAGCACCAGCACGGTATGCAGCCCGGCCTCCATGCCAGCGATAATATCGGTGTCCATCCGGTCCCCGATCATCGCCGTGGTTTCCGAATGCGCCTCAATCTGATTCATCGCGGAGCGGAACATCATTGGATTTGGCTTGCCTACAACATAGGGTTCCCGATTGGTGGCCTTGGTAATCAAAGCGGCAATTGCGCCGGTTGCGGGCAACGGTCCCTCCATCGAGGGCCCGGTGGCGTCCGGATTGGTGGCGATGAAACGAGCGCCGTCCCCAATCAGTCGGATCGCCTTGGTGATGGCGTCGAAGGAGTAGCTTCGAGTCTCGCCCAGCACCACATAGTCGGGGCTCTGATCGGTGAGAATGAAGCCAGCCTCGTGTAGCGCCGTCGTCAATCCCGCCTCCCCAATCACGAAGGCGCGCCCGCCCGGGAGCTGAGATTTCATGAACTCGGCAGTGGCAAGGGCGGAAGTCCAAAGGTTCTCTTCGGGGATCTCCAGACCCGAAGCCTTTAGCCGAGCGGCCAAATCCCGTGGCGTGTAGATCGAGTTATTGGTCAGCACCAGGAAGCGCTTGGAAGTATCCACCCAGCGCTGAATCAGCTCGGCAGCCCCCGGAACGGCCTGGTTCTCGTGTACCAGAACGCCGTCCATATCGGTCAGCCAGCATTCGATGTCTTCGGCTTTACGCGGTTCATCATGTGCCATGAGCTAAGTCTTTCATCGATTCCGGGCAAGTAGGGTAGTTAAGTGACATCAATCGCGCAGCCCGAGGACGCCCCAGCAACCGAGTCGTCCCCTGAAGAGACCGTGGGCCTTGGCCCCTGGACGGGACCTTGGCCCGAAGGGGAGCACTGGGACCCGGAGCTGCTGAAGGAAGGCGACCGCCGCAATGTGGTGGACGAATTCCGTTACTGGAAACATGACGCCATCGTGGCAGCGCTGGATGAGCGGCGCCACGAATTCCATGTGGCCATTGAGAACTGGCAGCACGATCTGAATATCGGATCGGTGGTACGCACCGCCAACGCCTTCCTGGCTAAGGAGGTGCATATTATTGGACGACGGCGGTGGAACCGGCGGGGTGCCATGGTCACCGATAAGTATCAGCATGTTCACCATCACCCTAGTGTTGAGGAGTTCGTCTCCTGGGCTGCTGAGGAAGGCCTTGCCGTGATCGGCATCGATAACTTCCCGGATTCGGTACCCCTGGAGACCTACGATCTGCCCAGTCGTTGTGTGCTGGTCTTCGGTCAGGAGGGGCCGGGGCTGACTCCGGAAGTGCACGCCGCCGCGGAAGCAACGCTATCGATTGCCCAGTTCGGTTCGACTCGTTCCATTAACGCCTCGGCTGCGGCCGCGATCGCCATGCACGCCTGGATTCGACGGCACGAGTTCGGTCAGTCTGTGCAGCCCCAGTAACCCGCCCCGGTGATTCTTCCCAGCGCGGTGGACCACCGCTTTGTCCCAGCGGTGGATCTAGCGCAGGTACGCTTCCCAGTAGGTCTTGGTGACCTTGGGGCCATCGTCCGCAGCATGTGAAGCCAGGCCGTTTCGACCGCGATAGTAGTCACCAACTTGAGCCTGAGCCGAGGGCGACATATCGGTATCGCTGATCGCTACCGCGTGGATGTGGTGGGAGAAACCCTGAGCCGGGGTGCGGTGCCAAGCGGCGAAGCCAACTTCGCGGAGCGCCTTGACCATGGCAGTCATTTGCGCGCTGCTCTTACCACTCACCGAAATATCTACCACTCCGCCGCCGTCGTGAGTTCCGGCTGAAGCGCCCACCCCGCCCGGGTTGTAGGAGCCCTGAACTAGAGACATGGTGATGCCGCAGCGCTTTCCGGCGGCGGTCAACATGCTCTTGGTTCGGGTGTTTACGGCTTTGCCGCTCACCGTGGTTCGTCCACCCAGGCTGATCAGTCGGCTCACCGTAAAGCGAGCGCTTCCCAGCTTCTTCAGGGAGGTGGGGCCGGGTAATCCGGTGGCGGCCAGACCGCTGTAGCCGAGGGACTGTTGATACTTCTTGTAGGCCGCAATGGTCACCTTGCCGAAGTTTCCATCGGCATAGCCCGCCGCCAGGAACTTCTTGGCGATTAATGCTTGCTGGACCAGTTTCACGGAAGGTCCGCAGCCGGAGGTGATAGCGAAGGAACCCCGGTAGGGATCAATCTGGGCGGCCAGCACCACCCGTTCCATATCCGCTACCGGTAGGGCAGCGGAGGCAGTGGAAACTCCGGCGAGCGGGCCAGCTAGAACCGCCACGGCAGCGCCTCCGGCTGCGGTGCGGAGGAAGGTTTTTCGGCTGATGTCTTTGCTGAACATGTTGATCTCCAGGTTGTGGTCGGATAGCTCGACTGAATCGGGACCAGTCAACAGCGACTCGGAAAGGCGAGCAATGGGTAGTTCTCCCCAGTCAGGGTTTTTGGAGGACTTTCGGAGCAAATTGGCAGCCAGAAAATATTCGATTTCCCTATCGCAAATAAGTTACCGGTCAGTAATATTTATCGGGTCAACGTCGACATCAAAGGAGATGCGAAATGCCGTTACGCCGCATTGCTTCAGTAACCCTGACCGGATTGGCCTTGGCTGGCCTGCTCTCGCTTGGTTCTGCCCCGGCCCAAGCCACTACAACCCAAGCCGCCGCAACCCAAGCGACCACAGCCCAGTCCGCGGGCGCCGCCGTCGCCCAGTCCACTGATTTCTACCAACTCCCTAGCGAATACCCGGCGACAGACGGAGCGTTGATCCGGCAGGAACCCTCCGCCTACTATCTCGATCCACTCAAACTGATCGGTTCCAACGCTCAGGTCACCCGAATCATGTACAAGAGCACTAATAGCCAGGGGCGGCCGATGGCGGTGACCGGAACCGTTTTGGTGCCTAAAACGGCTTGGCTGGGTAAGGGGACCCGCCCGCTGATCAGCTTGGCTGCTGGAACCCAGGGGCAGGGGGATCAGTGCGCTCCGAGCAAGCTGATGACGATGGGGTCAGAGTATGAAGGGATCCTGCTCAAGGGACTGCTGCTGCGTGGCTACGCCGTGACCATCACCGACTACGAGGGCTTAGGCACCAGCGATATGCACACCTACCTCTCCCGGCTTTCGCAAGGGCATGCGGTGTTGGATGCAGCTCGTGCCGCGCTCAGCCTCGGGATTCCGGGGATAAATCAGAGCACTCGAGTCGGCATTGCCGGCTACTCCCAGGGTGGTGGGGCTGCTGCCTCGGCCGCCGAGCTCGCATCGAGCTACGCACCGGAGCTGAACCTGATGGGCACTTATGCGGGAGCAGTACCCGCGGATTTGCAAAGCGTAGCCAGCAATATCGACGGTTCGCTGTACACCGGCTTCTTGCTGTATGCCGCCAACGGCCTGCTTGCCTCGGAGGGAATTGACCCCAGCAGCTACTTCAACGCCCAGGGTTTACAGAGCCTGCAAACCGCTGCCCAGCAGTGCATTTTTGCCACCTTGCCCAGCACCGCGTTTCTGAGTACCGCCAAGCTGACGCTCTCCGGACAGAAGTTCTCAGCGCTCACCACCTCCGGAACGTTTAAGGAGATCCTGAACCGGCAGAAGCTGGGTGTTGCTGGCGCTCCGAAGGCACCCGTGCTGGTGGGGCAGAGCCTCTTCGACGATGTGGTTCCAGCCGCACAAGCCAAAGCCTTGGCCAAGCGTTGGTGCGCGGCGGGTTCCACGGTGCAGTACGCCACCACATTGCTGCCCACCCATGTTGGCGGCTACGCCGGACTGCTTCCCGACCTCTTCGCGTTTATGGAAGCACGGGTGGCCGGGCTCCCGGCAAGCAGCAACTGTCGATCACTCTAAAATATGCTGGGAATTCTCCGTGAATTCCCAGCATATTTTCAGCAAAAAATGCCTTTAGGCCAACTGTGAAGAAAATTTGAATCTTCTGAAAGTAATTGCCTGAGATTCCTATTTTCTGACGATTTCTGGGTCTACGATCATCATCGTGTGGGCACAAAGGGTGCCTGAAGACTGAAAGATCTCCGATGAAGAAATCATCTTTGAAGCACGGGTGGTGGAAGCAAGCCCTCGCCATCGGTGCGACGACGGCATGTGCCGTTAGCCTGGGCAGTGCCGCCGCTGTGGCTCTGCCGGCTAAGGCAGACAGTTTTCCCGACGCCATGCCCAGTTGGGCCAAAACAGCCAACGATCAGGGCCAGACCGCTGGCGACGTCACGGTTGAAGGAGAAATTTACCTTCCCTTGCGGGATAAAGCCGGAGCAGAGGCGCTGGCAACGGCGGTCTCCACACCGGGGAATCCGCAGTACAAGCATTGGCTCAGTCCAACCGCCTGGATCAACCGGTTCTCACCCACCAAGCAGGACGCGGCCACGGTGATCAACCATCTGAAGTCCCAGGGGCTAACCATCTCCTCGGTACCGCAGAGTCGGCTTTACGTCGTCTTCCGCGGCACGGCTTCCCAGGTGTCTGCCGCCTTCAACACCCAGCTGCACAATTACTCCTTCCACGGCGAGACCCTGTCCGGCCCCAACTCCGCGCCAAAGCTGCCGCAGAGTGTTGCCGCTTTGGTACAGGGAGTCAGCATCGATCAGGGCAGGCTCAATACCAAGCCCAATAACATCAGCGCCGGGGATTTCAGCGATCCCAGTGCGCAGAGCAAATCCTTCAGCGCTCGCAGCCCGCAAGCAAGCTCCACCACTCCGGCACCCTGCTCGAACTACTACAAGCAATACGTTGACACCATGCCGACGGCTTATGGCCAGACTCAGTTCAGCACCTACGCCTGTGGTTATACCCCGAAGCAGATCCAAAGCGCCTATGGCGTGGGCTCGGCGCAGTCGCTTTTCGCCGGAGCGGGTCAGACCGTGGCGATCATTGACGCCTATGCCTCCCCGACCATGCTCAAGGACGTCAACCAGTACTCCAAGGACTACGGGCTGCCGCAGATGGACAAGAAGAGCTATCGGGAGATCGTGCCGAAGCCGAGCGAGTTCGTCGATCAGGAAGCTTGCCAGTACCCGAGTGGTTGGCAAGGTGAGCAGTCGCTCGATGTGGATGCCGTACACACCGCCGCACCGCGAGCCAATATTCTCTACGTTGGCGGTTTCAACTGCGGTGGCGGCCTGGACGTGGCCATGTCCAAAATCTTGGACGGCAAGCTGGCTAATATCGTCTCGAACTCCTACGGCAACGTTGGGGAAGCACTGCCTCAGGACGTTATTGACGGCACCGTGAACATCCACCTACAGGCCGCAGGCGAGGGCATCGGCCTCTACTTCTCCAGCGGAGACAACGGGGATCAGTCAGCCAATCTGGGCTACCCGTCACCGGACTTCCCGGCCAGCTCGCCCTGGGTTACCTCGGTGGGCGGAACCTCCTTGGAGGTCGATAAGAAGGGTAAGTACCTCTTTGAGACCGGCTGGGGCAACGCCCTCGACAAGGTTCTCACCAATGCCGATGGCTCACAGAGCTATGTTGCGCCCTTACCCGGGAACATCCAGGCCGGTGGAGCTGGTGGCGGAACCAGCGCCGTCTTCGATCAACCTGCCTACCAGAAGGGCGTCGTCCCGGATGCCTTGGCCAACGGACACCGGGTCTCCCCAGATGTTTCCTCGCTGGCGGATCCCTATACCGGAATGATGGTCGGTACTAGCCCGATCATCGACGATTCAACCCTGGCCACCGGAGCCTACGAGACCGGGTCGGTGGGTGGCACCTCACTTGCCGCTCCGCTGGTCGCCGGCCAGGCCGCCGTCGCCCAGCAGTTCGGTGGTGGGGCGCTGGGGTTCGCAAACCCCGCGCTGTACAAGCTGAGCAAACTGGTGCCGGGGGTGTTCACCGACGTCAAGCCGAGTAGTGCTCAAAATGCGCTCTCCTACACGAGTGCGCTGGGCAACCGGTACTTGGTTACCTTTGACCAGGACACCTCGCTCAAGACCACAACCGGTTACGACGACGTGACCGGCTTGGGCAGCGTGAACTACAAAATGGCGGCACTCATCTGGCTGGTCAGCCACTGACCTAGTCGCTTCACAACACTCTCGCATTCAGGGTTTTTAAACGCGTCATACCTGCCCTGGGTGCGAGAGTGTTGCGTTAAGATGAGGTTGACCCATTAGAGGACCATCAAGGAGTTTGTATGGCTATCGCGACACCGGATGAATATGCAGAGATGATTGATCGTGCGAAGGCGGGCGGTTTTGCTTATCCTGCGGTGAATGTGACGTCGTCGCAGACGTTGAATGCTGCTTTGCAGGGTTTTGCGGATGCTGGGTCGGATGGCATTGTTCAGGTTTCTACTGGTGGTGCGGCGTATTGGTCGGGTGCTTCGGTGAAGGACATGGTGGTGGGGTCGTTGGGGTTCGCGGCTTTTGCTCGTGAGGTAGCGAAGAAGTATCCGATCAAGGTTGCTTTGCATACCGATCATTGCCCGAAGGATAAGTTGGAGGGTTTCGTGTTGCCTTTGCTGGCTGCTTCGGAGGCGGAGGTGAAGGCTGGGCGGGATCCGTTGTTTAACTCGCATATGTGGGATGGTTCGGCTGAGACGTTGGAGGAGAACTTACGGATCGGGCAAGAACTGTTAGCGCGGACGGCTGCTGCCCGGATGATTCTTGAGGTTGAGATCGGTGCTGTTGGTGGTGAGGAAGACGGGGTGGATAACGAGATTAACGACAAACTGTATTCCACGGTTGCTGATGGTTTAGCGACGGTTGAGGCGTTGGGCTCTGGGGAGAACGGCCGGTACATTACGGCGTTGACGTTCGGTAATGTGCACGGGGTGTACAAGCCGGGGAACGTGAAGTTGCGTCCGGAGATCCTCAAGGACATTCAGGAACAAGTCGGAGCGAAGTTGGGGAAGGCGAACCCCTTCGACCTGGTGTTCCATGGTGGTTCGGGGTCGAGTCCGCAGGAGATCGCGGACGCGGTTTCCTATGGTGTGATCAAGATGAACATTGATACTGACACCCAGTACGCCTATACCCGTCCGGTCGTAGACCATATGCTCCGGAACTATGACGGGGTCCTCAAGGTCGATGGTGAAGTTGGTAATAAGAAGACTTACGATCCGCGAGTCTGGGGCGCTTCGGCCGAGAAAGGCCTCGCGGCCCGCCTCGTCCTCGCCGCCCAAGAACTCGGCTCCGCCGGCAAAAGCGCCTAGGACACTAGGATGTCTGACGAGTTTCGTAAAAACCTGATCGGCTCCGAGATCTCTACCGGACCCGCGCCAACCCTGCTACCCGAGGAACCCGAGGTTTCGGCGCGGCTTGAAGCCGGAGACGAGCCGGTGGATATCGCTGCTGCCTATCCCGCCTCCTCACTTGCCTGGGGCTTACTGGCGCAGGAGGCTCTTGCCGAAGGCCGAAACGTGGAGGCCTACGCCTATGCGCGGACCGGCTACCATCGGGGCCTGGATGCGCTGCGTCGGAACGGCTGGCGAGGTGTTGGCCCGATTCCCTGGGAGCATGAGCCGAACCGTGGCTTCCTCAGGGCCCTGTATTCACTCGGTCGTGCCGCTGGCGCTATCGGTGAAACGGAAGAAGCCGATCGGGTAGCCAAATTCCTGAACGATTCGGACCCTCAGGCTCTCTCCCAACTGGAGAAATAAGCCGAGCTATTCAAAGTTAATTGAGCTAGCAAAGTACATTGATGAGCCTCAGCCACCAGGCCGAGGCTCATCAATTTTTGGGGATCTTGTCCGGGTTTATTCGGCTAAGTGTCTGGTCCTCCGCGGCGCGGTGTACACGGTCAATAAGATCACCAGGGCCACCAAGATCAACGCCGTGAGTTGGAGCGAATAGGGCGCAAAGGCGCTAAGAACGATCAATACAGCGGCCAGTGGCATCAGCACATTGCTCAGCGGAGTGCATTGCGGTCGGATGATCAGCAGCCAGACAAAGAACACGAAAACGGCTACCGGCACGCAAAGCGTGGCTGCGGCCGCAGCGGATTCAAGTGAGGCGTGATGAGTTTCCACCGCTAGGGCCACCTCAATACCCGCAGAAACAGCTGCTGCCGCCGCGAAGAGGAAGAAATGACCATAGCCCCAGGCCAGGGAGGTGCGCAGGCTGGTCAGCAACTCGTGCTGTGGCAACGAGAAGTAAATCCACCATAAGCAGGCCACGATGACAAAACCGGTTCCAGCGATCAGCATTAGTTCCGCGAGTTGGTCGCTGTCATGGCTTGCCTCGATCACCGCAGTGGTTGCCGCCAAAATGGATTCACCCAGCACAATGATGGTGAACAAGCCGTACCGTTCGGTGATGTGGTGCCGATGCCAAGGGGTGAGTTTGAAACGCTCGGCGAGCAGGGGGACGCTGATTTCGGCCAGGGCGCCCAGTAGAAACATCCAGGGCTTGATTTCAGCGGTTCCCAGGAAGGGCAGGAAGACCCAATAGACCTGGACGATGCCGATGCCGATGGCATAGGCGAGAGCTGTTTTCCGGCCCTCTGGATCGCCGACGGCGGCCCGCAACCATTGCGCGATAATCGCCACCCGCATGATGAGGTAACCGGCAATGGCGAGGGTGAAATCCTGGTGCTCCGGGTTGGCAATACCGGGCACGCCGGCAGCAAAAACCAGGGCACCGCCCATTTGCACCAGAGTCAGAATCCGGTAATACCAGTCGTCGGTTCCATAGGAGTTGGCAAACCAGGTGAAGTTCATCCAAGCCCACCAGATGGCGAAGAAGGACATGACGTAGCCGAGGACTGCCACATTGAAGTGTCCTTCGACTTCGAAGTTCAGGAGGCTACGTCCCGCCGCGCCAACTGCGACCACAAAAACCAAGTCGAAGAAGAGCTCAAGCGGGGTTGAAACCCGATGCGCTTGGCGCGGGTCGCGGCGGACCATGGTGGGGAAACGCATTGCAGACTCCGGTTCTGGAATGAAGAGGGGACTCTCGATCATAGCGGTGAGCCGCCGACTTTGGGATGATACTCGGATGGACATCATGGAATCCTCGGAACAGGCCGTTGCCGCTTTTGAGGCTGTAGCGGAAGAACTCGCGGGCTCGGGTACGGTGCCTGGCAATACCTTCGGCGCGCGAGCCCTGATGGTTGATAAAAAGGCCATTGCCTGCCTGCACGGCGAAGCGATGGCCTTCAAACTCGGCCGAGATTCGAGCGAACATGCCAAGGCTTTAGCCCTGGCCGGGGCAACGCTCTTTGATCCCTCCGGAATGCACCGGCCCTTCAAGGATTGGGTAGAGATCCCGGTTGAATTTGAAGAACGCTGGCTGGGCTTTGCCCAGGCAGCGTTGCAACTAAGGATCAAGGGCTAACTAGGGCTAATTAAGGCTAAGTCGGCAGCAATTAGTTTATTCGCTGTAGCAAACGGCGTCTCAACTTCGGCCCGGCTGCTCCGTCCGCTAAACTTGGTGGGTAAGAGCCCCTGAACTCTTACTCTGTCCTAGCCGATTCTCAGTGTTTTGGCGGATAGCGGGAGTCCGGGGGCGTCGTCATGAATGGGGGAGGTTCCCATGCCAGCAATCGTCATTGTCGGCGCCCAGTGGGGCGACGAAGGCAAAGGTAAAGCGACAGATCTTCTCGGCGGTCGCGTCGATTATGTCGTGAAGCCGAACGGCGGAAACAACGCCGGGCACACCGTCGTCGTCGGCGGAGAGAAATACGAACTCAAGCTGCTTCCCGCGGGCATTCTGAGCCCCAATGCGATTCCGGTGATCGGTAACGGCTGCGTGGTCAATCTGGAGGCGCTCTTCGAGGAGATCGACGCGCTGCAGGCTCGGGGTGCAGACACCTCTCGGCTGCGTATTTCGGCCAACGCCCACTTGGTAGCGCCCTACCATCAGGTCCTCGATAAGGTGACCGAGCGATTCTTAGGTAAGCGCGCGATTGGCACCACCGGACGAGGCATCGGCCCGGCTTATATGGACAAGGTCGCCCGGCTCGGCATCCGAGTCCAGGACGTCTTTGACGAGTCCATTCTGCGGCAGAAGGTGGAAGGCTCGCTGGCACAGAAGAACGAACTACTGGTGAAGGTTTACAACCGCCGGGCGATCAGTGTCGATGAGGTGGTGGAATATTTCCTTGGCTTTGCCGAGCGCCTGAAGCCGCTGGTGATTGATGCGACCATCGAGCTGAACAAGGCTCTGGATGAGGGCAAAGTGGTGTTGATGGAGGGTGGCCAGGCCACCTATCTCGACGTCGATCACGGCACCTACCCTTTCGTCACCTCTTCGAATCCAACGGCTGGCGGTTCCTCGGTGGGTTCCGGCATTGGTCCCACCCGGATCACCCGTGTGGTGGGCATCATCAAGGCTTATACGACTCGTGTGGGTGCGGGGCCGTTCCCCACCGAACTCTTCGATGAGATGGGCGACTATCTGCAAAAAACCGGTGGCGAGTTCGGTGTAAACACCGGACGGCCGCGTCGCTGCGGCTGGTACGATGCGGTTTTGGCTCGCCACGCCTCCAGGATCAACGGATTCACCGACTACTTCCTGACCAAGCTAGACGTGCTCACCGGTCTCGAAAAAATCCCGGTGTGCGTGGCCTACGATGTGGACGGTGTTCGGCACGACGAAATGCCGATGACGCAGACTGATTTCCATCATGCCAAACCGATCTTCGAGTACTTCGACGGTTGGACCGAGAATATTTCCGCGGCCACAACGCTCGAGGAGCTTCCGGAGAACGCACGTAACTATGTACTCCAGTTAGAGCGGCTCTCCGGTACCCGGTTCTCCGCTATTGGGGTGGGGCCGGATCGCGATCAGACCATCGTCCGGCATGATTTGATCGATAGCTGAGGCTATCGCCGAGGCCAGGAACCATCCGTTTCTTGGCCTCGTTCTTCAGTTGTTATTGCGGGGTTCCCCCACGGTAACAACCGAAGAGAACCCGGGCTTGTGGTTATCCTGGGTGCAGTAGCGTCAAGCATGGCTGAGAGAAGAGGTGACCAGATGAAGGTCAGCGTAGGGCAGTTCAATCCGGGTGGCGAGGTCGCCGAAAACATTGCGGTGATGCGCAGGCTTGCGGTGGAAGCCAAAGAAGCGGGCAGCGGGCTGGTCTTGTTCCCGGAAGAAGCCATGTTCTCAGTGGGTAAGGTAAGCTCCGATTTCCGTGCGGCGGTTGACGCTGGCTGGAGTATCTTTGTGCAGCAACTCTCCTTCCTGGCCGCCGAGCTGGAGATTGCAGTGATTGCCGGCGGCTATGAATCCAGCGGTGAGGAGCGCCCTTACAACACCTTGGTGGCGATTGGCTCCGATGGTGCCATTCTCGGTACCTACCGCAAGCTGCACCTCTACGATGCGTTCTCTTACCAGGAATCAAAGAGAATTTTGCCGGGCGACGGCGGGCTGACCGTGCTGCGAATAGGTGACCTCAATATCGGCATTATGACCTGCTACGACCTGCGCTTCCCGGAGCTGGCGCGGGCTCTAGCCGAACAAGACGTTGATCTGATGTGCGTGGCCGCCGCCTGGTTCAAGGGCGAACACAAGATCGATCACTGGGAGACCCTGCTCAAGGCGCGAGCGGTGGAAAATACTTGCTGGGTGGCTGCGGCGGGTACCACGAGTGAGCATTGCATCGGTCATTCGGTGATCCTCGACCCGATGGGGGTGCCCACTGCCTTCCTCAATGATGAACCGGAAGGTGTAGCGACCGCAGATGTCACGACCAAGCGGATTTCCGAGGTGCGTGAATTCTTGCCGGTGCTGAAGAATCGCCGGATTAAGTCCGTCCGAGAAATTGTCCCGGCACACTAGTCCCGATAGGTTCTCATCCGCGTCCCGAGTCGGATAAGTTCAGGCTTTCCAGGCCCCGGTACCGAGGTTCATTACCTCGATACCGGGGCTTCGTTTTCCCTAGAACATCAAATGACAGATATTGATTTATGTCATTTGATGTTCTAGGGTTGGTGTCACATCGCTTTCGACGATCTAGTAGGAGGACTCATGGAAACACGTCAATTAGGTACCATCGGACCGGTTGTTTCGGCCCTCAGCCTGGGCTGTATGGGTATGTCCGGAATGTACGGTCCCTCGGACCGAGCCGAATCCCTCGCCACCATCCATGCCGCTGTCGATGCGGGCGTGACCTTGCTGGATACCGGAGATTTCTATGGTTCCGGACACAACGAAATGCTGATCGGTGAGGCGCTCCGGGAGATTCCCCGAGAGCAGGTTCAGATCAGTGTGAAATTCGGCGGTCTGCGTGACCCTTCCGGTGGCTGGAGCGGTACCGATAATCGTCCGATGGCGGTCAAAAATTTCTTGGCTTACACGCTCCAGCGGTTGGGCACCGATCACATTGACATCTATCGACCTGCTCGCTTGGACCCGGCGGTACCGATCGAGGAGACCATCGGGGCGCTCGGCGAGTTGGTTCAGGCTGGCTACATTCGGCATATCGGGCTCTCCGAAGTAGGAGTGGACACCATTCGGCGGGCTGCCGCGGTACATCCAATAGCCGATCTGCAGATCGAATATTCCTTGATCTCCCGGGGTATTGAAGCGGCGATCTTGCCTGCTTTGCGGGAGCTGGGTATCGGTGTTACCGCCTACGGGGTGCTTTCTCGGGGCTTGCTTTCCGGGCATTGGAACGCTCAGCGGCCAACTTCGGGAGGTGACTTCAGGGCGTTCTCTCCTCGGTTCCAAGGAGGGAACCTGGAACACAATCTAGCTCTGGTCGAAACGCTTCGGTTGATCGCGGAGGCTCGCGGAACCACTGTTGCTCAGTTGGCTATTGCCTGGGTGGCAGCTCAGGGCGGCGATATTATCCCGGTGATTGGTGCCCGCACCCGCGAGCGGCTTCAGGAGTCACTCGCTTCCCAATTGGTGAGTCTCACTCCGGAAGATCTGGCAGCCATTGAGGCCGCGGTTCCCGCCGATGCGGCCGCGGGAAGCCGATACGATGAATCACAGATGGCCATATTGGACAGCGAGCGCTAGGAAGCAGATGATGGCGGACGGAATCTTGACCGAAGAGGCGATTCTGGCTGCGACCGAGGATGTTTTGCGTAAGTATGGTCCGGCTAAAGCCACCGTGGTGGATGTTGCTCGAGTGCTTGGAGTGAGCCACGGGAGTATCTATCGACATTTCCCGTCAAAATCGGCGCTGCGAGAGGCTGTGACAGCTCGGTGGCTGGATCAGGCTCACTCCGGTCTGGCCGAGATCGCTTCCTCCAACACCCCGGCGGCGGAACGGCTGGCCGCTTGGCTTCGTGCCCTGCACGAGGCCAAGCGGCACAAGGCTCTGGACGATCCCGAGCTGTTCCGCACCTATTCTGCCCTGGTGGAAGAGCAGAATGGGCAGGTGATTCAGGCACATTTGGCTGAATTGATCGGCCAACTGTCCCGTATCGTTGCCGACGGTCAGGACGCTGCGGAGTTCTCCGGAGGAGATGCGGCATCCCGGGGGCGGGCTATTTTCAATGCAACAGTGGTTTTCCACGCTCCCGTACATGCCTGGCAGTGGAACGATCCGGAAGTATCAGCTCAGCTAGATGCCGTGATCGAGGTGCTGTTGCGGGGCCTGACGCCACGTTGAGACTCGTCTAGGTTCGCCGCTCGTTGCCCATGCGCACCTTTTGTTCAGCGGATAGTCGGGCCTAGCCACGATGTTTTCCGAGCCTTCCCAGTTTTCGTCCGCGAGCCACCAAGAGCAGACTTATACCGCTGCCGATCAGCACAGCCGCCCCCAGAGCAAATCCTCCTTCCGCAGTGGTACCGGTGGCCGCAAGCTGAGGAGGTGCTTCAGGATGGGGCGCCAGCGGATTCGCCAACGGAATCGCTGCTTGAACTGGCACGGGCTTAGCGGCTGACACCGGAACTCGGGCGGGGGCCTGCGGGTGTTTCGGAACAACTACCTGAGGGGGCGCAGCCGGCGCGGTTTGCAGGCAGACGGTCTCGCTTGGTTCTCCGAAGTCATCGTGGAAGCTATTCACCGCTGCTGACTCCGGCAGAGTGGCAACTACGGTATAGCAGCCAACCTTGTTCAGACTCCCGAAATTCGCAGTTGCTCCGTCGGCTAGCGGAAGGGTTAGCTTGGTGAGGAGCGGACTTCCAGGAGGAACGTCCTTTGATTGCTCAGGCTGCACGGGCAAGGGCCCATACATGCTCAAGGTCACTTGAACGCCCCGCGTTGTCGGAGGAGCAGCAGCGACACTGAGCCGATCGACGATCTTACTTCCCACGGTGGCAAGGTGACCGGATAACTCGGTGGTCAGTACAGGAGACCAGCGAAGCAAGGTGGTTTCCGGCGCCAATCCGAACCTTCCACTCCAAGGCTTCAAATAATCGCGCGCGGAGGAAGGCCTAGCGCTCAAAGCATCGATCCGTTCCGTCCAGACGTAATAGCCTGGTGCACTGACCGCTAGCTCAGTGGTGCTGTATTGGCCGGTACCACTGATGTTGGTGCTCACGGTGCCGACTGTCGGAGCGCCGGAGGGAGCGACGGCTGCCTCCACTGGAGGTGTTTTGAAGGGGCCCCAGAGAGTTGAAACCACCGTGGCTTGGACCGGCTTACCCGTACCGGGATCCTGTAGCCACGGCCCAGCTGCCGTCGTCGAAATCACCAGATTGTCGTGTAACTTTCCCGGACCGCTCAGGCTCGCCGTCGAAGTTGTCGTCCGGACCACCGCCTGAAATGCGGTGGCTGCTGGCACTGTCAGACTGCCCGTCACTAGGCCGGTCACCGCCGAGGTGATCAAGCGCTGTTGACCAGCGGCAGCGGGCTGTAACCAGCGCAAAATGGGTAGCGGTGCGGCAGTGATCATGGCAGTCAAGCTGCCCTTCCCAAAGTCTGTTCGCTGGACGGGTACCAACTGGCTCTGGTTCGTGCTCAGCCAGTGGCTGGGGCCGCCCGAGAGCTTTAGCGAACCGCTGGTGGTGAGCTGAACAGCCAGACCTGGAGTCTGGACGCCGGTGGAGCTGAATACTTGCACCTCCGCCGCCCCGGGACGTACCAGCTTGGCGGTGACCCGATAGGGGCCTGCATAACGCAAGGCTTGGTCGGTCAAGGATCGACCCAAGGCCACCACCGAGGCAGGCAGCGCTGCCTCTGCGAGGATCTGAGCCATCCCCGGGCTGCCCCAGGCACGTCCGGAGGAACTCAGGGACCAGATGGCCAGTTGGACTGCGGCAGCGGTGGCATTGTCTTTGCTCTTTCCCCAACGCAATAACAAATAAGAAATTGCCGCGTTCTCATGCGCACTCAGGACGCTTCCATCGCTGCGCACGAAGCCACCCTGATGCCCATCCGTGTATTTGGCTTGAGCGTCTGGGGCACCTCTTTCGAAGTCGGTGCAGTAAACCAATAAGCCGTCACGATTTTGCTGCTGCCCGACCCAAAGCTTTGCTGAACCCATGCCTGCGCCCAGACGCCAGCCCGCCGAAACCGCTTCGGCGAGGGCTCCGGGGAGCAGAAGTGCGAGGGCGAGAATTGTCACGCCGCAAAGGCGGATGAAGAACTTCACAGGGGATCCTCCTGAGTAACTGAATGAGATGGAGTCATCACTGTGCCAAGACCCGGGAGGGCAGGAAAGAGAGGAACTCATCGATGTGAGGAAAGCTTTCAAAATCGACCCTTGGGGAGGAGAAGTGGGAGGAGCTAGAACTCGGCGTAGGCTAAGAGAATGAGCCATCTCAATGATCCGGAGACCATCAAAAAGTTGCTGAGTGCGCCCGGGCGCTGGGCCGTCGTCGGCCTCTCCACCAACATTCTTAGGCCCGCTTTCGAGGTCTCTAGATTTCTCCAAAAAAGGCTGGGAATGGAGATCATTCCGGTCAATCCCAGGGGGGAGGATGTTTACGGCGTCAAGGGTTACACCAGGCTCAGCGAGATTCCGGGGCAGATCGACGTGGTGGACTGTTTTGTGAACTCGGATCGAGTGGGTGCGATTGTGGACCAAGCCATCGAGTCCGGCGCGAAAGCCGTCTGGCTGCAACTTGGTGTTATCGACGAGCAAGCCGCCGAGCGGGCAAAAGCTGCCGGACTTGAAGTGGTGATGGACACCTGCCCAGCAATTGAGGCGCCATTGCTCGGTTTGGGCTGACTAGTCGGATAACCTGCTCTAAGGGGGAATCCTGTTCACCGCGCTTAGAGCGAGGATCCGCCCATGCCTCATCAGCTACCCCGGAAGACCAAGCCCTTCCGCTGGGCTCTTTTGCTGATCTGCGTCCTTCTCGTCACGGCCTCTGGCACGGACGGAATCCGGCACGAAACTCCGCTAGCTAATCGTTCGAAGGTGTCCGTGCCGAACCCCCAGACTTTTAACCCCTGGCCCAGTGAAGCACTCGAAGCGCCAAGGCCCCTAACCGCTGTCCCCGAGAGCTCGGGCAACCACGCTGGCTTCGAGTTGTTGCCTATCAGGAACGGCTTAGTGCCGGTATTGACTAAGATTCCCACCCGGCAGAAGGTCGTCTTTCTGACCATCGATGACGGAGCGTATAAGACAGCAGAAGAGGTCCTTCTGCTTAAGCGGGAAAACCTCAAAGCGACATTATTTTTGGCCTATCTCTTCATCGCCAACAACCCGGATTTCTTCAAAGCCATGCAGGCCAATGGCAGCGAAATCGAAAATCACACCGTCTCCCACCCCCTCAACCTGATCAGCCTTCCTTTCAAGGAGCAGAAGAAGGAGATCTGTGGCATGTCTGATTATGAGCGACAGAAGTACGGGCGCTCGCCGGTGTTTTTCAGGCCCCCCGGTGGTCCATACACGCAAGCGCTCCGGAAGGCTGCAGCTGAGTGTGGGATCAAGGCTATTATCGATTGGAACGTCGAAGTAATAGGCGGTTCGGTGAAATATCAGGAGGGGAAAACATTGCGTCCCGGCGACATTGTGCTGATGCACTTCCGCCGTGAGTTTTCCCGGGATCTGCGAGCTTTTCTGGCCGCGCAGAAAGCCGCTGGCCTGAAGGTAGTCTTGCTCGAAGATTTCCTCAAGGTGCATTGATGGACGTTCGGACACTACGTGAGATTTGTCTGGGGCTGCCCGGCGTATTTGAGGACTGGCCCTTCGGGCCGGATACCTCGGTAATGAAGATCAAGGCCCCAACAAGCGTTCCAGCCCGCCATGAGACCAAAATGTTTGCCCTGTTCCGGGCGGAGAGGTCTCCGCTTACTGTCAATCTCAAATGCGATCCGGCGCTAGCCGAACAACTGCGCGCCGCCCATCCGGAGATCATTCCCGGCTATCACATGAATAAAAAACACTGGAATACCATCGACTGCTCGGCAGGCTTGCCCGAAGAAATGATCCGGGATCTGATCGAGGATTCCTACGATTTGGTGGTATCCACCTTGTCCAAGGCTCAGCGGGAAGCGCTCGGCTGGCGTGGTCTGGTTGATCGGGGCAGCGATGACTGAAGATTTTGGCTACTCTCAGATTGGCTTGAGTCGATCCCTGCTGGAGAGCGGGATGGAGTCCTCGGAGAACTGGCCCGAAGGGTACCGTCGGGTCTTCCACCGTGTTCCGGTCGGACAGGGCGAGGAGGTTTTCTTAAGCCTGGCCGACGGCATTTTGAACTGGGGCATTCAGCGCGGCGCGGGACTCCGTCCACAGGCTGAAGGGCCGGCGCGGCCAGGCGTTCGTGTGGTCTGCGGCTTTGGTTGGGGGCCCTTCCGGCTTCCAACACCCTGCCGTGTCGTCTGGTCGGAGTTCGAGGATGCGCGGTTACGAGGCTTTGGCTACGGAACGTTACCGGGGCATCCTGCTCGCGGCGAGGAAGCCTTTGCCGCGGAACTGGGAGCCGATGGCACCGTCTATTTCTTGGTGTTGGCTTTCAGCAAGCCCGCTCCGGGAATCTACACATTCGGAGCGCCGGTGAGTCGGCTTATCCAGGGATTGGTCACGCGGCGGTACCTTCGGGCTGCCAAGGAACTGGCGAGCTAGAAGGTAAGGGGCGACGGCGGTTGGTCACCGTCGTTTGGCGGCGAGCCGCAAACTCGCACCTGATATGGTGGTGCCCAGCTTGAGCAAAGGCATGTAATCCAGGGCGATGGAAGAAGTTTGTAGCCGTAGCCGCATGGGGGAGTCGAGGGAGACTGCACATGAAATGGTTAGCGCGAGACCGCACCATCGCAAAACCCGGCTTTAATCGGTGGCTCATCCCACCCGCCGCGCTCGCAGTACATTTATGCATCGGGCAGGTCTATGCGACGAGCGTTTACAAGACCTCCTTGGTCAACTATTTTGCGGTTAGTCAGACCCAAATAGGCGTGATCTTTTCCATTGCGATTGTAATGCTGGGCTTATCGGCCGCGGTGATGGGGACCTGGGTGGACCGCAATGGGCCACGAATGGCGATGTTCACCGCAGCTTGTTTTTGGGCCGCCGGGTTCTTGATCGGGGCAGCGGGAATCTTCAGCAAGCAACTGTGGCTGGTCTACCTTGGCTACGGTGTGATCGGTGGAATCGGCTTGGGAATCGGCTATATCTCACCGGTCTCCACCCTAATCAAGTGGTTTCCGGACCGGCCGGGGCTTGCGACCGGAATGGCGATTATGGGTTTTGGCGGCGGTGCCCTGATCGCGAGCCCACTCTCCACCGCGCTTATGCGTTGGTTTGATCCCGGCTCAGGTTCCGCCGCCTGGGTGCCCAGTGGGGACGCCGTCGGCAAGCTTTTCCTTGTGCTGGGGCTGATCTATCTGGTGTACATGATGGCGGGTGCTTTTACTGTTCGGGTGCCCCCTCCCGGCTGGGCGCCACGAGGGTTCAACCCGGATTCGATCCGCAGCAAACCCTTGGTGACCACTGCATCGGTGAGCGCAAACAACGCTATTCGTACCCCGCAATTCTGGCTCCTCTGGGTGGTGCTTTTCTGCAATGTAACCGCGGGAATTGGCATCTTGGAGCAGGCAGCCCCGATGATTCAAGATTTCTTTAGGCAGAGCAATGGCGCATCATTGGTGGCGGGAGCTGCAGCCGCAGGCTTTGTTGGGCTGCTTTCGATCGGAAATATGTTGGGCAGATTTGCTTGGTCCAGTACCTCCGATCTCATCGGGCGAAAACCTATCTACATGATGTATCTGGGCGTGGGCGCGGTGGTGTATCTGGTGCTGGCGTTCCTGGGTAGCTCCAGCACCGTCATGTACGTGATCCTGGCGCTGATTATTCTGAGTTTCTACGGTGGCGGATTTGCCACTGTTCCCGCCTACTTAAGGGATCTCTTTGGCGCCTTCCAGGTCGGCGCCATCCACGGCAGGCTGCTGACCGCCTGGTCCGCCGCGGGTGTGGCCGGGCCACTGATTGTCAATGGCATTCTGGATGCGCAGGGGAAGCCTGGCACACTGAATGCTCATAATTATCAACCGGCACTGCTGACCATGGTGGTGCTTTTGGTGATCGGCTTTGTCGCGAATCTCCTGGTTCGCCCGGTCAACGCGAAATTCCACGAAAAGATCTCGGCGGACGCGAAGGTCCTGAAAGGCGCGAGCGATGAAAGTAACAACTCTTAGAGTCACGCTAGCCTGGCTGCTGGTGGGGGTGCCCTTGGCCTACGGCGTCTGGCAAACACTGCTCCGAGTAGCCGACCTGTTTCGCTAGCGCCGCGCCCACCCGTCAACCCGCGCCCCGCCGACCCGCGCTGAGTTCGTGCCTAAGTCTCGAATTCGCCTGTGTTAACGGGCGAATTCGAGACCGAAGAGCGAACTCGACAAGGAACGGAAGCGGGGGCGCGGCAGGGAGTGCTAGCCGAAGTACTTCGGCAGGGTCCCTTCATGCGCCTCGCTCAGCTCGGCCAGAGTCAGAGTGAAGGCGCCCTGTACTTCCAGCGCCTCGGAGGCTGCATCAACCACGCCGATCCGCAGGTGCTCAAAGCCACGCGCGGAGCACATGTCATTGAACCGAACCTCTTCGGAACGCGGCACCGAGACCAGCGCGCGGGCCTGAGATTCCGAGAACAGCGCCTCGAAGACGGAAACTCCGTCCCGCGCGGCCAACTCATCCAGGCCCACCCTGGCGCCCACGCCGAAGCGCAGCGAAGCCTCCACCAGAGCGGCAGCAAGGCCGCCCTCGGAAAGGTCATGTGCGGCGTCAACCATGCCATCACGGGAGGCATTGATCAGGATCTCAGCCAAAGCCTTCTCCTGGGCCAGGTCCACCACAGGAGGCTTACCGCCGAGGTGTCCGCGCAGGTTAGCCCATTCTGAGCCATCAAGTTCGGCCCGAGTCACGCCCAGCAGATAAATCGCTTGGCCGTCTTCGCGCCAGCCCGACGGCGTGCGTCGAGCGACGTCGTCGAAGACGCCCAGCACGCCCACCACGGGGGTCGGGTGAATCGCCACACCGCCGGTCTGGTTATACAACGAGACATTGCCACCAGTCACCGGCACACCCAGCTCCTGGCAAGCATCCGCCAGACCGGTCACCGACTCGGCAAACTGCCACATCACCTCGGGGTCCTCTGGGGAGCCGAAGTTCAAACAATCCGTGACGGCGAGCGGCCGCGCTCCGGAAGTGGCCACATTCCGGTACGCCTCGGCCAAAGCCAGCCGGGCGCCGTCGTACGGGTTCAGATAGCAGTAGCGGCCGTTGGCATCGGTAGCCAGGGCCACGCCCAGCCCGGTCTCTTCATCCACCCGGATCACACCGGCATCATCCGGCATAGCCTGCGCGGTATTGCCCTGCACGTAGCGGTCGTATTGGTCGGTGACCCAGGACTTCGAAGCCATATTCGGCGAAGAAATGAGTTCGACGACGGCAGCCCCCAGATCGGTGGGCAGCTCGGCTTTCTCGGAGGCCAGGAAGGAATCGGCCTGCACGCCGTCGAGCCACTCCGGGCGGTGGAAGGGCCGGTTGTAGACCGGGCCGTCGTGGGCCACGGTGCGCGGATCGACGTCAACAATCGTCTCGCCGTCCCAGTCGATAATGAGTCGCCCGGTGTCGGTGACCTCGCCCAGCCAGGAGTATTCGACGTCCCATTTCGCCATCACGGCTTCGAAAGCCGCGACGTTCTCCGGGGTGACCACGGCCATCATGCGTTCCTGAGATTCGCTCATCAGGATTTCGCCCGGAGTCAGGGTGGGGTCACGCAGCAGCACTGAGGTGAGTTCGACGTGCATGCCGCCCTCGCCGTTGGAGGCCAGCTCAGAGGTGGCGCACGAAATGCCGGCCGCGCCCAGGTCCTGAATACCGTCCACAATCGAGGCCTTGAACAGTTCTAGGCAGCACTCGATCAGAACCTTTTCCGCGAAGGGATCGCCCACCTGCACGGCCGGTCGCTTTGAGGGTTTGGTGGAATCGAAGGATTCCGAGGCCAGCACGGAAGCGCCGCCAATGCCGTCGCCACCGGTGCGTGCGCCGAAGAGCACCACGCGGTTGCCCACGCCGGAAGCATTCGCCAGCCGGATATCCTCGTGTCGCAGCACGCCAACTGCCAGCGCATTGACCAGCGGATTGCCCTGGTAAACGGAGTCGAAGACGACCTCGCCGCCGATGTTCGGCAAGCCGAGCGAGTTGCCGTAGCCGCCGATGCCGGAGACGATGCCGTGCACCAGTCGGGCGGTGTCCGGGTGGTCGATAGCGCCGAAGCGTAGCGGGTCCATCACGGCAACCGGACGGGCGCCCATCGAGATGATGTCCCGGACGATGCCGCCGATGCCGGTGGCTGCGCCCTGGTAGGGCTCCACGAAGGAGGGGTGATTATGCGATTCGACCTTGAAGGTGACCGCCCAACCATCGCCAATATCCACCACACCGGCGTTCTCGCCGATGCCAACCAGCAGGTGTTCCTTCATCTCCTCGGTGACCTTGTCACCGAACTGGCGCAAGTGCACCTTTGAGGACTTGTAGGAGCAGTGTTCGCTCCACATCACCGAATACATCGCCAGCTCGGCGGCGGTGGGGCGGCGGTCTAGGATCTCCTTGATCCGGGTAAATTCATTGTCCTTCAGGCCCAATTCGGCCCAGGGCAGCTCGGTCTCCGGGGTGGAGGCAGCATTGGCTACGGTATCGATATTGAAGTTGGTCTTGGCGGTAGAAGTCACGCTTTAGCCCCTGCAAGGATCGTATTGAGAACGGAAGTGAAGAAACCGGCTCCGTCGGTGCCGGTGTGCGGGCCTGCTTCGGAAAACGGTCCGAAACCGGTCTCCACGGCATGCTCCGGATGCGGCATCAGACCGACCACATTGCCCGCGGCGTTGGAGATTCCGGCGATGTCCCGGCGCGAGCCATTGGGGTTCACGCTGACGTAGCGGAACACCACGCGACCCTCGGCCTCCAGAGCGTCGAGAGTCTTCTCGTCCGCGATGTATTGGCCGTCCTGGTTTTTCAGCGGAATGGTGATGTCCTGACCCGCGCTGTAGTCGTTGGTCCAGGCGGTTGAAGCATTCTCTACCCGCAGGGTCTGGTCCCGACAGATGAACTTCAAATGATCGTTTTTGACCATCGAGCCCGGCAGTAGATGAGATTCGGTCAGGATCTGGAAGCCGTTGCAGATACCCAGCACGGGAAGCTTGGCATTCGAGTTCGCGGCGTCGATTACCTTGGCCATCAGTGGGGCAAAACGCGAAATGGCACCCGCGCGCAGGTAATCTCCGTAGGAGAAGCCGCCCGGGATGACGATGGCGTCAACATCCTTGAGATCCTCATCGGCATGCCAGAGTTCGACGGCGGTCGCCCCGGAGAGGCGGACGGCACGGGCTGCGTCTCGGTCGTCCAAGGTGCCGGGGAAGGTGACCACGCCAACCCGCGCAGCGGACAAATCAGCAGCGGACAAATCAGCAGCGGACAAATCAGCAGCGGACAAATCAGCAGCGGACAAATCTACTGCGGAAACCTCAGTCATTGACGAGCTCCACGTTCACCACATCTTCGATAACCGGGTTCGAGAGCAGTGTTTCGGCGGCTTCGCGGGCCTTGGCCATGACCGCTTCGGTGATTTCGCCGTCGACGGTCAACTCGAAACGCTTGCCTTGGCGAACGCCGCTGAATTCGGTAAAGCCCAGCCGGGGGAGTGCCCCAACAATGGCTTTACCCTGCGGATCGAGGATTTCGGGCTTGGGCATGACATCGACAACGATCCGGGGCATCCGGGAACTCCTGTTTTCTCAAGGAAGGGAGGGTCGCGGAGGCTGCTAGGCAGCAGCAAAACGGTGCCGTCTCACGCCACTCTTCCGGTTAAAGATAAGTAGCGCTCCGCGAGCTTGCAACACCATTCTACCGGGCATTTGCACTGGAACATTCTTAGCCGAGCATGAGTGCATTCGGATCGTCGGGACTGACCCGAAAAGGGAACATGGCACCCGGTTGCCAGCCTGGCAGGGCACTGAGCGCGATCATGGTTCGGTAGTTCGATCGATAGGGTGCCTGATTCGGGAACCTCAGCTCCAGTTCGACCGTATAGATCGGGGTGCCGTCCGGAGCTTGGCTGGTCTGGTTCAGAGAGATCACGGTGCCATTGCCCTGGATCATGCTCGCGTAGAGCGTCAGGTTTTTGAAGGGGTTCGCTTCGGAGACGCCATAGGCTTCGGGGGTATTGCTGAATTGCTCCGCCAGGTCTGCGGATTGACGGAGGTTTTCCCGCCAATCCGTTCTTTCCCGCTGTCGCATTCCCGCATCAGCCAGACGGAAAAAATCCCTCAAAACACCCATCGGAGCTCCTAACTGGTGAGCGCGATGCTCTTCGGGTCCGCGGGATCGACCTTGACCTCGTGCGTAGTCCCCACCGCGTAATTTGCGAGGAACTGAGCAGGAACCATCTCCCGCTTGCGCACCGTATACGGCTCGGCGCCGGGAAGGGTGACCTGAACTTCCAGCTCATACCAGGGGTTTCCGGCGGTGCGATCCCCGGTGTCCACTAAGTCCGTGACCACCGAGCTTCCGGTGGCTCCAATCGCAATGATCCGGTTGAGTTCCTGCCCGTAGGCATTCAGCACATCGTGGTCTGCCTGCATTTGGCCGGAGACCTGCCCCGCGTTGGCCATGGTGACGGCGCTGCCATCGGTGTAACCAGCATCGCGCAGGTGCTGACCGGCTAATTCCTGAGCCGCCTTCGCCTGCGCTGCCCAGTCGTCGGTTCCGCCGCCGAAGGCGTTCTTGGCTCGATCGAACAGTCCCATGATGCTCCTTGCCGTCTCTGAATCTCCGCATGGCTTGATTTAGTTCAACATTGAAATGTTTTCACTATGCTAATCATGGCAGCGAAGCAGGAGCTGGGCAAGACCTTTTCGGACCGGATTACAGCTTGCCATCCGCAGCATCCGAACCAAAGAGTGGTGCCAACTGATTCCACTCGGCGATGGCGCAACCGTCGTGTTGATCAAAGGTCTTCTCCACCACGGAGCCATGAAAAGTTCCGCTGACCTTGGCTGTCTGCGGTCCACCCATTTGCATGGTGCACGACTGCGGGGTGATAGGTGCCTGGAAAATTCCCGGTCCGGCTTTTTCGAGGGCAGCGCAGGCCGCATCGGCTAGCTTCACCGTCGAGCCGTCGAGGGACTTTGCCCCGGTACAGTTCAAAACGCTTGATGAAGAGTTGGATTCTGGAGTGGCTTTGACCTCGATAGTAAGGGAGGTCTCGCTGGCGCTCGCCGGTGGGTTGGAGGTCGAACTCGGGGTATTGGAGTTCGACGATGGGGCACACGAAACCAAGAACAATGCCAAGAGGGCCAGCAGCGTCAGCACCAACGGTGAGGCCGGTACCGATGGGGTTCGTCGTCTAGCCATCAGAGGCTCCCTTCGGATGTTCCCAGCCTAAGCCCGAGCCGCCCGCTCCGGTAGCCGGGACCGCAGATCGTGCAGCAACCGTGACCGCAGCTCGGCAGACTCCTGGCTAAAGCCACGCTGCAAGCCGACGTATTCAGCCTTGCCTTCCGGGGTTTCGATTTTGATCGGCGAATACCCCCACTCGGCCAAAGCATAGGGCGAGGCTTGCATATCCATGGCCCTGATCCGCCAAGACAGTTCGAAGGCGTCCATCAACAACTCGCTGGGAAGCAGCGGCAGCAATTTGTAAGTCCATTTATAGAGGTCCATATTGGCATGCAGGCAGCCGGGTTGTTCCAGGTCCCGCTGATTCTCCCGGCTCGGCTGCAATTCATTGAGCGGGATTGCCTCCGGGGTATAAAAACGGAAAGCGTCAAAGTGCGAGCAGCGCACGCGGTTGCTCTCCACCACTTGATCCGTGGCGGCGGCTCCCAAGCGTAAATCCAGATAATCGTGCCGCACTCCGTTCGATGCGCTGCGGTAAACCATGGCCCACTCGTGCAGGCCGAAACAGCCGAATTGGGCTGGTCGGCTCGCGGTTTTTGCCAGGATGAGTAGGGCAAAGTCGACGGCGGCGCTCCGGTCGGCGAGGAAACCTTCGGTGTCGACGGCGACCCCTGGCTCAGTCGGGCTCAGCGCCAAAGCTGCCCGCTCGCCGTCGGACACCGAACGGTAATGCTTCCACTTCAGCCGCTCCAGCGCCGCCTCGCCGAGCAGAACCACGGCACTGCCAGGGTGCCAACGGCGCAACTGCCCCGGTTTGAGGGTGTAATAGGTGAACAGGAAGTCCTCTACCGGGTGCGGCTTCGCGGCCGAGCGCCGCCGTAAATAGGGTTCCGCATAACGATCCACTCGAGCCTCATGGGCCCGGGCAAGCGGTAGCCATTCGGCTTCACTCAGAACTCGGACCATACTCCCAGTATCCCAGCGCTCGCTACCAAGCGCGAGTTCGCTTGTCGTTCTCGGGTTCGCCCGCTAAACCCCGCGAACCCGAGAGGCACCCGCGAACTCGCGCGGGTCACAGCATGGTTTCGGGGCGCTCCGCGAGGGCCCGCGATTAAGAGCGCATCCTGTTCTGCCAGGATTTATCCATTGCAAAAGCCTCGGTATCGAGTTCCATTAGTACGGTGCGCATCACTTCTTCGTCCAGGTTTCCGGCATCGCGCTCCCGGATGATCACCTCGCGGCGGACGTCATTGAGCTTGCGCCGCATATCGTTCATCAGCTTGCCGAACTCCTTGCGCTGTTGTGCCGATGGACCTTGCGAGGTCCTGGCAGCAGCCTCCTCCTGGCTCGCGGCCTCTTCCAATTCCTCGTCGGCCTGCTGAGCCTGGAACTGAGCGGTCGCGGCGAACTGGATTCGCTCCAGGAACTTCTGCGCCTTCTCCTTACCAATTTTCTCGGCAAGTTGCTCCCACTGTGGCTTCATCTCTTCCATTGCCACCTGGTAGGTCTTGGTAATCAAATCGCGCTCGGCGGCGGCATCGCGCTTAGCTTGGTCCGGATCGGTGACCTTGAGCCACCTGATCACGAAGGGCAGCGTGACTCCCTGGATCAGCAGGGTTCCGATGGTCACCACGAAAGCGGTGAGGAAGATGATGTCCTGCGCCGGAATATCAGCACCTTGGGCGGCCAGGCCGGTCACCGTCGCTGCGGAGGCTAGGGTGACCACACCACGCATACCGGTCCAGGAAATTACGGTGAGGTCCTGCCAGCTCATCTGCTGTTCTATTCGGCCGCGGCGTTGTTGGCGTCGGATGGCTCGGGGCGTTCGACGCCGGTAGTAGCTGAAGAAGACATAGGCCGGACGCACCAGGATGGTCACCGCGAGCAGGATGAATGCTACCCCCAGGCTAAACCCGAGGCCGTGCGGACTGGCTATTGCGTCCTCGATAACCTTCTTGAATTGCAGACCGATCAAGGCGAAGACGAAGGCTTCCAACAGCACATCAACGGAGGCCCAAATGGGTTGTTCCTGCAAGCGCATGGTGTAGCTGCCCTTGGGTGCGTTGTAGCCCAGCGACAGACCGGCCGCGACCACGGCCAACACACCCGAGCCACCATATTCCAGACCACCCAGTTCGAAATGAATCTGCTCCGCGAAAATATAGGCAACGAAGGGCGCCAATAAGCCAATCACGGTTTCGATCAGAGAGTCGTTGACGCGTTCTCGGATGAACTGAACGACAAAAGCCACGAGCAAGCCGAAGCCGACGCCGATCACGATATTAACCAGCAGCAGCAAGAGGCCTTGGCCGATAAGGCCTTGGTCAAAATTACTAGCACCGGCCAGCACGGTGACCAGGAAGAGTTTGAAGAGCGTCAATGCTGCGGCGTCATTGATCAGGCTTTCACCCGAGAGGACGGTCATTACCCGGCGGGGCAAGCCCAGTTTCTTGCCTATTGCGGTGGCTGAGACGGCATCCGGCGGTGCCACAATAGCTCCGATCAGGAGCGCTGCAGGGAGCGTGAGGTCTGGCACCAAAATATTGGCCACCCCGCCGACCACAATGGCGGTGAGGATGACCAACATGATGCCAAGCCTCCTGATCTGCCGGAGGGAGTTGGCAAAGTCTTGGAAGGAGATGTCCAGTGCGGCAGAGAAGAGCAGCGGAGGCAGCACAATGGTCAGGATGCTTTCGGGATCGATCTCGAAATCTACCCCGGGGATAAAAGAGACTCCGAGGGCTACCGCGGTGACCAGCAGTGGTGCGGGCAGCCCCAGTTTCCTCGCGACGACGGTTACCGCCAGCGCCCCAACCAAGAGCAGCAGGATCTCTTCCACGGTCTGTCTCCTTCGTAGTTCGTGAGCTCGTCTGTCACCCTCGGGTTCACCCGTAAAACCGTACCAATCCGAGACTCACCCGAACTTACCCGGCGCAGCGGAGGGCCGGACGCCGGTGCGGAGGAGAGTGCTTAGCGCCCGGTTCCAGCGTAGACGGTGGCTTCTTCGGTGCCGTCCAGATCGAAGGCCTGGTGCACGGCGCGCACCGCGGTATCTAGCAGATCGGCTCGGGTTACCACCGAGATCCGGATTTCCGAGGTGGAAATCAGGTCGATGTTCACCCCAGCATCGGAAAGAGCCTTGAAAAACTTATAGGAAACCCCGGGATGTGAACGCATCCCAGCGCCGATCAGGGAGAGTTTGCCGATCTCCTCGTCATAGATCAGATCCTCGAATCCCACCGAAGCCTGGGCATCCTTGAGTGCCTGCAAGGCATCTGCTCCTTCGACCATTGGCAGGGTGAAGGAAATATCGGTGCGGCCGGAACCATGAGTGGAGATGTTCTGCACAATCATGTCGATATTTGAATGTGCGGAGGCGATGATTCCGAAGATATCGGCGGCCTTGCCAGGAATATCGGGCACGCCGACCACGGTGACCTTACCTTCGGACCGATCGTGTGCAACGCCGGAGATAATGGGCTGTTCCAAGGCGACTCCTTCTTTGATGGTCCGCGCGGGTTCGCTGGGCAGCACCCAGGTACCTTCCTGATCGCTGAAGGAGGAGCGGACGTGGATGGGTAAGCCGAAGCGTCGGGCATATTCGACGCTACGCAAGTGCAGAATCTTGGCTCCGGAGGCCGCCAGTTCCAGCATTTCCTCGCTGGAGATCTTGTCGATCTTCCGGGCGCTGGGTACCACTCGCGGATCTGCGGTGTAGACGCCATCAACATCGGTGTAGATCTCGCAGACATCGGCGTCCAAAGCGGCGGCGAGGGCAACTGCGGTGGTATCCGAGCCACCGCGACCCATGGTGGTGATCTCGTTGGTGCTCCGGCTCATCCCCTGGAAACCGGCCACGATAGCGATATGTCCTTTGTCCAGGGCGGTACGCACTCGGTGCGGATCGACGTCGATAATCCGGGCTTTGCCGTGGATGCTATCGGTGATCATGCCGGCTTGGCTACCGGTGAATGACTGAGCCACGGCGCCCTGACCGCTGATCGCCATTGCCAGCAGCGCCATTGAAATCCGCTCGCCGGCGGTCATCAGCATGTCTAGTTCCCGGGCTGGGGGGTGCTCCGAGACCTGCGCGGCCAGGTCAAGTAATTCATCGGTGGTATCGCCCATCGCAGAGACCACCACGACGACGGCGTGCCCGGCTTGTTGGCTGGCAACCACGCGCTGCGCAACCCGCTTGATCCCGGTGGCGTCAGCAACCGAGGACCCCCCATATTTCTGAACGATCAAAGCCATGGTGCTAGTTTCCTAAAAGATCGAGGGAAGTCCTTTCAGCTTATCGGTACCGACCTGTGCAGGTGAATTGGCTGAGGAATATTGCGTTATCTGGCTTGTTTCGTCGGCTTCCGGGTCAGACGCTAGCTCAGCGCGTTGCGGCGGCCTTCGAAGGCGCGGCCCAGGGTGATCTCATCCGCATACTCCAAGTCGCCGCCCACCGGTAGGCCGGAGGCGAGCCGGGTGACGGCGATACCAATGGTCTTGAGCATTCTGGCCAGATAAGTGGCTGTCGCTTCGCCTTCTAGATTGGGGTCGGTGGCGATGATGATCTCTTCGATCTGGCTGTCGCTAAGTCGATTCAGCAATTCCCGGATGCGCAACTGGTCTGGGCCGATCCCGGCAATGGGATTGATGGCGCCGCCTAGAACGTGATAGCGGCCGCGGAAACTACGGGTGCGCTCCACAGCGATCACGTCCTTGGACTCCTCCACAACACAGATCACGGTGGGATCGCGACGCGGGTCCCGGCAGATGCTGCAGGTGTCCTCTTCCGTGACGTTTCCGCAGATACTGCAGAACTTGACTCGCTCCTTGACTGTGACAATCGAGGTGACCAGACGCTTCATGTCTTCCGGATCAGCCTCGAGAATGTGGAAAGCCAGTCGTTGCGCGGACTTCGGGCCTATTCCAGGCAGCCTTCCCAGCTCATCAATGAGCTCCTGAACTGCGCCTTCGTACACTTTTACTCTCCTCAGGGCCGGTTGAGCGGCCGCTCTTCGATCAGTCGTCCGCCAAGAATGCGTTCCACCGCAGCTCGACCGACCAGCCCGGATTCCTCAATGGTCTCATCATCGGCGCTCGGAATGTCCTCGACATAAGCTGTGGGGGCTTCGGGTTCTTCCGGCTCCGCTGCTTGTGCTTGCTGACGCAAACGCTGGTAAAGACTGGGACCGTTGCCGTCCCCAGGCTCCTTTGCGCTGGACTGCAGCTCAGCACCGGCCTGAGTGGCGCTCTGCCGGGGCGATTCCTCTTGGCTCGGCTCCTGGGAATCCGGTTGCTGAGCAGGGCTTTCTTGGCTTGAATCTGGCTGCCCGGAACCGCTGATCCAGTCGGGGGCTTGCCCCAAATCGCCCCAACCAGGTTCCGCGACCGGGGGAGCGGTCGGCCGGAAGGTGCTCGGTGCCGGTGCGGTTTGGGTTCGGTCCTCCACCGCGGGGGCGTGCTGACGCTGCGGCTCTTGGACCGGTCGCTGCCAGACCTGTTCGCGTGGATTTTCCGGTTCCGGGGGGTCCTCGAAGGGTGGGGCTTCTTCGCGGACGGGTTCCTCGGGTTCAGTCAGGTCTTTTGGGTTTGGCGCAGCGCTCCCCGAGCTTTGTGGGGAGAACTCAGTGAGAGCGATGTTGCCGCTGCCAGCCGAGATCTGGCAATCGATGCCCAGGGTTGCCTTGATTGCGGCCCGCAGATTGACAGAATGTTCCCCGCGGGTGAAGGCCATGGCCAATCCCTCGGTGCTGAAAGTCAGTTGCAATTCTTGACCATTGAAACTTTGCGGCACGGCGTTAGGCGCGATCAGAGCCCAGCTGGAACGTTTGATCTTGGTCAGCTGATCGAGCACGTCCGGCCAAGCCCTGCGCAACATATCGATGCCATCCGCCGCCTCACTACTGGGCTGCGAGGTTGCTCGCGAAGCCGGTTGTGAAGCCGATTGCGATGTGGGGTCTGCGGCGGAGCTCGGGGCAGGAGCCTGGCTTGGACCGGGGATAGTATCTGGGGCGGAGCTGGGTGCCGGTTCTGGAGCTCTTTCCGGTTCCCGGATGGGGGTAGAAGCCGGCTGGGGGTTTTCAGGCAATCCCCAACCATCGTCCACTGGAGTGTTGGGGGTCGCTACTGCGGGGCTCGGTGCGGAGGGCGAAACTTCCGAAGCTGCCGGCTGCCTTTCGGCTACCGATGGATCGCTCGGACGCTCCTGAATGACGGGAGCGGGAGCCTCGATGCTTGGTACTGCAGCATTGTCGGCGGCAGGGGCAGCGTAGGAGAGCCTGCGTTCTATCCTGTCCACCCGCGCCGTGATGCCGCGTTCGCTCTGATCCGCGCCAGGCAATAACAACCGGGCGCAGAGCAGTTCCAGGTGCAGCCGCGGCGAGGTAGCCCCGGTCATCTCGGTGAGGGCATTATTGGTCACATCGGCCGCTCGGGAGAGCTCAGCCCGGCCCAATTGGGTCGATTGAGTCTGCATCCGGGCGATCTGATCCTCAGGCATACCGCGCAGAATCGCCCGAGCGCTCTCCGGCATGGCCTGGACGATGATCAGATCGCGGAAGCGTTCCAGCAGATCTTCGACAAAGCGACGGGGGTCCAGGCCGGTCTGGACCACTCGATCCACCGCCCGGAAGACCGTGCCAGCATCGGAAGCAGCCAGGGCATCCACTACATCGTCCAGCAGAGAAGCATGGGTGTAGCCGAGCAGCGACACCGCAAGTTCGTAGTCCAGACCTCGTTCACCGGCTCCGGCCATCAGCTGATCCAGCACAGAGAGCGAATCACGCACAGAACCGCCGCCGGCCCGGACCACCAGCGAAAGCACGCCCGGGGCCACCGGGACGTTTTCCTGTTCGCAGAGCAGATTCAGATAGGCCATCAGTGGTTCCGGCGGAACCAGCCGGAACGGGTAATGATGAGTGCGGGATCGGATGGTGCCGATCACCTTGTCCGGCTCGGTGGTGGCGAAGATGAACTTAATGTGTTCCGGTGGCTCTTCGACAATCTTCAGCAAGGCGTTAAATCCAGCGCTGGTGACCATATGCGCTTCGTCGATGATAAAGATCTTGTAGCGATCCCGCACCGGAGCGAAGGTGGCGCGTTCCCGCAAGTCCCGGGCGTCGTCGACACCGCCGTGACTGGCCGCGTCGATTTCGATCACGTCGAGGCTTCCGGAGCCGCCGCGAGCTAAGCCAACGCAGCTATCGCAAGTTCCGCAAGGGGTGTCGGTAGGGCCCTGTGCACAATTAAGGCAACGAGCCAGAATCCGGGCAGAGGTGGTCTTTCCGCAGCCACGTGGCCCGGAGAACAAATAGGCGTGATTGACCCGGTTCTTCCGCAGCGCCGTCATGAGCGGTTCGGTGACATGCTCTTGACCGATCACGTCCGCAAACGTGTCTGGGCGATACCGGCGGTAAAGAGCTGTGGTCACTTAAGAAACCTTAGTGGCTGCGCCCGACAGTTTCATCATTGCCGAGTCCATCGTCCTCCGCCCGCTCCGAAAAAATCCAAGGTCCACGCGGGAGTAGACGGGGATCAAAGGCTTTCAAGGCCTCCGGCAGCGAGGCGGGCAGTCCGAGCGAGGCAAAAATCAGTTCCCGGCTGCGATTAACGCCCAGTTGCGACAGGGTGACCGCGCCGTCTCGTTTAGCAAGCCGCTGGCCGGAAGAATTCAGGGCGAGCGGAACGTGGGCATACTCCAGTTCGGGATAGCCGAGGAGCTTCGCCAGATACGACTGTCGGGGAGCGGAGCTGAGTAGATCATCGCCACGGACCACCTGGTCCACACCCTGCGCGGCATCATCCACCACCACCGCCAGATTGTAGGCGGGCACGCGATCATTGCGGACCACCACGAAGTCGTCCACGGCATCGGTGTAGCTGCCATGCAGCAGGTCGCGGATGGTGAAGCGTTCGACGGCGGCACGTAAGCGGAGCGCGGCAGGCCGGTCACGCCGTCGTCGGACTTTTTCAGCCTCGCTGAGGTTACGGCAGGTTCCCGGATACTGGCCGGGGACGGTGTGCGGGGCGGATGCAGCTTCGGAGATGTCCCGCCGGGTGCAGAAGCATTCGTAGAGCAGCCCTTGACTATTCAGGGTGTCAATCGCCTCGGAGTAGAACTCGGTGCGTTCGCTCTGCCGAGTGGGTGCTTCGTCCCAATCGAGACCCAGGGCCTGTAGATCCCGAATTTGTGCCGTTTCGGCGCCGGAACGGGCTCGATCCAGATCCTCGATGCGGAGTAGGAAACGGCGGCCGGTTTGCCGGGCGAAGAGCCAGGCCAGCACTGCGGTGCGCAGATTCCCCAGGTGCAGATCACCGGAAGGGCTGGGCGCGAAACGGCCTGCGGGGATCATTGGATTGACTGCGCTCCTTAAACTGGAGGACCCCTCGTGTACCCGCTAGAGCCTACTTACCCTTGCTACCTTCCGGTCCTGGGGGAGTTCGCAGGATAACGCCACACGAGGGGCTGCCGTCCATTCTACTGGAAGCTGGACGCCATACCGAACCGAGGCTTTAGCCCCGCTTTCTGGCCGGGATTTCACTGAGGCCGTCGAGGTCGGGTATTCTAAAGTCTGCTCTTCTATTGTTCCGCCTAGTGCGGTGCCGTGGAGGTTGCTAAGGAGGATTCGCCTAGCGGCCTATGGCGCACGCCTGGAACGCGTGTTGGGTTAACGCCCTCGGGGGTTCAAATCCCCCATCCTCCGCGAAAGCCCCTGATCATTTCGATGATCAGGGGCTTTTTGCATGGCTCTTTGTGTTGAGCGAGTCCCAGGTCCCAGCGAGTCGGCGTACTGATTGGGACTGGGCAGCAGAACCCAGCGAGTTGTCCGGGTCAGTGGGGCCTGCCTCAAGGGGAAGGCGAGCGGTTCAAGGAAACGAAGTCGCTACAGCTTCGGACTCTTTAGGGAACGCAGACCCCCAACAAGAATCAGGGGAAGCTGACTCCGGTGAGTTCTTCGGAGCGCTGCCACAATTGCCGGGCAACGGCTTCATCGTGACTCGCTTTGGAGGAGCCAACCTGCTTCGGGTAGCCACGCAGTTGCCCCCAACCGTCCGGGCCGATGAAGGCTCCGCCGGGAACGGACGGCTCGGTGGCCGCATAGAGGCTCGGCAGCGCACCCATCTCCGCAGGCTGTGCGATGAGCCGATTGCTAAAGGACATTAGCTGATCCTGGAAAGACTCCGTTTTGCCTTGCAGCTCTGTGGACGCGTAACCGGGATGGGCGGCCACCGCCCGCAGCGAGGAACCGGTGGATACTAAACGGCGTTGCAGCTCGTAAGCAAACATGAGATCAGCCAATTTGGACTGTCCATAAGCCGCCCAGCGCTTATACGAACGGCTCTCCCAGTTCAGATCGTCGAGAGCGATCTTGCCGAAGTTATGTGCAGAGCTGGACAACACGACCACGCGGTCGCGGAGCTTCGGCAGCAGGCGTCCGGCCAAGGCGAAATGCCCCAGATGGTTGGTGCCGAACTGCATTTCGAAACCATCGGCGGTACGTCCCTCCGGCACAGCCATGAGTCCGGCGTTGTTTACCAGAACATCCGCCTGCTCAACGCCTGCGGCGAATTCCGCCACAGAGGAGAGATCAGACAAATCGAGATGACGGACCTCGGTTGATCCGGACATGCCGGCAGCAGCTGCTTCGCCCTTGGCCAGATTCCGGCAGGCCAGGATCACATGCGCACCCTTTGCCGCCAGAGTCCGAGCGGTCACCTCGCCCAAGCCGCTGTTCGCGCCGGTAACAATGAAAGTCTTGCCGCTCTGATCGGCGATCTCCGCCGTCGTCCAATTCGTCATTCCCATAGCCTAGGGCAGGATCGAGTCCACATAACCACCATCCACCCGAACCGCTGCACCAGTGGTGGCGGAGGCGAGCGGAGAGGAGAGATAGACCACCAGATTGGCGATCTCCTCGGGCTCGATCAGGCGCCCAATCAGGGACTGAGGCCGGTGCAGGCGCATGAACTCGCGCTGGGCTTCCTCCCAAGGGAGCGACTTATCTACCAATTCGTAGACAAAGTCCTCGACTCCGCCGGTATGTGTAGGCCCGGCAATCACCGAGTTCACCGTGACGCCGGTGCCCGAGGCCGCTTTCGCGAAGCCTCGGGAAACTCCCAGCAGAGCAGTTTTAGAAACCCCGTAGTGAATCATTTCCACCGGGGTGACAATGGCGGAATCGCTCGCGATGTAGCTCACTCGGCCCCAGCCAGCGGAGATCATGGCGGGCAAATAGGCTCTGGTTAGTCGCACCGCAGCCAGCACATTGACCTCAAAATACTGCCGCCACTCCTCGTCACTCACCTCAAGAGCTTCCTTGGCTCCAAAGATGCCCAAGTTATTGACCAGGATGTCCACCTCGGGCACCAGCTTCAGGGCTTGAGCCACCCCCTCCTCGGTGGCGATATCCACGGCCAGCTCGACGACGTCGGCCCCGGGAACGCTGGAACGGATCGTTTCGGCGGCACTCGCCACCGCAACCTCACGCCTTCCATTCACTACCACCTTGGCGCCGGAGCCAGCCAGGCCCAGGGCAATTGCGAGGCCAATGCCCTGGGTGGATCCGCTGATAAGTGCTGTTTTGCCGGAGAGATCGATCTGCACGGTTGAAACCTTTCGTCGGGTTCCTCCAGCGTAATCACCCTTCCTGAATTTTCACCGAACGATATTCACGGGCGGTTTTCGGGTTTTAGATTCCGGGGGTCGACATTCGCAGTACAATTCGATCAACGATAAGTAAAGAATGGAAAAAATGAACTCTTATGGTTCGCCGGACTATCTCCCGGCAGCAGCTGAATCTGCTCCAGCTCCCAAAGCTTCCGGTGGGCACAGGGCGGTACCTTGGGTCATTTTGGGAATAGTTTCTCTTTTTTCACTTCTGGGCTTGGGCGGAGGATTTGGCGGATTCCTCTTGGTTTTCAGTTTATTGACTATCATCATCGCGCTGGTGGTTCTTATTTTCGGCCGCGGGAATTGGGCCTGGATGAAGTCTCGCGGCCGGGCGGGGGCGGTTTTGGGTGCCGCATTCGCCACGCTCGTTGTGGGGGCTGTTCTGATCGGGTTGTCCGCGCCGCCAAAGATCACTCCGGTCGATGCCGCGAGTACGCCGACCGCCTCCTCATCGGATAGCGCCTCCACCGAGAAGCCGAGCGTAATTGCCCCTTCTGCGACTCCGAAACCTAGCCCGACGGCGACACTCAAGCCAGTGGTTCCCGCACCAACGACGGTCGCGGTGAAATCTCCCGAAGCTACCGTGCCGACTCCGGCGGCGGCCGCGCCGAAGCCCACGGTTCCGGCCCCTGTGCCCCTGGTCAAGCCAGCACCTGCACCCAAACCTGTACCGGTGCCCGCTCCAGTAACGGCTCCGGCACCAAGCACCGTTTATTACAAGAACTGCGATGCGGTTCGTCAGGCAGGTGCCGCTCCGTTGTATGCAAATCAGCCGGGATATCGGAGCGGGCTTGATGGCGATCACGATGGAATTGCTTGCGAGCCGAAGAAATAGTTCCTCGACGGAGGACTAACCGAGTGGCATCAAGTTTCGGGCGAAGAATTGCTCAGCGCCTTGCAGTGCGTTCTGGTCTTGCAAAATCTCACCCGGATATCCACCCGAGCCGTAGAGCAAGCCGCCCCATTGCATACCCAGGTATTCCGCGCTAAATCGGAGGCTGGTAGCCAGGCCCTCGGTTTTACTTTCATCATCTGTGTGTCCAACGGTGATTCCCCAAAGTGCTCCCTGGCTCATTTGGCGACGAAAGTTTAGGCCCGGAATCTTTAGCCAATTAGACCAGTAATCCAAATAGCGTTTTACCGGCGCGGAAATGGTGTACCAATAAAGAGGTGAGGCGATGACCAAATCGGTTGCTCGTAAGGTTGCAGCTAAAAGCAAACCCTCATTGCCATCCGGGTAAATCGGCGGAGTGCTGCCGGGACTTCGTGGATCTTCGAAGTCGGGGAGCGGAAGCTCGGCGAGACTGATCCACTCGGAGCTTGTTCCCGCCGGCAAATGCAATTGGGCTCTTCGCGCCAGGGCCGCCGTATTGCCCTCCGAGCGAGAGCTACCTTCGATGAAAACAAAATGACGGTTGGTCATAGTTCTTCCTTTCGGCAGTGCTGGTGGAACGGATGTCGGTTGAACTGGTCCCAGTCAGTTGGCACACTCGTTGGGACCTGCTCATCAAGTCCCAACGAGTTACCGGACTCAGCGGGCTCCACCGCGCGAATCCGCGCGAATCGGGCTCCACCGGATAATCGGCGCGAGCCGAAACCAGGACGCTATTCGGCCAGGACCTTATCCTGGTGGCGACGCCGTTGCGGTGCAGCAGCGATCAGCAAAGCAGCTAGAGCCACCGCCGCGCTCAGGATCAAGCCGGGACGGAAGGTATCCAGCATCGCAGCCGGACCGGTGTCCGAAGCCGCGGCCTGCGAGCCGGTGACAATCGCTGTTGTGACAGCCAATACCAGAGCCGCACCTACCTGGCTGCTGGTCTGGATCAATCCGGCGGCCAAGCCCTGCTCGTCGTCGTCAATCCCTGCTGTCGCCTGCACATTAATCGAGGGGAAGCCGAGTGCGAAGCCGATGCCGAGCAGGATTACCGAGGGCAGGATGTCCGCCGCATAGTTCGGGCTGGTTCCCACTCGCAGGAAGAGTACATAGCCCAGGGTGAGTGCGATCAGCCCGGCCACGATCAGTCGGGTGGCTCCAATCCGGTCGATCAATTTGGAGGCAAAGGGTGAACTGCCCATCACGATCAACCCAGTCGGCAGCAGGGCCAAAGCCATTCCCAGTGGCGACCAGCCCAGCACATTCTGCAGGTACATGGTCAGGATGAACTGGAAGCTCAGGTAGGAGCCGAAAAGTCCGATAATGCTCAGATTGGCCTTGGCTACCCAGCCTTGGCGCAGAATGCCGAAGCGGATCAGGGGATGCTTGACCCGAGTTTCGATCACCCCGAAGGCGGCCAGGATCAGGGCGGAAACCACGAAGCCAATAATGGTTTGTGGTGCTCCCCAACCCACTTCTGGCGCGGACACCACGGTATAGACCAGTCCGAGCATGCCTAGCGCGAGGGTTACCGCCCCACCGATATCGTGACCGCCCTCTGCGCTCGGGCTGTCCTTGGGGATGAATTTGAGGCCGAGCAGTACAGCGGCCGCCGCAATCGGCACCGCGATCAGGAAGGTCCAGCGCCAGCTCAGCGTGGTCATCAGACCACCGAGCACTAGGCCCAGTGAGAAGCCGCTGGCACCAAAGGTCGAGTAAATCGAGATGGCTCGATTCCTGGGTTTACCCTCGGCGAAGTTGGTGGTGATGATTGAAAACCCGGTGGGAGCGGTGAAGGCTGCGGCCAAGCCCTTGATGAATCGGGTCACGATGAGCAGAGTGGGATCGTTGACCAGTCCGCCCAGCAAGGAAGCTAGCGCAAAGACGGTCAGGGCGATCAGGAAGATACGACGGCGGCCCAGCAGATCGGCCATCCGGCCACCGAGCAGCAATAGGCTGCCGTAACCGAGAACATAGCCCGAAACGATCCACTGCAGGGATTCCGTGTTCAGGCCGAGTTCGTGACCCATCGAAGGCAGGGCCACACCGACCATGGAGACGTCCAGGCCGTCGAGGGCGAGCACCGTGCAGAGCACGATCAGCAGCATGACCTGCCGGCTCGACCATTTGCTAGAAGAAGTTGATTGCGCCTCCGCTGTCCCTTGCGGGGATGCGTTGTTGAGGAGTTCTGTCGCGGTCATGAGACCAAACTATATGACGCATCATTGAATGACAAGGAAAAAGATGATCTAGAAAATAATTCTTCATCATGGTATAGTGGCGGTCATGACGAAGACTGTTGGAGCGCACTCCAGCGCCGCGGTTTCTGAGGCTGAAGCCGGGTTGGTAGAGCAGTGGCGCTCGGTGCAGGACGCCTATCTACGTACGTCGAACGCGATTGAACGCGAGCTGGAAAGCAAGTTCAATATCGGTTGTAGCGAGTTCGAAATCCTGGACTTATTGGCGGAATACACCGAGGAACCTTGCCGAATGAAGGATCTCACCCTGGTTTCCCCGCTCACCCAGAGCGCGCTTTCCCGGATTGTGGACCGTCTGGAAAAGGCCGGTCTAGTGGATCGGGCTGCCTGCACCGATGATCGTCGAAGCATGAACGTGATGCTGACGGATAAAGGTTGCGAGGTCTATACCGCCGCAGCGAAAACCCAGCGTGCCGTGCTTAAGGATTGCCTGGGACAGTAGCCCGCAATCTCTTGATTCTTCGCAGAGCGGCCTGCTCGGAAGGGCCAACCCGGCCTAGGGCAAGCCGGATAATTCCCAACAAAACTCGCACTCCGGGTTTGAGTAGCCACCAGAATCGCGAACGCCGCAAGCCCAGTAACCGTCGATGCTCCGGTTGCAGAGTTTCTACTGCGGCAGCGAAAATCACTTTGTATCCCAGTCGCATCGAGGGGTGTAGCGGGGGTCGGCGGATGAAAGCCACCACTTCGGCCACCCGCTCGTCAGACCGCAGTTCGCCGTCGTACTTCGCTAAGGCTTCACGCAACTCAAGCTCACTGCGCGGAGGTTTCGAGACCTCCATTAACTCACCCGCCACCGCCCACTCGCGGACATAATCGTCCGCAGAAATGCGGCCGGAGCCATAAGCCTGATAGCTGGAGAGGAAGGCGTCGGTGAAGGCGATATGCACCCAGCGCAGCAGCTCCGGGTCGGCCGCCGAGTAGGGCCTAGCAACTCCGTGGCCGTCGACGAAGTTACCGCGAACGGACTCGTGCAGCCGCAGTACCCATTTCGAGGCTCCCCGAGCGGCACCGGTAGAACCGTAGGTCACCGTGAAGATCCAGCGGATGGTGCCCGCCAGCCTACCGAGCGGGTCTTCGCGGAAGCGCGAATGATCCCAAACGCCGGCCAATGCTCCGGGATGCAGGGCCTGCAGAAGCAGTGCCCGCACCCCGGCCACAATAGTTGTCATGGAGGAGTGCACGGTCCAGACCACCGAAGTTGGCAGGAAGTACCCGGCATCCTCGCCTTCCTCGAGCTGCTCCACCCAGGCCGGCCGCGATTCGGAATGACCGGTAAAGGTCTTCTTCAGCTCGGCTTGCCAACGACGGATGGGATTGCTCATGGGATCAGATTAGCGGTGCAGCCAGATCGTCGTCTCGGCAGGCAAGATGAGTGAAGAATCCACCACCGTATCCGGTGCCAGCCCCGGTTCCGAGGCGAGTATGACGGCGGCACCCAGGGTTTCGCTGGGCATGCTCACCGCAGTGCTGCCAAAGTTCGTCACCGACTGCCAGCCGTTTGGCCTGCGGAAATGTAGCAATCCTTCGGCACCGGAAGCCTTCTCCGGCAAGGAGAGCCATTCCAACGTCTCCTCGGCCTGCAGCGCTTTCCGAGCGGCGAGAGCAGCCCGATAGAGCTCCAGTGAGGAACCGGGCACCCCATCCTGGGCGGAGGCAGCGAAGGAAGCGAACCAGGAAGGCTGAGGTAGCCAGGGCTTGGCGCCATCATCGGGACCAAATCCGAGGGAGCTGCCCTGCGAGGTCCAGGGGATCGGAACCCGGCAGCCGTCCCTGCCCTTGCGTTGATGGCCGGTGCGATCCCACGTTGGATCTTGCAGGGATTCTGAGGGTAAATCAGCAACTTCGAAAAGACCTAGCTCCTCGCCCTGATAGAGATAAGCAGAACCGGGCAAAGCCAGCATGAGAAGGGTAGCTGCGCGTGCTCGCCGCGTGCCACGTGCAGGGTCCAGAACTGGCTGGGTTCCGTCGGACATCAACCAGGCATCTTCGCCGGAAAGGCTCAACCCGGCGGGCAAGCCATAGCGTGAGGCATGCCGGACGACGTCGTGATTGGAAAATACCCAGGTCGAGGAAGATCCAGTGGCAGCGGCCTCCGCAAGGCACTTGGCGATGATCTGACGGAATTCTGCGGCATTGAAATCAGCGCGCAGCAGGTCGAAATTGAAGGCTTGACCCAATTCACTGGGCCTAGCGTAGAGCGCCTGCCGCTCGGGGAAAGACACCCAAGCTTCCGCCACCGCAGTGCGCGGCGGTTCGTAGTCGTTAAGGACAGATCGCCAGCCTTCGAAGATGGAGTGCACCTCATCCCGGTCATACAAGGGATCCGTGCCATCACCAATCGAGGATTCGGTACCCACTTTGGAGCGCAAGGGCAGCGACATATCCTTCGCCATCGCGTGTGCCACATCCACCCGGAAACCGTCCACGTCGCGATCCGACCAGAACCTCAGGGTGTGCAGGAAGTCTTCTCGGACCTCCGGGTTCTCCCAGTTCCAGTCCGGCTGCTCACGAGCAAAGAGGTGTAGGTACCACTGTGCGCCGAGCTTACCTTCGGTGACTGCCTCGCCGTCGGCCATCTCCGCGGTAACCCGAGTCCAGGCTCCGCCGCCGAAGTGCGAGACCCAATCCGAAGGTGGCTGACTACCGTCCGGGCCCTGTCCGTCATAGAAGTGATAGAGCGCACGCTCAGCCGAACCCGGCTGCGCTCGCAGCGCTTTCTGGAAGCTGAGATGCCGGTCCGAGGAGTGGTTCGGCACAATATCGACGATCACCTTGATCCCGGCTTCATGCGCCTCGGCCACCAGGGTGTCGAAATCGTCCAGGGTTCCCAGCCGCGGGTCTACATTGCGGTAATCATCGACGTCGTACCCGCCATCCGCAAGCGCCGAGGGGTAAAAGGGGCTGAGCCAGATGGCATCGATGCCCAATTGCTGCAGATAGGGAATCCGTGAGGTCAGGCCGGGCAAATCGCCTAGGCCATCACCATTCTGATCGGCAAAACTGCGCGGATACACCTGGTACACCGCGGCCTGACGCCACCAATTGGGGCTCGGGTCAATAGTCATTGGGGTCAACTTTCACTCTGGAATGTCCCTAGCTAATCATGCGGGGCGGTGGGAGCCGAGCAGACTCGCGATATATTTCCTGCAGCAGAACGTGCCAGGATGGAGGGGGGGAATATCGCCTGGCCTGGAGTGCGTTCCAGTACCGTAAGCACAAGCCGAAAAAGGACACTCCGATGACCGATCTCTACCCCATCAAATTGACCCTTAACGATGGCACTGAAACTGACTTCGGCCGGTTCAAGGGGAAGACGGTGATGGTGGTCAACGTCGCCTCGCAGTGCGGGTTCACTCCGCAGTATGCGGGTCTGGAGGCGCTTTATGAGAAGTACCGTGATCAGGGCTTTGAGGTGCTAGGTGTTCCCTGTAACCAGTTCGCCGGTCAGGAGCCGGGCACCGATGAGGATATTCAGGAGTTCTGCAGCCGTAACTTCGGGGTGACCTTCACGCTGAGTAAAAAAGCGGATGTTCGTGGCAAGGATCAGCACCCGCTCTACGCTGAGCTGACGAAGTTCAAAAACGGTATTCTGCCCGGTCTGATCAAATGGAATTTTGAGAAATTCCTGATCAACTCCGAGGGGCAGATTGTGGCCCGCTTCGCGCCGAATGTGGAGCCGGACGCCGCCGAGGTTTCCGAAGCCATTGAAAAGGCGCTAGCTGGCTAAGGCGTAGGCTTCACGGCCACCCAGAGTTCCGAGCAGAGCTAGCGCAGCGGTTGATTACCTGTTTCGGTAGACATCGGCGCGGTGATCGATCCGCAGCAACTCGACAGTGACCTTCTCGTTGTTGATCGAGTAGATGACTCGATAGGGCCCTCTACGGGCAGAATGGAAGCCGGCGAGTTCGCGTTCAAGCGGCTTGCCGACTCGCTGCGGGTTCCTTGCGAGATCGCCATAAACGAATTCGATGATTGCCGGCACAATGCGCGGTGGAACTTTGCGAAGATCCCTGCGAGCAGTGGCCGAGAAGACAATCTCGTAGGCCACCGCTTAGGACGCCTGCCTCTTGGAAACGCCGAATTCCTGGCGGATCTGTTCCTCGGTGTAGGTGTGTCCTTCGGTGATGTCCCGCTGGGCCTGGGCAAGGTCTTCGCGGATCCCCGGCTGCGACAACCAGAAAAGTGTCTCCTGGAGGGATTCCCATTCATCGGTGCCAATGATGATTGCTGCGGGTAGACCGTTCTTAGTAATCACTACCTGGTCGTGGGTGGTAGAGGCGGAGTCGACCAACTCGGAGAGCTTTGCCTTCACAGTGGATAGAGGTAGCGTTTGCATACCTTCATTTTAGGTCTGAATATTAGTCTTCACAAGACCAAAATAAAGACCTCTCCTGCCGCTAAGCGGCGTAACCTTTTGGCCACAACAAGCAAACCACGGTCAGAATAAGTTCAGTTGTCGGAATAAGTTCTCTAGGGTGGGTTACGTGATCTTCAAAGCAGTGGGCGATACCAAGCCCTATCCTGACCACGGCTACCTCACCCCTAAAGATTGGGCCGGCGTCGCCCCTCGTCAGGTGCGCCTGGATGAATTGGTGACCACCAAGAGCACCCTGGATCTGGAGGCTCTGCTGGCTGAGGATTCAACCTTCTTTGGCGATCTCTTCCCGCATATTGTGCAATGGCGCGGGACGCTCTATCTAGAAGACGGCCTGCACCGCGCCGTACGCACTGCCCTGCATCAACGATCTGTCCTGCACGCCCGCGTGTTGGTCTTGGATGACTGAACCGAGACCTCCGCAGATTATCCCGCCGAGGCCGCCTTTGGAGCCTCGGAAACTGAGTCGCGAGCGTCAGCGCGAGGAACGACGGCGGCGCGCGGCGACTGCCCGGGCCGAACGAGCCCAGCGCAGCGGCGAACATTTGTTCAGCGGCACTCCAGGGGCCGAATATCACGGCCATCGGGTGGTGGTAGCCGACGATCTAGAAACGGTTTTCAGCGAAGATGAGCAGGTCGAGCGGGCCCGTCAAAAATGGCACTTGCTGCATCGAATCACCATTTCGTTCCTGGCTGTCGTCCTCGTAGTTGCGGTCGTCCTTGCCCTGCTGATCTGGCGTGGCGTGATCAAACTGCCCAGTCCGGCCTCCTCAGCGGCTGCCACTACGAGCTGCCCAAGCGGCACCTTCGAATACCTGGACAATCTGAGCATCACCGTCAATGTCTTCAATAGCACCTTACGGACGGGCTTGGCCGCCTCGGTGGCAGCCGAACTTAAGAAGCGCGGCTATCAGGTAGGAACTATCGGTGACGGCAAAATAATTGGTAGTGGCGCAGCCGTTATCGTCTCCGGTTCAGCGGGTGAAGCCGCCGCCTTCAATCTGCAACGAAACCTGCCCAATACGGAGTACCAGCACGATGGACGCAGCGATAATAGCGTCGATGTCTACCTGTCCTCAGGTTTCTCCGCGTTGACCAAAGCCGAGAAGGTAGATCACACCGCGGGGAAGCTCAGCTGTCGGAAGCCCAGCGCCACCCCGAGCGGCAAATAAGAGACAAAATAAAGAATTTTAAAGATTTTCCGATTCTTTGCGTCACGATATTCAATCTTGCATCACTTTAACATTGCGAGCAGGGTCAATTGGGGGCCTCTGCTTGGGCGTTGACCGACGCAGATCACTCGTGGTACTTGTCCGTCCCTTTCCGGCCATGGCGGCTGAAAGGAGCGGACAAGTCTGCGGTGAGGCAATCTATAAGGAGCAAAGTGCGTATTCTGCATGTGGTCAATGACGCCGAGACTGGCGGCGCGCAAACTCTGATCGAAGCTCTCGGACGGCAGAAGAGTCCGGGCGATGAGTTCCACCTACTGGTACTCATGACCGAGGGTGCGCTCTCTTCAAGATTTTCCCGGATCGCAGATTCGGTGACCTATGCCGGAATGAAACAGCGGGATCTCAATCCGCTAGGGGCTATTCGCGCATTGCGCGGAATCGTGCGTGAGCGTCGGATCGACCTGATCCATTCGCACCTTATGCAATCGGATCTGATCAGTCTGCTGACTCCGATGAAAGCCGCACGCCTCAGCACCGTCCACTCGAGCGCTTCCTATGAGACCAGGGGTGCCTCGCAACTGGTCCGCAAGGCAGTGGTACGGCTCAGCGGTCGCTTCGATGCGGTGGTGGCCTGTTCTCCCTCGGCCCACGACTATCTCAGTACCTCTGGCTACCGCCGTAAAGCAGAGACCATCTTCAATGGCACCCTGCTCCAGACCCGCTCCGATGATCCGGCAACGCCGGGGGATCGTTTGGTACACCTGGGCCGTTGGCATCAGGTGAAAGATCACGGCAACTTGTTCGCCGCCTTGAAATTACTGAGTAAGACTCATCCTCAGGTGAGGCTGGACTGCGCTGGTTTGGGCATCGATTCCGCCAACCAGGAATTGCAGGAGCTGCTAGTACGCCATCAGGTTGCCGATATCGTCACCACACACGGCTCGGTCTCTCAGGTGGGTCTGCTTTTGGAGCAAGCCAAGGGGATGGTAATTTCCAGCTCCCATGAGGCGTTGCCGATGGCCGGGATTGAAGCGCTCGGCTCCGGGCTGCCCGTGGTGACGACCGACGTCGGCGATTGTTCCGAATTGGCTATCGGCCCCGATTATCTGGTTCCGGCGCGCAACCCAGAGCAACTGGCCGCCGCCCTGGCCAAGCTCCTGGACCTCGAACCGACGGACTACCGGCAAGCCCGAGAGAATGCCAGGGCGCTCGCCGAAGAGAAGTTCGACGAGCGGGTCACCGCGGCCAGCTACCACGCCCTATACCAAGCAATCACGCACCCCTAAGGGCCGCTAGCGCACGGCCGAAGGCTCCGCCGGATGCTGCAACAGGGTTCGCTCAATGATTTCGATGGCTTTCACCCGAGAGGTATAGCCCAGCAAGGCATGATCCATCGAGGGATCGACGTTTAGCTCGACCTTCCGCCCGGACTTCTGCAACCGCTTCAACCCTTGCTCCCCGCGTTCCATGGCGAAGAGCCCATGATCGTCACCCCCGACGTGCATGATCAGCTCTGCTTGCCGAGAGGAGATCTCCATTAAGACCTCCGGAACATTGATCATTCCGCGCCGTCCGAGGGCAAGCCAGACTTGATACGGACCAAAGTGGCGCAGCAAGGTTTTGACCCTGGATTTGAAGGTCTTGACCTCGGTTCCCTCGACCAATCTGCGTTCCCCGGCCAGGATTTCTTCGACATCGAGCTCGTTGTAAATCCGATGGTAGTAGCCCAGATGATCACGCCAGGCCACATTATTGAGCATCAGCACGCGATCAATCGGTGAGTGTTCGCTAGCCATCCCCACTAGCCAAGCGCCGGCGCAAAGGCCAACGCCGGTGACCGGCCCGCCGAAACGTTTGTGCAGCCAGGTCGCGGACTGCTCAATATCGTTGACGGCTTCGGCGGTGTATGGATTGGGGTCTCGCACCGCATCGGGGCAACCCAGATCCCCGGATCCGCGACGTTCGGTACGGATGGTGGGCACGCCCTGCGCAGCCAGTCGTCGGGCGGAGAGCACCCAAAGCGCGGTGACGCCGTCCTTAGGCTCGGCCGAGGCCGGGACCAACAGCACCGTCTCAGAGCCCTCTGGAAGCTCCTGTAGCGGCCTGCTGAGTACCCCGGGAAGTTTATTCGTGCCGACCTCAAGGATCTCTTCAATCACGGCTTGATCGAAACCCGGAACTTTGACTTCGGACTGTAAGACCGGGGTCCACTCCGGTACCGGACGGGACTCCGCCGTGCCAGGAAGCAGCTCAATCAACCTTTGCAATGATTCTGGTGGCACGGTGGCGAAAAGTGAAGCCACGGCATAGATTTTCCGGGCCACCACCTGATCCCTTTCGATCACTACCCGGCTGCCCGTCGGCAAGGCATCGGCAGGCAGCTTCGCCGGATCGACAACACTGGCCAGGGACTTGGCCTGATGAGGTAAGTAGATGGTGCCGCCCAGCTCGGTTCCCACCGTGCTGGGAACGGTGGCTAGATCGAGGGAGACATTCCTGAGCATCGACTGTTGGCGGAGGAAGATCTTTCCTCCCACCGGCTCCCAGAGCAGCCTGCTCTGCAAAGGGGCCTCCGTAGCGGCCAGCAGGGCTGCTCCGGCGCGGAGACCAATCGCGTGCACCCGGTCGGTTCCCACCAGGGTGCCGGCAAATTCGGTGACTGCCGCAAGATCCTCTTTCCAGAGCGCAGCAGGGTCGGCGCCCTCGGGCATTTCGGCGGATTCTCCGGTGCCAGTCCAGGCGAAGCGAATGGCAACCCAACCTTGCCTGGCAAGTTCAATCGCGAGCATGCGCAGGGTGCGGTAACTGATTACCTGCTCCCTTGCTAAAGGCGGAGCGATCACTACCGCGCCTTTGGCTTCCCCATTCTGGGGTCGATGAACCCAGCTATAGAGCGAGCGATCCGGAAGGGGGATCCAGCTGGCCACTCCCAGTTCGGTCATGTGGAGGCTCCTTTCGAGCTGATGCTTTGCTCCGGACGAGCCGGATGAATCTGACGGGTTGCCGATAAATCATTGAGCGCACGCACGGTACCGGCAAGGGAATCCGTGGTACTTCCTGGCCGCGGAAGACAATAGATCCGCCGAGAGTTGTTCGGACCCAGATGAAAGTAGTTGTCCTCTGGATCATGGTCACTCAGATCAATGGCGACAAAGCTGGCCAGTAAATCGGTGCTCAAATCTAGGTAACTACCGTGGTTGTCTTGCCCGGCTTCGGCCCGCAGTCCGGTATCGACTCGCTCTCTTCTCACCCCGCCAAGCAAGCGGACGGTCCGCGCAATTTCTCTCCCACCAGGATTAAGTAACACGGCTTCGATGGCGTCGTATTCCCGTTCACCGAACTTCCAAATGTAATCCAGATCGCGGAAGCCACCGAATAGCTCGTCGGCGGTCCAACGCAGGCTACCCCGACCGGCCAACTGAACCGGGACTCGCACCGGTTCCCAACGACGTCCGCTGACCGAAATCGCGGCCACCTCAAGGGTCCCTATCAGCGCCTCGGGCCGATCATGGAATAGATGCAGATCCACCCCGTTCAAGTCTTCCGGGTGGAAAGCCAAGGCGGTTGGTGCGCAAGCTGCTTTTAGCGCATACCAGGTCGATTTCGGCCTACCCTCGACGTCGGTCACGCCCCAGCCAGCTCCGGGTGCCAGATCTCGGGCCGATAGGACCAGTGCACCCGCGCAGGCAGAGCCAGGCCGACGCCACTCAACCATGGTCTGCGCCACGGCGTGATGCAGCGCCGCTCGGTGCCGGTCCATTCGTCGGTCCCAGCTCGGCTCGTGCTCGGTTCCGAAGAACTCCGCGGCGTAGTGTGCGGTCACGTCCTCGAAGGTCCAGTTGGCGCCCGGGTCGGCGGCTACCGCTTCCGTCCAGCCAACTGGTTCCTGGGGCACATTCGGTACCGGGGAAAAATGCCGCTGCACGGTGGATGGCTCCGGCGGGCTGGCAAAGGCCAGTGCCTCCGAGGCGAAGCGGACCCCCGAGGTCCTGGCATCGGTGAGCGGCAGTTGATAGGCGCCGACGCCGAAGTAATGGCTTACGCCCTGCCGGATCTCGATCGGATTATCTCCGTCTCCCGGGCTTGAAGAAACGTGAACCACGCCGGGTAGATGCTCCGCCGCCAGGGCAGGAATCAGCTCGGAAATAACGGTCATCCTGCGACGGTCCGGGGGAAGCCCCCAGAAAGTGGGCTGCTGTTCGGTCTCATTTCCGCCGCTGAGCACTGTTAGGCAGGGATGGCGAGCGAGCCTGCGCAGCCAACTCGCCGTTTCTGCCCCGAATCGAGCCAGCCAATCAGCATCTTCCGGCGGGTCCAGGGTGGCCAGCATGCAGTCTTGCCAGAGTAAGATCCCGCGCTTATCGCACTCCTGGTAGAACTTCGGGTGTTCGTAGCCGCCCGTGCCGCTGATCCGAATCATATTAACCCCGGCGCGAACCAAGGAATCGATGATCTGCCGATAGTCCTCGTCCTTTGCCGCCAAGCTCAGCGCATCCGGCGGAGCCCAGACTACACCGCGGGTAAAGATCGGCACGTCGTTGACCGAAAGCTCGAATCCGCCGCCAATGCGATCTACTCGTACCTCACGGAAGCCGAGCTGGAAGCTTTGCCGGGTTTCGCCGTCGTCGAGCAGCAGTTGGTAGAGCTCGGGCTCGCCGTGACTGTGCGGGAACCAACGCCGGGGGTCTGCCAGCTCTAGAACGGTCTCGACAGCGCCATTATTGGCCAGCTCCAGCTCCTCCTCCAGCACCATGGTGCCGAGTGGGTCATGCAGTTTCACGGTAACTCGCTTGCTTGGCTTGCCGCTGGCTCCAAGGATCACCCGCCCGACGGCGTTCCGCGCCGAGGATTCGCCCAATTCGGTCCGTAGGGTGTTCAGTTCGAAGCCAGGCTCGGGTCGCAAGGTAATAGCGGCCCAGGGGCCGAGTACCTTCGCCGTACCAAACCACGGAATATGGCCCATCAAGGGGGTGCGATGCCAACGCAAGGACGTATCGAAGACCAGCGAGCTGCGCCAGCGTGGCCGCGGCTTGCGGGGAACCGAAACCGACGAGAGCGGGCGAATGTGGATGGCTAGCCGGTGCCGACCTGGAGCTAATGGGAGGTCAAAGCGCACCTCGTCAAAACCTCCGGAACTCTGCGCTCGCGGCTGATTGTCCAGCCAGATCGTGGCATAGCCGGCAATTCCTTCGGAGTGCAGCCGCCAATCCGGCTTACTTCCGGGCTCGATCTCAAAGTCCGCCAGGAACCACCAATCCCAGGCTTCGGGATCGAGTTGCTGGACCGCGGCCATGCCGAAAGCGTCGCGCCAGGATGCCGCCGCAGTGCCCGGGGCCCGCGCGGGCAAGCGCACAGTTTGCTCGGCAGGCAGGGCTTCCAGCTCGACCGGATCTTGGGCAGCACCCGGGGTGCAACGGATCAAGGTCCAGCGAGCCCCGGCCAACAACTCGGTGGATGGGGGCTCAAACATCTCCCGCATTCCATTCCCGCAGCAGGCTCACGCCGAGGCTCCACTGCTCGTTCATCGTCTCGGTGGTGGGGAGTAAGTCTGGATTCCGTCCGGCTGCCGTCCGAGCCAGCTGGAATTGCAGCTTCTTGCTCGCGGCGCTGCAAGCCAAGAAGGCTTCGGCGGCCCGTTCGAGCAGTGAGCGAGCCTCGGGATTTTGTTCGGCGGCGGCAAACCAGGAGCAGACTTCGCCGGAGAGCATGGCACTCAGCCCAGCCTGCCGGGTGGTGGCAAAGCTGAACTGGTGGAAGTGGGCCAGCCCAAGTCCGGCCAGTTCGCCCTGGCTGCTGACAATATAGGCGGTCAGTTGAGCCACCGGGTTTGCCTGCTCGGAACGAGCGATCCGGTCCAAGTGGCTTCGCAGCACCTCTTTAGCCAAGCCGAAAAACTCGGTAGGGTTTGGACGGCGCAAGCCGGCTAGCCGAATGAGATCAACATAGGGACGGGGAACGATGCTCTCCGCGGACTTTTCACCCAAGGCATGGTCGAAGTCTTCGCCGCTGAGCCGATGGAGCCCGCCGTTATGGAAATAATCGAGTGTCCGTTCCACCGGATCCAGCAGGGTCGGGGCAATCGAGGTCTTGGTGTGCTCGATCCGATACGAGATGCCTTCGGTATCCGGCAGATAGAAGGAATCCACTTCGACGATGGCTAGGTTCCCTGCCGACAACTGGGTGACCAGGTGGTCCAATAGCGGTTTCCAGGTATCGTACTCACCGAAACGGATGCCATAGAGTTTTTCAAGGTCCTCGGTGCGGACCTTGAGGAATTCCCACTGATCTCCGACGAATTCTGAGCTTAATGCGCAGGCCAACGCCGGAATCGGATCCAAGTCGAGTGAAGCCAGCAACTCGATCCAGATATCCAGATAACAGTTAGTGCTGGACCATTCGGACTCCTCCTGGTGCAGGCGGTGCTTCCGAAAGTTTGCCGGATTGAGCGTTGGCAGAGCCGATGCAGTGATGGCTGTGCTGGTTGAGGTCTGCATCTTGAGCCCCTCCCGGCTTCAGAGGTCCAGCGCGGTTCGCACCGCTGAAGGCCAAGCTGAAACCTCGACGCCGTGGCGTGCAACCAGAGCTAGCATGATCCGTTCTAGCCCAAAACCGAAGCAGCCACTATGCGCAACCGAGCCGTCCTCCGCGGTAATGGAGAAGTTCTCGCCGAAGTGGCTTTGGTGCCAGTTTCCGGAGGCGATCGCCGTCGGGTGCCCAGGGAAGACCTCGGTGAGTACCTCAAACTTGAGTTTGGCCTCGCGCTGACCCGAGGCGAGGAGTCGCCCGGCTCGACCGAAGAAGGGATCGTTGGCGCTCTCTACTGTGATCTGCAGGCCGAGGGACTCCAGTAATTCCTGGCTCAATCGAAGCCAGAGGTCTCGGTGCCCGCGGGCTTGCTCCTCGGTGCCAAGCACAACGTACTCACGCATCCGGAAAGCCACCATCCGGAACGGATCGTCGGAAGGCTCATTTCGGAAACAATCACCGGTGAGCTGATAGCACTCGCCGCGCACCGTGCTGCCTTCTAAATGCGCATAGAGCGGGTGACAAACCGCCGGGATCAGGGCAAAACCGCTGGGGTCCAGTTGTTCTTCCCAAGGTTCTCCGGTCGCTGCCGCAGCCAGCAGCGAACCATGTGCCTTGCTATCGCCAGAGAAGGTGCTGATCAAGCCGAGCAACTGCGGGAAGGACGCCACATAGTCGGTACGGCTCAGCAGCTCCTGGCTGTTGACCGGAGGGAAACGCAGAGTGTTCAGGGCCGGGTAGTCCTGCTCTCCAGCAATTCTGGAACTCAGCGTCTGCAATCCAGTCACCACGGCCTCGGCCGCGCCACCCAAACCGTTCACTCCCCGGGCGAGGGTGGGAATGAGCCAGCCGTGCTCGACCAGTTTCTGGCCAAATTCGATCCGTTGCTGGTCTAGGACGGTGCTCATCGTTCTCCTCGGGAAACCAATAGCAGGGTGGAAGTGTGCTGGTAGATCCGGTCGTTATTGACCATGATGGAAGGCGCTATGCTGTCCCGGTACAGCCGAGCTAGGCTCAGCGGTGATCGGTTCGCGAACCCGGCGATACCAACAATGACCATGGCGTCGCCGACGATTTTCCGCACTTGATCCGCCGCAGAGACCTTAAGGGTGTTCATTGAGATGGCGAATTGCAGGCTTTCCAGAGTCTTGGGCTCTTGCCAAGCCTGCTGGTAGCGATGCACGGCGGACCGCACTAGATCTGTCATGGATTGGAGGCTGACCTCTAGCTCCGCCAATCTGAGGGCCGAGGGCGGCGGGTTCTCCGGCGTCTTTCGGGCCGCTTTCTGTACCACCGAACGAGCCTGACCGCCTGCCTGGGTTGCCATCCCCAGCCAGACCGAGGCCCAGAGGGTATGAGCCGCCGGAAGCATGGTCTCGGCGGAAATCTTTTCAAACGGATCGTCCAGAACGCCGGCGGCCGTAGTTGTTCCGGAGAGTTCAAAGCCTTCGGAGCAGGTGCCGCGCATGCCGAGCGCGTCCCAGCCGAAAGTTCTGTTCAGCGTATTGTCTCCGGCGGGGAGATAGACCAGAACCTGATCGCTGCCGACGGCTTCTTCATTTCTTCGAGCGGTGACCAGAATGGCATCGGCGAAGCGTCCGTACGAGATTACCGGACAGGTCTTTTTCAGCTCGATCCGGCCGTCGTTGAGAGTGCGGACGGCGCAGGAGGAGGTCCGGCTGTCGCCACCGATGTTCACCTCGGTGGTGGCAGAGGCCAGCAAGAGCTGATTGCTTGCGCAGTCACGTTGAACCTGAAGCAAGTATTCGGAGCGGCCATGCCGAGCCAGGCAGAGCAACTGGATGTAATGCATGGCCAGAATCATCCCGCTAGAGGAACAAACTCGTCCCAACTGCTCGAGGATTCGGCAGAGCTCTGTGATGCCTAGGCCCAGTCCTCCCAGTTCCACCGGTACGGCAGCCCCCAAAAGCGAGCCCGCTCGGGCGGCTTCGATCGCTTCGACCGGGAACCGAGAATTTTCGTCTACCTCAAAAGCATGTTGGGCTGCGACTTCCACCAAGCGGTCGATGGCGTTTTGAAGGCTATCTTCTTCGATCCGTTCGGTCTCCCGAACCGGCCTAACCACGGCCTATCTCCGACAAGCCGTCGGCGATGCTCTGCACGGAGGAGAAGGTTGCCTTAGTCAGCATTTCCTCCGGAAACTCCACATCGAAAGCATCTTCCAGCGCCAGCATCACATTGACGCTGGCATGGGAGGTCATCCCGGCAGCGTAAAGATCGCTGCTCGGAGTGATTTCTTCGATTCCTACCGCCAATTTGGCGTGTTCGGCAATGACGTCACGGATTTTTTCCCCAATATTCAATTCCATGTCAACCTGTCGTTTAGTGTTCGATAGCTGCGGAGTTTCATCAGGGGTTCCCTATACCCGATGTATTCGCCAGTGCGAGCGAACCCGCCAGCTGCGGCATCAGATGACGCAGGGCGGCTCCCCAACAATTCCAATTATGCCCGCCATCACAGCCCGGGAGGCTTTCCCCGATCTGATTGACAAATTTGTTACCGATTTGGAACATCAACTGGGCGAAGTCCGTGGAACTTTGCCGTAGCTGCCATTCCAACTGTTGAGGGTCGTCCAGATTGTTGCCCGTGGTGCCCTTCCCGGCATAGAGAACCACAGTGGTCTGAGTCAGCGCGCCAATCTTGGTCCGTGGATCGTGCGCCGTCCACTGAGCCTCGCTAGTTGTGGAGCCCTGCCCGAAGATAGCATCCGAGGAACCGGTGAGCGTTTTGGATTCGCTTTTTATCAACGATCGGATCTGCGGGAAGCCCCAATCCAGCGGCCCGGAGAGGCTCGCCGCGAAGGAAAACAGCTCAGGCCGGTCCTCGGCGTAGTGGATGGCTCCATACCCTCCCGCAGAGGCGCCGATGATCGCTCGGCCCGATCGATTCGCAATGGTCTTCAGATGACCATCCACCCAGGGGAGCAATTCATCGAGGTGGAAGCTTTCCCAGTTCTGACTCAAGTCGGGGGAGTCTGTCCAATCCGAGTACCAGCCGGCCTTACCGTCGTCGGGCATCACTGCAATCAACTGCTGGCCGCTCAAGATCGACTCGGCACCACCCTGCTCCGTCCAGTCGGTATAGCTGCTATCCGGGCTGGTGCCCGGAAATAGGTAGACCACGGGGTAGCTGCGGGAGGCTTGATAGTCCGTGGGCAGCGTGATCCTGAAGCCATTCCCCCCGGAGGTAGCGCCGTCGTCGATAAGGGGGGTGGTGATTTTCAGGTCATAGGTGCGATCACTAATCTTGTTCGCACTGAGGACCTGAATGCCGTGGCTGGGCTGTTGATAGTCCGAGGAGGTGAGGAACGGAGCTACCGTCTGCTCCGAAGTTGCCACACCCGCACAAGCCGAAATTGTCAGTAGCCCGGTCAGCAGGAGCGAGATCAGGGTGATCGAGGTGCCGCCGCGTACCTTCCGCGAGCGATGAGTGCTTTTCAAACTCGGGCGCCAAGGTTCCCGGACTGCACTGTTTTCTTGGTGTGATTCCGGTACACCTTCAATAGTGCTTCCCGTTGAGCCTCTGCGTTATTGCCGCTGAGCGCCGCCCGACTGTCGGCGACCGCCTCGGCTCGGTAGAACGGATCGCGGAGTGAGTCCCACAGTGCCGGAAGCTCCTTGGGCGCCTTGATGCGAAGGGGAAGATCGATTCCAGTGAAGGCTGGGATATCCCGGACCACGGTGGCCACCCGCAGGGCAGCCGCCTCCAAGATGGCCAAGGGGAAGCCCTCCCAGGCGGCGGTGTGCAGATAGATGTCCTGGGCAGCTAGCCTTTGGAGCAGCTCGGCGCGGGGAATCCAGCCGGTCACCTCGATGCCTGCTTCTTCTAACTTGGTGGTGGAGGATTGGTCACCGCCACCAAGCCAGCTGGCCTTCACCTGATAGCCCCGCTCCCGCAAAGCCTCGATCGAGGCTAGGAAGAATTCGGGGTCCTTTTGCGGTCCCAGCCGCCCCGCCCCGGCCACGGCCAAGGTCTCGGTGTGCACGGAGACGGAATCTGGTGCGGTGTCAGCGGTTCCGATCTCGATGGCAGCATTGGGAATATAGCTTAGCTGCGGTGAGCCGGGCCAGTGTCGGGAGAGCCGAGCCTCGCGGGGCGAGCAGGCAGCAATCACCGTGGTGTTGAACGCCAGCCCCCATTCGATGGCGCGTAAAGCCAGCCGAAGTGGTGCCGCTAGATCCTGCCGTTCGAAGGCATAGCAATGCGGTGTATAGACCTGTTTCAAGGTCCGGGATTTGCTGACCGCAAGCCGACTGTAAAAACCGGCATAGGAAGAGTGGGCGTGTACGACGTCGGGCCGCAACTGCCGGACCCGCTCAGCTACCGCTTGGATCCGCTGCCGATGGCCAGCCGGGAGTTGCCCGACCGATTCAAAAGCGGCAGACCAAGCGGTACCCAGTGCTTCGGTTTCGTCGCGCGGCACATAGAGCAAGTGATGTTCGAACTCTGAGGTGTTGTGCACGTAATCGAAAAGCGCGGTGGAGACCCCGGCTCCCATGGCCTCGGTGATATGCAGGATACGCCGGGGCGAGTCCTGCTCAGACCGCACCATCACCCCTGACAACCGCGGAGACCGTTCGTGCCAGAATGCGGAGATCCTGAGCCAGGCTCCAATTCTGGGCGTAGTAGCGATCCAGCATAATGGCTTCTTCCCAGCTCAGCCGTGAACGGCCGCTGATTTGCCACATTCCGGTCATCCCCGGCAGCACACCGAGGCGCTGCTTGGCGGTCTGGTCGTATAAAGCGACCTCTGCGGGACGCTGCGGCCGGGGGCCGACCAACGACATCGATCCGCCGAAGACATTGAACAATTGGGGCAACTCGTCAAGCGAGAGTCGACGCATTACGCCGCCAATCCGGGTGATCCGTGGGTCCGAATCAACCTTGAAGAGCGGCTTGTCGGCACTGCCCTGAGCCTTGAGTAGAGCCTGTAGTTGGGCATCCGCACCAACCACCATGGAGCGGAACTTCAAGATATTGAAGGGCTGTTCATCAATGCCGATTCGCTCTTGTTTGTAGAACACCGGGCCGGAGCTGCTCAGCTTGACGATAAGTGCCAGCACGGCCAACAAGGGCGAGAAGACCAGGATGAGCAATCCGGAACCGACAATATCCATCACGCGTTTTCCGGCTCGGGTACCCAGATGCTGGTAGGGGGCGTCGATTTCGACCATCAGCTTATTGCCTTCGGTGCGGGTGCGCGTCCTAGTGGTGCTGATCGGGTGGCCAAAGGAGACCATTCGAATGGTGACGTGCATTTTCCGCAATTCCCAGCTGAGCCGGTCGATCAGATCTCGATCGATCTGCAAGTCGAGCGGAAGTTCGACGGCGGTCGCCTTAGTGAACTTGATGTATTGGGAGAGCCTGCGGATGAACTCTTCGGGCTGGGCTAACTGCTCCTGGCTCAGCATGAAGGTATGAACTGCTCTACGGGAACCGGAGCTATCTTCGAGAGGTGATTCTGCCGTCACCACCGAGACCACATGGTTCCCGCGGAACTGCTTCAGGATGAACCGACCAAGCACGTCCAATGCGGTCAGTGCCAGCAGGGTCAAGGTCAGTCGGGCCAGGGGAATCTGCTGGCCGAAGACTAGATTGATCAAACTCACGATCGCCATCACCAGGCTGGCAGCCCAGACCGACAGTGTGGGGCGGGGCAAAGCAGCCCGCTCCATCGAGAAGCCCCTAATCCCGGCTAAACAAGTAAGCCACATTGCAGCGGCGGCCAGAGTCAGCCAGAACTCGCGGAAATTAGCGAAGGGCCAGATCAACGATCCTAAGATGACGACGGCCACTACGGACAGATCGAGAACAACGAGTAACTCGACAAACCTGCCGGAACTGCGTCGATGACCGTTGGCCGCGGGTGCCTCGGGAACCCCGAAGGAGCTCAGCGGCGCGGTGCGATGAGTCCGCACGGGCGTATGGTGCCCGTGATGGATGGTGTTTCTACGCTGATCAACCTGTGTCATGCCACGACCAATTGATCGATAAATCTGGATTGCATCCTATATACCCCAATTTTTAGAAATGTATCCTTGTGGTTCTGCCGAACCGCATGAACGGCCCCCTGAAGACCGTTCATTTGTTGAGTGTGAGTTACCGGCAATTCATGACGGCATCCACGGAAATTTCTTTTTTAACTTTGATCGCTGCCCCAATTTTCAGCGATGCATACTGTTCAGTAACTGCTGAAAATTCGCTTCCTGCTGCGGAAGTGGCTCGCAGGTCAACTTGCTATGAAAATTCTGGAACTTCAGGGAAATCGATATTTTTGCCTGGCAGTTAAGTAGCGCCGCAAAAAAATCCGGTGATTTCGGAGCCAGGATGTATACCGTGCTGCCCTCGTACATCATGGTGGCTTCGATGCCGCGGAAAACCTCCAGGAAAATCGAGCCGAGAACGGTCAGCTGAGTCCAAGTTAGTGGTTCCACCTTGTCGTACTTCGGTGACAGGGTGAGCGCGGCCAGTACGATCGGTGCCGTGTCCCCGGCAAGCTGTAAGTCGTAGAGCATCCTGGAGAAATGTGCTTTGGTGCCGAGCCCAGTTACCGGGTCGGTGCAGGAGAATGGATCAGTTTCTTCGGTCTGAGTAACCCAGCCCTCGACGAAGGCCTGAATGGCATTCAGGTTGGGGTGTCTTAGGCTCGCCTTGAAATAGCAACGGAAGTCGATGAGTGCCTCCGTGACCCCAACGCCCTGTCGGCAGCGCGCAGCCCCAAGTTGCCTCGCGGAGTCAAGGAGTGAGGCTCCTTGCCAGCCCTGATCGATTACTTGCTCAACTTCCGGCATCCACCAGTCTTGGGCGACCCTCCAGTGCGCGCGACTGCTGATAGTCCGCCAGCGTCGGAGCATTTGCCGGGAGATCACTCCACGGGGCACCGGGCTGTATTGGTCGACAAGTTCCATATTCATTAAGTGTTCCAGTGCCACGGATCGTGACGGCGTTTGAGAATGGCTTTTTACCGAGCCTTGCAGTAGCTGTGAGAGGACGAATTACTTGTTGATCGAAAAGTGCGTTTTAGCGGCTCTAGCAATCGAATTCTTGCTAAGATGCGCCGCTGATGCCCACCTGTTTGCTTGACTGCACTTTCAGCGGCACACTAGAGAGAGGCTCGCTTGATCAGAGAGCAGAGTTTGGGGAGCAGGTTTATGCAGGAGGAAAAGGGTCGCTTGGGCGGGTCTCAACTTACCGAAACGGTAGGGGACGGCGAACTGATAGCCAGGGTTCGCGGCGGGGACACCGAAGCATTCGAAATATTGTTCCAACGTCACCAAGGGGTGGCGCTCCTTGTTGCGCGTAAAAATTCTGATAATGCTTCAGATGCTGAAGACGCTGTATCAGAAGCCTTCTCCTCAGTTTTCCAGTCCTTGCGGGAGGGGAAGGGCCCGGATTCCTTCTTCAGAGCCTATTTGCTAACCGTTATCACCAGGGTTGCCCGGCGCCGAAATGTTGCTGCCGGAAGGGTGGCCGCAACGGATGACGAGTTACTACTCGATCAGCCCGTACAGTCCCAAGATACGGTGCTTGCCGAGTTCGAGAACGACGCGGTTTCTCACGCCTTCAAGAGCCTGCCCGAACGGTGGCAGGCGGTGCTTTGGTACCTGGACATTGAGGGGATGAAGCCCGCGGCGGCAGCGCCGTTGCTGGGCTTGTCTGCGAATGCTGTTTCCGCCTTGGCGCTGCGAGCCCGGGATGGTCTGCGCAAGGAATATTTGCAAAACCATGTCCGGCAGACCACCGAGAGCGATCCTTGCTCGCCCTATGCTTCCAAGCTCGGCGCTTATGCCATGCACACCTTGCGCCGTTCGAGTCGGCTAGAGGTAAAGGCGCATCTGGATGATTGTCTCCGTTGCACCGCGGCCCTGCTCGATCTAAGCGATGTTGGTGCCGCCATGAAAGCCTTCGTGCTGCCTGGCGTGGTGGGCTTCGGCTTCGCCGAATGGCTCAGCCTTTCCCCCGCTGCGGCAGGAGCCGGGAAACTGGCGCTCGCTTGGGCGCCGGTTAAGAGCATGGCTAGTGCAGGGGTGTCTCAGCTACACGGCCTCGGAGCTTTCGCTCTTACCACTGCCGCGGGAGTGGTAATTTCAGCCGCCGTAGCCACCACCGCCGTGGCCACTTCCGGTTTTGGTGCCTGGAAGGAGCCCACCCCGCAAGCGGACGAGCCGGTGGGGATCTCGGTCTCCCAGGTGCAGACTGCTTCGCAGAAGTCCTCTGCGCAGGCTTCTCCGTCCTCCTCCATGGGAAGTCAGGCCTCGGAGATATCCGCCGGTGCAAGCGCCCCCACATCGGCACCTGCGCAGTTGCCGATCGCGACCGCGCAGACCCCAGCTCAGCCAAGTAGCGCGCCGACCAGTTCTCCGCAGCCTACTGCGGCCAGCTCTTCGCAGCCTACGGCGACGAACTCCCCGTCGTCGGCTCCGTCTGAACCGGCAGCCCAAGCCACGACTCCGCCGGCTGCCACCAAAACTCCCACGGCTCCGATAGTGGTTCCTACTACGCCGGCTGCTGCTACCACGATAACCGGCACGGCCAATGGTTCTGGATCACGGCCGAACCATCTGACCACGGTAAGTTTTTCCGCCTCCGGATCGGCATCGCTCGGTCCCGCTAAGGTGACCTTCAGCTTGCGGGGCAACCCCAATTCCTCCTTCGGCAATTGGGTACATCAGCCTGTGGGCTGGAACTGCCAGACGGCTGGAACCACGGTGACCTGCGTCTCGACCCAGCCCTCGCGCAGCGATCTGAGTTTTGCAGGTTACATACATGCTCACGGCGCAAGCGGTTCGACGATCTTGCATTACGAGTACTCCGCACCGGGTATCACGACGTTCGCTCAGGACTACGCGATCCAGTAGTAGTCGTTTAGGCGGCACCGCTGGTGATTTTTATAGCGTTTCCCGCGGCGTCGAAGCGCGCCCCGGCTCCTGCTTGGATGAAACGTACCGCAGCCTCGATCCCTGACTCATCTGCTGTGGTCCGGGAGGCGCTCGCGGTCAGTGAACCGTGAATTAGGTGGGCCAGGTCGGTCACTTCCGTGCGTGGCAAGTAACCCTGATCTACCGCCGCCTGCAGGATGTCTTGTAAAAGTTTGCTCAGTTCCCCAACGTGCACGGAGAGCTTGGCGAAAGACTCCGCGGAGAGAACCGAGCGCATCGCCGGTCCCGGCGGTAGGTGGCGCTTCGAGAGATCTTCGATTTGTGCTCGAACGTAGCAGGCTAGCTGATCCACCGGATTATCCAGTCCGGCCAGCTCATGTTTCAAATCAGTGAGGAAGCGCCCGGTTTCATCGAGCGCGTAGGCGACCAGCAACTGCTCCAGATCGGCGAAGTAATTGTAGATTGCGGTTCTGCCCACTCCTGCTCGCCGGGCCACATCGGTCATGGTCAAACCGGGCAGCCCATGGGTGAAGAGGAGCTCCCCGAAAGCGTCGAGTACCTTGCGCTGAGTCAGCTCGCGCTGTTCGGCGTTGCTGGAGGCGAGAATACGTGGCATGTAGACACTTTAGCCGATTCCGTCATCAAACCCCCACCCTGCAATCCCAGTTGTCCCACTGCGTGGTGCTGAAGTGGCGGAAGTCTTCTCAAAAACGTCACATCTGCAACACCAGTAACATTCAGTGGGACAACTGGGTAGAGATCTGGGGTGGTGGTGGGGTTAGAGGGGTTGGCGGGTGCCTTGGGCGGCGCTTGATCGGCTAATCGCATCGAGCACCGTCTGTACCTGCAAACCCTCGGCGAAGGACGGCGAGGGCGGCCGGCCGGCTTCGATGCAGAGCAGGAAATCCCGGATCTGGTGGCTGAAGCTGTGCTCCCAGCCGATCACATGACCCGGTGGCCACCAGGCGTCTAGATACGGATGGCTAGCTTCGGTGACCAGAATCTTTCGGAAACCTTGCTCTCCGAGCGGCAAGTCGGAATCGAAGAACTCAAGCTCGTTCAGCCGTTCCAGGTCGAAGCGAAGGGCACCGCGACTGCCGTAGATTTCCAATTGCAGAGCGTTCTTCCGGCCGGTAGCAGCCCGGGACACCTCAACGCTAGCCAGTGCCCCCGACTCAAGATCCAAGGTGGCCCAGGCCGCATCGTCCACCGTCACCGGCTCCAAGCCATCGGGTCCCGGACGGGAAGGCACAAAGGTCTGCAGTCTGCCGGAGACCGAACGCACCTTCTCGCCCAGCACGAACTGAATAAGGTCGACGACGTGGCTTGCGATATCGCCGAGCGCACCCGAGCCTGCGGTTTCCTTGCGTAGCCGCCAACTCATCCCGGCGTTCTCATCAGCCAGCCAGTCCTGCAGGTAACTGCCCTTGACCTGGCGGATGGTGCCGAGCCTGCCGGCGGCGACGAGTTCCCGAGCCAGCGCGAGAGCCGGTACCCGCCGATAGTTGTAACCCACCATGGAGAACACCCCACGCGATTCAGCCCTCGCCGCAGCCTCAACCATGTTCCGAGCCTCGGTAACAGAATTGGCTAACGGCTTCTCAACCAGCACATGCTTCCCCGCAGCCAGGGCGGCGATCGCGATCTCGGCATGCGTCCAACCCGGCGTGCAAATATCCACAACCTGGATATCGTCACGCTCTAGAACGCGTCGCCAGTCCGTTTCCGACTCGGCCCAGCCATAGCGTTCGGCGGCAGCCGCGGTGGCGGTGGCATCACGACCCACCAAGACCTTCTGTTCATAACGCGGCACGTCGAACACTGCGCCGACATTGCGCCAGGCAGCAGAGTGGGCTTTGCCCATAAAGGCATAGCCGATGACCGCGACTCCTAACGCATCCACGGCTCAGCCTTCCAAGGTCTTTGCGTAGGGATCCCAGCCCTCGGGCAGGGCCTCGGTGCGCGGTGCCGTGGAATTGAGGCGAACGAATTCGCCGCGTTCTGCGGATTCTGCAATCGCCACCATGGCATCCACCACATGGTACGCCTGAGCTCCAGTGGCCCGATGTGGCTGATCGGCACGCAGCGAGCGAGCCAAATCGAGTACGCCAAGCCCTCTGCCCGCGGCAGCCCCGGAACTCGGCACCGTGGTCCACTCATCGGAACCTTTCGCGCAGATCTTAATGTCGCCGTCGAAATTATTCGGATCGGGAAGCGCGATAGTCGCCTCGCTGCCGGTAATCTCGACGAAGCCCATCCGCGGCTTGGGGGAGTCAAAGCTGAAGGTGCTCTGCGCCGAACCGCCCTCCGCGAACTGCAATAGCGCGCCAATATGGGTGGGTACCTCCACCTCGAAGCTTTCCCCGGCCTTCGGGCCGGAGCCGATCACGCGCGAGGTTTGAGCCTTTGAGCCAAGGGCCGCGACCTGGGAGATGGAACCGAAGGTCTGCATCAGGGCGGTCAGATAATAAGGACCCATATCGAAAAGCGGGCCGGCGCCTTGCTGGAAGAGGAAGGCCGGATTAGGGTGCCAGGATTCCGGGCCGGGGGACTGGAACAAAGTGAGCGCGGTTAGCGGTTGGCCAATATCTCCACCTTCGATCATTCGACGCGCGGTTTGCAGTCCGGCACCCAGGAAGGTATCCGGAGCGCAGCCCAGACGTAGCCCGGCTACCTCCGCTGCCGCTAGCAGGCCGAGACCACTTTGCCGGTCCAGGGAGAAAGGTTTCTCGCTCCAGACATGCTTTCCGGCGGCCACCGCAGCGCTGGCGACCTCCACGTGGGCGGCTGGAATGGTCAGATTGACCACGATCTCCACCTCGGGGTGGTTCAGCGCCGTCTCAACTCCGCCGTGGCTCTCAACCCCAAATTCTGCCGCCCGCTCGGCGGCTGCGGCCTCGAAAAGATCGGCTACCACGTGGACCTTGAGGTCCGGGAAGGCTGTGAGATTCTCCAGATACTGCTTGCTGATGACGCCAGCGCCAATGACGGCTACGCCCACCGGGCTCATGAGTCAGCCTTGAGGTAAGCCAGGCTCTGAGCCAGGCCCTCGAAGATGTCGCCGCGGAAGTCGTCGAATTCCACCACTCCGACCTGTAGGGCTGGAACCGCCGCGAGAACGGCAGCGATATCTACTTTGCCCTGCCCTGCGGGAAGCTGGTCCAAGGGTTCGGTGCTGAGCGGCCCGTCCTTGAGGTGGATGAATTTCACCCGGTCGCCCAGTCGGCGCAGCAGCTCTGCAGGGTCCTGGCCGGAGACCGCAGCCCAATAGGTATCCACTTCGAGCACGACGGCGTCATCAAGGGTTTCGGTCAGCACTTCCAAGGCGGTGGTTCCGTCAATTTCGGTGCCCGGCTCCCACCAGTGGTTGTGGTAACCAACGGTAATGCCGTATTCGGTGCCCTTGGCGGCAGCCGCGTTCAGCCCGGCAGCAATCTGTTCGACGTCGGCCCGCGTCTTCCAGCGTTCCTCCGGGATGAAGGGATCAATGACGGTGCCGATACCGAGGGTCTTGGCTGCTTGAAAGATTTCGTCCTGATCGGAGCTGAGTAAGGGTGCATGCCCGCTCGGGGCGGTTAAGCCGTGTTTGCCGAGCGCTTCGGAGAGCGGAGCGGCGAGAGCCACGAAATTGTAGGGTTCCACCGAGAGGAACCCCAGTTCAGCAACTTTGGCAATGGTTCCGGCGAGATCGTCTTCCAGTTGGCGACGGACCGAGTAGAGCTGGACCGAAAGCTGCTGAAGTGGGAGTTGGAAAGGCTGGGTCATGTGTCGCTCCTTGTGGTTACTGGGTGAGCCGTGGATCACCATCTACTGTAGTTAACTTTTACCAATGGTCAAGCAAAAGTAGACATAAAACCGACAATACTTGTGACATGCAGGGCTTTGCCGTGCTATCACTGAGTTCATGTCTACGCCGCAGCGCAGCACCTCATTCGCCCAGAGTAGCCCAGTGGGCACACTCACCCGCGCCGGGGAGCTCTTTCAGATTTTTCGGGACGGGCAGGCTCGGACTCGCGCCGAATTGGCCGAAATGACCGGCTTGGCTCGTTCTACGGTGGCCGCTCGGCTGGACGCTTTGACCGCCCTCGGCCTGATTGGTCCCGCTGGTGAGGCGCTCTCCTCGGGCGGAAGGCCGCCGTCGCGGGTTGCCTTTAAGCCAGCCTCCGCGGTGATTTTGGCCGCAGATATCGGTGCCACCCACATGCTGGTTGGACTCACCGATTTGAGTGGCCGACTGATTGATGAGCGGCGGGCCGGTACGGACATCGCCGGCGGGCCGGAGGTGGTACTTGATCAGATGGTCGAGCTGGCTACTCAGCTCCTGGCCGCCTCCGGGCGGAGTTCCGGGGAGCTCGCCGGGATAGGGATCGGGCTGCCCGGGCCGGTAGAGCACAGCAGTGGCAAGCCGACTAACCCCCCGATTATGCCGGGATGGGATCGTTTCGATGTGCCGGGGTATATCCAGGGCAGCTTTGATACGCAGGTGCTAGTGGACAACGATGTGAACATTATGGCATTGGGGGAGCGGGCGGCTTTCTGGTCGGAAGCCCAGGATCTGCTTTTCGTTAAGGTGGCCACCGGAATTGGGTCCGGGGTAGTCTGCGGTGGGCTACTGCAGCGGGGGGCCGATGGCACCGCCGGGGATTTGGGGCACATTCGAGTACCGCGTGGCTCCGGAGTGTTCTGCCGTTGCGGCAACGAAGGTTGTTTGGAGGCGATCGCCTCCGGCCCGGCTATTGCGCGTGCGCTGAGTAAGGCCGGGCTGCCAGCCGTCGACGGTGAAGAAGTGCTGTCCCTGGTGCGGGCGGGCAATGTCCAGGCGATCCAGGCGATTCGGCAGGCCGGGCGCGACGTTGGTGATGTGCTGGCAACCTGTGTCAGCATGCTGAACCCAGCGGTGATAGTGATCGGAGGATCGCTAGCTGCCGCCGGTGAGCATTTGATTGCCGGGGTGCGTGAGGTGGTTTATAGCCGCTCGCTGCCGCTGGCCACCTCGCGGCTGCAGATTGTGCAATCCAGGGCGGCAGGTGAGGCAGGAGTGCTTGGAGCGAGCCGGATGGTTAGCGATCACGTGCTTTCAGCGGCCCGGATTGATGCGGCACTGAACAGTTGAACGGCTAATTTCGATAATTCTTTGCTAGAAATGTCGAGATTTGTCCGACTTTTGATTGACGATTGGCATAAGTTGCTCTATGTTGAGTACAACTTTGGCGCGGACTCATGGGGATGAGATCGTCCGGCGCCACACCATCGACAAGGAAGTCAAAAGTGAAAGTTCGCAAAATTGCTGCACTCGCGGCCATAACAGCTCTCGCACTCGGTACCGCCGCTTGCGGGGGGAACAGCTCTAGTAACAGCAGTTCCGGCGGTGGCACCCTGACCTATTGGGCCTCCAACCAGGGCACTAGCTTGGACAATGACAAGCAGACCCTGACTCCGGTGCTGCAGAAATTCGAGCAACAGACTGGAATCAAGGTCAATCTCGAAGTGATCGGCTGGAACGATCTGCAGACCCGAATCCAGACCGCTGTCACCTCGGGCCAGGCGCCCGACGTGGTCAATATTGGCAATACCTGGGCTTCTTCGCTGCAAGCCACCGGAGCCTTCTTGCCCTATGGCGACGCCGAGATGCAGGCAATTGGCGGTGCAGATAAGTTCGTGAAGACCGCGCTGGATACCGGAGGCGCGGCCGGGCAGCCGCCGACCTCGGTGCCGCTCTACGGCTTTGCCTATGGCCTGTACTACAACAAGGCGATGTTCACCGCCGCTGGCTTAAAGCCGCCGACCACCTGGGAAGACATGGTGGCGGATGCCAAGAAGCTGACCACAGGGGGCAAGCACGGATTCGCCTTGGCAGCTGGTAGCTACACCGAGAACGCGCACTTCGCTTTCATTAACTCCGCCCAGGAAGGCGCCGAGCTCTTCGACGGGAACGCTCAGCCGACCTTCGACTCAGACGGAGTGGTGAACGGAATCAAGCGGTACCTGGACCTGATGCAGACCGACAAAGTGGCCGATGTGGCGAATGTTCAGTATGACAATGCGACCAAGGTGGTCAATGACTTCGCGACCGGCAAAGTCGCGATGGCACTGACCCAGAACAATGCGGATAACTCGATCGTGGCCAATGGCATGAAGAGCGATGCCTACGGCGTGGTTCCCCTCCCGTCACCGCAGGGCGCGAAGCAGCAGGTCGCCAGCTTCGTGGCAGGGATCAACCTCTCCGTCTTCAAGAACACCAAGAACAAGGATGCCGCGCTGCAGTTCGTGAAGTTCATGACTAGCTCGGAGACGCAGACCACCCTGGGTAAGCCGTTCTCCTCGCTGCCGGTACTCAAGGATGCCAAGCCGGTGTTTACCGATAACGCCGAGGAGGCAGCAACCTTCGCGGACATCTACTCCAATAAGTCCAAGCCGCTACCGTTGACGGCCAATGAGGACCAGTTTGAGAGCACGGTGGGCAAGGCTATGAACCAGTTCTTCGCGAAGATCGCTTCCGGCGGCACGGTGAGCGCCGACGAGATCCGCGAAGCGCTCAAAACCGCCCAGCAGCAGGTAGCCGCGGCCGGATAAGACCGCTGGGGGCGCTCCATCTCTTGCACGCACTCTTGCACGCGGCGATATCGAAGTGATGTCAAAGCGATATTCGCAGGCGATGGCGCGCCCCCTACGATCTCCGCCCCACCGATTCAGGGAGAGTGTCCGTTGTGTCCGCATCCGAAACCGTGAAGCGTCCGGCAAAAGCCGCCCCACGAGGGCCAAAGCAGCAAGGCAAGAGGAAGCAGGTAGGCCGCTGGCTGCCCTATGCGCTCCTTGCCCCCGCCGTCCTTTTTGAACTGCTCATCCACGTTATCCCGATGATCTTCGGCATCTGGGTCAGCTTCTTCAAACTCACCAAGGTGTTCATCGCCAACTGGTCCAGTGCGCCTTTTATGGGCCTGGGAAATTACTCGATAGCGGTTGATTTCAATGGAGCTGTTGGCCAGGGCCTGCTGCAATCCTTCCTGGTGACCTGTGGCTTCACCGTGCTGGTGGTCGGGTTCTCCTGGTCCTTCGGAATGGCCGGGGCGGTGGCCCTGCAACGTAAGTTCTTTGGCCGGGGATTCTTACGCACCTTGTTCTTGATTCCTTATGCTCTGCCCACTTATGCGGCGATCATCACCTGGAAATTCATGTTCCAGAAGGACACCGGTGCGATCAATTACATCCTCTATGACATGCTGCATCTGCCGGGGGACAAGCCGTTCTGGCTGATTGGAGACAATGCCTTCGCCGCCGTCGTGGTGGTAGCGATCTGGAAAATGTGGCCTTTCGCTTTCCTGATGCTGATGGCCGGGTTGCAGTCCGTTCCTACCGAGGTTTACGAAGCATCTTCGGTCGATGGGGCCAAGCCCTTCCGGCAGTGGACCTCGATTACGCTGCCGATGCTGCGCCCGGTGAATATGGTGCTGCTGCTGGTGATGTTCCTCTGGGTTTTCAACGACTTCAACACCCCTTTCGTGCTGTTTGGCAATGCGCAGCCGCCGGCCGGAGATCTGATTTCCTTCCATATTTACAACGCCTCGTTCCTGACCTGGAACTTCGGTTCGGGCTCGGCGATGTCCGTGATGCTACTGCTCTTCTTGCTGCTGATTAGCGGCATCTACTTGTTGATTGTGAACCGGAGGTCCAAGCGTGCATGAAACCAAGGGAAGCAAAGTCTTCCGGATCACAGTGCTCATTGTGCTGGGCATCTTCGTGGCGGTGCCGGTCTACGTAATGATCATCTCCGCACTGAAGCCCCTAGGAGATGTGCAGGGCGATTTCTCCTGGTGGCCCAGCACGCTGACCATCCAGCCCTTCATCGATATCTGGCAGACCGTTCCGCTGGCCAGCTACTTCCTGAACTCGCTGATCGTGGCGGGCTCGGCTACCGCGGTAAGCCTACTGATCGCCATTTTCGCCGCCTATGCGATGAGTCGCTACCGATTCTTCGGCCGCACGCTCTTCTCCACTACGGTGCTTTCCACTCAGATGTTCCCCGGTGTGCTTTTCCTGCTGCCGCTGTTCTTGATCTTCGTGAACATTAACTCAACGCTTGGTATTCAGCTGGTGGGTACCCGGCTTGGTCTGGTCATCACCTATCTGACCTTCTCGCTGCCGTTCTCGATCTGGATGCTGGCAGGTTACTTCGATGGCATTCCGCGTGAACTCGACGAGGCAGCCAAGGTGGATGGGGCGGGACCGATGGGTGCGCTTTGGCGAGTGGTGATTCCAGCGGCCCGGCCGGGCCTGATCGCGGTGGCGATCTACTCCTTTATGACCTCTTGGGGAGAGGTGCTCTTTGCCTCGGTGATGACCACCGATGAGAACCGCACCCTCGCCGTCGGGCTCCAGCTCTATTCGACCCAGACCAATGTGTACTGGAATCAGATCATGGCGGCCTCACTTGTGGTGAGCATCCCCGTGGTGGTTGGGTTCCTCTTCTTGCAGAAGAACTTCGTGGCCGGACTTACCGCCGGGGCGGTGAAATAGTTTCGGTGAATAGGTCTAGATCGCGCAGCCGTCCGGGCCGCAGGCTTCGCCCTTCTCAGTGGTCATGATCAGCGGGTGACTTTCGGCCCAGGCCTCGTTGAGGGTCTGGCTGAAAACCTCGGAGCCCTGCGCGCCGGAGATGCCGTATTTACGGTCGATCACAAAGAAGGGCACGCCCTGAATGCCCAGGGCGTGTGCCTCGGCGATGTCTTGATCCACGGCTTCTTCGAAGTCGCGCTCGGCCAGTGCCTCGCGGGCTTTCTCGGCGTTTAGGCCAAGTTCGACGGCGATGCTGACCAGGGTGTCCAGGTCACCAATGTCTCCGCCCTCTTCGAAATGCAGTTTGAGCAGCCGTTCCTTGGCGGCATCCTGCAGGCCGAGCTGCCCGTCAAGATCTTGCTGGGCCGCGAAGTGGATCAGTTCATGGCCCAGGTGGCTATTGGCCACGGTCAGGGTGTCGAAGTCGTAGTTCAGTCCCTCGCCTGCGGCCTGCGTCTTCACGTGCTCGAACATCTGCGCCACACTTGCGGCGGGCATGCCCTTGCGCTTGCTCAGATAGTCCAGCTCGGTGCCGTCGTAGTGCTCCGGGATGGTGGGATCGAGTTGGAAGCTCTTCCACTCGAGCTGCACTTCGTCGCGGTGGGCGAAAGCGGAGAGCGCCGATTCGAAACGGCGCTTGCCAATGTAGCACCAGGGACAGGCAATATCTGACCAGATCTCAATCTTCACGTTCTCGGCAACGCCGTGGTGTCCGGAACAATTCCCTCGTGATTCTTTGCTTGGCCTAGCCGCCCAGGTCGCCAGCGTGCAGAGCATCGGCGTATCCGCTCCATTGGAAGTTTTGTTGGAAGTGATTGGAAGTTTCTCTGGGGCTATTGCTCCATTGCTTGCGGCTGAATAGTGTTCGAGCTACTTGAAGCGTCCCTGCCAGTCGCACTGGTTGTGTTACGTGAGGACTTCTTTTACGGCTTAGTTCTTGTGGTTTAGGTCACAGGATCGTTACGATAAGGCCAGTTTGTTGCTTTATCGATTTTATTTACTTCATTTTTGCTGAGCTTCATGTTCCGTTGGGGGTGCTGTGCGAGCGAAGGAAACGTTACTGGGCATCTTTGTGGTGCTGGCGATCACGGTGCTAACTGCTTGTTCCTCGATGGGTGGCGGTTCTGCTGTTACGTCGTTGCCTCGCGGGACTATTGTTCCGGTCGCGGCGAGTGATCAACCGATCGTGGTGGATCGGGCTGGCGTGAAAAAGGTCTTGGCTGGTGTTCGTTCCGGTCTTGCTCGCAAACCTCTTGCTGATTCGGCTTGTTTGGATACTTTGGCGGCTGGGCTGGCTGGACCGTTCGATCAGGGCGCGGTGCCTACTACCGTTCCCTCTTCGTGTGGGTCGGTGCAGTGGGGTTGGGTTGCTGGTTCTGATCCGAGCGGTGTTGGGCAGGCTAAAGCGGCTTATGGGAGCACGCAGACTGGTTCTTCTCCCTTACTAGGCAAGGATGCTGGTCATCTTGGCTTTGCTTTAGGCCCGCATCGCGAGGACGGCATCATCACTGGGTACGTCCTGGTGTGGGTTATCTCCCCATGAGCGGGGTTTGGCGGTAAGTAAGCGCCATCGTCGGTGATGGTTGGCTTTTGCGAGTTTTGTACTTTCTGTTTTGTCCGTGTTGTTGATGCTGTGCGGTAGGAGTCACTGATGGTTGCTTGGGTATCGCGGTCATTCTCGCGTCGTTTCCGGATGATGCTGGGCGTGCTGGTCGGGCTCGGCTTGATCGTGGGCATGGTTGGCCCGGTATCGACTGCCCATGCGGCGCCTGCGCCCACTGGCAAGGTGGTGTTGGATCCGGATGACAATTACAGCTTCGCGATCTGGGGCGGAACGACGTATAAGGAACTACCGATCACTTATGCGATCAGTCAGACCGTGAAGACCAAGCTGGAAGCATTGTGTGACACTTCCGTAGTTATCACCCGTGATGCCTCCCAAGACACGGTCCCTCGTGCGCAGCGTGCTGCAATGATGTCTGGCGCGGACGTATCGATGACAATTTCTTTGAACGACCTCACTGGTACGCCGTGGGGTACTTCCGTTGATGGGGGCGCGCAGGGTTGGTCGACTTCCTATAGCAATAACACCGCGTTGGCGCAGAAGTCATTGGACGAATGGACTAGGTTTACCGGTCGAACCAATGCTGGTGGACCGAATCAGGGCGCCACGAATGGCACGGCTCTGCCTTATCCAGAGTTTGCGGCACTTTCCAGTACGTATGCACAGACGTTCTTCGGGTTCATGGACCATAATTTCGATGCCCCCTCGATTGGTGTGGTTTCTGGTGTTCATTCACCGGTGGTGAACGCGGTGGTGACCGCTATCGGACGCCAGTTGCAGGCGCAGGGAATTACTTGCGGTAATACCGGTACGGGGCAAGCTTCTTTCCCCGCCCCGCCAACGGCTGCCCAGCTTGCAGCATTGTTCTCCCTGGGGTTCGGGAATTGGATGCGGTATGGGGCGGACCCGGTCAACTTTGCCACGGGTAACTTCTTGCAGAGCGCTAAGCTGTTCACTGTTTCGGGTCCGGGCGGTAGTTCTACCCCGATCGAACTCACCTACAATTCACTCGATAACAGGTCCTCCCGTTTCGGTCATGGTTGGTCTGCCGGATTGGATAGTCGAAGCCAAACGTATACGGACAAGTCTGTCCTGATCACCGGTACGGATGGTTCAGCAACGGCCTATAGTGCCAATTTGGACGGCTCTTACCAGGCGCCGGCGGGCGTCTTCAACACCCTCACCCGAACAAGTGCGGATACTTTGGTTTTGACGGGGCCGGACGGGTCCAAGCAGACCTTTACCGAGGATTCCCACACCGGTGCGGGTGTGCTGACCGCTCGGACTGACCGGGCCGGTCACCGGTGGGTTTATGACTACGCCACCACTACGGTCACGGTCCCTGGAACAACTAACCCTTGGCCGGTAGCCCCGGACGGTTCCAGCGGTGGGAGTGGTGCAGCCTCAACTAGTTACACCTCCCTCGGCGCGCTGACCTCGATCACCGATCCAGGCGGGCAGAAGATCGCCTTCTCTAACGACGCCAAGGGCAGGGTCACCAAGGTTACCCGACCTGACGGTGCGGACTGGACGCTGTCTTACGATGCGGCCGGGAACCTGGTCAGCGTCAGTGATCCGCTGAGCCACGCTACCGCTTACAGTTACGACACTGTTGGGAGGATGGTCACGGTAACCGCACCGGACGGCGTCGTTTATGTTCACAATACTTTTGACGGACAAGGCCGTGTCATCGCCCAGTCCAACGGAGACGGCAAAACCTCTACCATCACCTATAACGCCGATGGAACGACTACCTATACGGACACTACCGGGGCCAAGACCACCTTCACCACGGACACCCAAGGCCGGGTAGTAAAGGTCACCACCCCACTCGGACACACCATCAGCACCGGCTACCAAAACTGGTCGACGTCTACCAAGAAGGACGCGAACGGCAACCTCACGTCGTATCAGTACGACTCCCAGGGGCGGGCTGTGCAGGTTTCATCGCCGGACGGGACCTCCACGAAGGTTGCCTACACTTCCGACGGTGACGTGTCATCGCAGACCGCTGCAGACGGTGGTGTGACCACCTACATGGTGGATGGGAAGGGCCGCGTGACGGGTGTGACTGAGCCCGACAATGCGACATGGGCCTCGACCTACGACGACGCGGGGAACCTTACGAGTCGGACAGATCCGAATGGTCACCTGACCAGCTACAGCTACGACGGACGTGGCAATCTGAGGAGCACCACGAACGCTGCGGGCGGCGTGACTACCCTTGCCTATGACGCTGCGAACCGGCTGACCTCGGTGACGGACGCTGCGGGCGGCGTTTCGACGTTCGGATATGACGCGGTTGGCAATCTCACCTCTCGGACGAACCCAGACGGCAAGACAAGCAGCTACGCGTACAACGCGACCGATAAGGTCACCGCGGTCACCGACGCGAATGGCGGCAAGACGAGTTACACGTATAACGCTGGGCTCCAGGTCGAGACGGTCACCGATCCTGCGGGTGGGCGTACAAAGTACGGGTACGACTCCGAGTACCGGCGCACCTCGGTGACGAACCCGGACGGCGCCGTGACCAAGTACGAATACAACGGGGAGGGTCTGCTCACGAAGGTCACTGACCCGAACGGGGGCGTCACCTCGAAGGAGTACGACGCCAACCAGAACGTTACGAAAGTCACCGACGCCATCGGTGCTGTCACCACGTTCGGCTATGACACGATGAACCGGCCAATCACTGTCACGGACGCGAAAGGCGGTAAGACCAGCTACGCCTACGATGCTGCGGGCCGGGTCACGAAGGTGACTGATGCAAACAAGGCAGCCACGTCCTACGCTTACGATAAGGCCGGTCGTGTTGTGAAGGTCACCGACCCGACCGGGGCAGTGACCGCCTACGCCTACGATAAGGCGGGGAATGTGGTCGGCAGCACCGATCCTAACGGGCATACCACGACCGTTGGTTACGACAAGCTCAACCAGGCTGTTGCCGTCACCGCGCCCGCAGGTGGTGTGACCTCGTACCAGTACGACCCGGCGGGGCGGGTGACGAAGAAAACAGACGGTGCCGGTCGGACGCAGTCGTTTGCCTACGACCCGGCCGGACAGTTGACTTCGGCGACGGACGGAGAGGGTGCGAGCACCCGGTACGCGTACGACGGGGTGGGAAACATCACCGGAGTCACCGACCCGCGTGGTGGCACCATCACGCTTTCGTACACGCCGACGAACCTGCTGGGGGCGCAGTCGAACCAGAATGGCGAGACCACCGGGTACAGGTACACCGCTGCCGGGATTCTGTCCGCAGTCACGAATCCTTTGGGCGTGACGACGGCGTATGGGCACGACAAGAACGGGAACCTGACTCAGGTCGTCGAGAACTCGCAGGCAGGCAGCGGCTCCACCGTGGACGCGAACGTCACGACGAACTATGCCTATGATCCGGCGAACCGACTCGCGAAGGTCACGGATGCGAAGGGCGGGACCACGGCGTACGCGTATGACCCGCTGGGCGCGCTGACAAAGAGCACCAACCAGCTCGGTAACGTCACTAGCTATAGCTACGACGCCGTTAGCCAGACCACAGCGGTCACCGACGGTAACGGAAAAACCACGTCATACGGTCGCGATGGCGACGGCCGCATCACCACCGTCAGTCCTCAGGGTGTGAGCTCGGCAACGTACACCTATGACGCGGCGGGGCAGCTTACCGCCATGGTTGATCCAACCGGCAAGACGGCATGGGCCTATACCCCAGACGGGCTTGTGGCGTCCGAGACGACGAAGGCAGGCACGGCAGGCGCGGAAGCAGTGTCGTTCAGCTACGATCTCGGCGGGGCACGCACCGGTCTGACCTACCCGGACGGCAGCAAGGTCGCCTACACCCTCGATAAGGCAGGTCGAGTCACCAGCATCGCTGACCAGACCGGGACTAGCGCCTACGCCTACAACCCCTCCGGTTTGCTGACGACCGCCACCCACTCTAACGGCACTAAGAGCAGCTACGGATACGACGCCGTCGGCCGTGTTTCTGACATCCAACACACCGGGACCACGGTGACAACCAATAAGACCACGGCGAGCACGCAGGCACCCGCAGATCCAACGCCGAATGCCACGGCGACCCCAGGCGCCACGGTCGCACCCAGCCCGACTACGCCCACACTCACGCCGTCGACCCCGACGGCACAGGTGCCGACGCCGTCGCCGTCGCCGACCGCAACGTCCTCCTCGACATCGAGCAGCAACGGCAACGGTGCTGGCAACGGTTGCGGCAATGGTGGAGTAACGCCAGGCTGCCCGGCAACGACACCCACTGCCACGCCGTCGCCCACTCAGAGTCCTACCCCGTCGAGTACGCCAACCCCGAGCGCACCCTCGGTGACGACCGGGCCCGGTTGCGGCAACGGGGGTGTGACGCCGGGCTGCCCGATGGCAGCGCTGACGGCGGCTGACGGCCTACCGATGCACCTGGCTTACACCTACGATAAGGCCGGAAACACGACGCAGTTGGTGCAGGAATCAGCGACGAAGACGCTGACTACAGGCTACAGTTACGATCCGCTCGGACGCCTGACCGCCTCTACCCGCACCGACGGCGCCAAAGCGACGTATTCCTACGACGCGAACGGTAACCAGACAAGCGGGACGGAGACGGATCGTCTCACCGGGCAGCTGGTGAAAGTCTCGGCTACGTTCAACCCGGCTAATCAGCTGGTGAAGCGGACGACCTCCCCGGTTGCCGGGCTGAGCCTAGATGGTCCGGCCGAGACCGTGGTGAGTAACACCTTCGATTCCGCCGGGAACCTCACCGTCCAGACGACCTCTAGCACCCGCGGAGTCCAGGGAAACAGCAGCCACACCGACACCACCACGGTGACAACAAAGAACACCTACGATTACACGAATCACCTGCTCACGCAGATACGTGATGACGGGCAGAACACGGCCTACACCTACGACGGGCTGGGCCGCACAGCGACGCAGTCCCTGCCAACAGGTCAGGCCGTGTCTGACAAAACGAACAAGAAGAACGGTACCGGCGCAGGACCCCACAACACGGGGTGCGGCATCGGTGGGACCACACCGGGCTGCCCCGGCACCGGAGACCTGACAATGTTCGGCGGTGCCACCACCCGCGTGTTCTACGACGGAGTGACACCGATCAGTTGGAGCGGCGATAGCCTGTCAAGCAACCTCGTCTACGGACCGCTTGGACCCGAGCACCAAATCACCACGAAAACAACGGGCGTGAACACGTCGTGGTTGTACCTAGACCGGCAAGGCACCGTGCGTGTCACTGCTGGCTCGGACGGGGTCACAACGAGCGCGTCTTCGTATACCGACTTCGGCGTGCTAGAACCAGGTGCCGGAACCTTATACGCCGGTGCGGGTACCGAGGCGGCGCCGGGCCAAGAAGACAAAGCTACGGCCGTGCATTTACCGGTAGCGACGACCCAGACCCCGGTTGGTTACACGGCCGAGCAAACTAACCCCGCCGCCGGGCTACAGCACTACCTGGCCCGCGACTACCAACCCGGCACCGCGGCCTGGATTCAAGCCGATACCTGGGGTGGGGTTCTAGCGCGTCCGGGCACGTTGAATAAGTACACCTACGTGCTCGACAACCCGACCACCCTTATCGACCGCGGCGGTAACGAACCCGCCTATGTTGGCTGTAACACGCTGCAATGTCGCAACTATATGTACAACCCAGTGACACCGGCCCCGTCCGCGCACACCGTGAACAGCAGCCAAGTCGACTGGCAACCCGCACCCCCACAACCCTCACCTGGCAACACCGTGAACAGCAGTCGCCTCGATTGGCAACCCGGATACGCAGGCCCACCCGCCCAACCAACCCCGCCGGCTCAACAAGAAAACCCCAGCAGCAATAGCGGCCACTACGTGGCGAGCCCGGTCTGTGGATACGCCCACATTCCTTGCAGCCACCCGGAAGTCTGTCCGACCAGTGACACTAGCGGCGACTGCGAACAACTTCGTGTAGTTCGTGGCCTCATGCTCCAAGCGGTGGACAAGCTGCTCATGGGACTTTTACCGATTCGTACGGGTGCCGCGGGCGAAGCCGGTGCCGCAGACGGTGTCGCGGGCATTACCCCGCAGGTCATTCGGATAGGGGGTCTGAAGCTCCCTGGTGTACCTAAGGGCATCGTCGGCACAGTCACGGACAGTGGTAAGGGCCTCACGTACGCGATTCCGAAGGGCACTCCTGAGCTCGATCCGCGGGTTACCCAGATTCGGATCATGGGGCCAACCTCTGGTACCTATGCGTATCCAAACGGCTATGCTGTCTACATGAACAGCGAGAGCCAGACCGTCAATCCGTTGACCGGCCAGGTGATAGCGCCGTCAGATCCTTACGCACACATCGGTCTGCCATGATCACTATCGAGGACTTACTCCTACCCGATCCGGGGTTGCGCTGGTACGGGGCGCAGCCCGAGATGAATCCACTCACTGAGGACGATGCGTTACAAGAAGCACAAATACTCGATGTGCGTTTCGACGCGCTGCGATCGACAGTAGGAGTGTTGTTCGAGCTGAGGACTGCCTTGCAGTTGAGGCAAGCCAATACCGGTGTGTTGATCGCTCGAGGCGTTCGGGAGATATCGTGGTCGACGGGAGGGCAGTCGCCGCGTCCCCGGTTTGCATGGGTAGTTGCTGGTTCCACGATTGGCATCGCAGATCGGCTGTTCGATCTTCGACTCTCAGGGCTGCATCCAGGCGCCCAACTTGTCTTGGTTGCCGAGAGCGCGGCGTTCTTTACTGGTGACGTGCCGGGCCTGGACCGGATCCCTGATTACGGCGAGGATGACGAGGCCACGGTTCGTTCCAACCTGGCCCAATGGAACTCGGAGTTCGAGCCGAAACAGGCAGTTTTCCTCGATGCTGCGCCAGTGACCTGACTGACCGTCGACTTACTCTGCTAATGATCGGACGGAGCATGGACACGGTGAAAGCGGCTGTCAGAGATGCCACACGGCGGCAATGCCACAACGGATGGGACAATTCTCGTCAGCAGACTTAGGGCTTCCAGATCGGCAAGGTGATCGTGGTCGGATGGTCGGTGCCGGAAAGGATCTCGATTCGGTTTGGGATCCCGGAGCTGGCGGTGGCGAGAGCTTCCGCTGTGCCCAGGTTCCGGTCGTAGCGAGGCCAGGCACCGGCGGAGATCTGCAGGCGTAACCGATGCCCGGCCTGGAAGCGATAGCCGGTTGGATCAAGCTGCACCGTGACCTCGCGGACTTCGGCGGCTTCTGCGGGGTCGGTGAGCCGCAGGACGCCGTCACAGACGTTCCAGGAAACGCCCTGAGGATCGACGTCGCAGAGCCGAACGAAAACATCCAGCTTCGGGTGAGTTGAGCGCAGGAATATGGTGGCTTGTAGTTCCCCGATCACGTCGAGGTGCTGCTCAAGCGGTTCGCCGCTGTAAACCAGCACATCGGGCCTGGATTCGCGGGCCGCGTTATCGCGTTGCTTCGATTCGCCCATCAGCAGCGGACCACCAATATTTGGCGTTGGGTCATCGGGGGAGTAGTCGAAGGACTCTGCAGAGGATTCGGCAGCTTTGGCAGCGAGTTTGCCCCTACCAGTGGTGAAGAATTCCACCGGGTTCGACGGCGGCGGCCACTGATCGAAGTCGAGCCACTGGCCGGAGTGCTGGAGGGCAATCCTGACCGGGGCTCGCTGCAATGGTGCCGGATCGCCGTCGAACGTCGCCTTGAGGAAACCAATTTGGTCACTCAGAATCACTTTTAGGCTGGCCGGCTCTCCGTGCCGCCAAGAGCCAATTGTGATCCGGCTGGGGTGGCCGGCGGCCCCCAAAGCCTTGAAATCCTCCAGCTGTGCCTTTAGAAACGGGTCGTACCAGCCGCTGACCATGGTGGTGGGCACGGTGAGCGTTGGCAGAGCTTCACTGTGATCGGCTCGACCTTTCCAGTAGCCATCGTCTTGGCCCGCGTGGGCCACCACGTCCTGTAGGAACTTCACCTCTTTGCCGATCGCGGCTTGATCGGCACGTCCGAGTGGTAAGCCGCGCATAGCAGCCTGCGTTCGACGGAGCTGCCAGGGTTTGGGGAGGGCCGCAAAGGGCTCCTCCTGGAGGCCGATGATGGCTGACCAGGACACCATGTCATCGGCGGCAAAGGTGCCGCCCGGATAGAAATTCGGAACAAAGTTTGAGGTGGTGACGGCAAGGCACATGGCTTCTAGCGGCGGTTCCAGATAGGGGCCGACCGCCCACTGGGTGTGCCCAACATAGCTGCCGCCAGCCATCGCCAAGCGGCCGTCGCACCAGGGTTGTTGGCGGATCCATTCGGCAGTGGCCACGCCGTCTTCGCGTTCGGTCTGAAAGGGGCGGAACTCACCCTGCGAGCCAAAGCTGCCCCTGGTGCTCTGCACCACAACCTGCAAGCCTTGACCAGCCATCAGGTTGGCATGTATACGTCCTAGAACACCGCCGCGGCCGTAGGGGGTTCTCATCAAAACCACCGGACCGCTGGCATCGGGGTCGCCGTGGGGCAGGTACCGATCGGCGAGTAGCTCGGTGCCGTCGAGCATCGGAATGGGAAAGTCTTTGATAATGCTGAGGGCTCTATTCGGCCGCTCCGAAAGTCCGAGGAGCTTGCTCAGGAGTGTGGTGAGCATAGGCATAGTGCGTCCTCCGCTGTGGGGTTCGGGCGGCAATGCCCAATGCACTGATTCTAGAGCCAATCCAGCACACCGTAAAAGTGCTTCTATTAAAAATAGCGATGAGTTCGTGACTAAGGGGTGCCCCGTGGTTACGGGGCACCCCTTAGTTTCGTGGCTGGCTCATGGATCCGGATTTCGGACCTCCTGAGGCGTAACTACGAGTCAGCCAAGCTTATTCAGGCCGCGCTCGCGGCCAATTGTGGCGCTCCGGATTCGTGCAAGAAGCGCGCATAGGCAGGAACCGTCAGGAAGGTGGGGAAGGCCTCACCCAGTGCTACCTCTTCGAAGATCTCTCGCGCATCGTCAAAGCGATCCCCGTCGAAGCGCTCGAGCCGCTCAAACTCCTGTTGGGCCATTTCGCGCACCCAGTCCTCGGTGATGATTTCACCCTGGTCGGTGATCGCCTCCGCGTAGATCCACTGCCAGATCTGTGACCGAGAGATCTCCGCGGTGGCCGCATCTTCCATCAGATTATGAATGGCAGCCGCACCATTGCCGCGCAGCCAGGATTCGATATAGCGAATGCCGATTTCGATATTCGTCCGCACCCCGGCCTCGGTGATCGACCCCTCGGTGGCAGCGATGTCCAGCAACGCCTTATCGTCGGGGATGACGTCCTCCCGCAGCCTACTCAGCTGGTTTGGGCGCTCGCCCAGGACGCCGTCGAACACCTCCATCGCCACCGGAACCAGATCCGGGTGCGCAACCCAGGAGCCGTCAAAGCCGTCGTTCGCTTCCCGGGTCTTATCCGCCCGAACCTTGGTCAGCGCGATCTCATTGGCTTCCGGGTCACGGCGATTTGGAATGAAGGCGGCCATCCCGCCGATGGCCATTGCCCCGCGACGGTGGCAGGCTCGGACCAGTTGCTCGGTATAAGCCCGCATGAACGGCGCGGTCATGGTGATCTGGTTTCGATCCGGCAGCACAAAGCGCGGGCCACGGGTACGAAAGTTCTTGATCACCGAGAACAGGTAGTCCCAGCGACCGGCATTCAAACCGGAAGCGTGATCGCGCAGCTCATAGAGGATCTCCTCCATCTCAAAGGCAGCGGTAATCGTTTCAATCAGCACAGTGGCCCGGATGGTGCCCTGCGGGATGCCCAGCAGATCCTGAGCCAGGATAAAGATATCGTTCCACAGCCGGGCTTCCAGATGGTTTTCGATCTTCGGCAGGTAGAAGTACGGCCCACGTCCCTGATTGATCAGCCGCTGGGCGTTGTGGAAGAAGTACAGTCCGAAATCGACAATGCCTCCGGCGATAGGCTGATTATTCACCAGCAGATGCTTCTCCGGCAGATGCCAGCCTCGGGGACGGACCACGATGGTCGGAGTTTGCTCACCCAGCCGATACTCCTTACCCTCGGCTGAAACAAAGTCGATCCGGCGCTCCAGCGCATCAACCAGATTGAGCTGCCCCCCGATGACGTTCTGCCAACTCGGGGTGGAGGAGTCCTCCATATCGGCCAGCCAAACCTTGGCCCCGGAATTGAGCGCATTAATGGTCATCTTGCGATCCACTGGACCGGTAATTTCAACTCGGCGATCCTCCAGACCCGGCGCCGGCGGGGCAACGCGCCAATTCGGGTCTTCGCGGATTTCTGAGGTTTCCCGCAGGAATCGCGGATCCACCCCATTGCCAATCTGTGTTCGCCGTTCTTGCCGAGCTTGTAATAGCTCCTGGCGGCGACCGGCGGCGATCTGGTGCAGAGCGCCGAGGAACCTCAGTGCCTCCGGGGTCAAAATCTCGTCTTGGCGCTCAATGGGTGGGGCGGTAATGGTGATGTCTTGGGAAGTCATGATCTTTATCCTTCTGAACAATGGATAACCGTTAGTGGAATTGCTGAGCTTCTGTGGAGCCAGCCAAAGCGAGTGTGCTGCCGCTCGGATTGAGCGCAGTGGCGACCAGGTCGAAGTAGCCGGTGCCCACCTCGCGCTGATGCTTGGTTGCGGTGTAGCCGCGATCCTCGGAGCTGAACTCCTTTTCCTGCAGTTCGACATAGGCGCTCATCCCGTTCCGGGCGTAACCATGGGCCAGGTCGAACATCGAGTAGTTCAGCGCATGGAAGCCAGCCAGGGTGATGAACTGGAACTTGAAGCCCATGGCACCGAGTTCACGCTGGAACTTGGCAATCGTGTCGTCGTCCAAATGTTTTTTCCAATTGAACGAGGGTGAGCAGTTATAGGCCAACATCTGGTCCGGGAATTCACTACGCACCGCTTCGGAGAATTTCTTCGCCAACTCCAGATCGGGGGTGCCGGTCTCCATCCAGATCAGGTCGGCGTAGGGAGCATAGGCCTTGGCCCGGGCGATGCACGGTTCCAAGCCATTGCGAACCTTATAGAAACCTTCTGCGGTGCGCTCTCCAGTCAAGAAAGATTGGTCCCGCTCGTCAACATCGGAGGTGATCAAGGTTGCGGCTTCCGCATCCGTGCGGGCCACGATAACGGAAGGAACACCGGCGACGTCGGCCGCGAGCCGAGCCGCATTCAAGGTCCGGACGTGTTGCTGGCTGGGGATCAAGACCTTGCCACCGAGGTGGCCGCACTTCTTTTCCGAGGCGAGTTGGTCTTCCCAGTGCACGCCCGCAGCGCCCGCCTGAATCATCGACTTCATCAGCTCGTAGGCGTTCAGCGGACCGCCGAATCCGGCCTCGGCATCGGCGACGATCGGCACCAGCCAGTCCTCGACGGATTGCTTGCCTTCGGAGAACTCGATCTGATCCGCGCGGAGTAAGGCGTTATTGATTCGACGGACCACGGTGGGCACCGAGTTGACCGGGTAGAGCGACTGATCCGGATAGGTGTTTCCGGAAGTGTTCGCATCGGCGGCCACCTGCCAGCCGGAAAGGTAGATGGCTTTGAGCCCGGCCTTGACCTGCTGCACGGCCTGGTTTCCGGTGAGCGCGCCGAGGGCATTGGTGTAACCCTCGGTGCCGGCGCTGCGTAGTTGATCCCACAGTTTCTCTGCACCGCGGCGGGCCAGGGTGGCCTCTTCTTGAACGCGACCGGCCAGCTTTACGACGTCGGTCGCTGAGTAATCTCGACGCACGCCTTCCCAGCGGGGGTTGGCGGCCCATTCCAGCTCCAGCGCCTCCGCTGACGTTTGCTGATTAGTACGTGGCTGCTCTGACATGTCCCGCTCCTTGGTTGTACTCCAGTGGGGAAGACCGGAGTGAACTTCTGCTGCGCTTCTTCGCATGACCAACTTTTCTCCGATTTTGAGCCGCTATCTAGAAAATTTCCTGGAAAGATTTGCATTTCTTCACTTATGATCAAGAAATGACAACTCAAGGCTGGCAGCGTCCAGTTTCCGGTGACCCAGTGGTTGCTCAGGGCAGCGAAATCGATGTGATCAGCCTGGGCAGGCGAGTGCGTCATCTGCGCAAAAGTGCCGGTCTGACTTTGGATGACCTGAGTGCTCGGGTCGACGCCGCGCCCTCACAGCTAAGCCTGATCGAGAATGGCAAACGCGAGCCCAAACTGAGCCTGCTGAACGCGCTGGCCAGGGTGCTTGGGGTGAGCATTGATCAACTGCTGGGAGCCGAGCCGCCGAGCCGTCGGGCTGCCTTGGAAATAGAGCTCGAACGCGCACAACGCGGTGCGCTCTACGAATCGCTCGGATTGCCGAAAGTCCGCGTCTCCTCAAGGCTTTCGATGGATGCCTTGGAGGCACTAGTGGGGTTACAAGCCGAACTGGAACGACGGCTCAATGAACAGGTGGCCACCCCGGAAGAGGCACGCCGGGCAAATACTGCGCTACGGCTACAAATGCGCGAACGAAATAACTATTTTGGCGAATACGAGAGCGAGGCTGCCAAGGTGCTCACCGGCGTCGGCTATTCCGGTGGGCCGCTCTCCCAACACGTGATTGCGGACATTGCGGATCATCTCGGGTTCACCCTGCACCATGTGAGTGATTTGCCGCATTCAACCCGATCCGTGACGGATCTGAAGAATCGTCGAATTTATCTGACCCAGTCCGGTCGGAGCGAGCATGACCCCCGTTCGGTGTTGCTACAAGCCTTGGGGCACTACGTTCTGGGTCATCAGCCACCCACCAATTACGGTGATTTCCTTTCCCAGCGGGTGGCTACAAACTATTTTGCCGCCGCGCTGCTACTGCCGGAGAAGCAGACTGTGGATTTCCTGCAGCAAGCCAAGGCCGAGAAACGGATCGCGGTGGAGGATATTCGGGACGCCTTCGCTGTGTCCTATGAAACCGCGGCTCATCGTTTCACCAATCTGGCCACCGAGCATCTGGGTATTCTGACTCATTTCCAGAAGGTGCACGAGAGCGGGATTGTCTATAAGGCTTACGAGAACGACGGCGTGACCTTTCCCACCGATCACACCGGAGCTATCGAAGGGCAGCCGATCTGTAAATACTGGACCTCGCGTGAGGTCTTCGAGGTGAGCGATAGGTTCAGTGCCTACAACCAATACACCGATACACCGGCGGGCACCTACTGGTGCACAGCCCGCACCGAACGCTCCAGTGGGGGAGAGTTCTCGCTCAGTATTGGGGTGCCCTATGCGCATGTGAAGTGGTTCCGGGGCAGGGACACCACGGCTCGCTCACGATCTCGCTGTCCGGACGAGAGTTGTTGTAAACGCCCACCGGCCGAGCTAGCGACTGCCTGGAGCGGGAACGCCTGGCCGAGCGCCAGGGCGCATTCCCATCTGCTCGCCGCGATGCCGCCAGGGGTGTTCCCTGGGGTGGACGAGACCGAGGTTTACCGCTTCCTGGCAGCACACGCAGGGGCCTGAAATCTTCGGAATCTTGGCTGAAATGCGGCCGGGGAGTTTCTTCCAGGGACCCCACCGTATCCGCTCGGCTTAAAGCTCGAGGGAGTGTCTATCCGGTCGTCCGAATAAACACTCCCTCGAGCTTTCTAATGTTGTGTCTTCTAGTGTTGTGCCTTCTTACGACGACGAGAAGCGAGGGCAAGTGCGGAACCGCCCACAAGCAGTGCCCCGCCGAGCAGAAGCGGCAATGAAGAGTTTGAACCGGTGTACGCCAGGCTCTCCTGCGGTGTTGCGATATCGCTTACCGCAGCCTCTGGCGACTGGGAGGCGGTCGCGGTCGTTGTTGCGGAGGGAACGGCCGCTTCGGTTGACGGTGACGGTGCTGCTGCCGTTACCTGGAGCGAGTGCTGTACTGTTTCGGCGCTTGCCTTGACGGTGGTTTGGCCCAGATCTGTGCCCGTGGCGGTTGCCGTGGCAATGAGTTTAGTACCGGCGACTGTCGTGGAGCCGGTGGTGACCTTGAAGCTGATTACCGCCGTCGCACCCGGTTTCGGCAGGGCGCCGGACCATTTCAGTGAGCTTCCGGTGAGGCTTGCACTGCCTGTGCTGGCGGTGATGGAATTCGAGACCAGCGTCGCGTTGTTGAGCACTTTGCTCAAGTCTGCGATCGCGCTTGCGGTACTGAGGGCGTCGTCCCCATTGTTCTTGACGGCCAGCGTGTAGCTGATTTCCTGGCCTGCCGCGACCGTGGTTCCCGTCGCCGGGTTGGCCGTAAGGGTCAGCCCGATGGCAGGCTTAGCGGCTACCAGGGTGGCTGTTCCCGCAGGGTCGAGCAAGATGATGCCGCCACGGAAAGCGGCCGCAGCGGTGGGGTCGGCCAGATGAGCTGCCACCGAGGAAGCCAAGCCCGCGGTGATGTACCTGGCATAGCCACCAAAGGGTGCTGCTGCGCTGCTGCTTGGCAACGGCGCCCGACTGACTGTGGAGAAGGTCTCCGAGACGCTGTAGTCCACCGAGCTGCTGGGATTCAGGATCGTCACACCGGTAGTGGGGGTACTGCCCGCTCCCAAGGTGCCATCAGCGCAATTGACCGTGTAGTCAACGCCGAGTGTCAGCACGGTACCCACCGTCGAGGAGGGCAGGGCGGCCGAATAGGTTCCGGCAGGAACCGACCGAACTACTACGGAGGCGCAATCCGGGGTGGCAGCGCCCAGGCCCGGGTTATCCGTCATAGCGGACAAGCCGATCCATTGCCCGCCGGGTGCGGTTGCATCTCCGGTAGCCAAGTAGGTGGCGCTGATGGCGGCTGCTTGCGATCCGCCATTATCGGCCTTTGGTGACGTCCAATCGCTATACATCATGGAGGTTGGTGCGATGTAAGGAGCTGCGGTCGGGTAGCCGTCGGCGATCGTGAAATTCTTGCTGCCGGAGATTACTGTTCCGCTGTAGGTTCCGCCGGCAATTTGCAGTGCGCCCGGCTTGAAGGAGGACTGGAACACGAAGTTTCCGGACAGATCAACCGAACCTGTCACGGCATTGCCCAAGGTGACCAGCACGGTTCGACCGCTGGCATCGGCAGGATCTAGGTTGAAGGTTCCAACGACGGTTCCGTTGGCCGTAGCGATCTGGCCGGTGGCCGCGATAGTCGCCCTGACATCCGAAGGAAGAAGGACGGAGAAAGTGTCCCCGGCTACCGGATTTTTGACGTCGAAAGTCACCTTGAGCCCGAGCTCCGGGAGGACGGCGTTGGGGGTCTTGACCGGGGTTGTGAAGTTGTCGATCGAGACTACGGATACGCCGGTGACAGGACTCTGCGCATTGAGATCAGCAGCCTCGGCTGGAACCGCGGCGAGACTCGCGAGCACCGCAACGGATAAGCACATCCCGGCGCCGACAAGCTGAGCGCGCTTGGGCAGTGAGACGGAGTGTCTCCCACCGGATAGAAAATTCTTACTCACGAAATGTGACCTTTCACAACGAATGGATTCAGCTCACGCCTCGGCGGAATTCATAATGCTTTCCAGGGATTCCTTTCGGAGCTCTCTAGATCGGCGAGATGAAATTCAGGCTCAGCGCAACTGAGGATTGCTGAGGAGGCATGGAGATGCGGTTTCGATGTCGATCAGATCATTCCCCCAAGGTAAGGCCTATTCCGGGAGGTAGTGTCGGGGGAGGTCTTTTGAGACAACCCTTCTCTTACCTGCCGAAACAGTCGAACCGCGGCAAGTTTAGGCAGATCGATGAGCGCGCTGTTCCCCGATGTGAGATCTGGTCATCCGAGCCGGGTTCACTGGAATATAGCGTCACGCCTGGCAGCTATTTCGTAAATATCCGACAACTGGCAGCTCATCAATAAATCCGGGCCGGAGCGTAGCCTAGCCGGCAATACAGAGGGAGGGGATGCTCAGCATCCCCTCCCTCTGTATTGCCGGAGTTTATTGTCAGACTAGCTGGCTAGCGTTTCGGCCAGGCCTTGACCAGTAGTTGAGCGGTGCCGCTCTTACCGCTCGCATCGGCGACCTTGAGGGTGTGGGTTCCCACCGTCAACGACTTGGGCACGGTGACTAGGACGATCACATTGCCACGGGAGTCCGATTTTCCGGTACCTAGCACCGCGCCGTTTTCCGCGGTCACGGTGACCTTGGAGTTCGGGCTGAACTTCTGCCCGATGGCGATGGTGAAGGTGCCTTGGAAAACCGTCTTGGGTGCCAGGTAAACCGTGGGCTGAACCGGGTTGCTGGCCTTGATTGGAACAATCTCAGCCTTCTTCCCGCCGTCGCCGGTGGCGCTTAGATCGCCGGTGGCATTGTGGAAGTGCAGGAATAGCGCCTTGGCAGTGGTGTTACCCGGTGCGCGGTGGGCGTTGATTCCGGCATTGCTCTGATCGAAGAAGAGAGTGCTGGCACTGCCGTCTTCGAACCAGAGCGCGGGGTTCACCGGATCGTATTTCAGCGGGGCAGTCTGATCCACGGGGACCAGATTTCCGTCCTTCTCCTTGTAGATGGAGTAGGTGGAGACCTGGTAGGTGAACGGGGCTGCCTTTGACCCGTCAATACCCAGAATGGATGCCGGCACCGACAGCTTCATCACGTTGGAATCCATCGTGTTGGAATCCAACGAACCATCGAGTCCGTTGAGCGGCACGGTGCCGAGAGACTGCGCTGAACCATCCGCCAGGTACTTGGAGATGACCACCAGGGGCAAATCCAAGCCGGTAGCAGTCCCGGTGCGGAGCTGGAAGTCGTACACGCCGTCGTTATTGGTGTCGATATCGACGTAGACCGGCATGAACTTGGTCAGCGCCGCCCAGTTGCCCCAGGTGCTGATCCCGAAGGCGATCTCGCCATCCTTGACGTCCGCACCCAGCTGAGCAAGTGCCGGAATGGTCGAAGAAACCCCGACGTCCTGCAGATCCATCGAACGCATTGCCAGATTTTCCTTGGCATCCGCGGCTGCGGTCTCATCTAGCGTCTCGATCCGAGGGCTGGAGGTTTGCAGTTCGAAGGGAGCCACCAGAGCGTTGTAACCATTAGCGTCAACATTGCCCTGCTGAAGCATCCGACCGGTCAAAGCAACCGGAGCCTGGGTTGCCGTGCCGAAGTTCAGCACCTTGCCCGCCGTCATCGCTGACGTCGGCTTAGGAGCCGCATAAACCGGAACCCGCAGGCTCGGAGCGCCCGCGTTGGAGAGCTCCACTCGGCCGGAGGCTTCGGCAATAAACTGCCGCGCGGTGCCCAGCTGAGTGGCATCCATGGTCGGGTCCAGGGTCTTGCGCAATTGCTTCGGGTCGGCAATCTTGAGGGTTACCGTGAAGGTAGCGCTGCCGCCACTCTTCACCGAGACCGTCGGTGAAGTCACGTACTCCACACCCGGCACGGTAGTAGCGGGAAGATACTTCACCGCGTAGTTACGAGCCGGTCCACCGAAGCTCTTGACCGTCACCGATTTGGTGATGCTCAGGGGCTTATCGGCCAACTCAAGCACTCCGAAGTTAATGCTGGTCAGTTCCGCGTCGTCGGTGGCATAAGCCAGCACATTGGTGGTGGTTGCGTTCAGCGCATCAACTCGACCCGAGCCAACGCGGCCGGGGCCAAAGGCGAACTGTCCTTTGAATAGATCATGCGTTGCGGTGTTCATCACGATGGACTTGACCTGCAAAGCGGACAGCTTGGTCTGAGCCATCACCAGGGCCGCGATCCCCGCCACATGTGGAGTCGCCATCGAGGTGCCACTCTTCACGTTAGCCCCGTTGCCGGTACCAACTCCGGCGGAGCCGATCGAGGTGCCCGGTGCCGCAACATCGGGTTTAACGATGCCGTTGGAACCGTGCACACCACGAGAGGAGCTGGTGTTTAAGGTGTCCAGAGCGTTCGTAGCGCCACCTGCGGTGCCTCGGTACTCGGCCTTGAGCTGGAGCTTCAGCGTGCCAGCCTCTGCGGCCGGGCGCAATTGCTGAGAATAGGTCTTGTTCAGCTGAACGCCGGGGATGGTGGCGTTACCAGCAATGCCGGCGGCGAAGGCATCCAAAGTGGAATCCAGTACGACGCCGGTGGCACCGGCAGCCTGAGCATTATTGAACCGAGCAGCCGAGCCGCACTTACGAGTGGCATCGTTATCGTCCCAAGTCAGCCAGACCCAATTGCCCGCCACCCGGGCCGCATCGGCGGCGGAGAAGGCAGCGCAACCATCGGAGTTAGTTCCACTCGGTCCCATCACCACGGTGCCGGTAAGCTGCGCCGGGGTGACTGCGGGGTTAGTGAAGTCGAAGCTGGAGGAGTACTGACCAGCGGCTTGCCCAACGGTCGGGGCGAGCACATCAATGCGGTCCAGGGCGCTCTGCGAGCCAACCGAGTTTGCGACCGTGAGTGAGGTCTTGGCATTTCCCGGGGAGCCGCCAATATCGTAGAAATCTCCCGCATTACCGGAAGCCACTACGGACAGGACGCCGGTTTTCGTCAGCTCGTTGATGACGTCGTTCTCCGGGTCATCCGTCGGCGTGTAGTCCGAGCCGAGCGACATATTGACGATATCCGCGCGGTCGCTGAAGTTGCCATCACCGTTCGGGTCAAGCACCTTGTCCAGGGCATCAATCACTAGGTCGGTGCTGCCGCCGCAACCGAAGACTCGGAAGGAGTACAGCCCTGCCTCGGGAGCCGAACCGGGCCCGATGCGCAGGCCGTTGACCTGGTTTGCGTTCAGCTCGGAGTATTTTGGGTTTCCATTAGTGCCGGAAGTGAAAGTCGAACCATTTTCATTCACGCCATAACCGGCTGCGGTGCCCGCCACATGGGTGCCGTGCCCGCCGGTGACGCAGTCCAGCGGGTTCTGGTCTGGATGCGGGACTGGCTGGTAGCTGGGGCTAGTAGGGTCGGCGTTGTAATCATCGCCGGCTAGATCGTAACCACCGAGGAATTTATTGGGATCGTAAGTGCCCGCTACCAGGGTGGGGGAGGCGCTCGCCGTTGAGTAAGCCTCCTTGGTGCCCGGACCACCGAAGTCGGTGTGGGTGTAATCAAGGCCGCTGTCCACTACCGCGATCTTGATTCCCTTGCCGGTCTGTCCGGTCTGCGCCCAAGTGTTCAGCGCCCGAGTGTCGACGTCCGTGGACTTATTGTCCGGGATGCTCTTAGGCACAATCGGGGTGATTTTGACGACGTCGGTCCGCTTGGCTAGATCCCGGATGGCGTCGGCATCACCTTTGATAACGACGCCGGGAAGCGAGTTGGTGGTGGTGTAAAGCTTGGTTGCCGAGGCCTGCTGCGTCACGGACTGGGCAGTTTGTTCGATGTTCTTGCGGAGCTGTTTCACGGTTGCCGAGGCATTTACCGGACTGCTGATCTTCTGCTTAACAGCTTGGGACTGAGTCGCCGCGAAGGCACCCTGGCCGGAGAGCTGGACGTAGACCGAAACCGGGCCCTTAGCGTCTGCTAGATTTCCGCTGATCTTGTCCGCGGGAACTGTCACCGAGTTGTTGGCGTCATTGGTCGGATTCTTGGGGGCTTCTGTGGCCTGGGCTTGGAGCCCAGTTCCGCACAGAAGCGCGATGCCGGTGAGGCCAGCCACAGTGACTGCTCTCACTCGCCTTTTTGAGGCAAAGGTCATCTTCTTCCTTCACAACGGAGTCCGTCGCGGTGTGCCGCAACGGACGCATGTCTGCTCTCGTATCCGCGACTCTTGGCCGCAGCATCTTTCGAAGAGAACGGCCCTGATGGGTCGCTCTCACAAACACTACGGGACTAAGTCCTGGCTGTGAATGGGCTGTTCATAATTCATAGCAAGCTGGAAAAATGATTGCTATGAGCACCGATAGTGTTGCCTGACGCCCGTCGCTGCGCATAGCCTGAACGACGGCGCAACATGACGAAGTGGAGATTGCCAATGACTTTGACACACGATCCGGAGCGCGAGGCGCTCAAGGCCCGCTCGGTGGTGGGGAACATCCTCAGGGGCTCCGCAGGGAACATGGTTGAGTGGTACGACTTCTATTCCTTTACCGTTTTTGCTTCCTATTTCGGCCACGTCTTCTTCGCCAGTGGCTCCGAGGATAAGGACACCCTCGGTGTGCTGGGAGTTTTTGCGGCGAGCTTCATTATGCGACCGGTGGGTAGCTGGTTCTTTGGGCGTTATGCCGACCGAAACGGCCGCCGGGCGGCACTCACCTTGAGCGTCATTCTGATGGCGGGTGGCTCTCTGCTGATCGCCGTTTCGCCAGGAGTGGCACAGATCGGCGTCGGAGCCACGGTCATCCTGTTCCTGGCCCGATTGCTGCAAGGTTTCTCGGTGGGTGGCGAGTACGGTACTAGCGCCACCTATATGTCGGAGATGGCCACCCGAAACCGCCGTGGGTTCTTCTCCAGCTTCCAATACGTCACCTTAGTCAGCGGTCAGGTACTGGCGCTGCTGGTGCAGATTGTTCTGCAATCCGTGCTGAGTCAGGATGCGCTGCGTGAGTGGGGCTGGCGCATTCCGTTCGTGATTGGTGCGCTTGCCGCCGTTACGGTGATGTGGATTCGGCGAGGCATGGTCGAATCCGTGCCGCAAGCTCAGCTAGATGCCGCGAAGAATGCCAAGGCCGGTGAGGCTGCGCCGGGCACCTTCCGGCTGTTGTCCAGGTACTGGAAGCCTTTCCTTGTGGTGATCGGACTGACCATGGGCGGCACAGTAGCTTTCTACACGTTCACCTCTTATATGCAGATCCTGATGAACGGCACCCTCAAGGACAAGCCCACGGTGAGCTGGGTGAACTTCTTCGCGCTGTTGCTGTTTATGTTGTTGCAACCCGTGGCGGGCGCGCTTTCCGACCGGATTGGACGCAAGCCCTTGTTGCTCTGGTTCGGCATCGGCGGGGTTTTGCTGACCTGGCCAATAATGAGCGCGCTGAGCGGTACTAACAGCCCTGTGCTGTCCTTCTTGCTGATGATGTCGGCGCTGTTGATCGTGCTCGGCTACACCTCGATCAACGCATTGGTGAAATCGGAAATCTTCCCACGCGAAATCAGGGCACTGGGCGTTGGCTTGGGCTACGGCATCGCCAACGCGGTCTTCGGTGGAACCGCGCCCTATATTGGCAAGGCGCTGCACGAGGCGAAAGCCGACGGGGTTTTCTTCACCTACGTCACTGTGTGCATTGCGGTTTCGCTCGTCGTCTACATCTGGGCCTTCCGCAATAAGGGGCCGACTCAACTCGACAAGGAAGAGGGCAATGCCTTCGGTCCAGCCGAAGCCGCGGAATCGACCGAGTCCGCCGGAGCCGCGGAGTCCTCCGAATCGGCTGATCCCGCCTCGCGATAGTCCACTGACCTCGCGATAGCCTACTGGCTCGTCAGTGGGCTATCGCGAAGTCTTTGAGCTATCTTGAGCCGTGAGGATCGCCTGGAGCGCCGTCGAAAGCGTGGGGTATTTCCATTGGAAACCAGCCTGTGCCAGTTTGCGCGGCTCAACCCAGCGGCTCTTGAGTACCAGCTCCGGTTCGGTGCGAATCACCACCGCCCCGAACTCAAGGAGCCAGCGCGGGGTGGGAATCCCGAACGGAATTCGCAGTGCGCTGCGCACCTGGCGCATTAGTTCGGTGTTATCCACCACCTCGGGGCTGGCCAGGTTGACCGGTCCGGTAATTTCACGATGTTGATGAAGGAACAAAATTGCCTGAAAAACGTCCTCGACATGAATCCAGCTGTACTTCTGGGTGCCCTTAGCCATTCGTCCGCCCAGGCCGAAACGGCTCAGAATCTGGAAGGGCCTCATGACGCCCCCGCCTCCCGGCCCGCTCCTGCGGTCGGTTCTCGTGGCAGGGCCCATCACGATCGACATTCGCAGGGCAATCTTTCGGACTCCGGAGGTATCCGCTTGAGCCAGCGCCGCCTCCCAAGCCTTGGCTACCTCGACCGAGAAGCCTGAGCCTAGCTCGCCGTCGTCCTCGCTTTGGGCATGGTCCTCCGCGTGCCGGTAGATCGTCCCGGTGCTGGCATTGAACCAGTCCCGCGGAGGATGGGTGCAGGCGGCCAAGGCTCTGCCGAGTTCGCTCGTAGTTTCAGTTCGGGAGGCGAAGATCTCGGCCTTATTCGCTTCGTTGTAGCGGCAACTCACACTCTTTCCCGCGAGGTTCACCAGCAGCTCGCTGCCATCCAGGAGCTGGCTGAGCCCAGCGGTATCGCCCCAGCGGGCGGTCGCATTTCGGGCAATCAGGCGTACCTGCCAACCTTCTTCGACGAAACGACGGTGCAAGAACTTTCCAATAAAGCCGCTTGCTCCTGCCAGCACTACGACTTTTTCAGTCATGATCGAGCCTTCCGGATCAGACTCACCGCATCTTCAACGACTTTCCTTGCAATCGGTAGCTTGGCCAAAGTCAACAACCGGGTGATCAGGGGCGCGATGCCGTTCGCCAGTGCCTTACTTCGGTATTGATTCTCCGAACGGTCATTGACCCAGAAAAAGACGAGGGCCATATATCCGAGCCAGAGCAGCTCCGGTAAATCCTGTCTTAGGCTGGCGGGAGTCGCCGGGGAGGCGCCGTCCAAAGCGAGCCGGAACAGCTCAATGGCGTCCTCTCTGGAGTCGGAGGAAGCTTCGTGAAAGGGGCTGGCCGTGTTCGACGGCGAGATGGCAGTTTGCAGGAAAGCGGTACCGAAGTCGTGGTAAGGCTCCATGACGGTGAATCCGGCGGCGAACACGGCCTGAAGTCGCTTGCTGAGTGAACTTTCCGTGCGGATGGCGTTTATCGCGGTGGCTCGATGTTCGAGTTGGATTCTTGAATAGAGTTCCTGAACCAGATCATCCTTGGACTCAAAGTAGTAGTAGGCGCTGCCCAGGGAGATGCTGGCTTCCTGGGCTATTGCCCGCATAGTGGTTTTTTCGAAGCCACGTTCTCGGAACATGCCGAGCGCGGTATCTATCACCAATTGCCGGGTTTGCTCACTCTTCGCAGTCATGGTGTTGCTGCCGTCCTTGTGGTTTTTGTCGTTCTCGCCGTCTGAAGATCGTTGCCGTCTTCGTAATATTCGAACGTGTTCAAATATGAGTAAAGCAGATTATTTGAACATGTTCAAGTATTCGGGTCCGGGGCTGTTTCCGGGTCCGCTCCGGTTTCCGGCGTCGATTCCGCTCTGGGGTCGATCCGGTCCGGCATCCCGCTCGGGTCGATCCGGCGTCCGAGAGCGGGGACTGGGGACTGGGTGGAGCGATGGCGAACGAGCTGAGTAAACCGAGGAAGCGAGCCGACCAAGCGGGCCGACCAAGTGGGCCGATCGATTTGGGAGGTTGAGCGTGTACATCGAGTGTGGAGATCTGCATCTTTTGAGGCTCTCTTAGTGTGCAGATCTCCACACTCGATGACGGGGGTGTTGGGGCAAGAGGCACCTCGAGGGGAAACGGTAGCCCTAAGGGGAAACGGGTGCTCTAAGCGGGAGCAGCTGCAGAAAGGGGGAATAGCCGCAGAAAGGGAGAAAGGGGAAGAAAGGGGAAACGGGCTTAGGCGAGGGAATCGTCGTGCGAGGCGGTTAACTCGCCACCGGCTTCACCGGTATTGATGACTCCGGCTGGTTCGATCAGCATCACCCTGACCTGGCCGCCGTCGGTGATCGGGCAGTGCTCCACTCCACGTGGCACCACGAAAAGCTGGCCGGGGCCGAGCGAAACATTCCCATCGCGCAATTGAATGGTCAGCGAGCCGGAAAGTACCAGGAATAGCTCGTCGGTTTCCTGATGGCTGTGCCAGACGAACTCACCGTCCAGGCGGGCCAGTTTAATCTCGTAGTCATTCAGCCGGGCAATCACCTTAGGAGACCAAACCTCATCGAAATGACTGAAGCGTTCTTCAAGGTCAATGGCTTCTCGGTTCATCTCTTCAGTATGCCCCTCGGGTAGCCTGGTGTTCACAGCTGACTCTCAAGGAGGAGACATGGCCAAAGATACGTCTACGGCACTGCAACAGGATCCCGCTCTGCCGCCGGTGGCGGTGGATGCCGAGCGACTAGAGGCCGAGAGCCGGAAGTGGACTCCGGCGAAGGTTATCCTCTGGGTGCTGATCGCTCTGCTCGGCGGCTTCGCCTGGGTGATGATCGCGGTGGTCCGCGGTGAGACGGTGAATGCTATTTGGTTCGTCTTTGCGGCGGTATGCACCTACTTCATCGCCTATCGCTTCTACTCCAACTACCTTCAGAAATACCTGCTCAAACCGGACGATCGGCGAGCAACTCCGGCCGAGTACAAGGCTGACGGCAAGGACTATGCAGCCACCGATCGAAGGATCCTCTTCGGGCATCACTTTGCCGCTATCGCCGGAGCCGGTCCGCTGGTGGGCCCGGTGCTGGCCGCACAGATGGGCTACCTGCCGGGCACGCTCTGGATCATCGTGGGCGTGGTGCTAGCCGGGGCGGTTCAGGATTATTTGGTGATGTTCTTCTCGATGCGCCGCGGCGGCCGTTCACTCGGCCAGATGGCTCGCGATGAGCTTGGCGTTATCGGCGGCACAGCTGCTTTGATCGCCACCATCGTCATTATGGTCATCATCGTGGCGATCCTTGCCTTGGTGGTGGTGAACGCGCTGGCGGAGAGCCCTTGGGGTGTTTTCTCGGTCTCGATGACCATCCCGATTGCGCTCTTCATGGGCTGCTATTTGCGGTTCATTCGGCCCGGTAAGGTCACCGAGATTTCGATTATTGGCTTTGCCCTACTGATGCTGGCGATAATCGGCGGCGGCTGGGTCAGCCACACCGAGTGGGGGGAGGCCTTCTTCCACTTGGACAAGGTGACCATCGCCTGGGGCATCATCATCTACGGCTTCATCGCAGCCGTACTGCCGGTCTGGCTGCTATTGGCTCCGCGCGACTACCTCTCAACCTTTATGAAGGTCGGGGTGATCGTGATGCTAGCTCTAGCCATCATCATTGTCCGCCCAGAGATCCAGGTGCCAGCCTTCAGCGAGTTTGCCAGCAAGGACAATGGCCCGGTTTTCACCGGATCGATCTTCCCCTTCCTCTTCGTCACGATAGCCTGCGGGGCGTTATCCGGCTTCCATGCATTAATTTCCTCTGGAACCACGCCTAAGTTGATCGAAAAGGAGCGGCAGACTCGGTTCATCGGTTACGGCGGCATGTTGATGGAATCCTTCGTTGCCATCATGGCCCTGGTCGCTGCGCTCTCCATTGATCGCGGCATCTACTTCGCTATGAACTCCTCAGCCGGGGCAACCGGTGGAACCGTGGAGGGCGCCGTTGCCTTCGTGAATTCCTTAGGCCTGAGCGGCGTTGACCTGAACCCGGATCTGCTCACTCAGACCGCGCAAAACGTTGGTGAGCAATCGATCATCTCTCGCACCGGCGGCGCCCCGACCCTTGCGGTGGGCTTGGCGCAGATCATGCACCAGTTTGTTGGCGGCCAGGCCTTCATGAGCTTCTGGTATCACTTCGCCATTATGTTCGAAGCTCTCTTTATCCTGACCGCGGTCGACGCCGGTACTCGGGTTTCGCGGTTCATGCTGCAGGATGCTCTGGGCAACTTCATACCCAAGCTCAAGGACACTTCCTGGCGCCCAGGAGCCTGGGCCACCACCGCGATTATGGTGATCGCCTGGGGCGCCGTGTTGCTAATGGGAGTAACCGATCCACTCGGCGGAATCAACACTCTCTTCCCGCTATTCGGCATTGCCAATCAGCTGCTGGCGGCAATTGCGCTCGCAGTTTGCCTGGTGATCGTGGCTCGGAACGGTAGCTGGAAATATCTTTGGATCGTGGGCTTGCCGCTAGCCTTCGCTGCCGTGGTGACCATTACGGCGTCGTATCAGAAGATCTTCTCGCCGGTGCCCGCGGTCGGCTACTTCGCACAGAATGCAGCCTTCTCTCAGGCACTGGCCGACGGCAAGACCTCCTTCGGCACCGCCAAAACGGTACCCGCCATGGAAGCTGTGATTCGAAACACCATGATCCAAGGAGTGCTTTCGGTGATCTTCGTGGTGCTTTCGATCATCGTGATCTTGGTGGCTCTGTGGATGACCGCGCGAGCCTTCAGGGATCGGACCGTGACGAGCAATGAAGACCCGGCCGTGCGGTCGAAGATCTTTGCTCCAGCGGGCCTCATTGCCAGTGCGGCGGAGAAGGAAATTCAAGCCGAATGGGACGCGTTACCCGAGGCGGAGCGGAGGGTTAGTCATGGACACTAATCCGACCGCGGGGCAGGGCGGCGCGATTCGAAAACTGATCGGATCGCTGTCCTGGTATGTCAAGGGCGTGCTGGGCGAGGATTCCTATCTCAAGTACCGTGAGCATCGGCTGGCCACCCATCCGGGAGTGCCGATGCTCACGGAGCGTGAGTTCTGGCGGGACAAAATGGACCGGCAAGATGCAAATCCACAGGGCAGGTGCTGCTAGTACGGGAAGACTAAGAGGGTGCTGGAAGCGGTAGCGATCAACTTCCCAGCCGCATCAAAGACTTGACCTTCGGCGAAGGCGGCTCGACTGCCCGGTTTTGTCACCAGCCCGACGGCGGTTAGCTCCCCGGTGCTGGCGAGCACCGGTCGGAGGTAACTGATCTTGATTTCCAGTGAGGTGTAACCCTGACCCTGCGGGAGGGTGGTTTGAACGGCACAGCCGCAGACCGAGTCCAGCAGGGTGCAGACCACGCCACCGTGCACCGTGCCGATGGGGTTGTACTGAGACTCATCGGGGAGGCAGCTAAAGGTGACCTTGCCTGTTTCAGCCGAGACCGCCGTCATATTCATCAGCCCGGTGATGGGTGGCGGCGGAATCTTTCCATCAATCATGGCTTGCATGTATTCCAAGCCGCTCATGGTCTTGCTCAACTCGGCGCCGATCATCGGATCCTGCCAGCTGAGAGAGCGACTGCGTTCTGTTGTCGAATTGTCCATGGACCTAAAGTACCGCAGACGTTACTCGTCGGTAGGTTAATCCGCTCCGGTATCACAATAGGCCTTGGCAAAGAGCCTGCTTTGTTTTTTATCGAGGTGGTTGATCCGGTCTTTGAGTACCGAGGTGGTGACCCAGAGGCTGTCTGCGAGCTCTTCGATGGAGAGCGCCCAGCGTTTATGTCGGAGCAGTTCATCGAAGGGGATTAGCCGCCGGGCGGTCTCTGCCCGGACGGCTTCTTCGATTGCCGCACTCTGCCTGCTGGTATGCCCTCTTTCGATGTGGATCAGCTCGTGGGTGAGCGAACAGCGCCGCTCGACCTGGAAGAGGCGACGATCCAGCCAAATCTGCGAGACGCCGTCGGTCAGCGCGCTTTTGTGATTTAGCTCAGTCCAAATCACGGTGATCTGCGGCATCTCCCGCAGCAAGCGCCAAGGGTGGAACATGCTGCAATCATATGCAAGGGCTCTGACAGTGAGCCGGGCTACGGGCTGTTCTTATTTCCTGCGCCAGCGCTGCTTGGACTCTTGAGTTTCTTCGCCGATGGTGTCGAAACCCTGTTCGGCTTGTTTGCCCGCGCTATCGCTGGAGTCTGCCGCGAGTGAGAGTTCGTCGGAGGACTTTTTCGAGGCTTTTCTGACGTCCTTGCTACTGGCCGGAGCTGCATCCTCTGCGGATTCCGAGACTGCGGTTCTGATCAATCTCAGCAGCGCCTCGGTCATCTCGGATGACAGGTTCTCGGTGCGCTCCGGGAGTCTGGTGGCGAGTTCTGAGTTGACGCCTTCGACGTCCAATCCGAGGTCCACGGCATAGGCGAGGATGACTTCACGGACCGGAATTTTCAGCATCTCACTGAGCGCGCGAAAGGTATCGGTGTTCTTCGGCCAGCTTTTCGGTCCAGAGTTCGCCAACTCATGGAGGTATTGAAATTTCAAGCTGTAGCCGGCCGATTCTGCCCTGGCAGCGAGGTCTCGATAGGACAGTCCGGAAGCGGCCCGCTCGGTCCTAATCAATTCACTGATCGATTGCATTCGGCTAAATCTCTTCCATGGGAGCTGGCAACCCCTGTTCGGGTTGTCAGTTGACGACACGAAAAGCTTACCTAACCGTCTACTAAAAGTTGATGATGTGGCGGTGTTAATTCTCAACGTTCTAAAGGCAATCGCGCCTTGGGCCCCAGCTAGGCGTCTACCAATTGTCATAAGATCGTATACCACTAATTGACATAAAATAAACCAGTAAGGGACACTTATCGCAGTTTTATCCATTTGTTAGGAGGTGTGAGGTGAGGCTAAAGAGCGCAGAAACTATGCGTGCATTGATGAGGCAAGAGAATTTGTCCATCGGTGCTTTGGCGACTGACGCTAAGTGCTCGAAGGGGTTCATCTCGCATTTATTGGCGGGGCGACGGACCTCCTGTACAGCGGGTTTGGCTGCTCGGATCTGCCAAGTTCTGGGGGTGCCGTTGACCGTGCTCTTTGAGATGGCCAGGCCGGTTGATCCGGATGCTCTGACCAGGCTGCGTAAATTGAATAGACTCCCTCACCGCGAACCTCGTTAGCTGTGCTGGGGAACAGCAGATGGGTAGCTCGGCTGCTCGTGAGAGGATTGCATTATGAGCGATCCCTATCCCGAGAACTCGCAGGAATCCGCTGCAGAAGGTCGACCGGCGGCCGGCGATAATCCTGCCCAGCAGGAACCTTTGCGCCCTCGTAACGGGGTGCAGGAACTGGTGGACGAGCCCGCTAAGGTAATGCGGATCGGAACGATGGTCCGTCAGCTGTTGGAGGAAGTGAAGAGTGCGCCCCTCGATGAAGCTGCGCGAACTCGACTGGCTGAGATTCACCAGCGATCCATTAAGGAACTCGAGGATGGCCTGTCTCCAGACTTGGTGCAGGAATTGCACCGAATCAGCCTGCCCTTCACCGATGACGTGGTGCCTTCCGAGGCCGAGCTGCGGATCGCGCAGGCGCAGTTGGTGGGCTGGCTAGAAGGACTCTTTCACGGCATCCAGACGGCCATGGCAGCCCAGCAGCTCGCCAACCAGCACACCGCCGCGCAGCTTCAGCTGCGTCAGCTCCCACCGGGCACCATGATCGCCCCCGGAGTGGTGATCGGAGAGAACGGTGAGCCGCAGCGAGCCCCCGGTCATTCGCAAGCTCCTGCGCAAGATGACGGTGCGCAATCGCCCGGACAGTATCTCTGAGTAGGGCTCACCGGTGATGGCGCTTTTCGGCAGATTCTCCGCAGCGCGCCGTGATGAGTCCGAGCTTGGCCGCGGACTATGGCGGCGGGCGCATGATCGGTTTCGCCGTGGCCTGGATAGATTCCATCAGATGCTAGAAGGCATTGATCAAGACGAGCTGCTTGAGCAGCTAGTGCCGGTGGCCAATGAATTAGCGGATCTGCTGCCCAGAGTGCGCACGGTGTGTGTGGCTGCGCAGCGACGGGCGCCCAGCGAGGGGCTTGACGTGCCCCCGGGGCGATTCACCGAGATTCATCGCGAACTCACCAGGGCCGGAACTGCTCTGGCCACTGCCGCCGAGGCCGTGGCAATGGCTAGGTTGACGGGGGAGCTGCAGGCGGTGGACGCCGTCGCGCGCCGGGCTGCACAGGTTACCGGGCACATTGAGACGGCCGAAAGACTGAGCCTCCTAACAGAATCGAACTGTTGACCTTTTCATTACGAGTGAAACGCTCTACCGACTGAGCTAAGGAGGCGTGGTCGTCCCCAGCCAAGGCTGGAACGACGCACCAAACAACTCTAAGTGAGACTCTCGGCTGGGTCAAAACGTTTCCCGCTGTTCACCCGGCTTTCTCCCGGCATTCAAGGTCCCGCCCGCTGCTGCGGGCATCCTGGAATGGACAACACGGTGGTTGGCCAGGGTGCTTTCGCCACTAACGGAGGGGAGCAGCATGAGCTTTGCGAAGCAGAGAAGTGAAGGGCAGGCTCCGGCATCCGAGCTCAGGCTCGCCGTCCTGGACATGTCCGGCACGACGGTGACCGATGGTGGCTTGGTGGAAGAAGCCTTTGCCGGGGCGGTGGCTCCCGAAGGAGTTCTCCGGGGCAGCGAGCGGTTCCACACCATGCTCGAATACTTTCGAGAAAACATGGGCCTGTCCAAGATCTCGGTTTTCCAAAACCTCTTCAGCGACAGCCCGGAGAAAGCCGAACGGGTCAACCGATCCTTCGAGCAGGGCTATGACCAGGTAATTTCTGCCGGTGGCTTACAAGCCATCCCCGGTGCCGAAGCCACCATTGACCACCTCCGCAGCGACGGCATCAAGGTATGCCTGAGCACCGGATTCGCTCGCCACACCCAGAACAGCATGTTGGAGTCGCTGGGCTGGATGGGCCTGGCGGATCTGAGCCTCTGCCCCGCGGATGCGGGCCGTGGTGGCCCCTATCCGGACATCATCCTGACCGCCGTATTGGCCCTGGACCTCGCGGACGTACGACAAGTCCTGGTACTGGGGGATACCACCTCGGATATCCAATCCGGGCTGCGTTCCGGGGCGTCCCTGGTAGTGGGGGTGCGCACCGGTGTGCATACAGAGGCTGCGCTGAGAGTGGCCGGGGCGCACGACGTCGTGCCCTCCGTTGCCGAACTCCCCACCTTGCTAGTGGGCTAAGCCGGAGCTAGCACTGCAAGCCATCTTTCGGGGTGCTGCCATCCACAAAGTAGGAGTCCACGGCGTTCTGCACACAGGCATTGGAACGCCCATAGGCGGTGTGTCCGTCGCCGTCCCAAGTGACCAATACTCCGGAAGCCAACTGCTTCCGCAGGGCCTGCGCCCACTGATAGGGCGTGGCTGGATCACGAGTGGTGCCGATCACCACAATGGGGCCGGTACCTTTGGCCGCGATGGGGTGCGGGGTGACCTTGGATTTATAGGGCCAGTCCTTGCAGGTCAATCCCGAGTAGCCCAGGTATTTACCGAAGGTGGGGGAGGCGGCTTGCAGGGCCTTCGATTCGGCGCGCAGGGCGGTGATATCGGTGGTCATTTGGTAGTCCAGGCAATTGATTGCGGTGAAGGCGAAGGCGGAGTTAGAACTGTACTTTCCGGTGTTCGGATCGCGGTCCGCTGCGTAATCGGCCAGCGACATCATGGCATTCGGATCACCGTTGAAGGCATCGGTCAGGGCCTTCTGCAGGACGTCCCACAAATCTGTGGAGTACATTGCCAGCGATAGCCCCGAGCTGAAACCCGAGCCGGTGAGCAGGCGCCCATCCTGCGTCTTCTGGGGAGTTTTCTCGTAGCTGGCATTGAGGTCTCTGATTTGTTGCACGGCCTCGTCGGCGGTTCCTCGCACTGGGCAATCGGCGGACTGGACGCATTGCTCGGCCCAGGAGTGCAGTGCCGCCTCGAAGGCTTTGGCCTGGCCCATGCCCAGGGTCTCCACGGTCAGAGTCGGATCCAGCGCACCGTCAAGGACGAATTTGCCCACTTTGCTCGGGAATAGATCGGCATAGCTGGCCCCGAGCTTGGTGCCGTAGGAGAAGCCCAGGTAGTCCAGCTTCTGCTCGTTCAGCACGCCGCGCAAAATGTCCATGTCCTTGACCGAGGAAACTGTGTCCACGAAACCTAGGACGTCTCCGGTGTTCTTCACACACTGCGCCACATCGCTCTTATTCTGAGTCTCGTAGGCAGCCAAGCCGGCATTGGTGTCCAGGTCGTAGTCTTGCTGGCGTTCCTCATCCATGGCTGCGTCACTAATGCACTTCACCGGAGCCGAACGTTTCACCCCGCGCGGGTCGAAGCCGACGATATCGTAGGAGCCGCGCAGCTTCGAGGAAAACAAGCTGCTGCTGTCGGCGACCATATCGTAGCCGGAGCCGCCTGGACCACCGGGGTTGATCAACAGGGAGCCCTTTTTGGTGCCACTGGCGGGCAGCTTCACCACCGCGAGTTCAATGCTCTGCCCCTCCGGATGGCTGTAGTCCATCGGCACCTTGACCTTGGCGCAGCGCATCGCTTGCTCGCAACTGGTCCAGGTCACCTGCTGGGTGTAGAACTCCAGCAGGTTCTGCGGAACGTCCTGGATCGCCGTCGGGTCCTGGCTGCCTTGAGTATTCGTGCCGGTACCCGGGAAAAGCGGGACGCAGGCAGTGAGGCTGAGTAAGCCAATCACGACGACGGTGAGCGACTTGGTAGCTCGGCTGAGCAACCGGGGCGGACGAGCGGTCTTCATAGCGGCTCCTGCATCGGTGGGCATACCGCTTAAATCTATCCTGCTCGGGCCGTGCCAGCTCACTGGTCGGGGATTTTCGAGCAGGATTTATAACAGGCTGACCGTCATCGCCTCAATGGCCAGCAGCGGTGCCACGTTCGTGCTGACAATTCGTCGGCGCACCTCATTGATCGCTTCGATCCTGTTCAGGCTTTGCTCCGAGCTGCCCTGGGCCGCGAAGGTGCTCAGCTCGGTGCGCATACCGGAGTTCACCAGTTCGTCATCGCTTGCCCGGTTATCCGAGAGCTGAAGCAGCATCACGTCACGATAAAAGGAGATCAGATCGGTCAGCGCTCGGTCTAAGGTATCGGTAATGGAGCGCTTTGAACGGCGTTTCTGGTCTTCCTCCAACTGCCGAACCTGGGCGCGTAGCGATGGCGGTAGGGTACCGCTCTCCGGCGCACCCAATGAACGCAGCAACTGCTCTTTTTCCGCAGCGTCTCGTTGCTCATTGGAGGATGCCGCCTCCGCGGTGGCCAATTCGACCAGCGAGGCCGCTGCTTTGACCGCGCCGGATACCCCGCGCAAACTGAGTGGCAGCCTGACGATGGCGTCCCGGCGTCCGCGCGCGCCCTCGTCTCGTGCCAAACGCCGGGCAATGCCTACGTGGCTCTGCGCCGCCCGCGCAGAGGCGAGTGCTAAAGCCGGCTCCACGCCGTCGCGTCGCACCAGTAAATCGGCAACATCCTTGACTGGCGGCACCCGCAAGGTCACCATTCGGCAGCGTGAACGGATGGTGACCAGCACATCGGCCGGGCTGGGAGCGCAGAGCACCCAAATGGTCCTTGGCGGGGGCTCTTCAATGGCTTTGAGCAGCACATTGGTGGTGCGTTCCACCATCCGGTCGGCATCGCCAATGATGATGATTCGCCAGCGCGCGGAAGCCGGCCGGTCTTGAGCCTTAGTCACCAGCTCCCGGGCTTCTTCGATGCTGATGGTGGTCTTTTCGGTTTCCAGCACGGTGACATCGGAGTGAGTTCCGGCCAGCACGGTGTGGCAGGCGTGGCATTCTCCGCAACCGCGATTCACCGGATCCGGTTGCTCACAGACCAGCGCGGCGGCAAAGGCCCGCGCCGCATTGGAACGCCCCGATCCTGGTGGCCCGGTGAGCAACCAGGCATGGGTCGGAGTGTCTTCCAGGGTGGCGCGACGCAATTGCTCCACCACCGGCCCCTGGCCTTGAACATCGTCCCAGACGCTCATAACAGCTCCCGAACCCTTTGCAGGATAACGCCGTGCAGTTCCTCCACCGGGCTCCTGGCGTTGAGCACTAGGTAATCCCGCGGCCGTGCTTGCGCAAGGTTCAGAAAGGCCGTTCGGATCCGTTCATGGAAATTATCAGGTTCGGACTCAAGCCGGTCCGGCTCCGCCTCCGCTCGGCGTTCCCTAGCCTCTTCGGGGGCGACGTCGAGCAGCACCGTGAGTGCGGGGAGTAGATCGGAGGTGGCCCATTCATTGAGTTCCCTGATCCGCTGCTCGCCCAGTTCCCGCCCCGCGCCCTGATAAGCCACCGAGGAATCAATATAACGATCGGTGATCACGATTTTTCCCTCGGCCAGGGCGGGGCGAATCAATTGCTCGGCGTGCGCGGCCCGGGAGGCGGCAAAAATCAGAGCTTCGGTGCGCGCATCGATCTCGCCCTGACCATGGTCTAGCACAATGCTCCGCAGCTTTTCACCCACTTCGGTGCCACCCGGTTCCCGGGTTCGGACCACCCGGTACCCACTCGACTGCAAGGCCTGGGCGAGTAAATTGGCCTGCGTAGATTTACCCGCGCCATCGCCGCCCTCGAGCGCGATGAAGAGGCCGCCGCTTGTGGAGTGGGTGCTTGTGCTCACTCACCAAGCCTATCGACAATCACCGACAAGCCGTTTCTGCGCCACTAAGCTGGGGGAATGGAAGAAACCGGACGGAAACCAACCGCACATCTCCCGCTCGCGCCAGACACCGTAGTGGTCAGCTCAGGGCGGCCACCGCGTGAGCATGATGCTCCCGTCAATCCGCCTATTGTGCTTTCTTCGACCTTCCACGGGAGCGGTCCGGTGGTTGATGGTGACCGCGCCTATGGTCGGTATTCCAATGTGAGCTGGGACCCCTTCGAAGCCGCGCTTGCCGAACTGGAAGGTGCTGAGCTGCCAGCTTTGTTGTTTTCCTCTGGCTTGGCGGCGGCTTCGGCGGCGATGGAATTAGTCCCGCCGGGCGGTGTACTGGTAATTCCTCGGCATGCTTATCAAGGCTCCCTGGTAATGGCGACGGAACTCGCGGCCAAGGGCATTTTCGAGTTGCGAGTGGTGGATATCGCGGAAACTGAGCAGGTCGTCGCGGCGCTCGCTGGGGTCAGCGTGCTCTGGCTGGAGAGCCCGACCAACCCGATGCTGGAGATCGCCGACGTGCCGGCGCTGGTTTCGGCTGCGAAAGCCGCGAACCCCGAGGCCGTGGTGGTGATGGACAATACTTTCGCGACGCCTTTGGTGCAGCGCCCGCTCGCCTGGGGCGTCGACGTCGTACTTCATTCCGTGACCAAATATCTGGCCGGGCATTCCGATGTGGTGCTGGGTGCGCTGGTGACTTCTAACGCCGCATTGCGGGCGAAGCTTTTGCATCATCGTTCCATCCACGGCGGAATTGCCGGGCCGTTTGAAGCTTGGCTGGCATTGCGCGGCTTGCGTACGCTAGCGCTCCGGGTGGAACGCTCCCAGGCCAGTGCCGGGATCCTCGCGGAGCGGCTACTGGGGCATCCGGGGGTGGAAGCGGTGCGTTATCCCGGGCTGCCGAGTGATCCTGGGCACCAGCGGGCCAGCGCGCAAATGGTCGGATTCGGTTCGATTGTCTGTTTTCAGGTACCTGGCGGAGAAGCGGCCGCCACCGAGGTGGTGGATCGACTTGCTTTATGGACGCCCGCGACCTCCTTGGGTGGGGTGGAATCCTTGGTGGAACGCCGACGTCGGCACTCCAATGAGCCGCGCACGGTACCGGAGAATCTCTTGCGGCTAAGTGTCGGCATCGAGAACGTCGAGGATCTCTGGGCGGATTTGTCCCAGGCTTTGGGTGCTGTCCAGGATAGGCTGGGCTCGTGATTGCTGGATTGATTTCTTATTGGATCATGCTGCTGGCCGGGCTGATCGCCCTCGCGGTACAGATCTGGGCCGTGGCCGATTGCCTGATGGCTAAGCCGAGCGACTTCGAGCGCGCCGATAAGCGGAGCAAGGGCTTTTGGCTGGCGATTACGGTGGCTTCCGCCATTATGGGGCTGCTTTATTTGATTGCCCCGATACCTAGCTTCTCCACCCTGCTCGAAGTGGCTGCCTGCGTGGCCGCCGGTGTTTATTTGGCCGATGTGCGGCCCACGCTGCGTCAAGTGCGTCGCGGCGGAAACCGTCCGATGGGTCCTTACGGACCGTGGTAACGAGCTAGGTCTTTAAGCCCGGCTTCGTCTTTTTATTCCTGAATCGATCAAGAGTTGGCCTTCTCACATTTAGTTGAAGCTTCAAGTTAATTTGTTCTATGCTGGTTTTCGAAGACGGGTTCCCGCCTTCACCGATGAGTGAATGACCAGCTATTGGAAGTGAGACGATGAGGCATCGTTCGAAAAGATTTAGTATCCCGGCCGCAGCGGGGCTTGCCGCCCTGGTGATGCTGCTGGCGGCATGTGGGCAGGGCGGAGCCTCCGGTTCTGCCAGCACACCAGCCGCTACCTTGGGGGCAGCAGCAGCGAACACCCAGCAGCTGGGAAACGAGACGGACGAACTGCAGAAGCTCTACCAGGACGCGATCGCGGAAGGTGGCAAGCTGACCGTCTGGGCGGGCGGAGACGCACCGAACCAGCAGGAGGCGCTGCAAAAAGCCTTCCAGCAGAGGTTCCCACAGGTGCCCATCGATATCGTAGTGAACCTGTCCAAGGATCACGATGTTGAGATCGACAAGCAGCTCAAGGAGGGCAAGCTCACTCCTGATGTCGCCATGTTGCAGACCAGCCAGGACTTTGAGCGGTGGAAGGCCGAGGGGGAGCTAACGAATTTCAAACCCGCAGGGTTCGACCACCAGTTGCCCGGCTATGCCGATCCGGATGGAGCCTTCCTGACCGCAAACATCTTCTCCTTCCTGCCCGAGTACGCCAAACAAGGGCTGAGCAGCAAACCGACCTCTTACCAGGACTTCCTCAAACCGGAGTTCAAGGGCAAGCTGGTCCTCACCCCACCGCATGACGACGATGCAGTGCTCTATGTCTACGACAAGATCATTAAGAAGTATGGGGTGGACTTCCTGACCAAGCTGGCCGCGCAGAAGCCGAGCTTCGTCCGTGGCACAGCCGCTCCCGCGGCCATGGTGGGCACCGGAAACTACCTAGGAAATCTGACCGGCTACGCCACGGCGCCCAGCCAGCCAGCGGTTTCCTTCATTCCTACCGAAGACCCTTTTATTACCTGGACGCAGCGCGCCGCGCTCTTCAACAAGGCTCAGCATCCCGCAGCGGGCAAGCTCTTCCTGGCCTTCGTTGCCAGCAAGGAATACCAGTCAGCCGGTGCGATGTGGCCCACCCGGGATGATGTGGCAGTGGGCGCTGACCTCAAGCCGTTGAGCGAATACAAGAACACCAGCCCGGCGGACTTCCTCTCCTTTATGCGGGATCGGCAGCACATCGATCAGCTAAAGGCTCAGATGGAAAAGGTCTTTGGCCCGGTGAAGGGCGAATCTCCGCTCACCGATCCGGCGCTGCTGAAGATCGTTGGCGCTAGCTAAGGCTTCGACAACTCAAGGCGAGTGAGTAGCTCGCGGGGAGACGGCGTCCCAGGCTACCGTGAGCTCGCCCAGGCGCCAGCGGCTTGGTCCATCCAGGACCGGCCAGCTGGCGTCTTTGAGTGCCTGGCAACTGGCTTGCCAGCGTTGCCGGGTGCCGAACGTGGAAAGCGCGGAGGCTTCCAGCCAGGCTCGATCAAGGGCTTGCAGGAAGCCGTGCACCTTCTCTCCGGGCACATTGCGATGGATCAGTGCCTTGGGTAGGCGTTCGGCAACTTCCGAAGGTAGTTCGAAGCTGCCAAAACGTTGCGCAATGGTCAGCGAGACCGGCCCACTTTTTTCGAGCGCAACCCAGGCCGCACGTCTGCCGATCTCGTCACAGGTACCGTCCACAAAAAGCCCCTGGGGGCTTAACCTGGCCAGCACGGTTCGCCAGATTTCCGCGACATCTTCCTCTTCATACTGGCGCAGTACGTTGAAGGCACGCACAATGGTGGGCTGTTGCTCGGTCGGAATCTCGAAACCGCCCAGGATGAAGTTCAGCTTCTCGGTGCTTAGTGCTTGGGCCCGAGCTACCCGTTCTGGCTCGATTTCGATGCCGGTCAGCCGTACTCCTGGCTGCACCTTCGCGAGCCGTTGATAGAGTTCGACGGCGGTGTCCGGGCTGGCGCCGTAGCCCAGGTCCACGACGAGCGGCTCCGATTCGGTGCGTAAACGCCAGGCTTGAGCACCGGCCAGCCAACGATCTACCCGGCGCAAGCGATTCGGGTTGGTGGTGCCCCGGGTGACATTGCCGACCGGCTTGGCCGACGCCGTCGTCCGAATTTTCTGGGCTCGCTGCACCACCCTCCAAACTTACCTCCCCGACAACCCTCTCCGAGATCGTTCACGATAAGCTTGGAGTCATGACTTACTCGCTGATCTTGCTGCGTCATGGACACAGTGAATGGAACGCTAAGAATCTGTTTACCGGTTGGGTGGACGTGGATCTCAATGAGCAAGGCCGGGCAGAGGCGGTGCGCGGCGGCCAGCTCCTGGTGGAGAACGACCTGCTGCCGGACGTGCTGTATACCTCGCGGCAGAAGCGGGCTATCAACACGGCCAATATCGCACTCGCTGAGGCGGATCGCGGCTGGATCGATGTGAAGCGCTCCTGGCGGCTCAACGAGCGGCACTATGGCGCTTTGCAGGGCAAAGACAAGGCGCAAACCCTGGCCGAGTTCGGCGAGGAGCAGTTCATGGAATGGCGCCGCTCCTACGATGTTCCACCGCCACCGCTGGCCGATGACTCCGAGTTCTCCCAGGTGGGGGACCCACGCTATGCAGACCTGGGCGATGCGTTGCCGCGCACCGAATGCCTCAAGGATGTGCTGGAGCGGCTGCTGCCTTATTGGGAATCGGATATCTCGGTTGACCTGCGCGCCGGAAAACGGGTACTCATCGCGGCGCACGGCAACTCGCTGCGCTCACTGGTCAAGCACTTGGACGGCATCTCGGACGACGATATCGCCGGGCTGAACATCCCAACCGGCATTCCGCTGGTCTATGAGCTGGACGAGTCCTTAAAGCCGGTGACCCCGGGCGGCCGTTACCTCGATCCCGAGGCCGCCGCCGCATCGATCCAAGCGGTAGCGAATCAGGGCAAAAAGTAGCTCTTAGTTGGTGAAGCTCTCCGGCTGCCATTGCCCGGTCACCAGGTAGGAGACCTTGCGGGCCACCGAGACTCCATGATCGCCGAAGCGCTCGAAGTAGCGGCTAGCCAGCGTGACATCGACCGTGGTCGAAGGAGTCTCGCTCCAGTCAGGAGCGGAGATGGCGCCGAAGACGCTGCGGTGCAATTCATTGATCCGCGCATTGGCGCTCTGGATATCGGTGACCAAGCCCAGTTCGCGGCTCTCCAGCAACTCGGTGATCTGCCGGGAGATTTGAATATCCAAGGTAGCCAGCTCGTCGAAGGTGGCGGTCAACGAAGCCGGGATCACCTTCGCGGGGAAGCGCAAGCGAGCCAACTGCGCCACATGGCGAGCCAAATCGCCCATCCGTTCCAACGAGGCGCTCATCCGCAACGAGCCGACGATCATTCGTAGATCGGAGGCTACCGGCCCCTGCAGAGCCAAGATGTCGATGGCTCGTTCATCCAAATCATTCTGCAGGAAGTCAATCCGCGCATCTGCGGCAATGACTTCCTGGGCTAGTTCCACATCGGCACCGGTAAATGCCTGATTGGCCTTCTCGATGGCCTCGGTGACAAGGGAAGAGATCTCGATGAGTTCTTCGCCCACCTGGTGGAGCTCGGCCTGGAATACTTTACGCACTGAGCGTCCTTTCGCGGTTTATCCTGCTGGCCGCACATCATCTGACGGCGCGGTCATAGCACTAGGCCTCAGCCTTCCAGCTAACCGTGAACGCCTGGACACTAGAAGATGAACGTTAGTTGAATCAGCTCTTCAAGCGGCGGATATCGGAGCTCCGGCCCTTCCAGCTAAGCATAAGCTAGTGCTGTGGACCCGTTGCTTATCGGAGTCGTCTCCGGACTGATTGGCCTGGCTGTCGGCGCTTTCGGAGTGCTTGCCGTCACGCTCAGTGACCGGCAACGCAAGGTTTTGGACGCCGACGACGAGCCCAGCCTGCCGCCGGGTTCCGCTGAGGTACTCGCCGTCGTGGGCCGAGCCTTCGTAGTGGTGGACGCAATTGACGGTGTGGTGCGGGCCAGCCCCGGCGCCTATGCCTTCGGGCTTGTCCGGGGCCACACCATGGTGCACCAAGAACTGCTCGAGATGATCGCCAGGGTGCGCCGGGACGGAGTGATCGAGGAACACGAACTCGAATTACCGCGGGGCCCGCTAGGGCAAGGCACCATTATTATTCAGGTTAGGATCGCCCCGGTGGGGGAGGAATACATCCTGATCTTGGCCGATGACCGCACCGAAATCACCCGCACCGAGGCGATTCGGAACGACTTCGTAGCCAACGTCTCACACGAACTCAAGACGCCGGTGGGGGCGATCTCGCTGCTCGCCGAAGCGCTGGAGGCATCGCCCGACGACGAAGAAGCAGTCCGTCGCTTTGCGCAACGGATGCATAAGGAATCGGCTCGGCTGGCGGCCCTGGTCCAGGACATTATCGAGTTGTCCCGCTTGCAAGGGGCAAACATTGTCCAGCAGGGTAAGGCCGTCGACCTGGGCGCGGTTATTGCCGAGGCCGTAGATCGTTCCAAATTGCAGGCCGAGAGCAAGAACATTGAGTTGGTCCTCGGTGGCAGCGTGAGCGAGCCGGTCTATGGCGATGCCGATTTGTTGGTGACCGCCTTCCGTAACCTGATCGACAACGCGGTGCGCTACTCGCCGTCGAACACCAAAGTCGGTATTGGCCTGCGCTCAGGCGGAGGGCTGGCCACGGTCTCTATTTCCGACCAGGGCGATGGCATTAGCGCCGAGGAGCAGGAACGGATTTTTGAACGCTTCTACCGGGTGGACGCAGCGCGGTCCCGGCAGACCGGCGGCACCGGGCTGGGGTTGAGTATCGTCAAACACGTGATTTCAAACCACGGCGGGGAGGTCACCGTCTGGTCCCAGCCCGGCAGCGGCTCCACCTTTACCGTACGGTTGCCGGAGATGGAAAAGGGTCAAAGCGATCCGGCCGGCAACACCGAGAATCACACCGAAAACCAAGGAGTATCTGCGTGAGCAGGATCTTGATCGTCGAGGACGAAGAGTCCTTTTCCGACCCGCTGTCCTACCTTCTAGCCAAGGAGGGCTTCGAGGTGGAGGTGGTGGACAACGGCATTGACGCCATCACCGAATTCGACCGGGCCGGTGCCGATCTGGTGCTGCTAGACCTGCAGCTGCCCGGCCAGTCCGGTACCGAGGTCTGCCGCCAACTCCGAGCCCGCTCCTCCGTGCCGGTGATCATGTTGACCGCCAAGGATTCGGAGATCGACAAGGTGGTGGGCCTGGAGCTTGGCGCCGACGATTACGTCACCAAACCCTATTCCTCGCGTGAGCTGGTGGCCCGGATCCGGGCCGTTTTGCGGCGGCAAGGTGAGCCGGATGAATTGATGACGACGACGGTGCAGGCCGGGCCGGTGCGGATGGATATCGAGCGGCATGTGGTCAGCGTCGACGGCGAGCAGGTGTCGCTACCGCTCAAGGAATTTGAACTCTTGGAGATGCTGCTGCGTAACTCGGGCCGCGTGCTCACCCGGGGGCAACTGATTGACCGGGTTTGGGGCTTGGATTACGTGGGGGACACCAAAACTCTGGATGTACACGTCAAACGACTGCGCTCCAAGATCGAACCGGACCCCTCATTGCCTCAGCATTTGGTGACGGTTCGAGGCCTGGGATACAAGTTCGAGCCCTGAGGCTTCTAGTCCTGACCGCAGGCACTTAGCGATTACAAAATTGCCTAGTGCTCGGGACCGCTCCCGGAAGCTGCTAGTGCCCGCTGGGCGAGGAGCTGGCGGTATCGGTTGCCGTCTCGGTTGAGCTAGCCATATCGGTTGAACTCGGGCTTTCGCTCGAGGTGCTGCTGGGGCTGGCGCTCGAACCGGCCTTGGTGGGCAAATAGGGCTTGTACTCCGCCAAGGTACCGTCCAGGACGGGCACCGAAAGATCACTGCTCGCCTCGCCGCTACCGGTCTGGCTCACCTTGATGGTTTCCATCGCGCCAGGGGCCGCCGTGACCGTGCTCAGAATCGAGCTGTCATTCTTTTCATTCAGGTAATAAGGTGTGCCGGGCTTGACCACGAACTGGGTCTGCGAGCCCTTGGAACCATTAATGGTGACCGTGACGTTCGACTTTGAGGTGTTGAACACCGCGCCGATCACTCGACCGGCCTCGTCCGCGCCTCCGGAAACGACCAGAATATTACGCAGTTCAACACTGCCCAGGTCGAGGCGGACGCCGTCGGATGCCGAGTAGACCACGGTGGTTTGCTGCGGAGCGATATAGCCGCAAGCGGAGACGCCAAGCAGGCTCGCACCGATCACAGTGACAGCGCCAAGGCGCCGGGGAAGGCTCCACCGGGTGCTGGTTGCGAGTTTCACGTACATTCTCCTTGGATCTTTTGGCGCAGCGAGGCTCAGAACATTTTCATAGACAGACTATCTGCAAAAGCGACTTTCCTTCGACTCCGCGAAGCGCTAATCATTTTTTGATGCACCTTTTGTCTCTCCAGTCAAGAGGCAAAATACCCCCTTGAGAATCCGAACTATGCCCCTGACCTGCGGGGATATCAGCAACTCCGGGCCCGTTCGCGACCATTTCGTGATAAACTGGTATGCGGGAAAGGGAGTATCCACATGGTTTTTGAGGTCGGCGAGACAGTAGTTTATCCGCACCACGGCGCAGCGAAGATTGAAGAGATCAAAATGCGCACTATCAGGGGCGAAGAGAAGATGTATCTCAAGCTCAAAGTGGCCCAGGGTGACCTGACCATTGAAGTACCGGCAGAGAATGTGGACCTGGTTGGGGTTCGCGATGTGGTGGACAAAGCAGGCTTGGAGCACGTCTTTGATGTGTTGCGCGCTGAGTTCACCGAGGAGCCGACCAACTGGTCGCGCCGCTACAAGGCAAATCTGGAAAAATTGGCTTCCGGCGATGTGATCAAGGTGGCCGAGGTCGTGCGCGATCTGTGGCGTCGAGATCACGATCGTGGCCTTTCGGCCGGGGAGAAGAGGATGCTCGCTAAGGCGCGGCAGATCCTAATCTCTGAGCTGGCTCTGGCCGAGAAGACGGATGAAGAGAAGGCCGCCACCGTCCTCGACGAGGTATTGGCTTCCTAAATAAAAGTAGAAAGGCCCCGGTCCACCAGGATCGGGGCCTTATTCTTTTACCCCACCACTTTCCACCCACCACTTTCCACCCAGCGTTTCTTACCCGGCGTTTCTTACCCAGTTATCCCACTGGATGGTGCTGTTGTTGCAGAAGTGCAGCTTTTTTCGCCACAACAGCCACTTCCGTAACACTCAGTGGGACGGCTGGGAATTTCGGGGTGGGACGGCCGGGAATTTTGGGGTGGGACGGCCGGGAGTTACTCGGTGGGAGGGGTGGCGGTTAGGCTATGGCCATGGAATCTCAGTCGACCTTGCGCACCGCGGTCATTATCGTTGCGGCCGGTTCGGGAGAGCGGCTTGGCCAGGGCATTCCCAAGGCGGCCGCCACTCTCGGCTCCGAACCGATGCTCGGCCACGCCCTACGCGGAGTGCTGGCCGCGCAGATCGCCGCGCAGATCTGCGTCGTGCTGCCCCGTGGGGACACCGAGCTGCGCGCTTTGGTCGCCAGCCTGCAAGAAGGCAACGACGTGCAACTGATGACGGTCGACGGCGGTTCTACCCGTGCGGACTCGGTGCGCAATGCGCTGGAGGTACTTTCGGAGACCGACGCGGTGTTGGTACATGATGCAGCTCGCGCGCTGGCTCCCACCGAGGTTTTCCATCGAGTGCTGAACGCCCTGGAATCGGGCGCAAAGGCGGTAATCCCGGTAATCCCGGTTGTGGACACCATCAAGGTAGCAAGCAGCTCGGAACGTCCTGATATTGCTCCTGAGCAGGTCCGCTCCACTCCTATCCGGGAATCGCTCCGTGCCGTGCAAACTCCGCAGGGCTTCGAACTGGCCACCCTACGCAAAGCTCACGATGCCTCCGCCATGTTCACCGATGCCCAGGCTGCGGCGATCACCGACGATGCGATGCTGGTTGAGTCCCAGGGCATCCCGGTCTACTTGGTGCGTGGTTCAGAGCTGAGCCTGAAGATCACCACACCCAATGACCTGCTCTTTGCTGAGGCATTACTTGAGGGACCAGCCGCACCACGATGGGTGGAGGGCTGATGACGGCGGGGGCTCCGGATAGCCGGATGGTCATTCCGCGCACCGGCATTGGAATTGACGTGCATGCTTTCGATACCGAAGCCTTGGCTGAATCGAGTCCTCAGGAACCCGGTGGCTTGTTCCTGGCAGGGCTGCATTGGCCTGGTGAAAGGGGCCTGGCCGGTCATTCAGACGGCGATCCGGTAGCGCATGCGGCCGCCGACGCCTTATTCTCAGCCGCCGGGCTAGGGGACCTAGGTACCCATTTCGGCACCGACAGGCCGGAATACGCCGGGGCCTCCGGGACCACCCTGCTGAGAGAAGCGGCCCGGATCGTCCGCTCAGCGGGATTTGAGATTGGTAATATCGCCGTCCAGTTCGTGGCCAGACGACCCAAGTTCGGCCCCCGCCGTGCCGAGGCCGAAGCGGCGCTGACCGAAGCGGCAGGTGCGCCGGTCTCAATCTCCGCGACGACGTCGGACGGGCTGGGTTTCACCGGCCGAAGCGAGGGGATCGCGGCGCTCGCCACCGCACTGGTTTACCCGCTGCAATGAGCCGATCAACCGCTCTATCCGCTAATCTTGATAAGTGACACTGCGCTTTTACGACTCCGCCACCGCCGAAGTACGCGACTTCGCGCCCCTTAAAGAGGGCCGCGCCTCGCTGTACTACTGTGGTGCCACCGTGCAGAGCGAGCCACATATCGGACACCTGCGCTCGGCCCTGGTCTTCGATCAGCTCGGCCGCTGGCTCCAGTTCCGCGGCTACCAGACCACCGTGGTCCGCAACGTCACCGATATCGACGACAAAATTCTGGCTAAGGCCGCCGAATCCGGTGAAGAGTGGTGGGCCCGGGCCTATCGCTATGAGCAGGAGTTCAACCGAGCCTATGACGCACTGGGAATCTCCCGCCCGGACTACGAACCACGGGCCACCGGTCATATCCCGGAGATGCACGAGCTCATCCAAGACCTCATTGATCGAGATCATGCCTACCCGGCCTCCGATGATTCCGGGGACGTCTACTTCGACGTGCGCTCCTGGGGTAAATACGGTTCGCTGACCCGGCAGAATATCGACGATATGCAAGCAGCAGCCGACGCCGATCCGCGGGGTAAGAAGGATTCGCGTGACTTTGCGCTCTGGAAGGGTCGCAAGGCGGAGGAGCCGGAAACGGCGTCGTGGCCTAGCCCGTGGGGTGCGGGGCGTCCCGGCTGGCACCTGGAGTGCTCGGCAATGGTCGGGAAGTACCTGGGGGAGTCCTTCGATATTCACGGTGGCGGGCTGGATCTGCGCTTTCCGCACCATGAGAACGAAATGGCGCAATCGCAGGCCGCGGGTCGTGGCTTCGCCAATTTCTGGATGCACAACGGCCTGGTCAACTTCGCGGGCGAGAAGATGTCCAAGTCGATCGGCAATGTAATCGGCCCGGCCGAGTTGTTCAGCCAGGCGTCCCCACGGGCGGTGCGATACTTCTTGGGCCAAGCGCACTATCGTTCGGTGCTGGACTACACGCCGGAGTCGCTGGCCGAGGCGGAGACCGCGTTGCAGCGGATCGATGGCTTCCTCGGCAAAGCAACTAGGGCCTTGGGGGATGTCATCGATGGGCCGAGTCGTCAGGTGAGCGGTTTTTCCTGGGCGAAGGGCGGCTGGTTCGCGGTCTCTGGTTTGGGGCTACGAGATGTGCCGCAGGCTTTTGCCGAAGCGATGGACGACGACCTCAACATCCCGCGTGCTCTGGCAGTCCTGCATGAAGCTGTCCGCAAGGGTAACGCGGCACTAACTGCGAAGGATTTTGAGGCTCTAGAGGTTCAGTGTGCTGCGGCATTCAGAATGACGTCGGCGCTTGGCTTCGATGTGGTGCCTCTGGATAGGAAGTCAGAAGGGCAGGCTTCCCGAGCTTTGGACGCCCTCGTCCAGATCCGACTCAATGAACGCTCCAAAGCCCGAGAAGAGAAGAACTGGGCCCGCTCCGACGAGATCCGTGATGAACTCGCGGCCATCGGCATCAAAATCGAAGACTCAGCCGACGGAGCAAGCTGGACGCTGTCCAAGGCGCCAACGGTCAAAGAAACAGAACGGAAGAACTCATAATGGCTGGAAATCCACGGGCCGCGAAGGGCAAGAAGGGCCCTAGCAAGGGCACCGGAGGCCTGGGTCGCAAGGCTCTAGAAGGCAAAGGACCCACCCCCAAGGCCGAGGACCGTCCTTACCACAAGGCCTATCGGTCCAAGGAGCTCTCCGAGCGCTCAGCGGCAAAGCGCCCCACCAACTCTCGCGCCAGGACCACCGGCCGGAGCCGAGCCAGCGAAGAGATGGTTACCGGCCGGAACTCGGTGGTCGAGGCACTGCGCGCAGGCATCCCGGCCAAGGCCTTGCATGTTGCGGTCCGGATCGAAGTTGACGACCGGGTCAAAGAAGCGCTCAAACTCGCGGCGGAACGCGGCATCCCGCTGATGGAGACGCATAAGCCCGAGCTCGATCGGATGACCGACGACGCCGTGCACCAGGGGCTGGCGCTGCAGATTCCACCCTACGACTACGCCGATGCCATTGACCTGGCTCAGGACATCGCAGATAAATCCCGTAAGGGCTATATCAATAACGCTCCGCTCATCGTGGCCCTGGATGGCATCACCGATCCGCGTAACTTGGGCGCTATCATCCGTAGCGTCTCCGCTTTCTCGGGGCACGCCGTCGTCGTTCCCGAACGTCGTAGCGTGGGCGTGACCGCCTCAGCTTGGAAGACCAGCGCGGGCGCCGCGGTGCGGGTTCCGGTGGCCAGGGCTGCCAATCTGAACCGAGCCCTGGAAGCCTTCAAGGGGATGGGATATTTCGTGCTGGGCTTGGACGGTGACGGCGACGTCTCGCTGCCCGAGTTGGCTGTGGCTACGGACCCGGTGTGCCTGGTGGTCGGCTCGGAAGGCAAGGGCCTGTCCCGACTAGTTCGCGAAAACTGCGATCAGATCGTCTCCATTCCGATTGATTCGGCGATGGAATCCCTCAATGCTTCGATGGCCGTGGGGATTAGCCTTTACGAGATTTCCCGACAGAGAGCCGCCACAGCACGAGCATGACCGAGATCATTACCGCCAACGTTCTGGGAGCCGCGACCTCACGCGCCTTCCCCCTGGGGCTGAGCGCTCCGCTACACGGTGACCCGGCAACGGTCGTCAACGTGGCCGTTTGGGCACCGGAATTGTCAGAGCTGATTGTCTACTTCCGTCCGCCCGGATCGGAATGGCGGGCGGTCAAGCTGCCAGAGTTTTCCGACGGCGTCCATCACGGAGTGCTAGAGGGCATGCCGATCGGTTCGCACTACGGCTTCGCTTCCGAGGATGTTGATCCCGCGACGGCTCAGCTTTTGCTGGACCCTTACGCGCGGGCGATCGACCAGGAGGCCGAGCATTTGCTGGGCATCCGGATGTTCTCCGGCTTCGATTGGGGTAACGAGACCTCGCCGCATACCCCGTGGCGGGATAGCGTGATCTATGAGGCTCATATCAAGGGTCTCACTCAGTTACACCCGGAGATCCCGGCGGAAATTCGGGGCAGCTACGCGGGCTTGGCGCATCCGGCGATGATCAAGCACCTCAGCGAACTGGGCGTAACCGCCGTCGAACTCTTGCCTATTCATGCGCACCTGGACGAGCAGCACCTGCGCGATTCTGGACTGCCAAACTACTGGGGCTACAACACGATCGGCTATTTCGCTCCGCATGCGGGCTATGCCTCGGCTGCGGCGCTGGCTGCTGGCCCGCAGGCTGTGCAGGACGAGTTCAAGGGCATGGTGAAGTTGCTTCATGCCGCCGGTATCGAGGTGATCCTGGATGTGGTGTACAACCACACCGCCGAGGGCAAACGTTATGAGCCGGCGCTGAGTTGGCGCGGCCTGGCGGAGAAACGCTACTACCGCTTCCACGATGATCATTACCTGGATACCACCGGCTGTGGGAACACCTTGGATTTCTCCGAGCCCAAGGTGATCCAGATGGCGCTTGATTCGCTGCGTTATTGGGTGGAAGAGTTCCATGTTGATGGCTTCCGCTTCGATCTAGCCGTAACCCTGGGGCGGGATGCCGCGAATAACTTCAATCCGCAGCATCCGTTCTTGGTGGCGGCTAGCGCCGACCGAGCCTTGTCCGGCGTCAAGCTCATTTCCGAGCCCTGGGACGTGGGCCACGACGGCTGGCAGACCGGGCGTTTCCCGGTGGGCTGGGTGGACTGGAACGATCATTTCCGGGATTCGGTCCGGGATTTCTGGCTAGCGGACCAGGCCTCGATGGCTGCCGGTGGCAGCGGTGGTGGCTTGGCTCGGTTGGCTGATGCGCTCTCCGGCTCCTCTCGGCTCTTTGCCGCCTCGGGGCGAAGCCAACTGGCCTCGGTCAATATGATTACCGCGCACGACGGCTTCGCGCTGGCCGATCTGGTGGCCTATAACGGCAAGCACAATGAAGCCAACCGCGAAGATAACCGGGACGGCAGCGATAACAACAGGTCTTGGAACCACGGCGTTGAGGGTATTACGGAGGACGCCGGGGTGCTGGCCGGGCGGGCCCAGAGCTCCCGCAATCTCATGGCCACACTGCTGCTCTCACTCGGGGTGCCGATGATTACGGCCGGCGATGAGCTGGGCAAATCTCAGGGTGGCAATAACAACGCCTATTGTCAGGACAATGAGATTTCCTGGCTTGATTGGTCCTCGGTGGATGAGACCATGCTTGGCACCACCCGGCGGATGATCAAGCTGCGCAAGGAATACCTTTCCGCCCAGCCCTCCACTTATCCCGCGCGTGATGAGTCGTCTTATCTGCACTGGTTCGATGCTTCCGGGCATCCCTTGTCTCCGGAACAGTGGCAAGACGGCTCACAGCGGGTGCTGCAAATGCTGCTCGGTTCGCCGGGCGGAATGATGGACGGGCTGGTGATTTTCAATGCCACCGGGGGTGAGGTGGCGGTGACCTTGCCAGCGCTGGGGGAGCCAGGTGATGAGGGACGGCGGTATGAATACCGTTTCGGTACCGGCGCCGACTACCCCCAAGGGCAGGGCGCGATATTCGGTCCCGGAGATTCGGCCCGGCTGTCCCCGAACACCATCACGATCTACAAGGCCTGAATCTTCACTTCTTCAGAATCGGCACCTGTTTCCCCTAAATGCGCCTCTTATTCCGGATGCACTTAGGGGAAACGGGTGCCGAATTTATTTGGGAGATGGGCGCGGTCTGACATGATGTCTCAGTGACAAAAACTGAAGCACAGCGGCGGAAGCAGTGGGCGGGGCTAATTGCAACCCTGATCGCGCTCGCCCTGATTATCGGCGGAACCCTACTTTTCAACCGAATTACCGCCAGCGACTCTAGCGCGGCCGGTAATTCGCACAGCAACCAAAGTGCGACGTCGGCCAAGAAGTCTACGAAGAGTCCCACCTCGGGTGCGGGGACGAGTTCGGTGAGCAACCCTTCGAAGTTGCAGACCATCAAAGCCTCTCAATTGCCCAAGGAGGGTCAGCAAACCCTGACCTTGATCAATCAGGGCGGTCCTTATCCCTACGATCGGGACGGGGTGAATTTCGGCAACTTTGAGGGCGTGCTGCCGAAACAGCGCAGCGGTTACTACAAGGAATACACCGTGAAGACCCCCGGTGAATCAGATCGCGGAGCGCGGCGGATCATCGTGGGTGCTCAAGGCGAGAAGTATTACACCGATGATCACTATGTGAGTTTCCGCTTCATCTTGGAGGGCCAATGACCCCGGAATTGCAGCGCAGGATCTATGACGTCCCGGCCGCCGAATCCAAGGAGGGTGTGCTCAAGAACTTCGCGCAATCCTTGGACTTTCCCAGCTATTTCGGACATAACCTCGATGCCCTGGAGGACTCCCTCCGGGACTTTGCCGAGGGGCTGGCTGAGCCGAGTACCTTGGTCTGGAACATCGATCCAGAATTCAAGCGCAGTAAGGCTTATGCCAGCGTCCTGAGTATTCTGCACGGGGTGGAAAGTGCGAGGCTGCGCATTGAGCTCCGGCACTTAGAGAAGCCGTAAATCCGGAAAAGTGGAGATTAGCTGGCACACTGTTGCCTGTGGAAATACAACGTCTGCAGGAATCCCTCGAAGAAGTGTCTGTTCGCTATGCGGAAGTTTTCGAGATTGATCGCACGGAAACTTGGTTCGTACTGAAACTCCAGGAGGAACTGGGCGAACTGGTGCAGGCTTTCCTCGCCATGAAGGGGATGGCCCGCACTCGTGGCCGAACGGAGGAGGAGCTTCGGGGAGATTTTGCCCAGGAGTGCGCCGATGTGCTGGCTCATTTCTTGCTACTGGCCAAACATGAGGGCGTGGACCTGGAAACCGCGATTCAGCAGAAGTGGCTCAGCCGCCTAGAGAAGCCGTAAATCCGCTACCGTTTCCCTTTTCGGCGCCCCTACCAAGAGGTGCCGAAAAGGGAAACGGTAGCCGAAAATGGGCAAACGGCGCTGAAGTAGCTGAAACAGGCTGCCGGTGCGGAGCCGGTTGAAGCGACAGACATAGAAGGGGTCTCCCCGGTGACACCGGAGAGACCCCTTCGAAGCGTCGGAAACAGCTTAGGCGCTGGTGACCAAGCCCAGCTCCGCGCGATTGGCCAGAGCCGGGTTCTCCGGAAGCACCCGCACCGTGTAGCCGAAGCTGCCCGAGCGGTCGATGACCAGATCGCCGGTAAACAGGTGCCGCCCGTTGCCGAGGTCTTCCACCGGATGCAACGCCACCGAATCGGTATCGCTCAGCTCATCGGTATCCAAGGCTTTGCCGAAGGCTGCCTCTACCCGAACATCCGAGCTGGAGAGCCCGTCCAAGTTCACATAGGCGCGTACCGTGAGGGTATCGCCAATCTGCGGATCCTCGGAGACTCCCACCGAATCGACGTGTTCCACCGCGAGAATAGGCCAAGCGGCGGTAACTTTCGACTTCCACGCAGCCAGCACCTTTGCCGCAGCGAAATTATCGGCAACAATGGCTCGCCCTGCAATGGCAGCCGGTTCGTAGAGTTTGTGCACGTAGTCGTTCAGCATCCGCTCGGCAGAAACCGCCGGGCCCAGGGTAGCTATGGTGTGCTTGATCATCGAGATCCAGTGCGTCGGCAAATCGGAATCCGGTTCGGTCGAAGCGCCAGCGGCTCCCGCTGCCTCGGAGGTTCCACCTACGCCGTAGAAGCGGGGAGCAACCTGATCCTCCAAAAGCTCGTAGAGTGCGGCAGCCTCGATGTCGTCGCGTTCTTCGGCGCTGGCCCCATTATTGGCCGTGGGGATTGCCCAGCCGTTTTCGCCGTCGTACATCTCATCCCACCAGCCGTCTAGCACCGAGAGGTTGAGCCCGCCATTGATCGCGGCCTTCATGCCCGAGGTTCCACAGGCTTCCAGTGGTCGCAGCGGGTTGTTCAGCCAGACATCGCAGCCCGGGAACAAGGTCCTGGCCATCGCGATGTCGTAGTTCGGCAGGAAGGCAATGCGGTGCCTCACCTCGGGGTCGTCGGTGAAACGGACCAGATCCTGGATCATTTTCTTACCGGCATCGTCCGCGGGGTGCGATTTGCCGGCAATGACCAGCTGGATCGGGTGCTTTTCATCCAGCAAGAGTGCCTTGAGCCGGGCAGGATCACGCAGCATCAGGGTGAGTCGCTTATAGGTGGGCACTCGCCGAGCGAAGCCAATGGTCAGCACATTGGGATCCAAAATGGAATCCGTCCAAGCCAGCTCGGCATCAGCGGCGCCGCGCTTCTTCCAAGAGGCGCGTACCCGCCGACGCACATCGTCGATCAGGGCCGAACGTAGCTCGCCCCGCAAGGACCACAATTCAGCATCCGGGATCTGGTAAACCTTCGACCAGTCCGGCTGGTCCAGCAAGCTTCCGCCGGAGCGCTCGATCACGAGCTCGCTGACCTTCGGATCGACCCAAGTGGGAACGTGCACACCGTTGGTGACCGAGGAGATCGGGACCTCGGAATGATCGAAGCCCGGCCACAGCCCGGAGAACATCTCGCGGGAAACCACGCCGTGCAGTTTGGCCACGCCATTGGCGCGCTGTGCCAGCCGCAATCCCATTACGGCCATGTTGAAGACCGCTGAGTCGCCGCCGTCGTAGCTCTCCGAACCAAGAGCCAGAATGTTCTCCACCGGGACGCCCGGAGCTAGCCCGGCTTCGAAGAAATGTTGGATTTGGCTCTTCTGGAACCTATCGATACCGGCTGGGACCGGGGTATGGGTGGTGAATACCGTCGATGCCCGGCCAGCGGCCAGCGCCTCGTCCCAGCTCAGTTGCTTGGTTTCGATCAGTTCGCGGATCCGCTCGATGCCCAGGAAACCGGCGTGACCTTCATTGGTGTGGAACACCTCGGGAGCCGGAACGCCGCTGAGTCGCTGGTAAATCCGCAGCGCCTTCACGCCGCCCATGCCGAGCAGCAGCTCTTGCTGCAAGCGATGGTCGCCGCCGCCGCCGTACAGCCGGTCGGTAATAGCGCGGGCCGCATCGTCGTTGCCGGGGACATTGGAATCCAGCAGCAGCAAGGGGACCCGGCCGACGTCGGCCCGCCAGATCCAGGCGTGCAGTTCACGGCCGTCGGGCAAGGGCAAGGTGATCTGGGCGGGTGTGCCGTCTTCCTCGCGCAGCAGGGTCAGCGGCAAGCCATCCGGGTCGAGCACGGGATAGGTTTCTTGCTGCCAGGCGTCACGGGAGAGGGATTGCTTGAAATAACCAGCCTGGTAAAGAAGTCCGACGCCGATCAGCGGCACTCCGAGGTCCGAGGCGGCCTTCAGATGGTCACCGGCAAGAATGCCGAGGCCTCCGGAGTACTGCGGAAGCACTTCGGTAATGCCAAATTCGGGGGAGAAGTAGGCGATGCACTTCGGAGCTTCTTCGCTCAGGCCCTGGTACCAGCGCGGTTCCTCCAAATAGCCTTGCAGATCCTCGGCCGCCTTGCGGACGCGCTCCACTACCTCGGAGTCTTCGGCCAATTGCTGCAATTGCTCGCGGCTGACCGAACCGAGGAAAGTGACCGGATCGTGGGCGCTTTCATCCCAGATCTGCGGATTTAGGGAGGCGAAAAGCTCACGGGTCGGCAAGTGCCAGGACCAGCGGAGGTTGGTGGCGAGTCGTGCCAGAGGCGCAATCGACTCGGGGAGAACGGTACGGACAGTAAATCTGCGGATGGCCTTCACGCTGATAACGGTAGCGGAGATCAGCGGCGGTTGGAATCCTTTTGGTTATATGACGCGTAAACGCTTGCGCACACGGCGTGTCGAAACTAGCCAGCAAACGGGGAAGGAATTTAGCACTGGAAGTTTCTCTGGAAGTTATTGGAAGTGTCTCGATTAACTCCAGGCTGTCAGTGAGGATGGTTAGGGTGGCAGAGAAGATGCCAACGATGACGATGGAGATTCTGTTGAATATTGCGAGCGGCAGTATCGACAAAAGAACGCTGCGCCGACGTACTTTCCTGGGCGTCGTGGCAGCAAGCAGTTTCTTGCTGCCCGCCCTGAGCGGCTGCACCAGTAGTCCGGCGAACACGCTGCGGATTGCCTACCAGCAGTGGGGCTCCGGAAAGGTGATGGAGAACTTCCTAAGCAGCATTAGTGGCCAATTCCGGGCCAAACATCCCGATCTTCAGATTCAGCTAATCCCCTTGGTGGCTGCCGAAAATGACTACTTCACCAAAAATGAGCTGATGATGTCCAGCGACAGCACCACTCCGGACCTGGTTTGCGAGGATACCTTCATCCTGAAGTCGGACGTCGCCGCTGGTTACCTTCAGCCCCTCAACCAGCGGCTGGAGGGCTGGCAGCCCTGGAATGAGGTCTTCGACTCAGCCAAAACCGCGGTCACCGGAGAAGACGGCAAGGTGTATGGAATGCCCACCGGCACTGATACCCGGGCACTCTGGTACAACTCGGAGCTGCTAGCTAAGGCTGGCCTGCCGATGCCTTGGCAGCCGAAGGACTGGACGCAGCTACTCAAGGATCTACGCAGCTTACACAAGGCGTTGCCGGAGGTGATCCCCTTCAATATCTTCTCCGGCAAGGCGCAGGGCGAGAAAGCCTCCATGCAGGGTTTCGAGATGCTGATGTACGGCACCGGAGACACACTTTACGACGGCGACCGCAAGAAATGGCTGACCGGTAGCCAAGGCTTTATCGACAGTCTGGACTTTGTGCAGAAGATCTACCAGGAAAAGCTAGGTCCGCCATTGAGCCGGGCCCTGGACGCCAATCTGACCGAGACCGTCTACTCGGACTGGTTGCCCAAGGGCGGTCTGGCGGTGGCTCTGGACGGGGGCTGGATCAGCAATAACTGGGTTCCTGGTGCCCCAGCGGAGTGGCCGGAGTGGTCGAAAGTGATGAAACAAGCCAAGATGCCAACCCAGAAGGCTCAGGCCCCGGGGTACACCACACTGTCCGGCGGTTGGTGCTGGGCTATTCCAGCCAGAACCAAGAAGGCGGACTTGGCTTGGGAGTATTTGCAGACCATAGCCACGACGGCGAATATGACTGCTTTCAATATTGCGGATAACGGGGTGGCAGTGCGCAAGGACGTGGCCGCGCAGCCCAAGTATCGCAGTTACACCCCGACCATTCAGTTCTTCACCTCATTAGTGGAAGGAGCCACCTTCCGCCCGGCGCTGGCAGCCTATCCGCAAATCTCGGCCTCCATCCAGCTCGCCATGGAGAAGGTAATGATTGGCGGCAGCACGCCGAAGCAAGCGGCGCAAGATTACGACGAGCAAATCACTAAGATCGTCGGTGCGGATCAGGTGATGGGAGCGAGTGGCCGATGAGTACGAGTACCCGGCTGCTGAGCCAGGAAGTCACTCCGAATCGATCCCGGCCCGGCCGGACGCTGCGCAGGGCGCTTCCGATTCTGCCCGCCGTGCTCCTGTTGTTGGCCTTCATGGCAGGTCCCATTCTCTATAGCGTGTACCTGGCCTTCACAAACAGGGCGCTCCGCGGGGAGGGTTCGGCCAGTACGGAATTCGTTGGGCTGGGTAATTTCGGGGCGGCCTTCGGCTCGGCAGCATTCTGGAATTCGGTACTGCTGACCCTGATTTTCACGGTGATCTCGGCGGTGATCGGGCAGAACATCCTGGGGATGGTGTTGGCTCTTTTGATGCGCTCGGCGAGCAAGATCGTTAGCACCCTCACCAGCGCCATTATTGTTGCCGCCTGGATACTGCCCGAGGTAGTAGCCGGTTACCTCTGGTACACCTTCCTGGGGCAACAGGGCTCATTGAACGATATTCTCGGGTTCCTCGGTTTGCCCGCTCAAGACCTGTTGATCAGTTTTCCGATCCTGGCGGTGTCTTTCGCTAATATCTGGCGGGGCGCAGCCTTCAGCATGCTGGTCTACCGCGCCGCACTTTCCCAAGTTCCCACCGATATTGACGAGTCCGCGCAACTCGACGGAGCCGGTGCTTGGCGCCGCTTCTTCTCCATGACGCTGCCCATTATTCGGCGTTCGGTGTTGACCAACCTGATGCTGATCACTTTGCAGACGCTTTCCGTCTTTGGGCTGATCTACATTATGACCGCGGGTGGTCCCGGGGCAGCTAGCCAGACTCTTCCGCTCTTCATGTATGAACAGGCATTCAGCTTCGGTCAACTTGGCTATGGCACTGCCGTCGCACTGATCCTGCTCGCCATCGGGGGGATCGCCTCCCTGATCTATCTGAAGCTCTTGCCAAAGGAGGACAAACTATGAGTAGCCTGTCCACCCGAGTGAATCAAGACGTCGAGCGCCCCACGATGCGCGCTCGCCGCCCGCTGAGCGTCGAAAAGGTAGTGACTAGCCTGATTCTGCTGCTGATCGCGGCCATCTTCTGCGTGCCGCTGCTCTGGGTACTGTTCGCCTCGATCAATCCGCAGGCCAGCTTGGCGGTGGAATGGCCAGAGCAGCCCAGCTTGGAAAATTTCTCAGCCATTATGAACACCAAGACCACGTTCCGGCCGATTCTGAACTCGCTCCTGCTCTGCGGCGGGGCCACCTTGCTTACCGTGGTCTGTGCTGCGCTCGCGGCCTACCCGCTTTCCCGTCATCGTTCGCGCCTCAAACGTGGCTTCCTGCTGACCATAATCTTCGCCACAGGTCTGCCAATCACCGCGATTATGATCCCGGTTTACGCGATGTTTGTTCAGGTCAATCTGATCGATTCGCTGCCCGGGGCAGCCCTCTTCCTGGCGGCTTCCGCACTGCCCTATGGCATTTTCTTGATGAAGAACTTCATGGATGCGGTACCGAGGGAAATTGAGGAGAGCGCTTGGACCGAGGGTGCCTCCACCTTGCAAGCCTTGCGCTGGGTGGTGTTGCCCCTAATGCGGCCCGGTACTGCGGTGGTCACTATCTTCACCTTCGTGAGCATGTGGGGTAATTTTTTCGTGCCCTTCATGCTTCTGCTCTCGCCGGATAATCTCCCGGCATCGGTCAGTCTTTACACCTTCTCCGCCCAGTACGGACAGGTAGCTTACGGACAGCTGGCTGCTTTCTCGCTGGTCTATTCGATGCCCGTCGTGGTGCTCTATCTGCTGATGGGGCGACGGCTGGGGACCGGCTTCACCGCCGCGGGCGGGCTGAAAGGCTAACCGAAAGGTTAACCGGGTGAGGGTGATAGTGGGTTCGGCAGCACGGTTGAAGAAATGAGTTCTTGAAACATCATGGTCTTGCATCGCAATCGGGACGCATTCTCGCTAACGTGTGGACTGTGACTACAGAGCAAGCAGCGCCTCAAGGACGAGCCCTCGCAGCGGCCAAGAAGAAAGCCATCACTTCGAGTGTGCTTTCGGAAACCACTGTTGGGCGGATACCGATTGTCGAGGTTTCTCCGGTGATTGAGAACGGTACCGTTCCGGCTAAGGCGATTCCTGGTTCCGAACTCGAGGTGGCGGCCACGGTCTTCCGGGAAGGCCACGACCTGCTGGGAGTGGAAGCGGTGCTGCTGGACGCCAAGGGTAAGGAACGCCAACGCGTCCGGCTCAGTCCGCTCGGAAATGGGACCGATCGTTGGCAAGGGCGGCTCTCCCCGGACAAGGTTGGGCAGTGGTCCTTTGCGATCGAAGGCTGGTCGGATTGCTACGCAACCTGGCAGCACAATGCCGAGGTAAAAATCGCCGCCGAGGTCGATGTCGAGCTGATGCTCGCAGAAGGCGCCGCGCTACTAGGTAAGGCAGCCGGCGATGGCGCCCGCTCAGTTCGGGATCAGCGCAGCTTAAGAGAAGCCACCGCCGCTCTCGCAAACCCAGAACTCGGCGTGCTAGCCCGGCTGGGTGCCGGCACCAGCGCGGAGGTGCGGGCCGCCGTCGCCCGCAATCCGATTCGTGATTTGGTGACCCGCAGCGCCAAATACCCGATTGAGGTAGAGCGGGAGGCCGCGGGCCGCGGTTCTTGGTATGAGTTCTTCCCGCGTTCCGAGGGTGCTAGCAGGCATCCTGAAACCGGGGAATGGACCAGCGGTAATTTCCGCACCGCAGCGCACAGCCTGGACCGGGTGGCCGCGATGGGTTTCGACGTGATCTATTTGCCACCCATCCATCCGATCGGTGAGGTGAATCGAAAGGGACCCAATAACACCCTGGTCGCCGGGCCACAGGACCCGGGCTCGCCCTGGGCCATCGGTTCCAAACAAGGCGGGCACGACGCGATCCACCCCGAGTTGGGCAGCTTCGCGGACTTCGATGCCTTCGTCGGCAGAGCCAAAGAACTGGGACTTGAGGTGGCTCTGGATCTTGCCCTGCAGGCTGCGCCGGATCACCCCTGGGCGAGTGAGCATCAGGAGTGGTTCACCACCCGCTTGGACGGGACCATTGCCTATGCGGAAAACCCGCCGAAAAAGTACCAAGACATCTACCCGCTCAACTTCGATAACGACCCCGATGGCCTGAGCAAAGAAGTCCTGCGGATCGTGCTCCTATGGATCAGCCACGGCGTGAAAATCTTCCGGGTGGATAACCCTCATACCAAACCGCTCTGGTTCTGGCAGTGGCTGATCGGTAAAGTGCGTAAGAAGCACCCCGAGACGGTTTTCCTAGCGGAAGCCTTCACCGTGCCCGCGATGATGCACGCCCTCGGTAGGGCTGGCTTCCAACAGTCCTACAGTTACTTCACCTGGCGGAATAACAAAGCAGAGATCGAAGAGTACTTCCACCAGGTAAGCCATGAAACGGCAGCTTTTTACCGACCTAACTTTTTCGTCAACACCCCGGACATCCTGACCGAGTATCTGCAATACGGTGGTCCGGCCGCCTTTAAGATCCGCGCGGTCTTAGCCGCCATGGGCAGTCCGCTCTGGGGCGTCTACGCCGGCTACGAGCTCTTTGAACATGTCGCTCGGCCCGGTGCCGAAGAGTACATCGACAATGAGAAATATGAGTACAAGGACCGTGATTTTGAAGCCGCGGAGAAATCCGGTCGCTCGCTAGCCCCGTTCCTGACCAAGCTCAACCAGATCAGACGAGAGCATCCGGCGCTGGGTGAGTTGTCGAATCTAACTGTCCATGCCACCAGTGATCCCGCTACAGTAGCGTTCAGCAAACATAAGACCAGCGCAGCCACCGGAGAAAAGGACACCGTGATCGTGATCGTCAACGTTGACCCGCACAGTGTGCGCGAAGGCGTCGTCTACCTCGATCTGTCCGCCCTGGAACTGGATGGTTTCAACCCGGACGGCACTTTCACCGTCGACGAGCTTTTAACTGGCCAGCGCTGGCAATGGAACAACGAAAACTATGTGCGCCTAGACGCACACCTCGAACCCGCCCACATCCTTCACGTTAGGCGTTCTGCATGAGCATTTCCTCCGGCCACTTCAGCATGAATGCCCCAGGCCTCCAGCATGATCCGCATTGGTACCGCAAGGCGGTCTTCTATGAGGTGCTGGTGCGCGGGTTCAACGACGCCAACGGCGACGGTTCCGGCGATTTCTCGGGCCTGATCGAGCGGCTGGACTATTTACAATGGCTCGGTATCGATTGCCTGTGGGTGCCGCCGTTCTTCCAGTCACCGCTGCGCGACGGCGGCTACGACATCTCCGATTACTACCAGGTGCTCGACGAATTCGGCACCCTCTCCGACTTCCAACGGCTGGTCTCCGAAGCGCATGCGCGTGGCGTCCGGGTGATCATCGATCTGCCGGTCAACCACACCTCGGATCAGCACGCCTGGTTCCAGGCTTCGCGGGAGGACCCGGACGGACCGTACGGAGATTTCTACGTCTGGAGCGATACCGACCAGAAGTATGAAGATGCCAGAATCATCTTCATCGATACCGAAGAGTCCAACTGGACCTTCGATCCGATTCGACGGCAGTTCTTCTGGCATCGTTTCTTCAGCCACCAGCCCGATCTGAACTTCGAGAACCCCAAGGTGATTGAAGCGATCTTCGACGTGGTGCGGTTCTGGCTGGACCAGGGCATCGACGGGTTCCGGGCGGATGCCATCCCTTACCTTTTCGAGGAAGAGGGCACCAACTGCGAGAACCTGCCCGGGACCCATAAGTTCCTGCGCGATCTGCGTGCCATGGTGGAGCGGGAGTACCCGGGCCGTATCATCATTGCGGAAGCGAACCAGCCGCCCCACGAGGTGGTTGAATATTTCGGCACCGAAGAGGAACCGGAATGCCATATGGCATTCCACTTTCCAATCATGCCCCGGCTTTTCTACGCCTTGCGGGATCAGAAAGCCGCTCCGATCATTGAAACCATGAAGGATACCCCGGTCATTCCGGGCGGCGCTCAATGGGGTACCTTCCTACGTAATCACGATGAACTGACGCTTGAGATGGTCACCCCGGCAGAGCGGGAGGCCATGCTGGGCTGGTATGCCCCGGATGCCAGGATGCGCGCCAACGTTGGCATCCGACGTCGGCTGGCACCACTGCTGGATAACTCCCGTGCCGAGATTGAGCTCATCAACGCCCTGCTGCTAGCACTGCCCGGTAGCCCTTTCCTCTACTACGGCGACGAGATTGGGATGGGCGAGAATATCTGGCTCACCGACCGTGACTCAGTGCGTACCCCGATGCAGTGGACCCCGGATCGAAACGCCGGTTTCTCCAGCGCTGACCCAGGGAAGCTTTACCTGCCGGTCATTCAGTCGCTTGTCTACCACTTCAACCAGGTCAATGTGGAGGCTCAGCAGGCTCATTCCTCCTCGCTGCTGAATTGGACCCGACAGATTCTCAGCGTGCGCAAGGCACATACAGCCTTCGGCCTCGGCGGTTATCAGAATGTGGAAGCCAGCGCGGAGCCGGTTCTTGCCTTCCTGCGGGAGCTGCCGGAAGACAATGTTGAGGGCGAGATGGGCGAAGCCGTGCTGTGCGTTTTCAACCTTTCGCAGCATCCGGTAGCCGCGCAGTTGCGACTCCCGCAGTATGCGGGCCGGGGCTTGCGGGATGTTTTCGGCGGCACTCCATTCCCGAGCGTGACGGACGACGGGTCGCTCACCCTGACCTTGGGCAGCCATGATTTCTATTGGCTCAGACTTCGCTCCGAAGCCTCCAATTTAGCGTCTCCCTTGACTCAATCGATGCCCATTATCGCGGCCCCGAGCGGACCGGCAGCCCCCGAGAGGTCTATGCCCTGATGCCCATCCTCAAGCCCAGTATTCCCGAACTGCTGCAGGACTGGTTGCCCTCCAAGCGTTGGTTCCCGGCCAAAAATAGGTCGGCCACCGATCCGGAGGTGAGCCTACGTCGAGCGGGAGGGTTCCGGCTTGAGGATCCGGCGGGGGAGGTCGGGCTGGAAGTTCATTTGGTTGCTGTGCAATCGGCGGAGCGGGTGGACGTGCTGCAGGTTCCCCTGAGCTACCGGGCCGAGCCGCTGGTGGACGCCGAGGCACATCTGGTTGGTATCACCGAGCATTCGGAGTTGGGAAAACGCTGGGTTTACGACGGCGTGCATGATCCAGTTTTTGTCGCGGCTTGGCTGGATTTCCTACACCGTCAATCAAGTGCCGCCGACGGGGTAACCAAAGCCTTTTCCAGCGCGGAGTTCCAGGCTTCCCGAGAGTTAGACACTACGGCCAGGATCAGGGTGGTGAGCGCGGAACAGTCCAATAGCTCGGTGATCATCAGGAACCGTGAACTACCGGTGATCCTGAAGTTCTTCCGAGTGCTGGCCGCCGGTACCAATCCGGATATCGAGGTCGGACGAGCGTTGACAGCCGCCGGTAGCCTGGACTCGCCAAGGCTGCATGGTTGGGCGCAGGGTAGCTGGCAGCTCAGCCCGGACCGGATGGTGGAAGGCAGCCTTTGCGTGCTCCACGAGTTTGTTGGCAAGGCACAGGATGTTTGGGAGCTTGCCGTCGGCAAAGCCAAGGAAGCTGTTCTGCTAGAAGAAAAACCAGGAGAAAAAGCAGAACAACCGGCGCAGGGCGATGAGTCCGAGCCAGCCAGCCAGCCCGTGGAAACCGGGCAGCCAGTGGAAACCAGCCACCCCGAGCAAACCAGCCAGTCAGCAGAGGCCGGAGCCGAAGATCGCGGGGACTTCACGGCTGAGGCTGCCGAACTCGGTAGGGTAACCGCACGCTTGCACCGAACCATGCGCGAGGCTCTGGGGGAGACTCCTTTGGGTGAAGCGGAGCGCCAGGACTTTCTCTCCACCCTGGCCGAGCGAATCCGTTGGGCCTGGTCTCAGGCTGGTGCCGCCGTCGGGCCATATCAGGCCAAGGTAGAGGCCCTGTTGGCAGGCTTGGAGCAGGTTGCCGATGTGCCTGCTCTGCAAAGAATTCACGGCGATCTGCATCTGGGCCAACTGATCCGTGCGGAACAGCCGGTGCGCTGGCTGGTGCTCGATTTCGAGGGTGAACCGTTGCGCCCGGTATCGGAGCGTTCCTTGCCTGACGTGCCGCTCAGAGATGTGGTTGGGCTGCTTCGTTCCATCGATTACGCGGCGGCTAGCGCCGGATTGCTAGGTGCGGAGGGCGCTGCTTGGGTGGCGAAGACAAGTGCCGCCTATCTCGATGGTTACCGGGATGCCGGGGAGTCGATGCTCGGTGGCGTGGACTCGCCGCTTTTCCACGCCCTTTGGCTGGATAAGGCGCTTTACGAGGTGGTGTACGAACTTCGTAACCGCCCGGATTGGCTTCCGGTTCCGGTCGCCGCAGTACGCAGGTTGTTGGATGCTACGGAAGAGGCCCCGATGAACACCGCAGTGAACCCGGCGAATGGGAAGCAGCCGATTCAGGTCGATCAGGAGACCCTGGAACGCGTCGCGGCGGGGGCACATCACGCCCCGCACGCCGTTCTTGGCCCGCATTTCGACAATGCCGGGAACCTTACGATCCGCACCTTGCGGCATTTGGCCGAGAAAGTGCAGCTGGTCACCGCAAGCGGGAGCACCGAAATGCAGCACGAATACGGTGGTATCTGGACTGCGTTGGTTGAACCCGAACGGCCCGGACACGCCCCCGATTACCGGATTCAGGTCAGTTATCCGGATGGCTTTGAGGCGACCCTAGATGACCCCTATCGTTTCTTGCCAACACTCGGTGAGATGGATCTGCATCTGATTGGCGAGGGCAGGCACGAAGAGTTGTGGAACGTACTCGGTGCGCATCGGCATAGCTACCCCTCTCAGCTAGGCGAGGTGGACGGGGTGAGCTTCGCGGTCTGGGCACCCAACGCCCAGGCGGTGCGGGTCAAGGCTGATTTCAACAACTGGGACGGACGGCAGCATGCGATGCGTTCGCTGGGCTCCTCGGGGGTCTGGGAACTTTTCGTCCCGGAGGCCGAGGCGGGCAGCCGCTACAAATTCGACATCTTGGGCCGTTCCGGGCACTGGCAGGACAAGGCCGATCCGATGGCTTTCGGCACCGAGATCCCCCCGCTGACCGCATCCAGAGTGGTGCACTCCGAATACCAATTCCAAGATAGCGAATGGATGTCGGCGCGGGCTCAGCGCGATCCGCATAACTCCCCGATGAGCGTCTATGAGGTGCATCTGGGTTCCTGGCGGCCGGGACTGAGCTACCGGGACCTCGCTCGGGAACTGGTTGAGTACGTCCAATGGATGGGATTCACTCACGTCGAGTTCATGCCCGTGGCCGAGCACCCCTTTGGCGGTTCTTGGGGTTACCAGGTGACCTCTTACTACGCTCCGACCTCGCGCTTCGGGCATCCCGACGAGTTCAAGCATCTGGTCGACGCCCTGCATCAGGCCGGTATTGGTGCCATCATGGATTGGGTTCCCGCGCATTTCCCCAAGGATGAATGGGCCCTTGCTCAATTCGACGGCGGGCCGCTCTACGAACATTCTGATCCGAAGCTGGGTGAGCATCCCGATTGGGGCACCCTGATCTTCGATTTCGGCCGCTCCGAGGTGCGGAACTTCTTGACCGCCAACGCCTTGTACTGGCTGGAAGTTTTCCACCTCGACGGCTTGCGGGTGGACGCCGTTGCCTCGATGCTCTACCTGGATTATTCGCGTGAAGAAGGGCAGTGGAGCCCCAACCGACTGGGCGGCAGGGAGAACCTGGAAGCGATCTCCTTCCTGCAGGAGATGAGTGCGACGGCGTACAAACGGTCCGGCGGGATTGTCACCATTGCCGAGGAGTCCACTGCTTTTCCCGGGGTTACCGCGCCAACCGATCAGGGCGGACTGGGCTTCGGGTTGAAGTGGAATATGGGCTGGATGCACGATTCGCTGGCCTTCATCTCCGAGGACCCGGTGAACCGCAGCTGGCATCACGGCACCGCGACCTTCTCCTTGGTGTACGCCTTCACCGAGAACTTCTTGCTACCGATCAGTCATGACGAAGTGGTACATGGCAAGGGCTCCATGTTGCGTAAGATGCCCGGCGATCGCTGGCAGCAGCTAGCCAATCTGCGCGCCTTCCTGGCTTGGCAGTGGGCGCATCCAGGTAAGCAACTGATCTTTATGGGCACCGAGTTCGGCCAGGAAGCCGAATGGAGCGAGCAGCACGGCTTGGATTGGTGGCTTGCCGATATGCCCCCGCATCGCGGCTTGCAGTTAATGGTCCGGCAGCTCAATGAGATCTACCGAAACACCAGCGCGCTCTGGGAACAGGACAATGCGGGCGGTGGCTTCGAATGGATCAACGCAAACGACTCCGAGCACAATGTGCTCTCCTTCGTCCGCTGGGACAGGGCCGGACACCCGCTAGTCTGCGTGGTTAACTTCGCCGGAAACCCACACTATGACTATCGGGTCGGACTGCCCTTTGCCGGGGAGTGGCGGGAAGTGCTCAATACCGACGCTGAAGAATACGGCGGTTCCGGGGTCGGTAATGGTGGCCAGGTCCAGGCGGTGAGCGAAGGCTGGGACTCCCGGCCGGCGTCGGCATCACTGACCCTGCCCCCGCTCGGGGCGCTCTATCTGACGCCTGTCCGAAGCTGAGACGAAGCGGGCATTTGTAACGCCAGATGACCTAGGGTGACGCCAGGTGAAAACCTGCTGTGCCCCGATCCACGCGGGCTCCTATAGTCGGGGAATGTTGCATTTCGGATGGTTTGTGGGCCACGGTTTCGGCGTTCAGGGTTGGGGAACTCCCGGTTATTCCTTGGGGTATGACTGGAAGCGCCCGCAGATCTATCAGGAAGCGGTCCGGCATTTCGAGCGTTCCGGACTGGACCTGTTCATCATCGAGGATTCACTCACCGTTCCCGATACCTATGGCGGCAGCGCCGAGGTGTCCTTAGCCCAGGCTTCCTTCGCCCCCAAGCATGACCCGCTGGCCCTAGTGCCCTACTTGCTTTCGGCCACCGAGAATCTGGGCATCGTGCCCACCGTCAGCGCATCCTTCTACCCGCCCTTCACCGCGGCTCGCCTGCTGGCAACTTTGCAGCACTTCTCCGATCGGCAACTGGGCTGGAACGTGGTGACCTCCGGCAGCGATCTGGCCGCGCAGAACTATGGCCTGGATCAGCAGATCGAACATGACACGCGCTACGAAAAGGCGGAGGAGTTCGTTGACGTGGTGCGCAAGTTATGGCGCAGCTGGCAGCCGGAGGCGATTGTCGAAGACCTCGAACGCGGAATCTACGCCGATTATCGCAAGGTGCAACCGATTAACCATCAGGGTGAGTTCTTCAGGGTTCGCGGACCGCTCAATACCGCTCCGCTACCGGAGGAACCGGTTTTGGTTCAGGCCGGAGCCTCGCCGCGCGGTCGAGCCTTTGCGGGCGGCCACGCCGATGTTGCCCTGGCCCTGGCCAGAGGGGTGGAGGGCATGCGCGCTTACCGCGACTCCATCCGGGCCGAGGCGGTGGCCAGCGGCCGCCAGCCCGACGACGTCAAGGTACTTTTCGTGCTCAAGCCCACCGTGGTTTCCTCCCGGGCGGAGGCGGAAGACCTGCGCGCTCAACGCGAGGCGCTCAGCCAACGTGACATCGATAGCCAGCTCAACTCGATTTCCTACCTATCGGTGATCGACTTCAAGAAGTTCGATCTGGATGAGCCGCTGCCAAAGCTCAGTACCAATAGCAATCAGGGGACCCTGGAGCATTTCGCTTCGGCCGCTCCGCAGGGCTCCACTCTGCGTGAGATTTTGAAGCGACGCAGCGGCGGCGCGGGAGACAGCATCATCGGTACCCCGGAGGAGATTGCCGATTATCTAGAGGAGACCGGTGAAGCGGTGGGCGGTGATGGTTTCCTGTTTTCGGGCTTCGTTGACCCCAGCACCGTGCACGGGGTACTGGACCGGCTGGTACCGGTGTTGCGCCGTCGCGGTTTGCTGCGTACCAGCTTCGGTGCGGGTGGGTTCCGGGCGAATCTGCGGGACTTCTAATGACTTGGGTTTTGGGGAACGCGCCTCTTTCGGCCCGGGACTTCGCCGCTCTCGTGCGGAACGCGGATCACCAAGTCGAACTCGATGATGCAGCTTGGAAACTCGTCCGCCGTTCCCGCGAATTGGTGGATCAGGTAGCGGCTTCGTCGGAACCCGTCTACGGCTTGAACACCTTGCTCGGTTCGGGTCGGAACACCCCGGTTTCTGCCGAGAAACTACTGGCCTATCAAGTTCAAGTGGTCCGCTATCACGTGAGCGGAATCGGACCGTTCTTGGATCGTGAGCAGAGCCGGGCGCTTATGCTGTCCCGATTGGTGGGTTTTGCCCGTGGGGGTTCCGGGGTACATCCGGACACTGTCGAGTTCTACCGGCAACTCTTCAATCGCGGGGTGCATCCGGCGATTCCGCGTGATGGGTCGGTGGGGTCCTCGGACCTGACTCAGCTGGCCGCGCTAGCTAGTGTGGTGATTGGGGAAGGGCAAGCCTTCGACGCCGAGGGCGAGTTGGTACCGGGTGCGAGGGCGCTCGCAGCTGTTGGTTTGGAACCATTGGTACTGCGTCCGTTGGAAGGACTGGCGTTGATCAGCGCCAACTCCTATTCGGTCGGGCTAGGAGCACTCGAACTGCTTCGTTTGGATCGGCTGGCCGAGTTCGCTGATGTTGCTCTGGCCCTTTCCCTCGAAGCCATCGGACGTTATCAGGACAGTGCGGCGTTGAGCGCGTACTCGGCGCCCGTTGCGGAAGCGAGGCGACTGCCCGGGCTCGCTGCGAGTAGTTCTGCTGTCCGGGAATTGCTCGCGGGAAGCTATCTGCAGAACCCCAACCGCAGCTCAGGAGTGCAGGATGCTTTGTCTTTCCGTTCGGCGCCGCAGACTCATGGAGCGCTACGTGCCCAGATTGAGGCTCTCGCGGAAGCTCTTGAGGTAGAGCTGGAGGGACGCAGCGATAATCCGTTGGTTGATGTGCCGAGCGGGAGATTGATTTCCGGTGGGAATTTCCAGGTCCTGCCGCTCGCGCTGAGTTTCGAATCCCTGCGATTGGCTCTGGGGCACCTCGGAATTATCAGTGAACGGCGGATTGCCAAGCTGTATCCGCCCCAACGGCTGATCAGGCAGGCCGCGCTCGCTGCCACAGAAGGGGTCCCCGAAGCGGAGGAGCTGCCGGGGCTGCTCTGGTACTCGGCGGCTGGATTACTGGCTGAATTGAAGGCGCTCGCTCAGCCGGTCACTCTCGGCGCTCCGAGTCTTTCGGACGATATTGAAGATCACTCGACGTTGGCACCGCTGGCCTTGCAACAGTTGCAGCGGTCGGTAGAAGTGGTGGAGAAATTGCTCAGCATTGAAGCCTTGACTGCGGCTTTCCTCATCTTGGCAGATACGGCCGAGCGTCCCCTGGGAGCGGGGACCGCCGTCGTCGTGCAGCAATTAGCCCCGCTATTAGCCGCCCGCCTACCCGCCAGCGCACTTGTCGACGAAGCGCGCAGTTTGTTGTTTGGAGGCATTGGATGACTATTTCCCTGCAACCGGAGCGCGAACTCCAGGCACTCACCTCGGTGGGAAACACTCCCTTGCTCGAAATTCAGGGATTGGCGCTGCCGCAGCGAGTTTCGCGAAGTCGGGTGTTGCTCAAACTGGAGTCGGCTAATCCGGGAGGTTCAATCAAGGATCGCACCGCGCTCAGCATGGTGCAGATGGCAGAGGCCAGTGGCGAACTGCTGCCTGGTGCCACCATCGTGGAGAGCAGCTCGGGAAACACCGGTGTTGGTCTGGCCCTGATCGGGGCGTTGACGGGGCATCCGGTACTGATTGTCACCAGCCAGGACATCTCCGCGGAGAAGCTCGAAGCCCTGCGGCGGTACGGTGCCGAGGTGATTTTCGCCGATTGGGAGGCCTCAGCGGACTCCGCGGAAAATCCACGTGCCGTGGCGGAGCGGATGGCAGCTCGGATCCCCGGAGCTTGGCGGCCCAAACAATTTGATAATGCCGCAAATCCGGACGCTCACTACCGGGGTACCGGGCCGGAGATCTGGCGTCAGACCGGCGGAAGGCTGACGCATTTCGTGGCTGCGGTGGGTACCGGTGGTACGGTCAGCGGCACCGGAGCTTTTCTGAAGGAAGCAAGCTCTGGGACGGTCCGGATAATTGCAGCCGATCCGGAAGGCTCCGTGTATTCCGGCGGTGAGCCGGGGCGAATCAGCGTCGATGGGGTGGGGAACACCTGGCCGAAGGAACTCTGGCCAAGTTCCTTCAACCCTGGGGTGGTGGACGAATTCCGTCGGATTGGCAACGGCGAGACTTATACGGTGCTGCACTTCCTGCGTAACCGGCAGGGGCTTTTGCTAGGCCCGTCCTCGGGGCTGGCGCTCGCTGCGGCGCGAAGGGTTGCGGCGGAGGCTCCCGATGGTTCGGTGATTGTTGCGATTGCTCCCGATACCGGCAGAAACTATCTCAGCAAGGCCTTCAACCCACAGTGGCTAGCCGAGCAAGGCATCCAAATAGATCCCCACCTCCCATCCCTACCGAACCCAGCCACCCCCGCTTCTTAACCCAGTTGTCCCATTGGGTGTGACCAGAGTGGCAGGTGTTACCGATTCGGCTGCACTTCTGTCACATCTGCACCACCGAGTGGGATAGCTGGGTTAAGTTTTTCGGGTTAGGCCAGGAAGCCTCTGAGGAGTGCCGCGGTGCCTTCTAAGTGATCGGTGGCAACCGCTCTCGCCCTTTCGGCGTCACCGTGCAGAATGGCTTCCACCAACTCAAGGTGCTGTTCATTGGAGTGCCCGATATTGGCTGGGATCAACGGAATCCGGTCCAGTAATTCATTGATTTTGCTCCGAATATCCACCACGGCATCCAGCAGCATCGCCGAGCCGGTGGCTTCCGCGATGGTCAAGTGTAAGCGCGAATCCAGTGGACGGTAGTTGGCCGCCTGCGCCTCGGAGGTGGCGTGTAGACAAGCGATCAGTTCCTGCCGAAGCTGCGGGCTGAGCGTGGCCTTAGCCGCTAGCTCGGCGGCTGCGGGTTCGACTACGCCGCGATAAAGCAGCACATCTTCCACTTCGGTTGCGCTCAAGGGGACCTTTCCGGAGGCGTGTAGGGGTGTGCTGCTGCTGACAAAATTGCCGCCATAGCGACCCCGTTGGCTCTCAATATAGCCAGCTTCTACCAGCGCCTTGAGCGCTTCCCGCAAAGTTGCTCGGGAGATTCCCAATGCCTCGGATAGCTCACGTTCCGGGGCTAGCCGCTCACCGGCCGGGAAAACTCCAAGCTTGATGTGTTTGAGCAGATGCTCCACTGTTTCTTCGAAGGCATTCCCCACTCGGACCGGCCTCAGTACCGTCATATCTACCTCCTTAGCAGCCCTATTGTTTCATGCCCAGACCATTGAGAGCCTCGGAAGCCAGAAATATTCCATAAAAGTATTGACTTAATCATCGCCGTGATTGAGGCTGACTGAAACACTATGGACTGAAAACGATCCATTAAATGAGTTGTCAATAACCTGGCTGTTCGCAATCACTAGGGAGACGAGTCTGATGAGCACTGAAGTAGAAGACGCCGATGCCGCCAGCCTGGCGGAGCTTGGCTATAAACAAGAGCTACATCGAGGCCTCTCCGGCTTCTCAAATTTCGCGGTCTCCTTCTCGATCATCTCGATCCTGGCGGGCTGCATCACCTCTTATGCCATCGCGCTGCGTTCCGGGGGGCCAGCCGCGATCAACCTGGGTTGGCCAATAGCCGGTGTTTTCGTGCTCTGCGTGGCGCTCGCCATGGCGGAAATCTGCTCCCGCTATCCCACCGCAGGAGGCCTCTACTTCTGGGCCGGACGCCTCGCCAAACGAAATAAGCGGCAGTGGGCCTGGGGTGTGGGCTGGTTCAACTTCCTCGGTGAGATCGCGGTTACCGCGGCCATCGAGTTCGGTTGTGCCACCTCACTTATGGCGCTCGCCGCCCTGATCTGGGGCATCGAGCCAACGGCGCTGGCCACCTTCATCCTCTTCCTGGTCTTGATGGTGATCCACGGCGTGCTGAACAGCGTTGGCGTTACTCTGGTCAGCTTCCTCTCCAATGTCTCCGCCTGGTGGCACATTTTCGGGGTGGCGATTATCGTCGTCGTACTCTGGCTGCTGCCAACCAGCCATCAGAGCTTCAGCTGGACCATGACCGCCTGGCACAACGAAACCGGTTGGTCCTTCGCGCCCTATGTCTTTGTGATGGGCTTGCTGATGGCGCAGTACACCTACACCGGCTATGACGCCTCAGCGCACGTCGCGGAGGAAACCCGGAATGCCTCGGTGGCCGCGCCCAAGGGCATTGTGATGAGCGTGCTGGTTTCCATTATTGGCGGCTGGATTCTGCTCTACAGCCTCACGGCTGCCATCCCGGATAACAGCGAAGCAGGGCTTTCCGCGCTGCTTGCTTCGGATACCGGCCTGCCACCGGCGCAGATCCTACTGGACTCGCTGAACAACCCGACGGTGGCCAAGCTGCTGCTGGGTATTATCGTCGGTGCTCAGTTCTTCTGCGGCCTAGCCTCGGTGACCGCAAACTCCAGGATGAGCTACGCCTTCTCCCGGGATAACGCACTGCCCGGCTCGCGGATATGGGCCAAGGTCAATCCCCGCACCGGCACGCCAACCAACTCGATCTGGCTGTGCATCGGGGCTGCAGCCGTGCTTGCTAGCCCGGCACTGTTCAATACCACCGCATATCTGGCGGTTACCTCGGTTGCGGTGATTGGGCTCTATGTTGCTTATATCGTGCCGGTGTTCCTGCGCAGACGGAATAAGGACTTCGTCCCCGGACCCTGGAACCTAGGCCGTTGGAGTGCGCTGATTGGCTGGATTGCAGTGGTCTGGGTGGTTTTCATCTGCATCCTGTTTGTGCTGCCGCCTGTCGCTCCGATTACCGCGGAAACCTTCAACTACGCACCTATTGCAGTGATCGCGGTCGGAGTGCTGGCGATAGTGCTCTGGTATGCCAGCGGGAAGCGGAAGTTCATGGCCTCCAGCGAGGAGAGCGAGCACCTGACCAAGCAAGTCGATGAACTATTGGAAGAGGGCAAATGAGCCAGCTGAAAATGAGCCAAGACAATCAAGGCAAGCTCGACGTCGAGCAGTTGCGGGCCGCTGTCGCTGACGGTTCGGTGGACACCGTGATTGTGGCGATCACCGACCCTCAGGGCCGTCTACAGGGGAAACGGTGCGGCGCTCGCTACTTCATGGAGGAGGTGCTGGAGCATGGTGCCGAGGGCTGTGACTACCTGCTCGCCGTGGACGTGGAGATGAACACGGTGGAAGGTTATGCCAGCTCTTCCTGGGAATCCGGCTACGGCGATCTGCTGATGAAGCCCGATCTCAGCACCCTGCGCTGGGTGCCTTGGCTGCCGGGCTCGGTATTAGTGCTCTGCGATGTATTGGATCTCGGCGGCGCTCCGGTGGCACCTTCACCCCGGCAGATTCTCAAGCATCAATTGGAGCGACTTGCCGCGCTCGGTTTGAAAGCGCAGGTCGGCACCGAGCTGGAGTTCATTGCCTTCCAGGACTCCTTCTCGGAGGCGCGAGCCAAGGGCTACCGGCAGCTCGATCCGGCCACTGATTACAACGTGGACTACTCACTGCTGGGTACCTCCGGCTTGGAGCCTTTGATTCGCGATATCCGCCTGGGCATGGAGGGCGCCGGGCTCTATGTTGAGGCTTCAAAGGGGGAGTGTAATTACGGCCAGATGGAGGTCGGCTTCCGGTATGACGAAGCCTTGCAGAGCTGCGATAACCATGTGATTTATAAGACCGGCGCCAAGGAAATTGCGGCCCAGCACGGACAGAGCCTGACTTTCATGGCGAAGTACAACGAACGTGAAGGCAACTCCTGTCATATCCATCTGAGCCTGTGGTCTACCGACGATAAGCCTGCGCTCGCGGGCAGCGGTGAGTACGGTTTCAGCCCGCTGATGGAGCAGTATCTGGCCGGTCAGCTGGCCTGTCTGCGGGAGTTCAGCTATTTCCTGGCACCCAATATCAATTCTTATAAGCGCTTCGTGGAGGGGAGCTTTGCACCCACCGGGGTGGCCTGGGGGCTGGACAACCGCACCTGCGCGCTCCGTGTGGTCGGTCACGGAGCCTCGCTACGCGCCGAGAATCGGGTGGGCGGCGGCGATTTGAATCCGTATCTGGCGGTGGCTGCCTTGATTGCGGCCGCCATTCATGGCATTGAGAACTCGTTGGAACTGCCGCCTCCCACCGCGGGGAACGCCTATGCGGCGGAAGCGGAGCAGATGCCCACCACACTGCGCGAGGCACGCGGCCTGCTGGCGGAATCCGAAATTGCCCGAAAGGCTTTTGGGGACGAAGTGGTTGATCACTATGTCAATGCCGCGACGATCGAATTGAAGGCCTTTGACGCGGCAATCACCGACTGGGAGAAGATCCGTGGTTTTGAGCGGCTCTGATCCGAAGCAGCCGCGACGGCCAAAAATCGGCTTGACCACCTACTACCAGGAAGCTTCCTGGGGGGTCTGGTCGGAAGCAGCGGCTCTGTTACCCGCTGCTTATCCGGATCGAGTAGTGGAGGCCGGTGGCACCCCGGTGTTGCTACCGCCATCGAAATCGGGACCGACAGATACCAGCGTCCTGGAGCTGCTGGACGGCCTGATCGTGGTGGGCGGTTCTGACGTAGATCCGGAGAATTACGGGGCGCAGGCCCATCCGGAGACCAAGCCGATGCCCTACCGGGACGACCATGATCTGGCTTTGACCAAGGCCGCGCTGGAACTGGGGCTGCCGCTTTTTACGATTTGCCGGGGTACTCAGATCCTTAATGTGGCACTCGGTGGTGATTTGATCCAACATTTGCCGGAGGCGATGCCCGGGGTGGACTACCAAACCGCGCCGGGCGTCTATAGCCAGGCCGAATTCCGCACCCTGGAGGGTTGCCTGAGTGCCAGCCTGCTCGGTTCATCGGCGACCGCGCCGGCCTATCATCACCAGGCTTTGGGCCACTTGGGAGAAGGGCTGCGAGCCACCGCCAGCACGGCTGAGGGAGTGGTGGAGATCGTAGAGAGGGAAGGGCTCGGCTGGCTACTGGGGGTGCAATTTCATCCCGAGCAAAACCCGGACGACCTGCGTCTCTTCCGCGGATTCGTCGAAGCGGCGCGCGAATACAGTACCGTCAGGGATGCCGACGTGAATCGACCAGCCAGGAAGGCCGTATGAGTACCATTCAGCTGATAAACCCCGCCACCGCGGAAGCCTTTGAAGAGGTAGAACTTTTCGACCTCGCCGCCACCGATGCTGCTATCCAGCGTGCGGCGCAGGCCTTCCCCGGCTGGCGGGCCGTCGCGCCGGGCGACCGCGCCCGGCTGCTCCGTCGCTTCGCCGATCTGGTAGATGGGGATCTGGAACATCTGGCGCAACTGGAAGTCCGGAACTCCGGGCATACGATTTCCAACGCGCGCTGGGAAGCAGGCAATGCGCGGGACGTGATTGAGTATTACGCGGCCGCCCCGGAGCGTCAGCTCGGCGCGCAAATCCCGGTGGCCGACGGCGTGAATGTCACCTTCCACGAACCGCTCGGCGTGGTTGGCGTGATCGTGCCCTGGAATTTCCCGATGCCGATTGCCGCCTGGGGTTTCGCCCCGGCCCTGGCCGCCGGGAACACCGTGGTGCTCAAGCCTGCCGAACTGACCCCGCTGACCGCGATCCGCTTGGCCGAACTGGCCCTGCAGGCGGGAATCCCGGACGGCGTGTTTCAAGTGCTGCCGGGGAAGGGCTCGGTGGTTGGTGAGCGTTTTGTTAGCCATCCCGCAGTGCGCAAGGTGGTGTTTACCGGCTCGACGGCGGTCGGCAAGAGGATCATGGCGGGCTGCGCTGAGCAGGTCAAGAGGGTCACTCTGGAGCTTGGCGGCAAGAACGCAAATATCGTTTTTGCCGATTCCGATCTGGAGCTGGCGGCCGCCTCTGCCCCCGGCGGCGTTTTCGATAACGCCGGCCAGGATTGCTGTGCACGGTCCCGAATCTTGGTGCAACGCAGCGTTTATGAGAAGTTCATGGAGTTGCTGGAGCCCGCGGTCAAAGCCGTTTCGGTGGGAGACCCGGCGCTTGAATCGACCGTGATGGGTCCGCTCATCTCGGCAAACCAGCTCGCTACCGTCTCTTCTTTCCTGAACGACGAGAGCCAAGTAGCCTTCCGGGGTAGCGCTCCGCAAGGACCGGGTTTTTGGTTCCCACCCACCGTGCTCGCTCCGGTGGCGGAGAGCGATCGGGTGAGCCGAGAGGAGATCTTCGGCCCCGTCGTCGTCGTGCTGCCCTTCGAGGATGAGGCCGACGCGATCCGACTGGCGAATGATAGCGATTACGGTCTCTCCGGCTCGATCTTCACCGAAAATCTTGGCCGCGCGCTGCGAGTGTCCCGAGCCGTGGAATCCGGGAACCTTTCGGTCAATTCGCATTCTTCGGTGCGCTATTGGACTCCCTTCGGCGGCTTTAAGCAGTCCGGGCTGGGCCGCGAATTGGGCCCCAATGCACTGGATGCTTTTACCGAGACCAAGAACGTTTTCATCTCCTCGAAAGGAACAAACCATGACTGAGATTGTCTCCAACCGGCTCAAGGATCGCGCCGCGGTGATTACCGGTGGAGCCTCCGGGATCGGCCTGGCCACCGCGCGCCGCTTCGCCTCGGAAGGTGCCAAGGTGGTGATTGCCGACGTCGACCCGGCCTCGGGGGAGCGGGCCGCGGAAGAGGTGGGCGGCAGCTTTGTTCAAGTGGACGTGACCAATGAGGAACAAGTCAAGGCACTTTTTACGCGAACCAAGGAGCTCCACGGAAGTGTCGATATCGCCTTCAATAACGCTGGCATCTCACCGGCCGATGACGCTTCGATCCTAGAGACCGGCATTGACGCCTGGCGTCGGGTGCAGGAAGTGAATCTGACCAGCGTCTATTACTGCTGCAAATATGCCTTGCCCTATATGCAGGAGCAGGGCAAGGGCTCGATTATCAACACCGCCTCTTTTGTGGCCGTGATGGGAGCAGCTACCTCGCAGATTTCCTATTCCGCTTCAAAGGGCGGCGTGCTAGCGATGTCGCGGGAGCTGGGCGTTGAATTTGCCCGGCAGGGTATCCGGGTCAACGCACTCTGTCCTGGACCGGTAAACACGCCCCTACTCAAGGAGCTCTTCGCCAAGGACCCGGAGAAGGCTGCCCGTCGTTTGATCCATGTTCCGTTGGGCCGTTTCGCGGAGCCGGAAGAGATTGCCGCTTCGGTTGCCTTCCTGGCGAGCGACGACTCTTCGTTCATCACGGCCTCGACCTTCCTGGTGGACGGTGGAATCTCCGGCGCCTACGTCACTCCGCTCTGAGTGAGGCGCTTCAGCGGGGTGGCCCCGAGTTCTAGCGGATTTTTGGGAGTTCTCGGGTGGAGTTTGTGTTCGCGGAAACCTGGTGGTACAGTTAATTCCCGCGCCAAGGTACGAAATATTCGTTCCGAAGACGCGAATCCAACGCTGAATGGTCCCTTTAGGGAACCATGAAGCATCTCGAAAATCGAGTTGAAAACGCCGGTGAAACCGACGATTTGACAGAGAGAATCGAGAAGGGTAAGTTAGAAAAGTTGCTCCGAACAGCCGTGAAAACGGTAAACGGAGTCGGCCTGTTGTTTGAGAACTCAATAGTGTGTTTTGTTTTTTGTTGATACCAATGTTTTTTGTTTTTGGTATTTGCCTGCTGATGCTGCGCCCCTGTGTGGTGTTGGTGGGTTGATGCTGGGAATCATTTTTTGTAATGAATTTTACGGAGAGTTTGATCCTGGCTCAGGATGAACGCTGGCGGCGTGCTTAACACATGCAAGTCGAACGATGATCTCCAGCTTGCTGGGGGGATTAGTGGCGAACGGGTGAGTAACACGTGAGTAACCTGCCCTTAACTTCGGGATAAGCCTGGGAAACTGGGTCTAATACCGGATACGACCATCGAAGGCATCTTCTGGTGGTGGAAAGATTTTTTGGTTTTGGATGGACTCGCGGCCTATCAGCTAGTCGGTGGGGTAATGGCCTACCGAGGCGACGACGGGTAGCCGGCCTGAGAGGGTGACCGGCCACACTGGGACTGAGACACGGCCCAGACTCCTACGGGAGGCAGCAGTGGGGAATATTGCACAATGGGCGAAAGCCTGATGCAGCGACGCCGCGTGAGGGATGACGGCCTTCGGGTTGTAAACCTCTTTCAGTAGGGAACAAGGCCATCTTTTTGGGTGGTTGAGGGTACTTGCAGAAGAAGCACCGGCTAACTACGTGCCAGCAGCCGCGGTAATACGTAGGGTGCAAGCGTTATCCGGAATTATTGGGCGTAAAGAGCTCGTAGGCGGTTTGTCGCGTCTGTCGTGAAAGTCCGGGGCTCAACTCCGGATCTGCGGTGGGTACGGGCAGACTAGAGTGATGTAGGGGAGACTGGAATTCCTGGTGTAGCGGTGGAATGCGCAGATATCAGGAGGAACACCGATGGCGAAGGCAGGTCTCTGGGCATTAACTGACGCTGAGGAGCGAAAGCATGGGGAGCGAACAGGATTAGATACCCTGGTAGTCCATGCCGTAAACGTTGGGCACTAGGTGTGGGGGACATTCCACGTTCTCCGCGCCGTAGCTAACGCATTAAGTGCCCCGCCTGGGGAGTACGGCCGCAAGGCTAAAACTCAAAGGAATTGACGGGGGCCCGCACAAGCGGCGGAGCATGCGGATTAATTCGATGCAACGCGAAGAACCTTACCAAGGCTTGACATCAACTAGTAAGACCTAGAGATAGGTCCCCCACTTGTGGCTGGTTGACAGGTGGTGCATGGTTGTCGTCAGCTCGTGTCGTGAGATGTTGGGTTAAGTCCCGCAACGAGCGCAACCCTCGTTCTATGTTGCCAGCACGTAATGGTGGGGACTCATAGGAGACTGCCGGGGTCAACTCGGAGGAAGGTGGGGATGACGTCAAATCATCATGCCCCTTATGTCTTGGGCTTCACGCATGCTACAATGGCCGGTACAAAGGGTTGCGATACTGTGAGGTGGAGCTAATCCCAAAAAGCCGGTCTCAGTTCGGATTGGGGTCTGCAACTCGACCCCATGAAGTTGGAGTCGCTAGTAATCGCAGATCAGCAACGCTGCGGTGAATACGTTCCCGGGCCTTGTACACACCGCCCGTCAAGTCACGAAAGTTGGTAACACCCGAAGCCGGTGGCCTAACCCCTTGTGGGAGGGAGCTGTCGAAGGTGGGATTGGCGATTGGGACTAAGTCGTAACAAGGTAGCCGTACCGGAAGGTGCGGCTGGATCACCTCCTTTCTAAGGAGCACCGAACATCTAGCTGCAGAACGCATGTTTTGTGGTGTGGGTGTGAGGAGTTAGCCCATAGCAGGACCGTTCGTGTTCTGGTGGGTGCTCATGGGTGGAATATCAACAACACGTTTTTGTGTAAACAATTGAAGTGAATCTTGTCGTTGTGGTGATGGCTGGGTTTCTTAGTACTACTGATCGGGTTCTTGCTTTCGGGTGAGGGTTTGGTGGGTGTGGAAAAGGGGCTTGGTGGTTGCTGGATGGGGTTGGATGAAACACACTATTGGGGTTCTGAAGCAACAGGACCTTCGGATTTGTGTCCTTTTCCTTTAGGGGGAGGGGGTGTGGGTTTGGGGGGTTTGTTGTTTTGGTTTCCTCTCTTTCACTGATCGCTGGTGATGACTCTTTAGGGGGTTGTTGTTGGTGTGTTGTGAGGGGTGGGGTTGTTGTTTGAGAACTGTATAGTGGACGCGAGCATCTTATAGAAGCATGCCCTTCGCCGCACGTTGATGATGGCTGGCTTTCCCTTTTGAGGGTTGGTTGGTTGTTGGAGTGTTTGGGTGTGTCTTCTGGTTTTTGTTGTTGTAAGTTTTTAAGGGCGCATGGTGGATGCCTTGGCATTAGGAGCCGAAGAAGGACGTAGGAATCTGCGATAAGCCTCGGGGAGTTGATAACCGAACTTTGATCCGAGGATGTCCGAATGGGGAAACCCCGCTGCCTGTTATGGGTAGTGACCCGCAGCTGAACACATAGGCTGTGTGGAGGGAACGTGGGGAAGTGAAACATCTCAGTACCCACAGGAAGAGAAAACAATAGTGATTCCGTCAGTAGTGGCGAGCGAACGCGGATCAGGCTAAACCGTGTCTGTGTGATACCCGGTAGGGGTTGCAGGTACGGGGTTGTGGGACGCATTGTCCTGGTTCTACCGGACTAGGGGGGTGAGTGCACGAGTATAGGTGAACGGTTTTGAATGGCCGGCCATAGAGGGTGGGAGCCCCGTAACTGAAATATTTTGTGCCGCTCTATATGTGTTTCCCAAGTAACACGGGGCCCGAGAAATCCCGTGTGAATCTGTCAGGACCACCTGATAAGCCTAAATACTTCCTAATGACCGATAGCGGACTAGTACCGTGAGGGAAAGGTGAAAAGTACCCCGGGAGGGGAGTGAAATAGTACCTGAAACCATGTGCTTACAAACCGTCAGAGCTAGCTTGTTCTAGTGATGGCGTGCCTTTTGAAGAATGAGCCTGCGAGTTAGTGCTCAGTGGCGAGGTTAACCCGTGTGGGGCAGCCGTAGCGAAAGCGAGTCTGAATAGGGCGTATGAGTCGCTGGGTCTAGACCCGAAGCGGAGTGATCTACCCATGGCCAGGTTGAAGCGACGGTAAGACGTCGTGGAGGACCGAACCCACTTCAGTTGAAAATGGAGGGGATGAGCTGTGGGTAGGGGTGAAAGGCCAATCAAACTCCGTGATAGCTGGTTCTCCCCGAAATGCATTTAGGTGCAGCGTTACGTGTTTCTTACTGGAGGTAGAGCTACTGGATGGCTAATGGGCCCTACAAGGTTACTGACGTCAGCCAAACTCCGAATGCCGGTAAGTGAGAGCGTAGCAGTGAGACTGTGGGGGATAAGCTTCATAGTCGAGAGGGAAACAGCCCAGACCACCAACTAAGGCCCCTAAGCGTGTGCTAAGTGGGAAAGGATGTGGGATTGCTTAGACAACCAGGAGGTTGGCTTAGAAGCAGCCACCCTTGAAAGAGTGCGTAATAGCTCACTGGTCAAGTGATTCCGCGCCGACAATGTAGCGGGGCTCAAGTACACCGCCGAAGTTGTGGATTTCAGATAGTGACAAGCCTTCGTGGTTCAGTCGTCTGGAGTGGTAGGGGAGCGTCGTGTGGGCAGTGAAGTCGCGGTGTAAACCAGCGGTGGAGCCTACACGAGTGAGAATGCAGGCATGAGTAGCGAATGACGGGTGAGAAACCCGTCCGCCGAATGATCAAGGGTTCCAGGGTCAAGCTAATCTGCCCTGGGTAAGTCGGGACCTAAGGCGAGGCCGACAGGCGTAGTCGATGGACAACGGGTTGATATTCCCGTACCGGCGAAAAACCGCCCAAGCTAATCCAGTGATGTTCGATGCCCGAGCCCGGGCCTGTTACACCCTTCGGGGTGTTTGGTTTCGGGGGAGCGTGTTGTTCTTTGATCTGGTGCGGTTAGCGTATTAACAGGTGTGACGCAGGAAGGTAGCCGAGCCGGGCGATGGTTGTCCCGGTCTAAGCAGGTAGGCCGTTTCCTAGGCAAATCCGGGAAACATGAAGGCTGAGACGTGATGGGACCCCCGTAGGGGGGAATTCGGTGATCCTATGCTGCCAAGAAAAGCATCGACGTGAGGTTTTAGCCGCCCGTACCCCAAACCGACACAGGTGATCAGGTAGAGAATACTAAGGCGATCGAGAGAATTATGGTTAAGGAACTCGGCAAAATGCCCCCGTAACTTCGGGAGAAGGGGGGCCCGGACTGTGATGAGAATTTACTTCTCGGAGCGGGCAAGGGCCGCAGAGACCAGGGGGAAGCGACTGTTTACTAAAAACACAGGTCCGTGCGAAGTCGCAAGACGATGTATACGGACTGACTCCTGCCCGGTGCTGGAAGGTTAAGAGGACCGGTTAGCAATTTATTGCGAAGCTGAGAATTTAAGCCCCAGTAAACGGCGGTGGTAACTATAACCATCCTAAGGTAGCGAAATTCCTTGTCGGGTAAGTTCCGACCTGCACGAATGGAGTAACGACTTCCCCGCTGTCTCAACCATAAACTCGGCGAAATTGCAGTACGAGTAAAGATGCTCGTTACGCGCAGCAGGACGGAAAGACCCCGAGACCTTTACTATAGTTTGGTATTGGTGTTCTAAGTGGTTTGTGTAGGATAGGTGGGAGACTTTGAAGCCATGACGCCAGTTATGGTGGAGTCATCGTTGAAATACCACTCTGATCACTTGGGATTCCTAACTTCGGCCCGTAATCCGGGTCAGGGACAGTGCCTGATGGGTAGTTTAACTGGGGCGGTTGCCTCCTAAAAAGTAACGGAGGCGCCCAAAGGTTCCCTCAGCCTGGTTGGCAATCAGGTTTCGAGTGTAAGTGCACAAGGGAGCTTGACTGTGAGAGAGACATCTCGAGCAGGGACGAAAGTCGGGACTAGTGATCCGGCGGCACATTGTGGAATGGCCGTCGCTCAACGGATAAAAGGTACCTCGGGGATAACAGGCTGATCTTGCCCAAGAGTCCATATCGACGGCATGGTTTGGCACCTCGATGTCGGCTCGTCGCATCCTGGGGCTGGAGTAGGTCCCAAGGGTTGGGCTGTTCGCCCATTAAAGCGGTACGCGAGCTGGGTTTAGAACGTCGTGAGACAGTTCGGTCCCTATCCGCTGCGCGCGCAGGAAATTTGAGAAGAGCTGTCCTTAGTACGAGAGGACCGGGACGGACGAACCTCTGGTATGCCAGTTGTACCGCCAGGTGCATGGCTGGTTAGCTACGTTCGGAAGGGATAACCGCTGAAAGCATCTAAGCGGGAAGCCCACTTCGAGATGAGATTTCCATACACTTTATGTGTGAGAGGCCCCCAGCTAGACCACTGGGTTGATAGGCCGGATGTGGAAGCGAGGACTAACGACTCGTGAAGCTGACCGGTACTAATAGGCCGATAACCTACAACACACTTTCTTTATGCGTGAATATAATCCTTCAAAAGAATATTCACACCATGCATGAGAAGAAAACCTGCTTGCACGCGTCCACTCTACGGTCCCCAAACAACAAACCCACCAAAGGGTTAGTTCGTTCAAGGGAAACAACCGTATAACTACATAACACGATACTAAGCACCACAACTCCAACAATTTTCCCACCCACACCCCACCAAAGGGGGTCACGGGTCGGGGTTAGAGTTACGGCGGCCATAGCGTGGGAGAAACGCCCGGACCCATACCGAACCCGGAAGCTAAGACCCACAGCGCCCATGGTACTGCACTCGGAAGGGTGTGGGAGAGTAGGACACCGCCGGACAACCAGTAAAGAGAGCCTCTACGAAGACGTAGAGGCTCTCTTCCTTTAACAAACAACAAACAAACCAACAACCAAACCACCAAACCAATGTGGCAGGCCTGGACAACCACCCAAACCCACCACATTAGCTCTCGGCACTAGACTTGGCTCATGCCTGAGCACAGTGAATTCCTGCATGCCTTGACCTCCTTATTGCCTGCGCAGAGCATTTCTCTGGCCGAGGAGGTCTTGGCCGAATACGCGGTGGATCAGGGCCCGGTGTTGGACCTGCAGCTACCGCTAGCCGTTGTGTGGGCGCGTACTGTTGAGGACGTCCAAGATGTGGTGTTGCTGGCCGCACGACACGGAGTGAGTGTGGTTGGCCGCGGAGCCGGGACCGGGGTCTCCGGCGGTGCACATGCGAGCCGTAACTCTCTGATCCTGAGTTTGGAACGGATGAACCGGATCTTGGACATCAATCCCGAGGATGAGGTGGCCATCGTCGAACCCGGGGTGGTGAACGCTGAGCTGAACGCCGCCGTCGAACCCTATGGCCTAATGTACGCACCGGACCCCGCGAGCTATCGGATGTCCACTATTGGTGGGAACATCGCCACCAACGCTGGCGGTCTGCGCTGCGCTAAGTATGGGGTGACTCGGGATTCGGTCCTAGCCCTTGACGTGGTGCTGGCGGATGGCTCCTTGATTCATACCGGCCATCGCACCTTCAAAGGGGTGGCCGGCTACGATCTGACCAGCCTCTTCGTTGGCTCGGAGGGAACCCTCGGAATAGTGGTGGGGGCGACCGTGCGGTTGAAGTACCTGCCCGTCGATTCCAGGACGCTCGCCATCTTTTTCGATGATTTCCGTACCGCCGCGGCAGGGGTGCTGGCGGTGGGGAAGGCCAGAATCCAGCCTGCCGTGATGGAACTGTTGGACGGTGCTTCTCTGCAGGATATCGATGAGCGGATGCACTCCACGCTACGTAGCAGGGGAGGCGCCTTGCTGTTGATCCAAACCGATGGCTTCGGTGCGGAGGCGGAAGCAGAGGGAGTAGCTGCTGCGGTTGCTCCACTGGGCGGTCGACTGTCCTTTGAGGATCCGGAGGAGGCCGGGCGTTTGCTGGAGTTGCGTAGGAACTCGCGCGGAATGGACGCGGACTTGCAAACCAGGGTGGGGGAGGACATTGCGGTGCCCCGATCCCGACTTGTCGATTACATTGCCGAGACCGAGCAGCTGGCGCTCCGACACCAGGTCAACGTGCGGGTGGTGGCGCACGCTGGGGATGGCAATCTGCACCCCACCTTCTGGACGGAAGATGCCGAGCCACAGAGTATCGCTCGACTCAATGCGGCCTTGGACGAGTCTGTCCAGCTGGCTCTTGAGATGCGCGGAACCATTACCGGTGAGCACGGTATCGGCCAATTCAAGCTGCAATGGCTGAGCCAAGAGCAGAGCCCGGAACTGCGCACTCTGCAGCACCGGCTGAAGGAACTCTTTGATCCCAGCGGACTGTTTAACCCCGGCAAAGCTATTTAATTTCAATCACCGCTTGCCGCAGCCAATGATATATTCATTGGCAGTATTCGTTACGCCGAAATCATGGGAACTTCGTTGAAATTAAAGACCACTGCAATCGCTGGCAAGGCACTTGCTATCGTCGTGCTCAGCGCGGGCGCTGGCCTGGGAATCGGGGCCGCAGCTCATGCCCAGTCGCCAAAACCCCTCCCGTCGCCAAGCAGCACAGCAGGCAGTTCAAGTAGTGTCTCGGTGACGATCTCCGTCCCCCTGCCGACGCTGGCACCCAATCCCACAGCGACGAATCAGCCGGAGCAGAAACAGCAGAAGGCGCCCGTCCCGGTAAAGAAGAACACCCCACAGCCAAGCAGTGCTGTGAGCGTACCCGCTAAGGTTCCCAGCAGCACCCCCAGCGTAAGCTCGGCGGCTCCCAGCACGACGGCGACGACTTCCAGTTCTGCCACTTCCAGCGCCCCGAAAACCAGTTCCCCGACGGCCAGCTCGGCAACACCCACGCCATCGAGCTCGGTCAGTACAGAGTCATTTGATACTTCGAGTCCGGCAGTCCCCGCCGCAGCGGTGCACAGTAATACCGGTGGCCCCAACCTGGTTACCGTGCTACTGATATTGGCAGCAGTTGTGGTTTTGGCTGCGGGAGCATTGGGTGTCTTTGCGCTCAATCGTCCCCGCGCCGCACACCGCTGAAGCGGCCAGGGAAGGCCTGAGCCAGCTCAGCAGGAGGCTAGAGGCCCTAGTCCTCTTCGGAGGCTTCGCCCAGGACCCCGCCCTCTAGCAGCGCCATTGTGTCGGTATCAGCGGTGATGATCAGCGCCGCTTCGTCTCGTCGATGCCGGAGCACGGTGTCGATATAGGATTGCACGGCCTCGGCTAACGGAACATTCCGATCCAGTTTCTCGGAGATGTACCAGCGATGTTCCAGTACTTCGTGGACCACCTCAGCCGGTTCCAGTTTTCCCGATAACTCCCGGGGAATCGAGCGGACAATCGGCTCGAAAACATGCCGCACCCAGGAGTGGGCACTGATTTCCTCGTCCAGTTCGGGGTCGTTATCCGCCCGGCAGGTATCCATATCGTTGAGCAGCCTGCGGGCCTGGTTCTCCTGGGCGTCCAGACCTGTTAGCCGCAGCAGCCTCCGCTGGTGATGGCCGGCGTCGACCACTTTGGGCTGTAGCTGGATGGTAGAACCCTCGGGGTTCGTCTTGATCGCATACTCTTCGACGTCGAAGCCAAGCTCATTAAGCCTGCGGATCCGAGCGCCAACCCGCCAGCGCTCGCCCAGCTCGAAGGACTCCTGATCGGTCAACTCGGCCCAAAGCCGTCGATAGGCGTCCATGATCAATTCGCTGGTGGCCACCGGGTCCACCTCGCCGTCGATCAGCCCGCCCTCCAGCAAGTCCATCAGCTCTCCGGCGATGTTCACTCGAGCGATCTCCAGATCGTATTCGCGTTGGCCGCTGGAAAGATCGGGATAGAGTTCTCCGGTTTCCGCGTCCACCAAGTAGGCGGCGAAGGCCCCAGCATCCCTGCGGAACAGGGTGTTCGAGAGCGAAACATCGCCCCAATAGAAACCAATCAGGTGCAAGCGCACCAAGAGCAGGGCCTGAGCATCGATCAGGCGGGTCAAGGTATCTTTGCGCAACATCTGGGAGAACAGGGCGCGATAGGGCAGGGAGAACTTCAGGTGCCGGGTGACCAGCACCGGGTCCAGGGCAACGCCTTCGACGGTGGTGCGGCCGGTGATAACAGCCACCGGTTCAACGCAGGGCACGTCCAGGCGTTGCAGCTTACGCAACATGTGATACTCATGCCGGGCCACGTGCTCGCTGGTTTCCTTGACCGCGATCACCGAACCGCCCAGGTGCGCGAAACGCACGACGTGCCTGGAGATGCCTCGTGGCAGGGCGGCCAGGTACTCGGTCGGCCAATCCTCCAGCCGCAGATGCCACGGTAGGTCGAGCAATTCGGGATCACTAGCCGCCGCGGTGATATTGAGCGATCCGAGCACCGATGCAGGCGGGGCGGATTCGCGCGGCAATTTGCCGAGCTGCTCGAAATCGGTGGGTTCGTCTCGCCATTGGGCGTCGGTCATGATTTTTCTTTCATAGGACGGCAATGGCTCTGGACTTCATTACGCCTAAGCGGAGTGAAGTCCAGAGCCATCTTAGCTAGCTACCTAAAGCTGGATATTGAATCCGACTCCGTTAGTCGCCCAGGCGCAGGCCGGAGCTGCTATCGAACAGGTGCACATGGCCCTGCTGCGGACGAACGTGCACGGTGTCACCCTTCATCGGTGGCCGACGGCCATCAACTCGAGCGACGATGTCATGTTCCTTGCCATCCAGTGTGGTGTGGCCGTAGATGTAAGCGTCAGCGCCGAGCTCTTCGACAACATCCACCTCGACCGGCAAGCCTTCGCCGCTCGGATCGGTTTCCAGATCTTCGGGGCGAACGCCCAAGGTCACCGTGTTACCGGCTGCATCGTTCAGCACCTCACGCTTAACCGGGTAGACCACGCCGCCGAACTTCACGCCGTCGTCAACGGTAGGTAGCTCCAATAGGTTCATTGCAGGAGAACCGATGAAGCCGGCCACGAAGACGTTCTGCGGGCGATCGTAAAGGTTGCGGGGGGTGTCTACCTGCTGCAACAGACCGTCCTTGAGCACGGCAACCCGATCACCCATGGTCATGGCCTCAACCTGGTCGTGGGTGACGTAGACCGTGGTGACGCCGAGACGACGAGTCAGGGAAGCGATCTGAGTACGGGTTTGCACGCGCAGCTTGGCGTCCAGGTTAGAGAGCGGCTCATCCATCAGGAACACCTGAGGGTTACGGACGATCGCCCGGCCCATCGCGACGCGCTGACGTTGACCACCGGAGAGAGCCTTCGGCTTGCGGTCCAAATAGGGTTCGAGGTCAAGCAGCTTTGCCGCCTCGCGAACGCGCTGAGCCCGCTCTTCCTTGCTGACGCCGGCGATCTTGAGCGCAAAGCCCATATTGTCGGCAACCGTCATGTGCGGGTAGAGCGCGTAGTTCTGGAAGACCATAGCGATATCGCGGTCCTTCGGAGGCATATCGGTAACGTCGCGGTCACCAATCAGAATCCGGCCGGCGTTGACATCCTCAAGCCCGGCCAGCATCCGCAGCGAAGTGGATTTTCCGCAGCCAGAGGGGCCGACCAAAACCAGGAACTCGCCATCTGCGATATCAATGTTGAGCTTGTCAACGGCGGGCTTATCGGTGCCCGGGTACAAGCGGGTTGCATTATCAAAAGTAACTGTAGCCACAGTTATCTATCCCTTCATCGGCAGGTACGTGCCGAACGATCCGTAGTGAATGGTTGATATTCAGTTGTAGGTCAACTATCGCACACTTATCGAGTGAGCCGCATCACATGACGGGTGCCGAATTATTTGCCGTTCGGCGGAGGCGCAGGATGGTTTTCAGCAGTTCCGGGGTATCTCGAACCGAACCGATCCGGTAGGCGGCTGCAGTGGGTCCGTCGCCGACCTTGATCCCGACGTCGGCCCCGCTCAGGGCGCGGAAACCATCCTCATCGGTGGTGTCGTCCCCGGCGAAGAGTACCGCCGTCGGCCTACTGATGGAGCGAAGCAGATCCAGCCCTTGCCCCTTATCTACCTGCAACACGCTGAGCTCCAGCACCCGCTTGCCCTCCTGTAGGTGAGCACCAAGCTCGCTCAAAGCGGCTTTGGCTGCCGAGACCGCCTGCTCGGCTACGTCAGGGGAGGCTTGCCTGGTGTGCAGCACAACACCGGCGGGCTTGAGTTCCACCGTGGTGCCCTGATGCTCGCTGGCGACTTTTTGGATCAGCTCGACGCCCTGCCCGAGCAATTCCTGCTGCGCCGGCTCCAATTGCAGTGGAGCTTGTCCGGGGCCGAACCAGGTTTCTGCGCCGTGGCTACCGATGAGCAGTGTGCTGGCGGGTGGGGAGGCTACCGAACGAAGGCTATCCAAGGCTCGTCCCGAGATGAGGGCGGTGATGGTATCCGGCAGCTCGGCGAGTTCCGCGAAGGCAGCGGCGCTCGCGGGTAACGGTCTCGCGTCCTCTGCTCGTGGGACCAAGGGCGAAAGGGTGCCATCGAAGTCCAAGGCAATGAGCAGCCGCTCGGTGCGGCACAGTGTGTTGAGCGCATGAGCGAGTTCCGCGGAAATCATGTCTTTGAACGCAGACTACTCAGGAACTCCTGTGACCAGCGTTCCACATCGTGGTCCAGGATCTGTCGGCGCATCAACCGCATTCTCCGGGCAGACTCAGAGGCGCTAATCTCCACGGCGGCCATCATCGAATCCTTGAGCCCGTCGATATCGTGCGGGTTGATCAGTAGAGCCTGGCGGAGCTGATCAGCGGCTCCGGTAAATTCGCTCAGCACTAGTGCGCCGTCGTTATTTGCTCGAGTGGCCACATACTCTTTGGCCACCAAGTTCATTCCATCGCGTAGCGCGGTGACCAGCATGACGTCGGCAGCCAGGTATAGGGCGACCATCTCCGCCAGCGGATAACTGTGGTGCAGATAGCGCACCGCGGTGTGCTGGATGGTGTCGAAGGTGCCGTTGATCCTGCCGACCGTACCCTCCACCTCTTCGCGGAGCATCCGGTAGCTCTCCACGCGTTCCCGGCTGGGGCTAGCCACCTGAATAAGGGTGACATCCCCAACATTCAGTCTGCCCTCTTCAAGCAATTCGCTGAAAGCCTTGAGCCGATGCCGGATCCCCTTGGTGTAGTCCAATCGGTCCACGCCAAGGAGCACCGTTTTCGGATTGCCCAGGTCCCTTCGGATCTGCTTGGCGCGTTCTTGCACCTCGGGAGTGGCCGCCAGAGCCGAGATCTGAGCTGTGTCGATGGAGATGGGGAAAGCCCCAGCGCGGACAGTTCGCTCACCGATGGTGATCTGATTCTGTTTGACCGTGGCATTGACGTAACGGCGCACGCAGCGCAGGAAATTGCTGGCGTCATTAGGGCGCTGGAAGCCAAGCAAATCGGCTCCTAGCAAACCCTCCAGCAGGGCTCGTCGCCAGGGTAACTGCGCGTAGATCTCCAGTGGGGGGAAGGGGATATGGTTGAAAAACCCAATCTGCAGATCGGGGCGAGCCTCCCGTAAGTATTTTGGTACCAGCTGAAGTTGGTAGTCCTGTACCCACACGATGGCTCCCTGTGCAGCGGAGTGGGCGACGGCGTCGGCGAACCTCTTATTGACCGTGCGGTAAGCCTCCCACCAAGTACGGTGAAACTCAGGAGGGGCGATCACATCGTGATAGAGGGGCCACAATGTAGCGTTGGCGAAACCTTCGTAGTAAAGCTCGACTTCTTCCGCGCTAAGTTCTACCGGGATGAGCTTCATGTTCTCGTGGCCGAAGGCGTCGAGCTTCTCACCGGGGGCGCCATGCCAACCGACCCAGGCGCCGTCGGACTTAGCCATCACGGGGCCAAGCGCGGTCACTAAGCCGCCCGGCGAGCGTCGCCAATCGTCCTTGCCGTCCGCATTCCGGACCCGGTCCACCGGTAGCCGGTTTGAAACCACAATGAAGTCGAATTCTTTGGCATTCTTTTTGGTGCTTTTCTTGGTTTTGCCAGTAGCTGGCATCACATGCTCCCTGCCTTTGGTTCCAATAACAGCTTATCTGGTGTTGCCAACGGCCGATATAGCGGCAAGAAATGGACCCTATTCCGCTGGGTGGCTGCTGTGGGTTTCCTCCCCTGGAGCGCACTGATGCGGTATCGTCCGTGAATTGCCCCTAAAATGAGAGGGTTGACTATTCACGGCGTGAGCCGCGCACAGACATGAGGAACGATGAGTTCACAGAACCAACCGAAGATGACCAAAGCCGAGCGCACTGCGGCAGCACGTGAACAGGCCAGGCTGATTCGTGAGGCAGCAGCCAAAAAGCAGAAACGCAATGGCTGGCTCATCCGGGGCGGCGTCCTGGTTGCTGTCGTAGCGATTATTGCCGTGGTCGCGCTGATCGTGGTGACCAATATGCAGAACAATGCTCCGATTGCCGATAAGGGGCCGGTCCCAGCGAACATGAACACCTACGGCGGTGCCGTGATCGGTAAAGATGGCAAGCTCATCCCTCCTGCGCAAGCTGCTGGAGATGTGGACAAGACCACTATCTCGGCTTTGCCTACAGCTGCACCGACTGCGATGACCGATCTCAGCGGCATAGGAGTTGCGGCAACTGCTAAGGGCAAGCCTGTTCAGGTAGTGATTTATCTGGACTTCATGTGCCCGTTTTGCAACGATTTCGAGAAAACCAACTCAACTGTGCTGAAAGACTTGGCCAACGCCGGAAGCATCACTTACGAGTATCGTCCGATTACCATTCTTGACAGTTCTTCAGCCGGAACGAACTATTCTTCACGAGCTGCTGCTGCTGCTGCTGCAGTCGCCGCGACCGCCCCCGACAAGTACGTGGACTTTGTCGGTAAGCTCTATGAGAACCAGCCCCAGGAGAACAGCACTGGTCTTACTAATGACCAGCTCAAGCAGTTCGCAAAGGACCTTGGCGCCAACATTGACTCGGCCGTGGACAGTCGAACCTATCGTCCATTAGTGGCCTACACCAACCAGCTCGCGCTGGCACACGGTCTGAAGGGGACGCCTACGATCCTGGTTGATGGTCAAACGTATCAAGGTACGTCTCAGACAAATTACTCGGATTTCAAGGACTTCGTGCAGAGCGTTATTACTGCTAAGAACAAGTAAAGGTCGGTAGGCGGCTCAGCGACTGGGGCTGAAGCAGATAGATATCAGGCAGCTTGTGAGTGACCCATGTACTGCAGTGGTTCATCGATTACAAGAGCCAAGTCGTCTAGATGTTCTGAAAGTGAATGCCACGTCGTGAGTAATTGAAAGACAGCGGTGTATCCGCCAGGCTACCGGGGTCAATAAAACGCCCGTTCTCCAAGTAGATCTTTTGGAGAACGGGCGTTTTATTGACCAATTCTGGAACTATGCAACTGCGGGAATGGCCGTGAAGAGCAGGAACAGGGCTGAACCTAGCTAGCCTTTACCAGGTTGGCGAGCTGCGTTTTGAACCCGTCTAGTTGAGCCTTGTATTGAGCTATGTACGCCTTATCATAGGCGGCCTGAACAGCCAACGCAGATCCGACAAGATTGACGTTAGACTTACATTTTTTATCTGCTGCAGCGACTGCAATCTCTTCTTTACTTGGCACAGTACCCGACCTCCATTTCAAGTCGGATACTGCGGAGATCGGAGTCGCGTAGCTCAAACCCTCGCTTGTCATGCAAGAGCTCCATTGCCCAGCGATAGAGGCGAACCGAGTATCTTGGAGTGGAATTAGCGGTCCACCATTTGGAAGTATTTCTTGCCCGAGGTAACCTAGGAAGCCCAAATTCGAGGAGACAGACTTCTTTGCCTCATCGTCGCAGGATTTAAAGACCTCATCGGGGACATTTCCTTTTGTGAGTTCCAAACCTTTGAAGTCGGAAGGATACCGGTAGCCGTCTTTAGCTGGTTGTGCTGGGTCAAAAAATCCCCATAGATCGGATCGGACACTCCGGTTACGTATCCCAAACTTGATAAAGTCGAGCAACTTTGAATCTGAAACATTTTTTGCGTACTCCTGTGGAAGTCCATTTTTGGCGTAGCAGGAGTTCGTTGTACGTATTTGTAGCCTTGCTAGCGACAAGACCTCCGACGCTGTTGGTAGATACGCGTCAATCGGCCTGCTGATTTGGGACACTTCGGAGATGCTCTGGGCCTTCTCAAGTGGAGGCTCGGAGCTCGGGCTGCCGGCATTATTCTGCTGACAGCCCGAGACGAGCAACACAGAGAAGATAGCCGGAATAAGTAAGGCTTTCCTTCTAGTTATTGAGTAAATCACAGTATCTGGTTACCTATGAGTCGTAACTAAATGATGATGTTAATAGCTTTTCCGTTGGGATAAACATCTGACCACTTATAAAATAGCCAACATGCTGTGGTGGTGTTAAGGCTGCCTGCGTTGTTTCCACCCCAAACCTGTCGAACCGTATAACCTGGGACCGAGGTTGTTCCGCCGTTTGCATAACAAATGCTTGAGGCGTTTGAAAAGTCAACCCTTGTGTATCCAGTATTATTACAGCTGACAATATTAATTGCCTGCGCGGGAGCGGAGGACGCCAATACCGCACCGCCAGCTATCGCAAGCGCAGCGAGAGCGCCTGATGCAACTTTCAAAGTAGTCATTAGATTAATCCTTGCTATCTATTTGAATATTCGAAATGCGCCGGAATTAAGCCCGACGATGAAAGTGAAACATAGTGATTGTGGACTGTCAACGGGGCGCGTTCGCTCAAATTTTGACCCGCTATCTCGACACGCGGGGATGCGGAACGAGCGCCATCTTGGTTCAGTGGGCCCTTATGTCTCTGCTGCTTAGGCAGAGATTGCGGCCTTATATCTGATGATGGGGTTCTCTGTTAGAAGTCGTAATTTTCCATATACCTCCAGGGCTTTGTCGAGTTTCGACCTTCGTTTGACTCGCCATTAGGGGGATGTCTCTGCCGGTTCTATCAGTGAGCTTCAAGACTGGATTTTTGCACCACATGAGGCAGGGGGAGTCTCTCGATGGGGAGCGATCCGGAGGCCCTCACGAGAGGTGATCTGCAAAAAACTTCCAATCGTTTGCCTGTCTTCTCCTCTGCTGAGGGGCCTTTCGACGCCAGGCTAGCGGTAGACAGGTGCTGCGGAACGCGAGAATTGAAAGTGGGCGGGTCGGTGGGTGGATATCGTGTAATTTCCTATTTATTGATAACCTGTTATTCAGTGAGTAAGTTCTTAGATGATTAATTCCTAAAATTTGACAAACAGCGCTTCTGCCGGATGAGTGCAGAGTGCCTTATTGCGCTCACTATGCCACTTGTCGCGCCATGACGGAGAAATCTTTCCGCACAAGAATTTCTTATTGGAGACTTGCGGATCTCGATCATGCGGGATTAGCCTTCTGGCGGCGAGCTTTACCTTGTTTTAAGGCTGCTAGTGAAAATATCAAGTAGGGAGATAGTTTGAGCCTTAGTCATTTTGATAAATGCAATATCACGACAGCTACTCCTGCTCGACAGCGATTTGCGCTGTCAATATTGTCGCCCGTTTTGAGCGCCACTGACAAGGTCTGAAGTCCAGATGGAATCACTCACGGATGCTGCACAACAGGATCGTTGGAGGAACACACCTCATTCACTGCCAAGATGTAAATTTCCCTTCGAGCCTTGGGAGCAGTGCTGAAAGGCTCCCGGCTCTAGGCGACTGGACTCCCCGAGCGGCATTTTTCGAGCCCACGCTTCTGGGATAAACTTGTGCAGGCGGTTTCCGGCGTTTGGTCCGGAGGCCCGCGCCTCCTTAGCTCAGTTGGCCAGAGCACCTGTCTTGTAAACAGGGGGTCGCCGGTTCGAATCCGGCAGGGGGCTCCATTGAAAATCCGCGTCGTTGCTGGGAAGTATCCCTGTAGTGAGGTGGATTTTTTGTTGGCTGGTTTTTGGGAATCCCGTCCAAAACCCGTCCAATTGGAGAGTGCTTTGCCGTTAAGTTCTTGGTGGGGTTCGATCCCTGTATCAGTTTCACTGAGGCTGGCCGATTGCAATCGGCTGTGCCAACGACTATGTGGGGTGCAGGCTTGCACACTAGACCTCGTAGGTTCCCGCCCCAGGGTGGGACGGAAGGCTATCAGTTGTTAATGTCTTAGCTAACTGTTAATCTTCAGATTGAAGGCAACTGAAGCAGGGGAAGATGGCTACTGATCAGGCTCATTTCAAACTTACATATGATGGTGAAGCAACACGTGATCATACTATTGAGGTTGAAAAATATGCGCCGTCACTTCTGGCTTTGGCGCGCTCAGCGAAGGCTGTACAAGCCGCAATAGCTCCGGGCAGTCCACCCTCTAAAATTGAGATAAAAGCAACTACAGGCGGTTCGTTTATTGTCGATCTTGTAATTCAAGCACCGTCAATCGTCGAAGCAACTGTAGACGCACTGCTATCAAGACCAATCACTGCCACGCTGGCCGCTTCGCAGCTCCTCCAGGATCTAGCTGCGGCTATAACCTTCCTAATCTGGATCAAGGGGAAAAAGAACCTCAGGCAGAGCCGGGCGGAAGGTGGCAAGACGATTATCACGGCAGGTGATGGTTCACAGGTTGTCATAGCTGACACGGTTCTTCTCGTTGTCCAAGACAGTCAATTTCGCGTGGCAACCGAGGCTCTTGTCGCTCCACTTGATAGCGACGGGATCGATTCAATTTCGCTATCTTCTGAGCAGCTATCAGAGAAGGTCGTTATACGTACTGAAGACCGCGACGCATTTCAAATTCCAGAACAGATTGTCGAGAAATACGACCCGGTAGTACGAGAAGCGGCACTGACCATAGAAAGCGTTAACTTCGTTGAAGGCAACAAGTGGAGATTCAGCGACGGAGGAAGCGCCTTCTACGCCACGATTGAAGACCTTGGTTTCATATCGCGAGTTGAGAACGGCGAGGAAGCATTCGCTTCACGAGACACCCTCCGCGTCACATTGCGTACCCAGCAAACCATGACAAGCAAGGGTGCATTAAAAATAGATAATGCAATTATCAAAGTCCATGGACATATTCCAGGACCTCGCCAAATTCAACTGCCATTTGTGGATGAGTAAAGGTAGCCACCAGCTTTCGGGTTGGGGGCTACGCTTTGCTAAAGCTGCCAGTTCTTCGAGACTATTCGCCGATGATCTCGGTCATCGTAGATCCTGCATCCAAGAGAGAATTTCATCCACCCCCTTGACAAACTCATTGTTGGGTTCCAGATAGATACGGCCTGTTACCATATGCCATTCTGCGTTGACGTAATCACGTCCTGGCGAAGTTTGATACCAAGCCTCTTGCGACCCAGGTGTGACCTGAGACTCACCTAAAAGCCATTGCAATGCTTGGGTGGCTCCTCTTTCGTAGTCGCTAGTTCCATCAAAATCTTCGAACTTCGCAAAGATTTCCAATTTTGATCGCATAGGCTCATCTACTGAACCAATTCCGAGAGCGTTGACAGCTTCAATTGGGTTTACTTCTAGCGACGAAAAAATTCTGAGGGCGATACATGCTGGCCAGGGATACCGCTCAGTAACGCCGCTGAGCCACAGATCTGGATCTTTCCGAGTCGAAGCGTTGGACCACAGCTGTGCATAGAAAGTTTGAGAAGGTATGTCATAACCCCAAACGCTCCGATTTTCCCATCCAGGCAATTCCACTGAGTCGTGAAACGGATAGCCTGGTCGCGCATCTACGTTTCTGATACTGAGGTCTTCAATCATGTATAAGTTCCTTTTCTGATTAGAACCGCTATGTAGAGTCATATGTGGCTGTTCAGCCTGGGGTTCAAGTGTTGGGCAGCTGCACGGATGCCGAACCACTATGTCGATAGCCTAAGCGCCACTCAATAGCCGGACACTCCGACGAAGTTACGGAAAGGCACTTTCAACCCGGCAAACCACCAACGCCGCCCTTCGACTTGGGGCGGCGCTTCTGGCAGAGCAAACGCTAGACCTTGGTCAGATTACCCAGGTATTCCATCTCACACGGAAGGGGCTGTACGCCTTGACCTGGTGAGTTGTTGTCACAGCGCAGTTCGTCGTATTCCACTCTTCAACGCCGGTGGTGTAAGCCCGCCATACTCCGTATTGGGCGTAGGCAATCCTCCCAGGCGCTGCCGTTACCTACACGCTGTTGCCCCGGGTCGCCGTCAGGCTGGCTGTTACCCAACGTTATAAGTTCCCTTGATGTTCGCGAGAACTACCGACCCGGAAACTTCGATGTTCCCAGAAATGCTCGCGGAGACGGTTCCCGATACTTGAGCGCTAAAGCTGGAGACTTGGTTTGAGCCTGTTCCGTTGCGGTTCGCTTGCAGCGCTCCGACGCCGACGATGGTATCCGCGCCCCTGCCGGTGGATCGGTAATGCCAGGCGGCCTGGCAAGCGCCCTGGGGCGAGTGGATGACTGCTGCCTGCGTCCCGACGGTCTATGCCACGGGAGCAGCGGCCAGAGGCACGAGCACGCAAGCAGCTGCCAAGATTGCAGCCGCAAATAAACCTCTGAACGACAATTTCTGCATGACGATATCTCGTGGTGATTAAATTTTAGATTCCTTACTTGATAGTGCTGTAGGACATCTCGATGGAACACGGCGCATTGAACTGCTGCGCCTACGCTGAAGGTGCGGAGGTGGAAGGTGTGGAATTGATGTCTATCTTCGGCTTCTCGATTTCGGTGATGGCGATTGACCAGAGATTCGTGCTCTGAACCTTGACAGTGAAGCTCTTCGGCGTCTGAATTTGCGAGGTGTTGCGGATTCCTTGATCGCTGTCATTAGGTGAGCACTCCAACGCATAACCGGCACTCCCAGGTATCTCGATGTCGATCTTGCCCTTACCCACGCAGCGGATATAGACGGCAATGAACCCGGTGCTCGTGGAGTATGGGCCGACGGTCACGCCCGTGTGCTGGGAGGCGAACTTAGCGATGACCTTTTCACCATCCATCCAGGGCGGCTCTAACTTCGTAGGAACGGCCTGCGGAGTCCCCGATGCTGTTGGAGTACCCGCGTCGGTTGTAGCTGGCGAGGACGTCGACGGCGTTTGGTTAGTGTTCGAGGGTCCGGGATCGCTTGCTGGAGTGCAGCCAGCTAACAAGGCGACGATGACGCTTGAAATCGCAAGGAAACTAGCTGTGCGAGTGCGGCGAAAATGTTTCAACATCATGTGCCTTTCGGACGAGTTGACTAGTCTTCCAAGTATCCGCTGAGAATTATCTGGGAACCAGCTAGCAACGTTCTGACAGCGAAATCCACTACCTTCTGACAGGCGTAGTTAGGTCTTGTGGGTATCTCCTCTACCGATTGTTCACTTCCAGAGGCGGGTCGGTGGTTGTCGCTCAGAAACCTAGAAGGTGCTTATAGTCCGTGGCCCTCTAGTCGGTGTGCCGTAAGGGTTGAGGTAGTCCTTCCGTCGGTTCGATCCAGGAAGACTTGGCCCATGAGACGGGGTGGATCATTCATATGTGGGTGGGGTCGCGCGGGTGGGTGGCATGTGATCCGGCAAGGACACCATCCGGACAGCCACTCTCCCGAAATGGCGTAGCCTGAATCCTATGAACAGCGAAGAGATTCACGCCCACATTTCCGAGTTGGTGCAGCGCGAGCAGGACCTGCGCGGCGAACTGCCCACCGAGGGCGATCCGACCGAGCGGGCTTCCGAACTCCGCAATATTGAGGTGCAGCTCGATCGCTTCTGGGATCTGCTCCGGCAACGCCGGGCGCGCATCGATGCAGGGGAGAACCCGAACGAGGCAGAACTGCGCTCCAGCAGCGAAGTTGAAGGCTACCGCCAGTAGAGTGCGGCTACCGGCAGTAGTTTGCGGCTTGCCGGACCAGGCCCTCATCCGTGAGGAAGTAAGCGTTCGGGTCCTGGCCGTCGGCGGAACCTAAGGCCAGGGCCGCCGAGGATGCGGTGGTCGCCTTTCGCTTGGCTGAAAGGTGCACTGCCGCTACTCCGGCTTCGGCGAGCGCTGGAATGTCCTTCGGCGCCACCCCGCCACCGGCCATAATCTCAATTCCCGAATCCAAGGCGACCATTCGGGCAAGGCAAACGACGCCGCCGGCTGCCCGGCTGGCCTGCCCGGAGGTCAAGACCCGGTCCACTCCCAGTGCGGCCAGACCCTCAAGCGCCTCGACGGCGTCCACAGCCTGATCGAGTGCCCGGTGGAAGACGATTTCTGCTCCCGGGCGAATCGTGCGGACCGCCGAAATTAGCCTGGCGGTCGTCTCCAGATCCACCCGACCACCCGGTAGCAGGGCACCCAGTACGACGCCGGTCACCCCCTGGTGCGCGAGGCTGCGGGCCTCGCGCTCTGCAGTGCGAAGCTCATCCTCGGAGTAACAAAAATCGCCGGGCCTGGGACGCAATAGCACTTGCACCGGCAGGTTCGTAGCCTCTAGTACGGCTTCGATCAAACCAGCCGAGGGCGTCAAACCACCTAGCTCGAGGCCGCTGCACAATTCGACTCGATCCGCCCCGCCGCGTTCGGCAGCAGCAGCGCCAGCTGCGGAGGCAATCGCGATTTCCAGCTTCATTGGATGCTCACCGCCTGAACCGAGGCCACGCAATGAACTTTTTCATCGATCTCGGAAGCCATAAAGGTGCGGATGGCAGAAGCCACCGCGGTGACCACCTCGGGCGTCTTGGCCGCCACCTCGACCCCAATTCTCGCGGTTACCTTCACGCCGCCGTCGTACTCTTCAATCAGCACGGTGCGCAGTTTCGGCGCTTCATCACCTCGAATCGCAGCCGCGAGTTGATCAGCGGCAGAATGAGCGACGCTGCGCGGCGGGAAGAGTTCGCTCACCCCGTGAACGGCGAGCACCGTGAGGTTCAGGGCATCGACCAGAGCGGCACCGTCCTGTTCAAAACCGCCCGGCTCAGTCATCAACCACCTCCGCCTCCGTGCGCTGAATGTCAACAATGGCAATATCGATCCCGCTGATCTTCAGCTGAGTGTGCTGCGCCAGTGTCGACTGGATCTTGGCTCGTAACTCTTGCGCCAGTTCCAATAATGGTGGGCCCCAAAGCGCTGTGACCCGAATATCCACTCTAATCTCGGCTCCAGGATCAGTCACGTCCCCGTCCAGTCGACAACGTCCGATGATTGCCCCCTCCAGCTCATCACCAGCGGAGCGGATCAGTGCGATGACCGCACCCTCGCTTTGGCTCAATTCATCCACTAAAGTGCCATCCACTAAGTCAGCGGGCGCCGTGCCGGAAGCCCCCAAACCGGCGGGCTCCAACGGAATGTCGCGGCCGGCCCGGGCTTCCAGCGCGATATTGCTGAAGATTGAGCCGAGCCATTTAAGGTCTTCATCCGTATTTGCCTGCGAATCGTGCCGCACTAGCTCGTCGATGAAGACATTGAGCCTGGCCAGGGATCGCAACGCTGCCTGACATTCCGGGCAGGCCTCGACTGTGGGATTAACAGGGGTCTTGCCCGCCGCAAGATAGTCATTGAGCTGGTCAAGGGAGTGGCCGCAGCTGAGCAGTCCAGGTGTTTTGCTCATCGCCATTCCTCCATTTCTGCTAGCAGCGTCGCTCGGGCCCGGGCTAACTGTCCACGCACCGCCGTGACGCTCAAATCGAGCTGCTCCGCAATGTCTTGGTAGCTGTTCGCACCCAACTCTCGAAGTACCCAACATCGTCGTTGTGTTTCCGGAAGCTGGCTCAGTGCGGCAGAGAGCGCGCTGAGCTGTGAGGCGGCTACTGCTCGGCGTTCAGGAGAATCGGTCTCTGCGGCAACCGGTTCTATCGACTCCAGCGGGCTGTTGTCCTTGCGTTTACGCAGCAGGTCAATGCTCTTATGGCTGACGATGCGCATCAGCCAGGTTTTCACCTTGGCTGGGTCTTGTAAGGAATCCAAGGTTTTCCAGGCGACCACTAGGGCTTCCTGGACCACATCCTCAGCCTCCGAAGTGGAGCTCAAAAGCCGCGCGGCATAGGAACGCATCAGCAGGGCGTAGCGGCGAGCTAAGGTCTCGAAAGCCGGAATATCACCGTCCAGGGAGCGTTCCACGAGGAAAGCATCACTGGCCGAGCTGATTTTGCTCGCCTCGCCGGGGGCCATGGTGCGCCTTTCCTGTTGTCTAGCTTGTTTCGGGGAACTCATGGTGCGGGGCTACCCGGAAGGTCCTTGCGCCCGGCCCCGGGGTTCGCAAACCCAAGGCCGGACGCAACTCGCTCTTCAGGAGAGGCTTAGTCCTTCTTTTTGAAACCTTCGAGCAGTTTCTCGCCAGCGGCTTTGAGATTGGCGCCAGCGTCTTGGGCGAAGTCCTTGACGTTCTCCACCGCATCCTGGGCGAAGTCCTTGACGTTCTCCACCGCATCCTTTGCGCCAGCTTCAGCCTGATCGGCTTGCCCTTCCGCGCGAAGCTCCTCATTCCCGGTGAGATCTCCAGCAGCTTCCTTGGCGTTACCAGCTAGATCCTGCAGCTTGTTTTCAGCCTTGTCTTCGATACCCATGGTTCTCTCCTTCGTTTTCTTTTCGGTTGACCGGGCTTACTGCACCCGATGTTCATGTGACCAACCGGTGCGTGCACCAGTGTTGATCGAAATTAAGGTCGGCAAGCTGGTGCCCAGAAGGCGGTCCAAGCCGATGACCAGCTGCTCCACCGCATCCGCCAGTTGGCGGGGTGAAGCCCCCTTCCGGGCCTGCAGAGATATCTTCAGGCCGATGTCCTCACCCAGCCGCCACGCGCTGACCGAGGTATGCAATATACGAGGATCCTGAGAGAGCGCTGTTTTGAGCGCTGTGGTGGCAATCTCCTCCTGTACCGTCACTGTACCCTCGGGCGTCTGGACTTTGCTGAGAACTGGGCTGCGGCCACCACCCTGACTAGCAATCCAAAGTAGTAAGAGGACGACGGCGGTCAGCGCGGCTGCCAGCATGGCCAGCCAGATCCAGCTCAGCTCGGTCTCCCCGAGCCGCCAAGCTGTTTTTGCGAGCTGCTCAGACACGGTTCCTCTAAGCTGTTCCGCCGAGGCAGCCCAGCGCTGGGCAGCGAGCGGCCAGCTTGCGGTCAGGCCGACTATCACCCCGAGGGCGAGTAGGAATGCCCCGATCAGTATGAGGACAGCACGATTGAGTCCGCGATAGGTGTTGCTCATATACCCACGGCTCCTTTGCTATCGATACTCACGCTCAGCCGCAGCTCCTGACGCAGGCCCCAAGAGCGGAGCTCGGCTGCCAGCCCAGCCCGTAGCAAATCGTCATCGATGGCAGTCCCGGAACTTGGTCGAACCGCTACCTTCACACGCCCGCGGTGAACTTGGGTCAGTACCTGAGCGGTGGGGAGCCCGGCCAGGCGACCGGCCGAACGCGTTAGGGCCGAGGTAATGACCGAATCGTCAATCACCACGGCCGCCCGTTCACTGAACAAGGCCCGGCGCGCCCTTCGTCCGGAACCTAAGCCAAGGCCGAGCAGGACCAAGCCAAGCAGCGCAGCGGCGAGGCCTGAGGCGAGCAAGACCGTCGGAGCCACCTGTTGTGGCAACCGGGTTAGCCCCTCAGTCAACTGGGCCGGGCTGGCCAGCAATGCTCGTTGCCCCAGAAGATGGAGAACGACTTCGGTGGCCAGATAGAGGGTCACCAGAATCAGCATGACGGCGGTCAGTACCGAGGCGCCTGCACGGGAGCGATGGTTTTCCCTCCGGATCATCCGCTCGATGCTCCTCAAAGCGGAGCCTGCCTCTCCAGCCGTGCCTCATCGACGATTGCATTGTTGAGGTCGATATCGATTCGGCCGAACTCGGAGCCGCTAAGTTCCGCAGCCCGCTCAGCTAGCTCCCTGCTGGCGGTGTGGACCCTGCCGATCAGGCCGCCGCCGTGCCGGGCCAGGACTCCTTCGTCCCGAGCCAGGTCTTCGAGCGGTGGTACTCGCAGTGGGAGGCTGACCGTAATAGCCAACTTACCGCCGTCGTCGTTCACTGAAGCCTTTACCTGCGCTGTCCGCAAGCCGAAGGCTTCGGCCGCTACGGCCGACAGCATTCGGCTCAAGGCGGTACGGCTGATCCGGGTATAGCCGGGCAGGGCAACATGGATGGTGCTCATCAGGAACTCCGCTTACCGCTCAAAGCATTGAGGACGCCGCGCAGATCGAGCTTTCCTTCGAAGGCCCGGCCCAGGATGGCTCCCAGCAGCATGAAGATCAGTACCAAGGCGAAGCCCCAGAAGCCGAAGGCCAGTGCGGCGAAAGCCAGAATAGCCCCGATCGCGATGCCCGCTACCGTGCCGTTCATTCGACCCGGCTTCCTTCGGAGGGCTGCTGCGCGCTGGAGGTATCCTCGGGCTTGTCGTCGCTGGGGATATGGATATCGCTAATAGTGATGTTTACCTCAACGACGTCCAAGCCAACCAACTTCTCCACCGCTTGATACACGGCGGAGCGCACCTGATCTGCCACGCCCTTGAGCGGATTCGGATACTCCACCACCATGGTGATGTCTACCGCTACCTGTTTCTCGCCGACCTCCACGGACACGCCCTGAGCCAGATCGGTATTGCCGACGGCGTCTCGAATGGCTCCCAGGGCACGCGCCGCGCCGCCGCCCAGCGCGTAGACGCCAGTGACCTCGCGGGTGGCGATGCCAACGATTTTGGCTACCACCGCGTCCTCGATGGTGGTCTTTCCCGCGCTGCTCTTGCTTGCCGGGCTATTCGTGGCCACACTCATGGCTTTCTCCTTGCCGATCGGGATTGCTTTCACTCTTGAGTCGAGTTGAGTGCGCCAAATGTCACGCAGCTTCCACTCGCGGATAGACTTGCTTTATCGTCCGTGCCCAGGAAGCGAGGATATTCTTGCCTGTTTTTACCGCCCGTTTTGCTAGCCCCGAAGAGCGCGAGCACTGGGATGCCCATGTCACGGCGAATCCGCAAGGCGGCAATCTCCTGCAATCCGAGGCTTTCGCAGAGGTCAAGGCCGACTATGGCTGGAGTACTCGGTTCCTGGTTTTGGAGTGCCCCGAATACAGCAGCTACAACCTGGTTTTGGAGAAGTCCATCCCCTTGCTGGGCAAACTCTGGTATCTGATCAAGGGCCCCGATTTGGCAGAGGTGGAACACGCCTCCGCTGCGCTTTCCGCGCTCCGGGACTTTATTACCGCTAGTAAGCTTGGGGTCTTTGCCGTGCGCATCGAACCGGATGTTGTGGACAGCCTGGAAGCACGCCGCATCCTGCAGGGTGCCGGGCTGGTGAAAACGCCCAATCTGCAGCCCAATGACTCCACCGCGATCTTGGACACCACCGCAGAACCCCAGCAATTGCTGCGCAACCTTTCATCCCGTGCCCGGAATGCGATCCGAAGGGCGCAACGCGAGGGCGTTGAGGTGGAGCAGGTAGCTGCGAGCATGGAAAATTTCCGCACCATGTATCAGCTGATGGCCGGGACCATCGCGGAAAAGGGTAAGACTCAACTCCGAGAGTTCGATTACTACCAGAAATTCTGGCAGGGGTTCATTGATCGTGGGCAGGGTAGGCACTACTTTGTCTACGAGGACGGCAAGGCCGCAGTAGGTGCCTTCGTTATTAACTACGGGCACAAAGGTACCTATAAGGACGGCGGGTCGCTGATTAAGCGCTCGCGCTATGGAGACTCGCATCTGCTGCAATGGGTGGCGATAAACGATTTGAAGCAGTCGAGTATGCCGATCACGGAATACGACTTCTGTGGCACTCCGCCTGCCGATAAACTCAAGGACACCAGCCACCCGCACTACGGCCTGGGCCTTTTCAAAACCTCCTTCACCAAGACGGTGACCGACTTTGTCGGGTGCTGGGATCTGGTGCTCAGCCCCATGAAATACAAGGCCTGGGACTTGGCCGGGGAGAGGATTGCCCGGCAGCTCTACACCCGTCGTACCGGTCAGCAGTTCTACTGAGGATGAGATGAACGCTGAGAAGGATTCCCCAACGGGTAGCGGCGTGCCGAGAGATCGTCCGGGTTCCGACCGGCCCGGCGAAGCCCGTCCCTCGTCCAAACAAATTCCCACCGTCCAGCAGTCCCGGGAGAATTTCGCTGCGAGGCGAAGCCTCAAGCGTCTAGTCCGGAGTGAGTCCCCGCCCACCGCGCCAATGAGCATTGTGGACCGGCTGGCCGGCAGCCCCTACGCGAACCCGACCATCCAGGTGGGCGGCGTTGACAATTCGGCACGCAAAACCATTGACTTCACCCTGCTGCTTGCCGAGACGATGTTCCGTTTTGGGGCGGGAGCTCTTGAAGTAGAAACCACGATGATCGCGGTCACGGCTGCCCTGGGGCTGCGCAATATCGAGGTTGATATCACCAACCAATCGGTGAGTATCAACTACGCGCCGAAGAATGCCACTCCGATCACGCTGCTTCGAGTGGTGCGATCGTGGACCAACAACTACGCGGGACTAGCTCGGGTGCACCAACTGGTCACCGAAATTGTCTCCGCCAAGGTGGACCGGGAGGAGGCTCAGCACCGACTCCGAGTGATTCTTCGCGATCCGAAACCGTATCCGAGATGGATGGTTACGGTGGCCAGCGGCATTTTCGCTGCCTGTGTGGTTGCGGTGATCGGCGGCGGTCTCATTGGCGCACTGATCGCCCTCGGTTCAACTCTGTTGGTCGGTGTGCTGAGCCGGACGCTGGCGCGTTGGCGGGTGCCGGATTTTTTTGTCACCTCAATGAGTTCCTTCCTGGTCACCGCAATAGCCCTGACCTTCGTTCGCTTCGAGGTTCCGATTCAACCAGGAGCTGTGGTGACCGGCGGTATCCTACTGCTCCTGCCGTCCGGACGGCTGGTATCGGCCGTGCAGGACGCCATTAACGGCTTCCCGGTGACAGCGGCGGGGCGCTTCCTCTCCGTTTTCCTGACCTTCGGTGCCATTGTCTCCGGCATCGCCGTTGCCTCGGCTTTCGGCGTGTTGCTCGGGGCCGAAGCGAAACTGGTCACAGAGGCAGTGACCGCAACTCCGCCTCCGCTGTATATCGTGCTGATCCTGATTCTCTTCGCCACCGTGCTGATCGGGATAGCGGAGCAGACGCTTCCCCGCTTGCTGCTACCCACCGCCCTAGTCGGGCTGGCCGGCTACTTGGTGTTTTACGGCGTCTCCCATCTCGGCGTGGGCAATCGGCTGGCTCCCGCGGTGGCTGCGGCCGCCGTCGGCATCGTGGCGAGGCTATTGGCTTTGCGACTCGGAGCGCCTCAGTTGGTAGTGGCGGTGCCCTCGATCCTCTTCCTGCTCGCCGGGCTTTCGATTTTCCGGGCGATGTTTGCGCTCACCATCTCCGACGATTCAGCGCTCGACGGCGTGATCGACCTGTTCAACGCCCTAGTGGTCATCATGGGGGTAGCCGCAGGCGTGGTGCTAGGTGATAACTTGGCCAGACCACTGAGCAAGCTGGGTAAATGGTCGGGAGTGCTGGACACTCGGCGGAACCGCCGCCGCTGAACCCGGTCTCAGGGCTTCGAAGACTACTTCAGCAGTCGGGACATCCTGCGATCCGCGAGCAGCTTTCCACCGGTCTGGCAGCTGGGACAGTACTGCAGGGAGCGATCCGCGAAGGCGACTTCTCGGATGGTGTCTCCACATACCGGGCAGGCCTCGCCGGTACGCGCGTGGACTCGCATCCCGGACCGCTTGGCGTCCTTCAACTCGGCTGCCGGTTTGCCCGAAGTGGAGGCAATCGCCTCGGCCAGGATGGACTTAATAGATTGGAAGAGGACCCCAATTTGTTCTTCGCTCAAGGAGTTGCTGGGAGCGAAAGGAGAGAGTCTGGCCAGATGCAGGATCTCATCGCTATAGGCGTTGCCGATGCCAGCAATCATCCGTTGGTCGCGCAGCACCCCTTTGATTTGAGCCCGCTTGGGCGCCAGGATGGCGGCCAGAGTTTCCACCGTGAAATCCTCGGCTAGCGGATCTGGGCCAAGAGTGGCGATGCCCGGAATATCGCTCGGGTTCCGGACCACATAAATGGCCAGACTCTTCCTGGTTCCAGCCTCGGTCAGGTCGATCCGAGCCGATTCGAAGCCCAGCCGAGCGGTGATATAGCCGCCGGGCTTCAATGGCTTGCCCGAGGCGCTCTCGGCAGGGTCTGGCCGAGAGAAACGCAGCCAGCCGGCTTTGGCGAGATGGAAGATCAGGTGCAGTTCGCCGTCGTCGGTAGTGGAGGGACCAAAGCGCAAATCAACGAATTTGCCCTGCCTACCTACTCCTTGCAGGGCCCGGCCTAGTAACTCATCACTGGCGGGTGAAGCCGTTTTGAGCGCGGTGAATGAAGCGATCTGCAGCGATTCAAGCACGACGCCATGCAACTCGGTGTCGAGGAAAGTGCTCAGGCCAACCAATTCCGGGAGTTCGGGCATAGCTACATTCTGCCGCTCGGTACCGACAATGTCACCGCTGGGTCGTTACCGTAGATGCCGGGGGCGGTCAGAGGATCTTGACTAGAGGATCTTGCCGATGTCCTGGCGTTTTTCCGCCTGGAAGCGGTCCTCGGTTCGTCCCCGCGCCCAATAGCCGGAAAGCGATACTTGATTCTTGGTCAGGCCGCGCTGCTTGAAGAGCACATCGCGCAGGGCCTTCATGTACTCGCGCTCGCCGTGCACAAAGGCATCGACGGTCCCTTCCGGCCAACTGGCCCCGGCCACGGCATCGATCAATAAGGTGCTGTCACCCGCAGCTTCGGTGCCGCGAGGCAGCCAATTAATGATCAGCCCTTCCGGAGCGGACAACTCTTGAATATCGGACTCGCCAGGGACCTCGATAAAAGCCAGTCCGGTGGCTTGGGTGGGCAAGGCCTCGATGGCTGCGGAGATGGCGGGCAGCGCCGATTCATCTCCCGCGAAGAGATACCAATCGGCCTCCGGGTTCGGGTTATAGGCACCGCCGGGACCGCTGACGATCAGTCGATCACCGGGCTGTGCGGCAGCCGCCCAGGGGCCAGCCAAACCGATGTCGCCGTGCACCACAAAGTCAATGGCGAGTTCGCGATTCTGCTCATTCACCCAGCGGACCGTATAGGTGCGGGTGACCGGCCACTGCTCACGCGGCAGAGTCTCCCGCAGGGCGAAGACATCTACGGGTTCTGCATAATCTAGCCCGGGCTGCAGAAAGTGAAGCTTCACGTACTGATCGCTGAAGCCCTTGGACTGGAATGCCCCAAAGCCCGCTCCACCCAGGATCACCCGCACCATATGCTCGCTGGGCCATTCGCTGCGTAGCACCTCCAGATCGATCTGGGTGCGCGGCTTGGCGACGGGGGCGTTGGACATAGCGGCTCCTGAGGGACTTAGGCTTACCTAAGCAGCCTAGCGCACTTCCCAATCGATGCCGGTGGCGCCTTGGCGGATCAACAGCTCGTTGGCCTGGCTGAACGGCTTGGAGCCGAAGAACCCTCGGGAAGCCGAAAGCGGACTCGGATGCACCGAACTCAGAATGGCGGTATTGCCCAAGAGCGGAGTGAGGTTGCGGGCATCGTTGCCCCAGAGGATGGCGACCAAGGGTCGATTCCGGGCGACCAAGGCCCGGATTGCCGCCTCGGTGATCTGCTCCCAACCCTTTCCCCGGTGCGAGGCTGGAGTTCCGGGACGTACGCTGAGCACCCTGTTGAGCAGCAATACGCCCTGCTGTGCCCAGCTACTGAGCTCGCCATGAGCCGCCGGGGTGATGCCTAGATCGTCCTGCAGCTCCCGATAGATATTGCTGAGGCTACGCGGTAGTGGGCGGGTGTCCCGGTCCACCGCAAAGGATAAGCCGACCGGGTGTCCGAGGGTCGGATAAGGATCCTGGCCAACGATCAGCACCTTGACCTCGCTGAGCGGTTGCTGGAAGGCGCGCAGCACATTCCTGGGCGCGGGCAGGAAGCCTGGACCGCCGTCGTGATGCTGGGCGGTGCTGAATTCTTGGTTGAGGAATTCGCCCATGGTTCTCAACGGCGCCTCAACCGGAGCCAGCGCGGCGGCCCAATCGGGGCTGAGCCCCTTCAGCGGCTCGGTGCGGAGCAGTTCCAGGGCATCACGATTGCTGAGTTCATCCACCCCACTATTGTGGTACTCCGGCACCGAAAGAGCGAGTAAATGACAACCGTGTGATTCACCATTATCATGGAATGAACGCAAGACGTCGGATCATAGAACAGGGGAGTGTCGTGACTGCATCGTTACCACTCACAATCGAGGATTTGAATGCTGGGATATCCACCAGCGATACCGCGCTCAGTGAACGCGATCAGCAAATCCTCTCCCTAGAGCGGCATTGGTGGAAGTACGCTGGGGCCAAGGAGCAGGCCATCCGGGATCTCTTTGACCTCTCCTCGACGCACTACTATCAGATTCTCAACGCCCTGATCGACACCGAAGACGCGCTGGCCCATGATCCAATGCTGGTCAAGAGATTGCGTAGACTACGTACAACGCGGCAACGCGCCAGGACGGCCCGCCGCCTGGGTAACTAGGGGCGTGAGCTCCCGCTAGAGATAAATCCACGGAAAGACGCCCCACCCATGAGCAACTACCCGCGGGATGAATTCGACAACGTTCCGGAGTCATCCTCACGTCAGGGCGCCCACCGTTCAGTGATGGCGGAACCGCGCAGGCCGCTCTGGCCGATTGTGGCTTTCGCCGCGGCAGCGCTTCTGATCGGTGCTGCCGCCTTCCTATTAATTCCACGGCTGACCAGCGGTACACCGAGCGCTAATAGCAGCACCACCGCCAGCACCAACACCACCTCGGCCACCCCCAAGGCCACCACAAGCAGCCCCGCAAAGACCACCGCGGCAGCGACGTCGAAGCCGCCGGTCACCCCGAGTGCGCCACCACTGGATAAGACTCAGCCGGTCAATGTTTATAACGGTGCCGGGATTGTCGGCTTGGCAGCCCGAGTGGCACAGCAGGTCCGCAGCGACGGATGGGTAGTGCCGATCAATGCCAACTGGAGCGGCGTCCCGCAGCCCAGCTCGGTGATTTTCTACAACGGTAGCGCGCAAAAGACGAACGCCGAGGAACTCGGCAAACTGCTGGGCATCAGCAGGCTAGTGGATACCGCGGAGCTGGGCATCCCGCTCGCCGTGGTGCTGGGACCGGGCGCGCAGTAATAGCTCTCAGCGGCTGGGTTGCCTGATTTCCGGAGGCTTCTTCGTTACAGTGTGGAACAGACCGCATTGCACGACGGCGGAGGGAACGGCCATCAGATCATTAGTTGCTTGCGTACTGGCTGTGCTGATCGCGCTCGGGTTGAGTTGCTGTGCCGGACCCACCGGGAATGTCCGGATCGCCTCTCCGGAGCCTTCCGGCATCGAAACCTTGAAAATCGGGCTCCTGCTGGACAGCCCCGCGGATCGACAATTCCTCAATGCTTCACAATCGGCTGCGGTGACCTTGGCGGTGCGGCAAATCAACGCAGCCGGGGGAGTGAACGGCAAGCCGGTGCAGGTCACTTCCGGCCAGGCTGGGAGTCCCTTGAACGATCAGCTCACCACGATTACGGCAAGCCAGGCTGCCGTGGTGATTGGTCCCACCGACTCAGCCGCGGCTGTCACAGCGGTTGCCGCCCTGAACAAAACTCGAACCCTGCTAATCTCACCCGCCAATGGGGATCCCGCGCTGAGCCAGCTCAATAGCGGTGGCTATTATTTCCGCACCGCACCAAGCGAGCTCTTGCAGGCTTCGGTGCTGGCCAGGCTGGCCGAGCAGAACTCCAAGAACAAGAAAGTCGCCATTGTCTATCAGGCCGGGGACTATGGCAGGGAATTGAACCAGAAAACCACGGCGGCATTAGCGGCTGAAGGCATCACTTCTGTGGTCTCGGTGGAGGCGCAGAACGCTAGCGAAGCGGCGCAAAAGGCTAAACAGTCCGGAGCCGAATCGGTGCTGCTACTGGCTCAGGACCGAGCGCCGGAACTGCTGGCGGAGCTTTCCGCCGCGCAGGTGCCGAGTTCGGCGATCCTGCTGAGCGATGCGGCGACTGCCTCCTACGGTGCCAAATTAGCTCTGGGCTCGCTCAAGGATGCTCAAGGAATTCTGCCCGGGGTAATACCGAGTGCCGAGTTCCAGGCGCAGATGCTCTCGGTTGACCCCAAGCTCAAATCCTTGGCTTATGCCGCCGAAAGTTACGATGCGGTCATGTTAGCTGCCCTGGCTGCCGTTCAGGCCGGCGATTCTTCCGGCTCCTCGGTGGCTTCCCGGCTGATCGGGGTCTCCGGCGGGAAAGGCCAGGGGCAACGCTGTTCCACCTTGTCGTCCTGTCTGAGTTTGCTCAAGCAATCCAAGGCCATTGATTACGACGGCGTGTCTGGGCCGGTTGCCTTCGACCAGAATGGCGACATTAGCCAGGCGAATTACGTGACCTATCGTTACGGTGAGACTAATCTTCCGGTTGCCGAAGGAGTGCAATTATCGGCTGCGGCGCCGTAAGGCTTTATTTACTTACTTTGGAAAGGGGAAGGGCGTGGGTGCGGCACTTTGCCGAGACCACGCCCTTCCTCATGTAGCGCCCTTTCGGGCTTGCGGCTAATCGCGCAGCGGAACACCCCTGGCGTCGGTGCGGAAGTTCTGCGATCCGGTCAGGATCAGGATGCCTTCGATCAATCCCCAGATCCAGGAGGCCCAGGAGAGGATGCCTAGTGAGAGCACAGTGATTAGCAACTGAGCAACGGCCTTACCGGTGTAGCCCAGGTAGAAGTTGTGTACGCCAAAGGCGCCCAGGAAAATTCCGAGCAAGCCAGCTGCGATCTTGGACTTCTGCTCACCGCCTGCGACATAAGCCGGTTGTGCATAGCCTTGTTGTGGATAGCTCTGCTGCGGATAAGCAGGCTGAGAATAGCCGGGCTGCTGGTTGAAATCCGGTGCAGTTGGTGCGGCCGGAGCCTCTGCCGCCGTAGGAACCTCTACCTGCTCGGAAATCGTCTCCGGATCGAGACCGGCTGCTTGATCGACTTCCGGCTTCTCCGGGTTTGGGATGTTCGGGGTTTCGCTCATTGCTATCTCCTTGCCTGAGGCATCAATAGATGCCGATTCCGGTATATATCCCCGCATCGACACTAGCGAAGTTCCCCAGACAAAGCCATAGGTGGCTGCCCAAGTAAGGGAACAATGAGGGTATTCCCTGAGCGAACGCGGGCGGAGAAAGCACTTCCTCGCTTGCACTCTCCACTCGCGAGTGCTAATTATTGAGTTAGCACTCTCCTATGCCGACTGCTAAATACTTGTTGGCGGCACGGAGAGCCGACCAGCTCGGTGAGGCAGCTTATCCGGTGTACCGAATTCATCGGATGCCTGTCGTCCGTCGCGGGCACCGTGGCTGGTCAAAGAACTCACATGATTGTCCCGAAAGGACTGAAGCCTCCATGGCCAAAATCATTGCATTCGACGAAGAGGCGCGCCGCGGTCTCGAACGGGGCCTGAACACCCTGGCCGACGCCGTCAAGGTCACCCTCGGCCCGCGCGGCCGCAACGTCGTGCTGGAAAAGAAGTGGGGCGCTCCCACGATCACCAACGATGGTGTTTCCATCGCCAAGGAGATCGAGCTGGAGGACCCCTACGAGAAGATCGGCGCCGAGCTGGTTAAGGAAGTTGCCAAGAAGACCGATGAGGTCGCAGGCGACGGAACCACCACGGCTACCGTGCTGGCTCAGGCTCTGGTTCGCGAAGGTCTGCGTAACGTCGCTGCCGGCGCAGACCCGCTGAGCCTCAAGCGCGGCATCGAGAAGGCTGTTGCGGCCGTTACCGAGCAGCTGCTCGCTTCCGCCAAGGAAGTTGAGACCAAGGAAGAGATCGCGGCTACCGCATCGATCTCCGCCGCTGACACCCAGATTGGCGAGCTAATCGCCGAGGCTCTGGACAAGGTTGGCAAAGAGGGCGTCATCACGGTTGAGGAGTCCAACACCTTCGGTCTGGAGCTCGAACTGACCGAAGGCATGCGCTTCGATAAGGGCTACATCTCGCAGTACTTCGTCACCGACGCTGAGCGTCAGGAGACCGTGCTGGAGGATCCCTACATCTTGGTGGTCAACTCCAAGATCTCCAATGTCAAGGATATGGTTGCCATCCTGGAGAAGGTCATGCAGTCTGGCAAGCCGCTGCTGATCATCGCCGAGGACGTTGAAGCCGAAGCGCTCGCGACCCTGATTGTGAACAAGATCCGTGGCCTGTTCAAGTCCGTTGCCGTCAAGGCTCCGGGCTTCGGAGACCGTCGCAAGGCTCAGCTGGCTGATATTGCCATCCTGACTGGCGGACAGGTCATCTCTGAAGAGGTTGGCCTCAACCTGGAAAACGCAACTCTGGACCTGCTGGGCCAGGCGCGCAAGGTTGTTGTCACCAAGGACGAGACCACCATCGTCGAGGGTGCTGGCGACGCCGATCAGATCGCTGGCCGGGTCGCTCAGATCCGTGCCGAGATCGAGAACTCGGACTCTGACTACGACCGCGAGAAGCTGCAGGAACGCCTGGCCAAACTGGCCGGTGGTGTTGCGGTGATCAAGGCTGGTGCGGCTACCGAGGTTGAACTTAAGGAGCGCAAGCACCGGATCGAAGATGCCGTGCGTAACGCCAAGGCTGCTGTTGAAGAGGGCATCGTCCCCGGCGGTGGCGTTGCTCTGATCCAGGCTGGCGTGAAGGCTTTCGAGAACCTCAAGCTTGAGGGTGACGAGGCGACCGGCGCGAATATCGTCAAGGTTGCTATCGACGCTCCGCTCAAGCAGATCGCTATCAACGCTGGTCTCGAGGCCGGCGTTGTGGTGGACAAGGTTCGTGGTCTGCCGATCGGTCACGGCCTCAATGCCGCTACCGGTGTCTACGAGGATCTGCTGGCTGCCGGCGTCAACGACCCGGTCAAGGTGACTCGCTCTGCTCTGCAGAACGCTGCTTCCATTGCCGGTCTGTTCCTGACCACCGAAGCGGTTGTTGCGGACAAGCCGGAGAAGAAGTCGGCTGCCCCTGCTGGTGGCGACGACATGGGTGGCATGGGCGGTATGGGCGGATTCTAATCCGTTCCTTCCCCCAGTAATACCTAGAAGGGCCCCGCATCAGCTGATGCGGGGCCCTTCTTCTTGTCTGGTGCACAGGGTACTTAGTGTGCGAACTCCGGGCCGGAGTCTCTTCTGGCCTGAGCTCCTTCGAGTCGGTGGGCCAGGCTATGCAGCTTTTTAGCAAAGTTCAGCCGCAGCCGCCCCGGGGCTGCGGTCAAGGGCCAGTCTTCGATGATGGGGGCATCGGGGAGTGCAGACTGAGCCAATTCACGAGCTGCGTCTAGCGCGGTGAAGGGGAGGAACATGATGGAGTTTCCTTCAAACTAGGGAACCAGCGGGGCTGGCCCGGTGGAAGAACGGATAATGAATTCGGTCGGTAAAATCACTTGGCGGTGTGGATTATCCGGGGTGAGCATTAACTCGCCAATCAGTCGCCCCTTTTCAAAGGCTGATTGACGTACGGTGGTGAGCCCTGCTGCTTCGGCGGCCGGAATGTCATCGAAGCCGGTGACGGAGATGTCTTTTCCGGGGATGATTCCGCGTACTTTGAACGCTCGAAGCACCCCTAGCGCTTGCACATCGGAGAGGCAGACAATTGCGGTCGGTCGGTCTTGTCGATCCAAGATGAGCTCGGCCGCAGCTTGGCCTGAGTCAACACTGTTCGGGCTGCTATCCACCACCTGCACGGTAGCGCCCGGCATCTCATCGAGAATGCCACTGAACCTGCCCCAGTCGTCGAGGTTTTGTAGTTCGGAAGGTTCGGCAAGGCGGGTGGTGATCTGTCCGCCGTCGGTCCGGAGGCTGCTCACCACGGCGATATTACGGTGGCCGAGTTTATGTAAGTACTTGCCCAGGCTTTGGCCCGCCGCGCGCTCGTCAATTGCCACCCAGCTGCTGTCCGGCTCGCTGGAGATATCCTCGCCCACAAAGGGGATGCCTCGAGCTTTGATTCTTTTCAGGCCTTCGTGCCCCGGGTGTAAGCAAAAGGCAGTGGCCGCATCGATCGCGGCATTGTTCAGCGAGAGGGAGTGCCCCTCTTTGCCGATTACCGGCATTAGTAAGACCCCGGTGCCCCGCTCTTCGCAGGCTGCGGTTAGCCCGGAGAGCATGAGAACGGCATAGGGGTCAGAGAAGGCGTAGGAAAGCCTCTCGGTGAGCAGCACTCCTATGGTGTGCGCTTTTCCGCTGCGCAGAGCCCGAGCCGCCGCGTCCGGACCCGCGTATCCAAGTTCCTGGGCCGCATCTAGGATTTTGGCTCGGAGTTCAGTAGAGAGCTGTTCCGGTTTGTTGTAGGCGTTGGACACGGTGGAGACACTAACGCCCACTTTTTCGGCTACGGTCTTCAGGTTGGCCACGGTTATTAACTCACCATCTGTATCGTTATAGAAAATCGTTCTAGTAGAACGATACAGAAGATTGTTGAAGATGCCAATAGCTGGCGCGCCGCGACCTGAGTTTCTTGGCCCCCGCCTCTTGATGATCCGAGAACGGTCGGATACGATCTGTTCAACAGTAGAATCGCATGTTCGAATATAGAACACTTTTCGGCTGGCCACTGACATTGTCAAGCAGGCTCCGACACTGGCGTCGGGGGAGGAGACCAGTTTCATGCAGTTCCACCATCACGGCTACGTTTCGGGTGACCCGCGCGTGCAGAACCCAGCCGGAACCGGCGTCGAACGCCCCTCAGAGCTGCCCAAGGAGATGGATATCCTCGTCGTCGGCTCTGGCCCTGCCGGAATGCTTCTCTCGGCACAGCTCTCACAATTCCCGGAGCTGACCACCCGTATTATCGAACGTCGCGAGGGGCGGCTTCCGCTGGGCCAGGCGGATGGTATCCAGCCGCGTAGCGTCGAGACCTTTCAGGCTTTCGGATTTGCCGAGCGCATCGTGGCCGAGGCCTACAACATCGCTTATATGAACTTCTGGAGTCCGGACCCGGAGAATCCGCAGAACATTGTTCGCACCGCGCGCACCGAAGACTACGCGTTCAAGATCAGCGAATTTCCGCACCTCATTGTGAACCAGGCAAGGGTCCTCGACTACTTTGCCGAAGCCGCTGCGGAGGGGCCGGGGCGGATCATCCCGGATTATGGGGTTGAGTTCCTAGGGCTCACCGTGCATGAAGACGGGAATTATCCGGTGGAAGTCCGGGTGCGCTACTTGACCGGAGAGCGTGCGGGCGAAGAACGCACCGTGCGAGCGAAGTACGTTGCTGGCTGCGACGGCGCTCGCAGCCAGGTTCGCGAGGCAATCGGCCGCAAACACGTCGGGGCGGCCTCGCTGCACGCCTGGGGAGTAATGGATGTGCTGGTGAACACCGACTTCCCCGACTGGCGTACTAAGTGCGCCATTAACTCGGAGGCGGGCAACATCTTGCACATTCCACGCGAGGGCGGCTACCTCAGCCGGATGTATATCGACCTAGGCGAGGTCTCCGACGACGATAACCACCGGGTGCGGCAGACACCGATTGAGGCGATTATTCGCAAGGCCAACGACATCCTGCACCCGTACACCCTGGAGGTGAAGCAGGTGGCCTGGCACAGTGTTTACGAGGTGGGCCACCGCATTACCGACAAGTTCGACGACGTACCGGAGGGAGCGGACCGGGAACCTCGCGTCTTCCTCACCGGCGACGCCTGCCATACCCACAGCGCGAAGGCGGGCCAGGGCATGAACGTTTCAATGCAGGACGGCTTCAATCTGGGTTGGAAACTTGGGAAAGTATTGACGGGGCAGAGCCCTAAGTCGCTGCTGGCCACTTATTCGGCCGAGCGGCAACCGGTTGCGCAGCAGCTAATCGACTTCGATAGGGAATGGTCGAGCCTGATGGCGCGCAAGCCCGAGGAGATTTCCGACCCTCAGGAACTCGCCACCTACTATCTGGCAACAGCTGAGTTCCCTTCCGGATTCATGACCCAGTACGGTCCGTCAATGATCACGGCAACTGACATTCACCAAGACCTGGCGGCTGGGTATCCACTGGGCAAGCGGTTCAAATCGGCCGAGGTGGTGCGCGTGGGCGATGGCAATACCATTCAGCTAGGCCACCACGCTAAGGCAGATGGACGTTGGCGCATCTACGCTTTCGCCGATGCGTCAGCCGCTGGCGATGCCTCGGAGCTAGCAGCCTTGGCGGAATGGTTATCCTCGCCAGAGTCGCCGGTCTCCCGGTTCACACCCAGCGGAGCGGATAGCGACGCCGTTTTCGATGTAAAGGTGATCTACCAGCAGCGTTTCGAGCAGGTCGATATCAGCAAAGTACCCAAAGTTTTCCTGCCGCAGACTGGTGCCCTGGGGCTCACCGATTGGGAGAAGGTGTACGCCGCTGGCCCCAGCGCGTGGATGGGCAGCGATATCTTCGAGGAGCGTGAGATCTCCCGAGGGGGAGCTATTGTGGTGGTGCGCCCCGATCAATATGTGGCGGCGATTATGCCGCTGTCGGCGCGGGGCGAGCTTACGGAATTCTTTGCGCAGTCAATGACTGCTCAACCCTGACGGCCCGACTCTGACCACCCGGAAGACCCTAGCTGGCCCTGGCCTCCAGTTCCAGGAGCGTTCGCTTGGCTTCCTCCCCGCCGACGTAACCGCCAAAGGAGCCGTCGGAGCGAACCACGCGATGGCAGGGCACGATCAGTGGCAGCGGATTATTGGCACAGGCACTACCAACTGCGCGGACCGCCTTCGGGCTACCGGCTGCCGAGGCCACCTGAGCGTAGCTTTCGGTCTGGCCATAGCCGATCTGCGGTAAATGATCGAGAACGCTGCGCCGGAAGCCGTGCGCGAGCCGCAAATCCAGCGGCAAATCGAAGCGTTTTCGACGGCCCGCAAAATACTCCTCAAGTTCGCGGGCCACCGTATCCAGCCGCTGTGGTGCACGAAGAATCCGGGGGCTCACCTTGCTAGCCAAGGATTCCAGCACACGATCGTGGTCTTCTCGCTGATACGCCACCCGGAGTAGTCCCTGCGGAGTGGAAGCGAGCAGCAACGTACCCAGCGGACTGTCTACCGTCCGATAGGCGATGTCGAGCTCACCATTTTCCGCGGCCGCGGCCGCAAGTCGAGCATGGAGGCGGGTCAAGGCTTCGGTCTCCGAGTGGATCATAGGAGCCAGGATTTGCTGATTCATCTGCTTTCGCCTTTCACGTCAATGGCTGCGCGCAAGCTCTTGATTCCATCGGAGGCTGCGCGCCGGGCGGCCTCCGGGGTGCCGCCGAGAATGCTGGAGACCCCTTGATAGGGCAGCCCAGCGAGGAAATGGTAGGCAACGGCTTGCCGCTGTTTGGCAGGCAAGGCGGCGACGGCGGCCAGTAATTCAGGCTCTCCCTCACCGGGGAGGCCAAGGGTTGAAACCCGCTCCGGTAAGGCCGATACGGTAATAGCTCTTCGGCCCCGAGAGCGGACGAGATCGAGGGCCTTTCGGTGGGCAATGGTCACCAACCAGGCTTCGATATTTGCCTCCGCGGCTAGCTCCGGGTAGGCCTTCAGAGCCGAGAGGAAGGTTTCCGACCAGGCGTCTTCGGCTTCCTCCACCCCCAGTACAGCGCGGCAAACTCGCAGCACCGTGGCGCCGTGTAGTTGCACCACTTGTTCGAAGGGTTGCTTGGCTACCATCGCTCAGAACAGTTTTTCTGCTTTGCGACTGGCCGGTTCCTCTAGCTCGAGCAGAAACAGTTTTCGGTCTACGCCGCCGGCGTAGCCGGTCATCTTGCCGTCCTTGCCAACCACTCGATGGCAGGGGATAACGATACTTAGGGGATTAGCCCCCACGGCGGCCCCCACCGCCTGAGCCAGGTGGCGGTCTCCGAGCTCCGCTGCTAGTTCACCGTAGCTCGTCGTCTGTCCGTAAGGCAGCCGCTTGAGTAGCTCCCACACTCTTTCCTGCAGCTCCGAACCGTGAGTCGCCGTCGTCAGCTCAAAGCTGCTTCGCTGCCCGGCAAAGTATTCTCCTAGCTGGTGCGCGGCTTGAATGAAGATTGGATGATCTGTTTCAGCAGCGCCCCATTCGGCCTTCGCGGGCCTGCTGCGATGCTTTTCAAAATAGATCCCGGTCAGGGCTTCCGTCGAGGCGAGCAGGGTCAGGCTGCCCAGCGGCGAATCGATCACGGTGTACATGGCGTTCATTCTCTCAACCTCTCCGAAGTGCTTTCACCTTGAAGACGTCCCGGGGACTCAAAACGTGAGCTTTTTGTGGGGGGAGAGGGAAAATTTCTCGCCGAGTGTGGAGATATGCATCTTAAATCGACCCCAAAAGGTGCAGATCTCCACACTCGGCGGATGTGAACGGGGGTGAGGCCTGGGGGGGGGAGGATATGAACGCGGGCGATGGGTAGGAGGAGAGCCGATGGTTCGGAGCCGAGGACGCGGTCTGGCAGGATGAAACCATGACGATTATTGCGGCGGCGGACGGCTCTGCCCTGGGTAACCCCGGTCCGGCGGGCTGGGCTTGGTATGTTGACGACAACTGCTGGCGAGCAGGCGGCTGGCCGCATGGCACCAATAATCAGGGTGAGTTGATGGCGGTGCTTGACCTTTTTCGAGCCACCGCACATGTGTCGGAAGAGCAGCTGCACATTCTCTGCGACAGCCAGTATGTGATCAATTGTGTGACCAAGTGGATGCCGGGCTGGAAGCGGAAGGGCTGGCGCAAGGCCGACGGGAAGCCGGTTCTGAACGTCGATCTGCTCCGTGAGATCGACGCCGCCCTCAAGGGTCGCCACTATGAATTCGAATGGGTCAAAGGCCACGCCGGTCACGATCTGAATGAAGCAGCCGATCAACGTGCTCGCGCGGTCTCCACGGCCTATCAGAACGGTGCCGAGCCGGTGAGTGGTCCGGGATTTCCCGGCCAGCTAGTGAGCCCAGAAGTTCAGCTTGCGACCCAGCACGGAGCGGTAGCGGCCGAGGAGCAGCCCGATTTGTTCTCCAGCCTGGAGGAGGAATTGATCGAGCCGGATCCTGCAGATACCTTACGCGAATGTGATCGAGTGCTTTTTCGCGCCGATCCGAGCGAAGTAGCAGTGCTGCTGGCGGAGGACTTCGAGGAAATCGGTGTCAACGGCAGGTTCATTAGCCGGGATGCGGTGCTGGCGGAGAGCGAGGATCAGGCTCCCGTGGCCCTGGAGCCGCTCAGCGCGAGCGTCGAAGGAGATACTGCCTTGCTGCTCTACCGGGCTACCCGGCCCAGCGGATCTGCCGTGCAGACCTCGATATGGCGCCGCACGGGCGGGCAGTGGCGGCTCAGACTACGACAGTCGACGCCGGAACAAGACTAGGCCGGAACAAGACTAGACTGGCCTCCCCTGGAGCAGAAGGAGAGCGGACCAAAACCGGTTCAGTTCACTTCTTCCATCAGTGTGTTGCGACGGTAGGGCAACTGGATGGTCAAGGTTGCTCCGCCGCCGGAGGTCTGGCTGACCCGAACCTTCCCGCGGTGTGAGGCGATAATGGCCGAGACAATGGCCAAGCCAAGCCCGGAACCTCCGGTATCTCGGTTGCGCGAGGTTTCCGCCCGGTAGAAACGTTCGAAAATTCGGCCGCTCTCCTCCTCATCAATGCCGGGTCCGTGATCGCGAATCTGCAGGGTGGAGAATCGTTGGCCGTCGATTTCGGTGGTCCCGATAGCCACCTCAATCGGAGTGCCCTCCGGGGTGTAACGGAGGGCGTTGGCCATCAGATTGACCACCACCTGGCGAAGCTTTGCCTCGTCTCCCATCACGGGGGCATTGACGGCCGGGCCGTTTTCCAGCCCCACCACGGTGATCCTTCGATCCCTGACGCTTGCCCGGGCATCCACGGCGGCATCATTGCCCAGCACCAGTAAATCGATCTGCTTATTGTCCAGTGGGCGTTGTTCGTCAATGCGCGCCAGCACCAGCAAGTCTTCTACTAGGGCGCCCATTCGCTTGGCTTCGCTTTCGATCCGGCCCATCGCGGTGTGTACATCGTCGTTGCTGGCTAGGGCACCGTGGCGGTAGAGCTCGGAGAATCCGCGGATCGTCACCAGCGGGGTGCGTAGCTCGTGCGAGGCATCTGCAATAAAGCGCCGCATTCGCTGCTCCGAGGCGGTCCGGGCCTCGAAGGCGGCCTCAATATGCGCCAGCATGGTGTTCAGCGACTCGGATAATCGGCCGACCTCGGTAGCTGGATTCTGGATCTGCACGCGCTGCGAGAGATCGCCGGCCGCAATTGCGGCCGCGGTGCGTTCCACCCGGACCAGTGGACGGAAGGAGCGACTCACCGTCCAGAACGCGATCATGGTACCTACCGCCACCACCAGCACGCCGGCTAAGAACATCACCAGAGCGAGCCTGTTAATGGATTCGTCAAAGCGAGTGTAAGTGATCGCAATCAACACGTAGCCGGGGCCGGAATCCTTGGGCACGGCGCCCTGGATCTCCACCGGCGCCACGATCATGGCGCGCCATTTGGTCGAGTCGGTATGGTCCTGAATGTCGAAGGGTTTCGCATTCAGTGCGGTGGCTTCCGGAAGCGAATAGATGGTCAGATCCGGTTTGGCTGCCGTCATCGGAGACTGCAGCACGATCACGCCCTCTTGGCTGACCATCTGGTAGTACATATCCTCTGTGCCGCTGGGTGAGAACCCGGTGCTGGGAATGGCGGATTGGAAGATTTTTAGTCGGGAGTCCATCTGATCGATCAGCGAACCCCGGAGCAGGAAGTAGCTGATCAGCCCCAAGGCGACCAACGATACTGCGAGCAGGGCGCTGATCACCGTGACCAGTTGGGAGCGCAGCGAGGCCCGCCGCCAGAATCGAAGCAAGACCTACCGTTTTTCCGAAGTGCGCAAGACGTACCCCACACCGCGCTTGGTCTGGATGAGGGCAGGCAGCGAGGGATCTAGATCCACCTTGCGGCGCAGATAGGAGATATAGGACTCGACAATGGACGCATCGCCGTTGAAATCGTATTCCCAGACATGGTCCAGGATCTGGGTCTTGGACAGCACCCGGTTCGGGTTGAGCATCAAATAGCGAAGCAGCTTGAATTCGGTGGGGGAGAGCTCAATGGTGTGATGGCCCCGGCGAACCTCGTGAGCGTCGTCGTCCAGCTCTAGATCGTCAACCTGGATGATCGCGTCGTCGTCCTCACGCGGGCGGGTGCGCCGCAGTACCGCGCGAATCCGAGCCACTACTTCATCCAGGCTGAAGGGCTTGGTCACATAGTCGTCGCCGCCCACGGTTAGACCAGTGACCTTGTCATCGGTGTCGTCCCGCGCGGTCAGGAAAAGCACGGGGAAATGCTTACCGGCCGCCCGCAGACGACGGGTAACCGTGAAGCCGTCCATATCCGGCAGCATCACATCGAGCACCGCCAGGTCCGGATTGTGTTCCTCCGCTGCGGCGAGCGCTTCTCGTCCATTCCCGGCAGCAACCACGTTGAAACCAGCAAAGCGCAATGAGGTGGAGAGCAGCTCGCGGATATTGGGTTCGTCGTCGACAACCAGCAGCCGGGCCTCGGGTTCGTTGTTGTTCACACCACCATCTTCCTCCAGTTTCCTGGGAGTTTTCTGGAAGCGGGATGTACATCCGCCCTGGGCTTACTGTACTTGTGCTCAGCTCTGCGCTAGATCCTTGGCATCGAGGATTCGGTAGGCGTAACCCTGTTCGGCCAGGAAACGTTGCCTCCGGGCCGCGAACTCCTGGTCTATCGTGTCCCGCGCCACCAGCGTGTAGAACCGAGCCGAGCGGCCATCGGACTTTGGTCGCAGCAGCCTGCCCAGACGCTGAGCTTCCTCCTGCCGGGAACCGAAGGAACCCGAAACCTGGATCGCCACCGAGGCTTCCGGCAGATCGATCGAGAAGTTGGCTACCTTGGACACCACCAGGGTATGCAACTCGCCACGGCGGAAGGCATCGAAAAGTCGCTGCCGCTCCTTGACCGGGGTGCCGCCCTTAATTACCGGAGCATTGATTCGCTCCCCGATCTCGTCGAGTTGGTCAATGTACTGGCCGATCACCAGCAGTTGTTCGTTGTGATGGGCCGCAACCAGTTGTTCCACCACGCCAGTTTTCGTTTCGCTGGTGGAACACAGCCGGTATTTATCGGCGTCCTCGGCCATCGCGTAGGCCATTCGCTCGTCCTTGGGCAGATCCACTCGAACCTCAACGCAGTCCGCCGGGGCGATATAGCCCTGCGCTTCGATATCCTTCCACGGAGCGTCGTAGCGCTTCGGCCCGATCAGCGAGAAGACCTCACCCTCCCGGCCGTCCTCCCGGACCAGGGTCGCGGTCAGGCCGAGCCGCCGTCGAGCCTGCAGGTCTGCGGTCATCCGGAAGATCGGCGCGGGCAGCAAATGCACCTCGTCATAGACAATCAGCCCCCAGTCGTTCGCATCCAGCAATTCCAGGTGCGGGTAGAGGCCGCCACGTTTGGTGGTCAGCACCTGATAAGTGGCAATCGTGACCGGGCGGACTTCCTTGACCTGACCGGAGTATTCACCAATCTCGCCCTCGGTCAGGGAGGTGCGTTTGAGTAGCTCCTCCTTCCACTGCCGGGCGGAGAGCGTATTGGTGACCAGGATCAGCGTGGTGGTGCCGCTGGTCGCCATCGCGGCCGCGCCCACCAGGGTCTTGCCCGCCCCGCAAGGCAGTACGACGACGCCGGAGCCACCCGCCCAGAAGTTCTCCACCGCGAGCTTCTGGTAAGGCCGCAAAGCCCAACCCTTCTCCTCAAGGGCGATCAGATGCGGCGTCCCATCGACATATCCGGCCAGGTCCTCGGCCGGCCAGCCGATTTTCAGCAACAACTGTTTGAGCGCGCCACGCTGTGCTGAGTGCACCACCACGGTCATCGGATCGATCCGCGGGCCCAGCAGCTCCCCGATCTTCTTGGCTCGGATCACTTCTTCAAGCACCGGGAAATCGTCGGTGCGCAGCACCAGGCCGTGCACCGGATCCTTTTCCAACCGCAGCCTGCCATAGCGACTCATGGTGTCTTCGATGTCCAGTAATAGTGAATGCGGCACCGGGAACCGCGAATACTTCAATAAGGTGTCCAGTACCTGCTCGGCATCCAGCCCTGCGGCGCGTGCGTTCCAGAGTCCCAGCGGGGTCAGCCGGTAGGTATGAACGTGCTCGGGAGCGCGCTCCAGCTCGGCAAAAGCCGCAATAGCATGCCGCGCCTCGGTGGCGTCGGGATGGTCAACTTCCAGTAATACGGTCTTATCGCTTTGCACGATGAGCGGACCATCGGTCACGGTTTCTTCCCTGCCTTGTCTGCTTCGTCGAGGATATCCACATCGACAATGCGGTGAATGGACATCACTCGTTCGGTGTCTCGCTCCGGATCGAAAACTCGAACCCGGCCATTGCTCACCGCAAGTGGAACAAGCCGGAGCCGTTCGGGATTCCCGGAGCCGTCAACTACGGTGAGCCGCACCGTCCGGTGACTTCGGATGGCTTCCCGCAAGGTTTCGATGCTCAGTTGTGGCACCACCGCGGAATTGGCGGGGACCCCGGCGGGTTTGCTACGCAGGCTGGCGATTTGTTCGGCAAAAGCAGCGCCCGGTTCGGCTGTTTCCTCGGGTTCGGCCTCGATTCCGGCGGTGGCAAGGCTCCGCTGGGCCGGGGCCGGTTGCTGATCAGCCCCGCCGAGAGCTGGAGCCATCCCGAGTTCGCGCAGCGCCCGGGCAAGCTCAGCGGGGCTGGCCTGGCTTCCCAGCACCCCGGGAGCGAGTTCGTGCAAGCCCAAGGCCTGTAGGGCGGTTTCATGCAGCAGGCTGCTCAGCAGCGCCTCATCCGGGCTGCGGATCACGCTGGAGACCCCCTCGACCCGCAGCAAACCGTGCCGTGCCGCGGTATCCCGGATCAGATATTCCAGGGGCTGGGGAATGGCGGTGCTGCTGTGGGTGGACAGGAAATCCAGAATTCTAGCTGGCTCCCGGCCTGCGTCTAAGGCTCTCCGCAGACTACTTGCCGAGAACCGGTAGGTGGCTGCCGGCCCCTGGCCCTCCCGATCTGCCAGTACGGATAGCTCGGCACTCAGCCGGGGTTCCAGGAAGCCGGGCGCAATTGCGGTCAGATCGGCCTGTAGCAGTACCGTGCTGATCGCGGCGGGGAGTTGCTCCCGCAGCGATGCGGCGGCCTGTTCCGCTTGGCCACGGCTGAGTAGCCGCCCGAAGTCCGTTAACGCTCCTGAGCCGGTGAGACCTAGCAATTCGGCTTCGGCCAGGATTCCGGGAGCCAGTCTGCGCAACCTGCGCCAGAGCCGCGGGCGTTGCCATTTGACGCTGGCCAGCAGTGAGTCAGGTTCGACGGCGATCACTGCCTCGGCGGCGGAGGTTTCGGTGAGTTGGGCGAGAGTCTGCAGGAGTAGTTGGCGCAATTGTGGAGCATCCGCCCGCCGGCCCTCGGCTGCCAGCAGATTGATGGTTCCTTGGCCGCCCGGTACCGCTTGACCGACCAGCGCGGGGGAGCGCTGCAATCGCAGCCAGCCCAGGGCCAAGCGCAGCCACTGCTCTTCGCGCGGCCAATCCCACCAAGCCAGCTCCGCCGTCCAGCTTGAGGTATCTGCATCCAGCACGATTAATCCGGCCGCCGCCGAGAGTTCGAGAAGCACCGAGACCCGGCTGACATCGCTCTCTAGCTGCTGGGCGAGCGGTCGTAGCGCTCGCACGCCCACACCGCCGGTGCGCAGCGTGGGTAGCGGTTGCTGGGCAATTGCGGTCAGCAGCACGCCAATTTCACGCAGCACTTCGGCAATGGAACCCAGGGCAGCATTGTCCCTTCGGGCGGCGCTCGCGGAGACGGTGTGCGCTATCGGCGGTTTTGACTCAAAGTGGCTTATCAGTCGGCCTTCGCGCCAGGCTATTCCGGCCTCCCGCGGGAGCTCAACGTGCTCGGCGTCGAGCGGCACTAGAATGCCGTGATCAAGCAGGAAGTCCAGCGGGCTGGGCGATCTGTCGGCCCCTTGTCCCGCGCGCGAGGAGCGACGGGATTTGGGCACCAGGCCGAGCGGGCCCTCCTCAAATCTAGCCAGCAGCTCGATGGTTTTCTCCGGGGCCTCGGCGAGTAGCGCGGACCACCAATCCTGCTGTTCGAAGCGCGCGGCGAGTGCCTGCGCCGGTTCCGTATTCTCCAAACCCAACCCGGCCGCCGTCGTGCGCATCCAGTCCTGGGCGGGGCGAGCCAACTCGCTATAACTGCGCCCCAACCCCGCCGGATGCGCCCCGATCACTTCGTAAAGGCTGCTAACCGGGGAGAATCCGCCCGAATCCCGGTAGAGCAAGGCCAGCGAGTTCAGATCACGAAGGATCTTCTCCACTCCGGCTTTGGAGCTGCCGGTGATGAGTGCTTTGAGGGTGGCGGAGTTAGCCGCGGGCTGTTCGGAGAACTCGTGGTAAACCAGTACGGCCTCAAGCACTTGCAGGTGCGGGGTATCCAAGGTGTCCAGCGCTCGTTGCACGCTGATCCTGGCGCAGGCTCGCGCCGCAAGGGCGGCGAAATCCGGCACCGGCGGGGAAACCAAGTCGGGGCGCGCCAGGAAAAGCTCGCGGAGGGCCGCATCGCTGCGGGCCGCCAGCTCCTGACTCAGTGCTCGAATGGAGGACATCCTTCTAAAGCTACCGGGAACCGGGCATTAGCTATAGTCCGTGCTTGAAGGAAGGTAGTTATAAGTTACGACGGCGGCGAATGGCCCGCAGGATTGAGGCAGCCATTAAGACGAAGGCTAGCGGTAGGCTTGCCATCACGATCCAGCTGAGCCCAGCCCAGGTTTCGCCGCCGGAGAGCCTGATAACCACCAGATAAGCCAGCACGCCGATTCCGAGTATTGCCAGGGCCAAGGCTGTGAGATTGACCAAGCGCCAGCCTAAGGCTGTGGACTCCGGGCTGCTGTGCGTCATGGCTTAACGCTAACAGCGGCTAAAGCGGCTAATCTATAAGGACAAACCATTGAGTGTGAAGAGGTAAGTAACGTGCCCACCGGCAAGGTGAAGTGGTTCGATAACGAAAAAGGTTTTGGGTTCCTGGCCTCCGACGACGGTCAGGAAGTCTTCCTGCATGCCAACGCGCTGCCCGCTGGAGTGAGCGAAGTGAAGGTTGGCACCCGGATGGAATTCGGTGTTGCGGACGGTAAGAAAGGTGCCCAGGCACTCAGCGTGCGGATTTTGGATGCGCCGCCTTCGGTGGCGAAGTCCAGCCGCAAATCAGCTGCAGATATGGCGGTGATTGTCGAGGACCTGATCAAGCTGCTGGAACACACCGCCAATGGCCTGCAGAAGGGTAAGTACCCCGATAAGGCCAGCGGGTCCAAGGTCGCCGCAGTGTTGCGGGCCGTGGCCAGTGACCTCGATGCCTGAGACCGCTAAGGCCGCCGAGAAACCGGTGCAGCGCTATGGTGTGCCGATCTGGCGGGTGGGTAAGCCCGATGCCGTGCTGGCCGCCGCCGTCGAGGTGGCTCGGGAAGGAATCCTCTCGATCGCCAAGCCGGAACACATTGGTGCGCACCTCGCGGCTCGCAGCGAAGGCGAGCGGGCGGTTACCCAGTTGTTTGAATGCACGCAGCCTGGATACCAGGGTTGGCAATGGTTCGCCGTACTAGCCCGCGCGCCGCGCGCCAAGCAGGCGACGGTGAGCGAAGTGGGTTTGCTGCCGAGCGACGATTCGGTGCTGGCGCCCCAGTGGTTGCCGTGGTCGGAACGGGTCCGCCCGGAAGACGCCGAGCCGTTAGAAGCTGAGGTCTCGGAAACCGTGCTCGCGGAAGCCTCCGAAGTTGAGCCGGTGGAAGTTGAGCCGGTGGAAGCCGGGACCGAGCCGGACGACGAAGCCTAGCTTTCCGAGCTTCCGCCGAGTGCCTTCCGCCGAGTGTGGAGATCTGCACGTCTTAGACCCTGTTTAAGGTGCAGATCTCCACACTCGGCGTTTAAGCCTGGGCTAGGAGTTCTCGATTACGTAGTCGATGCAGCGGGTCAGAGCGCTGATGTCCTCGGGATCGATCGAGACAAAGGTCGCGATCCGCAGCTGGTTACGGCCGAGCTTTCGGTAAGGCTCGACGTCAACGATGCCGTTAGCACGCAGCGTTTTGGCCACCGCAGCGGCATCGACCGAATCATCAAAGTCGATGGTGGCAATGACCTTCGAACGGTCGGCAGGGTCTGTGACGAAAGGTGTGGCCACTTCGGAAGCTTCGGCCCAGCCATAAACTCGGCTAGCCGAATCGGCGGTGCGGGAGGCAGCGAATTCCATCCCGCCTTGTTCATTGAGCCAGCGCACTTGCTCCGCCAAGGTCACCAAGGTGCTGAGCGCGGGAGTGTTATAGGTCTGGTTCAGCCGGGAGTTATCGATCGCGGTCTGTAGATTCAAAAAGTCTGGGATCCAGCGATCTCCCGCGTTGATCCGCTCCGCCCGCTCCAGCGCAGCGGGGGAGAACAGCCCAAGCCAGAGGCCGCCGTCGGAAGCGAAATTTTTCTGTGGCGCGAAATAGTAGACATCGCTTTGCGAAACATCGACGGCCAGGCCGCCCGCCGCAGAAGTAGCATCAATCAGCAACAACGATCCGGGATCAGCACCGGCCACCCGCTGTACGGTGGTGGAGACTCCGGTAGAGGTCTCGTTGTGCGGCCAGGCGTAGCTGTCCACACCAGACTCGGCGACGGGGCTCGGGCTGCTGCCCGGCGCTGAGCTAATAATGGAGGAAGCCTCCAGGAACGGAGCCTTATCGGTGGCGGTGGCGAACTTAGAACCGAACTCGCCGAAACTAAGATGCTGTGCCTTGCGTTCGACCAAGCCAAAGCTGGCCACGTCCCAGAACGCGGTTGAACCGCCAACCCCGAGAATAACTTCGTAACCTTCGGGTGCTTGGAAGAAATCTGCCAGTCCAGCGCGAATCTCGCCGACCAGATTCTTCACCGGAGCTTGCCGGTGTGAGGTGCCAAGTATTGTTCGGCTGGCCGCGGTCAGGGCTTCAAGTTGTGCGGGGCGAGTCTTGGACGGGCCCGCCCCAAATCGGCCGTCTGCGGGTAAAAGGTCAGCGGGAATGCTCAACGCGGCTGCGGGATCGGTCACGGCAACTCCAGGATTTTCCGGCCCGGAGTGACCGGGCTCGCTCAGTGTCGGACGGCTGGCTCTCTTTATTCTGCCATTAGCTAGGGTCTGAAGGATTTTCAGCCGATAGCCGGGCAAGCTAAGTTAGAGACAGGTTTTGAGTGTAGGCGAGCACAGGCGAGGGGCGTTATTCAGGTGACTGCTGATTTAGTTGACACTACAGAGATGTATCTAAAAGCCATCCTGGAGCTTGAAGAGGAACTGATCGTGCCGCTACGGGCCCGGATTGCCGAGCGCCTGCACCACTCAGGCCCGACAGTTTCACAGACCATCGCGCGGATGGAACGTGACGGCCTGGTGGTGGTTTCCGGTGATCGGCATCTAGAGTTCACCCAACTGGGCCGCGACCGGGCTACTAGCGTGATGCGTAAACACCGGCTCGCCGAGCGACTGCTCTCCGATGTGATCAAGCTCGATTGGGCTTATGTGCACGAAGAAGCCTGCCGCTGGGAGCATGTGATGAGCGAGCAGGTCGAAGCCAAGCTCTTTGAGTTGCTGGGGCATCCAAAGGAATCGCCCTACGGCAATCCGATTCCGGGCCTGGAGTCCTTCGGCGGGCGTAAAGCGCAGGAATTCACCGATGGAGTGGTGAATATGGTCTCCGCTATGGAGAGTTATCGGCCGGAATCTAAAGTGGTGATCGGCAGGCTGTCCGAGCGGATCCAGGTTGACCCGGAACTACTCGGCCAATTGGATGAAGCCGGGCTGAGGCCGGGAACCAAGGTCTCGCTTGAACAGGTGGGCGAATACATCTCGGTACGCGTTCCGGGCGTCGAGGGGGCTCTCGAATTGCCTCCCGAGGTGGCCGTGCACGTTTTCGTCTCCATTGACTGAGCCGTCGCCGGTTGTATAACGAACTGTTATCAAACCGCCAAATAACGTATAGTAATGCCTTGGCGTCGCAATCTAGGCGCTAGCCCAATCAGCACTGAGCCTTGCCTCTGATTCGGGAGATTTTTCAGTTCAGGCAAGGACGGGGGAACCACAACCGACCGGTACACACCGGCCTTGGGGTGAAGTTTCTGGTCAAAGTTCACACTGTATCGGTGTCTCTGACCGGAAGCCGGGTCGCTCTCTGACCCGAATCCGACAGCTAACCTCGCAAGTGTTCTAGAGAGGACCAACCCTTGAGTGTTCCCGCGCACCCGCAACACGGACGCCGCAGTGCGAGACCTGTTGTGGCAGTAGTCGAGCCTTCCGTCCCGCTCGAACGACCGCGCGATGCTGCCCGCCAGGCCAGGGCCCGGATCGAATCGGCCCAGCCCGCCCTTGGCCAACAGTCCGCGGTGGAACTCCTCACTCAACGAGACCTTCCAAGCGTTCCGGAACGTGGTCGCCGTCGAGCGCAAACCGCCACGACTCATCGTGGCGCTTCGCGTTCGCTGGGAGCCTTGCGTTCACCCAAGACCGTGCAGCGTGCTGGAATCGTCTTGGCGGCCGCTTCGCTGGCGCTCGCCGTTGTGGTGCCGAGCGCAGCCGCCAATCTGGCAGCGCCGCAAAGCCAGCCCGAATCGGTGGCGGAGAGTAGTTTTGGTGCGGTAACTGCGGCTCCTGATGCGGAATTGAGCTTCATTCAACCGGGTTCCACCGGCTCCCCGGATCCCGATGGCAAGTTGCACGAGACGCTGAGTGTTTCGGCGGCCGAGGTAACCCCTGCCGCCGCGAAGGGCAGTCTGTCCGCTCCGCTGCGCACGCTGGTGCCCAGCTCTCCCTTCGGCTATCGCGTCAACCCACTGACCGGTGCCCTGGGCGAATTACATACCGGTCAGGACTTTGCGATTGCCTGTGGCACCGAGGTGTTCGCCGCTGCCGGCGGTACGGTGACCTTCGCTGGCTGGCACAACGGTGGCGGTGGGAACCGGGTGGTGATCGATCACGGGAATGGTCTTTCCACCTCCTATAACCACAACAGTTCGCTCACCGTAAAGGTGGGGCAGAAGGTCAATCGTGGTGACCAGGTCGCCCTGAGCGGCAGCACCGGCGCCTCCACCGGCTGCCATTTGCACTTCGAGGTGATGGTCAACGACAAGACCGTTGACCCGTTGGGTTGGCTCTAGAATCACACCGCTTGCTGGACTAATTACTAAGAAGTTACGGCCAAATAAGCAAAATAACTTTTCCGTGATCGGAATGTGACATTCCACGGAACCTCCTGTACCGTTGAAGCTGCGCCAAGGTCTCTAGGAAGTTGGCGTTCTCGGGCGGATAGCTTAGCTCTGCCACTGTTCCGGGATCCGTTCGCAACATTCGTCTGGCAGAGACGGGGGAACCATATGCGGGCTTCTTTCGAGAAGTCCTAGGGGTGAAGCCGCTGAGGTCCATGAGTTCAGGCTCATGGATGGAAGCGGCCGGGTGACTCCCATCCGAATCCGACAGCTTACCTCGCAGGCTTTGGGAGAGGTCAAACGTGTCTTCAAAGGCATCTAACGGTCGCCATCGTGCTGCCAATGTCAGTTCTAGCCCGCTGAGTGTTATCTCTAAGGCTGTCTCATCAAATGCTGGAAGCTTCGGTCGTCAGGCCGCCGTTGTGGCCGTGGCCACCGGCTTGGTTACCAGCATTGGCCTGCCGGCACTGGTTGCCAACGCAGATCAGGGAACCGCTTCGGAAGCAAACTCCAGTCGGATCACCACCGAGGTTGCCCAGCAGGTTTCGGCTCCGAGCAATTTGACCCTGAAGTTCTCGCAGGTCGTGGCTAACGCCACTCTTCCTGTCGTTGAGGCTCCTGAGGTTGCCGTCCAGTCGCAGACCGTTGAGCAGTCGCAGACCGTTGAGGCCGCAACCACCACCGCGGCTCAGACCACGACTACTACCCAGGCTGCGCAGCCTCAGCAGGCCGCAACACAGACCAAGCAGGCTGCCGCACCGCAGGCTGCCGCGGTTTCCGGTGGACACTCTAGCGTCGCCGCAGCTGCCTACGCAGGCATCGGCCACGCCTACGTTTACGGCGGTACCAGCCCGGTCACCGGTTGGGATTGCTCCGGCTTCGTCCAGTGGGCCTACGCACAGGCCGGTATTTCCATCCCGCGCACCAACCAGTGGGGCGTAATGGTTCAGACCACGACCCCTAAGCCCGGCGACCTGGTGGTTCAGAACGGTGGATCACACGTTGCTGTCTACGTCGGTAATGGTATGGAAATTGGCGCTTTGAACCCCTCTGATGGAACTCTGCTGACCTCGGTTTCGGCCGTCGGCTCGGCTGTTTTCTACACCATGCCCTAACTGCTTGAAACGCGGGCGCGGCGGCTCGCATGAGAAAAACCGCTGCAGACCGAAAGCAAGTAATCGCATCTTTGCCCGAGGAATATTGAAAGAGAGCATTCATGAGTAATCGTGAAGGGATCGCACGGCATCGCGCCGCGATCACTAAGACCAGCTCCATCGCTGTTATCGCCAAGGCTGTCAGTGACAACGCCGGTGGGGTCGGCCGTCAAGCAGCTGTTATCGCCGCCGCCTCCGGCCTGGTACTGACCACGGGGCTGGCCGCTAACGCTGCACAGCCGACCGAGGTTCAGCCGGACACCAACACCTCCACCCTGGAAGTTCAGGCATTGGCTCCCGCAGTCACCGCCTCCTCGAAGGTCCAGATCTCCTTCCAGGCGCCGAAGACTTCCTCTTCCGTGCCGGTCAGCGAGATCGCCGCTCCCGTTATTGCCGCGGAGAGCAACACCACCACTCCGGCAGCTCAGACCGCAGAAGCCGCTCCGGCAGCTACTACCCCTGCGGCGCAGCAGGCGGCTGCGGCCACCACTCCGGCAGCTCAGACCGCTCCGGCGGCTAGCACGACGGCGGCCAGCACCAAGACTTCGACCCCCCAGAAGAGCGGCATTGGCGCCACCATCGCGGCTGCGGCGTATGCCCAGCTCGGCGTGGCTCAGGACTGCACCGCTCTGGCCAGCAACTCGCTGGCTGCTGCGGGCATCTTCTACCACGGCTGGCCGGCCGGCTACCTGTCCTTGGGCCGTACCATCAGCGAGGGCGAAGCTCAGCCCGGCGATCTGATCTACTACGCCAACGGCGGTGGCGGTCAGGCTCATATCGCGGTTTACGTTGGCAACGGCATGGCCGTACACGGCGGCTGGAACGGCTACACCACGGCGCTGTTCTCCGCACATGTTGGCAGCGGACCGGTTTTCATCGCTATCGGTCACTGATTAGCGCATTAACTTAGAGGGCCCTCACCGTTATGGTGGGGGCCCTCTTGTTTTGAGATCACCGGGTTCCTGATCGCTCAGGGCCTTCAATTGTCCCAGAAAGGGAGCTTAGCTCTCTGGGTAGAGCGCAGACGCGCTCATCCACAGCGCTGTCGGGTTGAGTCGGTCGGGAAAGCGCTCCATCATCGCGTCGAAAAAGTCCCGAGCTGTTGCGGAGCGGGGGAGTAGGGAACGCGCGGTCGTGAGGTATTCCCGGGTCTCGCGGATTGCCCGCGGCGCGTCGTCGTCGAGGGCCGGATTCTTGTGACCCGAGACGACGAGCCTTGGCTCGAGCGCCTCGACCAGATCGACTGCGGTCAGCCATTTCTCCAGTCCGCCGCCCGCCGACTCGGAGAGGTACTGGTGGACACCGTTGTAGATCACATCCCCGCCAACAACCAATTCGAGGTCCGCGACGTGGATCACGGTCGTGTCTTCGGTGTCGCTGTGACCGACCTCGACAATGCGGACCTGGTGGCCTTCTAGGTTAATCGTGAGGTCCTGAGGCACGATTGCGGTAATTGGCGTTTCACCGATCTGACCGGGGAAGAGGATATCCCAGCTCACCGATCGCTGCTCGACCTGCAAGCGCATGAGGTCGATGGTGCCCTGGCTGGCCACCAGCTGAGCTCCGAACTCCTCGGCGAGTGCCGGGGCCGTGAACCAGTGATCGCCGTGCCCGTGGGTGGCGATTATGTGGGTCAGGTTTTTCCCGCTCGCATTGATCCAGTCGGCGACCTGACGACCTTGTTTAGTTGTGAACGGCGGGTCGATCAGGATCGCATTCCGTTCACCGTAGATGAGGATCGTTGACTGCGGTGACCACATGAATCGGTCGCCGTTGGGTACGAACGTATCGACGTTTTGAGGGATGGGCTCGAGGATGAGGACGTCGTACCCGAGCGTGCCGGTCATGAGCGCACCGCCGGGACCATGACGTCCCAGTGTTCGACGCAGCGACCGGCGGCGACGCGGAACAGGTCATGGAACACGAACGGCTGTCCGCCGAACATGCCCTCGGAGCGCAGATAAGCGAAGTCGCCCTGAGCGACGACCTGGCGGATGCCGTCATACTTCATCGTGATGCCTTGCTGAGCGAGCGCTGTCACGGCAGCGACCAGGCCGGAGACGCCGTCGGCGAAGCGGTGATTGTGCTGGAGGTAGTCTTCCCCGGCAAGGTGGGCGGGGATGTCGGAATAGTCGGCGTTGACGAGGATCGCCTGGACCGTGGCGATGGCAATGCGGCGCGTCTCCTCGGTGTCGGCGGCTAGGTTGATAGCCGACTGCCCATCGATCTGGGTATGCCCGTTGGCAGTCTCCTGCTGCCAAGGCTCCTCGTCCGTCCAGTGCTGGAGAACGACGTCGCCGTTGGTACGGAAAAGGTCGAAGCGGACGGCAACGGGCTGGCCATCTTGGCTCGCGAGAGAGTGGTTGACGATATATTCGCCGTCGATCAGGACGCGGCGGGTAGTGAGGATCTGCTCCGGCATGGAATGTCTTCCTTGAGTAGTTGGTTCGAAATCTGGACTGACTCCGTGAGGTAGCCTAGCTGAATGAGTCCAGATTTCAAACCGACACCAAGAGAGTGCTCGATCACTGATGCCCTGGCGGTGCTCGGCGACCGGTACTCCTTGGCGATCGTGCGTGAGCTCTTCTACGGCAACCGGCGGTTTGTGGACCTCATCGCGCAGCTTGCAGCACCACGCAGCCTGCTCGCCAGCCGGTTGAGCACTCTCGTGGAGGTAGGTGTCATCGAGCGCAGGCAGTACAGCCAGCGCCCTCCGCGCGACGAGTACGTGCTTACTGCAGCGGGTCGTGATCTCATGCCAGTGCTTCTCGCGCTCAAAGAGTGGGGCGACAACTGGTGTCGCGGTGGTGAGCAGACCGCAATCTTCCGGCACGACTGCGGAGCCGAGCTCCATGCCGTCGCGACCTGTGCCAGCTGCGGTGCGGAGATCGAATTCGAGAACCTGGAAGTGATCGGCGGCACCAATCCGCCGGATATCCACCTCTAGTGCTACAACGGCAAAAATGCTGCGTATCAGCGGGCGTTTGCAGGTTGCCAGTCGATGAATTTTCCCCGACACGTCCACGGCGGGGATATCAGAATTCGCCCATTCCGGGCACTTCCGCATAATCTGGTGTTGAGTTCAAGATCTGGAGCTGCGACAGGGCAGCCGGCTTTGCCGAGACGACTCCGGGTCAGCGAAGAGGGACGACGCCTATGCGTACTCTTGTTCTGAATGCTGGTTATGAGCCGCTGGCGGTGGTTACCTTCCGCCGGGCGCTGATTCTTGTCCTGGCAGGCAAAGCCTCTGTTCTAGCCGAGGGCGACGATCCCGTGGTGGGTCCGCAGGAGATTTTAGGACGCCCCTCGGTGATCCTGTTGAACAGATATATTCGCTTGCCGTACAACCGTGAGGTACCGGTCAGTCGCCGTGGTGTGCTGCGCCGGGATGAACACCGATGCGCTTATTGCAGCAAATCCGCGAGCACAATAGATCATGTACACCCCAAGTCTCGCGGCGGTGCTCATAGTTGGGAGAACCTGGTGGCTTGCTGCTTGCGTTGCAATAACCTGAAGGGTGATCACACCCCCGCCGAAATGAACTGGCAACTACGTCTGACCCCGCGGGCGCCGCGAAGCGGGCACTGGCAGATCCGCGAACTGGAAAAGCCAACACCGGAGTGGGATTCCTTCCTCAGTGAATCCGCTGCCTGAGTCGCCAGCCCTCGCGGTGCTTGCCGGGGGTAAAGGGAGCCGACTGGGCGGCGTCCTGAAAGCTGGGCTGAACTACCAAGGGACCCCACTGCTCGCCCGGCTCCTCTCCGAGGTCTGGGAGGTCTCGGCCGGTAGCGGTGAAGCTACCGTGGTGGTGGGTGACGCCGTCGTACTGAGACCTCTGCTTTCCGGCCTGCCCGGAGCCGAGGCAGTTCGGTGGGCCCGGGAAGACCCGCCCTTCAGCGGCCCGGTAGCCGCGCTGGCCGCCGCCCTACCGCACCTCGGCCCGGGCTTCGTCCTGCTGCTAGCCAGCGATCAACCAGCCGCTGCCGAGGGAGTGAGAGCACTATTGCAGGCAGCCCCAGGACCCGACGGGGTGCTTTTGCAGGACTCTGAGGGTAGAGATCAGTTTTTGCTGGGGCTCTACCGGGTTGCGGCACTCCGCCGCGCTGTGGCTCAGGTGATCGCCTCCGGCAATTCCAGCCAGAGACTGGGAGCGGTCATTGCTAGGCTGGAGCTTGCCAGAGTCCTGGCACCCGGTCGCTCGGCGGAAGACATCGATGAGTGGGCCGATGCGGCACAGTGGGGCATTGAGAAAGGGCAGTGAATGGAACAGCAAGCGATTCTGGATGCATGGTGCAGCGAGTTGCTGGCGAAACTGGAGATCTCGGGAACCCCGGTGGATATTCAGGCCGTTCTGGCCCTGGCCGGAGAAGCCGCGCACGGCGTGGTCCGACCGGCAGCCCCACTGACCACCTTTATCGCAGGTTTCGCGGCAGGCTTGGCCGCCGGAAGCGGTCAAGCCTCGGATGACCTCGCCATGCGTTCAGCCATCGAAGCGGCACGGCAAGTGCTTCTGGCGCGCGATGCCTGAGATTCGACTTAAACACGATTGGCTTGAGGCTAGACAGCTCGCCTTTGAGGCGGCCGCCAGCTTGCCCGATGAGCAAATCCCCTTGGCTGCGGCCGGGGGCCGTACCCTAGCCTCCGAGGTGCGAGCCTTACAGGACCTGCCGCATTTCGATTCCGCGGCGATGGATGGCTGGGCGGTCAGCGGCAGTGCCCCCTGGATCTTCGCTCCGCCGGGTGAGCGGCTCTATCCCGGCCAAGCTAGCCCGATCCTGACCGGTGGAGTGTTGCCACCGGGAGCCAAAGCGGTCCTGCGCAGCGAAAGCGGCGAAGAAACCGTAGATGGTGAGGGCTTAGCAGTGCTGGGACTGAGTACGACGGCGGCTCCCGGCGAGCCCAAGGCCGGCCAGCATATTCGACGGCGAGCCCAAGAGGCCGGTGCGGGCGAAGTTTTGCTGGAAGCAGGGTCGATTTTGAACCCAGCCCGGCTGGCGCTTGGCGCGCTGGCTGGGGTGGACGAACTTACCGTGGGTGGAAAACCGAAGGTGCGGCTTCTGCTGACAGGTAATGAGATCATCGAAACCGGGTTGCCGGAGCCGGGGCAAGTTCGCGATGTTTTCGGTCCGCAACTGGCCTGGACAGTTGAAATGCTCGGGGGTGTGGTGACCGGACAGCAACGGCTAAGCGACGAGCTACCGGCTACCGTGGCGGCGCTTTCCGAGGACGATGGGCAGCTGCTGATTAGCACGGGCGGCACCGGCCATTCGAACGCCGATTATTTGCACCGGGCGCTCGCAGAGATCGGCGCCGAGTTGCTCGTGGATGGCGTTTCGATGCGGCCCGGGGCCCCTAGCTTTCTTGCCGCCTTACCCGAGCTAGGCTCCGGCCCACGTTTCCTGGTGGGGTTACCGGGAAATCCGTTAGCTGCTTTTATCGGCTTGCTGACCTTGGCGCAGCCCCTGCTGGCGGGCCTGAACGGCGAGGCATTGCCGGAGATCGGCCAATTGGCCTGTGGTGTTGCTTTCGAGCCCCTGGCCGGGCGTACCCGATTGATGCCGTATCGGGAACTCTATGGCCTGGCTTCCCCGGTGTCCAAGGTCGAAGCGGCCATGCTGCGTGGCCTGGTTCAGGCCGAGGGCATCATGGTGGTACCACCGCACGGAGTGCGGATGGGGGAGTCGGTGCAGGTTTTGCCCTTGCCCTGGTCAACGCCTTGACGGTGTGCACTCAAAGAACCGCCAAAAGGCTCAGCCAGGAAACCTAGGAGGAGCGGTGCTCCAGCCGAATCACGACGGCCTTAGAGGTTGGGGTGCCGCTAATATCCGCGGTTGATTCGAGCGGCACCAGCACATTGGTCTCCGGATAGTAGGCGGCGGCACAGCCCCGCGGCGTCGAATACGGCACCAAACGGAAGGCTTCCGCGCGGCGCTCGCTGAGCACACCGGAATCCGGATCGGTCCACTCCGAGACCAGATTAACCTCTTCGGCCTCGGCGAAGCCGAGTTCGGCCAGGTCTTCGGCATTCACCAGCACCACCCGGCGGCCTCCGTAGACCCCACGATAGCGATCATCCTTGCCGTAAATCGTAGTGTTGTATTGATCATGGGAGCGGAGCGTCTGGAGGAGCAAACGGCCCGCGGGCACTCGTGGGAACTCCAACTGATTTGCGGTGAAAACGGCTTTACCACTCGGGGTGCTGAACTGTCGCTCGTCCCGAGGTCCATGGGGCAGCACAAAGCCTCCGGGCCGATCGATCTTCTGCTCGTAATCGGAGAATCCCGGCACCACGGCGGCGATGTGTTGGCGGATCTGCCCGTAGTCCCCGCTCAGGGAGCCCCAGCTGGCTACTGGGGCACCTGGCCTACTCTTGCCTTCATGATCGGTGAAGAGCGCTTCCGAAAGTCGCGCAATAATGGCCACCTCGGAGAGCAACTCGGCGGAGGCCGGTCGCAACCTGCCGTGTGAGGCATGCACCGCGCTCATAGAATCTTCCACCGTAACGCGCTGTTCACCCCCGGACTGGCTGTCTTTTTCGGTGCGACCCAGAGTGGGCAGGATGAGCGCTCTGCGTCCGGTCACCAGATGAGAACGATTGAGCTTGGTGGAGACCTGCACGGTGAGCGAGGTGTTGCGCAGCGCAGCTTCGGTCACCTCAGTGTCCGGGGTCGCCCTGACAAAGTTGCCACCCATACCCATGAAGACCCGTACCTGCCCAGCCCGCATGGCCTGGATAGCAGCTACCGTATCGAAGCCGTGCTTGCGAGGGGAGCTGAACGCGAACTCGGCATCCAGGGCGGCATGAAAGCTTTCCGGCATCTTCTCAAAGATGCCCATGGTCCGGTCACCCTGCACATTGGAGTGACCACGCACCGGGCAAACCCCTGCCCCGACCTTGCCGATGTTCCCTTGTAACAGAAGCAGATTCACCACGTCCCGGAGGGTAGCCACCGAATGCTTGTGTTGGGTAAGGCCCATTGCCCAACAGACGATGGTGCGCTGTGAGGCCATCAAAGCCGTCGCGGTGTCCCGGATCTGCTCTTCGGTGAGGCCGGTGGCGGTGAGCACCTCGGCCCAATCCAGGTCTTGTAAACCGGATTGGTATTCCTCGAAACCAATGGTGTACTGCTCAATGAAGGAGCGGTCCAAGGCGCCCGCATCCACTAGGCATTTGCCCAGGGCCTGGAAGAGCGCTTGGTCCCCGCCTAACCGGATTTGCAGGAATTGATCCGCGATCGCCACGCCGCCACCAACTAGGCCGCGGATGGTCTGCGGATTCTCGAAGCGCAGTAACCCGGCCTCTGGTAGCGGGTTAATGGCAATAATGCGTGCGCCGTTGCGCTTGGCCTTCTCCAGGGCGGAGAGCATCCGGGGATGGTTAGTGGCGGGGTTCTGCCCAGCGATCAGGATTAGCTCGGCTTGGTGGATGTCCTCCAGGGAGACGGAGCCCTTGCCAATTCCAATGGTCTCGACAAGTGCCGAGCCGGAGGATTCATGGCACATATTTGAACAGTCCGGCAGATTATTGGTGCCTAGGCCGCGGACCATCAGCTGATAGAGAAAGGCTGCCTCATTGCTGGTTCGCCCGGAAGTGTAGAAAACAGCCTGCTCGGGGGAGTCTAGGCTGAGCAATTCATCGCTAAGTAACGTAAAGGCCTCATCCCAACTGACCGGGCGGTAATGGCTAGCGCCCTCGTCGAGAAGCATGGGATGGGTGAGTCTGCCCTGCTGACCGAGCCAATAATCATCTTGTTGCAGCAAATCGGCAACCGAATGCTCGGCGAAGAACTGCGGGCTGACTCGTCTTTTCGTTGCTTCCTCGGCGACCGCTTTGGCCCCGTTTTCGCAGAACTCGGCGACATGTCGCTTATCGCCTTCCGGCCAGGCGCAGCCTGGGCAGTCGAAACCATCCTTCTGGTTCACCCGCAAGAGCGTCTCGGCTGAGCGGAGCGGCCCCATCTGCTCCATTGAGATTTGCAGCGCGTGTAGCACCCCTGGGATGCCTACCGAGGTCTTCTTCGGCCCCTTGATGCTGAGTTCGGATTCGTCGATGCCATGCCGAGGAGCTTTGCTCATGGTTCAGTCTAGGCTTATCCCGTGAGCAGGTTAATACAGCGGGTGCGAGTGACACGATTAACGCTCGACGGCGGCGCCTCCACGGTGCGCTCCAGCGAGCGGGAGGATGTGCTTGCGGCCGAAGAACCACTGGAAATCCGGATTGGCGAAGATCCCTTTAGCGTGACGATGCGAACCCCCGGGGATGATTTTGACCTGGTCGCGGGCTTCCTGGTCTCGGAAGGGGTGATCGGAGCAGCCGATGAACTCATCTCCTTGCGGTTCTGCGCAGGCGAGGATGAGGATGGCAGGCAGACCTTTAATGTGGTCCAGGCTCAACTCCGGCCGGACGTTTCGGTGCCTGATCTGCACCGGCATGTCTACACCACTAGTTCTTGTGGAATCTGTGGAACCGCTTCGATTGAGGCAATCCGCAAGTCCTCTCGCTTTGCCCCAGCCGATGATCCACTCCGACTCTCCGCGCGCGCTCTGGCTGAATTACCGGAGCGATTACGTGCGGGCCAGAAACTCTTTAGCAAGACCGGCGGAGTACATGCCGCCGGACTGTTCACGGCTCAAGGGGAGTTGCTCTGCCTGCGCGAGGATGTGGGCCGACACAACGCCGTGGATAAGGTGGTGGGTTGGGCGTTGCGAGAGCACAAGCTGCCGCTGAGCGGGACGGTTCTGCAGGTCTCCGGTCGGGCTTCCTTTGAATTAGTGCAGAAGGCCGCAATGGCTGGCATCCCGATGCTGGCCGCGGTGAGCGCGTCGTCGTCGTTGGCCGTGGAACTGGCAAAGCAATTGGGTCTTACCCTGGTGGGCTTCAGCCGAGGGACCTCGCTTAATGTCTACACGGGCTCGGAGCGGGTCGAGCTGATTGCCGAGACTATTAGTCGCTGATTGGTGAAAGGTGACGGCTTGCGGTGAATATTTCATGTGAATAGGCTAAGTTTTAGCCAACTCCGGTGGCGTAATCGAAAAAACGCCATTAGGCTCTATTAAGTACATCCCAAAGATAAAAACCCGCTGTGTGTTCGTAGGAGAATCTGTGCACGATGATCGTCGTCTCACCGAGGCACGTCTAGACCGCTTTGTCCGCGAACGCCTAGACCGGGCGCTCTACCGTAAATCCCTGCCGCTCACCGTGACCGCGTGGGACGTGCCGGACGAACCGGTGCCCTTTGCCGAAGCGATAGGCCAGGATTATCAAGCAGTGCAGCAGGGAGAGTCCTGGGGTGCCCCTTGGAGCACCAAATGGTTGCATGTCACCGGTGAGGTGCCTGCGACCTTCGGCGAGCCGGGCGGCCGGATTGAAGTGGTCGCGGAGCTCGGCTACAGCAATGAGATGCCCGGCTTCCAGTGCGAGGGCATAGCTTGGCGTAAGGACGGCAGCATAGCGAAGGCGCTTTCGCCGTTGAATAAATATGTTTCACTCGAGCAGCTCTCCGGATCGGAGGAGCCGGATCGGAGCATCGATTTCTATATCGAAGCCGCCGCAAACCCCGACGTCGCCCAAGGCTGGACCTTCCAACCCAATCCAATCGGCGATAAGGCCACCGCAGGCAGCGAACCGCTCTACAAACTGGGCAGCATAGCGATTGCCGAACTAGATGAAACCGTCTGGGAACTGAAACAGGACATCTGGACGCTGTCGGGGTTGATGCACGAGCTGCCGATGGAGTTGCCCAGACGGCATGAGATCTTGCGCGCTTTGGAGCGGATGCTCGATGTAATGGACCCCGACGACGTTGCGGGCACCGCGCAGGCAGGGCGTGAAGCGCTCGTTCAGGTGCTTAGCCAGCCCGCCTATGCCTCGGCACACCGAGTGGTGGCCACCGGACACGCGCATATCGACTCGGCCTGGCTCTGGCCGGTGCGCGAAACCATTCGCAAGTGCGCACGAACTTTTTCCAATGTGATCGCCCTGATGGACGAGCACCCAGACTTCGTTTTCTCCTGTTCCTCGGCTCAGCAGTTGTCCTGGATCAAGGAGTTCTACCCGGAGCTCTTCGAACGGATCAAAGTCAAGGTTGCCGCCGGACAGTTTGTTCCGGTGGGTGGAATGTGGGTTGAATCCGATACCAATATGCCCGGTAGCGAGGCGATGGCTAGGCAATTCCTGGAGGGTAAGAGCTTCTTCCGCCGCGAATTCGGGGTGGACTGTAAAGAGGCCTGGCTGCCTGACTCCTTCGGTTACTCCGGGGCGCTGCCGCAGATCGTGGCCTCGGCGGGCATCGATTACTTCCTCACCCAGAAGATTTCCTGGAACCAGGTCAATGTGATGCCGCACCACACCTTCCTCTGGGAAGGCATCGATGGCAGCCGAGTCTTCACCCACTTCCCGCCAGTCGATACCTACAACAGTGAGCTGAGCGGCCGCGAACTGGCTCATGCACAGAGCAACTACCGCGAAAAGGGAAACAGTAATATCTCCCTGGTTCCCTTTGGCTGGGGCGACGGCGGCGGTGGACCAACCCGTGAAATGGTAGCGGCTGCGCATCGCACCGCCGCATTGGAAGGCTCTCCCGCCGTGCAGTTGGGCAGCGCGAAGAGCTTCTTTGAGCAGGCTCAAGCGGAATACCCGGCACCGCCGGTCTGGCTCGGTGAAATGTACTTGGAATTGCATCGTGGCACTTACACCTCGCAAGCCAATACCAAGAAGGGGAACCGGCGCAGCGAGCACCTGCTCCGGGAGGCCGAGCTGTGGGCGGCTACCGCCACCGTTCGGAAGGGCGCTCTCTACCCGGCCGCGGAACTGAAGCGGTTATGGCAATTGGTTCTGCTCCAGCAGTTCCATGACATCCTCCCGGGCAGCTCCATTGCTTGGGTGCATCAGGACGCCGAGCGGAACTACGCTGCTATCGCCACCGAGCTGGAAGCCATCATCACCGCCTCGATGAAGGTGTTGGTTGGCGAGGGCGATACCGTGCTGAGCTTTAACGCCACGCCCCACGAACGTTCCGGAGTGCCGGCGCTCGCCGCTGCCCCCGAGGTCACTAGCGATTCTCCTGTTCAAGTCACCGAGGTTAATGGTGGCTATGTGTTGGACAATGCCATCGTTCGCGCTGTGATTGACGGTAATGGGCAGATCACCTCCTTGATGGATTACGCCACCGGTCGAGAAGCCATTGCACCCGGCGGAGTGGGTAACCGCTTGGAACTGCATCGGGACACTCCGAATGCCTGGGATGCCTGGGACATCGATGAGTTCTACCGCCGCAATGTCACCGACTGCACCGAAGCGCACTCGGTGACTTTGGAACGCGCCGGTTGGGACGCCGTCGTTGTGGTGGAGCGTTTAATCGGCGCCTCACCGCTGACCCAGCGGATCAGCCTGGCTGCGGGCTCGCCCTCGCTCAGCATTGTCAATCAGATTGACTGGCAGGAAAGCCAGAAACTGCTCAAACTCGGCTTCGAGCTTGATGTGCGGGCCGACCGTAGCGCGTCCGAGACTCAGTTCGGCCATGTCTTCCGCCCCACGCACACCAATACCTCCTGGGAAGCCGCCAAGTTTGAGATCTGCGCGCATCGATGGATTCATGTCGGTGAAGCGGGCTACGGGGTGGCCGTCTCCAATGGTTCCAGTTATGGCCACGACGTCACCCGGGCGGTAAGAGATTCCGACGGCGGCACCACCACTTCGGTGCGATTGTCGCTATTGCGCGCGCCTAAATCGCCCGATCCGCACTCCGATCAGGGCGAGCATGAACTGACCGTGACCATCCGACCCGGCGCAGCCATTGCGGATGCCGTTGAGGAAGGCTACCGGACCAATCTGGCACCCCGCACCATCGCCGGAGCGGAGCCGGTGGAACCACTCTTCTCTGTCTTCAATGCAGCCTTGGTCATCGAGGCCGTCAAGCTGGCCGAAGATGGATCCGGCGATCTGATTGTCAGGCTCTATGAGTCACTGGGGGAGCGGTCTACCGGCTTGCTCAAGGCATGTTTCCCGGTGCTTTCTGTGCAGGCAACCGATCTGCTGGAGGAAGCGATCGAGGCTCCCACTGGGGTGGTTTTGGGCAGCGATTCGGTCGAGCTTATGCTGCGGCCCTTCCAGCTGGTGACGCTGCGCTTCAAGCGCTGACTCAGACATTCACAAAGCCCTCGGGTATTCGCCTTCGCCTGAACCGACAGACTTCCCGGGTGTCCCAACTCGATAGCTTATTGCAAAAATATTGCTTTTGGACGCTGCTGGCTGGTTCTACTCCCGCTGGTGGGCCATACTTTGTTATCTGGGGTGGCCCAAGTGCTGCTAGTGGTTGTGACGCCGGGGGGCGCAGTGGGACTAAGTGATGAAGAGCTGTTGGTTCGCGCGCGTGATGGCGAGGTCGAGGCCTTTGAGAAGTTATTTATCCGTCATCGACAGCAGGGCTATTGGATCGCGCGACGGTATTGCGGAAATAGCAGCGATGCCGATGATGTGCTCTCCGACGCCTTCACCTATGTTTTGGCACGGATTCAAGCGGGGGAAGGTCCTCGGGAGGCTTTTCGGCCCTATTTGCTGACCGCGGTTTCCAGGATCGCCCAGCGGTACAACCTGGTAAATAATCGGACCACACCTACCGATGATTTGTCCGTCATCGATACGGAAACCATCGATGACAATCGGGTTATTCGCCAGGCTGAGACCGAGTTGGTGGCGAAGTCCTTCACCGATTTGCCGCCACGCTGGCGATCCGTGTTGTGGCTGTCCGAGGTTGACGGTCTTAAGCCGCGGGAGGTGGCGCCCTTTCTCGGGATAAAAGCCAACGCGGTCTCGGTGCTGTTGAATCGGGCAAAGCGTGGCCTCCGGGAAAACTTCATCGATAACTACGTTGCACGGCAGAACTTTCCGGAGTGTGAGAACTTCAAGAATCAGGCCAAGTTATTAGTCCAGGCTGGCATGAGCGCAAAGGACAACGAGGAGTTACGCGCCCACGCTGCAGAGTGTCATTGGTGTAATGGGCTGTTGGGCTATCTTGATGACACCAAGATCGGCATGCGCGGCGTGGTTTTCCCTGCCGTGACGGGCTTGGCTTTCCTGCTTCCTTCCGAAGACCACAGCACCCGCGTCGCGGCTATTGTGGGCAGACGATCGTGGCAGGTGCTGGCAATCGCTGCGGGCTCGGTGTTACTGCTGTGCATCGGGCTGATCATTTGGCAACTGACCTTGCCTGAGCCCAATGTATCCGCCGCGCCGCCCGATGACCCCAATGGGGTGGCTCTGCAATCTGCGTCTCCCACTGCTTCGGGAGCCCAATCGCCGATGGGCTCGACCTCGGCTAGTCCGAGTTCCTCATCGTCGGGGACCTCAACTGCTTCGCCGACCTCCTCGGTGTTTGCGCCGTCGAAATTGCTGCCGTATACCGGCGTGACGGTCTCAGGGACCGGAGTTGGTTCAACCAGGCGCGTTCTGCTGGGCTTTCAACTTACGGCAGGAACTGTACCGGGCACGACGACGATGACCATCACGGTGAAAGGTCCGTATCAGCTCAGTGGTGGTGTTCCTGCGGCACCCGGATGGAAATGCGTCGGGACCGGGGCCGTTGGACAGTGGAAGTGCCAATCCACCTCGAGTGCCAGCGAGGGCAGGATCGGCTTCGTGCTTGTGCAAGGCTCGGGGCAGGGGGATGGAAGCATCGAATATCTGATGCAGTCCGCCTCTGCTGGCCAAATTCAAGGCATAGTTCCGCTCACCGACCGCTAGCACCTTGGCGGCGCGTAACGATTTCTGATCTCAAAGTACTTATATGAGTTAGGGCGTCTTGATCAGGGACGCTGCATCATGTTGGTCCAAAAGGGGAACTTTAATGAAATCACCGTCAATCCGGGGACGATTCCTGGCAATCGCCACGACCGGATTACTCGTTACTTCCGCGGCTGTTGCCGCGATTACAGCCGCACCGGCGAACGCCGCCTCCTTGGACAGCACGTCTCCCGTGACAGCCGTCACCTTGGAGTCACCTTACGGGGGAACCCCCTCACGACAAGGTCCGGTGGTCAGCATCAAGGCTGGCTTCGATATTATGCTGCCTAATCCTGGCGATACGTTCACGGTGAAGGTCCCGGCTGAGTTCACGGCATTGATCGGCAAAGCCGGCAATGTTTTGCTTTCCGATGGGACCGTTGTTGGCACGGTCGCTCTTGATTCCGCCGATGCTTCGGGTAGCACCGCGATCATTACTCTTGGTGCGGTGGTGGCGAACTACACCGAGCTCAAGGGTGACCTGCATTTCGGGGCCACTTTTAAGGATCCCTCGACCATCCCGGTAGCTGGTATGGCCTATAGCGGCACGGTTCAGGCTGGGAGTAGAAGCTTCCCTGTAAGCATCCCGTTCACTGCGTCCGGAAACCTCTCGAACTTCACGTATGGAAACTACTGGACTACACCGGTGGGGGATAACGGTGGTAGCCAGTCGAACGCTTTTGTAGCGAACACCACGGCTACCTACAACGCCGCTGACTCCTTGAACAATTCGATGATCTTCGATATCGTCTCGAAAACTACCCCTGATCAGTTGTCCGGGTTGATAGGCTCCGGTGGCATCGGGACCGTCCCTTCACATGGCGGGATTACTGGTGATTGCACGAGCATCAAGGTGTACTCGCTGCCTGCTCTCGTTCCAAATCCGACTTTTCCGATTACGAATGGAACCCCGCTCACTGTGGGGACGGACTACACGATTGACTGTAACGCGCAAAGCCCGGCCGGTACGCCTTCGGGAACTCTCGATGCCTTCAGGATCAATATCTTGCACCCCGTGAATGGCCAAAGCTATGGGGTAACCGCAACCTTCGCGACGGCTGGGCGTGGCAGCGCGCTCCCGGTTTTGAGCAGCACGGGTCCTGGCTACTACTACTTCACTGGTTCGCTGATCTACGACGGCCGTCTGCTGACTGACCCGGCTAATTCGAAGAAATACACTCATGCTGGTGGTAACGCCGGTATTAACATCGTTGATCCTGTTGGTGCAGCGACGGCTGTTGTTGCAACACCCGGTTTGACCGTGACGAAGACCGCTGATCCCGCAAACGCTAAGGTCAAGCCCGGCCAGAAGATCAATTACACGATCACGGCGAAGAACACCGGAAACATTGATCTGAGCACGGCTACGATTACCGATGATCTCAGCGGGGTGCTCGGGGCAGCAACCGTCGATGCGGGGTCTATCGCGGCTAGTGCGGGAACCGCCACACTTAGCGGTGGCAAGCTGAGCTGGACCGGTCCTGTTGCCGTGGGAGCAACGGTCACTATTAGCTATAGCGTCACGGTAAATCAGAACGCGAGTAACGGTGCGACCGTGAAAAACCAGGTCTCCGGCCAAGGTGCCGGTGTGCGTGGCGGTTCGAGTAAGGCTCCGTCGGTCAGCACCAGCAATATCGTGAGTGCACCGGCGACCCCTCCTGTGGTGACGCCGTCGCAGGAGCCAAGCACTACCCCTGCGATCGTACCTCAAGGTAATACTGACGAAGCTCAGCCGATGGTCGACGCGGGCACCGTTGGGCAAAGCACTAGCCCGAACCCCTGGATCGTCGGCGGCGGTATCGTCGGCGTGATCCTCGCCCTCCTTGGTCTAGCCCTGGCTGCCGCGAAGCTCCGCACCCGGCGCCAGCACTAACCAAAAACCGCCGTTCTAGCGATTTTCCACTCCGAGCTAGGACGGACAACCGCGGAAGCGTAGTAGGAGAAGACCTGTCCCCTATGCAGTTTCTCCTGTCCCCTGATCAGCTTCCGCGGTAATCGTGGAGGGGGTAGCCTAGTTTCCCCCCAAGCAACGAACCTACCCCCTCCACACTCACCGCTATGAAAGCAAGACATGTCACAAATCATCACCGCAAGTGAAAACGAAGCACGGCTCAGGAAGCCCCGAGTAGGGTTCAAAATCATCATTGCCGCCTGCGTCGTTCTCATGATTGCCAGCGCGGTGCTGCTTGTCGCTGGACTACACGGCTTTGCCGGTACTACGGAGTACGCGCCGGCGCCAGCCCTTTCCGCGCCGTTCAACGCCTCCGAACCAGATCAGTTCGAGGGCGATACCACCGCACCAAAGCTGCCAGCCATGACGCTGGCTATTCCGGCGGTTGGCTTGGAAATCCCGCTGGTTTTAGCCGGTACCAATGTCCAAGGTGGGCTAGATATTCCCGAATCAACCCACGCAGCCATCTACGATAAGGCTGCCGCGCTGAAGGCGACTCAGGGCTCAACGCTCATTGCCGGGCACGTCAACTTTGCTAACGCTGCCCCCGCCCCGATGGCCGATATCGCCAAGATCACCAAGGGAACCCCGATCTTCGTAAGCGATGAAAAGGGCACGGTACAGCGTTTTAAAGCCATAGCTGCCACCGAATACACCAAGAAAAAACTGCCCGATGCTTTCTTCTCAGCCAAGGGCGCCAGGCAGCTTGTGCTCCTCACCTGCGGCGGGCCCATCGGTGAGCTTGAAGGCAAACTCAGCTACCTGAATAACACCGCTATCACCGCGCTTCCCTGGCCCTAAGCCAGCGCCGGACCACGGCTCGTCAAGAGGCACCCTCACCCGCATTCAGTAGTTGTGCAATACCCGCTGCAAGAACTGTTGGGTGCGTGCTTCCTGCGGGGCGCTCAGCACCTCGGCGGCAGGCCCGCGTTCAACCACGACTCCGCCGTCCATGAAAACCACTTCATCAGCGGTCTGCCGCGCAAAAGCCAACTCGTGGGTGACCAGCACCATGGTCCAGCCCTCCTGAGCCAGCTCCTTGATTACCGTGAGCACATCGCCCACCAATTCGGGATCGAGAGCCGAGGTTGGCTCATCGAAAAGAAGTAGTTGCGGGCGTAAGGCTAGGGCTCGCACAATGCCGACTCGCTGCTGCTGACCACCGGAGAGTTCAAAGGGGTAGGAGTCCTTCTTCTCCAGCAGGCCGACCCTGGCCAATAAGGACTCTGCTTCGGTGGTGGCTTCGGCTCGCGGCCGCTTCTGCACCTGGACGGGCCCTTCAATCACGTTTTGTAGCACGGTCATATGGGGGAACAAGTTGTAGTGCTGAAAGACCATGGCGGAGCGGTCGCGGAGCTCGGCCACTTGCTTTTTGCTGACCGAAGCGGAGAAGTCCAGGGTGGTGGCACCAATGGTGACCGAGCCGCCGTCGGGCGTTTCCAAACCGTTGAGCGACCTGAGCACCGTGGTCTTTCCGGAGCCGGAAGGGCCGATCAAGGCCACCACGGAACCGCGCCGGATCTGCAGGTCAATGCCCTTGAGTACCTCATTGTTGCCGAAGGCTTTTCGCAAGCCGGTAACGTTGAGCACCACTTCTCCAGCGGGCTGTGTGGCTGCCAGGGGGTTAGTGTGCGACATAGCGATCCAACCTCTTTTCGAGGATTGACTGGACGGTGGAGAGAATCAGGCAGATCAGCCAGTAGATGACTGCAGCCTCCAAGTAGAGCGTCATGAACTCGCCTCCCACCGCGGCGATCTGCTGAGCTTCACGGAACAGCTCGGAGACCAGAATTAAGGACGCCAGCGAGGTGTCCTTAACCAGTGAGATAAAGGTATTCGACAGCGGCGGCAGCGAGACCCTAGCGGCCTGCGGCAGGATAATTCGGAGCAAGGACTGGGATCGCGACATGCCGAGCATGTGCCCGGCTTCCCACTGCCCCTTGGGCACGGAGAGAATGGCGGCCCGGATCACCTCGGCGGCATAGCCACCTACGTTGAGTGAAAGCGCGATAATGGCACTCGGCCAAGGCTCAAGCTTCACCCCCAGGCTGGGCAAGCCGTAAAAGATCACGAAGAGCTGCACCAGTAGCGGAGTGCCTCGGATCACTGAAACGTAGAACCGTCCGATTCCAGAGAGCACAATATTGTTGCTCAGCCGCATCAGTGCAATCAGCAAGGCGATGATCAATCCGAGCACGAAAGAAGCGACCGCGAGCGGAATGGTGGCTTGCACCGCGCCGAGTAGAAGGGGCCCGAGCGAGCTCCACACAAGATCCCAAGTCATGGTTCAGCCTAGCTTGACCGGCGGATTACTTGGAAACGTCGGTGCCAAAGTACTTTTTCGAGATTTTGGCTAAGGTGCCATCGGCCGTCAGCTCGGCCAATGCCTTGTTGATTGCGGTGATCAAGGCGGTGGAACCCTTACGAGCGGTGATTGCGCTGAGCGACTTATCGGAGGTCTCCGCGGCGATCTTCAGTCCGGCGTTCGGGTTGTTCTTGACGAAATCCAGGTAGGTCAACTTATCGTTCACTGCGGCGTCTACACGGTCCTGCTGCAACAGTGCAACGGCCTGCGCCCAGCCCTCCACCGACTGCACATTGGCACCGCTCTGCTGAGCCAGTTTGTACCAATTACTGGTGAGTGACTGGGCAGTGGTCTTGCCCTTCAAATCGTCGAAGCTCTTGATCGAGGTATTGCTGTCCTTGGTCACAATCACCCCGGCTGAGACGGTGTAAGGAGTGGAGAAATCGTATTTCTTCTGGCGATCCGAATTAATTGAGATCTGATTGGCGATCACATCGAAGCGCTTGGCATCCAAGCCGGCGAAGATGCCATCAAACTGGGTCTCCTGGAAGGTTGCCTTGACTCCGAGTTTTCCGGCAATCGCCTGGGCGATTTCAACGTCGTAACCCGTGAGGCTCCCGGAGCCGCTCTCGTGGTAGCTGAAGGGCTTGTAGGTGCCCTCGGTGGCGATGACCAGTTCGCCTTTGCTGGTTACGTCACTGAGTGAGGTGTCGGTATTGCTGTCGCTGGAGGGGGTGCTGGAGCAGCCCGCAACAGCCAGGCCTAGGCTGAGGAGCAGGCCAACGGCCAGGAGTTTTCCGCGTTTCATCAACAATCCTCTTTCCGGTGGCTCGGGGTGAGCCAATTGGTCCAGCATGCGACAGTATCAGGGCTAACGTTGTGTGGGCGCGATTGTATTTCCTTAAATGACGTAATCCAGGCGAGGTTATTCGGAGCTGTGCAGGAACAAACCGTCGGTGCCGCGCGCTAACCTACAGGTTGAGCTATCAAATGAGGAGATGGTGCTCGGATGAGCATGGAGAACGCTGCTTGGCATTCGTTGTGGAGTACAGCCAGTGCAAAGAAGGACGACGGCGGCATCAAGAAGGATACGCTCAAGCGCACCTTCGCCTTTGCCAAGCCTTACCGCTGGCGCCTGGTGGTGTTCGTGACACTATCGGTGGTCTCGGCATTCATCGCGGTGGCAACGCCGCTGCTGGCCGGGCGAATCGTGAACGCGATTGTGGCGCGTACCGATCTGCAGCTGATTCTCACCTTGGCGGGTCTGATCGCCATTGTGGCGGTGCTCGACGCCGGGGTGGGCCTTTTGGTGCGTTGGATATCCTCCCGACTGGGCGAGGATGTGATCCTTGATCTGCGAACCACGGTCTTCGACCATGTGCAGAAAATGCCGATTGCCTTTTTCACCCGAACCCGTACCGGTGCACTGGTCAGCAGGCTAAACAGTGATGTGATCGGTGCCCAGCAGGCCTTCAGCGGCACCCTTTCCGGGATCGTCAGCAATCTGGTCACCCTGGTGCTCACCTTGATCGTAATGCTCGGGACTTCTTGGCAGGTCACCGTCCTCGCACTTATTTTGTTGCCAATCTTCTTGCTTCCGGCCCGGAGATTTGGCTCCCGAGTGGCTGGGATGCGCAAGGAATCGGCAAATCTAAATGCCAGTATGAGCACCCAGATGACAGAACGTTTCTCGGCGCCCGGTGCCACCCTGGTCAAGCTCTTCGGCAGACCTGCGGACGAATCGCGAGAGTTTGCCGTACGAGCCAGCCGAGTGCGGGATATTGGCGTCAGGTCCACCATGATGCAGTTCGTCTTTGTCACTGCGCTGACCCTGGTCTCGGCCCTCGCCCTGGCCCTGGTCTACGGTCTGGGTGGATACTTTGCCATCCGTGGTGGTCTGGCTGCTGGTGATGTGGTGGTGCTTGCTCTGCTGCTAACCAGGCTCTATGCGCCGCTTACCGCCTTGGCAAGTGCTCGGGTGGACATTATGAGTGCCCTGGTCAGTTTCGCCCGGGTTTTCGAAATCCTGGACCTCAAGCCCCTGATCGAACAGAAGCCCGAAGCCAAGCCGTTACCGACCGGGCCGCTGAGCGTCGAGTTCGACAATGTCCGCTTCGGTTATCCCTCCGCGGACAAGGTCTCCTTGGCCTCCTTGGAGGAGGTAGCCACCCTGGATACCAGGGGCGGCGAGGAAGTTCTGCACGGGGTGAGCTTTGTGGCCAAACCCGGCCAGACCATTGCCCTGGTCGGGTCCTCTGGGGCCGGTAAATCGACCATCGCTCAGCTGCTCTCCCGGCTTTACGACGTTGATTCGGGAGCGGTCCGGCTGGGCGGGATGGACCTCCGGGATACCACCTTCGATTCGCTGCGAGCCTCGATGAGCATGGTGACCCAAGATGGCCACCTATTCCACGAATCGATTCGTTCCAATCTGTTGCTGGCTAAGCCCGAAGCAAGCGAGGAGGAGCTGTGGTCCGCCCTGCGCAGGGCGCGGTTGCACGATCTGATCGCCTCGATGCCGGACGGCTTGGACACCGTGGTGGGGGAGCGCGGTTACCGACTGTCGGGAGGTGAGCGGCAGCGCTTGACTATTGCCCGCTTGCTTCTGGTGCAGCCGGCCGTGGTGATTTTGGATGAGGCGACGGCGGCTCTGGACTCGACCAATGAGGCGGCAGTCCAGGCGGCCCTGGGGGAGGCGCTACGTGGCCGGACCGCGGTAGTCATTGCGCACCGGCTCTCCACCATTCGAGAGGCTGATCAGATCCTGGTGGTCGAAGGTGGAAATATTGTGGAGTGCGGAAGCCATGAAGAACTGTTGGCGGCGCAAGGCCGTTATGCCGAACTCTACGAAACCCAATTTGCGCAGAGCCCAGGAGATTCGGTGAGCCCGGCGGGGAGCTGAACCGGCTAAGGAGAGCTAGCCACTACCGGGACCCGGAACAGCCGCGCTCACGGCCTGCCTAGGATTGCTTTTCGGGCAAGCGACGCCAAAGGGAATGCAGTAGCTGATCCTTAGTCGGCCCGGCAACATCCCAGCTGACTTCCAATAGCTCGGCCGAATGCACGGCGTACTCAACCCGATAGCGGTCCGCCGAGCAGGGATGCTCGGCCCGCCATTGTCCGGTGCGCAGATCAAGGCTGTGAAAATAGCCACCGTAATCGAAATACCAATCCAGAACGGCTGGATTATCGGTGCTGTGCAGCAGGTAATCCCGTTTTACTGGCGCCTGCGTGCCGGCCCAGCGCAGCTTCCCGGTCTCGCTGTAGCGCAGCACGGTACCGTCCCCATGGGCGCTGTTCTTGAGCTCGGGGTGCTGAGGGGTAGTGAAAACAAGCTGCCCTTCGAAGGTTCCGCTTTGTCCGCTGGCACGATCCAGCACGGTGCGCTCGATTCGCCAACTACCGATCAAAAAAGCAGCCAGATCCGGGACGGTCAAGGCCGGCTCGGCCGGGTTCTGGTTCCGCACCTGGTTCTGCCTGGCGGCTCGTTCGGCCGCATCCACAGAACAGTGCTGGGGGTCCTGCCGGAGGGTGTCTGCCTCGGGATAGCTGTGCTGCATGAGTGAAACTCTATTACCTGGACCCACGGTGCTACTACGCAGAGTGCTACTACGCGGAAGCAGGTCCCACCGAGTTCGGGGTCTCAGCGGGATCAGGCATTTCTTCCCACCGAGATTGTTGACTCGGTGGGCTGGGACGCCGGAGGCAAGAAGCTGTTACCGGACGGCGAGGAGTGCCCCTGGCCGGATTCGAACCGGCGACCTTCCCTTTAGGAGAGGGACGCTCTATCCTGCTGAGCTACAGAGGCGGGGACCGATCCCAGCCAAGATACTCCCGGCGTCGATTCGGTCCGCGAAACAACAGGACTCAGCTTACCGTAGAGCCTCCGGCTGGAGCGAAGCGGTAGCAGCGGGCTGATCCTGGAACCGGTGAACACCTTACTTCGTGGTGGAGCGAGGTGCCTTAGCCGTCGAGATGGTCGCTTCGAATTGGCTCATCGGGGGTGCAGCTACCGGCAGTTCTGGGCGATCGATAGCCCGTAGCCCGTCCAGTAGCAGCGCTAAATAGCGTTTCCAAAGATCGGGCGTCGTGGTGCTCAGCTCGAAAGCAGCCCCCAGCAGGGCGAAGATCACCGCAATATCCATTGCTTCGGCGTCGTCCCGGATGACCTTTGCTTGCCTGGCGTGATGGACTAGCTGGCTCACCGGCTCAATTACCTTAGGCCAGAGACGTCCCGGTAACTCCGTTTCTCCCCGTCCGGACAAAGCCTGATAAAGGCCACGGTCTTCGGCTTGCCGGGCCGCCGTGGTTTCGCAGAAGAAAAGTAATCCCTGCCAAGGGTCCTCGATCAACAAGGCGGCCTCCGCATCGGCAATCATCTGCTGCCCGGCCGCACTGAGAACCTCAGCGGCGAGATCCTGTTTATTGGCGAAGTGGCGATAAACGGTTCCGGTGCCCACTCCGGCATGCCGGGCAATCTCATCGAGGCTCGCATCGAGACCATGCTGCGCGAAAATTTCACGGGCCGCGGCCAACAGGCGAGTTCGATTGCGTGCGGCGTCCTTCCGGATCGGCTTGGCTGCCTCTTGAGAGCTCACGGTTTGATTATTGCAGGCGAGGTGAGCCCCAAGTTTCCTGAGGTGGGTGCTTACTGCCCCATACTGTAAAGGACAGAGCAGGGGAGCGGAGAGGGCGCCACGGATGATTACGATCCATTTACGTTACGAGATCGACGCCGAAAAGCTGGCTGACTTCGAAGAGTATGGCAGGCGCTGGATTGTCTTGGTAAACCGACTCGGCGGCAATCATCACGGTTACTTTCTGCCGAGCGAAGGGGACAGCGATGTGGCCTATGCCTTGTTCACCTTTGAGTCGATGGCGGCCTATGAGAAATACCGGCTGGCCGCCGCGACGGACCCGGAGTGTATTGCCGCTTTTGAACTGGCTCGCAGCACCAAATGTATCCGTCGCTACGAGCGAAGGTTCCTTAGCCCGCTCTTTGAATAAAATCAGGGGTTATCCGAGGCTTGAAGCAGTGCAAGGGCTATTCGGCCCCGCCAACCTCGCCACTACGTCCGAATCAGCGGAGGTCCTCCAGCCAGTTATGCACTAGCGGCACCACGCTGGCACCTTCACCCGTCGCGGAGGCCACCCGTTTCATTGACCCAGCCCGGATGTCGCCCACCGCGAAGACACCCGGGGCGGTGGTCTCCAGGTTGCCCGGGGGTAGACCATCCCGCCAGGTTTCTTTGGGCACATCCCGGCCGGTCAGCACAAAACCACGTTCATCGAGCACCACTTGCTCGGGCAACCAATCACATTGTGGCTCGGCACCGAGGAGCAAGAACAGCCCACCGGCCTCATGCCGACTCAGCTCACCGGTATCGGTGTTCTTAATCTCGATCCAATCGAGGCGTCCCTCGCCGCCGCCGTCGACCACTTCGGCGCAGGACTGGACGCTAATCCTCGGGTTGTACTCGATTTCGTTGATCAGATAGTCGGACATGGTTTCAGCCAGGCTGGGCCGCCGGATCAGAATGGTCACCGACCGGGCGAAGCGGGAGAGGTGCACGGCTGCCTGTCCTGCGGAGTTGCCACCGCCAACCACATAGACATCGCGATCCTCCATCTCTTTGGCTGCGGTCATTGCCGCCCCATAGAAGACGCCCAGGCCCACCAGGGAGTCGATCGACTCAACCCGGAGCTTCCGGTAAGAAACCCCGCTGGCAATAATCACTGCCCGGGCGCGGATTTCCCCGCCGCCGGTCTCCAAGGTATGGATTCCCTCGCCCAGCCGGAGCCCCTCCACTCCCCAGCCGGTAAAGAATCGAGTGCCAAAGCGGATGGCCTGACCACGTGCCCGCTGCGCAAGCCGCATACCGGAGATGCCGCGCGGAAATCCCAGGTAGTTACGGATCATCGAGCTGGTCCCGGCCTGGCCGCCAATCGCCTCAGCTTCCACCACCACGGTATTGAGCCCCTCGGAAGCGCCGTAAACGGCAGCGGCCAAGCCAGCCGGGCCACCGCCCACAATGGCCAGGTCAACCACCTGATCAAGATCGATATCGCTCGGTGCACCGTAGATGGAAATGGCCACATCGTGCACCGTGGGGGCACAGACCGGATCGCCGTTCATCGGTCGAACTATCGGGTACTTCGGCTCCGCGCCGTCTAACATGGCGAGGATTTCCTGACCTTCCGGGCTCTCCGGGGAGTAGGTTCGCACCGGCATGCCCATCCGATACAGAAAATCCCGGATTGCTAGGGCTTGGGCGTCAATCGACGGCGTTATGATCCGAACCGCATCCACCTCGGGTGCGGCCACGGTGGAGCCCCAGTCGGAAAGCATCTCGGTCACCGCGGTGTGAAATTCCTCGTCCCGCACACCACGTGGCATTAGCAGCATGGCATCGAACTTTCCCTTAGCCAGTCCCAGACGCAGCGCCTCCGAATCCTCACGGAAGTTATCCCAGTGCGCTACCACCAGCCGCCGCGCGGTTGCTACGATGCTTCGCCATTCGTGAAAAGCCTTGAGCACATGAGAATCGGGGAGGCGAGAGTCGGCAACGTAGAGCGCAACCTGCCCGCCAGCCTGGTGAATCTGTTCTGTGACCGCTAAAGCCTGGGTCGCGCTGTGTACGGTATGTAGGTCGTAGTCGCGCTGGTAGCGCCAGAATTGCTCCTCAAGCACATCGGAATGATTCTCGGAGACGAGGAGAATGGCTGGATTCGGCATGGGATGAGTCTATGACGATCGAAACATCTGGACCCGCTCGGATCGCGCAGAGCGTATCACTGCCCGCCCACCGGAAGGTGCGGATACTCGGGGGAGCGGTTCTGGAAGGCCAGAATTGCTGGATTTTGGATCTCCCCGGAGCGGATCTCAATTGCTCGGGAAATCGTCTCATTAGCGGCCCAACCATCGGGCCCAGCCAGCACCGGGGCCAGGAACGGCAGGACTGCCTGGCTAATTTCCCAGCTCGCGGAGTCCCAGAGATAGGAGGGGCTATGGTCCACACCGTAATAACTCAGGTGATTACCCACTTCGAAGACCGGGTCTGCAAAAGAGGTGGGACGAGCCCAGCTAAACCCCATCCCTTCATCGCAGGAGACATCAACGATCAGGCTGCCCGGGTGGAAATCATCAAGCTCATCCAGATTCAAGAAAATCAAAGGCGCTGCGGGGTCTTGCAGGGTGCAGTTCACCACCACGTCAAAGTTCGACAGGAAAGGGGCCAACGGAACCCGGCCCTGATCGGTGATCGCATGGCTGGCATGCGGGGCCTCGGCATCGTGATCGAACTGAACAATCTGTACCGAGTGAATGGGTGAGCCGACGGCGGCCACACCACGATTCGTCAGCACCTGGACATCGTGCACGCCATGAGCGGTGAGCGCGGTGACCGCTCCTCGGGCGGTGGCGCCAAAGCCAATCACGACGGCGCTCAGCCGAGGTCCGTAATCGCCGGTGATGCCGCGCAATGTGAGGGCGTGAAGCACCGAGCAATAGCCGGCGAGCTCATTGTTCTTATGGAAGACGTGTAAGCCGAAGCCGCCATCGGAAGCCCAGTGATTCATCGCCTCAAAGGCAATGAGAGTCAATTTCCGATCCACGGCCAACTGCGTAATGGCTCGGTCCTGCACGCAATGCGGCCAACCCCAGAGCACCTGACCCTCGCGCAGCTCGGCTAGATCAGCTGCCTGCGGTTTGGGCAGTAGTACGACGTCGGCGCGCGCCAGCACTTCCTCCCGGCTGCAGATTCCGCCCACCAGGGGCGCAAGCTGATCATCTGTGAGACCAAAACGATCACCGTAGCCGTGTTCCAGTAGGATCTGGCCGCGCAGGCCTTCGTCAACACGTTCCAGTTGGGCTGGGTGAATTGCAGCACGCCGCTCCGCTGGTTTTTGGGAGTGCGCAGGTACGCCGAGAGTGAGCATCGCCACGGAAATCAGCGTTTCTTGGGCTGGGTTGGTTTTTCGTTCAGGATCGAGGAATTCTTTGTGGCCTCGGAGGCGCGTTTATCGGCCCGTTTTTCCTTAATGGATTTGGCTGATTTTTTCGAGGCATTTTGCCTCGGTGACTTGTCGGTCATGGTCGCTCCCTCATCGGGGAGCCTAGCTGACTCCGTGCTGTGAGCCTACACCCGGGTGGGGCGGCTCAATGCCGGAATCGTCCCCTAAGCTTGTTCAGGATTGGCAGTGAGCTCCGTTGGCTGCCCTCGCGCTCGCTGGCAGTTCCATCAGGTCTATCTGCCGCCGTCGTCGTCAATATCAGGTCTTCCATAGGCAGCTTGGCGCACAGCTGGGCACCACCCATATCCAAACTCCTGGAGAGCCGGATGCTACCGCCGATATCACTCAGCCTTCGATTCAATCGTTCCAGCTCATTCATCGGTCCGAGTCGGCCACCTAGGCCGCTGCCATCGTCCTCGAAGAGAACCGTGATCTCTCGTTGCTCGGGTAGCACCGATGTGCTGACAGTGAGCTTCACGCGCAGGCTGGTGGCGTGGCCGTGCTTGAGGGCATTGGTCACGCCTTCTTGGACCAGCGAGAACAGCAATAGTCTGCGCTCCAGGTCAAGGCCCGGGGCTTCCACGGTCTCCAGCCTGTCTAGTTCCTCATCGATAAGGAGTTCGGTTTCGATGGTGGCCGGGATGCGTCGCATCAGCAGCCGAATGGCCTGCGGGGCCCCCAATTCGATGCCCACCGGGTGCAGCAAATGACTGAGCGAGCGGACGTCGCGCTCACGGACCTGCTCAATCTGGGTGCGCACGCGGTCTAGTTCGGCAATCAAACTTTTGCCGTCCTTGTCGTCGAGGTGATTGCTCAGGGTCTGTAGGTCACGCTCAATCAGGATCAGGGATTGCTGGACCGATCCGTGCAGGCCCTGAGAGACCAACTGGCGGACCCTCAGCTCCTCTTTGCCCAAGGCGGCCAGCGCCTGGCTCGCTTCGGTTTGCTGCACAGCGTTGGCACGTACGCGCTCGCGGTACCTTCGGCCAGCATCTGAATTGATCACGGCGAGGATTGCCATGCCCAAGGTCACGGCGATCACGATGATCGAGTAAGTGAGAAAGAGCCTGCCTATGAAGCCATCCACCAAAAGCATGATCGGAATTCGCTCAAGATAGGTGAGACCGCCGATGATCAGCAGTAGGAGCGCCCTCTGCGGCATCGTCTTCCTCGGAAAATCGGCGAACCACAGCATGACCAGGAGCGGGCCCAAGCCAAGGATGTCGACAATGAGATTCGAGGACCAACTGCTAATCTGGTCCCGGTTGGGGATGTAAAGGGCGAAGAGTAAGGCCCTCGCCACCGCGAGCACGATCAGGGTGCCAACGGTGAAAGCCAAGATTCTGGTCTGATCGTGAATCCAATCGCGGCGAGCTTGAGCCTCCGGCACGGTGACTTCCCGAGGCGGCTTCTCTGCTGAGGTCTTGGTTTCTCCGCTCATCCGACCCTCGAGGTCTCCTCTAGTAGCTGTAAGACAGCTGCCACACGAGGGTTCAAGGTGTCCCGGTTTGATAGTCCTAGGGTTTCGTAAGCGGTGTTCAAGTGATTTTCTACCGAACGCGGGGAGAGCTTAAGTCGGTGCGCGATCGCTTGATTAGAGAGCCCCTCAGCCACCGCCTGCAAGACCTCATACTGACGCTCGGTTAGTTTGGCCATCCGGGAACCACGACGTGGCACCGAGCGGGAGACAAGTCCCGGATCCAGTACTGTCTTGCCATTGGCGGTATCAATCAAGGTACGGATCAGCAGCTCAGGGCTGAGAGACGATGATTTGGACAGATAGCTCCAGCCTTGGATCAGATCGCGGGGCAGGCTAAGCACCAGGTCCATCACGTCGTGGTTGGACAGTAGCAGCACACTGAGCTGGGGATTGAGTCGTCTCAGGGAAATACCCAGCGCCACCCCGTTGCCGTCGCCGAGCTCCACATCGATGATGGCAACATCGACTTCCACCTCGGAAAACAGCCGGCGAGCTTCTTGAGCGCCGGAGGCTGCGGCTACCACCTTGGCCGAGGGGTGGCTGTTGATGAACTGCGCCAGCATCACTCGATAGAGATCCTGGTCGTCGACAATGGCCACACGCAGCGGTAGATTTGGCATTGGACTCTCACTTAGCTTCAGCGCCCCCGTATTACAGCTAATGACGACCACACCGAAGGCCCGTGGAAATGGGAAATGTGAAATCGCTTTCGTCTATCTTCACCCAAAAACCCAAGTATGACGGCGGTTTCTCCTCTGATTCCTAGAGATTCCAGGCGAATTACCAGCTTAAGTTACTTGCTCGAAGCTGAGTATTTTCACTCAGAAGCCATCACAACCCGAAGAAAAAGGTGTCACAGTCAATTCTACAGCCTCATTTAATTGGCGCTGAGGCTGGGTTCGAAGGAGGCGTATGGCATGGTTGACACCCTGATTATTCGCTGGCGGACGGAATCGCTTCAGCGTGGCTGGCGGATGCCTACGGATTGGCATGTCCCCGAGGTCGAACTCATCGTCGAGCTTCTCACCGCAGAACAGCCATTGACTGAAGCTGCTTACGCCTTGGGCTCCGCGCGTGCCTTCTACGGAGTGGGCATCGCAGAAAGCCTGAGCGATCTGCGAGTGGTTTTCGACGTAGCCGGGCTGCCCATCGATCCGGACTCCCTGCAAGGCTTGGCTCAAGGCTGGGTTGAAGCCAACGAGTCACTCGCCGTTCCCAGTTGCGTCGATGCGGGTACCGGGCTGAGTTCGATCTCGCATTTCGATAGCGTGGTCCGCGATCTGAACCTGAGTGATCGAGCCGAGGGCGAGCAACTGTGCCTCGCGTCGATTCGGGTCCGCGGAATCGATGATGTGCCGAGCAACTGGTTTTTACTAGCTCAGCTGGGCGAGCTCTGCATGGATTACTTCGAGGAAAGGACGATGGTCTACCGTCGTCACTCGATTGACTTCCTGCTTCCCGACCAGGCGAGTTATCGATTGCTGCTGGGGCTCTGCCGGAGCGAGTTGGCAGCTTTGGGAGATGGCGTCCTGGAGCCTTCGGAGCCCGAATACCGATCCCTCAGAAACGAACTCGATCGCTCCGTCGCGCATCGGATCTGACGCTTTCGCGCCCCCGCGATCTCCGGTAGCCCCGCGCTTCAGAGATTCTCGGTTTTTAGCTGTGTTCGCTTCAGTTGTGCCTGTTTCCGCCTAGAACCCCAAAGGGCAACTCCAGAGGCCAGCAAAGACAGCAGGAGCAGTACCCAGGAGCTGACCACAAGCATGCTGGCCAAGGCGACTTGGCCGCCGTCGACCGGGTTGTGGGAGAGCATTGAATCAACCGCCACATTGGCGCACAGCTGTACCACGGCGAAGAGCGCCGGAGCAGCCCAGAGCACCCAGCGGAGAGATCTTTTGGCGGTATTGAGACCAATCAGCAGAAGCCAGCTAAAGGCGAAAACGAGCGGGAAGAGGGTTCCGGCTGTCTTGTGTACGTACTGCAACTGACCAAGCGCATCGGAGTCCATTGCCGATTTGAGACCTTGAATGTAGCCGGTGTCAAAGCCGAAGAGCATCGAATCCGGCATGGCTTGGCCGTTAGACAGCTGGGTTAGCTGATTGAGGGTGAGCAAATGGAAGTACCAGAAGAGGAAGGCGCTGGCCACCACCCCGGCAATCACAATGAGGTAGCCATTACTCCGCGCCGCGGCCGGGCTGCCCTGAGCGCTTGGATTCACCGCAGCAGGGACTGGAGGATAGAGGGGCGCGGGCCCGGGAACGGCCTTGTCTCCATGTTTCGCGGCACGCTGGGCGGGGGTTTTGGCCATAGCGCCATTCTTCCACTTCCGGAGCCACTTTCCGGTACGCTTCCTTGAAAGCCAAGCCGCCGCTCCACTCTCGCTGGGTAGTCTGGAAGGATGCTGACTCTGCCGGATCTGGACCCCACGCTCGATGACTCCCAACTTGCCGCCGCTTTAGTGCGTAACGCCGGGCAACTGGCTTTGGCGATGAGGGCCGAAGGCCTCAGCGGAGAGCAGAAGACCTCGGTATCCGATGTGGTCACGGCAGCGGACAAAGCCGCGGAGAAATACATTACCGAGCAGTTGTTGTTGGCTAGGCCGAGCGATGGATTACTCGGCGAGGAAGGCACTCGTCGGAACGGCAGCTCCGGCCGGACCTGGGTGATTGACCCGGTGGACGGCACCTACAACTTCCTTTCCGGATCGACGTATTGGTGCTCCGCCATCGCGCTGCAAGCAGGCCGTCCGGACCGGCTCGATCCCGAGGCGCTACTCGGCGCGGTCTACCAACCGCAGGAGGACAAGCTGTGGCTGGGCGGCGAGGGCTTGCCGGCAACCCTGAACGGTGAACGGCTGAGCGCACCTTCGGAAGAACCGCTGAGCCAGTTGAGTGCCGCCACCTATCTCCACCCCACCTGGATGGCTCGTGCTGAGGCTCGGGAACCTTGGCTTGCAGCGGTCCAGCAACTGGCGACCTTCCGCTTGCTGGGCTCCGGCTCCTGTGACCTCTCTCGGGTGGCGCAGGGGGAGTGGGGTTGCTGGTTCCAGCATTCCACCGCGCTCTGGGACTGGCTACCTGGCAAGGCGATCGTGCGAGCCGCTGGCGGCAGCACCGCCGTCGTAAGTGTCAACGGACTGAACTGGTTCCTGGCGGGAGGCTCGACGGCGGTCACTCAGTTGGGCGAAGCCCTCACCGTCGGTGAGGCCACCTAGAATAAGAGCACCATGGATATGCTCTTCGACCCGCGTGCCAACCCAAACTCCGGATCAACTTCACCCCAAGCTGCGCAGATCGACGCGCAGGAGCTGCTCCTCGGGTTGAACCCGCAGCAGGAAGCGGCGGTCACCCATTCCGGCTCGGCGCTACTAATTGTGGCGGGAGCTGGCTCCGGTAAAACTCGTGTACTCAGCCATCGGATCGCCTACCTGCTGGCGACCGGACGGGCGCACCCCGGAGAGATTCTGGCGATTACCTTCACCAATAAGGCCGCCGCCGAAATGCGGGAGCGAATTGCCGCGCTGATTGGTGAGCGGGCCAAGAACATGTGGATTTCCACTTTCCACTCCTCCTGTGTGCGGATTCTGCGCCGGGAGGCCAGCGCAGTGGGGTTGAACTCCAGTTTCTCCATCTACGATTCGGCGGACAGCCTACGGCTGATCACGCTCATTGCCAAGGGCCTGGACCTAGACCCCAAACGGTTCGCTCCGAAAGCAATTCAACACAAAATCTCAGCGCTGAAGAACGAGCTGATCGACGATGACAGCTTCGCCAGTACAGCCACCGACCCCTTCGAGCAAGGCGTGGCGGAGGTCTACCGCGGCTATACCCAGCGGCTCCGACAAGCCAATGCACTGGACTTTGACGACTTGATTGCCCAGACGGTCTGGATGTTCCGAGCGTTTCCCGGAGTAGCCGACTATTACCGGCGGCGATTCCGGCACGTCATGGTGGATGAGTACCAAGACACCAACCACGCGCAGTACGCCCTGGTTCGGGAGATTGTCGGCGCGGAAAATTCAGCAGGGCAGCCGGAACAGGCCGAATTGACGGTGGTGGGCGATTCGGATCAGTCCATCTATGCCTTCCGGGGCGCCGACATTCGCAATATCGTCGAGTTCGAAAAGGACTATCCGAACGCGCAAACCATCAAGCTGGAGCAGAACTACCGCTCCACCCAGACCATACTGAGCGCCGCTAATGCGGTGATTGAGAAGAACCCGGATCGTCCCGTCAAGCGGCTTTGGACGGCGGAGGGCGACGGCGAGAAAATCATCGGTTACGTGGCCGAGAACGAACACGAGGAAGCCCGCTTTATCGCGGAGGAGATTGACCGCTTACAGGACGAAGAGGATTTACGTCCGGGCGATGTAGCAATCTTCTATCGAACCAACGCGCAGAGCCGCTCGATTGAAGAAATTCTGATGCGGGTCGGGCTGCCCTATAGGGTGGTCGGCGGCACGAGGTTCTATGAGCGCAAGGAAATCAAGGACGCGCTCGCTTATTTGCGAGTGCTGGTGAATCCCGAAGACGATGTGAATCTTCGCCGGATTCTGAACGAGCCAAAACGGGGGATCGGGGACCGTGCCGAGGGCGCGGTGGCGGCGCTCGCCGAACGAGATCGCAGTTCCTTTATGGCCGCGCTGCGGCGCGCCGATGAGGCTCCAGCGATGGCGACTCGCAGCCTGAACGCGGTGAACGGATTCGTGAAGCTGATCGATGATCTGACCGAGGTGGCGAATACCTCCGGGGCGGCGACCGCGCTGGAAGCCGTACTGGAACAGACCGGATATCTGGAGGGCCTGCGAGCCAGCAGCGATCCGCAGGATGAATCCAGGGTGGAGAACCTGGCCGAACTGGTCGCCGTGGTCCGCGAATACGAGCGCGACAACCCGGAGGGCTCGCTGACCGATTTCCTCGAAGGAGTGGCGCTCGTCGCCGATGCCGATCAGATCCCAGATGCCCCGGGCTCGGATACCGAGGCGGCGGTGGCTGAGGCCAAACGGCTCGGCGTGGTCACCTTGATGACCCTGCACACCGCCAAGGGCCTGGAGTTCCCGGTGGTTTTCCTGACCGGGATGGAACACGGGATTTTCCCGCATGCCCGCTCTGCCACCGACGAAAAGGAACTTGCCGAGGAGCGCCGACTGGCTTATGTCGGCCTGACCAGGGCACGCAAAAGGCTCTATCTGACCCGAGCCGAGGTGCGTAGCCTATGGGGGCAGAGCCAGTACAACCCGGCCAGCCCCTTCATCGACGAGGTCCCGGCTTCACTGATCGAATGGAAGCGCGAAGGCTCGGTCCGAATGATGCCTTCGATTGGTTCCTCCGGGTTCGGCCGGGATCGTTACTCCGGTTCGCACTGGGGCGCGGGCAGCCCCTTGGGGGATTCCGGCAAGCTACCGCCCAGTCTGGCTAGCAAGGCCGCCAGGGTGCAGCCACAGAAGGAAATTATCTCGGTCTCGGTGGGGGATAAGGTGCAGCACACCAGCTTCGGCCTGGGCACGGTGATCGCGCTGGAAGGTAGCGGAGATAAAACGGTGGCTAAGGTGCGCTTTGAAGGTGAAGAAAAGCGCCTGTTGCTGCGCTACGCCCCGCTGAGCAAGGTCTAAGTAGATACATCTAGGTAAATGTTGAGCGATTCGGCTCCGATACGGCAGGCTAGGCAGATGACAAGGATGACTGGCAAACTCCGCAAGGCGGTATCAGCCCTGGCTGCAGCCTTCGCGGTCCTGCTGCTCTGCACGGCTTGCTTCACCTTGGACGCTCCCGACCCGAACGCCACCACCCCAACTGGCCCGGCGCCGTCCTACCTTGACCGGCTCAAGAGTGCGCAGACGGTTGAGCCCACCTCCACGGCGGCCAAGACCCTTGATAGTGGCATCCAAGGCTTTCTTTCTCCCGGTCACGACATCGCCTGCGTTTTCACCTCCGCGCGTGGGGGACACGTGAATAATCCGCTCGAACCAAATGACTATGGGAATTCGAAGAACCAGCCCTACGCTGTGGTGCCGGTGGTGCAATGCGAACTGGCTAGCTATCCGGCCCCGGCGGCCAAGGACGTGAAGGACAACTGTGGAGGCACCGGAATTGGCTACCTTGGCGGTGTAGTGCTGCTCAGCCCGAAGGCCGTGCAGTATGGTGCCTGCCGCGCCGGGCTGACCGGGCTAGAGTCCTCGGCCCAGGATTCCAGCAGCAGTAAGCAGGTGCTCGCTGGGTTCCCCTCCCTGGACGCTGGCCTCTCCCTTGACGCGATGGGCTATCGATGTGCCCCGATGGATGAGGGGGTGGCTTGTGCCAATCTGTCCAATGGCGTCGGCTTCTTCGTCTCCAAGGAGAGCTATCAGCTCTTCGGTGTGAAGGCTTAGCAGCTTCATTGAAGTGCCTCGGATGTGGTCTTACTCACTAAACGGGTACTCTGGGAGCGGCGCCTAGCGTCACTGGACTATCGTTCGTAAGGAACGAACTACTTCGACGTAGAAGGACTTGAGCCCGTGGACCTGTATGAATACCAGGCGCGTGACATGTTTGAAGCACACGGAGTCCCCGTGCTGGCTGGCATCGTAGCGCACACCCCAGAAGAAGCTAAGGCGGCAGCCGAGAAAATCGGTGGAGTCACCGTTGTTAAAGCACAGGTGAAGGTCGGTGGCCGCGGCAAAGCCGGTGGCGTGAAGGTCGCTAAGACCGCCGACGAGGCATTCCAATACGCCTCCGACATCTTGGGCATGGACATCAAGGGGCACACCGTGCACCAGGTGATGATCGCTCAGGGTGCAGATATCGCCGAGGAGTTCTACTTCTCCGTGCTGCTGGATCGCGCCAACCGCAACTACCTGGCAATGTGCTCGGTAGAAGGCGGCATGGAGATCGAGGTGCTGGCCGTTGAACGCCCCGAGGCACTCGCCCGGGTGGCCGTTGATCCAGCCGTGGGCATCGACCAGGCTAAGGCTGAAGAGATCGTGGATACCGCGGGCTTCGCTGCCGAGGTGCGCGACGGCGTGATCGCCACCATCATCAAGCTCTGGGATGTCTTCAAGAAGGAAGATGCCACCCTGGTTGAGGTCAACCCGCTAGTCAAGACCGGCGACGGGCGCATCCTGGCCCTTGACGGCAAGGTCACGCTGGACGCCAACGCTGATTTCCGGCACCCGGACCACGAGGCCCTGGAAGACAAGGCTGCCGCCGATCCGCTGGAAGCCAAAGCCAAGGAAAACGACCTGAACTACGTCAAGCTCGACGGCGAAGTCGGCATTATCGGCAACGGTGCAGGCCTGGTGATGTCCACTCTCGACGTCGTCGCTTATGCCGGTGAGAACCACGGCAACGTGAAGCCGGCTAACTTCCTCGATATTGGTGGCGGCGCCTCGGCAGAGGTGATGGCAGCAGGTTTGGATGTGATCCTGAACGACGAGCAGGTGAAGAGCGTTTTCGTCAACGTCTTCGGCGGGATCACCGCCTGCGACGCCGTTGCTAACGGCATCGTCAAGGCACTGGAGATCCTGGGCACCGCGGCCAATAAGCCGCTCGTTGTCCGCCTCGACGGCAATAACGTCGAAGAAGGTCGTCGCATTCTGACCGAAGCCAACCACCCGCTGGTGACCCTGGCCGCCACCATGGACGACGGTGCCGATAAGGCTGCCGAGCTCGCCAACGCCGCCGTGGCGAACGTCTGAGCCGGATAAGAAAAGGATTCTAGAACAATGTCTATCTACTTGAACAAAGACTCCAAGGTCATCGTCCAGGGCATCACCGGTGGCGAGGGTACCAAGCACACCGCTCTGATGCTCAAGGCCGGTACCCAGGTGGTCGGCGGCGTGAATGCTCGCAAGGCAGGCACCACGGTGAGCCATCAGGATGCCGCCGGTAACGCCGTCGAACTTCCGGTTTTTGGTGCGGTGGCCGAGGCCATCGAAAAGACCGGTGCCGATGTCTCCATCGTCTTCGTCCCCCCGGCGTTCACTAAGGATGCCGTGGTTGAAGCCATCGAGGCGGGCATCCCGCTCGTAGTGATCATCACCGAAGGTGTGCCGGTTCAGGATTCCGCCGAGTTCTGGGCGCTGGCTCAGTCCAAGGTGGATGCCAACGGACAGCAGGTCACTCGGATTATCGGCCCGAACTGCCCCGGCATCATCACTCCGGGGGAGTCGCTGGTTGGCATCACCCCAAATAACATCACCGGCAAGGGCGGAGTCGGCTTGGTTTCCAAGTCCGGCACCCTGACCTACCAGATGATGTACGAGCTGCGTGACCTGGGCTTCTCCACGGCCATCGGCATTGGTGGTGACCCGGTGATCGGCACCACTCACATCGATGCCCTGGCTGCCTTCGAAGCAGATCCCGAGACCAAAGCAATCGTGATGATTGGCGAAATCGGTGGCGACGCCGAGGAACGTGCCGCCGAGTTCATCAAGGCGAACGTGACCAAGCCGGTTGTTGGCTACGTTGCGGGCTTCACCGCTCCGGAAGGCAAGACCATGGGCCACGCCGGTGCCATTGTCTCGGGTTCCGCAGGAACCGCGCAGGCCAAGAAGGAAGCGCTTGAAGCGGCCGGCGTCAAGGTTGGCAAGACCCCGTCGGAAACCGCCAAGTTGCTGCGCGAGATTTACGCAGCGCTCTAAGACCTAGGTTCGACCCCTTCGAGGTGGTCGGTAGTCTCCATTCCTGAGACTACCGACCACCTCGAATTTTTTATGGACACACTGTCGGTGCGATCAGTTATCCTTTATTAGACAAACTTGAATACCATTAACGATCACTCGCTAATCCCCTCAGCACGTCAGGACAATTCCGCATGCTCATAAAGCTCCTGAGGCAGTATTCCAAGCCGTACATCCCGTACTTGGTTGCTGTTCTCGTTTTCCAATTGATTGCCACCATTGCAGCTCTCTACCTACCGAGCTTGAACGCCCAGATCATTGACGACGGCGTGGCCAAGGCCGACACCGACTACATCTGGCGCGTCGGCGGTGTAATGCTCCTCGTTGCGCTCGTACAGGTCGCCGCGGCCGTAGCCGGAGTGTACTTTGGTTCGAAAGCCTCGATGGCGGTGGGCCGGGATCTGCGCCGAGGAGTTTTCCGCAAGGTCTCCAACTTCTCCGCTCAGGAGGTCAGTAGCTTCGGCGCTCCCACGCTCATTACCCGGGGGACCAACGATGTTCAGCAGGTGCAGATGGTGCTCCTGATGGGCCTGAATTTCATGGTTTCAGCCCCGATCATGTGCATCGGCGGCATTATTATGGCCCTCCGCGAGGACCTTAGCCTCTCTTGGCTGGTCTGGGTTTCGGTGCCGCTGCTTCTCGTTGTGGTGGGCTTCCTAGTCTGGCGGCTGATGCCGCTGTTCAAGTCCATGCAGGGCTTCATCGATAAGATCAATGGCGTGCTGCGCGAGCAGATCGTCGGCATCCGAGTGGTTCGCGCCTTTGGCCGGGAACCCTTTGAAACCAAGCGCTTCGACGCCGCGAATGGCGATATCACCCGGGTCTCCCTCAAGGTGGGCTCGATCTTCGTGCTGATGTTCCCGTTGATCACCATGATCCTGCACGTTGCTACCTCAGCGGTGCTGTGGTTCGGTGGGCAGCGAGTGGAGTCCCACGATATGGAGGTCGGTTCGCTTACCGCCTTCCTGCAGTACTTGCTGCAGATCCTGACCGCGGTCATGATGGGCACCTTTATGGCCATGATGATCCCGCGCGCGGTGGTTTGTGCGGAGCGTATTGCCGAGGTGCTGGATACCAAGGCGACGCTGTTGCTGCCGGAGGAAACTATCGAGCCCAGCCAGAAACGCGGCGAGGTGGAGTATCGCAACGTCAGCTTCAGCTATCCGGGCGCGGAAGCTCCCGTTTTGAAGAACATCTCCTTCACCGCGAGCCCGGGGCAAACCGTGGCTATCATCGGCTCTACTGGTGGCGGAAAAACCACCCTGCTTTCACTGCTCCCGCGACTCTACGATGTTGCCGAGGGAGAGGTGCTGCTGGATGGGGTTCCGGTGACCAAACTCAGCCGTGAAGCAATCACCTCCCGGGTGTCCATGGTGCCGCAGAAGCCGTATCTCTTCGCTGGCACCATCGAGTCCAATCTGCGCTTCGGCAAGCCGAACGCCGGAGAGGACGAGCTGTGGGAGGCGCTCACCGTCGCCCAGGGCGCTGATTTTGTCAGGGAAAAGAGCAAAGGACTCAACTCCAAGGTCGCTCAGGGAGGCGGCAACGTCTCCGGCGGTCAGCGGCAGCGTTTGTGCATTGCGCGCTCCTTGGTAACCGAGCCGAAGGTTTATCTCTTCGACGATTCCTTCTCCGCCCTAGACGTAGCCACCGACGCGCGGCTACGCAAGGCGCTCAAGGAGAAAACCGCGGATGCCACGGTGATTATTGTGGCTCAGCGGGTGGCGACGATCACCGAGGCGGATCAGATCCTGGTGCTCGACGACGGCGAGATTGTCGGTCGAGGTACCCATGAAGAACTTTTGGCCCAATCTGAGGTTTATCAGGAAATCGTGGCCTCTCAGATCAGCGCGGAGGAAATGGCATGAGCCGGAAAAAAGACGCAGCTGCAGCAGTAGTCGAGGCTGAGCAGGAAGCCGTGCCCGGTGACCTGCTCATTGATGACGACGATTTTGTCGAGGAAGAATACAAGCCGACCGAGGCCGATGGCGGCATGTTTGGCGACATGCCAGCTAAAAAGGCGAAAGCGTTCTGGCCGTCGGCCAAGCGCCTGATTGGTCTGCTCAAACACGAATGGCTCGCGTTGACCGCGATCTTCGTGGCCGTGGTGGCTTCCGTGGTGCTTACCGTGATTGGGCCGAAGGTCCTGGGTAAAGCCATGGACGTCATTTTCAATGGCGTGATCGGATCGACCCTACCGGGGAATCTGAGCAAGGATCAGGTGATTGCCGGGGCCAGGGCGCAAGGCAATAATGACTTCGCGGATATGCTCGCGACTTCCAATGTGGTTCCGGGTCATGGCATTGACTTCAACGCCTTGTCCTTCCTGATCCTGGTGGTGCTTTCGATCTACTTCGTGGCTTCACTGTTCAACTGGTTCCAGGGCTATGTCCTCAATGTCGTGGTGATGCGTGCCATCCGTAAGCTGCGTAGCGATGTAGAGGCTAAGCTCAACCGCTTGCCGCTCAACCACTTCGATTCGGGACAACGTGGAGACATCCTCTCCAGGGTGACCAACGATGTGGACAACGTCCAGCAGGGTCTGCAGCAGGCCTTTTCCCAGTTGGTCAGCTCGGTACTGCTGCTAGCCGGTTTCACCGTCATGATGTTCCTGGTCTCCTGGCAGTTGGCCTTGATCGCCTTGGTTGCCATTCCGCTTTCCGGAGTGGTCGTTGGAATCATCGGCGGACGGAGCCAGAAGCTTTTTGCGGCGCAGTGGAAGAATACTGGCGCGCTTAACGGGCAGATCGAAGAGTCTTTCTCCGGGCATAGCCTGGTGACCCTCTTCGGTAGGGAAAAAGACATGCTGGAGAGCTTTGATGAGCGCAATGAGGGCCTGTTTAAGGCTAGCTTTGGCGCTCAGTTCGCCTCCGGCCTGATGATGCCGATCATGCAGTTCATCAATTACCTCAGCTACGTCGGTATCGCGGTTATCGGTGGTCTTCGAGTGGCTTCAGGGCAGATGACTCTGGGTGATGCCACGGCATTCATTCAGTACTCTCGCGAATTCAATCAGCCCCTGACCCAGATGGCCGGAATGGCCAATATGCTGCAGTCTGGCGTGGCCTCCGCGGAGCGGGTCTTCGAGTTCCTCGATTCCGAAGAGCAAGAGCCTGAGAACGTTGAGAAGCACCTGCCGGCTAAGACCGATGGTCATGTGGAGTTCAATAACGTGACCTTCAGCTACAGCCCGGATAAGCCGCTGATCGAGAACCTCTCCTTCGCGGCCAGGCCCGGGGCCACCGTGGCTATTGTGGGTCCGACTGGAGCAGGTAAGACCACTTTGGTGAACTTGGTGATGCGCTTCTATGAGCTCAACTCGGGTCAGATCACGCTCGACGGCGTTGATATCACCCAGCTGAGCCGGGCTGAATTGCGGTCTAAGGTGGGCATGGTTCTGCAGGACGCCTGGTTGTTCGGTGGCACCATCTACGAGAACATCCAGTACGGAAATCTGGACGCCTCCGAGGAACAGATCATGGATGCCGCCAAGGCGACCTATGTCGACCGCTTCGTTCGGGCGCTGCCCGAGGGCTATCAGACAGTGCTCGACGATGACGGTGAGAACGTTAGCGCGGGTGAAAAGCAGCTGATCACGATTGCTCGTGCTTTTATTGCGAACCCCTCGCTGCTGATTCTGGATGAGGCCACGAGCTCTGTGGACACCCGCACGGAGGTGCTGGTGCAGAAGGCGATGGCCGCGCTGCGTGCCGATCGAACAAGCTTCGTGATTGCGCACCGGCTTTCCACCATCCGTGATGCCGATACCATCCTGGTGATGGAAGAGGGGCGGATCGTCGAACAGGGCAACCACCAGCGACTGCTCGAGGCACAGGGAGCCTACTACCGGCTCTACATGTCCCAGTTCGCCGGGGAGGACGTCGAGGAAGAAGGCGACCTGGCGGAGCAACGCTCCTAAAGGCTACCGCTCCTTCCCCTCTCCCGTTCTCGTCCCCGCGCGAGTGCACACTTAACGCCCATCCGAGCAATCGGACTTGGGCGTTAAGTGTGCACTCGCGCGTTGGTTTTGGTGGGTGATGGTTATTGAGGGCTCTGATCTAGTCCGCGTCGGTATCGAAAGGGTATTGGTAGATCCAGGGGAGGACGTTCTCGTTGACGTACTGGAGGTTCTTTAGTTGTTCCTGCGGAGACCAGCCCTGAGGCGCGTGACGACTCTTCGACCACCATGTTGTTCCGTTGGCTATCCATTCTTTTCGGAGTTCCTCGTGCCGGGCTGGTTGATCTTCAACTTTTAGGACAAAATCGTAATTGCCGTATTCGACCCCGCAACAGGGGCAGATATCGAAGCTCTCTGCGCCATATTGATCGAATGGTGGGGCATCCAAACCAGGATATCCGCAGATCGGGCAGATGAAACTAGTCATTTATGACCACCGTCGAATCTGGTCCAGCCAATACTGATAAGGGGTCATGCCGCCATTCATTTCGGGAGTTGGGATAAAATAGGTTCTGATAATTCCATCCTTGCCTATAACGCCGAACGCACCAGTTTGTGGGTCAAAGCGTGTTATGTCCCCTGAAGAAGGACGTATGAACTGCTCGAGACCTGAATCTGCGTGAGGTTTTTGAAGGAATTCTGCTGCCATGCTCTGATATTCTTCAGGGGTTTTCGCACCGAGAGCTGCTCCATGGCTATCGAAGTGGTTTTGGAGTGTTGTAGGAGAAAACTTTCCGTTGATGTTGGGAATCGGGCAGGACATCGCGGCAATGGAGCCGACCAGTGCCAATCCCGAGAAGCTTAGACCGGCGCTGCATCCAGATCGGTTTTAGGCATCGTCCGGGTTGCCGGACGATGAAGGGGGCAGCGAGGCGGGCGTGACAGCCCAGCGCTCCGGTGAGGTAACCGCCGTCGTGCTGGAAGAGAAGCCTGCAATCTACCGCTAAGCAGACAGTTACCGGAATTCCCTGTCAGAGGTGCGCGCCGAGAGGTAGGCTCAGCCTATGCGCGTTCCTTATCAAGCCGATGAGAAGACGACCCTGCAGGCGAGCTTGAATCGGCACCGCGAGGCGATTCTTTGGAAACTAGAGGGACTGGACGAGGAGCAGCTTCGCCGTAAGGTGACTCCTTCGGGCACCAGTTTGCTTGGCCTGGCGAAGCATCTCGGCTACGTCGAGTACGGCTGGTTTTGCGAGACTTTCGGTGAACCCTCTGAGCAACCTTGGTTCGACACCGCGGACCCTGAGGCTGATCTTCGGGTGGATGAGGGGGAGAGCGCCGAGCAGATTCTGACCTATTACGAGCGCGCCAGAAAAGCAGCAGACCTGGTGATCGAGAAGTACGCCGTAGAAGACACCGGCACCGCCTGGTACGGGCCCATCGTGACCCTGCGCTGGGTACTCATCCACATGATCGAGGAGCTGGCACGGCATGCTGGGCACATGGACATCGTGCGGGAATTGATTGATGGAAGCACCGGGGACCACCGGCCTAGCTGAGCTCGGATGCGGGACGCGTTGCTTCCTCGAGCAGTTCGATAATGTGACGGTATTGCTTTCCGGTAGCCTGGGTCATGCCCAATTCGCAGGTTCGATTGGTCGAGGCATAGGCGGCATAGTCGCCTTGCCCTATTTCGGCGGCTTCCAGCCTAGTGGCCGACTCAGTGAGTTCCGGGTGCAGCAGGCCGCGATCCCCTGCATAGCCGCAGCAGCCCCAGTTCTGCGGGAGGATGGTTTGTTCGGCAATCGACCTGGCCAAGCCATTCAGCGCCTCATTGATTCCCAGCTGGGTGGAGGAGCAAGTGGGGTGTAGGGCGAGCGAGGCCAGCCGACGGCGGATCTCAAGCCCGGGCAGTAGCCGGTCGTGAGCGAATTGAACCGAATCGATAAAACGTAATCCTGCATAGCCGCTCTGCGGATCGCTGTGGCTGGCCGCCTCCCGCATGGTTTCCAAGCCCTCAGTGCAGGAAGAAGCATCGCAGATCACCGGTAGCTTGCCCTGTTCACTGGCCTGCCACAACAGCGGCAACACCTTGCTCTGCATTCGGTTATACCCAGTGACGAAACCCTTGGACTTCCAAGGCGTACCGCAGCAGAGGTCCTCAATGTTTTCCGGAATTCGCAGCCCCACTCCGGCGCGTGCCGCAAGCTCTTGGAAGGCCAGGCTCGCTCCTTTACCGGGGCTTCCCTCGCTATCGTCAGCGGGTCCAAACATGGCCCCGATGCAAGCCGGGAAGTAGACCGCCTCGACCCGTTGCTCCGTCAGGGTGCCGGATGCCTCCGAGCTCATCCGGCGAGGCCGTCTGCTTCCGCCGCCGGGGAGCTCGGCGTTATACAGGGGGATGTTCTCGGTGCCGAGTAGCTTGCGGCCACCCCGAGTGACAGCGCTAGCGAGCGGAGCGGGAACTGCCTTGGCCAGTTTGAGTCCCAAGCCACCCGCTGTGGTGACCAGACCCCAGCCTCGGGCGGCCGCATCCCAGCCGGCGGCAGCCACCGCATTCTGGTTCTCCGAACGTAGCCGCCGGACCAGATCTCCGGTATTGATCAACACCGGGCAAGCGGTTTGGCACATGCCGTCAACGGCGCAAGTCTGCAACCCGTCATACTCGTAGTCCCGGCGCAGCCGCTCCGCCAATTCGGTTTCTCCCCGCCCTAGTGCGGCCGCGATCTCCCGCCGAATAACGATTCGTTGCCGTGGGGTCAAGGTCAGATCCTTGCTGGGGCAAACCGGCTCGCAGTAACCACATTCGACGCAGCGATCAACCTCTTCCTCTACGGCCGGGGCGATTTTGAGATGGTCCAGATAAGAACGCGGATCTTCGGAGAGCACAACGCCGGGATTGAGTAGTCCAACCGGATCGATGAGCCGCTTTACTCTGCTCATTACCTCGTGCAGTTCCGCACCGTATTGACGGGCAACGAAGGGTGCCATGATCCGGCCGGTACCGTGCTCGGCCTTGAGGGTGCCCTGCCGGTCCAGCACAAGCTTGACCATATCCTCGGTGAAATCCTCGTAGCGTTTGAGCTGAGCTGCATCGTCGAAACGCTCGGTCAGCATGAAATGGATGTTGCCGTCCTTGGCGTGCCCGAAGATCACGCTGTCCCGGTAGTCGTGCCGTCGGAAGAGTTCCAGTAGGTCCTCGCAGGTTTCAGCCAAGGCTGGTACCGGCACCGCGATATCCTCCAGTAGCGCGCTGGTGCCCTGTGGGCGGTTTCCTGCAACCGTGGTGTAAAGACCTTTTCGGATATGCCAGAGTGCTGCACGCTCCTTGGCATTGCCGGAGAGACCGAAGGGAGCGGCCAGGTCAAAAGAACCGAAAAGCTCCTGACTGTGCCTTTGTTTTTGCTCAAGTTCTTCGGCGCTGGCGGCCTGATGCTCCACCAGTAGCGCGGTGTGCCGGTCAACAAGTAGTTCAGCCAAGGAATCCGGGGTGCCACTCTGCTTTTGGGCAACCCGCAATGAGGCAGCATCCATTAACTCGATGGTGGCCAGCCCGGAGGCGACGAGTTCGGGAAGTGCCGAAGCCGCATCATGCAAGGTGTGAAAGGTGATCAGGCCGGTGGCGGCGTGCGGCAATAGCGGGATGGTTCGGAAGGTGGCCTCCGCGATGAATCCCAGGGTGCCCTCCGAGCCGATCATAAGATGTTCCAAGATCTTCACCGGGGAGTCGAAATCCAGGAAGGAGTTCAGCCCGTAACCCATGGTGTTCTTCATCCCGAACAATCGCTCGATGGTACGCACCGAATCGGGATTGCCGATAATTCTGCGGCGCAAGCGGAGCAGCCCTTCGTGGAGCTCCGGTTCCCGTTCACGGAGTAACTGATCAGCCTGGGGATCTGCGCTGTCCACCACGGTGCCGGAGGGCAGCACAAAGACTAAGGAATCGAGAGTGTGATAGCTGTTGAACTCGGTTCCGCACGCCATCCCGGAGGAGTTATTGGCCACCACGCCGCCGATCGTGCATGCACTCTCGCTCGCCGGATCGGGCCCCAGCTTACGCCCGTAGCGGGCAAGCTGGGCATTGGCGCTGCGCACCGTGACGCCGGGGCCTAACTTAACCCGGGTGCCGCCGTCGAGCACCTGAATCGAGCGGAAGTTCCGACGAGTATCCACCAAGACGCTGTCGGTGAGAGCCTGGCCGCTCAACGAGGTGCCGCCGGAGCGGAACACCACGGGGGAGCCGGTGGCTGCGGCGGCCGTCATCACCCGGCCAACCTCGGCGAAATCGGCCGGGGTGAGCACCGATTCCGGCACCAGTAGGTAGTGGGAGGCATCGTGGGCGATGGCCAAACGATCGAGTTCCCGGGTGGAGAAACCGGTGAATCCCTCGAAAGCGGTTTTTGCCGAATTCGTTCCGGGATGCCGGGGTGTGCTCATGCTCAGCTCGCTTTCTGGGGCGCCCGGTCACCATGATGTTCAGCTACGGGCTGGAAAGCGGCCTCGGTTCGGTGGGGTTCCTGCTATTGAAGATAGGAGCAGAGCTGGGTGGTGTCAATCATTGACCGAATCCCGGGACTCTCGTAGGGAAGTTTCGGGTGAGGCTCGGGAGCCAAAAGGTAACTTGAGAGCGATAGCCGGATTTTCCCAGCTATCAGTAAGCCCGCCACGATGTAGATCATCGCTGGCGGCTAGATGCCGCACTGGAGAGGGGTTCGACGCCGAGGATCCAGCGGAGTCCGAAGCTCCGGATATGCTGAGCAGGTGAGCGCCCGCAATCTCGAAGTCGAGGACCTCAGCCAGTTCCGGGCCTTAGTTGCCGACGGTGAACGTTCGATGAGTGGCTGGCATCTGCAATCCCTCGATTTGCGTGGCCAGGATTTCAGTGGCTTGCGGGTCAGCGGGGCCGTTTTTTTGGGCTGCCAACTTGATGAGGGTGTGGAGCTCAAGCTGCGCGCTCGGGGCGCCCTGCTTTTCCCGCAGATTCCCGGTGTGCCCTTTGATCCTTACCGTAGCCGCCTGTATTCGGGGGCAGAGCTGTATGACGGTCTATCGGAAGGGTATGAGCAAAGCCTGGATGGCCGGATCTACCAGTGGAGCCTAGCCACCGAGAGGAGCCTGGACACAAGCCTGGCCACCGCAATGCACGACCACTCGATTGGGGATGCGTTCGAGGAACTTTTCGATCATGAATTGGCGGGTCAGCGGGTCGTCGGAGTGATGGGCGGTCACGCTTCGAGCCGGGGTAGCGAGTCCTATGCTGCGGCCGCCAGGCTTGGTGCGGCACTGGGTGCTGCCGGATTTACGGTTGCCACCGGAGGGGGTCCTGGGGCAATGGAGGCCGCCAACCTGGGTGCCTGGCTCAGTCCGCAGCCGACTTCTGCGCTCGACTGGGCGTTGGAACGGCTCGCCGAGGTCCCGGACTTCCGCCCCTCGGTGCAGCAGTGGGCTCTCGCCGCTCAACAAGTGCTGGCGCGCTTTCCCGAGGGCGCCACCAACCTGGGGATTCCCACCTGGTTCTACGGTCATGAACCACCTAATATATTTGCCAGCCGGATTGCTAAGTACTTTGCCAATGCGGTCCGGGAGGCCATTCTTCTGGAGCGGTCCCAGGGTGGGATTATCTTCCTGCCGGGAGCCGCCGGAACCGTCCAAGAGATTTTCCAGGACGGTTGTGAGAACTACTATGCCTCTGGTGCGGCGGTGGCACCCATGGTGTTGCTTGGCCGGGAATACTGGACCGATCAACTCCCGGTGTGGCCGCTCTTGAGAAAGCTTGCCGAGGGCCGCGGAATGGCCAGCCGGATCCTGCTCACCGACTCTGCCCAAGAGGCTCTCGACTTCCTGGAGTAACTCGGGATCGGGCAGCCTCGGTTTCCGGTCTCGCTCACGGCCAGCCGGGAGCGAGCCATAACCCTTGACCAGCCGAGCGTGCTTTCAATAGTCCGGGTAAGTTGGATCTTGGAAAGAACGTCGAGTCAGTTGAGGAGCCCGCAGTGTTCGTGATCTCGCTAAATTATCTGGTTGAGCTGGAACGCGTCGATCAGTTCATGACAGCTCATATTGAGTGGCTGGAAAAGAACTATTCGGACGGCATCTTCCTAGCATCGGGTCGAAAAGTTCCCCGCACCGGAGGGGTGATCTTCGCTTCGGGAGTGGAGCGGACCGAGCTGGATCGGCGGCTGGCCGAGGACCCGTTTAACAGCCAGGGCATTGCCGAATACTCGGTGATCGAGTTCGAGCCGAGCAAGCTGGCCGAGGGCGTCAGCCTCGGCTAGCTCGCTCGGCCCAGCTTGGCCTTGAGGATTAGGCTTCGGCTCGTTCATCGTCGTATGAACCGAACATTTCGAGGATTCCCTTGGGTGAATCCGGCGAAAAGATAACGTCCAAGCTGGACGCCGAATCCGCAGCAGCCTCGGCCGCCCGGGCAAACATGCTCTCCTCGTACTGCAGCAGTGCCTTTTCGACGTCGCCAGGCGAGGCTGCAATAGCCAGGCCGAGTTCGGAGGCGTCATACATGGCGAGATTGGCGCCTTCGCCGGCAAAGGGAGACATCAGGTGAGCCGCATCGCCCAGCAAGGTCACGCCCGGTTGATGAGGCCAGGAGAGCCCCACCGGGAGGGCATTGATTCGTCGGGGAATGAGGGGAGTGTCAGCATGCTTGATCAGGCCTCGGAGGTCGTCATGCCAGCCTTCGAGCAGATTCAGGATGGCGGCTTGTCCACTCTGCGGATCGTCGAAATCGATGCTGTCCAACCAGTTTTCTGGCGCGCGATGCCCCAAATAGACGTGCAGGCTGCCGTCGCTCTCTCGGTGTCCGAGGATTCCGATCTGCCCTTGTAAGGCGAACAGCATCCCCGAACCCATAATTTCGGCTTCGGCGGGGTGGTCAAGATCGGCGTTGCGAAGATCCGTTTCGACGAAGGAAACTCCGGTGTACTCTGGCGTGGCTTCGGTTAGCAGCGGTCGGATCTTCGACCAGGCACCATCTGCGCCGATCAGCAGGCTGGTGCTGAAAACGGTGCCGTCGGCGAGCTCCACCTCATAGCGGGCGTCTTCCTGCTCAGGTGTCCGCTCAACCTTCCGCACGGCGACGACCTTGCTTCCCCAGCGGATGCTGCCTTCCGGCAGCGAGTCGAGCAACATATTGCGTAATTCGCCGCGGTCTACCTCTGGGCGTTCAAAGTTGCCCTGATCGGGCTCCTCGCGGTGCACCACACCCTGCGAATCAAGAATCCGCATTGCCTCGCCGCCCTCGTGTACCAGTCCTTTGAAGGTCTCGAAGAGCTCCGCAGCGTGGAGCGCACGCTGGCCGTTGTACTCGTGGATATCGAGCATGCCGCCCTGGGTGCGGGCCTGCCGTGAAGCCTCAAGCTCAAAAACGGTCGAGGCGATGCCCTTGACGTGCAGCACTCTGGCGAGTGTAAGCCCGCCCAAGCCGCCGCCGATAATTGCGATCGGGAAGTGTTCGGTAGTCATCTTTTTCCTTAGCTTTATGAGTGATGGGAAAGATCGTTGGGAAGTTCGGTTGCGGTGATACCCGCCAGCACTGAGCGAATGGCCCAGCTGCTGCGCTGTGCCGGGGTTCCGGCCAGTGCCACCTCGGCATGTTGCGATAGTGCGGGATAGCTCTCGGCGTTCAGCCCTTGCACTGTGGCCTGTAGCCGCGCCGAACTGGCCGCGGCCTCTTCGGGGCTTTCGACGTCGTCCGGCCGACTTGGCGAATGTTCGGCCGCCGTCGCGGTGACCAGCAGGATCAATAAATCGGCACCCCAGCTTGCCTGACCGGGACTCACGCCTGCTTGTAGCAACAAGCCCATCAGAAGGTCGAAGAGTCGGAGTGAATTGGGTCCGGTGGGGCGGGTGACCAGAGCGGATCTGGCCAGCCCGGGATTCTCGAAGAGGAGCGCTGTGTAGTCTCCGAGCAGTCGATCTAGCTGCTGCCGCCAGCTTCCGTCGCTGTCCAGGCTCAGTCCGCCCAGCACCTGGTCCAGGATTTCGCCGTGCAGGCCGACGGTATTAGGGATGTAGACGTAGAGCGAGGCCGGCCCGGTATCGAGCTGCTGAGCGACGCGCCGCATGGTGACTTTCTCAAGCCCCTCGGCGCGCATAATCTGCGCGGCAACTTCAACAATCCATTGCTTTGTCAGGGCCGGTTTTGCTGGTCGGTTACGACGGCTCCTGGACTGCTGTTCTGAGCTCATGGATTGATCGTAACGAACATGTTCGTTACGATCAAGTTCGTCAGAAACTTTGGCTGTTGGGGGTTGCGGGATAATTCGATTCTTAGGCCGAGGTGGTGCCGAAAAGTAGCCCCAAGAGATAGGTGGCTGCCGCGGCGCCGAAGCCAATCAGTAATTGCCGCATGCCGCGGGATAGCGGCGGAGCACCGGAGAGCAGGCCAACGACGGCGCCCGTCGCCAAGAGTGCCAAGCCCACCAAGGTGGCGGCCACGATGATCGCGCTCAGCCCGGTCAATCCGAAGAGGTAAGGCAGCACCGGGATAATCGCTCCGGAGGCAAAGAAACAGAAGCTGGAAAGCGCGGCGCCCAGGGCGGTGCCGATGGTCTCGTGTTCATCGGCTTCCGGCTCCTTCTTGGTCGAGGGCCTTGGCTCCGGTTGATAGGACAGGCTTGGGTCGCAATCGCAGTCGAATTGGCCCATCCGTTCGGCGGCTCGGTGCTCCGCGTCGGCCTGGCTCATCCCGCGGGCCCGATAGACCAGGACGAGTTCGTTGGCATTGATATCTAAGGCTTTGGCGGCTGAAAGGGTGACTTGGGTGGGGCGGGAAGCGCTCAGCAGTTCGCGCTGCGAACGTACCGAGACGTATTCGCCCGCGCCCATCGAAAGCGCACCGGCCAATAGCCCAGCCACTCCGGCAAGTAACACCAGATGGGGAGCGAGCCCGGCCCCTGCCATACCCATCACGAGTGAAAGGTTGCTGACCAGGCCGTCATTGGCACCGAAGACCGCGGCTCGGAAGGTTCCCGAGAGCCGATTGCGCCCGCGAGTGGCCAAGCCGCGCACTACTTCTTCGTGGATTGCCTCGTCGGCAGCCATTGCCGGGGTGGCATCGGCGTCGGTGGCGTAGGGGGAGCGGGCTTCGGAGCGCTGCGCTAAGGCCAGTACGAAGACCGAGCCGAAGTGTCGAGCCAAAAAACCCAGCACTCGGTTATTCAAAGAAGCTCGACGGGGTTGCCCAGCATACTCGCCGAGCAATTGGAGCCAATGGTTCTCGTGCCGCTTTTCGGCTTCCGCCAAGGCAAGCAGGATCTCGCGTTCTTCGCCCTGCCGCTTGGTTGCTAGAGCGCGGTAAACGGCAGCCTCGGCACGCTCATCGGCCAGGTGCATACGCCAACGTTTAATCTGAGCTTTGCTGGCTTGCGCGGGAAGTGAAGGACTGCTGGACACAGCCTTACTTTAGCCGGATTTTTGCGGGTTTTTCGGCTGGGAATCCTTAGCCGAAAGCTTCGGTGTGCCTCAACTTTTCCTTCGCCACTCCGGTCGGGTCCGCCACATCGTTCCTCCTCCCGGCTTCGCGATAGTCCGTTGACTTCGGGATAGCCCATTGGCGCGTCATTGGGGTATCCCGAAGCTATTTGGCTATCTTGAACCGGTCGGGGCTTGGTGGTGCGGGACGGCGGTCAAGAGGGTGAGGCTGAAACTTAGCGGTTCGCCTGCTCGACTCCCGGTACGGGCCACGGTCACCACCAACTCCCCGGCTTCTGGACTCCAGTGGCTGGGACGCGCCGGATTGGCCAGGGCGGCGAGCAGGGCGGCCGGTTCGTTGACCCAAAAACTGTGCCATTCGCCGTCGCACCCGAAGGACACCGTGCCCAGCACAGCATCCACTACGGGTAGGACTATTGAAGATCTGCGCACCGCGCGCCTCCGCCAGAGAGCTCTTACCCGGCGGGTTTGTCTCGCGGCCCGCTGGGTCGCTTCCTCATCCGAGCCACCCGTGAACTTGGGGTTGGCGTGTGGCCAGTCGGAGCTTGGCACCACAACTCATGAAGCAAACCCACTCTAACTCCGCTGGAGTACGCGGCAAGGCGCTGCGGCGTAATGTTACGCCCGTTCTAGGACCGGTTCCTTGGCCATCGCGCCGGAAACGCGGGCTCGCCAAGCAGCCCAGATGGTCTCCGGCGTCGGCTTGGTGAGTAGCGACACCACGAGGTAGGTCAGCAGTGAGGTCCCTAGCCCCCAATAGATCGGTTCATTGGCCAAGATGCCATCGGCGCTGGGGATAGCACCACTTGCGTAGAGGGTGAGGAAGGTCAGCGTTACCACGGTTCCCACGGCCATCGAAAGAGCCGCACCCCAGCCGGTGCCGCGTTTCCAAAGCAGCCCGCCCAGGATCGCTACCAGCAAGCCACCAACCAAAATGTCATAGGCGATGGTCAGCGCCGCGACCACGTCCGGGGTGATGATCGCGATTAGGATGGCGACCACGCCCAGGCCTAGCACCCAGTATCGGTTGGCCCGTACATCGTGTTCCGGATTATCGGTGTCAGAGCTATTCACGGTGCGGCCAAACCAGCCAGCCACGAAGGGCACGACGTCGGCGCGGGCCACCGTAGCGGCAGCGATCAGCGCGCCGGAAGCGGTGGACATCATGGCGGCGACAGCGGCCGCGAGCACCAGTCCGCCCAAACCGATGGGCAGCAGATTTGAAGCTACCTCGGCGTAGACCGCATCCTTACCGAGCTTGGCAATATCGATCTTCGGCAAGGCAACGGAGGCTGCCATGCCGATCATCGCCCCAGCCACGCCGTAGAGGATGCAGTAGATCCCGGCAGTGGAGCCACCCCAGCGAGCCACGGTGGGGGACTTGGCGGTGAAGACCCGCTGCCAGATGTCCTGACCGATCAGCAAGCCCAAGGTGTAAACCACAAAGTAGGTGACAATGGTTTGCGCACCGATGCCGTCCCATTGGAAGAAGCTCTCATCGACCCGGCTGCGGATGCCATCCCAGCCGCCAGCCGCGTTGAGCGCGAACGGCAACATGAGGGCAAAAACGCCGATGGTCTTGATCACGAACTGGGCCATATCGGCCAAGGTGATTGACCACATTCCGCCGATCGTGGAGTAGACCAGAACGATCGCGCCACCCACCGCGATAGCCACCCAGCGTTCCCAGCCGAAGAGCACCACAAAGATGGTGGCATAGGCGCTGGTTGAGGTAGCGCAGAGCATCAAGGTGTAGGCCAGCATCACAATCGAGGAGGTCTGGGTGGCCTTGTGCCCATAACGCAGACTGAGCATCTGCGAGACCGTGTAGATCTTGAGCTTTTGAATGGTTCCGGCAAAGGCCAGACTGAGCAGCAGCACGCCTACGCCGATTGCCACCACGAGCCACATCCCGGAGATGCCGAACTTATAGCCCAAGCCAACACCGCCTACGGTGGAAGCGCCGCCGAGTACCACTGCGGCCATGGTGCCGGTGTAGAGCACCGGGCCTAGGCGGCGTCCGGCTACCAGAAAGTCGCTGTTGTTCTTGGTTCGGCTTTTACCCCAAAAGCCGAAGAGCAGCATAGCGACAAGGTAGGCAATAACGATGATGACATTGATGTCCATAAGAGTCCCCTGAGAAAATTGCCCTATGGGCAACATATGTTGTTTGTTAGGCTAAGAGGTGAGCTAGCTAACAGTCAAGCGTCAACCGGAAGTTACGATAGACGGGGTCTTGAGTGTTATCTGAGGATTACAGCCAAGCCAGACCAAGCCAGATGAGCCGGAGCAGCGAGAAGGGACTGACAGGTGAAAGCACTATCGGTCGAGCCGAGCAGCGCGCCGGTGGCGATTGGTTCCCGGATTCGAGCCGCCCGCCAGGCGCAGCGACTCACGATAGACCAAGTGGCCGATGCCACTGGGCTGACTAAAGGCTTTCTCAGCCGGGTGGAGCGGGATCTGACCTCGCCCAGTGTTGCTTCTCTGGTCACCCTGTGCCAGGTGCTCTCCATCTCGATCGGGGAGCTGTTCGCAGTCCCGGAAACTCACCTGGTTCGGCATGAAGAAGGGCCACGGATTTCCCTCGGTGGTGATGGCATCGTGGAGCGATTGCTAACCGCCCGCTCGGAGCGCCGCTTACAGATCCTACGTGCCCAGATCGCCCCGCATGGACGCGGTGAGAGTGAGCTCTACGCGGTGGATTGTGAAGTGGACGTGCTGCACATCATTAGCGGCACGCTGACCCTGCTGATGACGAACGAAAGCTACGACCTCTCCGCCGGGGATACGCTTTCTTTCCCCGGGCGGGAACCGCATAGCTGGATCAATCACACCGAGGAGCCGGTCGAAGCGCTTTGGATACTGGTTCCGGCGGCTTCGGGTAGCTAGCTGTAACGGCCCAGGCTAGCCCACATGCACCCAGGGTCGCTTAATGAGTTCCGGCTCCGCCTCCCGCAGCACCTCTCTGGTCACCGGGGCTATTTCGCCCTCGCCAACAAAGAGGAATTTGAGCATATTGGTGATCGGGTTGCCCTCGGTCCAGCGGAAGTAGATATGTGGCATTAAGCCGGTCACGTCGCGGATATGAAGCAGCACAGCGGCAATAGTATTCGGCACGTTATTGCTATGAACTTGCAGGATGTTGAAGCCGTGTCGATGTACCCCGTGCACCTCCAGGGCCTGTTCAAAATCCGAAGAATCGTCAACGAGCACTTCAATGAACAGGGCCAGGCGTGGGTCCGGCAGGTGGCTCACCTCGATGGCGTGCTCGATCTTATGCCGGTACTCGGCAGCGCTGAGCTTCTTCGGTTCGTGGGCGATGATCCGCAGCGGCCCGTCCTCATTTGCGGCCAGCATTTCCAGCGCTCGGGAGTCCAGCCGAATGTGGGTGGCGCGAAGCTCAAAGGAGCGGCGGAGCCGGCTGAGCAGGCTGACGATCAGAATACCCAGGATGAATAGTGCCGCAATTCTCAGCCCATCCGGGCGCTCAAAGGAATTGGCTACCGTGGTGTAGAGGAATACCGCGGAGATGGCTCCGAAGGCGATTGTCTTCCCGCGCTGTCGCTTGCGATAGCAGGAGATTGTGACGGCGATTGCGGCCGAAGTGATCAACACCAGTACGCCGGTGGCATAGGCCCCGCCCTGAGCGTTCACATCGGCGCGGAAGATCAGGGTGATAGCGAAGGCAATGGCAATAAAGACCAGCACAAGCGGTCGGAGCGCTCGCGTCCAGGCGGGGGCCATGCCGAAACGCGGCAGGTAGCGCGGCACCAGATTGAGCAGCCCAGCCATTGCAGAGGCTCCGGCGAACCATAGGATCGCGATAGTGCTCAGATCGTAGACCGTGCCGAAACCATCACCGAGCAAGGCATGAGCAAGGTAAGCCAGGGCTCGGCCGTCGGCCTTACCCCCGGGCTGGAACTCGGCCGCCGGGATCAGGATCGTAGTGGCCAGGCTGGAGGTGATCAGGAAGGTGCTCATAATCAGGGCGGCGGTGGTGAGTAGCCGATGGGCTCCCTTAATTCGCCCGGCCGGATTTTCCGGCGTATCTGAGTCGCGGCCCTTGATCTGTGGCATCACTGCCACCCCGGTTTCGAAGCCAGAAAGTCCTAGCGCAAGTTTGGGGAAAACCAGGAGGGCGATGGCGATGACCATTACGGGATTGCCGTGCTGGGTGGTCAGCGCACCCCACCAATCGCCAACCTGCAAGGGGCTTTCCACGGTGTTGGCTATCGCGACCACCACCACGACGGCGTTGAGCACCAGATAGCTGAACACCAGGATCACGGCCACCCCAATGGCTTCCTTGAAGCCCTTGAGGAAGACGGCACCCAGCAGGGCCACCAGTACCAAGGTGATGGCTATGTTCTGACCGTGCAGAAAGTCTGGGGCAAAGGGGTTCTCGATCACGTGCGCGGTGGCGTCGGCGGCGGACAGAGTGATGGTGATCATGAAGTCGGTCGCTGCGAAACCCAGTAGCGCCAACACGAAGAGCTTGCCCCACCACCTCGGGAAAAGTTTCGCCAGCATGGCGATCGAGCCTTCACCGCGAGGACTCTCACGAGCCACCCGGCGATAGACCGGAAGTGCACCGAGTAGGGTGACGATGACCAGCACGATAGTTGCTAGCGGAGCTAGCACTCCGGCTGCCAAGGCTGCGATGGCCGGTTGGTAGCCGAGGGTAGAGAAGTAATCCAGGCCGGTCAGGCACATCACCCGCCACCAGGACTGTGGTTTCTCGGTTTCCTGATGTGGCTGTTGCGGTTTTCCGGAGGGACTGGGCATTCCCTCGAGCAGCCAGCTCTTGAAGGCTTCGGCACGTTTTGGCCGCGAGCGGTCACCCGGTTCTGCAGGGGCTTTATAAAGCGAAGTCACCATGGTCCTTTCAGGGACCTACTCGGCCCAGCGAATGGAGCGTAGCACTCAAGAATCCGGATTACCGTGGTCTTTACGGAATCTTTACGTCCGCAGCCTCCGCCGAGTGTGGACATCTGCACCTTAAGACGGGTTCATAAGATGCAGATCTCCACACTCGGCGGTGCTGATTGGAAAACATTTGATTCACATAAGGCAACTTTGCGTTGTAGCATGGGTCACATGAATGAGCAGCGCATCGAGGTCAATGGCAACCTCGGACCTATCGATTCCTCCCGTATCCCGCGCTACGCCGGGGCCGCGACTTTCGCCCGCTTACCGCGCCTGGACCAGGTCGCTGAAGCCGATATCGCCGTCGTCGGAGTGCCCTTCGATACCGGTGTTTCCTACCGGCCGGGCGCCCGCTTCGGAGCCAATCACGTGCGCGAATCCTCACGGCTGCTGCGGCCCTATAACCCGGCCCAGGAACTCTCGCCCTTCGAGCTCGCTCAGGTAGCCGATGCCGGGGACATGGCGGTCAATCCCTTCAATATCAATGAAGCTATTGAGGAGATTCAACAGAACGCCCTCGATCTAACTGCCCCCGGTGCCTCGGGTCGGAGCGCAAAGCTACTCACCCTGGGTGGCGATCACACCATCGCCTTGCCGCTACTCCGAGCCGCCACCGAGCGTGCTGGTGCTCCCGTGGCTCTGCTGCACTTCGATGCGCACCTGGACACCTGGGACACCTACTTCGGTGCCGAATATACTCACGGCACCCCCTTCCGGCGTGCCGTCGAGGAGGGAATCCTGGATACCGAGGCGATTAGCCATGTTGGCACTCGCGGACCGCTCTATGGGAAGAAGGATCTGGAGGACGATAAGCGCTTCGGCTTCGGCATCGTCACCTCCTCCGATGTCTTCCGGCAGGGTGTTGACGAGGTGGTGGCCAAACTCCGGGACCGGATCGGCAATCGTCCGCTCTATGTTTCCATTGATATTGATGTGCTCGACCCGGCGCATGCGCCGGGTACCGGCACCCCGGAAGCTGGTGGCATCACCAGTCGCGAATTGCTGGAAATCCTGCGCGGGCTGCGCGGCATGAATCTGGTGGGTGCCGACGTCGTTGAGGTTGCCCCGGCTTATGACCATGCCGAGATCACCGGCGTGGCCGCCTCTCATGTGGCCTATGATCTGGTCAGCCTGCTGGCCGATGGGGTAGCCCGGGACAAGGCTTCTACTACCAATACGGATAATACGGAGATCAAGCGATGAGCGATGCACGCGCCGAGAACGTGGAGCGGGATGTCCGCAACGGTGGCGATCTGGTGGTGGAGACGCTCGCCGCGCTGGGCGCGAAAACAGTTTTCGGAATTCCCGGGCAGCACGCCCTAGGGCTCTTCGATGCGCTGAGCCGCTCCGAGCTGCACTTCGTTTCCTCCCGGGTGGAGAACAATTCAGCTTTTGCCGCCGATGGCTACGCCCGGGCTACCAATGAGGTCGGGGTGCTTTTCCTCTCCACCGGCCCCGGCGCACTCACCTCCCTGGCCGGACTGCAGGAGGCCTATGCCACCGGCGTGCCGATGATCGTGATTGCCTCGCAGATTCCGTTGGATGGCTTGGGTGCCCGGCGCAAGGGCATGCTGCATCAGCTCGATGATCAGAAGGCTTCGGCCGCAAATGTTACCAAGAGCCAGCGACTCATCCAGCACGCTTCCGGGATTCCTAGTGCGATCCAGGATGCCTGGACCGAGGCGGTCTCCTCGCCGCAGGGACCGGTCTGGATCGAAATACCGCAGAATGTCTTGCTAGATCCGGTGATGGTTCCCCAGGTGGAGGACGCGCTCGCCGAGCCCTTCGATAACCCGCCTAGGGTTGAGTTGGTGCGGGAGGCTGTTCGTTGGCTGGCCGAGTCGAAGCGTCCCGTGATCGTGGCCGGCGGCGGCACTCGCCGCGGCCACGCGGAAGCCCAACTGCGATCCATTGCCGAGAAGCTCAGGGCTCCTGTGGTCTGCTCGCCGGGAGGTAACGGTGCTTTCCCCTGGACGCACCCGCTTTCCTTGCAGTCCTGGGTCGAGGACCGTCACGTCACCGAGGTGCTGGAGGAAGCCGATGTGCTGGTGGTGGTTGGTTCTTCGCTCGGGGAGGTGACCAGCAACTACTTCACCCTGGAGCCTCGTGGCCGGATTATTCAGATCGACGCCGAGCCACGGGTTTTGGAGTCGAATCGTCCGGCCCTGGGCATTCGTGCCGATGCGGGCCAGGCGCTCGAAGCCATTGACACGGCCCTGACTCCGGAGCTGCTGAGCGGACATGACTCCGATTGGAGTGGCGAAAGCCCGGAATCCGTGGTTGCCGCGACCCTGGCCAAGGTGATGGTCCGGCTGGATAGCCAGGACCTGGCCAAGGAACGGCAGTTCATGGCCGATATTCGGGCCGCCGTGCCGGACGATATGCAAACCTTCTGGGATATGACCATCTCCGCTTACTGGGGCTGGAGCTGCTGGGACGCGCGTTCCGGGCAATTCCACTCAGCTCAGGGTGCGGGCGGGCTGGGCTACGGCTTCCCCGCCGCCATTGGTGGCGCCGTCGGGCTCTCCGTGCAGGGCAAGAATTCCAGAGTCCTCGCGGTCTCCGGCGATGGTTCCTCGATGTACTCGATTGCCGAGTTGGCTACCGCTAGGCAGCATAACGTCCCGGTCACCTGGCTAATAGTTGACGACGGCGGTTACGGAATTCTGCGCGAATACATGGTCGGCGCTTTCGGTAAGGCCACTCACACGGAGCTATCGCGCCCGGACTTCGTCAAGCTCGCGGAATCCTTCGGGGTGCCCGCGAAGCGAGTCGAGGTAGGCGAGGTGCGGCAGGCGCTTGTGGAGGCTTTCGCCTCCGAGGGGCCCAATGTTGTTGTGGTAGAAACCCTTTTGCAGATGTTCGCTCCCACGCATCTCTGAGCTATTCCTGGAGAACCAGTTCGTACTCACCGATAATGACCCCGGTACTGGTCGGGGTGGATTCCACTAAGCGGAAGTTCTGCCGTTCCGGGCGTTCGTCGAAAAGTCGATGACCGTTTCCCAAAAGCAGGGGGTGGATCACCAGGGTGAGTTTGTCCACTAGGCGGGCGGCGAGCAGGGAGCGTACCAGCTCGCCGCTGCCGATCACGGTGAGATCCGGACCCTCGCTGGCCTTTAGTTCAGCGATGGCTTGTAGAGTGTCTCCGCTGAGGAGAACCGAGTTGGCCCAGGGGAGGGGTTCGTTGAGGCCGTTCGATGCGACAAACTTCTGAACCCGATTCATATAGACCGTGAAGGGGTTATCACCTTGAAAGGGCCAGTAGGAGGCGAAGTTCTGATAGGTTCGTCGGCCGAAGAGCATGGCTCCTTCTCCCGCCATCCCCTTGCTCATGGTTCGGGACAGGATTTCGTCGTTATAGGCTGCGGACCAGCCGCCGTATCTGAAGCCGTTTCGAGTATCCTCATCCGGACTGCCCGGGGCCTGGGTGACTCCGTCCAGGCTGATATTGTTCACGACGCTCAGTGTTCGCATGGTTTACTCCTTCGGGCTGCCGAGGCCGGTCTTGAGCCAGCCTTCGTCTGCTACTCACTCCCCTAGGGGAACAGTAAACCTTCCGGTGGCCGCCCGGAGGGAAACCAGAGGAAAACGGCGAGAAAAAATCCTCTGATGATGATTCATGACTGCAAAGCGCGTAATACAATCAAATATGCACATTGAAAGGCGGCGGCTGAGGCTTGCCGAACCAGGTCCGCTCAATCCGCTGCCGAATCTCGGCAAGCCGCTCGAAGACCCCTATCAAATTGGTGGGGCGATTCCCTTCGAGATCATTGAGAACTCACGCTACGGCCACCCGCTGACCCTGCATCCCTACCAGCTTCAAGACCAGTACAGTCGGGAACTCAAAGGCATTGAGCAAACCGTGGTGACCTTGCAGAATCAACACCTGCGGGCCAGCTTTCTGCCCGAGTTGGGCGGCAGGCTCTGGGAGCTAACCGACCTGGCTAGCGGCAAGAACCTGCTGCATACCCCCGGACAGATTCAGTTGGGTAATCTGGCCCTGCGGAATGCCTGGTTCGCCGGTGGAGTGGAATGGAATATCGGCACCCGCGGCCACTCGCCTAGCACCTGCTCACCCCTGCACGCCGCAAAGCTCACCACTCCTGACGGGGTAGAGGTGCTGCGGATGTGGGAATTCGACCGGCTGAGGGAGGTTGTTTTCCAGATCGATGCCTGGCTGCCCGAGGACTCTGCCTATTTGCAGGTCGCGATCCGGATTAGCAATCCCCATCCGCAGCCAAAGCCGATCTACTGGTGGAGCAATGCAGCCGTTCCGCAGGATTCGCAGACCCGAGTGATCGCGCCCGCGGAGAGTGCCTTCGCCAGTGACTATCAGCGGGGGATTAGTAGAAAAACCCCGCAAAACCTTGACGGCGTTGATCATAGCTGGCCGATGCGCAATTCCACTGCGGCGGACTTCTTTTTCGATCTTGCACCCGAACAACGCCGTTGGATTGCGGTCAGCGACGCCCAGGGAGACGGACTGGCCATGCTATCCACGGCGCGGCTACGGGGCCGGAAGCTCTTCGTCTGGGGGGAAGGTCAAGGTGGCCAACGCTGGCAGGAGTGGCTAAGTCCCGACGGCGGCCGTTACGCCGAAATTCAAGCAGGCTTAGCGCAGACCCAGTTCGAGAACCTGCCGCTGCCGGCCAACGAATCCTGGTCCTGGCTGGAGTGTTACGGCAATGCCGGGCTGGATGCCGAGCCCGCGCATGCCGCCTGGCCGGCCGCAGTTCAGCATGCCGAGGAGCGACTGGCTGTACGGCTACCTAAGGATGTTGTGGAGCAGAGCTTCGCCCGTTGGCAAGGCTGGGCAGATTTAGTGCCTGAGCAGCAGATCCAACTGGGGTCAGGCTGGGGCGCGCTGGAAGCAGCACGACGGCGTCACGCTGGCTCGGAGTGGCAGCTCGCCGGTACCCCCTTCCCGGTCGAGAGCCTGGGGGAGGCCCAGCGGCCCTGGCTCCAACTGCTCAAAGACGGAACATTCGATGGTGCAACGAGCTACGTTTCGGGGTCAGGCTGGCGGGAGCTGCTCAAAACGGCTCAAGGAGATACCGCACAAATAGCCCTGCATAGCGGAATTCTGGCTCAAGCCGAAGGCGATCTCAATGCGGCCAGCGAGCTTTATCGGACGTCGCTGGAGTTTCGGCAGAGCGCCATGGCTTGGCGCTGCCTCGCTCTCGCCGAGGACAATGTGGAGCACTACCTTCCCGCCTGTGCCGCGGGACCGGCCGATCGAGCCCTGCTCACCGAGGCAGTGACAGCGTTACTAGCCGCCGGGAAAGCCACGGAAGCACTTGGCTTATTGGAGGGTTCACCCCGCTACGGTGCCGAACTGGCGGCCAAGGGGCGACTGGCCCTTTTGAGCGCTCAGGCACTCGCCGCCGTCGGACGAACTGCGGAGGCAAGTGCCATTCTGCAAACGGGTCTGCAGGTGGCTGATATCCGCGAAGGGGAGAACTCCCTTGCCCAGCTCTGGCAGCAGCTTTTCCCGAGCGAGCCGATTCCGGACGAGTACCAGTTCAGCATGTCCTAAACCGTTCAGTAAGACTGTTCCGGCATTCCGGTGAGGCGAAGGACGGAATAATCCTCAAACCGTCGAGGTTCACCATAATGAATGCAAACGTATGAATCGAGGGAATAGTCATGGAACGCTCTGTTGTGGTGATTTCGGCGGGCCTGGGCTCGCCCTCTTCCAGTCGACTGCTGGCTGACCAACTCTCCGCCGCAAGCCTCGCGGAGCTGGGCAAGCTGGGAGAACCCGCTACGGTACACACCGTTGAGCTCCGGGATCTGGCCGTGGAGATGGCCAATAACCTGGTCACCGGATATGCTGCCCCGGCTTTGCAACGGGTACTCGACCAGGTGGCGCAGGCAGATGCCTTGATCGCGGTGACCCCGGTCTTCTCTGCCTCCTACAGTGGCTTGTTCAAGACCTTCTTTGACCTGATTGACCCCAAATCTCTCGATGGAACTCCCGCGCTGCTCGGCGCTACCGGAGGTACGGCGCGGCACTCGCTGATGATCGAACACGCGATGCGCCCGCTGTTCGGGTACTTGCGTGCCCGGGTGATGCCGACAGGTGTTTTTGCCGGTCCAGACGATTGGGGCGATAGCAGAATGGCGCAGCGAGTATCCCAAGCCGCTGCGGAGCTGGCAGCCGTGCTGCACGGCGTCTCCCGGCCGAGCCAAGCCGCAGCCATGGAGTCCTTGCCTTTCGAGCAGCTGCTCGCGAATATCACCGCCGAAAACTGAGGCACCGAAGGACTAGCTAGCGCAGGCCGAGCTTAGCGTGCTGTCCTCGGTAGATACCGGTGCGTAGCTCGACGGCGTAGGCCTCCAAATCGGGCATGCCCAGAGCAGTGGCAATGGCGATCTCTTTTTCGGTGTCATAGGGCACTCGGACGAATTGCACGCTAAAGCTATCGGCTAAGGTTCCACCCGGTGTGCCTTCGAGGATCACATAGCAAGGAACGGGCTCATCGAGCGGGTTCCCTACGCTGCCTACGTTGAGCAGGGTTCGGCCCTGATGGACCTCGAGGTAGGCGTCATGGATATCCCCGTAGCAGACCACCGAGGGAGTTGGGCTTGAGCCGGTCATCTCGGTAGTGGCAAACATTGCCTCGAACTCTTGCGGGGTGTGGGCAAAGTGCACCCTGGTATAGACGCTCTCCGAGGAGGCGTGCACCAGGCGAATGGTCCGGCCGCTCAGCTCTAAGGTATGCACCAGCGGAAGTTCCAGCAGCCACCTCCGGTCGCTGTCGGTGAGCTCGCGATGCCACCACCAGCCGGCCTCATTCCGCTCGGGGTCCTCTTCTCTTGGCAGGAAGTCGTCCCAATTCCCCCGGATGGTTTGAGTGCAATGGATCTGGCTCAGCCGCACGCATTCGGAACCTCGCGGGCCCTTGCCCGCCACATCACCCAGGTTGTAAATCGTCTCGATGCCCCGCTTCGCCAAGTCCTCGAGCACCGCCTGGAAAGCCGTGACATTTCCGTGCAGATCGGAGATTAGCGCTATTCGTTCCATCCGCCCATGCTAATAGTCCGGGGATCGAAACACGGGAAAAAGTTCGCGTTCCCGCGTGACATTTTTGCCACTCGACCCGACCTACTTATGGATAGAGCGGGCGAAGGGCCCCGCTCAGGGGGACCATTGTGCTCCCCACCGGGGAGCTGAAAGGGAAATACATTATGGGATTTTTCGGCTTCTTGATTCTCGGCCTCGCGGCCGGTGCCATTGCGAAGTTCATTCTGCCGGGTAAACAGGGCGGTGGCTGGATCGCAACCTTGATTCTCGGCGTCATCGGTGCCTTCCTGGGTGGCTGGCTGGGCGGCTTGATCTTCAATCAGCCGCTCACCGATTTCTGGTCATTGCCCACCTGGATCCTGGCCATCGTTGGTTCGATCATTGTGCTGTTGGTCTACGGAATGATCACCGGACGCAAGGGTGCCAAGAGCTAACGAGAAAAGCAACAACAAAAATGCTGGCCCCATCCGCAACGGATGGGGCCAGCATTTTGCGTTTGCTAAGCGGAAACTTTTTTCTGCTTCTTACGGTCCAGTAAAAGCGCCAAGCCAATGGCCAGCAACCAGAAATCCTTGGCCAGAGCGGTGCCCTGTTGAGTGGGTCGAATACTCCCTGGCTGGGTCATCCCCGGGGTTTTCAAATAGATATAAACCAGTGAACCGGCAAAGCCGGTGAGCGCCAGCCCCACCAGGCGGCTCGGCAGGAACGGGGCCAGCAGGGCTCCGCCCAGGCCCAATTCGCCGTAGCTCAGAAGTTTGCCGAACTTCTCTGGCTCCAGATCCCCAAGCTGCGGAAAGGCATTGATCGCGAGCTGCTGTAAATGTCCGGCACCCTCGGCATCCAGGTTGAGCTTGCCCACCCCGGAGTTGAGGATGAAGGCGCCGCTGGCCAGGCGCAAGGCAACGTGGCTGAGTCGAACTCCCATGATGTTCCTTCTCTCTGTCGTCCTTTCTTGAACCTAGCCGCTCCGCCTGAGAATTGCCAGGGCGGGCTAAGCCATGGTGCCTCGCTCAGCGCTACCGGTGCCCGCACGCCGTCGTGCCAGCCGTCGATCGATCGCATTGGCGGCATTGGAGATCAGCACGTTCAAGCCGATGTAGATCACGGTGACGATCAAATAGGTCTGCACCAGATGCCCCGTCGAGGCCACCAGAACGCTGCTGGCCTGCTGCAATTCACCATAGGAGACCACATAGCCCAAGGTGGTGTCCTTGAGCAGGATGACCACCTGGGCAATGAGTGCAGGAAGGACAATCCGCACCGCTTGCGGGAGCACCACAAGCCGGAGCGCCTGCGGCTTGGAAAGACCAAGTGCAATAGCAGCCTCATTCTGCCCCTGCGGAAGGGCCAGAATGCCAGCACGGAAGACCTCGGCGATGGTAGCTCCCGAGCAGATGCCAATCGGGATCACCAGTTTCCAGAACACGTCCGGATTAACACCGTAATTGGGCAGCCCGGACATGAAGATGTAGATGATCAACAACAGTGGCACCGAACGCAAAAACTCGATGACCGCGGTGCTTGGCCAGCGCAAGAGCTTGAGCTTAGACAGCCGGCCCAGGGCCAGGAACAGGCCCAAGGGCAGTGCGATAGCTGCCGCCCCGAGAGCGGCCAGTGCGGTGTTCCCCAGCGCGCCCAAAAGGTAGAGCCAACTGGTGGAGACTCGGAACTCCGCCCATTTGGACGGCGCGAGCTGACCGCTACGGTAGAACTGGGCATAAGCCAGCGCGAGCAGACCTATGCTGACCAAGATGCTCAACACCGTGAGCCAGCGAATCCGCCGCTTGGTGCGCGGCCCCGGGGCGTCAAAGAGCGCGCTCATCGCAGCACCCGCAGCTTCACTTCGAGCCGGGAACCAATGGCCCCAGCCCCTAACGCAATTGCAGCATAGATCACCGCGGCCACCAGGAAGGTGGTCAGCCCGAGGGCTTCCTTATTATTGATGAAGCTCACCTGAGCGGTCAGATCCATCACCCCGACGACGCCGGCTAGCGAGGAGGAGAGCAGCACCCCGATGAAAAGGGTCACCAGTGGCTGGACCATGGCGCGAGCCGCCTGAGGGAAGACGACTTCCCGCAGGATTCCAAAGAACCCCAAGCCGATTGCCCGCGCAGCCTCGATTTGCCCGGCCGGAATAGCGTTCACCCCGGTGCGGAAAACCTCGCAGGCAAAAGCTGCCCCGACCAGGATCATGGCGAGTACCACCGAAGGCACATAGGCAATGGTGACCCCGATCTCCGGCAGGCCGTAGACCATCAGGATCAGCAACGAAACCAGTGGGACGTTGCGGAAGATCTCCACATAGACCAGCCCGACGCCTCGCAAATAGCGCACCGGGCCGATCCGGAAGGTGGCCAGTACCAAGCCCAGCACAATGGCACCCAAGAAGCCGCCAACCGTCAACTGAGCGGTCAGCCACAGCCCCTGGCCGAAACTACCCAGGTACTGCTTGAGCAGGATTTCCACCAGCTAGCCGACGGTCGGTGGCGCCGGAGCCGTGCTGGTGCCCGTCTTTGCGCCGATGGTGGCTTGCCAGAGCTTCTGCCAGGTACCGTCCGCGATGATCTTTTTCAACCAAGCGTTAACAAAAGCCTTGGCATCGGTACCCTTGGTCAGGCCGATTCCATAGTTGTCCTTGGGGCCGAAGGGCTCGCCCACGATCTTGACGTCCTTGCTCGCGGTGATTGCGTTCAGCAGCAAGGTCTGGTCGATCACATAGGCGTCGGCTCGGCCTTGCTGCACCGCAGCGAGAGCCTGAGCGTGATCCGGCAGCGCAAGAATCTTAGCCTGCGGGGCTTCCTGTTCCAGCAAGGTCACTCCGGTAGAAGAAGCCTGAGTGGCCACCGTTTTTCCGGCCAGGTCAGCGAGCGAGTTAATGTCGGTGTTAGTCGATTTGACCAGGATTGCTGCTTGCGAAGAGTAGTACGGGCCGGCAAAATCAACCCGAGCCTCGCGCTTAGCCGTGATCGAATAGGTAGCGAAAATTGCGTCCACGCTCTTATTCGCCAGCAGATCCTCGCGAGTGTCCACGGTCACCTGATCGAGCTTGGTTTCCGGCTTGCCAATAATGTACTTGGCCAGCAACTGGCTGAGTCCCGCATCGAATCCGACGGCCTTGCCGGTGGCAGGGTCCAGCAAGCTAAACAACTGTGAAGTCTGGGTGCCGCCGACGTGCAGCACGCCGTTCTTTTTCACCTGGCTAGCCCATTGATTCGCCGAGATAGTGGCATCATCCGCCGTCGGACCCGCGTTGATCAGTTCGTCATAGCTGGAACCCGCGCTCGAACTGCTGCTGTCGGAGGAAGCTTCCGGGCTGCAAGCCGCTAGACCGAGGGCTAAAAGCGCCACCAGACCGACCGCCGTCGTGCGTGCTTTCCTTGAACCTGACCATCGCATTATTCGCTCCTGTTCCCCAGCCGAATTACTACATCGTTTATGTATCCCAGCATAGCCATCCGGGCAGCTACGGCCTGGAAGATGACGAGGGGGATTACATAGGAGGCGATATGGAAGCTGCGGAGGGAGAAATCGAGGGGTGAAATAGCCCTTCAGCGGCGAGGTCAGCACGTGCCCGACGTCAAACGTGGCAGCATGGATCTGGTGAAACTGACTAGGGGCCAGAGCGGTCAACATGGCATCCCAATGCCCTTATGGCTGCAAGGAGCCCTGGAATCGGCGCAGTTAGCGATCATTGTTGCCCTGCTGGTGATGGTGCCAGTGGGGGCGGTTTACTTCTCCGGCGGTTTCGGCAATCAAGGGTTCGACGCCGCCGCCCGGCTGGCAGGTCAGGCCTGGTTGCTGATCCATGCCGTTCCCCTGCAGGTCGAGGTGCTCACCGGAGCCTCCTCAGGAGATATCCAAAGCGGGCTGCTGAGCTTGATCCCCTACGGTCTCACCTTGATTCCCTTCCTCTTTGCCTGGCGGGCCGGGCGAAGGCTGGCCCGAGCATCGTATGCCGATCAGCTTTGGCAAGCTTTGCTCGGTGCGCTTGCCGTTTATGCCGCGCTGGGTCTTGCCACCGGCTACATTTGCAGCACCGCGAACGTCTCCGCCTCGCTCGCTGCCGCCACCTTGATTCCGCTGCTACCGATTGGGCTGGGCCTGGTTGTTGGCGCGCGTCGTGAGGCCGGCTCCTGGGGCAGATTAATCGGGGTCGATGCGGTGGCTTGGATGGCGAAGTCCAGTCAGTATTCGCGTTGGACCGGTTCCTATGTCTGGTCCGCGCTGCGGGCGGCGTTTTTGGCCATCGTGGTCCTATTGGCCGCCTCAGCCTTGCTTTTTGCCGTTAATCTAGCCGTGCATTGGGCCGATGTGGTGTCGGTTTATGAGGGCCTTAAGGCAGGGCCGATGGGTAGCGCCGCGCTGACCTTGGCGCAGCTAGGGTATTTCCCCAATCTTGCGGTCTGGACGATGGCTTGGAGCTCAGGTTCGGGTTTCGCCTTCGGGGTGGGCTCCAGCATCGGACCACTCGGTACCGTGGTGCCTCCGGTTCCGGCGATTCCGCTACTGGGAGCATTGCCGGTTGGCCAGTTGAGTTGGGGCGTGCTCGCCCTGATCCTGCCGGTGCTGGCCGGGGTGCTAGCCGGTTGGTGGTTCCTGCGTGAGGGTGAGAATCACTTCGACGAGTGGTTGGCTATTAAGGTTCCACAACGCTGGATCAGTGCTTCGCTTTCCACCCTGGGGCTCGGCCTTCTGGTTGGCGCTTGTGCAGGTGTTTTTGGGGCCGTGATGGCCTGGCTTTCGAGTGGATCGGCTGGCTTTGGCCGACTGACAAATTTGGGGCCTGATCCGCTCACGACGGCGGCCTGGCTGGCTTGCGAGGTGGCCATTGGCGTGGTGCTGGGGCACGCCGTCGCGCCCTGGCTTGAAGGTGCCCGGCAACGCAGCTCGCTCGATGAGGACTTTGAGCCTTTTGAAGAGTCGTAGGATTCAAGCTATGCGCATAGTGGTTCTGGTCTCCGGCACGGGGTCCAATTTACAAGCCGTGATCGACGCCGTGGCCGAAGGGTTGCTGGACATCTCACTCGTCGCTGTTGGCGCGGACCGACCCGGTACCTTTGGCATCGAGCGCTCGGCGGCTGCCGGGATCGAAACCTTTGTGGTGGATTTCAAAGCCTTCGCCGAGCGCGCCGATTGGGATGCGGCGCTGCTGGAGAAGGTGCTTTCCTACCGGCCGGACTATGTGGTTTCCTCCGGGTTTATGCGCATTGTCGGCCCGGAGTTCATCGAGACTTTCCCGCGCCGGTATCTCAACACGCACCCTGCCCTGTTGCCCGCTTTCCCTGGGGCACATGGCGTGCGGGATGCGCTGGCCTATGGCGTCAAGGTGAGCGGTTGCACCGTGATGTATGCCGATGCCGGGGTGGATACTGGCCCGATCATTGCCCAGCGCGCCGTCGAGGTGCTCGACGGGGATACCGAGGAAAGCTTGCACGAGCGGATCAAGATTGCCGAACGGGATCTGCTCATAGAAACACTGAGGCAGCTAACCCCGCGCTGAGCGGGATCAACTGCCTCAGCTTTAGCTTGGATCTTAGCTTGGATCTTTGTTTGGAGCTCTTTAGGGGTGGCCGTTGGCGTAAGCCAGCAAGCCGGCGGAACTGCCATTGAAAAGATCCTGGTCGCCGCCGGGAGGTAGTGGGCCACTATCGGCGTACTGCCAGAAAGTGGTGTAGCTCCAACTTGCCGGCAGGGTACCCGGGGTGCTGGACCAACTGGCGATGAAGAGCGCGCTATCGTCGAATTCGGCACTATTTCCGGTGCACTGAGTCCACCAACTGGTCGCCGTATAGATGGTGGGGTAGCGGCCGGTACGGGTGTGGATGGTATTGACGAAATCGTGTAGCCAGGAAACCATAGCGGACTGGCTCAGGCCGTAGCAGGTGGCGCCGTAGGGGTTTGCTTCAATATCCAGCATGGGCGGCAGGGTCTTATTATCGGCCGACCAGCCACCGCCGTGATCCACCAGGTAGTTCGCCTGATTGGCTCCGGAGGAATCATTCGGAGTGGCGAAGGTATAGGCGCCCCGAATCAGTCCGACGTCATAGGCGCCGTTGTACTGCTGGGCGAAATAGGGATTCTGGTAGTAGTTGCCCTCGGTGGCTTTCACGTAGGCCCATTGCACGCCGGCTGCCTTGACCGCGTTCCAGTCCACATTGCCCTGATGGCTGGCCACATCGATGCCTGGCGGACCGGTAGGAGCCGCTTGCGCAGGCAGTGCACTGGCGGCAACCAGGCCCAGCGAAAGGGCGATTGGGGCGGCGATGGACAGGGTTCGAAACTTGGACAGTTTGAACATGGCTTCGTTACCTTTCCGACGGAGTTGAGGAAAGTTTTCACTGAACCGTCCCAACCAGTACACCCTGTGAATCTGCTGAGCACCAGAGGTTAATGAAATAAATTTACGAAATTTAGAGAAACTCGTAGCTAAGGTTCAGTCGCTCCGAAGACAGGCTTAACGCCGCTTTAGCGGGTCTTTTTCAAGGGTTCCACGGAGTCGAAGGTCGCTTTGAGGGCGGCTACCGATGAGTCGTAATTACGCTCGGCCAATCCGGTGAAAATGAAGTCCACCATCGCTAATTGGGCAATCCGGCTAGCCATTGCACCGGCCCGGAAGGTGGTCTCTCGAGCCGAGGTCAGCAGAACGTGATCGGCGATCGTGGCGAGTTTTGAGTTACCGGAGTTGGTGATGCCCACAGTGGTGGCGCCGGAGGCTTTTGCCAGTTTCAGGAACTCCACGGTTTCGTAGGTATTGCCGCTATAGGAGAAGCCAATGGCGACGTCTTGCGGTCCGATCAGGGCGGCCGAGGAGATGGCGTCGTGCGCATCGGTGAACTCCAGCGCCATTCTGCCGATCCGCAAAAGCTTGCGGCGCAGATCTTGGGAGCCAAGGTTGCTCGCGCCTACTCCGAAGAGCAGAATCGATCGGGCCTGGTCCACGGCGTCGATCACCTTGGCCAGCGCCTCGACATCCAGCTTCCCCACGGTTTCCTCGATGCTCATCACCTCTGCGAAGGCGATTCTGGCGACGGTGTCCACTAGGGTATTGCCGGAGTTGAGATCCGCCCCATGGCCGACGCCGGCGCTAAACTGGGCGGCCTCTCTGCCGATTTCGGTGGCTAGTTCGAAGCGTAGCTGAACATATCCAGCCAAGCCGATTCCGCGGCAGAAGCGTACAACGGTGGTTTCCGAGGTTTGGCAGTATTGGGCTAGCTCGGTAATGGTCTTTTCCAGTACCAAGCGAGGGTTGGTCAGCACTGCCTCGGCCACCCGGGTCATTGACGGGGAAAACGAGCTTTTTGCCGTCAAGATCGTCGACTGGATACTCAAGGGTGTCCTTTCACCAAGCTATTTGCAGATAGCGCACCTTTAATCTACCTTCTGGCGTGCCGGCTGGGAGGTTGTGCCCTAGGTTTTATGGTCTGAACGGGGAATGTATGAAAATCATTGACCAATTGACAATGTTTTAGGTAGATTGGCAACACTCCGCTGTGTGAGGTCACTATCGGATCCGAAGAGATTGAGGAACAAGATGACCAGCAATGTTGATCGCCGAACTCTGCTCAAGACCGGCGCGATATCGGCGCTCGCGGTGGCCGCGGGCTCGGCCGCAACTCTCACCAGCGCTGCTCCGGCGCAGGCGGCCAATTGGGTGGTGCTCAACCACGAATACCAAGCTCAAGCCACCGGGTACTGGTGCGGCCCGGCCGCAACAAGAATAGCCCTCTCGGCGCGGATTGCCCCGCCTAGCCAGCAGACCTTGGCCAATGCCCTGGGTACCACTGTCAACGGCACGGACTATATTGGCCAGGTAACCGGGGTGCTGAACAACTACCTCGGCACCGGCTGGTACGAAACCAAGAACATGCCCAACGATCCACCCAGCCAAGCCCAAAAGGATCTGCTCTGGCGGGATATCGTGCTGGATATCAACAACAACTATCCGATTGTTGCCAATATTGTGGCTCCTCCTGGAAATCAACCTCCGGGATACCCCTCCGACCAGACGATCTATCACTACTTCACGATCATCGGATATAACCCCGATACCTGGCAGGTCTATATTGCCGACCCCGCGAACTTTAGCGGCAATAATCACTATTGGCTGAGTTTCGATCAACTGGCCACCCTGATTCCACCGAAGGGGTATTCCGCATAGCACCGTTCATTAGCTCCCTGACCACCCATCCTGTTCGAGTGCCGTTGCTGAGCCCCTTCACCACCTCGGTGCGCAGCGCCACGGAACTAGACACCGTGCTGCTGCAATTGACCGATCAGGATGGCCGAAGCGGCTGGGGCGAAGTGCCCGCTAGTAAGGTCACCGGAGTGTCTTCGAGGACCAGCGTCCGCAGCCTGGAAGGCCCGTTGCGCGCGCTGGTCCTCGCTGCCGGGAATCCGGAGGAGGCGCTCACGAAGCTGGCGGTCAGCGGCGAGCCAGCCGCAATCCGTTCGGCAATGGACTGCGCCTTGCATGACTTGATCGCCCAGCGCGCAAGCCTACCGCTGGCTCGACTGATAGGAGCGGGAAGGCTGCGATTGCGCACTGATATGACGCTTTCGGTTGCTTCCACCGAAGAGCTAATCCCCAAGGTTCGGGATCATCTGGATCAGGGATTCGACTGCCTGAAAATTAAAATTGATGCCCATCACGATGCCGTCGCCGCGCTGCGGGCCATCCGTGAACTGGTGGGTCCAGCGATGCAGTTACGCATCGATGCGAACCAGGCTTTTGAAGCGGGGGACGCAATCCGGGTGATCCGCGCCATGGAGGATGCCGACGTCGGCCTCAGCCTGGTCGAGCAGCCGGTACGTGCCGATGACCTGAGTGGCCTGGCCTTGGTGAGCGCCGCGGTGGACACTCCCGTGATGGCGGACGAGAGTGTCTGGTCGATGGCGGACCTGGAGGAGCTGCTGAGGTTGAAGGCAGCGCCAATGGTCAACCTTAAACTGGCCAAAACAGGTGGCTTGCTAACCGCCCGAGCCATGTTGACCCGCGCGCTCGCTGAGGGACTTGAAGTGGTGATCGGCTGCATGTTGGAGAGCCCGGTAGCCATTTCTGCAGCCGCCGCGCTCGCCGCCACCCTGCCGGAGATGGCCCAGGATTTGGACGGCGGGCTCTGGCTGCGGTCTTCACCGGTAGTTGGCGGGGCCGTTTACCAAGGCCCCGAAATCACCTTGCCAGATGTTCCGGGTCTTGGCGTTACCGCTCTGGCGGGCCGAGGACTAAGGGATAGGGACTAAGGGGTAGGCTCCAGGAGCGGGCCGAGTAGAGCCTGGGTCAAGGCGTGGATTAGTTCCGCAGCGTCGGGTTCCGGATAGGCCCGGGTGCAGATGGCCAGCAAAAATCCCTGCCTCGCAGCGGAGTTCGCCGCGACAGAACTCGCCGGGAAAATGAAGGCTACATCGTGCTGGATACCGGTAACCCAACCCGATTTGCTGCCCCATTCCGGAACCGGGGCGAAAGTCGATAACTCGGTGCCGATCACCGGATATTCTTGGGCGCGCAGCCAGCCGAGCATGAGCTCGGTATGCTCGTCATTGGCCACCTCGCCGCGGACAATGGCGCCCATGACTCGGCACAGATCCCTAGCCGTGACCTCGTGCGTAAGGCCCTGCTCAAGCGCGGTAATATCACCGATTAGGCGTTCCATCTTGGAATCGGTGGCGCCGCAAGCCCGCAAAGCCGTCATCACCGCGGGGAAACCCACCAGCTCGACTACCAGATTGGTGGCCTCATTGGAGGACACCGAAATCATCCGGCCAAGTACCTCGCGGAGAGTCATGGTGGCACCCTCGGCCGCCATCCCGACGTCGTACTCCTCAGGCTCGAAGGAGAAGCTGCCGCCCGCCTGACTACTGAAGGTGTGCGTCGAGATGAGTTCTTGTTCCAGGCTCAATTCACCACGTTCGACGGCGGTGATGGCCGCAACGAGAACGGCCAGTTTGATGGTACTGGCTGAATAGAATCGGGTGTCCGCTTTGCGTTCGGCCAGCACCTCACCCGCCAGGGTACTGAGGCAATAGCTGGCAACCGGCACACCGTCGCTGTAATCGGAGGTCAGGGACACGGCAGTCCTAGACAGCTAGTTCTTGATAGACAGCATCCGAAATCGATCGTCGGAAGGCCTGAACATCGGAGAGCTCACGACGTGGGTGCACCCGGTTACTCAGCAGCACAACACTGATCCCAGCCTGCTGATCCACCAGAAGCGAGGTTCCGGTGAATCCGTTGTGGCCTCTGGCTTCGGAGTGATCACCCACCCAACTACTTTGGCCGATCCGTAACCCCAGGCTATGACCGAAATCTATACCGCTCTTTTCAGCGAGTCCCTCGGGCAGTTGACTCCGCCACATTTCCGCGGCCAAGCCGGGGGAGAGGATGCCAGGTAGCGCCGTCCGCAGTGCCTCGCCGAGTTCCAAGAGTGCCGCGGCCGTGCCGAACATACCGGCGTTGCCGCACAAGCCATTGCCCGATAAGCCTCCCGCTTGCCCGCTGCCCAGCGACCAAGCGGCTTCGTCGTGCACAATCCCTCGCACCATCCCTCTACCCAGCTCCGGTTGAAACTCGGTGGCCGCACAACGCTCAATCTCCGGAGCCCCGGTGAGTTCGGTAGTTGGCAGCCGGTCCAGCAGGCGTTCTTGCACTAGCTTGGCCCAGGGCCGGCCCGTTGCGGTCTCGGCCAGCGCCATCACGGTATTGAAACCCACACAGGAATACTCAAAACGGCTTCCGGGGGCTGCCTCGAGCTCGGTGGCCAAGAGATCCTTGAGTAGACGTTCGCGCTCGAAGCCTTCGGCCCGCTCCAGGGCTCGGAGCCATCCGGTCCAGCTTCCAGGCAGCCCCGAGGTGTGGGTGAGCAGGTGCCGGAGGGTGACCTGAGATTTGGCTCCGATCCGATATTGCGGAAGCTGGCTTCCGATCGGCTGATCGAGTTTAAGGGTCCCGTCATCCACCAGGCTCAGCGCGGTGATGGTGGTAAAGATCTTGGTGACGGAGGCCAAGTCGTAGCTGGTGCCTGCCTCGGCCCGGACTCGTTCTGCCTCAGGCAGCTCCTGACCGTTCTCGCCGAAACGTACCGCATCGCCTACCGCAATGGGTTCCAGCCGTTCACCGCCGGAGGCAACAGCGCAAACCGCCGAAGGGGTAACCCCTTCGGCCACCGCGCGGCGGATGAGATCTTCCAGGGTGTTGCGAAGCTTCGAGGTCATCAGTTCAGTACCAGCCTAGGGTTGTCGTTCGCGATTAGTTGGGCGGCTACGCCCAGTGGAATGCTATGGGCCGCCGGACCGTGGCCGAAGCCCAGTTCCCAGACCAGTGGAATGCCCAACGGGACTAGTAGTTCTTCGCAGAGGGCTTTGACTTCTGGCAGGGTTCCGCAGGATTTCCAGGAGCCGAGAGCCAGGCCGCTGAGGCCCTCGAACCAGCCGGCTCGCATTAGTGCCTGTAGATAGCCGTCGAGCTTATAGACATCCTCGGTGACGTCTTCCAGTAGGCCGATTTTGCCGGCGTTGGAAGGTTTTACTTGGTTATGGGCGCCGAGGGTCATGCAGAGCAGGCTGAGATTACCGCCGGTGAGTGTTCCTTTGGCGTGGCCGGGCACCAGGCTGAGTGCCTCGGGGCTGCTGAACTCTCGTCCCGAAAAGGGCTCAAAAACCGCTTCTCGCAGTTGGCGGGTGGCTTCTTGATCGTTGAATAGATCCGCGGTGGCCACCATGGGAGTGAACCAGGTGGGCTCGCCCACGCGGTGTTCCCAGAATTCGTGGATGGCGGTGACGTCCGAGGAGCCGTAAAGAGGTTTAGGGCTCGCCGCCCGCAGAGCATCGACGTCCAAGAGGTCCAAGACCCTTACGGCTCCGTAGCCACCCCGGGCGAAAAAGATTCCGTCGATCTGTGGGTCGCACCAGGCCTGCTGAAGCTGGCTGGCCCGGTAGGCATCCGGACCAGCCAAATACTTCGCGCGTGGGTGGGGAGTATGGAAGTCCGCATCGACCACAGGCTGTAAGCCCCAGGACTCGATGAGCGCGATGCCCCGTTCGAAGGACTCCGCGGCGGGCGGACCCGAGGCAGAGAGCACGGCTACCCGGTCACCCGGGCGCAGCGGACCAAGTGAAGTCATCAGCGCACCGGATTATTGCTTGGCACCACGCTGAGCAACTTGCGGGTGTATTCGTGCTGCGGGTCCAAAAGGACTTCTTCCACTGTTCCCTGTTCGACGATTTCCCCCTGATACATCACCACCACCCGATCCGCGATATTCCAGGCCAGACCAAGATCGTGGGTGATGACCAAGGCGCCCAAGCCCAACTCGCAGCGCAGCCGGAGCAACAAGGCCAGGATTTCCGCTCGCACTGAGGCGTCCAGGCTCGCCACCGGTTCATCGGCCACCAAGAACTCCGGATCCAGCGCCAGCGCACCGGCAATCACCACTCGCTGCCGTTGGCCACCGGAGAGTTCCTGGGGAATGGCCGAAAGGTAGCGTTCCGGTGGGTAGAGCTCTGCTTTGCGTAGCGCTTCTACCACGAGCGCCCTTTCATCGCCGGGCAGCCGGTGCAGCCGCGGCCCTTCGGCGACGGCCTCGTACACGGTGTGCTTGGGATTGAGCGCGGCGCTCGGATCCTGCAGCACGAACTGCACAGACTTTCGATAAGCCTTCAAGGCTTTGCGGTGCTGATCAAGCGGCTTGCCGCGGAACAGAACTTCACCGGCTGATGGTTTCTGCAAGCCCAGCAGGGTCCGGGCCAGGGTGGTCTTACCTGAACCGGACTGGCCCACCAGAGCAACAATTTCTCCTTCTCGGCAGCTCAGGTTCACCTGATTGACCGCGCGCACGTTCCCGTTCCGACCGCCAAAGAGCACCGAGAGGTTTCGAGCTTCCAGCGCTACTGGCTTTTCTTCGGCCTCCTCTCGGCTCGACTCGGGAGCAGAGTAGCCGGGGAGCTTACGCCGGGAGGCCGGGTCGCCGATCAAGGGAAAGGCTGAGGCAAGCGCCTGGGTGTGTGGGTGCTGCGGGTTCTTCATCACCTCGGCGGAAGGGCCATCCTCCACGATTTTCCCGTGCTGCATCACCACAATCCGGTCACAGGTGGCTGCGAGCACAGAGAGGTCGTGACTGATCATCACCAGGGTCAGATTCCGGCTGGAAACCAGTTCCTTGAGCACGTTTAACACCTGGTCCTGAACCACCACGTCTAGTGCCGTGGTCGGCTCATCGGCGATGATCAGCTCCGGATCGCAGGCCAGCGCCATCGCGATCATTACCCGTTGCTTTTGTCCTCCGGAGAGCTCATGCGGGTAGCTGGCGGCCTTGCTCACGGGCAAGTCAACCAACTGCAGCAGCTCGCGCACCCGGGCTTCCCGGGCCGCGGGTTCACGATAAGCGCTATCGACCTCTTTAGCGTGGATGAGCAGTGGCTCGGCGATCTGATCCCGGATCTTGCGTACCGGGTTGAGCGAGTGCATGGCCCCCTGGAAGACGATGGCCGCCTCGGTCCAGCGCACCGCACGCAGCCGCCCCCAACTCAATGAGGAGACATCCTCCTGCCCCAGCTGGACGGTCCCGGTGATGCTGGCATTGGCCGGAAGTAAGCGCAATACGGACATCGCCAAGGTGGACTTGCCGCAACCAGATTCACCGGCCAGGCCCACCGTGGAACCCGGTTCGACCTGCAGGGACACCCCGTCAACGGCCTTAATGGTGCCTGGCCCACTTTCGGTCTGGGTCTGGTAGCTCACGCTGAAATCGGTGAACGTCAAGCCGAGCATTAGCGACCTCTCAGGGTGGGATTGATCACGGATTCCAGCGCCCGCCCGACCAGGGTGAAGCAGAGTACCACCAGCACGATAGCCACACCCGGGGTCAGGATGAACCACCAGAAGCCCGCAGTGGCCGCGCCCGTATCCAACGCGGATTTGAGCATCGAGCCCCAAGAGATGCTGCCCGGATCACCCAAGCCCAGGAAGGACAGGGTCGATTCGGCAATAATTGCTGAACCGACCGTCAAGGTGGTGTTGGCAAGCACGAGTGGCATCACCGCGGGCAAGACGTGCTTGCCGATAATGTGCCAGTTCGAGGCGCCGAGTGCCCAACTACGCTCGATATAGGGGCGTGCTTCCACCGTGAGGGTTTGTGAGCGCACCAGCCGGGCGGTGCCCGCCCAGGAGGTGACCCCGATGGCGATAATAATGGTCAGTGCGCCCGGCCCCAGCACCATGGAGAGCACAATTGCCAGGATCAAGCCGGGAAGCACCAGGAAGAAATCGATCACCCGCATGAAAACGGCTTGCACAACGCCCGGGAAATGCCCCGCAGCCATGCCCATCAGGGTGCCGATAACCATCGAAACCACGGTGGCGGAAAAGCCCACCAACAAGGAAATCCGGGCACCCCAGATTAACATCGCCAGCACTGAGCGGCCAGCTGGATCGGTACCTAGGGGATAGGCCCAGCTGGGGGGCTGATTTTGCGGCGCGGTGATCAGGGTGACATCAAGGGTTTCTGCGGGGGCAAGTACCGGTGCCAAAAGAGCCAGGGCGACGACGGCGAGCAGCACGATGAGCCCGATTAACCCGGTGCGGGTGGCCGCGAACTCGGTCCAGACCTCCTTGGCACGTTGCAGACGCCTCGCGGCCACCACGTTCATGGTTTTAGTCGCGCTCATGCGGCACGCAACCGGGGGTCGATTAGGCGGTAGACGATATCCGCTACGAAGTTCATCAGAATGACAATGGATGAAAAGACCACGAAGGTTCCTTGCAGCAATGGGAGGTCCGGGGTGGAAAGCCCCTTGAACGTCATAAGGCCTAGGCCAGGCCAGGAAAACACGGTTTCCACGGTGACCGCACCGGCCACCAGGCCGCCCATGGTCAAGAAGATGAGCGTCACCGTGGGGAGCAGTGCATTGGGAACCGCGTGCCGCCGTCGTACCAAATCTTCCCGCAAGCCCTTAGCTCTAGCCGTGACTAGATAGTCGGCGGACATCTCCTCCAACAGGGAGGCGCGCATCACCATCAGATACTGCGCATAGACCACCGCGACCATGGTCAGCACGGGAAGCACCATATGCCGCAGCACATCCCAGAAATAGGCAAAGCCGGTGAAACTGCTGCCCGCCGTCACCATGCCTCCCGAAGGGAACCAGTGCAGTCCGCCGGAAAATAGCAGCAACATGAGCAGGCCCAGCCAGAAGGTCGGTACCGACCAGAAGATCAGTGCTAGGCCGGTCTGGCTTTTATCGAAGGTGCTATTGCGTTTCCATGCCGCTCGTTGTCCCAGCCAGAGACCGAGAACGATCGAGAGTAAGGCTGCACTTCCGGTGAGCAAGAGAGTAGGTCCTAGCCCCTCCACAATGAGGCTGGCGACCGGCTTGCTGTAGTAGTAGGAATCGCCCAGTTTTCCCTGCGCCAGGTCCGTGAGGTAACGCCAGAACTGACCAAGCAGGGGCTGATCCAGACCGTACTGCTTGATCAGGATTTCCTTCTGACCCGCCGTGACGTTGCGACCCTCGGTCAGGCTCTTGATCGGGTCACCAAGGACCCGGAAGGCGAAGAAGCCAAGGATCACCACCAAGACCAAGGAGATCGCCGTCCCACCGGCCTTGAGTCCCAGGTAACGGAGCCAGGACGAACCCCGACGCGGTTCGTCGGTGTCCGAGTCCTTCCTGGCTTCCGCACCGGAGAGTTCCTCGATCAGCGGTAATGCCACCGCTACTCCCTGTTGTCTGCGCTAGCGGAACGCCTGCGCAGCAGGAGGAAGGCCAGGGCGGCCAGGACCACGACGATCGCTGGAACAATCACCCAAACCCAGCTGAAGCCGGTGTCGACTGCAGTCGTGTTTGAACTTACCGGAGTGGCGCTGTAGTAGCCCCAGGGGCCGTTCTGGCCGGTGATTACACCGCCCTTTTCGGGCTGCGTGGTGAAGGGTTGGAATCGATCCGAACGGTAGGCCTCTAGGGAGTTGGCGTAGTAAATCACGTCATTGACCGCGTTGTTGTAGATGATTGACTGAGCCTGCTTGACCAGTTCGCTGCGCTTTGCTTGATCCAGCTCGGCATGCTGTTGCTTGTACAGTGCATCGAACTTGGGATCACACATAGCGTTCTCGGTGGTGTTACCCGAGCCGTCCTCATCGGGCAGTGAGGAGCACTGGTTGATCGAGAGCTGGTAGTCCGGGTCCGGGCCGATGCCCCAGCCAGTGAAGTAGAGATCGAAGTTGCCCTTAGCCGAATCTTCGCCAACCTGTCCGCTCGACTTCATAGTGGTAGTGACGTTAATGCCGATGTTCTTCAGCCAAGGCTTGATGTAATCCGCCATTTGCTGGTGGGTGGGGTCAGTGTTCCGGCCCAAGAGGCGTAGATTCAGCGGCTTGCCGGTCTTATCCAAACGGATGCCGTCGGCGCCCTTGGTGTAGCCGCTCTCATCGAGCAGTTTATTCGCGGCCGCCGGGTCGAACTTCAGTGGCAAATCCGTGGTGTCCCAGTGGTAGAGCGGGTAGGCCGAGGGGATTTCGCCGGTAGCTTGATCACCCAGACCCTGGAGCACCTTTTCCAGCAAGGTCTTATTGTCGATCGCCATCACGATGGCTTTGCGCAGGTTCACGTCCTGCAGCGCCGGATTTCCATCCCCCAGTAGTTTGCCGGTCTTGGCCTTGGTGCCTGGGTTGATGCCCACCGCACTGTAGCGCCGGCCCTGACCGGCATTGGTGGTGATATGTGGCTGGTCCTTGAGGGACTGGAACTGAGCCGGAGTCAGGCCACCGGCAATGTCGATTTCACCGTTCTTCAACGCCTGTACCGCAGCATCACTGTTCTGGTACGGAGCCCAGATGATGCCGTCGATCTTGGCTTTGCCCTTCCAGTAATAAGGGTTCGCCTTCATGGTCACGCCAGCGGCCTTATCGTAGCTGGAGATCACGAAGGGGCCGGAGCCAACCGTGTCCTTATCGTTGGCGTAGCTTGCCGGATCTGCCTGCTTGGACCAGACATGCTCGGGCATGATCGGCAGATCGCCGCCCGGATTGGGTGCCTGGGCGGCGTTGAGGGTCATCACCAAGGTCTGTGCGTCCTTGGCTTCGACGCTCTTCACGTTTTCCACTAGTGCGCCGTTGGCTTGTTTGAGCTTCTCATTGCCCTTGATCGCATTGAAGGTCCACACCGCGTCATTGGCGGTGATGGGCTCGCCGTCGGACCACTTCCGGTCGGCGGGCAGATCGAAGGTCCAGACCTTGCCATCGGGGGAGGTTGTCCACTTATCCGCCAGGCCGGGAACTACCTGGTTGTCGGTACCCCAGGAGACCAGATTCTGATATTGCAGGACCAGAATGTTGGTGCCTTGGGCAGTGATCGAGACGAAGGGATTGAGAGAGTCAATGTCACCGATCAAGGCAAGTTTGAGGTTGGTTCCCTGAGAGCTGCTGCTGCTATCCGCTGCTGCTGCCGGCAGGCTCACCGCAGCCGGGGCTAAGGCGACGGCAGCGGCGATTAAGCCCGCCGCCCAACGTTTAGTGGTGATCGATTTCATTGCCAAGAACCCCTTAGTTCGACTCAAATGCGATGCGGACCGAGCGTGGTGTAAATAAGCTACAAAAATGTTAACAGTGACGCAAACCACTTACAAGCACAATATAGTCTCAAAGTGAGGAAGAGAACCCCAGGAGGAATAACGTGAGCGTGGACGTAGCCGAACTGTGCGCAGAACTGATTCGATTCGACACTAGCAACTTCGGCGAAGGCAAGAGTCATGGTGAGCACAAGATTGCTGAATTCATTGCGCAGAAGCTCGAACAAGCGGGGTATCAGCCAATGATTCTCGGCCCGAATCTGGAACGTTCCTCGGTGCTGCTGAGAGTGCCTGGTACGGAACGTCATCTTCCGGGACTTTTGGTACATGCGCACCTGGATGTGGTTCCCGCTGAGGCCGAACAATGGAGCCGGGACCCGTTCAGCGGCCTGATCGAGGATGGTTATATCCACGGGCGAGGTGCTTGCGATATGAAAGACATGGTGGCGATGACGATGGTCACCTTACTGAACTGGGCGGAATCCGGCCTTCGGCCCCGCCGGGACATTGTGGTGGCCTTTGTCGCCGATGAAGAGGACAAAGGAGATTACGGCGCGGGCTGGCTGGTGGATGAACACCCAGAGCTGTTCGCCGGAGTCCAGGCCGCTATTGGCGAATCCGGTGGTACAGCGAACCTACTCACCGCTCAGGACGGCTCTTCGGTCCGGCTCTATCCGGTCGCGGCAGCGGAACGCGGAACGCTACATATCAGGGTGCGCGCGGAAGGTAACTCCGGGCACGGCTCCCGCCCGGTGGAGGTCAATGCGGTCAAGAATCTGATCGCTGCCCTGCAAAGAGTGGGGGTCTACCGGTGGCCGCTGAAGCTCACCCCGGTAGTGCGTGGCTATCTGGAGCAGACGACGGCGGCCCTCGGCTTTGCGGCGAACTTGGAGAGCGAAGAGGGCGTGGCTGCAGCGATCGAGGCGATGGGGGAGGCCGGTGAAGTGGCCAGAGTGACGGTGCGCTGCTCCTCCACCCCCACGGTGTTGCGCGCTGGCTACAAGGTGAACGTCATTCCCGGAGTTGCCGAAGCCGATATCGATATCCGCTGCCTACCGGGTACCGAGGAAAGCACCCTAGAAACCATTGACGGCTTACTCGGTCCGGGGCTGAGCAGGAGCTTCATCGCCCATGAACCACCCACCAACTCGGCCATCGATTCGCCCTGGTTCGAGTCCATGAAGGCGAGCCTACTGCGTCACGACCCGGCCGCCGTCGTGGTTCCCTACTGTATGGGTGGCGGCACCGACGCCAAAGCCTTCAGTAAGCTCGGAATTTCCTGCTATGGATTCTCGCCGCTGACCGCAGATCCGGAGGGCCGCAGCTACCAGGGTGTGCACGGGGTGGATGAGCGGATTCCGGTGCATAGCGTGCGGGGCGGCCAGCAGATTTTGCAAGACTTCCTGAGTGAGGTGTGATCCGGATGATTAGCACCGGATTGGACGCCGGAACTTGGCTGGCGGACATGTTGACGGAACGGTTAGCCCAGGGGCTGGCCCCCTCGCTGGCCGTGGCTGCCTGGCGGAACGGCGAGCCGCTGGTCAGCTATCTGGCTGGGGACAGCGACGGCAGCGGTATCCAGCCCCGGCTGGATACCGCCTACCGAATTGCCTCTTGCACAAAATCATTCACGGCAGCGGCTTTGCTGATCCTCCGGGAGCGCGGGCTACTCAGCTTGGATGATGAGATCAGCACCTTCCTCCCCGGCTTGCGAATCGTCGGCTCTGCTGTGCCCACGCTTCGAATGCTGCTCTCCATGTCCTCCGGATTGCCCACCGACAATCCTTGGGCGGACCGGCAGGAGAGCCTGAGTGTGGAACAGATGCAGGAGCTCATGTCCGCCGGGGTCCGGTTAGCAGGAGTTCCCGGAAGCGATTATCAATACTCCAATCTGGGTTATGCCTTGCTGGGTCAGGTGATCCGGAAGCTTGCCGGAATGCCCTATCAGAACTTTGTCGAAGCCGAGTTATTGCATCCGCTTGGGCTCTTATCGACGGGATTCGACTCTTCAGTTCCGGCCGCTGGCGGGGTGGCCCGCGGCTTTCGCAAACTTGCCCACGGTTGGCAGTTGCTACCGTTCAGCGCCCCGGGCGAGTTCTCCGCGATCGGTGGACTCTTCAGCACCCTGGAGGATCTGGGCCGCTGGGGGAGCTGGCTCGCGGCGGCTTTCGATGAAGAACCGGAGGGAGGTCAGGCTGATCAGGTGCTTTCTCGGGCGGCTCGGCGGGAGATGCAGCAGATTCATCAACTGATGCCGCTCACGCCTCCGGATGGCTCACTCCTTGGCTACGGCTACGGTTTGATGGTGCAGCAGAGCCCTGTGCATGGCAGGATCATCTATCACTCGGGTGGATATCCCGGATTCTCTTCGCAGTTTCGTTGGCATCCGGGCAGCGCAACCGTGCTGGCGGGGTTCGAGAACGCCAGCTATGCGAACGTCGGGGTAGCGGTAGCCGCTGCCTTAGAAGAACTTTTGGCCGGCGAGCTCTTGGCGCGCGAAGCTCACGGCGATCAGGGGCAGTTTCCGGGGGCGGAACCCTGGCCGGAGGCGCTCGCGATCCGCGCCGTGGTCGAGCGGCTGGTTCGGGGCTGGGATGATTCCCTAGCGCGCAGCATCTTCGCCGAGAATGTCGAATTGGACATCCCCATGGCCGAACGGCGGGGGAGCCTGGCGGGCTTACTGGAACAACTGGGCCCTTTGCTTGAGGAGCCAGGGTCGGCCGGGTACTCCAGCAACCCTGCTCAGCTGGAGTGGACCATGCCTGCGACTCGAGGGCGACTCAAATGCAGTTTCTCGCTTAGCCCACTGGACGCTCCCGAGGTTCAGGAACTAGAGTTCAGCGCGGTTCCCTGAGGCCGGTTTTCAAGCCTGATCGATGGCTTCCTGTAAGAAGCCATGCTGCTTTTCCAAGGCCTCCGAGGCTTCTGCCGGGCTCAAACCCGTCATCAGTACCAAGATTGCTGCTTTGACCGATCCGCCGACCGAGGCCAAAGCCTCGGCCGCCGCGCTGGCTTCCACCCCGGTGGCCCGGATAACGGTGCGTTCGCTGCGGGCACGCAGTTTTTCGTTGCTGGCGCGCAGGTCCACCATGAGATTCCGGTAGGTCTTGCCTAGCCGCACCATGGTGATGGTACTGATCATATTGAGCACCAGCTTTTGCGTGGTGCCTGCCTTGAGCCGGGTGGAGCCGGTCAGGAACTCCGGGCCGAGTTCGATTTCGAGCGGCAACTCGGCCTGCTTACCCAGCGGTGATCCGCTGTTACAGGCGAAGCCGACGGTGAACGCCCCGACGGCCCGGGCCGCCTCAATGGCGCTGAGCACATAGGGAGTGCGGCCGGAGGCGGAGATGCCAATCACGGTATCCGCCTCGGTCAGGTTCAGGGCTCCCAGATCTGCGGCACCGGCTGCGGCGTCGTCCTCGACGTTTTCGGCGGCGCTGCGGATCGCACCCTCGCCACCGGCGATCACCCCGATTACTTGTCCCGGATCGGTGCCGAAAGTTGGCGGGCATTCACTCGCGTCCAGCACCCCGATCCGGCCCGGGGTGCCCGCACCGATATAGATCAATCGGCCACCACGGCTCATTCGCGCGGCGATTTGGTCAATAATGGAGGCGATCATCGGTACCGCAGCCGCTATTGCTTGTGGCACCTTGCTATCTTCTCGGTTCATAGCGGCGGCGAGTTCCAGGGTGCTCATGCTGCCCAGATCCTCGAGAGCAGGATTGGAGGATTCGGTCACCAGGGTCGCCAACTCGGCCCGTAGTGCAGTGTATTTATCGGTGCCTGCCATGTGTCCTGTCTCGACGATCTGTAAATTACCTACATTGTCCTTTAATGGGCTGTAAATTTACAACATGAGCATTCAATCCACCATCCATTCGCTCCTGCCGACGCTACCACCCACCGCGCGTCGGATCGCCGAGCTCATTGTCGCTGATCCCAGCGTGGTGCTGCGGAATACCATCTCGGAACTGGCGCAGAAATGTCAGACCTCCGAACCATCGGTGGTGAGGTTCTGCCGGACCGTCGGATTTAGCGGTTATGTCCAGTTGCGACTTGCACTAGCCACCGAGATCGGCAGGGAAACTGCCGTAGAACCAGAGCCAAGACGGTTCGGCGACGATATCAGCCCCACAGATTCACTCGCGGATGCCGTGGACAAGGTGAGATTCACCGAGTTGATGGCCATTGAGGAAACCTTGGCGACCGTGGATTTGGACACCCTGGGGCGGGCAGCCGAGCAACTCGACCAGGCGGAGAGAATATTGCTCTACGGCATTGGAGCCGGAGCGGTGGTGGCTGAGGACTTCCGGTACAAGCTTTCCCGGATCGGTCGAACAGCCATCTCCTATCCCGATCTACACGGCGCACTGATGGGGGTGGCTCTTTTGCGTCCCAACGATATGGTGGTGGCCTTTTCGCATTCGGGCGAAACTCCGGAAACGGTACAGTTTTTGCGCGCCGCTAAGGCAGCAGGAGGTGCCAGCTTAGCGATGACCAATGTTCGGAAGTCGCGGATCGTGACCGAAGCGGACCTCAGCCTCTTTACCGTGGTGCGGGAGACGGCCTTCCGCTCCGGTGCAATGGCCTCCCGCATCGCCCAATTGGCGCTTGTTGACTGCCTTTTTGTGGCCATCGCCCAGCGCAGTTACGAGTCCACCATCAACGCCCTGGAACGGACCCGCTCAGCAGTGCAGCAACGGCCCGGGCGGTGATCCGCGAAGAGTCGAAACAATTCACGGTGCTCAGCGGCAACTGAACTCCCGGTGCCATTCCGGCATTGATGCAAATAGCCTTCGGTGCTTTTTTGGCGAGTTGCGTAAGCGCTTCTAGTTGTTCGCTTCCGGGTTGTAGTGCATCAGCGAGTACGACGACGGCTCCCGGAGTTGAGCTCAGCTGGTCCAGGCTGCTTCGCCTCAACTGGTAGTGCTCGGAGAGGGCAGCCGCGAAGAAGTTACCGCTTGGTCCGGCAGCCATATTGTGGCCACGCCGAGCATCGAGGAAGTGCAGCTCCGTCCCGGTCGGCCAAGCCAGCTTTTTCGCCAATTCTTCGAGCTCATTTGTAGTCCTGCTGATTTCCCCGGGTTCGCTCGGCGGTTCGCTGAGGCTGAAGGCGTTGACGATTCTGGCCGCCCAGTCCTGCTCAACGGCTCCGCCGCGGGTGTCTGCCGCTGCCTCCATGGCTTGGGTGCTCCAGCGTGCGAAAGCCATTACTCGCCCGCTCGCCGTTTCCAGCACCTCTCGCGGCAGTTGGCCGTTCTGAGCCGCGGCCAGCACGGCGTCGAAAACTTCCAGGTACTCCGCTTCTTCGGATTTGCTGCCCGCGTTCGCCGGATTGCCCAAGCAGAGCAGATCGGCCCCGGCGAGTAAGGCCTGCACGGCCCCCAGCCCGGAACCTACGGTGGCTCTGATGGCACCCATGTCCAAGGCGTCGGTGATCTGCAGACCCCGGAAGCCCAAACTACGCAGCAGCTCACCGGCTGCGGGATTGAGAGTGGCCGGAGTCTCGGACTGGGCTGGATCCCCCAGGCCGGGTACCACAATATGGGCAGTCATCACGGCTTGCACACCGGCTTCAATTGCCTGCTGGAAGGGCGGCAGATGTTGTGCCTTCAACACCTCGGGTTTCAGATCAAGCCGCGGCAGGCCTAAATGTGAATCCGTCACGGTGTCGCCGTGACCGGGGAAGTGCTTGACGCAGGCACCGACACCCAAAGCTTGGATTCCGCGCAGCACAGCCACTGTGTGTCGGCCGACCAATGCGGTGTCCGCGCCGAAGGAACGCACCCCGATCACCGGGTTGAGTGGGTTGGTGTTGACATCCGCGACCGGTGCAAGATTGAGGTTGATTCCGGCTTCCCGGCAGAGCCTGCCCAAGGTGCGGCCGGCCGCTTCGCTGAGTTCGACGTCGTCCAGCCTGCCCAGCAGTGCCGCTCCCGGCACCAGCGAGCCACGTTTGGCTTGTAACCTGCTCACCCCGCCGCCCTCTTCGTCCACGCCGATCACCGCAAGCGGATGAGCGGCGCGGACTTCGGCGGATAGTTTGGCAATCTGACCGGGGGAGTCCGGATCGATATTCTGGCTGAAGTACACCACCCCGGCCAGCCCTTCGCCCAGCACCTTTCGCAGCCAGCTGGGCAGGGTTGTTCCGTGGAATCCTGGCCAGATGACGCTGTTCACTAGCCGTCGTAGTTCTTCCTGCGTGGGTTCCGCCGAATCGGAGCCAGTATTAAGCATGCCCCAAGCTTAGGTGAAGGGATGTGGCATAAACTTGGATGGTGACTCCCACTGAATTCGACCGTGTCCCGATCCGCCGCGCGCTGATCTCCGTCTACGACAAAACCGGTGTGGAGGAATTGGCTGCCGGCTTACACGCCGCGGGCGTGACCATCGTTTCAACCGGTTCAACCGCTGCCCGGATCAAGGCTTCCGGGGTGCCGGTAACCGGGGTCGAAGAGGTGACCGGATCACCAGAAATGCTGGATGGCCGGGTAAAGACCCTGCATCCGCGCATTCACGCCGGAATCCTGGCTGATCGACGGTTGGAGGATCATCTGCAGCAACTCTCCGATCATCAGATCGAAGCTTTTGACCTGGTGGTGGTCAACCTCTACCCCTTTGTTGAGACCGTGCGTTCCGGAGCCAATCAGGACGCGGTGGTTGAGCAGATCGACATCGGCGGTCCCTCGATGGTGCGGGCGGCTGCTAAGAACCATGCTTCTGTAGCCGTGGTGGTCGATCCACGTCGATACTCGGAGGTGCTGCGAGCCACTCAGGACGGCGGATTCTTGCTGACCGAAAGGCAGCAGCTTGCCGCGGCTGCCTTCGCGCATACCGCGAGCTACGATAATTCGGTGGCTTCCTGGACGGCTGCTCAGTTTGGCGATGGCACCGATCCGGAGAATAACTGGCCCCCCTATGCGGGTTTGTCCTTGGAACGCTCCGAGGTACTCCGTTATGGAGAGAATCCGCATCAGGCCGCCGCGCTCTATGTGGACAAAGCCGCGACGCCCGGCATCGCCCAAGCCGATCAGCTGCACGGCAAGGCCATGAGCTACAACAACTTTGTGGACGCCGATGCTGCGCTGCGCGCCGCCTTCGACTTCGACGAGCCGGCCGTGGCGATCATCAAGCACGCCAACCCCTGCGGTATCGCGGTGGCCTCGCCCGGAGCCGTTGATCCGGTAGCCGATGCCCATGCGCGGGCTCATGCCTGTGATCCGATGAGCGCCTATGGTGGCGTTATCGCGGTGAACCGTCCGGTGACCGCAGGGCTGGCGGCAAATCTCAAGGGCGTGCTGACCGAGGTCATCATTGCGCCCTCCTTTGAACCCGAAGCCCTAGAACGACTGAAGCTACGGCAGGACATTCGACTGCTCACCCTGCCCGAAGGCTACCGTCGCGACCCGGCCGAGTACCGGCAGGTTTCCGGTGGTGTGCTGGTTCAGATGAGCGACACCATTGCGGCCGACGGCGACGATCCGAGCAACTGGGAACTTGCTGCCGGCGAGGCTTCCGATGAACAGACTCTGGCTGATCTGGTCTTCGCTTGGCGCGCCATCCGGGCGGTCAAATCCAACGCCATCTTGCTGGCGCACGAAGGAGCCGCGGTTGGCGTTGGGATGGGACAGGTCAATCGGGTCGATTCCTGCAAGCTTGCCGTGGAGCGGGCGAACAGCCTGTCGCTGGATGCGGACGGCAACCCGGTGCAGCGAGCTCGCGGTGCGGTTGCCGCCTCGGATGCCTTCTTCCCCTTTGCGGACGGTTTGCAGATCTTGCTCGACGCCGGGGTACGCGCCGTCGTGCAGCCTGGCGGTTCCAAGCGCGATGAAGAGGTTATCGCGGCGGCGCAGGCAGCGGGCGTCACATTGTATCTAACCGGGGCCCGGCACTTCTTCCACTAGCTCTTCTAAAACGGTGGGCTCTTCCGGCAGGCGGGAGCTCAGTGTTTTAGAACCTTGGCCTGGCGCTGTTCACTAAAACGGTTTGGTGAAGGATGAAATTGGGCCCGCGTCATAGAGGAACTCCCCATGGCGCCCCTGGAGTTTTATGACTAATGTTTAGCCGTATTGCTCATCTGAATCCACTGGGGGATCCTCTTATGCTCGCTGCTTTTGCCTCTTTACCCGCCAAGATAATGTTCAACGACGCGATGACCAACACCATGGTCTGGGGTCTCATCATCGCGGGTGCTCTCATGATTGGCTCTGCCTTTTTGCCGCGCCTGAAGACCGGACAGCGAGTAGCCGCTGTGATCTTCGGCGTACTTTTCCTTGGCTATGGCATTTACGTTTCGTTGCCTTCCACCACGGATATTTTCATCAGCGCGTACATGTTTATCGTGCCTTTCGCGGTGCTGGTGACTAACCTTTCGGCAGCTTTCAAGAAGACTCCTCCGGTGCAGGTGGAAAACCATGGACCGGCGGGTTACTACCCGCAAGGCCAGCCGGGGGCACAGCCGGATCCGAGCCAGGCATACCCCGCACAGGGCCAGGCTTACTCGGCACAGCAGTATCCCGCGCAGGCCTACCCTGCGCAGCCGAATGCAGGTCAGCAGTACCCGAGCCAGCCGTATCCCACGCAGAATGCGCAGGCTGCTCCGAATGTTCAGGACTACCAGCAGCCTTATCTGGGCCAGAACCAGAACCAGCCGTATCCCACGGAGCAGCAAACCGCTCAGCAACCCACAGATCCAACTGCCTAACCGGCCTAACCGGCTTACCGACATAACCGACCCGATCCCGAGCGATCCCGAGCGATCCCGATTTCGGCGCCCGTTTCCCCTAAATGCATCCGTAATTACAGGCGCATTTGGGGGAAACGGGTGCCGTTTTTGGGGCGGCTGAAGCCAGAATCCGGGGGAGCTTCATCGGTGCTAGTGCATCGACGCCTTGCCTCTCGGATTTAGCCCCGATAGGGCGCTCGTGGCATAGTTAGCAAGAGAATCCCGAAGAAAATTCAAGGAGAAGCAGTGTCCAAGATCAAAGTGGTAGGGCCGGTAGTCGAACTCGACGGCGACGAGATGACCCGCATTATTTGGCAGTTCATCAAGGATCGTCTGATCCACCCCTATTTGGACATTGATCTGCGCTATTACGACCTCTCCATTCAGAACCGCGACGCCACCGATGACCAGGTGACTATCGACGCGGCGAACGCCATCAAGGAGCACCACGTTGGCGTTAAGTGCGCCACCATCACTCCCGATGAGGCCCGCGTCGAGGAATTCGGTCTGAAGAAGATGTGGGTTTCCCCTAACGGCACGATCCGTAACATCCTCGGTGGCGTGGTCTTCCGCGAGCCCATCATCATTTCCAATATCCCGCGCCTGGTACCCGGCTGGAACAAGCCGATCATCATCGGCCGTCACGCCTTCGGCGATCAGTACCGCGCCACCAACTTCAAGGTCCCCGGCCCCGGCACGCTGACCCTGACCTTCACCCCGTCCGACGGCGGCGAGGAGATCAAGCAGGAAGTTGTCACCTACCCCGAAGAGGGCGGTGTCGCAATGGGCATGTATAACTTCAACGCCTCGATCAAGGACTTCGCTCGGGCCAGCTTTGCCTACGGCCTGCAGCGCAATTACCCGGTTTACCTTTCCACCAAAAACACCATCCTGAAGGCCTACGATGGCCAGTTCAAGGACCTCTTCCAGGAGGTCTTCGACAACGAGTTCAAGGCTCAGTTCGATGCGGCGGGCCTGACCTACGAGCACCGGCTGATCGACGACATGGTGGCTTCCGCGATGAAGTGGGAAGGCGGCTACGTCTGGGCTTGTAAGAACTACGACGGCGATGTCCAGTCGGATACCGTGGCGCAGGGCTTTGGCTCGCTCGGCCTGATGACCTCCGTGCTGATGACCCCGGACGGCAAGACCGTCGAGGCCGAGGCTGCACACGGCACCGTGACTCGTCACTACCGTCAGCACCAGCAGGGCAAGCCCACCTCGACCAACCCGATCGCCTCGATCTTCGCCTGGACCCGTGGCTTGATGCACCGCGGCAAGATCGATAACACCCCCGAGGTCATCACCTTCGCGGAGACCCTGGAAGATGTGGTTATCAAGACTGTGGAATCCGGCAAGATGACCAAGGACCTCGCGCTGCTGGTCAGCCCCGATCAGGCCTTCCTGACCACCGAGGACTTCCTGGCTGCTCTGGACGAAAACCTCTCTGCGCGTTTGGCTGCATAGACTCATAAAAACAGTCCGGCGAGCATAGTCCAGCCGAGCCAAAGCAGCTAGAAACTTAAGGCGGCGCTCCCTCTTTGGAGGGGGCGCCGTCGTTCGTTTAACGCCTTTCACCCCGGGGGAGGATCAACTCGCTTGCCCGGGGTGACTCACCCAGGTCTATAATGTGACCCGGATCACAATAAGTAACATGATCGACCCTCATTCGTTATCTGATCTTTGCCACAAAATGTGTCCAAAAACACAAAATTGGCTGTAGTGTCAGGAAACATATTCGGTCTGATGCTGGGCTTACTCGCACGCCTGGCACTGATCACAGTTGGAAGGGATATTTATGAACCGGAAGAAAGTGCTCGCCGGCCTGGCGGTTGCCGCCACTGCTGGCTTGCTGATGACCTCTTGTGCCAATCAAGCTAGCTCGGGGGGAAGCAGCTCTGCTGGGGGCGGAAGCGGTATTAACATTCCCGCGATCACTACGGTCGATGTACCCAAGGACGCAGTTCTCCCCAAAGGGGATGGCAAGGCTACCTGCCCGGCGACTACAACCATTGCCTACGGTGGTGCGGAAACAGGCCCCAACGCTCAACTCGGCATCAATATCTTCAATGGCATTCAGTTAGCCATCAACGAGCACAATGAGGCTAATCCGGGTTGCCAAGTTCAGTTCAAGAAGTTCGATACCGAAGGTGATCCGAATAAGGCCACTGGCCCGGTGACTCAGATAGTCTCCGAGTCTGACATCATCGGCGTTGTGGGTCTGCCGTTCTCCGGCGAATCGAAGGCTACCGGAAGTATCTTCGATCAGAAGGGTCTGGTGCACATCACACCCTCTGCCACGAACCCCGGATTGACTCAGAATGGCTGGAAGACCTTCTTCCGAGGCCTCGGTAATGACGCCGTGCAGGGTCCTGCCGCCGCTAAGTTCCTCACGGACAAGTTGAAGGCCAAGAAGATCTACGTGGTTCAGGACGATTCCGATTACGGCATTGGCTTGGGAACCTCCACTACGGCCGCACTCAGCAGTGATGTGCTGGCCGGCAGCGACAAGGTGACCACGGGGCAGAAGGATTTCTCCGCCATCATTTCCAAGATCATGAACTCAAAGGCAGATGCCGTGTTCTACGCGGGCTACTACGCTGAGGGCGCGCCCTTCGATCAGCAGTTGGCCAGCAAGGGCTTCACCGGAAGTTTCGTGGGCCCGGACGGGGTGAAAGACGACCAATTCATCAAGCTGGCCGGCGATGCCTCATCGAACGCCTACTTTACCTGCCCCTGTATCCCGGGCGAGCTGATCCCGACCTTCGAATCAGCGTATAAGAAACTGACCAACTCGGAACCTGGCACCTATTCCATCGAAGGTTATGACGCAACCACCGTGCTGCTGTCCGGTATTGATGCCGGTAAGCAGACTCGTGCGGATCTGCTGTCCTGGGTCAAGAGCTACGACAAGGACGGTTTGAGCAAGCACTACAAGTGGGACGACAAGGGCGAGCTGCAGGCCCCGACCGTCTACGGCTACAAGGTAGAGAACGGCAAGATCGTACCGATCGGGCCGATCGGCGAATAACGCTCATTGCAGGTGTGCTGTGGGGTCCGCAGCTCGGACCCCACAGCACATTTTTTGATTAGCCCTCCCTAGAGCCAGGACACAATATGCTCGCATCTTTCATTCACGCTGTTCCGCAGCTTGTTCCCACCGACGGCGAATGGATTAGCTTCGACGTCGCCTCCTTAGGACAAAATTTCTGGAGTGCCACCTTTGACGGACTGACCTTTGGAGCTATCTACGCTCTGGTCGCCCTCGGATACACCTTGGTTTATGGCGTTCTCAACCTGATTAACTTCGCCCACTCCGAAGTCTTTATCGTCGGCTGTTACGGCGTTGTCTTCACCCTGGCTGGATTGGGCTTCGGTCCCTCAGCTCCTAATCTGAGCATCTGGTCTATCATTCTCAATCTTCTCTTAGCCATGATTGTCGGTATGGCGGCGTCAGCGTTGACGGCCTTCTTACTGGAACGACTGGCATACAGACCGCTACGGAGAAGGAAAGCGCCTCGACTGGTCTTCCTGATCACCGCTATTGGTGCCTCCTTCGTGATCCAATACGCGATCTTCCTATGGCGCGGTCCGAACCCCGAGCCAGCGCTTATTATGTTCAAGCCAACCCCCATTTTTGATGTCTTCGGCACCATCATCGATTCTCAGCAACTGGTGATCGTGATCGCCGCCGTCATCATGATGATCGTCGTTGACCAGTTCATCAGCCGATCCCGCACTGGCCGCGGCATCCGGGCGGTTGCTCAGGATCCGGATACGGCTACCTTAATGGGTGTCAATAAGGATCGGATTATCATCACCACCTTCGTGATCGGCGGCGTACTAGCCGGTGCGGCAGCACTGTTTTATGTGATGAAAATCCCCTCCGGTGTGCAATACAGTGGTGGCTTCGTGCTCGGGATCAAGGCCTTCGCCGCAGCGGTTCTTGGCGGTATCGGAAACGTACGTGGCGCTCTGCTAGGTGGCTTACTACTGGGCGTCATTGGTAACTACGGTCAAATTTTGCTCGGTAACTCGCAGTGGACCGACGTAGTGGCCTTCGTAGTGCTGGTTCTGGTGTTGTTGGTGAGGCCAGAAGGCATTCTGGGAACGTCGCTGGGAAGGAGTAAAGCATGAGAACCTTCTTTACCAATCTTGGTACTCGTTGGAGGGCACTTCCACGGCCACAGCAATGGATGTGGCTCATTATTGCGGTGGTACTGGCTTATTTACTGCCCGTGATTAACCCACCTATCATCTCCACCGAGCCGGGCAATAACTTTGCCATCACCTGTGCTCAGATGGCGGTTTATGCCCTGGTCGCGGTTGGCCTAAACATTGTGGTCGGTTACACCGGTCTGCTGGATCTGGGCTATGTCGCATTCTTCGCGGTCGGTTCCTATGTAGCGGCCATGCTGACTAGTCCGGATTCACCGTTCTTGAAGATTCCCTTCCTCTGGACGGTGCCGGTGGCAATGGCGATCACCATGTTCTTTGGGGTGATCTTGGGCGTGCCAACACTGCGTCTGCGCGGTGATTATCTGGCCATTGTCACCCTGGGTTTCGGCGAGATCGTTCGTATTCTGGCTACCATTATCCCGGCCATGCGTGGTCAGGTTGGCTTCCAGGATGTTGGGCATCCCCCCGGTGAGCAGTCCGATGGGACACCGCTCTTCGCTAATTCCAACGGTATTCCCTGGTATTGGCTCACCCTGACGGTGATTATTATCGTGCTCTTGCTCGTGGGCAATCTGGAACGTAGCCGAGTTGGACGCTCTTGGGTAGCGATTCGTGAAGATGAGGACGCGGCCGAGATCATGGGGGTGCCCACCTTCAAGTACAAGGTCTGGGCCTTCGCGCTCGGTGCTGCCGTTGGTGGTATGGCTGGCGCGCTCTATGGCGGCCAGATTGGATTCGTCAATAACCAGAAATTCGATGTGCAGACCTCGGTGCTTTTCCTCGCCGCAGTTGTCCTTGGCGGTGCTGGGAACAAGGTCGGCGCGATCATCGGTGGTGCTGTGGTGGCCTATATTCCATTACGTTTCACCGCGATTGCCGATTACAAGTATCTGATCTTCGGCTTGGCGCTGGTGCTATTGATGATCTTCCGGACCCACGGCTTGCTGGCCGCCCGGCAGAATCTTCTGGCTTACGGGCGGAGAGCCTATGCCCAGCTAAGAAAGAAGTCCGACGGCGGGTCCCCCCCGGCTGAGCTGAGTCCCACCGTGGTTGAAGGTAAGGAGGCGCAGGCATGAGTACGGATTCCGTGGACGAAGCCGCGCTGGCAGCCGAGGGCGTTGATCTGGAGGTGGCTGAGAAGGCCGCCCCGGATCGGGATTATGAGGTCCAGGTTGGCGACAATCTGATCGAGGTCCAGAACCTCACGGTCAAATTTGGTGGTCTGACCGCACTGGACAATGTCTCCTTCAACATTAAGCGGGGGGAGATCCTCGGGCTCATTGGTCCCAACGGTGCAGGCAAGACCACCTGCTTCAATGCCATGACCGGCGTGTACAAACCCACCAGCGGGAAGGTGCTGCTGGAGGGTCATTCAATCGGTGGGAAGCGGCGACACAAGATCACCCAAATTGGACTGGCCCGGACCTTCCAGAACATTCGGTTGTTCCGTGAAATGACGGCACTGGAGAATGTGGTGGTTGGGCTGGATGCCAGGCACAAGACTAGCGTGGTGGGTGCCTTGTTGAGATTGCCTCGCCACATCCGTGAGGAGAAGTCAGCGATTGAGCGAGGCATTGCCTTGCTGGAATTCGTTGGCATTGCCGATCACGGTGAGACCTTGGCAAAGAATCTGCCCTATGGTTACCAGCGCCGGTTGGAGATTGCCCGAGCCCTGGCCACCGATCCGAAGGTGCTCTGCCTCGATGAGCCTGCCGCGGGATTCAATCCGGCGGAAAAAGAGGAGCTGATGGCGCTGATCCGCACCATTCGCGACGATGGCTACACCGTGTTGCTGATTGAGCACGATATGAAATTGGTGATGGGGGTGACCGATCGGATTGTGGTGCTGGAATTCGGCAAGAAGATCGCCGATGCCCTGCCGCACGATATCCGCGAAGATCCGAAAGTGATTGCGGCCTACTTGGGAGTGCCTGAAGATGACCTTGCTTGAGTTGAAGAACGTCGATGTTTTCTACGGCCGGATCCAGGCGATCAGAGGGATGTCCTTCAAGGTCGAAGAGGGCGAGATTGTCTCGCTGATCGGGGCGAATGGTGCTGGCAAGACAACCACCATGAAAACCATTTCAGGTCTGCTCAATCCGAGCTCGGGATCGATCACCTTCGAAGGTCAGGACGTGACCAAGGTGAAGGCGCATATCCGAGTGGTTCGGGGTATTTCGCAGGCTCCCGAAGGTCGCGGGATTTTCCCCGGGATGACCGTGATGGAGAATCTCGATATGGGAGCCTTCGGCCGCGCCGATAAATCCGGTCTGGAGCAGGATCTAGAGCGGGTCTTCGATTTGTTCCCTCGACTGAAGGAACGGCAGAAGCAATTTGGGGGCACCATGTCCGGTGGAGAGCAGCAGATGCTGTCCATCGGTAGGGCGCTGATGTCCAGCCCTAAGCTGCTGCTACTCGATGAGCCTTCGATGGGTCTGGCCCCGCAATTTATCCGGCAAATCTTCTCGATCATCACCGAGATCAATAAACAGGGCACCACGATCTTGCTGGTCGAGCAGAACGCCAATCAGGCGCTGGCTCGGGCGCACCGGGCTTTCGTTCTGGAGACCGGGGAGATCACGCACAGTGGCACCGGTAAGGAATTGCTCAGCAATCCCGCCATCAAAGAAGCCTACTTGGGTGTAGCCTAAGGCGCATTGGCACCTCAGTGTTGTTCAGTGGATTGAGTTGAAAAATGAAGAATCACAGAATCATCGCCTCTGCCGTGTTGGCGCTGGGACTTTCGATGGGGGCGCTGGCGACGGCGGCCCCCGCCGGAGCGGCCGCGGTCAGCACCGCTCCGGCCAGGCCTGCGGTAGTTGGCGCAACAGAGATGAGCTATTACCCGACCTCGCAGGAGTGCATCAATCGCTATTACGAACTGAAGAGTTACGGCGCAGTTATTGTCCAGACTTGTAGTTGGAGCGATATCTACAAGTGGTACATCCTTTACCGCTGGACCTGAGTCGGGGTATTTAGATCGAGTCGGGTTGGTTACTCAGCGCTGGTCGTTAGGGTAGCTAACGCCTAGTTGCGCCCGCACGCCGTCGAAAAGCCGCATAATATCCAAGGAATCCTGCCAGGGCATGGTGGGGCTTTGCTGGAGTCCTTGTTGGATACATCGGCTGACTTCGCGAAGCTGATAGGTGTAGCCGGAGCCCACCGGGCTGAATTCTTCGCTGCGTTCCTCGTCCCAGCCGGAGCCGTTCCAGCCATAACGGATAGATAAGCCCGAGGGGTTGGGAACAGAGCCGAGTGTGCTCAACCAGCCCTTGCTGCCAGCCACACTGGCCTGCCGGGGTCCTTGGGCCAGCAATGAGCTCATCAACTGAGCATGTGCACCGCGCGAGTATTCCAAGGTGATGGCATTCTGCGCATCCACGCCCCAGTCAGTCAGGGTTCCGCTAGCCTGAACCGAATCCGGTGCGCCCAGCATGCCCCAGGCCCAGACCAGGGGATAGACCGTGAGGTCTAAGAGCGCGCCGCCTCCGGCTTCCGGAGCCCAAATCCGGGAGTTCAAATCTTGCGGTGCCGGAAAGCCGAGGTCCGCGCGTACCCAGTGGATTTCGCCAAGCGCACCACTGGAGACAATCTCCACCGCTCGCTGCACCCCCGGAGTGAACCGAGACCACAGCGCTTCCATTAGGAATAGCCCACGCTCACCAGCCAGCCGAATTAATTCCTCGGCCTCCCGGGCATTGATGGTGAGGGCTTTTTCGCAGAGCACATGTTTTCCCGAGAGTAATGCCGCCTTGGCTACCTCGAAATGTTGACCGTGCGGGGTCCCGATATACACCACGTCGACCAGTGGATCGTCGAACATTCGCTGGTAGCCCGGTACGCCGTCCTGATCCGAATAGCTACTGGCGAAGCCGAACTTTCGCGCGAACTGGGCGGCGCTTTGCTCCGAGCGGGATGAAACGGCCTGCAAAACAGCATCCTCTAGCAGAGCTAAGTCAGCGGTTACAGTGTTGGAAATCGAGCCGGTGGCCACCACTCCCCAGCGCAGCGCTCGGCCGGAAGCGGGCAGGGGGTTCGGCGAACCATCCCCATACCACTCGGGGCGGGCTATAAAGGTGGGGATGGCTGGAGCGTCTGCACTCATGAATTCATTCTTTCATCCTGGAGGATGAAAACCGTTAGCTTCTCTTGTCCGATTTAAGGCGCTGTGGGAGGGTTTTAAATACTACTAACTATTGAGAAACCTCGAGGTGCTCCGGTGAAAATAATGCGTCGGGTGGTATTTCCCGTGCTCTGGCTGGCTGTTTTCGCGATTATTGCGGTGGCTCTGGTGAAGATCGCCTTTGGGAGTGGACTTGAGAACCAGAGCGTGGCCGAAGCTCCCGCCGCTCAGCTGACCCCTGCTACGCTCACCGTTGGCAAAACCACCATCAATAACGTGGTGGAGATAAAGGCTTCCATCCGCAACGATCCGGCAATCCCTATTCTCTCCACCGCAGCTGGCCAGGTGGTGCAACTCTATGTGAAGCTCGGGGAGAAGGTCAGCGTTGGCGATTTGCTGCTTCAGGTGAAGTCTGAGGTGCCGGCCAGTGTGGATGAGAATCTAAAAGCGGCAGCCCAACCGAAGTATCGATACCTCGACGTCGTTGCTGCTAATTCTGGGGTGCTGGACAGTTTTCCGGTGTTGCTGGAGCAGCAGCTCAGCGTGGGACAAAACCTCGGCAGCATCAATCCACAGACGCTCTCCGTTGAGGGTGACATGAGCACCGATCAGCAGTTCCGGCTGATGAAGAAACCTGCGACGGCGGTCGTGACGGTAAACAGCGGACCTGCGCCGTTTGATTGCGTCGGGGTGGCCATCGGAAGCGCGAAGCTTCCCGGAGACTCTGGGAACTCCGATACCTCAGGGAGCTCCGGGGTGAGTGGGACCGGTCTAGGAGCTGGGACCGGGGGCCTTTCAGTGCCGCTGGCACAAAGCGGACCAGGCGGTACCACCGGAAGCGGCTCCGCTGGAAGCGGCACGGCCGAGAACGCAGACACCTCAGGAACGGTGAGTTGCAAGGTGCCCACCGGAACTCCGGTGTTCGCGGGCTTGGGCGCGAAGATCGCGCTGACCGCGGGTACCGCTAAGAACGTGATTGCGGTGCCGCTTTCGGCAGTCAAAGGAAGCTTCCAGAATGGCGTGGTTTGGGTACAAAAGGAACAGCAGGCCGCCGAGGAACGCAAGGTAGAACTTGGACTGAACGATGGAAAGCTGATCGAGGTCATCAAGGGGCTGGCTGAGGGGGAGACCATTTTGCAATATGTCCCCGGTGCCCCGGGTGAGCAGCAGCCGGGGATGCCTGGCGTCATGGTGCAGGGTGGTTGAGATGGCGAGTCCTCGAACGGATACGAAGATTTCGGACCGTAGGGATCAGGAGATCTTGGTCGAATTAGAACAGGTGACCAGAACCGTTGTGCTGCCCAACGACGAACCTTTGCATATTTTGCGTGGCGTTGATTTGTGTTTGCGAAAAGGGGACCACACCGCGATTGTGGGACGCTCCGGCTCCGGAAAATCGACCTTGCTCAACTTACTCGGGCTGTTGGACCTACCTAGCAGCGGGCAGCTCCGCTTTGTTGGGAGAGACGCTGGCAATCTGAGTGAACGGACCCGAGCCAAATTGCGAGGCTCGGCGGTTGGTTTCGTCTTCCAGCAATTCAACCTGTTGCCCGGTCGCTCCGCTCTGGAGAATGTGATGATGCCGCTGCTCTATTCGGCTGGTTCCGCGTTTTGGCGTCGGCGCCGACTGGCTGCGGAGATGCTTGAACAGGTAGGGCTAGCGGAGCGGATGGATACCATACCGGCGCTGCTCTCCGGCGGAGAGCAGCAGCGAGTTGCGATCGCCCGGGCATTGGTCCGGAAGCCGCAGCTAATCTTGGCGGACGAACCTACCGGAGCACTCGACGTCGAAACCGGCCAGAGCGTGATGAAGCTACTGGATGGGGTGGCTGCGGAGAGCGGGGCTGCACTGCTCACCATCACCCATGACGTGAACATCGCGCGACTAGCTCGTCAGCATTATCGCTTGGACGGCGGTGTGCTCACCGAGGATTCTAGCCTCCTTCAGGCCGCTGAGGTGCTGGCATGACCGGCTTCTTCGCCGCCGTGGTTGAGGCCTGGGGCGAGTTCAAAGTGCACAAAACCCGAGTGCTGCTCTCTTTAATTGGCGTTGCTCTTTCGGTAGCAGCGCTCAGCACAGTGGTAGGAATGGGGGACTTGGCCCGAGAGTCGATTCAGCAAAGTCAGGAACGCTCCGGTGGGCGATCGGCTACGGTGAGCGCCTACATCAGCCCGGGTCCCGGTGTCACCATGACGAGTTCACGGCAGAAATTCATAGCGGTGATGAAGCAATACCAGCTGGAGTATTTCAGTACCGAACAGCAATTCCAGCTGTCCTTTCAGTTTCCCAATGGAGTGCAGCAGGCGCAGGCGAGCGCCGTCGATCCAGCCTACGGGGTGATCCATCGTCTCAAGCTGTTCAAGGGTCACTGGTTTGCTCCGGATGACGCGCAGCGGCTGGCGCCAGCCTTGGTAGTCAACCAGACTTTTTACCAGTCAATCGGTAGTCCGAATCTGAACACCGACCCGGAAATCTCCGCAACCGGGGAGAAGGGCACCAGCATGATCATCATTGGCGTGCTACCGAATCAGTATGGACCGCTGGAACCCGCTAGTGCTTATCTACTACCGGAGGCCGCCGCGTCATTGGGAGTGGGTGCCTTGGACGCCGGATTCAACGCTCAAATCTGGTCGCAAGTGGGGCAAGCTGACCAGCTCACCGCTAGCTTAAGAGGGGATCTACAGTCGGCTTTCCCGGCCGCGCAGGTATCGGTCAATCGCTCCGATTACGCAGCCATGGGAGATCCTTATCTGCAGATCGAACTCGTTGTTGGTGCTATCGCGGGGGTGGTGATGTTCCTGGGGATTCTCTCCCTGCTCAATATCTCTATGGTGACGATCAAGCATCGGGTTCGGGAAATCGGCATTCGGCGCAGTTTCGGCGCCACCGGAGCCAGAGTGTTCTTTGGAGTGCTGATGGAGTCCGTGGTGGCGACCACTATTGCCGGGATACTCGGAGTGATGCTCGCCATCGCGATTGTGAAGAATCCTCAATTGGAGTCCTTTATTGGTCCGGGAATCGCGGACTATCCGCCTTTCCCCATCAGTGCTGCCTTGATTGGACTGGCCTCGGCCGTGCTGGCTGGTGCCCTCGCCGGGGCTTTGCCCGCCTTGGTAGCAGTCAGGGTGAAAGTCATCGACGCGATTAGGTTCTAGCTTCCCTGGTAGCTTTCGTTTTGCGCGCTGGATAGGCAAGTATTGATCCATGACCGACCATGAAACAGGCCGTACTACGGCGAAAGCCGCGCAAGAAGCCCAAGACATCCCCTATGCGCTGCGCATTGGGGCGGAATGGGCTTGGCGGCTCGGAGCTATCCTGGTGGTGGCGGGTGGCATTATTTGGCTGCTGCGCTTCGTCAGTTTCCTGATTATCCCGGTGCTGGTCGCCGCCCTTTTGGCGGGCTTGCTGATGCCCGTGGTGAAGTGGCTCGTCCGGCACAAGGTTTCCCGTGGCTTGGCCGTGGCTATTACCGAACTCGGCATGCTCGCCGTCCTGGTTGCCGCTCTCACCCTGGTCGGTAGGCAGCTGGTGGTGGGTTTCCACGACCTTTGGTCCGAGGCCCTACTCGGGGTGCAGAAGGTACAGGACTGGCTATCGACCGGGCCTTTGCATCTTTCCGCAACCCAGATTGACGGCTACCTGCAGCAAGCCGGTAAGGCTCTGGAAGGCAATAGCGACAGCATTGTGAGCGGCGCGCTGTCCTTCGGTAGTTCGGCTGGGCACTTCGGCACCGGACTGATCCTGGCGCTTTTCATTCTGATTTTCTTCCTTCTGGAAGGGGAACGGATCTGGCTTTTCCTGGTGGGACTTATGCCCCGCAGGGCGCGAGCGGCAACTAATGGGGCTGGCCGTAAAGGGTGGGCCTCAATGGTTAGTTACGTTCGGGTACAGGTTTTTGTGGCCTTTGTGGACGCGGTCGGCATCGGTGTTGGCGCGGCAATCTTGCAGGTTCCGCTCGCCTTGCCGCTTGGCGTCCTAGTTTTCCTGGGGTCTTTCATTCCGATTGTCGGTGCCCTGGTGACAGGTGCGGTGGCAGTGTTGTTGGCGCTGGTTGCTAATGGCCCGGTCAACGCCCTCATTATGCTGATCGTGGTGCTCGTTGTACAGCAATTGGAGAGTCATGTGCTGCAGCCCCTCGTGATGGGCAAGGCAGTCTCCCTGCATCCGGTGGCTGTGATCCTGGCAGTTGCCGCGGGGTCCTTCCTGGCGGGTATCCCCGGGGCGCTCTTCGCCGTTCCGACCCTCGCAGTCACCAACTCTGCGGTGAGATATATTGCTGCTCGCGGCTGGGACAAGGATCCCGAGCTGGACCCCGATGCTAAGCCTAGGCCGGAACCCGATTCAGCTGATTCCGCTGGTCCAGATGATTTACCTGAGCAAAGGGGGGAACCCGGGACCCCAACCCCCTGAGTCTGCGGTCTCGCTGGGGCATGATGCCTGGTCCCAGCGAGTTGCCCATCTCGGTGGGACCAAAGATTGAAAGCGGCCTGGAAAGACAAACGACGGCGGTGCCACCTTCGCGAGGTGGCACCGCCGTCGTTCTAGTAGGAAGGCTGGGACTTACTTGGTCAGCGCTTCCAGGGTGGGGTTGTTCTTGTAGGCCTCTGCTGCATTGGCCTTGGTGACGATGACCGGCTCAAGGTACTGAGTTGGTACTTCCTTGGAGCCATTATTGTCTTTTTCGTTGGTGGTCGGAGTCTTGCCTTCTTGCAGATCCTTCACCATTTGAATGGCCGCAGTCACCAAATTGCTGGTGTCTTTGTTGATGGTGGAGTACTGCTCCCCAGCCATGATCGACTTGACCGAGTCAACTTCGGAATCCTGGCCAGTTATCACTGGAATGGGCTTACCAGCGGCCTTGACAGAGCCAATAATAGCGCGAGCTAGGGTGTCATTTGGCGAGAGCACGCCATCCAGTGTTGCCGTTGAATACGAGCCTGCCAGCAAAGTGTCCATCCGTTTGCGAGCGTTCTCGGCAAGCCACCCAGCGGTAGCAGCAGCGTTTTGCGTGCTTTGCCCGGATACGATCTTGACGGTGCCGTCATCAATTTTTGGCTTGAGTACGCTCATCGCGCCGTCGAAGAACGGCTTCGAGTTAGCGTCATCGTTGGAACCAGCAAAGACCTCGATATTGTAGGGACCGTTGGGCTTTTTGGCCTTCATGCCAGCCAATAGTGCTTGCCCCTGCAGTTCACCAACCTTGAAGTTGTTGTAAGCCACGTAGTAATCAACGTCGCTAGTCTTGGTTAAGTCTCGGTCGTAGGCGATGATAGTCGCGCCGGCATCCTTGGCTTGTTTGACCTGAGTGCCCAGCTGACCACCGTCGACGGCGCCAACAATAATAACTTTGGCACCGTTAGTGATCATCGAGCTGATTTGATTCTGTTGCTCGGTAACGCCGCCATTGGCAAACTGAACCTCGCCCTTGAACCCAGCGTTCTTCAAACCGTCGTTGAACAAGCCTTCTGCTTGGACCCAGTTCTCGGAGGTCTTCTGCGGCAGTGCCACACCAATCAACGAACTTTTGTCGAAGCCGGCAGCGCCGCTAGAGCTAGAGCCGCTGCCAGAATCGCTTCGACCGCATCCGGTCAGGGCTAATGCCGAAATCGCCGCGATGGCCGCAACCGACGTCAGCGTCTTAGTGAATTTCACCATGGTTATCGCTTTCTTCTCAAATAAGGGGACTATTTTGTAGAGGTCTCTACTGGGACTTGCTCGGTGGGCGACTGCAAGCCCACCTTTTCCTTGCGGTTGGTGTTTTTCATCATCAAGCCAATGATCGAGGGACGACCCTGCGACTTGTTATAGACATCGATAGCAACAGCGATCAGCAGCACCAGGCCCTTGATGACTTGAGTCATATCAGCGCCCATTCCAATAAGCTGAAGTCCTTGGTTGAGTACTGCCATCACCAGTCCACCAATCATTGAACCGATCACGGTGCCTACACCGCCACTGACCGCTGCGCCGCCAATGAAGACGGCAGCGATAGCATCCAGCTCCCAGCCCGTACCATCTCCGGGACCAGATGCGCCAGCGCGTCCAATGAAGACCATGGCAGCAACCGCGGCCAGGATGGACATATTCATGATGACGAGGAAGTTGATCTTGCGACTCTTGACTCCGGAGAGTTCAGCAGCGTGCTTATTTCCACCCACCGCGTAGACATGTCGGCCCAAAATGGTCTTGGACGAGACGAACGCGTAGATCAGAACGAGGATGCCTAGGATGACCCCGGAGAAGGGGAACGAAGTGCCTTTGTTCCCTGTAGCGAATAGGTATGTAGCGTAAATGATAACTACTCCGACTAGCCCAATCCTGGTTACCGTAACCCAAAGCGGCGGCACAGTAGAACCGATCTTCACTGAGTTACTGCGAGAACGGAGCTCACCAAAGATGACGGCAGCGATACCGAGCAGACCGAGAAGTAAGGTTAGGTTATTAAAACCGGTGTCTGGCCCTCCCTCGGGGAGGAATCCGCCGCCTAAGAACTGGATCTCCTCAGGCACCGGGACCGTCGCGGAGTGCCCGATGGCTTGGTTTAGGCCACGGAATAACAGCATTCCCGCCAGCGTCACAATGAACGCCGGTATACCTACGACAGCGACCCAGAACCCCTGCCAGGCGCCAATAAGGGCCCCAAGCGCTAGACCGATGATGATCCCGAGCCACCACGGCACGCCCCAGTCTTGGATCACCAGAGCGACCACGATTCCGACAAAAGCCGCTACCGAGCCAACTGAGAGATCGATGTGACCAGCAATAATGACCAGCACCATGCCAATAGCCAGAATCAAAATGTAAGCGTTGCCGTTGACTAGGTTGATCATGTTCACAGGTGTAAGCATTCGACCGTCTAGGAACCCGTCCCAGGCTCGGGGGAAGAAGTTGAAGAAATTCATCCCGTTATAGGCATCGTCGAGCCTCATGCCGTGAAGCACTTGGAACAATAAGATCAGAATGACCAGTGCACCGATCATGCCGAACTGACGGAGATTGCCGCCGAAGATTTGTTTGACGTTATTCATCGTTGAAAGTCCCTGTTCCCTGAAAACTTCGCTTAGGCGGTCTTTTTAGCGGCTGTCATAAGCTTCATCAGGCTTTCCTGACTGGCTTCGTCTTTGTCTAGGACGCCGGTGATGGCGCCCTCGAAGATGGTGTAAATCCGGTCAGAAAGGCCGAGTAACTCCGGCAGCTCGGAAGAGATCACAATGACACCCTTGCCTTGATCAGCGAGCTTTTGAATGATGCCGTAAATCTCGTACTTAGCTCCGACATCGATGCCCCGAGTAGGTTCGTCCAGGATCAGCAGATCCGGATCGGTGAACATCCACTTGGCCAGCACAACTTTTTGCTGATTTCCACCGGAGAGCTTGGAAATGCCCTCTTCGACGCTCGGCGTCTTGGTTCGCAGTTGCTTCCGGTAATCCTCAGCGACGGAGTATTCCTCGTCGTCGTTGACCACCATATTGTGGGTGATCTTCTTGAGGGCCGCCGCAACCGTGGTGGTTTTGATGTCATCGAGCAGGTTGAGCCCCAGGCTCTTCCGGTCCTCGGTGACGTAGCCGAGGCCGTGGTTGATCGCTTGGGTCACATTGTGCAGGGTGATTTCCTTGCCATCCTTGATGATGGTGCCGGAGAGGAAGCGGCCGTAGGAACGGCCGAAGATGGAACGAGCCAACTCGGTTCGTCCGGCTCCCATCAGGCCCGCAAAGCCGACGATTTCGCCGCGACGAACCGCGAACGATTCGTTTTTGCAGACCATCCGATCGGCGATCTGGGGATGCGCGACGTTCCAGTTCTTAACCTCAAAGAACACCTCGCCAATATTTGGCGTGTGATCCGGGAATCGAGATTCCAAGGTGCGCCCCACCATGCCGCGGATGATCCGGTCCTCATCCACGCCGTCGGCTTTCACATCGAGGGTTTCGATGGACTTTCCGTCCCGGATGATGGTGATCGAATCGGCAACGGCTTCGATCTCATTAAGTTTGTGGCTGATCATAATCGAGGCGATGCCCTTGCCCTTGAGGCCACGAATCAGATCCAGCAAGTGCTGCGAGTCCGATTCGTTGAGGGCGGCGGTCGGCTCGTCCAGAATAAGCAGCTTCACGGACTTATTCAGGGCCTTAGCGATTTCCACCAACTGTTGCTTGCCGACGCCGATTTCCTTGACCGGGGTATCTGGATCGTCCTTCAGACCTACCCGAGCCAGCAGCTCGATGGCCGTCCTGCGGGCCTCACCCCAGTTGATCACACCGAACTTGGTGGGCTCGTTGCCCAGGAAAATGTTCTCCGTGATGGAAAGCTCCGGAATGAGGGCGAGCTCCTGATGGATGATGACGATGCCGGCGGCCTCGGAGGCGCGAATGTCCTTAAACCGGCAAACTTCGCCCTGATAGACAATGTCGCCTTCGTAGCTTCCGAAGGGATAGACGCCGGAGAGCACCTTCATCAGGGTCGATTTACCGGCACCGTTCTCGCCGCAGATGGCGTGGATCTCTCCTGCACGCACGGTGATTGATACCTCGGAAAGCGCCTTGACGCCCGGGAACTCTTTAGTGATTGATCGCATCTCCAGAATCACCGGAGCAGCAACAGTGTTGCTGTTTGACATGAAACATCCCTCCCAGTGGTGCTTCCGGAACGACTTCGTTCCAGGCTTATGTCTCAAGAAAAGTAAACTAGGTCACACTGCTTGTCGTCAAGTCTTGAACACAACAGCTCTGTAACAGTTCTCAGTTCTTCGTGTGGTTATGTCCTTACCGCGTCGTTCAGAGTGCGGAGTGGATGCCTTGCTGTTGAAAAACCAGGGTGGCGCCGCCCAGTGCCTCGGCCCGGTTACCTAGTGAAGACATCACGATCTGAGTGGACTCACCCACGGAGGGGACGGCGTGACGAATCAGGCCGCGGCGGATCGGATCGAGCAATAGCTCGCCCAGTTCAGCCAGCGGGCCACCCACCACGATGACTTCGGGATTGAGTAGGTTAGCCACATTGGCCATCGCCCGCCCAACTGCCTGACCGGCGTCGTCAATCACCCGTAGCGTGGCGGGATCGCGTTCGAAGGCGAGCCGGACGATATCCTCCGTGGTGATTGGTTCCGGGGCACCTCGGGAGAGCAGTTCGATCATGATCGCGGTGGAAGCAACGGTTTCCAGGCAGCCGCGATTGCCGCAACGGCAGATCATTCCTTGCTCGAAAATGGTGGCGTGGCCGATTTCTCCGGTGACTCCGTAGTGGCCGTAGTGTGGGCTGCCGCCAAGAATTAGCCCGGCGCCGATGCCGCTGCCAATTTTCACGAAGATCAAATCGCTGATCGTGCTGTGCGGGCCCCAGGTAACTTGCGCCAGCGCCCCGAGGTTCGCGTCGTTGTCGATATAAACCGGGACTTCCAGAGCACTTTCCAGCAGTTCCAAGATATTGATACCGACCCACTCGGGCAGAATAGCACCCTGGATGACGGTGCCGGTTCTGCTGTCGATGGGGCCCGGGATGCCGACGCCTGCACCCACCACAGCGCTGTGCTGCAATCCGGACTCCTCCAGAAGTTCGTTGAGCAGCCTGGCCGCGGCTTCGACTCCCTCGATCGCCAGATGGCCCAGCGGCAGCGGGACCGCACGTTCCGCGATAATCCGATAGTCCAGACTGGCGATGATCACCCGCACGTGGGTGCGGCCAACGTCGATTCCAACGGCGACTGCCCCCTCCGAATTCAGCCGCACCGAGACCGCTCGCCGCCCCGAACTGGTGGTCGGCGTGGTGGAGACCAAACCGTCGTCGGACATGATCTTGACAATATTCGACACCGTGGCGGTGGAGAGCCCGGTCTGCCGAGAGATCTCCGCCTGAGTGAGTGGGCCGGTGCCCAGTAGAGTCTCGACAATGCGCTGCTGATTGAGCTGGCGGAGTGCCGACTGCGAGCCAGGGTTGCGACGGGTTTTCGTCGTTGGACGTGGTTCGACAGACATATAGGTAGCCTGCATCACTTTGAGTTTGTCGTCAAGAAGTGAACGCAATAACTCTCGCCGAGTTCGCTTTTGAATCGCGTATTCGCGGATAAAAACAGGCGAATTCGAGACCGAAACGCGAACTCGCGCGGATAGCTGTAGCGGGCTGAGGCCGGCCTCAGCCGTGGAGTTTCCGGTGTTCCTGAGACAACTTCCGGTAGTGCTCGGCGTTCTCTTGGATTCCGACGAACTCCTGATCGCTGATCTCTCGGCGGACCTTAGCCGGAACGCCGGCAACCAAGGAACGCGGCGGGATCTGGGTGCCCTCGAGGACGACAGCCCCACCAGCCACCAAGGACCCGGCTCCGATGACGGCCCCGTTCATCACGGTTGCTCCCATCCCAATCAGACAATCATTCTCCACGGTGCAGCCGTGCACCACGGCCCCGTGGCCCACGCTGACGCCATCGCCAATAGAGGTGGGGAAACCAGGATCGGCATGCAGCACTACATTGTCTTGCAGGTTGCTATTGCTGCCCACCTTGATGTCCGCGACGTCGCCGCGCAGCACTGCACCATAAAAAGCGCTTGACCCCGAACCGAGGGTGACCCGGCCAATAATGCTGGCATTCGGGGCCACGAAGGCGTCTTCGGCGACGGCAGGGGCATTTCCGGAGAACTCATAAACAGGGCTCATGTTCTTACCGTACCGTCGTTTCGCTGCATCGAGCAGGACCCAGGGTCAGCATCGGATCAACTAAAGACAACGGTCCGGTTACCGTCCAGCAAGACCCGGTGCTCGGCATGCCAGCGCACTGCCTGGCTGAGAGTCCGCGCCTCCACCGCCCGGCCCATCTGCGCTAGGCGCTCGGATGGATGGGCATGATCCACCCGAATCACTTCTTGTTCAATGATCGGCCCCTCATCAAGATCACCGGTGACGTAATGTGCGGTGGCTCCGATTAGTTTGACACCGCGAGCGTGGGCCTGGGCATAGGGTCTTGCGCCTTTGAAGGAGGGCAGAAAGGAGTGGTGGATATTAATGGCTCGTCCGGTCAGATCCCGGCACAGCTCATCAGAGAGAATCTGCATGTATCGGGCAAGGACTACCAATTCGATATTCTCATCTTCGATGATGCGGCGCAGCTCTTGCTCGGCTTCGGCTTTGGAAGCCACCGGCACATGGTGGAAGGGCACCCCGTAGAAGGCAGCCATCTCGGCTAGCTCAGGGTGGTTGGAGACGATGGCCGGAACCGTGATGGGCAGCGTTCCTGAGCGTTGTTGGAAAAGCAACTCATTAAGGCAATGCGCTTCTTTGGAGGCCATGATCAGGGTCCGTACCGGTGCGCCCACGGGATGCAAGGTCCATTCCATCCCAAATTCTGCGGCCACCGGTGCCAGTTGGCCGCGCAAAGGTTCTAGGGGCGACGACGTCGCCACCTCAACACGCATAAAGAACCGGCCGCTGGGCTGCTCCGCACGGCCTTGCTGCTTTGCTGCCGCAGGGCTGCCATATTGTTGGGACTCCACGATGTTCCCGCCTGCTTCCAGCAGCGCCCCGCTCACGGCATGCACAATGCCGGGTCGATCCGGGCAGGAAAGCGTCAGGGCGTAGCTGGTGGGGTCCTGGACAGTCATGGTTCCAATCTAGTGGGTCGCTCAGGCCACTGGTTGCCGGTCTAAGGCTTCAAGTTGTTTCACCGCGGCCAGAGCGGCTGCCCGTCCGGCGCGGGTGGCGCCCAAGGTGGAAGCCGAGGCTCCATATCCGACCAGGAGCAGCCGGGGTTCTTTGATCACTCGGACGCCGTCCATCACAATTCCACCACCCGGTTCGCGAAGTCGGAGTGGGGCTAGGTGATCCAGTGCGGCCCGGAACCCGGTGGCCCAGAGCACAGCGTCCACCGGTTCCGCAGTACCGTCGTCGAAAACCGCGGAGTGCTCGCCGAGCGAGCGCAGTGGTCCGCGGGAGACTAAGATGCCGGAGTCGATGCCGTTCTGGTACATCTGGGTCATCGGTAAGCCGGTGACCCCGACCACGCTAATCGGCGGTAACCCAGCCCGGGTGCGCTCATTGACAGCCTGTTCGACGTCGCGACCCCAATCAGGGTTCTTGTCCAGGCACCGGAACTCGGGCGGACGGCGAGTCGACCAAAAGGTATGGGCTCCCACCGCAGCCAATTGCAAAAGGAACTGGGCTGCGGAGGTGCCACCACCCACCACTAGCACCCGCTCACCCGCAAACTCCTCCGCACTGCGGAAATCATGGGTGTGCAGTTGGCGACCGCGGAAATCGGCGGCACCCGGATAATAGGGCCAATAGGGTTTATCCCAGGTTCCGGTGCCACTGATCACCAGCCGAGTGCTGAAGTTGCCGGCCTCGGCCGCAACGGTGAGGGGGCCGCCGTCGTCGGCTGGAGTTTCCACAGTTTCGGGTGCAGACTGCACCGCAGTAACCCGGACCGGGCGCTTCACCTGTAGGTCGTTACGCTCTTCGAAGGCGGCATAGTATTCGGACACCAATTCGGATGCCGGACGGCCCGGGTCCGGGCTACCCATCGGGAAATCTGGTAGATCATGGATGCCGTGAGCCGCACCCAGGGTCAAGGAGGGCCAGCGATGCCGCCAGGCTCCTCCGGGACCCGCATTGGCGTCCAGCACCAAGAAATCAATGCCCGGGCGCAGGCCGCGGCGTTTGAGGTGATACGCGGCCGAGAGCCCTGCCTGGCCTGCACCGATGACGATGATCTGATACATGTTTCGGTCAACGAGCCAAACCGGGTGGTAATTCCCGCGGAAGGCACTGGGATGCCTGATCGCTCGATCACTGGCGTTGCTAGGCTGACCGAATGCAGATTAGTCTCCGCTCCTTTGAACCGGAATCCGAGGCAGAAGAACTCGCCAAATTTCTGAGCGAGAATCGCTGGCCCTTCCACGTCTACAGCGAGCTGACCCTGGAAGGGGTACGTACCAGGATTGCCGAAGGCGCATATGTGAATGAGGATAGGCAGACTTTTTGGATCGAAACTCCGGAACGGGTAGGGATCGCAGTCCTGGAGGACCTTCAGGACGACGCCCCACTCTTCGATCTCCGCCTTGCCGAGAGCGTCAGGGGCCAGGGCATCGCGGCTGCCGCACTTGGGGCGTTGACCGCCTTGGTCTTTGAACGTTTTCCGGACGTTCGTCGCTTCGAGGGACAGACCAGGCAGGACAATTTGGCGATGCGTCGGACCTTTCTCAAGAACGGCTTCGTCAAAGAAGCGCATTACCGTCAAGGCTGGCCGACGGCGGATGGCCGCTACCTGGACTCGGTGGCCTATGCGATCTTGCGTCAAGACTTTGAGACCGGCCAAACCACGCCGGTGGATTGGCAAGACTGAGCCAAGACAGAGCAATGCAGGAATTCTCGATCGTCGCGGATGCTGACTCGGGCCATGGGCTGAGCTAAACTGAGGAGGTCGCGACTGGCGTAAGGTGGTCCACCACCGGGGAGCGACACGGGGGCAACCCCACACGCAGACCATGGATCGAACGCCTGGGACCGGGGTCATCTCTGCCGCTGATGTCGTGAGTATCAGCCGGTAGTCTGACCAGTAGAAATCCCTTCGTCTTCAGGAGCATCCATGTCGAACGATCCCTCGAATCTTCCCCTTGCCGAACTCGACCCCGAAATTGCCCAGGTCCTCAAGGACGAATTGGGCCGTCAGCGCGACACCCTGGAAATGATCGCCTCGGAGAACTTCGCTCCCCGTGCCGTGCTGGAAGCCCAGGGCTCGGTATTGACCAATAAATATGCCGAAGGTTACCCCGGGCGGCGTTATTACGGTGGCTGCGAGTACGTTGACGTCGCCGAGAACCTCGCCATTGACCGAGTTAAGTCGCTCTTCGGAGCCAACTATGCCAATGTGCAACCGCATTCTGGCGCGCAGGCCAATGCGGCTGCTCTTGCGGCAATGCTCAACCCGGGCGAGAAGATTCTCGGCCTCTCGCTGGCTCATGGCGGGCACTTGACGCACGGCATGAAGCTGAACTTCTCCGGGAAGCTATACCAGGTAGCCGCGTACCAGGTGGAGGAAGATACCTTCCGAATCGATATGGACAAGCTACGGGAGCAGGCTAAGGCCGAGCGTCCGCAGGTGATTATCGCCGGTTGGTCGGCCTACCCGCGGCACCTGGACTTCGCGGCTTTCCGATCCATTGCCGATGAGGTCGGCGCGCTGCTCTGGACCGATATGGCGCATTTCGCAGGCCTGGTCGCCGCCGGACTGCACCCCTCGCCGGTGCCTTATTCCGACGTCGTGACCTCCACCGTGCATAAGACTCTGGCGGGTCCGCGCTCCGGTGTGATCTTGGCAAATGATTCGGAACGTTGGGCGAAGAAGCTCAATTCCGCGGTGTTCCCCGGGCAGCAAGGCGGCCCACTGATGCACGTCATTGCGGCCAAGGCGGTGGCTTTCAAGGTGGCAGCTTCGGCCGAGTTCAAGGAGCGCCAGGAACGAGTGCTAGAAGGTGCCCGAATCTTGGCGGATCGTCTGAACCAGCCCGATCTGACCGCGGCCGGTGTTTCGGTGCTGACCGGTGGTACCGATGTTCACTTAGTACTAGTGGACCTGCGCAACTCTGCGCTGGACGGACAGCAGGCTGAGGATCTACTCCATAGCATCGGGATCACGGTGAACCGCAACGCAGTGCCCTTTGACCCGCGTCCGCCGATGGTCACCTCCGGTCTGCGAATCGGCACCCCGGCCTTGGCTACCCGCGGCTTTGGTGGCACCGAATTTACCGAGGTCGCCGAGATTATTGCTTTGGCTCTGAAGGGCGGAAGCTCCGTTGAGGAACTACGCGCCCGGGTAGACAAGCTGGCGGCGGACTTCCCGCTTTACCCCGGATTGGAGGGCTGAACATGACGGCTCAGATTTTGGACGGCGAACGCGCGGCTACCGAGGTCAAATCCGAACTCGTGGAGCGGATCGCCGCGCTGACTGCTCGTGGGATAGCTCCTGGCCTGGCTACCGTTCTGGTGGGGGATGATGCCCCCAGCCATGCATATGTACGGATGAAGCACCGGGATGCTTCGGCGCTGGGTTTCGCCTCGTTCGAGCGTCGGCTACCCGCCGAAACCAGTCAAGAAGAGCTCGACGCGGTGATCGATGAGCTCAATGCCAATCCGGAGGTGCACGGCATTTTGGTGCAGATCCCGCTGCCCAAGCACCTGGATGAGCAAGCCGTGCTGGAACGGATTGACCCAGCCAAGGACGCCGATGGTCTGCATCCGGTCAATCTCGGCAAACTGGTGCTCAACGTGAACGGCCCCATCGACTCACCGCTGCCCTGCACCCCGGTCGGAGCCATCCAACTCATGCTCCGCAATGACATCGAGCTGGCGGGTAAGAACATTGTGGTGGTCGGCCGTGGCATCACCGTGGGCCGGGCCCTCGGGCTGCTACTCACTCGACGTTCGATCAACGCCACTGTCACTCTCACCCATACCGGAACCAAGGATCTGCCCGCCCACCTGCGGCAGGCCGACGTCGTTATCTCAGCGGTTGGTGTGCCGCACCTGATCAAGGCGGAAGACCTCAAACCCGGTGTGGTGGTGCTCGACGTCGGAGTGTCACGGGAGTTCGATGAAGCTACCGGTAAACCGAAATTGCTGGGAGATATTGACCCGGCGGCCGCTGAAGTGGCGGCCTGGCTCTCGCCGAACCCCGGCGGAGTGGGTCCGATGACCCGAGCCATGCTGATGAGCAATGTGGTCGCGGCGGCTGAGCGGCTAAGCGCCTGAGCTAGATACTCCTGCGTTAGATACTCCCGGGCTAGATACTCCCGGGGGAGTACATGGCGGCTGCCCGGAAACGCTAGGCTCGAGAAGTGAAATTCCGGGCAGCCTATGTTCGCACCGCGGTGATTGTTGTGCTGCTGGTGCTAATAGGCGTGGCTGGTAGCAGATTTGCGCTCCGCTGGCAGCCCGAGGCTAGGCATCTGGATTTCTGGGCTTATCTCTGCTTAGTTGCTGGCCCGCTTAGCCTGCTACTGCGGCACAAGTTCCCTGTCCTTATGGTGGGCTGTGCGCTGTTTTTTAGTGGGCTCTATCTCGTGCGGGGATACCCGACCGGCCCGCAGGCGCTCACCTTTGTGGTGGCAATCATTTTTGCGTTAATCGCGGGTCGTCGGCTGGCTGCCTGGATCGGCATCGGGCTGGGAGTGCTCGGGGTTGTCGTGGTCAACGCCCTGGCGGGCGGGGAGTACTGGGCTGTCAAAGCCTCCGCCCTGAGTGCTTGGTTGATCATCCTGGGCTTGATTGGCACCGGGATCCGGCTACGAGTGGAGCGAATCGAGCAGAGCAGGCGTCGCCGTCAGGAAAGGATGGCGGCCGCTCGAAGTGCCGAAAGGCTTGCGCTGGCCAGAGATATTCACGATGTGGTGGCGCATTCGCTCTCAACTATCAATGTCCGGGCCTCGGTGGCTTTGCACCTGGCACAGAAGGATCCGAGCCAGATTGAGCCAGCCCTGCAAGCGATCAAGAGCACCAGCAAGGAAGCGCTCGATGAGGTTCGCGAGCTGCTGGGGGTACTCCGAGAGGACGCACCGCTGGTACCCGCCAGCCTGCTGGAACGGCTACCCAAACTGATCGAAGACGCCCGCGGTACCGGCCTGCAGGTCAGCCTGCAAAGCAATCTGAGCCAGCCGCTCAGTGCCGAGCAGGAGGCAGCCAGCTATCGGATCATCCAGGAAGCCCTGACCAATATTGTCCGGCACGCGGGTGCCCAGCAAGTTTCGGTGGCGCTCAATAGTGCTGCTGGCTGGTTGAGGATCACGGTGGACGACGACGGCCGCGGACTTCAGGGGAACGCCGAAGGAAATGGCCTGCCGGGAATCAGGGAGCGAGTGTCCGGGCTGGGTGGCACCGTTGAGTTCCAGCCACGGCATCCCGGCCTGAGTGTTCAGGTTGCCGTTCCCTTGTCCCAAGAGAAGGTGAAGCCATGAGCGAGCGCATCGCCGTCTTGCTAGCCGACGATCAGAAGCTCATCCGAGCCGGATTCTCCGCGCTAATTAACGCGGAAGAAGATATGCAGGTGGTGGCCGAATGCGGCACCGGTGCGGAAGCGCTCAGACTGGCCAGACAGCACCGCCCCGAGGTGGTGCTGATGGATATCAGGATGCCCGATGGTGATGGTTTGGCTGCTACCGCAAAAATCAGCGCCGAACCCGCGCTCGCGGGCACAAAGGTGATCATCCTGACCACCTTCGAACTGGACGAGTACATTATTGAGGCAGTCCGGGCCGGAGCGGCGGGGTTCCTGGTCAAGGACACCGAGCCAGCCGAACTGCTTAGAGCAATCCGGGTGGTGGCAGAGGGGGATGCCTTGCTTTCGCCCTCGGTCACCAGGAAGATGCTTGCCCAGCTGGCGCAGCGTGCCCACACCGTGCACTTACCACCGGGGTTTGACGCCTTGACCGAACGAGAACGTGAGGTACTGAGCTTGGTGGGTGAGGGCTGCAATAACGCGGAGCTTGCGCATCGATTGTTCATCACCCCGTTGACTGCGAAAACTCACGTCTCAAGGATTATGACTAAGTTGGGGGCGCGAGATAGGTCGCAACTAGTGGTGCTGGCCTATGAGTCCGGGCTGGTGCAACTGGGCCGTTTAGAACGGGACCCGTACTCAGGCTCATAGCCCGGCTCGTAAACCCAGGGGAGTACGCCGGACCGCTCAGGTGACTCCCGCCGTCGGACGCACTTCCCGTGTCGAAGAAACAGACTTGAGATAAGGCCAAAGCGGCTGCATCAATCTGAGGAGTTGTCATGTTTACATCAATGGTCACAGCGGTTGCGGCGCACGGCGCCTGGGCTGGTCCCGGATTCTTTCCCTTGTTCCTGATCTTCCCCTTCATCTGGATCCTGCTGATCGGTTTCTTCATCTTCTTCGGCCGTCGGATGTGGTGGCGGAACCGCCAAACCACTTCCCGGCAAGGGGCGGAGTCCGTGCTCCGGGAGCGATACGCCCGTGGTGAGGTGGATGAGACCGAATACCGGGCCCGGCTGGAGGTGCTGCGCGCGGACCACCGCTAGCTCTGCCAGGCTTTTCGAACGCTGTGATCCTTGGAACCGTTCTTGTTCACTCAAAACGGTTCCAAGGATCACAGCGTTTTCTTTTGATTTGCACATAGTGCAAAGTTGCACTTAGTGTATTTACGTGAATCAAAGCACCGAGGCGCCGAATCGGCGTGAACTCAATAAGGCGGCGACCAGAGAAGCAATTGTGAATGCGGCCCTGGAACTGCTGCGGAGCAAGGGCCTGAACAATTTCACCGTGGAGGATGTGGCTGAGGCCGCAGGAATCTCCCGGCGAACCTTTTTCAATTACTTTTCCTCTGCGGAAGCCGCTATTGCCTCGACGTCGGAAGCATTTCTGGAACAGATCACCGAGAAATTTTCTGAACGCCCTGCCCAGGAACCACTGTTGGACTCCGCCCTGCAGGCGCTCCGTGCGCTCGCCGATCCAACCAAGTTGGCCATCGTGGCAGAGGTGTACAGCCTGACCTGGCAATACGATACGATCGGGCGCTTTCAGTCAGAGATCTGGGGTGACTGCGAAGCGAAGCTTGTCGAGGCGGCAGCCCTCCGAATCGACCCGGAAGCGAATGTGCTCTATCTGCGGTCGCTGATCGGCTCCATTATGGCCTGCGGAAAGGCCTCGATGGAGGTCTGGTTCGCTAAGCACGGCACCACGATCAGCCCTGAATCGCTGGACGACCTACAAAAACTTCTCATCGAAGCCATCGGCCACTTGCGCGACGGTTTCGTGCTCAGCAGCCCCCAAGACTCTCAAGAATAGAACGGACTCTACAATGGCGCTTTTGTTGTACAGATTGGGTAAATTCTCCGCTAAACACCGATGGTCGGTGGTGGTGGTCTGGCTGGTCATCCTGCTCGGCGCCGGTGGCGCCGCGGCGGCTTTCCACGGCCAGATGTCTAATAACTTCCAGATTCCGGGCACCGAAACGCAGCGCGTGCTCGATCAGCTCGAGCGCGATTTGCCGTCTTCTGCCGGGGGTAGCGCTGGCATCGTTTTTCAATCGGAGAACGGTTTCACTGCCGCGCAAAAGACGGCGGTGGCTGCGGCTCTTAAAGACTTGACAAGTAAAGACTATGTGCAGGCGATAGCCGATCCTTTCGAGCGGCAGAAGCAACTTGACGACGGCAAGGCACAACTGGCCGCTGCGCAGAAGAAAATTGACGATGGCAATGCCCAGCTCAGTTCAAAGGACAATGAGCTAGAGGCTGCCCGCACTCAGGTGGGGCAGCTCAAGGCGACCCTGGCCGAGGCAGTGCCGCCCAATCCTCCCGCTCTTGTGGCCCAGTATCAGGCAGCGAGCGCACAACTTTCCGCCCAAGAGGCGCAGTTGGCCGCGGCGAAGGCTCAATTGGTCGCTGGTCAGGCGAAGATCGATGCCGAGCGGAAGCCGATTGACGCCGCAGCGGGACTGCGGTTTGTTTCGGAGAACAATCAAGTGGCGATGGCTCAGGTGCAGTTCAAGGTATCGCTCTATAGCTTGCAGCCCAGTGATCGGCAGCAAATCCAGGATGTGGTCAACGCGGCCACCAGCTCCGGGGTGAAGGTTTTCTACGATAAGGAGATCACCCAGGACATTTCGGAAATCTTTGGCACCGCGGAGATCATCGGCGTGGTCATCGCAGCCATTGTGCTGATGGTGATGCTCGGCACCTTGATTGCGGCTGGCCTACCGCTGGTGATGGCGGTGATCGGCGTGGGTATTGGCGTCGGCGGTACCTTCGCGCTGACCGGAGTGATCGAGATGAGCTCGATTTCGCCAATGCTCGCGCTCATGCTGGGCCTTGCCGTTGGCATCGACTATTCGCTCTTTATTGTGAATCGGCACCGGCAGCAGTTGCTGGCCGGGATGGAGCTGCGCGAATCGATTGCCAAGGCCACCGGCACGAGCGGTAACGCGGTGCTCTTCGCTGGCTTGACCGTGGTGATCGCGCTGGCAGCGCTCTCCGTCACCGGCCTGCCGTTCCTGGCGGTGTTGGGCTTGGCTGCGGCGGCCACGGTAGCGATTGCGGTGTTGATCGCGCTCACCCTGACCCCGGCCATACTGAGCCTGGTGGGGAACCGGATTGTTTCCAAGCGGGCTTGGCGGAACGCGGGGGCAGCTGCGGAAAAGTCTCAAAAGCAGGCGGCCGACGGCGCTCAGCCGGCTGAGTCTGTCGAGTCCACTGGACGAGGGGCCCGCGCTGAGCTTGAGAAGCGTGGGAGTGGCTGGGTGGGCCCACAGTCACGTGGGGCCCGCGCTGAGCTTGAGAAGCGTGGGAGTGGCTGGGTGGGCCCACAGTCACGTGGGGCCCGCGCTGAGCTTGAGAAGCGTGGGAGTGGCTGGGTGGGCCCACAGTCACGTGGGGCCCGCGCTGAGCTTGAGAAGCGTGGGAGTGGCTGGGGAGGTTTGGTGACCCGGCATCCCATCCTGACCTTGGTCGCTAGTATCATCGTACTCGGTGTGGTGGCTCTGCCCGCGCTGAACCTGCGTTTGGCGCTGCCCGACGGCGGCTCGGAACCGGTCGAATCCAGTGCCTATCAGGCCTATCACCTGGTGGGCGACAACTTCGGTCAAGGGATGAACGGCCCCATCGTGGTGGTGGGTGATCTGCCCGCCGGATTGAGCGCCGAACAGGCCAAGCAGAAGCAATACGATGTGGCAGATCGGCTGCGCAAGATCAACAATGTCAAGGCTGCGGTCCCGGTAGTGCTGAGCGATGACCGGCGCACCGCGGTGTTCCAGGTGATCCCCGCAGAAGGTCCGGCGAGTGCCAGTACTGTCCAGGTAGTCTCCGACCTCCGAGCTGATGGCGGCAGCATTAAGGCCGCGACCGGCGTCCAAATTGGTCTCACCGGGCAGACCGCGGCGAACGTGGATGTCTCCAATAAGCTGGGCGAAGCTCTGCCGCCCTATCTCGCCATTGTGGTGGGTCTATCGCTGATCCTGTTGCTTCTGGTATTCCGGTCGATCCTGGTTCCCTTGCTGGCCACCGGCGGATTCCTGCTCTCCTTGGCAGCCGCTTTCGGCGGCGTGGTAGCGGTCTACCAATGGGGTTGGCTGGGCAGTTTCTTCGATGTGCACGACCCCGCTGCGGTGCTGAGTTTCCTGCCGATTATCGTGATCGGGGTGCTCTTTGGGCTAGCGATGGACTATCAAGTGTTCATCACCTCGGGAATGCGGGAGTCCTTTGCTCACGGCGAGACCCCGCAGCAAGCGGTGCGCAGCGGCTTCAGTCATGCGGCGCGGGTAGTAGTCGCGGCCGCGATCATCATGGCCAGCGTTTTCTCGGGCTTCATCTTCTCCCATCTGACCATGATTCGTCCGCTCGGCTTTGCCCTGGCGTTCGGAGTATTACTCGATGCCTTCGTGGTCCGGATGACCATTGTTCCGGCGGCTATGCACCTGCTGGGTAGGGCTGCCTGGTGGACCCCGCGCTGGTTGGATCGAATTCTGCCGGATGTTGATGTGGAGGGCGCAAAGGTGGTGGCTCTGCACGAGGAAGCTGCGACGAAGGCTGCGAATAGTGATGCGAGTAGCGAAGAGGAAGAGCCCGTTCAAACCCAGTATGAAAGAGTCTCTGCATCCGGATCTTAAGCATGGACCACCGGTTGGGCCTCATTGGGATTGGACAGCCCCCGGAAAGATAGCTTATAGAATATTTGAAAATGGCAAGATAATTCTTAAAGGCGGGAAGTGAGCTGGAATGAAAGTATCTCTAGACGTACCTTCAGATTTATCTCAGGCGATTTCCTGGGTCGAGGATTGTCTTATGAATGGTCCTGAACTAGATAAATTAATTTCAAAGTCTCTTGATCGATTTACGGCAGCAATTATTTTGGCCCCCCCTCAGGGAAAGAGTGTAATTGAGGTGGATAATACATCTAGACTTATTGAAATGAATCACAGTGATACGGTGGCTGAGAATGTCATGAAAAGATTAGCATTGTGTGGTATGGAAACCTTGATCGTCGAGGATGATATTCCGGTCCGGAACGACTCTTCGCTTGGAGAGATAGCCTACCTTGATGAAACAGTAATACGATGGCGAAGTTTCTCCGACAGTCCTAAGGATCTTGTGACTCTTATGAGGGAAGGTGCTACAGGATATCCAATGGTAGCTTACGTTTCCAATGTATCCTCAGAGGAGCTTAAAATTGAATCAGGAGTTACGATTACTGTAGATCAGCAGTCGAAAATCTCTGCTACAATCCAGGCTGTAATTGTCACTATATATGATGCGGAAGCTTTTTTGATGCTAGGGCAGCAGTCTACTATTTCCAAAGTAATTCAATGCTAGAAGACGGTCAGAGTTAGTCCGTTAAGTATTCACTCGTCAAATTGATAAAATCGATCACCAGGAATAGCTGGACGAGGATCCATGAGAACGCTCAAGCATACTTTTTTATGAAGGATACGTCGTTCTAAAGAAACTTTTTGGATACATTGGAGCTCCGCGGCCCTGCTCCCCAAGAACTTGATAAGGATGATGCGTTGATTTGGGTAAGTATCAATCTTGATCAAGATGGTGACCTTTTTGAGCTTGAATAGTTTTAAGTCTGCCACAGCACCCATAATTTCACGCCCCTCTACTGATGAAGAAATTCATTATGGTCCTCCGAGAGGGGGGCTATGGGTCAAGAGGCTTATAAGAGTATCGGCCTAATCGCTGATCAGAGTTTCAGTCTTTATTCGATAATTTGAAGGAATTATACTTCCGCGGCGTAGAAATGATTTGATTGAAGAGGCTCAATGCTCGGAGGCAGGAATTCATTATCATCGCAGGTGGCGCTGGTGAACAAATTTAAATATGACGAGAGTCGAAACTTGTATGAACTCTTATGAATATTCCGCCGGGTTACCAACAAGCTAAATCTTCCTGGGGTTATTGACTTAGGTAGATTATCGTCCGATGCCTTGGCGGCAGGCGTGGACAGTGCTTCACAAATGGAGTTGGCCGCTTATTCCGAGAGTCTTGATTCAGGGATGAGGACCGCTATTTCTCGGACGATTGCAGGGCAGCTAAATTTTCCTGCGATCAATAGTGATGATCAATACCTTCATGTTGTATTGTATCTGGCTAGAATGGTTTCACTGGGAGTTTTGAATTCTCTAAATTTTGCTTTTTACTTATAGGTTGTCATAAATAAGATCTATAGCTCGCTGAGTGATGTTCCTGTGGAGCTAAATGTGGTAATCGCCCTGAGTGTTGGATATTCTGATTATTTGGATTACGTAGATCTAGGTCAACGAAGTTCCGTTTCCCTTAAAAAGCTTGAACTTGAGAGCAGGGTAATTGCAAGTAACGTTCTTAAAAGATTCGACTGGCCAAGAGTGTTTTTCTAAGTAACGCGGATGAAGGGGGAGTTCAAAAAATACTAAAACTCATAGTGAGATAATGAATAACGCTCTAAATATTTTTCGATTTAGTGGCAGATGATCTTTCTGACCTCATGAAGACGCGCTCATCGAAGATGGTCGGTGGAAGGCTTTAGCGAATGCCGCCGTCAAGTCTTGGCAGTTCTTGCACAGAAATCACATCTGGCCCACCCGAAAACATGGGATATTCCCGCTAATGATGGGCGCCAGGATCTTCCGCACCCGACCACCGGCCGAGGGGTAGCCCAAAGGTGGAAGGCAAATGCCCAAACCTGCCACCACAAAACGCCAGCGACCTCTTATCAAAATCGAATATTTGTACTAGCCTATTCTGGTGCTCAACGAAGAACTCGCCCCGGCATCCTCAGCCCAAAATCAACGGAACGCACCAGTGGTTTCGGCCAAGGAGCTGCGCAAAACGTATGGTGACTTCACCGCCGTCGACGGTATTTCCTTTGATGTGGCCCCGGGGGAGTCTTTCGGTCTACTTGGCCCCAACGGCGCCGGGAAGTCCACCACGATGCGGATGATCGGCGGTGTTTCCCAACGCACTTCCGGCCAGTTGAACATTATGGGTCTGGACCCGGAGCAGCACGGCCCGCAGGTCAGGGCTCACCTTGGCGTGGTGCCGCAGCAGGACAATCTGGACGAGGAACTCAAGGTCCGGGACAATCTGATCATTTATGGTCGCTATTTCGGTCTGCCGTTGAGCTATCTCAAGCCCAAGGCCGATGAACTTCTCGAATTTGCTCAGCTGACCGATAAGGCCAATGCCAAGGTGGATTCGCTCTCCGGCGGCATGAAACGGCGGTTGACCATTGCCCGCTCGCTGGTCAACGATCCCAAGATTCTGCTCCTCGACGAGCCAACCACCGGCCTAGACCCGCAGGCTCGGCATATCCTCTGGGATCGCTTGTTCCGACTCAAGGAGGCCGGCACCACGCTGATCTTGACCACGCACTATATGGACGAAGCGGAACAGCTTTGCGACCGCTTGGTCGTGGTGGATAAGGGGCGGATCATGGCGGAGGGCTCGCCGTCGTCCTTGATCCGTGAATACTCCACCCGCGAGGTCCTGGAGCTGCGCTTCGGTTCGGAACGGAACGCCACCGTGGCCGAGGAGCTGAAGGGGATCGGGGAGCGCAGCGAGACGCTGCCGGATCGGGTACTAATCTATGCCGACGACGGCGAGGCCGCGCTTGAGCAGGTCTCTAACCGTGGGCTACACCCGCTGACCTCCCTGGTGAGACGTTCCAGCCTTGAGGATGTTTTCCTCCGGCTGACCGGGAGGAGTCTCATTGACTGAGCTACGTACGCCGCTTCCCGTTCCGCTCAGCCCGGAGGAATCCGCAGCCAAGGCGGTTCGCTTCGGGTCCTGGTATTTTGCCGAGCAGGTGTTGCGGCAGATGCGGGTTTATCTGTGGTCGGTGATCGCTTATTCGATCGGATCACCACTCGCCTACCTCTTCGCAATGGGCATGGGACTGGCCTCCTTGGTCAATGCCAGCGCGCAGAACCAATTTGGTGGGGTCAGCTATCAAACCTTCATCGCTCCAGCCCTGGTCGCTTCCACGGCGCTAATGTCCGCGGCGGGCGAATTCATGTTCCCGGTGATGGACGGCTTCAAGTGGCGCCGGCTGTATTTCGGCCCGCACGCCTCTCCGCTCACTCCGGAACAAATCGCTAAGGGACATGTGATCGCGGTCTTCCTGCGGATCCTGTTGCCCACCGCGATTTACTACGTGATCGTGCTGCTGTTCCAGGCCGCTCCGAGTCCCTGGGGCTGGTTCTCCGTGCTGACCGCCACCCTGGCTGCCATGAGCTTTGGGCTGCCGCTGATGGCCTGGACCGCGACCTTGAAAAACGACGCCGGCCAGTTCGCCGTCGTACAGCGGTTCATAGTGATGCCGCTTTTCCTGTTCTCCGGCACGTTCTTCCCGCTCACCCAGCTGCCCTGGTTCTTGCAGTGGATCGGCTGGATTTCCCCACTCTGGCACGCCACCGAGCTGGGCAGGGCGCTCAGCTTTGGTTATCAGGAGCCAGGCTGGCTGAGCATCGTGCATCTCGTTTACCTCTTGGCGCTGGCCGCCTTGGGTTGGGTGCTCATCCAGCGCAACTTCGCGAAAAGGATGAACGTATGAGCCAGACGGTGCAGCGTCAGCTGGGGTTGTCGGCTCCCGAGCATGGACCGCGCCAAAGCCGTCGATTTGGCGCGCTGTATTCCGGCAACGCCCGATCGGTCATCGCTCGAGGCCTGCTGGCCACTAAGAGCACCAATTGGCTAGTGATGGTTTCCGGCTTCTTCGAGCCCGTGCTGTATCTGCTCTCAATGGGTGTTGGCTTGGGTGCGCTGGTGGGTACCGTGATGGGACCGGGTGGCCAGCCGGTCAGTTACGCCGCCTATATCGCCCCAGCGCTGTTGGCCACCTCGGCAATGAACGGTGCGGTTTACGATTCCACCTGGAACGTGTTCTTCAAGATGAACTTCGCCAAGCTCTACCAAGGCATGCTCTACACCTCGCTGGGGCCGCTCGATGTAGCGCTAGGGGAGATCTTCCTGGCCTTGCTGCGTGGCCTGGTCTATGCCACCGGCTTCACCCTGGTGATGGCCGTAATGGGACTGATCACCTCCTGGTGGGCGCTTTTGATGATTCCGGCCTCGGTCTTCATCGCCTTCGGCTTCGCCAGCTTTGGTATGGGCATCACCAGTTTCATGAAGACCTTCCAACAGATGGACTGGATCAACTTCGTGATGCTGCCGATGTTTCTGTTTTCCGCAACCTTCTACCCACTTTCGGTGTACCCCGAGCCGATTCAGTGGTTGATTCAAGCCATGCCGCTATGGCACGGAGTGGAGCTTCTGCGCGAACTCGGTGCTGGAGTAATCGGGCTGGGAACGCTCTGGCATCTTCTGTATTACCTGGTAATGATCGCCTTCGGCCTAGTGCTGACCACGAGCAGATTGCGCAAGCTTTTCCTGCGCTGATTTCGGTCCTTGATCGCGGACTCATGCTGTCCGCAATACCCTTCTCCGTGCTGGCCAAACGCTGAATGATTGATTTCATCATCGGTACTGGTCGATGGGAAGAGACAAGATGTTTGAGTTGTACGGTTTTCAGGAGCGGGAATTGACCCGACGGGCTGAACGGGCTCGGGTTGTCAAGGAGTTGCTCGCAAATTTGCGAGCCGAAGGGCAGCGATCCGCGACGGTAAGTTATCGAGCATCCGAGAGCCGGATTCATCGCCCACGGGAATACCGGCCGAAGGTAGCACCCCCTTGTTCTGCGGCACCGACCGGTGGGATGAAAATCTGATCTGCACGGTGGTAGTCCGGAACCAGGTGTTCAAAAGCAGTGTTCAAAAGCAGCAAGCTGCAAGACGTAGGCTCTCAGCATGAGTTCGGTATGGGAGCTAGTAGCCCCGCAACTGCTGACTGAATTGGAACCAGGGCTGGCACCCTATTTCGGCGAGATTCCGCCTGGGCGGATCGGTCGAGGTCAGGGGGTTTTTGCGTGCGTGGGTACCCCGCGACGGTGGCTCTGGCCGGTGCTCGTGGTACTGGCTAGGAACGGTGTGGTGTTTCCGGCGTGGGAACGAGAGGTGTCTTTTGAGGTGGAGAATAGGCCCGTTATTGATACCCGAGGCAGGGTGGCGATTTCGGCTCGGCGTATCTTTCACTTCCGTTCCGGCACGCGGGTTATGGTCGATGCCATTACAGCGGAGCGGGATGGCACCCTCAGCGATTATCTCGGTCATAACGGCAGGCTGATCGTCGCCCTGAACCCCACCTCCGAACAAGGCGGGCTAGTGCTCAGCAGCAAGACGCTTTGGCTGCGTCTCTTCGGTAGAAAACTCCGAATTCCCACCGCGATAGCGCCCAAGGTCTGCATTAGTGAACGCTTCGATTCGGAGTCTGGTCAGCAGCAGGTATCGATGCGTTTAGAGCAACCTCAGCTGGGATTGCTCTATGAATACTCCGGCCGATTCAGCTATCGGATCGTACCGAACTAAGGGCGAGAACCTGAGCACCAATCGTTCGCCCGGCGCGGAAGCGCCCCCACCTGCCCAGTTGCCCTGGGAGAATAGAAATATGTTCCCTTCAGGTGCCGAATCCACAAGTAACCGTCGCAGCCCCGGCCGCTGGGCCGCCGTCGGGCCTATTGTCCTGGCCGTGGTGTTCCTGGTGGCCCTGGTGATGGCCGCCAATAACAATACGGTGCTGGGCTGGTTCATTGTGGTGGTGGCCCTAGCTTGGCTGGTTCTGGCCACGCTGGTGTACGTCGGCGTCCACCGAGCCGCGCGATTCGGGGCCGATCAGATCCGCCGCGCCCAGTCCACCCTGCAGAAGAATCAGCAAGGCAGTACAGCCGACGACGGCGGAACCACCTTGGTGGACAGCGCACCGAGCGATGGGGTGCGAGATATGAAGCTTGATCATAGCTTCAAGATCGTTCAGGTGCAGGCCCGGGTTATTGCCGAGCAGCTCGCTGCCTCCGAAGCCGGTGGAGCGGCCAGTGCGGCCGCAAAAGAGAGCATCGAACGCGCCTTGGAGACCATTCAGATCACCGCGCACAACGGCCGCGACATGATCGGAGTGGATAAGAAAGAAGGTCCTGGCGAAGAACCGGTGACCGGCGTAGTGATCGACGGGTAGAGTTGACCGAGTGAGTACTCCAAGCCTTGAAAAAGCGAAGAACACCCTGCGGGTTGCCACCGTCAATGTGAACGGAATCCGTGCCTCCTTCCGCAAGGGAATGGCCGACTGGTTAGCCAGCCGCGATGTGGACATCCTCTGCCTGCAAGAGGTCCGGGCACCCGATTCCGTGGTGGAGGACTTCCTCGGAGAGGAATGGCACCTGCTGCTTGCCGAGGCGGAAGCCAAGGGCCGCGCTGGTGTGGCTATCGCCTCCCGCAAAGACTCCATTGAGCCAATCGCCACCCGGGTGGGCATCGGCGATGATTACTTCGCCACCTCCGGCCGCTGGGTTGAGGCCGATTACCGCTTGCCTGATGGCAAACAACTCACCGTGGTGAGCGCCTATGTGCACTCCGGCGAGGTAGATACCCCTAAGCAGGTCGATAAGTACCGCTTCTTAGACGTCATGGTGGAGAAACTTCCCGCCCTTGCCGCCGCCTCGGATTACGCCGTCATTGTCGGCGACCTGAACGTGGGGCACACCACCTTGGATATTAAGAACTGGAAGGGCAACGTCAAGAACGCCGGCTTCCTGCCCGAGGAACGCGCCTACTTCGACCGGTTCTTCAGCGCCGAAGGGGTCGAGGGTGGCCTGGACTGGGTTGACGTTCACCGCCAGCTCTCCGGCCCCGTGGAGGGACCGTACACCTGGTGGTCCCAGCGCGGCCAGGCGTTCGACAACGACACGGGCTGGCGGATCGATTACCAGATGGCTAACCCGGCGCTGGCTGCTACCGCGAGTTCAGCTGTGGTGGACCGGGCCGCCAGCTACGATGGCCGCTGGTCCGATCATGCCCCGCTCGTTGTCGATTACAGCATTCGCTGATCAGTCAAGGAAAGTCCGAACTCTCTGATGCCTCAGAACACTCCAGCCCGCATTCTTTCCGGAATGCAGCCCTCGGCCGATTCCCTGCACCTAGGAAATTACCTCGGGGCGCTGCTCAACTGGGTCCGGATGCAGGATGAGTATGATGCTTTCTTCTTCATCCCGGACCTGCACGCCATCACGGTGCCCCAGGATCCGGAGATCTTGGCCCGCCGGACCAGGATCACGGCCGCACAGTACATCGCGGGTGGCGTAGACGTTGAGAAGTGCACGCTCTTCGTGCAATCACACGTTCCGGAACACGCTCAGCTGGCCTGGGTTTTCAACTGCCTGACCGGCTTCGGTGAGGCTTCCCGGATGACCCAGTTCAAGGACAAAAGCCAGAAGCAAGGTGCCGATCACGCCAGCGTCGGCTTGTTCACCTACCCGATCTTGCAGGCCGCGGATATTCTCCTCTACAACCCGCAGCTAGTACCGGTGGGTGAGGATCAGCGTCAACACGTGGAGCTGAGCCGGGACCTGGCGCAGCGCTTCAACTCGAGGTTTGGCGAGACCTTTGTGGTGCCGCAGCCCGCCATCCAGAAGGACACCGCGAAGATCTACGATCTGCAGCACCCAAACGCCAAGATGAGTAAATCGGCGCAGTCCCCGGCGGGACTAGTGAATCTGCTGGATGATCCGAAGACGATCGCTAAACGGATCAAATCCGCGGTAACCGACGATGGCTCCGAGATTCGCTTCGACCGTGAATCCAAGCCGGGTATCTCCAATTTGCTGACCATCCAATCGGTTATCACCGGCACCCCGGTGGCTCAGTTGGAAACGGATTACCAGGGCAAGATGTATGGCCACCTCAAGGTGGAGTTGGCGGAGATCGTGGTGGAACGGCTCAGCCCTATCCGGCAACGCGTCGAAGAATTGCTCTCCGATCCTGCCGAACTGGACCGTTTGTTGGCGGTCGGCGCGGAGAAAGCGCGCGGCTTCGCGGCGGGCACCATCGACGAGGTTTACCGCAAGGTAGGCTTCCTGCCGGCCCGCGCGGCGGCGAAGGTCCAGGCCTGATCGCCCGATGACCGAGACCAGGGGGAGCGCGGCAACCGGCAGGAGCATCAGCTCTGTCGGTGTGGTGCTCGCGCTACCGGAACCCTATGCCTCTGAGCTGAGGCGTTGGCGAGCCTCCTTCGGGGATCCCTTGGCTGACGTCGTGCCAGCCCATATCACCTTGGTGACCAGCACCCCCACTGAAGACTGGCCCGCAGTATTGGAACATGTCCGGGCGGTGGCCGCTGATCAGCGAGAATTCCAGGTGACCTTGCAAGGAACCGGTGAATTTCGGCCCATTTCGCCCGTGGTGTATCTGAAAGTGGTTGAAGGCTTCGAGGACTGCGTAGAACTGCATGAGCGCCTGCAACGCGGCGTACTGGAGCGGGAGCTGTCCTTCCCGTTCCACCCGCACGTCACGGTGGCGCACGACGTTTCAGAACTTGGGCTGGACGAGGCTGCCGAGCGCCTAAGCGATTATCAAGCCAGCTTCCCAGTCCGAAGTATGGGACTCTATGAGCACGACGACGACGGCGTCTGGCAGCTACAGGAGGAGCTACGCTTTGGTGGCGGTACGGAAGAAGAAGGCTAGGCAAGCCCAAGCTGCCGATACGGCCGCTCCGGCTCCACAGGACCGGATCGAATTAGAACGCCGACTGCTTCTTGCCACGGTCAAGCTAGGCAAAGCCAGACGGGAAGCCAAGGGTTTCTTCCCGGTTTTGCTCACCCGTATCGGTCTGCTTCAGGCAAAGGCCAACCTGCTCCGCCCGGTGCGGGCGCTACAGCTCTATTCGCTGCGGCACGGTCCCCTGATGGCAGCGGGCTCCGCCTACAATATGTTCTTCTCGGTCGCGGCCATGCTGGTTGCGGGGTTCTCGATTTTCGGCCTGGTGGCGGCGGACAACAAGGATTTACAGGACTTTGTGGTGCAAACGGTGGCCAAATCCACTCCCGGACTTATCGACACCGGACAAGGCGGCTTGGCGAAACCGGACGATCTATTCGGTAGCGGCGGCGGTTTCGGCATTACCCTGATCGTTTCGCTGCTGACCCTGCTTTTTACTTCTCTGGGGTGGATCTCGGGGCTGCGAGAGGGGATTCGTGGCGTATTCGGCCTTGAAGCGGCCCAGGCCAACCCGGTGCTGCGGATCCTCAAGGATGCCGCGACGCTGATCGGTCTGGGGGTCGCGCTGCTGCTGACCTCGGCGATCGGGCTGGGGGCCGCCACCGTGTTGCAGGGGTTGTTGGGCTTGATTGGCTTGGACTCCTTTGCGGCGGCTGGCTGGTTGCTGTCCACGGTGGTGGCTCTACTGCTCGACTTTGTGGTGGCGATTGTCCTTTTTCGGGTGGCTTCCCAAGTGGAGATGCCCCGGGCAACGCTCTGGCAGACCGCCCTGATCGCCGCCGTGGGATCGACGTTGCTCCGCTGTCTCTCCGGTTTTCTGCTGGCGAATGTCGCCAGGAATCCTCTACTCGCGCCGTTCTCGGTGATCCTCGGCCTCTTTGTTTGGTTCTACTTACTGTCCCAGGTGTATCTGATTGCGGCCGGTTGGGGAGCGGTACGGGTCGAGGACCAAAAGCCAACTCAACGCCGTCGTGCATAACCCCCTCTTACCCGCTCCCTTAACCCAGTTGTCCCACTGAATGTTGCGGATGAGGCAGAAGTGAACCCGAAAGGTTCACATCCGTCACACCAGTCACATGCAGTGGGACAACTGGGTAAAGAAGAGGGAGGGGTGGATTAGATTTGGCGGCTGAGGATGGCTTGTTTGACCTCGGAGATGGCCTTGGTGACCTGAATGCCGCGGGGGCAAGCTTCCGAGCAGTTGAAGGTGGTCCGGCAGCGCCAGACGCCTTCCTTGTCATTGAGGATCTCCAGGCGCATATCCCCGGCATCATCGCGAGAATCGAAGATGAAGCGGTGCGCGTTCACGATTGCGGCCGGGCCGAAGTACTGTCCATCGGTCCAGAACACCGGGCAGCTTGAGGTGCAGGCCGCACACAGGATGCACTTGGTGGTGTCGTCAAAGCGCTCACGCTCTTCGGCGGACTGCAAGCGCTCCTTGGTGGGCTCGTGGCCCTTATTGATCAGGAAGGGCATGATCTCGCGGTAGGACTGGAAGAAGGGCTCCATATCCACGATCAAGTCTTTTTCCACCGGCAGGCCCTTAATCGGCTCAACCGTGATCGGCTTCTTGGTGTCGAGATCCTTCAGCAGGGTCTTGCAAGCCAAGCGGTTGCGGCCGTTGATCCGCATCGCATCCGAACCGCAGACACCGTGGGCGCAGGAACGGCGGAAGGACAGCGTGCCGTCGTGCTCCCATTTGACCTTATGCAGGGCATCTAGCACCCGGTCGGTGCCGTACATGGTGAGTTTCCACTCGTCCCAGTGCGCTTCTTCCCCATCGGGGCCGCCGGCCTCGGGGTTGTAGCGACGCACCCGCAGAGTGATGTCGAAGGTCGGAATCTCCCCGCCACCGCCAACGCTTGCGGGCAAGGTGACCTTAGACGCCGGCTCCGGAGCGGTCTCGGCGGTCTCGATTGTGCTTGTCATCAGTACTTCCTCACCATCGGCTCATAGCGGGTGAATACCACCGGTTTAGTGTCCAAACGGATCCCGGCGATGTGCTCGGATTCGGCCTTGTCATCCAAATAAGCCATTGAATGCTTCATGAATTTCTCGTCGTCACGGTCCGGGAAGTCCTCACGGAAGTGACCGCCACGGGATTCCTGACGGTGCAGCGCGGCGACGGTCATTACCTTGGCCAGCTCCAGCAGGAAGCCCAGCTCGATGGCCTCAAGTAGGTCCAGGTTGAAGCGCTTGCCCTTGTCCTGAACCGTGATCCGTGAGTAACGTTCTTCCAGCGCCGCAATATCGGCCAGCGCCTTATCCAGGGTCTCCGCGGAGCGGAACACCTGCATGTTCGCATCCATGGTGTCCTGCAGTTCCTTGCGGATCGCAGCCACTTTCTCGCCGCCGTCGGAAGTGCGGATGTGATCGAGCAGCGACAGCGTATAAGCCTCGGGATCTTCGGGAAGCTCAACGAAGTCAGCGGTCTTGGCATATTCAGCGGCGGCGATACCGGCCCGCTTGCCGAAGACATTGATATCCAGCAGGGAGTTGGTGCCCAGCCGGTTGGAGCCATGAACCGAAACGCAGGCGACCTCACCGGCGGCGTAGAGGCCCGGGATCACGGTGTCATTGTCCTGGAGGACCTCGGCGGTGATATTGGTCGGGATGCCGCCCATCGCGTAGTGCGCGGTGGGGAATACCGGTACCGGCTCGGTATAGGGCTCCACACCGAGGTAGGTACGGGCGAACTCGGTGATATCGGGCAGTTTTGCGTCGATATGCGCCGGCTCCAAGTGGGTCAGATCCAACAGCACGTAGTCCTTGTTCGGGCCGCAACCACGGCCTTCGCGGACTTCATTGGCCATCGAGCGAGCCACGATATCGCGCGGTGCCAGATCCTTAATGGTGGGAGCGTAGCGCTCCATAAAGCGCTCACCCTCCGAGTTACGCAGAATCGCGCCCTCGCCGCGGGCGGCTTCGGAAAGCAGAATGCCCAGACCAGCCAAGCCGGTCGGATGGAACTGGAAGAACTCCATATCTTCCAAGGGGATGCCGCGACGGAAGGCGATGGCCATGCCATCACCGGTCAGGGTGTGTGCGTTCGAGGTGGTCTTGAAAACCTTGCCAGCGCCGCCCGAAGCGAAGACCACGGATTTGGCCTGGAAGACATGCAATTCACCGGAAGCCAGGTCATAGGAAACCACACCAGCCACCCGCTTCTGACCATCGGCGTCCTCCACCGTGAGCAGGTCCAACACGTAGTACTCGTTGTAGAACTCAACCTGATGCTTGACGCAGTTTTGGTAGAGCGTCTGCAGAATCATGTGCCCGGTACGGTCAGCGGCGTAGCAGGCGCGACGCACGGGAGCCTTACCGTGATCACGGGTGTGACCACCGAAGCGGCGCTGGTCAATCCGGCCTTCTGGGGTCCGGTTGAAGGGCAGCCCCATCTTCTCCAGATCCAGTACCGCGTCGATAGCTTCTTTCGCCATCACCTCGGCGGCATCCTGATCAACCAGGTAGTCACCGCCCTTGACGGTATCGAAGGTGTGCCATTCCCAGTTGTCTTCTTCGACGTTAGCCAATGCCGCGCACATACCGCCCTGGGCTGCACCGGTGTGCGAGCGGGTGGGGTAGAGCTTGGTCAGCACAGCGGTTCGAGCGCGTTGACCGGATTCGATGGCAGCGCGCATACCGGCACCGCCGGCTCCGACAATCACCACATCGTACTTATGAACCTGCATGCAACCACTCCTTGAGAGGCAAAAAGAAAATCTGAGAGAAAATTAGGGGGCGGGGCAGAAGCTGCCCTGCAGCGGCACGCCGTCCGCTCCGACCGCGCAGGGATCGAAGGTGAAGATCACCAGGGTGCCCAGCGTGATAATGACCACGGTGGCGATGTACAGCACGGTCTTCAGGGTGATTCGGGTGCCGTTGCGTTCCGCGTAGTCATTGATGATGGTGCGCACGCCGTTGGTGCCATGCAGCATGGCGAGCCAGAGCATGAGTAGATCCCAGATCTGCCAGAACGGGCTGGACCACTTACCAGCCACGAAGCCGAAGTCGATGGCATGAACGCCCTCGCCGACCATTAGGTTGACGAAGAGGTGGCCAAAGATGAGCACTACCAGAACTACGCCGGAGAGCCGCATGAAGAGCCAGGCAAACATCTCGAACTTAGAGCCTGAACCCTTGTTCCGGCTGTATTTGACCTGCGATTTGCTCGCTTTCCCGCTACGGGGAGCTTCGATGGCGGTCATATTAGTGGCCTCCCCACAGTGGCGGGAGCACAATGCTCAATTGTCGGATCAGGAAGGGGACCATGGTGACGACCCACAGGCCGAGCACACCCCAAAGCAACTGACGCTGGTACTTGGGGCCCTTCTTCCAGAAGTCCACCAAGATAATCCGTAGGCCGTTGAAGGCATGGAAGACGATTGCGGCAACAAGTGCAGCCTCGCCCAGTCCCATCAGCGGATTCTTGTAGGTGCCGATTACGGCGTTGTAAGCCTCCGGTGAAACGCGTACCAAGGAGGTGTCCAGAACATGGACCAATAAGAAGAAGAAAATCACCACACCGGTGACTCGATGCCCCACCCAGGACCACATGCCTTCATGGCCGCGGTATAGGGTGCCAGCTGGTTTCGTCGGCACTGAATAAACCTCCTGGTAATGCACAGCAACATTTGTGCAAGGTGCTGCTCGCCTAAGCCAAATCTAGGCTTCGCTCACAGCTTACTCAACTTAGGCTTCCCTTTCTCTGTGCAGCAGGTCACAAGGCGCTAATTCTCGGCCCCAGGGCTGCCGGAGAGCCAAGTCAGGAAGTAGGACGGCGGTAATGGCCACTCGATTCAACCTTGGGAAATGCCGGGGTTCATGAGGCAAACAGGCTAAAGTAGTCCGCAATGACTTCCAACGATTTGAGCGACGAGCAGCAGACGGCGCTAGACCATTTCCATGCAGTGATTCCGGCTGGCGGGGTTGGTACCCGGCTTTGGCCGCTTTCCCGCGCCGCAGCCCCCAAGTTTTTGCATGACCTGACCGGCTCCGGCAGCACCTTACTCCGAGCCACCTATGACCGGCTGACACCCTTGGCGAGTGACCGCATGATGGTGGTGACCGGCGTCGCTCATCGCGAAGCGGTCTGCCGGCAGTTGCCCGAGGTGCCTGATTCTGAACTGGTTTTGGAGAGCGAGCCCAAGGATTCGGCCGCGGCCATTGGTTTGGCTGCCGCGATCCTTTACCGACGCGACCCGGAGATCATTATGGGGTCTTTTGCTGCCGACCATGTGATCAGTCCCGACTCGGTTTTCCAGTCCGCGGTGCACGAGGCGATCCTCACGGCCGCTACCGGGAAGATCGTGACCATCGGGATCACGCCCACACACGCCTCCACCGGTTTTGGGTATATCCGGACCGGCGCACCTCTGGAAGTCGCCGGCGCACCGAACGCTCACGCCGTCGTCGAGTTCGTCGAGAAACCGGATCAGGCAACCGCGGAGAAGTATCTCAAGAGCGGTGACTACAGCTGGAACGCCGGGATGTTCGTTGCCCCGGTGGCACTGCTGCTGCAACATCTGGCTGCGAATGAACCCGAATTGCATGCTGGCCTCACCGAGATCGCCGATGCTTGGGACACCGCCGAAAGAGATGAAGTGACCGCGCGGGTCTGGCCCACGTTGCCGAAGATCGCCATTGATTACGCTGTTGCCGAGCCGGCCGCCGCGGCGGGCGATGTGGCAGTGATTCCGGCGGCTTTCAGCTGGGACGACGTTGGCGATTTCGCTGCCATTGGCAGGCTCAACAGTGCCAATGAAGTGGATGATGTGACGGTTCTTGGCGATGGTGCCCGGGTCTTCACCGAGGATGCCTCGGGTGTGGTGGTGACCGATACCAAGCGAGTGATCGCGCTGATTGGCATTGACGACGTGGTGATCGTGGACACTCCCGACGCGCTTCTGGTAACAACGACGGCGCACGCCCAGCGAGTCAAGGCCGCGGTCGATGCACTCAAGGCCAATGGCGATATGGACGTACTCTAGCTTTTCTTGAGCGCGAGTTCGCGTCCTAGTCACCAATTCGCCCGTAAAACCCCGCGAATCCGAGAAGCGGAAGCGAACTCGCGCCTTGGGTGGGGCTTAGATGAACGCCCTGTTACGCAGCGGTATCGAGGAAGTGGCAGCCAGTCGCTAGAGTTTCGTTGTGCGCAATTACTCTCCGGAAACTGAATCGACCGAGTTGATCGGCCCCTGGCTGGAACCGCTGCTCGGCGAACTACTCGAATTCCGACGGGATTTGCACGCACACCCCGAGCTCTCCCGGCAGGAACACCGAACCACCGATAAGATCTCCGAGCGGCTCAGCGCCGCGGGCTTGGAGCCGCGCAGGCTCAAGGGCACCGGCGTGGTGGTGGATATCGGGGAAGGCCCGATTGCGACCGCGCTGCGCGGCGACATCGACGCGTTGCCGGTGATCGAGGAAACTGGCTTACCTTTCGCCTCCACTAATCACGGAGTGACGCACGCCTGCGGACACGATGTGCACACCACCACGATGCTCGGCATTGCCTTGGTGCTCTCCGAAATCCATCGGGATAGGCCGCTGGGTGCCACGATACGAATCATTTTCCAGCCTGCCGAGGAGACTCAGCCGGGCGGTGCGCTGGACTGCATTGCGCAAGATGTTCTGGTCGGAGTGCCGCGGATCATGGCCTTGCACTGTGACCCACGGATCGACGTCGGAAAGGTGGGTACCCGAATCGGAGCCATCACCTCCGCCTCGGACACCATTAAGATCGAGCTGACCGGCCGCGGCGGGCATACCTCTCGGCCGCATCTGACAGAAGATCTAGTTTTCGCGCTTGCCGAGATTGCTATTAATGTGCCTGCCGTACTGTCCCGCCGGATAGATGTGCGCAGCGGAGTCTCAGTGGTTTGGGGACAGATCCAGGCCGGAGCTGCGCCGAACGCGATCCCGGCAAATGGTTTCATGGCTGGCACCATGCGCTGCTTGGATCGGGATGCCTGGCATTCCGCGGGTGAGCTGCTCGACGAAGTGGTGCAGCAGGTTGCGGCCCCCTACGGCGTGGACGTGCATTTGGAACACATCCGCGGCGTTCCGCCGGTGGTCAACTCCGAGCACGAGACGGCGATTATTGAGGCTTCAGCCCGCGCCGAGTTGGGGGAGGACGCTGTGGTGCTGACGCCGCAGTCGATGGGCGGTGAGGACTTCGCCTGGTTCTTGCAGGATATTCCGGGTGCCATGATGCGGTTGGGGACGCACACCCCTGGCGGTGAGGTCTACGATCTACATCGCGGCGATTATGTGCTCAATGAAGACGCGCTGGCCAATGGCATCAGGGTGCTCGCGGCGGCAGCATTACGCACTATCGGCGAGCAGCACTAGGCGGCTTCCTCCTCTGAGCGAGGTTTTGCCTCATCGAGGTTTCACAATTAAGTTGTGCACAATTTAATTGTGGACTACGATCAAATCATGACGGAACGCCAAGCGCTCAAGAAGCAAACCTGCTTCGCGCTGTATTCGACCTCTCGGTCTTTTACCGCCGCCTATCGGCCGCTATTAGACTCACTCGGCCTGACCTACCCGCAATACCTGGTCCTGCTGTTGCTCTGGGAGCAAGATCAGGCAAGCGTCAACGAACTTGGCGAGGCCTTGCAGCTGGACTCTGGCACGCTCTCACCACTGCTCAAACGGATGGAAACGGCTGGTCTCATCAGGCGTCACCGGGCGGCCGAAGATGAGCGTCGGGTTCAAGTGGAACTGACCGACGACGGCGTAGCGCTCCATCAGCGAGTCACTTCCGTTCAGCAGGAGCTGGCTGCGAAAGCCGGAATCACGGCCGAGGAAGCGGAGCAACTCTGCCAAATCCTCGCGAAGCTCAATAATTCACTTCGCGACAATCTCTGAACACCTCAACTCTGAATCACTATCAAATAGGAGCATCATGAAAGTCCTCTACACCGCAGAAGCATTGGCCACCGGAGAAGGACGGGACGGGCAAGCCCGTACCTCGGACGGCAAGCTCGAGGTAAAGCTCGCTAGCCCGGTAGAACTCGGCGGTAACGGCGAGGGTACCAACCCGGAGCAGCTCTTCGCGGCCGGCTATGGCGCTTGTTTCCACTCCGCGCTGCGGGTGGTGGCCCGCCGTCAGAAGGCAGATGTGAGCGATTCAAGCGTCCGCGCCAAGGTGGACTTTGGTGCCAACGGCCAGGGTGGCTACGGATTGGGTGTACACCTTGAGGTTTCCTTGCCCAAAGTTGATGCAGCCACCGCTCAGGCTTTAGTCGAGGCCGCGCACCAGGTCTGCCCCTACTCCAATGCCACTCGCGGCAATATCGAGGTCGAGCTGACCGTGGTAGAGGCTGCCGCATGAGCTTGCCCACCAGCACCCGGCAATTCGAACTAGCCTCGCGTCCAGAAGGATGGCCGGTGGCCGAGAACTTCAGGTTCGCCGAGGCCGAGCTGCCCACCCTGAACGAAGGTGAAATTCTGGTCAAGAACCTCGCCGTCTCGGTGGATCCTTATATGCGCGGCCGGATGAACGATGTGAAATCGTATGTGCCGCCTTTCCAGCTCGATCAGCCGCTCGAAGGTGGCGCCGTGGGTGAGGTGCTGGCGAGCCGGGCTGCGGGCACCGAGCCGGGTGACGTCGTCGTTCACGGCTTGGGCTGGCGCGAGCACGCTGTGCTCCCGGCTCAGGCGGCGAAAAAAGTGGACCTTTCGCTGGCCCCGGCCACAGCTTATCTGGGCGCGCTCGGAATGACCGGGCTGACCGCCTATGCTGGTCTGCTCAAGGTTGCGGAGTTCAAGGCCGGGGACGTCGTCTTCGTCTCCGGCGCGGCTGGCGCGGTCGGCTCCCTGGTGGGCCAGATCGCTAAGCAATTGGGGGCTTCCCGGGTGATTGGCAGTGCGGGATCCCCGGAGAAGGTCGCCAAGTTGCTGAACCTGGGCTTCGATGCGGCTTTCAATTACCACGACGGCCCGGTGAAGGATCAGCTCAAGGCTGCCCTGGGCGATGAGCCCGGTATCGATGTTTACTTCGACAATGTTGGTGGTGAGCATCTGGAAGCGGCCATCTCGGCGCTGAATCCCTTCGGTCGAGTGGCGCTGTGCGGAGCGATTAGTCAGTACAACCTGGACCCCGCCTCCGGCAATGCGCCGAGCGGGCCACGCAACCTGGCTCTTGCCATTGGCAAACAGCTGAGCATCAAGGGCTTCATTGTGGGCTCCTACGCGCAGTACGCGGATGAATATGCGCAGTTCCTGGCCCCGCTGCTGGCAGCCGGGAAGATTCACTCCGAGGAAACGGTTGTGCACGGTATCGAGAACACCGCGCAGGCCTTCATCGATATGCTCGGCGGCGCCAATACCGGAAAGATGGTCATTTCCCTTGACTGACACTTCGCCTCACCCCCACGACAACTCAGTTCCACTGTCCGTTCTAGACCTGGCCAGTGTGGGGGTGGGGCGAAGTTCTGGCCAAGCGCTGCAAAGCTCGACGGCGCTCGCCCAGGCCGCGGATCGGCTCGGCTATGCGCGGTTCTGGGTAGCGGAGCACCACAATATGCCCGCCGTGGCCTCCACCAACCCGCCCGTGCTACTCGCTCATCTCGGCGCACACACCGAGCGGATCAAGCTCGGTTCCGGGGGAGTGATGCTGCCCAATCACGCGCCTTTGGTGGTGGCCGAGCAGTTTGCGCTGTTGGAGGCGCTGCATCCGGGCCGGATTGATTTGGGGATCGGTCGAGCGCCGGGCACCGATGGCCTAACCGCTCAAGCCTTACGGCGGCATACCGATGCCATGAGTATCGAGGACTTCCCACTGCACGTGATGGAGACCATGGCAATGCTTGGCGATGTGCGGCCCGAACTCATTGAAGCTCTAGGAACTCGCCAACCGCTTTCGGCCACCCCAAACGCCAGCTCCTATCCGGAGGTCTGGCTGCTCGGTTCCTCGGGCTACAGTGCCCAGATGGCAGGAATGCTGGGCTTGCGCTACAGCTACGCTCACCACTTTGCGCCCGACGCCCTGGCCGCCGTCGAACTTTACCGCCGTTCCTTCCAACCCTCGGCCGCGCTGGACAAGCCACATGTGATGATCGCAACCTCCGCGCTGATCGCCGAGACCGCCGAGCGAGCCGAATTCCTGGCCGGACCGAGCCGGGTACAGGCGCTCGCCCTGCGCAGCGGCATGCTCGGCCCGATTGTCACCCCGGAACAAGCCGCCGAACGGGGCTTCAGCGAGGCCGAGCTGGCCGCCATGGATCGACTTCCAGCGATCAAGGCCGTTGGCACGGCAGAAACTGTGGTGGCTCAATTGCGTTCGCTAGTAGAACAGACCGGTGCAGACGAATTAATGATCACCGGTTACACCTACGACCTCCAGGACCGCATCAACACTCTTGAGGCGCTGGCCCAGAACTGGTGAGCATTCCGGGCATCGTTGGTAACGAATTCCCAACGATGCCCGCTGCTGGAGGTGAGAGCTTGCCTTCAGTGGGCACCGTCACACTAGGATAAGGTGATCATTGCGCTAAGGCTTTTCTCAGGAAGAGCGTGTAGCGCAGCACCACGGGACCTCAGTGAAAACAGAGATGCTCTTGACGCAGCGCGCCAGGGGGAACGGCCACTCATTGAATACTCATCGTGTTGCTCGTATCTGGCGGGACTTTCTGGAGGAACATTGAAAAACTCACTGCAACGCGTCGCACTACGCGGAGCCACCCTTGGCGCCGTGACTTTGAGCGCAACTGCACTGTTGCTTACTGGCTGTGGGGCCGCACCGAGCAGCAGTTCATCGGACTCAGGCTCAGCCAAGAGCGACTTCTTGGCGTGCATGGTCTCTGATTCGGGCGGGTTCGACGATAAATCGTTCAACCAGTCCAGCCACGACGGCCTGCTAGCCGCCGAAAAGGACCTGGGCATCCAGCAGAAGTCGGTGCAGTCGAAGGCTGACACCGATTACGATCCGAACCTGCGCTCCATGGTTCAGCAAGGCTGCAAGCTGACGGTCACGGTCGGCTTCCTGCTGGGAGACTCAACGAAGTCGATCGCCACCGCGAACCCGAACAGCCACTTCGCCATTGTCGATTACAGTGACCCCACGTTCCCTAAGAACGTGAAATCAATTGTTTACGATACGGCTCAGGCAGCCTTCATGGCCGGATACCTGGCCGCAGGCACCACCAAGACCGGCAAGGTAGCGACCTTCGGCGGCGCCAATATTCCTACCGTGACCATCTTCATGGATGGCTTTGCCGATGGTGTGAAGTACTACAACACCCAGAAGAGCAAGTCTGTCCAACTGCTCGGCTGGGACAAAGACAAGCAGGACGGCACCTTCGTGGGTGACTTCAAGCAGGTCGACAAGGGTAAGGTGCTCACCCAGGGCTTCCTGGATCAGGGCGCGGATATCGTGATGCCGGTTGCTGGTCCGGTCGGTGCCGGTGCAGGTGCCGCTATTGTGGCCGCGAAGGCTGCTGGCAAGGACGCCAAGCTGATTTGGGTTGACACCGATGGCTACGTCTCCGCCCCTGATTACAAGTCGGTGCTGCTGACCTCGGTCACCAAGGGACTGTCCACCTCGGTTGAGGCCGTTATCAAGGACGATGCCGCAGGCAAGTTCGACTCCACCCCGTACGTTGGAACCCTGGAAAATGGTGGCGTGGGCCTGGCCCCGTTCCACGATCTAGATTCCGCCGTACCGGCCGAGTTGAAGACCGAATTGGATAAGATCAAAACGGATATCGTCTCCGGTGCTATCAAGGTCGAATCCAAGGCCAGCCCGAAATAATAGCTGAACTCGATGGGCGCGCTGCCCTTTGGTGCACGGCATCAGCCGGGCCGAAGGGCAGCGCGTTTTCGGCGTTGGAAGGTAAAAAGTGAAACTCGAACTCAGGGGAATCACCAAGAAATTTGGTTCCCTAGTCGCCAATGACCACATAGACCTGGTGGTGGAGGCCGGACAAGTTCATTGCCTTTTGGGTGAGAACGGTGCTGGCAAGTCCACCCTGATGAACGTGCTCTACGGACTCTACGACCCCACCGAGGGGGAGATTTTAGTCGATGACAAAGAAGTCGTCTTCAAGAACCCCGGGGATGCGATGGCGGCCGGTATTGGCATGGTGCACCAGCACTTCATGCTGATTCCGGTCTTCACCGTTGCAGAGAACGTGGCGCTCGGCAATGAGACCACCAAAGCAGCAGGAATGCTGGATCTGGAAGCCACCCGGAAGAAGATCCGGCAGATTTCTGAGCAATACGGCTTCGATGTAGATCCCGATGCAATGGTCGAGGACCTGCCGGTTGGGGTCCAGCAACGAGTGGAAATCATTAAGGCGCTGGTCCGGGACGCCGAAATCCTGATTTTGGATGAGCCGACGGCGGTACTCACCCCGCAGGAGACGGATGAGTTGCTGGAGATCATCAGGCAGCTCAAAAAAGATGGGAAGTCGATTGTTTTCATCTCGCATAAGCTGCGCGAGGTCAAGGCGATTTCGGACACCATCACCATCATTCGTCGAGGGAAGGTTGTCGGCTCGGCAGAGCCCAGCGCCAGCCCTACCGAACTTGCCTCTGCCATGGTCGGTCACGCCGTGAGCCTGAGCCTGAATAAGGCTCCTGCGCAGCCGGGTGAAGTGACTTTCCAGGTGCGCAATCTGACCGTGATCGATCAGAACGGCCAGCATGTGGTGGACGATTTGTCCTTCGACATCGCCAAGGGTGAGGTGCTCGCGGTCGCCGGGGTGCAAGGTAACGGCCAGACCGAGTTGACCGAGGCGATCCTGGGCGTGCAGGCGCACACCAGCGGATCGATCAAGCTGGATGGCCAGGAACTGCTCGGCAAGAGCGTTAAGGACGTACTCGGCTCCGGAGTCGGTTTTGTCCCGGAAGACCGCAATGTCGATGGCTTGGTGGGCAGCTTCAGTATCGCCGAAAACATGGTCTTGGATCTTTACGACAAGGCTCCTTTTGCGAGCGGAATCGCGATGAAACCGGGCGTCATCGCGAAACAAGCGCAAGCCAAGGTCGAAGAGTTTGACGTGCGGACGCCGTCGATCAGCACTCCGGCAAGCTCGCTCTCCGGTGGCAACCAGCAGAAGGTGGTGTTGGCCAGAGAGCTCTCACGGCCGCTTAGCCTTTTTATCGCCTCCCAGCCAACGCGTGGCCTGGATGTCGGCTCTATTGAATTCGTACACAAACGGGTGATCGCCGAGCGTGACCACGGTACCCCGGTAATGATTGTTTCCACCGAGCTCGATGAGGTCGTCGAGCTGGCGGACCGGATTGCGGTGCTCTACCAGGGCAAACTCGTTTCCATTGTGCCGCCGGATACCTCTCGGGATGTGCTCGGCTTAATGATGGCCGGGCTCTCCGTGGAGGACGCCGAGAAACAGCTCACCGAACAGCACTCGATTGACCCTTCGGCTAATGGAGGCAGCCATGTCTGAACCCCAGACCTCAACCGAACCGCCAGCCAAGGTGGTTCCGGCAAAACCTGCCGAACAGCAAGATTCGCTCTTGCGGCAAATCTTTACCGGCAATGCCATGGTTTCGGTGCTGGCCATTGTGCTTTCCATCGTTATTGGCGGCATCCTGATGGCCATCACCAATCCCAAGGTGGCTGAGACCGCGGGATACTTCTTCGCCAAACCGGGGGATCTAATCGCCGAGGTGCTCAGGCCCTTCGGAGCCTTGATCCAGGGCAGCATCTTCAACTGGGAAGGTGTTGATGCTGCGGCTAAGTTCTACCCGATTACCGAAACCCTCACGGTGGCCACGCCGCTGATCTGTGCCGGGCTGGGCGTGGCGCTCGCCTTCCGGGCAGGGCTGTTCAACATCGGTGCCCAGGGCCAGATCATTATTGGTGCGTTCTTCGGCGCCTATATCGGTTTCGCCTGGCACTTGCCCTGGGGGCTGCATCTGATTCTGGTGATCCTTGCTGGGCTCTTGGGTGGGGCAATCTGGGGTGGCGTGGTTGGCCTCCTGAAGGCGCGAACCGGCGCTCACGAGGTCATTGTGACCATCATGCTCAACTACGTAGCCAATTTCTTGCTGGCTTATCTGCTGACCCTGCCGGCGTTTCAGCGGCCGGGCTCCAGCAACCCGATCTCACCTTTCCTGGATGACACCGCCCAGTTCCCCTTGCTACTGGGTTCACAGTTCCGTCTGCACGCGGGGTTCCTACTGGCCGTGCTAGCTACCGTGCTGGTTTGGTGGCTTTTGAACCGATCCACACTGGGCTTCGAATTCCGGGCCGTCGGCGCTAACCCCCACGCCTCTAAGACTGCGGGTATCAACGTGGCGCGCAGCACCATCGTGGTGATGGCGATTGCGGGTGCCCTGGCGGGGCTGGCGGGCGTTATGCAGGTATCCGGAACGGAGAAATACCTTTCCGGCGGAGTTTCTGCCTCCATTGGCTTCGATGCGATCACCGTGGCTTTGCTCGGTCGCTCTACCCCCTGGGGTACCTTCTTCGCGGGCCTGCTCTTCGGAGCCTTCAGGGCCGGTGGCGTGGTGATGCAATCGGAAACCGGAACCCCTATCGATATTGTGCTGGTCATTCAGTCCTTGATCGTCCTGTTTATCGCAGCCCCGCCGCTCGTGCGGGCCATCTTCGGCCTGAACAAGCGCAAGAAAAAGACCAAGGCTAAACCGGCCTCAGCCGAAACTTCTCTGACGGGCGGAGCAACCGTATGAGCACCGTGACTCAAACTCCAAAAAGCGCCTCCGACGGTGCACATCGCAATCCGGTAAAAGTTGAACTGGTGAGCTGGAAAGCTGGCGTCGGCTTGAGCCTGCTGGCGTTGTTAGGTCTGGTTCTCTTTGGCTTCCTGGCCAATAACAAAACGGCCGGTTTCCGAATCACCGATGTTCAGGATGCTGGCACCGCCGGCGTCGTCGCCTGGGTCACCCTGGTTGTCGCGGTAGCGGCGGTGGCTTGGCTCGGATTCCGCTGGTGGGCTGGTCGTGGCAAAGCGCAAGCTCGCTGGTTACCGGTAACTTTAGTGACCGCCGTCGTGGTTGCGGTGCTTGCCCTGCTGGGCGTCACCAAGGTGGAGGTGATTAGCGTGCCGGCAGCCCCCTTTGGCTGGGTGGTGGCGATCTTGCTCTGCTTACTCGCGGCCTATGCCGTGTGGCTAACCACGCAGAAGCGGAAGCTTCCGGGCTGGCTGGGTGGCGTTTTCGCGCTCCTCTTCGTCTTTGGTTTCCTGGTCTGGATTGTGGCCGGTGGCCGCGATGACTTGCCCTCGATTTCCTTGCTCGGACTGATCGCCGGAGCCGTCACCTTGGCAGTACCGCTGGTCTTTGGTTCGCTTTCCGGCGTGCTCAGTGAGCGCGTGGGTGTAGTGAATATCGCGATCGAAGGCCAACTGCTGCTCGGTGCCTTCAGCGCGGCCGTGGTCGGTACGATTACCGGCAATGTCTTTATTGGACTGTTGGCTGCCGCCGTTGCGGGGGCCCTGGTGTCCTTGGTGCTTGCCGTAGTGAGCATCAAGTACCTGGTGAATCAGATCATTGTTGGCGTGGTGCTCAACGTTCTGGTCTCGGGTTTGACCAGCTTCCTGTTCTCCACCGTGCTCACCGCTAACCCGGAGCAGTTCAACCAGCCGCCCAGGCTGGATCCGATCACCATTCCCTTCCTTTCGGAAATCCCGATCATCGGCCCGATCCTGTTCCGGCAGTCGCTCATCGGCTACCTGATGTATATCGCGGTGATCGTGGTCTATCTCGGCCTCTACTACACCAAGTGGGGCCTGCGCGTGCGGGCCGTTGGTGAGCATCCGCAGGCCGCGGATACCGTGGGAATTAACGTCAACCGCACCCGGTTCTGGAACGTCTTGCTGGGCGGTGCGGTGGCGGGTATTGGTGGCTCGTTCTTCGCCCTGGTCTCGGCCGATGCCTTTAGCAAGGACATGTCCGCCGGTAAGGGCTATATTGCCCTGGCTGCACTCATCTTCGGTCGTTGGAATCCGATTGGCGCCTTCCTGGCAGCCTTGTTATTCGGCTTCGCGGATAATTTGCAATCGATTATCACAATTATCGGATCGCCGGTTCCTGGACAGTTTATGGCGATGCTGCCCTATGTTTTGACCATCATCGCGGTGGCCGGATTGGTGGGACGTTCCAGACCACCCGCGGCTTCTGGCGAGCCCTATGTCAAGGGCTGAGATGGCTCGACACGACGGCGACTCCCGGCCTGAAGTGGGTGGAGCCAAGTTGGATGCGGCTGAGGTGGATTGGGCGGCGCTGGCGGAGGCGGCCAAAGAAGCCATGAGCCATGCCTACGCCCCTTACTCCCGCTTCCCGGTGGGAGCCGCGGCGTTCACCGAGGATGGGCGGCTGGTCACCGGCTGCAATGTGGAGAACGCCTCCTACGGTCTGACTCTCTGCGCGGAATGCACCTTGGTGGGTGCGCTGCAGATGAGCGGCGGCGGTAGGCTGGCAGCCTTCTACTGCGTGGACGGCGAAGGCAATGTGCTGATGCCCTGCGGTCGCTGCCGACAATTGCTTTATGAACACCGTGCCCCCGGCATGCAACTGATGACGGTCTCCGGGATCAAGACCATGGATCAGGTCTTGCCGGATGCCTTTGGACCCGAAAACTTAGATCTTGAGGAGTCATAACCATGGCTGAATCGTTCGACGCCGTAGATATTATCCGCACCAAGCGTGATCACGGCGTGCTTTCTGCCGAGCAGATTGCCTGGACCATCGACGCATATACCCGCGGGGTGATTGCCGAGGAACAGATGTCCGCGCTCAATATGGCTATTCTGCTCAATGGCATGAACCGTGCAGAGATCGCGCAATGGACGGCCGCGATGATCGCCTCGGGGGAGCGGATGGACTTTTCCGCGCTGCGACCGGTGGCCGGTGGCCCGGTCAATTCGAGCGGCAGCAAGCCGACCGCGGATAAGCATTCGACCGGCGGTGTGGGAGACAAGATTACCTTGCCGTTGGCCCCGCTGGTCGCCGTTTTCGGGGTGGCGGTTCCACAGCTCTCCGGCCGTGGGCTAGGCCACACCGGAGGCACCCTGGACAAACTAGAGGCGATTCCCGGCTGGCGCGCAGCACTGAGCAATGACGAGATGATGCGCCAATTACAGGACGTCGGTGCGGTAATCTGCGCAGCCGGTTCCGGCCTAGCTCCGGCAGATAAGCGGCTCTATGCGCTCCGCGATGTGACCGGCACGGTGGAAGCCATCCCGTTGATCGCTTCTTCCATTATGAGCAAGAAGATCGCGGAAGGCACCGGCTCGTTGGTGCTCGATGTCAAGGTGGGTTCCGGCGCATTTATGAAAGACGTTACTCAGGCTCGGGAACTGGCCGAGACCATGGTCGCCCTGGGCACCGATGCTGGGGTGAAGACGGTGGCACTGCTCACCGATATGAGTACCCCGCTCGGCCTGACCGCAGGGAACGCCATCGAGGTTGAGGAATCCGTTGAGGTACTTGCCGGTGGTGGACCGGAGGACGTGGTGGAACTGACCGTGCGGCTGGCCGAGGAAATGCTGGAAGCGGCCGGGGTACACGGTGCCGATCCGGCTGCCGCACTCAAGGACGGGCGCGCAATGGACGCCTGGAACCGGATGATTGAGGCGCAGGGCGGGGACCCCCGAGCGACCTTGCCGGTTGCCAAGGAATCCGAGACCATCTACGCGCCCGCCGACGGGGTGCTGGTAGGCCTGGATGCGCTGAGCGTGGGCGTTGCCGCCTGGCGCTTAGGCGCCGGGCGTGCCCGTAAGGAAGACCAGGTGCAGGCTGGGGCTGGAGTTCGGATGCATGCTAAGCCGGGCGCCGTCGTGCGTGCCGGGGAGCCGCTGATGACCCTGCTGACGGACACTCCGGACCGTTTTGAGCGAGCCAAAGAAGCCTTGGCAGAGGCCGTGGTGATTGCGCCAGAGGGCTCGCGCCCGGACCATCAGCTGATCATTGACCGGATCGCCTGAAATCTCATACCCAGGGGTGAGCCGAAAAGCACATAGATTCACCCTTAGGAGCGATAGCGCGGGGCTCTGCAGCATGGGACGATTGACTTAGGACGATTGATAGGTCCTTTCACCCTCAAAGGAGCCTTTCCTCCGTGAACCTGATCGCATTCTTTGGCAGCCTGAATGAGCTGATCGCGCATTCGGCCGGTCAGTGGTGGGTTGTGCCCATAGTGACCTTGTTCTGCTTTATCGATGGCTTCTTCCTTTTCCTGCCGAGCGAGACGGCAATTGTCGCACTGGCTTCGATCGCCTTGCACACCGGTGAGCCGAATATCTGGCTGCTGATGGCCGGTGGTGCTTTTGGGGCCATTCTGGGTGACAACATGGCCTATTGGATCGGCAGCAAAATCGGGACCTCCCGATTCCGTTGGATGCGCAGGCCCAGGGTGGCTAAAGCCTTCGACTGGGCCAGGATGGAACTGGACAAGCGCGGCGCCGTGCTGGTGCTGACCGCTCGGTATATCCCGGTGGGTCGAGTGGCAGTGAACTTTACGGCCGGAGCCACCAGATACCCCTGGCGCAAGTTCGTTTGGCTGGACGCCATCGCCAGTATTACCTGGTCCGCCTATGGGGTAGCCATTGGCACCTTTGCGGGGCACTGGATCAAGAACAATCACCTGTTGGGTGTGGGTATTGCCATTGTCTTTGCGATCATTATTGGCTTCCTAGTGGATCACTTGGTGAAGCTGTTCCACCAGTGGCTGGCTAAGCGTTCCGAATCTTCCTCATCTTCCTCGGCTTCCTCGGAAAACTCGATGGCGGCCGCTGCAGAGCTCCCCGATGTCCAGGATGAAGCACCGAAAGTCGCCGTACGCGGCGAGCCGCAGGCCTAAAGTAAGGTTTAAGAGTGACTACAGCTGCTCAGACTTCCCCCACCGTTCCCTTCGACTTCCGTAGCCTGCCCAAGGTCTCCTTGCACGATCACCTGGACGGTGGCCTGCGTCCGGCAACCATTATCGAACTGGCTGCGGAGATTGACCACACGCTGCCCTCCACCGATCCGGTGGCGCTGGGTGAATGGTTCCGGGAATCCGCCGATTCCGGCTCCTTGGTGCGCTATTTGGAGACTTTCGATCACACTATTGCGGTTATGCAGAATCGAGAGGGCCTCCAGCGGGTAGCCCGCGAGTTTGTTGAGGATCTAGTGTCCGACGGCGTGGTGTACGGCGAGATTCGCTGGGCACCGGAGCAGCATCTGACTAAGGGACTGAGCCTGGACGAAGCTGTTGAAGCCGTGCAGGCCGGCATTGAGGAAGCCATTGAGGCGAGTGGCGGTCGAATCCAGGTAGGTCAGCTGATCACCGCGATGCGGCATGCCGATCGGGGTCAAGAGATCGCCGAGCTGGCGGTGCGGCATCGAGATAAGGGCGCGGTCGGGTTTGATATCGCCGGCGCGGAAGATGGCTTCTTGCCTTCCCGATTTGCCGAGGCCTTCCGGTACCTGGCAGAGCAGAATTTCCCCACCACGGTGCACGCGGGGGAGGCGGCAGGCTTGGAGAGCATCCAGTCGGCTCTCGTCGATGGGCGTGCGCTGCGGCTTGGCCACGGGGTGCGGATTGCCGAGGACATTTCGGTGGAATTCAGCACCGATGAAGCCAACGAGGCCGATCTGGGCATGGTCACCTTGGGGCCGCTAGCCGCCTGGGTTCGCGACCGGGGCATTGCCTTAGAGGTGTGCCCTTCATCAAACCTGCAGACCGGTGCCATCGCGGCCTGGGGTGAAAGCGTGGAGCAGCACCCGATTGATTTGCTTTACCAGACGGGCTTCCGAGTGACGGTGAATACCGATAACCGGCTGATGAGCGCGGTCACCCTGAGTAGTGAATTCGAACTCCTGGTGGAGACTTTTGAGTATGACCTGGACGATCTGCTCGAACTCACTCTCAATGCCGCGGAGGCAGCCTTCCTGCCGCTGGAACAGCGTGAATCTCTTGTTGAGCAGATCACTGAGGCTTACGCGGGGTTGCGCTGAGCGGACGGGTCTTTCAGGGTGTCAGTCGAAGTAGACCGGCTTATTGAGGTTATTGCTCAATTGCGGGAACACTGCCCGTGGATGGGTGCGCTGACACATGAATCCCTGGTGCAGTACCTCATCGAAGAGAGCTATGAGCTGGTCGAGGCTATCGAGGACGCTCACCCCGCCGCCGAACTGCAAGGCGAGTTGGGTGACGTGTTGCTCCAGGTGGTGCTGCATGCCAGGCTTGCCGAGGAGGCTGGGGACTTCGGCTTTCCCGAGGTAGCCCGTGGTTTGACCGAGAAGATGGTGCGGAGGAATCCGCATGTCTTCCGTGCCGATGGTTCACTGCAGGACTCCTTCCCCGCCACGGTGGCGGAAATTGTCGACAGCTGGCATCGAGTCAAGGCGGAGGAAAAGCCTGCTCGCGGCCGGTTCGAAGGTATCCCCGCGGGGTTACCGGCCCTTGCCCTGGCGCAGAAGACCTTGCGTCGCGGTGCGATTGAGGCCTCGAACGGTCGGGGTGAGCCGGTTAGTGATACGCCCCTGAGCGAAGAAGAACTCGGGGAGCGCTTATTAGAGTTACTCAAAGCTGCCCCGGAGCTCGATGCCGAGCGAGCGCTGCGGCTGGCCGTGCGTCGTTATCGAGAGGGAGAGAATGGCTGAGTTATTCACAACTGCTTTGTTCACCACCCCTTCGGGGGTGTCCTTCCGGCGGGCGACCGCCGCCGATGTGCCGAGGATCGTTCAGATTCTGATAGCCGATCAGCTAGGAGTCAGCCGGGAGGGCGGCGATCTGGCGCCGTATCTAGCCGCCTTCGAAGCCATCGACGGGGATCCCGCTCAGCTCCTGGTGGTGGGGGAGCAGCACGGGGAGGTGGTAGCCACCTTCCAGCTTTCCTTTATCCCCGGCTTAGCCCGCCGGGGCTCGCTGCGCGCTCAGCTCGAAGCTGTTCGGGTGGCAGATTCCTTACGTGGCAGCGGTATCGGTACCCAAATGGTGGAGTGGGCTATCGCCGAGTCTAGACGTCGTGGATGTTCTTTGGTGCAGCTGACGACGGATAAACGGCGAACGGCTGCACACCGCTTCTATCAGCGGCTGGGCTTCAGGATGAGCCACCAGGGAATGAAACTTCAGCTCTAAGCCTGGGCTTGGATTGCCTGGTAATCCAGCGCTCCGATAACCGTTCTCTCCGGCACTCAGGCTTTCTGACAACAGGGTTTTTCGGCAGTGGCGGTTCGATTAACTCCAGCTGCGTTCTGCAGCCAAAGCCGCTTTCTTCACCAGAGCTTGTTCCAGATCGATGTTCAAACGATTGGCAATGCCAAGGGCAACAAAGAGCACATCAGCTAATTCGGCCTCCGGATCGGGGACGTAGCCGGGGCTGCCCAGCCGCATGCCCAAATGGCTTTTGCGGAGCGATTTGATCAGTTCGCCGACCTCTTCGGCCAGCAAGAGGCACTTCTGAGCCACCGTGGTGTTCTGAAAGCCGAGTTCGATCTCTACCTCGGCGACGAAATCCTGGAGCTGCCTCAGGGAACCTTGAGGTGGGAAATTCGACATTTACCCAATCTACTTGAATGAGGGGCTCCGCGGTTGGATAGCGAGCCATCGGGTGTTTGACCACAGACGGCTCGCTATCCGAGTAGTTGCTCTGTCGAGGACGGTCATGAGCCTAGTCGGAAAGCAGCTTGTAGATCGTGCGCCGGGCTTCATCCAGCGCCGCAGTTACGGTGCGCAATTGCTCTTCGGAGCCATCTAGCCCGATTTGATGTACGGCGCCCATCAACTTGCCCACGCTCAGCCTCAGGTCCTGGGCGGCTCCGGCTTCCTCATTGACCTCTTCCCAAACCGCTGCCAACTCGGCCTGATGCTCTGCCACATGGTTACGACCGGTCTCGGTCAGCTCGAATTCGGTGCGACGGCCTTCGCCGACGGAAACGATCAACCCCTCGGACTGCAATTGGGTGAGAGCGGGGTAGACCGAGCCGGGGCTGGGACGCCAGGCTCCATCGGAATGAACGGCAATGGCCTTGATGAGCCCGTAGCCGTTGTAGCTGGACTGGCTCAGTAGCGAGAGGATCGCGCTGCGGACGTCGCCTTTCTTGGCGCGGCCTGCTGGGCCAAAACCAAAACCGGGTCCGAATCCGGGACCAAAGCCCCGGCCGCGATGCGGGCCGCCGGGATTGAATCCGCCCCGGCGAGGTCCTCGACCGCGTCCTCGGGGCTCGCGTTGCTCTTCGTCGCCGAGGCCACGGGGATCGTGGTGAAAGCGGCGCTCTTCGTGGTGATGTTCTTGGGTTCTCATTATGAATCTTCCTTCTGATAGATATCACGATTTCTATCGCGATACGTCAACGATATATCGCTATTATTCTTTCGTCAACTCCTTCTTCAAGTGGCTTTGCGATAGCCCTCCGGCTTGGGGATAGCCCAATGGTCGGTCTTTGACCTATCCCGAAGTCGGTAACCTATCCGCGGCCGGGAGCGAAAATGCCCTAGTCTTAGAGGGACAGTTGTCCTGAAGTGCGTGCGCGTAGCACGCATGCATCATCTGAACGCTCAAGGAGCAATTCATGGCCATTATTGACGCCATTCATGCACGCGAAATTCTGGACTCCCGCGGCAATCCCACGGTTGAGGTTGAGATCGGGCTCGACGACGGTTCGGTCGGCCGCGCGGCCGTCCCCTCCGGCGCATCCACCGGCGCATTCGAAGCCGTGGAGAAACGCGATGGGGACAAAACCCGCTACCTAGGCAAGGGCGTTTTGGACGCCGTATCGGCCGTCCTTGATGTCATCGCCCCGGCCCTGCTGGGCTTCGACGCTACCGATCAGCGACTCATCGATCAGACCATGATCGACCTGGACGGTACCCCCAATAAGGGCAAGCTGGGTGCCAACGCCATTCTTGGCGTCTCCCTGGCGGTGGCCAACGCCGCCGCCGATTCGGCGGATCTTCCGCTCTACCGTTACCTCGGTGGGCCCAACGCACATGTCCTGCCCGTGCCGCTGATGAACATCCTGAACGGTGGCTCCCATGCCGACTCCGACGTCGATATCCAGGAGTTCATGGTGGTTCCGCTCGGTGCCAGCACCTTCTCCGAGGGTCTGCGCTGGGGCGTTGAGGTTTATCACGAACTTAAGAAGGTGCTGCACGAAAAGGGTCTGGCGACCGGCCTAGGTGATGAGGGTGGCTTCGCCCCGAACCTGCCCTCCAACCGGGCCGCTTTGGATTTGATCACCGAGGCCATCAAGCGTGCCGGTTACACCCCCGGCCAGGACATCGCCCTGGCCCTCGACGTGGCCTCTAGCGAATTCTTCAAGGACGGTGCCTATCAATTCGAGGGCCAGGCGAAATCTGCCGGCGAGATGAGCGCTTACTACGAAGAGCTAGTCCGCGATTACCCCTTGGTCTCCATCGAGGATCCGCTCGACGAAGAGGACTGGGAAGGCTGGCAGACGCTGACCGCCGCGATCGGTGACAAGGTGCAGATTGTTGGTGACGATCTTTTCGTGACCAACCCCGAGCGTTTGCAGCGCGGTATTGACTCCAATGCGGCGAACTCGCTCCTGGTTAAGGTCAACCAGATCGGTTCGCTGACCGAAACTCTGGAGGCTGTTTCGCTCGCGCAGCGTAGCGGTTACACCACGATCACCTCGCATCGTTCCGGCGAGACCGAGGACACCACGATTGCGGATATCGCGGTGGCCACGAACGCGGGCCAGATCAAGACCGGCGCCCCGGCTCGCTCCGAGCGGGTGGCCAAATACAATCAATTGCTGCGCATCGAAGAGGACCTGGACGATGCGGCTCGTTATGCGGGTCGTAGCGCTTTCCCGCGTTTCTCGACCAACTGAGCGATGGGGCTGGCTATGCTGAAAGGACTTTAGCCAGCCCCGCCCGCTTTCGAAGAAGGTTCCACTATGGCCACACGTCGTCCCAAGGTGCCCCGTGCGCCTCGACCGGCCTCGGCGGAACCCTCGGTCGAGGCGCCTCAGCCAAGCGCGGAACCCCGGATCGCTGCCAAGACAGCCGCGACTAAGGGCACAGCGACTAAGGCAGGCAGCGCTAAGTCGAACGGCAGCACGGCTAATAGCAGCAAAGTGAGTAGCACCAAAGCCCCGAAAGCTAGACCTACCAGCTCCCCATCCGGTCGAAGCGGGTTCACAAAAACCGGGCGAACTGCCGGTTCTTCTAGAGTTGGAACAGGCCGGGTGGGCTCAGATAGCCGGGCCAAGGCCCAGGTTGAGCCGCCGGTTCCGGTTGCGGCACGGTCGTTCTCCGGGCGCTTGATCGCGCTCGTTGCTGTCCTAATTGCGGTGGCCGTGTTGCTTGCGCCATCGGTGAATAACTACCTGCATCAGCGTGCCGATATCGCCAGCCTGAAAGCGGATATCGCAGCTCAGCAGCAGCAACAAAAGGATCTCCAAACGGAGATTTCGCGTTGGAACGACCCCGCCTACGTCAAGCAGCAAGCCCGGGATCGGGTTAATATGATGATGCCCGGTGAGACTGGTTACTGGGTCTACGGTGGTGGAAGCACTCCGGCGGCTCCGCAGCAGGCGGGCACAAGCGTCAATCCCGAATCCCTGCCGTGGGTAGACGGCCTTTGGCAATCGATCGTCAGGTCGGCCACCGAATGAGAACAAGCTGAGGAGCACCCCGTGAGCAGCGTCGAGGCATCCGCCCGAGATTTACCGAGCAAAGCGGACCTTGACACCCTGAGTTTGCAACTCGGGCGTCCGGTGCGCGATGTGGTGAGCATTCCGGCACGCTGCGTTTGCGGGAACCCCTTGGTAGCGGCAACCGCACCGAGGCTCAGCAATGGCATCCCCTTTCCCACCACCTTCTATCTCACCCATCCGGTGGTGACCGCTGCCGTGTCGCGACTTGAGGCCGACGGCGTGATGAACCAGATGAATAGCAAGTTGGAAAGCGATGTTGAGCTAGCCGCTGCCCACCGCCGCGCTCACGAAGCCTATCTCTGTGCCCGAGCCGAAATAGGACAGCTGGCGGGAACCGGCCCGGTCCCCGAGATCGATGGCATCTCCGCGGGGGGTATGCCGCAGCGGGTCAAATGTCTACATGTACTGGTGGGGCACGCACTGGCTGCCGGGCCGGGAGTGAATCGGCTAGGTGATGAAACCCTAGAACTCATCCGGCCCTGGTGGACGGCGGAGAAGTGTTACTGCGCCGGGGCATGGGACGCAACGGCGCCGGTCCCAACAAAGGATCTGAGTAGGCATGTCAAACGTCTGGAGCAACAAGCCGAGACCGAACAGGCCGAGACCGAGCGGGGACAGGAATGAGCCGAGTAGCCGCCATTGATTGCGGGACCAATTCAATTAGGCTGCTGATCGCCGAGTTGGAAGCCGGGCAACTGACTGATCTGCACCGTGAGATGAGGGTCGTTCGACTTGGACAAGGCGTTGACGCCAGCGGAGAGTTTGCCGCGGACGCCTTGCAGCGGACCTTTGCCGCGATTGATGACTATGCCAAATTAATCCGGCAGCACCAGGTTGATCGAGTTCGATTCGTCGCGACCTCCGCCACCCGGGACGCAGCCAACCGTCAGTTGTTCATCGACGGTGTCAGGGAGCGACTCGGGGTGGAACCAGATGTGGTTCCCGGTTCCGAGGAGGCAGCTTTATCCTTCGCCGGAGCCGCCAGCGTGCTTCCCGGAACCAAAGAGCAGAGCACCTTAGTGGTAGACCTGGGCGGTGGTAGCACGGAATTTGTGATCGGCACCGCCGGGGGAGTGACGGCGGCGCAAAGCGTGGACATGGGCTGCGTCCGGTTCACCGAGCGCTACTTGAAGTCTGATCCTCCGAGTCCGGAGGAAATCGTCGCGGCCCAGGCCGAGGTGCAGCGGATCGTTGCGGGTGTGGCTGCCGAAATTCCCTTGGATCGGGTGGATCGGGTGATCGGAGTGGCTGGCACAATTACCACGGTGACCGCTCACGCGCTGGCACTGCCGAAATACCAGCCCGATGCGATTGATGGACGCACCCTGAGCCTGGATCAGCTACACACTGCCTCGGTCTCATTACTCGGGATGAGTAGGGCAGAACGAGCCGCTTTGCCCTATATGCACCCTGGGCGGGTTGATGTAATTGGCGCGGGCGCTTTGCTCTGGTCAACCATCCTTAGTGACTTAGCGGAGCTCACCGGAGGCCGGATATCCGGAGCTACCAGCAGCGAACACGATATTCTTGACGGAATTGCGCTCTCGATGGGCTAGCCTGCCCACCTCCGAGCCCAATCCGCAATCCCAAGCCGGAAGGCAGAGCATCACATGCGCAGTACCGGTCGAAGGCCCCGCTGGCCTGCAGCCCTAGCTTGGGGGATGCCGGTGGCTGCTTTGCTCAGCCTATTTGTTGCGGTACCCGCTCATGCGGACAGCATGCGAGACAACGAATACTGGCTTGACGAGTACGGCATTACCGATGCTTGGAAGAGTAGCAAGGGCGCCGGGGTCAAGGTAGCGATCATCGACAGTGGCGTTGATGGCAGCCACCCGGACCTCAAGGGTGCCGTCGTTGGCGGCACCGACGTCTCTGGTGCGGGCAGCTCCAACGGACAGAAAGGCATCGGCGAAGAGCCGGTTCATGGCACCTTGGTGGCATCCCTGCTGGCCGGCAAGGGCCACGGAGGTAAGGGTAACGCCACCCGGCCCGACGGCGTCGTAGGGGTGGCACCAGAAGCCCAATTACTCACGGTTTCCACCTGGCTTGGCAGTAATAATCCGGCAGGCAAGGGCATCGACGAGCAGATCCCGGAAGCGGTTCGCTGGGCTGTAGATCACGGCGCCAAGGTGATCAATATGTCGCTCAGCAGTACCTCGCCGGCTTGGCCGGTGAGCTGGGACAGCGCATTCCTCTATGCCGAACAGCATGATGTGGTGATCGTCGCGGCCGCAGGTAATCGCGAGTCCGGGATGACCCAGGTTGGTGCACCCGCGACCATCCCCGGGGTGGTAGCGGTGGCGGGGCTGAAGAAGGATGGCTCACCATCCCAAGGTTCCTCAACGCAGGGCATTACGATCGCGGTCTCGGCCCCGGCCGAAGGCCTGGTTGGCGCGGTTCCAGGAACGGGGTACGCGAATTGGAGTGGAAGCAGTGGGGCAGCTCCGATAGTCGCCGGAGTCGCCGCGCTGATCCGCTCGAAGTATCCGGATATGAAGGCTGCCCAGGTGATCAATCGGATCATTCGGTCCGCCAAACCTGCCGGGAAACCGGTGCCGAATAGCATTTACGGCTGGGGGATACTCGACGCCGATGCAGCGGTCAATGCCGACGTTGCCCCGGTAACGGTGAGCCCGCTGCCGAGTTTGCAGGAGTGGATCACTATCCATCGTCGCAATCAGCCCAGCCCGCCGCCGTCGTCGACAAGCCAGCCTAGCCAGGGCACCGCCAACCCAAGCTCCAGCTTGCCGCAGCCGACCACCCCGGTAGCCCTGCCACCGGAGCAATTAGACTCCGCCCTTCCGGCGACTTTGGTGATCGGATTCGGTGTACTGCTGGTCTTGATTCTGCTCGGAGGAGCCACTCATCTGCTGATTTTGCGGCGTCGTTCCGTAACAGAGGAGCGATCTCAGAACACTTCGTGAATTTTTTCACAAAGAGCGTTAGACTTGGGTTATGGCTACCACCCTCAAGCTCGAAGACCGTCCGCGCGTGCTCGTGGTAGGCGGCGGATACGTCGGCCTCTACGTTGCCTTCAAACTGCAGAAGAAGATCGCCAAGGCCGGGGGCATCGTCACCCTGGTTGATCCGCTGCCCTATATGACTTACCAGCCGTTCCTGCCCGAAGTGGCGGCCGGCAGCATCGAACCGCGTCATGCCGTGGTGTCGTTCCGTAAGCACCTGCCGCAGACCGAGTTCATTCAGGGCAAGGTCACCTCGGTCAACCACGAGAGCCGTAAGGCCGTAGTTGAGCCCGCTGACGGTGGACCTTCCTTCGAGATCCCCTATTTCGACGTCGTCATGGCGGCTGGGTCGATTACCCGCACCTTCCCGATCAACGGCCTGGCCGAGCAGGGCATTGGTCTGAAGACCATCGAAGAAGCGGTGGCGCTACGCAACCAGGTGACTGAGCGGATCGAGCTCGCCTCCACCGAAACCGACCCGGCCAAACGCCGTCGCGCGCTGACCTTTGTTGTGGTGGGTGGCGGCTTTGCTGGCGTCGAGACCATTGCCGAGCTGGAAGACCTGGCGCGCAACCTCGCTTCCAAGAATTCGCGACTCGAGGTTTCCGAGCTGCGCTTCGTGTTGGTCGAGGCGATGGGGCGGATTATGCCCGAAGTCACCGAGAGCCAGGCCGAATGGGTGGTCGAACACCTGCGCTCCCGCAATGTTGAGGTGCTGCTAAACACCTCGCTGGCGGATGCCGAGGGCGGTCGCCTCAAGCTGATCAATATGCCGGATAAGTCCGCAGCTGATGAGTTTGAGACCGATACCCTGATCTGGACCGCTGGCGTGCAGGCCAACCCGGCAGCCCGCAATACCGATTTCCCGATCGATGAGCGTGGCCGGATCAAGGCTGGTGCCGATCTGCGGATCACCGGCGAGTTCGGACCTGTCGAGAATGCCTGGACCGCGGGCGATGTGGCTGCCGTTCCCGATTTGAGCGGTGGCGGCGTGGGCGGTTTCTGCGTGCCGAACGCACAGCATGCGATCCGGCAGGCCAAGCGGCTCTCCAAGAACCTTTGGGCTTCCCGCTGGGATAAGCCGCTGAAGGACTATAACCACAAGACCATTGGTGCGGTAGCGGGGCTGGGTCTGTGGAAGGGCGTGGCCAAGGTTGGCAAGCTCGGCTTCCGTGGACCGCTGGCTTGGCTGATGCACCGCGGTTACCACGGTTTGGCAATGCCGACGGCGGAGCGCAAGGTCCGGGTGATCTTTGGCTGGATCTTGAGCTTCTTGATGGGGCGCGATATCGCTCCGCTGATGGATCTGGACCAGCCCAGGGCATCTTTCCGGGCCGCGGCCGCTCCGGCCCCCAAGCCTGCCGCTGCCGCCGCTCCGGCGGCAGCAGATGCGGCTGCCGAACCGGCTAAGGAACCAGCCGAAGCTAAGTAGTTTTGCCGTCAAAGGGCGTCCTCGCAGTTCGAATGCGGTGGACGCCCTTTTTCGTCTCCTGTGCGTTCCTGTTCGGTTTCGGTTTTGCCGACTCGGCTCGCGCTCTTAGTCCATTGGCCGGTCTAGCCTCTCCGCGAGTTGCTTGAGCGCGCTGTTCGCGGCGGTGCGGACCGAAGCCTCTGGATCCGTGCGTAACTTCTTCAATCCTTGGGCATGCTCCACCTCGCCCAAGCTTCCGATGGCTCGAGCCGCCGCAGCCCGAACCCGTGGGATTGGGTCGTTTAGCAGGGGTGATAGCTCGCTCAGGCCAACTTCCCGATAGCGACAGACTTTTGCGCACATTTCGCGGGCTCGCCAAAATTCGGAACCCAGGCCCGCAAGAATCGGTTCCGTGCAGTCTTCGTGCCAAAGGTAGAGGCAGGCTCGGGCACCCCAGGTGGGAAGCCAATAGGGTTGCCATCCGGAGGTGCCACCGAAAGCCTGTAAGGGGATTGCCGGAACTTCACCGCAAAGTAGTTCGAGGGTGGCCTGGATCATCAACTCGTAGCCATATTCCTTCACGCCTTGTTCGATGAGCGTTCCCGGATGAGTCATCTTTCAAGTTTAGAAGCAGGTTCCGTTGGCCGAGTCGGTGTTTGGCCTTGTACACTGGACGCTGCGCCCCAGTAGCCCAATCGGCAGAGGCACCAGACTTAAAATCTGTTCAGTGTGGGTTCGAGTCCCACCTGGGGTACAAGGTAAAGGCCCTGGCCAGAAGCGTTTCGAAGCTTCCGGTCAGGGCCTTTCTTCTTTTCAGGATCATTTTATCGGTTATGAAAATTTGTGGTGTGCACGTCGCTCCGCCGGGTTAATTGCTCGATCGTCCGAGGAGATTCGCGCCACGTTAGAAGCGAACTGCTGATCCGTAGACCTAAGGTCTGAGCCGCATTACGCTGCTAAACGATCCAAACCACTCACGGTCTGCTGTGTACCAGGCATACGCGGTCTCGAACGCTATCGATGAGGAATCCGTCACATACCGGGAAGCGACTAGGGACTGGAACTGACGCTGAAATTCAGAAGCGTGCCCTCTAGATCAGCCTGGCCGTTGTCCAACTGGGTACCGGCAGCATCCAACTCACCATACGAAACCTTCAAATTCGCCTTCTGACAAGACGCCCATCACATCGATAATCGGGAACTACACAGAATAAAACTGGTCTTGGCAGCTCTCAAGAACTCGAGGTGCTGGTCGGGAAGTCTATATCCCCTGCCGAAGGGTCAAGGGTGCATTCGCTCTTGACGCTGATGTAGCTGCGTGTTTCGCCGGGGTGAATTGGACTTCGGCTCCGACGGGGCCGGTGGCGTTGAGCTCCCGTCCGGTGGTGTTCCCTCCCATATCTTGGAAATATAAGCCGATGGTGTAATCCAAGGATTCCCAATGCGCTTTCATGGTGGTGATGGCTTCATCCGAGTCAGAGACTGGACTGCCGTCCAAGGTGACTGAATATTTGGTGCCCTTATGATTGCCTACGACGCAGGAGTCGACGCTAATGCTTTTCGGGTCTGCGCGGTTCCAGGTGGGGAATTTCGCTCCGGAGTGCTTCACGATGTCCTCGACAGTGTCGTAGAAATCCTTCTCAACCACTTTTGCAGGGCGAGTGCCGTTGAAGGGGCGAGTCGGGTCGGTGCTTCCGTTGCTTTCCACGGGGACTCCATTCGGGTTTTGAACGAATAACGCACATCCAGCCAACACCACCACTGACACGCTAAAGATCGCTAGTAATGAGATATTTCTGAGCTTTTCTTTTGATTCTGCGACGAACATCTTTTCCCAATCTAGGGCGTTGGATTAGTGCTCGGAGAGGGGCGATCGTCGGCTGTGGGGTCGAGGGTGCATTCGCTCTTGACATTGATATAGCTGCCATCCTCAGCAGGGGTGAATTGGACTTCGGCTCCGACGGGGCTGGTGGCGTTCAGTTGCCGCCCTGTTGTGTTGGCCCCCATGTCTGGGAAGTAGTTGCCAATGGTGTAATCCAAGGATTCCCAATGCGCTCTCATCGTCTCGATAGCCTTGTCCGAGTCAGAAACCGGGCCGCCCTCCAAGGTCACTGAATATTTGGTGCCTTTGTGATCGCCTACGACGCAGTAGTCGACGCTAATGCTTTTCGGGTCTGCGCGGTTCCAGGTGGGGAATTTCGCTCCGGAGTGCTTCACGATGTCCTCGACAGTGTCGTAGAAATCCTTCTCAACCACTTTTGCAGGGCGAGTGCCGTTGAAGGGGCGAGCCGAGTCGGTGCTTCCATTGCTTTCCACAGGGACTCCATTCGGGTTTTGAACGAATAACGCACATCCACTCAACACCACCACTGACACGCTAAAGATCGCTAATAACGAGATATTTCTGAGCTTTTCTTTTGATTCTGCGACGAACATCTTTTCCCAATCTAGGGCGTTGGATTAGTGCTCGGAGAGGGGCGATCGTCGGCTGTGGGGTCGAGGGTGCATTCGCTCTTGATAGTGATAGATGAACCATTAGTGCCAGGGGAAAAGCTGACCTCAGCACCTTCTGCTGTAGTGGCGTACATATCGATGCCGGGAGAAGGCTTGTCAGTTTCATCGAAAATGTTGCCGATCTTATAACCCTGGGATTCCCAGTGCGCTTCCATCGACTTTGTGGAAGCTTTGGGGTCAGTAATCGCACTGCCCTCCAGCCACAGGTAATAGCTGGTGCCCTTTTGGCTGCCAGCCTCGCAGGAATTAAAGGTAAGACCTGGTGGGTCTGCGCGGTTCCAGGTGGGGAATTTTGCTCCGGAGTGTTTCACGATGTCCTCGATAGTGTCGTAAGTAGCTTGTTTGACGACTTTGGTGGGGCGGGTGCCGTTGAAGGGGCGAGCCGGGTCGGTGCCTCCATTGCTTTCCACGGGGTCTCCAGTCGGGTTTTGAACGAATAACGCGCACCCAGCCAACAAGATTACTGACACACCGCATGCCGCTAAAAGGGTGAGGGTGTTCTGGCCGCGGGCAGGTTTTTGGCGACGGTCTACTGGGTGCATTAGTGCTCCGAAGGAGGAAGAGGTGACTGAGGAAACATCGGTGGTAGTTTACTTTGCGGCAGCACGACCGGCGGTTTTGATTGAGGTATCTCTATCGATGGGTTCGGCTGCGGGAATAGTGGATGGTTCGGGTCTGTCCTATGTGCTGCGTTGATATCCCAGTCAGAGGGTTGCCAACCTTGGTGTGGCCTATTGGATCCGTAGAATTTTGAGTCATCCAGGGAGCCGTCTGGGTTGTACTTCAACGGGGAGAGTGTCTGAATCTTCTCACCCTGCCCGGTAGTAACGAGCGCGATATTGTGGCCTGATTCGGTCTTCTGGTTCAAGTATCCGTGGTCTTCTGAGGCGAAGAGTAGGGTTCTCACTGGTTGACTGCCGTTAGCGTCGTGGCCGGTCACCCGGTCATAAACATTTCCTGCAGTGTCGTAGCCGCCCTCGGAAGAGAAGTTATGTCCACCGAACCAAGGATCGGTGGGATCTTCGCGGGGGTCCAGGCCGAACGGGTCGGGGATATAGGCACCGATGATCGGAACTGCTTTGCCCAGGTTAGAACCCACGATCCCTGACGGTGCAATCATGTCATCACTGGCATGGGTTTCGTAGACTGCGGGTTGGCCGTCTGTGCCGTGGTTGACGTGCATGGCTGCGGCGTTGGGGACTCGGTCGGGGTCGATTCCGGCGGAGCCGAAGAATGCCACGGTGTCTACCGGATACTTTGTGTGGGTCAGGGCTATGGAGCTGGTGGTGGTGCCGTAGGAGTGAGCGGCCACGTTGATCGTGTATCCGTTACCGGGTCCGCGGGTGTCTTGGAAACCATCGAGGGCGACCTGAAGTTTATCGGCTCCCTTGACGGCCGCATCTGTGAAGAGAACACCCCAGCTGGCCGGTGGTGCCGGTGGAGTGTCGTACCCAATCCACGCCACCACGGCATTCTTCCCGTCCTTGTGAAGCCGTTTGAACTCCTCGGTCTGGTTCTTGTAGAGGTCTTGGGCGGAGTCGGCCCAGGATTCCATGCCGTCGGAGACGGTGGTGTTCATGCCGGGGACGTTCCAGGTCACGTTCCCGGCTGTGTCCAGGTTCCCGATGGCCAGGGCGGCGAGGGGTTTGCCGTTGTTCGGGTCGAAGGAAATGATCGACCGATCCGGGTTTCTCTTACCGTTGTCAAGGACAAGTTTGTCCTCGATGACGTTCAGTGCTGTGAGGGTGTTTTTGTTGGTGGTGGGGTCGTCTTTGAGTTCTTTCATGAGGGCGTCGTTGGCTTTGCTACGGGTGGTGTAGGGGATGCCGTTGAGGTTGCCGATGATGCCGGGGACGGCTCCCATGAGGGCGAGTTGAATTGTTTTGTTGAGGTTTTGCCACCATTTCTTTGCACTGGGTACGTCTTCGCCGGGGAGGGCGGGGAGTGGGTTGCGGGTTTGTTCTGGTTTCCACAACTTGTAGAGGACGAGTTGTTCTGGGGTGAGTTTGGCTAACTGTTCCAGGTAGTCGTTCCGGGCCGAGTTGTTACCGGTGTTGATTTTGCTGTGTAGGGTGTCAAGTTTTTTCAGGTCCGGGTCTTTACCCGGATTCAGCAACGCGGTGAGGGCGCCTGCGCCGACCGGGGAGGCTTGGATCGATCCCTGAGTCGTGGGTGACTGCGGCGAGGTCGAGGGGTTGCAGGTTTTTCGCGCATGTATTTCCGGCGTCTTGGTGGGCTTGGTGGAGTTCGTCTGCTTGGCGGGACAGGTCATCGAGGTGTTGTTGGGCTTGATTCAACAGGGCTTGGCCACGCTGCCTATCCGCTTCCCGGGCTTGGTCTTCAAGCAACCCCGCCAACCCCGCATCAGTAGAAGCTGGGAACGGGGAAGCCGGTGCGTTCTGGGTGTTCTGGGTAAAGGGTGATTGGAGGGTGGGGGTGGGTATTCCGCCACCGGAGGCTGCCATGAGTGCGAGGGCTTGTTGGCGATCTTCATCGGCCTGGATGGCTTGGGTGAGGAGTCGGTCGGCGTCGGCTTGAAACTGGGTGAGTTGACCACCCCAGGTGAAGAACACGTCAGCGTTGCTTTGTGCCCGGTCGGCGATGGCACCGGCTAGGGCTGCGTTTCGGTTTAGGAGGGTTCGGACAGCGGTGACTGCTTGACCGTTACCGGTGATCCCGGAAGAGGCCAGTCCGGAACGGACCTCGTTGAGAATGTTGTAGTTATCCTGCCACGTCCTCGCAGCAGCCTGGACATCATCGATACTGCCAGGACAAGGATCAGAACCACCCAATAATTCCCAATCACCAGGCCTAACCATGGCGGATACCACCCATTTCTCGTCCCGACCGATTCCGACGGTGTTTGTCCATCATTGGTTTCCGAACTTCCCGGCCAAAGCTTTATCGACCTGGATGAACTCGGTCCCGGCATGGGCGACTTGCTTCCCGGCAGAGGTCAACGCGGCAATAAACGCGGCCGTACCCTTGGACCATGACGGGGCAAGGACAACGATCTGGTGTTCCAGGTTGGAAGTACCGAGATCGCCATCCCTCAAAGGTTTCGTGTCCTGAACCTTCGAACCAGCAGCAACAAGAGCCTTAGCAGCAGCAGTGAAAGCCTGCACGTCAACCCTCAAACCAACCACCAAAACACCACCCCTCATTATTATAAAAATCGATTTAATAATAATGTTAGCTTAAACTGATGTAGCACACAACGGATCCCAGAAAATTTCCGGCCAGGCCCCCGTTAGCTACCTGGCACTCCTACCGCTAGGAAGGCCATTGGGCTTAGATAGCTTCGCTGATCGTCTCGTCTTGGAGGTTCTTTCCGGAGATGCTCGCCGTCAGGGTACTGGCCGGTCCGGCGCCGATAAATGTCATAAGCGAAGCTACTGATGAGTCAGCTGCCTGGCTTTGGCAACGCATCAAGGAGGCTGACTCCAGTGCACAGGACCAACCACTAGCTTGCTGCGGCTGCTGCGTCTGAAATGTCCTACCGCCGCTCAGAGCGAGGGTAACCGTTGCCACAGTGATGGGGTAAGAGCCTGCGGATTTGAAGCTAACCGTAGCGACAGAGGAACCGTTCGCGGCAGCTCCGGATGTGATCTGAGCGATGACTTTCGACGGCGCAGCAAGAGTTGGGGTAGGCGTCGGGATTTGCGGAACAACCGGGAGTGAAGGGGGTGTGGAAGTGGTCGGAGGCGCGGGGGTGGGTGTGGGGATAGGCGCAAGTATGCTCGGGGAATCGGAAGAGGCTGGTCGCGGGGTGGGGGTTCGCGCCGGTGTCGTCAAAGGTGCAGGTATGGTCGACGGCGATAAGGTAACCGTTGGGCTAGCGGCAGGCTCCGGCTGCTGAAAGATCTGGATTCCATCTGCAGCAAGGAAAACGAGCATTCCGGTCATTACCAAGGATGTCCAAGTTTTGGCCAGATATTTACCGGTTGAGAGTGCCCGCGTTGTTGGGGTCAGCACCATTGGCGAGTTGGCCAAGCTGGCGTATTGGGTGACCCCTAATCCAGTGACCAGGGGAACGAGTGCGCTGCGCATGGTGGATCGAATATCGTTGAGCTCCACAACGAGCGCGCTGCATTTCGCGCAGTGAGCGAGATGCTGGTCAATTTCGTCTCGCCGCGCTCGGCGCAGAGTCCTGTCAACGTAAGAGCCCAAGTCTTGTTCGATGGGATGATGCGCCTTCGTCTCATCACTTGTCAGATGGCTCTGCAAATAGCTGGTTCGCAAGGCCTTGCGGGCACGCATTATCAGGTTTGAAACAGCATTCGGAGTGATCCCCAGGGTTGCAGCTACCTCTGATCTTTGTAAGCCTTCAACGTCGATATACCAAAGGACGGCTTGCCAGCGTTCTGGTAGCTGCTTGAAAGCTCGCGCAATGGCTTGCGATTCGAAGGCTGCCAAGACCGGGTCGGCGGCTTCCTTTGGGTCATCGAGGGTCTGCTCATTATCGGTGGGGCGGATCCGCATGGCTTTGGAGTTAGTTTTATAAGCGATTCTCGTCACTGCAGTAAGTAGGTAGGAACGGAAGAACATTTCCGGGCCCACCCCGGCCTTTAGACGGCTCATCACATCGGCAAAAGCCTCGGAGGCAACGTCCTCGGCGTCTGCTATCCGATCGACATTTTGACGGGCCACGCTAAGCGCGACGGGGTAGTGCCGCAGGTAGAGGATCTCAAAGGCGGTTTCGTCGCCCGCTCGGGAGTTGGCAATAAGCTGGGCATCACTGATCTTAGAGGGCTCATCTTCGGACACGGGGCTGACCAATCGAGCCTGGATCCCCACTTCACTTCCGTCCATAGTTAGTTGTTCGAAGCATAGCTAGATAGTGTTGCGAGATTTTCAGATGTGATTCAAATCATAGGGCGGTGGTGATTTGTCGAATTGGAAGTTCAGATTTCCGTAACACTATTGGCCCCTTGGTGGTACTACCAACTGATAGGCGGCCCCTGCGGCCCAACACTTCAGGGGGAGCTGGACGAGAGTGGGGATGTGGATAGGAAATGGGCGGTGTATGAGTTCCTTTTTGAACCGGCGTAGGGCAACTCGGTCTACCGGCTTGTTGCGTTTACTGGTGGCCTTGGCTGTTTTGGTGATGACGACTCTTGTCGCGGTTTCGCCGGCCAGTGCAGCCCAGGTGCCCTCGTCCGGGGCTGGAAATACGCTGACATATCCCTCCGGAGTAACGGTGACCTCGACGACGAGCGGGCCTGACGGCATCACTGCCCCGGCTTCAAACAACGGTTTCGGCAGTACTAACGGTTTCGGTTACTCTGCCGGTGCCTGGAGTCCGACAGTGCCGGATCAGAGTCCTGGGTTTACGGCGAGTGTTCCGGGCAGCAATACGCTGTGTCCAGATTATGGTGAGTGTTCTGGGCTGGGCACGATGACCTTTACTTTTTCTCAGCCGGTGCTCAATCCGAGTATGCATATTGACGAGCTAGGGTCGCTCCAATCCGCTTCCAGCTGTGTCAATAATGTGTGCACGTCGACAAGCAACAACACGGCGGCGAACCTAACTTTGGTCACCCCGGGTATCACCATGGCGGTGGCTTCGGGGACGAATATCCAGATCGTCGGTGGCAATACGATCCGAACCCTCACCGATACCTATAACTTGAGTTGCTCGACGGTGATTGGGCCTCCGGGCTGTGGCACTGTCGCTTTTACTGGGTTGGTCACGTCTTTAACGTTCAATGTGGGCTCCTTCACCTCGCTGAATGCGGGAACTCCCGCCCAAATGCACGGCTCGGATGCCTTCCCAGTAGCCTTCACGATTCCTGATGCTCCTCCACCCAGTAACCCGGCGGTTTCATTGGTGAAGTCCGTAGCTGAAGTGGCATTGACCAGTGCAGGCCAGGTACTGCACTACTCCTTTGTGGTCACCAATACGGGGGATGTTGCCTTGGCTCCGGTCTCGGTCAGCGAGACGGCATTTTCGGGGACGGGGATGGAACCGGTTGTTTCGTGTCCGCCAGAGGCGACGTCATTAGCTCCGGGTGCTTCGGTAACCTGTACGGCTAGCTATACGGTGACTCAGGCGGATATTGAGGCGGGGAAAGTCAGCAATACGGCGGTGGCCTCGGGTACTCCACAAGTTGGTCCTGCTGTGTTCTCGACTCCGTCGAGCGCACAACTCCTGGCCACCCAGACTCCGGCGATGACGATCACCAAGGCTGCTGAGGCATCCGCGGTGACTTCGCCGGCTCAGCCGGGGCAGCTCATCACCTATAGCTTGATTGCAAGTAATACCGGTAACGTCACCTTGACGAAGGTGTCTATTACGGATGGACTTGCTGGCCTTTCCGCTCTGACCTATAGCTGGCCCGGTATGCCGGGTGTCTTGGCACCAGGGCAAACCGTTACAGCGACCGCGAGCTATCACCTCAGCCAAGGCGATATCGACGCCGGTCACGTCACCAACGCGGCAACCACTACCGGAACGCCGTCCTCGGGCCCAGTGCTCACACCACCCCCGGCGTCTACTGATACTCCGTTGGGACAAGTGCCTGGCCTGCGGTCGACGAAGACAGCGGATGCGAGTGGGATCACCTCGCCCGCACAGGTGGGCGAAAAGATCACCTATCACTTCACCGCGACGAATACCGGGAACCTCAGTTTAACGAGTGTAAAAATCACCGATGGTCTGGATGGTTTGTCCCAACTGAGCTATACCTGGCCCGGAGCACCGGGCAGGCTATCGCCAGGCCAGTCGGTGACCGCCGTCGCGAGTTACACAATCACCCAAGCCGATATTGATGCCGGTCAGGTCACAAATATAGCCACCACGACGGCGCTCACCCCACCGCGAGCGCTGCTCAGCCGAAGTGCCTCTGTCACCACGCCACTCGAGCGGGGGCTGGATTCCGCGCTGGCCTTCACCGGAGGCAACACGACGCTGCTACCGCTGGGCCTTATTGCTGGCTTGCTCGGTGGCGCGGCTCTACTCGCCTCCCGGCGTCGGAAAAGGTCCTAAGCAGCCGCCGCAGGCTGTGATAACAATTCCTTCTTTGGTGCCTTGAAACGTCAGTTTTGATCACTAAAAAGTAGCTGAACCATTCTTAGCCGAAAAATGCGAAACTTTCGCGGCACTAATTGTCTTATGTCGACACCTCGAAACGTAAGGTCGGCATCCGTATACCGGATTCCGGCTCCGAATTAATTCTCGCGCTGGGATTAGAAGAGTGATGCGTGTTCGGAAAAGCCGCAGAGAATTTCGATTAAATCGAATTTTTTGGAAACGAGCTGGGACCGGAGACATGCACCGATCGATGACTTTGCCGGGTGGATTCCTCAGGAAAGGGGATGGCGTATGAGCTATTTTTTGTATCGGCGTAAGGCGGTTCGGCCTAAGGGTTTGTTCCGTAAGGCGGGGCTCGTGCTCGCCGCTCTAGCTGTATTTGTGGTGGGGGCGCTTGTTGCGGTTTCGCCAGCTAATGCAGCTCAGGTACCTTCCTCGGGCGCTGGCGGCGCTCTGACTTATCCTTCCGGAGTGACGGTAACCGCCACGACGAGTGGACCCGATGGTATTTCTGCTCCAGCCTCGGCTGATGGTTTTGGTACCACGGATGGTTATGGGTACACAGCCAGTGATTGGACCCCAACTGTTCCGGATCAGAGCCCAGCGTTTATGGTGAGTGTTCCCGGCAGTAATACCTTATGTCCGGATTACGGTCAGTGTTCTGGCTTAGGCACGATTACCTTTACTTTTTCGGAGCCAGTGCTTAATCCGAGTATGCATATTGATGAGCTAGGCTCCTATACCGAGTCTTCTAGTTGTGTTAATAGCGTGTGTACTGCGACGAAGAATGATACGGCGACGAACCTGACCTTGGTTACCCCAGGTGTCACCATGGCCGTTGCATCGGGGACTAATCTCCAGATCGTTGGCGGAAATACAATTCGCACTGTCACTGATACCTACGACTTGAGTTGTTCAACGGTGAGTGCGCCTCCGGGCTGTGGCACCGTGACGTTCACCGGCTTGGTCACTTCACTGACGTTCAATATCGGTTCCTTTACAGCACTGCATTCGGGAACTGCTGCTCAGATGCATGGCTGGGATGTTTTCCCGGTCACCTTCACGATTCCTGATGCTGTTCCGCCGAGCAACCCGGCGATCTCATTGGTGAAGTCTGTAGCTGAAACGGCGTTGACGAGTGCGGGCCAGGTACTGCACTACTCGTTCCTGGTGACCAACACCGGGGATGTGACTCTTGCCCCCGTGACGGTGGCGGAGACCGCGTTCTCTGGCACTGGTTCGGCTCCAGCCATCAGCTGTCCCGCGGGCGCTGCTTCTTTGGCTGCGGGTGCTTCGGTGACCTGTACGGCTACCTATAGCGTGACCCAGGCGGATATCGACGCGGGGAGCGTTACGAATACGGCGGTAGCCTCGGGTACCCCACCAACCGGCTCCGGGGTGGTCTCTGCACCCTCAACAGCGGTAGTGCCTTACACCACCCTCGGCTCACCGCTTGTTGACCCCTTGGTTGGCGGCGGTGTTCTGACCGTTGGGTTGATGGTCGGAGCGGTAATTCTCTTAGTGCGCCGTCGTCGGCAGGCTGCTGAGATTTAGAGCTCAGACCCACCGATTCCGAATCCGGACGGCGGATTGCTACTGCTAGCAACGAAAAGCAGTTCGCCGTCCGGGCGGAATGATGATCGCCCCAAAGAATCACCGATAGACAGGCACCCCTAGTTGAGGTGCTTGATCTCGATCCTTCGACGGGACAGGACGAGAGATTAGATCTGGAGTTGTAAATATGAGCAGTGAAGTTAAGAGTTTGCCAGCTGGGTTGATTGGCACCACCGCGGCGTTGCCCAGGACGAGGGGTTAGCCCCGATGTATGGTTCTGGTCCGAACATTGGTGGTGGCGGTTTGGTGACTGCTCTTGGTAGTGGGGTCGCGGGAGTAGGTTCGCTGGCCTACACCGGGTTCAGCTCTTTTGCTGTTGCGTTGTTCGCGGTGTGTTTGGTTGCTTGCGGGACGGTCTTGCTACGAGTTCTCGCGGTGCGTAAGCAGCCTGTGAACCGTGAGGGAAATGCTGGTTTGTGATGAGTATTTTCTGGGCCGTCACGAATGGGTTAGCAACGTTCGTGATGGCCTTTTCCGCAGCTTATTTCTTCTTGACCGTGGGAATGGGACTGATTCAGCTGCGCACCGATCGGACGACCTTGGAGTTCCAAAGCCATCTGGAATACGGCCGTCCCTTCGTCGCTGCCGGGAAGGAACTTGAAACGGATTACACCGTGTTCTTCATAGTGGCTTGCCTCAATGAAGAAGCCGTGATTGGCCCGACCGTTACCGGCTTGCTTAACCCGGCTGGAGAACAACGGATCGTGGTGATTGACGATGCCAGCGATGATGCTACCGGTGAGATAGCGGTGACGGCAGGCCAGGGGCAGGTGGCATTGCTTCGCCGGGAGCTACCTTCGGCTAGGCAAGGTAAGGGCGCGGCGTTGAACGCTGGATTTGGCACGATTGTGCACCAAGTTCGCGAACAGCGACTTGATCCGACCAAGGTAATTGTCTGTGTGATGGATGCCGATGGGCAACTCTCAGAAGGAGCCCTGGCGGAGGTATTGCCGTTATTCGATGACGCCGAGGTCGGTGGCGTTCAGCTGGCCGTGCGGATTCGTAATCGAAGCACGAATTTCCTGTTGAGGTTTCAGGACTATCAGTTTTGGTCGCAGTCGGCGCTGACCCAGCTTGGCCGGGTGCGCACGAACAGTGTGAGCTTGGGTGGAAACGGACAATTCGCCCGGTTGAGCGCCTTGCTCCAGGTAGGGGAGCGTCCGTGGTCGGGCTCCCTGACCGAGGACCTCGATTTGACCGTGAGCTTGGCCACGATGGGATGGAAGACGAGTTCGACGCCGCGAGCCGCCGTCGACCAACAAGGGGTGGAGAAGTTCCCGGCTCTGCTAAAGCAACGTACCCGTTGGTACCAGGGGCACATGCTCACCGCGAAACGGATACCTGAGATCCTTCGTTCGGCGCGGATGGGCCATGCTGCCGCGATCGAGATGATGTTGTACATCCTGGTGCCTTGGATTTTCGATTTGCCGTGGTCAATTTTGTATCACTTGGTGTTGATTGAGTTGGCCTTGGCATTGTTCCAGGTCGATTTCTTCCAGTGGGGTCCGGCGTCCCTGGTGGTATATCCGGTTTTCGGTTATTTTCTGGGCTTTTGGCCGGCATTGGTGACAGCGGTGATCGCACATCGGCGGGACCACACTATGACGGCTTGGGGAGCATTGAAGATGGGCCACGCCTTCGTGATCACTAATTATCTGTCTTATGCCTGTGTCTGGCGTGCCCTCGTCCGCATTCTTCGCAAGGAACACGGTTGGACCAAGACCGCTCGCACCTCCGAACCGAGCAAAGCCCTGAGAGAGGCCAAATTATGAGCGCATTGCCGATTTCCCATCGGGCGACGACCATCAGGCGTCCCCGGTTATCGCGGGTTCTGCGCGGGGTTGTTGCCTTGAGCGTGGCAGCTTTAGCGGTGCTACTTCTGCTGCAGAACTATCAAGTGCGGGCACTGGAGTCGAAACTGCTTGCGCTCTGGCTCTCACCGCTCTTACCGAATGGTGTGAGCTCCAGCGACACCCGGTTTCTGATAACCATCCCCTCGGGGCAGCTGGTCGCTTTCGATATCACTCAAGAGTGCACCGTCCTGCTGCTGCTGATGCCGGTGCTGGGCCTGAGCGCCTTTTTGTTGGCTTTTACCAAGATCGGCTGGCTGCGGGCAGGGTTGGGGCTGCTCGTTGCCGCCTTCTCGGTATTGCTGGTCAATCAACTTCGACTCGCCGTGATTGCCCTTACTACCCAAATCTGGGGGATTGACTTCGGTTATCCGCTCGGGCATCGCTTCATAGGTTCGGTACTTGCCCTGATCGGGTTTGCGCTGGGTTTTCTCATCGTGCTCCTTATTGCCTTCAAGCCCGGAAAATCCCGCAGGCGCCAGGGTAGAGCAGCTATCTCAAACAATTCAGGGGAACAGACATGATCGATTCAGATATCGCGGTCGTTATGGGCACTCGGCCCGAAATGATAAAGCTGGCGCACATCATCCGTCAGTTGGGTGAGCGCGCCAGAGTGATCCACACCGGCCAGCATTTCGACGACGAGTTGAGCGAAAAAGTCCGCTTGGGGCTGAGACTGCCGGAGGCCGACGTCGTACTCACCGGAGTGGGAGGGGAGACTCGGGCAACCCAGGTCGCAAGCTGTCTGAGCGCTCTCACTCAAGAATTTACCCGCTCCAGGCCGAAGGCGGTGATTGTTCAGGGCGATACAAATACCGTAGCGGCCGGGGCGATGGCTGCGAACTTCGCCGGAATTCCTTTGCTCCACGTCGAGGCCGGCTTGCGTTCTTATGACCGGGGGATGCCGGAGGAGATCAACCGTTTACTTACCGGGGTGCTGGCCGATGTACATTGCGCCGCGACGGATCAAAACCGCAGAAATCTGATCCTAGAAGGCATCGATAATTCGCGGATTGTGGTGACCGGCAACCCGATAGTGGAGGCCACCTTGGACTCCCTCTCGCTTCTCGCCGCCGCGCCACCTTTATCGATCCCGGAAGAACCGTTCGTGCTGGCCACTATTCACCGCCCCGAGAACACGGACAGCAAGGCGGCTCTCGAAAGAGTGCTCTCCGCCTTGGCAACGCTTCCGCTCCCGGTGCTTTTCGTGGCACACCCCAGAACGAAAAACGCGATGCGCCGCTATGGCTTGGAGCACTACGCCAAGAGCCTTTGGATGATCGATTCGATCCAGCACCACGAGTTTCTGGGCTATGCCCAAGCCTCCGCACTACTGATTTCCGACTCCGGCGGGCTACAAGAAGAATGCACGGTACTCAAGGTTCCGCTGCTAGTTGTCCGGCGTAGTACCGAAAGGCCGGAGTCCTCCGAGGTGGGGTTCTCCGTGCTAGTTGGCCCGGGAGAGGACATTACCGCCACCGCACGAGGCCTGCTAGCAACACCGAACACGTTACAAAACGTCTCCTCTCCCTATGGAGACGGTACCGCCAGCACCCGGATCGCGGCTTTGGCAAAGCTGATTGCCGATGGGTATTCCCCGGCTGCCGCGATCGCGCAAATGACCTCGACTTTTCCCTTGTTCGGCGCTTCCCAGCAGGCGACCGAACCAGACACCTGGGAATGGGCTTAGTCGCCTGTCTTGACCCAGGATGAAGCAGTTTCCCTAAACCATATTTGGAGGATTAATGTCACTGAAATTAGAAGCTCATATAACCAGAGGAAAGGCACTGCTCCGGGTGTCGATTCTGACCGTGCTTTGCTCCGGAGTTATCGCCCTCGCGGCCTTGCTCGGATTGGCGGGAACAGCCCAAGCCGCAGTTATCCCCGGGGCGGTTACCTCAGTAACCGTTACGCCAGCGAATCCAAGCCAGTACGATCCGATTCATGTTGCGGTCGCCTGGTCGGTGCCCGATAGCGCTCAGGCTGGGGATACCTTCTCCTTGACCCTGCCTTCTCAACTGATTGCACTGACTACCGGCTTCAACGTCACCAATAGCGCGGGGCAAGTAGTGGCGACGGCGCAGGTCAGCGGTGGAATCGTGACATTCACCCTGACCGATTTCAAAACCACCCATACCGCCGTCCAAGGCACTGCCTACTTCGACACCAACTTCGCTCAGGTGGTAACGCCGGGACAGCCCATCACCTTGAATTTCGGTACCGCCGCCACCTTGACCATCACTCCCGGCGGGTTTGTACCCGTTGATCGGGCTGATTCGCAAAAGGTTGGAAATTGGGTTGATTCACAGGGCAATATCTCGATTACCCCTACCAATCGGATTCACTGGATTGTTGAATCACCGCAAGGCCCGTTTAACCAGGCTTCGATCACCGATCAAGTGGGTGCCGGCCAGCAAAACGATTGCACCAGCGTCACCGCCTCGGTGTCCACTGGCTTCGATGCACAAGGCCAGATCCTCGCCTGGACCCCCTTGCCAGCGAGCAGCTACAACATTACTTCCTGCACCGCCACGAGCCTTTCGGCCACTATCGCCCCGGTTCCTAGCGGCCAGGTGGTCAGTATCGCTTACGATGTTGTGGTCACCGACCCCTCGCTGAGCAGTTATTCCAACTCGGCAGATGTCACGGTTGACGGTCTAAGCCTTCCGGTGACGAACACCGTCCAACGATATGCCGCAGGCGGTGAAGGTGATGGCAGCGCAACCCCGACTCCGAGTACCCCGGTTTCAACCCCAACGCCCAGCACTTCCACGCCCAGTACCCCGACCCCCAGCGCCTCGACGTCCAGCACCTCAACATCCAGTACTCCGATGCCCAGCGCCTCGACGTCCAGTGCGCAAGCATCGAGCACGACCTCCACTGCAGGCAGCGGGCCGATTATTACCGCTTCAAGCAATGCGCCTGGCTCGGGTGAGCTCGCCTCAACGGGTGCAGGGAGCACCCTGGTGGTGGGCTTAGTGGGACTGGCAGCAATTGTTATTGGCGGTACCTTGCTGATCCTGCGTCGAAGGAAACATACGCACTAGAGGGCGTAGCGGAATCTTCAGTAGGCTTGAGGTCACTGTTATGAAAGGTGATCCAATGCCATTGCGGCCTGAGGACCTGCTCACCGTCGGGGAAGTTTCCCGGCGTACCGGGGTAGCGGTATCGGCTCTGCATTTCTACGAGAGCCAGGGGCTGATCTTTGCCGAACGGACCTCGGGAAATCAGCGTCGCTACCCGCGCCATATGTTGCGCAGAATCTCCCTGGTGCAGGTGGCTAAGCGGCTTGGCATTCCGCTTTCTGAGGTCGCAGAGGTCTTTGCAGGGCTGCCCGCAGACCGGGTGGCGAAGAAAAAGGACTGGGAGCTGATCTCGCGAAGATGGAAACAGCACCTGGAAGCCCGCCGGAAAGAGATCGAACGGTTGGAAGCGGAGTTGACCGGTTGCATCGGTTGCGGTTGCTTGTCAATGAATCGGTGCCGCCTGCTCAATCCCTCGGACAGCCTGGCGGAGGAAGGTCCGGGGGCACGGCGGTTGCCTCCGCTGGACATCTAAGGTCGCTAGGCATTCAGGACCAGTAGACATCAAGGCCGGGATCCGGAAAGCCGCGATAGCGTTATCAGATGAGTCATTCAACAGTTCTTCCGCTGCTCGGCCGCAATGCCCTGATTACCGGAGTCTCGCGTCGGCGGGGCATCGGCTTCGCGGTGGCCCGCCGCTTTGCCGGGCAGGGCGCCAATGTCTTCATTCAGCACTACAGTCCGCACGATGTCGGCCAGCCTTGGGGTGATGACAAGCTCACCGAATTGACGGCTGAACTGCGGGCAGCGCAAGTTCCGGACGCCCGCTTTGGCGAGCTCTCCGCCGATCTGGGCCAGCCGACGTCGTCGGAAACCGTGGTGAAAGCCGCAGGCGCAGCGCTGGGGCGCTTAGATATTTTGGTCTGTAATCATGCCCGCAGCGGCTCTGACGGCTCAATCTTCGAGATGACGCCGGAGATTTTGGATGGGCACTGGGCGGTGAATGCCCGCTCCACGTTGCTGCTGACCCGCTACTTCGCCGAGCAGTTCCGACCGGCGGTGGCTCAGCGCACCGAGCCTGGCGTGCGTCAGCACCGGGAGCCGCAGGACGAGTTAGCCACCGGAAGGGTGATCTGGATGACCTCCGGGCAATTAGACGGACCGATGCCCGGTGAGGTTTCCTATGCTGCTTCGAAGGCTTCCTTGGCAGGCTTGACCGGAACCGTAGCGAGCGAACTGCTCAGCAGGGGCATCATTCTGAACACCGTAAATCCCGGACCGGTGAACACCGGTTATATGGACCCGGACACGGCTGACCGGCCGCTTGAGGGATTGCAGAAAGCGCTCAAACGACTGCCCTTTGGCCGTTTCGGGGCACCGGAGGATCCGGCACGATTAATCTCCTGGCTGGCCAGCGAGGACGCGCGTTGGATCATTGGCCAGGTGCTGACCAGCGACGGCGGCTTCCGACTCTGAGCTCTTTCGGCGGCTTGGCTGGGGGAAAGCCTCGAATTTGCAACAACTTGAATCAAAATTGACCATATTGTGAGGAACTTTCGGCACTGGCCGGACGTGGTCGTATTAGGCTTGATTTATCACTCGCCCAAGAAAAGAGGACGAAAAATGGCTCTCGGAAACCCGGTGTTCGCCAACGACAAGAACTTCGGCAAACAACCGCCGCAGTTCCCAGGGGCTGCACCGCAGGGTTACCCTCAGGGTTATCCCGGCGCGCCCACACAAGGTTACGCTCAGCAGGGATACGCCCCCACCGGTTACGCTCCCGGACAGCAGCCTTTATCGCCCGAGCAGTTGCAGCAGATGTACAACCAGCCCCCCGCGTCCAACGCACAGATGGGCCGGATGACCGTTGACGATGTGATCGTTAAAACCATCGGTACCTTGCTCGTTGTGCTGGTTGGTGCGGGTCTTGGCTGGGTCTTCCCGGTCTTGGCGCTTCCTGGTGCGATTATCGGCTTGGTGCTGGGCTTGGTGAACTCCTTCAAGCGCGAACCATCCAAGGTTCTTATCCTCACTTATGCGCTGTTCGAAGGCATGTTCCTGGGCGGTATCTCCGGCATTCTGGAAAACCTCTACTCGGGCATCGTGGTTCAAGCCGTACTCGGCACCCTAATTGTCTTCGCCCTTACCCTGGTGCTCTATAAGAGCGGCAAATTCCGGGCCACCCCGAAGATGACCAAGTTCTTTATGATTGCGCTCGGCGGGTACGCCATCTTCTCGTTGGTGAACTTTGGCCTAATGATGTTCAACGTGACCAATCAGCCCTGGGGGCTGCGCAGCGTTGAGGTCTTCGGAATCCCGCTGGGTGTGATCATCGGCATCCTGGCGATCGGCTTGGCTGCCTTCTCCCTGATGCTGGACTTCACCTCGATCGAACAAGGCGTGAAAAATGGCTTGCCGGCCAAATACTCCTGGTCCGCGGCCTTCGGCCTCACGGTCACCTTGGTGTGGTTGTACGTGGAGATCCTGCGGGTGCTGGCCATCCTGCGCGGTAACGACTGACACACCACTAGAAACGCCCCGCACTAGCGGCCCAAAATTGAGGCCGCCGGTGCGGGGCTTTTTGTTTCAGTTCAGCTTGTTCAGTTCAGCCGGTGAGCCCCCGGACCGGGAACGACGGCGAACAATTCCGGAGTGCTTAGCCCCGCCTGGGCGAAGCTCAGCAGAATGGCCTCGCGGATGAGGTCAAGGCGCGCCACCGGCACCAGCGCAATGGCCGAACCGCCGAAGCCGCCGCCGGTCATTCGGGCGCCGATCGCGCCGTGCGCTTGAGCGGTGCTGACGGCTAGATCTAATTCCGGGCAGGAGATTTCGAAGTCATCCCGCATGGAGAGGTGACTTTCGTTCAGAAGCCCACCGATCGCCGTCGGACCCTCCGAGCGTAAGGCCTCGACAAGCTGCAATACCCGCTCGTTCTCGGTGACCACATGCCGAACCCGGCGGAAGGTCTCGCCGTCCAGTAGGGTTTCCGCTCGGGAGAGTTCGGAAACCGTAAGCTCACGCAAACTGCTCAGACCCAGCGCCCGGGCTCCGAGCTCACAAGAGGCACGGCGGGCGGCGTAACCGCCATCGGCATGCGCGTGCGAAACCTTGGTGTCGATCACCAACATGGCTAGTTCCGCGGCGGGGAGATCGAGTGGAACCAGTTCCCAATGCCTGCTTTTGCAGTCCAGGAAGACCGCCTGACCCTCGGCAGCGAGCAAGGCAGCCGACTGGTCCAGGATTCCGGTGGGTGCTCCCACCACCTCGTTTTCCGCGCGCTGGCCAATGAGCACTAGGTCCTCACGGCTCAGCCTCCCGCCCAGGAGCTCGTTCAGGGCTAAGGCTGTTGCACTTTCCAACGCTGCGGAGGAAGAGAGCCCGGCCCCGCTAGGAACGGTGGATTCGAGGAGAAGATCGAAACCGGGGACCGGCAATCCGCTCTCCGCCAAGGCCCAGGCGACGCCCAGCAGATAGCCGGACCAGCCGGTGGCTTCCCGTAGCCGGGGAACCGAAGAATGTACGTCATTGACCAGGGGATTGGTGGAAATCAGGGTGATCTGTTGATCGGTCCGCAGACGCACTGCCACCGAGGCTTGCCGGTCAATGGCAAAAGGCAGCACAAATCCATTGTTGTAGTCGGTGTGTTCGCCGATGAGATTGACCCGGCCTGGAGCCCGCCAGATTCCCGCTGGTGGCTCGCCGAAACGGGCGGCGAACTGCGCTGCCAAGTGGTTTTCAACCAGGGTCACTTTCCAGCCTCTCGAAGTTGTTTGGCGATCTGCTCGGGGGTGCTGTCATTAATGAAGGCACCCATGGCGGCCTCGCTGCCGGCTAAGTATTTCAGTTTGTCGGCCGCCCTGCGCGGTGAGGTGATCTGCAGGTGCAGGCGGCTCGCGGCGCGCAGTAGCGGATCCGTCGGTGCTTGCTGCCAGGCGGCAATATATGGGGTAGGGGAGTCGTAGATTCGGTCCATCCGATGCATCAGCTCAACACTGAAGGGAGCTAACTCATCGAGTTCGGCTTCGTTTAGTTCAGCCAAATCTGCCACCTGTCGGTGCGGAGTCAGGTGCACTTCGAGGGGCCAATGTGCGGCAAAGGGCACATAGGCGCTGAAATGTTCGCCCTCTAACACCATCCGCTCACCGGAGTCTCGCTCCGAGCGCAGAATATGCTCCAGCAGGATGCTGCCGTACTCATGCTGGTGTTTGAGCGCTGCGCGGGCCATTACCTCGGCGCGCGGCGGTAGATAGGGGTAGGCATAGATCTGACCATGCGGGTGATGCAGGGTTACGCCGATGTCCTTGCCACGATTCTCGAAGGCAAAGACCTGTGCGATGCCAGGGAGGGTATTGAGGAACCTGGTGCGATGAGCCAGGGCGCTCAGCACGGTGCGCGCGCGGCTCGGGCTGAGCGAACCGAAAGAGCCTTCGTGTTCGCTCGTGAAGGCCACCACCTCACAGCGTCCGAAGCCTACGCTCCGGGTGCCCCAGGAAGCATGCTGTGGGGCCTGGCCGAGGGCTGGCCCCAGTGAGGGGAAGCGATTCTCAAAGACCACCACATCATAATTTTCGGCCGGAATTTCCGAGGGGTTTTCAGGGGTACTGGGGCAAAGCGGGCATTGATCCGCGGGGGGTAAATAGGTGCGAGTACTACGGTGCTGGGCAATGGCGACCCAATCCCCGGTCAGTGCATCGAAACGGATCTGCCCGGTATCCTCTGCGCTGCGCGCTGGTAGCGGACGACTGTCTCGCTGGGTGCGCCGTTGTTCGGATTCGTCGAAGAAGATCAGCTCTCTGCCATCGGCCAGTTCCGTGCTGCTAATAAAAATGCTCACGCGGCCACCAGCAATTCGGGAACCAACGCCCGGTAGTCTTCTTCAGTCTTTTTAGGCAGGCCAGAATCGGTGATCAGGACATTCACCTGATCCAAGGAGGCAAAGCTGGCCAGGGCTCTAAGCCCGAATTTAGTGTGATCGGCGAGAATGACCAGCTTGCGGGAAGCTTTGATGAATGCCGCATTGCTTTGTGCCTCGGGAAGATTTGGGGTGCTCAACCCGCTCGGGTGGATGCCGTGCACACCGAGGAAGCAGAGGTCTACCTTGAGCGAGTTGATGGCGGCAACGCTGAGCGGGCCGACGAGCGCTTCGGAGGGAGTCCGCTGGCCTCCGGTCAGGATCACCGTGGTGTTGCGGGGATCCAGCGCATAGAGCTTTTCCGCAGCTTTGATTGAGTTAGTGATTACGGTGAGTCGCTCGACGTCAACCAGCATTCCGGCGAGCTGTACCGTCGTGGTGCCAGCGCCGAGGGCGATGGTCATGCCGTCCGCGATCAGCTGGCGAGCCCGAGCGGCAATATGCCGTTTTGCCCGCAGTTGCTTATCCGCCTGATAGGCGAAGCCCGGTTCAATTGAGCTGAGTACATCGAGGCGGCTGGCCCCGCCATGGATCTTCTTCAGAAGATGTTTTTCGTCGAGTAGGTCAATGTCACGCCGGATGGTCATATCGCTGACTCCGAGGGTAGCCGCCAGATCGGCAACCCGAACGGCAGGACTTTCGGTCAGTGCTTGCAGAATGCGGGTGTGGCGTTCCGGTGACAGCATGAGGCTCGATCCAGTTGAGAACTTATTCAAACAAAATATACCAAATAATCTAACAAATTCAATCGTTCGGCTAGTGTTACCGTGATCCTATGCCCGAGTTTGTGACCTTGACCCAAGGTGCCGCCCAAGCAGTGATTTCCCTGCTGGCTGCCGCTCTGCGGAGTTACTCCCGCGAAGGGGTGCAGCTCACCGAACCATCCCTGGAACCGGTGCCCCCGGGCGCATCAGGGATCACCCTCGCCCCATGGCCCAACCGAATCGACGGCGGTCGCTGGACACTAGAGGGTCAGCCCCAGCAATTGGACATCACCGAAGTGGCTCGAGGGCACGCCATTCATGGCTTGCTACGCAATAGCGGTTATACCGTGCTCGCTGCCTCGGCAGCCTCGGTGGAACTCGCGGCTTGGATTTATCCCCAGCACGGCTACCCCTTCGAGCTGGAACATCGGGTGGAATACAGACTTCTGGCCGATGAGTCACTCTGGGTGCAGCAGAGTCTGCGAAACGCCTCGACTCGGTCGGCGCCGGTCGCCTTGGGGGCGCACCCCTACTTGCGGCTGGGTGAGCTACCCACGGAGGAGCTGGAGTTGACTGTCCGGGCTGAGCAGAGCTTGCAGGCGGATGAGCGGTTAATTCCTTCCAGGCGGCAAGGGGTCACTGAGGAAACGGATCTCCGGGCTGGTCGGAAGGTAGCAGAGCTGGAGATGGATCGCGCCTATACTCAGTTGGCTTTCGACGAGCGGGGAGTTGCGGTGCATACTCTGCAGGCCGCGGATGGGCGCTCGGTGAGTCTATGGCAGCGCGATACATGCCAATTTGTGCATATATATGTCAGTACGGGATATCCTGGCCGGAATAAAGCGGTTGCCATCGAACCAATGAGCGCTCCTGCCAATGCTTTCAATAGCGGGGAGGGGCTGCGCTGGTTGGAGCCCGAGCAAATTTTCAGTATTGAATGGGGCATCCAAGCCTCACTCTGAGCGCTTCCGGCATTGTGAAGCAAGGGGATTTCGCAATTGATGCCCGCTGCGGAATGATTGATCCACAAGCGTAGCCGGCTCTCTGGGCCGCAGCGGTAACAGGATGGAAAAGAGCGCAACGAGTGGATTCGACACCAGCATTTCCGCAGCTTCCGGTGAGCCTGGAAGACATCTACCAAGCCCAGAAACTACTTGCCGGAATTGCCGAGCGGACCCCGGTGGAGAGCTCCCGGGCCTTAGCTAGAATGATCGGTTCCGACGTCTTTTTTAAATGTGAGAATCTGCAACGTGCCGGATCCTTTAAGGTCCGGGGCGCTTATGTGCGAATGGCACGACTGAACGCACAGGAGAAGGCGCGTGGCGTGGTGGCAGCATCCGCCGGAAATCATGCACAGGGCGTTGCGGTGGCGGCTAAAGCGCTGGGTATTCAGGCCCGAATCTACATGCCCCTCGGCGTCGCACTACCCAAGTTGGCCGCGACCCAAGGGCACGGAGCAGAGGTGGTGCTGCACGGAGTCACCGTGGACGAGGCTTTAGCCGAGGCTCAACGCTATGCCGATCAAAGCGGCGCGGTCTTCGTGCATCCCTTTGACAATGTCGATGTAGTGGCTGGGCAGGGCACCATCGGTCTGGAGATCTTGGAGCAGGTCCCCGAGGTTGAAACAGTGCTAATGGGCGTGGGTGGCGGCGGGCTGCTGGCCGGTGTGGCGGTGGCTATTAAGAGCCGAGCACGCGAACTCGGTCGCGAGATCAGAATCATTGGCGTCCAGGCGGAAAATGCTGCCGCTTATCCGCCTTCCTTAGCCGCAGATGCCTTGGTGCCCTTAGCGAAGGTTTCCACAATGGCCGATGGCATCGCCGTCGGTAGGCCGGGGCAGATCCCTTTCTCCATCATTCGTGAACTCGTCGATGACGTCATAACAGTCAGCGAGGACTCGCTGGCCAGGGCCCTGATCTTCTTGCTCGAGCGGTCCAAGATGGTGGTGGAACCGGCGGGTGCGGTCGGTGTCGCGGCCTTGCTCGATGGTGCGCTCAACTTGGACGGCGCAAAACCCGGTACCACTGCCGTCATCCTGTCCGGCGGCAATATCGACCCGATGCTGATGCTGAAAGTCATCCAGCGAGGACTTTCAGCGGCCGGCCGGTTCATGACCGTGCGAATGCTGCTCGACGACCGACCGGGTTCGCTGGCCACCATCTCACGGATCATTGCCGAATCGGACGCCAACGTCACCGGGGTAGATCACACCCGAGTGGGTGGTGCCATTAGCATGGGTGACGTTTCGATCACCGTGAACATGGAGACCAAGGGGCATGAGCACTGCGAACAGGTGCTGATGAATCTGCGCGCCGAAGGCTTCCAGCCCATAGTGGTGCACTGAGGAGATTGCGCGCTGAATCGACTTCGGTGCCGGGAGCCGGGTGGAGCCTAGACCGGATCTCGCGGGGCAGCCTAGCCGGTGTAGGGCTTGGCGGAGATGATCTCCACCTTGATGTCCTTGCCGTTCGGCGCCGTGTAGCTGATTTTATCGCCCGCTTTATGCCCATGAATGGCATCGCCTAGCGGAGATTTCTCGCTGAAAACATCGAGTTCGGTGTCTCCGGCAACTTCGCGGCTACCGAGCAGGAAAGTCGTTTTCTCGCCGGCGATCTTCGCCACTACGAGCATGCCGGGCTCCACAATGCCATTGTCTTCCGGAGCCTCGCCGACCTGAGCGTCACGTAGCAATTCGGTGAGCTGACGGATCCGGGCTTCGATTTTGCCCTGTTCTTCCTTGGCAGCGTGGTAGCCGCCGTTCTCCTTCAAATCGCCCTCGGAGCGAGCTTGCTCGATCTTCTTGACCACTTCGACCCGGCCCGGCCCGGAAAGCTGCTCCAGTTCGGTACTGAGGCGGTCGAAAGCCTCCTGGGTGAGCCAGGCGGTGGGTGCGTTAGGGGTAGACACGGGTGTCCTCCTCGTGGTTTGACAAGCAAAGACCCCGCCTGCTCTGGTCCAAGACGCTGTCCTAGACCATCAAGCGGGGTGGAGATATCTCCCTAGTGTAGGCAAGTCGCTGGAATAACCCAAGAGCTGTTGGTCTTGAGCGTGTCTTTGTGTCCCAAAAGATATCTCAGAAAATCCGGTAGACGAGCCGCGCTCAGCCCCTGTTCTCGTTCACGATCCAGCAACTGTCCACATCCGCGGAAACCGCGAGGGTGTCGGTGAGCAAATCGACCTTCTGCACCGTGGTGCGGCCGCCCTCGGTGCCCTGATCGCTGCCGTTTGGTCCGACCGTAACGACCTTCCAGCCGACCACTGCAAAAGAATTGTCTAAGGCTTGCAGCTCGCACTGAGCGGTGGAAGCAGGATCCTTACTGACCTGGAAATTGACGGTGGTCTCGGTGGCATTGACTACCGTGAATCCAACCAACTTGCTATCCGCCGTAGGTCCATTGCCAAAAGTCAGCCAACTGACGAAGGTGATGATCAGCACAGCTGCGACGGCGATCAACCAGATTTTTCCGCGCCGACCGAGTTTACTTTGGGGCCTGCCGTAGCGATTAGCTAGGCTGGAGCTTACTCGCTGCGCAGGGGCTGGATTGGACACCTTGACTCCTGCCGGTTCCATCAGTGACTTATGGTTTGGACGTGTGTTTTGCTTAGCATCTGAAAAGGTGCTGGTCTCCAGTCTAATTCGCTCAATGCCTCTGATGTGACGAGGCTAAACATCGGAAGGTTGAAATGGCAGGTCAGGAAATGATGGACGACGGCGGACTGCGGCTTTTGGCGGTGCATGCGCACCCTGACGACGAGTCGAGCAAGGGTGCCGCCACGATGGCCAGTTATCTTTCTCAGGGCGCCAGGGTGATGGTGGCCAGTTGCACCGGTGGCGAGCGCGGTGATGTGCAGAATCCCGCCTTGGAGTCCGATCCGCATGCCTTGCGCGATATGGCGGGACTACGTCGCCAGGAGATGGCCAAGGCCGCTTCGATCATCGGTATTGAACACCGCTGGCTGGGTTTTGTGGACTCGGGGCTGCCGGAAGGCGATCCCCTTCCCCCGTTGCCCGAAGGCTGCTTCGCGCTCCAGCCTCTGGAGCGTGCCGCAGCACCGCTTGTGCGGCTGGTGCGTGAGTTCAAGCCGCAGGTGATTATTAGCTATGACGAGAACGGCGGCTATCCTCATCCGGACCACATCATGGCCCACCGAGTGGCCGTTGAAGCCTTCCAAGCCGCGGGGGATCCGGAGCGGTACACGGACGCGGGAGAGCCCTGGCAGCCCAGCAAGCTCTATTACGACCTGGCTTTTAACCCTGGGCGCTTCCGGGCTTTGCATTTTGCGCTTGAAGAGGCTGGGATAAAGTCGCCCTACTCTGAGTGGATTGCTTCCTGGTTGGAGTCCGATGCCGAAGGGCATCAACCACCTCGTGGCAGGCATCCGGTGACCACCCAGATCGACTGTGGTAATTTCTTTGAGGTGCGTGAAGACGCGCTGCGCGCCCACGCCAGCCAAGTCGATCCAAAGGGCTTCTTCTTTGCGGTCTCCACCGATTTGCAGCGCAAGGTCTGGCCCTGGGAAGACTACTCTTTGATCGAGTCCAGGGTGCAGAGCGAGCTTCCAGAGCATGATCTTTTCGCCGGGCTGCGCTGACCGAGCCCAGCGGAACGACCAGAACACGGCGCCCTGATTTCGTCCTGAGCCTAGCTTGGCGGGAGAATGATGAGGTGCACTCTCTGATTTTGCTGTTAGACACTGTCTCGCAGACCCCTTCACCCACTCCTTCGCTCAAAGACGGTTTAACGCCCGATCAGGTCAGTCCCGGCTTCCTGGGATTCTTAGCCACCTTCTTTGTGGTGGCCATTATGGTGTTCCTGATCGTGGACATGGTGCGAAGGATTCGGCGAGTGCGCTATCGGGCGCAGGTTGCCGGAGAGCTTCCGCTGCCGGTGATCCCGGAGGACGAGCTGAGCGCGGAGGTGCCCCGCGAAGTGAAATCGGCGGCTCCGCCGGAAGACAAAGCCGGCAAGCACCGCTGAACAAAGCGCTATTGAACAAGGCTCCACCGATTAGAACACTACAGAGCGGGCCCCGGCCGCGATTCTAGTGGGTGAACACCGCGAGCATAATCGCGATGAAATGGCAGGTGAAGCCGACCACGGTGAATGCGTGGAAAAACTCGTGGAAGCCAAAATGAGCCTTAGAGAAATTCGGGCGCTTGATGCCGTAGAACACCGCTCCGGCAATGTAGAAGGCGCCGCCCACGCAGATCAGCACCGAGGCAGGGACCGAGGCGGCGAAGAAATCGGGGAAGAAGAATACTGCGGCCAGGCCAAGGACACAGTAGATCGGCACATAGAGCCAGCGTGGTGCCCCCACCCATAAAACTCGGAAGGCAACTCCGGCAACGGCGCCACCCCAGATCAGCCAGAGGAGTAGCGCTGCCTTGGGTTGAGGGAGCAGTAAGGCCGCCAACGGCGTGTAGGTTCCGGCGATGACTAGCACGATGTTCGTGTGGTCGAGCCGCTTCAGTACAGCCTTGACGCCGGGTGTCCAGTTGCCTCGATGATAGAGCGCGCTAATCCCAAATAGAAGCATGCCGGTAAAAGCATATATAGCCGAAGTGATTTTAGCTATGGTTGTTGGTGCCACGCAGATCAGCACGATTCCGGCAGCAATTGCCACTGGGGTGGCGACCAGGTGAATCCAACCTCGCCAGCTGGGCTTGCTCTCCAGAGCCCCAGGACTCTGCGTTACGGCCGCCTCCGGGAGGCCGTCTATTGCCTTGGATGTGGGGCGAGCCATGCTCCAATGGTAGCCCACGGCAGCCCCGCCCTAAGGTAAGTTACTCATTGGTAATCCCTGAGAATCCGCGTGTGGACAAACTCTCTCGTCGGTTCCGGGTAACCTATGGAGAGATCAAACAGCTCGAACAGCTCAACCGGGCTCTGGGCTGGAAGGGGGTGCGGAACGGTGACTAGGCGAAGGCCGCATCCGTTATATGGGCTCTATGAACGTCGGCTGGCAAGGTCGCTGCGCGGGCAGCGGATACCGGAACACATCGCGATGACGGTCGATGGCAATCGACGCTGGGCCAAGCAGCTCAATGCCTCGGTGGGGCATGGGCACCAGGTAGGTGCCGAGAAGATCCATGACTTCCTGGGCTGGTGCCAAGAGTTCGGTGTGCAGGTGGTCACCCTGTACATGCTCTCCACCGAAAACGTGAATCGCTCCAAGGAGGAGCTCGATGAGCTTTTGGTGATCATCGCCACCATGATGGACCGGCTCGATTCGGACGACACGATTAGCGTCAGCGCAATGGGCGCACCCGAGTTGCTGCCCGACTATCTGGCCGAACGGCTGATTCGACTTACCCAGCGCAAGCCCGCCAAGGAAAAATTACATGTCAACCTGGCGGTGGGTTACGGCGGCCGGAGGGAAATCGTCGACGCCGTACGCGAACTGCTGCGCGACGCCGTCGCCCAGCACCAAGACATGGCAGAACTAGCCGAGACCCTCGACGTCGAGGACATCTCCCGATTCCTCTACACTCGTGGCCAGCGTGACCCCGATCTGGTGATTCGCACCTCCGGTGAGCAGCGGCTCTCCGGCTTCCTGCTCTGGCAGAGTGCCTATAGCGAAATGTACTTCTGCGAAGTGCTGTGGCCAGCCTTCCGTAAGGTCGATTTCCTCCGCGCACTGCGTGACTACGCCGGACGGCACCGACGCTACGGCTCCTGAATCCGCTAGGCGTGGAGAGTTCACACTGAGTTAACCCGACACGCCGCCGCTTGCTCCTTCCAGTGCTTGCGCGCAGGCGTAGATTTTGTCTTATCGGCACCCACCCGGGCGTCGATCGGGAAGGCCAGCGGAACCGTGAGATTCTTCGCATCACCCAGGCGAGAGCGGCCTCGCGCCGTGCCTTTGGCTGACCCGCCGCACCTTAGGAAACCGGGTTGCGGCCCGGGGTCTGGAGTCTCGTGGCACTAACAAATAATCCAACTGTCGTGGCCTCTTCCGCCCAGCGCGGCTCGACGAAATCCAAGCAGGACAAAAAGACCGGTAAAGCGCAGAACGCTGCCGGTCTTTCGCGTTCTTATGTGCTGGATACCTCGGTCCTGCTCTCCGATCCGCGGGCGATTATGCGCTTTGCTGAGCATGAGGTGATTTTGCCGATTGTGGTGATCAGCGAACTCGAAGCGAAGCGGCATGATCCGGAGCTTGGCTACTTCGCCCGGAAAGCCTTGCGGCTTTTGGACGATCTTCGCGTTGAGCATGGTGGTTTAAACAAGGCGATCCCACTCGGGGAAGAGGGCGGATCGCTGCGAGTTGAACTCAATCACATCTCCACCGAGGTGCTTCCGGCGGGGTTCCGCAGCGGCGATAACGATGCCCGGATCTTGGCAGTAGCGAAAAATCTGGCTAATGAGGGCTTCAACGTCACCGTGGTATCCAAGGACTTGCCAATGCGGGTCAAGGCTTCGGCGATGGGATTGCAGGCCGAGGAATACCGTAATGAGTTAGTCCAGGACTCCGGCTGGACCGGCGTAGCCGAGGTCGATGTGGTGGATGAGGAGATCGGGGCGCTCTATAACCATGAGCCGGTTTTCGTTCCGGCGGCCGCCGAACTGCCCACTAATACCGGGCTGGTCCTGCTCTCTAACCGCGGTTCAGCGCTAGGCCGAGTAGGCGCAGATAAGCAGGTCCGCTTGGTCAAGGGGAACCGAGATGTCTTTGGCCTGCATGGACGTTCCGCGGAGCAGCGGCTCGCCATCGATCTGTTGATGGATCCGGAAGTGGGCATCGTTTCACTGGGTGGCCGGGCGGGTACCGGCAAGTCGGCACTTGCTCTGTGCGCTGGGCTGGAGGCGGTGCTGGAGCGCCGTGAACACCGCAAGGTAATGGTCTTTCGGCCGCTCTACGCCGTGGGCGGCCAGGAGCTTGGTTTCTTACCGGGTTCGGAGAGCGAGAAGATGAATCCCTGGGCACAGGCGGTCTTCGACACCCTGGGCGCGCTGGTCTCTCAAGAGGTGGTGGAGGAAGTGATGGATCGCGGCATGCTGGAGGTACTGCCACTGACGCACATCCGCGGTCGCTCACTGCACGACGCCTTTGTCATTGTCGATGAAGCCCAGTCCTTGGAGAAGAACGTTTTATTGACGGTGATGAGCCGGATCGGGCAGAACTCCAAAATCGTACTCACTCACGATGTGGCTCAGCGGGATAACTTGCGCGTTGGTCGACACGACGGGATTGCCGCCGTCGTCGAAACCCTCAAAGGACATCCGCTCTTCGGCCACGTGACACTGAGTCGTTCCGAGCGTTCGCCGATTGCCGCCCTTGTGACAGAGCTTCTGGAGGGTGCCGAAATCTGAGTGTGCCTAGAAATCTGGGCGCACTCAGCGGTGATCACTGCGCCTGGGGGAGTTCCCACTCGATGTGCTGGCGGACATCGGTCAACATGGAGGATTCCTGGGTGAACAAATCATCCAACATATACTCGTCCACCGCCAGGATGCTGAGCCAATGGCCCTGCCCCGCAGTGGGGCCATCCATCGACTGACTTGCCACACAAACACCGGTACCGGTGTCGATCCGCACCGCGGTCTGGCCCGGGAAGAGAATCGGCGAGCCCGGATACCGGGGCTGGTAGCTCGGGTTGGGACTGAGTACCGTTTCCAAGGCTTCCCGCCCCTCATGCTCAACAAGAGTGAGCTCTCCGGGATCGGCAACATTGGCGAAGGGGAATTCAATCGGTACCGGAGCATTGCCAGCAAGTTCAACCGGATCGAGCCAGGCGGAAAACCGCCCGGCCGCAGCGGGGTCTAGCCCGTAGCCGGGTTCGCCATAGGCTGCCTCCGGCCTGCGGCGTACCAAACCGTCGCTTTGATAGCCGGGGGTGACTAAATGCGGAGGGAGCAGCCAGGGCTTACGCGATCCGGAGGTGAAGAGCGAGTCTTTCGAGTCATTGATTCCGGCGGTGCTGTGCAGCACGGTGCCGTCGAGGGATTCGATCCGCAGGGCCAGCGGGCGGCGTAACCATCCCTTCACGGCCGGGGTGTCCACGGCTTCCGGCAGGTAGCGCAGTTGGAAGCGCAAACTGCGCCATTTCCACGGCGAAGATCGGCATAAGGCGCGGAAACCATCGGCCTGGAGGTCCATATCCACAGTCTACGCTCGCGCTCTGTTGGGGCAGTGAACAATCCAGTAACATCCGATCCATGATTTCTCGCCTTGCCGCGCTAGCGCAGCAGCAATGGCCAGGGTTCCTCGTGCTCGCGGTGGCATGCACCGGACTTTTGGTGGTGTCGCTATGGCTGAGCGTGATCGATCTGCGAAGCCGTTTGCTACCCAACCGGATCGTTTACCCTTCGGTGCTGATCGCCGTCGTGCTGCTGGAACTGGTTGCCCTGATCTCGGGGGACGGGGAGGCTGTGCTGCGGGTTCCACTGGCGGCCATGGTGCTCAGCGCGGCTTATCTACTGCTCAGGCTTCTTTCCCCGCAAGGGATGGGCTGGGGAGACGTGAAGCTGGCTTTGCTGCTGGGATCCTATTTGGGGTTGCTGGGCTGGCTGGAGCTGTTGTATTCGGTGCTGGCAACTTTCCTATTGGGCGGTTCCTACGCTCTGTACTTAGTGCTTAGTCACCGTGGTAATCGAAAGTCAGGTATCGCCTTCGGCCCGTTCATGTTCGCGGGGACTTTTGCGGCCTTGATGCTTCCGGTTTAAAAACAAGCGCCCTTGTGGACGAGGGAACTCATCCACAAGAGCGCTTGCTGGTGCTGTGGCTTAGCGCCGGGCATCCTCTAGCTTGGGATTGCCGTCGTCCCCGGGATCCTCCGTAGCGGAAGAGCGGTTGGAACTCACGGAACCGGCTGTTGTGCCTTTACCCTTCTGCTCCTCTAGCTCCGCCTCTAAACGCTCGGCCTCTTCTCCGGCGATTGCTTCACCACGAGCCACCATGCCTGAGGTGTCAGAGAGCGGGATCTGCTTGAGGGTTATCGCCAGGATGAGTGCAATGGCGATGAACGGCACCAGGTACCAGAACACCGGAGCCAGCGAGTCAGCGTAGGCGTTCACGATCGAATCCCGCACCCCGTCCGGCAACTGGGAGAGCTTCTGCGGGTCCAGGGTGGCAGCGGCCTGCGAGGCATTCGCGGCACCGCCGGGCAGCCCAGCGAAGACATTCGTCAGCGACTCGTTCAAGCGACTGGTGAAGATGGTGCCGAAGACGGCCACACCGAGCGAAGCGCCAACTTCACGGAAATAGTTATTGGTGCTGGTGGCGGTACCGATCTGAGTGGGCGGAACCGCATTCTGCACCACCATCACGATGACCTGCATGATGAAGCCCAGGCCTGCGCCGAAGATGAATAGCTGGACGCAGATTAGCCAGAGTGGGGTATCTGCGGTCAGCGTGGTCATCCAGAGCATGGCCACGATGGTCAAAATGGTGCCGATAATCGGGTAGATCTTGTACTTGCCACTCCTGCTGATCGCGATACCGGAGTAGATCGAGGTACCGAACAAGCCTGCCATCATCGGCAGCATCAGCAAGCCGGAACCGGCAGCCGAGGCGCCGGAGGACATCTGCAGGAAGGTGGGGATGAAGGCCAGTGCTGAGAACATGCCCAGGCCTAGCGTGAAGCCAATGGCGGTGGCATTGACGAAAATCCGGTTCTTGAACAGGCTGAGCGGGATCACCGGGTCTTCGGCCTTGCGCTCCACCAGTACGAAGAGTACGGCGGCGATGACCAGGCCAGCGCCCCAAGCCCAGGTGCCCCAGCCACCCCAGCCATAGAGAGTCTCGCCGGAAGCATTCTTCTTACCGCCAAAGTCGGTGAAGAAGATCAGGCAGGTGGTGGCAATGGAGAGCAGCGCGACGCCGAGCACATCAATGCGTTTCTCGGCCTTCTTGCTGGGCAAGCGAAGCGCGAAGATGGCGATCAAGAAGGCAGCAATGCCGACCGGGATATTGATGTAGAAAGCCCATTCCCAGGTCAGGTGATCGACGAAGAAACCGCCCAGCAGCGGACCGGCCACAGCGGAGAGGCCAAAGATGCCACCGAGTGGGCCCATGTACTTGCCGCGCTCATTGGCGGGCACAATATCGGCGATGATCGCCTGCGAGAGGATCATCAAACCGCCACCGCCCAAGCCCTGGAGGGCGCGGAAGACTACGAACATCCAAAAGTCGGAGGCAAAGGCACAGCCAACCGAAGCCAGGGTGAAGAGTGCGATGGCGATCAAGAAGAGGTTTCGACGCCCCAAAACATCACCAAACTTGCCGTAGATCGGCATCACGATGGTGGTGGCTAGCAGGTAAGCGGTGGTAATCCAGGCTTGGTTCTCCACGCCGCCGAGCTTACCGACGATGGTGGGTAGCTCGGTGGAGACAATCGTCTGGTCGAGGCTGGAAAGTAGCATTCCGGCGATCAGAGCCGCGAAAATGGTCCAGATTCTTCGTTTAGTCAGAAGAAACGGTTGTGTTGCACTGAGTGTGCTCATAGCGATCCTTTATTCTCTAGCTGGGAATTTTCTATTAGGTTTTTGGCTGCGTGCAGATAACGATGCATGATCTGGGTTGCCTCTTCGTCGCCATTCGCCGGATTTGCACGGAAGGACTCTTCGGTAGCCTTGTGCATGATTGCTCCGACTAGCGTCACAGCCATCTGAATCCGAGGATCATCGGCATTCGCGTTCTCTCGCTTGGCGACCAACTCCAGGATTTGTCGTTCACGCTTTTCGAAGCTCTCCCGGGCCTTGAGCAGGAACTGGGGTTCGCTCAAGATCACCTGGTGCAGTTGTCGATGCTGCTCCAGAGTCTCCGGGCTGCGATTGGTCGTGCTGATAATCATCTGTAGTAGATCCTCAAGCAGAGTCGGGGTGAGTGCCCCCTGGGTTGCTGAGGTGTTTTTGCCGGGAGCAATAAATTCTGCTTGCAGATCCTCGGGGAAATCTAGGCCGTCCCAGCCGAGGACGGCGTCTTCCTTGCTTCCGAAGTAGTTGAATAACGTCCTTCGGGAGACCCCGACTCGCTCACAGAGTTGCTCCAAGGTGAAGCCATTGAAGCCGTGTTCCAGGGTTAGTTCGCGGGCAGTGGCGACAATAGCCGCACGAGTCGCTTGTTTTTTGCGCTCGCGGAGGCTCGGTTCGTTGACTTTCAACTCGTCGGGCGAGATTATTGCACTATCAATCACGAAGTATACTTTTGCACTATTTCTCTGAGAGTGCAAAAAAACCGGCGGTGATTTGCATCACCGCCGGTCGGAGGCGTTTCCGCCTTAGTTTCAGTTGCTTCGACTACTGCGGAGGACGGGTCATGGAGAGCACATCAAGTGCCTTGTCTAGCTGCTCCTCGGTCAGTTCGCCGCGCTCTACGAAGCCCAGCGCCACAACAGCTTCACGAACTGTGAGGCCCTCAGCAACGGCTTTTTTGGCAATCTTGGCCGCATTCTCATAGCCGATGAACTTATTCAGCGGGGTCACGATAGAAGGCGAAGCCTCGGCCAGGAAGCGAGCCCGCTCCACATTGGCCGTGATGCCGTCGATCATCTTATCGGCCATCACCTTCGCGGTGTTTCTCAGCAAGCGGATCGACTGCAGCAGGTTCGCGGCCATCACCGGGATGCCGACATTGAGCTCAAAGGCACCGTTAGTGGAGGAGAGCGCAATCGTAGTGTCATTTCCAATCACCTGAGCGCAGACCATGATCGAGGCCTCACAGATCACCGGGTTCACCTTGCCCGGCATGATCGAGGAGCCGGGCTGTAGGTCGGGGATAGCAATTTCGCCCAGGCCGGTGTTCGGGCCCGAGCCGAGCCAGCGCAGATCGTTATTGATCTTCATCAGCGAGTAAGCGATATTGCGAAGCTGCCCGGAAGCCTCAATCAAGCCGTCACGGTTCGCCTGAGCTTCGAAGTGATCGCGGGCCTCGGTCAGTGGCAGCCCGGTGTCCTGTGCGAGCAAGGAAATGACCCGTTGTGGGAAACCCGCAGGAGTGTTGATGCCGGTGCCCACCGCGGTGCCACCGAGCGGAACCTCGGCCACCCGGGGGAGTGAGGACTGGATTCTTTCGACGCCGTAGCGCACCTGGGCCGCATAACCACCGAATTCTTGCCCCAGGGTGACCGGGGTGGCATCCATGAGGTGGGTGCGGCCGGACTTCACGACAGTCTTGAATTCCTCGGCCTTGCGCCCCAGCGAGGCGGCAAGGTACTCAAGGGCGGGGATCAGGTCATTGCTAAGTGCAGAGGTTGCCGCGACATGAACCGAGGTGGGGAACACATCATTAGAGGACTGTGAAGCATTCACATGGTCATTGGGGTGAACCGTGGTCTCGCTGCCTGCTGCCTTGAGGGCGCGGTTGGCCAGTTCTGCGATGACCTCATTGGTGTTCATGTTAGAGGAGGTTCCGGAACCGGTCTGGAAGACATCAATCGGGAAGTCGCCGTCGTACTTACCGGAAGCTACCTCATCGGCAGCCGACTCAATCGCCTGGGCACGCTCGGCGTCGAGCACTCCCAGTTCAGCATTTGCGGTAGCTGCTGCCTTCTTGATCCGCGCCAGAGCCTCAATGTGGGTGCGCTCCAGGGTGTTACCGGAGATCGGGAAGTTCTCCACAGCGCGTTGTGTCTGCGCTCCGTAAAGGGCGTTGACCGGAACCCGGACCTCGCCCATCGTGTCGTGTTCAATCCGGAATTCTGCGTTGGAAAGGGCGCCAGTCTCAGTCATGGCTCAAGAATATCTTTGTCCCGGCGAACTCCGGAAATCCGAAAGCCCGCTGGCGGCTCAGATGGAGCCGAGGCTGCTGACCAGCTCCGCACGGCCCTCATTCAAGCGGTAAGCCAATCCGACGACGGCGACCTGCTGCTTTTCCACTGCCTCGGCTACCACGCGTGAGGTCTCCACGAGCCTGGCGGAGGTCTGCTTGATGTGCTCCACCATGTAGTCATTGACCCCTTGGCCGCCATCCCGCCGAGATGCGAGCACAGACGGAGTGATTCGCTCCACCAGGTTGCGCAGATAGCCGCGCGGCATTTCACCGGTATCCACGGCTTCCTTGGTTGCCGTGATGGCGCCACAGTTATCGTGACCGAGCACCACGATGAGTGGCACTCCCAGGGCGGCCACACTGTATTCAATGGAGCCAAGGACAGCTAGATCTATGACCTGCCCCGCGGTACGCACCACAAAGGCGTCTCCCAGGCCCAGATCGAAGATGATCTCCGCGGCCAACCGCGAATCGGAACAGCCGAAGATCACCGCAAAGGGATTCTGCTGCCTAACCAGGGACTCCCGGTGAGAGGAATCCTGATTGGGATGCTGCGAGGTGCCGTTGATGAAGCGTTCGTTTCCGGCGCGCAGCCGCAACCAGGCTTGCTCGGGAGTCAGACCGCTCATCGGACGTTACCGTTCGCCTGCACCACGGCCAGGGCCAGGGCATCGAGGTCACTCAGCGGTACCGCGGTGTTATTGAACTCGCCGCGTAGCACCACGGTGCTGGCCGTGGACTTGAGGATCAGCGAGGTGGAGGTTCCCGGCTTATCCCGCAGCTCCCACTGCGTGCTGGACTCGGGCCGGGTTCCGGTCACCGGAGCGTTATCGGTTCGGCCGGCCAGCCAGGTGGGGTTCGGCTGGGCGGTCTGGGTCAGTGAAATGAATTGCTGGGCCGCGGTGACATAACCAACTTCCCAGAAGGCGACGCCGTCGCTTCCCGCCGGATTCCAGCGCGCATAGTTCACCGACCAGTTCGCAGGCAGTGCAGGAGCGAGTGGTTGGAAACCGGCGACCCCCTTCGCGTCGGTAGCCGCCGCGCTGACATCAACTTCCGGGCGGTAACCCTGGTCTTTGGGCTTTGCAGTAAAAAACGCCAGGGGCAGTGCGAGCACGAGGCAGACCAAAACGGCGATCAGCATGCCGATCACCGAAGCATTTGCCCGCTTTGCCGCCGAAGCCTGCAGCAAAACCGGGGAGGCGCCGTCGTAGGGTGCAGCCTCGACTGGCTTAGCCGGGTCGGCAGAACCTTCCGATTCTGCCGCGGTGGTGCGCTCGGGTGCCTCATTCATACCTCTATGATCGCGCACTCTGGCCGTCGAACACCATTTGAGGCGTCCATCACAATACTTCGCCGCGAGTTCTCGGTGCCGCCAAGCCAAACTATGCTTGAAGGGAACACGACCGCTCAATGATGAGGAACTACCGTGACAACTCCCGCAGGCCTTCCTGAAGAAGCCCGATACTCCACCCTCTCTTCTGCGCTCGCCGTGGGCGATGACGAGCCGGACCGCAACTTGGCCCTTGAACTTGTTCGGGTCACCGAGGCTGCGGCAATCGCAGGCGGACACTGGGTGGGTTTCGGCGACAAGAACAAAGCCGACGGCGCTGCGGTAGACGCTATGCGCTCCTTCCTCCAAACCGTGCATTTCAACGGCGTGGTGGTGATTGGCGAGGGCGAGAAAGACGAAGCCCCGATGCTCTTCAACGGTGAGCGAGTGGGTGACGGCACCGGCCCCGAGGTGGACGTTGCCGTGGATCCGATCGACGGAACCCGGCTGACGGCGTTGGGCATTAATAATGCGTTGGCGGTGCTGGCGGTGGCGGAACGCGGCACCATGTTCGATCCCTCCGCGGTGTTCTACATGGAAAAGCTGGTGACCGGCCCGGAAGCGGCCGATATGGTCGATTTGCGACTGCCGGTCAAACAGAACCTGCACCTGATTGCCAAGGCTAAGGGCGTCAAGGTCAATCAGCTCAACGTGATGATCCTGGACCGGGATCGGCACAAACCCTTGGTGGAGGAAATCCGGAATGCCGGGGCGCGTACCCGGTTCATCATGGACGGTGACGTGGCCGGCGCTATTGCGGCTGCTCGCTCCGGAACCGGCGTGGATGCCCTAATGGGCATCGGTGGCACCCCGGAGGGGATCGTCGCGGCCTGTGCCATCAAGGCTCTGGGCGGTGTGATCCAGGGGCGCCTGTGGCCCACCTCCGATGAGGAGAAGCAAAAGGCGCTCGACGCCGGTCACGACCTGGACAGAGTGCTCTCCACTAACGATCTAGTCACCAGCGATAACTGCTATTTTGCTGCCACCGGCATTACCGATGGAGATCTGCTCCGCGGCGTGCGCTATTCCAAGGACCGGGTGAAGACCGAATCGATCGTGATGCGCTCGAAATCCGGGACCGTACGGTTTGTTGAGGCCGAGCACCACGCGAACAAATGGGAGTCCTACGCGCGGCGGTAGACCCCCCGAAGTTCGCGAGAGAGGCATTGCCCCTAGGTATCGTTTTGATATCGGTTTTCGGCGGAAGCCGACGCTCAACACTAGGGAGTGATGAGCGTCGGAGCATTAGTCCTGATGAGCTCAGCTGGCTCTTTCTTCCGAGGCGGAAGAGGCAACTTCTGGGCTCCGTGAGATTTGAGATAGATATTCGCGCGATCACAACAGGTGATTCCAGAATCTAATATCACGTAGGTGACACTTTGCTCTCGGTAATTACCCCGGAATCTCTGACCCAATACTCGGATTTTTCCCGGTCAGCACTGCTATAAGCATGGGCTAGGATCAGAGGCAGTCGCCGCGTTATTGAGATTGGAGTGGTTTGGAACCGTCCCTCTTGAAGTCCTGTCTAGATGAGATATCGGACCGCTTCGCGCCGCGGCAAGCCGTTTCAAGCTTGAGGGTAGAGTTTTGCCCGGCGTTATCTGCTGTGGCCAAGGAACTTTTTGGGCTTGCTTCCCCAAGCGATCACGATCTCAACAACCTCGTCTCCTTCGCTGCTAAATACTATGAAGGGTCAGCCAACTCGCGGGATGAGAGCGCTTATGTTCGAGCCGGACTGGCCTTTCTTTTTTGCCGGTATGTACCAGATGATCGCGATTACTCACTGATCCGGCAGGGCAGCCCCACAGTGGCTAAGAATCACACCGAAACCAAACGGGTCAGGGATACCTGGGCTTTTATGATCTATAAGCGCACCCTGTTGTTCGATCCAGAACAGAGCTATACGGCAAAACCAGGGCAGACCTTACGCCCCACCTTCCGGGATGCTTTGCTCGAGGCTATTCGCTATGCCTTTGGTATGTGGACCACCTTCCAGGGGATGGCTTTGGAGCTGAGGCAAGCCCAGCGAGCGAGCCGCCTCTTGGTAGGTCCCGGTGAGGCAGCCGAGCAAGCGGCGATCCGCAGTGGATTGATCGACGCATCTGAATATGTTTCGGAGACGATTCCAGACGGGACCTTGCTACCACTGAACACGACTTTCACGAAGAGCTGGACACTCAAGAACGTCGGTGAAGTCCCCTGGATTGGTAGATCGCTCAAAAGGTTGACACCGGACACGGCGCTGTACCCCACGTCGGAGTCAATGGTGCCGGTACCCCGGACCTTGCCCGGTGAACTGGTGGTTATCTCCGTTGAGGTCACCACCAGAAATGTTCCCGGGTTTACCGAAGTCAGGTTCAAGATGGTCGATGCTCAGGGGAATCTCTGCTGGCCGGATGAGTACCCCTACGGGGCCACCTTGGCGATTGAGACGAGGAACTTGGTGTGGGCTCATCGAGAACCGGGTAACCGACATCGTCCCTGGCAGGAATGAGTCTTATTGAATTTATTTAAGAGCTAGTTTGAGAGAAATGCGGGGATCGGATGGATTCATTACTTGCGGTGACTTGTACTGAGGAGGTCGCCCGACGATTCGCCCCTAAACAACCGGACCCTAGCCTTTCACCCGAGAATTGTCCGGCGCTGTCGAAGCTATCGCTTGAGGTCTTCGACAAGGATGTAGTTGAGACGTCAGACCTGAATAAATTGATCCTGCTGATGGCAGAGCGCTATCAAGAGTCACTCGAATCCAGGGATGAGCGTGCCCGGGTTCGCGGCGGATTGGCATATTTGCTCTGCTTACAGCCCAAGGAGCACGACAGGTTCCTGATACAACGCGGAAATCCGAATCTCAAAAACTTTCGGGTAGAGACGAAGCAGGTCCGGGATACTTGGGCTTTTATGAACTACAAGCGCACCCTTTCCCCACAGGGGGAGACTAGTTATAGTTCCAAGTCTGGTCAGATCCACCGGGCGTCTTTCCAAGCTGCACTATCGAGGGCAGTGAGGTTCTGTTGTGAGAATTGGCAAGATTTCCGTGCATCGCAAGCAGCTGATAACCGCGAAAGTGTGAACCCTCCCGGATCGGAAGTTCAACGGAATGAGTCTGGGAGTGACGTAGCAGAGTTGGTCTCCGAGACCATTCCGGACGGCACGATCTTCCCCTTTGGCTCCACCTTTACCAAAACCTGGACCTTACGGAATTCGGGTAACGTGCCGTGGAACAATAGGCAGTTAAAGCGGATGACCCCGAATTCGGCGACCTATCCTTACTCACCAGATTTCGTGGCCGTGCCTCACACCCTTCCCGGCGAGGCAACGATGATCTCCGTAGATATCACGGTGACGCGGTATCCAAGTCTTGCTCAGGTGCGGTTCAAAATGGTCGATGAGCATGGCCACTTGTGTTGGCCGTATCTGAATCCCCTGGGACTAACTGTCATTGTAGAATCCCGCGGGCTGAGCCTGGACATCCAGGGGCTGAAAGCGGCAAAGACCACAGCGGCACCTCAGCAACCCACCCAAAGGATTGCCGAGGCCCCGCGCCGAACTGGAATTATGGGCGGTTAGGCCGGTTAGGGTTAATGGATGACTTCGACTTCTTCGCTGAATACTGAGCTATGCCCGGATCGTGCCCGTTGGGATGCCGCGGTCAATGCTCAGTTGGGTCACCCTATGCAGCTCTGGGGCTGGGGGCAGTCCAAGGCCCAGCATGGCTGGAGAGCAGAACGCCTGCTAGTTCGCGAGGGGGATACCCTGATCGGTTCGGCTCAAGTGCTCTACCGGGCCCTTCCTTTCCCCTTCCGTTCGCTGGCTTATATTCCGCGGGGACCACAAGCTGAGGTGGGTAAACTCGCCGTCGTGCTTGCCGAAGTTGAGCGTTCGGTGCGTCGGCATCATGCCGTTGTGCTGACCGCAGAACCCGATTGGGAGGCCGCTGAGCAAAGAACTGCGGCATTACAAACCGAAGGTTGGCGAACTGCTGCCACCCAGATTCTGATTCCACGCACGCTCATCTTGGATCTTCGGCGCAGCGAGGACGAACTACTTGCCGAGATGACCAAGAAGACCCGGCAATACATTCGTAAGTCCGGGCGCGAGGAGTTGGATTTCCGCTTGGTTGAGCGGACGGAACTGCAACAATGTCTTGAGGTCTACAAACTCACCGCGCAGCGTGCGGGCTTTAGCATTCATCAAGACAGCTACTACCTAGATATTTTCGACAACCTAGGTACCCAGTCTCCCGTCTTTGGCGCTTTTCAAGGGGAAACCGTGGTGGCTTTCCTCTGGCTCGCCCACAGCGATACCACGGCCTTCGAACTCTACGGCGGGATGACCGAGGAAGGCTCACAGCTACGCGCAAACTATGCACTCAAATGGGCGGCGATCACAGCAATGAAGGAGCTCGGGGTGACTCGCTATGACTTCAACGGCTTGCTGAACGATGGGGTTTCGCAGTTCAAGTTCGGATTCGCCAGCCATGAAGACCTACTGGCTGGCAGCTGGGATAAGCCGCTCTCGCCGCTCTACAGCCTGTACGCCAAGGCGTTGCCAATGGCTAGGAAGGGCATCCGCAAAGTGCGCGGACTGCTCAAACGCTGAGGCCCAAGCCCGTGGTCACCGCGAAGGCGGTGCATCCTTCGATCGAATGCAACATCACCGGGGCTTCCGTGGCCGGAATGAAGGCGCTCTCACCTCGCTCAAGCTCAAGGTCGCCGCGTGGCGAGTCCAGCAGTGCTTTGCCGCTGACTAGCAATACCAGCAGGGCACCGTTTTGGGCGAGCGGGACGGGGGAACCATTTGGCCCCAACTCAACGCGCTGCAACTGGAATTCGGTGAAGCCTGGCACATAAAGTTCTTGGCCCAGCGCACTCACCGAAGCCTGGACCATCGGTACCGGCAATTCCTGGAAATCAACGGTTTTGAGTAGTTCCGGAACATCGATGAACTTGGAGGTGAGTCCACCGCGAAGCACATTATCGGAGCTAGCCATCACCTCGATCCCTAGTCCCTGCAGATAGGCGTGTACATTGCCGGCCTGCATCGCAAAGCATTCGCCCGGCTCCAAATGCACCCGATTCATCAAAAGCGAGATGAGGGCGCCTGGATCTCCTGGGAAATCCGAGTCCAGGCTCAGCACGGTCTCTAGCTCGGTCTGGAAGGGAGCCAACTCGGTTCCGGAGTGCAGTAACTCGGCGACGGAGTTGACCGCGGATCTCACTTCTTGCCCGCCGCTAATCAATCGTTCGAAGGCGTTTCGGAGGGCTATCGCGCTGTCTTTACTGCGTAAATCCTCGATTACCCAATGCAAGATGGCCGGGGGCTCGATGCCCGCGCCCCGGAAGCCGCGCTCAAGCTGCTCAAAGATCTCCGCCGACTGGCTGACCGGGCGGAACCCGCACAGCGCCTCGAAAGGGCTCAGTGCAAAGATCATCTCCGGCTTGTGGTTATCGTCCTTGTAATTGCGGTACTCCGCATTCCGCGGTACTCCGGCTTCCTCCGCAGCTCGGAATCCGGCCGCAGCTTGAGCCAAATGAGGATGTACCTGCAAGGAGAGCGCCTGGGAGGCTGCCAACACCTTCATCAGGAACGGCAGACGGTCTCCAAAAGCCGCCCGAGAAGCTTCACCTAAGGCCGCGGAGGGGTGGGCAGAGATCAGCTGCTCCAAGGAATCGGAGGATTCCGCTCCGTCTGCCAGCAGCAGCGTCGAGGACGCATCGGGGTGAGCGCCGATCCACAACTCGGCCTCCGGCCCACCCGAAGCCTGACGTCCTAGCAACTCGGCTATTGCGGTGTGGGAGCCCCAAGCGTAGGGGCGCAGCACATTGCTCAACTTGTACATCTGGTTCCTTAGCCTTGAAAAACCCTGCATAGCCCTGAATTGACGCCGGATTCGGTTACGAGTCTAGCCCGGGGTGCACTTGCCATTATTGGCCAGCAAACTGGTCAATTCGGTGGTATTGCCGTTCACCGCGAGTTGCTGGAGGTAGTCCTTGGTAACGGCAGGGGCTTGACTCTGCGAGGACTGTTGTTGCGTCTGCGCGGCTGGGGCGGGAGCCTTAGCGGGGGTGCTGCCCTGGGCAGGCTTGGCAGCGGAGCTCGTCGTCGCCTTGCTGGTGGCCGGTGCTGTCTTGTCCGCAATCAGATCTTTGACCTTTTGATGAAGCACCGTGAAATCGGGGGAGACCGGGAAACTGGAATCAAAGTCTGGCGGTCCAACGGTCAGTCGAGCCAAGGGATAACTCTTTGCCTTAATGGCCAAGTCGAGGAAGCTACCGAGCTGTTGTTGCGGCAGATCGGATTCAATCACCTTGGCACCGGCATTGGCGATAGCGTCGAATTTGGTGAGTACGGTGGCTGGATCCATTTGCTTCAGAATGGCGGCTTGAATACATTGCTGCCGCTGGCTGCGGGCATAGTCGGTGACCCACTCGCGGGATCTGGCGTACCAGAGTGCTTGCTGGCCGTTCAGAGTTTGTTCTCCGGGCGCGATCCAGCCCTCCGGCGGCAGATGCCCGCCGTCTGCGGTGGCCGCACCGCTGATCGGCACCCAGCCACCGGCATTGATCTTCACGCCGCCAAGAGCATCGACGAGTTGCGAAAAACCGCCCATATCGATCAGCACATAGCCCTGGATGGTTAGGCCCAGGGTACCCCCGGCAGCGTCCATCATGGCTTGCGCCCCCGGGTCTTGTTTGCCCGGGTACAGATCGGCGTACTTATCGGTTACCTCGGTATAGAGGAAGTTGATAATGCAATTGTCACCGCAGTTATAACCATCGGGATAGATCTTCCGCATCGGCGAATCCGCACTGAACTGGGCATTCTCCAGATTCCTGGGGATCGAGATGGTCACCGTTTTACCGGTGTTCGCGTCAATGCTCAGCACGATAATGCTGTCCGGGCGCCGTCCCGAGCGATCTGCCCCGGCATCGCCGCCCATCACCAGAAAGTTGTAACGACCATCGACGGGAGTCATATCCGGACCATTGGCACCGAAGATATTACCGATCGCATTGCGTCCCGAGTTGATCAGCCAGGCGGTGTACCCCAGGCCTCCGGAAGTCACCACCATGAGTACGACGACGGCGGCCGGGATCACCGCGCGCAGGCCCGGAGCGAGTAGCACGGGCCGAATAATCCGCAGCGTGTCAATGAAGATAAACGCCCAGCCAACTGCGAGCACGATCAGCGCACCGATGAGCAAAAGCGAAATCAGCTGATTGGTCAGCAGATTGAGGAACTGTCCACGATTGATCAGGAAGAAGAGTAAGGCCAGGATTAGCAAGGCCCACACCGTGAAGGTGACTCGGAGCGCAATCCGACCAAGCCGCCGGTTTCCGGCTACCGTTTGGACCGAGCCGGGGATGAAGAGGCTCATGATGAGCAGTAATACTGCGCGTTTGGTGCGCATTGGTGCATTGGCGGACTGTGGGTACCGAACCGGATTGGTCAGCACCGGGGGCCGGTTAGAAGCCTTGGTGGTATCAGCGGAAGAGAAACTCATAGGCTGCCTTCCGGTAGGCCGGAGGCTGTGTCGGGGAAGGCTTCGCTGGCCTTCGTGCGCAGCAACGCGCCCTTGGCGCTGGCTTGCCGATTCAAATTCTGGGCAAACTCCCGAAGAGACTGGCGTAGCCTGCTGGCCAACTGATCGTCTGCCGAAGCTAGGATGCGGGCCGCCAGTAGTCCGGCATTGCGTGCGCCGCCGATAGATACGGTGGCGACCGGCACACCGGCGGGCATCTGGACGATGGAGAGCAAGGAATCCATGCCGTCCAAGGTCTTCAGCGGCACCGGTACCCCGATCACGGGTAATTCGGTGACCGAGGCGAGCATACCGGGGAGGTGAGCGGCGCCGCCGGCCCCGGCGATCAACACCCGCAAGCCCCGTTCCGCAGCTTTCCGGCCGTAGTCGATCATCTCCAGGGGCATCCGGTGTGCGGAGACCACATCGGCTTCAAAATCGATGCCGAACTCGTCCAGGGCTTCGGCGGCTGCTTGCATTACCGGCCAATCTGAATCCGAGCCCATCACCAACCCGACCAGGGGTTTTCCTTGGCTCATGAGAGCTCCTCTTTCAACGTGGTTTGCGCGGGCGTTTGCTCGGTATTCTCGGTTCCGCCGTCCCGGATCAGCCGAGCCGCTCGGCTGGCGCGCTCGCGCACCGATTCCAAGGATTCCTCGGCTGTGGCCAGGGCGTTGACATGTCCGATCTTGCGACCGGGGCGAACGGACTTGCCGTAGACGTGGATTTTGACCCCGGGTTCGGCTGCCAGCGCGGCCGGATAGGCGGCGTAGAGATCCTCGTTCGCGCCGCCCAGGATGTTCTTCATCACGGTGCGGGCCAGAACGCGGGGGTCGCCAAGCGGCAGGTCTGCAACGGCTCGTAAATGCTGCTCGAATTGGCCGGTCAAGGCACCGTCCATGCTCCAGTGCCCGGAGTTATGCGGGCGCATCGCAAGCTCGTTAATCAGGAAACCCTCACCGAGCCCCGGGGTTTCAAAGAGCTCCACCGCCATCGTTCCGGTGACTCCGAGTTCTTCCGCGATCCGCAGCGCGGCCCGTTGCGCGGCCGTGGCAACCTCGGGAGCCAAGTCCGGTGCCGGGGCAATCACTTCGTCACAGACGCCATCGACCTGATTGGACTGGACAACCGCCCAAGCCTTTGCCTCACCGCTGGGGGTTCTAGCCACTAGGGCGGAGAGCTCTCGGCTGAAATCAACCTTTGCCTCCACCAAAAGCGGTGTCATGGCGTCGAACCACTCCGCAGCTGCCTCCGCTTCCCCGGTCGAGGCAAGTACCTTCACGCCTTTTCCGTCGTAGCCACCACGTGGCGTTTTCAACACCACCGGCCACCCGTTTTGATCCGCGAAGCGGACGATCTCCGTCACCGAGCTGACTGCGACCCAGGAGGGATTAGGTAAGCCGAGTCGATCGATGGCCGCGCGCATCACCAGCTTGTCCTGGGCGTGCTGCAGAGCCGCGGGGCGCGGCTGCACATTGACGCCCTCGGCGATCAAGGTGCGCAGGTGCTCACTGGGCACGTGCTCGTGGTCGAAAGTCAGCACATCCACCTGACGGCTAAAAGCCCGCAAGGTATCTAGATCCCGGTAATCCCCAACCGGTGCCGTCCGAACCGCCGCCACCGCCGAAACCTCCGGGCTTTCGGCCAGAACCCTTAGTTCAAGACCCAATTCGACGGCTACGGGTGCCATCATTCGCGCCAACTGGCCGCCGCCCACCACACCGATCACTGGAAAAGTCACAAGATCAAGAGTACCGATTGAGCCTGAGCATCGGCCTTCCCGGCGTGGCGAACGGTTAATCTATGCACAATTCACAGTGCCAAAGGGGGGTTGCAGCGAGCGAAGATGCACCCTGCCCGATGAAAACCGAGTAAAATGGGCGCTTGGTCGAAGTTCGGGACCGCCAGCATGAATATCGAGATCATGCACCGGAGCGAGTCCCTGGAGGGTCATGATTCAAACAGTGTTCCAGCGCGTACAAGGCCTGGTCGCCCTGCTGTGGCGAGAGGTTGCCAAGTTCGGCGTAGTAGGCGGTCTGGGCTGGGTGATCGACAACGGTCTTTTCACCTTGCTCTGGCACGGACCGATGTCCGACAGTACGCTCAAGGCCCGGGTGATCTCCTCCAGCGTGGCTATTCTGTTCTCTTGGTTCGCCAATCGGTACTGGACCTTCCGGCATCGCCGCGGCGATAAGCCGTGGCGGGAATTCTTCCTTTTCATCGTGATGAGCCTGATAGGCATGGGCATCGCGGTGGGCTGCCAATACATTTCCCGATATGTACTGGGATTTGAGACTTACGCAGCTGATTTCATTTCCGGCGGTGTGATCGGGCTGATCCTAGGCACTATCTTCCGCTTCCTGACCTATCGTTTCTTCGTCTTCACCGAAGAGCTCGATGCCGAGCCGGAGTTCGCTCATGACCACGAACTGGTCGAGGCTAAGGACGGTCATCGTGAGGCAGTGCGCGACTGAGAAAGGCCGTCCGGGACCGAAGCCTTGAGCTGTTTCAGCGCCCCTCGTGCAGTTCGGCCCGTTCGCTGGACAGAAGCTGTTCGGTGATTAAAGTGTCGTCCTCAAACAGCACTACCGAACCGCCGGAGGACCAGGAAGCCAGCGCGGCCAGAAGGACATCCTCTAGCCCGCGCTGTGCGCTCAGTGCCACCCTACTGCCCTCAGGGTAGCGTTCCGCGAGCTTAGATAGCTCTCGATGCTTCAGGCTACCTCCGCCATGTTGTTTGCCGTTTAGGCGCAAGGCTGCCGCGTCGTCGTCGAGCTCCTCGAAACGATCAAAACTGTCCGCGAAGCTGCGCACCTCGGCTGCATAGTCGCTGGCTTGTGCACTCAGCTCACCATCCCAGCGCAGAGCAAGGGCTCCGAGAGCGACGGCGATGACCGGGCCTGGGTGGGTGGACAGTGGACCAGGCTCCGAGCTTGCTAATAATTCCTTGCTGTTATGAGTAGCTTCATCGCCTGAGAGGGCGGATGCGGCGCCGCCACAGGACAGGGCGGCCAGGGCTAGACAGAGCGATTTCCAATGAGCAGGCAAGGCTAGGTCCAATGTGTGGCCTGGACCGAAGTCGAATTCTTCGCTCAGAAAATTGGCTGTTTTAGCCACCCAGTTGTCCAGGACTTTGCCGGAAAGCTCCACTCGTTCGCCGCCAAGACCGTACCAGGTGAGGCGCGGTGAGCCGGGGGAGGAGCGGCGAAATTCGCTGAGTAGACGGTCAATGCTGTGCATCGGCTGGGTATCCTTCTTCGCGGTGGTCAGTACTATTTCGATATTCAAAACTTCGTGGTGGAGCCAACACGCCGGAGAGTCTGGGAAAATCCCGGGCGTGGCGTAGCCGAGAATTGTCTCGGAAGATGGCTAAAATTCCGGCCTTGCACTTGACGGACATCGTATTACACCGTTGTAATTAGAGGACGAAAGCCGCGGCAGAGCAACCTGTAACAGCGAATCAAACAATGCAAGACCAAAGCAATACAGCTGCGGCATGACCAGGAGGACCAGCATGGGGCAAGCGGAGCGTAGTGAATTCACTCCGGACGGGCGGGCCGAAGACTTCGACGACGAATCGGCGATTGCGGCGCAAGCCGCCTCGGTTTATCGTTCTCGCGGCATTCCTAGTGACTGGTATGTCGATCCCGCTGATCCGCAGGCCGCCGAACGCTATCAGGCCACTCAAAAGGAATCCCTTGAAGACGCCGCCACCGCTTTCCTAGCTGCGCACGAAGAACTGGACAGCAATCCAGCGCAGTATCCCGGAGTGGAACCAGAGCTCGACCTGAGCCATGCCGCCCCGCACTCGGTCAGCCAGGCGATCTGGATCGGCCTACCCGGTGTCTCGGTGGGAGATCCTGCCGATGAAGGCGAACTTGGTTGGCAAGCCGATGCGCTGTGCGCGCAGACGGACCCCGAAGCTTTCTTTCCCGAGAAGGGTGGCTCCACCCGCGATGCCAAGAAGGTCTGCGGCTCCTGCAATGTGCGCAGTCAATGCCTTGAATATGCACTTTCTAACGACGAGCGGTTTGGTATTTGGGGCGGTCTATCCGAACGCGAACGTCGCCGGTTACGGAAGCGAGCAGTCTGATTTCCGAAGCTATCCGCGTCACAGCCGTTGTGGTCTCCCACAACGGCTCTGCGTATTTACCGAGAGTTCTCAAAGCCATCCAGGCGCAAAGCAGAGCCGTTGACCGGCTGATCGCCGTGGACTCCGGTTCCTCGGATCAATCGGCGGCGATCCTCAAAGAAGCACTGGGTGGGGCAAATGTTGTCCAACTAGGTGGTCGGAACACCGAGAGCCGGGCCGGTTTTGGCGCGGCGGTGCGTACCGGACTTGCCGAGTTGGCGAAGGTAGGCGAATCCCCGGAAACGGAGTTTCTCTGGCTGCTTCACGATGACTCGGCACCCGCTCCGCAAGCTCTCGGCGAACTGCTCCGAGCGGTTGAGCGTGCCCCATCGGTGACCATCGCAGGTTGTAAACAACTGGACTGGGACGACGAGCGCAGCCTGATCGACGTTGGCCTGAGCACCTCGCGCTGGGGCGAGCGGCTCACCATGATTGAGCTCGACGAACAGGACCAGGGCCAATACGACGGACGCACCGATATGTTCGCCGTCAACTCCGCCGGCATGCTGGTGCGCCGAGACGTCTGGCAACAACTGGGCGGCTTTGATCCGGCGCTGCCGGGTACCGGGGACGACGTCGATCTGTGCTGGCGGAACCGCCTGGCAGGGCACCGGGTGGTGGTGGTTCCGAGCGCCCGGATGTCCCATTTGCGCGACCGTCCGGGCAGCCTCAATACCGCCCAAGTTGCCCGAAAAGCCGAGGTCCATCTGCGACTCAAGCACGCTAGCTGGTGGCAGCTTCCGTTCTTCTGGATTGGCGCGCTACTAGGCGGCTTCTGGCAATTGTTGGCCGGGATTCTGTTTAAAGATCCCGGACACGGCCTTCGACAGCTGCTGGCTACCGTTGCCGCATTGTTTAGACCCGGCGCTGTTTTTAGAGGGCGATCGGCCGCGAACCGCAGCCGGCGGGTATCCCGAAAGGTCATTCGAGGCCTCCAGGTGAGCGGCCCCGATGTACGTAGCTATCGCAGGGCGTTACTGGAATCGCTCACCGAAACCGGTCAAGATGCCGAGGACGAGCCGCTGGATTCTGCCGAATACGTGCCCAGTGGCGATGCCCAAGATGATTTTGCCGCGCTGAGCAGCTCCCGCCGACTGTGGGTTGGCAGCGGTGCCGTTCTCGCCGTCGTGCTACTTGGCCTGGTATCCGTGGTGGCGCTTTTCAGGTTCATCGGTGCCGAGGCGCTGACCGGAGGAGCCCTGTTGCCGCTCTCCAGCAAGCTGTCCGATATTTGGCAGCATGCAACGAGCTGGTGGGTGGGGCTGGGTGCCGGCTGGCCCGGGCACGGTGAGCCCTTCGACCTGGTTCTTTGGGTGCTGGGAGTTCTCGGCTTGGGCAATGGCTCTGCTGCGGTGACCTGGCTGGTCTTGCTGGCCCTTCCGCTGGCCGGTCTGGGTGCCTGGTTCTGTGCCGGGGCTCTGAGTAAGAGTCGCTGGCCGCGCTTGCTGGCCGCCCTGATCTGGGCTGGCGCTCCGGTCCTGCTGATCTCGTTGGGCCAGGGGCGGCTCGGCACTCTGATCGCGCATCTAATGATCCCTTGGGTTTTCCTGGGGTTCATTCGGGCCATGGGAGCCGCACACCGACGTAGCGCCGCGGATCCCGCAAGCACCGCAGCTTTGCCTATCGGTAAACCGGGTGCCAATAATACGGCCGTTCGGGTGTCCTGGACGGCCACCGCGGCCGCTGGCCTTGGTCTCGCCGTGCTTACCGCGAGTGCACCGATCCTACTGCCCTTCGCCGTCGTGATGGTGATTTTCTTGATGGTGTTCGGCGGCCGACGCGCCCGTACCCTGTGGTGGACATTGCTGCCCAGCTTGGTACTTTTCGGACCTTTTGTCGCTTCGGTGCTGGACCGTCCGCGTGCGCTGCTGGCCGATCCCGGCCTGCCGCTGGCCTTCAATAACGCGCCTAGTTGGCAGCAGCTACTGGGCCAACCGATCTTGCTGGGAAGTGACGCAACCGTAGCCGGTGCATCTTGGCTGCCTAGCGGATTTCCTTGGGCTTGGTTGGCAGCACTGCTGATCGGGGCACCGCTTGTGCTGCTGGCTCTGGCCGCCCTGGTCTGGCCAAAGCGTAGGCCTGCCACCGTGCGGGTGCTCTGGCTAGTGGCCGTACTGGCGATCGTTCTGGGATACGCCGTAAGCATGATTGGCACTGCTCTGGGAGCCAATGACTTGGTTACCCCCTTCAGTGGCCCCGCTGTTTCGGTGCTGGTATTCGCGTTACTCGGTGCCGCCATGATCGGCCTCGACGGCGTGCAGAGCTGGCGTTCGGCGGGTAGTAGCGAAGGCAAGGGGCGCGGGCTTCCCCGTACCGTTGCCGGGGTGCTCACGGTGCTATTGCTGATCTCTCCCGTGCTCAGCTTGAGTATGTGGCTCTCCCAAAATCTGAGCGGCGGCACCGCGGTTCAGACAGCTGCCGATCGCAGCCTCCCAGCTACCGCGACAGACCGTGGCCTTGGCCAGGACCAGAGCCGCACCTTGGTGATCACGGTCGGCTCGGAGGGGCAATTCTCTGCCAGCTTGATGCGCGGCGGCGGGACCACACTCGATGCGCTGTCCAGCATCGCAGAGTCCCAAGGCATCAGCGGCTTGCCCGGCGCAGAGAGCATTAGCTCTGGTGATTCCGTTGACGCGCAGCTACGCAGCGCGGTCGCTGCCATCGTGGCGGGTACCGGTGTCAATCCGCTGCCCCAGCTAAACGGCCTCGGAGTAGGGTTCGTTGTGCTCCGTCAAGGAGATACCTCAGCCGAGCTACTGGCTAGCCAAATCGATGCGGTGCCCGGACTGGCCACTGTGGGGCCGACCGATCAGGGCTGGCTCTGGCGGGTGACTCCGGAGGTGAAGACCAACGATTCCGTGGCGAACGCCTCGGATACCGTCGGCCGAGTACGGATCGAGGATGGAAAGGGTGCCACGGTTGGTTACCTTCCCTCCGAACTGGAAAGCGTCGGCACCCAGCTTTCGACCGGGCAAGATGGACGCTTGCTGGTGCTCGCCGAACGCGCCGATCCAGGTTGGACCGCCTGGCTCGATGGTCAGAAGCTCAACTCGGTGACTGGTCCATCGGGCTCAGAATGGGCTCAAGCATTTCAGCTCCCCGCTGGCGGAGGCCATTTGGAGGTGCGCTACCAACAGCCCTGGGCACCTTGGTGGATAGTGGCCCAGATAGTGGTGCTGGGCCTGACCGCACTGCTCGCTATCCCGATGCCCGCCGGTCGCGGCCGGATCAGTCGAGTCAGCCGAGCGCGGGGTGCTTCCGTAGCGCCGGAAAAACGAGTTGCCGCGAAAGTTACTGATTCCGGTGGTGCTGCTGAAAGTGATAGTTCCAATAGAGATGGTGACGGACAATAATGGCTGAATCCAAAACCCGAGCAGCGGCTAAGTCGCGAACTGTCTTTGGTGTGCTCAGCGGAACAGGTATCGCAGTTCTTGCCGGTGCTGTGGTGGCCGCGGGCAGCCTGTTCCCGGGTGCTGCAGCGGGTAAATCACTGGAGGCGCAGGCCGCTCAATTGCCCGCCGGCCAGACCATTGCCAACTGCGTTGGACCGGCGCAGTTACTGCAGGCCAGTGCAGATGGCACCGATCCGCAGTTCTCAGCCGCCTCTACCAGCGCAAAGAATGAGATCAGCGCGCTCGTGCTGAGTAACGATAAATCGGTACTGCCCAACAGCGTGTTGAGCTCGCTCAAGGCTGACTCCACGACCGCTCCGCTGGCCAAAATCTCCAGCCAGCCCAGCAGCGTTCCGAGCGCTACGCCAGGAGCAGCCCCGAGTTTGGGTAAGGCTGCCGCCCTGCAGGCCAAATCGACCAACAGCCCATCGGTACTGCGAGTGGACCCGGTCAATGACCAGCGCACGCCCGCCTCCGCCGTTCAGTTGTTCAGTGCGAGCGATGGTGATCTACGAGGATTGGCTGGGAGCAGTTGCCAGTCGCCTTCCAACGATGCCTGGCTGCTGGGCGCCAGCACCGAGGTGGGGCGGACCGCCGTCTTAAACCTTTCGAATTCCTCCAGCACTCCTGCCACGGTGAACCTTGACCTTTACGGCTCAGCCGGGCAGATCCAGAATCCCGGGGCCAAGGGGCTGCTGGTGGCACCAGGAACCAACCGAGCCATTGTGCTGGCAGGCCTGGCTCCAGGCCAGAAGGAATTGGCGGTCCACCTGCGCTCCACCGGTGGCGCGGTCAGCGCAGTGATACAGCAATCGGTGTTGCGCGGACTGACTCCTGGGGGAGTGGAGAATCTTGGCACCGTGGCTGCCCCGAACCAGCATCAGGTGATTCCGGGTGTGCTGACCATGGCCCCAAGCCTGGCCAGCCAGATCTCTAGCCAGTCCGACTATGCCGACGCGCAGACCACCTTGCAGGTCGCCGTGCCGGGAGCGGCCGATACCGTCGTTCAGGTCAAGGTATACGGCCAGAGCGGTCCGGCAGCCTTGCCGAATGGTGGTGTCTTCACCGCCAAGGCTGGGGCCGTTTCCGAACTGGCACTGAGCGGATTACCGGCAGGAGCCTACACCGTTGAATTGTCTGCAGATGCGCAGATCACCGCTTCGGTGCGCAGCGTACGCGGCAGTAAGACGGGCGAACCGGTTGACCTGGCAAGCAGCGCCGCAGCCACGAAGCTGGCCGATAATCAACTGATCACCTTGCCCGCCGGAGTCGCTAGCAGACTGGTTTTCACGGCACCCAGCGGAAAAGCAAAGCTTTCGCTGACCCCGGTCCAACAAGATGGGACGCTGCAAGCAGCTAAGAGCTTGGATTTGAACGGTGGCACCACGGTGCTACTGGATCCGACTCAACTCGCTGGCGCGGGGGTGGTGGGATTTCTGGTCTCGGCAAGTGGAGACGCAGCCTACGGTTCGCAGTTGATCAATCAGAAGGGTGGCAACGGGCTGACAATGCTGGCCATCCCGCGGAGCGTGGTCAATCAGTCGAGCGTACCGATTTCCTTGGGGTACTGAGCTGGGCAGGGACTCTTCCGTTATAGCCCGAGTGGAAGCTTAGAACCGTCGGGTTCGGCCGTAGAGCGGATCAACCGCTTCGGGGCTGAGATTGAGGTACACCGCGACCTGTTCCACCACGGCATCGTGTACTACCTCACGCAGATCCTCATCGCTTTCCACCCTTTGCAAAATGGGCCGACGAAAAATCGTAATGCTTGCGGGGGCGGCGTCTTGGGCTGGACGATAGGCAGCAAATGGTGCGCTATCGCCCGAGGCGACCAGTTCTTCCAGGTTTCCCGGGATTTCCTCCACAGCAAATTGCAAACGGTCCATCGACGCGCCCCAGATATCTTCCAGCCGTTCCGCTGAGTCGACCACTAGATCGTCGAAGCGTTCCGAGCGGCTGCGGGCTCCGGGGAGCGGAGCTATCAGCAGCGCACCGCGTAGACCACGGCCGTGCCGATCCCGGCGTCGCTCCAGAAAGGATCTGCCCCCGGAATGTGCTGCCGCTCCGGAGCTTTCGGCGGTTGCGGCGAACCTGAACCGCCATCCTTTTACCTGCTCGAACTCCATACTCCGATGCTAGTCCTGGATGCCAGATCCAGCGACATCTCCGCCTTCGATCCCGTTCTTGGCGTGAACTGTCTGCGCGGACGGGTAGGCTACATATTCGTGGGAAAGATGCGTCAGTGTTCACGTTCTGGGTGCCAGCGGTCCGCGGTAGCCACGCTGACCTATGTCTACGCGGATTCAACGGTTGTGCTTGGTCCCTTGGCTACCTACGCCGAGCCGCATAGCTATGACCTCTGTGCGCTGCACGCCGAGCGGCTCACCGCGCCGCGCGGCTGGGAAGTGCTCCGACTGGCAATGCCGGACGGTCCGCCGCCGCCCAATCCCGATGATCTCCTAGCCTTGGCCGATGCGGTGCGGGAAGCGGCTGCCGAACCACCCGAGCAGCCCTCAGGCCCTGGCACGGCGCAACGCACTACCCCACCTCCGCTGGAGTCTCCTACCGAGCGCGGTGACGGCCCGAGCCACGCCACCCGGCGAGGGCACCTGAGAATTCTCCGGGACTGAATCGAACGCAGTAGGCTAGGAAAATGTCTCGTCTTCAGAGCAGCTTACTGAGCATCCTGCGCTGCCCAGTTACCGGTTCGCGACTTCACCAGGACAACGATGAGTTGATCGGTGAACTGCCCGGCCCCGAACGGCAGCTGCTGCGTTACCCCATTCAGGACGGCATCGCCATCCTGCTACCCACAGAGGCCTATAGCAGCGCCACTGAAGATCGTCCCAGCACCCCCAGCCATGGCGAAAACGCCTGAGGAGCCCTTGTGTCTTTCGATTACAAAATCGCCGATATCTCATTAGCCGAAGCCGGTCGTCACCAGATTCGGCTTGCCGAGCACGAGATGCCCGGGCTGATGTCCCTGCGCGCGGAGTTTGGCGAGAGCCAACCACTCAAGGGAGCCCGGATCGCCGGTTCTTTGCATATGACGGTGCAGACCGCCGTCCTAATCGAGACCCTGGTGGCCCTCGGTGCTGAGGTGCGCTGGGCCTCCTGCAATATCTTCTCTACCCAGGATGAAGCCGCGGCCGCCGTGGTGGTGGGCCGGGGGACCGCGCAGAACCCGAGCGGTGTTCCCGTCTTCGCCTGGAAAGGTGAATCACTGGAAGAGTATTGGTGGACGGCGGAACAGATCCTGAGCTGGCCAGGCGCGGACCAGGATCCGGAACTTGGCCCCAATATGATTCTGGACGACGGTGGCGACGCCACCATGTTGGTGCACAAAGGTGTGGAGTACGAAGCGGCAGGCGGCGTTCCCTCAGCCGCCGAAGACGACTCCGAGGAATGGCAGATTGTGCTGGAACGCCTGCGTGCCGCCCAAGCCGAGGACAAGCAGAAATGGACCAAAATAGCCGCTCGGATCCAAGGTGTCACCGAGGAGACCACGACCGGCGTACACAGGCTCTACCAGCTCGCCGAACAGGGCAAGCTGCTCTTCCCCGCCATTAACGTCAATGATTCGGTGACTAAGAGCAAGTTCGACAATAAGTACGGCATCCGGCATTCCTTGCCGGACGGTTTGAATCGCGCCACCGATGTGCTGATCGGCGGCAAGGTCGCGGTGGTCTGTGGCTACGGAGACGTCGGTAAAGGTGCAGCCGAGGCGCTACGGGGCCAAGGTGCCCGGGTCATTGTGACCGAGATAGATCCGATCTGTGCCTTGCAAGCCGCAATGGACGGTTACCAGGTGGCCAAACTCGACTCGGTGCTCGGTCAAGGCGATATTTTCATCACCACCACCGGCAATAAAGACGTGATCATGGCCGATCAGATGCTGGCCATGAAGAACAAGGCGATCGTCGGCAATATCGGCCACTTTGATAACGAGATAGACATCGCTGGTTTGGGCAGGGTTCCTGGTGTGCAGAAGGTTGAAATCAAGCCACAGGTGCACGAATGGGTCTTCGATCAGGGCGGTGAGCAGGAGCGTTCGATCATCGTGCTCTCCGAGGGCAGGCTGCTCAACCTAGGAAATGCCACCGGGCATCCTTCCTTCGTGATGAGCAACTCCTTCGCAAACCAGACCATTGCTCAGATCGAGTTGTTCAGCAAGCATGGCAACGGCGAGTACGAAGATCAGGTCTATGTGCTGCCGAAGATCTTGGACGAAAAGGTGGCCCGGCTGCATTTGTCGGCGCTCGGCGTCGAACTGAGCGAGTTGAGCAAGGAGCAGGCCGAATACCTGGATGTGGACGTTGCGGGCCCTTATAAGCCGGAGCATTACCGCTACTAAGGATTTCACAGCAATTCGTTGCCGGACTGAGATACGTCATGGCCGGGTTTAAGCTCGGGCATGGGATAAAATAATTGATATACATTTTGCCGGGAGACCGGTGCGAGCTGCGGCGCGGGGAGCAAGTTGTGACTGAAACCACTGAGCAGGCCAAAAAGAGCCGCAAGGGCTGGAAGATCGGCGTTATCGCCACGGTCTGTGCCTTGGCGGTCGCTGGCGGGGTAGGCGCGGCCACCGCGCAGACCTGGAACAGCAGCAGCAACGCTGCCTCGGTCGCTTCGGATGCTTCGGACGCTCAGAAACCCGCAAACAGCGATCCCAGCTTGGCGGCTCCGGTGATCAAGCCGATGACCGTGGGGGTTACCCCCACCAGTGGTGCCTTGCAGGTCAACCCGGCGACTCCCGCCGTCGTCAAAGCAACGAATGGCACGGTGAAAAGCGTTAGTTTGATCAACAACACTTCCGGCGCGGACGTGAAGGGTGCAATCAGCGCGGACGGCTCCACCTGGACGGCAAGCGAGCAGCTCAAATTCGATAGCGGCTACACCTACAAATTCACCGTGGTGGATCAGGCCAATCACGAAACGAGCAAGACACAAACCTTTAGCACGGTCCCCGCAGCCAATGAAGCCGACGCCTCAAGCTACACCCCGGACGGCTCAGTTGTGGGCGTGGGGCAGCCCGTGCAGTTGACGTTTAGTGAACCTGTGCTGAACAAGAAGGCCGTGGAAAAAGCCATTAAGGTCACTTCCACTTCGGGCCAGACCGGGGCGTTCCGTTGGTACGGCGATACCATGGTCCGCTGGCGGCCGGCCGCTTTCTGGAAGGCTGGCAGCACCGTTACCGTCGATATGAAGCTTTTCGGGGTGGACTTCGGAAATGGTCAGATTGGTAACTTCAACAAAACCATCACCATGAAGATCGGCGATAAGCAGGTTCTTGAAGCGGATGCAGCCAACCACGTTGCTAAGTATTACGTGAACGACAAGCTGGTCAAGACCATTCCAGTCACCATGGGTGACGAACGGTTCCCCTCCGCCTCCGGTTATCTGGTGGTGCTCCGGGATAAGCAGGACCCTGCAGTGTTCAAGGCTTCCACGATTGGCCTTAAGCCCGGCGATCCGGCCGACTATGGGGTGATCACGGTGCGACATGCTACCCGGCTCAGCCTCAGCGGTGAGTTCATTCACCAGGCTACCGACAGCGCCTTGCCCTATATTGGCGTGACTAACTTGTCACACGGTTGCATCGGTATGGACGCCCCTAACGCGAAGTTCATGTTTGATAACTTCCTGTTCGGCTCCGTGGTGCACGTTATCAATTCACCCAATGAGACCATCGCCAATGACGATGGCTTCGGCGATTGGAACGTCCCCTTCAAGAGCTACGCTTCGGGAAATGGCTAAGCCGTAGCGGACGAGCAGTTATTCGAAGGGCAGCCTATTGAGCCTGGCCCCCAGCGCGTCCGAGCGGACCTTGGCGGCTATCAGGCGACGGTAATCACGTTCTCGACGCTCAACACTCAAGGCCACTAAGAACGCATCCGGCATGGTGCCAGCGGGTGGCGGTGGGGAAACCCATCCGCTCGCTTCGTCGGCTAAGCTGCGAGCCAGATTATCCCGGGAAACTGGGGTCATCTTGGGGGCTTGGTTAAGGAATTGCGAAATCCGGCGGGCAAGTCCATCAGGCAGCCTGGCAATATCTGCCAGTTGGGACCAGCCCAGCAAATAGGGCGGCGTGCTCAGCCGTAGTTCTGGGGTGGCGGGCACCCGCCCGCGCATTGCGTAGGTTCCGGCTACCAGATCACCGAGGCGCTTGGACTTCTGATTGAAGATCGACACCAGAAAAGCGATGGTGCCGAAGCTCATGTAGAACTCGAAGAACCCCAGCAAGCCACGGATTAAGGCTTGCCGGAAGCGGATGGAGCCACCGTCGTCGCGCACCACTCGTAGGCCCATCGCGTACTTGCCCAGCGACTTCCCACGAGTCAGAGTTTCGAGGGTGACCGGGACAATGACGGTGTAGAAGATCAGTAGGCCGGTAATAATTGCGGTTCCTGCCGCCTGGTCGAGGTTCCGGATGGTCGAGAAAATGACGAGCAGGCTGAGAATGTAGAGCAGCACGATGGTGACTACGTCGATCAGGGCGCTTAGGCTGCGGGCCGCAAAAGAGGCAGGCCGTAGTTCCAGGACAACCGCTTCACCCGTGACGATGCTGCTCATGCCGATAAGCCTATGTGACTCTGCCACCCGGACCGAGCCATCCAGTAGGGTGGTGTTGTGGATTTGGACGCTTTCACCGTGGTGCACCGTGACGATTGGGCCCGGCTCAAAGCGCTTTCCGCGCGCCGTCGGCTGAGCGGACAAGAGGCCGACGAACTGCTGAAATTATACCAATCGACCTCCACCCATCTATCGATGATTCGATCGGTGGCACCGGAGGGTGCGCTTTCGGCCTCGCTTTCCGCCCTGCTAGCTCAGGCCCGCACCAAGTTCACCGGCGCTCGATCCAATGTCTTTGAGGACATTTCCACTTTCTTCGTGGTCTCCCTTCCCGTAGCGTTTTACCGCTTGCGCTGGCTCACCGTTTCCATCGGCGTAGCCTTTGTGCTGATCTCCTTGTTCTACGGGATGTGGGTATCCGGCAATCCTGAGGTGCTCAAGGCGCTCGGCAGCGATGAGCAATTCCGTCGGTATGTGGAGCAAGACTTCGTTAATTACTATTCAGAGAACCCCGCGGCCTCCTTCACTGGCCAGGTTTGGACGAATAACGCCTGGATCGCGGCTCAATCAGTGGCCTTCGGTATTACCGGGGTCTTTGTGCCCGCGATGATTTACGGGAACGCCTCAAGTCTTGGCATGTCGGCGGGGGTAATGTTCGCCTATAACCGTGGAGACGTGTTCTTCAGCTACATTCTGCCGCACGGCATGATGGAAATGACAGCGATTTTCATTGCCGGAGCGGCGGGACTGAGGATTTTCTGGGCTTGGATTGCTCCCGGCCCGCGTCGCCGTATCGAGTCCTTGGCTCAGGAGGGGCGCTCGCTCATTACGGTAGCCATTGGCTTGGTTCTGGTGCTGTTGGTTTCTGGGTTGGTGGAAGGCTTTGTTACTCCTTCACCGCTTCCGGTTTGGTTGAAGATCAGCATCGGAGCGGCTGTTCTCGCGGCGTATTGGTGTTACGCGCTGCTGCTGGGCGGCCGAGCATTCAAGGCAGGCCGGAGTTCGGACCTCGCCGAGGAGGACGCCGGAGCGACAGTTCCGGCGGTCTAATCCGGTTTCGTGCGGGGTGGCAGCGCGATCCGGCAGGTTCGGGCGGGTAATCTCGCTGTGTGAGTGAAAAAGTACAGCCGCCCGCGGGCAAGCCTGAGGACAAGAAACCGGATACCCCCACCGGCAGCACCCAGCAGGGAGCAGATGACCTGGCCAAGGAGCTGAAGGAGCACCAAAGCTCGGCCAGCAACGAGCCCGCCTTCGGATGGATGGCCGCCGCTTCCCCGACGGCAAAATCGAACGAGAAGCCAGCCGTACCTGCGGAGAAGGCTGCGAAGCCCGCCGAGAAGGCCGAGGAGAAAGTGGGGCAGCCGAAGCCGGAAGCCTTGCAGAAGGCTCCGCTCGCGGCTCAGAAGGACGTCCCAACCGAGACCACCATGTTGGCAATCCGGCCCCCGGAAGAAGAAGTCGGACGCCGGGCTGCCGAACGGGAACAGGCCGCAAAAGTGCGCCCTTTGGCACCGAGGATCTGGCAGGTTTTGGTCGCGGTGTTCTTCCCGATCGTGCTGCTCACCTTGGCGATTCGGGCAATTGCCACTCCAGCATTCCTCTGGATTGAATACAACCGTCCGGGCTTTCCTGTTGACACCTTTGGCTTCGGGGTTGAAGACCGGGTGACCTTTGGCTCCTACGCGGTGGATTACCTGAACAATTTCACCGCTCCTCGTTTCCTCGGTGACCTGGTGGGTGGCGACGGCACCACAAAGCTCTTCCAGCCGGGCGAGGTGAGTCATATGGCCGATGTGAAGGGTGTTTATCAGATTTCGATGCTGATCGGTCTGGTCCTCCTGGTGCTGATGATCATCGGGATGTTCTACCTTTCCCGGCGTAGCGTTGGCGGCGTTCGTCGTGCGCTGTTCGCGGGCTCCATTGCCACCTTGGTCATTATTATCGGGATCGCGGTCTTCGCTCTGCTCGGCTGGGAGCGCTTCTTCACCGACTTCCACGAGCTCTTCTTCGCCAACGGAACCTGGACATTCCAGCTCTCGGATACGCTGATTCGGCTATTCCCCGAGCAGTTCTGGACCGATTCCGCTGCCGTTATCGGGGTGCTGGTTCTGCTGGCCGCTTCGCTGACTTTCGCCTTCAGCTGGCCCACCCGGCGTCGTCGTGAATTGGCCGCTAAAGCCGGCCGACCCAGCCAAGGCCGCCGAGCCGCCGCCTAGCCCGATTACCTAGCGCGAGTTCGCTTGTCGCTCTCGGATTCGCCTCTAAAAACAGGCGAATCCGAGAGTTAGACGCGAACTCGCGCTTTGAGGTTAAGGCTTGGGGTAGAGGCGGTCGACGACCGATTGGTAATCGCTCAGCACGGTGGCGCGCTTGACCTTGAGTGAGGGAGTCAACTGCCCGGACTCAACGCTGAAATCCTCCGGCAGAACGGCGAAGGCGCGAATGGATTCGGCTCGGGAAACTGTGCTATTCGCGGCGTCGACGGCCAGCTGGAGCTCGGCGCGGAGTGGGGCGGAGGAATCCGCTTGCCGAAGCTCCACGCTCAGGCCATGCTGAACCCGCCAACGCTCGAAAGCCGCTACGTCGAGGGTCAGTAGCGCGCTGACAAAAGCCTTGCCTTCGCCGAGCACCACGGCCTGGGAAATCAGCGGGGAATTGCGCAGTGCGGCCTCCAGCGGGCCGGGGGAGACGTTCTTGCCGCCGGCTGTCACGATTAGTTCCTTTTTCCGACCGGTAATGGTGAGGAAGCCGTCCGAATCGAGGGATCCCAGGTCACCGGTTCGGAAGAAGTCCTCGACAAAGGCTTCCGAGGTGGCCGCCTGATTTGCGTGGTAACCCTTGAAGACGCCAATTCCCTTGACCAGGACCTCACCGTCGTCCGCGATCCGGATGGTGGTGCCCGGCAACGGAATGCCCACCGTGCCCACGCGGGTGTGCTCCGGGGTATTGACCGTGCAAGGAGCGGTGGATTCGGTGAGGCCATAACCCTCGAGCACCGCGATGCCCGCTCCTCGGAAGAAGTGGGCTTGTTGTTCGCCGAGCGCACTGGCACCCGAAACCGTGTATCTTGCTTGTCCGCCGAAGGTCTGACGCAATTTCGCATAGACCAATTTGTCGAAGACCCAGTGCCGGGTACGCAGCAGCGGGGACGGCCCGGCTAAACCCCGGGAACGTGCATCGAGGGCCTGGGAATAGCGCACGGCTGTACTCGATGCCCAAGCGAAAATCCGGCCCCGGCCAGACTCTTCCGCTTTGAGCTGCGCAGCTTCCTGAACTTTCTCGTAGATCCTCGGCACCACCAGCAGGAAGGTGGGCCGGAAATCGCCCAGATCAGCCAATAATTCCTTGACGCTACCGCTGTGCCCCAGAGTGGTGCCGGAGGCCAGGCAGATCACCTGGACAGCCCTGGCGAGCACATGCGCCAAGGGCAGGAACATCAGCGCGCGGGTATTGCCGGTGGCGAGCAATTCGGGCAGGAAGGGGATGGCGTTCTTGGCCACCAAGGCGAAGTTGCCATGCGTGATTTCGCAACCCTTGGGTCGGCCGGTGGTTCCGGAGGTATAGACCACGGAGGCAACCGAAGCTAGCGTAGCCGTGCTGCGGGCGGCCTCTAGTTCGGCCTCGCTCACTCCGCTTCCGACGGCGGCCAGGGCACTGAGGTGGGGTGAGTCGCCGTCGTCCTCAATGCACCAGAGCGAAATCGGTCCCTGTCCGAGCAGCGCCGAGGTGCTAATCACGCCACGCAATTGCTCAAGTTTCCCGGCATCTTCCACCACCACCAGCCGGGCCCCGGAATCTGCCAGGATCCATTCGATCTGGCTCCGCGAGGAGGTCTCATATATCGGTACCGTGACGGCACCAGCCAACCAGATGGCGAAGTCCAATACACTCCACTCGTAGCGGGTGCCGGACATCACGGCCACCGCGTCACCGGAGCTGATTCCCGAGGCGATGAGGCCCTTTGCCAAGGAGCTTGCCTGCTCCAGAAAGTTTTGGGCGCTGACAGGTTCCCACTGACCGGCGATCTTGCGTTCGTAAAGCGCTGCCTGTGGATCGGCGCGGACTCGTTCCAACAGCAGGTCGGTGATATTCGACTCGGCTGGTAGCTCGACGATCAGCGGGGTACTGGCTTCCTTCACGATCTCCCGACTCCTCTCAGGGGTACTCGATTCTTGAGGGCTACCTGCTTAGATCCAACTGGGCATCCACATATGGCTCCGCCAATAGTCATAGGTAATGGTCTCGGCCGTCCAGATCGGATAGAAATACGCACTCAGTAGCACGGCGAGCACCACGAAGAAGCCGACCATCACGGCGCCTTGTTGTCTGCGCCAGGGTGGGTCCTTGGGCTTTCCTAACACCAGTCCCAGGCAGAACACCAGAGCCAGGATCATATAGGGCTCGTAGGCAATGGCGTAAAAGAAGAAGATGGTGCGGTTCGGGTACATCAGCCAAGGTAGATAACCGACCGCCCAGGCACACAGGATGCCTCCGGCACGCCAATCCCGGCGCAGAATCCAATAACCGATCAGGAACACCAGCGCGGCCGAGCCAGCCCACCAGATCAGCGGATTACCCATTGAGGAGACCACCTGGGCGCATTTGTCCGAACCGCACTGATTATCCGGGTATTCAGCGTAAAAAGAGGTGGGCCGACCCATTACAAACCAAGACCAAGCATTGGCCTTATAAGGATGATCCGAATCGAGGCCGGTGTGGAAGGAGTAAGCCTCCAAATGATAATTCCAGAGCGAGCGCAAGGGCCCCGGAATCCAGTCCCAACCAGGCGACGGGTGACTAGCTGCCCATTGCCGTCCCCAGCCATCGGAGGAAAGGAACCAGCCCGTCCAACTCGCCAAATAGGTGGCCAGTGCGACCGGCACGATGGTCAGGAATGCAATGGGGGAGTCCTTCAGTAGAGCCCCCGTGAACCAATACCGAACCCCGGCGATCCGGCGCGCATTGATATCCCAGAAAACGGTCAGCAAACCAAAACCCAGGATGAAGAACAGGCCCGACCATTTGGTCCCGGTGCACAAGCCCAAGGCAATGCCTGCCGCGATCCGCCAGGGCCGAATGCCTAGCCAGGGACCGTAGAGCAAGGCTTTGGAATCGGCTTTATTGGGTTCGATGGAGAGCTTGAGCGCAAGCCTGCGAGCTAGGCGTCTCCTGCCGTCGTCGCGGTCCATCACCAGCGCGGCAAAAGCGAGTAGGGCGAAGAACATTACGAAGTTGTCCAGAAGCGCAGTTCTGGACTGCACGATGGCGTGCCCGTCAATGGCCATGAACAGTCCGGCAATGCCGCCCAGAATGGTGGAGCGGAACAGTTTCTGGGCCAGTAACGCCACGACCAGGATGGAAAGAGTGCCGACTAGGGCGCTGCTAAAGCGCCAGCCGAAAGTGCTCGAAGGGCCGAAGATCTGCATCCCAAAGGCGATCATCCATTTGCCAACCGGCGGATGGACCACATATTCGGGGGTATTGAGTAAGCCGGAGAAGTCGCCGATATTGAACTTATCGTTGGCTTTCTCCGTCCAGCCGCGCTCATAGCCGCTGACCAGGAAGGAGTAGGCGTCTTTGACGTAATAGGTTTCATCGAAGACAAGCGTTTTGGGATCGCCCAAATTGACGAATCTCAGCACCCCGCCGATGGCCGCCATCAGGACCGGCGTCAGCCAATACCAGAGCCGTAGCGACAAGGGGGTGTCCAGGAAACGCCAACGATTGCCCTGCAGTCTGCGTAGCAATTGGGAGTAGCTGAAAGCGCCCCTGGGGTGGGCCAGCCAGCTAGCAGCTGGCTTCTTGGCGGACCTGGGCGACGGCGGCGCGGGGTCGAGGAGGTTCAGGCTCACCCTGCCATGCTACCGGGAGGGTCTTGGAACTATGGCGGCGGAGACTAGGCTTGAAGGCATGCAGTCCTCGCGGGAGGCCGATTCGGCCGGTCAGATCGTCCTCGGTGCTACCCCGATCGGCAATCCTGGCGATGCCTCACCGAGATTGCTGGAATGGCTGGCTACCGCCGAGCTGATTGCAGCCGAGGATACCCGTAGGCTGCTTAAGCTCGCTTCAACGCTCGGGGTGAGCGTGAGCGGCAGAATCGTCAGCTACCACGAACATAATGAAGCGAGCCGAACCGCGGAACTGATTGAGCAGGTCCGCGGCGGCGCGAACCTGCTCATGGTTTCCGACGCCGGAATGCCGGCTGTCTCTGACCCCGGTTACCGGCTGGTCCAGGCCGCCATTGCCAGCGGTACCCGAGTCACCGCAATCCCCGGCCCCTCGGCAGTGCTAACCGCGCTTGCCCTCTCCGGGCTGCCGACTGACCGTTTCGGCTTCGAGGGCTTCCTGCCCCGCAAGGCAGGGGAGCGAATGAGTAAGCTGTTGGAACTCGCCGCGGAAAAACGTACCTTGGTTTTCTTTGAGGCGCCGCATCGCTTGGAGCCCATGTTGGGTGCTCTGGCCGAGGCCTTCGGTGGGACCCGGAAAGCCGCGGTGGCGCGAGAGCTGACAAAAACTTTCGAGGAAGTGTTGCGTGGCTCTTTGAGTGAACTTCACTCCTGGGCTTCTTCCTCCGAAGTTCGGGGCGAGATTGCGGTGGTAGTGGGCGGCAGCACCGGCGTCGTGCGTTCGATTGAGGAGCAGGTTGCTGCGGTGCTGGAGCTATCCAGCGGTGGAATGCGAGTCAAGGACGCGGTATCGATGGTGGCGGAGTCCTCGGCAGTGAGCAAAAGGGAACTCTATGAGGCTGTGCTGGCTGCGAAATCAAGCTCCTAGACGCTGGTCAAATGCACAAATAATTTCCCTTTAATAGGACCTTACGTGCATGGACAGTGGCTATCCTCGGCAATAACGTGAGAGCAGGCACACGCGAGGATAATTCTCCAACCCACTCTCTACCTCAAGGATGATCGATGACTGTCTCCGCTGATCGGATCAAAACACTTCTAGCGTCGGTACCCACCGGTCTTCTGGTGGGTGGTGAGTGGCGGCCTGCAGCGAGTGGGAAAACCCTTGACGTGCACAATCCCGCCACCGGCGAGGTACTGCTGACGATCTCCGATGCCGGAGCTGACGACGCTGCTGCCGCACTGGATGCTGCCGTCGCGGCACAAGAATCCTGGGCTGCTACTGCGCCCCGAGAACGCGGCGAGATCCTGCGCCGAGCCTTTGAGGCAGTTACCGAGCGAGCGGATGACTTTGCCCTGCTGATGACCTTGGAAATGGGGAAGCCGCTGGCCGAAGCTCGTGGCGAGGTAGCCTATGGCTCCGAGTTCCTACGCTGGTTCTCCGAAGAGGCGGTACGGGCCTTTGGGCGATACTCGGTGGCTCCGGATGGTAAGTCCCGGTTGCTGGTGACCAAGAAGCCGGTCGGTCCCTGCCTGCTGATCACGCCTTGGAACTTCCCTCTAGCCATGGCCACTCGCAAGATTGCCCCCGCCATCGCGGCGGGCTGCACCATGGTGCTCAAGCCCGCCGCCTTGACCCCCTTGACCTCGCAGCTATTCGCTGCGGTGATGATTGAAGCCGGTCTGCCCGCAGGCGTACTCAATGTGATCACCACAAGCACCGCCGGTGCTACCACCGGTGGCTTGGTGAAGGATTCGCGACTGCGCAAACTCTCCTTCACAGGTTCCACCGAAGTTGGTCAACGGCTGCTAGCCGATGCCTCGCACAATGTGCTGCGAACCTCAATGGAACTCGGCGGCAATGCACCGTTCGTGGTATTTGAAGATGCCGATCTTGATGCCGCGGTGGCTGGCGCAATGATCGCCAAACTGCGGAACATGGGCGAAGCCTGCACCGCAGCTAACCGTTTTATCGTGCACGAGTCAGTGGCCGAAGAATTCAGCTCCAAATTTGCCGCCAAGGTGGCCGAGATGACCACCGGGCCGGGTATCGAGGACAGCACCAAGGTCGGCCCGCTGATTGACCAGAAGAGTAGGGACAAGGTGCACGAGCTGGTCTCCGACGCGGTTTCTGGCGGTGCCGTGGCGCTAACCGGTGGTGCGCCCGTGGAGGGCCCCGGCTACTTCTATCAGCCCACTGTGCTCAGCAATGTGCCCGCCAATGCCCGGATCCTGAGCGAAGAGATCTTTGGACCGGTGGCACCCATTGTGACCTTCCGGGATGAGGCAGAAGCCGTTCGGCTGGCTAATAACACCGAATACGGCCTGGTGGCTTATGTCTTCACCCAGAACCTGAACCGCGGACTGCGGATGGGGGAGAAGCTGGAGACCGGCATGCTGGGCCTCAACGCAGGGGTGGTTTCCAATGCGGCAGCGCCTTTTGGCGGCGTCAAACAGTCCGGTCTGGGCCGCGAGGGCGGCCTGGAGGGTATCGAAGAATACCTGTACACGCAGTACATCGGCATCGCTGATCCCAGCTAAGGAGAGCTAGTGCCCCCGGGAGCCGCGTAGTCGATTTAGCGCTTTAGTCACCCCGGAGCTCCAGCGGCGCAGCGTGGAGGCCGGTAAGAGGGCCGCGCGCCAGCGCCGCCCTAAGGGAGCCAGCAGGCGCAGCGAGGTTCGGGTGTGCTCCAGTTCGGTACGAGCCGCGGCGCTCAAGCTCGATCCGGAATCACCCGGTGGTCCGTAGCTGCTTCGCTCGAAGTCCTGGACCAGCGTCGTGATTTCGCTGGATCCGGCCTGGCCAGAGTCTTTCAATCGGTTCGCGAAGCGTCGCGGCGTGTCACTCGGTCTGTAGTCCACGCCATAATCGACGGCGCTGTCCCGTAGCTCACCCCAGGCCGACGTGGCCGAGTCGGTGGCAGCGCGCCGTCGTCGTAGGCTTGCTCGGCTCAGTGCCGGAACGGCAAGAACTGCCAGCAAGCCAAGCGGCAAGGCAATCCACCATGGGTTGAAGCCCGAGGAGGAGTTTCCGCTTTCGACGGCTTGAGGCTCTGGGGTGCTCGGCTGCTCGCTGGGATTTCGGCTTGAGGTGGGCTTAGGTACCTCATCCTGTGGCTGATCGTTGGAGATCGGTCCGCTTGGCGGGATGGCGTAATCGGGGACCTGCCCGCGGGACGGGGTGGGCTCGAAGGGAACCCAGCCCAGGCCTTCGAAATACAATTCTGGCCAGGCGTGAGCTAGCCGGGCATCCACGGTGTACTGCTTCCATTTTTGATCGCCCACAGTGACCGTTTGCCCGGTACTAGTGCCGGGGGCGAAGCCAACGGCGATTCGACTTGGAATCCCCGCCACCCGGGCCATCAATGCCATTGCGGCGGAGAAGTGCACGCAGTAGCCGCTCTTCACCTCCAGAAACTTAGCCAGTGCATCCATGCTGCTGCCGTCGTAGCCACCGGAGACCGGGGCTTGTAGTGAATAGCTGAAGTTTTCGCCTCGGAGGTACTGCTGGATGGCCATTGCCTTGTCATAGGGGGTGGGTGAGCGGTCGGTGAGCTCGTGCGCCCGCTCGCGGACGATCGTGGGAGTGTTTTGCGGCAGGGTCATAAAGATGGGATCAAAGCCGGTCCTCGGCCGCCCAACTGCGCTGCGCAGGATTTCCGGGGTGAGCACAGGTTCAAGGCTCTGCACCTGATATGACTGACCCAAAGTATTCTGGTCAATCGCCTTGATGCTCAAGGTCTTGGGGTCCAAACTCCAGCGACCGATCAGGCCGGTCACCTGCTGAGGCGCGTAGGGAACCGGGAGCCAGCTATTGGAGAAGTTTGCCGTGCTCAGCTGGGTTCTCACCTGGGTGTTGATGACGCCCTGGGCTGCGTACGCATCGGAGATCTCGCCGTCCAGTTGGATGGCATTTCCCCGGTCGGTGGGTTCCCAATTATCGCTGTCGAAATTGTCGATCGTCACGGTCTGCAAATAGGGGGCATGATCCGCTGAGGTCGCATAGATCACCTGACCTGCTCCATCGGGGTTGCGCAGATCGTTCCCCAGGGCAAGGAAAGGGCTTAGCCCGGCTACCTGGCCGAAGGGGTTGAAACGAGACCCTTGCGGGAAGGTGCCCGAGGTGAAACCCGGGGTGATGATCGATAGCACCAGAGCTAGCACCAGAGCCCCGGCGCCCACCGAGCCGACTCGCAGCCACTGCGAGGTGGAGCTTCGGCCAGCGGAATCCGATTGAAAACGGCGGCTGGAGACCAGAATGAGCAAGTAGCCGGCGACCCCCAGGACGAAACCGAGCACTCCGAGACTATCCGCCTTGATCATTGCAGGAACCAGTGCAATAGCCACCAAGGGCAGGCCGCTGGTAGCAGGCATGAGTAGTCCGACGGCGAGTAGGTCGGTCAGGATGGTAATCAAACCAATGCTCAAGCAGAGGACAAAAAGCACGCCGGGGTTTACCGCTATTGGTGCAACCTCCCGGACCACCGAATCGGAGGTCTGCTGGAACAGTGGGCCGAGTTGCTCCAGGCTAGCCTGGCTGGGAATCAGCCCCAGGAAGGCGGTGTCCGCAAAGAACAACAGATCCAACACCAGAACCAGCGCCACGGCACCGAAGGCGGGCGCCAGGGCTGAAGGCAACCTGAGCGTTCGACTCAGTGCAATAGCAGCCAGCACGGTACCAACGGTCAAGGCGATGGGGAAAATCCAATTACTGCCACGCAACACCCCAACCATGCCAATCGAGGTACCGCAGATGGCCAAGAAGATGGCTGCTGCCATCGCCCAGGGAGCGGAGCCCGGCCGTGGCCGCTGTTGCCGCTTCGAGGACTTTTGCGCCTGGTGAGTGGCCTGCTCCCGGTGTTCCAGCAGCGAGGTCATGGCCGCCGTCCTGGTTGAGCGTCGGAATAATATCCCGCCAGGTCCTCCACCGGGCGGGTGTCGAAGGAGCTCCAGGCGCCGGCCAGACTGCTATGTTCATCGACTTGCACCACCCGCCAGCCCGCCTGTCGGAGGATTGCTCCGGCCTCATCGACGCCTTCCGGATGAGCGGAGACGATGATGGCACAGCCCGCCGTGGCGCCCTCGATGGCTGGAGCTAGGGTTCGTGCCTGATCGGGACTCAGCTGTCCGAGCAGTGCGATGATCGGCCCACGTTGCCTGTTCAGCGACAGCCGATCCAGTAGCCGATCGTTGAAGGCTTCTTCCGTGCCGGATTCCTGGAGCTCAAGGGCGGCAAGAGACTCCGCAATGCTGGCTAGCCCTGCCGTGCCAGCGTATTCCTCCACCATCGGCTCCGGCGCGGAACGTGAACTTGCCAAACCCGGATGCCCCAAGACATCAAGCATTCGCAGGTCGAAATTCCGCTCGATCAAATGCGTGCAGATGGATATCGCGGCCACGACCGTCCACTCAAAACCTGCAGTGCTTCGAAGCTCCGGATGTTCCTCCTCCCAACCCCGATGCGCTGAGCCTTCGGCCTGGCCAAAGCTGCTGGCCCGTTGGTCCAGCAGAATCGTGGCCTCGGGCGTGGTGACCGATTCCTCTTGCCGGACCATCAGCTCGCCATGCCGAGCGGTTGCTGGCCAATGCACCCGGCGCATCGGATCGCCGTGCCGATACTCCCGAGTCATCACATCGTCATCGCTCGGATTGGCTTGCTGCCGGGTGGCCGTCATTCCATCGCTGCCGCGCGCCCCGGAGAGCACGTTGATCGGCAGCTCAACGGCCTGCGGGGTGACCGTCAAAACATCGGTGCCGGGCAGTGAACGCAAATGGTGACTCAGGCCGAAGGCATCGCCAAGCTCGGCGCTGACCGGACCAATCACGAACTGTCCGCGGTTAGCCGAGCGCAAGTGATACTGATAGCGCGAGCTGCGCTGCCCGACGTCGGCCGTGTTCTGCACCCGACCGGGGTAACTGAATTCCGGGGAGCGTCCGAATCTGCCCGGCAGGGTCTCCCGCATCCGGACTTTAGCGCCGAGTTTGGCCGGGCTGGCGATTGCCAGGTCAACCGCTGTGGTGGAACCGGCTTCGACGACAGCCGGCTCGAACTCCCGATAAACGGTGAATTTGGGGGCGATGAAACGCAGCCCGAGGGCGGCCAGTAGCGGCAGCAGGAACAGGAAGAGTCCCAGCGTGAGTAAATCCTTGCGACCCATGATTTGAGCCAGCACGATGCAGAACAAGCCCCCGCCAATCAGCCCCCACCCTCGGGTGCTGAGAAACTTGGCTCTAGACGCTTCCACGGTATTAACCCCGTGGGGAGCTCTGCTGCGGTACCGGCAGCTTGGCCAGGATAGCGGTGAGGATGCCGCCCGGCGTCTCCCCGGCTCCCACCGCCTTGCGGTCCAGAATGATCCGGTGTGAGAGCACAGCGCCAGCAATGGCTGAAACGTCATCGGGAAGCACGAAGTCGCGTTTGGCTAGGGCAGCTGTGGCCTTGGCGGCCCGCAGCAGTTGTAGAAGTGCGCGGGGGCTAGCGCCGAGCCTGATCTGCGGATGCTCCCGGGTACTTTGCCCCAGCGCGACAATATATTCTTTGACCGCGGGGGAGACATAGATTGAGTGGACCGTTCTGATCATGGCGGCAATATCGTTTCCGGTGGCCACCGGACGCACTTCGTTGAGCGGTGAGACCGACTGATGGGTTTCCAACATTTCGAGCTCCGCCGCCGCATCGGGATAGCCCATTGAAATCCTCGCCATAAAGCGGTCACGCTGGGCTTCCGGTAGCGGGTAGGTGCCTTCCATCTCGATCGGGTTCTGGGTGGCTATCACCATGAACGGTTCACCCAGCGAGTAGGACTGCCCGTCCACCGTGACCTGGTGTTCCTCCATGCATTCCAGTAGCGCCGACTGGGTTTTCGCGGAGGCTCGGTTGATCTCGTCACCGATCACAATATTGGCGAAAACAGCACCGGGCCTGAATTCGAACTGTTGAGATGCCTGGTTGAAGATTGAAACTCCGGTGACATCGGAGGGCAGCAGGTCCGGGGTGAACTGGATTCTGCTCACCGAGCAGTCAATGGTGCGGGCCAGGGTTTTGGCCAACATGGTCTTGCCCACTCCAGGAACGTCCTCCAGCAGTAAATGACCCTCGGCAAGCAAAACGGTCAGCGCCAATCGAGCGGCTTCCGCCTTGCCATCCATTACGGTGTTGATCTCGCGAAGAATATTGCTGCTGAGAAGTTGGAATTGCTCCGCTGAAACAGTTGCCGGAACAGGGTGCTGGTCACGATGATTTTGTTCGGTGTGAAACTGCGGTTGACTCAATCTAATGCTCCCCACATCTACCTGCTCGCTTGGCTGGTGTGATCAAGGTTACTATCTTGGCCCGGTGCTTGGCAGGGTGCGCCGGGTTCCGCCGCCAATCCGGGAGCTTGTTGGGCGTCCTTAGCTGGTTAGAGTGGTGTCCATGAGTTCTGAGATCCCGCTGGCCTACCGTGCCCCGGACGACGTCGAAGCATCCTTAGACTCCAGCCAGGCTCGCGCTTCGGTGGACGAGGGCGGCCGCCGTCGCAAGCTCGATTACCCACCCGCGCCGGAGCCGCTTCCCGAGCCGGTGATCGATAACCACACCCATTTGGACTTCCGCGACGGGCTACTGGAAGTCTCCGTTCGCCAGGCCTTGGATGCTGCACAGGCGGTCGGAGTGCAAGGGGCGGTCCAAGTGGGCTGTGATCTGGAATCGTCCCGATTTACGGTGGCAGCGGTGCAAGCGGACCGACGGCTGCTTGGAGCGGTGGCGATCCATCCCAATGATGCCCCGTTGCTGGCTGAAAGCGGGTCGCTAGAGGCCGCCCTGCAGGAAATCGAAGAACTCGCCGCGCATCCCAGGATCCGAGCCATTGGCGAGACCGGCCTGGACTATTTCCGCACCGGCGTGGACGGTCGGGAGCAGCAGCACCACTCCTTTCGTCGGCATATCGATGTGGCTAAGCGGCTCGGGCTGGCCCTGCAGATCCATGACCGGGACGCGCATCAGGATGTTATCCGGCTGCTTCGTGAGGAGGGGGCGCCGGACACGGTGGTTTTCCACTGCTTTTCGGGCGATGCCGAGCTGGCCAAGATCTGCAATGAGCAGGGCTGGTACATGTCCTTTGCTGGAACCGTGACCTTCAAGAATGCTGCCCCCTTGCGGGAAGCGTTATTGCTGGCGGAAGAGGAGCTGCTAATGGTGGAAACCGATGCACCTTTCCTCACCCCGCACCCCTTCCGCGGGCAGCCGAATGCGAGCTATTTGGTGCCCTATACGGTGCGATCGATGGCTCAGCTGAGGGCAGCGGATCTGGCCAAATTCGGGGCTCAGTTGAGAGCTAATACCGAGGCTGTTTATGGCTCCTGGGACTAATGCTGCCTAAGGCTGAAACGGTGCCCGAGGTGACAGTAATGTGTCCTGGCTCACATCATTTTGTTACTTTTCTTGGTGAATTGGTAACGGTTCGGTTACAGTGGAGGGGAATAGCCGGGGTCGGGGAAGACCTGCGGACATCGTCGCACTTGAAGGTTCTAGAAACGTGAACCCTCGTCGAGGCAACTCGGAGGGCTCACGTCAGCCGTGAAAACATAGCTTTTCGCGGCTATTTTCAGGTGCAGGCGGTGCGTTATGCCCATCGGGCTCGGTCTGTACCGGGTCAGTTGATCGCTATGCGCTTGTCTCCGTGCCCGGACCCTTGAGTAGTTAAGAGTTCTTTGTGGCGAATTTCTTCACAAGTAATGGCAAGTTGAGCTGGGTGAAAATCGGTGGGCAGTCGCTGGTGCTTATTGCACTGGTGATTGGTTTGGTCGGATTCATCAGCGCCAATAAAACCGTCAAACTGACGGTGGATGGAGCGCAAAGCTCGGTGCAGACCTTTGGCGGTTCGGTGGCCGATGTTCTGCACAGCGCCAATGTGAAGGTTTCCGCCCAGGACAATGTCGCTCCGGCCCTGGACGCCTCGGTTTCCAATGGTTCCACCATTACGGTGAACACCTCAAAGGATGTCACGGTCACCCTCGATGGTGCGCAGACCGTGGTGCAGACCTACGCAGGTAAGGTTGCCGATCTGATCAGTCAACTGGGCGTCGCTTCCAACGCGGTGGTCAATGTCGCCCAGGACACCCCCTTAGCCGAAGACGGAACTCAGCTGGAAATCACCACCCCGAAAGAGGTTCAGGTGATTGCCGATGGTAAGCGGAAGGTGCAGACCACGACGGCGACCAAGGTTGCCGATGTGCTCAAGGCAGCTGGCGTGACGGTGGGAGCCAAGGACCTGGTCTCCGTTCCCGGTTCCGCCCCTGTTGTGGCCGATATGGTGATCAAGGTTTCCCGCCTGAAGACGGACGGCAAGGCGACGCTGAGCCAGGACGTGCCCTTCCAGACGGTGGAAACGGTTGACCCTAAGACTTTCAAGGATGAGAAGAAGGTAACGCAGCAGGGTGTGGTGGGTAAGCTCGACAAGACTTATCAGATTCTCACCATCGACGGTCACGAGGTGAACCGGACGCTGCTGAGCCAGGTTGAGAGCGTGGCTCCGGTGACTCAGAAGGTCACCATCGGTGGCAAGGACCGGCCGAAGACAACCGATACCAGCACCGATGCGAGCAGCACCGACACGAGCAGTGCTGACACGAAGACCAGCACCGCTTCAAATACCGGGGCAACGCCTCCGGCCACCGCGAACGATGGCATGTGGGATCGGATTGCGCAGTGCGAGTCCGGCGGAAACTGGGCGATCAACACGGGTAACGGCTACTACGGTGGACTGCAGTTCGACGCCGGTTCCTGGCTCGCCAACGGTGGTGGCGCTTACGCCCCGCGCGCCGACTTGGCTACCCGGGCCCAGCAGATCGCAGTCGCAAACACGTACTACGCCAAGGCTGGACTGGGACCGTGGGGCTGCGCGGGCGCTGCCGGCTAGTAGACTTCCCTGGTGAGCTTGCCGCCGTCCAATACTGAATCCCCTTTGCCATTATTGGGGGCTGCCGACATCCGCCGATTGGCGGCCGAACTTGATCTTCGGCCCACCAAGACGCTGGGGCAGAACTTCGTCATTGACGGCAACACCATTCGGCGGATCGTGCTGGCTGCCCAGTTGCAGCCCGGGGAAACCGTGCTAGAGGTTGGGCCGGGTCTGGGTTCGCTGACGCTAGGCTTGCTGGATGCCGCTGAGCGGGTGATCGCCGTCGAAATAGATTCGAGGCTGGCCGCTCGGCTACCGAAAACCATTGCCGAATTTCGGCCGGAAAAGGTGGCCGCGCTCGACGTCGTTGCCGCCGACGCGCTCAAGGTCACCGAACTACCGGGGCAGCCGACCGCGCTGGTGGCCAATCTGCCCTATAACGTTGCCGTTCCCGTGGTACTGCACCTACTGGAGCACTTCCCGTCCTTGCAGCATGGGCTGGTGATGGTTCAGGACGAGGTGGCGGACCGCTTAGCCGCGACCCCCGGAAATAAAACCTATGGGGTTCCCTCGGTCAAGGCGGCCTGGTACGCCGGGGTCCGCAAAGCTGGCGTGATTGGAATGAACGTTTTCTGGCCAGCCCCCAAGATCTCTTCCGGGCTGGTTGAGTTCATCCGCCGCGAACCTCCGCAGTGCCGCGCCGAGCGGGCTCAGGTCTTTGAGGTTATCGATGCGGCCTTCGCCCAGCGGCGTAAAACTTTGCGGGCCGCGCTCTCCGGTTGGGCCGGTAGTGGCGCGCGCGCCGAGGAACTCATCCTGGCCGCCGGAGTTGATCCCAGCGCCCGCGGCGAAGTCTTGGACGTTACCGCCTTTGCCAGGATCGCCGAAGCCAGGCTGGACTCCTGAGCTCCCGAGCGTTGAGAGGCCCAAGCATTGATAGGTTAGGGCTATGACGCCATCACGCGCCACCCCAGCACCGGCTCCTACGCAGCGCCGCACCGTCCGGGTGAAGGCCCCAGGGAAGATCAATGTCTCCTTTTCGGTAGGACCGCTCCGGGACGATGGTTACCACTCGGTGGCCAGTGTCTACTTGGCAGTGTCCCTTTACGAGGAAATCGCGGCAACCACCGCGCCCGCGGGAGAAATCACGGTAAGCCTGAGAGCAGGATCCCTGGGACAGAATCTTCCCTTGGACGAAAGTAACCTGGCAGTCCGGGCCGCCCGGCTAATGGCCGATGTGAGTGAGCAGGCCACCGGCGTGCACCTGGAGATCACCAAGCGGGTACCGATCTCGGGCGGGATGGGCGGCGGTTCGGCCGATGCAGCAGCGACCCTGCTCGCCTGCGATGCGCTCTGGAACTCGGGGCTATCCCGTGAGGAGCTGACCCATCTGGCCGCTGAGCTGGGCGCGGACGTGCCCTTCGCGCTGTTAGGAGGGGCCGCTGTCGGGCTTGGGGTTGGTGACGAGCTCACGCCCGCTTTGGCTCCGAATCCGCTGCACTGGGCCCTGGTGTTTGCAGACTTCGGCCTTTCCACCCCCACCGTTTTCACCGCCCTGGACCGGCTTCGGGTGGCTCGCGGCAAGGAGCCAAAGGAGCCCGAACAGATCGATCCGGCTATTCTGCGTGCGCTGCGCGCAGGGGATGCCCAGAGCCTGGCCGGGGTGCTGCACAATGATCTACAGCCGGCCGCCACCAAGCTCGCCCCACAACTTGCCGAAATGCTGGAACAGGGTACTGAATTCGGTGCACTGGCGAGTATCGTCTCCGGTTCCGGGCCAACCGTGGCCTTGCTTGCGAGTTCCGAGGAACATGCCGCGGAGCTCGCCGAGCGACTAAGCCTCTCGGGACGAAGCGCGCTCGCTGTGCATTCGCCCGTGCATGGTGCAAAAATCGTCTCCGATTTGATTCACTAGTTCGAAGGACACCTTGGCACATTTACTAGGCGGCGAAAGCCTCACCGTCCACTTCGCGAGCCGTACGGTGCTCGATTCGCTCACCCTTGGGCTGGAGGACGGCGACCGGATCGGCATGGTGGGGCGCAATGGCGACGGAAAGTCCACCCTGATGCGGTTACTGGCCGGACGGCAGAGCCCTGATTCCGGCCGGGTGGCTGCCCGTCGCGGACTGAATGTGGGTTACCTGGATCAATCCGATGTGCTCGACGGCGATTCCACTGTGGGTGCCGCGATTGTCGGTGAACGCGCCCACGACCAAAGCGCACAGCACCAGTGGGCGGCAAATCCCAAGGTCCGAGAAGTGATGGGTGGCTTGGTCAGTGAAGTCGATTGGGAAGCCAAGGTGTCATCGCTTTCCGGCGGTCAGAAGCGCCGAGTGGCCTTGGCTAAACTGCTGATCGGTGAGCATGAGGTGATCATGCTGGACGAGCCCACTAACCATCTCGATGTGGAAGGCGTGGCCTGGCTTGCCGAACACTTAAAAACCCGTTGGCGAGCCAACGAGGGCGCCTTCCTGGTGGTTACCCACGATCGCTGGTTCCTGGACGAGGTGTGTAATCGGACCTGGGAGGTCCATGACGCCACCGTTGACGCCTTCGACGGCGGATATGCCGCCTATGTGCTGGCCCGGGCAGAGCGGGATCGAATGGCTTCGGTGGTGGAGAACAAGCGGGTTCAACTGGTCAAAAAGGAACTGGCCTGGCTGCGCCGCGGTGCCCCGGCCCGTACCGCAAAGCCTAAGTTCCGGATCGAAGCGGCGAACCAATTAATCGCCGATGTGCCGCTGGCGCGAGACACCGTGGCCTTGAATAAGCTCGCCACCGCACGGCTGGGCAAGGACGTGCTGGATCTTGAGAACGTCAGCCTGAGGCTGGGGGAGAGCACCCTCTTCGATAAGCTCACGCTGCGGCTTGCTCCCGGCGAACGGCTCGGCATTGTCGGGGTCAACGGGGCGGGGAAGACCAGCCTGCTGCGACTGCTCAACGGCCAGTTGGCACCGGACTCGGGCCGGTTAAAACGCGGTAAGACCGTGCAGACCGCCCTGCTCAGCCAGGAGGTCACCGAACTCGATGAGGTTTCCGAGCTGCGGGTTCTTGAGGTGATCGAAGCCGAGAAGCGAGTGGTCAGCATCGGTGGCCGAGAGGTTACGGCCGGGCAGTTGGTCGAGCAGCTCGGGTTCAGCAAGGACAAACAGTGGACGCCGGTCCGCGAGCTTTCCGGTGGTGAGCGCCGTCGTTTGCAACTACTGCGGTTGCTGGTGGGGGAGCCGAATGTGCTGATGCTCGATGAGCCCACCAATGACCTGGACACCGACACCTTGGCTGCCGTGGAGGACTTGCTTGACGGCTGGCCCGGAACCCTGGTGGTGGTTTCTCACGACCGTTACCTGCTGGAACGGGTGACCGATCGTCAGATGGCGCTGCTGGGCGATGCAAAATTGCGGGATTTGCCGGGCGGCGTGGATCAGTATTTGGAGCTGCGGCACGGCATGGAGGCGGCAGTCGCCTCAGCGCCGCAGGCGGTTTCAAGCCAGGGTGCTTCGGAGGCCGATTTGCGGCAAGCTCGCAAGGATGTGAACCGGATCGAGCGCCAACTGGCGAAGCTCACTCAGCAGGAAGAACGGGTCCACCAGCAAATGGAGGAGGCCTCCATGTCCGGAGACTTTGATCAACTGGGACAGCTGAACGCCTCGCTCCGCGAGCTGCAGCAAGAAAAGGAGAACTTGGAGCTGGAGTGGCTTGAGGCGGCTGAAGTGCTGGGCTAAGGGCGGCTTGGGGCCATCCTTTCCGCGCTCGACTCGCGCAGTGGGCCGCAGTCATGGCAGACTAGATGTCCGTGCCAACAGTGCACGATCCGCTCTGGTGTAATGGCAGCACCCCAGCCTTTGGAGCTGTGGAGTATAGGTTCGAATCCTATGGGCGGAACCCCGGCGGTTTGCGTCGGGAAGGGTGTGGGGGCATCGACTAGGTAGAATGGTCCTCATCACCCAGTACCGGTCGTTCGCCGAGCGGCTGGGGCAAGCGCAAGCGAACAACAGGAGTGCTCAGGTTGAATTCCGTGCCGTCCGAGGCCCCTGAGGCCACCGAACTCTCGGTCATAGTCCTAGCTGCCGGAGCCGGCACCAGAATGAAATCCCGAACGCCGAAGATTCTGCATGAAATTGGCGGCCTGCCGATGATCGGTCACGCGCTTGCCGCGGCACGTGGCTTGAAGCCACAGCGCTTGGCTGCAGTGGTCCGGCATGAACGCGATCTGGTCGCCGCGAAGATTTCCCAGCTCGATCCGGCCGCACTGATCGTGGACCAGGACGAGATCCCTGGCACCGGACGTGCGGTGCAGGTAGCCCTGGAAGCCATGCCCGACGCCGTCGGCACCGTGGTGGTGAGCTATGGCGATGTACCGCTGCTGACCACCGAACTCCTGCGGGAACTGGTTGAGCATCACCGCAGCGAGGCCAATGCCGTCACCGTGCTGAGCGCGGTACTCGACGACGCGAGCGGTTACGGCCGTATTCTGCGCTCCGCCGATGGCACGGTCTCCGGCATCCGCGAGCATAAGGACGCCTCGGAAGCCGAACGGGAAATCCGGGAGATCAACTCCGGTATCTATGCCTTCGACGCTGCGGTGCTGCGCAAGGCACTGGACCAGGTCACCACGGATAACGCGCAGGGCGAGATGTACCTGACCGATGTGTTGAGCTTGGCAGCGCAGGACGGCGGCCGGGTCGCCGCCGTCGCGACCGATGACCGCTGGCAGGTTGAGGGCGCCAACGACAGGGTGCAGCTCGCCGCGCTAGGCGCTGAATTGAACCGAAGGCTGCTGGAGACGTGGATGCGTGCCGGGGTGAGCGTGGTGGATCCCGCCAGCACCTGGATTGATGTTCAGGTGGTGCTGGCCGAGGACGTCACCCTGCTCCCCGGAATCCAGTTGCACGGCAACACCACTGTCGAGCGCGACGCAGTGGTGGGGCCGGATTGCACCCTCACCGATGTGCAGATCGGCGAAGCCGCCACGGTTACCCGCAGCCATGGTTCGGGAGCCATCATCTCGGCCGGTGCCAGCGTGGGACCCTTTAGCTACCTGCGTCCCGGCACTGTGCTGGGGGAGCAAGGCAAAATCGGAGCCTTCTACGAGACGAAGAACGTCCGGATCGGCGCACGCTCCAAGCTTTCCCACCTCGGTTATGCCGGCGATGCGGAGATCGGTGAAGACACCAATATTGGCTGCGGCAATATCACTGCTAATTACGACGGCGAGAAGAAGCACCGCACCGTGATCGGCTCCGGGGTGCGCACCGGTTCCAACACTGTTTTCGTGGCCCCCGTGGAGGTCGGCGACGGCGCCTACAGCGGCGCCGGAGCTGTGCTGCGCAATTCGGTGCCACCGGGTGCCCTGGCCCTCAGCATCGCCGCTCAGCGCAATGCCGAGGAATGGGTTATTAATCACCGGCCTGGATCGCGCTCGGCCGAGCTGGCGCAAGCCGCCCTGACTGCTCTCGAAGCTTCATCCAACCAGTCGATCGATGCTCCATCAGGGGAAGGCAAGTAGTTATGAGTGCAATTACCGCCCACGGCGAGAAGAAACTGCTCTTGGCCTCCGGCCGCGCCCATCCGGAGCTGGCTCAGCAGATTGCGGCCGAACTGGGTACTGAGTTACTGCCCATCGACGCTTATGACTTTGCCAACGGAGAGATCTACGTCCGTTCTGCGCAGAGCGTGCGTGGTACCGACGTTTTCGTTCTGCAAGCCCATCCGGCTCCGCTCAATCACTGGTTGATGGAGCAGCTCATTTTGATCGATTCACTCAAGCGCGCCTCGGCCAAGCGAATTACCGTGGTCTCGCCCTTCTACCCCTACGCGCGGCAGGACAAAAAGGGCCGCGGTCGGGAGCCGATTTCTGCCCGGCTGGTGGCCGATATGTACAAAACCGCCGGTGCCAATCGATTGCTCAGCGTGGATCTGCACACCGCCCAAATCCAGGGCTTCTTCGATGGCCCGGTGGATCACCTGATGGCCACTCCCTTATTGGCTGACTACATCCGCACCAAGGTCAACGTCGAAGAGATCACCGTGGTCTCCCCGGACACCGGTCGAGTCCGGGTAGCCGAGCAGTGGGCGGACCGCTTGGGTGGGGCACCGCTGGCCTTCGTGCACAAGAGCCGGGACCTGACCATGCCCAACCAGGCTGTTTCCAAGCAGGTGGTGGGCCAGATTGAGGGTCGCACCTGTGTGTTGATTGACGACATGATCGATACCGGCGGGACCATTGCCGGAGCCGTCAAGGTCCTCAAAGACGCCGGAGCCCGGGACGTCATCATCGCGGCAACGCATGCCGTCTTCTCCGATCCAGCCGCACAGCGACTGGCCGAATGCGGTGCTCGCGAGGTAGTGGTGACCAACACCTTGCCGATTCCGCCGGAGAAGCGTTTCCCCTCGCTCACCGTGCTCTCGATTGCACCGCTGATCGCCAACGCCATCCGGCAGGTTTTCGAGGACGGCTCCGTCACCTCCCTCTTCGACGGCCAAGCCTAGGGATTGGGGCGCTCCACTCTTTTCACGCGAGTTCGCGCCTTGGTCTCGGATTCGCCTGTTAGTTCAGGCGAATTGGTGACTAGGACGCGAATTCGCGCGGAAAAACGGTGCTAAACTTGGTCGGTACCTTGGCGAGGGAAGACCTTTGGTTTTCCGTGATCGACACGGTTCGAACTCCTTCCGAGGTTTCGACCCAGTCGTCCTTGCTCGAACAATCTAGAAGGAGTTCTCATGGCTGATATCAAGCTTGCCGCGCAACTGCGCACCGAATTCGGTAAGGGCGCCGCTCGTCGGGCCCGCCGCGCTAACCAGATCCCCGCCGTCATTTACGGCCACGGCGCTGAGCCGTTACACATCGCGCTTCCGGAGCGGGAAACCACCCGTGCTGCCCGTGCCGCTAACGCACTGCTTACCCTCGACATTAACGGCGAGGAGCACCTGGCCCTGGTCAAGGACATCCAGCGTGATCCCGTACTGCAGATCATCGAGCACATCGACCTGCTGACCGTGCGCCGCGGCGAGAAGGTCACCGTCGATATCCCCGTCATCCTGATTGGTGAGGTTGCCCCGGGCGCCGTCTCCAACCAGGAAGCCAATGTGGTCAGCGTTGAGGCCGAGGCTACTCACCTCCCCGCGCACCTGGAGGTCAGCATCGAGGGCCGCGTGGCAGGCCAGCACCTGCACGCCTCCGATCTGGAACTGCCCAAGGGTGTTTCCTTGCTGACCGACGCCGAGACGTTGATCGTGAACATCTCCGAGCCGTCCGTTCAGGATCTGGGCGAGGAGAGCGAGGGTGCTGAGGCAGCTCCCGCCGCCGAAGCCCCTGCCGCCGAGTAATTCCGGTCCTTCACGGTAGATGAGCAATACCTGGCTAGTAGTCGGGCTCGGTAACCCCGGGCCCGACTACAGTCGTACCCGGCACAATATTGGCTTCCTGGTAGCCGACGAACTAGCCGGACGGATTGGCGCGAGCTTCCGCAGCCATAAATCCCGAGCCCTGCTCGCCGAAGGGCGGCTCACCCAGCGTGACTCGGAGGGCGAGCGGCCCAAACTGGTGCTGGCTAAACCCCAGACCTTTATGAACCTAAGCGGTGCACCCACGGCCGCGCTCGCTAAATTCTTCGGCATCCCGGCCGATCACACCATTGTGCTCCAAGATGAGATCGACCTGCCCTTCAACACCATCAAGCTCAAGCTTGGCGGCGGAGAGGGCGGCCACAACGGCTTGCGCGATATCAGCCGAACCCTGAGCACCAAGGACTATTACCGGGTTCGGGTGGGAGTGGGCCGCCCCTCGCACGGCAGCGCCTCGGATCATGTCTTGAATGGTTTTTCCGCAGCGGAGAAGAAGGAATTACCGTTCCTGATCCAGGATGCCGCGGACGCCGCCGAAACCCTTATCCTGACCGGTCTGCTGGAGGCACAGCAGAAGTTTCACGCCCCTAAATAGGCTCGGAGGGCATTCCGGCCCGAAGCAATCGCGTGAAGCGTGGGAGAATTGTTAAGTGACTGATTCACCATTGACTGATATCGAAGTGCTACGCATTCGCAATGACTTCCCGGTGCTGCATCAAGAGGTTAATGGCTCTCCCTTGATCTACCTGGATTCCGGCGCCACCTCGCAGAACCCGCTGAGCGTGATGGAAGCCGAGCAAGAATTCTACGAACAGCGCAACGCCGCCGTCCATCGCGGTGCGCACTGGCTCGCCGTGGAGGCGACCGAAGCTTATGAGTCCGCCCGCGCCGTCGTCGCCAGCTTTATTGGGGCGGAAGAAAACGAACTGGTCTGGACCTCCAATGCCACCGAGGCGCTCAACCTGCTGGCCTATTCCTTCTCTAATGCCAGCATTGGGGAGGTGAGCACGGAAGCCAAGCGGTTCGCGCTCGGCCCGGGTGATGAGCTTTTGGTGACCGAGATGGAGCACCACGCGAACCTTATCCCTTGGCAGGAACTGGCCCGGAGGACCGGGGCCAGCCTGAAATTCGTGCCGATTACCGACGACGGCGAGCTGGACCTTGAGCGGGCCGCGGAACTGATCGGGCCGCGGACCAGAATTTTCGCCTTCTCTCACGCCTCGAACGTGCTGGGTACCATCAATCCTGTCCAGCAACTTGTCGAATTAGCCCATCGGGTTGGTGCCTTAGTGGTGTTGGACGCTTGCCAGTCGGTGCCGCACCTTCCGGTCGACGTAAAAGCCTTGGATGTTGATTTTGCGGTGTTTTCCGGGCATAAGATGCTGGCCCCTACCGGCATCGGCGCGCTCTATGGCCGCGCCGAGCTGCTCAGCGCAATGCCTCCCTTCCTGACCGGCGGTTCGATGATCACCTCGGTCACGATGGAATCCGCCGGGTACTTGCCGCCGCCGCAGCGCTTTGAGGCCGGCACCCAACGTATCTCGCAGGCGATTGCCTGGGCAGTTGCGGCCAATTATCTGAGCGAAACCGGCATGTCCCGGATTGCCGCTTGGGAAGCGCAGCTTGGGCAATTGCTGGTATCCGGTTTGGCGGAGATTCCCGGCGTCCGGGTACTCGGCCCGGCTCCCGGTGTGGAACGGCTGGGTCTGGCGGCTTTTGATGTAGAGGGTGTGCACGCGCACGACGTCGGCCAGTTCCTGGATGACCGAGGCATCGCCGTGCGGGTTGGTCACCATTGCGCACAACCGCTGCATCGCAGGCTTGGGTTGACCGCAAGCACCCGGGCCAGTGGCTATCTATACACCACCACGGCTGAGGTTGAGGCCTTCCTGCAAGGGGTCTCCGAGGTCCGTGGCTACTTTGGACTGGGGTGATGAATCGATGAGTGGTTTGGACTCGTTGTATCAGAGCATCATCTTGGAACATTCGAAGGCCAGGCACGGCTCTCCGCTGGCTGAACCCCCAGGGAGTGACGGCGTCCGCAGTGCCTCTTCGCATCAGCTGAACCCGGTCTGTGGCGATGAGATCACCGTCCGGCTCGATCTTGAAGGGGATCGAGTCGAAGCGCTGAGTTGGGACGGTGCGGGCTGTGCTATCTCGATGGCCTCGGCTTCCGTGCTGAGCGATCTACTCAAAGGACTGGATCGGGCAGAGGTCAGGGAACTGATCGATGAGTTCCGCACTATGATGCGATCCCGCGGCCAAATCGTCCCCGACGAGGAAGTGTTGGGTGAGGCCGCAGCCTTCGGTGGAGTCTCCCGTTATGCGGCTCGAGTAAAATGCGCTATGCTATGCTGGGTCGCCGCCGAGGACGCGCTGAATCAGCTGTCCTGAGCCGAGACTTTTGGGGCATTCCAGTAATGAATATTCGGTGTGAATCAGACGCGCCTTCGTCGTGAAATTCTCTTTCGCTGAAACGTTATTCATTATTGACACGTTTGGGGACAAATATCATGTTCTTCGCTAACCGATAGCGGTATCTTCAAAGAGATGCGCCGGGGGAGCAGAACACCATAAGGGGACAGGGAAAATGAACAAAGTTGCAAAGGCCGGCGTCGCTGCCGGTATCGCAGGAATCCTTCTGCTCGGGGGCGCTGGCACTTACGCGCTCTGGCAGGATAGCAAGACCGTCGACGCTGGTACGGTGCAAACCGGCCAGCTCAAACTCAACCTGGGAGCCGCTGGAGTGTGGAAAGACGTTTCCACCGATGTTACCGGCGCTCCGACCATCGATCCGGCCACCTTCAAGCTGGTTCCCGGGGACACTATCGCCTTCACCCAGAATCTAACCATTCTGGCGAGCGGTAATAACCTCAAAGGCCAGCTGACCATTGATCAGTCCACTGTGCAGGCAGCCATTCCGGTAGCCTGGCAGCCCTACATCACCATCACCGTGGCCCCGGCGAACCTACCGGCCGGAATCACCAACACAGCCGGGGTGCTGAGCTTCAGCGCACCCGGAAGCTACACCTTTGACGTTGGCATCACGGTCGCCTTTGCCAAGGGCACCAATGCCTCGGGCACCGATGACGAGACGATTGAGAATCAAAGCGCCAATCTGAACGGCCTTGCGCTCAAACTGGAACAAATCCGGCCTTAATGCGGGTGTGATCTGGTAAATATCCACTAAGTCCGTCAAGGACTGAAGGAGAGTCTGGCAGTTCATGCGCAGGAGGTTCATTTTCGCGTCCCTCGCGGTCGTGCTGGCCTTCGTCCTTTTGGGCGGGGCCGGTACGGCTGCTTTGTGGCGCTCGCAGACCTCCATTAACCCTGGCACCGTGACTACCGGAAACCTGGTATTACTCAACGGAGATTCCGGAAGCCAACTCAAGAACTACCTCTTCGCGGCGCTCTCCGGGACCGCTATGTCGCCCGGGCAGTCGGCGCAGGCACCGCTGACCATCCGTAATGCGGGAACCACGAAATTCACCTACGGACTGGTCGGGATCACCGGAAATCCGGGGGACGCAGCCTCGGTGGCCTTCCAATCCGCGCTGACCGTGAGCATTGTTGCGGTCGGCACGGCGGCTCAGTGTCCCGTTAACGGAACTGCTGCCACCGGCACCTCCTTGTACAGCGGACCGGTATCCTCCTCGGCGCAGTTCAGTGCGGTGCAAACCTTACTTCCGGCCACCACCGGTCTGCTCTGCTTGCGGGTCACTTTCAATGCTTCCGCTCCGCAAACTAGTGCGGCAGGGCAGCTCGCCCTGACCTTCAATTGGCGGGCGGATCAATTACGATGAGCCGCGTAGAGCTGAGTTCACCGACTCCCTTTCCGGCTCCAGCAGAGCCGCTAGCGGGCCGCAGATTTCGCAAGCCCAAGGGCTTGCTGTGGTGGTGCGCGCAGATCCTGTCGTGGCTGGTGCTTTTCCTCGCCCTGGCTTGGTTGCTGGCCGCGATTGGAATCCCCAGATTCGCCGGAGCTCAGGCCTACACCGTGCTCACCGGGTCAATGCAGCATCGATACCCACCGGGAACCCTAGTGGTGGTCAAAACGATCGACCCCAAGGACCTGGCAATTGGTGATGTGGTCACCTATCAGTTGGAGTCGGGGAAACCCGAGGTGGTCACTCACCGGATTGTCGGCCTAAGTGCAACGACCGATGGGCAGCTGAGGTTTATCACCCAGGGGGATGCCAATAATGCGCCGGATGCCAAGAGCGTTCGTCCCGTGCAGATCAGGGGAAAACTTTGGTACGCCATTCCCTTGGCTGGGTATTTGAACAGCTCCATCAGCGGTGGGGCACATATCTGGTTACTCTGGATCGTCGTCGGGCTACTGCTCGGTTACGCCGCCTATATGCTGCTGAGCGCTTATCTGGGCCGGAAGCGCAAGGTGACCCCATGAAACTTTGGCGCCATTCTGTGCTGATGCTGGCTCTGATCCTGGGTGCTTCACTTTGCTTCGCCCCGGCGGCTCAGGCTGCTGGCGAGCTTGAATTGAGCCGCGACGGTAGCAGCTGGGGTCAATCGCTGCCGGGACCGCTCTTTGATTCCGCCCAGAAACTGGTACCCGGCAGCAGCATTAGTGCGGAGTTCTGGGTTCGCAATGGGGCGGCCTCGGCGGGCAAGCTCTCCGTTGAATTGAACGGCGCCCTCGGGGAGCTATTGCAGAGCGGTTTACTGGGGTTGAGCCTTACTTCAAGCAGCGGCACCAGCTGGAACGCTTCTTCCGGGCAGAGTCCACGACTGCTAGTGGCACAGATAGCCCCCGGCAGCCGACAGAAATTGACCCTGCAAGCCAGCTTGGCTGCCGCTGCGGCCAATGACACTCAACTTCGAAAGGTCCCCGTGAGCCTCCAACTGATCCTGAGCGAATCGGTGGAATCGGGCGCCACGGTACAGCCTGCGCTGCCTAATACCGGGGTGGTGCTGCTTCCGCTTTTCCTCGGTAGCGCGCTCGCTATCGGAGGCTATCTAGCAGTCTGGAGTGCACGACGGCGGCAATCAACCGAGGCGGGTCTCTCGGCTCAGCAGGGATTCAGTGCGGGAGGTGGCTCGCAGTGAAGAACTTTGCCGCGCACACCACCTGGTTCAAGGTTCGGGTTCTGCTCTGTCTGGGCATGGTGCTGGGACTGGGGGCGGTGGGCACCCTGGCCGCTTGGCAGGACACCGCCACCACCACCTCAGGAACTTTCAGTGCCGGGACCATCGACTTGACCTTGCGGCAGGCTTCTTCCGGCACAGACGGTGCGGTTGGTGTGGGGCAGAGCTTTGCTTTCACCGACTTCACCGGCAGCGGGATGACTCCGATCAGCGCGGCCGTGGCGAAATCCCTGACGGTAAAAAATGGCGCCACCATTAAGTTCGGTTATCAAATCGCGGTGAGTGGTTCAGGCACCCTGGTGACCGATAGCACCGGCTTGGATATCAAAATCTTTGCGAGCGCAACGTGTGATCCCACCATGGTGAGCAACAGTGGTGCGATCTATTCGGGCAAGATCGGTGGTGCGGCGACCGCCTCGCGAACCCTGGTTCCGGCGGCGACTGACCCGCTCTGTGTTCTGGCCTGGCTGGATACTGCAGCCGCGAACACCCTGCAAGGTCAGAGCGGCACCATTACCCTCTCCTTTACCGCGACGCAGGTGCCCTAATGACTGAATCCCTCAAGCTTCACCGCGGTCCGCGACTTTTCCGTGAAATCACCCTGACGGTGGGTGCAATTCTTGGCTTGCTCTGCGTGCTAGCCGCGCTGGTCGGTGTCTTTTTCGGTATCACTCCGGTGATCTTCCGCTCCGGATCAATGGCTCCGGCCATTGACACTGGCGCACTCGCCCTGGTCCAGCAGGTGCCAGCTACCCGGTTGCAGCTTGGCGATGTGGTGAGTGTGCAAAACGCAGATCAGGAACGGGTCACCCACCGAGTGGTCGGTATTCAGGGTATGAGCAATGGAGAAATGCTGCTGACCCTGAAGGGGGATGCCAATCCGCAGCCTGATGTTCAGACCTATCAGCTCAGCAAGGCCGATCGGGTGTTTTTCTCGGTGCCGATTCTAGGCTATCTATTGGCCTGGTTGCAGAGCCCCTGGGCGATTTTCCTGGGCGGCTTGCTGGTGGGAGTGCTGCTGATGCTGGCGTTCCGACCGGGCAGTAGAGGTCGGAATGCCTCGCCCGAATCGGCGGAAGCCACGATCGGCACGACGACAGTCAGCGCAGCCACAGTCGGCGCAGCCAAGCCCCCGAGGCGCCGGCGCGGCCTGTTCACCGCTGTCACTCTGCTCGGACTCAGCGGCGGGTTGGTTTTCGCCGGGGCACAAAGCACAATGGCGGTGTTCCAGGACACCTCGGTAGCCACCTCCGGCACCTTCACCGGGGCGAGCCTGCCGCAGCCACTGCCAAATCCACCGGACTGCGTTGCGAGCGGCGTGCCCTCTTCGGCCACCGTCTCCTGGAACTCCACGGCTGCTCTCCCGGCCGGGGCGCAGTTCAGGATCCGCTATAGCGGGATAATTAATGGCACGGTGATGGTGGGTACCGGACACTCCTATGCCTTCGATGGCGCATTGCTGGGTGGGCTTGGGCTGAGCAGTGGTCGACTCACCGTGCTGGTGGATTCGGTGATCACCGGCACCAACTGGGTTAGTCCGGTTTCCACTAGGACTATTGGTTACAGCATTACCCTGGTGATCAAGTCCTTCACCTGCTGAGTTCCGCCGCTCTCCGATAGTGCCGGTTGCGCGCTCTCAGCAGTATCGCGGCCAGCAGACCAGCTAGTACAGAGGCGCTCAGGATGGCGATTTTCGCATGATCGTTATGAGCCGAATCGCTGCCGAAGGCCAACTCACTGATCAACAAGGAGACGGTGAAACCAATCCCCGCCAGAATCGCCAGGCCCAGCACATCGATCCAGGCCAAGCCGTCGTCGAGGCTCGCCCTGGTGGTTTTGGTCACCAAGAAGGTGGCTCCGAAAACCCCCACCATCTTGCCCAGCACCAAGGCCAGCACGATGCCCAGGGCTACCGAGTCGCCCAGTGCCGAGCTGAAGCCCTGCCAGCCGCCGATTGCGACTCCCGCCGAGAAAAATGCGAAGACCGGTACGGCCAACCCGGTGGAGAGTGGTCGAAACCGATGTTCGAAGTGCTCCGCCAACCCCGGGCCGTTTTCTGGTTTCCGGTCCTTACGCAGGACCGGTACAGCGAAAGCCAACAGCACTCCGGCCACCGTGGCATGTACCCCGGAGGCGTGCACTAAAGCCCAGGTCAGTACGGCCAGGGGGAGTAGCAAGTACCAGCTACGAATGCGTTTTTGGACTAGCCAGCTGAACAGGCCGAGCGGGAGCAGAGCGAGCAGTAAATACTGCGGTTGCAGACCGTGCGGATAGAAAACGGCGATGATGGCGATAGCGATCAGATCATCCACCACAGCCAAGGTGAGCAGGAAGGTCCGTAGGGCCGTTGGTAGATGGGTGCTGATTACCGCCAGCACGGCGAGAGCGAAGGCAATATCGGTCGCCGTTGGAATGGCCCAACCGTGCAGCGCCTCGCTGCCTGAATTCAGATTGATCAGGCTGTAGATGATCGCTGGCGCGGCCACCCCACCAATGGCAGCAGCCACCGGAACGATGGCTCGATCGAAACGTCGCAGATCGCCGGCTACGAATTCGCGTTTGAGTTCCAGGCCGGCCACGAAGAAGAAGACCGCCAATAAGCCATCCGAAGCCCAACTTCCCAGGCTCAGATTGAGGTGCAGGAAATCGATGCCGAAGCTGGCTTCCCGTAGTGAAAAATAGCCTGCCGACCAGGGCGAGTTAGCCCAGAGCAGGGCGGCAATGGTGGCCGCTAACAAGAGCGCACCACCCACAGTTTCCTTGCGCAGGATTGCGCTAATCCGCAACTGCTCGGAGGAGGAACTACGGCGGAAAATCCGCAGGGCGGGACGGTGCGTGATCATGGCTGATCCTCAGGAAGATTCGGGCTCGCAAATGACTGCCGACCAGACTTCCCGGCGCACCATGATCTAGTTTAGCTGGTTTTGTCCCGCCCCCGCAGGCTAACCCTCAAGGAGGTTAGCGGTTGATCAGGTTAGCCGTTGATGAGGGTGCGGATGCCGATGACCGCAGTAGCCAAGCCAAGGATCATCGAGATGCTCACCAGCATGAAATGCACCATTAAGAATCTGGTGGCCTTGCCGGACTCGTCGCGGGCGCGGGGATCCTTGAGAATCCTGCGCAGGAAGGGAGGCCAAACGATCAACGACCATAGTCCGGCGAGAATCAGAACCAGGCTGAGAAAGGGAGGGAGGCTCATGCGGACTCGAGCACTTTCCGGGCTTCGCTGACCTGCAGATTGAGTGCCTTGGCCAGCGCGGGCTCGGCTGCTTGCACGATCTTATTGCCGAAGAGCGGAATGCTGGAGGTCACGGTGCCTTCCAGCTCGATCCTGGTGCTGGCACCTTCGGCCACGATCCGCTGCACGGCTTTGGCCTCCACCGGCGCACCGGAGATCTTGGCGCTGATCTGTACCTCGCGGGAACCATCCGCCGCGGGCGCGGACCACTGTTCCTGCTGCTGCACGTTCAGCCGGGCACCAACGAACTTCTTCGCCAGCTCGGGAAGCCGATCGGTTGGCATCGAGCGCACCGAGACGGTGCTGAAGGCAGCCGCCCGGTCTCCTGTGAGCGTGAAGGATTCCAAGGTACCCCCAGCGGCTTCGCTGACCTGACGGACGAAGTCTTCGCTGCTGAACAGTTCGACGACTTGCTCTACTCCGGCGGATAACGACGCGGACGTGGACAGGGCCATGGTGCTCCTCAATCATTTGGTAATCACGTGGTTTCGTTCTCAACTATCTTACGGCCCGCTCTAACCCCCGCCGAGTGTGGAGATATACACGTTAAGACCGGGGTATAAGGTGCAGATCTCCACACTCGACGGAATATGATGGAAGCATCACCCCGGAGTTCTTAGGAATTTCGGGCTTTTGTGCTGGCCGTTCTGCCGGTGCTGCCAACTGATGGGGAGAATCCATGGGTCTGAATGGTTTGCGCAGCTCCTTGCGCGAGGAACCGAGCATTGCCAGGGTCCGACGGGAGGCCGCCCGGGCACATGCCCAGCGCAGTACCGACCTGCAGATCGGCGCCCCGAATGGCCTCCGTGCCCCGCTGCTCGCTGAGATCGCCGAGGCCATGCCGGAGGCCAGCTCGATCGAGGGCCAAACAGCTTCCAGCCCCGGCGTGCTACTCGTGGTGACGGCAACCTCGCGGGAGAGCGAAGATCTGGTCCAAGCCTTGCGGGCCTATCTCCCGGACGAGACCGTGGTGGATTTTCCCAGTTGGGAGACGTTGCCGCATGAGCGACTCTCGCCACGTTCGGACACCGTGGGACGACGACTCGCGGTGCTGCGCCGCCTGAAGCGGGACCCGCAGCTGAAGGTAGTGGTGGCGCCGATCCGGGCCGTCGTGCAACCCATCGTCGCGGGCCTGGGCGAGCTGGAGCCGGTGGAGCTACGGCTCGGCCAGCAGATTGCCTTTGACGAGGTAGTACGTAAACTCGCCGATGCTGCCTACGCCCGGGTGGATATGGTCACCCACCGCGGTGAGTTCGCGGTTCGCGGCGGAATTATCGACGTTTTCCCACCCACCGACGATCATCCGATCCGGGTCGAATTCTTCGGCGACGAAGTTGACTCGATGCGTTGGTTCGCGGTGGCCGATCAGCGCTCGCTGACCTCGGTGAGCGGAACCATCAGCCATCCCGAATCGCTGTACGCCCCACCCTGCCGGGAGCTGCTGATCACTGCTGCCGTGCAATCCCGGGCGGCCAAACTCAAGGACCAGTTCCCGGCAGCGGCGGCCATGCTGGAGAAGATCGCCGGCGGCATTGCTGTGGAAGGAATGGAATCGCTCACCCCGGTTCTGGTGGACCGGATGGTCCCGGTAGTCTCCGAACTGCCGCCCGGATCGATCGTCGTGGTGCTGGAACCGGAGCGCGTGCGCGGCCGGGCACACGATCTGGAAGCGACGAATGAAGAGTTCCTGGAGGCAGCGTGGTCCACAGCTTCCGACGGCGGTACGGCGCCACTCGATGTGGGTGGGCTCAATCAGCAGTTGGCCAGTGCTAGCTTCGCCTCCCTGACGGATACCCGCAGTTCGGCTCTATTGGCCGGGGCAAGTTGGTGGTCGGTTTCAGCGCTGGGTACCGATGCCGAATTGAACCCGGAGCTGGATGTGCTGAGCATCCCGGCGCGGGAGCCACGAGGTTATCAGGGCAATGTCGCCGAAATGCTCGACTTCATCGGTGGTCGGATTAAGGACCAATGGCGCGTTGTGGTGGCCACCGATGGTCCCGGTCCCGCGCAGCGGCTGGCGGAGCTTTTCCATGATGCGGATATCCCGGCCAGCCGGGTCGATTCCCTTGATTCCGAGCCACAGCCCGGAATCATCGAGGTGACCACTGCCGCCGTCGGACATGGTTTTGTGCTGGACGGTTTGAAACTGGGTCTGCTGACCGAAGCCGATCTGCTGGGTAAAAGTTCCGCATCCTCCACCAAGGACATGCGCAAGATGCCCTCCAAACGGCGCAATGCCGTGGACCCGCTGCAATTGCGGGCCGGAGACTCAGTGGTGCATGAGCAGCACGGCATCGGCCGATTTGTGGAGCTGATTCAGCGCCGGGTGGCCGGGACCGAGGGCAGCCGCGAATACTTGGTGCTGGAATACGCACCGGCAAAGCGCGGAGCACCCGGGGATAAGCTCTTTGTGCCCACCGATCAACTCGATCAGATCACCGCCTATGTGGGCGGGGACACCCCCGCACTGAGCAAGATGGGTGGCTCCGACTGGGCCTCCACTAAGAACAAGGCTCGCCGCGCGGTCAAGGAGATCGCCGGTGAGCTGATCAGGCTTTATTCGGCCAGGATGGCCTCCAAGGGGCACGCCTTCGCCCCGGACACCCCATGGCAGCGAGAGCTGGAGGAGGCTTTCCCCTATGTGGAGACCCCCGATCAGCTAACCACGATCAATGAGGTCAAAGCCGATATGGAGCGGGAAATCCCGATGGACCGACTGGTCTCCGGGGACGTCGGTTACGGCAAGACCGAGATCGCGGTGCGCGCGGCTTTCAAGGCGATCCAGGATGGTAAGCAGGTCGCCGTGTTGGTGCCGACCACGCTGTTAGCGCAGCAGCACTACGAGACGTTCACTGAGCGTTTCTCCGGCTTTCCGGTGCGGGTCAAGCCGCTTTCCCGTTTCCAGGCTGGTAAGGAAGCCAAGGAAACTGCTGAGGGCGTGGCCAATGGTTCGGTGGATCTGGTGATCGGAACCCACCGATTGCTTTCCAAAGACTTCCGCTTCAAGGACCTCGGCTTAGTGATTGTCGACGAGGAGCAGCGCTTCGGCGTCGAACACAAGGAACAGCTCAAAAAGATGCGCACCAATGTGGACGTGCTGGCGATGAGTGCCACGCCGATCCCGCGCACCCTGGAAATGTCCCTCACCGGCATCCGCGAGACCTCGACGCTTGCGACCCCGCCCGAGGAACGGCATCCGGTGCTGACCTACGTCGGTCCCTATACCGATAAGCAGACCTCCGCGGCGATCCGTCGCGAATTAATGCGTGAAGGCCAGGTGTTCTTCGTGCACAACCGGGTATCCTCCATCGAGCGGATCGCCGCGCATGTGCAGCAATTGGTGCCGGAAGCGAGGATCGCGGTGGCACACGGTCAGATGAGCGAATCACGGCTGGAACAGATCATCGTGGACTTCTGGGAGAAGCGATTCGATGTACTGGTCTGCACCACGATCATCGAGACCGGCTTGGATATCTCCAACGCGAACACCCTGATCGTGGACGGGGCCGATAAATATGGCCTGTCCCAATTGCATCAATTGCGTGGCCGGGTGGGCCGGGGAAGGGAACGGGCCTATGCCTACTTCCTGTATCCGGCGGAGAAACCACTCGGCGAGGTAGCCCTGGAGCGGCTCAAAGCGGTGGCCGCGCACAATGAGTTGGGCGCTGGCATGCAACTGGCGCTGAAAGACTTGGAAATCCGTGGCGCAGGCAATCTGCTGGGTGGCGAACAATCGGGCCATATCGCCGGAGTGGGCTTCGACCTCTACATTCGACTAGTCGGCGAAGCCGTGGCCGATTTCCGTGGTGAGACCGATGATAAGTCCACGGAGATGAAAATCGAACTACCGGTTAACGCACACTTGCCACACGATTATGTGCCGGGGGAGCGGCTTCGACTGGAGGCTTATCGCAAACTCGCCTCGGCACAGAGCGCCGAAGCCATTGACGAGGTGCTCGAGGAACTCACCGATCGTTACGGTGAGCCGCCGGCCGCGGTACTGAACCTGATCGCCGTCGCCCGTTTCCGGGTTGCCGCACGCGAACTGGGGCTGAGCGACGTCGCTGTGCAGGGGAACTTCGTGAAGTTCGCCCCGGCTGACCTTCCGGAATCCAAGGTGATGCGGGTCAAGCGGCTCTATCCGGGCTCCTTGGTGAAGCCCGCGTTGTCCCAGATCTTGGTGCCCAAGCCAAAGACCGCCCGGATTGGCGGACGGGATCTGGTGGATTCGGAAATCCTGGCGTGGGCGGAACAGGTGCTGAATGCGATTTTCACCGAGACGCCGGCCTGATGCTCAGCGGAGGACTACACCAGGCTTAAGTCGGGCACAGTTGGTGGTTCAACCATGGAGTTTCAAGCAACTAGCAAAGGAGCACCATGGAGAACAAAACCAAACTGGCCCTGACCGGGGCCGGGGTTGCTGCGGTGATTGCGCTCGGAGCGGGCGGAGCCACCCTGGCTAACGCTGCAACCGAGACGCCCTCGACCAGCAGCAGTACCAGCACCTCCTCGACGCAGCCAAGCAATCAAGCGCCGGAGGGGAACGGCAACACCGATCCCTCAAAGCCGATGCGAACCGATGAGCAACTGCTCACCGGGGATGTGGCCACCAAGGTGACCGCGGCGGCCAAGGCTAAGGAGCCGACGGCGACCATTCAGCGAGTCGAGACCGATTCGGATGGCGTCTACGAGGCTCATATGGTGCGCACCGACGGTACCCAGATCATTGTGCAGATCGATAAGTCGTACAACGTGACCGGGGTGCAGGAGATGGGGGCTAAGACCGGCTCCAAGTAACCTTGAGGCTCGCACCTTCATCGGGGCGTCTCCTGCCGCTGTGCTGAGCGGTAGGAGACGCCTTCGAGCGTTCAGCTCCCACACCGGTCGGTGCTTAGGAACTTTCGGGTAGGTAACCCCGGACGCTGCCATCGGGGGAAACCTGCTTGACGATGAGCGAACAATCCTTATCCGCGAGTCCCTCGTCGATCAGTGCGTCCAGGTGCTCGCGAACCAGGCCCGCGGCGGGTAGCTTGACGCCGGTCGCGATCCCCGCCTGCAAGGCCAGCCCGATGTCTTTCCGGGCCAGATCAACGCGGAAAGTGGCATCGAAGTTGTGATTGGCTGCCGAGGTTGGCACGATTCCGGGCACCGGGTACCAGGTCTGCTGGGCCCAGGAGCGAGCCGAGGAGACCGAGGCGATCTCCCAGAACACCTGCGGGTCCAAGCCGAGGTGCTCGGCCAGCTGGGAACCTTCGGAAGCGGCCATCAGATCGATGAAGAGCATCATGTTATTGCAAATCTTGGCTGCAATACCCGCAGTGGCCGCGCCGGCTGCGATGACTTTTCCGGACATTGGTTCGATAAAGCCGGTGGCGTCCCGGACGGCGTCGTCCGCGCCGCCTAGCATGAAGGCCAGCGTTCCGGCGGCGGCACCGCTGATGCCCCCGGAGACCGGGGAATCGACGAAGCGGAATCCACGGGCTGCGGATTGCTCATGGCAGAAGCGGGAGGTCTCGATATCCACCGTGGAGCTATCCGCCAGCAGCGTGCTGGTCTTGGCATTGGCCCAGATTCCTTCCGGGCCGTCAAAGACGCTGCGCACATGTTCGCCCTTGGGCAGCATGGTAAATACCACCTCGGCATCCAACACAGCGGCCGCGATGTTCTCCACGATCTCCACGCCCTCAGCAGCGGCAGCGGCGCAGGCCTCGGGGTTTAGATCAAAAGCCCGTACCCGGTGGCCCGCCTTGACCAGATTCGCCGTCATCGGTCCGCCCATATTTCCCAGGCCGATCCATCCGTAATTCGTCACGAGTCCTCCTTCAGTCGCTGTGATGAAAACCACTCTATGACGGACGTAGATGCCGATCAACGCACAAACAGAACCAATCTTGCAAGCATCCTGTGCATGAATGCACAATGTATGGATGGAGCAAGGCTTTGATGAACACCGACACCTCGAGGACCTAATGACTTTCCTGGCGGTCGCCAGGCTAGGTCGATACAACGCGGCCGGTGAAGCGTTGGGAGTGAACCATTCCACCGTTTCCCGGCGGATCCGCTCGTTGGAGAAGGCGATGGGTGGGCGGGTCCTGGTTCGCACGCCCACCGGCTGGGAGGTCACCGGCCTGGGTCGTCAAGCCTTGACCACCGCCGAAGAGATTGAGCGGGCGCTGGCGTCCTTGGCACAGCGTAGCCAGGACGGAGAGATGAAGGGGATGATCCGGGTGGCGGCGCCGGATGCCTTTTCCACCGAGTTCGCGGTGCCCGCGCTGGCTAGATTACAACAGCAAAATCCGGGTCTCACGGTCGAGCTGATCAGCGCCACCCAACGAGTCCGGCAGAATCGTTCCGGGGTGGACCTGGAAGTGGTGGTGGGCAAGCCGTTCGTACACAAGGCGATCGCCGTACGGCTGATGGACTATGAGCTCGGACTTTACGCCAGCCAGGACTATCTGGACCGTTTCGGCACCCCACAGGGCCTGCCGGAGCTGGCCGGGCACCGGATTAATTTCTATATCGAGTCAGCCCTGCGCATCGACGATCTGGATCGGGCCACCGAAAGCCTTCCGCAATGCCGCCGCGGCATCGACTCCACGAGCGTCTTCGCCCACGTCGCCGCCACCGAAGCCGGGGCGGGCATCGGTCTGCTGCCCAGCTACCTGGGCGAGCAGCGTCCCGGCTTGCGGAGGCTGCTCGCCCAGGAATATGCGCATCCTTTGTCCTACTGGGCGGTGGTCCGGGAGGAGGCAATGCGTAATCCCGTGGTGGCCGCCACTATCGATGCTCTGCAGAGCAAAGGCGCCGCAGGCATCGACAGTAGAGCATCGATAACAGAGCATCGATAACAGAGCATCGACAGTAGCGCTGATAGAGGTGCCGCCTAGGCCGTAGCCAATCGCTGCCGATCCACTTCATCCAGTTCTCGCAAGGAAGAGCCCTTGGTTTCGCGGAGGAAATAGACGGCAACCAAGGTGATTACCGCCGCGATTGCCATGTAGATGGAGATGGGCACCCAGCTGCCGAATTGATTCAACAGCGAGGTAGCGATCACCGGAGCGAGTGAACCCGCCACAATGGAGGTCACCTGGTACCCCAGCGAAACACCCGAGTACCGCATCCGGGTGGGGAACATCTCCGACATAATGGCGGGCTGACCCGCGTACATGAGCGCGTGAACCATTAGCCCCAGACAGATCGTGAGCAGGATGATCCAATCGTTTTTGGTGTTAAAGAGCGGGAAGCAGATGAAGCCCCAAACGATCATCAGCGCGGCTCCCAGCGCATAGAGCGGGCGTCGCCCAATTGTGTCGGTGAGACGGCCCACCAGGGGAACCACGATGAAATGCAGCACATGCGCACCTAGCAACAAGATCAGAATGGTGGAAGTGACCATCTTGAGCTGCGAACTCAGATAGGTGATGGAGAAGGTCACCACCATGTAGTAGAGAATGTTCTCGCCTACGCGTAGACCCATTGCGGTAAAGACGCCGCGCGGGTAAAGCCGGAAAACCTGGAAGACGCCGTAGCCGGCCTTCTGATTCTCCTCTAGCTCGCGCTTGGCCTCCTGGAAAATGGGGGCGTCGGTGATCCGGGAGCGGATGTAATAGCCGACGGCGACAATCACCACGGAGAGCCAGAAGCCCACCCGCCAGCCCCAGGCCAGGAAGGCGTCCGCGCTCAGGGTGCCGGAGAGCACCAGGAGCACCAAGGTGGCAATAATATTGCCCATCGGCACCGCTGCTTGCGGCCAGCTGGCCCAGAAACCGCGTTCCTTGTCGGGGGAGTGCTCAGCCACCAGTAGGACTGCACCACCCCATTCACCGCCCACCGCGAATCCCTGCAGGAAGCGCAAGATGATCAGGAACACCGGGGCCAGGTAGCCAACCTGTCCGAAGGTGGGCAGGCAGCCCATTAGGAAGGTGGTTACGCCGACCAGGATAATCGCGAATTGCAGCAGTTTTTTACGGCCGTACTTATCGCCGAAATGGCCAAATATCACCCCGCCGATGGGGCGGGCTACGAAACCAACGGCATAGGTCAGAAAGGCTTTGATGATCCCATCCAGCACATTGCCGGTATCCGGGAAGAAGATCTTGCCGAACACCAGGGTGGCCGCGGTGGCGTAGAGAAAGAATTCGTACCACTCCACAACGGTTCCGGCCATCGAGGCCATTACCACCCGCTTGAGCCCGTTCTGTTTGGTTGCTCCGACCGTGCTTTCCCCCGATGGAATAGGTGCGGTTTGACTGCTATTTGGCACTGACTACCTCCCTGTAGCTACAGGTGCATCACCTCACCACAACAGCTTTGTCCATTGTGAGGCGGAACACACTTCTAGTTTAGGAGTATTCAGTTTCGTTCCTTGCGCATCAAGCGCGACTTTTGCGCGTCTACTGCGCAAAAATGTGCAGTATGGTGTGGCCATGACGAACAATCAGTCCGGCTCAGCCGGCTATTCCGGCACGCCGCTGGTGAGGAAAATCGGCATTAAGGCTGGCCATCGACTGCGGTTCAGCGGGCGACCCGAAGGATGGGAACTACCGGGACTACCGGAACAGGTCACCGAATTTGATACCGAGGTGAGGGCGGAGGACAGCCCGGAAGCCGACGTCGTACTTGCCTTCTTTCGCGAACTGACAGTTCTGCGTGCCGCCAGCTCGAAACTGGCTCTGGAACTTGATGACCGGGCAATGCTTTGGATCGCTTGGCCGCGGAAGGCGGCCGGGCACCGCAGCGATATTACCGAGAATTCATTGCGTGAGCTGCTTTTGCCCTTGGGGCTGGTTGATGTGAAGGTTGCCGCGCTGGATCACGATTGGTCGGGCTTGAAGTTTGTCCGACGCAAAGAAAACCGAGGCTGAGCACTTAGATGCGCAGCCTCGGCCTAGGAGCCAGTGCGGTTTAGAACTCGCCGGAGGGCTTCCGCTTGGCGGTCTTCACCATTGACTTGCGTCCGGTGTCCGAGCGGCCCAGGAAGGTCTGCGGAACCCAGAAGGAGAGGAAGAACAAGCCAAGGCCGATGGCGAACGGCCAGACATTCTGCAAGGTGCCCCAGGAGAAGGCCACGATGCCGCCCAGGAAGAGGACGAAGAAAAGCAGGAAAAGCAGGATTGAGGAGAGCAGGCTGTTCTCCCGCTCAGGTTCTTGGTATGACAAAATTTCCTCCTGGAATCGACGTCGAGATAATTCTAATACGAGCTGGTACCGGTACCACCGGTGACGATCGCAATGCCGGAGCTGGCACCGATTCGGCTGGCCCCTGCGGCGATCATAGCCTCGGCGTCCTCACGGCTACGCACCCCACCGGAAGCTTTGACACCGATAGAAGGCCCGACCACCGAACGCATCAGGGCGACGTCCTCGGCGGTGGCTCCACCGCCATTGAAGCCAGTGGAGGTTTTGACGAAATCCGCCCCAGCCTCAACGGCTGCCTGACAGGCCAGCACCTTCTGCTCATCGCTGAGCAGCGAAGTTTCGATAATGACCTTCAAAATGGCGCCACCGGCGTGTACCGCCTCGGCAACGGCAGCGATGTCATCGACCAGGGCACCCTTGTCTCCGGCCCGGGCGGCGGCAATATTGATCACCATATCCACCTCATCGGCACCGTCCAGCGTCGCCCCGCGAGCTTCGAAGACCTTGACATCGGTGGGGGTAGCGCCCAGCGGGAAACCGACCACCGAGCAACTTAGCACGGAGGAATCACGCAAGGCATTGTGTACCGTCTTGATCCACACCGGGTTGACGCAGACCGATTTGAAACCGTACTGCACGGCCTCGGCGCAGACCCGAAGGATATCGGTCTGAGAGGCCTCCGGCTTCAACAGCGTATGGTCGATGAACGGGGCCAGATTCTCAGTCATGCACTGATTCTCTCAGAGTCCCAGGGCCTCGCGCACATCGTCCAGCACGGCGTCGAGCGCTGCCCTGGCCTTACGCCGGGATTGCTGGGCATCGGCCGCTGATTCCACCGGCACGATCACCTCGAGGTAGCACTTCAATTTCGGCTCGGTCCCGCTGGGGCGAATGATCACCCGGCTGCCGTCCCGAGTCAAATACAACAAGCCATCCGTCGGCGGCAGGCTCTCACTGCCGACCGCAAGATCCACCGAGGTTTCTACTGCCGAGCCACCGAAACTCTGCGGCGGGTGCTCCCGTAGCCTATTCATCATCGCGCCTAGCAGTCCAAGATCAGCCACCCGAACGCTGAGCTGATCGGAGGCATGCAAGCCGTGACGCAACGCCAGCTCGTCCAGGGTGTCGAAGATACTGCGACCAGCGGCTTTGGCATCGGCGGCAAACTCGGCGAGCAGCAGGGCGGCGGAAATGCCATCCTTATCTCGCACCAGAGACGGAGCCACACAGTAACCAAGTGCCTCTTCATAGCCATAAGTCAGGCCGGGAACCCGGGAGATCCACTTGAATCCGGTGAGCGTCTGGACATGGCCGAAGCCATTGGCTTCGGCGATCTTGGCCAGCAGGCGGGAGGAAACGATGGAATTAGCGAACACCCCGCGGGAGCCGGAAGTATCCGGCTGGCCGCCTTTGGCTCGGCCGGCATCCAATCGGGCGACAATATGGGCGCCCAGTAAGGCTCCTACCTCATCACCGCGAAGCATCCGCCAGGATCCGCTGCTCGGGTCCAGTGCGGCCACTGCGGCTCGGTCGGCGTCGGGGTCGTTGGCCAGCACGATATCCGCGCCAACCTCGGCTGCGGTCTGCAAAGCCAAGTCCAAGGCGCCCGGCTCTTCGGGGTTAGGGAAAGCCACAGTAGGGAAATCGGGATCGGGTGCGGCTTGGGCGGTGACCAGGGTGACGTCCTGGAATCCACCGGCCCGCAGCACCTGCTCGGCGGTCTCCCCGCCCACCCCATGCATCGGCGTCAACACGATCTTTAGCTCGCGGGCCGGGAACGCTTCCTGTTTGAGCAGTTCGACGAGTCCTTGACGGTAGCCGGCGATCAGCTCGGTCGGCACGCTCTGCCAGCCGGAATCGGCTAGCTGGATGGAACTCAGTTCGCCAACCGCGGTGATTTTGGCGGCAATCAGGGCATCGAAAGGAGCCACGATCTGTGAACCGCGGCCGGATTCTTCCACCGCCCGTCCGCCAAGGTAGACCTTATAGCCGTTGTCCTGTGGTGGGTTGTGGCTGGCGGTGACCATCACGCCACCCTCGCAACCGAGTGCGCGCACCGCGAAGGCGAGCAGCGGGGTAGGCAGGGCTGAGGGCATCAAAAAGGTCTCGATCCCCGCTGCCGTGAAGATTGCTGCCGTTTCCTGGGCGAAGATATCGGAATTGTGTCGGGCGTCGAAGCCGACGACGGCGCGTGGCCGGTAAGCTTCGGAAGCCTGAGCTGCCTGCTCCAATAAGAAAGCGGCTAGTCCGGCGGCCGCCCGACGTACCACCACCCGGTTCATCCGGTTCGGACCGGCGCCCAGTGCTGCTCGTAGCCCGGCGGTACCAAACTGAAGGGTGCCGGCGAAGGCGTCTTGGAGCTCCTGGTGGGCTTGGGCAGCCAAATCTGGATCGACGTCGTGCGCCTCAGCCGCTTCGAGCAATGCTCGCAATTCGCCTGCTGTTGCGGGATCCGGATCGGCATCCGCCCATTCTTGGGCACTCTTGAGGAGCTGGGGGTCGAGGGGACTCATGGTTCTAACCTATCGTGCTTCACGCCGAAACAATTCGTTGAACTGAAGCTATTAGAGCCGTCCGATGATCTCGGCCAGCAGCGCGGAGATCCGTGGACCTGCGGCTTCACCAGCCTCGATAACCTCCTGGTGGCTTAGTGGAGTATCGGAGATTCCGGCCGCCAGATTGGTCACCAGGGAGATGCCGAAGACCTCCATACCAACGTGTCGCGCCGCGATGGCTTCCAGCGCCGTGGACATGCCCACCAGACTGGCGCCGATGTGCTTGGCGTACTGCACTTCGGCCGGGGTTTCGTAGTGCGGGCCGGTGAACTGAGCGTAAATGCCTTCATCCAAGGAAGGGTCGACCTCTCGAGCCAGATCGCGCAGTCGCGAGGAGTACAGATCCGTCAGGTCCACGAAGGTGGCACCCTCCAGTGGGGAGGCCGCGGTCAGGTTGATGTGGTCGCTGATCAATACCGGGGTGCCTGGGGTCCACGCCGGGTTGAGCCCGCCACAGCCATTGGTCAACACCAGTGTCTTTGCGCCGGTGGCCGCAGCGGTGCGGACGCCGTGTACTACCGCCCGGACGCCCTTGCCCTCGTAGTAGTGAGTGCGGGCGCCAAGTACGAGCGCGCGTTTGCCCTCTTTTGTCAGCACCGAGCGGATGGTGCCGACGTGTCCGGCCACTGCTGGCGCAGAGAATCCTGGGACGTCGGTGGCTTGCAGGGTAGCCGTGGTCTCACCGATGAGATCGGCCGCTGCACCCCAGCCCGAACCTAATACCAGCGCTACGTCGTGCTGCGGGACGCCGGTCTGTTCGGCGATGTAATTGGCCGCTTCGGCGGCGGCGTCGAATGCTTCCTGAAAATTGCTCACCGTCATAACATACCGGCAGAGCCGGGTCAGGAGTATGTAAAGGAGTGTCCAGGCTTGGTGCGGGCCGCCGGATGGGCGAGAATAGTGGACTGTGACCCTTCAAAATGATCTGCATCTTCCCTCGCTGGCAATTCTGGGTGGCGGGCCCGGTGGCTATGAAGCGGCGACAGTAGCCGCCTCCCTCGGAGCCCGAGTGACCATTATCGAGCGCAACGGCCTGGGCGGTTCCGCCGTGCTGACCGATGTGGTGCCGTCCAAGACTCTGATCGCCACGGCCGATGTGATGAACCGCTTCGCCGGGGCGAGCGACCTGGGCGTCCGGTTCGACGTGGACGGGGGAGATTGCGTGCCGCTGATGCGCGCGGATATGAAGCAGGTCAACGACCGTTTGCTGGGCCTGGCCCGCGAGCAGTCCGCCGATATTAAGGCCGGGCTGGAAAAACTCGGAGTCCGGATCATCATCGGCGAAGGCCGAATGCTCGATGGACACACCATTGAGGTGACGGGGGAGGACGGCGTCGAGACCGTGACAGCGGACTCGGTGCTGCTCGCCGTCGGTGCGCATCCGCGTGAGTTGCCCTCCGCTAAGCCGGACGGCGAGCGCATTCTGAATTGGGCCCAGATTTATTCACTCACCGAATTGCCGCGTGAGTTGATCGTGATTGGTTCCGGGGTGACCGGCGCCGAATTTGCCTCGGCTTATGACGGGCTGGGTTCGCGGGTCACGCTGATCTCCTCCCGGGACCAGGTTTTGCCGGGTGAGGATTCCGACGCCGCTCAGGTGCTGGAAGATGTGTTTGCTCGGCGCGGCATGACGGTGCTTTCACGATCCCGCGCGGACTCGGTGGAGCGTACCGAGGACGGTGTGCTGGTCACCCTGTCCGATGGTCGCCAGGTCACCGGAACGCATTGCCTGGTCTGCGTGGGCTCGATCCCCAATACCGAGGGAATTGGTCTGGAAAACGCGGGCGTGCAGCTCACCGAGACCGGTCACATTAGGGTCGACGGCGTCTCCCGCACTACGGCCTCCAATGTCTACGCGGCGGGGGACTGCACCGGCGTGCTGGCGCTTGCTTCGGTGGCAGCCATGCAGGGGCGAATCGCCATGGCACATTTGCTGGGCGACGGGCTGCGGCCGATCAAACTTATGCAGGTGGCTTCCAATATTTTCACCTCGCCGGAAATCGCTTCGGTGGGTGTTTCGGAAGCCGATGTGATCGCAGATCGTTATCAAGGCGATGTGATCAAACTGCCGCTGCGCACCAATGCCCGGGCAAAGATGCGCGGCACCACTGACGGGTTCGTCAAGATCATCGCCCGGAAAGGCTCCGGCACGGTGATCGGTGGGGTAGTTGTTGGTGCAAATGCCTCCGAGCTGATCTTCCCCATCGCGCTCGCGGTGACCCAGAAGATGCACGTGGATGATGTGGCTTCCACCTTCACGGTGTACCCCTCGCTCTCCGGCTCGATCTCCGAAGCTGCCCGCCGCCTGCACGTCCACATGTAGCGGAGATTGTTCACATAGTGGACTCGCCGTCCAGCTAATGGAGAAATGCCCGCCCTCCGGGTCTACGATGACAAGATCATTGAGGACGCGGCAGGCTGCACGGGATGTCTAGGGGAACGGGTGAGCCTGCCTTTAGCGGAAAGCACCTAACCATGTCAGCGACGGATGTTGTTATTCCTAAAGCCAATACGCGAGGGCGAGTCATTGTGGCCAGCCTGGTTGGCACTTCGATCGAGTTCTACGACTTCTACGTTTACGCCACGGCGGCCGTTCTAGTCTTCCCCAAGATTTTCTTCCCCAATGCCGACGGCGTCACCCAACTTTTGAGCTCCTTCGCGGTCTTTGGCGTGGCTTTTGTCGCCAGGCCGATCGGTTCGGTGATCTTCGGCCATTTCGGTGATCGGATTGGCCGGAAGGGCACCCTGATCGCGTCGCTGCTCACGATGGGCATAGCGACCTTTCTGATTGGTTGCCTACCCACCGCGCAGGTTGCTGGCTGGACCTTCTGGGCCCCGGCCTTGCTCGTCGTGCTGCGGTTCGCTCAAGGTCTGGCGCTGGGCGGCGAGTGGAGTGGAGCGGCACTGCTGGCCACCGAGAATGCGCCGAAGAACAAACGAGCGATCTACGGGACCTTTCCGCAGTTGGGTGCCCCTATTGGCTTCATCATCGCCAATGTTCTGTTCCTGGTGCTCAACCTGACACTTTCCGCGGATGCCTTTGCGGCCTGGGGCTGGCGGATTCCCTTCCTGGCTAGTGCCGTGATGGTGATTATCGGTCTTTACGTCCGGCTCAAGCTGGTGGAGACTCCGGCCTTCCAGAAGATCGTGGAGCAGGGCGAGGTTTCCAAATTGCCGATCGGCAGGGTCTTCCGGAGCAGTTGGCGCCAGCTAATCCTCGGCACCTTCATCATGCTGGCGACCTATGTGCTGTTCTATTTAATGACCACCTTCACGCTGACCTTTGGCACCACGGCGGCCAGCTTGGATGCCGCCAAGGCTGCCGCTGTGAAGAGTGGTAAGCCAATGGCTCAGGCCGCTATCGATTCTTTTGTCCCTGGCTTGGGATACTCCCGAAACGACTTCCTGCTGATGCTTATTGTGGGCGTGGTCTTCTTCGGAATTTTCACCCTGGTGGCCGGTCCGCTCGCGGAAAAGTATGGTCGCCGGAAGTCGCTTATGGTGATTACCATCCTGATCTTCGTCTTTGGACTGTGCTTTGTGCCGCTGGTTGCCGGTGGGTTCTTCGGAGCGATGGCTTGGCTGATCCTCGGCTTCACCCTAATGGGCCTGACCTTCGGCCCGATGGGAGCCTTCTTGCCGGAGCTCTTTCCCACCAATGTCAGGTATACCGGCTCAGCGGTCAGCTACAACCTCTCCAGCATCCTGGGTGCCGCGGTGGCTCCGTTTATTGCGGTGGCGCTCTGGCAAGCCGCACACGGCAGCACCTGGCTGGTGGGCGTTTACCTCAGTGCAATGGCTCTGCTGACCCTGCTGGCATTGTTCCTCTCCAAGGAAACCAAAGATGCGGACCTGATCGAACAGAGCTCTTAGCCCTTAACCACCAGCGAGTGTGGAGATCTGCACCTTATGAACGGGTCATAAGGTGCAGATCTCCACACTCGCGGAGTTTACAAAGGTTGTAGCTAGTCCTCTATGGTGGCGATCACGGCCCCGGCGGAGACGGTGTCCCCGGCCTTCGCGCTCAGACCCCGAAGCACGCCGGAACGGTGCGCGGTCAGCGGCTGCTCCATCTTCATGGCCTCTAGCACGACGACGAGATCACCCTCGGTGACCGTATCGCCGTCGTTCACTGCCACCTTGACGATGGTGCCTTGCATAGGGGAGGTGAGAGCATCTCCGTCGGCCGCTGCCGAGGCTGCGCCACGGGCCCGCCCGGCTTTCTTCGGCTTACCCTTGGCCGCCGGTCCTCTATTGCCGGAGACTGCAAGTGAAGCTGGCAAAACCACTTCCAAACGCTTGCCGCCAACCTCCACCGTGACCCGCTGGCGCTCGGTGTCCTCCTCGGACTCAGCCACTGCGGCAGCGACAAAGGCGGGCAGATCATTGACGAATTCGGTCTCGATCCAGCGGGTGTGTACCCGGAAGGGGCTCTCGGTGAAGGCTGGGTCTGCCACCACGGCCCGATGGAAGGGCAGCACGGTAGGCATACCCGTGACCTCCATCTCGGCCAGCGCCCGCCGCGCCCGCTGTAAGGCCTGGCCCCGGCTCGCGCCGGTGACGATGAGCTTGGCCAGCATGGAATCGAAGTTGCCGCCGATCACCTCACCGGACTCGATGCCCGAATCAACCCGTACGCCCGGCCCGGTGGGCAACTTAAGGGTGTCAACGGTGCCCGGCGCGGGCATGAAATTACGGCCCGGGTCCTCACCGTTGATCCGGAATTCAATGGAGTGTCCGCGAATCTCGGGATCTTGGTAACCCAGTTCCTCACCCCGAGCCAAACGGAACTGCTCGCGGACTAGATCGATACCGGAAACCTCTTCGGAGACGGGGTGCTCCACCTGCAGTCGGGTGTTTACCTCCAGGAAGGAAATCACTCCGTCTTGCCCGACCAGGAACTCGCAAGTTCCGGCACCTTGATAATTCGCTTCGCGGAGAATGGCCTTTGAGGCTTCGTAGAGGCGAGTGTTCTGCTCGTTGCTGAGGAACGGCGCGGGCGCCTCCTCAACCAGTTTCTGATTACGACGCTGCAGGGAGCAGTCGCGAGTGGAGACCACCACGACGTTGCCGTGCGCATCGGCTAGGCACTGAGTCTCGACGTGCCGGGGGGAGTCCAGGAAGCGTTCGACGAAACACTCTCCGCGGCCAAACGCCGCAGTGGCTTCGCGGACCGCGGACTCATAAGCCTCGGCGATCTCTTCGCGTTGCCGCACTACCTTAATGCCCCGCCCGCCGCCGCCATAGGCTGCCTTGATCGCTAGCGGTAAACCGTATTGATCGGCGAAATCCAAAACTTCTTGGGTGCTCTGTACCGGATCTTTGGTGCCGGGGACCAGCGGAGCGCCCACCTTCTCGGCAATGTGCCGAGCCTGCACCTTATCGCCCAACTGGGAGATAGCGCTCGGTGAGGGGCCGATCCAGACCAGTCCGGCGTCGATCACCTTCTGCGCAAATTCCGCGTTTTCGGAGAGGAAGCCATAGCCGGGGTGAACGGCATCGGCGCCGGATTGGGCTGCCACTTCAAGCAGCTTGTCCATCACCAAATAGGACTCTGCGGCGGTTTGCCCGCCCAGTGCCCAAGCTTCATCCGCGAGCCGCACATGTAGCGCATCGCGATCCGGCTCTGCATAGACGGCGACGGAGGCAATGCCCTCGTCCCGCGCTGCGCGGGCCACCCGGACTGCTATCTCACCGCGATTGGCAATCAACACCTTGGTGATAGTGGGCAGGCTGTGATTCGACACTAAAACTCCTTCTACGTCATCCATTTGGAGCCTAGCGCTTTTATGAGGTTTTCGCCCACGCATCATGCCAAATCTGCGTGTATTTCTATGTTTTATTGTAGGGACTCTACAAAACCCTCTACGAGTCGTGAACGGATCAGGAAACGCACCCCCTCGGGAGCTTCCACCGAGAAGCCGCTGCCCCGGCCTTTCACCACATCCACGGTCAGGTGGGTGTGAGACCAATAGTTGAATTGCTCCTTGGACATCCAGAATCCGAGCTCACCCTCCGGCAGCCGAAATACGCCGAGCAGCAGATCGGCTTCGGCGGTGAGGAAATCGCCGACCGGATAACACATCGGCGAGGAACCGTCGCAACATCCTCCGGATTGATGGAACATCAGTGGCCCGTGTTGTTGCCACAGCTTATGCAGTAGTTCCACGGCGGCGGCGGTGAGCGCGACCCTGGATTCCGTCTCGCCGGGAATTACTATCTCAGCATTCAAAGTACCCAAAGCAGAGAATTCCGACATGGTGCCTCCTTCCGGAGTGAAAGGGCAGAGCGAGCAAGGAGAAAGGGCTGGCGAAAGCTAAGAAATAACCCGCCGCCGGGAGGAATCCGCGACCTTACATCTAGGGGTGCAAAGCCGAAGATTCTCCCGACGACGGGAGCCTAGGGTTTAGAAGAAGCCCAGTTTGGTCTCGCTGTGGCTGACCAGTAGGTTCTTCGTTTGCTGATAGTGATCCAGCATCATGGCGTGGTTCTCTCGGCCAATCCCGGAAGATTTGTAACCTCCGAAGGCGGCACCGGCCGGGTAGGCGTGGTAATTATTCACCCAGACTCGCCCGGCCTGGATCTCACGGCCTGCCCGATAGGCCACATTGCCATTACGAGACCAGACACCGGCCCCCAGCCCGTAGAGGGTGTCATTGGCGAGCTGCATCGCCTCGGCATAATCGGAGAACCGAGTCACCGCAACCACCGGCCCGAAGATCTCCTCCTGGAAGATGCGCATGCTGTTGTTGCCCTCGAAGATCGTGGGCTGCACGTAGTAACCTTCGGCCAGGTCGCCGTCGAGCTGGGTCCTGGCCCCGCCGGTGAGCAGTTTTGCCCCCTCCTGGACACCAATATCGATATAGGAAAGGATTTTTTCCAACTGGTCGTTCGAAGCCTGAGCTCCGAGCTGGGTGTCGGTGTCCAAGGGATTGCCCTGAATGATCTTCTCGGAACGTGCCAGGGCATCCGCCATGAAGCTGTCATAGATCGAGTCCTGGATCAGCGCCCGAGAGGGACAGGTGCAGACCTCACCCTGATTGAAGGCATAAAGGGTGAATCCCTCCTGAGCCTTATCGTAGAAATCATCATTGGCCGCGGCCACATCGGCAAAGAAAATATTGGGGCTCTTACCGCCCAATTCCAAGGTGACAGGAATCAGATTCTGGCTGGCGTACTGGCTGATCAGCCGCCCCGTGGTGGTTTCGCCGGTAAAGGCGATCTTGCGAATCCGGGGGCTGGAGGCCAACGGCTTCCCTGCCTCCACACCGAAGCCATTGACGATATTGAGCACGCCCGCAGGCAGTAGATCGGCGATCAACTCCACCAACACCAGGATCGACGCCGGGGTCTGCTCAGCCGGTTTGAGCACCACGGCGTTTCCCGCCGCGAGTGCGGGGGCGAGCTTCCAGACCGCCATCAGAATGGGAAAGTTCCAGGGAATGATCTGACCGACCACGCCGAGCGGTTCATGGTAGTGGTACGCGGTCATGTCCTCATCGAGTTGGGAGAGATGACCTTCCTGGGCTCGAATCGCGGAGGCGAAGTAGCGAAAGTGGTCGATGGCCAGCGGCAGATCCGCATTGAGCGTCTCCCGGATCGGCTTGCCGTTATCCCAGGTTTCCGCCACCGCAAGGAGCTCCAGGTTCGCCTCCATTAGATCTGCGATCTTATTCAAGGCCGAAGCCCGCTCGGCAACCGAGGCTTTGCCCCAGGCCGGAGCCGCTTTGTGTGCGGCGTCAAGCGCCAGTTCGATATCCTCGGCGGTCCCGCGAGCCACCTCGCAAAACACCTTGCCGGTGACCGGGGAGACGTTTTCGAAGTATTGACCCTTGACCGGAGCAACCCACTCACCGCCAATCCAGTTCTCGTATCGAGTCTTGAAAGTGACTTTCGAATTAGGCTGTCCCGGGGCTACATAGACGCTCATTCGCTGACTCCTTGAATCGCTGGAAGACCTCGTTGTCCTTAGCAGTCAGGATAGGGAATCGCACGTTGCACTCAGGTTGCACGAAGCTGTGCGACTCAAGCCGACTCAGGGGGTCTCCCGCGCTAGCCTCTCCAAATGTGCGACGACGGCGGCCCGTCTCGGGGAGCGCGGCGGTAGTAGGCTCAGCGCGGCGCGCCAAGCGATATCATCCTGAGCCACCTCGGGAAGCCGCAGATATTGCAGGAAGGCGTCTGGGCCGGCGTCGTTCAAAATCGCTTCACGGAGCAGGTGACTGACCTCGGTGCGGAAGGTGATGATGGCGAGAGCCTCGGACCGGGGCAGCAGCAAACCGCGATAGCCGTCCAGGGCGAGACGATGTGCGCCCCGGCTCAGTTGGCTCAGTACCTGGTGCGCATCGAGGGAAAGCTTAGGCAGCAAGCGGTACGGCCGGGACTTCAGCTCCAGCGTATTGCCCTGAGCCTGTAGCAATCTGCGTAAACGTAGCAGCTCCGCCCGGACGGTGCTGGCCGGGGTTCCTCGGGGGTAAATCATCTCGGTCAGTTCCTCGGCGGACAGGCCGGCCGGATGCAGAGCCAATAAGGTGATCAGCTCGGTATGCCGCTCGCTCAGCGTGATGGCTTCTCCGCCCAAGTTCAGCAAGCCACGGTCTCGGCCAAGGATTTGAAGACTGGGGGAGGGCGCTACTAGTTCTGGCTTCCGGCGGAAGCCAGGCCGGTGAGGTGTGGCCAGTTGAGTCCGCAGCTGTTGCAAGCTCAACTCGGCGGTGGCAGCCGCTACGGTGGCCTCCACGAGGGAGAGCGCATGGCTTTCCACCGCACTGCTATCCCCGGAGATATCCACCACGCCCAGCAATCGCCCGCTCGCCGGATCGTGGATCGGGACCGCTGTGCAATTCCAGGAGTACACGATCTGATTGAAATGCTCGGCACCGGCTATTTGTACGCCGCGGCCAAGGGCTAGCGCGGTGCCCGGGGCACTAGTGCCCATCGCCGCCTCCGACCAGTCGGTACCAGCCATGAACCCGGTGTTCTCAGCCCGGTCCCGGAGTTTTTGCTCGCCTTCCACCCAGAGCAGCCGGCCAGCTTCATCGCCCACCGCGATCAAGAGTCCAGAATGCTTGCCCGAGGGAATAAGTAGTTTCCGGATCACCGGCATTACGGCAGCCAACGGATGAGTGTCCCGGTAGTCGCGTAGCTCTTGCTCGCCCCAGACAGTGGCAGGCTGAGCCGTTCGGAGGTCTTGGAGGTGGTTGAGGGACCGCTCCCAAGACGCCCGGACCACAGCACGCAGCCGGGAATCCACGGTGCGCAAATCGGCCAATCGTTCATGGGCGGAGAAAGCCCGGCGCTGCAACTCGGCATCGGTGAGCGCGAGCTGCCCAATAGTAGACACAGCTCCGGTGCTTGAAGGCATCGTTGCTTTCACCTTTGACCGTCCCCTACGATCCGACTTTCCTACATCCTAAGCCGTTCAGGGTGTTGGTAGCTCCCAGAACTCCGTGATGCCCAGCCCGGCCTCGGCCAGCAATCCGCGAAGCGTGGAGACGGAAAGTCCTACGACAGCGTGCGGGTCACCGTCGACCCGGGTGATGAAGGCGCCACCCAGGCTGTCGATGGTGAAGGAGCCGGCCACCTGCAAGGGCTCGCCGGTGGCCACATAGGCATCGATCTCCGCCTCGCTCATGGCCGCAAAATGCACAGTAGCCGAGGCCAAGCAGCCATACTGAGCTGCTTCACCGGAGGTGCTCTGGTGTCGGTTGTCCACCAGCCAATGCCCGGTGTGTAACACTCCGGAGCGCCCGCTCATGGCGCTGATTCTGGCCTTGGCTACCTCGGTTCGATAGGGCTTGCCGTAGGCAGTACCTTCGAATTCGAAAACCGAATCGCAACCGAGTACCAAAGCATCGGCGCTCTGCGGCAATGCAGCCACCGCCTCGGCTTTCGCCCGCGCCAGGAGCAAAGCAGTCTCACTGGGATCGGTGACTCCGTGCTGCTCGGTCACCGCATCCTCGTCGACATCGGAGACCAGCACCCGGTGCCTAATTCCGGCGTCGTTGAGCAGTTTGGTCCTGGCCGGTGAAGCCGAGGCGAGGATCAGCTGCACGGCAGCTCCTAACCGAGTTCTTACCAGGCTTGCTGGACGTTCGGCGGCATCTGCGTCGGTGCAGGCTGCTGCGGGGTCTGCGGGTTCTGTGCCAGGTAGGCGGATTGACCGGTGGAACCTGGCTCGCCAGCGGCTAGCGGGATAACAAAGGCAGCGGTTCCGTAGGCACAAACCTCGGTCCAGGTCTGACCCATTTCCGAGGTGTCGAAGCGCATCGCGATAATCGCATTGGCACCCTTTTGCTGAGCCTCGTTGACCATCCGGTTCATTACTTCGTGGCGGCTTTCGTAGAGCGCCTTGGTCATTTCGGGCAGCTCGCCGCCGCCGAGTGAACGAAAGCCGGCGGTGATATTGGCGCCAATGTTCCGGGCCCGGACGGTCAAACCCATTACCTCGCCGAAAATCGCATCGATCTTGTAGCCGGGAACGTCGTTGCTGGTCACGATAATCATGTTTTCCCCTTGAGGTTAGAAATATATGCTGCGCTTAGAATATCCCTGAGCGAAACTCTGCACCAGCGGAACCTGGAACGGAAGCCTTTGAAGCTTCTATGAGCGGTTCCGCTGGCGCAGAATATTAAGCACGAAATATTTAGCCCAGAAGCGCTTTTTTGAGCACGTCGAGCGGGAGACCACCGAGGTTGAGCGCCTCGGTGTGGAAGGCCTTGACGTCGAAATTTACGCCCTCGCGGCTCTCTCGCTCCGCCCGGATCTGCTCCCAGATCCGTTGGCCAATCTTGTAGGACGGGGCCTGTCCGGGCCAGCCCAGGTAGCGCAGGTATTCGAAGTTGAGCTGACCTTCACTGATGTCCAGGTTCTGCCGGAGGAACTCCAAACCCGCCTCCGCCGTCCAGCTTCCCGAGCCCCAGCGTGCGGGTACCTCAAGCTCCAGGTGCACACCGATATCGAAGACCACCCGGGCAGCGCGCATCCGTTGCCCGTCTAGCATGCCCATTTTGTCGCCGGGGTCGGAGAGGTAGCCGAGTTCGCCCATCAATCGCTCTGCATAGAGCGCCCACCCCTCGCCGTGGCCCGAAACCCAGCACAGATTGCGACGCCACATATTGAGCAGTCCGCTCTGATAGGCAGCGGTGGCACATTGCAGGTGGTGACCCGGTACGCCCTCGTGATAGACCGTGGAGGTCTCGCTCCAGGTGGTGAAGGAATCCTCGCCCTCGGGAACCGACCACCACATCCTCCCGGGGCGGGAGAAATCGTCGCTCGGCGGGGTGTAGTAGATGCCACCGTCTTGGGTGGGGGCGATCATGCATTCGAGCTTCTTCATAATGTCCGGGATGTCGAAGTGCACCCCAGCGAGTTCCCGGACCGCAGTATCGGAGAGCCCTTGCATCCAGTTGGTGAGCGCCTCGGTGCCCTTGAGCTGACGCGCAGGGTCCTGATTGAGGATGGTCTTAGCCTCCTCAATGCTGGCGCCAGGCTTGATCTGCTCGGCCACGGCTTCCTGCTCGGCAATGATTCGATCCAGTTCTTCAACACCCCAGCGGTAGGTGTCCTCCAGATTGACGGTTGCGCCGAGGAAAGCGCGTGAGGCGAGTGCATAGCGTTCACGGCCGACGGCGTCCTTAGCTGGCGCTACCGGCAGCAGTTCGGAACTCAGGAAAGCGGAGAGCTTGCGGTAGGCGGTTTTGGCTAGCGCGGCGCCCGCGGCGAGCTCGTCCTTGAGCTCGGCGGCTTTCCCGGTGCCGTCCTCGGCGAGCTTATCGAAAAAGCCGCCATCTTCCGCGTAACGGGTGGTCTGCTCTGCCACGATCTGGACCTGTCGGGCGGCGGCCACTTTGCCGCTCGCATCGGCGGTACGCAGGGATTCGAGGTAGCCGTCGATGGCGCCGGGAACGTTGTGCAGCAACCCGGCAATGTGGCTCCACTGCTCGGAGGTCTCGGTGGGCATCAGGTCGAAGGCGGCGCGGATTCCCTGCGCGGGGGAGGCAATATTATTCAGATCGGCTAGGTCCCAGCCACTCTCGTGGAGCTCTAGGCTCAGCCCAAGCCGTTCGCGCATCGCATCCAGGGTGACCCGATCGACGTCGTCGGAGGGCTCTAGACTATCCAGCCGGGCTAGGGTTTGCCGGTCGAGTTCCGCCTGGGCCAGAAGGCCTGCGGGGGAGTGATCGTGATACTCGGTTTCGTGGCCGGGTAGACCGAGCGAGGTGGCCAGTTCCGGGTTCAGTTCGAAAAGCTGGCGAGAGTATTCCTCGGCGGCTTCATCGATGGCGGACGGGGTGCGAGTGGGTTTGGTGTTCTCAGTCACACTGTGAGCCTAATCGGCTTCCCGGGCTCAGGATAGTCGGCTATCCCGAACAGCCCGGGCCGGACTCAAAGTTCGAGCCCTCAGCGCCAGGTGCTGCGCTTCCAGGCTCCCGGCCCCGGAGCAGGAGCCAGCCGAAGGTTGCTGCGGCGCGCCCAACTCCGGCCGGAGGAGGGCGCAGCTTCGGCTTCGGCTTCCGCGGCGGCGGCCACGGCCAATACGACGGCGGTCAGCGCGGCGAGCTCCTCGGCGCTCGGATTGCCCTTGGTCACCTGGAACAGCGGAGCGTCCTCTGTATCGGCAGGAGATTGGGCATTGGGCATTTGGCTGGGGATCATAGGGGAATGTTCCCGTGTTTCTTGGCGGGCAGCGCGGCTCGCTTATCCCGCAGAGCGCGTAGCCCGCGAATCAGCTGGACTCGGGTTTCGGATGGCGCGATGACCGCATCGATATAGCCCAGCTGAGCCGCCTGGTAGGGATTCAGCAGCTCTTCCTCGTATTGCTGGATGAGCTCGGCGCGGCGGGCCTCAACGTCAGCGCCCTCGGCAGCAGCGGCAGCCAGTTCACGGCGATAGAGAATATTCACCGCTCCCTGCGCACCCATTACGCCGATCTGCGCGGTGGGCCAGGCAAAGTTCAAATCGGCACCCAGCTTCTTCGAGCCCATCACGATATAGGCTCCGCCATAGGCCTTACGAGTAATCACGGTCAGCTTGGGTACGGTGGCCTCAGCATAGGCGTAGAGCAGCTTCGCACCGCGGCGAATAATGCCTTGGAACTCCTGATCCTTGCCGGGCAAGAAGCCCGGCACGTCAACCAGGGTCAGGATCGGGATATTAAAAGCATCGCAGTGCCGGACGAAGCGGGCGGCCTTCTCGGAAGCATTGATGTCCAGGGTACCGGCAAACTGCATGGGCTGATTGGCCACGATGCCTACGGTGTGCCCTTCGAGTCGTCCGTAACCGATGATCACGTTCGGTGCGTAGAGCGCCTGCATCTCCAGGAAGTGCCCCTCATCAACTATGCCCTCAATCACGGTGCGCATGTCGTAGGGCTGATTGGCGGAATCCGGGACCAAGGTGTCCAAGGCGAGATCGGCGTCGTCAATCTCTAGTTCTTGATCGTGTTCGGTGAGAGGAGCTTCGGCGAGGTTATTGGAAGGCAGGAAATCCAGCAGCTCGCGGACGAATTCGATGGCATCTGTTTCGTCGGCGGCCAAATAGGTGGAGGTGCCGGTGGTGGCATTGTGCTGGCGCGCGCCGCCCAGAGTTTCCATATCAACGTCCTCGCCGGTGACCGTCTTGATCACATCCGGACCGGTGATGAACATATGCGAGGTCTTGTCCACCATCACCACGTAATCGGTCAGCGCTGGGGAGTAGGCCGCGCCTCCCGCACAGGGCCCCATAATGAGGGAAATCTGCGGCACTACGCCTGAAGCGTGCACGTTATTGCGGAAGATATCGGCAAACATCGCCAGCGAGGCCACGCCTTCCTGAATGCGTGCGCCACCGCCGTCGTTGATACCGACCACGGGGCAGCCATTGCGCAGCGCAAACTCTTGGACCTTGACGATTTTCTCGCCATTGGCTTGGCTCAACGAACCGCCGTAGACCGCGAAGTCCTGGCTATAGATGGCAACCAGCCGTCCGTCTACGGTGCCGTAGCCGGAGACCACGCCATCGCCGAGAAGTTTCTTCTTTTCCATCCCGAAGGCGGTGGAATGGTGGGTGACCAGGGCATCGAACTCCACAAAGGAGTCTTCATCCAGCAATAAATCGATGCGTTCCCGGGCGGTGTGCTTACCCCGCGCGTGCTGTTTTTCGATGGCTTCGGGGCCGGAAGGTTGGGCCGCAGACGCGATCCGATCGCGGAAATCTGCAAGCTTTCCCGCGGTGGTGGTCAGGTCATGGCTCATAGTTGCTCCGGCTCCTTTGGATAATTCCTCTAATCCCTTTCCAGCTTAGTCAGCCAAAATTGCGTCATGGATGTAGGAAACCTACAAAAAACTTGTAATAGAGGTGGCAAGTTACCGTCCAGTAACATTTTCCTCGAACAAGTTATAGGCTTGGCCCATGAGCGAACAGAACAGCGTTTACCGTGCGGCGGCAGGCCGATCACTGTCCGGAAAAGTCATTCTGATGTCCGGTGGAAGCCGGGGGATCGGCTTGGCCATTGCCTTGCGGGCAGCTCGCGATGGAGCGAAGATCGCCCTGCTAGCCAAAACAGATCAACCGCACCCGGCCCTCGAAGGAACCGTGCACACCGCGGCAGAGCAGATCCGGCAAGCCGGCGGCGAAGCGCTCCCGATTGTCGGCGATGTGCGCAACGACGAGTCGGTGGCGGCCGCTGTGCAGGCGACCATCGATGCCTTCGGTGGAATCGACGTGGTGGTGAACAATGCCTCCGCGATAGACCTCTCCTCCACGGACGCACTCGCCATGAAGAAATACGATCTGATGGCCGATATTAATGTCCGTGGCACCTTCCTGCTCTCCAAACTGGCGCTTCCTGCCCTGCGCCGTTCCGAGAACGCTCACATTCTGACGCTTTCACCGCCGCTCAACTTCGATCCGAAGTGGCTGGGTGGTCACCTGGCGTACACGATGGCGAAATACGGGATGAGCATGACCACGATTGGTCTGGCCGAGGAACTCAAAGCAGACAATATTTCGGTCAACTCGCTCTGGCCGGTGACCACCATCGATACCGCCGCGATCCGGAACCTGCTAGGCGGCGAATCCTCCGCACAGCGTTCCCGCAGCTCGGACATTATGGCGGACGCTGCACACGCCATTCTGAGCCGCCCGAGCAGCCAGTCCAGTGGCAACTTCTACACCGATGAAGACGTGCTGCGCGAAGAGGGGCTCAGCGATTTCTCCGCCTATAGCCTGGGCGCACCCGAGGACCAGCTGATCAAGGACTTCTTCCTGGACTAGGACCCTGGACTCAGAGGAGTGATTCCTGGGCAGAGCCAGCCGGGCATCTAAGATCGAAGCATGGACCACGCCGCCGAAAGCTCACGCCAGCCACTCGACGCAGAGCTGCTTCGCGCCAGTTTGCTCTCTCCCGCGGGGCCTTGGAACAGGGTGGAATGCCTGACCCAGGTAGATTCCAGCAATACCGTGCTGGCTCAGGAATCCTCTCAGTCGCCGCAGGAATGGCCGGATCTGAGCGTGCTCACCGCCGAGGTGCAACGGCAGGGTAAGGGTCGCTTGGATCGTAGCTGGGTGGCTCCACAGGGTTCTGCCCTGGCGATCAGCCTGCTCTTGCGGCCCACCGAATTCGGGGTGGAGTCCTTCGGTTGGCTAAGCATGATCAGCGCGGTAGCCGTTTGCCAACTGCTAGAAGAGGTTGCTGGGCTGAAGGCCGTCATTAAGTGGCCCAATGACGTGTTGATTCTCGATCAGTCCGGCCGAGCCAAAAAGGTCTGCGGAATCTTGGCTCAGCTAGTCACGCTCCCTGGGGCCCACCCGGCTGTGGTGCTTGGTACCGGAATTAATGTCAGCCAGGAAGCTCAGGAGTTGCCCACCGAGACCTCCACCTCGGTGCTCCTCTCCGGTGGCGCCGAGCTGGATCGAAACGTGCTGTTGACCGAATACGCGCGGAACTTTGCCTCGCTGTACAAGAGGTATGCCGCCGTCGCCGGTCACGCCTTATTGCGGACGGAGGCCGGCGACGCCTCGATGGCGGAGGAGGTCACATCCCGGCTGCTCAGCCTGGGGCAGCAAGTGCGAGCCGAACTACCCGGCGGGAAGTTCCTGATCGGCACCGCCACCGGCATTGATGCTCAAGGCGCGCTGCTGATCACCGACGCTCAGGGGAGTAGCACAGCGGTCTCAGCGGCCGACGTCGTACACCTGCGTAAGTCCGAAGGCAGCTATGCGTAGCTGGCTGACTCCGGGGGAACAAGTGATCGTAATCAGCAGGCCACAGGCCCGGTCATTATTCTGGCCTGCGGTTTTTGTTGTGCTGATCCCAATGGCCGGCGGAATGGGCTTAGCTTGGCTCAGCCGAGTCCCCTGGGACGCTGACACCCAGCCTTGGCAGAGCCCTGCGACGATCGGCGTGCTGTTTTTGGCCGGAATTTTGCTCCTTTTTTATCCGGTGCGGCGCTATTTCCGTTGGCTTTCCACGCGCTACATTCTGACCAGCCGCCGCATTGTGGTGCGCGGTGGATTGCTCCGCCGACGGAATCGGGACGTGCCGCTGTATACCCTGCGAACTCTCAGCACACATCAAGGCATTCTGCAGCGAATTTTGCGATCCGGGAACATAACCTTGATCTCAGGCGTGGATGAGACGATGTTGATGCGCGATATTCCTGAGGTGATGAAGTTCAAGAATTTGGCTTTGGAGGCGATTGCCGAGCTGCCACATTCTCAGTTTGGGGAAGCGCCGCCGATCAGCCAGCGTCCGCAACAGATCGGTTTTAACGGGGAGCTTAGTGAAAATTTCGGTGGGGAGGAGAGCTATGGAAAGCGATGACGTTGTAGCGCTCGACCCGGTGTCGATCCCAGCGGCGCCCAGCCTCGCCGAACAAACTCCCGCAGACACGGCCATGCCGACGGCGCTCCGACAGGATATCCGAGCCCTGGAATCGCAGCTCCTTGGCGGTGAACGTAGCCTGCACAGGCGCGAGGTGGCCGCCGGGGCCGGAGTCTCGCTACTCTCTGCCCGGAAAATCTGGCGCGCCTTGGGCTTTCCGAATCTGGGTGATGACGATAAGGCCTTCACTTCGCGCGATGAAGAAGCCCTGACCACCATCATCGAGTTGGTGCGCCAAGACAAACTGACCGAAGATGCAGCTATTTCGCTGACCCGGGCCGTGGGCCAGATGACGGATCGGATCGTGGTCTGGCAGGTTGAGGCGATGGTGGAGGATCTGGTTGCCCAGCGCGGACTCACCGACGCGCAGGCTCGGCAGGAGCTGGTTTCCGCGCTACCGGAGCTGGTGGAGCCACTGCAGGAGATTTTGGTCTATGCCTGGCGGCGACAATTAGCTGCCGGGGTGCAGCGAATGGCGGTGCGGGCGCAATCCGGACTGGACGCCTCCGCAGAGGGACGCGACGGCGATGAGGACGATGCACCGCTGCCCCTCGCCCGGGCGGTTGGCTTTGCCGATTTGGTCAGCTACACCTCGCTTTCCCGCCGAATGAATGAGAAGACGCTCGCTCAACTTGTGCAACGTTTTGAAAATAAATGTGCCGAAATCATCTCGGTAGGTGGCGGCCGACTGATCAAAACGATTGGTGATGAAGTCCTCTATACCGCGGAGACTCCGGTGGCCGGTGCGGAGATATCACTGGCGCTGGCTCAGGCTTTCACGGAGGACGAGATCCTGCCTGAAGCCCGAGTGTCCATGGTCTGGGGCAGAATCCTGTCCCGGCTCGGCGATATTTACGGACCGACGGTTAACCTGGCGGCCAGACTGACCGCGCTGGCGGAGCCGGGCACCGTGCTGGTTGACGAGATGACAGCGGCCGCGCTGAGCGCGGATGAGCGCTATGTTTTCACTCCGCAGCAGGCCGAGCACGTCCGAGGCTTCGGAGACGTTCGGCCGATCTTGCTGAGCCGCGGCCTGGGCAGCGGCCTGGTGCTGGACTAAATTCGACCTAGCATCCGCAGTTGAGGATCTTCTAGGTATCTTCTCTGCGTGAACTGTCGATGGGGAGAGGTCCCCATTGCGGTAATCACATCTGACAGGCAAACTAGGAGATGCCCAGGGCATCGAGCGTGCCCGTCGGTAACGAAGAATGCGGATTGTGAACCATTATGGCCTTGGGGAACGTAGCTAAACGACTGAAAAGTAAGTCTCGATACATCGCAGCGGGCTCGCTCGCTGTTGTAGGTGCTCTAGTGGTGGCCGGTGCGGTGATTTACCCCGGCTTCACCACGGCCGACGTCAATCTCAACGACGGTAGCGTCTGGGTGACCAATAAAGGTAAGAACCTGGTGGGCCATCTTAACTACCAGTCACAGATATTGGACGGTGGATTCACTGCCACCACGAGTGGCTTCGACGTTCTGCAGCAGGCCAGCAATGTGTTCATGGATAACGACGCCGGTTCTAGCCTTTCGACGGTTAACGTGCCGGAGATGGCGTTACAGCCGGAGGCAAAGCTCGGCGGCGGCAAGCAGACCTCCCTCGGTTCCTCGGTGCTGGCTCTGGTCGATAGCGGCAAACATTCGGTCTGGCTGGCCACCGCCACCACGGCCGGTTCCTTCGATGACAAATCGACGAAACCAACCTTAGAAAACCAGCAGAACCCAGCCGTGGTGGTGGGCCTGGACGATGCCGTTTACGCCGTCGATGGCAAGAGCGGCACCCTAACCACGATGACCGTGGACGATAGCGGGCAGGTCAAGGAGCAAAAAAGCAGCAAGATCGATGGCTTGTCAACGGATAGCCCGCTGCAAATCAGCGTAGTCGGCGATCAGCCGGTGGTTTTCGATCCCAGCGGCGGAAAGCTCTATCTGCCGGGCAATAAAACTGTCCAGGTCCCGGACGCGGAAGGCGCCCTGCTGCAACAGCACGGCAGCGCCGCCGATTTTGTCGCAATCGGTACCACCAAAGGCCTTATCCAGCAGCCCTTGAACGGCTCTGCCGCGCAGAATTTCGATCTGAAATCGACCGGAACTCCGGCCGCACCGATTCAGCAGGCCGGTTGCATTCACATGGCTTGGTCGGGATTGAATAAGTACCTGCATTTCTGCGCGGGGAACAATAACAATGCGATCCCGGTGCCCAAAGCCGGGGTGGGCTCGGAACTGGTGTTCCGGCAGAACCGCGATGTGGTGGTGCTGAACGACACCAAGGGCGGCAATGTCTGGCTGGTCAACCAGAATATGGTGCTGGTGGACAATTGGCAGGATCTGGAGACCCAGACCAAAAACAATGCGGATGCCAAAAAGGACTCCGCAGACCCCAGCTTCGTGAATACACTTCCCGACCGGACCAAGCCCAACAGGTCACCGAACGCTAAGGCGGATGAATTCGGAGTCCGGGCCGGGCGCACCACGCTGCTTCCGGTGCTCTATAACGACACCGATCCGGACGGTGACGTGCTCACCGTGCAGCAGCCTTCGAAGCAGCCGAAGATTGGCAATCTGGAAACCGTTTATGGTGGCACCGGTCTGCAAATCACGGTGCCACCGAATGCCTCCAGCAGCCCGGAAACCTTTAGCTACACGGCCGACGACGGCAGAGGTGGAGAAGCTTCCGCCTCGGTCACCGTCAAGGTAGTGCCAGACTCCGAAAACCATCCGCCAGCCCCTAAACGCGCGCTGCCCACCTTGGTGTTGGAACAGGGCCAGTCCTTAAGTCAGAACGTGCTTTCGGATTGGGCCGATCCGGATGGTGACGATGTTTTCCTGGTTTCGGCAAAGTCCGATGATGGTTCCGCAAACGTGAAAACCACCCCCGATGGACAACTCAGCTATGCCGATCTGGGCATCTCAAGTGGCCTCAAGAGCTTAACCATTGTGGTCTCTGATGGCCGCGAAACAGCTCCGCGGCAAATCAAGGTCAGCGTCAAGCCCGCCGGGGGCGCACCGCCGCTGGCCAATGCCGATTTTGCTCGAGCCGTGGTCGGCCAGACCGTGACCGTCGCGCCTTTGAAGAACGACGTCGATCCCTCCGGCGCGGGCCTGCGGCTGGCGCAGGTGGAGCGCAATAACACGGTGAAGATCTCCGATCCTGCCGATGACGGCACCTTCACCTTCGAGAGCAGCAAAACCGGTGCTATTTACCTGACCTATCAGGTCAGCAACGGTCCGCAAAGTGCCACCGGACTGATCAGAGTCGACGTTGAGGCTAAGCAGGAGGACGCACCACCCACTGCGGTGAAGGACCTGGCGATGCTCCCCGCAGGGGGTTCCAGCCTGGTCGACGTGCTGGGCAATGACACCGATCCGAGCGGTGGGGTGCTGGTGGTCAAATCGGTACAGGCTCCGGCAGGCTCACCCATTTCGGCAACCGTGCTGGATCATAATGTGGTCAAACTTACCGATCTGCGCGGGCTCAATGCACCACTGCAACTGAACTACGTGGTGGCCAATGCCGCCGGCTCCAGCACCGGAGTAATCAACGTGATCCCGATTCCGCGCCCGGCCAAGCTCTTGCCGCCGGTGGCTAAGGACGATGACGTGAACGTCCGGGTGGGCGATGTGGTCAATATCAAGGTGTTGGCCAATGACATCGATCCCAATGGGCAGCCGCTCAAATCGCCCCAGATCACTCAGGCCCCAACCGCCGCCCAAGGCAAACTGTTCGTGGACCAGGACCAACTGCGTTTCCTGGCCGGGCCGACTGCAGGAACGGTGCAGGGCATTTACAAGATCACCAATGCCTCCGGACAGAGCGAATCTGCCGTGGTGACCATTCACATTCTTCCCGCCGACCCGGCGAATAACTCCGCGCCTACCCCTAAGCAACTCACCGGACGGGTGATCGCTGGTACCAGTCAGCAGATCCAGGTGCCGTTGGACGGTATCGATCAGGATGGGGATTCCGTCCAACTGGTTGGCATCGACCAGGTGCCGAGCCTGGGTACCGTGGTGGTTGGCAGCAACTACCTGACCTATATTGCGGCCGCGAGTTCCGCGGGTACGGATACCTTCAGCTATCGGGTTCGTGACCGGCTGGGAGCCGAGGCAACCGCAACAGTCAAGGTCGGCGTCGCCCCCGCTGAAGCGGTCAATCACCCGCCGGTAGCCAATGATGATGTGATCTCGATGCGTCCGGGCCGCAATGTGGCCATTGACGCCCTGCTGAACGATTCCGATCCGGACGGCGACGCACTACAGGTCAAGGTCGATGGCTTCAACGGCCCGGCCGAGATGAAACCGCACCTGAGTCAGCAAGGCAGGGTCATTTTGACCTCGCCGAAAGATCCCGGCGTCTACACGATGAACTACACGATCACCGATAAGAAGTCGACGGCGCGAGCCAATATCAAAATGACTGTCACCCCCACCGCGCCCTTGCAAGCGCCGATAGGTCGAGACGATCATGTCACCGAGCAGGATACCCTGGGCAAAACAGCGGTGGACGTACCGGTGCTAAAGAACGATGAGGACCCGGACGGCGTTACCGAAGAGCTCAAGCTCAGCATCGAAGCCGGTCACCCCGAGGCCAGCGTTAACCCGGATGGCACCGTGCGGGTCACGTTGAGTAAAGATCCGCAATTGGTTCCTTACACGCTGACCGATATCGACGGACAGAAGGCCACCGCGATCATCTGGCTCCCTGGCTTGGGAAAGCAGTATCCGGTGCTGTCGAAGAACGACCACCTTCAGGTGATGGCCGGTAAGACCGTCGCCATGAACCTGAATGAGTGGGTCAAGGTGCGTACCGGGCACTCACCCAAGCTGACTCAGGCCGATAAGATATCGCTGATCGGTGGGGACAACAGCAATAAGGATCTGATCGCGAACAACGGAACCGCCATTAACTACCACGCCAATGCTGATTTCTATGGCCTGGGATCGATCACTTTCGAGGTGATGGATGGGGCTAATCCGCAGGATAACGACGTGCTGAAGTCCACCTTGACGGTGATGGTCGATGTGATCCCGGATCCGAATAGGAACCGGCCGCCCTCCTTCACCGGAACTACTCTTGAGGTGGCTAAGGGGAATACTGAGGAACTGGATCTGACCACGCTGGCCACCGATCCGGACCCGGACGACAATGCCAAGCTCAAGTTCAAGATCGAGGGGAACAAACCCAGCGATTTCGATGTGGATCTGAACGGACAGACGCTCAAGGTCGGGGTCAAGGGCGATGTGAAGCCGGGTGCCAATGCCATCCTTCCGCTTACCGTTACCGATGGTAAAAGCGACGAGGTCAAAGCACAGATCAACCTGCTGGCCATCTCCACGGATAAGCCGTTAGCGGTGGCGAATGATGACGTGCTTGAGGCGAACGCTGGGGCAACCAGTACCGTGGATGTGCTGGCCAATGATGTGAATCCGTTCCCGGAGACACCACTTGCGATCACTGACGCCGTGGTTGAGGCCGGCGGAACGAATGTTTCTGTGAAGGTCACTGGATCGCACGGTCGTATTGAGGTCGGCACGAATGAGGACTTCAAGGGCGATGTGGTGGTGCGCTACACGATTGAGGACGCTACCGGGGATTCCGCACGGCGGGTCAATGGTCGGATCCACATCACCGTGAAAGGCAAACCGGATGCGCCGGGGATTCCACGGGTGGTGGAAGCCAAAGACAAGTCGGTGCTGCTGAATTGGTCTCCGGCAGCTGATAATGGCTCGCCGATCACCGGTTACGAGGTGATCGACTCACAAGGCCATACTCATCCTTGCCCGACTAACACTTGTTTGATTACTGGACTGACCAATAATCAGAGTTACACCTTCACGGTCAAGGCGATTAACGCCGTCGGCGAGTCTGGGACTTCCGCCAGTTCGGCCTCGGCAACGCCGGATCGGGCACCGAGCGCTCCGGCAGCGCCCGCTGCAAAGTTCGGCGATAAGGAAATTTCGCTCACTTGGGTGACCCCAACCGGCGATTTCAGCCCGGTGACCAAATTAAATGTGCAGATTTCCCCTGCCCCGGCCGGGCAGAATCCGCAGAAAACCGTTTCCGGCACCAGCTTGGTTTGGCCTGGCTTGAGCAACGGAACAGCCTATACCTTCCGAATCCAGGCCATTAATAAGGCCAAGGAACCCAGCCCGTGGAGCAGCTATTCCGTTAAGCAGGTGCCTGCGGGCGTGCCCCTGACTCCTGCCGCGCCGACCTCGAAGGCGACCAATCAGGTGGGTAGCTCGAATCAGGCTCAGGTGAATTGGACTGCGCCGGATGGCAATGGCGATAACAATATGACCTATACCCTGACGGTTTATCGGGGAACCACGGTGATTCAGACCCTGGCGCCGACGACGGCGACAACGGCGACGGTAACTCTGCCGAACTCACAGGAGGGTTATTACTTCTCGGTCAAGGCCAAGAACAAGGCTGGTACCTCTGCGGCCAGCCCGCGTTCTGCGGCACAGCGCTCGATTAGCAGGCCGGACAGGGTTGCGACTCCGAGTATCGTACCCACCGACACCGCGAATGCTGGTAATAGGATCATCATTAATTTCAAGCCACTGAGCGGGCCAGAATTGCATGGTTCGTATCCCAGCGAGATGACCTACTACGCCAATATCTCTTCGGGCGCCCAACACGTTCAAGTCTCGCCAGGCAGCATGGTGGCAGCACCGAACGGCACACCGACGACGGTTACGATAGTCGCCGAATCCAGAGCCTATGAGGGGGATGGCGACGCCTCCGATCATTCGAATGAGGTTATCCCACACGGCACAGCCAAGGCGGCCACAGTGAGTGGACAGGACGGCAAACAGGGCGACAAAACGGTCACTTTCACCTGGTCTGAGCCGAGTAACGCAGATGTTCAGGTTACCCAAATCAGTATTGATGGGGGTGGCTGGTCTAAGGTGCAAGCTAGCGGAAGCATCTCTGTGGGGGACGGTTTTGACCAGAAACACAACATCAAGGTAAGGAATATCAATTCGAACAAGCCCGGCGATGTAGGCCCTGTGGCCGGTGCGAGTGCAACCACAGGCGCGGATAATCCTCCGCCCCAGGCCAAGGTCGAAGCCTATCCCGACGACACTTGCACGGAGCCCGATGGTCCACACACAACTATTTACAACCCAAGTGGACCCACTTGCGCAGGGAAAGACGGCGGAACTAATCAGAATCCGCCGTTCCCTTGGCTAGATATCAATAAGCCGGTGGTGATCGATCGGTGTGGAAGCCCCTGGGGTACCAGCGGTTGGTACCACATCACCGGTGGCCCCTTTGATAATCGATGGGTTCGTGCGAATACAACCCGAAAGGCGCCAGGCTCCGGCCCGCTACCGTGTTCTTAGGAACTTGAGCCTTGAAAATAGTGAACCGACAAAGAGGACAATAGATGACGATGACCGCGGAGCAGGCCACTTGGTTTGCTGGAACCTTCGAAAAGCTGGTGGCCAATATTGGTCAGGCGGTACTAGGTAAGGCGCATGTGGTGCGGCTGACGCTGACCGCGATGCTCGCCGAGGGCCATGTGCTGTTCGAGGACGCTCCCGGCACCGGAAAGACCATGCTGGCTCGTGCCTTGGCAGCAACCGTGCAGGGCAGTAACTCGCGCATCCAGTTCACCCCGGATCTACTGCCCTCCGATGTCACCGGTGTGACCATCTACGATCAGAAGACGCAGAAGTTTGAGTTCCATAAGGGGCCGATCTTCGCCACCATTGTGCTTGCCGATGAGATTAACCGTGCCTCGCCGAAGACCCAGTCTGCACTATTGGAGGTAATGGAAGAGTCTCGGGTCACCGTGGACGGCGTGACCTATGAAGCGGGCCGTCCCTTTATGGTGCTGGCTACCCAGAACCCGATCGAGCAGGCTGGTACCTACCGGCTGCCGGAAGCGCAGCTGGATCGTTTTCTGATCAAGACCTCCATCGGTTACCCCGATCATGCTTCCACCGTCCAGGTGCTCAGCGGCTCCAGCCAGCGCGACCGTACCTCCACCCTGCAAGCCATTATTACCACCGCAGCCGTGGCCGATATGGCGGATCTGGCAGCCACCACACACGCCGACCCGGCGGTGCTGGAATACATCTCACGGCTCTGCGAAGAAACCCGCAACGCCGCCGAGACCCGGCTGGGCGTCAGCGTCCGTGGTGCTATCGCCATGGTCAGAGCAGCTAAAGTTTGGGCTGCCTCCCAGGGCCGCAATTATGTGCTCCCCGACGATGTTAAGGAACTGGCTCCTGTGGTCTGGACGCACCGCTTGGTGATGGATCCGGAGGCTGAATTCGCCGGGGCAACTCCCGACGTCGTCCTCAAGCGCGTCCTCGCTGAGGTGGCCGCGCCGCAGCAGCGCGCCAGCGCCTAAGCCGCAGCCGAAAATTCCGGGAAGCTCCTCAATGTCGATCAGTTCAATGGCCTCCAACGCCTTGGCCACCCTACGTAAACCGTTCAAGCGGAACAGGGCACGTGGAAGGCTGCACCCCGCCTCCATTTTCTCGGAGGCGGGCAAGCTCGCTGGGGCGTTCTTTGGGCCGATCTGGGCCAAGATCTGGGGCTGGCTCAGCAAGTACTTGGGCCCCGTGTTCGCGCCGATCAGCCCGCTGGGCTGGATGGTTCTCGCCGTGGTGCTGGGACTCTGGATTCTGGGTGGAATCTTCGGCTGGCAGGAGGCTCAGGCGATGGCCCTGCTGGGCAGCCTGTTGCTGATGATTGCCATCGGGTTCATTATCGGGCGCTCTTCTTATGGGATTGACATGGACTTAGCTCGGACCCGAGTTGCGGTAGGGGATCAGGCGGTCGGCAGCATCTCGGTCTCAAATACCTCGACTAGGCCACTACTCCCGGCCAGCCTGGAACTGCCCGTGGGCGGTAACACCGCGGTTTTTCACCTGCCCCGGATGAAACCCCAGGAAGTGCACGAGGACCTCTTCACCATTCCCACTAGTCGGCGCGCCGTGATTGCGGTGGGCCCGGTGCGTTCGGTGCGCGCCGACCCCTTGCGGCTTTTGCGCCGCCAGGTGCTGTGGACCGAGCAAACCGACCTGTACGTGCACCCGCGGACCACGCCGTTGCTTGGCTCGGCTGCCGGCTTCCTCAAGGATCTTGAGGGGCTGCCCACAACCGAACTTTCCAGCGCGGACGTCTCCTTTCACGCGCTACGGGATTACATTCCGGGTGACGACCGGCGACATATCCACTGGAAGACGACGGCGCGCACCGGCAAGCTGATGGTTCGCCAGTTCGAAGAGACCCGGCGGGCTCATATCGCGATAGCACTGAGCATCAACACGAGCGAGTATGAGTCCGAGACGGCATTCGAACTAGCTATTTCCGCGGCGGCATCGATTGGCAGGCAAGCCATTCGGGAGCAGCGTGAGTTGAGCGTGCATGTGCAGCGTGGTCCCTTAAACTGCGCCACCGGCCGCACCCTGATGGACGATATGACTCGAATTGTGGGTGGAGATCGGCTCCCAGCGAGTGTCGATTTAGTTCGGGAGATCTCCGATGCCGTGCCCGGTGCTTCGGTGATGTTCTTCGTGGTGGGTTCGCTGGTCACCCCGGCGCAACTTCGTGCCGCGGCCGCCGCGGTGCCCCTGGGTGTACGTACCTTCGCGATCCGCTGCCTGGAGGAGGCCCCAGCGAGTCGAGCCAATATTGCCGATCTCACCGTGCTGACTCTCGGCGAACTGAGCGATCTTGCCCTGGTGTTGCGAAAGGCGGCGGCATGAGTATCCCGTCCAGTAATGGCCAGCCGGTCAAAAAAGCTAAACAAGTCAAGCAGCTGAAGCCCTCTGCCTTCAGCTCGGGACGGCCACGTTGGCATTACTGGCTCGATGCCGGGGTGCTGTTCGTGCTGCTCGGCATCGCAGTGCTTGGCTTCGCACCGAGTTTTGGCGGTGACCCCGCCTACCTGATCGCAGGGCTCGGCGGAATTGCCGTTGGCCTGCTGATTGCCGCAGCGGGAGCGCACTGGAGACTCGGGCTAGTCCTCATGGTTGCGCTCAGCTTTGTTACTTATATGCTGCTCGGCAGTGCACTGGCTGCACCGCATGAGTCCTTACTCAGCTTCATCCCGACCGGAAGCTCGCTCCGAGGTTTACTGCTTGGCATTGTCTTCTCCTGGAAGCAGTTACTCACCATTGCCGCGCCGGTTGGCGTCTCGGTGGAGGTGCTAGTGGTTCCATATCTCTCGGCACTGTTCACCTCGGTAGTGGCAGGGACCTTGGCCTGGCGACTGCGCCGTCCTTACTGGACTATGCTGCCCGTGCTTGCTCTGTTCATCACCAGTATTGCCTTTGGCACCTCGGAAGCATTTTTCCCGGTAATCCGCGGTGCTTTGCTCGGGATCGGAGGCATTGCCTGGTTGGCTTACCGGAGGGAGCTTGCCCAACGGGAACCGGGTGCGCAGCGTGCCGCCGCCCGTCCGGCGGAGGCTGGCAAACCCTTGGCGGCCACCGCGAACCGGAACCGTCGGCTGGTGGCGGGTGCCGCCGTCGTACTGCTTGCTGGTGGGGTAACCGTTGCCGCGGCTCCGCTGATTTCCCAGGCTGACGACCGTCAGGTGCTCCGGGATGCGGTGATCCCTCCGCTGGACCCACACGATCTACCCTCGCCGCTGACCGACTTCCGCCGCTATATCGACCAGGACAAGGAAAAGGTTCTGTTTTCGGTGACTGGGCTGCCCCAGGACGGACGGGTACGGCTTGCAGCGCTGGATGATTATGACGGCATCGTTTTCAATGTGGATGGACCGAGCTCCGGCTCCTTCGCGCCGATCGGTGACCCTAAAGCCCTGGGTGGTAACGCCGGTGGCGAGGGTACCAGCCAGCTCAGCTTCGAAATCCAGGACTACTCCGGGGTCTACATTCCGGATGCTCGGGTGGCCCGGTCGCTGCAGTACGAACAGGCCGATGGTGCGGAAAGCCCGCTCTATCTGAATACCGAATCGGATACCGCAGTGAAGCTCGACGGCGTCAAGACGGGGGATAAGTACAACGTCTCGGTAGCTTTCCCCAACCGGGTGGACCCGAAGGATTTAGCCAAGGCAAATTTCGGCGGGGTGACCATGCCGAAACTGGAGAACGTCCCGCAACTGATCGGGACCAAGGCCAACGATATTGCCGGGGACAAGGCAACTCCGTTCGCGAAGATCGAGGCGCTGGTCAATTATTTCCGCCAGGCCGGTAAATACAGTACGGGTGCGGGCGGATCTGTACAGAGTCTCTCCGGTCATGGCGCAGCCCGGATCAACAAATTCCTCAGCGGCAAGCAGATCGTCGGCAACGATGAGCAATACGCCGTAGCTACTGCCTTGATGGCCAACTACTTGGGTATCCCAGCGCGGGTGGTGATGGGGTTCTATCCCGATCCGAAGGATGCCGACTACGGTGCCAGCACGGTAGAGATCAAAGGTTCGGATGTGCATGCCTGGGTCGAGGTGAACTTTGACGGGTACGGCTGGGTACCTTTCGACCCCACTCCGGACAAGGACCATGTGCCCAACCCTCCGGATCCACAAAACGCCTCATCGCCCAAGCCGCAGGTATTGCAACCGCCGCCTCCGCCGCAGGAACAGGCCGAACTGCCACCGGACAGCTCTCCGGATGCTTTGGACAATGATAAGAAGAAGCAGGATCCCTGGGCTCTTCTAGGCCAGATCCTATTGATCATCGCCTATGCCCTGATTCCCTTGGTAATCTTGGCTATTCCCTTCGTGCTGATTGCCTTGTTGAAGAGGCGACGGCGGAAGAAGCGGCTCAGCCAAGGCGATCCGGCGCAACGGGTGGGTGGCGGCTGGAATGAGATGCTCTCCTTGGCCACGGACCTAGGTGCGGCCGTCAATCCCAAGCAGACCCGCAGGGAGACAGCTAATACCTTGGTAGAGGCTTTCCCCGGTTCGCAGAGCAGCACGACGGCGCTTGCCCAGCGTGCTGATTCGGTGATCTTTGGTGCCGGGCAGCCGAGCGAGCAGGAAGTGCAAAGCTTCTGGGGCATCGTTGATGACTCATTAAAGGATATGAATCAGTCAGTGGGGCGCTGGCACCGGCTGCGCGCTAAATTCTCGCCCCGCTCGCTGCTGAGCGAAGCAGGCGTTGCGCTTGCTATTCGTTCGAAGTCTTCGACGGGGAAACCCTCGCCCGTAGGCCCTTCGCCGGTAGCGCAGGGCGGCACCAAGAAACCCGAACAACAGCCGGAGGCGGGGGAACCGCCGAGCCAGCAACCGGGGAATTACGCTGAGCCGGACGAACAGACCGTGGCTCGGCCACGCCCAGAGGATCCGGGGACGCAGCGATGAACGCCGCTACATTGACCTGCCGAAATTGTGGCACCAAGCTGGCTGCCGGAGCCTCCTTTTGCACCCTCTGCGGTGCCGCCGTCTACAACCGGGCCGGGCGTACCAGCCAGCAGAGTCCGGCCGAGCCGCTGACGGAAAACGACCAGAAGATCCAGATTCCGGGTATTATCCCGGTGACCCCCTTTAGTAGGGGGCCGGTGATAGCGCCGAAGACGGACGAGCTGGGAGACGAGATGGCGCGGTTGAATCTGGTCGGTGCGGGGGCGGGAAAACGGCTGGGTGCCAAGCTCATCGATATGGTGCTTCCCTCGATACTTTCCGCGGTCGGAGCCATCGTAGGGTTCCTCAACATTGTGGTCACCCGGGTCAACGATCAAGCCGTCAGAGTTGACTCAACTTGGTTGCTGATCTGGTTCGGCGCCGCTTCGCTGCTGAGTCTGGTCTATTGGGTGCTGTTGTGGTTCTGGGAAGCTAAAGCGGGCAAGACCCCGGGGAACCTGCTGCTTGGTCTACGCACCGCGGACATGAAGGGCTTGGCTCCCGGAATGTTGGCGATTTTCGTGCGTAACCTGATCATTACCATCGGTTTCGGAATCGCGCTGGCTGGTGGTGTTCTGGTGATGCTTTCCAGCGCCTGGGATAAGAACGGCAAACGCCAGGGCTGGCAGGACAAAGCCGCGCACACCTTGGTCTTCGATATCAAGGCCGGGCGGGACCCGCTCACCTCGGGTGGTATCGATGGTCCAGCGTCTTTTGCACCGGTAGAGCTTCCTGGCATGATGCCGGTGAACTCGCCGGTGGCTGGCGCTTCGCAAGCCGTTGCGCCGCAGGCTGCTGCGCCGCAGGCTGGGCAGCTCCAGAGTGCTCAGGCCTTTTCGCCTCAAGCCGCACCGCAGCCCGCTGTCCCGCCGGCAGCGCCGCTCGCTCCGCTGGTCATTTCACCGGAGCCCTCCGGTCCGGTCCGGATCGAGTCAGCCCCGGCGCTCGGGAACCCCTTTGCCCCGCCAGCAGTCCAGGCTCCTGCATCGTGGCAAGCCCCGCCCGAACCTCAGGCTCCCGAGGCTTGGCAGCCAATGCCTGGCACTCCGCATCCGGATGAGGAAGCGGGAGAGACTAAGTTCCGGCCACGAGGCGTGACGCCGAGTGTCGCGATGACTTTTGACGACGGAAGAACAGCCATCGTGAGTGGTGCGGCACTGATCGGACGTAATCCCTCTGGATACGATAGTGAGGTGATTGATCAGCTGATCGCGGTTCCTGATGAGAGCCGCTCTATTTCCAAAACCCATTTGCATGTGCAGGCTGCAGCCGAGGGACTGTGGGTGACCGACCGCCAATCGACGAACGGCAGCGCCGTCGTCAGCGCCGAGGGGATGGTTAACCGCCTGACCCCGGGCAATGCCGTGTTGGCTCCGTTTGGCTCCACCATCCGCTTCGGCGACCGCAGCCTGGCCGTGGGCAAGGCATGAGCGAGAACCCGGTTGAACCACTGACCGACGACCTCGATGCCGATACCGTGCAAAGCCCAGATGGCCTAAGCCCAGCACCTGTAGCCGAGACGGCCGAACGGATCAACGCGTATCAGATCACGGTGCACAGCGGATTCCAGACCGATCGCGGACTGCGCCGGGAACTGAATGAGGACTCCTTCCTGGCCATCGATCCTATTTTCGCGGTAGCCGATGGGATGGGTGGTCACGAGGCAGGCGAGGTTGCCTCCAGGGAATGCATTCGAACCCTGAGCGAGTCGCAGGCCTTGGCCTCCGGATCGCGCCGGGCGGCGGCAGCCGATATCCAGACGGCATTGCTGCTGGCAGATGCCAGAATTCGTGAGCTAACCGACGCCCGAGCAGGTACCACTGTCACCGGCGTGGTGCTCGTTGAGGAGGGAGACACCCCATATTGGTTGGTCTTCAACGTCGGCGATTCGCGGACGTACCGACTCAGCAAGGGAAAATTTGAGCAGGTGAGCGTGGACCACTCCGAGGTTCAGGAGATGGTCGATGCTGGCTATATCAGTCGCTCCGAGGCGCTCGTTCATCCGCGACGCCATGTGGTCACCCGTGCGCTAGGTACCGGGGACGATATTGAGGCCGACTACTGGCTGATCCCGGTGGAGGACGGCGACCGTTACCTGATCTGCTCGGATGGGCTCACCGGGGAGCTCTCCGACGATCAGATCTTCCGAACCATCTCCACCCTGGCTCAGCCTCAGGAAGCCGCCGATTCACTGGTCCAAGCCGCGCTGCGCTCGGGAGGACGTGACAATGTCACCGTCATAGTGGTGGATGCCACCGATGTGCTGCAAGAGCGAGAATTGTTGACCACCGCACCGCGACCCGAAGTGGAGGCCGATACCTTGCCGCGCGGATTTCCCGCGGTCCAGGAGCCGATCGACGTGGTTTCCGAAGTCCCCGTTGCCGCTGAGGATGAAGCCCCACCGGAGGTCTTCGAGCCGGAAGCATTCGAAGAGGAAGCCTGGCGAGGCGAAACAATCGCCGCCGAAACATTTGAGCACGAAACCTTTGAGCCAGGACCATTAGACCTAATAAAGGATATTCTGGATGAGTCCGAAGCCGCTGCGGCCGAATCGGACCACGAGGATGGGGGAGAACCGGATGAGAATTAGCTACACCCCTGGCCCCTGGCTGGGTCTGCTGCGATCGGACACCCTGATAGTGCTCGATGAGAGCACCGAGGAAAAAGTCATTACGGAGCTCTGGGATTTCCTGGGTAACGCACCCAAGATTCACGAAGTGCTTAACAAAGTCACTACCGGCTTCGGCACCGAACTAACCGGGATGCCTTCTTTCGGCATTATTACCCTGGGGGAGCGGCCGCTGGCCATCCTGCGCGGCGAGATGAACTTGCTGGCCCGCTCCGGTACCTCAGAATTTGAGGTCTCCGGCCGGGAGGTCACCACTTGGAGCGAGCGGTCGCTTCCGACGGCGGATCAGCTCACCTTGCGACTGGGCGGCGTAGGCGAGAGTCGACCCGAGCTGCCGCTTGCCGAAGGCGTGGTGCGGCTTTCCAGCCTGCTACTGGGCGAACCAGCCAGTGCCGAACCAGCCGGTGCCGAGCAAATTAGCGCCGAGCAGGTTAACGCCGGGCAGATCGAGCCCACGGCCTCTGCGGATACTGCACTGCCGTCAGTGCCCATGACGCCGATTGTCCCCGCGCAGCCAGCTTTTGCTCCCCAACAGCCCGCCGAGCCGGAGCCCGCCGAGCAGGAGTCTGCCGGTCCAGCGGAGACCCCGTTCATCACTCCGGTGCAGGCTCCCGAGCTTTCCCAGGAACAGCCTCCAGCCCAAGTCGATGAGGCTGATTTGAGCAGGACGCTTGCCAGTTCAGACTTCGCAGACCTAGCCGAGCAACCGCTAAGCCAGGCTGCCGAGCAGCCGATTGAACCTGGGCCGTCAACGGCCGGAGCCTTGGCCGAGAGCGAAGAGGCCGATCAGCCGCTTGTCACCGAGGCCCAGGAGAGCACGACGAGCTATGACCACCTTTGGGACCGTACCGTATCGCGTTCGGTTGAAGACGCCGCAATCCGGGCCTCCGAAGAAGCCGAAACCCCTTTGGAACCCGTTGTCGCAGCAGAGCAGGCCGCCCCGGCGGCTGAGGAACTCGCCGCAGAAGCGCCCGAAGTACCAGGAGCGCCCGAAGTAGCCGAGGCACCGCCCGCTTTCGGGCAGCCCGTGCAGCCGCCGTCGACCGCTCCGGCATCCCCTTTTGCGAGTGGGTTGATTGATTCGGTGCCCTGGCAGCACACCGATGCTGACCCCTCCGCGGCCTCCGTTCAAGCCGGAGTCCCACAACCCGCTCCGGCCAATGCGGACCACGATGGACAGACCGTGATGCGCACGGAACTGGATGATCAGCCCGCGCCACAGCAAGCCTTCGCCGAGCCCGCCGTGGGCACGGGTGCCTTAGTGCTGGCCCGGCTATGTGCTAACGGTCATGCCAATCCGCCGACGTATGCGCGTTGCGCCGCCTGTGGTCAGCCGATGAGCGGCGATGCGCTCCAGGTGCGACGCCCGGTGCTCGGTCAGATGCGAATCTCCACGGGCGAAGTGATCGATCTGGATCGTTCCCTCGTGGTGGGTAGACAGCCATCGGTATCCCGGGTGAACGGTGAAGGAATGCCGAAGCTGATCCAGGTGCGCAGCCAGGCCGGCGATATCTCGCGTTCTCATGTCGAGATCCGCCTGGAAGGCTGGGATGTGGTTCTGGTCGATTTGAAGGCGACGAACGGCACCGTCCTGGTGCGTGACGGTCAGCCGCCACGCAGGCTCGGCCAAGGCGAGCAGGCGCTCCTGCTCAACGGCGATATTGCGGAGCTGGGGGAGGATGTGTCTTTGAGGTTTGAGGGCCTGTTGTGAGCGCTAAGCGGCCGCCTGCGCCGCCGCCAGAGATTCCGGGATACAACTATATTTCCTTGCTCGGATCTGGTGGCTTTGCTGACGTTTTCCTCTATGAGCAGGATCGACCGCGGCGTAGGGTCGCCGTCAAAGTCTTGATTTCCGATTTGAAGACCGAAGGTGCCCGTCGCCGCTTCGAATCCGAAGCCAACCTGATGGCTCAGCTCTCCAGCCATCCTTATATCGTTACCATCTACGAGGCAGAGGTCACCGCCGCAGGGCACTCCTATTTGGCCATGGAGTACTGCTCCAGGCCCAGCCTGGACGTACGCTACCGGCGGGCTCGGTTCAGCGTGGACGAGGTGCTTGCCGTCGGAGTCCAGGTTTCCTCCGCAGTAGAGACCGCACATCGAGCCGGGATCGTGCATCGCGACATTAAGCCCGCGAACATCTTGGTCACCGACTACAACCGCCCCGCGCTCACCGATTTCGGTATTTCCGCCACCATGGATTCCTCCGATGAGGACGATGCCGGGATGTCCATTCCCTGGTCGCCGCCGGAGTCCTTTAGCGGTCGCAATGTGGACGGGGTAAAGGTCGATGTCTGGGCGCTTGGTGCCACCCTGTACACGCTTTTGGCGGGCCGCTCACCCTTCGTAATTCCCGGGGCGGACAACTCACAGCGGGAGCTGATCAACCGGATTAGCTCGGCCCCGTTGCCGCGCCTGGGCCGGGCCGATGTGCCGGAGGCGCTCGAACTCGTCTTGGCTACCGCAATGGCGAAGTCTCCGGGCTCGCGCTACGCCTCGGCTCAGGACTTCGCCCGGGCGCTGCAACGCGTGCAAACCGAGCTTGGCTTATCGATGACCCCTTTCGAGGTGCAGGAGGATGTTCACCTCGAGGAGCGCACCCCGGAGGAGGACAATACCGAGGAAACCCGGATCCGCAGCGTGGTTTCGATCGATCCCGATGCCACCACCGGGAAATCCTTCAATGGTCGAACTGGTGCCAGATTTCCGGCGATGGAATGGGGCTCGACGGCCGATCGCGCGGGCACTATTGACCGCAACCCCACCGCAGACAGCATTCCGACGACGGCTCGCGAGGCCCAAACGTCTTTGCCGAGCTTTACCCAGGGACCGAGCATCAGCGCGGTACCGGGGGTCAACGCGGCCCGGGCTCAACAAGGTTTCCTTGCCGCTCCGCCCACTTGGACTCAGAGCCCGGGAGCCGAGCCGGAAGAGGCCTTGGCGCAGACTGTGAACCGGCCGGTGGCGGCACCGCCGGAGACCCCAAGCGAGCCCGAAAAATCCGCGGGTAAGGCCCGGCTGCTCTGGTCGGTGATCGGCGGCGTGGTGATCGTCGCTGCCGTGGTGATCGCGATTGTGATGGTTAATCTCGGTGGTGCACCGCAGGGCAACCCGAAGGCTTCCATCACCGTGAGCCAGACCCCGAGCGGTATTAATTTCGGTAAACAGGTGCCGATGGTGACAAACCTGAAGTCCACTCCGGGCGACGGCGGATCGAATTGGAGCTGGAAAAATCCGGACCCGCAAGACGGTGATAAATATCAATACGCTTCGGTCAGCCAACTCAGCACAGATCCCGATTTCAAAATCATCACTACGCCCGCTGTTTTCGTAGCCGACAACAATCAGGGAAAATCCTGTATTTCGGTGATTCTGATCCGAAAAGATGGCTCCTCATCCGAGGAAGCAAAAAAGTGTTCTCCCTGATTGACTATCGGCTTTTAGAGCCCCGAGAGAAGGCAACCGGCAATGCCTGATTTGACGATAGATTTTTGCGGCGAATGGTACGAGCCCTCCGAAACGGAGGTGTTCAGCATCGGTCGCGAAGGTGACTTAGAGGTTGATGACAACCCTTATTTGCACCGTAAGTTCCTCCAGATCGCCTATTACGACGGCATCTGGTGGTTGACCAACGCCGGGAGCATTCTCTCTGCCACGGTTGCCGATGCCAAGGGCGGCATGCAGGCATGGCTTGCTCCCGGGGCCCGGATTCCGCTGGTCTTTGGCCAGATCAATGTGGTTTTTACCGCCGGGCCAACCACCTATGAATTCTCTGCGCACCTGAAGAGCCCCTCTTTCAAGCAACAGAGCTCCGAGGAGGATTCGGTCGGCGACACCACAATCGGCCCGGTAATTTTCACCGACTCACAGAAAGCCGTGATTGTTGCGCTTGCCGAGCCGATGCTGCGGCGCGAAGGCACCGGGTTTACCGCGATTCCGTCCTCCGCGGAGGCCGCACGGCGGCTGGGCTGGGCACTGACCAGATTCAATCGAAAACTGGACAATGTCTGCGACAAACTGGACCGGGTCGGAGTGGCCGGGCTGCGCGGTGGCGGCGGAAAGCTGGCTACCAATCGTCGGGCGCGATTGGTAGAACACTCGGTGACCTCACATTTGGTCACCGCCGCAGATCTACCGCTTTTGGAGACCATAAAATTACTGGACGAAGAATAATCGGGGCTGAAGATCAATGAGAATTAGGTTAACCCTGCGCCGCGATCCTGAACCCGCGAAGGACCTGGCCGTCACCGTCGACGGCCTCGCCACGGTAGGGGATATTGCTGCCGAATTGTTCTCCGCCGATCCAAGCCGCCAGGGATCACCCGTGCCACAGAACCTGTCCCTGCTGGTGGAGGATTCGCCGATGGCCGGCGGGAGCGTCAAGGGCCGAGCCCTGGACCCGACCGGCAATCTGATGGAATCGGGATTACGCCCCGGATCCACTATTTCACTGACCCAGGTCAGCGAAAATTTTTCCACCCCGGGTCAGAACCGAGGGCCAGCGGCGGCAACTCTTCGTGTGGTGGCCGGGCCCGATGTCGGCAGGGAGTTTTCGTTGCCGGTCGGCACCAGCTATATCGGCCGGGATCGGGACGCGGACGTGCGGCTCGGCGATCCGATGATGTCCAAGCGCCACGCCAGGGTCACGGTGGGGGAGACCATCGAGATCGTGGACACCAACTCGGCCAATGGGCTCACCATGGAGGGGCTGGCGGTAAGCCGGGTGGTGCTGGGCCCCAATGATGAAATCACGCTAGGCGATAGCACGCTCAGCATAGTGGCCCTGGGTGGTTCCGGCGGCTCCTCACCTACCAGCCCGCTGGTCGAATTCAACCGCTCGCCAAGGGTGGTACCGCGTTTTGGTCCGGATGATCAGCTCATCCCAGAGGGCCCGCAGCGCCCGCAACCTCAGCGCTTCCCGATGGTGATGATGATTGCGCCCGTACTGATGGGCGGGGTGATGTTCGCCGTTACGCAGAACGTCTTCAGCCTGGTCTTCATCTTTATGATGCCGCTGATGCTGATCGCGAGCTACGTTGACCAGCGGGTGAATGCGAAGAAAATGCTGCGCCTGGGCACCGAGGCGTTCTATCAAAACTTGGAGGTCTTCCACGGCCAGATGGGTCAGCTGCAGCAGTTGGAACGAGCCGTCCGGGTGGCCGAGAGCCCCTCGGTAGCCGAGACCGTGGACGGTATTTACAAACTCGGGCCGCTGCTCTGGACCCACCGACCCGAGCACACCGGTTTTATGTCGCTGCGCTTTGGCCTGGGGCGGCAGCCCTCCCGGATTCCGGTCAAGGTACCGGGCTCGAGCAATACGGTGGCGGAGATTCAGAAGGTCATCACGCAAACCAAAGCCGAATACGAGATGATCGAAGCCGTCCCGGTGGTCTCGCAATTGCGCACCTCCGGCGCGCTCGGCTTGGCCGGTCCGCGTGAGGTGCTCGACGACGTCGCCCGCGGGATGGTGCTGCAAGTCGTCGGGCTGCACTCACCTGCTGAACTAGTGGTAACCGCCTTCACTAGTGCCGAGTCCCGGGGCCGCTGGAGCTGGCTGCAATGGTTACCGCATGTCGGCTCGCCGCACTCTCCGCTCGGTGGCGATCATCTGGCGGCGGGGCCCGGTGCTGGCGGCATTCTGCTCTCCAAGCTGGAGGATCTCTTGGCGGCTCGAGGTGGCTCGCTTGCCGCCAATTCCGCCCAGCTGCGGGGAGCAATCGAGAAAAACAAGCAAAACGAGCAGATCCCAGCCCCGGTATTGCCGAGCATTCTGGTCATCGTCGAAGATGATGCCAGGGTGGATCGTGGCCGGATGGCTCGGCTGGCGGAACACGGCGCCGACGTCGGCATCCATGTGATCTGGTTAGCGGGCTCAGTTGCGGGGCTGCCAGCCAGTTGCCGCGACTTCATGCAGATCGATGGGCAGAATGGCACCACTACTGGCCAGGTGCGGCTCGGTGAACTGAGCTATCCGGTGAGCTGCGAAAGCGTGGATGCCGAACTCGCCGTCCAACTGGCGCGGATGCTCGCGCCCGTGGTGGATGTCTCTAAGCCCGTTGATGACGACTCCGATTTGCCGCAGTCCGTGTCCTGGGCAACCCTGGCTGGCATCGAGATCATTGAGAGTACCTCGCCGATTGCCGATCGCTGGAAAGAGAACAACTCGGTAGCCTCCACGGCGGTGCCAAACCGGAAGCACCAGGGCTCGCTGCGTGCGCTGGTGGGTTCCAAAGGCGTTGAACCAATGTATCTGGACCTGAAGACCGAAGGCCCGCACGCCCTAGTGGGTGGCACCACCGGCGCCGGGAAATCCGAGTTCTTGCAGGCGTGGGTGCTCGGCATGGCTGCCGCCTATAGTCCGGACCGTTTGACCTTTCTCTTCGTGGATTACAAGGGTGGAGCGGCCTTTGCTGACTGCGTCAAACTGCCACACACGGTGGGGCTGGTAACGGACCTGTCCCAGCACTTGGTGCGCCGCGCCCTCACCTCGCTGCGCGCAGAACTGCACTACCGTGAGCACCTGTTCAACCGGAAAAAGGCTAAGGATCTGCTCGCGATGGAACGAGAGGCCGATCCGGAAACTCCGCCCTCGCTCATCATCGTGGTGGATGAGTTTGCCGCCTTGGCGAAGGAAGTGCCGGAGTTCGTTGACGGTGTGGTGGATGTCGCCGCCCGTGGCCGTTCGCTCGGCCTACACCTGATCCTGGCTACCCAGCGCCCGGCCGGGGTGATCAAGGACAATCTACGTGCCAATACCAATATGCGGATTGCGTTGCGAATGGCCGACGTTGACGATTCCCAGGACATTCTCGGTGACCAGATGGCCGCCTATTTCAGTCCCTCCATTCCCGGCCGCGGAGCCGCTAAAACCGGACCGGGACGAATCCAGGGTTTCCAGACCGGTTATGCCGGTGGCTGGACCACCAGAATCCCGCAGCGTCCGCGCATCGACATCGTCGAAATGGACTTTGGCTCGGGCCCGCAATGGGAGCAGGAACTACAGCAGGCCCCGGTGGAGCAGGACGCCGGTCCGAATGACATTGCCCGGGTGGTGGATAACATCTCACAGGCAGCCATTGAACTGGGCATTAAGGCTCCCCGGAAGCCTTGGATGGAGGAGCTGGCCACCACCTACAATTTCTCCCTACTGCCTAATCCGCGTACCGATGAGCGGCTCTTATTGGGCGTGGTCGATGATCCGGCCAATCAGGCTCAACCCACCGTGTTCTACGAACCGGACCGGGACGGCAATATGGCCATTGTCGGAGCCTCGGGTAGCGGAAAATCGGCGGCGCTGCGCACCATCGCCATCGCCGCTGCCATCACCCCAAGGGGTGGTCCGGTACAGGTTTACGGTATCGACGCCGCCTCCAATGGCCTGCAGATGCTGGAGCAGTTACCCCATGTCGGTGACGTGATAGCGGGCGATGACCATGAGCGGGTGGGCAGGCTGCTGCGCTATTTGCGTGAAGTGGTTGAAAAACGCACCGAGGCTTTCTCCGCGGTCAAAGCAGGCAGCATTGCCGAATATCGCAGGCTTGCCAATAAGCCGGAGGAAGCCCGAATTATCCTGCTGATCGATGGGCTGGGTGCCTTCCGGGAGACCTATGAGTTCAAAACCGGGATGACCCAGTTCGAGACCCTGCAACAGATCGCCACCGACGGCCGTCCAATGGGTGTGCACGTCGTGGTGGCCGGTGACAGCCCCAAGTCCTTGCCGCCGTCGCTAGCCGCCTCGATCCAGCGTCGCCTGGCGCTGCGGATGGCCAATACGGACGACTATCTCTCGATGGGGGTGCCGCGCGATGTGCTGAACGCCTCCTCACCTCCGGGCCGAGGTCTGCTGGAGAAGCAGGAAGTTCAGCTCGCCATCTTCGGCGGGAATGCCAACCTGGCGCTGCAATCCCGTCAGGTGGAGAAGCTGGCCGAATCAATGCGTAGGCAGGGCGTTCCGGAGGCTCCCGGGGTGCTGGCGCTACCGGAGAATATTGACCTAGACGTGCTGCCCGCTGGAGCGCCTGGCACGGCGATTATCGGGGTGGATGATTTCAACCTGGAGCCTGCCGGAGTGGCTACTTCCGGTGCCTTAATGATCACCGGTCCACCCGGGGCAGGACGCACGACGGCGTTAGTCACCTTAGCGGAGGCACTTAAACGTTCCGCGCCACGCACCCGCCGGGTCTATTTTGGAGCTCGGAAATCGGCCATCGCCTCGCTTGGAGTTTGGGATGAAGCCTTTGCCACCCCGGCTCTGGTCAAAGAAGAACTGGAACGATTGACCGCGCTCACCGAACAGAATGCGGATACCGTGGCTTTCTTCATTGAGGGAGTTACCGAATTTACCGACTCCGCCGCCGAAATGGATTTGGCGACCTTGATCAAGGGCGCCATCAAGACCGGACAGTGGGTAGTTGGGGAAGCGGAGACATCTACCTGGTCGGCGGCTTGGAACCTAGCGGGCCTGTTCAAGGCCGGTCGCCGAGGGGTGCTTTTGAATCCGGGAGACACCGAAGGCGACACCCTGATGAACACGCCCTTGGGCCGGATCCGCGGTAATAAGTTTGTGGCTGGTCGCGGCTACATCGTGGGTCGAGGTAAGGCTTTCAAGGTGCAGATTGCAAACACCTTGGATCGCTGAGTTCCGAGCCTGTGCGGGGATGGGGAGTTCTGCATGGGTAGTCCTCCCCATCGACACTAATACTTAGTCTCTTATAGATTCTTATTAGTTGCTCAGCCGGACAAGCTAGCTGAGCGTAGAGTCCAGTGGAACTTCCAGGACTCTTACACGAAAGGTGCATCTCATGGGTGAAGCATTCCTCGGTAATAATCCGGAAGACATGCAGGAACTGGTCACGAAGATCAACCAGGCTGTCGAACAGATTCACCAGGCGGTTAGCGGCTTGGATGCCAAGGCTACCTCGGTACAGTGGCACGGTCAGGACGCCAACAACTTCAAGCACACCGAATGGCCGCAGCACAAGAGCCAGCTGAACAAGGTCGCTGAGGACCTGCGCAGCGTTGGCCAGAACGTGGCCAAGCAGCGTCAGCAGCAGATCGAGACCTCCGGCCACTAAGGTCAGAGCGTTTCTTTCAGTCAACGCGAAAAGGGCTCCATCCTCGGATGGAGCCCTTTTCGGCTTTAACTTCGGCTTTAACGGGTTTCCAGACAGTTGGATACTGGCCGCATTTCGAAGCCGTAGCTCGCCACAATGTCGGTGGGATGCGGCAAGATGGTGTTGTGAGCAAAGCTGATACCCCCTCTGAGCCGCTTCGCGCCGAGTACGATTCGCTGGTCGAGTCGGTCCGGCGTTACCGCTTCGCCTATTACAACGAAGACGCGCCGCTGATTTCCGATGCGGAATTCGATCAGCTCTTCCGTCGTCTGGAGGAGATCGAGGCGCTGCATCCTGAATTGGTCAGTAATGACTCGCCCACCCAGGAAGTGGGCGGTGAGATTTCGGCCGTTTTCTCCCCTGTGCAACACCTCAGCCAGATGTACAGTCTGGAAGACGTGTTCTCCCTCGATGAGTTGGAGGCCTGGGTGCTTAAGGCTCAGCTCAGTGCGGAGAAACTTGCCGGGCAACGATTGGTTGAAAGCCCGCTACGCTGGCTAACCGAATTGAAAATCGATGGTCTGGCCGTGAACCTGCTTTATCGCAAGGGCACCCTGGTGCGGGCAGCTACCCGGGGAGATGGGATCACCGGCGAAGACATTACCCATAATGTGCTCACCATTAAGGAAATCCCGCGTCAACTCAAGGGTGAGAACCTCCCGGAGGAAGTCGAAATCCGGGGTGAGGTTTTTATCGCCTCCAAAGACTTCGCCGAGCTGAATGAGCAAATGGTGGCCGCTGGACGGGCGCCCTTTGCCAACCCACGGAACTCCGCGGCGGGCTCCCTGCGGCAGAAGGATCCGGCGGAGACGGCTAAACGGCCGCTGAGCATGTTGGTTCATGGCATCGGTGCTCGACAGGGCTTTGAGGTAGGCGGCCAGTCCGAGAGCTATGCCCTGCTGAAGGAGTGGGGTCTGCCGACTAGCCCCTACTTCAAGGTGTTCAGTGGCTATTCGGAAATTCTTGATTTCATCGCCCACTACGGCGAGCATCGACATGATCTGCTGCACGAGATTGATGGCATTGTGGTGAAAATCGATGATTTTGCTACTCAGCGAGCTCTTGGTTACACCTCGAGAGTGCCACGATGGGCCGTCGCCTATAAATATCCGCCGGAGGAAGTGAACACCAAGCTGCTCGATATTCAGGTCAATGTTGGGCGAACCGGGCGAGTGACCCCCTATGGCGTGATGGTACCCGTTAAGGTGGCGGGTTCTACTGTCGAGATGGCCACCCTGCACAACCAGGACGTGGTCAAGGCCAAGGGGGTGCTGATTGGCGATACTGTGGTGCTGCGCAAAGCCGGTGACGTCATCCCTGAGATCGTTGGCCCCGTGGTCGCACTTCGGGATGGCAGCGAGCGGGAATTTGTGATGCCAAGCCATTGCCCCGCCTGTGGCACCGCCTTGGCGCCAGCCAAAGAGGGCGATGTAGACATTCGATGCCCTAATTCCCGGTCTTGTCCCGCTCAGTTGCGAGAGCGAGTTTTCCATCTAGCCGGCCGCGGAGCCTTCGATATCGAGGCGCTCGGCTGGGAAGCGGCAATTGCCCTCACCCAGCCAGCCGAGCCAGCCGAACCGCCGGTGCAAAACGAAGCGCAGATCTTCACCCTCAAGGCCGAGGATCTGGCGGAAGTTCGGATCGAGCGGCAGAAACGGTTGAAGGGCGAGCCCAGTGGGGAACTCGAGCTGGTGCCCTATTTCTACACCAAGGGCACGCCAAAGAAACCTTCGGAACCTACGGCTAACACCCTCAAACTGTTTGCGGAGCTTGAAAAGGCGAAGAGCCAACCACTGTGGCGGGTTCTGGTGGCGCTATCGATAAGGCACGTCGGGCCCACGGCCTCGCGCGCGCTGGCCACGGCGTTTGGCTCGATGGAAGCGATCCGCGCCGCGAGCGAGCAGGAACTAGCCGAGGTAGACGGAGTGGGGCCGATCATCGCCCAGGCGCTGATCGAATGGTTTAGCGAAGACTGGCATCGGGAGATCGTCGAAGCCTGGGCAGCCGCGGGGGTCAGGATGGCCGATGAACGCGATGAAACCGTTCCGCGGACGCTTGAGGGGCTGACCATTGTGGTGACCGGTTCGCTGCAGAACTACAACCGTGATCAAGCTAAAGAAGCCGTGATCAGTCGAGGTGGAAAGGCTGCCGGGTCCGTCTCTAAGAAAACCGACTATGTGGTGGCCGGGGAAAATGCCGGTACTAAGCGGGACAAGGCTGAGCAACTGGGCTTGAAGATCCTCGACGAGGAAGGCTTCGAATTGCTTTTGCGTCACGGTCCGGCAGAGGATGAAGCAGCAGGGGATGAAGCGGTAGCCGACGAAACAGCTGAGGAGCTTGGCCAGGATGACTGATGATTCGACAGCGGCGCTGCTGGAGATTGCCAGAGAGGCGGCGGCCGCTGGGGCTGCTGTGCTTGCTGAACGGGATCCGGAGAAGTTCACCGCGAGCGTGAAGAGTGGCGAGACCGATCTGGTCACCGAAATTGATCTGGCGGCGGAACGCGCCGTCCGGGAGGCCATTCAACTCAGGCGTCCGCACGATTCGATCACCGGGGAGGAGCTGGCGCCTTCGGTAAGCGAACCGGCTTCCGGCTACCGCTGGTCGGTTGATCCGCTAGACGGAACCATGAATTTTGTTCGGAACATCGCCTATTACTGCACCTCGGTTGCGGTGGTAGGACCCGACGGCAGCTGGTTAGCTGGCGTTGTTGCCGCACCGGCGCTGGGCCGGACCTACTATGCCAGCAAGGCCGGCGGAGCCTGGCTTGAACAGCGTGGAGCCGAGGGCAAGATCCTGACTCGTCCGTTGAATGGTCCGCGGCAAGAGCGCACCGGACGCTTGCTCGCCACCGGGCTGACCTATGAGACCGAGATTCAATCCCGGCTGATCGGTGAGCTGGAAGGACGAATGCAAGCCTTCGGAGATTTCCGCAGGCTGGGCTCGGCAGCTCTCGAACTTTGTGCGGTGGCGGAGGGTGGTGTGGATGCCTATCTGGAATACGGGCTCTACGAACACGATTTTGCCGCCGGCGCGCTCATCGCGGAAGAAGCTGGTGCCTGGGTGAGGCGCCCGGAGCTGAGTTCCGCGCTGGAGGGTTTGCCACTACGCAGCGAGGCTCTCTCGCACTGGACCGCGGCAGCAATTCCGGCGCTCGCGGGCAGCTTTACCCCCGCAGAATCCGATGCCTAGCTGGCAGGCAGCGTTTGCAGCTCTACAAAAGGTGGAGTTGCGTGAGGCTTACGCTCGGATGCTCATCGGGGACTCCGAGCTACCGGAAGCGAGCCTGGCCAGACTCCGCCAGGCCGGGCTATTGCTTCTGGTGGAGGGCGAGTACCGGGTCAATGAGTCCTTTTATGCCGAGACGCTGGAGGCGGAGCAGCGGCAGAAACCACAGGGTTTGCAGCGATATCTGAGCTTGGGGAAGCTCGAAGGGCTGCCGCAGAACCGCACCGATCGGGAGGCGCTGCTGAGATTGCTCTGCGGGAGGCTCTTCGAACCCGGTAAGCACTACTCCGAGGCGGAAGTCAACGGACTGCTCCGAGTGGTCAGCGACGATGTTCCGGGGCTGCGCCGGGCGATGGTGGATTACGACTATTTGGCGCGGGTTCGGGATGGCTCCGATTACTGGCTCAGCGAATTCGCCGCACTACCTTGATCAACACGTTGGCGATCCGCAATTTCAGATCCATCCGCGACCTGGTGCTGGATCTGCATGGTCTTGACCTGGTCACCGGCGCAAACGGCAGCGGAAAATCCAATCTCTATAAGGCGCTGCGCTTGCTCGCTGAGTGCGCCAACGGCGAGGTGATCGGCTCGCTTGCCCGCCAGGGTGGGCTCAATTCGGTGCTCTGGGCCGGTCCGGAATCCCTGAGTCGAGGTATGTTATCGGGCGAGATTCCGGTGCAGGGCACCGTGCGTAAGGAGCCTGTCAGTCTGCGTCTGGGGTTCGCCTCGGAGGACTTTGGTTATCTACTCGACCTCGGCCTGCCGGTGCCGGGTGAATCCTCCTTTGGCCGCGATCCGATCATTAAAGCCGAACAGGTTTTTGCGGGTCCCTCGGCCAGGCCCGCCGCCGTACTGACCGAGCGCAATGGCAGCCTGGTGCGGGGACGGGACGAACAGGGCCACTGGCAGGAACTGAGCCGAAATCTGCACAGTCACGAATCGATGCTCAACGAGGTGGCCGATTTACAGCGTTCACCGGAGCTGTACCGGGTTCGGCAGATGATGCGTGCCTGGAGATTTTATGACCATTTCCGTACCGATCCCTTGGCCCCGGCAAGGCAAGCCCAAGTGGGTACTCGCACTCCCATCCTGAGCCATCACGGAGACGACCTAGCGGCCGCGCTTCAAACGGTAATCGAAGCCGGAGGTGGCGAACGCCTCGCGCTCGCAATTGACCGCGCGTTCCCGGGCAGCGCGGTCCGCATCGAGGAGCATGAGGGCATGTTTCAGACCACGCTGAAACAAGCCGGAATGCTTCGTCCACTCAGCGCGGCAGAACTCTCCGATGGAACGTTACGATATCTACTGCTCTGTGCGGCCCTGCTGACCTCCCGGCCGCCCGAGCTGATGGTGCTTAACGAACCGGAGACCTCCCTACACATTGATTTGCTGCCCGCCCTGGCACAGTTATTGCTTGACGCCTCGGAGCACTGCCAGCTCCTGGTGGTGACCCATTCACCCTTGCTTATTGGAGAACTTGAACATTCCCCGGGTGCCGTGCATCGGCATGAGTTGTCCAAACAGCTTGGCGAGACAACGCTGGAGGGACGCGGACTGCTTGACGTGCCGTCATGGACCTGGCCCAATCGTGGCAGGATGGGCTGATGACTAGCGAAGCCACTCTATGGTCCAAAGACGCCTCGCAACGAGCGGGCTCCCCACTTCTGCTGCTGTTTCACGGCTACGGCGCCAATGAAGCCGATTTATTCGGCCTGGCCGAGGAACTCCCGGCAGAATTCACCGTTGCCTCGGTGCGTGCCGGGCTTGCCGCGGGTCCGGGCTATGCCTGGTTCCCCTTGGGACCCGACGGCGAAGGCGGCCTGAGCTTTGATCCTCAAGAAGTGAAGCGGGTCAGCGCCGAAATCGGCTCCTGGATTGATAGCGTGCGAGGCGAGCACAGCAGTGTCAGTCTGCTGGGCTTCTCCCAGGGGATGGCCATTGTGAGCACTCTGGCGAGGCATCGTCCCACCGACTTCGCCGCCGTCGTCGGTCTTTCCGGCTTTGTGCTGGACACCGCGGAGGACGATTTCTTCCGCGACCAAGAATTGGCAGCGCGCAAACTGCCCTTCTTCTGGGGCCGCGACCAGGCTGATCCAGTGGTTCCGCAGCCGCTTGTGGAGAGCAGCAATGCCTGGCTGCCGAAGCACACCGTGCTAACCAAGGTGCTCTACAACGGGATGTGGCATGGCATCTCGGCGGCCGAGATCAAACATGTTTCGGAATTCTTGACCGCCACGGTTCTGGCTGAGTAGCTCAGGAACCAACGACCCTGATCGACTGGCCGTTCAAGCTCACCACCGAGCCGGAGTGTAGCTGCCGACCGCGCCGGGTTTCGATCTCTCCATCGACCTTCACCAGGCCGTTTTCGATGAATTCTTTGGCTTGTAAACCGTCATCGGCCAGATTGGCGAGCTTAAGCAATTGGCCGAGTCGGATGGTTTCATCGCGGATCGTGATTTCATCGATAGGGGACATAGCATCCATGATGCCTTAGAAAGTTGGATGTGAAGCACGATCCCCACACCGACAACATCAGCAAAACCGGAGGAAGCCGATGACTGCTCATAAACTGCCCGTGCTGCTCGGTATGCCACTCGCGGTACTTGCGGGCCTCGGCATCGCGGCGCAGGGCCGGATCAACGGTGCGCTGGGTGCCCGGCTCAACGACGGGCTGGCCGCGGCCGTGGTGAGCTTCGGCAGCGGTTTAGTGGTGATTGTTCTGGTTTCTTTGCTCTTGCCTTCCGGTAGGAGGGGAATTCGGGCCATTCTGCCATCCCTGCGGGAGCGGAAATTCCCGCGCTGGTATTTGGCGGCCGGGGCGATCGGGGCGTTCTTCGTGCTCACTCAGGGGCTCACCGTTTCGCTGATCGGGATTGCGCTCTTCACCGTCGCGGTGGTCACCGGGCAGAGTTTGAGCGGGCTACTGGTGGATCGGATCGGCCTTTCACCAGCCGGAAAGCGGGCGATCACCCCCATCCGGGTAATTTCGGCCGTACTGACCATCGCCGCGGTGATCTGGGCGGTTTCTCCCCGATTCGCCCAAGCGGAAGATGCCTCGCACTGGCTTTTGCCGGTCGTGCTGCCCTTGGCTGCAGGCTTCCTGATGAGCTTCCAGCAAGCCATGAATGCCACCCAAACGGTGCACTACGGCACCCCGCTGGCGGCCACCCTGATCAATTTTGGCTCCGGGGTTTTGGTGCTGCTGATCGCGTGGTTGATCAAGGTCTCGGTGGCGGGAGTGGGAAATCCGCTGCCGTCCGAATGGTGGTATTACCTGGGTGGAGCCATCGGCTGCCTTTTCATCGGGCTGAGCGCTTGGCTAGTCCGGGGCCTGGGTGTCTTGCTGACCGGACTGGGTACCATTGCCGGCCAGTTGCTTGGCTCGTTGGCTCTGGATCTGATTTTCCCGACCCCGGGATCGGTGATTGCCACCGCCACCTGGCTGGGAACCCTGTTGACCCTATTGGCGATGGTGCTCGCCACACTGCCCTGGCCACGCCGGAAGCGTGTTTCCTGAGCGTCCCGCACCACCTCAATCGGCGTCTGGGACGCGACGTCGATTGAAACTGGGGATTTCCTTCCTTTTGGCTGGGAGTTCTCCGGGATTCCCGAGATTCGCTTGTATGCGCTCTCATCTCTCCATAACGTTACTTAAGGCAACTAAATGAGAGGATGAAGCACTATGTGTGGAATTGCAGGCTGGGTGTCCTTCGAGCGAGATCTGCGCGAGGAGCGGCAAGTAGCACAAGCCATGACCGAAACGATGATTTGCCGAGGCCCGGACGATGAGGGCCTCTGGATTGACCGACATGTGGCTCTTGGCCATCGCAGGCTCTCCATCATCGACCTGGATAACGGCAAACAACCCATGCTCCGCCAGGACGAAGGCGCCACTCGGGAGGTGCTGATCTATACCGGCGAGACCTACAACTTCCGTGAGCTGCGCGAGCAACTCAGCAACTCCGGACGGCATTTCCGCACCCGCAGCGACACCGAAGTCGTGCTGCAGGCACATCACGAATGGGGCGCTACCGAGCCGCGGAACGCCGTCGAACGCTTCAATGGCATGTTCGCCTACGCACTCTGGGACACCGCGAAAGAAGAGCTGATCCTGGTTCGCGACCGTCTGGGCATCAAGCCCCTTTATTACCTGCCCACCGCTGATGGGGTTCTTTTTGGTTCGGAGCCTAAAGCGATCCTGGCTAATCCGCTTGCCGAGAGATCCGTTGACCTGGATGGGCTGCGACGCCTGCTCGGCTTTGTTGGTAATCCGGGGAACGCGGTCTTCAAGGGGATGCGAGAGGTACCGCCCGCTCATATCGTCCGGATCAATCGCCAGGGCATCACCGAACAGCGCTATTGGGCACTCGATGATCACGAGCATGTTGATGATCTGGATACCACGATTAAAACCGTTCGTGAGCTGCTCGAAGACACCGCCGAACACCAGTTGATCGCCGATGTTCCCTTGGGAACGCTGCTTTCCGGAGGTTTGGACTCCTCTGCATTAACTGCCCTGGCGGCTGAGCAACTCGATCGGTCCGGCGAAGGCGTTCGGTCTTTCTCGGTAGATTTCGCGGGCTATGAGGACGATTTCAAGGCCGACGAACTCAGGGATACCCCGGATGGTCCCTACGTTATTGCGGTAGCCGAGCATCTTAAAGCAAGGTACGCCAAATCGGAGCACACCAATTTGGTGCTCAATAATGATGAGCTGATGGACCCGGCTGCCCGCTCTGCCGTGCTCACCGCTCGTGATTTCCCGGGCATGGGGGACATGGATACCTCGCTCTATCTGCTCTTTAAAGCGGTGCGCCAGCATTCCACCGTGGCGCTCTCCGGGGAGTCCGCCGATGAGGTTTTCGGCGGCTACAAGGAGTTCCACGACCCCCAGGCTCGCGACGCGGGCACTTTCCCCTGGTTTGCGGGTGCCATGGCAAGGGGGATTGGCCGAACGGGTACCTGGAACTCTGCTTTCGCGGCAAAACTCGATATGCCCGGTTACGTGCAGGGCGAGTATCACAAGGCATTGGCCGAAGTGCCGCGCCGAGCCGGTGAAACCGGTTTGGAAGCCCGGATGCGCGAGGTGAGTTACCTCTACCTGACCCGGTTCCTGCCAAATCTGTTGGATCGCAAGGATCGGATGAGTATGGCTGTGGGCCTTGAAGTCCGGGTGCCCTTCTGTGACCATCGTTTGGTGCAGTATGTCTATGGCACGCCTTGGGCCATGAAGACCTTCGATGGCCGGGAAAAGTCTCTACTGCGCGCAGCGACGAAACACTTACTGCCGGAGTCCGTGGTGCAGCGGGTGAAAAGCCCCTATCCCTCCACCCAGGACCCGGCCTATAACAAGTCCTTGTTCTATTTGCTGGGCGAGGTGCTGGATCGCGGCGATAGCCCGATCATTGACTTGGTTGATGCCCCTCGGCTCAAGGAACTGGTCCGAACCGGCGGTTCGGGGGCCTCCTCGGAGCGGTATCAAGCCGAGTCGGTACTGCAAATGGATCGTTGGGTGCGTAGCTACGGCTTGGACTTGCAGCTCTGAGCATCGGGGCCGAGGGATAGGCTGAATGGGTGGAACTTTTCGTTGGATCGTACACCTCTGAAGACAGTCATGGCGCTGGGATCAGCGCCCTAGCCCTCGGCCCGGAGGGGCTGCTCGGTGCGCCCGCTCTGCTTGCCGAGCAGTCGAATCCCTCCTTTCTGATTCGATCAGGGGACCTGATCTATGCCGTGTTGGAGGGCGAGGTGGGCAGGGTCGTGGCCTTGCGGGCTAGAGCGAATCAACCTCATGCGGAACTCATCGGCCGGTCTGAGCTGACCGGGGCAGATCCTTGCCACCTCGTTCTCCTTCCGGACGGCCGGGTGGTGGTGACGAATTACGGCTCCGGTACGGTCTGCCTGCTTGGCCCTGCTCCCGGCTTAGAACTGCTCGATACCGTTCGACTAAGCGGTTCCGGGCCCGTGGCTGAGCGACAGGAAGGTCCGCACGCCCACCAAGCCACGCTGACCAGTCGGGGAACGGTGCTGGTGAGCGATCTTGGCGCGGATCGTCTGATCGAGTTCAAGGTGCTAGGTGATTCGTTGATCGAACAGTCCAGCTTTCGGCTACCTGCTGGCACCGGACCGAGACATCTGGCCTTCAGGGCGGGAGCCGCCGTCGCACACTTACTGGTAGTGGGGGAGCTGGACGGCAAGCTGCATGTGCTGGAAGGTGAGCCGGGAGCGGCCATCGGGGAATGGCGGCATCGTGGTGCGGTGCCGTTGTGCAGTTGGCAGGTCGAGGGCAAGAGCTATCCGGCGCATATCGAACTCTCTGCCAACCGAGCGAAGGCTTATCTGAGCATCCGCGGACAGGATCAGCTCAGCGTCTTGGAGCTTTCCGGAATGGACGACGGCGGGCTGCCGGAGCTGGTTCAGGAAGTTTCCTCGGGCGGTAGCTGGCCCAGGCACTTCGCGCTGGGAGATGGCTTGCTCTACGTGGCCAATCAATTCGGGGACAATATTGTGGTTTTCCGCCTGCGGGACGACGGCTTGATCGGGGAACGACTGCAGGAAGTGGAGATCGGTACGCCGAGTTGCCTGCTGATTGGCTGAGCTCCGACAGGTGCAAGCCAGCCTGGCTCAACTTCGGTGCTGGACCGGACGCCCGGTAGGCTTATCTTGTTTATCCCACCTGCGGTCTGCATCCAGCCGTCCGCCTATTCCAGGAGCTGACCTCTATGGCCGCCAAATCATCCCTCGACCCGATCATCTCGCTGGCTAAGCGCCGCGGATTCGTCTTCCAGGCCGGAGAGATCTACGGCGGTTCGCGCTCGGCCTGGGATTACGGTCCCCTTGGCGTGGAGCTCAAGGAAAACATCAAGAAGCAGTGGTGGCAGAACTTTGTCCGCGGTCGCGATGACATGGTTGGCCTGGATTCTTCGGTAATCCTCCCCACTCCTACCTGGGTGGCTTCCGGACACGTGGAGACCTTCACCGATCCGCTGGTTGAATCGCTGCACACGCATAAGCGCTATCGCGCGGATCATCTGATTGAGGCCTATACCGCCAAGCACGGTCACCCTCCGGAGAACGGGCTAGCCGATATCAAGGATCCGGATACCGGGCAGCCGGGCAACTGGACTGAGCCGCAGCTGTTCTCCGGGCTGATGAAGACCTTCCTGGGTCCGGTAGATAACGAAGAGGGCCTGCATTACCTGCGCCCGGAGACCGCGCAAGGGATTTTCACGAACTTCAATAACGTGGTCACCACCTCACGCAAGAAGCCCCCCTTTGGCATCGGCCAGATGGGCAAGGCTTTCCGCAATGAGATCACTCCGGGGAATTTCATCTTCCGGACCCGTGAGTTCGAACAGATGGAAATCGAGTTCTTCACCGCGCCCGCAGACGCCGACGAGTGGTTCAAGCACTGGGTGGAAGCCTGCTGGAACTGGTTCGTCGATCTGGGCATTAACCCGGAGAACATGCGCCGCTTCGACGTACCGGAAGAGGATCGGGCGCACTACTCGGCGGGCACCATCGACGTGGAGTACAAGTTTGGTTTCCAGGGTTCCGAATGGGGTGAGCTGATGGGCATTGCCAATCGCACCGACTTTGACCTGAACAATCATTCCAAGGCCTCAGGGACCGAGCTGAGCTACTTCAATCAGGCCACCAATGAGCGCTACACGCCCTATGTCATTGAGCCGTCCTTCGGTCTGACTCGTTCGATGATGGCTTTCCTGATCGATGCCTACACCGAAGACGAGGCGCCAAACACCAAGGGCGGTGTGGATAAGCGCACCGTGCTCAAGCTGGACCCGCGGCTGGCTCCGGTCAAGGCCGCGGTGCTGCCGCTATCCCGCAACGAAGACCTCTCGCCCAAGGCAAAGGGTCTGGCCGCCGAGTTGCGCGGATTGTGGAATATCGAATTCGATGACGCCGGTGCCATCGGCCGCCGCTACCGTCGCCAGGATGAAATCGGCACGCCGTTCTGCATCACGGTGGACTTCGACACCCTGGAGGACCAGGCCGTCACCATTCGCGAACGGGATTCGATGAGCCAGGAACGCGTTTCCTTGGACAAGGTGCGCAGCTACCTTGGCGAGCATCTGGCAGGCGCCTGATGGCTTTGGAGTATCGCCCCTGGCTCGAAGGCGATGATCGAGAACTGCTACAGATCTGGGGTGACCCGGAAGGGGAGCAAGTTAGCTGGTTCCGGCAGACCCTGGAGCCAAGTAACGACGGCGGCGTGCAGCCGGATGGTTCACGGCGTAACTGGAAGCGTTGCATCGTCGCGACAGATCAAGGTATCCCGGTAGCCGCCGGGATGGTGATGGAGCAAGGGCTGCACTCCAGCGCGCTCTGGATTTACGTTGAGGTGGCCAGGGATCACCGCCGCCACGGCGTGGCTGCCACCTTGCTGACCATGCTTCGGCACGAAGCCGAGCAGGCACCGAGTGGGGTCCGCGCGGTGACCACCAAGGTCGACGAAGGCACTTCCGGGGCTGCCTTTGTGCAGGCTCTGGGCTGGCAGGTCATTCAAACTTCTCGATTCGTACAGGTAGATCCCGGAGTTTTAGCCCTACCGCGCTTTCCGAAGCAATCCGATCAAGCCGATGAGGACGCCGGTTCCGAACTGGTGCAGGATCTGGCGACCGGATCGGTGGAGCTGACTGACGTCGTCGGACGCTGGTATGAATCGGTGCATCGTGACTGGAGCCCCACCGGGCCACTGAGTCCCGGCGCCGTGCAGTCGTTCTTCCTGGCGGATTCGAGCGGTGCGCAGGGAGCTATTGTGTTGCGTGCCGAGCCGGAGAGTGCTTTCGGCGCTGAGGTGCAGCCGATCAAGAAGGGCAGGGTTCGGGCTTTCGCGGTGAGCTATGGTCCGCATCCGGCCGCCGCTCCGTCCGAGGACCCGCCCGCGGACGTGTTCCTGGGCTGGGAGCCTGAGCTGGAGCCAGAAGATGCCGCCGATGCGGTTCACGATCTGGTTGCCCTCGTCGCTTATCAGCACCCCGTTGTGCTGGAGGTGGACAGCTCAATGCAACCGCTGACCGCCCTGGTAGATCCTTTGATCGAGGCAGGTCAGGCAAGGCAGCTTGGTGCCACCACGATCATCGTGGCGGATTAGGCTCTTTCACGGCTCCTCGCGCTTCCTAGTCGTCCCAGTGTTAGGGTTTTCGCTGGCTCGCGATAGCTCACTGACTTCGGGATAGTCCATTGTCCGTGCAGTGAGCTATCGCGATGTCATTGGACTATCTTGGGGGTGGCTTGAGCTACCTTGGGCTGCGGAAAACCTGGCTGGAATCCCAATGGAATATGCCATGTTCTACGTCCTGATGCACGGCCAAGAAATGAATTTCCTGCACTTTCAAGGGCGGTAATTCGGAGAGTTTCAGCGCATCGGAAGCCGCTTGGACCTGCTCGGAGCTGCCCTGAGCCACGCCATAACCCAGGGTGAGGTGAGGCCCGAAAGGTGCTCTGGGCATTTCCCGGTCGAGATTGATGGTCTGCTGGGCGGCGGAGCGCACGCCGGAGACCAGATTCTCCCATTCGAGGCTGGGTTTCCCCCGGACGCCGAGTGACCAGTCATCGGCCACTGGTGTGCTCAGTGCAATCTCGAAGGGCTTCATGGAGCTGGCCAGTCGTTCGAGCTCTGAAGCAAAGGCGGCGAGTTGTTGCTGAGTGACCTCCTCGCTGGTCACCGCAAACTGCTGAACCGTGGCGTGCAGGAACTTTGGAGGTTGAACAGAACAGTAGCTGAAGGGCGTTAGCGCGCGTTGATAATCGACCAGCGCGGCACGGAGTTCCGGATCCGGGAGCGCATAGACATGCAATCGATTCCGCAGTGAAGCCCAGATCGTTGAGGGTTGTCCAAAGAATCTCTTCATCCGTTCAGCTTATTCGTGCCACCTCGGTGACACCCGGTGTTGCATCTGCTCGCGATAGTCCATTGGCTTCCGGATAGCTCAATGTAGGCACATTGAGCTATCGCGAAGCTATTGGGCTATCTCGAACCGGGGAGAGAAGCGGGTAAAGAAGCTTAGAGCCGAGGTTTAGAGCGAGCCGAGTAGCAGCATGATGCCCAGGCCCAGCATCACCAAGGCCACCAGCCCATCCAGGATCCGCCAGGCGATGGGCTTGACGAAGAGCGGCGCCAATAGCCGCGCGCCGAATCCCAGGGCTCCGAACCAGAGCAGGCTCGCCACCACCGCGCCCAGCCCGAAGAACCATCGCCCCGGATCACCGTGCGTATTTGCGATAGAGCCGAGCAGCAGCAAGGTGTCTAGGTAAACGTGGGGGTTGAGCCAGGTCAGCGCTAGGCAAGTGGCAATTGTGGCGCCTAGCGACAGTGGCTTACCGGCTGGATCGGCTCCTAGCTTCTCTTTCCGCAGCGCCCGACGGGCTGCCAACAGGCCATAGCCGATCAAGAAAGCCGCTCCGACAAAACGAACGATGGTTAGCACCAGGGGAGCCGTTGCCACCACCAGACCGATGCCGGAGATGCCCAACAGGATCAACAGGGCATCCGAACCAGCGCAGATCGCCACGATAATGAAGACATGCTCCTTGCGTAATCCTTGTCGGAGTACGAAGGCGTTCTGAGCGCCGATAGCAATGATCAAGGAGAGACCGGTGCCTAGCCCGGCAAGGGCAGAGAGGATGTCCACAGATCTAGGCTAGGCAACATCTGAAATTCAGTAAAGCTAATATTTCTTACTCAAGATAAGATTTACTTATGTTGAATGTGCAGCTAGACCAGCTTCGAGCGCTCAACGCCATTGCCACTCACGGCAGCTTTGAAGCCGCTGCCCTAGAGCTCCGAGTGAGCCAGTCCGCGATTAGCCAGCGAATGAAAGCCTTGGAAAAACAACTCGGCCGCCCGGTGCTCTGGCGGAACAAGCCGCTACGACTGACCGAACCCGGTGAAATCTTGCTCCGCTTCGCGCGCCAGGTGGAGCTGCTCGGCAACGAAGTACTGACCGAATTGGAACTGGAGCCGGGAACTGAACCCGCGCTCGCCGTCGTGGTCAACGCTGATTCGCTCAGCACCTGGGCGCTGCCCGCGCTCGCCGAACTGAGCTCCCGGCAACGCTTAGAGATCCTGCGCGAGGATCAGGATCATTCGGTTGAGCTGTTGCGTGAGGGGCGTGCGGTCGCCGCGATTACCTCCTATGCCGAGCCGATGCCGGGCTGTCTTTCTCGCAGACTCGGGGTGATGCGCTACCTTCCGGTCTGTGCACCGGGCTTTGCGGCTCAATGGTTCGACGGCGGCGCTACAGTTTCCGCTCTTGGGCTCGCTCCGATGGTGGTCTTCGACCGTAAGGACGATTTACAGGACCGCTATCTACGCCAGCGCAGTGCCGTTCCGCTGGAGCCGCCGCGGAACTACATCCCGTCCTCGCATGATTTCTTCCGGGCGGTGGAACTGGGACTGGGCTGGGGGATGCTGCCGGAGCAGCAATGCTTGGAGCTACTTGCTGGTGGGTCTTTGCAACTTCTCAGTGAGGACCATCTCGATATCCAGCTTTACTGGCAGCAATGGCGACTGCATTCCGCGGCGCTCGATGCGGTGGCGGCGGGGATTATTACTGCGGCTGCTGAGCTGAGATAGCGGCCGGCGCAGTCGATACGACTGCATTATGCAGGTAAATCTCCGGCTTTAACGGTGCTGGTGCAAGCTCGGCAGTTAAGGAATCGAGAAGTCGAGCAACCTTGCGCTTATTGCGGCCAAAATTGTAAGCGATGTAGTTTTTCGACCAAATCCCCAGAGTGAGCGTAGTGCCTTGCTGATTTGGTGCTAGGTAAGCCGCCAGCCAGTATCCGGCCCGGTCATAGTTCTTTCCGAGGGAAGCCCAGAGCCAATCGGGGTGCTGTTCATGGATACGAACTTTGGGGTCTTCGTCCAGAACCTTCGCCACTGCCCGATAGACCTGTTCTGTGGGCAGCGGAATCGAGACCTTTCCGACGCTTTCAGCCCCTCGTTCCCAAAGCCAGTAGGGCGATTTTGTATCTATATAGGGCTTTTTCCCTACCCAATACAGCCAAAACACCGTAAAACTAATTACCAGACCGAAATAGCCGGGAAATGGGAAAGGGCGGATCGTCCGGTGGGAGTCAAGGGCCCCGATGATACTGTAAATTCCCGACGCCATCATCGCAAGAGAGACAACAATAGACAGTCCTATGACCCACGGTCGCATAGCGCGAAAGAACCTCTCCATGGCCGCAATCCTAACGGAGTACAGCCATGGAACCCGGATCAGGCTTGCTCGGCGTAGCGCTTGGCGGCGGTCAGCGCTTCCTTGAGGCCTGCGGTATCAAATCTCTTCACATAAGCCGGGGTATCCCGCTGGTAACGCCAGCCCTCGCTGAGTGGGCCGACGTCGAACGGTTCAAAGCCGAAGAGATTGATCAACTCGGCCACCTTGGCGTTGGCAGCATCGTCGTTGCCCGCTAATGGAAGAGCACGACGCCCCTCCGTTCCAGCGGGCACTCCTTGGCTAGCGAGGTCCGCCGAGGCGATGTTGTTGAAGGTTTTGATTACCTTGGAGGTCGGTAGGTGCTTTTGCAGCAACTCGCTCACGGTGGTCTCCTCGGAGTCCAATTCGGTGATTTGGCCATCACGCTGCGGGTAGTAGTTATTGGTGTCAATGACCACCTTGCCCGCCAGCGGCTCGACGGGAACCTGCAGGTAGTTCTTCAGCGGGATGGTTACCACCACCAGATCTCCTGCTTGTGCAGCCTCCGCAGGGGTAGCTGCCCGGGCTTTCGGGCCGAGTTTGGCAACCAGATCCTGCAAGGTTTCCGGCCCCCGCGAGTTGCTCAGTACGACGTCGTAACCGTGGTCCACGGCGAGCCTCGCTAGCGCGCTGCCAATATGCCCGCTGCCTATTAATCCAAGAGTTGTCATGGCTGTGTAACGGGTCCGGTCAGAATATATTCCGGCGCTCCGGTTGCTTCGCGATAGTCCACTAGCTTGGCGATAGCTTCCTGTCGCGTCATTGGGCTATCGCGAAGCCAGGGAGCTATCCCGAGCTGTGGGGCAAGGCTCTGAACGCCACGTTCGAACTCCGGGCTCGAGTCGTTGGTGGTGGCCTAGCTGGTACTGGCCTTCTCCATTCTGCCCGGGCTGGTGGTGAGTGATGTCCTAATTTCTTGCACGCAGTTTCCACCCGCACCTCAACGGCGCTGATCGGGGCGTTATTCGGCTTCCCGGTGACCCAGGCGTAGCTCCCTGGATCACCGGATCCACTCATTTGAGCTGCTCAATGACGTCACCATCGCCCAAGCCGCTGCGGACTCCATCCCACTATTTTCAGCCCAGACCGATCAGGGCGCGCAATAGCCCGTCGTCTAGCACCCGATCCGCATAAATCCGCCGGGGGAGGTTGGTGGTGGGTCCCTCGGGAACTCCCTCCGGTACCCCCTTCGCAGCCCACAAAAGCTTCAAACCGACTTTTTCCAGCACGGTTGCCGAGGCTGGATTGTTCTCCAGCACCCTAGCGGTCACCGGTTTTTCCGGCCCGGTTTGTGCCGCCAATTCAAGGCAAGCCAAAGAAAATTCGGTCGCGAAGCCGCGACCCCAGGCCGCAGGTGCCAATCGGTAGCCGAGGTTCCAGGCTCCACCCACGGTCGGGCTGAGCCCGCCCGCGCCAATAAAACTTCCGGCGGGCAGTTTTGCCTCCGGAGATCTCAGTCTGATGGCCCATCGCCCCACCCCAGATTCTTGCCAATCGCGCTCCGAGGACTCGATCATGGCGAGGCTACGGCTGGGTTCGGTATGCCGCCCGGAAGGCAGGTGCTGCCAGGTCTCGGGGTCGGAGTAGATCTGGTACAGATCGTCCAGGTCCTCGGGGCGTAGCGGAGACAGGTCTAGTCGTTCGGTAAGCATTTCCCCAGTATGCCTCCCGGTACCGACAGGATTTGACCCCGACGGGATTCGGCACCGACAGGATTCGGCCCCAAAGCGATCTAGTCTGCACTCCGGAACCCATGACATTTGTCATCGACGGTTGATGACAGCTGGTTGCGGTCGAAAACGGGAATCGGCTGGATGATTTTCTTGAGGCACCAAAGGGGTGCCAGAAGGAAAGTGCCAATAATGTCATCGCAAGTAGTGCTCAATATCTTGCTCGCCGTCGTGATCCTGTGCTGGGTCCTCTACCGACAATTGCAAGCCAAGCCGATCAAGGAGCGCAATCCCTACACGATCATGCTGGTTTTGGGGGTGCTGGGACTCATGCAGATCGTGCAGTTGGCGAACCGGGTGGATATCTCCGCGATTGGCTACGCTGCTTTGGTGATCGGCCTGCTGACCGGTGCAGTTTTTGGTTGGGTGCGTGGCCGCTTGACCCATCTTTGGCGCGCAGATGACGGAACTCTGATGCGTCAGGGAAACTGGATCACCATCGTGCTCTGGGTGGTCGGTATCGCCCTACACTTGGGTATCGACTGGCTCGGTGTGCAACTCTCTCCTGCTGAGCAAAGCGCGGGAGCCGAGGCTTTGGGTACCACTGGAATCTTGCTCTATCTGGCCGTTGCTCTCGCGGCTCAGCGCTTCGCCACTCTCTCCCGGATACCGGCTTCAAGCCAGGCCCGCTAAGTCCAAGAAGAGGAAACATCATGAGTCAACTGCTCACTAGCACCACCAGCACCGCCACCGATCTCTACGCGGTAGACGCGGAAGGCCTGTACAAGTCCTTTGGCAAAGCCAAAGCCGTCAATGGCATTGATCTACGCATCAAGCCGGGAGAGATCGTGGCCTTCCTCGGCCCGAACGGCGCAGGCAAGACCACCACCATCGATATGCTGCTCGGGCTCTCCAAGCCGGATCAGGGCAGCGTCACGGTTTACGGCAAGAGTCCGCGGCAAGCAATCGCACACGGCCAGGTCTCCGCGGTGATGCAGACCGGAGGCTTACTCAAGGACCTCACGGTGCGGGAAACCGTTGAACTCACCGCCTCGCTCTTCGCCGAGGCCCGGCCGGCCGAGGAATGCCTGGAACGCGCCGGGATCAAGGACATCGGGGACCGGCTAGTGGTCAAGTGCTCGGGCGGGCAGCAACAGCGCCTGCGCTTCGCCATGGCACTAGTCTCGGATCCGGGATTGCTCATCCTCGATGAACCAACCACCGGCATGGATGTGGAGGGCCGCCGTGACTTCTGGAACGCCATTCACACCGATGCGCGTCGCGGGCGCACCGTTATCTTCGCCACCCACTATCTGGATGAAGCCGATGCCTATGCCGACCGGATCATTCTGGTCCGCAGGGGACAGATCGTGGCCGATGGTACGAGTGCCGAGATCAAGGCGCTCGCCTCCGGCCGAACGGTCAAAGCCAGTGTCTCCGACCTTGAGCAGACCGCAGTCGCGGCACTGCCCGGGGTTGACGAGGTGGAGCTGCGCGCCGGGATGGTGACGGTCCATACCAAGGATTCCGACGCCGTCGCCCGCTACTTGCTCAACCACACGGATGCGCACGATCTGGAGATCACCTCGCACAACCTTGAAGACGCCTTCTTGGCGTTGACTTCGGACGAGAACTAGACGAGAACTAAGGAAAGCCATGACTACCAATACCATCCCGTCAAGCATCTCCACCGAGCGCAGGGTTCCGCCCTTCGGCGGCTTCAACATGACCTTGCTCGGCATTGAGATGAAGCGCCGACTGCGCAATCGCCGCAACGTCATTTTTGCCATGGTGCTGCCGGTGGCGATGTTCCTCATCATCGGCCTGCAGGTCAAGAACACCCCGCTTGATCCGAGCCATCCGATCAGCGCCGGTGGCCAGTCGGTTGCCGCCTACATCATGCTCTCGATGGCTGTTTACGGTTGCATGATCACCGCTACATCGGCAGGTGGCGCGGTCGCCATCGAACGCTCCATGGGCTGGAGTCGTCAGCTCAGACTCACTCCGCTCAGCCCGGCAGCCAATATCGCGGTGAAAATCGTTGGGGCGCTGGTACTAGGAGCCATCGCCATCGCGGCCGTCTACATCGCTGGTTTTGCCATTGGTGTTCGGATGGATCTGAGCATTTGGATTATCGGTGCTCTCGCCGCGTTGCTCGGTTCGCTAGTCTTTACCGCCCTCGGCTTGCTGGTGGGCTACCTGGTACCCAGTGAAAACGTTATGCAGTTCATGGGACCGGCCATCGCCTTCCTGGCGCTATTCGGCGGTTTGTTCTTCCCTCTGGACGGCTGGATGAAGGACGTTGGAGCCTGGACCCCCACCTACGGCATCGGCGTGATCGCTCGCACCCCGCTTACCGGAGGTGACTTCAATTGGCTGGCCCTGGGCAATGTCTTCCTCTGGCTCCTCATCTTCATCGTCGGAGCGGCTTTCGCCTTCCGCCGCGACACCAAACGCGTCTGACATAAAGTAGCCCTGTGTCTGAACCATCCGCTTCCGGCGATCCCTCCGTCCTCCGACCGAACCTTGATCGGGTCGAAACCGATGCCGATATCAACGGCGAGGTCAATCGGATGGCGGGCAGGTTGAGCTGGATTGCCCAAGACCTCAGCCAGCCGCTGAGCCCCGGCGAACTTCTCGTTTCGCACGGGGCTCGGCGCTGGTATCTGGGGGCGGGCATCGCGGTGCTGATCTGGGGATTCAATAGCCTGCCAGCATTATTTGCCTCTGGTGGTTCTAGCGGCTCGGCGTGGACCTATCTTGGGCTCAACCTGCTGATGCTGATCGGTTTCATGTTCATCCCGCCGCTGAGCTGGGGCCGCAGCCAAGCTTTTAAACTGAGCCTGCTAATCCTGCTAATAATCCTGGCAGCTGCGTCGATCCTGTTCCTTGGCCGATCCGGTGGTTGGTTCGCCACCTTCATCACGGTCTGCGCGGCCATGCAACAGTATCGACGGCGAACCGCGCTGACCATCATGGGCACCGTTGTGGTGTTGATTATCATCGGGCAGTTGCTGCTGGGAGCCTCCTTCGAGGATGCCTTTTCGATGGCGGCGGTGGCCGGGTCAATTGGCTTGATGATGGTCGCGTTCTCCCGGCAGATCGAAGCCTTGCGGGTGCTGCGCAGCACCCAACAGGAACTGGCTGATGTTGCGGTAAAAGAGGAACGCAATCGGGTAGCCCGGGATATGCACGATATCCTCGGGCACTCACTCACCGTGATCGCGGTCAAGGCTGAACTAGCCGGTCGGCTGATCGAAGCCGCCCAGGACCAGGTCATCCCCGAGCAGGTCATCCCTGATCAGACCACACCCGAGCAGACCACACCGAATCAGGCTGCAGCTAAGCAGACCGCGGTGGCACGGGCTGCCATCGAGATCCGTGAGGTGGAGGATCTGGCTCGCGGCGCGCTCGCCGATGTGCGAGCCACGGTGAGCGGCTATCGCGGCGTGAATGTGCTCTCTGAACTGGCCAATGCGCGTACCGCGCTCGCCGCCGGGGGTATCGATGCGGAACTGCCGGGAGCGGCGGATGAGGTACCAGCGAAATACCGGGAGCTCTTCGGCTGGACCTTACGTGAAGGCACCACAAATATTGTCCGGCATGCCCACGCCAGCCGGGTCAAGGTGACCATGGGCTCCGGATTCATCCAGATCGACGACGACGGCGTTGGGCTTTCCGGGCAGCAACCCCCTTCCAGCGCCAACGGGCTGGCGGGCCTGAGGGAGCGTGTTGAAGCGCAAGGTGCTTCACTTTCCATCGGACGTTCCGGGCTGGGTGAGCACGGCGGATTCCGGCTCCGGGTGGATCTTTGAGCTCCGGTAGATTGTCCCTATGATCCGCCTGCTGATAGCCGATGACCAAGCCCTGGTACGGGGAGCCCTCGCCGCGCTGCTCGGCTTGGAGCACGATATTGAAGTGGTTGCTGAGGTGGGCAGGGGTGATCAAGTCTTGGCTGCCGCCGTCGAACATCAAGCTCAAGTTGCCCTTCTGGATGTCGAGATGCCCGGCTTGGATGGCATCGCCGCGGCAGCGCAACTGCGGAAGGGTCTACCGGGGTGCAGGGTGCTGATGGTGACCACCTTCGGTCGGCCAGGATATTTGCGTCGGGCCATGCAAGCCGGAGCGAGCGGCTTCGTGGTGAAGGACACCCCGGCGAAACAACTCGCCGATGCCGTCCGGAGGGTTCACTCGGGGCTTCGGGTGGTCGATCCCACGCTTGCCGCGGAGACCCTGACCAGCGGCGAGAGCCCATTGACCGACCGGGAAACTGAGGTACTACGGGCCGCTAGCCAGGGCGGTACGGTGGCAGATATTGCCAAGGCAACCTTTCTCTCCGAGGGAACCGTCCGGAATTATCTCTCCAGTGCGATGGGTAAAACCTCTGCCCGGACCAGGGCCGAGGCCGTGCATACCGCGGAGGAAAACGGCTGGTTGCTCTAGATTTTGCCGGATTTGAGAGAATAGAACCGTGACTGTTATTGATCTGCCCAGTATTGATCTACCCAGCGCCACCGACCGGTTGGAACTGCCGCCGTTGCGGCTGGGCAATATTACGGTGGATACCCCCGTTGTGCTGGCTCCGATGGCGGGCATCACCAATACTGCATTCCGGCGGCTCTGCCGTGAGTACGGTGGTGGCCTGTATGTTGCCGAAATGGTGACTTCCCGAGCCCTGGTTGAGCGCACCCCGGAGAGCCTGCGGATCATCTCCCATGACGAGGACGAAAAGGTTCGTTCGGTGCAGCTCTACGGCGTCGATCCGCTCACCGTTGGTAAAGCGGTACGAATGCTGGTGGAGGAAGATCGGGCCGATCATATCGACCTGAACTTCGGCTGTCCGGTGGCCAAGGTGACCCGCCGGGGTGGGGGAGCGGCGCTGCCTTGGAAGACCGAACTCTTCACCTCAATCGTGCGCACTGCTGTCCGGGAAGCCTCCCGCGGGGATATTCCGCTGACCGTCAAAATGCGCAAGGGAATTGACGACGATCATCTGACGTATCTGGAAGCCGGCCGGATCGCTCGTGACTCGGGGGTTGCCGCCGTCGCACTGCATGGCCGCACCGCCAGCCAGTTCTACTCCGGTACCGCCGACTGGTCAGCCATTGCCCGGCTGCGTGAGGCCTTGCCTGACATTCCGGTACTGGGTAACGGGGATATTTGGAGCGCGGAGGATGCCATCCGGATGGTCCGCGAGACCGGTGTTGATGGTGTGGTGATTGGCCGCGGTTGCCAGGGACGTCCCTGGCTCTTCGGTGATCTGATGGCCGCTTTCGACGGGAGTGCGCAACGTTTTCAGCCCGGTCTGAAGGAAGTCTCCGAGACGGTTTACCGGCACGCTGAACTCCTCATCGAGACCTTCGGTGAGGAGAACAAGGCGCTGCGGGATATTCGAAAGCATATGGCCTGGTACTTCAAGGGTTATGTGGTGGGCGGCGAGCTGCGCGCCAAACTCGCTGCGGTGCCAAGCCTTGAGGTTTTGCGTGAGCTGCTGGATCAGCTCGATATGGAGTCACCTTATCCGGGTGTCGACGCCGAGGGTCCGCGCGGCCGAGCCGGCACGCCAAAGCGCACCGCGCTTCCGGATGGCTGGCTGAATAGCAAGGACTTGGATGAGGGGCAGCGCGCAGGAATCGCGGCGGCCGAATTGGATGTCTCCGGTGGCTGAGGGTCCAGCGGTTAGGGGGCTGGCGGCGGAAACCTCAGCTCTGGAGAACCCGGGTTCTGGCTATCGGGACGCCGATGCGGAGCGAATGGTTGCCGAGCCCTTTAAGAATTCTTATCGCAGCCCCTTTGAACGTGATCGGGCGCGGGTACTGCACTCCTCGGCGCTGCGCAGACTGGGGGCGAAAACCCAGGTGGTGGCTCCGGACAGCGATGACTTTGTGCGGACCAGACTGACCCATTCGCTCGAAGTGGCGCAGGTGGGTCGTGAACTGGGCCGGGTGCTCGGCTGCGATCCAGATGTGGTCGATACCGCATGCCTTTCCCATGATCTGGGCCATCCACCCTTTGGGCACAATGGCGAGGCCGCGCTGAACGAACTGGCACACGCAATTGGCGGTTTCGAAGGCAATGCCCAAACCCTACGATTACTGACCCGCTTGGAGCCGAAAGTTCTCGATTCCGACGGCGGTCCCGCTGGCTTGAATCTGACCAGAGCTAGCCTGGACGCGGCCTGTAAGTATCCCTGGCTGGCTGCCGATGCGCCGGTGGTGCACGGCCACCGGACCAGTAAATTTGGCGTCTATACCGACGACGAACCGATTTTTCGATGGTTGCGTGAGGGTGCTCCGGAGGGGCATAGCTGCATCGAAGCTCAGGTGATGGACCTGGCCGATGACATCTCCTATTCCGTGCACGATGTGGAAGATGCCATTGTGGCCGGGAGCTTTCAGCTCGCCGAACTGGGAGATTCCGATAACAGGAACCGGGTGATTGGCTATACCCAACAGTGGTACCTGCCGCATACCGAGCCCGCCGAAATCGATGCTGCCCTGGAGCGCTTGGAAGCCACCGAGGTTTGGGTGCGGCATTCCGATGGTTCGCGAGCCGCAATGGGATCGCTGAAGAACATGACCAGTCAGCTGATCGGCCGGTTCTGCCAGAGCGCCTTGGATACCACCCGCGCAATTTATGGTTCGCAGCCCTTGACCCGCTTTGCCGCCGATGTGGTGGTGCCGCAGGAAACCATTATTGAGATCGCGGTGATGAAAGGACTGGCCACTACCTTTGTGATGACAACGGATCGCCGGCAGCCGATCTATCAGCACCAGCAAGAGGTGCTGCACGAATTAGTGGCTATCTTGGTGGCCTCCGGAGATCAACACCTGGAAACCATGTTTGCGGCGGATTGGCGTGCGGCGCAGAATGATGCCGAGCGCTTGCGCGTGGTGATCGATCAGGTGGCCTCGTTGACCGATGTTTCGGCTCTGGCATGGCATCGTCGGTTGTCTACACTGGTGCCATGATGACGGCAGCGCAGATTTACCAGCAACTGACAGCTCAGGCTCAGGGTACGCCCTATACGGTGACTCCCATTGAGGGCGGTTTGCGGGTGCATCTAAATGTGGCGGATCTGCACTGGCTGACGCTCTTCTATGAGTACAAGCTGGATAAGGAATACAGCATTAATCTGTTGCTTGACGAGGCGCACCAGGTTTATAGCCGGGAGCAAATCATCAGGGAGATGCGCTGGAAGGCCGGTGCCGGGCCGCTTGGATTTGTGCCCTATTTTGAAGCCGCCAAATCGGTCAAGATGGGCAGCATGATTGAGATCAGCGCGGTGCGTACCGTCGGGCTTCAAGAGGACGGCTCGATGGTGGGCGGCTATAACTTCGACAGCCGGGAAATGTCGAGGTTTGTTGACGCCGTGATGGTGCCCTCGGGCTGGAAGAAAAAGATGGACAAAAGCACCAAGCTCGGACTGGGCTTTGCCTTGGGAGGTGTTGGCTTCGCCATTCTGGCGGTCGCCTTTGCCCTGATCCTGACCTTTAGTCTGGGTCACTAGCTCTCCACTTTGCGACTTGCGGTGAGCTTTTGCGGCTTGGCTGGCTCGCAGTGGACCGATCCGCTTAGCGTTCGGTGAACTGCGTTCATCTTGTCGGGACGCTGCCATAGACTAACTGGGTGGCCGGACTGATCAAGCGGGAGGATATCGAAGAACTCCGCACCCGCACCGATATCAAAGAAGTCGTCGAGGGCTACGTCACGCTCAAAAGCGCCGGTATCGGCTCCTGGAAGGGCTTGTGCCCTTTTCACGATGAACGCAGTCCTTCCTTCAACGTTCGGCCCCAGATGGGCCAGTATCACTGCTTTGGCTGCGGCGAGGGTGGGGATGTCATTTCCTTCATTCAGAAGGTGGATCATCTAACTTTTGCGGAGGCGGTGGAGAAGCTCGCCGGACGGATTGGCTTCGAGCTTCACTACGAGGATGGCGGTACCGGTCCGCGCCGCGAGGAGATCGGCCGACGTCAAAGGTTGCTGGACGCGCATAAGGTGGCTGCCGAGTTTTTCCGGGAGCAATTACTCACTCCCGCTGCGGCAGCAGGGCGTCAGTTTTTGAGTGGCCGGGGTTTCGACCGGGCTGCTGCCGAGCACTTCGGGGTCGGTTTCGCTCCACAGGGGTGGGACTCGCTGCTAAAGCACTTACGCGGGCGGGGATTCACCGAGGAGGAACTGCGGCTGACCGGAATGTTCTCCACCGGCAGCTCCGGAAACAGAATGTTTGACCGCTTTCGTGGCAGGCTAATCTGGCCGATCCGAGACATTGCGGGGGAGACCATCGGCTTCGGGGCACGCAAGCTCTTCGAAGAGGATCAGGGACCGAAGTACCTGAACACTCCGGAGACCCCGCTGTATAAGAAGTCGCAAGTGCTCTACGGTATTGACCTAGCCAAGAAGGCGATCGCCAAGGAGAAGCAACTCGTTGTAGTCGAAGGCTATACCGACGTGATGGCCTGCCACCTTTCCGGAGTAGAGACCGCCGTGGCCACTTGCGGTACCGCCTTCGGCGCCGACCACGTCAAGGTGGTACGTAGGCTACTTTCCGACGACGGCAGTGGCAGTGTGATTTTTACCTTCGACGGCGACGCAGCCGGTCAGAATGCGGCCCGTAAGGCTTTCGATCTGGACCAGCGCTTCCTCTCCCAAACCTACGTTGCAGTGGAACCGAATGGTATGGACCCGTGCGATCTGCGGCAGTCTGGTGGCCCGGAAGCAGTGCGGAACTTGATCTCGCTCAGGAAGCCGCTTTTCGAATTCGCGGTGCGCACCGAGCTGGATAAGTTCGATCTGAGTAGTGTCGAGGGCAGGGTGAGAGGACTGCGCTCTGCGGCACCCATTCTGGCCGATATCCGGGATAACTCCACCAAGGTCGGTTACAGCCAACTGGTGGCCGGTTGGCTGGGCATAGCCGATCCGAACGAGGTGCTGCGCGCCGTCAATGCTGCCGCAAAGCAGCATAGTCGTTCCGGTCAGGCCGAACACTCTGCCGGGAAACTGGAAGCCAGCAGGGGGAGCCAAACCGAGGAGGCGCCGTCGAACCCTGAGCCCGGCTTTAGCAGGCCAGACCCGCGGGACCCGGCCGCGCGGATTGAGCGGCAAGCGCTCGAAGTGGTGCTTCAGGAGCCGGGGGTGCTGAGTGACGCTGATTGGCTGCACTTCGGTGAGGTGCAGTTCGCTGTGCCTGCCTATCGTGCCGTGCACGACGCCGTCAGGGCAGCGGGTTCCCCAGCGGCGGCCGGGAGTGCCTCGCTGTGGCTGCAGAAGGTCACCCAGGAGACCCCGGAGCCGCTGCTGCCACTTATTTCCGAGCTCACCGTAATAGCGCTTCCGGCGACCTCCGCGGAGAGCTTGAAGAACTACTGCGTCTCAATGATGCGCAGTCTCTTCGAGATGCAGCTGACCCGGCAGAAGGCCGAGAAGCTTGGAGCACTGCAAAGAATGGACCCGGTGGCCGACCCAGAAAAGTACCAGCTGCTGCAGCGTGAATTGATGGAGCTGGAGGTCCGACGGCGGGTGCTGAGGGAGGAATGAGGGGCCGATTTCACAGCGCCCGAATCCTTTGTTAGAGTAATACCTGCCTCATTCCTCCTTAGCTCAATTGGCAGAGCATTCGACTGTTAATCGAAGGGTTGCTGGTTCAAGTCCAGCAGGAGGAGCCACGGAAATCCCGTGATCCCGGTTTTAGCCCGGATCACGGGATTTTTCTTTGCCGTAAAGAGTCTCTGCGGGGTTCGGAACTCAGCTTCCGGACGTGCTGGATGGTTTGGGTGAGGATCTCTTTCCCAGCAGAAGATATCTGCGCCGAAACCAGGGGTGGAAGGACTGGCCCTGGCCCGTTCGTCTAGGCCGATGCGCGGATTGATCGTGTCACTCAAACCGATCCCGAGTAGGAAGCAAATCGGTCGTTCTTGGCTGGTGAGGTAAAGAGCAGCAAAACCCACCCCAAACACCCCAACGAGTGTGGAGATCTACACGCTAAACGGCGCTCAAAACATGCAGATCTCCACACTCGACGAACAGGCCCGGGCCGCAACATCCCCCTCACCGCCCAAGCCCCAAAAAATTTATGTCTTCGTCACATTTGACGGGGCAGAAACAGAAAATGTTAATATCGGCTGTTGATCAACAGCTCTCGGGGGAACCAAAATGACTTCTTGCCTGGCAAATACCGGCGCCAATCCAACCATTCCGCTCATCTTGGGACTCTCCTTGCTCATCTTGGGTGCGGTAATCGTTGTTATCACGCGTCGTCGACGCGGAAAGAGCACCGCCACCGGAGCTCTGGTGCTTATTGGACTGTTAGCCTTTGGCGGCTTCGCCCTTAACGCCGCCCAGCCCTCGAGCGCAGCAGCCTCTGCCGAATGCGATGCGACCGCGCCGGCACCACTCCAAAGCAACCCCGCTGCGGTAGCGCCGGCCCCCGCGCCCAGCACTACCCCGGCAACGAGCCCGGCACCCGCTCCGACCACAAACCCAGCTACCAGCCCGGCGGTGACCCCGAAGGCAACTCCGAGCAGCAGCCCGAGCGCAAGCAGCACCGCAACGCCATCGGCTACCCCCACTCCGACCGCAATTACGGTGACGCCAACAGCTCCTACCGCTAGCTGTGATTCCGTCGGCGCGCTGCTGGTGACCGATCCGACAGAGACCGGAGTCGTCTACACCCAGACCTCCACCGGTTCGGGAAGCTCCTTAGTCATCACTGATACCGCAACCGCAGCCCCCGGCTACGTTATCGCTCCCGGTTCCACCACGGTGTGGACCTTCCCCGCAACAGCGACTTGCGGCGGCGGTGGCGGCAATAACGGCGGCGGCGGCAGCGGCGGCAATAGCTGATTGCTAGCCGAAGAGGCGGAGAAACACTAGCGGGGAGAACTCAGCCCGCTATCGTACTCAGCACTTCCAGCAGGACCCGGGCGTGATTACGTTCCGGGTCCGCTGCACCGTAGAGCAAGGTGCTTTTGGATTGAGCCTCAAGTAGTTCGCGAAAGCCCGGAACAGCGGGGTTGCTTTGCAATTCGTTCCGGTATTCTTCGGCGTAATTGTCCCAATGCTCTGGATCGTGGTGCCAGCGTTGACGTAGCTCCGGCGAAGGCGCCACCTCCTTGAGCCACAGATCGAGACGCGCTCGTTCCTTACTGACACCGCGCGGCCAGAGCCGGTCAACCAGAACTCGGAATCCGTCGTCGTCCGCCGCGGGTTCGTAGACTCTTTTGAGCGTCACATCCATCAGCCCAGCATCTCATTTCTGGCGGGGAAATCGGCAAGGGGCCTCAGAACTGGTTGACGTAGCTAGCGGGGGTGACCTCAGGCCCGGAGATGGTCACGTTGAGCGTGGCCGCCGACCCTGGCTCTATTTGAGTGACGATCTGAGGTTGAGCCTGATCGATCCGAGCCGTTTTGCAACTGAGGCTAGCCGAGCTCAGCAAAACGCAGCTCCATCCTTGGCCCTGCGCGGGTTGCGTTGCACTGAATTTCCGGCCGCTGCTCAGATTTAGGACCACTGAGACGCCGGATGACGGGAGTTTCTCAGGGCTGGTGAGAGTAACCGTTGTCACCGATCCGCCGTTGGGCAGACGAGCCGAAACGGTTCGAGCCGAAATTGTCACCGGCGGCGGCACGGTCGGGATAGGTTTAGCCGAGGTCGGTGCAGGCGCCGGTATCACCAAGGGTACGGACGGAGCGGGTGTCGCCGCCGGAGCACTGGGAGAGGGCGGCCTGCTTATGGGGCTGGGACGGGGGCTGGGACGAGGTGACGGGGTCGGGAGCGGACTCTGTGCCGAGGGCAAAGCCGCGGAATCGCGCTGCGGAGAATGACTACTTGGCAGGAGCAACAGCAGGAAGAGCGCGATCAGGGCCGCGCTGGCGCAGATAGCGCCAGCCTTCTGAAGGCTCCGAATCCTGCCCGGCAAGACTGTGGGAACGGGATTCGGTAATTGGGCAACTGCCGCCTGGAATTCGGGAACAGATAGCCCAGAGATAAGCGGCACCATAACGGCGCGTAAGCCGGAACGCACATCCCGGACCTCGGTGAGCAACGCCGTGCAACTGCCGCAAGTAGCGAGGTGATCCTCTACCTGTTTCTTGATCGACGCCCGGAGGGTGCCAGCCACGTAGGCGCCCAATCTGCCCGCGTTCTCATGACATTCCGGATTTGAAGGCTTAATGTGGTTTTGCAGGTAGTTGGCTCGAAGCGCCTCGCGTGCCCTTCCCGCCAAAGAAGAGACGGCGTTGGAAGTAATCCCTAAAATGACTGCTACCGCTGCGGGTTTCTGCCCCTCAATATCGAGATACCAAAGGACCGCCTGCCATCGTTCGGGTAGCTCCCGAAAGGCCTTGGCGATGATGGCGGATTCGAAGGCATCGAGGGTGATGTCCTTCGAATCGGTGTGCTGGTCGAGAATTTGCTGATCGCTGGTCGGAATGGTCTTTGACTTCTTAAGATTCATTCTGTGCGCGATCCTGGTGACAGCGGTCAATAGATACGCACGAAATGAGCTTTCCGGCCCCCGGCCTTCCTTGAGCTTGGTGAAGGTATAGGCGAAAGCCTCCGAAACCACATCCTCCGCATCGGAATGCGAATCGACGTTCCTGATCGCCACAACGCGAGCCAGAGCCTGGTGCCGACGAAATAATTCAGCGAAAGCTTCGGCATCTCCCGTACGACTACGGGTGATGAGCTCGCTGTCCCCTATTTCAATGAGTTTTTCCAAAAATATCTCCCCTTTAGGCACTAGGGCTCACCTCCGCTCCAGGGCCCATCTATAAGAAGTACCGATTGAGTCGAAATAGTGTTGCGCGAGCTCCTTATTGGTCTGTGGATCGGAGCGGACGACGGCGGTCGGCAAGTTTCAGGGGTCGGGGCCAGGGCACCGAGGGGTGCGGTAAACAAGTAGTAGCTGAGACGCTGAGTGCTTGCTGCCAAAGCGAACACGAGACCCTTCAATCCCTGATGAGAGACTCGACCAGGGGCTGGATCGAGTCCATCTGCTTCCTATTATCTGCCTGCCCATGGCCATTTGATCCTCGGTGGGTAGCAACGTTCTGCGGGTAGAAACACGCATCATCCGAACTGTGACTTGAATCACAGAATCGGCGCGCCATGTTTTGTATCGGATGCGTACTTTAAGGCGAGCCGCCCATCGGGGGTCCCTCGAAGTGGGGGAGTGATGGGTAGGCGTCCGTAAGTGAAAAACAACGAGGAGCGAGATGCAGACGTATAAAAAGAAAGTTCTGAAGTGGGCCGCTGTTCCGGCCCTGGCATTGGGGATACTAGCCGGTGGGGCAGCTATCGCTCAGGCTGCTGCAGGCTATAGCAATGAAATGACTCTCCAGACTATTGCTCCCGGGGCCAGCGGCACCGCGGGGATCACTCTCACCAATCCCGACGGAGTAACACACACCGATACGCTGACCTTCACTATGCAGGCGCCGTCGAACTCCACCTTCACGGACAATCAGATCGGCCAGCGAGTCACCACTGGAACACAGGCTGCCAATGGGCAGACCCAGCCAACCAACTGGTCAGCCGCAGGATGCGTGCTCTCCAACGGAAACAAAACCATGACCTGCACCAACGTCTCCACTACGGTGGGGGCCGCGGGAAGCGGGCAAGTGGGGTACTTGGATTTGATGGTGCATCTGACCGCTAACCCGGGTGCGCCGTATAGCTCGACCTTCAATGACGGATCTATCGGGTGGACAAATACCAACGGTCAGATCGTGGGCAGTGCCCCACAGGCGATCGGATTTAAGACTCCTGTTGATCCGGGTGCGCCGATGGTTGATCCTTTGGTTGCTGGTGGGGCGGTGGTGGTTGCTGCCTTGCTTGCTGGTGGGGTGTTTTTGGTGCGGCGTCGCGCTGTCGCGACTCGGTCCTGAGGATTCGGTCCTAAAGGAGGTAAGCCCTTATGTATGGATCTGGTCCTAGCACTCACGGTGGTGGCGGTTTAATCACCGGCGTGGCTGGTGGTGGCGTGGCGGGTGTGGGTTCTTTGGCTTATACCGGTTTCAGCTCTTTCACCGTTGCTTTGATTGCGGCTGTTCTGGTGGTTTGCGGTATTTTGCTGTTCCGTCTTGCGGTGGTGAGGAAACCCGTTGCCGAGCGGGATGGTGCGGCTGAGGTATCGCGGCAAACCTAACATCACCCCCAAACGATGGGCAGCGGGAATTTCCCGCTGCCCATCAACTGCTTTGCGGGGGTATTGGTACTTGAACTGTGATTAGAAGGCGGGGAAGCTGGATTTGTGGCATTATTTGCCGGCAAGCTGGCCTGATCGGAGTGGATCGAGGTGGAGATAAACGTGCGGCGTGAATCAGGAATTTTTCAGGGATATTTCGGGCCTGGGAACCGGGCGGGACGGCTCATTGCCTTGGCTTCAATGCTGGGAGCGTTCATTGCGGCTTCGGTTTCACTTTGCCTCGGGGCTGTCTCCGCCGAAGCAGCCGCACCCTCCGGATACGCTCCGTCCACGGCTTGGACGGTTGGAGCGGTCGCTAGTAGCCCGCTGCCCGGGAATGCTGCCGGATTTGGGGCGCAAATAGCAAGCAATAATTCGACCGGTCAGCAGGACATGGTGCTCGGTACCGACACGTATTCCCAAGACGGAATCAACGCCCCCAGATTTTTGCCCAGTGCGGCTTCGGTAGCGGCGCTTAAGGATAGCTGCGTAGTGGGCCGGCCCGTAAGGGAGCAGAACAACTGTGCAAGCTACTTGGGCACCTTCACTTTTCCGCACCCGGTGATTGACCCAGTTATCGGAATTCAGATGGGCGGCGGGGGAAGCGCGGGTGGTACCCAACCCTATGACTGGTGCGTTGCCGGGTGGAACAATACCGCTATCGCAGCGGTGAACGGTGTGGCGCCGGCTAATGGCCTGCTGACGCTACAGTCCAATAGCTCAACCTTCGTTTTTGCCAATAATGCTCTGACCCTCCCGCAGTCCTATATTGATGGCACCAAGTGTGGCGCACCAACAAGCTATGGGATAGCTTATCTCAAAATAAGCGGTCAGGTGACAAGTTTCCGCCTGGCGAATACCTGGATGCAGGAGGTCACCAAGAATACGACTAATGCGGTGGTCTCGGGCGTTGGGGTGGGTGGCACCACGGTGAACAGCTATTTGCCTTCGGCGGATGTATCAATCTCCAAATCTGCCCCAGCCACGGTGGCGAGCAACGGCACCATCCGCTGGAGCATCAAGGTTGCTAATAACGGTCCCGCTGACTCACATGGATTCATTGTCAACGACGCCGTTCCCGCAAATGTCATGAAACCCGCTATTGTTTCGGCGCCGTCGGGATGTCAGCTTAGCGGGCGCAATCTGCGCTGTTCGGCGGCGCCACCGGGCTGCTCCGGGTCGGCGAACTCTACTGTGCCGAGCTGGGTAGATCTGGCTTGCGCCAATTCCGCTCAGGCTGGAACCACGGTTCTGCCTGCTGGCTCTGCCTTCGGACCCATTGTGCTCTCCGGAGTAGCACCTTTTGCTGCCGGTTCGGTGATCACGAACAGTGCGACGGTGTTCGGAACAGACAGCGATCCGAATCTCCAGAACAATGATGCTTCGGTGAGTACCACGGTGCGGGCGGCCCCCAGCCTCTCCTTGGCGAAGACAGCAGATGATTCCGGGGTCAGGAATCCTGCCAGGCTGGGAGATGTGATCAACTACCATTTCCGCTCGATGAACACGGGGAACACTACGTTGACGCAAGTGCAGATCATCGATCGCCTCCCAGGTTTATCGGCCTTGCAATACTCCTGGCCCGGCATGCCGGGAACGCTGCTGCCCGGCCAAAGCGTCACGGCGACGGCGAGCTACCGGCCCACGCAGCTTGATATCGACGCCGGTCACGTCCGTAATACCGCAAGTGGCAGTGCCAACCCGCCTTCCGGGCCAGCGGTGATACCGACCCCATCGAGCACAGACACCCTTTTGATGGCGGCGCCGGGTATCTCCTTGACGAAAACTGCGGACGCCTCGGGAGTGGAGATTCCGGCTCGGGTAGGGGATGTCATTCGCTACCATTTCCGCTCGCAGAACACCGGAAACCTGACTCTGACCGAAGTGAAGATCACCGACAATCTCCCGGGACTATCTGCTTTGACTTATTCGTGGCCGGGGCCCGTTGGGAGATTATTGCCGGGGCAGGAGGTGACCGCGATGGCCAGTTATCGGGTGACCCAGGCAGATATCGACGCCGGTCATGTGCAGAACACCGGAACCACGGTGGCGCTCATCCCGCCCGAAAAGCCAATATCGTCCCTCCCCTCGACGGTAGATACCTGGTTCATCGACCCCGCCGAAGCCTATCTGGCTAATACCGGGGCGGAGTTGGGGATGAGTGCTTGGGCAATTGGATTTTTTGGCTGCGGGCTGGCACTGAGACTTGTTTCCCGCCGTCGGAAGCCTACTCAGACGAAGTCCATTTCCACCTGAAGGAACCGCTCGGCTTCGACGATCGCGCTGTGGAAAGCCTCAGCCTCGGTGGCGGGATCGGCGGGGTTCCTGGGCTGCCAGCCATGCACTTCGGAATGCACTCTGAGAACTCCGCCGGAAGCCGGGGCGTAAAAGATCCCGAACCGCTGCAGCGGCCATTCGGCGGCGGTTTCCGGAGCAACTAGCAGTGCGGCACCCAGAGCGGGGTTATGCCACTGAGCAATCGGTCGGCGTCGATCCTCGGCGAATAATCCGGCGGCAAAGCTCGCCGCCGCAACCGGGCTTAGCTGCGCAGAGAGCCGCTCCCACCACAATGGCAGCAAAGTGCTATCTACCCGCAGCCAAATGGCAGGCTGTGGGTCCGGATGCGGTGCAGAGGACACAGCTGAATTTTAGCTCCGCAGCGGGCTCAGGAACAGAGCGGATTCACCCCGAGGCACGGTTCTTTCGGTCGTGCTCCGGCGTCGAGCGAGCAACGCCCACAGCCCGGTGCCCAGCAGCGGGACCAGAAGTACGACGGCGGCCCAGCACCAGGCGGGCAAGCCACGGATTCGGGAGTCCTGATATTGCGCCAATAATCCGGCCAAGCCGATCAGGCTGACGGTCAGAACAATGAGCGCCAAGCCAATCAAGGCGAAACCTCCGACTCCGGCGAGCGCGCCCAGATTGGTTAGCTTACCGAGCGAATCAGCGTTGCTGCTTGCCGTGATCATGACGGGCCTTTCGTGGTGCGGAGGTGATGTTTCCACTCTTCCGCGCCAACGCCGTCGTCACCTCGCCGCTAGGCATGAACCTTGGCAGTGACCGCTCAAACCCAGGTATGAGATCGGTGCCGGATTATTTCGACAGCAATTGCCGTAGCATCTGGGTGCGCTGCCGGGCTGATTGGCCGGGTAGGTAGGCTTCCGTGACGGCCAAAGCGATTGAGGGAAGCGCCAGGGGATCCTGATAGTACATGAACATGGTGCGATGACTGGGTTGGAAGCGCGCCTTAAAAGCGGCCAGCGAGCGGAATCCGTAAAAGGGTTCCAGGGCTGCGGCCAGGAAAGAAAGTAGCCGGGACATGGCGTCCTCGGGGCGTCCGCCGCCCTCGCTAACGGCGCTGGCCAGCGGGGTGCCGGAGAGGGAGATCACCTCGACCTGCTGCTGGAAGTGTCTTACCGCAGAGGCGATCATGTACTCCATCACGCCATTGAAGGAATCCGGATGGCGGCGCATGAAGTCCAGGGTCCAGGACTCTATCTGGCCCTCCCGATAGACGGGCAACCAGCTCGTCACCGCCAATACCTGCCCGGCTTCATCCATGGCCACACAGCAAAGCACCGAATCATCCTTCAGCTCTTCTAGTCCGCCCAGGGTGAAGCCAAGCTGTGGCAGCGCTTTCTCCGCCACCCACTCTTCGCTTAGCTGAGCGATCTGGCTGCGCACCGCTGGGCTGAAGGAGGCGAAAGTGCCCCAGATGTTCCGCACTTCGAGTTTGCGGGCTTTGTTCAGGGCGGTGCGTACGTTCTGCCACTCCTTGCCTCGGAAGGCTTGGGAAGTCACCTCGAGCCGGGTCTCCTCCGCCACCTCGAGCGGACGGAAACCTAGTTCCGCCACTCCCGGTCCTAGCGCGGCCGAGGCGGAGTAGAAACAAGGTACCAAGCCCTGTTCGATGCAATGTGTCACGAAACCCTGAGCTGCGGCTGCCCGCCAGGCTTCCTCACCAAACGGATCGGCAACGGTGAGGGCCACCCCGTGATGGACCTGATAGGCGACGCCGGCCTGGCCGTCCGCGGTGAACCAATAGTAATTTCCTTCCCAGAGTGCCATATGGGAAAGCGCACCACCACCGCGGCGGATCAATCCAGCAGCAATGGCGCGATCAGCTGCCTGATCGGCTCCTTGCCCACCGAAACGCCAGTAGTCGCGCACCATCAGGTACAGCATTATGAGCCAGATGACGGCAGCGCCGAAGGTGTAGAGCAGGGTGCAGATCAACCCCTGGGGCAGATTGCTATCCAGCGGGCCGGGAAAGGGGATGAGTAGATGTGGAAGCTGGCTGAGTAGGCTGCCGAGCACATCAGTGCTGAGATTGTCCTCGGCGAACCAGGCCACCACGTAGACCAGCAGTAAGCTGACCGCGAGCGCCAGGCCGGTGCGCGCCAGGCCGCGAACGCTCTCCGGACTGGAGCGCACCTGGAAGGCATGCCGGTTCAGCAGCAGCGCCAGCACGGTCACCAGCGGAGCGAGCACCATAGGGGCAAGATACACGGCGAGGAAGCTGAGCAGATCGGGGGACTGCTCGTTGCTCGGATCGGTCAGATAAAGCACCGTAACCAGCAGCGAAAGAGCCGCTAGATAGCCTTGGACGGCAATGGTGATCCAGAGCGGAAGCCGCCGCCCTCGGCGTAGTCCCTCAGCGCAGACCAGGGAGAGTAAAACCGGGATCAAGGTGAGAAGTACGGCGCCAGGGCTGCTGGCACCCACGATGGATTGCAGGGTTTCACAGGTGGCCTGGCCGTTGCAGGCTTGCTGAACCGATTGGCTATTCATGCTGCTCTGCAAGGTCAGCTCATTGACGAAGGAGAGCGGCCCAGCCGAGAAATTCGCGGTGAACTGGGCGATCAACGGCCCGATCGCGAACACGGCTACCACGGTAGCCAACAGCACCCGGGTCTCGCGGAGGCTGGAGTGGCGTAGCCGATGTTCCGCCCGGCTGCGTAAGAGCAGCGAACCGAGCAGGATGCCGATCAGTGCGCCAAGAAAGGCAAGAATGCTCTGCCCAACGCCAAGATAGAGGGTGAACATAATGGTGCCAGCCAGTAGCCATAGCCGAAGGCGACGGCGCCATAGCGACTCCAGCGCCGCCGTCGCCATACCGACTGCCGCGCAGAGCCCGGCGTAGCAGCCCACCTGGTAATCGCCGCCTAGGTACCCGAGCCACTGGGCATCGTTGGAAACACCCCAGTCGATCATCAGATTGAGTAGGAATGAGCTCAGCGTAGCGCCCAATACGAAGGCTAAGATAGTGCGCCAGTTCCCAGCGAAACGGCAGGCGAAGGCGATCCCGACCAGTAGCAATACGCTACTGATCAGGTAGTCGGCGAGTCCGGTGGCGAAGAAGCTTGAGCTGATCAGCGTCCAGGGTTGCAGGGCGGCGGTGCTGAAATCCAGGGCAAATCTGTGCAGCACCGGATCCGCCGGTCCGTCCAGCAAGGAATTTGTCAACGCGCCGAGCAGCCAGAAGAGCAACAGCAGGATCACCGGAAGCGCCAGAGACCGGACGCTCCACCAGCGTGGGCGCGGAGCTGAGTGCGTCGGGATGGTCACTTTTACATGTTATTGCCTTGTCACTCCGCCCGAAGCGGGACCTCGCGCTAAGTTCCTGTGGAACGCTGTGTGCCCGCTGAATGGTAATTTTGATGGGTAGATGCGTTCTACCGCAGCAGCAGAGCCATGGAGGCAAGACCGATGAGCAGTCCACAAGCCCAGACCCCGGGCAATACCGGCGACAATTCCTTGCTGGGCAACGCCCGGACACTGCTCAGATTGGCGCCAAGGCAGCTCAACGACGAGTTCTCGCTCGCAAAAGAAGAGCTGAAAGCCAAGGGCGTCAAGGTTGGCATCGCGGCTGGGATGTTCGGGGCCGCGCTGGTGTTTCTTGGACTGCTGGTCATTGCCCTGGTGGTCGCCGCAATTATGGGCTTGGCCACGGTGCTGCCCGCTTGGTTGGCGGCCTTGATCGTGGCAGCTTTCTTCCTGCTGATTATTGCGATTTCAGCGTTGCTGGGGCTGCGTTTCTTCAAGAAGGCGCTTCCGTTGATGCCGGAAGAAGCGATCCGTGGGCTAAAACATGATCTGGGTGTGATGCGCGAGGGTGTTAGCTTCGACCCCCAGACCCTGGTCAAGCCGGAACTGAGCAAGGAAGAGAAAGCCGCTCTCAAATCCGAGAAGTTAGCTCAGGCGGAAGCTGCTAAGGCCGAGCGTGAGGCTAAGGCAGCAGCGGCTGATCCGGTACCCACCGAGGCAGAATTGAGGGAGCGGCTTACCGCCCGCCGTGCGCATCTGCTGGGACTGCGTGAGGACCTCGTTGAGCGGATGGATGTGAAAAAGCAGGCTAAGGCACTGCTGGACGATCCAGGTTCGCCCGTCAACCTGGTCCGGCAAAAATGGCTTCCCTTGAGCGTTGCCGCCGTGTCCACCACGACTTTCTTCGTTCTGCTGAGAAAGTTGTTCAAGAAGTAATCGCCCCGAGGCATTCCTAGGGAAACCACCACAAACATTGAAGGGAGCGTGAATGAGACTGATCGGTGCTGGGGCCCGCCCAGGTGAGCCGATCGTGGACCATGATCGCATCTTCACCATCCCGAACGTGCTTACCGTGGTCCGCTTTCTTGGCGTCCCGCTCTTCATGTGGCTGGTGCTAGCAAAACAGGAGTACGGCTGGGGCGTCGTGGTGTTGGCCGCCATGGGCAGCACCGATTGGGTGGATGGCTACATCGCCCGACGTTTTGATCAGACCTCCAAGCTCGGCCGGATTCTTGACCCGCTTGCCGACCGGATTGCCCTGATTACGGTAGCCATCACCCTGGTGGTGGCCGGCGTCGCCCCTTGGTGGTTACTCGCAGTGATCATTGTGCCGGACGCGGTACTCTTCACCGTTTCTTTAGTCTTCTTCCGCTGGCACCCGGATTTGCCGGTGAGCATCATTGGCAAACTACGCACAGCCGCACTGCTCATTGGCACCCCCATGCTGCTGCTCGCGAAGGCCCTGGGACACGAGCCGAATGTACTCAGCTGGATCGCCTGGATTATTTTGACCCTCGGCATTATTGGTCACCTCATCGCGGCTTATAACTACTTCTGGGCCATTGTCCGCAAGCATCACGAGCTACACCGACCCGCTGCGCAGGGCCCGACGCCGGATCACGAGGCGTAACCCTCTATGGTCTGGTTGGCGGTAGCCTGCGCGATAGCCGGGGCATTTTTCCTTGCCTTCGGGGCGCAGCGTCAGGGCAGCGCGGTGCAAGCGAACACCGGCGGCCTGGCTCTGGGTGGTAACGGTTTCCTGCGTTTACTGGGCAATCCACGCTGGGTATTGGGCTTGCTGCTGCTCGGGGCCGGAATGGTACTTAACGTGGTGGCGCTGAGCCTGGGCACGCTCACCGTGATTCAGCCGATTGGAGCCATCGCCCTGGTGATCACCACGATCGTCAACTCTAAGGACCAGGGCATCCGGATCAATCGAGCCACCGTGGTGGCCATTACGATCTGTGTGACCGGAAGCGCCTCCTTCGTATTGCTCGCGGTCAATGTGGTCCGAGAGAACACCCATGTCACGGTGGAGGAGGAGCTCACCATCGTGTTGCTCTTGATCATCGTGGTAGGCGTCCTGGGCGGTTCAGTGCTGTTGTGGAGGCGCCGACTCAAAGCTTTCTTCTACATTATTGGCGCGGGTGTGCTCTTTGGCTTTGTTGCCGTACTGACCAGGATCATCTCCAAACAGCTCTTCGATCCAAACGGGCTGTTCCTGCTCAATCTGCAGTGGTACTCGGTGATCGCTATTGCGGTGGCGGGTGGCCTAGGATCCTGGTTTGTGCAGAGCGCCTACGCTTCCGGACCACCCGATCTGGTGATTGCTGGGCTTACCGTGATTGACCCGATTGTGGGCATCGCGATCGGCATCGCTATTTTGCAGGAATTGCAGCCCAACGTGCCCGCCGTGATCGCTATTGCCATGGTGGTGGCGGCTTTGCTTGCTATCGTTGGTGTCATTGTGCTTTCGCGGCATCACCCCGATGTGGTGCAACGAAAGCGGGACGCGAGAGATGCGGCCAAGCGGGCGCAACGCAAATAATGCCCAATCAGTAGTGCCCGCAGGGCAGTGACTTCAGGAGCCATACGTGAGTTCGACACCCGATCAAGCCAGCCAATCTCGGAAGCCCTTGGTGGTGCTTATCGCGGCCGATACCTACCCGCCGGACGTCAATGGCGCAGCCCAGTTCTGTTACCGGCTGGCCAAGGGCATGGGTGCTCGCGGACACGAGATGCATGTGCTGGCCGCCCGTAACGACACCGGGCCGAGCTTCACCGAGCTGCGTCCGGAAGCGCAAGTCCATCGGCTCCGTTCACACTCGATTTTCACTCACCCGACCTACCGGCTGTGCTACCCCTGGGAGATCAAGCGTGAGATCGCGTTGCTCTTCGACCGGGTAAAGCCCGACGTCGTACACATTCAGTGCCACTACATGATCGGCAAGGCGACCATTGAGGAAGCCGTGCGCCGGGGCATCCGAGTGATCGCCACCAACCACTTCATGCCGGAGAACCTGAACCCCTTCCTGCCCTTCCCCGATTGGTTCTTGAAGATCGTGGCCAAGAACTCTTGGCGCGATATGGGCAAGGTGATGGGTAAGGCGGCTGTGGTGACCACGCCCACGCCGCTCGCAGCCAAGGCAATGCACGATCACGCCTTCCTGCGTAAGGTGCTCCCGGTCTCCAACGGCATCGATGCAGCCGCCTACCAGGCCGCGGAAGACGAGCAGATCACCCGTTACGATTACCCCACGGTGCTCTTCGCCGGCCGGTTGGCAGAGGAGAAGCACGTCGATGTGCTCATCGACGCGCTGGCCAAGGTGCCCGCCGAGCTGAATGCACATTTGGAGATCGTCGGTGGCGGCGAGTTCAGGCCGATGCTGGAGGAACAAGTAAGTCGATTAGGGCTGACGGACCGAGTTCGCTTTCTGGGTTTTGCCCCGGACGAGGAACTCCGCGAAGCCTATATTCGGGCTGCCGTTTTCGTCCAGCCCGGTACCGCAGAGCTGCAATCACTGGTCTCATTGGAAGCGGCGAGTGCTTCCACGCCCTTGGTGCTGGCCAATGCCATGGCCTTGCCGCATCTGATCGACGAAGAGAAGAATGGCTTCCTCTTTGAGCCCGGGAACAGTGCTGATCTGGCCGAGAAGCTCACTCGGATCCTCTCCCTGCCTCGGGCAGATCAAGAAGTGATGGGAGCGGCCAGCCGGGCGGTAGCAGACCGGCATGGCATCGAGGCCACCCTGAAGACCTTCGAAGACCTCTACTATGGGGCGAGCTACGAGGACAAAATCGTCTAGGTTCGGTCGCAGCGACTGCCGCCAGCCTGATGGTAAGCGGCTAGAGTTTCTGTCGATTTCTACTAAGATGGCACAGTTGAACTTTTCACGATCTACATCGTGAGAGTCAACGCACGGGGCTATAGCTCAGCTGGTTAGAGCAGGGGACTCATAATCCCTTGGTCCTCGGTTCAAGTCCGAGTAGCCCTACCAAAAGCCGTGGGTCAGCAGCGTTTCTTTCGCGACTGGCTTACGGTTTTTATTTGTCTTGGTGGGCTATGCCGAGCGCGGCGAAGACCCTGGAATGAAGTAGCTGATATTCGGCGCGGTGCGCTCGCGGCCCTTCGGGTGGTCGTACGACGATTCGAGGTGTTCCGATGATTCGATCGGCTGAGAATTGCTCCCTGGTGAGATCTATTTCTACTTCACTAAGCCGATTCCAATAATGCACCTCCGCGGCTTCCTCGCCACCTGTCACCTCGGCGAGTAAGAGATCTCCACCGAGGAGGTCCTGGACTACTAAAGCCGTTGGTCCACACTGACCATGCGCAGGATTTCCGGGGGTCCACCGAGCCAGTGACTTTGCGTCCAGGCAGGTGGTTTCATTGCTCCAGGAGGCGCGGAAAGCCTCTTCGATTTCAGCAAATGTCCACGTCGTCATGGTTGCCACCCTATTCCTGTCCGCCGACAAATAGTGCTCAGTTAGTCTCCACGCCGAGAGCGCCTAGGGGCAACTCCGAGGATACTCGATGATCCTTATGACCAACGGTGGCGAGAAGGCGGGATAACTCCGGCGGAGCACGGGGCTCAAGCGCTTTACCGGGGACGAGATCTGAGATAGGTTACTTCTGAGTAACCTATCTTTCTTTTGCAAAGGATCGTTATGTCCAAGAGTGCTGTAGATGTGAACAACCTGCCCTATGCCGATGGCGATTTCTACTCCTTCGAGCAATTGCTCACTGATGGGGAACGCGAGCGTTTGCAGCAGATCCGGGACTTCCTGGCTAAAGAGGTTAAGCCGATTGCGGTTGACTACTGGAATCGTGCGGAATTCCCGATGGACCTGATCCCCAAGCTAGCCGAGTTGGACGTGATGAGTCCGGTGCGTCGGCAGGGATATAGCAATCTCTTTGCCGGTCTGGTGCACGCTGAGTTCACCCGAGCGGATACCTCCATTGCCACCTTCATGGGCGTTCACGACGGCTTGTTCACCGGATCAATCGAAGCTCTCGCCTCCGAAGAGCAGAAGGCTGAATGGCTTCCGGATATCTACTCTCTGAAGAAGATCGGGGCCTTCGGCTTGACCGAACCCCTGGGTGGCTCCGATGTGGCAGGTGGCACCCGGACTACCGCACGTAAGGAGGGTGGAAAGTGGATCCTCAACGGCGCTAAGCGTTGGATCGGTAATGCCACCTTCTCCGACTGGGTTGTCATCTACGCCCGCGATGAAGCTGATAATCAGGTCAAAGCCTTCCTGGTAGATACCGCCTCCGAGGGATATACCGCGACGAAGATTGAGAATAAGATCGCCCTGCGCAGCGTGCAGAACGCGGACATCACCTTGGAAAATGTGGTGGTACCGGAGGAGTTCAAGCTGGCGCACGGCAATTCTTTTAGGGACACCAATAAGGTGCTCAAGGTGACCCGTTTGGCGGTGGCTTGGCAGGCTGTGGGCCAGCAGTTGGCGACCTTCGACGTGGCTCGCCGCTACGCCGTCGAGCGTATTCAATTCGGTCGTCCGCTGGCCTCTTTCCAATTGGTGCAGGATCAGTTGGTACAGATCCTCGGCAACACCGTAGCCTCGATGTCCATGATGGTACGGCTCTCGCAGCTCGAAGATCTGGGTCAGGCTAAGGATGAGCAATCGGCTTTGGCGAAGGCTTACACCACCGCACGGATGCGTGAATCCGTGGCGCTGGGGCGCAGTATTCTGGGCGGCAACGGTATTGTCACCGACTACGAGATGGCTAAGATCTTCTCCGATGCGGAAGCTATCTACTCCTACGAGGGCACCTACGAGATCAACTCCTTGGTGACGGCGAGAGCGATCACCGGGATTTCCGCTATCGTCTGATGTCCTTGCTCCTCCGGCGGGCGTCAAAGCTGCGTCCGCCGGGCCGAGCGGGAGCAGCACCGAAGGGCGCCTGTCACCCAGGAAGATCAGGGGATTCAGATAAACCTCCCCGCGGCGGACGCCCCAATGCAGGCAACTAGCTGGTGCGCAATGCCCACCGGTCGCCTTGGGCCCACCGGCCGCACTGGCGCTTAGAACCCCGATGAGCTGACCGCGAGTCACTCGTTCGCCTTCGTGGAGCTTACTGTCTACCGGTTCGAAACTGCTCCGCAAGCCGCCACCGTGATCTATGGTCAGCACGTTTCGATCCACCACCCAGCCCACGAAGATGACCGTACCGTCAGCGGGGGAATACACCTTGGTTCCCGGACTCGCAGCTAAATCCACGCCGCGATGACCTGCGAGCCACGGTTGCGCGGTTGGCTCGAAGCCTCTCAACACGGTTGCTCGCGGTTGTATTGGCCAGCTCCATGAGGCGTTACTCGCAGCGAGGGCTGCTCGCGGTGGCGCGGGCAGCAGGGCTGAGACTAGAGCCAGGATTGCTAGCAGGAAGAAGGCAGTCTGCAGGATTGGTGGTGGACGCCAGCGACTTTTGACTGGTGGAAGAACCGGCAGAGGTAGCGGTGCTGGGGGAGAGTTGAACACCCTCCCAGATTTTTACAGTTCCGCTGCGCTGACTAGTACGGAATCGTGCAATGTGGGGAAAGCGCTCCTAAGGACTACTTGTGCAGGAGAAGTTGGCGGCTCGGGCCGTCGCCGAGACCACGCTGCGGGAGCTGGTGACCTTGTGCCTTGCTGTACACTAATACCAGCAGGGCGTCTGGGGTCTTCCCAAGGTGCGCTGACTACGCGTGCCCATCTCCGCAATCATCAGGTTACAGCGATGAGCGGGTTGACGCCCCACGGTCCCTCGGAGCTAGCAATGGTTTTGAAGGAAAAGGGCGCCTCCTGGGCACTAGGAATAACCGTAAATTCAACTCTAAGGAGCGTCGGCATGCCCGTCGTCACTATGCGCCAGATGCTAGACAGCGGCGTACATTTCGGTCACCAGACCCGTCGTTGGAACCCGAAGATGAAGCGATTCATCCTCACCGAGCGCAACGGCATCTACATCATTGACCTGCAGCAGTCGCTGTCCTATATCGACCGGGCTTTCGAGTTCGTCAAGGCCACTGTTGCCCACGGCGGCACCGTGCTGTTCGTCGGCACCAAGAAGCAGGCTCAGGAAGCCATTGCCGAGCAGGCTACTCGCGTGGGCCAGCCCTACGTTAATCACCGCTGGCTCGGCGGTATGCTGACCAACTTCCAGACCGTGGCCAAGCGGATCCAGCGGATGAAGGAACTCGAAGAGATCAACTTCGAAGACGTCGCCGCCTCCGGTCACACCAAGAAGGAACTCCTGCTGCTCAAGCGTGAGCTGACCAAGCTGGAAGCCAACCTGGGCGGTATCCGCAATTTGACCAAGGTCCCCTCGGTGATCTGGATCGTGGACACCAAGAAGGAACACCTCGCCATTGACGAGGCTAAGAAGCTGAACCTCCCGGTGGTCGCCATCTTGGATACCAACTGTGATCCCGATGAGGTTGATTTCCCGATCCCGGGTAACGATGACGCGATCCGCTCCGTCAACTTGCTGACCCGCGTGGTTGCTGACGCCGTGGCCGAGGGCTTGATTGCCCGTAACTCCAAGGCAACTGGCACCGATGAGGGAACCGCCGCTGCCGAGCCGATGGCTGAGTGGGAGCGCGAGCTGCTCGAAGGCCACGCCGCCGCACAGAGCGAGTCCGAGGCGATTCCCGCTGAGGAAGCCGCCGAGGTCATCACCGGAACCGAAGCCGAGAAGGCCGCCGAGGTATTTACCGAGGAAGCTGCTGCTCCTGCCGAAGAGGCCGTTGCTGAGGAAGCTGCTGCCGAAGAAGGCACCGAAAGCAAGTAATTTTGCTGCGGGATGCTGCCGGAATGCTAGCCAAGCCTCAACGGCCGTTGGTGTTCCGGCAGTTTTCTGCCCGAAACTTATTCACCCATAACTGAGGAGTTCATATGGCGAACTACACCGCCGCTGATATCAAAGCTCTCCGCGAGCGCACAGGCGCTGGCATGATGGACGTCAAGAAGGCCCTGGACGAGGCGAACGGCGACGCCGAAAAGGCGCTCGAACTGATTCGCATCAAGGGACTCAAGGGCGCCACCAAGCGTGAAGGCCGTTCCACCGCCGAAGGCCTGGTTGCCGCTACCGTCAATGACGGCGTCGGCGTCATGGTCGAGGTCAACTGCGAGACCGACTTCGTAGCCAAGGCTGCTCCCTTTATCGAGTTCTCGAACAAGGTTCTGGCTGCTGCTGTGGCTTCGGGTGCCGAAGACGTCGATAGCTTGCTGACCGCCGAGGTGGAAGGCAAGCCGCTTTCCGAATTGGTGATCGAAGCTGGCGCGCTGCTGGGTGAGAAGGTCGCCGTCCGCCGCCTGGCACGGGTAACCGGTGCCGTGGTTGATGCTTACCTGCACAAGACCTCGAAGGATCTGCCCGCTCAGGTTGGCGTGCTCTTCGCCGTCGAGGGTGCTGGTGACGAGGCTGCTGTTGCTGCACACGATGTTGCCGTGCACATCGCCGCTTACAGCCCGAACTACCTGACCCGTGAAGAGGTGCCCGCCGAACTCGTTGATAGCGAGCGCCGGATTGCGGATGAGACCGCTCGTGCCGAGGGCAAGCCCGAGGCTGCCCTGACCAAGATCGTGGAAGGTCGTTTGACCGGCTTCTTCAAGGAGAATGTGCTGCTGGATCAGCCCTTCGCCAAGGATGCCAAGAAGAGCATCGCTCAGGTGCTAGAAGAGGCCAAGGCGACTCCGGTTGCTTTCGCTCGCTTCCGCGTAGGCGCCTAAGTTTCCTTCAAAAGGCCCCCGGAACGACCCTCTTGGGTCGTTCCTGGGGCCTTTTTGTTCTACTCAGCCTTGTTCTGCCCAGCCTGCGCCTGCTCAGCCCGTGGTGATGATGGGGGAAGCAAGGCCGGTGACCCGCACACCAGCTTCGCCGGGGCGTAAATCAACGAGTAATCTGCTGGGCCTGCCCATCTCTTCGCCTTGCAGAATGGTGAACTGGCTGGCTGCTTCGGTCAGCTTCAGTGCGCGCAGATAGCCGCCAAATGCTGCGGCGGCGGCACCGGTTGCCGGATCCTCGATAATCCCGCCGGGTGGGAAGGGATTACGGGAGTGGAACAGGGCGGGGCTTTCCGCCCAGACCAGTTGGAGCGTCGTCCAGTCCTGAGCCGACATCAGTTCCGAAAGGGCGGCGTAGTCATAGTCGAGGGCCGCTAGCCGTGCTCGGCTAGCTACCACCAGGACTAGATGTTGGGCACCTGCATAGGCGACTCGTGGTGGATATCGAGGATCTAAATCGGCCTCAGCCCAGCCGAGGCTCCGTAAGGCGGCAGCTAAGACGGTCGGTGCCACGGGGTCAATCCGGCTCGGAACGCTCCGCAAAGTGGCGCTGATGCCTTCCGGGGTGAGTGCAGTTTCGACGGCGACGGGCCCGGCTAGGGTGCTGAAGTCGAGTAATCCAGGGCTTCGTAGTTCCGCTAGGGCGACCGCGGTGGCGATAGTTGCATGGCCGCAGAAGGGCACCTCGGCCTTCGGGCTGAAGTAGCGGACCCGGTAATGATCGGGTGCCTCGCCTTGTTCCACAAAGGCGGTCTCCGAGTAGCCGACCTCGTTCGCTAAAGCCAGCCGCGCCCCGGCGTCGAGCGCCTCAGCATTGAGTACCACTCCGGCGGGGTTGCCGCCCTGACCGTGATCGGTGAACGCCGAATAGCGCTTTAGCTGATGCCGAGTATCGCTTATCGAACCTTCTTCCAAGGTTTCCCGGTGTGGGCATTGTCCTGATGTTGCTGCACCGCCTGCAAATCGTGCGAGATGCGGGCATAATCCCGATCCGAAGGGGTCTGGCCGCCGAGTGGGAAGCCCGCATTGCCTTGGCTAAGCGTTAACCTGCGAGCCTGAGAGCGAAACCAGTGTTGAAAAGTTTTCATACTTCATGCTGAGGGGCAACAATACTTCAGCACAAGCGATTGTTTCTATCTAACAGTTAAGCGTTGCTGTATGGTTAAGTCATGCTTGATCCGCATCGGCTGCGTATTTTTCGCTCGGTTATCGCCAACGGTTCCATTCAGGCTGCCGCCAGCCAGCTTGGCTACACACCTTCGGCGGTGAGTCAGCAAGTGGCTCTGCTGCAGCGTGAGACCGGCCTGACCCTTTTTGAACGCTCCGGGCGGGGGATTGTGCCCACCTCCTACGGCAAGGCGCTGGCCGTGGAGAGCGACGAGGTAATAGCAAGTCTGAGTCGCTTGTCCGGTGTGGTTGCCGATCTGCGTGACGGCGTGACAGGTCGATTGACGATGGGCTACTTCGCTTCCGCCGGTTCGAGCTGGGTGCCCAGAATGGCTCGAAAGCTAATGGATGAATTCCCGCAGTTGAGGCTGGACTTGATTCTCAACGAATTCCCCGATGGTCAGCAGTCCATCCATCCCGATATCGATGTGATTGTGCAATCGCGCTACTACGAGCGGCCTCTTCCCACTGGGTATCGGCAACAACATCTCGCCGATGACCCCTATGTAGCCGTGGTGCATCAAGAACATCCTTTTGCGGGGCGGGCAGCCGTATCGCTTGCCGAGCTAAGGGACGAAATCTGGGTGGATAACGACTTCGCGAATGGAATGTGCAGGCATGTCATCATGGGCGCGTGTGACGCCGCCGGATTTACGCCTCGGTTCCAGGTTCAGGCGCAGGACCACTTCACCGCTATTGCGTTCGTGGCCGAGGGAATCGGGGTTACCGTGCTGCCCGGGCTCGCGGCTCGGAAGTTGCCGCACACGGTGCGGGCTATTCCGGTGGTCGATCCGGAACCGGTACGGCAGATTTCGGTGCTCATCAAGGAATCGATAGTGCACCGACCGATCGGGCAGCGAGCTGTTGAACTCTTATTGCAGTGTGTTGCAACGCCGGAGGCCGCTCTATAGCCGTAAGTGGCTGCAAGTTGTTCCGTTGATCCACCCCGTTTTGACCGAAGCTTGCGGTCAACGCACAACCACGGTTCGCCCGGCGGGGTCGGAACACGATAATCTAGCTCAGGCCCTATAAGAGCATCGCGAGCCCCCGGGAAGGCGCTATGGAGAGCACTGTTGGCACCGAGAACAGCAAAGAACCACTGAACATTCCAGCCAAAACCAAGCGGCGGGTGCTTTTGAAGCTCTCCGGCGAGGTTTTCGGCGGCGGTAAATTAGGTGTCGATCCGGCGACCGTCCGGGGCATTGCGCAACAGATCGCGGCGACCGTTGACACCGTGGAGGTGGCCGTCGTCGTCGGTGGTGGAAACTTCTTCCGCGGCGCCGAACTTTCCCAATCCGGTATGGACCGCTCCCGGGCGGATTACATGGGCATGTTGGGTACCGTGATGAATTGTCTGGCGTTACAGGACTTCCTGGAACAGGCCGGAGTGGAAACCCGCGTGCAGAGCGCCATCACAATGGGGCAGGTGGCTGAAGCCTATATTCCCCGCCGCGCCATCCGACACCTCGAAAAGGGGCGGGTGGTGATCTTCGGTGCCGGTGCGGGCCTGCCCTACTTCTCCACCGATACGGTGGCGGCTCAGCGGGCGCTTGAGGTACACGCGGATATCGTCCTGATGGCTAAGAACGGGGTGGACGGTGTCTATACCGCCGATCCGAAGAAGGATCCGAGCGCCGTCAAACTGGAGCGATTGACCTATAACCAAGCCTTACAGCGCGATATCCGGGTATTGGACCAGACCGCTTTCAGCCTCTGTAAGGACAATGATCTCTCCATGCTGGTCTTCGGGATGGAAGGCGATGGCAACGTCACCAAGGCAATCCGGGGCGAGAGCTTGGGAACCTTGGTCACCGCCTAGTAGCCGTAGTATGAATGTGAGCAGCTTTCAAACCAGGAGATATCAGTGATTGAAGAAACCCTACTCGAGGCCGAAGAGAAGATGGACAAGGCAGTCGAGGTGGCCAAAGAAGACTTCAGTTCGGTCCGTACCGGCCGAGCCAATCCGAGCCTTTTCTCCAAGGTGATGGTCGACTACTACGGCACCCCCACACCCTTGCAGCAACTCGCCTCCTTTTCCGTGCCGGAGGCCCGTACCCTGCTGATCAGCCCTTATGATCGCTCCGCCCTGGCGGATATTGAGAAGGCGCTGAGCAATTCGGAGGTTGGGGCGAACCCCTCGAACGACGGCAACGTGATCCGAGTGGTGATTCCTGAGCTTACCGAGGAGCGTCGCCGGGATTACGTTAAGATCGTCCGGGGTAAGGGCGAGGACGCAAAGGTCTCGATCCGCAATATCCGCCGTAAGGCGAAAGAGACGCTCGATAAGATCGTCAAAGACGGCGACGCCGGTGAGGACGAGGGATCACGCGCCGAAAGAGAACTCGACGCGTTGACCAAATCTCACACCGACAACATCGACGAGCTGCTCAAGCGCAAAGAAGCCGAACTCCTCGAGGTCTGAGCCATGAGCGAGCCCTCCGAACCAGCGCCCCTACCTAGCCGGAGGGCTCTGCGCGCCGCCGAACGCGAGGCGGAAAAGCAAGCCACCGGACAGTCTGGTGCCGGGCTTCCCGAGTCTTCGACGGAGCAGGTGCCTTCGCGGGCATCCTCGGCCGAGGCGCACAAGGCGCCTTTGACCGGTGCGATTCCGGCGGTGCCCGCTGCCCGGGCCAGATCGGTACCTGCCATACCGCGCCCGACGTCGCCCCTCACCGAACTGCCCAAAGGTGCCTTTGCGATGGCTCCGGTCGCCCCGATAGGGGAGCCCACGCTAGCCTTGCCCCCGAAGGCGGAGAGCCCGGTGAGTGAGCCCGGCGCCGTTCAAACCACGACGGCCCCGGCATCCCGTGCCGGTCGCGACCTTCCAGCCGCAATCGGCGTCGGCCTTCTCCTGTTAGTCGCCGTTTTGGTCGGCCTGCTGCTTTATCCGCCAGCATTCTTAGCCATGGTGGTGTTGGCTGCCGCCTTAGGGGTTTGGGAGCTCAGCCGGGGACTGCTGCAACGCGATGTCCGGGTGCCTCTCGTGCCGATGATGGTCGGCGTGCTGGCCATGCCGGTGGCTGCTTACTATGCGGGAGCCGAGGGGCTGCTCTTCGCGCTCAGCGCTTGTGCTCTGGCTATCCTGATCTGGCGCACCCTGGACCCGGTGCCAGGTGCCGGACAAAGTATTTTCGCGGGTATCTTTGTGCTCGCCTGGGTGCCGTTTCTGATCAGTTTTGCCTTACTGGTGCTGCGGGACCCAAATAATCTGGCCAGCCTCTTCGAATTCCGAAATTGGACGGCCAGCGCTGGAGCGCTGCGGGTCTCCACCATGCTGCTCCTGGTGGTGGCCAATGACACCTTCGGCTACCTGGTCGGGGCGCTTTTCGGGAAACATCCGATGGCTCCCAAGATCAGCCCGAAAAAGTCTTGGGAAGGCTTTGCCGGATCCGTGCTCGGAGCGGCGATAGTCGGCGTATTGGCTGCGATCTTCCTTCTGCAACAGCCCTGGTGGGTCGGTGTGCTGCTAGCCCTAGGCATGGTGGCCGCCGCCACCACAGGTGACCTGGCCGAGTCCATGGTTAAACGCGAACTCGGAGTGAAGGACATGTCGAGTATCTTGCCCGGTCACGGTGGTTTGATGGACCGGCTCGACTCAATCCTGTTCGCGGCGCCGGTGGCTTTCCTGATTTATGCCCTGCTTGAGCTGTTCTGAGCCGGTCTACTGGATAGAATGTACCCGTGACAGAGACACTTCCGGACAAGGCTGCGGCCTCGCCCTTCGCCCGAGTCGATCGTAAGAACTACGGCTACAACCCCAAACAGGTTGATCAGTTCCTGGCGAAGGCACGCGAAATCTACACCTCCGAGCAGGATGGTGAGAAGGCACTGAGCAGCCGAGATGTCCGCGAGATGACCTTCGACGCTGTGCACGGCGGCTACGAACCGCAGGCCGTGGACGCCGCTCTGGACCGGTTGGAAGACGTTTTTGCACAGCGCGAACGCGATGCGCTGATCACTAGCAAGGGCGAGGACGCCTGGCTAGCGCAGATCGGCAGGTTGTCCGGAGTGTTGCGGGCGCGCCTGCACCGGGCGGAAGGGGAGCGATTCCGTCGTCCTCGCCGGAACGTGCGCAGCTACCGGATTGCCGATGTGGATCTGCTCTGCGGGCAGCTGATCGAATACTTCGAGCAGGATAAGCCGTTGAGCGTCGATGTGCCGCGGCGGGCTGTTTTCGGTGCAGCAAACGGAAAAGAAGGCTACGAAGAACAGCAGGTAGACGCCTTCCTCGATCGAGTAATCGAATTAATGGCCTCTATCGACTAGAGGTTGCTGGCCTAAGTGCTCGCCACCGCCTGTTTTAGCAACGGTTCGATCCGGAAAGGTACGAACTCGTTCATCGCCAGGGCGGTATCGGTGCGCTCCACTCCATCACAAGCCAGAATCTTGCCGGTGATTCGGAACAGATCCTCGGCGTCCCGGGACGCCACCCGGACCAGCAGATCGGCTTCGCCGGCCAGTCCGTGCGCTTCCAAAACTTCCGGGATCTCGGAAAGCTCTCCGGCCAGCTGGCTCAGCTTCTGCTGCTGCACATGCACCGTGATAAACGCGGTCAGCGGGTAACCCAGAGTGGCAGGGTTGATCCGCCGATCGAAGGAGAGGAAGGCATTCTTTCGCTCCAGCGAGGTCATCCGAGCTTGGACGGTGTTTCGGGAGAGTCCTAGTTTCTGAGCTAGCGCCACCACGGTGTGCCGGGGGTCCTGAACCAGGGTCATGAGCAGTCGCAGATCGGTACTATCTAAAGCTCGCATAGTGCGCAAGATTAGCACAGTTCGAGGGGCAAAACTTGAGCATAATGATGAGTATTTGAATCGCCAGTTGTGCTGAATGCGGGCTGTGAGTATCGTCACAGTAGAACCGATCGAGGGGGATCGGGGTGGCTCGGCGGTTGAAAACAGCGGCTGCTGGGCCGGTAGATCACCGAGAATCCACCATGATTCCCGGCATCGAGAACAATGCTCGGCACCGCACCCAGGTCCGAGGAGGAAGGGGACGTCATGTCATCCGAAACACCCGGCGGCGGAGAGGATTCCAGCCTTGCTGGCCTGGCCGGTCTTGCGGGACGCCAGGTACCCGCCGATGAGAACTTCATCCAGCTGATCACGGCCGATGGCCGGAGGCTGGTAAACCCGGACTTCGATCCGTGGGTCCAGGACGTCACCGACCAGGAACTAATCCAGTTCTATGAGGATATGGTGGTGGTTCGTCGGATCGATACCGAGGCCACCGCCTTGCAGCGGCAGGGGCAATTGGCGCTCTGGGCCCCGTTACTGGGACAGGAAGCCGCGCAGATCGGCTCCGCCCGAGCACTTGCTCCGGAGGACTTCGTCTTTCCCAGCTATCGAGAGAACGGCGTTGCCTACGTCCGCGGCTTAGATCTGGTCAATTCCCTGAAAATCTGGCGTGGCAATACCCACGGCGGTTGGGACCCTTTCGAATTCAATATGGCCACCCCGCAGATCATTATTGGCGCGCAGACGCTGCACGCCGCGGGGTACGCCATGGGCATTGTGAACGATGGTGCCGATTCCGCGGTGATCACCTATTTCGGCGACGGCGCCACCAGCCAGGGTGATGTGAACGAGGCCATGGTCTTCGCGGCTTCCTTCCAAGCTCCGGTGATCTTCTTCTGCCAGAACAACCACTGGGCCATTTCGGAGCCGGTGGGCTTGCAAGCTCATCAGGTCATTGCAGATCGAGCCCCAGGTTTCGGTATCCCCTCGATGCGAGTGGACGGCAACGATGTGCTCGCCGTGCTGGCGGCAACCCGAATTGCCCTGGATCGGGCACGGAAGGGCGGTGGCCCCAGCTTCATTGAAGCGGTCACCTACCGGATGGGACCGCACACGACGGCGGACGACCCAACCAGGTATCGCGACGCCAATGAACTGGAAGACTGGGCGGCCAAGGACCCGATTGCCCGACTCGCCATTCTGCTGGAATCCAAGGGTTTGCTCACCGAGGAAGTCAAAACAGCCGTGGAAGCGAAATCTGATGCCGTGGCGAAGGATTTGCGCGCCAACACCATCAGCCTTCCCGATCCGGAGCCGCTCGACGTTTTTAACCACGTCTATAGCGAGCCGAATTCCGCACTGGAGCGGCAACGGGATCACTACCAGCGCTATCTAGCCGGCTTCGACCAGGCCGAGAACGCCGTTGCCGAAGGAGCCAACTCATGACCCAGCTGACTTTTGGCCGCGCGATTAACGCGGGCCTACGCAAAGCCATGGAACTCGATTCCAAGGTCGTGCTGATGGGGGAGGACATCGGCAAGCTCGGCGGCGTCTTCCGCGTCACCGATGGTTTGCAAAAGGACTTCGGCGCGCACCGGGTGATCGACACCCCACTTGCCGAGTCCGGAATCATGGGCACCGCCGTCGGACTGGCCTTCCGTGGCTACCGACCGGTGGTGGAGATCCAGTTCGACGGCTTTATCTACCCGGCTTTCGACCAGATCGTGGCCCAGGTAGCCAAGCTGCACTACCGTACCCAGGGCAAGGTCAAAATGCCGATCACCATCCGGGTTCCCTTCGGTGGCGGCATCGGCTCCCCGGAGCACCACTCGGAATCGCCGGAAGCCTACTTCACCCACACCTCGGGTCTGCGTGTGGTCAGCGTCTCCAATCCGCAGGACGCCTACACGATGATTCAACAGGCTATTGCCAGCGACGATCCGGTGCTCTATTTCGAGCCGAAGCGTCGGTACCACACCAAGGGCGAGGTGGATGAGGGCGCCGAGCTGTCCAGTGCGTTGCCGATGGGTAACGCTCGGGTGGTTACTGCCGGAAGCGACGTCACCCTGGTGGCCTATGGCCCGCTGGTTGCCACCGCAAAGGACGTGGCGCTCGCCGCCGAGGATGAAGGTATTTCCGTTGAGGTGATCGATCTGCGTTCGCTCGCACCCATCGACTACGCGCCGCTGGAAGCCTCGGTGCGCAAGACCGGTCGTCTGGTGATTGCCCATGAAGCTTCGCAGACCGGTGGACTGGGTGCCGAGATTGCCAGCAGCCTGACCGAACGTTGCTTCAGCTACCTGGAGTCCGCTCCGGTCCGGGTGACCGGTTTCGATGTGCCCTATCCGCCGTCGAAACTCGAAAAACACCACGTGCCGGATCTGGACCGGATCCTGGACGGCGTGGACCGGGCTCTCGGACGCCATAACTCACTGAGCTCGCTCGATTCTTTGGATGGCCAGGCATGATCAAGGTTTTTACTCTTCCGGATCTGGGCGAAGGCCTGACCGAGTCCGAAATCGTCTCCTGGAAAGTTGCCGTGGGGGATGCCGTTAAGCTCAACCAGGTGATCGCCGAGGTGGAAACCGCCAAGGCCGTGGTGGAGCTTCCCTCGCCTTACGAAGGCGTGATCTCTAGGCTGCACGAGGAGCCCGGTACCGTGGTGGAGGTGGGCAATCCGATTGTCTCCTTCGAAGTTGCAGGTTCCGAGGATTCCGCGCCGGACGCTCCCGCCGAGGAGCAGAACAGCAAACGAGTTCCCACCCTGGTGGGTTACGGCGCGGAGCCGGAAAAGGGCGGTAGACCCGCCAGACGGGCACGTCCGGGGGCTGCTTTAGCTGTTGCTTCGACGACGGCGGCCCAGGCTGCCGCTGAACCGGCGGCTTCGGTGTCGCTGCCTGCCGCGGCGGTGGTCCAAAACCTGGTTCAAAACGTTGTCCAAAACGTTGGAGAGCGACCGAGGTCAACCCCGCCGGTGCGCAAATTGGCTCGGGATCTCGGCGTGGATTTGAGCGCTCTGAACGGTACCGGGGTGGGTGGCTTGATCACCCGCGAGGATGTCCAGGCCGCCGTTGTGAGCTCGGAGGTTCTTGGTTCAGCTCAGCTTGCCGCCCCGTTTGCTGCGGGACAAGCGGCTGCCGGGCTGCCCCGCGAGGTGCGCACGCCGATCAAGGGGGTACGCAAGTACACGGCAGCCGCGATGGTCAGCAGCGCTTTTACCGCGCCGCACGTCACCGAGTTTTTGACCGTGGACGTCACCCCGACCATGGAGCTTTTGGCTAAGCTCAAGGTCAGCCGAGCCTTCGCGGGTCTCAAGCTCACTCCCTTGACCATCGTGGCCAAGGCGCTGTGCGTCGCCGTCGGCCGCAATCCTTCGCTGAACTCCCGCTGGGATGAGGCGAACCAGGAAATCGTCACGATGAGCTACGTGAACTTAGGCATTGCTGCGGCCACCCCGCGCGGGCTGATGGTGCCGAATATCAAGGACGCCGAATCGCGTTCGCTGACCGAACTTGCTCAGGCTCTTGCCGAGCTGACCGAGACCGCCCGGGCCGGGAAGACCAGTCCCGCCGAGCTCTCCGGCGGTACTATCTCGATCACCAATATTGGGGTCTTTGGTATTGATGCGGGCACCCCGATCCTGAACCCGGGGGAGGCCGCGATCCTGGCGATGGGTGCGGTGCGCCGTCAGCCCTGGGAATATCAGGGCGAGGTGGCGCTTCGTCAGGTGATGACGCTCAGCCTGTCCTTTGACCATCGCTTGGTGGATGGTGAGCAGGGCTCGAAGTTCCTGGCGGATATTGGCACCATTCTTGCCGATCCGGGCATGCTCATCACCATGATCTAAGCTCCCCGACCTCCGCTCCCTCCCACCAACCTCCGCCGAGTGTGGAGATCTGCACGGTAAAACCCGGTCAAAAGATGCAGATCTCCACACTCGGCGTGGGTGAAAGTGCTGGAACTAGGCCAATAGCCCGGCTAGCGCCATCTGCTCCAGCAGCGGGCGAGCCGTTTTGGCCGGGACGCTTCCGGAACGGTTGTGTGAGCGGAGCGAATGAGGCGTCGAATTAATCAGACCAAAGGCGGCGTGTGCTCGGATTCGCAGCTCCGCGTCCTCGGATTCCGGATGCAGGCGGCTGAGCGTATCGACCCAGAGCTGCACGTAATCGCGTTGCAGGGCTCGGACGGCGTGGCGGTCCTCGGCGCTCATACTGGCCAGATCGCGGTCCTGAACCCTGATGATGTCCGCGTTAGTTAGGGCAAAGTCCACCTGGAAGCTCACTAGCGAACTCAGCGCTTCAGTGGGCAATTGATGGGAGGCAACCACCGAGCGTCCGCCGGAGAGTAGATCCTCGCTGACTCCCACCAGCAGGGCAGCCAATACGGCCTGTTTACCACTGAAATGACGGTAGACGGCCGGACCACTGACTCCAGCGGCGGCGCCGAGCTCCTCAATGGAGACACCGTTGAAGCCGCGTTGAGCGAACAGGCTTGCCGCGGCGGTTAGTAAAGCCTCGCGGCGGCTGGCCTTGGCTTGGCTGCGTTGGGTGGGCATGGAATCGGCGGAACCCACCTCGGGCTCAACCGGGTTCTTTTCCGCCTCGTCGATATGGATTTCCACAACTCCGCCTTCCGTGGTGGACACCACAGTTAATAAAGACTAACCTAAAACTCAGTTAGCGAACACTAACCCAGGTGCTTTCCTGGGCTAGCCGAAGGTTCGTCCAGTTGAGGGGAAGTCAATGGAGACCCTGACCACGTCGGTCGCGCCGGGAAGCGAGAGCTTTGTAGGCAATGAGGCGGAACATCGGGCACTCCTTGTGCAGCTGCGAGAAAAATTGGCGACGGCGGCCCTCGGCGGCCCGGAACGGTCCCGGCAGCGCCACCTGGACCGGGGGAAATTACTTCCCCGCGAACGCATTGACCAACTGCTTGACGAGGGCAGCCCCTTTTTGGAAGTCGCCGCGCTCGCCGCCGACGGGCTCTACGATGACGAGTGCCCCGGAGCCGGGGTGATCGCGGGTATTGGCTTGGTACATGGCCGCCAGGTGATGGTGGTCTCCAATGACGCCACGGTCAAGGGCGGCACCTATTACCCGATGACGGTCAAAAAACACCTCCGCGCTCAAGAGATCGCCCTGGAAAACCGGCTGCCCTGCATTTATCTTGTTGACTCGGGTGGAGCCTTCCTGCCCAAACAGGACGAGGTCTTCCCGGATAAAGAACACTTCGGCCGAATCTTCTACAACCAGGCCAGGCTCTCCGCCGCCAAGATCCCGCAGATTGCCTCGGTGATGGGTTCCTGCACCGCGGGCGGAGCCTATGTTCCGGCGATGAGCGACGAAACCGTGATCGTGCGGAACCAGGGCACCATCTTCTTGGGCGGCCCGCCACTGGTGAAGGCAGCAATCGGTGAGATCGTCACGGCCGAAGAACTGGGCGGTGGCGAACTGCACTCTAAGATCTCCGGAGTCACCGACCACCTGGCGGAAAACGATGAGCACGCCCTGCAAATCGTCCGAGACATCGTCTCCACGCTGCCGTTACCAGAAGCGCCAGCCTGGGACACCCAGCCGAGCCGGGAACCCGCCGTCGCACCCGAGGAACTCTACGGGGCCGTGCCCACCGATGTGCAGGCTCCCTATGACGTCCGCGAGGTGATTGCCCGGATCGTGGACGGCAGTGAATTCCACGAATTCAAAAAGAACTACGGCAGTACCTTGGTCACCGGTTTTGCTCACATCCATGGGCACCCGGTGGGGATCGTGGCCAATAATGGCGTGCTGTTCAGCGAATCCGCGCTCAAAGGGGCGCATTTCATTGAGCTCTGCGATCAGCGTGGCATTCCGCTGCTCTTCCTGCAGAACATCAATGGTTTTATGGTCGGACGGGATTACGAAGCCGGTGGCATCGCCAAGAACGGCGCCAAAATGGTCACCGCGGTGGCCAGCTGTCGGGTACCGAAACTGACCGTGGTGATTGGCGGCTCCTTTGGCGCCGGGAATTACTCGATGTGTGGACGCGCCTACAGCCCACGCTTCCTCTGGATGTGGCCGAACGCCCGGATCTCGGTGATGGGTGGGGCGCAGGCGTCCTCCGTGCTGGCCACGGTGCGCCGCGAGCAGCTAGAGGGCCGCGGCGAAGAGTGGTCGGCCGAGGCCGAGGAGGCGTTCAAGGCGCCGATCAAGGAACAGTACGAGGCGCAGGGCAGCCCCTATTACTCCACCGCCCGACTCTGGGACGATGGCATTATCGATCCGGCCGATACCAGGGACATTCTGGGCCTAGCCCTCCAAGTGTGTTCCCAGACCCCGCTGCCGGAGACCTCCTTCGGCCTGTTCAGGATGTGATCGGTCAAGGATGAGCATGTTTCAGACGGTTTTGGTGGCCAACCGGGGCGAAATCGCCTGCCGGGTGATCAAAACCCTGCGCCAGCTAGGCATCCGTTCGGTCGCGGTCTATAGCGAGGCCGACGCCGGAGCCCGGCACGTACGGGAAGCGGACCTGGCGCTGTGCATTGGCCCCGCATCGGCTGCCGAGAGTTACCTCAATATCGAGGCCGTCCTGGAGGCTTGCCGGAAATCCGGAGCGCAGGCCGTGCACCCCGGCTATGGCTTCCTGAGCGAGAACTTGGCCTTCGCCCAAGCGCTTGAAGCCGAGGGCATTACCTTTATTGGCCCCAACGTGGGCGCGCTCAACGTGATGGGTGACAAGATTCGCTCCAAGAATCATGTCCAGGAACATGGCGTACCCGTGGTGCCGGGGATAGCCGAGCCGGGGCTGAGTGATGAAGCCCTGATTGAGGCCGCCGAACAGATCGGTTATCCCATCCTGATCAAGCCCTCCGCGGGTGGTGGCGGCAAGGGCATGCACTCTGTTTTCTCCGCTGAGGAGCTGCCGGAGACGCTCAAAACCGCGCGTCGGGTGGCGGCCTCCGCCTTCGGCGACGACACCCTTTTCCTAGAACGCTTGGTAGCTACCCCACGGCATATCGAGGTGCAGATCCTGGCGGATAACCACGGCAACGTGATCCACCTGGGCGAGCGGGAATGCTCGCTGCAAAGAAGGCATCAGAAGGTGATTGAGGAAGCTCCTTCGGTGCTGCTGGACGAAGCGACCCGAGCCCGGATTGGTGAAGCAGCGTGCAATGCCGCCCGCAGCGTGAACTACAGCGGCGCCGGTACGGTGGAATTCCTGGTCTCCGATCAAGCCCCGGACGAGTTCTTCTTCATGGAGATGAATACCCGACTTCAGGTGGAACATCCGGTCACCGAAATGGTGACTCAGCTCGACCTGGTCGAATGGCAGGTGCGGATCGCGGCCGGTGAGCCGCTCACCATGTCTCAGGCCGACGTCGTACTCAAGGGGCATGCCGTGGAAGCCCGGCTCTACGCGGAGAACCCGGAACGTGGCTTCCTGCCGGAGACCGGCACCGTGCTGGTCCACCACGATCCTCCCCAGCCGCTCCCCAACCTCGCAGGCTCGGCTGGGTACCCCGGCGGCAGTGGCCCCACCCAGCCGCTCCCCAACCTCGCAGGCTCGGCCGGGTACCCCGGCGGCAGTGGGCCCACCCAGTCCCTCCCCAACCTCGCAGGCTCGGCCGGGTACCCCGGCGGCAGTGGCCCCACCCAGCCCCGAGGTGGGGTGATCCGCAACGACTCCGCACTGATCGACGGGCTGGAAATCGGTTCGAATTACGATCCCATGCTGGCCAAGATCATTGCCTGGGGTCCAGACCGGGAATCGGCGCTGAACACCTTGGACGGCGCCCTCGCCAATACCGTGGTGCTCGGAGTGGGTACTAACACCGAGTACCTGCGGATGCTGATCAATGATCAGGACGTGCGGGCGGGCAAGCTCGACACCACCATGATCGAGCGGAAACTGGCGGCCGGGGCCTTTGAATTCGCGGCTCCCGGGGCGGCTGAGTTCCAAGCAGCGGCCCAATTCTTCGCGGCCCGGCTGATTGGCGACGGCGTCTGGAACCGTGCCGACGGCTGGCGGGTCGGGGCGCACCGGCAGCTCAGCTTCTCGATAGCTTACGGTGCCGATATTCACCTGGTAACGGTTGGCGATGGCGACTTGGAGCTCGACGGCGACCAACTGGCCTTGACCGTCGATGGACAGCGGGAGCACTGGACCTTCGCCTTCGACGAATCGGACGAAACCCTGTGGCTCGGACGGGACGGCGCGAGCTTTGCCTTGCGCAAGGTGAGCCGCCGGGAACTTGTGCAGGCCAAGAACGATTCAATGGGTCGTCCCGAGGGTACGGTCGATCCGGTGCTGCGCTCGCCGATGCCCGGCACCGTGGTCTCGATTTCGGTCAGCGACGGCGAAGAGGTCGCCGAGGGGCAGAGCCTGCTCGCCGTCGAAGCCATGAAAATGGAACACCAACTGAGCGCCGGGGTGGCCGGCATCGTCCAGCTCTCTGTGCGCACCGGTGACCTGGTCAAAGCGGATCAGATCGTCGCCACTATTCACCCCAAGCCGGTCACAAGCCAGGCAGAATCCATCGAGGAGCAATCATGACCACATCCGAGGGCTACGGCCTGAGCGAGGAGTACCAGGACCTGAGTGACACGGTCCGCGAGTTCGCCGATGAAGTGGTGGCTCCGGTCTCCGCGAAACACGATGAGGAACACAGCTTCCCTTACGAAGTGGTCAAGCAGATGGGGGAGATGGGCCTGTTCGGGTTGCCGTTCCCGGAGGAATACGGTGGCATGGGCGGCGATTACTTCGCGCTGGCTCTGGCTCTGGAGCAATTGGGCCGGGTGGACCAGTCGGTGGCTATCACCCTGGAGGCCGGAGTCTCGCTCGGTGCCATGCCGGTTTACCGCTTCGGTACCGAGGAGCAGAAACAGCAGTGGCTGCCGATGCTGGCCTCCGCTCAGGCGCTCGCCGGTTTCGGGCTGACCGAGCCGGAAGCGGGATCCGACGCCGGTGGCACCAAGACCCGGGCTCGCTTGAATAACGGTGAGTGGCTGATCAACGGTAATAAGGAGTTCATTACGAACTCCGGAACCGATATCACCAGATTAGTCACGGTGACCGCGGTAACCGGGGAATCCACCCGGGCTGACGGTAGCGTGAAGAAGGAAATTTCGACCATTCTGGTACCCACCGATACAGAAGGGTTCACCGCGGAGAAGGCCTACAACAAGGTTGGCTGGAACGCCTCCGATACGCACCCGCTGACCCTGAAGGACGTGAGGGTCCCGGAGGCAAATTTGCTCGGTGAGCAGGGTCGAGGCTACGCGAACTTCCTCTCCATTCTGGATGAGGGCCGGATCGCGATTGCCGCGCTGGCTACCGGTGCAGCACAAGGTTGCGTGGACGAATCCGTTCGCTACGCCAAGCAGCGTTTCGCCTTCGGTAACAATATTGGCAGCTACCAGGCCATCCAGTTCAAGATTGCCCGGATGGCGGCCAGGGCGCACACCGCCCGACTGGCCTACTACGACGCCGCAGCCCGGATGCTGGCCGGTAAGCCGTTTAAGACCGAAGCCGCGATGGCAAAGATGGTGGCCGGCGAGGCTGCCATGGACAATGCCCGGGACGCCACCCAGGTGTTCGGCGGTTACGGCTTCATCAATGAGTTCACCGTCTCGCGTCACTACCGCGATTCGAAGATACTGGAGGTGGGTGAAGGCACCACCGAGGTTCAGCTGATGCTGATCGCCAGGGAATTGGGCCTCTAAGCTTCTGGACAAAGAGTCTGAACAGCGCCTCCGAACAGCGAAGGGATCGACGATGATCGACAAGACAGTAGCTAGCTCCGCAGAGGCGGTCGCGGACATTCCCGACGGCGCTTCGCTCGCCGTCGGCGGCTTTGGGTTGTGCGGCATCCCGGTGGCGCTGATCGATGCACTGCACGCTCAGGGCACCTCCGAGCTGGAAACGGTGAGCAATAACTGCGGCGTGGACGACTGGGGGCTGGGTATCCTGCTCAAGGACGGCCGGATCCGGCGCACCATTTCCTCCTATGTGGGGGAGAATAAGGAATTTGCCCGGCAGTACCTCTCCGGTGAGCTGGAGGTGGTTCTCACCCCGCAGGGTACCCTGGCAGAGAAGCTGCGAGCTGGGGGAGCGGGCATCCCCGCTTTCTTCACCACCGCCGGTGTGGGCACCCAAGTGTCCGACGGCGGCCTGCCGCAGAAATATGATGCCGAGGGCAATGTGCTGATCGCCTCCGAAGCTAAGGAAGTTCGTGAATTCAATGGTGCCGACTATGTGCTGGAAGAATCGCTGACTCCCGACTTTGCCCTGGTGCACGCAGCGAAAGGGGACCGGCACGGCAATCTGGTTTTTCACGCCACCGCAATGAACTTCAATCCGCTCTGTGCGATGGCGGGCAAGGTCACCATCGCCGAGGTGGAAGAACTCGTGGAACCCGGTGAGTTGGACCCCGAGCAGATTCATCTGCCCGGCATCTTTGTGCAACGGATCGTAGAGGTACCCGCGGGTTCGCCGCAGGCGGAGAAACGAATTGAGAAGCGGACGGTTTCGGCCTCGGCCGCGGACACTGCGAAAATCGCTGCCGAACATCCCCTGCCGCTCCCCAACCTCGCGAGCTCGGCCGGGGACCCCAGCGGCAGTGGGCCCAATCAAGTCGTAGGAGGCTAAGGCAATGGCGCTGGAAATCAAAGGACTGAGTCGTAACGAACTGGCTGCCCGGGTGGCTCAGGAACTACAGAACGGCCAATACGTGAACCTGGGCATCGGCATGCCCACACTGATCCCGAATTACATTCCGGAAGGCGTCGAGGTGGTGCTGCACTCCGAAAACGGGATTCTAGGCACCGGGCCATATCCCACCGAGGATGCCGTGGACCCGGACCTGATCAATGCAGGCAAGGAAACCGTCACCGTGAACCAGGGCGCCGCCTTCTTCGACTCTGCGGCTTCCTTCGGCATGGTGCGCGGCGGTCACGTTGATGTGGCTGTGCTCGGTGCCATGGAGGTGGCGCAGAACGGTGATCTGGCCAATTGGATGATCCCGGGCAAAATGGTCAAAGGCATGGGTGGCGCGATGGATCTGGTCTTTGGTGCCAAACGGCTGATCGTGATGATGGAACACGTGGACAAGAACGGGAAGCCAAAAATTCTGGCCGAGTGCACGCTTCCGCTGACCGGTAAGGGCTGCGTGGACCGGATCATTACCGATCGGGCGGTGATTGATGTGGTGGCCGATGAGGAAGGTGCCGGGAAGCACTTGGTGCTCCGCGAGGTCGCTCCCGGACTGAGCGTCGAGGATGTGGTCGCGGCCACCGGGGCGCCGTTAAAGGTGGAGCTCGATGCCTGAATCGAAGGGCGAATCGCTTCCCGTCGTCGAGCAGCGCGGCCTCTATTACGCTGAGCTGCAGACCGACGTCGTCTATGCCCACCGGCCCGGACGCACCGTAACCGAGGCTGATAACGTCCTTTTCACCACGCTGACCATGAACACCCAGGCGCTGCACCTGGATGCTGCCTGGAGCGCCGGACAGCCCTTTGGGCAGCGCCTGATGAACTCGATGTTCACGCTCTCCACGATGGTGGGCCAATCGGTAACCCAGTTAACCCAGGGCACCATTATTGGCCAGCTTGGGATGAGCGAGATCAGCTTCCCGCACCCGCTGTTCCACGGGGACACCCTGTACACCGAGACCGAAGTCACCGAGAAGAGGCTCTCCGGCTCCCGGCCTGGACAGGGCATTGTCACGATGCGGCACACCGGCAAAAATCAGCACGGCGAGGTGGTGGGGCTGGCCAGTAGGACGTGTTTGATCTGGGTGGACGCGGAAGCTCAGCGCAAGGCTGAAGCAGGGAAAGAAGCAGGAAAAGAGGCCCAGTCATGACGGTGATTTACCCGCCCTTTGAGATGGGGCCCTCGCTGCTGTTCTGCCCGGCGGATCGGCCCGAGCGCTATGCGAAAGCAGCCGAGCGGGCGGATGCGGTGATCCTAGATCTGGAGGACGCCGTCGCCCCCGAGGCCAAGGCTGCGGCTCGGCAGGCGCTGCAGGAAAACCTGCTCGATCCGGAGCGAACCATCGTCCGAGTGAATCCGCTCGGCACCCCGGAATTTGCCCTCGATACGGAGGCGCTGCGGGCCACCCCGTACCGGACCGTGATGGTGGCGAAAGCGGAGAGCGGCCAGGCCATTGTCGCCGCGCTCACCGATTATTCGGTGCTTGCCCTTTGCGAGACCGCGCTCGGCGTGGTGCGAGCCGCCGAAATTGCTCAAGCCCGCAATGTGGTGGGGCTGATGTGGGGTGCCGAGGATCTGGTGGCTTCGCTGGGCGGTAGCTCCTCCAGAACGGACGACGGCGGCTACCGGGCAGTGGCGCTACAGGCCAGGTCCCAGGTGCTACTGGCCGCGGGCGCTTTCGGTAAAGCGGCGATTGATGCGGTGTATTTGAACATCCCGGATATCGACGGACTCTACCAAGAGGCACAGGATGCGGTGGCTTGTGGCTTTTCCGCTACCGCCTGCATTCACCCTTCTCAAGTTGAGCATCTTCGGCGGGCGTACCTGCCGCCACGAGCCGATATCGAATATGCCCAGGCGTTATTGATGGCTGCGGACGAAGCAGAGAATGGTGTTTTTAGCTTCCAGGGCAGGATGATCGATGGCCCGGTGCTCAAACAGGCCGAGCAGACTTTGCGGAGGGCGTCCTCTTGAATCGCCGAGTGTGGAGATCTGCACGCTAAAACCGGTTTATAACGTGCAGATCTCCACACTCGATGAATGCGGGATACTGGAAACATGTCGATTGATGCCCGCCGTGAGAACCCTGCCATTAGTAATGCCGCCCCGCGTAGGGTGGCGATTCTTGGCTCGACCGGTTCGATTGGCACTCAGGCGCTCGACGTCGTCGAACGTGCCTTTGACGAGGAGGGTGCGCCGCGGTTCCTGGTCACCGCCCTGAGCGCCGGGGGAGCCAATCTGGACCTGCTGGCTCGGCAGGCGGTCAGTACTCGGGCAGCAGTGATAGGCATTGCAAGCGGTGACCCGGCCGAATTACTGAAGAAAATCCACGAACTGGCTCCGGGATATCAGCCACAGATCGAAGCCGGTCCGCAGGCCGCGGCCACCATTGCCGGACTCGAGGCCGACGTCGTCCTGAATGGAATCACCGGTTCTATCGGCCTGGCTCCCACCCTGTCCGCGCTCAAGTCGGGTGCCATCTTGGCGCTGGCCAATAAGGAATCGCTGATTGTCGGCGGTCAACTAGTCAAGGATGCCGCCGCTCCCGGGCAGCTGGTTCCAGTTGATTCTGAGCACTCCGCGATAGCGCAGTGCCTGCGTTCCGGCACGGAACAGGAAGTAGAGAAGCTCATCCTGACCGCCTCGGGCGGCCCCTTCCGGGGCAGGAAGCGGCACGAGCTCAGCCGGGTCACTCCTGCTGAGGCGCTTAAACATCCCACCTGGGACATGGGTCTTATGGTGACCACAAACTCGGCCACCCTGGTCAATAAGGGGCTGGAATTGATCGAAGCGCACTTGCTTTTCGATGTCCCCTTGGATCGGATCGAAGTGGTGGTGCATCCGCAATCCGTGGTGCATTCCATGGTGCAGTTCATTGACGGTTCAACCATTGCCCAGGCCTCGCCGCCGGACATGCGTTTGCCGATCGCTCTCGGTTTGGCGTGGCCGGAACGGGTCCGCGGCGCCGCACAGCCCTGTGATTGGAGCAAGGCCACGGAGTGGACCTTCGAACCGCTCGATACCGCCGCCTTCCCCGCCGTCGAACTTGCCAAGGACGCTGCCAAGCAGGGCGGCACCCACCCGGCCGTTTTCAATGCCGCCAATGAGGAGGCCGTGCTGGCCTTCCATGCCGGCCGAATCGGCTTCCTGGATATCGTGGACACGGTCGAAGCGATCCTCAGCGAACATTCAGCGGATTCCACGTTGAGCCTAGAATCCGTATTGGAAGCTGAAACCTGGGCACGTGCGCGAGCCCAGGAACGTTTGACTCTGCAGAACTCATCGGAACAACAGTAAGTACACACAGTGACGGTATTGCTTTTCATTCTCGGGGTGCTCTTCGTGGTCCTCGCGGTCGGCGTGTCTATCGCCTTGCACGAGGTGGGCCACTTGGTGCCCGCGAAGCTCTTCAAGGTCCGGGTCACCCGGTACATGATCGGCTTCGGCCCCACCCTGTGGTCGAAGAAAAAAGGCGAGACCGAATACGGCATTAAGGCCATTCCCGCCGGTGGCTACGTTTCGATGATCGGCATGTACCCACCGAACAAAGCGGACGGCAGCATTCGACCCTCCAGCACCGGCATGTTCCAGACCCTGGCGGAATCCGGCGCCGGCCGGGTGAAGAACTCCAAACGACGGAGCGGGCGATTCGAGCAACTCGCCACCGAGGCCCGCGCCATTGCGCACGAGGAAGTTGGGCCGGAGGACGAGAACCGGGTGTTCTACAAGCTCGCGGTCTGGAAAAAGATCATCATCATGCTCGGCGGCCCTTTTATGAACCTGCTGATCGGTACCGTGCTGATGGCGGTGCTGCTGATGGGGTTCGGCACCGCGCAGTACACCACCACCCTTTCGGTGGTCAACGCCTGCCAGGTCAAAGACGGCGAGACCACCCCGGATGTCAATAACTGCACACCCACACCGGCCGCTGCGGCTGGCCTGAAGCCCGGTGACACCATTACCGTTTTCGACGGGAAGAATGTCACCAGCTGGGATGAACTGAGCTCATGGATCCGTTCCTCGGCCGGTAAGAACGTCTCGGTGACCGTGCAGCGCAACGGTCAGCCGCTTCAGCTCACCATCACTCCAGTGCTGAGCGCCCGCCCCGTACTGACCGCTGCCGGTACCCCGGAGAAGGACGCCAGCGGCAAAGCCGTCACCCAGGAAGTCGGTTTCCTCGGGGTCAGCCCAACCACCGAGAACGTGCAGCAGCCGATTACCGCTGTGCTCCCCGCGGTGGGCAGCAATATCACCCAGGTGGCCGGCGTCGTGTTCAATCTTCCCCAACGTCTGGTTGCGGTGGCCCAAGCTGCCTTCAGCTCCGCGCCGCGTGATCCGAACGGCCCGGTCTCCGTGGTCGGCGTCGGTCGGGTGGCCGGTCAGGTTGCGGCCATGGAGGACGTGCCGCTGAGCGCACGCTTCGCCACGCTGCTCGGCTTGATGGCTGGCTTGAATTTCGCGCTGTGCGTTTTCAACCTGATCCCGCTTTTGCCGCTCGACGGCGGTCACGTGCTGGGCGCGCTCTACGAGGCCGCACGGCGGCGGGTCGCCAAGATCTTCAAACGGAAAGACCCCGGCCCCTTCGACATCGCCAAGCTGCTGCCGGTGACCTATGTGGTGGCCAGCTTGATGCTGGTGATGGGTGCGTTGTTGATCTACGCCGATATCGTCAAACCGGTCAATCTCTTTGGCTAACCTTGTCCCGTTTCGATCGCCAGCGATTGATTTTCAAATATCAAATTAAAGCGGTTGATCTTCTAAGAGCAATTGATTACAGTTGATTTATGTTCGTTATGACGATTGATCAACGTAATAGCCGGAAGAACGACGATCTGGTCCCGCTGCTGATCAGCCAGCTAGCAGAGGTTAGTACCGTATTGCCCTTCGATCGTTCTACCGGAGACGAACTCCAGGCCGTGCTCTCCGAGGCCGCCGCAGTAGTGGAGGCCTCGATGCTGGCGCTGCGGGCGGGGCACTGGCATATCGGCATCGGGGTGGGGCAGATTGGATCACCTCTGCCCCAGACGTCCAGAGAAGCCAGCGGCAGCGCATTCATTGCTGCCCGAGAGGCCGTGGAACAGGCAAAGAAATCCGGAAACCGGGTGCCGCTAGCGGTTCGAGGAGCCGTCCCGAGCAAACAAGTAGACGCCGCCGAGGCGGTGCTCCGCCTGCTCGGCGGCCTGGTGGTTGCCCGGAGCGCTGCGGAATGGCGGATCCTGGACCAGCTCACCCCGGGGGTGCGCGGAAATCAGGTCGAAGTGGCAACCGCATTGCAGATCAGTCCACAGGCAGTCAGCAATGCGGTGCGCAGATCCGGCTGGCTGGAGGAATGGTCCGGACGGGAGGCTGCTGCGCTGCTGCTGGACCTCGCCGATCGCACCGTGCAGGAGTGGAGCTAAGGGTGCCGGACTGTCGGGCAAATGCAGGTAATCGTAGGGTAGGGGTATGACAACGCTGATCCTGATCGCGGCACTGCTAGCCGCAGCGTTCTTAGGCTGGCCGTTGACCGCCTTAGTGCTTCGACTGGCGCGCAGCGTGGATGCCAGGCCGGTTTCCGAGGAGAGTGTTTTGGAGTCCGCGGATTCGCCGCAAGCGGAGCTCCCCGCCGTGAGGCAGGAAGCCGTCTCGGCGACACCCGTTTCTGCGGCACCGGAGCCTCTCACCGAAGCGAAGGTGCTTCGTGGCGGACTGCTGATCGGGATTCTGGAGCGCCTCGCCGTCGTACTCTGCATCGTTTTCGACCAACCCGTGGCGATCGCCTACGTTATTGCGGTCAAGGGCTTGGGAAGGTATCCCGAGCTGAAAGAGAGCCCGGCCGCAAGCGAGCGATTCATCATCGGCACCCTGGCCTCCCTGATCTGGGCAACCCTGGTAGGAATTCTGGCCCGTTGGTTCATCGCCATGCTTTAACCGCACCCATCTCGAGCCGATTCGCCCCAATCCCTTCCCAGCTATCCCACTGGGTGTTACTGCTGGGGCAGAAGTCGGCTCAAATCAGCAACATCCTTCACTCCTGCAACACCCGGTGGGACAACTGGGTTGAGTTGGGGGAGGAGGGGTGGGGAATGTGTAGGGTGGAGATATGAGTGCCTTTGCCGTTGAGTATGTTTATGCCCCGGAAGCCGCCGAATTGCGTGATCAGCATCGGCCCGATCATCGCAGCTGGTTGGCCAGCCAAGTAGACGCCGGGGTGGTGCTCGCCTCCGGTCCCTATGCAGATGGCAGCGGTGCGTTGATCATCTTCAGCGCCGCCGACGAGGAAGAACTCAAGAGCGTGCTGGCGCAGGACCCCTTCGCCCGGCAAGGTTGCATTGCCGGTTCCCGCATCAGCGCCTGGAATCCCCTGATTGGACTGCTCAAGGAATACGCCTGAGCGCGAGGGAGCTTAGAATAAGAAGGACGTCCGCCGCAACCGTCGGGCCGGACGTGAACCACGCAATGGAGTCCAAACAATGACCTCAATCAGTCTAGGAATGCCCGCCGCACCGCCGCCGGTGCTCGCACCCCGACGGAAGACCCGACAGATCAAAGTCGGCTCGGTAGGAGTCGGCTCGGATTCACCGATCAGCGTGCAGTCGATGACCACCACGCCCACCACGGATATCAATGCGACCCTTCAACAGATCGCCGAGCTGACCGCGAGCGGCTGCGATATCGTCAGGGTGGCTTGCCCCTCCGCAGATGACGCCGAGGCGCTGCCGATCATTGCCAAGAAATCGCAGATTCCGGTGATCGCCGATATTCATTTCCAGCCCAAATACGTTTTCGCGGCCATCGAGGCGGGTTGCGCGGCGGTTCGGGTGAACCCCGGAAATATCCGGAAGTTCGATGACCAGATCAAGGAAATCGCGCAAGCGGCCAAGGATCACGGCGTCTCGATCCGGATCGGCGTCAACGCTGGCTCGCTGGACCCTCGGCTGATGGAGAAGTATGGAAAAGCGACCCCGGAGGCTCTGGTAGAGAGCGCTGTCTGGGAGGCCTCACTGTTTGAGGAACACGACTTTCACGATTTCAAGATCTCGGTCAAACACAATGACCCGGTGGTCATGGTGCGAGCCTACGAGTTGCTGGCCGAGCGCGGTGACTGGCCCCTGCACCTAGGAGTCACCGAGGCCGGTCCGGCTTTCCAGGGCACCATTAAGTCAGCTACCGCCTTCGGGGCACTGCTTTCCAAGGGCATTGGCGATACCATCCGAGTTTCGCTTTCGGCTCCTCCGGTCGAGGAAATCAAGGTCGGCAACCAGATCTTGCAGTCCCTCAACCTGCGCCCGCGCAAGCTCGAAATCGTCTCCTGCCCCTCCTGTGGCCGCGCCCAGGTGGACGTTTACACCCTGGCCGAGCAGGTCACCGCAGGCCTGGAGGGTATGGAAGTCCCGCTCCGGGTGGCCGTGATGGGCTGCGTGGTGAACGGTCCTGGTGAGGCCCGCGAGGCAGATCTGGGTGTGGCTTCCGGTAACGGCAAGGGGCAGATCTTTGTGAAGGGACAAGTCATCAAGACTGTCCCCGAGGATCAGATTGTTGAGACACTCATCGAAGAAGCCATGCGAATTGCCGAGGAAACGGAAGAGGCGGGTGGAATTGATGGCCAAAATGGCGTCAAGGGCAGTCCCGTGGTCAGCGTTTCCTAAACGGGATCAACCCGCCGATTCACCGATCAGGGTGCTCAGCCACCCGGACACGGCTGCCTTGCGCGCCCTGGTGGATCGGGACCCGGTAGCCAACGTCTTTATGGCCGCACAGCTCGATCAGCATGCCAGCGCCGTCCCCAGTGTCCTAGGCGCACAGACGGTGGGATATTTTGCCGACGACGGCGAATTGCTCGCCGCCTGCTGGGTCGGTGCCAATGTGATCCCACTTGGAGTGACGGAGCGACTGGCCCCGACCTTCGGCGACTACCTGAGCCGTTTAGGTAGGCGACATGCCAGCATCTACGGGCCAGCAGAAGCGGTGCTGAACATTTTTCGAAGGCTCAGCGAGTTGGGTTTCCGTGCCGCCGAGATACGCGAGTGCCAGCCACTGATGGCAATGGCTGGCGAGTCTTCGCTCGATCCTGCCCCGGGACTGCAGCCGAGCCTGATGGACAGTTTCGATCAGATCTTGCCCGCCGCGGTGGCGATGTTCGAAGAAGAAGTTGGGTATTCTCCCTATCTGGGCGGCGAGGAGTTTTATCGCCGCCGGGTGGCCAACCTGATCAGGCAAGGGCATTCGCTGAGCCACCTCGATCAACGCGGCGAAGTGATTTTCAAAGCAGATTTAGGAGCCGTTTCGAGGCAAGCCAGCCAAGTACAAGGGGTCTGGTTGCGACCGGACCAACGCGGACTGGGGCTGAGCGCAGGCTATATGGCCGCCGTCGTCCGGTTAGCTCGGCAACTCGCACCGGTGGTGAGCCTGTACGTGAATGACTACAACACCAAGGCCCTGGCTAGCTATCAGCGAGTGGGGTTCGAGCGGATCGGGACCTTTGCAACGGTGTTGTTCTAAGCCTGTGGCCAGCGGCTGAAGGCCCCTCGCCCCCCCCGAGGGACAGCGAGGAGCCTTCGCGGTGTGCTTAGCTGATCTTGCGCCGGTAACTGATCATGGCGAAGATGTAGGCCAGCACCAGGATGCCCAGGCACCAGGCGAGAGCGATCCAGATGCTACCCCCAATGGGCCGTCCTGCGAAGAGATCTTGAATGGTGTTGACGATCGAAGTGACCGGCTGATTCTCGGCGAAAACTCTAACCGGAGTAGGCATGGTTTCGGTGGGCACGAAGGCCGAGCTAATAAAGGGCAGGAAGATCAGCGGGTAGGAGAACCCGCTGGCACCATCCACGGACTTAGCCGTGAGACCAGCGATGATGGCCAGCCAGGTCAGCGCTAGGGTGAATAGCGCCAGGATTCCGGCAACGGCCAGCCAGTCCAGAACGCTTGCCGAGGTGCGGAATCCCATCAACAGTGCCACCAGGACGATGATCAGCACCGAGATTCCGTTGGCAACCAGTGATGTCAGCACATGTGCCCACAGCACAGAGGATCGGGCGATCGGCATGGACTGGAATCGTTCGAAAATGCCGCTTTTCATATCGGTGAACAATCGAACGGCGGTGTAGGCAATGCCCGAGGCAATGGCGATCAGCATGATCCCGGGTAACAGGTAATTGACGTAGTTCTCGGTGCCGGTTTTGATCGCTCCGCCGAAGACGTAGACGAACAGCAGCATCAGGGCGATCGGTGTGATCGCGGTGGTAATGATGGTGTCCACACTGCGGAAGATGTGACGCATGGAACGACCGAGTAAAACGGAGGTGTCTGCGAAGAAGTGCTGGCTCATGGCTGGTCCTTAGTTGACTCGAGCTTGCTCGAATCCTCCGCGCCCTCGCCCCCAACGAGCGTGAGGAAGATATCCTCCAAGCTTGGTTGCTTTTCGACGTACTCAACTTCCGCCGGTGGGAGTAGTTGCTTCAATTCGGCAAGGGTGCCGTTCGCGATGATCCGCCCCTGGTGAAGAATGGCAATCCGATCGGCAAGTTGTTCGGCCTCGTCGAGATACTGGGTGGTGAGTAGCACGGTGGTTCCCTGGTTGGCGAGCTCCTGAACTACCTGCCACACCTCAAGTCGCGCCTCGGGGTCGAGCCCCGTGGTCGGCTCGTCCAGGAAGATCACCTTGGGTTGCCCGATCAGGCTCATGGAGATATCCAAACGACGACGCATCCCCCCTGAATAGGTGGCTACCTTTCGTGACCCTGCATCGGTGAGGTCAAAGCGGGCAAGAAGTTCGTCCGCTATTTGGCCCGGGTCCTTCAGATGCCGCAGTTTGGCTACGAGCACCAGGTTTTCCCGGCCGGAGAGGATCTCATCGACCGCCGCGAACTGTCCGGTCAAACTAATGGACTGGCGAACTTCGAGCGGCTCCGTTGTTACATCGAATCCCTCAACGGTGGCGGTGCCAGCGTCCGGCTTCAGCAGCGTGGACAGGATTTTCACCATGGTGGTCTTCCCGGCTCCATTCGAGCCGAGAAGGGCAAAAATGCTGCCGCGGGCCACCTCGAAGTCAACGCCGCGGAGCACCTGCAAAGATCCGTAGGACTTTTCCATGCCCGTCACCCGGATGGCAGCTCCCGGTGCTGAGGTGAGGCTCATGATCCGGTCTCCTTCGCTTTCGCCTCAACAACAGCCTCCACTAGGCGGGCCCGTTCCTTGTCAATCCAACGCTTGCCTCCGTAGGCCTGGGCGAAGCTCTCGGCGAATTCGACGGGATCCTCGCCGACGATCTCGCTCACCGGGGTACCGTCGACGGCAGCGCGTTCCCACAGGTCCGCGAGGTCGTCGTACATCCGCACGATAGTGTCGCCTTCGGTGGCGCCGCCGTAGTACATGAAGTACCGGTTGAAGGCGTTCGCCACGGTGAGGTATGGCTCGGGCAGCGCGTCTAGCCGTGCCTTGGCCTGCTTGTACTGCTTTTTCTGCTCAAGTGAGCCGGTTACCAGTTCGATCCATTTTGCGGCCATCTTACTTTCCTCCTTCTCGGAGCTGTTCCAGTCGCTCGGACAGGAAGCTCCACGTGTTCCAAAATTCGTCTAGTTCTTTTTTGCCCTGCGCATTGAGCGAGTACACCTTGCGTGGCGGACCTTTTTCGGACGGCCGTCTTTCGACGTCCACCAGGCCCTTCTGCTCGATCCTGACGAGCAGCGCGTACACGGTGCCCTCGGCAATCTCGGTGAAGCCCTGCTCTCGGAGCAGCGTCGTGATCTCGTATCCGTAAGCCGGCTTTCCGACCAGGAAGGCGAGAACGATGCCTTCCAATGTCCCCTTGAGCATCTCCGTCATTTGCTTGCCCATCGGGCACCCCCTTTAACTACTCAGTGTTACTAGCTACTAGTACATAGTAGCGCTAAGTAGTGGAAATGCAAACCCCCTAAATCCATAACTTTTTTTTGGGCATTTAGCCGGTGTTTGGCTGACTTGGGGCGGTTCTGGCCGGGGCGAAGCCCTAGTGTGCGCTGGTCTGCTCCTGCTTGGCAGCCTGATCGAGGAGCGAACGGGACGTGCTCTGGAGCATTTCTACGGCGCGCTGCAGGGTGGGTGCGTGGGAAGAGTTCCAGGCGTGCAGAAAGAAGAAAGAATCCGGGCCGTGCCACTGCAGCGGGCCGTTAATCTTGGCTGTCAGCGCCGCTCGTGCCTCGCTGAGCAGTTGAGCGGCCCGCACAAAATCCCCGGAGAGCGAGCGCAACTCTTCTGGGCTAGCGCCAAGCATCTCACCGTTCATCCCGGGCGTACCTTGCTACTCACCGTTCAAGCTTAGGCATAAGCCTTTTAGGTAGCGATGGGGAGGACTACCCATCGACAAATTCTGGCAGCCCGCCGGAGAGCTCTCCGCCGTCGAGGTTTCCGGTCAGGTAACGCTGGACCGTGGGGGCCGCCCAACGCACCACCTCGGGAAGCGGTGCCGAGCTGAGCGGTTCGAGTTTGAGCACATACCGAGTCATCACTAAGCCGAAGACCTGGCTCACCACAAGCGAGCCACGTAAACGCTGCAACTCAGGATCCTCCTCAAGTCCGAGGATCAGTCGGGGCAGCATCAGCTTGCCCAGAACTTGGCGCATCAGGGCGCTTCGACCGGGGGAGTTGACCGCGGATTTCAGTAAAGCCAGCAATGCCGCTTGGGCGGGGGATTCCCAGAGACCCAAAACCGCCAGCAGCAGCGGCTCCGCGCGCTGATTGGGTGGGTAGTCACCGATCTCGGCCAGTACCTCGGCGGGATTGGCGGGCAGTTCCACACAAGCCTCGAAGAGTTCATCCTTTGAGGAGAAATAGTGATGAATCAGCGCCGGGTCCACACCGGCCAGCCGTGCGATCTGCCGGATGCTGACGGCGTCGAAGCCGGATTCGGCGAAAAGCCCCCGCGCGGCGGTGAGGATTAGTTCCCGGGTGTCCTCGCTGCCCCGGCGGCGACCACGTTTGGAGTTGCCGAGGCTGTTAGCAGTACTCACTTAGGACCTTTTGCGTTGCAGAGTGAGCGAACTAAGAAGCAACATAGCCACGACGATAGCAGCCAAGATCAGCAGATCAGCCCAGAGCAAATCGGTCATGCTGCTATGCCGTGCCACTTCCCCCAGGGCTTCCACCGAGTAACTCAGCGGCATCACCCTGGCCAAGCCTTGCAGTACCTCGTTCATCTGATCCCTGGCCACGAACAGACCGCAGAGCAATAACTGCGGGATCACCACAAGTGGCATGAATTGCACCGCCTGAAACTCGGTGCGGGCGAAGGCTGAGCAAAGTAAGCCCAGCGAAACACCCAGAATGGCGTTGAGCACCGCGAGCAGCACCACTAAACCGGCCGAGCCCGCGACGTTCAGACCGAAACACCAGTAGGCGATGCCGGTGGCCACCACGGATTGCAAGGCCGCCATCACGGAGAAGGCCACGGCATAACCAAGAACTAGATCCGCCTTGTGGATCGGTGTGGTCATCAGCCGCTCCAGGGTGCCCGAGGTGCGTTCGCGCAGCATGGTGATCGAGGTGACCAGAAACATCACCACAAAGGGAAAGACCGCCAGCATAATCAAGCCGATCCGGTCAAAGCTGCGTGGTGCGCCAGGCGGCAGCTTCTCGTTCTCGAAGAGGAAATAGACGGCGGTGAGGAGCAGTGCTGGCAGCACCAGGATCATCGCGATACTGCGCGGATCTCTGCGCAATTGAGCCAGCACCCTGACCGCCGTCGCCCCGATCAGTTTGTAGTTCATTTCGCCACCTCCTGATCCCTGATGAGTTGCAAAAAAGCCAGCTCCAGATCCTCGGAGCGGCCCCTTTCGCGCAACTGTTGTGGAGTGAGTTGAGCCAATAACTTGCCCTGGCGGAGCAACAATAGGGTCTGGCAATGACTCGCTTCCTCCATTACATGGCTGGAGATCAGCAGGCTGGTGCCCTCCTGGGCGAGTGCGGCGAAGCGTTGCCATAACTCGGCCCGAAGAACCGGATCCAGTCCCACGGTGGGTTCATCCAGCACCAGCAGTCGCGGCTTTCCGGCCAGTGCGCAGGCAAGCGAGACGCGACTGAACTCCCCTCCGGAAAGCCCTGAAGCGCGCCGATGCGATAACGGCGAGAGCCCGACGGCGTCAATGGCCTCGAGGGCGGAAGCACGGGGGAGTCCTTGTAGGGCGGCGAAATAGCGGACGTTCTCCAGCACGCTCAGATCTTGATAGACGCTGGGGGCCTGGGTGACATAACCCACCGCGCCCCTCAAGGCGGGTGCGCCCGCCGCTAAACCGAACACCTTGACCGTGCCGGAGCTGATCTTATGCACGCCCACCAGGGTGCGCATAAGGGTGGTTTTCCCGGCTCCCGAAGGACCGAGCAGGCCGGTAATGGCACCGGGAGCCAGCACGAAATCGATGCCGTCCAAAATGGGCGACCCTTTGCCAGTTCGGATCGCCAGCCCGGCCACCTCTGCTGCGGGAGCCTGCTGTGAAGCTGTTGTCATTGACCTCAGCCAGCCTAAATTCAACGAGTGATGAATTGAGCTTAAGCCTCGGGGCCCGGGCTGTCTAGACCTTGGAAGCGGCTGCCCCAGATCGGGTCGTTAGGCGGGGGTGCCCAGTCGGTCGTTTCATGACGAAATGAGTAGCTTCCGGAGTGCAGCCGGGTAAGTAGACCCTCGGTCCAGCGCAGGCTAGCCGCCAAGCGTTCACTGGTGAGCAGATGAAGTTCGACGACGTGCGGGGGCACGTGCGGATTGTCGCCATTGAAGCCGCTCACCATTTTGGCTTCTACGGCTAAGGCAGCCAGCAGAGAGATCTTTCGCTGCTCCAATAGCTCCACTACTTCAGCCCGTTCCAGGAAAGGCATAAAGGCCAGCCCGGCCATAGTAGTAGCCACGGTAGAGGAGAGGATATCGGTGAGCGCGTATTTCAGCAGTTTTTCGAACTCCTGTACCCCAAAGTCAGTGGTTCGGTAGGACGCTCTAGCCGCCGAGCCGTCGTCGTCCTCCTCCTGTGGAACGATCTCTAGTAAGCCATCCTTGGTTAGGGTGCGTAAGGCCGAGTAGACCGAGCCGGGTTTCACATTGGCCCACTGATCGACTTTCCAAGAATTGAGCTCCTGCAAGAGTAGATAGCCGTGGGCGGGCTCAAAGATCCGGACCACGCCGAGCACCAATAAACGGGTGGAGTAGGGAGCCATGGGACGAGTTTAGGGCACCGTTCTGTCAGACTCCCAACGCCGGGTAGATTGGTACCGAGCTTTTACTTGCAGAATCAGACCCAGTCAGAAGGGAGCCACGCCGGTGGTTCTTCGCCTCTCATCCTTATTCCTGCGCACCTTGCGTGAGGACCCCGTCGATGCCGAAATTGCTAGCCACCGACTGCTGGTTCGGGCCGGGTACATTCGCCGGGCGGCTCCTGGGATCTATAGCTGGCTGCCGATGGGCCTGAGGGTGCTGGGCAAGGTTGAGCAGATCATTCGCGAGGAGATGGCCTCGATTGGATCACAGGAAGTCCATTTTCCGGCCTTGCTGCCGCGTGAGCCCTACGAGGCGACCAATCGGTGGACCGAGTACGGAGACGGCATCTTCCGACTCAAGGATCGCAAGCAGAACGACTATTTGCTGGCCCCAACCCATGAGGAGATGTTCACCCTTCTGGTCAAGGACCTGTACTCCTCGTACAAGGATCTGCCGGTGAGCCTCTTCCAGATCCAGACTAAGTACCGTGATGAGGCGCGTCCGCGTGCCGGGCTGATGCGTGGCCGCGAGTTCATTATGAAGGATTCCTACTCCTTCGATATTGACGACGCCGGGCTGGAAGCCAGTTACGAAGCGCACCGGGCCGCTTACTTCAGAATTTTTGAGCGGCTCGGTCTAGAAGTGGTGGCGGTGAAGGCGACCTCCGGTGCGATGGGTGGCTCCAGGAGCGAAGAATTCCTGCACCCGACGCCTGTGGGTGAGGATACCTTCGTGCGCTCGACAGGCGGATACGCTGCCAATGTTGAGGCTGTCAGCACGGTCATCCCGGAGGAGATCGATTACTCGACTTTCCCCGCGGCCGAGGTCCGAGATACCCCGGATACCCCCACCATCGATACCCTGGTGGCGGCTGCCAACGCCCTAGTTCCCCGCGCGGACGGCAAGGCCTATACCGGTGCCGACACCTTGAAGAACGTGGTGCTTGCGGTAGATCTGCCCGGAACCGCGGAAAAAGCGGGCGAGCGTCGGCTTGTGGTGATCGGCTTGCCCGGTGACCGCGGGGTGGATCTGAAGCGTATTGAAGCCAATATTGCCGGGCACCTGGGCATCGGCGGCGAGGTCGAGGTAGAAGCGGCTAATGAGGAGGATCTAAAGAAGAATCCTTTGTTGGTCAAGGGCTACATCGGCCCCGGACTTTCTCTCGACGCACCTGTTCTGGGCACCGAGGCAAGCAGCAAGCTGCTCTACCTGGTGGACCCCCGCGTGGTTTCCGGCAGTCGTTGGATCACCGGCGCCAATGAGCACGGCAAGCACGTCTTCGGACTGGTGGCCGGTCGCGACTTTGGCTGGGATGGTGTGATCGAGGCCGTTGAGGTCCGTGAAGGCGATGAGGCTCCCGACGGCAGCGGTGCCTTGGAAATCGCTCGTGGCGTGGAAATGGGACACGTCTTCCAGCTGGGCCGCAAATACGCCGAGATCCTGGACCTCAAGGTACTCGACCAGAACGGCAAGCAGGTTGTGGTGACGATGGGTTCCTATGGCGTCGGGGTGACCCGTGCGGTGGCGGCCATTGCCGAGAAGTACAACGACGACCGCGGCCTGATCTGGCCCATTGCGGTGGCTCCCGCGCACGTTCATCTGGTGGCCGTGGGCAAGGACCAGGCGGTTTTTGACGCCGCGGAGCGGATCGCCGCAGACCTCGAGGCGGCCGGCGTCGAGGTACTTTTCGATGATCGTTTCAAGGTCTCTCCCGGGGTGAAATTCGGTGATGCCGAGCTGATCGGGGTGCCGATAGTGCTCGCCGTGGGTCGTGGCCTGGCCGACGGTGTGGTGGAGCTAAAGAACCGGGCCACGGGGGAAGCGGACAACGTACCGCTAGAACAGGTGGTTCAAAGGGTTGTGGCTTTGCGCGACTCGCTGTAATGGTCTCCGGCTTCGAGAACATCCAGCTCTACACCATCCTGTTGGTCGTAGTGGCCGGGCTGGCCGCGGGCTGGGTGGACGCCGTCGTGGGTGGTGGTGGGTTGATCATGCTGCCCGTCATGCTGATGGTGCCCGGGATTAGCCCGGTACAGGCTCTGGCTACCAATAAGATGGGCTCAATCTTCGGTACTACCACCAGCTCGGTGACCTATTACCGGAGGGTGGGACCGGATCTCAAAACCGCGGTACCGATGGCGTTGATAGCGCTCGGTGGCAGTTTTTCCGGTGCCGTGGTGGCCGCGCAATTGCCGCAGTCGGTGTTCAAGCCGATCATTGTCCTGGCGCTTATTGCGGTGGCTATTTTCACCGCACTCAAGCCCGATATCGGTGGTCAAACGCTGCTCAAGCATGCCGGACACCGGCACTACCTGCTGGCCTGTTTGATCGGCGCGGTAATCGGCTTCTACGATGGTTTGCTCGGGCCGGGCACCGGCTCCTTCCTGGTGATCGCCTTGGTCAGCTTGATGGGCTATGCCTTCTTGGAGGCCAGCGCCAAGGCGAAGATCGTCAATATGGCGACCAATGCTGGCGCGCTGCTGTTCTTTCTACCGCACGGCTCAATCCTCTGGGGACTGGGCTTGATGGTGGGCGGGGCAAATATGGTGGGCGGCTATCTGGGTTCCCGGATGGCAGTGCGGCAGGGTAATAAGTTCATCAGGATCGTGTTCCTGGTGGTGGTTGCCGTGTTGATCATTAAACTTGGCTGGGACGTCTGGCAGGAAAACGTTCTACACGCTCATTGAGTCTTTCATCCTGGGGTCTCTAGCGGGCTATTTCCGGTCCAAGAGGTGCGGATGCGGTAGGTCTGGGATGGTCCGTCCCGCTAAGGTGCTACCAATCCATAACGAGCGATTCAGATCGTCCTGATGGTCTCTCCGCGAGGCGTAGAGCAAGGCGTTTTCCACCTCGCGGGCGATGGTCCACTGCCTGGCCACCTCGGCGTCCAGTCCGGCCGCCTCACACAACATATTGAGCCGGTCCAAGAGAGCGAGCTCCGGGTTCTTCTCCGGTAGATCCAGCAGTCGATTATTCAGCATGGGCATTACCGCGAATTCGGCCTCGCCAACGATTCCCTGCGGATCGATGGCCAAGAAATCACTGGCCTTCCAGCCCTCGGTTCCGAGCCTGGCCAAAATATTCATGCCATGCAGATCGGCGTGTACCAGCACATCGCGATCTTCCCGACGACCCACCGCGCTGCGGGTCTGGGTTACCTCCAGGGCCGCTTCTAACAGCCACCGTGGGAAGGGCTCGGCCAGATCCTTCCAATCCGCCGGGAGCTCGTCATTCCAACGTTCGGCCTGGTCCGCGAGCGAGGGGATGCGTCGCCACTCGGGGCGGCCGTCCGGCCGAATTGATAGCTCGCGGACCAGCACGCCCCAGACCGCGATGGCATCCGGCATCGGGGCTGCCTGCAGCCAGCGATCGGCGTCAAGGCGTTCCAGCAGCATGGCCCGATCCTCCGGATCATTGTCCAAGAGCCGAACGGCACCGTGGCCCGCCCAGAGCCGGAGTGTATCCGGTTCGTGCGCGATGTCCTCGTAAGGGAAGGAAATCTTCACCACCGCGGAAAAGCCATCCTGGGTTATTACCGGCACTGCAATGCCGGTGTAACCATTCCAGGGCAGTTCTCCCTCGGCAAGGTCGGGGCGCACCTGCCAACGCTGAAAGGCGTCCTCCAAAAGCCCGGGGAGGCGACTCAACCAGGATCTGCGTTCGGCGGTATTGCTATAGCGCCTTTGCAGATCTTCCGGGAAGGGGACGCTCACAATTTCAGTCCTGGAAGTGGTTGTTGGGGAGCCGAGTAGAGCAGTGCGTTCCTGCCGCTGGCGAGCAACTGAGCGATCGCCCATTGCCGTAAGCTACCGTCGCTCAGTCCCACCAGATCGCCGTAGACCAGGCTCAATTGGTTCTCCAGGCTGGCTAGCACGGTGTTTGGGGAGGTCAAGAACGCGGCGCTCAGCGGGAAGCCCGGCTGTTGGGCGGGTGCTTGCAGGCAGAGCGCCTGGAACTGGTTTTGCGCAGCCGACAGGGAGGCTTGATGGCTTGCCAATAGCTTGAGGGTGGAATCGGTGGCTTGCTGGGTTTCCATCCGGGTAGCGGCCACCTGGTAGGCATAGATGGCCTTTTGCTCAGCCAGTGCCACGGCGTTAAGCGCATCTTGGCTGGCGGGTGCTTGCTGGCTGGCGGAACTGGCCGTTCCGGCGCTGCTCGATGAGCTAGTAGAACAAGAGGACGACGGCGGCGCGGTCACGGTGGGGGCGCTCACCGCCGAATGCTTCAGTCCGGAAAGCTGAGCGAGGTACTGGCTGGCGATAACTTGCCCGGAACCCACCGAAGCAAGCAAACGGGCGAGGCCGGGATCAACCGAGGCCGAGGTGCTCAGATTGCTTTGTGCCGCAGCATCCAAGCCCGCCACAAACTCCGCAACAGTGGGTTTTTGGGTGCCCTGAGAGGTGCTCTGAGGGGTGGTCGAAGCGGTGACAGTTGCCGTCGTCAGGCTCAAGGATTTAACCGCGGCGCTGAGTGTGCTTTCAGCGTTTTTCAGGGCGGGTAGCAGCGCAGCCTTGGGCGAGGCCGTCAAAAGTAACTGGGACTCGCTGAGTAGTTGCTGGGAAGAATTGAGAGCCTGCGAGCGGGCTTGTTCGGTGGCGGTGGGACCTGCCGGAACATTCGTTGCGACGGTGCTGCCGAGCGCCACTAAGAGCACCGCGAGCAAAGCCAGCAGCAACGCCCGGCGAGTCCAACGCCAGATTTTCCGACCAATTCGGTGCTCGGAGCCTTTGGCATCCTTAGCCAAGGCGCGCGCTGCGCTCCTGCTGCCCTCTTCCTTTTTTGCGGCCTCCTGGGCCCGCAGCGCCTGCCTGCTGGGTGCCTGCTCAGCAGGGGCGTCTTCAAAAGGGGCGTCTTCAAAAGGGGCCTGCTCAGAAGGGGCCTGCTCAATCGGCTCGGCCGCCGGGGTCGATTCTGGTTCAAGTTTTGGTTCTGTGACCGGCACCAGGGCTGGTTTTGGCTCTGTCGCGAGGGACGGCTCTTCGACTGGCCCCGGAGCTGCCAGGAAAGCGGGTTCTGCCTCGACGTTCGCCAAGGGGGGACTCGCGGGCTCCAGGGCAGGAGCTAGCCCAAAGTCATCGAACTGGTAGCTCTCCACCGGGGTTTCACTGGCTGGAGTGTCCTCTTCGGACCCTGTCTCTTGAAGCGGTTCCTCCAGAGTTGGTTGCTCTTGAGCGGGCTCGACTGCGGTTTCCGACTGAGGACTGGATTCGGTCGAGGCAGTTTGGAGGACTTTTGTCTCGGGCTCTGCCGGGACAACCGCGGGCAGAGTCGGTGGCCCTGCAGGCGCGCTGGCCCGCCTTGATTTTCCGCGTTTGCTGACCCTGATTTGCGGCGCCAAGCCCGCCGCCGCGGTGACCTCGGCAGCTTCGGTTGCGCCGCGGTCGAACTCTTGGGGCGCGGTGGGCTGCTGCATGGCCATCGGGTCAGTCACGGCTTCGATCATGCCATGTTCGTATCCGCAATGCATCCGATACCGAACTCACCACCCCGTGCGCTTGATAAGCTATACATTTACAACATCATCACGTGGCGGCCGCTGAGGGCGCAGGAGGGCTTTGAGTATGTCCAAGCCGGATCGCTCGCAGCGGCTCTATAGCCTGCTTGAACCTATTGTGATCGAACAGGGTCTCTACCTGGAAGATGTTAGCGAGCACCTCGCGGGGGCGCAGCGCACGGTACAGGTGGTCGTTGATCTGCCGGAGACCGAAGGTGGCAGCGTGAGCCTGGACGCCATCGCGGAGATCGCCCAGCAGCTTTCCGCGGCCTTGGACCAGGACCCCGAAGATGATGGCAAGCCCTATGACCTTGAGGTTTCCTCTCCCGGAGTGAGCAGGCCGCTCACCGAGCTCAGGCACTGGCGCCGGGCACTTGGCAGAATGGTTCGGGTGAACGTCCTGCAAGGAGAAAATCTCAGCGGGCGGCTGGTTGAGGTGCAGGAAAAGGGGATACTCCTGCGCTCGGAGCGAATCATCAAAAAAGGTATGAAACCAAAAATTTCCGAGCCCGAATTCATCGGTTTCGAAAAAATCCGTCGAGGCAATGTCGAGGTGGAATTCGCTCAGGCGGAGGATGCCGGAACGCACGAACAGCTCGGGGAAGAACCCGATCAGAAAGGTCAGGAATGAGATGGATATTGACATGAGCGCGCTGCGTTTGCTGGAGCGCGAACGTGAGATTCCGCTGGAAAAGCTCATTCCGACCATTGAGCAGGCACTCCTGGTGGCCTATCACAAGACTCCGGGTGCCATTGATCAGGCGCGGGCAGAACTGGATAGGAAGAGCGGCCACGTCACCATCTGGGCTGCCGAACTGGACGACGACGGCGCCACGGTCGGCGAATTTGACGACACCCCAGAGGGCTTTGGACGGATTGCCGCCAGTACTGCGCGGCAGATCATCCTGCAAAGACTCCGTGATGTTGAAGACGATAACGTGCTGGGTGAGTTCCGCGGCAAAGAAGGAGAGCTAGTCTCCGGGCAGATCCAGCAGGGCCACAACCCGCATATGGTTCAGGTGAACTTGGGCACCGTTGAGGCTGTGCTGCCGCCCACCGAGCAATCACCTGGGGAGCGTTACCTGCACGGAAACCGGCTGCGTGCTTTTGTGATCGATGTGCGCCGTGGACCGAAGGGACCGTCCATTACGCTGTCTCGTTCGCACCCGGGTCTGGTGCGCAAGCTCTTCGAGTTGGAAGTCCCGGAAATCGCAGATAAGTCCGTGGAGATCGTTGCGCTGGCCCGTGAAGCAGGTCACCGCACCAAAATTGCTGTCAAGGCTAATCAGCCGGGTATTAATGCCAAGGGTGCCTGCATCGGAGAAATGGGCGCCCGAGTGCGTGCGGTGATGAACGAATTGAACGACGAGAAGATCGATATCGTTGATTTCAGTGATGATCCCGCGACTTTCATCGCGAGCTCGCTTTCACCCTCGAGGGTCAATTCGGTGACCATTGTCGATGAATCCGCCCGCTCCGCCCGTGTTGTGGTGCCGGATTATCAGCTCTCCTTGGCCATCGGCAAGGAAGGTCAGAATGCCCGGCTGGCGGCGAAACTGACCGGTTGGCGGATCGACATTCTTTCCGATGCGGCTGCTAGCGAATCCTCCGATCCTAGCTAGAACCCTCGGCCGGCGTTCCACAGGACTGAGCCAAAACCGGCACTTGGGCCGGAGCGGGATTGGGATTGGTGCCAGCCGGAGGGCTAGAATGGATGCGGCCGGGTCTTTCGACCGCAGCATTTCCCCTCAGGTATAGCAACCAAGGTGTAGTAGAAGGTTCCATAGTGTCTAACACACCGATGCGCACCTGCGTGGGATGCCGTCGTCGTGATATCCAGCCGAATTTGCTACGGGTGGTGAGGACCTCGATCGGTTCACTCGAAACAGATCCTCAACGGCGCTTGGCAGGCCGGGGTGCTTGGTTGCACCCTAAGAAGGACTGCCTTGAACTGGCACTCAAACGGCGTGGCTTCGCCCGGACTTTTAGAGGTCCGGTCGATACCGGGCCGATTGAAAAGCAACTAACCGAAGCAATAGCACGACACGAACTAATCCAACCTGAAAGCGGGTCAGAAAACTGATGGAAACCCGATGAGTACCCAGCGATGAGTGCCGAACTGCGAGCTAAGCAATGAGAATTTTATTGCGCTCAAAAGTTGGCCATTCCCCGGTGGAAACCCAACCTAAGAATTAGATGGTTCGTGCCTGACTCGGTGCGAGCCGAGACAGGAGTAAAGCGTGGCCAAGGCCCGTGTACATGAGCTCGCCAAAGAGCTCGGAATCAGTTCCAAAGACGCAGTAGCGAAGCTGCAAGAACTGGGCGAATTCGTTCGCTCAGCATCATCGACCATTGAAGCGCCGGTGGTGAAGAAACTTCGCGAAGCCTTCCCGAACGTGGCACCAGCCGCCAAGGAAGAGGCTCCTAAAGCAGCAGCCAAACCGGCTCCTAAAGCGCCGGTTAAAGCTGTCGAAACACCGGTTGCACCGGAGGTCAAGACCGAGGCGCCCGTCGTCGCGGAAACGGCACCAGCACCGGCTCCCAGCCAGCGCCCGAGTGCTACGCCCGCGGCTCAGCCGAACGGCGCTCCGCGTCCCGGTAATAATCCCTTCGCAACTTCTCAGGGCATGCCGCGTGCCGGTGCGCCCGCTGAAGGCGAACGACCTGCCGCCCCGGCTGCACCGCGTCCCGGTGGTACCGCTGGTCCCCGTCCGGGCGATCAGCGTGCTCCGCGTCCCGGTGGCTCCGGTGGTCCGCGCCCGGGTAACAACCCCTTTGCCTCCTCGCAGGGCATGCCGCGTGCCGGTGCCCGTCCGGATGGCGAACGCCCCGGTGGCCCGCGCCCCGGTGCCGGTAGCCCCCGTCCGGGTGCTTCCGCAGGTCCCCGTCCAGGCGGCTCCGGTGGTCCGCGTCCCGGTGGTGGCAACCGGCCAACTCCCGGCATGATGCCGAACCGCACCGAGCGTCCCGCAGCGGGTGCTCGTGGCGGCGCGGCTGGTGCCGGCGGCCCAGGTCGTGGCGGCGGTGCCCGCCCCGGTGGAGCCCCAGGTGGCGCACCGGGTGGCGCTCCCGCAGGCGGTGGCTTCGGTAAGGGCGGTCGCGGTCGCGGCGGCACTCAGGGTGCCTTCGGTAAGGGAGGCGCCGGTCGCGGTAAGCAGCGCAAGTCGAAGCGGGCGAAGCGGCAAGAGCTGGAGCAGATGAGTGCTCCGTCGCTGGGCGGCGTGTCCGTACCCAGAGGCGATGGCAACACCGTGGTCCGCTTGCGCCGTGGCTCCTCGATCACCGATTTCGCCGATAAGATCGAGGCGAATCCGGCAGCACTGGTAACCGTGCTCTTCCACTTGGGTGAGATGGCAACCGCCACACAGTCGCTCGATGAAGACACCTTTGCCCTGCTTGGTGAAGAACTTGGTTACAAGTTGCAGGTGGTTTCCCCCGAGGACGAAGAGCGCGAGCTGCTTTCCAGCTTCGACATCGACTTCGAGGCCGAACTGGACGCCGAAGGCGACGAGGATCTACAGGCTCGTCCGCCGGTTGTTACCGTGATGGGTCACGTTGACCACGGTAAGACTCGCTTGCTCGATGCGATCCGTAACTCGGACGTAATGGCCGACGAACACGGTGGCATCACCCAGCACATCGGTGCCTACCAGGTCAACCACGAGCACGAAGGTGAACTCCGTAAGATCACCTTCATCGATACCCCGGGTCACGAGGCGTTCACCGCCATGCGTGCCCGTGGCGCTCGGGTTACCGATATCGCCATCTTGGTGGTCGCAGCGGACGACGGCGTGATGCCGCAGACCGTTGAGGCGCTCAACCACGCCCAGGCAGCCAATGTGCCGATCGTGGTCGCAGTGAACAAGATCGATAAGGAAGGCGCGAACCCGGAGAAGATCCGTGGCCAGCTCACCGAATACGGACTGGTTCCCGAAGATTATGGTGGAGACACCATGTTCGTGGACGTCTCCGCGCGGCAGAACCTGAATATCGACAACCTGCTTGAAGCCGTCATGCTTACGGCCGATGCAGCCCTCGATCTGCGGGCAAACCCGGATAAGGACGCCCGCGGCATCGCGATCGAAGCGAACCTTGATAAGGGTCGTGGCTCGGTGGCTACGGTGCTGGTGCAGTCCGGCACGCTGAAGGTTGGCGACACCATCGTGGCGGGTACCGCTCATGGTCGCGTTCGTGCGATGTTCGACGAGGACGGCGTGGCCGTTGAAGAGGCAGGCCCCTCGCGGCCTGTGCAGGTGCTTGGCCTGTCCTCGGTGCCCAGCGCCGGCGACACTTTCTTCGTCACCAGCGACGAGCGGACCGCACGTCAGATTGCCGAGAAGCGTGAAGCTGCCGACCGTAACGCAGCGCTGGCCAAGCGTCGTAAGAGGATCAGCCTCGAGGACTTCGATCAGGCCGTTGCCGACGGCAAGGTGGATACCCTCAACCTCATCCTCAAGGGCGATGTCTCCGGTGCTGTTGAAGCGCTTGAGGATTCCTTGCTCAAGATCGATGTGGGCGAAGGCGTGCAGTTGCGCGTTATCCACCGTGGTGTTGGTGCGATCACCCAGAACGACGTCAACCTGGCGACCGTGGACAACGCGATCATCATTGGCTTCAACGTCAAGCCTGCCGAGCGGGTGGCTGAACTGGCCGACCGCGAAGGCGTCGATATGCGCTTCTACTCGGTCATCTACGCAGCGATCGACGATATCGAGCTGGCTCTCAAGGGCATGCTCAAGCCGGAATACGAAGAGGTCCAGTTGGGAACCGCGGAAATCCGCGAGATCTTCCGCTCCTCCAAGTTCGGCAATATCGCAGGCTCGATTGTGCGCAGCGGCTTGATTCGACGCAATGCCAAGGCTCGGGTGCTCCGCAACGGCAACGTTATCGGGGAAAACCTCACCGTGGATTCGCTCAAGCGGTTCAAGGACGATGCTACCGAGGTCCGCGAGGGCTTCGAATGCGGTATCGGCCTGGGATCGTTCAACGATCTGCAGCTCGAGGACATTATCGAGACCTTCGAAATGCGCGAAAAGCCACGCGTCTAAATCATCTCGCAGTCCAACCAGATGTGGGGTCCTGCCCGCTCCGCGGTGCCCACCACACCCTGACCCCACATCTGGCCCGGACCGCTACAAGATTGTAGGAGGAACACTATGGTTGATCCCGCACGGGCTGCACGATTGGCCCAACGTATCAAAGTGATCGTCGCGGAGGCACTGCGCAAGCAGGTGAAAGAACCCGGCGTGGAGAACATCACGCTCACCGAGGCTCGGGTTACCAATGACTTGCAGCACGCCACGCTGTATTACACAATTTTTGGTGATGCGGAAGCTAAGGCTGAAGCCACCGCATCTTTGGAGAAATCCAGGGGCATCTTGCGTCGTGAGGTGGGTAAGAACCTCACCATCCGGCTCACGCCAACCCTGGAGTTCATCGCGGATGAGATTCCGGAGACGGCGACGCATCTGGAGGAACTGATCCGCGAAGCCAAGGTGCGCGACGCCGAGACGGCCGCTCAGGCTGCCAAGGCTAACTTTGCTGGGGAAGCCGATCCCTATAAGAAGCCGGTCGAAGAATCTGAGGATTCCGAAGAGGAGTAAACCTCCCGCGCCTTTGGAACCCAGTTGTCCCACTCGTTGGTACGGAAGTTGCAGAAGTTCGGCAAATTTTGCCACATCTGTAACTCTGGTAACACTCAGTGGGACAACTGGGTCCGCTGGGTTTGCTAGAGCAGCTGGATTGGGTGGGACAGCTGGATCAGGGCTGGGGAATCCTGGAGATGCCCTCCAGCAACTCGGCGGTATCGCCGCAGAGCGCGATCCGAACCCAACCTTCGCCCTGGCTGCCGAAGGCTGTTCCCGGTGCCAACGCCACGCCGTCGGACGCTAAGAATCCGTGCACCCACTTTCGCACATCTCCGCCGCTGACATGGGAGACATCAGCCCAGAGGTAGAACGCTCCCTGCGCCTCCAAAAAGCGGATACCGCGGGATCGAAGTGCGGCTTCCGCCGCGTCTCGATTGGCGCGATAGTGTTCGCGCGCGGCATCGACATAGTCCTGGGGCCCGGTCAAAGCGGCCAGGGCAGCATACTGAGCGGGAGTGCTGACACAGGAAAAGGTCGATTCCACCGTGCTGGCCACGGTGCCCGCCATCTCGGGTGGGGTGAGGAGCGCACCCACCCGAATGCCGGTCAGACCATAGGTCTTCGACGCCGTCCAGGAAACCAAAACCCGTCCGTCGGTATCGAAGCGGACCGGGCTAATATGGGGCAAATCAAAGGTGAAAGCCTCGTAGCATTCATCAGAAACCAGCCATAGATCGTGTTTGCGCGCCAGCTCAACCAGCGCCTCGGTGAGTTCGGCACTGAGCACCGCACCCAGCGGATTCGAGGGCGAATTGAGTACCAAGACCTTGGTGCGTGAGGTGATCTGAGCCTCCACATCGGCCACCTGCGGTTGGAAACCGTGCTCGGCATGCAGCGGATAGCCCACCGGTGCCGCTCCCAATAAGCGACTGGTCATGCCGAAAGTCGGATAGCCCGGATTCGGGATCAACACCTCGTCCCCGGGGGAGAGCAGCAGGCTGAGCGCGAGATGCAGACCCTGTTGCGCACCGGCCGTGACAAAGATCCGGCTCGGCTCCACGCGCACCCCCTGATCGGCGAGTAGCCGGGCCGCAAAAGCTTCGCGTAGCGCCGGAAGGCCGCCGTTGGGCGTGTAGTTGGTCTCATCCCGCAGTAGACAATCGATGCCGGCCTGCCGGATATGCATCGGCACCTCAAAGCCCGGTTCACCAATGCTGAGCACCAATGAATCCGGCCGTGCCCAGGCCGCTTCGGTGATCTCTCTGATCTGATTGGCGGGCAGTGCGTTGATATGGGCGGCGAGCGAAGGCATAGAGCCAACATATACTGAAAGGCGTGCTTTCAGGACTCGTGATCGTCGATAAACCCCAGGGCTGGACCAGTCACGATGTGGTGGCCAAAATGCGGAGGCTCGCAGGTACCCGCAAGGTCGGCCACGCCGGCACCTTGGACCCAATGGCCACCGGTGTGTTGGTGATCGGGATCAATAAGGCCACCCGATTGCTTACCTATATCGTCGGCACCTCCAAGACCTACACCACCACGATTCGGCTAGGGCAATCCACGGTCACCGACGATGCCGAAGGGGAAACAACAAGCATCAGTACGACGACGGCGCTCACCGAGCAGCAGATCCGGCAGGCGATAGCGGGACTCACCGGCGAAATCCAGCAGGTGCCCAGCAGCGTGAGCGCCATTAAGGTCAATGGCGAACGCTCCTATGCTCGGGTCCGTGCCGGGGAAGAGGTGGAACTGGCAGCCCGCGCCGTGACCATCGAACGGTTCGAACTGCATGAACTGCGCAGAGGCCAGGCCGAGGGGATGGAGTTCGTCGATCTCGACGCCACGGTGGAATGTTCCTCGGGCACCTATATTCGTGCCTTGGCCCGCGACCTCGGCCAGCAGCTCAGCGTTGGCGGGCATCTGACGGCTCTGCGCCGGACCGCCGTCGGGCCCTATTCAATTGATCAGGCCAGGAGCCTGGAACAGCTCGAAGAGGACCTCGGTGTGCTGGAAATGGGACAGGCTGCCAGGGCGCTCATGCCGGTGCGCGAGTTGAGCCAAGAAGAAACCATCGAGCTGTCCTTTGGTCGCCGGATTCCGGCAGGCGAATTGCCGCCACCTAGCCAGCCGGTCGCCGCCTTCGCCCCCGACGGCACCTTGGTGGCGCTTTTAGAGGATCCGGGTCAGGCGGGGAAAAACGCCAAGGCGGTTTTGGTTTTCGCTCCGGCCGAGAACGCGGTGGGAGGGAAAGCATGATCGTGGATGGCTGGTTCATTGCCTCCCTGGTCGTCGGCTTGGCTTCCACGGTGATCTGTTTCGGTGCGGCAGCGCTCAAAAAAGGGCCAAACGATGTGACCATCCTCTCGGTGGCTGCCGTGGAGTTGTTTCTGCTGGTTTTCCTGGTGGCGAGCATTGTCCGGCAGGGCGGCGGCGAGCAGATTCAGGGCGAGCCTTGGGAGTTCTGGGGTTATTTGATCACCGCCGTGGTGATCCCGATTGGCGGAGTCTGGTGGTCCTTGTTGGAGCGCAGTCGCTGGAGCAATGTGGTGTTGGGCTCCGTGGGGTTGATCGCGATCGTGATGATGTACCGGATGAATCAGATTTGGTTCGGCTAATGGCGGACTTGAGTAGCGAACAGGACAAAAGATGAGCGATTCGACGAGCAGCCGGGCGAGCGGTCCGGGCCGGATCTTGATTGCGGTGTACGGGGTGTTTGCACTGGCCGCGACGGCGCGGGCTGGCTATCAGATTGCCACTAAGTTCTCCGAAGCACCCACCGCCTATCTCCTCTCTGCACTGGCAGCGGTGGTCTATGTCGCGGCGACTATCTCTTTGGCCAAGCGTGGGCTGCGCTGGTACTGGGCTTCAGTGATTGCGGTCTCGGTGGAGCTGCTGGGCGTGCTCGTGGTGGGCGCACTCAGCCTGCTAGACGCCAAAGCTTTTCCGCACGATACGGTGTGGAGCGTTTTCGGCCGGGGCTACGGCTTCGTACCCTTGCTGCTGCCCGTATTGGGGCTGATCTGGCTGTACCGGAAGCGGCCATCCGCGGTTGCTAGTGCTGAGTGACCAGGTGCTGCGCCCGCTCGAAGTCTCGGACGCCGAGGCTTACGCGCGACTACTCAGAGACCCAGAGGTGGTCTATTGGACCGGTTCCGATCCGCGTATCGGCGTAGATCAAGCTGTCGAGCTGATCCTCGATCGAGGAGTCCCGCGCTGGGCGATTTATCTACCGGATACCCAAGCATTACTCGGAGTTCTTTCCTTACGCACGGTCAATGACCGGACCGGCTCACTGAGTATCAAACTGGCAGCCGAGGCACGGGGACGAGGTCTGGCAACCAGAGCCGTGGCAGAACTCATTGAGTGGGCTTTCGACGAGGCTGACTTCGAACTACTGCACTGGCCCGCCGCCGTCGGCAATGAACCGAGTCGTCGGCTTGCCGAGCGATCGGGCTTCCGGTTGGATGGAACGATCCGGGGCCAGAATCGAGCCGGTGGAGAACGCGCCGATGGCTGGATTTTTAGCCGTCACCGAGAAGACGTAGTAGGGGAGAAGATGACCGAGCAGAACAGCCAGCAGCACGCTGCCGAAGCAACGATAGCTCCGGTGGTGCCCAAGCTGAGCGACGGAGTAATCACGTTGCGTGGATTGGAGCTTGCCGACGCGGAGCAGGTGGCTGCCAACTGCCAGGACCCGGCAGCGCAGCGCTGGCTGCCCGCGCTGCCGAATCCCTATACTCTCCAGGACGCGCAAACCTTCATCAAGGACTTCGCCCAGGCGGGATGGCTGAATGGAGAGCGGCAGACCTTTGCGGTAGCGGATAACGCGAGTGGAAACTTTATCGGCACCATTGACTTACACCTCTTCCGCGCCAGCACCGCCGAGCTGGGCATCAATATCGGGCCGGGCGCCCGGGGGAGCGGGACAGCACTGCGGGCCGTCCAGGTGCTGGTTGATTACGCCTTCAACGGCCTGAACCTCCAACACCTGTACTGGCGGGCCGAGGTGCCCAACTGGGCTAGCCGGAAGCTCGCTTGGAAGGCAGGCTTCCGGCTGGAGGCAACACTGCGATCCTTTGGCGAGAACAAAGGTGAAGCGGTGGACATGTGGCTACTCTCGTTGGCCAGCGGAGAGCAAGGTGAACCGCAGGAAGAATGGGCTGGGCCGGTGCAGCCCGAACCTAGGTTATGAAAACGACTAGCCCAGGAAACCCAACTGGGTAACTGCCTCACGTTCTTCAAGAAGTTCTGATACCGAGGCGTCGATCCGAGCCCTAGAAAAGTCATTCAGCTCCAAGTCCGGAACAATGCGATACTCGCCGTCCTGTGCGGTGCAGGGGAAAGAACTGACAATCCCTTCCGCTACGCCGTAGCTGCCATCGCTCGGTACCGCCATCGAGACCCAATCCTGGTTCGGGGTGCCTAAGACCCAATCTCGTAGATGATCGATCGTCGCGCTGGCTGCCGAGGCTGCACTGGATGAACCTCGCGCGGCAATAATCGCAGCCCCACGGTTCGCCACGGTAGGAATGAATTCCTGCTCAAGCCAGTGCTGATCATCAATTAAGTCCGAGATGCTCTGCTCGCCGCGACGAGCAGAAAAGATATCGGGGTACTGGCTGGCCGAATGATTCCCCCAGATCGTCATCCGGTTCAACTCACGCACTGGGCAATGCAACTTTGCGGCCAACTGAGCGAGCGCCCGATTATGGTCCAGGCGGGTCAAAGCGGTGAAGCGACTGGCCGGGATATCCGGGGCGTTGCTCAGCGCGATCAGGGCGTTCGTATTGGCTGGATTGCCAGTCACCACAACCCGAAGATCCTCGGCAGCGCCATTGTTCAAGGCCTTACCCTGCGCGGAGAAGATCGCCCCATTGGCTTCCAAGAGGTCTCTGCGTTCCATTCCTGGCCCGCGCGGCCTGGCGCCAACCAACAGAGCCGCATTTACGCCGTCGAACACTTTCTCTGGGTTATCCCCGATCTGCACGGAATCCAGCAAGGGGAAGGCGCCATCCAGCAATTCCATCACCACGCCCTCCAGGGCCGGCAGTGCGGGTGCGATCTCCAGCAGCCTCAGCTCCACGGGAGTGTGTGGACCAAATAGGTCACCGCTGGCAATCCGGAACAGCAAGCTGTAACCGATCTGACCGGCAGCTCCGGTGACGGCTACTTTGATCGGGGTGCTACTCACGGCTGCTCCTTCTGAGGAGATCGGGACCAATCGGCGTTTCATCGCCAGTCTACGTTCGCTTGCACCGAGTGCCACAGCCGTTCCGCCCCGGAAATCTGTGGGATTCATGAGAACATAGCTTGACTAGCCGATTGTGGAAGGACCAGCAGATGAGCGAATCAGTATTTCCCGAGGAAACCCCCTCCGAGGATGCATCGGCTGCGGATGCCAGCTCGATCGAACCCGCCCCAGACGAAACCAGCAGCACCGAGGCTGCCGAATCCCGTGCGGACTGGAAAGTTTTCCGTCTTGTAGTTGCCCTGCTGGGCCTGGTGATCGTGGGCTTCGGACTGTTCGATCTCTTCACCGGCACCAGCGGACTGCCGGATGCGATCAGCGAGAAAAACGCCACTCTGGAAAGCAATTACCGGTTCTTGGCCGCCTTGATGGTTGGCGTCGGTGCCGCGTTCATCGCCATTGCGATCAAGTTCACGTGGGCGAATGTGTTGATCTTCGTTTGCGCCACCATCTTCCTCGGCGGCCTGGCACGGGTGGTCTCCTGGGCGATCAGCGGGCTGCCCAATGTGCTGATGATCTTGCTGATGATTATCGAACTCGTGGTGCCGCCGGTCATCGCGGTCTGGTACTTGTGGATCAACCGCACACAGAAGCTGCGGGAGACCTACCGGGGCATGGGAGCGCTGCCGAAGCAGTAATCTGAGATACGTGCAATATTTCAACGGCCTTGCCGAAGTGCCTGCAGACTTCGGCCCCTCAGTGGTGACCCTTGGCAATTTCGACGGCGTCCACCGCGGTCATCAGGAAGTGCTCAGTCAGTTGGTGCTCACCGCCCAAAAGCGGGATGCTCGGGCGGTAGCGATCACTTTTGACCCGCCGCCCGCACAGGTGCACCGGCCCAAGAGTGCACCAGCCCAGATCATGAGTCTGCAAGACCGGCTGGCGATTATGGCTGGAACCGGCCTCGACGCCGTCCTGGTGTTGAACTACACCTTGGAGTTCGCCCAGCAAAGCGCTGAGGAGTTCGTCCGCTCCACCTTCGTGGAAGCTTTGCGAGCCGCTGTTGTGGTGGTGGGCCACGATGTACGTTTTGGCCGCGACAATGCTGGCGATCTTTCCACCATGCAGGAGCTAGGCGAGAAGTATGGTTTCCACGTCGAGGTGATCAAGGAGTTCGGCGACGACCGTCGTTGTTCCTCCACCTGGGTCCGTGAGGCTCTGCAGCGTGGCGAAGTGGGAACGGCGGCAGAGGTACTGGGCCGTCCGCATCATATGCGCGGAGAAGTGGTGCACGGGGCTGCCCGCGGCCGCGAGCTGGGATTCCCCACCGCCAATTTGGCCGCCGACGCTTCCGGTTTCATCCCGGCGGACGGCATCTACGCAGGCTGGCTGATCGATCAAGCTGGGGTGCGCTGGCCTGCTGCTATCTCGGTGGGTAGCAATCCAACCTTCGAGGGCGTGAGCAGGCAGGTCGAGGCGCATGTTCTGGACCGGCCGGAGGAGGCAGTGGAGGAATTCGATCTCTACGGACAGTTCGTCACGGTCGAGTTCGTCGAACGGCTGCGGGGGATGGTTGCCTACACCGGCCCCGAAGCCCTGGTTGAGCAGATGTGCAAGGACGTAGAGCAAGCCCGGGCTCTGCTCTCCCGCGACACCCGTGACGGCGATACGCGCGAGTTCGCTTCCTAGTCTCGGGTTCGCCCGTCTTAACAGGCGATCCCGAGAGGCAAGCGCGAACTCGCGGCATAACGCGAACTCGCGGGACAGTGCGGTGGGAGGGGCCGCTGTTTCGACATAACCTTCACCCGCAGAGTAAACTGGAACGGTAAATCCGGCTGCAGTCCGTGGCGGCTGGGTTTCCTGGTGTCCGAGTGCCGTCCGCGCGAGCTGACGACAGTATCGGGCAGCTCGCACCCGTTGACGAAGGGTCAAAAGGGATTCACGGCACAACTCAAGGAGTTACCTGTGGCATTAGAAGCCGCTGTTAAGCAAGAAATCATCAAGGAATACGCCACCGGCGAAGGTGACACCGGCTCGCCGGAGGTCCAGGTTGCAATGCTCTCCAAGCGCATTTCCGATCTGACCGAACACCTTAAGGTTCACAAGCATGATCACCACACCCGTCGTGGTCTGATGGCCCTGGTTGGCCGTCGCAAGCGCTTGCTGAGCTACTTGAAAGATACTGATATCACTCGCTACCGTGCGCTCATCGAGCGCCTCGGCCTGCGTCGATAACATGCTTTTCAGGGCCGCATTCCGGGGACGGAATGCGGCCCTGCTTAGATCAAAGAAAAATTATTAGGCGGGCACGCCGGACGCAGGAACATTCGCGGTCCTCGGTAGTGACCTCCGGATCCTGACATCAGGATTCCGTGGGTCTCGATCGAAGACCGGGTGTCTCGAACGGCCGGTATGCCCTCCGTCGAACAGAAACGGAGGTGACTCTCTATGGAGGGTCCCGAAATCCAATTCGCCGAAGCCGTGATCGATAACGGTCGCTTTGGCAAACGCACTATCCGCTTTGAAACCGGTCGGCTCGCGCAGCAGGCTGCCGGTGCAGCGATGGTTTACATCGATGACGACACCGCCTTGCTGTCCGCAACCACTGCGGGCAAGCAGCCGCGCGAAGGCTTCGACTTCTTCCCGCTGACCGTGGATGTGGAAGAGCGGATGTACGCCGCTGGCCGCATCCCCGGATCGTTCTTCCGTCGTGAAGGCCGCCCCTCCACCGAAGCGATTCTGGCTTGCCGCCTGATGGACCGCCCGCTGCGCCCGGCCTTCGTGAAGGGCTTGCGCAACGAGGTCCAGATCGTGGTCACCGTGCTGGCGATCAACCCGGACGAACTGTACGACGTGGTCGCTATCAACGCCTCCTCGATGTCCACTCAGCTTTCCGGTCTGCCGTTCTCCGGCCCGATCGGCGGCGTTCGCGTTGCTTTGATCGAAGACCAGTGGGTAGCGTTCCCGCGCCACTCCGAGATGGAAAAAGCCGTCTTCAACATGGTGGTTGCTGGCAGGGTTGCCGGTGACGACGTCGCCATCATGATGGTTGAGGCCGAAGCCACCGACAACTCCTGGAACTTGATCAAGGAAAACGGTGCCACCGCGCCGACCGAAGAGATCGTTTCCGAGGGCCTGGAAGCTGCCAAGCCGTTCATCAAGGCACTGTGCGAGGCTCAGGCCGATTTGGCTGCCCGCGCCGCCAAGCCAACCGTTGAGTTCCCGATCTTCCTGGATTACCAGGATGACGTGTACGCAGCCGTTGACGCTGCTGCCGCCGCCAAGCTCACCGAGGTCTTCCAGATCGCGGATAAGCAGGAGCGCGACAACGCCTCCGACGCGCTCAAGGACGAGGTCATTGCTAACCTTGCCGGTCAGTTCGAAGGCCGCGAAAAGGAGCTTTCCGCTGCTTTCCGCTCGGTCACCAAGCAGGTTGTGCGTCAGCGCATCCTCAAGGACCAGATCCGCATCGACGGCCGTGGCCTGACGGACATCCGCCAGCTCACCGCCGAGGTCGAGGTACTGCCTCGGGTTCACGGCTCGGCTATCTTCGAGCGTGGCGAGACCCAGATCATGGGCGTCACCACCTTGAACATGCTCAAGATGGAACAGCAGATTGATTCGCTCTCGCCGGTAACCCGCAAGCGTTACATGCACAACTACAACTTCCCGCCGTACTCCACCGGTGAAACCGGCCGGGTGGGTTCGCCCAAGCGCCGCGAAATCGGCCACGGTGCTCTCGCTGAGCGCGCCCTGGTTCCGGTGCTGCCCTCGCGTGAAGAGTTCCCTTACGCGATCCGTCAGGTCTCCGAGGCTCTCGGCTCCAACGGTTCGACGTCGATGGGCTCGGTCTGTGCTTCCACCCTGTCGCTACTCAACGCCGGTGTGCCGCTCAAGGCTCCGGTGGCCGGTATTGCGATGGGCTTGGTCTCCGACCAGGTCGATGGCCAGACCCGCTACGCCGCGCTGACCGATATCCTCGGTGCCGAAGATGCTTTCGGTGACATGGACTTCAAGGTGGCCGGTACTTCCGAGTTCGTCACCGCGATCCAGCTCGACACCAAGCTCGACGGCATCCCGGCCTCCGTGCTGGCTGCCGCGCTCAAGCAGGCTCGTGAAGCCCGCTTGCACATCCTGGGCGTGCTGAACGCCGCGATTGACGTACCGGACGAGCTCTCCGAGTTCGCGCCTCGCGTTATCGCGGTCAAGATCCCGGTTGACAAGATCGGCGAGGTCATTGGGCCCAAGGGCAAGATGATCAACCAGATCCAGGAGGACACCGGCGCGGACATCTCGATCGAGGATGACGGCACGGTGTACATCGGCGCGACCAACGGTCCTTCGGCCGATGCCGCCCGCTCCGCGATCAACGCGATCGCCAACCCGCAGGTCCCCGAGATCGGCGAGCGTTACCTGGGCACCGTGGTGAAGACCACGACCTTCGGTGCTTTCATCTCGCTCACCCCGGGCAAGGACGGGCTGCTGCACGTCACCGAGCTGCGCAAGATCAACGATGGCAAGCGCGTGGACAACGTCGATGACGTGGTCTCCGTTGGCCAGAAGATCCAGGTGGAAATCACCAAGATCGACGACCGTGGAAAGCTTTCGCTCTCCCCGGTGATCGCGGAGTCTGACACGGAATCGGCTGCCACTGAAGAGGCCACCGAAACCGCTGAAGTTGCGGCTAACTAAGCTATTGGCTGAACAACTACCGCTGATCTCCGCCAAGTCCTTGCAAGGCGAGCAGTCCTTGCCGGGCCAGGCACCCGTCAGCCAGCTAGTCTCCGGGGAACCGGGCGGCGCCGTCGTGCGCCGCTCGGTTCTACCCGGCGGTGTGCGGGTGCTGACGGAATCGATGCCTGGTCAACGCAGCGCGACGATCGGCTTTTGGGTTGGTGTTGGCTCTCGGGACGAAGCCGAGAGCCAACACGGCTCAACCCACTTTTTGGAACATCTGCTCTTCAAAGGAACTTCTCGGCGCACCGCCTTGGAGATCGCCTCCGCCTTTGACGAGGTGGGCGGTGAGTCCAATGCGGCCACCGCAAAAGAGAGCACCTGCTACTACGCCCGGGTGCTGGACAGCGATGTCTCGATGGCAATCGAAGTGATTGCCGATATGGTTACCTCCGCGGTGCTGGATCCTCAAGAGCTCGAAGCCGAGCGTGAGGTTATCCTGGAAGAAATCGCGATGGATAGCGACGACCCCACAGACGTGGCACATGAGAAATTTGTCGCGGCAGTGCTGGGCATCCATCCGCTAGGCAGGCCCATTGGTGGCACTCCAGAAGCTATCCGGGCAGTTTCCCGAGACTCGGTCTGGGAGCACTACCGGCGCTACTATCGTCCCGAAGAACTGGTGATCACCGCTGCTGGCGGACTGGACCATGATGATGTCTGTGCGCAGGTGCTGGAAGCGCTGCGAAAGGCCGGCTGGAGCCTTGATCCCCAAGCAACCCCGGTAGCCCGGCGGGACACCAATCTCGTTTCGATCAATGGTTCTGCGGGCCTGCAAGTGGTGCCGCGCCAGGTGGAGCAAGCCAATATCATCCTCGGCTGCCCCTCGATTGTGGCCACCGATGAACGACGCTTCGTGATGAGCTTGCTGAACGCCATTCTGGGCGGCGGCATGTCCTCCCGACTTTTCCAAGAGATCCGGGAGAAGCGCGGTCTGGTCTATTCCACCTACTCCTTCGCCTCCGCCTACGCGGATGCAGGCTACTTCGGCATGTACGCGGGTTGTGCTCCGCAAAAGGTACAACAGGTGCTTTCGCTCCTGGTGGCCGAGCTGGAGAAGCTTGCCGCTGAGGGAGTTACCGATCAGGAACTGAAGAAAGCCATTGGACAGTTGTCCGGTGGAATTGTGCTGGCTCTGGAGGACACCGGATCACGGATGTCCAGATTAGGCCGGGCCGAATTGGTCTCTGGCGAGTTCTTGGATATCGATCAAACCCTGGACCGGATTCGCGCGGTGACCGCCGCGCAGGTCCAAGAACTGGCGCAAGAACTAGCTGCCGCTCCGCGTACGGTGACCGTCGTCGGTCCCTTCGAGGAAACCGAGACTTTCGAACTCTGAGACAGCTCCGAGACAGCCCTGAGTAGCTAGGCTGAGTAACTATCCTTGGGTAACTGCCAAAGGCGGAGTGTGCTAGCCGCCAGCGAAGGGTGGCAGCACGTCGATCAGATCCTCGTTCCGAACCACTGTTGCCAACTCTCGCAGCGCCACCTCGTTGCGCAGAAAAGAACAGCGTCCTAGCAGCTCGGCGAGCGCTGGGACGCCGACACTAGCCGGGGAGGGGTGCCTCCTAGCCAGTTGCTCCAGCAGCTCGGAGAACGGCAGCGGAGCGGGCAAATCAAGGGTTTCCTGCTCGATTCCGGTAGCTGCCCGCGCAGCGGCGAAGTAACTGATAATCACCTTCAGCCGCCGATCGCGCTCATGCTGCGGTCGGACTGAACGTAGTCGGCGGAATCCAGGCCCACATGATCCATGCCGTGCGCCTTGGGCTTGGCCCACATGGCCTGCTTCCAGCGCTCGGCTATCGCCTCGTCGTCGGCTCCGGAGCGCAATAGATCCAGCAGGTCCACCTCCTCGCGGGAGAATAGGCAGCTCATTACCTTACCCTCGGCCGTGATCCGGGTCCGCCGGCAATCCGCACAGAATGGTTCGGTAACCGAGGCGATGATCCCCACCGTGCCAAGCAACTCTGCGGAGCCGATCCGGCGAACCTCGAAGCGTTCGGCCGGGGCACCATCACGGTCCCCGGGATCGGTGGAAAGCTCAAACTGTTCGGAGAGCAGGCTGCGGACCTCGGCGGCCGTGACCATGCCTTCCCTGGTCCAGCCGTGATCGGCGTCCAAGGGCATCTGCTCAATGAAACGCAGTTCAATTCCACGTTCCAGGCACCAACCCAGCAAACCTGGGGCCTCGGCATCGTTCACTCCGCGCATCAGTACCGCGTTGACCTTGAGCGGGGTAAGGCCGGCGGAAAGCGCCGCCTCAATGCCTTCAAGTACCTGATCGAGGAAGGGCCGCCGAGTCAGCTGCGCAAAGGTCTCCGCATGCAGCGAGTCCAGTGAGATATTGATCCGGCTCAGCCCGGCCGCTTTCAAGGCAGCGGCGCGACGGCTCAGACCCACGGCATTACTGGTCATCGAAATGGGCAGTTCGGGGTTCTCGGCCCGTAATCCAGCGATAATTTCCACCAGATCTGCCCTGACCAGTGGTTCACCGCCGGTCAGCCGGAGTTCGCGGATACCCAAATCGGCAACCCCGATCCGGACTAGTCGCTGAATTTCGACGGCGGTCATCACCTGGGACTTCCGCAGCCAGTCAAGGCCCTCGGCGGGCATACAGTAGCTGCAGCGAAGATTGCACTTATCGGTGAGTGAAATGCGCAGATCGGTGGCCCGCCGACCGAATCGGTCCATCAGCCCTTCCGCCCGCGCGGGCATGCCGAGCGGGATAGGAGCTGAGCTAAGAACCATACCTCTACGCTACGCCACCGGAGCCCACTTGGAGGCGGCTAATCTCCTTCTTGGCTGTGCAGCTTGGCTTTGCAAAGCATAGGCTCGTGCTATGGACTCGCTCAGATCATTCACCGGCGGCAGGAATCTTAGGAACACACTTGCCGTCACGGCCACCGCAGCCTTGCTGCTTTCCGGGCTGGTGGCCTGCTCCGGGGCAAACTCGGCGACGAGCGGGAGCCCGACGGCGGGCAGCCAGAGCGGTTCGGCGCAGCAGGCTCAGGTGACGGTTTTCGCGGCGGCTTCTTTGACCGAGGTGATGAAGACACTGACCGATAAGTATCACCAGGAGCATCCGGAGGTGGACTTCACACTTAGCTATGCCGCTAGCTCCCAGCTGGTCCAGCAACTCAGCGCCGGGGCGAAGGCCGATGTGCTGGTCACCGCGGACGAGGCCTCCATCGCCGGGCTGCAAGCAAAGACCAGCGACCCCGTGCTCGCCTCCGGCAGCACCATTATTGCCAGCAATAAAATAGTGCTGGCGCTCGCTCCGGGAAATCCCGGCAAGATCAGCTCACTGCAAGATGCCGCTGCCAGCGATAAGATCGCGGTCTGCGCTCCGGAGGTGCCTTGCGGCCGGGCAGCGAAGCGCGTGCTGGACGCCGCCGGGCTATCGCTGAAGTCACCGAGTCAGGAGAACGACGTCAAGGCCGTGCTGACCAAGGTTTACACCGGACAGGTGGACGCTGGCTTCGTATACAGCACCGATGCCAAGTCTGCCGCCAACCAGGGTGTGAGCAGCATTGCGCTGAACGATACGAGCCCCAATAAATACCCGGTTGCGCTCACCGTCGAGGGTGCCAAGAGCCCCGGAGTGCTGGCCTTTCGGAATTGGCTGGCGGGCTCCGAAGCCGCCGGAATCCTGGCAGCCGCGGGCTTCGGTCCAGGGGAATCGACGGGCTCCAGCCTGAAGACCCCTAACGCTTCGTATGGGCCGAAATAGGAAATGCCGCATTTCATCCGGTCCACCCTGCCGCGCTGGCTGTGGCTACCGGCAGGTTTAGCGCTCTTCCTCTGCGCTGGTCCGCTGATTGCCTTGCTAGTCAAAGCGCCCTGGACCCAATTGCCAGCCCTGCTGAGCAGCCCAGACGCCCTGCAGTCCTTGGTGCTGTCGCTTTTTACGGCCTGCGTTTCGACGGTTTTATGTGCCCTGCTGGGCTTGCCGCTGGCGGTGATCCTGAGCAAGCTCAAGGGCTTCTGGATCTCTCTGATGCGTGGTCTATTGCTGATCCCGCTGGTGCTTTCCCCTGTGGTTTCCGGGATCGCCCTGCTCTACTTCTGGGGTCGCAACGGCCTCTTTGGTTCGCTATTGGCCGATGGTGGCCTTGATGTTGGCTTCAGTCCCTGGGCCGTGATCTTGGTGCAGGTGTTCGTCTCACTGCCCTTTTTTGTGATTTCCGCGCTAACTAGCCTGAACGCCGTCGAACCGGAAATGGAGATGGTGGCCGCCACCAGCGGGGCCAAGGCCGGCCAGATCTTGCGCTTTATCACTGTGCCATTGGCGCTGCCCGGAATCTTAGTTGGTTCGCTTTTGGCTTTTGCTCGCTCGCTGGGGGAGTACGGCGCCACCATTACCTTTGCCGGATCGATTGCCGGGCGCACCCGAACGCTGCCCTTGCAGATCGAATTGAGCTTGAATTCGAACCAGCCGGAGGCGGCCTTGGGAATTTCCTTGATGCTGATTGGCATTTACATTATTGTGCTGCTCTTGGCGCGGGTGAGCACCGGAAGATTGCTGATCGGCAATGCCAAGGAGGCGCCGCGATGAAAAGCTCTTGGAACTGGTGGTCCGCACTCTGCGGAGTAATTTCGGTGGGCTTGGGCCTACTGCTTTCCGAATTGGTCGCGGGCTTTCTCAGCCCCTCCGTTTCCGCCTTGACAGCGGTGGGTGGGGTGGTGATCGATGCGCTTCCGCCCGGGGTGAAGGACTGGGCCATCTCTCTTTTCGGCACCTCGGATAAGACCGTTTTCCTACTCGCGATGTGCGTTATCGTGGTGCTGCTCGCTGGGTTGGCCGGCGTGCTAGAGCTGCGGAAGAAGAACTGGGGACAGGTCGGGGTCGGTATCTTCGGCGTGCTCGGGGTACTGGCAGTGCTCAGCCGGGCGCAAGCCGCCCCGGTGGCGTTGCTCTCCCCGCTGGTGGCCGCCGTCGTAGGGATCTTGTTACTGCGGATCTCGGTAGCTAAATTGCGCGGCTGGCAGGCAGCGCCAGCGGCCGCCAACGGTCGCCGTGCCTTCCTGCGCACCGTGACCAGGAGCGGGCTTGGCCTGCTCCTCGCCGCCTTGGCCACCGCAGCCCTGCGCGGTTCGCAGGCCGCCTATCAGGGTGCTCGGGACAAGTTATTGCTGCCCGTCCCGGCGAACCCCGCCCCCGCCATTCCGGCCAGCGCCCGGCTGCCAGTACCCGGCATCAGCGATCTGGTCACCGGGAATCAGCAGTTTTACCGGATAGATACCGCGCTTTCGGTTCCGGTGGTCAATCCGGACGATTGGCAACTCAAGGTCACCGGTTTGGTAGACCGAGAGGTCACTCTGAACCTGAGCGAGTTGCTGAGCCAGCCGATGGTGGAGCGCTATGTCACCATCGCCTGCGTCTCCAATGAGGTGGGGGGCGATCTGATCGGCAACGCCCGCTGGTTGGGCTGGCCGGTGCGTGAGTTGCTGGCTAGGGCGGGGGTGAAGTCCGGTGCGGATATGGTGCTTTCCCGCAGTACCGATGGCTTCACTGCGAGTACCCCGCTTGAGGCGATGACCGATCAGCGTGATGCCTTGATCGCGGTGGCCATGAACGGGGAATTCCTGCCCTTGGAACATGGATTCCCGGCCCGGCTGATTGTCCCGGGACTCTACGGCTACGTCTCGGCGACCAAATGGCTGACCGAGCTGAAGGTCACTACCTTTGCCGCCGACGTCGCCTATTGGTCCACTCGTGGCTGGTCCGATCATGGACCCATTAAGCAGTCCTCCCGGATCGATACGCCCCGGCAGGGGGCTTCGGTGAGTGCGGGAAAGGTGGTTTTCGCCGGAATGGCTTGGGCTCAAGGCAAAGGCATCAGCAAGGTGGAGGTCAAGCTCGACGGCGGCGGGTGGCAGCCTGCGCAACTGGCCACCGGGATCTCCAAGGACAGTTGGCTGCAATGGCGAGCAGAACTCCAACTCGCCTCCGGCCAACATCAAGTTCAGGTCCGCAGCACCGATGGCTCCGGGGTGCTGCAGAGCGCAGATTCGGCACCACCCGCTCCCGATGGTTCCAGTGGGTACCATCAAATTTCCGTGACTGCCTCCTGAACTTCGCTGGGCCGGGAACCGCTGGGCTGAGAACTGCAAGAAACTGTAAGAATAGGGCTATGAGAACCGTCTCCGAGCATCAACGGGATGTGGCCGAGTTGCTCGCCCCGCTGTTCGCACAGTTGGACAGTGAGGCCGAAACCGTGCCGCTGCGAGAGGCGCTGCACAGGGTTCTGTTTGCGGACCTGCTGGCTCCTATTGATCTACCGCCCTTTGATAACTCCCAGATGGACGGCTATGTGCTGCGTGCCGCGGAGAGCGGTGCTTCACTTTTTGTGGCTGCGACTATCCCGGCGGGCAGTAATCCAGCCGAACTGGCCTCGGGTCAGGCCGCTCCGATTATGACGGGAGCCAAAATACCGGCTGGAGCAGACGCCGTGGTGCCGGTTGAGTTGGCAGAGCCCGCCCGCTTCCTGGAACCGGGCGCGCAGGTTCGGCTGCCCTCCGTCCCGACGGACCATTTCATTCGCCGAGCGGGCAGCGACCTCGCTGCGGGCCAGCTCGCGCTGCGGGCTGGTACCCGTCTGGGACCGGCGCAGTTGGGTCTGGCGGCCGCGCTGGGCTTAGCCGAACTACAGGTCCGACGACGACCCCGGGTGACGCTGCTGAGCACCGGAGATGAGGTCTTACCGCCGGGCCAGCCGCTCCGGCCGGGAGCTATCTACGATGCCAACAGCACACTACTGGGCACCGCCTTGGTAGAGGCGGGTGCACAGCTGAGGGTCTTGCCCTCGTTGCCCGATGACCCGGCAGAATTGGCTGCCACGCTGAACCGCCTTGAGGATGTGGACCTGCTCATCAGCACCGGTGGGATCAGCCAGGGCGCCTACGAAGTGGTGAAGCAGGCACTCGCGGGCAAGGTTGAATTCCACTCAGTAGCCATGCAGCCGGGCGGGCCGCAGGCTATCGGCGCGGTGCCAACGGCTTCTGGCGTCAGGCTTCCGTTCCTCGGCTTTCCGGGTAATCCGGTGAGCACCCTGGTTTCCTTCGAGATGTTCTTGCGACCGCTACTGGCCGGTCCACGAACCGTGGTCCGGGCGCGAATCACCTCGGCGGTGAGTAGCCCGGAGGCCAAGCACCAAGTGCGCCGTGGTTTTTTCCAGGCGGGAACGGTGGAACTGCTGGGCGGACCCGGCTCTCACCTGCTGCATGCGCTTTCGACGGCAAATGCCCTGGTACAGCTGCCGGTGGGGTTGACTGCCCTAGAAGCAGAGGAAGAAGTGGAAGTATGGCTGCTATGAACCAAAGCCAAAACCTCCCGGCCGAAACCGGGGAGCTCACCCATCTGAACGCGGCCGGCGAAGCCCAGATGGTCGACGTCTCAGCCAAGCCGGAAACCAGCCGTGAAGCACGCGCTCAAGCCATCTTGAGCACCACGGACGAGGTGCTCAATCTGCTCACACAGGGCGGGCTACCCAAGGGTGATGCGCTCGCGGTGGCCAGGGTGGCCGGAATCATGGCGGCGAAGAAGACCTCCGAATTGATCCCACTCTGCCATCCGCTCGCGCTCAGCAAGGCGAGTGTGGACTTCGAACTGGCTGCGGATTCTATTACGGTCGTGGCCACGGTGCGCACTCGCGGGGTGACCGGGGTGGAGATGGAGGCGCTCACCTCTGCCAGCGTCGCCGCGCTCACCCTCTACGACATGATTAAAGCCGTCGATAAGGCTGCGGAGATCGGCCAGGTCAAGCTGCTCAGCAAGTCCGGTGGCAAGAGCGGCGACTTCCGCGCCGCTGGCTACCCCGCCGAAGGCGACGCCCGATGAAACGGACTGCCGGGATCGTGGTGGCCTCCACCCGGGCGGCCAGCGGCGAGCGCGCAGATACCAGCGCTCCGGTGCTGGCAAAGTGGTTGGCGGAACAAGGGTTCACCGTTCTTGAACCACGGATCGTGCCCGATGGCGAACCTGTGGGGGCGGCAGTCTCCGGGCTCATCCAGGCCGGTGCCGCCGTCGTGCTGACCACCGGGGGCACCGGGCTAACGCCCGACGATCGCACTCCGGAGGTGACGCTGCCGCTGCTGGACCGCGAGATCCCTGGTCTAATGGAAGCGATCCGGGCCGCCGGGCTGCAGAAAACGCCGATGGCTGCGCTCAGCCGCGGCTATGCCGGGGTGGCAAGTGGCACTCTGGTGGTCAATCTGCCCGGCTCGACGGGCGGCATAAAGGATGGGCTGGCCGTACTGGAACCCTTGTTGGCGCACGCCTTGGATCAGATCGAAGGTCATCATGAGCATTGAGAGCCATGCAGCGCTGGCTGCGGAACCGATTAGCTTGGATCGGGCTTTGCAAGCCGTGGAGGCTGCCGACTGCGGCGCCGTGGTTGGTTTCTCCGGGGTGGTTCGCAATCACGACGGCGGCAAGGACGTCAGTTCGCTCAGCTACACGGCGCATCCTAGCGCCGAGACCGTGCTGACAGCCTTGCTGGAGGAAATAGTGGCGGAGTACGCACCGGAGGACGGCAGGCTGCGGATCTGGGCAGAGCACCGTTTGGGTGATCTGAAAATAGGGGACCCGGCGCTGGTTTGTGCGGTGGCTGCGGCTCATCGGGGGCTGGCCTTCGAGGTCTGTTCCACCCTGGTGGACCGAATCAAGGCGCAGGTGCCGATCTGGAAGGAACAATTCTTCACCGATGGCACCGTCGAGTGGGTCGGCATCTAACCCCGGTAGCGCGAGTTCGTGCCTTGATCGCGGATTCGCCTGTTTTTGCGGGCGAATTGGTGGGTGACACGCGAACTCGCGCGGCCTGTCAAGCTGTGGTCCCTTAAGCTGGAGAGATGACGGAAAAGTTGCGCGTTGCGGTGCTGGGAGCCGGTGGCCGGATGGGCCAGGCCGCGGTTCAAGCGGTGGAAAAAGCGGAGGATCTTGAACTAGTCGCCGCCCTGGGCCGTACCGATCCGCTGGAACGCCTGCTTGAAACCGAAGCGCAGGTGCTCATTGAGCTGACCGTCCCGGACTCCTCCGAAGCCAATGTCCGCTTCGCCGTCGAACATGGCATTCACGCCGTGGTGGGCACCACCGGTTGGGGCAGTGCCAAACAGGACTCGCTGCGAGCGCTGCTGGCCGAACATCCGGAGGTTGGGGTGCTGATCGCGCCCAATTTCGCCCTGGGCTCGGTGCTGGCCAGTAGTTTCGCCGCCAAAGCCGCCAAATACTTTGACTCGGTGGAGATCATCGAACTGCACCATCCGCATAAGGTAGACGCACCCTCGGGCACCGCGCTCCGCACCGCGCAGCTGATTGCCCAAGCCCGGAAGGGGTTGCCCGCAGCCCCGGATAGCACCGAGAAGGCTCTCGACGGCGCCCGGGGTGCTTCCGTGGACGGCGTACCGGTGCACTCGGTCCGGCTAGCCGGGCTGTACGCACATCAAGAGGTGCTGTTTGGCTCCGAAGGAGAACAACTGAGCCTGCGGCACGACTCTTTTGGCCAGGCTTCTTTTATGCCTGGCGTGCTGATCGGGGTTCGCACGGTGACGAGCCGTCCGGGGCTGACCTTCGGCCTCGACGGATACCTGGACCTGGACTAATCGCCTGAGGGCTGCCGACTTTCCGAAGAACTGGAGTTTGACTGAATGCGCACGAAAATCTGGGTCGGCCTGATCTGCCTGCTGCTCTTGTTCTACCTGGTAGTTCTGATGCAGCGTTCGATTTTGCTGCTGAGTGATCCGAACCCGATTGCCAAGATTCTCGGCGCAGCACTTATTGTGCTGCCTCCTATCGGTGCCTGGGCAATGATCCGTGAACTGCTCTTCGGTGCCAGGATGGAGAAGCTGGCCGGCATTCTGGAGTCCGAGGGCGGCTTGCCGGTGGATGACCTGCCCCGCACCCCAGGCGGCAGGATTGTCCGGGAAGCCGCCGACGCGGAATTCCTCAAGTATCAAAAGGAGGCCGAAGCAGCTCCGGAAAACTGGCGCTCCTGGTTCAAGCTCTCCTGCGCCTATGACGCGGCGGGGGACCGGAAGCGTGCCCGCTCGGCAATGCGGGATGCAATCGCCTTGTTCCGTGGGAACAAAGAAGCCGAAGGCCCGGGACAGGAGCAGCATGCGGCAGGCAGTTAATCCGCACGACGGCGTACGGCTGGCCTGGGAGGAACACGGCAACCGGGCGGGGGAGCCACTGCTGCTGGTGCACGGCAGTGCCCTCTCCAAGGCGGTCTGGCGCGGGATGGGTTACGTCAAGGCTCTCGGGGTCGACTATCGTATCATCACCATGGACTTGCGCGGCCATGGCCGCAGCGACAAACCCGGCCAAGCCACGGACTACGAGATGGAACGGGTACTGCTCGATGTGCAGGCTGTGCTGGATGCTGCAGAACTGCCAGCCGCGCATTATTTCGGCTACTCTTTTGGCGCCCGGATCGGATTCTCGCTTGGCGTATCGGCTCCGGAACGGATGCTTTCCTTTGTCTCGGCGGCGGGCACCTACCGAATATTCGCCGGTTCTATCGCGGAGTTGTTCTTCCCCGATTACGATACTGCCCTGGCCGCCGAGGGGATGAGGGGCTTCGTGGCGGGCTGGGAGGCCCGGATCGGGCATCCGGTGGATCCGGTCACCCGGATGGCTTTTATGTCCAATGACCCGGTGGCGCTCCGTGCGTATTTCGCTCAGACCGAGGCAGGCGAGGGGATTTCCGAGCAGGATCTAGCTGATTTCTCGGTGCCTACCCTGCTGCTTGCTGGCACCTTGGACACCCGTCGGCTGGCTGATTCGCGCCGTGCTGTCGAGTTGATGCCGGATGCCCGGTTGCTTGAGCTGCCCGGCCGGGACCACGGCGACACGCTCTTCCCACCCGCTGAGGTGCTGGCCGCCGTCGAGCCCTTTCTGGCCGCGCACAACTGAGGTTTCTTCCCGACTTTCCACTATTGTCACTCCGAGCGGGTAACGTTTTACCTATGGCCCTGCAAACTGGTACGTCTCCCTTCGGCACGCTGCTGACCGCTATGGTCACGCCTTTCACCGCTGAAGGTGAGGTTGACTACCAGCTAGCTGCGGCGCTTGCGGTCAAGCTGGTAGACGACGGTTGCGACGGCTTGGTGGTGACCGGAACCACGGGGGAGACCTCCACGCTGACGGACGAGGAAAACCTCGCCATGTTCCGCACCGTAAAGGAAGCGGTGGGCGACCGCGCCGCGATCATTGCCGGTACCGGGACCAATGACACTAAGCATTCCGTTTCGCTCTCCCAGCGGGCGGCGAAGCTGGGAGTCGATGGCTTACTCATCGTCACTCCGTACTACAACAAGCCCAGCCAAGCCGGGGTGCAGGCGCATTTCGAGGCCATTGCCTCCTCCACCGAACTGCCCGTGATGGTGTACGACATCCCCGGACGCAGCGCCATCCCGATTGCCACCGAAACCTTGATTCGGCTAGCCGATCACCCGCAGATCATTGCGCTCAAGGACGCCAAAGCAGACTTCGCGGCGACCACCCGGGTGCTGGCGAACACCGACCTCTTGGTCTATTCCGGCGACGACGGCCTGACCTTGCCCTGGATGGTGGCCGGAGCGGTCGGGTTAGTCGGGGTGACCACGCATGTGGCTACCAAGAAGTTCCGGGCTCTGATCGACGCTGCGCAGAGCGGAGACTTCCAGACCGCGCGCGGCCTGCACTTTGAACTCGATCCGCTGGTTCGTGGCGTGATGACGCGGGTCCAGGGTGCCGTTGCAGCCAAGCAGATTTTGAAGTGGCAGGGAGTCCTGCCGAACTCAGTGGTCAGATTGCCACTGGTGGAACCGAGCGGCGCTGAAATCGCCGTCATTAAGGCCGATCTAGAAGAGGCCGGAATGGAATTTAGCGAATGACCCAAGTAGCTCAGCCAGGCCTACGGACCCCACCTGCCCTCAAACCGGGAACCCTGCGGGTTGTTCCCTTGGGCGGGCTGGGGGAGATCGGTAGGAATATGGCCGTCTTCGAAATTGACGGCAAACTGCTCATTGTGGACTGCGGGGTGCTTTTCCCCGAAGAGACCCAACCCGGGGTGGACCTGATCCTTCCCGATTTCTCCTATATCGAAGATCGGCTTGACGATGTGGTCGCCGTGGTGCTCACGCACGGACACGAGGACCATATCGGAGCCGTTCCCTATCTGCTCCGACTGCGCAAAGATATCCCACTGATCGGTTCGCAATTGACGCTGGCGCTGATCGAAGCCAAGCTGCAAGAACACCGGATCAAGCCCTACACCATGGCGGTCAAAGAGGGGCAGATCGAGCAGTTCGGGCCGTTCCAATGCGAGTTTGTCGCGGTCAATCACTCCATCCCGGATGCGCTGGCGGTTTTCATTCGTACCGCGGGCGGCAATGTGCTGCACACCGGGGACTTCAAAATGGATCAGTTGCCCCTGGACAATCGGATCACCGATTTGCGGGCCTTCGCTCGGCTGGGCGAAGAGGGCGTAGACCTGTTCATGGTGGACTCCACCAATGCCGACGTGCCCGGCTTCACCACGGCGGAGCGGGAGATCGGCCCCACCCTGGACCGGCTCTTCGGGCAGGCTGAGAAGCGGATCATTGTGGCTTCGTTCTCCTCCCATGTGCACCGGGTTCAGCAAGTGCTCAATGCGGCGGCGCTGCACGGCCGCAAGGTGGCCTTTGTGGGGCGTTCAATGGTGCGCAATATGGGCATCGCCTCGCAATTGGGCTACCTTGAGGTGCCGCCGGGCATTTTGGTGGATCTCAAGAATGTCGACAATCTGCCGGATAACCAGGTGGTGCTGATGAGCACCGGATCCCAGGGTGAGCCAATGGCAGCCCTGTCCCGGATGGCTAACGGCGACCACCGGGTGCAGGTAGGGCAGGGGGATACCGTGATCCTGGCTTCCTCGCTGATCCCCGGTAATGAAAACGCGGTCTTCCGGGTGATCAACGGCCTGCTCAAGCTAGGTGCCGATGTGATCCACAAGGGCAATGCCAAGGTGCACGTCTCCGGACACGCCGCAGCGGGCGAGCTGCTCTACTGCTACAACATCATCCAACCTCGTAACGTGATGCCGGTGCACGGTGAAACCAGGCACCTGATTGCTAATGGTCGGATCGCGCAGAGCAGCGGTGTACCGGCCGAGAATGTCTTGTTGACCGACGGCGGCACCGTGGTGGATCTGAAGGACCACCAAGCCCGGATTGTCGGCCAGGTGGAATGCGGCTTCGTCTATGTGGACGGAACCAGCATTGGCGAGGTGACCGAAACCGATTTGAAGGATCGCCGGGTGCTGGGCGATGAAGGCTTTATTTCGATTGTCACCGTGGTGAATAAAACAACCGGCAAGATCGTCTCCGGTCCGGAAATTCACGCCCGCGGCGTGGCCGAGGACGATTCGGTCTTCGACGAGATCATTCCGAAGATCAACGCGGCTTTGGAAGAGGCTGTCACGGCTTCGACGGATCACACCACCTATCAGTTGCAGCAAGTGGTTCGCCGGGTGGTGGGCACCTGGGTGAATCGGCGCTTGCGTCGCCGCCCGATGATCGTCCCGGTGGTCCTGGAAGCCTAAGCCGCAGCGCCGGGTCATCGTGCCCGGGGTAACCAGTTTCTGCCCGACTTAGTGAGGCGTCTTTTTCGCGATAGCTCATTGACTTCGGGATAGTCCATTGAACGGCTAGTGGACTATCCCGAAGCTAGTGGACTATCCCGAGAGTTTATCGAGGATTGGTCACGGTTAAGAAATCGTTTACCGGGCGCGAAGAGCAAAATATTCATAGAACACCGCCGTGCTCTTGACTTGACTCCGCGGCTTGCCTTAGCGTTTCTGTAAACGATTACTCGTCGAGAGGTTGAGCAAAGATGCTTCCCCAGCAGGATATTTCCAAGCTTCGCAAGGTGCAGAGCCGTTCCATTTCCCCGGAAAATTTTGATGGCTCCAAGGGCGGCGGGGGCAGGGCCACCGAGGGCACCGGTGCCGAATGCGCTATCGATCTGGGTGTTGGTTGGAAGGTTTCACCTTCGGTCGATATTGCCGGACGTTCCACTTTCGAACTCGCCAAAATCGATGGTCCAGGCAAGATCACCCATATTTGGCTCACCACACATCGCGATCACTGGCGCAGTCTGGTGCTCAGAGCCTACTGGGACGGCTCGGAGGAACCCGCCGTCGAGGTGCCGCTGGGGGATTTCTTCGCCAATGGTTGGGGACGTTTCGCCCAGGTCTCCTCGGCGATGATCGCGGCGAATCCGCATGGCGGCTTCAACTCCTACTGGCCGATGCCCTTTAGCCAGGCTGCCAGGATCACCGTGGAGAACCTGGTGGAGAACCAGGCCACGCTCTACTACCAGGTGAGCTACGAAAGCTATGAGAACCCCGAAGAGGTAGCCGGGGCAGGATACTTCCACGCCCAGTACCGCCGCTCCAATCCGCTGCCGGACAGACAGACGCATCCGATTCTGACCGGTATCCAGGGCCAGGGCCACTACGTTGGAACCTACCTGGCCTGGGGCGTGAATAGCCCCGGCTGGTGGGGTGAGGGAGAGATCAAGTTCTATCTGGACGGCGATACCGAACAGGCCGATGGCTCCTGGCCGACCATTGCCGGTACCGGCACCGAGGATTACTTCGGCGGTGCTTGGAACTTTGATGTGCCTGGCCAGGGTTACACCGAGTACAACACGCCCTATTTAGGAATGCCCCAGGTGATCCGACCGGACGGGCTGTATCACTCCCAGCAGCGCTTTGGGCTGTACCGCTGGCACATCCTCGATCCGATTCACTTTCAGCAGGATCTCACGGTCGATATTCAGGCCCTGGGCTGGCGTTCCCGGCACCGCTATAACCCCCTGCGCGACGATATTGCCTCGACCTCTTATTTCTACCTGGATAGGCCTGCGGCGAAACGTCCGGAGTTTCCCAGCGCCGATGAACTGGAACTTGCGGGCGAGCCCATGGAACCGCTGAGCTGAACTTGACTGAACCTCCCATTGATCGTCGCCTCGAATAAAAGTGCAGGTTTTACGTGATCCCTCAAAGCATTAATGCCCAACCAGTCAACGACTGGCCCGTGGTCCGCTGCTTTTCTGGTGCGGAACTGAGCCGACTGAAAATGCCCATCGGGGGCATCGGCACCGGCTGTATTTCGCTCAGTGGCACGGGGCAATTGGTTGATTGGGAGCTGTTCAACCGGCCGGCCAAGGGCTTCTCACCGGATTCCTTTTTCGCCCTGCATTTGGCCGGCGCGGATCAACGGCATACTCGTCTGCTCGAAGGTCCCATTCCCGATGACCAATTCGAAGGCCCCGATGGCAGCCGTCGTCCGCTGGCCGGGCTGCCCCGTTTTAGCGACGCCGAATTTCACGCGGCCTATCCCTTCGGACAAGTGCTACTCCATGATCAGAAGTTGCCGGTTGAGGTGCGGGTCCAGGCCTATAATCCGCTGGTTCCAGGAGATGTTGCGGCGAGTAGCATTCCGGCTCTGATCTACCGGGCCACGGTGCGCAATACCGGGCAGGAGACCTTGCAGGTTTCGGTGGCAGCCAATGTGCTCAATGTGGTTGGCCACCATCGTGATCAGCAATTGCCGAAGGGCAATCGTTTCGAACGTCTGGAAACCGCTGCCGGTACCGTTCTCAGTGGCAGTTCAAACGAGGTTTCCGAACAGGACGAAGCTTTTGGCACTCTGGCGCTGGCCGCCCTGGATCCGGTCTCCTCCAGCCGGACCAGCTGGGCAAAACGTTCTTGGGGGGATTCGCTACTGGACTTCTGGGATGACTTCTCCGCGGACGGACTCCTCGACGAACCGGAGGAGAGCGCCCAGGTACCCACCGGCTCGCTCGTGGTGAGCAAGGAACTTGAGCCGGGGGAGAGTGCGGACTTTGGTTTCCTGATCGCCTGGCACTTCCCGAACCGGCGAGCGTGGACCGAAAAAGGCGTCTATGGCGACCTTATTATTGGCAATCACTACGCGAGCCAATACCGAGACGCGGCCGACGTCGTCGAGCAGTTACGCCCCAGGCTCACCGAACTGGAATCCCGCACCAAAAGCTTCGTCTCCGCGCTGGCCGACTCGGATCTCCCCGCGGCCGCAGTGGACGCCGCCCTCTCCAATCTCGCGGTGCTCAAATCGCAGACCTGCCTGCGCAGCGCGGACGGCACCTTCCTGGCTTGGGAGGGCAGCAATCCCCATGAGGGCAGCTGCCACGGCTCCTGCACCCACGTGTGGAACTATCAGTACGCGCTGGAACAACTCTTCCCGGAGCTGGCCTGGAGTATGCGCGAGGTGGAGTTCCTGCACACCCTCGATGACCAGGGAAGAATGAGTTTCCGCGCCTGCCTCCCGCTGGATGAAAACGGTACCCAGTGGCCGGTAGCGGCGGCGGACGGCCAGATGGGTACCATTATGCGGCTATTCCGGACCTGGCAACTTTCCGGAGATACCGAGCGATTGCGACGGCTCTGGCCCGGAGCGAAACGAGCGATGGAGTTCGCCTGGATCCCGAATGGCTGGGATGCCGATCAAGACGGCGTGATGGAGGGCTGCCAACACAACACCATGGATGTGGAGTATTACGGGCCAAGCGGGGTGAACCAGTCCTGGTATCTGGCAGCGCTTGCTGCCTGTGTTGAACTCGCCGAGCGGTTAGACGATGCGGAATTCGGTGCCAAGTGCCGCCGCCTGCTCGATAGTGGCGCGGCGGGAACCGAGGAACTGCTCTTCAACGGCGACTATTATCAGCAGAAAATCATCCCGCCGCTGCTTGAGGAGAATATCGCCGAGGGGCTGCGGATTCGGTACGACCACGAGGGCGCCGATGAGGGGTCCGATGATCTGGTGAACCCGGCGCTGCAGATTGGTTCGGGCAGCACGAGCGATCAGCTTGTGGGGCACTCGATGGCTCAGCTCTCCGGGCTTAACACGGGGCTAAATCCAGTACACATTGCCAAAGCGCTCGATTCTGTCTTAGAACAGAACCACCGCGGCGATTTCCACGCCCACTTCAATCACCTGCGCAGCTATGCGCTGGGCGACGAACAAGGCCTGCTGAACTGCACTTTCCCACGCGGAGAGCGGCCGCTACGGCCCTTCCCGTACTGCAATGAGGTGTGGACCGGACTCGAATATTCGGCGGCGATTGGCTTAGCTCTTGAAGGCCGCCACGAGGCAGCACAACGGGTGGTCGAAGAGGTGCGGCAGCGCTTCTCCGGAAGGCGCCGCAACCCCTTCAATGAGATGGAATGCGGCGACCACTACGCGCGTTCGATGGCTTCCTTCGGTCTGCTGCACGCCTGGAGCGGACTTGTCTACGACGCCGCTTCGAACAGCATTACGGTGACCGCCCAAAACGGAACCTGGCCGATAGTGGCGGGTAAGGTGCTCGGTCAAGTGGTGGTCCGGCAGGGCGAAGCTCGCTTTGTACCCGCACAGACCGCTCAGCCGGCCGGTGGCAGCTGGCCGAGCGTCGCCGTCGTAAGCCCCCAAAGGGTGAGGCCTAAAGCTGGAGCCTAGCCGAGCTTCCGGGAACTCTCCCGGAAAATGAGGGTGGTGGCCAGGTTAACTTCCCTCGGTGCCCGCGGTCCGGTGTTCGCGATCCGTTCGACCAACAATTGGGCAGCCTGGACACCAATATCGTAGGCAGGCTGAGCGACCACCGAGATGGGCGGGTCAATAAAGGGGGCCCAAGGTGCGTCATCAAAGCTGATCAGTCCGACGTCGGTCCCCGGCTTGAGTCCGCGTCTGGACAATTCGGCCAGCACGCCGAGGGCTAAGGAGGCGTTGCCGACAAAAAAGGAGTCCGGCGGATTATCTCCGTCCAGCAGCGCCGCTGTGGCCACAGCGCCGTCCGGACTGCGGAACGGCTGGTGCTTCACCTGCGCCTCGATCTCGGTGCCCCGAAGTGCCTGTAGGTAGCCTTCGCGACGCTCCACGGCGGTCTCGGCGTCCTCTGGACCGGTGATACAAGCCGGACGCTGCCAGCCCTGCTCGAGCAGATGGCGGGTGGCCTGTTCAGCGCCCAGCCGAGAGTGCACCAGGACCACATCGAAAGGCGCGTTCAGCGCCCGGTCGATAACCACAAGCGGAATGTGATTGAGCGAGGAGACGTCGGTGCTGGCACTGTGTGGCGAGAGAATGACCCCGGCTACCCGGTCCTGCCCGGCAACCGAGAGGTAACGAGCTTCCTTCTCCGGATCTTCGTCCGAATTACAGAGCATCACGGAGTAGCCGTTCTGCTGAGCGGTATCCTCAACCCCGCGGGCAACCGCGGTGAAAAACGGGTTCTCAATATCGGAGATGACCAGAGCCCAGACCTGGGTGCTTTGTTTGCGCAGGTTGCGGGCCAGCGAATTAGGTCGATAACCGAGGCGGGAGGCGGCCTGGTGGACTTGCGCAGCCAGATCCGGCCGGACGGTGTCCAGATTGTTTAAAGCCCGGGAAACCGTGGCTACAGAAACACCTGCCTCGCGGGCGACGTCGCTGATTTTGACCATGGGTCCCTTACCTCTGCCTGGGTTAGTCGACTAGATGATGTTAACGGTACCCGCAATGTGTACCCGGACCCCCAATTGAGTGAACATGGCGGCCTTGGCGAGCAGCGCTTTATCGGCGCTCTGCGCGTCCGGAGTGTAGGCAACTTGTAGATGATTTGCCTTGTGCCGCGCCATCAACTGGTCCCGGCTTACCCCGTCCAGCACGGCATGCATAATGGGCCACTGTGGGTCGGTGGCGTCCAGCCGCCGTTGTGTCTCCTCGGCAGGCAGGCCGACAACATGGCCACGACCTAGGTCCAAGTGCAATACGCCGTCCATAATGAACACCCTGGACCAGACGATTTCGCCTGGTTTGGACACTCCGGAGAGGGTTCCACCGCCGAGCGGGAAGAACATCGGTGGCTGACGCATGCTGTAACTGTTCTGATAACCGCCATTATGGCTGGCCGGTACCGCTCCAGAGATCTCAAAGACCCAGACAAATTCGCCGTTGTATTCCTCGCCCCAGCGGATATCGTGCAGGGTGTTGGCCGGGTCAAAGCCCATCGCTGTCCAGATCCGGTTGGTCACCAGGGCATCAACGGCCACGCCTTCATCGACCTCGTTGAAATGTGGCAGGGCTTGAGCCGGATAGAGCTCGCGGGAGCCATCCCGGCTGAAAACCGGGGGGCGTTCGACATTATTGAGTAAGCCCTCGGCCAGATCGCTGGCTGGCACCGTGTCCTTGAGCCCCTGCTGGTATTGGATGCCCACCGCGTCCAACCCGAAGTCATCGGCGATCCGAAGTGCCGCGATGTACATTTTTAGCTGGCTGTGTACCTGCGCAGGGGTGAGCTCGGTGGCCTCGTCGGTTCCGAAGTCGAAGCGCAGGCCGGCCTGATCCAGCCAGTCCTTGACCGCCGTCGCCTCTGTATCCGGAACCTTAAGCATTTCGGCCACCAGAGCGCTCTGCGAAAGCCGTTCCTTGTAGATCCCCAAGGGGTTGAGCAGTTCATCATCGATGATGGCGTTGTACATGCCCATGCAGCCCTCGTCGAAGACACCGATGATCGCCTTATCCGCCTTGAGCTGTTCGGCAAGCGCGGTGCCCAAGGCCACTTCCTCGTTCGCCGGGAGCGCAGGCAAATCGCGGATATGCGAGGTGTCGTGGATGATTTTTCCCTGGGTTAGCCAGGCCTCCAGGTGGCCCAGTGCCCAGGTATCGCTGAAGTCCTCGCTCCACAGCGCCGAATGGTCCACTCCGGCTTTGGTCATGCTGCCGGTTAGATTGAGCAAGCCAACCAGTCCCGGGTAGTCACCGGCCCAATTGGCCACCACCAGGATGGGGCCGCGGTGGGTGCGCAGTCCTGGCAATACGTGATGGCTGTATTGCCAGACGGCGTCCACCACCACAAGCGGGGCGTCCACCGGAATGTCCTTGAAGACCTCAATCCCCTTGCGCTGGGAGTCAATGAACCCGTGTCCGGTTGTTTCGTCCACGCCATGGGCTCGTTTGACCCGGAAACCGAACTTTTCTACCGCAGTGGTGAAGTCCGCCTCCAGCTGTTGCTGAGTGGACCAGCACTTCTGATTGGCGCTCAGCCGCAAGTCACCCGAAGCCACCGTGTAGATAAGCTGAGGCTCGCCCTCCGGGCGACTGGCGGGGGTGGGCAGGAGGTAAGTCATGGCAGTCCTCTCTGACTGAAAAGTTTCGTGCCTTCACCCTAATCAAATGTAATCGATTTCTCAAATGTCTTGACGGGGTAATCATGAAGATGCCTAGTATGGGGGCAATCGATTACAGCGACTCGCACCGTGGGGGTCCCTGAGCGCTGTGATCGGTTCGAGAACACATGCAGCCCGCGGACCTTCCCGTCGGCTGCGATGACAAGGTGAGGGGTTCACAGTGGAATCTACAAATCAGCAGTTCTTCCCGCAAGGATCGAGTTTCAGTCGACGCAACGTGCTTCGGGCGGCCGGACTGGCGGCGCTGGTGCCGGCGCTCGGCGGGCTGGCAGCCTGCGGTTCGGGTAAACCCGGAGAATCGGCGGGCGGCAGTTCGGCCGCCTCCGGCGTCACCACCTTGCAGTTTTGGCACCGTACCTTCACCCCGGTTGAGAATAAGTGGTACGCCGAGATTGTCAAGAAATTCAACGAATCGCAGTCCGCGATCAAGGTTGTTGATACCGAAGTGCCAGCCGATGCCTGGGACCAGAAGATGAAAGCGGCGCAGGCTGCCGGGAAAGCTCCCGATGTCTATACCTTCTCCGGCAGCATTCAGGAAGCGGTCGATGCCGGTCAATTTTACGAATTGGACAAGGTTGTCGCGGCGGACAAACTCGGCGAGATTCTCGATGCTGCGAAGCCCATCTCCGCAGTTGGCGGAAAGTTCTATGCCTATCCGCTGCTGCTTGAACCCCAGACGGTGCTGTTCTGGAACAAAGACCTGCTCAAGGCTGCCGGTGTCAACGCCGATCAGGGTCCGAAGACCTGGGATGAACTGCTCGCTGCCTGCGCCAAGATCAAACCGACCCTTGCGGATGGGCAATATTGCATTGCGCCAGCCTCCGATGGTGCCACCTTTGCTTGGTCCTCGGTAGGGCAGCAGTACAACTTTTCCGGCCACACCGCGCTTAGCGACGACTGGAAGTCGCCGAATATCAACGACGACGGCTATAAGTCACTGATGGACAAGTACAAGCAGCTCTGGGACAACGGCTACATGCCGAAGCAGCCGCTCGCCGCCTACGTGGAGGGTAAAGACTTTGGGCAGCAGAAGGTCGCGTTCAAGGTATCTGGTTCTTGGATGATGTCCGAGATTGGATCCGACTATCCCGATCTGCTGGAAAAGACCGGAGTGGGGGCTTTCCCCTCTGCGGCCGATGCCGAAGGCCGTGGTGCCACCACCCTGGGCAACTTCAAGTGGGTCATCGACGCCAAGAGCAAGGGCTCGGAAGCGGCAGGCAAGTTCATCACCTGGGCGCTCGCCGACGATCCGCAGAACCTGGTGCCCTTCTTTACCGGCACCCAGTTCACCAAGATTCCGGTGCGTCAGTCGGTGCAGGATGCGGTTGCCGCTACCGATGGCGCGGCGAAAGCACCATGGTCGAGCGTCATTGTGAAGGACATTCTGCCCACCGGCATTCCGGAGCCAAAGTACCCCTGGGACATTTCGCTAGCCGTCGGCACCGCGATGGAATCCGTGATGAAGGGGGCGGCCTCGGCCTCGGATGCCATCGGCACTGCAGAGAAGTCGATCAAGACAGTGATCGACAAGGATGGGCTAGCCGCTAAGGCGCCAGCCAAGTAAATCGTTCATCAAGAGGGGTTCGCTCGGCGCCCACTCGCTACGTTTCGACAAGGATGACGGGATCCAGAACATGACCACTGAACAAGGGGCGGCTACACGGGCCACTCGTACTAAGAGCCGCAAGGACGCGCCTAGCAGCGGACGCCGAGACGGGAAAGTTGCCTATCTGCTTCTGCTGCCCGTGTTGGTGTTGCTCGGGATCTTCGTCATCTGGCCTACCGTCTATGCCGGGTTTCTGTCCTTCCAAGACTGGAGTTTCTACAAGGATCCGGAGTTCGTTGGATTCAAGAACTTTATCGACGTACTCAGCGACCCGCTTTTCTGGGGCTCCGTGGGGCGGGGGTTCTTGTTCGTGGCAATGACCGTGCCGATCATGTTGGTGTTGGCGTTCCTGTTCTCTAGCCTCGTGGTGAGCGTGTCGAAGCGATTCGCGGGGCTGCTCAAGGTCAGCATCTATATCCCGACCATCATCTCCGGGGTGATCACCTCGATCATCTTTGCCCTTATTTACAACTACTCCGGGGGCCTGCTGAACTGGTTCCTCGGGCGCTTCGGCATTGCGCCAACCGCCTGGCTGGGGGATCCCGCCTGGGCGCTGGTCTCCATCGCCGTTCCAGCCATCTGGCTCGGGATGGGGCTGACCTCGCTCATCATGGTGGCCGCGATGGTGGACATTCCCTCGGAGTTCTACGAAGCCGCCGCCATGGAGGGGGCAAGCTGGTGGCAGAAGACCAGGTTCATCACGCTTCCGCAGATGAAAAACGTGGTGTTATACCTGCTGATTACCGGATTCATCGGTGCCATTCAGCAGTTCGAACTACCCCTGGTGATGACCGGTGGTGGCCCACTCGACTCGACCACGCTGCCAAATCTGTTCATTTTCAACCACTTCCGGAACGATATCGATGTCGGCTACTCGATTGCAGCTGCCCTACTACTTTTCGTGGTGCTCGGCTCGGTGTCCGCGCTGGTGTTCAAGTTCGTCAACTCGGAGAGGCTGGTGGACTGAGATGACTGCCGTACAAGAAACTCCTCCCGCTGTGCTCACCGGCAAGTTGCGCTCCCGCCGCTCTGCTCCGCGCACGGCAGCTGGCTGGGTGGTGCTGATCGGAAAGATACTGGCCGGTCTGATCTTCGTTATTGCTGCGCTTTTCCCGCTGGCTTGGATGGTTATCGCCGGGTTTAAGGCTAAGACCGAGGTGATCTCTACGCCCTTCCAGTTCTTCCCGGAGGTCTGGAAATGGGAGAACTACGCACAGATCCTGAGCGACCCGACCTTCGTACAGACCCTGGCTTGGACTTTCTTAGGTGCGGTGTTGTTCACCGTGCTGACGCTCGCGGTCAACTCGGTTGCCGCCTACGCCTTCGCTCGGTTGGAGTTCCGGTTCAAGCGCACGCTTTGGGCAATTGTGATCACCACCATGTTTATCCCGGGTATGACGATCCTGCTCACTAGCTTTGTGGTGGTAACCAACCTTTATATGCTCGATACCCTCGCAGTGCTGGTGATCCCGGGGGCCGCGAGCGCTGGCACCGTGTTCTTTATCCGGCAGTTCTACCTGAACATTCCGGTCAGCCTTGAAGAGGCCGCAATGCTCGATGGCTGTGGTCGTTTTACGATTTTCTGGCGGCTCTTCCTGCCGCTGTCGAAGCCGCCCTTCATCGTGATGGGAATCGCGGCTTTTCTGGGGTACTGGAACTCCTATGTTTGGCCAATTATGACCATTACCAGCCCGGAGCGTTTTGTGGTCCAGCAGTACCTGGCGACCTTCCGATCGGAGCGCAATACCGAGTTGGGGCTGCTAATGGCAGGGTCCGTACTTGCCGCGGCTCCAGTGATCATCCTGTTCCTAGCCTTCCAACGGCAGATCATTGGCAACATCAAGATGGCCGGGCTCAAATAGCTAAGCATCTTCTGCGATCCGGTTCCTTCGTCGCTGTTTTCCTTGCTGTCCGGTGCTTTCTGTTCGGGATAGCCCATTAGCTTCGGGATAGCCCACTGACTCGTCATTGGGCTATCCCGAGGTCATTGAACTAACGCGATCCCTGGGCCTGGGCCGGGGGATGACAGAGCGAGGGGAGGCACCGCCGTCGAACATTTAAGCGTCCTTCTCAAGCTGTTTGGCCGGAAAAGCCTCCAAATCCCAGGAAAACAGCCTTTGCACAGGTAGCGTGAAGCTATGGCGACTCGTACTTCCCCCGTGCGCCCCGCAGCTAGTCGCGCCCCCCAGGCGAAGAGTAAGACAACGGCTAGCTCTACTCGCACGCGCAAACAACCCGAACCCGAGGTGCAGCCCTGGCCCGTTCGGGCCATCGCTGGGCTGTGGCAGGGCATTGCCCATGCCATCGGCGCTGGCTTCCGCCGGATTGGCCACGATGTCTCTGGCCTGGACCCGGCCACACGTCGCGACGGCAGTGCGTTCTTATTGCTACTGCTCGCGGTGGGCATTGCCACCTTCGAATGGTGGGGATTGACCGGATGGTTCGCCGACGGCGTGCACGGAATTGTGGCCGGAACTTTCGGTTGGATGGGGCTGCTTTTGCCGCTCATGCTGGTGATTTGCTCGATAGGCCAGTTCCGCTATCCCGAAAATGTCCGAGCAAATAATCGGGTGGCCATCGGGTTTTCCATTATGACCGTTGCCGGTGCTGCGATTGCGCATCTGGCGGGCGGTCAGCCCAGCCTGTCCAGTGGCTTCGCCGGGGTTAGTGGCGCGGGCGGAACGATCGGTTTCCTGGCCGCCGCGCCAATTGCCGCGCTCAACCTCTGGCTTGCTGTTTTGGTCTATGCGCTGGTGGCTTTCATCAGTCTGCTGATTGTCACGGCGACTCCCTTCCGGGCTATCCCTTCCCGGCTTCGGCATCTCTACGAGCATTTGATGGGTCAAGACCTGCATCCAGATGCAGATCGTGACGGCCACGACCAGAGCTACTTATATGATCGGGATAGCAGCCCGAAGCCTAAAAAAGAGCACAGCAAACGCGGTCTATTCGGTCGCAAGAAGGACGAGGAAGACGGCTCACTGCTTGACGGCTTTACCGGTGACGAGGCCTTCGAGCACGCCTTGGTCGATGATGAATCGGCTGCTGCCGCGCAGACTACTCCATTGATCCCGCCGGGCGTACGGCGACCGACCAAAGCGGAGATTGCTGTCAACGAACTCAAATCCGCGCAGGGTCTGCCCACCGATTTGAACCCCACGGAACCGGTCACCGAGGCCATTTCGACCGTGGCTGCCCTGGCGGACGCACCGCCGAAGCCGATGGCCAATCCAACGATTGCCGTCCATCACGTGGCTCCGCAAGCGCCGACCACTCCGATCCCGCAGCGTTCCGAGCAACTCAGCCTGGCCGGGGATGTCACTTACACCCTGCCGAATAACGAGGTACTGACCCCGGGATCTGCCCCGAAGGAGCGTACCGAGGCGAATGATGCCGTGGTGGCCCGGTTGACCGAGGTGCTTGACCAGTTCAAGGTCGACGCCCAGGTGACAGGTTTCTCCCGCGGACCGACCGTGACCCGCTATGAAATCGAACTCGGTCCGGGTACCAAGGTGGAGCGGGTTACCGCGCTGAGCAAGAACATCTCCTATGCGGTGGCCAGCGCCGATGTCCGGATCCTCTCGCCGATCCCCGGCAAGAGTGCGATCGGCATTGAAATTCCGAATGTGGACAAGGAAATTGTTTCGCTCGGCGATGTGCTGCGTTCGCAGAACGCCCGACGCACCGACCATCCGATGGTGATGGGCGTGGGTAAGGATGTTGAGGGCGGCTTCGTGGTGGCCAACCTGGCCAAGATGCCGCACTTGCTGGTGGCCGGTGCAACCGGTGCCGGTAAGTCCTCGTTTGTGAACTCGATGATCACCTCGATCCTGATGCGGGCCACCCCGGATGAGGTCCGGATGGTGATGGTCGATCCGAAGCGCGTGGAGCTCACCGCCTATGAAGGTGTGCCGCACTTGATAACGCCGATCATCACCAACCCCAAGAAGGCTGCCGAGGCCTTGCAGTGGGTGGTACGAGAGATGGACACTCGCTACGACGATCTGTCCAACTTTGGTTTCAAGCACATCGATGATTTCAATAAGGCGGTGCGGGCCGGCAAGGTCAAGCTGCCGGTGGATTCCAAGCGGGTGCTCAAGCCCTATCCGTACCTCTTGGTGATTGTGGACGAGCTTGCCGATTTGATGATGGTTGCGCCGCGTGACGTGGAAGATTCCATTGTCCGAATCACCCAGTTGGCCCGTGCCGCCGGTATCCACCTGGTGCTCGCTACCCAGCGACCTTCGGTTGATGTGGTGACCGGCCTAATCAAGGCCAATGTGCCTTCCCGGATGGCCTTCGCCACCTCCTCGGTGACCGATTCCCGAGTGGTCTTGGACCAGCCGGGTGCGGAGAAGCTCTTGGGTCAGGGTGATGCTTTGTTCCTGCCGATGGGCGCCTCAAAGGCAATTCGTGTGCAGGGTGCCTGGGTGACTGAGTCGGAGATCCGCCAGGTGGTGGAGCACGTCAAGGGTCAGTTGCAAGCTGTCTATCGCGACGACGTCGCGGTGGAAGCACCCAAGAAACAGGTGGACGAGGAGATCGGCGACGATCTGGATGTGTTGTTGCAAGCCACCGAATTAGTGGTGACCACTCAATTCGGCTCCACCTCGATGTTGCAGCGTAAGCTGCGCGTCGGATTCGCTAAAGCCGGTCGCCTGATGGACCTGCTGGAATCGCGTGGCGTGGTTGGCCCCTCTGAGGGTTCCAAAGCGCGAGATGTGCTGGTCAAGCCCGATGATCTGGCGGCCACCCTGGCTGCCATCCGTGGTGATGGACCCGCCGCCCCGGTCAGCCCGACCACGGAGGCGCTGGCTGCGAACGCCAATGTCAATCAGGGCTTCGGCGTGGACTTGGTGGCTGAAGACTTAGATGCACGGGCTCAGGCAGTGGATTATCACGACGGCGATGATGATGATGGCGAGGACGCCTGGAGTCTGACCGGCCGCTAAGCATCGCCTTCGAGCCGTTTCCCTCCGAGGCTCCCGTTTCCCCTCAGGGACACCGTTCCCCTTTTCGAGTGTGGAGATCTGCATCTTATGAAGCACGAATAAGGTGCAGATCTCCACACTCGCCGTTTACTCGACGTTTAACGGTGGCTCCGGGCTAAGGTAGTTGTTGTGACTAATTCGGAAACCCAGCCAGTGCCGGCACTGAATATTGCCAATGTACTGACCGTGCTGCGAATTTTGCTGGTGCCCTTTTTTGTGTGGTTTATGCTCGCCGATTCGGCCCAATACTCCTGGTGGCGCTGGGCTGGTGTGCTTACCTTTGCGGTAGCCATTTACACCGATAAGCTCGACGGCGATCTGGCTCGCAGCCGCGGCCTGATCACCGATTTCGGCAAGATTGCCGATCCGATTGCGGACAAACTACTGATCGGTGCGGCGCTGCTGCTACTTTCCGGCCTGGGGGAGTTGCCCTGGTGGATCACCGTGCTGATGCTGGTCCGTGAACTGGGTATCACGGTGTTGCGCTTCGTGGTGATCAGGTACGGGGTCATCCCGGCTTCCCGAGGCGGCAAAATCAAGACCGTGCTGCAGACCGCAGCCATCCTGCTGTATCTTCTTCCGTTTACCCCGCAGTGGCCTTGGCTTAGCTTGGTGGCGCTCATCATGATGCTGGCCGCACTGATCGTCACCCTGGTCACGGGCCTCGATTACATTGTTCAAGCAGTGCGGCTGCGGCGAGCCGGAAACCAAGGAACACAAGGAACAGGCTCCGAATGAGCACCGGGCCGAGTACCGCCGAGTTGGTTGCCTCGCTGATTGAACGCGGGCTGAGCCTAGCCACGGCGGAATCCCTCACCGGTGGTGCAGTGGCTACGGAACTGGTGGGCGTGCCCGGGGTCTCCGCAACCTTCCAGGGCGGAGTGGTGGCTTATCAGAACAGCGTCAAAGCCTCTGTGCTCGGTGTCTCCGAGGAACTGCTGGAACGCGTTGGCTCGGTCGATGGAGAAGTCGCCGTGCAGATGGCCCTTGGCGTTTGCCGGATCACCGGTGCGAACGTCGGGCTCGCCACCACCGGCGCCGCAGGTCCCGAGGCCCACGACGGTAAAGCCGTTGGCACGGTGTTCCTGGCAGTCGCTCTAAATGGTGTCGCCCAATACCGGGAATATCACTTCGACGGCGACCGTGAGGCGATTAGAGCGCAAGCCCGGCATAGCGCGCTGAGCCTGCTGGCCGACGTCGTAAACTCCTCACAGCAAACTTTCGGGAAGCAACCGGGAACAAAACAATTTGATCGTTAGTTGGTCAATATATCCGGGCGGCAGATAACCGCCTAAGATGGAAGCATAAGTTCCCCGTCAGGGGAGAGCCAAAGGGAGTAAATGGTGAAACAACCCGTATCCGTAAACGGCGTGGTGCGCTGGCGTGATGTGGGTTTGGCAAACGAGGCCAAGGCGGATTCCGGCAGCGGCAAGAAGCTGGTAGTTATCCGTCATGAAATTGGGGACGTTCTGCGAGACCTGCGTCAGCGTCAAGGACGTACTTTGCGCGAAGTTTCGCATAACGCTCGGGTCTCACTGGGCTATTTGAGTGAAGTCGAGCGTGGTCAGAAGGAAGCTTCTTCCGAGCTGCTTTCATCGATCTGCGGGGCTCTTGATGTCCCGTTGTCGATGATGCTACGCGAGGTCAGCGACCGGTTGGCAGTGGCCGAAGGATTGGCAGTGCCGGACACCGTTCCGCAAGATTTCGCCGCTCGCTATGGGCGCACGCTAGACGACGAATTCTCTGCAGAGTTCCCGTCGCCCGCCTACAACTAATAACTTAACCGATGCCCGGCACTGCGGTGGTGCCGGGCATCGCCATGCCCGGACTCAGTGCTACCGGCTAGTTTTCGTAATAGTTCTCGCTGAATTTACGCAATAGTCGGGCAAACTCCCGGACATCCGCAGGGGACCAGGCCGCCAAACGATCATCCAGGGCTTGCTTTCGAGCGGTCTGGCTCTGCTTGACCTGATGTGTTCCCTTTTCCGTCAGGTGGATGAGCTGGGCGCGACCGTCTTGTGGATCGTCGAGTTTGTGGACCAGACCGATATCTTGCAGAAAAGCGATCTGGCGGCTTACCGAGGGCTTGCCAACTCCGATATTTGCGGCCAGATCGGTCAGCCGCATGGGGCCGTCATTGAACAAAATAGCCAATAAACCATAGGCCGAAGGCTCAAGGTCTGGGTGTACGGCACGAGCAAGTTGATAGGAAGCCGCACGGGAGCGACGCCAAAGCAGACTCAATTGTTCTTCGGCGGCTTTGATGGCCTCTTCGTCGGGACGATTCTGAGCGGCGGGCTCAGCTGGTCCTGGTTGCGGGGTCGTCATTGGAACATTCTAGTGGGAGGATCGAATAATGCGGGTGAGCGAGTTTTGGCGACTGATGGATGACGAGTTTGGTGTGGGATACGCGCGATCGTTAGCCGAGGATTTGGTATTGGCAAAAGTTGGTGGGCGCAGTGCTAAGGAGGCGCTCGACGCCGGGGTGTCGCCTAAGGCGATTTGGCATGCAGTTTGTGAGATTCAGGGTGTGCCGATGGCGCGCAGGCTGGGTAAGGATGTTGCACCGAAGGCTTAGCTCCTTCGCTTTCTATCGTGGACACGCCGAAGAAGTATTCGAATATCTGTTCGGATAACTGTAGGCTTTGAAGCAGAGAAAAATAGCTTCTCCTGAGGTACGGTTTTGCCCTCCATTCGTCACTTGGATGGCTGTTGGGTGACAAGGCCGAATTATCCACATTCGACCGGTTTCCGGACGACGAAACGAATATTGTCGGTGCTCGGTCGTAGCGTCGAGGGTAACGGGTTCGACGGATAGCCGAGCCGCAGGAAAAGCAGACGAGCACTGAAAAGAAAGCACTGAGGTGTCAGCATGGCAGCATCACCAGATCGCGAGAAGGCGCTAGAAGCAGCGCTAGCCCAGATCGACAAGCAGTACGGCAAGGGTTCGATTATGCGGCTGGGCGATGAAGTCCGGGCACCGATCGAAACCATTCCTACCGGTTCAATTGCCTTGGATGTCGCGCTGGGTATTGGTGGCTTGCCGCGTGGACGCGTGGTGGAGATTTATGGTCCGGAGTCTTCCGGTAAGACCACGGTGGCTTTGCATGCGGTGGCTAACGCTCAGCGCAATGGTGGCATCGCTGCCTTCATCGACGCGGAGCATGCCTTGGATCCGGAATATGCTGCCAAACTCGGGGTCGATGTGGACTCGCTTTTGGTCTCCCAGCCGGATACCGGCGAGCAGGCTCTAGAGATCATGGACATGCTGATCGGCTCCGGCTCGCTCGACATCGTGGTGATCGACTCGGTAGCCGCACTGGTACCCCGCGCCGAAATTGAAGGCGAGATGGGTGATAGTCACGTCGGTCTACAAGCTCGTTTGATGAGCCAGGCACTGCGTAAAATCACCGGACGACTCAACCAGACCAAAACCACGGCGATCTTCATTAACCAGTTGCGTGAAAAGATCGGCGTCTTCTTCGGTAGTCCGGAAACCACCACGGGTGGAAAGGCCTTGAAGTTCTACGCCTCGGTGCGTATCGATGTGCGTCGTATCCAGACTCTCAAGGAGGGCGCGGACTCCGTGGGCAATAGGACCAAGGCGAAGATCGTCAAGAACAAGATGGCCCCGCCCTTCAAGATTGCCGAGTTCGACATCATCTATGGTCAGGGTATTTCCCGCGAGGGCGGCATTATCGACATGGGTGTGGAGCA